>NZ_JAJUBH010000001.1:0-3301384 GCF_021353155.1 Caballeronia sp. PC1
ATGAACCGCATTTTGATCACCGCCGCAGAACTCGCTGCCCTCATCGCCGAACGCGATGCGATGCTCGCCGAGCGCGACGCGCTGCGTGGCGAACTGCGGGTCACGAAGGTCGAGCGTGATTTGCTCAAGGAACAGCTGAAGGCATTCGAGCGACGGCTGTTCGGGGCGAAGAGCGAAGCACGCAGCGAGGCCCAGCGGGACCTGTTCCTCAATGAAGCGGAAGCGCTGGCTCCGACGACCGCCACGTTACCCGCCCAGGAAGACGACACAGACAGTACGTCGGTGGCAGGCCACAAGCGCGGCAAGCCCGGGCGCAAGCCGCTGGACCCGGCATTGCCACGCAAGGTGATCCGTTACGAGCTCACTGAAGAAGAACGGGTGTGCCAGAACGACGGCAGTGTGCTCGTGGAGATCGGCGTCGAGGTCAGCGAACAGCTGGACATCATCCCGCAGCAGGTTCAGGTGATCCGTCACGAGCGCGTGAAGTACGCATGCCAGCAGTGCGACCAGGGCATGAAGGTGACGCCGGCGCGAGCACGCATCATCCCCAGGGGCCTGTTCACCGAAGCGGCGCTGGCGTGGTTCGTCGTCTCGAAGTATATCGACGGCCTGCCGCTGTACCGGATCGCTGCGCTGCTGCGCCGCTTTGGCGGCGACATCTCGCGAAACACGCTGGCTGCAAGCGTAGTGCGCCTGGGACATTCGGTACAGCCCGTCATCAACCTGATGCGTGATGTGATGCTCGACAGCGAGATCGGGTTCGGCGACGAAACCACCGTGCAGGTTCTCAAGGAGCCAGGGCGCGCACCGCAGACAAAGAGTTACGTCTGGGTCCAGATGAACGGCAGTGGTCCACCCGTGCGCCTGTTTACCTATGCGCCGGGGCGCTCCCAACAGCTTGGTGCGGACGTGTGGGCCGGCATGCGCCATGGCGCCGTGCTGATGACCGACGGGTACAAACCGTATGACACGATCGCGAAGGCTAATGCACTCGTGCATCTTGGTTGCTGGGCGCACTGCAGGAGGTATTTTGTGGAAGCCGAGGCGGCATTGCCCAAAGATGCCCGTGGCCGCCATCAGCCGTCCACCCAGTTTATCTACCTGATCGGCAAGCTCTATGCGGCCGAATCGCATGCCAACAAGAAACCGCACTGGCGAGCGCGCCTGCGCCGCCGCTATAGCCGTGCGGTGCTCACGAAGATCAGGACCCTGCTCGATGAGTACCTGGAAACAACCGCGCCCACAGGGCTGCTGGGCAAGGCCTTGAACTACACGGCGGGACAGTGGCCCAAGCTGATCCGTTACGTCGAGAATCCGGCATGGCCCGTTGACAATAATTTATGTGAGAACATGATCCGCCCGTTTGTCCTGGGGAGAAAGGCATGGCTTTTTTCGGACACCGTAGGAGGTGCAAAGGCCTCGGCAAACCTGTATTCACTCGTCCAGACCTGCGTCGCGAATCGCATCGATATCTACGCGTATCTTGTCGACCTGTTCAAGGCTCTGCCGCTCGCGAAGACCGCAGAGGATTACGAAGCTCTACTTCCTTGGAGACTGGGCAAGGTCCTTTTAGAAAAAAATCGATAGGTCAAGTTGGCGGGCAGGACGTGCTTCACTGACCGCTTACGATACACCGTCGCGAAAACCGCGAAGGCGATCAGGACGATCTGAAGCGGTGCCTGCTGCCCGGCGCTGGCTTTCCGCGCAGTCCACAAAATGAGCGCACCGTAAGTCAGGCTCAATACTGCGACCCACCAATACATCGCGAGCCAGCAATCTTCCTTGCAGGAAAGAGCGAGCAGCATCGTCGGACCGAAACCGTATTGAGCAGGGATGTCGTGAAGAATCCTTGCCCCCGCGCTAACGAGCTGCGCGGGACCGACATATGCGCCCCAGTGGTGCCAGGCCAGTCCGTACATCCACGGGTTATCGTAAAGACCGGTAGAGAAGACGACGAATGCGCCAAAGCCGATGAAAACGATAACGGCCAGAGGTTCGATGCGGTCGCTGCGGCGTCCTTCTTCGGGCGCTCTCGCCAGAATCCAGAACGAGATCGCCAACAAGACATGCAGGGCGATGAATGCCCCATAACTCGCGTCCAGTTCCGGGCCTGTTCGTCGCCACCACGCCAGGGTAGTCGCGAAGAGCAGCGTAACGACGAGCGACGCGAGGACTGGCCAATCGCTCTTCCATCGGGACTGGCCCGCGCTCGCGTAACATGCAACGGCGGACAGCAGCACGACGCCAATCGAGCCCACTCCCAGCCGCGGCTTCGCGAACGACAGGAATACCAACGCCTCTATCGAAAAGACAATCAACGGCAATGGGACGGGCGCTTTGCGCTCCTGCCCGACGTCGCGTTTGAGAAGGTTTGCAGCCAGAAGCCATATGAGAACGGCTCCGATCGTCATGTAGCCTGCTAACGTCGGCAGTTTATTTGTCATTGTTCAGGCAAACGGCGGAAAGAGCCTTTAAGACTGGCCAAGGATATTCTCACGGGTTGCGCTGTCGCGCATCTCATGCACGTCGGATACGTGGCCCGGCTCTTCGAGCACACCGAAGTAAGCATAACAGGCTGTTGCTACGCGCTTGTGGACGACGTAGTCTCTTCGCGCGCTTAGCAGTTCGAAGAGGAGAGGGTGATTGCAACTCGCGCGCTGGCGAGTCTCGACGCAACTGAAACGCGCCGCATGATTGATCCGCGGCCGATCCGATTAGCCAAAACAAAAAGCCCAGTCACAAGGACTGGGCTATCTGCTTGATTCTTTGGTAGGCCGTACGGGATTCGAACCTGTGACCAACGGATTAAAAGTCCGCTGCTCTACCAGCTGAGCTAACGACCCGAAAGAGGCAAAATTATATTCCGCGTAGTTGTTTCATGTCAATACCCTCGACTAAACAACCACATCAAGCGCGAGGCAAAGCTTCGCCTACTTCACCTGCGCCATCTTGCTCTGCGCGGTCTGCGCGACTTCCGTACCCGCGTACTGCGAGATGATCTGCTGCAGCGTCTGCTTCGCCGCTGCCTTCTGACCTTGCTCGATCTGGTTGTTCGCGATCGCAAGGAGCGCCTCGGGCGCCCTCGGATGCGTCGGATACATCTTCACCAGGTCTTGCCAGATCGCCGTCGATCCCTTGTAGTCGCGCTGCGCGTAGAGCGCATTGCCGAGCCAGTAACGCGCCGTCGGCTGATACGGGCTCTGCGGATACTTCGCCACGAACGTCTTGAACGACGCCGCGGCGTTCTTGTAGTCGCCGTTACGGAACTGAGTCGACGCTGCGTTGAACGCTTCCGTCTCGCCGGGCTGCACCGAACCAGTCACGCCGTCGACGGTCTCTTGCTGCGGCTCGAACTTCTTCAAGCGCGTGTCGAGATCGGCGTAATAGTCCTTTTGCTGCTTCTGCAGCGTTGCGACCTGATTGGCCAGATCCTCGTTCTGGCCGCGAACCGTGGCGACCTGCTGGTTGAGCTGGTCGATACGGTTCGATTGATCGAGGATCGTGCGCTGCGCAGCCTGCAACTGATTGGTCAGGCTATCAGTCTTCGTGCGCAGGTCGAGCACGGCTTTACGCGCTTCGTTGTCGTCGAAGACGCCGGCGTGCGCGGGCGCGCTCAGCATCGTCGAACCGGCTACACACGCGGCTGCGGCCAAGCGCAGCAAGGGAAAGCGATACAACATAGGGCGACTCACCCGTATCTGGTTACGTTACTGTTGATAGACGAGGTCGGCACGGCGGTTCTGCGCCCACGACGATTCGTCGTGACCCGTCGCCATCGGCTTTTCCTTGCCGAGGCTCACCGCTTCCATCTGCGAATCCGCAACGCCCATCAGCGACATCGCGCGACGCACAGCTTCCGCACGCTTCTGACCGAGCGCCAGATTGTATTCGCTCGTGCCGCGCTCGTCGGTGTTGCCCTGGATCAGGACGTGACGCTCCGGATGGCTCTTCAGGTACGACGAGTGTTGTTGCAGCAGCGGCTGATAGTCGTCCTTCACGGCATAGCTGTCGAAGTCGAAATAGATGCTGCGCTTGGCGAGCGGGCTGTTCGGATCGTTCAGCGGGTCGATGTTGACCTGCTTCACATCCGTCGGGTTCGGCTGCGTGCCGACCGCACCCTTGTTCTGACCTTCGTCGAGCTTCACGCCCGAGTGACAAGCCGCCAATGCGCCGACCATCGCAACTGCCAGGCCGATACGAAGTTTCGACATCATGGTACCTCTCCTTGTGTTGTAGCTGAACGTTGTATTTGAAACGTTATTGCTGGACTTATTGCATGAACGGACCCCAGGACGGCTCGCGCACCGCACCGCCCTGAACTGACAAGACTTGCCGCGTGCGACCGTCGGTCGAAACGGCTGCCAACACGCCACGTCCGTTCACTTGGGTGGCGTAGAGGATGTACTGACCATTCGCCGCGAAACTCGGCGATTCGTCATGCGTCGTGTCGGTCAGCCCCGTCGCCGTGCCGGACGAAAGGTCCTGCAGATACAGCTTGAAGCCGCCGCCAGTGCGCGAAATGTACGCGAGTTGCTTGCCGTCCGGACTCACGCGCGGGCTCGTGTTGTAGCTCCCCGCAAACGTGACCCGCTGGGCCGTGCCGGCGCTTTCCCCCGCCGCCGGCATCTTGTAGATCTGCGGTTGGCCGCCGCGATCGCTCGTGAAGTAGATGGAGCTGCCATCGGGCGAGTAGGCCGGCTCGGTATCGATGGAACTGCCTTGTGTGAGACGGCGCAGGCCCGAGCCGTCCGCGTTGACTTCGAAAATCTGCGTGTTGCCGGTGCGCGAGAGCGCGACCGCGAGCTTGCGGCCGTCAGGCGACCACGCCGGCGCGCTGTTGTTGCCCTTCTGGTTCGACACGACCACGCGACGGCCCGTGGGCAGATCGTGGATGTAGACAACCGGCTTCTTCTTCTCGAACGAGACGTAGGCGACCTTCGTGCCGTCCGGCGACCACGCCGGGGAGATGATCGGCTCGGGGCTGGACAGGGCGATCTTCGCGTCCTGGCCGTCCGAATCGGAAATCTGCAACTGGTAACGTCCGCCCGTCTGGATGACATAGGACAGACGCGTCGCGAACACGCCGCGGCCGCCGAGCAGCTTCGCATAGATGTAGTCGGCGATCTTGTGCGCGCTCATGCGCAGGCCGCTTTCGGCGGACACGAGCGACAGGCCGCCGAGGTTCTGCTGCTTGACCGTGTCGTACAGACGGAAGCGCACTTCGTATTGGCCGTTCGGCAGCTTGTTCACGCTGCCCGACACGAATGCATCCGCGCCTTTCGCCTTCCAGGCGCCGAGATCGACGGTATCGGATTCCGAAACGGGCGTGCCGCCCGCGTCGATGTTCGTGAACTTGCCGCTCCGCTGCAGATCCTGGCGAATGATCGCGCTGACCTGCTGCGGCGAATTCGCTTCGTTGGCGAAATTGGCCGTCGCGATCGGAAACTGGGTCGAACCGACGCCGGTCACGAGCACGTTCAACTGGGCGTGTGCGGCAGTGCCGGCTGCGATCAGGCAGGACGCGACCAGCGTTTTGAGGCCAAGCTTCGTCATCAAACTCATGCTGTATAGGTTCCAGATAAAAGCGTTTCAAGTGTCCGCGGGCTGCAGAACAGACCCGCGCTCGCACAAATCGTTCCCGCCTGAAGCGGCTCGCTCGGTGCGGGTCAGCCTCCGGCCGGACGCAGCGTGATCGTGAAACGATCCGGCGCCTTGCCGTCGATGTCGACGGGCATCGGATCGGAGCGCTGCACCGCGCGCAACGCGGCCTGATCCCACTGCTCGTTGCCGCTCGAACGGGTGATCGTGGCCGAAAGCAGCGTGCCGGACGACGAGCAGCGGACCGACACCACGGTCTCGAGCCCGGCGGTTTCTCCCGCCCACACGATGTTCGGCCGCACGCGGCGCTGCACCTTCTCGGCGTAGCCCGGCGAGGTCGCATTGCCGCCCGCGCCCTTGCCGGTGCCGCTCTTCGCGAGCCCTTCGCCGCTGCCGGCCGAGCCGCCGCCCAATTGCCCTTGCAATTGCGCGAGGCGAGACTTGCGCTCGGCGTCGAGCTTCGCCTTCGCTTCGGCATCGGCCTTGGCTTTCGCCTGCGCCGCGGCCTTTGCCTTGGCGTCGGATTCAGCCTTGGCCTTGGCTTGCGCGTCGGCCTTCGCCTTGGCTTCCTGATGCTCCTTTTGTTCCTTGAGCTGCTCCTGCTTCTGCGCTTCGGCTTGCTGTTGCTGGCGCTGCTTGTCCTGCTGCGCCTTCTGTTGCTGCTGCTTCTGCAGGTCGGCCTGACGCTGCTGCTCGATCTGCTTCTGCTTGTCCTGCATGGCCTTCTGTTGCGCGGCTTGCGCGGCGAGTTGCTGCTGACGCTTGGCTTCCGCTTCCTGCTTCGCCTCTTCCTGCTGACGGCGTTGCTCGGCCAGCTGCGCTTCCCGCGCGGCGGCTTCCTGCTGCTTGCGCTTTTTCTCCTGCAAGGCGATGTCCGCATCCTCGTCCTTCGCGGGCGGCGGCGCGGGCTGCACTTTCACCGGCGCGGGCGGCGGTGGGGCGGGGCGGGGCGTCGGCGCGGGCGTGTCGGGAATCTCGGTCCAGATTTCCGCTTCCGATCCCGCCGGCGTGTTGTTCTGCCAGTTGATGCCGTGATACAGAAACCAGCCGAGCAGCAGGTGCATCAACGCCGCGAGCGCGAACGCACGGCCCGTGCCGCGCTCGCGCGGCGGGCGGATCGGTCGCGCGGACGAAGCGCGTGTCTGCCGGTGCAAAAGGGTCATTGCGATTTGACGAGCAAGCCGACGCGCTTGACGCCGCGCGCCTTCATATCGGACATCACGTTCATCACGACTTCGTACTTCACGGTCTTGTCCGCCGCGATCACGACGGGCTGATCGGGGTGCGACTCCTGACGATTGAGCACGAAGCTGTTCAGGTCGTTCATCGTCATTTTCTGCTCTTGCGTCGAGCCGCCTTCTTCCTTGTAGCGGACGTTCATGCTGCCGTCCGCCTTGATGTTGATGACGAGCGGCGGCTGCTGCTCCTGCGGCTGCGCATTGCCGACGGTCGGCAGATTGATGATGGACGGCGAAACGAGCGGCGCCGTCACCATGAAGATGACGAGCAGCACGAGCATCACGTCGATGTACGGCACGACGTTGATATCGGACATCGCGCGGCGCGAGCTGCCGCGCATGCTGGAACGAGTGGGGCCTGCCATCGCGAACTCCTTCTTAATGCGCCTGACGCTGCAGGATGTTCAAGAACTCTTCGATGAAGGTCTCGAAGCGGATCGCCAGGCGATCGATGTCGTGCGCGTAACGGTTATAGGCGACCACGGCCGGAATCGCGGCGAACAGGCCAATGGCGGTCGCGACGAGCGCTTCTGCAATGCCCGGCGCCACGTTCGCGAGCGTCGCCTGTTGCACGTTTGCCAGGCCGCGGAACGAATTCATGATGCCCCACACCGTACCGAAAAGACCGATATACGGACTCACCGAGCCGACCGACGCGAGGAACGCGAGGTTCGCTTCGAGCACGTCCATCTCGCGCTGGAACGCGGCGCGCATCGCACGGCGGGAGCCGTCGAGGATCGCGCCCGGATCGGTGATGCGGCGCTCCTTGCCTTTCAGAAATTCGCGCATGCCGGATTCGAAGATACGCTCCAGCGCGCCGATGGTGTGGCGATTGTTCGCCGCGCTCTGGTAAAGCGCCTGCAAATCGCCGCCCGACCAGAAATCGCGCTCGAAACGCTCGGTTTGCGCGCGCGCGCGACGAATCGCGAACCACTTGCGGAAGATGACGGTCCAGGACAGGAGCGACAGCAGCAGCAGCAGCGCCATCACCGCCTGTGCGAGCAAGCTCGCGTGAACGACGAGAGAAACGATCGACAGGTCTTGTGTATTGTTCATAAAGGTCCGCTGTTACGTCCCGAAAGGGGCGTCCGGCCAAAGAGACAGGCTTTCGTGAAACGGCTGTGAAATAAACGAAAGCCGCGCCATGACCGGCTCATGCTCGTTAATGCTTCCTCTGTTCCCGACGCGTGTTCGTTTCGGGATGCGATGCGTTCATCGGTCAGGTCCGGTCCTGGTTTGCGCCGCTCGACGCCGTGGCGAGCGCGGCATGCGGGCCGCGTTTCAGTCCGTCGAGCACCGCGTCGGGAATGGGGGCCGGGCGCATCGACGCGCGATCCACGGAGGCGACGCGAATGTCGCCGCTCGCGAGCAGCACGCCGTCGCGCCACGCTTCCTGATGAAAATCCACCGATGCGCGCCCCAGCCGCTCGATACGGCTCGCGACACGAATGACGTCATCCAGACGCGCCGGCGAAGTGTAGTCGACCGACGTGCGCCGCACGACGAACACGATGCCGTTCGCATCCGCGAGACGCTGCTGGTCGATGCCGCACGCGCGCAGCCATTCGGTGCGCGCCCGCTCGAAGAACTTCAGGTAGTTCGCGTAGAAGACGATGCCGCCGGCGTCGGTGTCCTCGTAGTACACCCGAATCGGCCACTCGAAAATCAACGGATCACTCACCTTTGTGCCGCTCCGCTCGCGCGGAACCGCACAAGCGCGTTCCTGCTCGCATTTTGACAAATATTCATCGGCGGCATTTTACCGGAACCGGCAGCACCACTGCCAAATCCTTAGGCAGATTGCGAAATCATCCGCGGTGAATTTGCAACGGTGCGAACGTCTGCGCGACCGGCATCATCTCGATCGCGTTGATGTTCACGTGGGCCGGGCGCGTGGCGATCCAGTAGATCGCGTCGGCGATGTCGTCGGGCGTGAGCGCCTGCACGTTCTCGTAGACGGTCCCGGCTTTCGCGTCGTCGCCCTTGAAGCGTACGTTGGAGAACTCGGTGCCGCCCACGAGGCCCGGCTCGATGTCGGTCACGCGCAGCGCCGTGCCGGCGACGTCCGCGCGAAGGTTCAGGCTGAACTGCCGCACGAATGCCTTGGTCGCGCCGTACACGTTGCCGCCGGCGTACGGATACGTGCCCGCTACCGAGCCGAGGTTGAACACATGCCCGCGATTGCGCTCGACCATGCCTGGCAGGACCGCATGCGTGACGGTCACGAGGCCCGCGCAGTTGGTGTCGATCATGTCTTTCCAGTCTTTCAGGTTCGCGCGCTGGGCGGGTTCGAGGCCGAGCGCGAGGCCCGCGTTGTTCACGAGCACATCGATTTGCGCGAACGCGGCGGGCAGCGAGGCGATTGCGTTTTTGACGGCATTCTCGTCGCGCACGTCGAGTTCGACGGGCAGAAGCGCGTCGCCGAGTTCGTTCGACAGCGCGACGAGGCGCTCCTTGCGGCGCGCGGCCGCGATCACGCGATGCCCGCCTTTCACGAAGGTGCGGGCGATGGCGGCGCCGAATCCGGCAGACGCGCCGGTGACGAAAACGATCATGAGCGGACTCCGAATGAGATGCGATGGGCAAGGCCGAAACGCGCACAGGCGCGCGTCCGGCAACGGCGCAAAGGGTACTTCCATTGATGCGGCGCGGCAAGCAATCGCGGGAGCGAACGATCGTGCTTCGAGCGTGCGCGCAGCGGCTGCGCGCGGCCCGGAAAGCCGGTTGCCTAAAGCATGGCAGCCCATTAAACTACAACGCTCAAACCCCGCGTGACTGGCGATAGAATCTTCGGATTCAAGGTGGAGCGACCCACCAGGAAGCGCGGAGCGTCGTTTTGCCGTTCGCCTGGGCAGCTGAGATCCGCACGCCGTTGCTGCGTTGCCGGTGGCTGTCCGTTCTGCGAAACCGGATTCATCCTTCATCCGTCGCGCCTGGACTCCTTCGGTTTCCAGCGTTTTTTGCGTCTGCTTCGAACGCGGCGCACGCGCGATCCGGTCAACCTGTTTTGATCTCACGGAAAACGTATGTTTGACAGAGCCGAAAGCACCCTCGCCAATGTCGATCCCGAATTGCTCAAGGCGATCGAGCAGGAAAACCGCCGCCAGGAAGATCACATCGAGCTGATCGCGTCGGAAAACTACACCTCGCCGGCCGTGATGGCGGCGCAAGGTTCCCAACTCACGAACAAGTACGCCGAAGGCTATCCCGGCAAGCGCTATTACGGCGGTTGCGAGTACGTGGACGTGGTCGAGCAGCTCGCCATCGACCGCGTGAAGCAGCTTTTCGGCGCCGAAGCCGCGAACGTCCAGCCGAACTCCGGCTCGCAGGCCAACCAGGGCGTGTTCTTCGCCGTGCTCAAGCCGGGCGACACGATCATGGGCATGAGCCTCGCCGAAGGCGGCCACCTGACGCACGGCTCGCCGGTGAATATGTCGGGCAAGTGGTTCAACGTCGTGAGCTACGGCCTGAACGACGCCGAAGACATCGACTACGACAAGACCGAAGCGCTCGCCAAGGAACACAAGCCGAAGCTGATCGTCGCGGGCGCGTCGGCGTTTGCGCTGAAGATCGACTTCGAGCGTCTGTCGAAGATCGCGAAAAGCGTCGGCGCGTATTTCATGGTGGACATGGCGCACTATGCCGGCCTGATCGCGGCGGGCGTCTATCCGAACCCGGTTCCGCACGCCGATTTCGTCACCACGACGACGCACAAGAGCCTGCGCGGTCCGCGCGGCGGCGTCATCCTGATGAAAGCGGAGTTCGAGAAGCAGATCAACTCGGCCATCTTCCCCGGCATTCAGGGCGGCCCGCTCATGCACGTGATCGCCGCGAAGGCCGTCGCGTTCAAGGAAGCGCTGTCGCCCGAGTTCAAGACGTATCAGCAGGGCGTGATCGACAACGCGCGCGTGCTCGCCGAAACGCTGGTGAAGCGCGGCTTGCGCATTGTGTCGGGCCGCACGGAAAGCCATGTGATGCTCGTCGACCTGCGCGCGAAGAAGATCACCGGCAAGGCTGCGGAAGCCGCGCTCGGCGCCGCGCACATCACCGTGAACAAGAACGCGATTCCGAATGATCCGGAAAAGCCCTTCGTCACGAGCGGCGTGCGTCTCGGCTCGCCCGCGATGACCACGCGCGGCTTCGGCACGAAGGAAGCGGAGATCGTCGGCAATCTGATCGCGGACGTGCTCGACAATCCCGAAGACCAGGCGAACCTCGAACGCGTGCGCGCGCAAGTGGCCGATCTGACCAAGCGCTTCCCGGTCTATCGTTAATTCGCGAGCCGAACGCCGATGCGCTGCCCATTCTGCCGACACGAAGATACCCAGGTCGTGGATTCTCGCGTGTCGGAGGATGGCGCGGCCATTCGGCGGCGGCGGCGCTGTCCCGCGTGCGACAAGCGTTTCACCACCTATGAACGCGTCGAACTGGCGCTGCCGAGCGTCGTCAAGAAGGATGGCAGCCGCACCGAATTCGACCGCCGCAAGATCGTCGCGAGCATGAAGCTCGCGCTGAGAAAGCGGCCGGTCGCCGCCGACGCCATCGACGCCGCCGCGTCCCGCATCGAGTATCAGTTGCTCGGCAGCGGCGAGCGCGAAGTGCAGAGCGAACGCCTCGGCGAACTCGTGATGAACGAGTTGCGGCAGCTCGACACCATCGCCTACGTGCGTTTCGCATCCGTCTACAAGCGCTTCGAAGACGTTTCCGAATTCGAAGACGTGATCGATGAATTCCGGCGTGCCGCGCCGAAGAAATCGAGTTCGCGCAAGCGCTGATTCTTTTCGCATCGTTTCCCTCCCTGGCTGAAACCATCCGTTCGCTCGCGCAGTGTGCCGGGCCGCAGGCGCGCTGAACACTCGTCCGTTCGGCTAATGGCGGCGCGCATGACTTCGCGCTAGATTGAGTTTTTCGTCTCGACTCGATCGATAAGGCATGCAGATGATCCGCGTTTCAAATCAGGGTTTCACGCTCGTCGAACTCTGCGTGGTGCTCGCCGTCATGGCGATACTCGCGACGTTCGCCGCACCATCGTTTTTCGTGTGGCAGACCCGCGATCAGGTCGATGCGCGCGCTCGCGCGCTGTTCTCCACGCTTTCGCTCGGCCGCGCCGAAGCCGTGCGGCGGGGTGCGCGTGCGGTTGGGCCATGTTCGTCGATCGCGATGGCGTTTCGACGCTCCTGCGCATGCAGCCGTCGATGACGTCGGTCTCCATCGCGGGAACATCGACAGAGCTTTCGTTCACGCCGCCGTCCGGGCAGGTGATCGGCGGATTCCGCAGTTTCGATTTCGCGCCGCGCAGCGCCGATGCCGCCGCGAATCCGGCGTCGCGCCGCTGCGTCCGGCTCGCGGCAGGCGGGCGGGCGCGCATGTCGCAGGGCGCGTGCGGAGCGTCGACATGAAGCGGACTGGCGGGTACGCGCAACGCGGCGATTCGCTGATCGAAGTGATGATCGCGCTATCGCTCACGGCCATTACCGCGCTCGGCGTCGTCGGCTTGCAAGGGGCGCTCGCCCGCGGCGAACGGGCGGCCTTGCTGCGAGAACGCGCGGCGCTGGTGTCGCAATTGCAGGCGCGGGCGGCGTCGATGCTTCCGGCGGGTGACGTCTCGATAGCCGATCGCAGCGATGGCATTCACGTCGCGATCTTGAGCTGGCGCGCGGAAGACCGGTCCGATGCGTGCCCCGAGCCGCAATCGAAGCCGCTCACTTCATGCATTGCGGTGGCGTTTGCACGATGACTTCACGGCTCTTCTCATCGCGCGGTCACACGCTGCTGGAAATGACGATCGCGCTCGCGCTCGGCCTGTTGATCGTGACTGCGTCGCTCTCGCTCTATCGCGCGCAACGCGCGGCGTTCGAACGTGCCGCCGATGCCGCGCGCATCCACGACGCCGGTTCGATCGCGCTCGACATGCTCGGCCAGCAGATCCAGATGGCGGGTTACGCGTCCGGCCACGACAGGACGGCGAGCGTCGAAGCTCCGATCTTCGGCTGCGCGCAAGGCCGGGTGGTCGGTACGGAAGCGGCCGCGACGTGCGAGTTGCTCAGCAGCCGGTCCGACGGCGTGCAACTGCGATATACCGCCGACGCCGTGTCCACGTGGCCGTCGAGCGCAAGCGTGCCGACGGATTGCATCGGCCAGGCGGTATCCGATCCGATCGTCACGAATCGCTTCTATGCGAAGGCCAGCACATCGACCGGCGAGCCGGAGCTCTATTGCGAAGGCGGCGGGAAACAGGCGCAACCGGTGGTCGAAGGCATCGAACGTATTCGGTTGATGGTCTGGCTGACGGGTTCGGCGTCGGCGCTGGACGCTTCGGCGGTCGCACGCGATCGTTGGCGCGATGCATACGCCACCGACATTTGCGTGCTCGTGCGCGGCTTCGCGCAGCAGGCGAAGCGAAGAGCGACGTACATCGATTGCACCGGCGCGCCCGCGTATGCCGACGATGGCCGCGCCCGACAGACTTTCTGGCGGCGCGTCGCGATACGCAATGCACCGGCGGCGGTGTCCGGAGGCGCGCAATGAAGCGGCGTTCCCATTCCCGCGGCGTCACGTTGCCGATCGTGCTGATTCTCGCCGCGACGATGCTGATCACCGCGAGCGCATGGCTGCAGACATCGCTCGTGGCGGCGCGCGCGACCGTCGCCGCGCGCGAACGCGTGCAGGCGTTCCATGCGGCGGACAGCGCGCTTATCCGCTGTGCCCGGATGCTCTCGCTCGCGTTGCCGGCGGCCACGCAATCGGCAAACGACGAGCCGTCGCGCTGGCGCATGAAGACATCGTTCGAAGGATCGTCCGCTTCGGCGATCGCGCCATTCGCCGCGTGGCCTTATGCGCGTCGTCCGCCGCAATGCCTGATCGAAGCGTGGGCGGGGGCATCGTATCTCGTCACCGCGCGAGGCTTCGGCGCGTCGGCGGATACCGAAGCGTGGCTCCAGCTTCGCATCGACGTGAGCGACGGGATCGTCACGCAACACTGGCGGCGCGTCGTCGCCAAACCATTTTGAGGAATCGGCATGAACGAGCGGAACAAGGAACGCGCCTTCAGCCTGCTGGAATTGATGATCGCGCTCGGCGTCGCGGCGATCATCGCGACATTCGCCGTGCCGACGTATCGGACGCACGTCGCGAAGGCGCATCGGCTCGATGCGGCGTCTGCGCTGATGCGCGCGGTTCAGTTCGTCGAAACGGCGCGCCTCGCTCAAACGTCGGAAAGCGCGGAGGGCGTCACGTTGGGCGCCGGTCTGGATCAGGCGCCTGCGAATGGCGCGGCAGTGTATCGCGTCGTAATGCTGCCGGAATCGCCGACGAACGGCGGATATTCGATCGCCGCGACGCCCGTCACACCCGGCGCGATGGGAGACGACGCGTGCGGCGCGTTCGTCATCGACGCGACCGGTCTGCGCTGGAATCATCCCGCAGGCTCCGCCACGCCGCTCGATACGGTGCACGCGGCGGCCTGCTGGGCGGGGAAGGGTTGAGGGCCCGCGTCAGAACACCGTCGGATCGACGGCGTCGTTGGAGGTTTCGGGCGCGGCCGACTTCATTTGCTGATAGATGCGCCAGCCTTCCCATCCGGCGAGCGCGAGACCGCCCCACTTGAGCACCGGCTTCGCGCTGCGCAGCAGCTTCGTTCGCACCGGCTTGGTGAGCACGAGCGAGGCGACCGAGCCGATGATCGGATATTGCTTGAGCAGCAGGCCGATGTTTCCGGAACCGAGCAGCGAGCCGAATATGCCGCCGATGCCGCCCGGCGAAGCGCGGCGCTTGCCCCAGCGGCGCGATCCGCCGCCCGGCATGAGAAAGCGCAGAAAACTGAAATGCGTGACGGACGCGCGCAGATCGTAAGTCGCCTGGCGCAGTTCCATGCGCTCGACATCCGCACGCGCGATCAGCAGTTCCTTGCGCAGCGCGCGCATGTGCGGCGTGCGAAGCCTCTGCGTCTTGTCGCGCCTGGGCGTTCTGAAAGTATCGTCGTGTTGGCTCATGGCTGGGTGCGCGCGGAGATTAACGGAAGGTATCGCGGTCTTTGCGGAATTCTTCGAGCGTCTCGTCGAACATGTTCGGCGCGTCGCGCAGGTTGCTGCGCGCGCGCAGTCCGCAGCCGATGGCGATCAGCGCATAGAGCAGCGTGATGCCGCCGAGCGCCTGCCAGCGATACGTGTCCCAGAAGAAAATCGCGATGAGTACGGTGAGCGAGATGAGCGCCATCATCGCGAGCATCATGGCGGCGAGCCCGAGGAAGAGCACGCCGATGAGCCGCTCTTTCTCCTCCTGAAGCTCGATGCCGATGAGTTCAAGGCGCGTCTCGAAGATGGCGAAGGCGGAGCTCAGAATTCGTCGCAACGGTCCGGGAGACGATTGCTGCAATGGCCGTTCTGTCGTCATGGCTTGAATGCGAGGGCGCGTTGGTGACGCTTTTTATGATTCCGGTCGGCGCGCGAGGCAGCCGGCCGGTGCGAGTGTCGAGCCGCGCGCCCGGGCCAGGCGCTCGCGGTTCAGTCCAACGGGGACCGCGACAGCATTCAGCTTAGCAATCTGCGGGCCATCGATTGAGAGGCGGACGATTACTTGCGGTTGATCAACAGGCCGATGACCATGCCGATCCCCGCCGCGATGCCGATGGACGCCCACGGATGCTCGTGCACATAGTCGTCGGTGGCGCGAGCCGCTTTCTTGCCGCGCTCGATCACGACGACCTGCGCGTCCGCTGCCTTTTCCTTCGCCTGCTTCAGACGCGTGAGCGCCGATTCGCGCAATTCGGAAGCGCGTTCGCCCGTGGCGGTGGCCGCTTGCTTCAGAAGGTCTTCGGCGTCAGCGAGAACGGTTTTGATATCCGACATGAATCGCTCCTTATTGATTTCTGACATTAAAGGCTCCAATCGGTAAGGCTACGTGAATCGTAACCAAAGATGGGATCGCTGACGAGGAAGCTTAGGTCATGCAGCGCGATGTGACGCAGATTCCGTTCCAGTCTCGTACGTCTCACGCGAGTGCGCGATGCCTCGTCAATACGTCGACATCGTATCGGATTGATGCGATCTGACCCGTAAAAGTTTCAGACCCGTATCGAAAGTTACAAAGACAAAGGGCCGGCACACCGTGCCGGCCCTTTCGTTTGAATGGAGCCTGTTTAGAAAAACGCCTGAATGCCCGTTTGCGCGCGGCCGAGAATCAGCGCGTGAATATCGTGCGTGCCTTCGTACGTATTCACGACTTCGAGATTCACCAGATGGCGCGCGACGCCGAATTCGTCGGAGATGCCGTTGCCGCCGAGCATGTCGCGCGCGAGCCGGGCGATATCGAGCGCCTTGCCGCACGAATTGCGCTTCATGATCGACGTGATCTCGACGGCCGCGGTGCCTTCGTCCTTCATGCGGCCGAGCCGCAGCACGCCTTGCAGACCGAGCGTGATTTCCGTTTGCATGTCGGCGAGCTTTTTCTGGATCAACTGATTGGCGGCGAGCGGCCGGCCGAATTGCTTGCGATCCAGCGTGTATTGCCGCGCCGTATGCCAGCACGCTTCGGCGGCGCCGAGCGCGCCCCACGAAATGCCGTAGCGCGCCGAGTTGAGGCAGGTGAACGGACCTTTGAGGCCGCGCACGTCGGGAAGGATGTTCTCTTCGGGCACGAACACCTCGTCCATGACGATTTCGCCGGTGATCGACGCGCGCAAGCCGACCTTGCCGTGAATCGCGGGCGCGGAAAGTCCCTTCCAGCCTTTTTCGAGGATGAAGCCGCGAATCTCGTCCTTACCGTCTTCTTCCAGCTTCGCCCAGACGACGAACACGTCCGCGATCGGCGAGTTCGAAATCCACATCTTCGTGCCGGACAGCGAAAAGCCGTTCTGCACTTTCTTCGCGCGGGTCGTCATGCCGGCCGGATCGGAGCCGGCGTTCGGCTCGGTCAGGCCGAAGCAGCCGATCCACTCGCCGCGCGCAAGCTTCGGCAGGTACTTCTCCTTTTGCGCGGCGCTGCCGAACGTGTTGATCGGCACCATTACCAGCGACGACTGCACCGACATCATCGATCGATAGCCAGAGTCCACGCGCTCGACCTCGCGCGCGATCAGCCCATAGCACACGTAGTTCAGGCCCGGACCGCCGTATTGCTCGGGAATCGTGGGACCGAGCAGGCCTAGTTCGCCCATCTCGCGGAAGATCGCCGGATCGGTCTTTTCCTCGCGAAACGCCTGCATCACGCGCGGCTGCAGCTTGTCCTGCGCGTAAGCATGCGCGGCGTCGCGCACCATGCGTTCGTCTTCCGTGAGTTGCTGATCCAGCAAAAGAGGATCTTCCCAGTTGAATCGGGCGGCGTCGGCCATGTGCTATCTCCTGATTTCCGTGAAGCGCCGCGTGCCGTGGGCGCTTGACATGAGTTCCGCTAAGCGAAACAATGTTTTGCAAATCAAATCCGAGTTTATCATTCGATGTCGACAGATTCCAATCGAAATTCCGCGCGCCATGTGATGTCGGAGGATATCGACGAGCGCAAGTTCGTCGTCGCGCTCGCGCGCGGGCTCGATTTGCTGCGCGCGTTCCGTCCGGGCGAGACGCTGCTCGGCAATCGCGATTTCGTCGAGCGCACGGGCCTCGCCAAGGCAACCGTCAATCGTCTCGCCTACACGCTGACCACGCTCGGCTATCTGCGCTTCGACGAGCCGGCGGGCAAGTACGCGCTCGACACCGGCGTGCTGTCGCTCGGCTTCACGCTGCTGGCGGGCGCGGACACGCTGGAGCTCGCGCGTCCGCACATGCGCTCGCTTGCGCGCGAGATCGGCGCGGCCGTGTCGCTCGGCTGCCGCGACGGACTCGACATGATCTATCTCGAAACCATCCGCAGCGAGACGGCGCTGACGCTTGGCCTTGCGCCCGGCTCGCGCCTGTCGATGCTCACGAGCTCGATGGGCCGCGCCTATCTCGCCGTGCAGGACCCGGCGGCGCGCGAGGCGCTCTTCGACGAACTCGGCAAAACCGAAGGCGCGGCGCAGGTGGAAGCCGCCCGCCGCGCGATCGAAGACTTCGAAAGAGACGGTTGCTGCTACTCGTTTCGCGACTGGCACGACGACGTGAACGCGATCGCCGCGCCGTTTCGCGACCTGCGCAACGGACGCTGGCTCGTGCTGTCGAGCAGCGGGCCGGCGTCGTCGATGGGCGAGGCGTTTTTCCGCGAAACCATCGGACCGAAGCTGAAGGCGCTGGCCGCGCGTCTCGCCTGAACCGTCAGAGCACGGTCCGGACGTGCCAGAGCTCCGGAAACAGCACGACATCGAGCATCTTGCGCAGATACGACGCGCCCGCCGTGCCACCCGTGCCGCCCTTGAAGCCGATGATGCGCTCCACCGTCGTCACATGCCGGAAGCGCCATTGACGAAACGCGTCTTCCAGATCGACGAGCTCTTCGGCCATCTCGTACAGATCCCAGTGTTGCGACGGATTGCGATACACCGCGAGCCACGCCGCTTCGACGGAAGGATCGTGCGTCGTCGGCTGCGTCCAGTCGCGGTTCAGGCGCGCCGGATCGATGTCGAAACCACGCCGCGCGAGCAGGCGAATCACTTCATCGTAGAAAGAGGGCGCGGCGAGTGTCTCGGTCACTTGCGCGAGAACCTCCGGCCGATGCGCATGCGGCTTGAGCATCTGCTCGTTCTTGTTGCCGAGCATGAATTCGATCTGCCGGTACTGATGCGACTGAAACCCCGACGATTGCCCGAGATACGGCCGCATCGCGGTGTATTCGGAGGGTGTCATCGTCGCGAGGACGTTCCACGCCTGCACGAGTTGTTCGAAGATGCGCGACACGCGCGCGAGCATCTTGAACGCGGGCGGTAATTCATCGCGATGCACCGCCGCGAGTGCCGCGCGCAGTTCGTAGAGCGCGAGCTTCATCCACAGTTCGCTCGTCTGATGCTGCACGATGAAGAGCATCTCGTTGTGATCCGGCGAAAGCGGATGCTGCGCGTTCAGAATCGCATCGAGACCGAGATAATCGCCATAGCTCATCGAATCGGAGAAATCGAGCTTGGCGCCGTGCCAGTCCTTTTCTTGCGTCGCGTTTTGCGTGCCGTGGCCGAAAGGGCAGCCTTGCGTATTGCTCATGGTCGACATTCCTTTCAGGTCACCGAGGCGCGCTCGGCGAATTCGGGCGCGCGCCAGCTTTCGGTCGCGAGCACGTCGCGCAGGGTTTCGACGGCGTCCCACACATCGACGAAACGCGTATAGAGCGGCGTGAAGCCGAAGCGCAGGATGCGCGGTTCGCGATAATCGCCGATCACGCCGCGGGCGATCAGCGCCTGCATCACTTCATAACCGTGCGGATGCTCGAAGCTGACCTGCGAGCCGCGTTGCCCGTGCTCGCGCGGCGTCGCGAGCGACAGCGGAAATTCGCCGCAGCGTTCCTCGACCAGCCTGATGAACAGATCGCCCAGCGCGAGCGACTTCTTTCTGAGCGCCTGCATGTCGGTTTGCAGGAACACATCGAGACCGCATTCGACGAGCGACATCGACACGATCGGCTGCGTGCCGCAGAGAAAGCGTCCGATGCCGTCGTCCGGCCGATACACCGGATTCATCTCGAACGGTTTCTTGTGCCCCCACCAGCCGGAAAGCGGCTGCGAGAACACGTTCTGATGACGTTTCGGCACCCAGACGAACGCGGGCGAGCCCGGACCGCCGTTCAGATACTTGTACGTGCAGCCGACCGCGTAATCCGCGCCGACGCCGTTCAGATCGACCGGCACCGCGCCCGCCGAATGCGCGAGATCCCAGACGGCGAGCGCGCCCGCGCGATGAATCGTCTGCGTGAGCGCGGCCATGTCGTGCATATAGCCGGTGCGATAGTTGACGTGCGTGATCATCGCGATCGCGGTGTTTTCGTCGATGGCGGTCTGCAATTCGGACGGATCGTCGACCAGACGCAGCTCATAGCCGCGATCCAGTTGCTCGATCAAACCCTGCGCGATGTACAGATCGGTCGGAAAGTTCGAACGTTCGGAAACGATCACGCGCCGCTTCGGATCGCGCTCGTTAGCGAGCTTCAGCGCCGCCGACAGAATCTTGAAGAGATTCGCGGAAATCGTGTCGGTGACGACGACTTCGTCCTCACCCGCGCCGATCAGCGAGCCAAGCTTGTTGCCGAGGCGTTTCGGCAGCGCAAACCAGCCGGCCGTGTTCCAGCTGCGGATCAGGCCTTCGCCCCATTCGGAGCGGATGACGTCGGCGGCGCGTGCGGCGGCGGCCTTGGGCGGCACGCCGAGCGAATTGCCGTCGAGATAAATCACGCCATCGGCGAGCGCGAACTGGTCGCGCAGCGCGAAAAGCGCATCGTCGCGGTCGAGTGCCGCGGCTTCGTCACGATGTTTCATCGAAAAGTCCATATAGTTGGAGATCATCAGGAAAGCGGACGCAGGACGGCGCGAACCGGGCTTGCATCGAGCGTCGAGAATTTGAGCGGCAGCGCGATCAGTTCGTAATCGCCGGGCGCGACGGCATCGAGCACGAGGCCTTCGAGAATCGCCATGCCGTGCGCGCGGATGCGCTTGTGCGCATCCATCGTCTTCGAGTCTTGCGGATCGAGCGACGGCGTATCGATGCCGATGAGCTTCACGCCTTTTTCCGCCAGCAAGTCGATGGTTTCGGGCGCGACCGCGGTGAAAGCGCTGTCCCAAGCGTCGAGCGGTGCGTTCGTGTAAGTGCGCAGCAGGATGCGCGCCGGAATGCCGGCCAGTTGCGCGGCGATGTGCGCAGGCGTCACGAGCGGCGACGCCCCGATGCAATGCACGACCCGGCACGCGCCGATGTACGTTTCGAGCGCGACTTCGCCGATCGGCGCGCCGTGCTCGTCGTAGTGCAGCGGCGCGTCGGCGTGGGCGCCGGTATGCGGCGAGAGCGTGAGCCGCGCGACGTTGACGGGCGAACCCGCCTCCATGCGCCACACGCGCTCGATGCCGACCGTCGTGTCGCCAGGCCAGACGGGTGTCGCGGTATCGATCGATGGGGAAATGTCCAGAAGCGTCATGACGCGCCCTAGCAGAAAGCGTGGAGATGCGTCAAATCATAGTCGTGTCATCTCGAAAAGTGCTTGCGAAATAACCACCCAAAACTGTCGCGCTTAGAACATAATTCGATGAAACGGGCTAGGGGACTCAAAAATGACCGGCTTCACGCTCGATGCAACAGATTGCCGAATTCTGGCGGTACTGCAGGAAGATGGACGGATCAGTAACCTGGACCTGGCGGAGCGCATCTCGCTTTCGCCCTCGGCGTGCTTGCGCCGGATGAGGTTGCTCGAAGAGGAAGGGGTGATCGCGAGCTATCGCGCGTGCCTCGACCGCGAGCGGCTCGGCATCGAACTGGAGGCGTTCGTCCACGTTTCGATGCGCAATGACCAGGAAAACTGGCACGAGAAGTTCGCCGCCGCCGTGCGCGAATGGCCGGAAGTCGTCGGCGCGTTCGTCGTCACGGGCGACACGCATTACGTGCTGCGAGTGCTCGCGCACAACCTCAAGCACTATTCGGATTTCATTCTCTCGAAGCTGTACAAGGCGCCTGGCGTGATCGACATCCGCTCGAACATCGTGCTCCAGACGATGAAAGACGATGCCGGCGTGCCCGTCGCGCTGATCGAGCAGCCGGGACGCGGTCACTCGGTGTGAATTAGTCGAGCGGTCCGAGCGTGTGAAACGCGCCCGCCTGGAAGACGAGCGGCGCGACGTCGCTCGCGTCTTCGCGCACGCCGCAGCGTTCCACTTCGCCGACGAAGATCACGTGGTCGCCTTCGTCGTAGCGGCTGCGGTTGTGGCATTCGAACCACGCGAGCGCGCCGTCCAGCACGGGCATGCCGGTGTCGCCCGCCGCGTGCGAGACGCCCGCGAAGCGGTCGCCCTTGACGGTCGCGAAACGCTTGCACAAATCCAGTTGCGACGACGCCAGCACGTTCACCACGTAATGACTGTTCGCGCGAAAAACCGGCATCGACGCCGATTTCGTCGCGAGACTCCACAGCACGAGCGGCGGATTCAGCGACACGGAGTTAAACGAACTCGCGGTGATGCCGATGAGCTGCCCGGAATCGGTGCGCGTCGTGATCACCGTGACGCCGGTCGCAAACTGGCCGAGCGCGGCGCGAAACGCGGTGGGATCGAAGTTCGGGGTTTTGGCGCGTGTCATTGGGCAGAGTGTGCTACCGAGCCGGCCGCGCGTCGCGCTACAGTCGGAAGGACCTTTTCAGAAGTCATGTAAAAGCGGGAGATTTGTTTCGATTCTATCGGAATCGGCTGCCGGTAGCCGCCATTTGCCAGCAATCGAGAGGGCTTCGGCGCGAGTGGGCCAAACCCAGTAAGCTCGGATTCATCGCGTTCGCGCCGCGGAAGTTGAAGAAATCGATGCGCGCATCCATATGCATGATCCGCGGCGTGTCCGCAAGCACTTGATGAGGAGTTGGCGCATGACCCAAGGGAAGAGTGAAACCGCAACGCTCGGCGGCGGATGTTTCTGGTGCACCGAAGCCGTGTTTCTGGCGGTGCAGGGCGTGGAGTCGGTCGAATCGGGCTATGCGGGCGGCAAGGTGGTGAATCCGTCCTACGAGCAGGTGTGCAACGGCGACACCGGTCACGCCGAAGTGGTGAAAGTGGTGTTCGATCCGTCCGTCATCAGCTATCGCGAAGTGCTCGAAATCTTCTTCGCGACGCACGATCCGACGCAACTCAACCGGCAAGGCAACGATGTCGGCACGCAGTATCGCTCGGCCGTGTTCACGCATTCGGACGAGCAGCGCCAGACGGCGCTCGAAGTGATCGACGAATTGCAGCGCGAGGACATCTACGGCGGCAAGATCGTGACGCAAGTCGTGCCGCTCGACGACGACTATTATCCCGCCGAGGCGTATCACCAGAACTACTTCGCGCAGCATCCGAATCAGGGTTATTGCGCGGCGGTCGTCGGGCCGAAGGTCGCGAAGTTCCGCAAGAAGTTCGCGCATCGGCTGAAGGCGTGATACGTGTCTAAACCGCTCGCGCGCGCTCGCAATGTTCCGCGATGCCGCGCGCGAGTTCGAAGCATGTGAGCGGCGCGGAGCCTTCCGCCTTGTTGTTCGCCGCGATCACGACCGGCTGGCCCGCGATCGCGTAGCGCGCGGCCAGTTCGGCGAGCGCCTCGCGGGTGTCGATGTCTTCATCGACGAGCTTGTCGAACGGCTCGTACTTCGCCTTCGCCTGTTCATAGCGAAAGCCGCCGTGCAGACTCCAGCGCACGATGAGCGGGCCCAACTTTTCTTCATCGAGCAGCGCCAGCGCCTTCGCCTGACGGCGCACGTCCGGCATGCGCGCGTGAACGCCGATGCAGTAACGCACGTTCGCCTCGCGCAATGCGCGGATAAAGCGCGGCGTGAGCATCACCGCGTCGCGAATCTCGACGGCGTAGCAGGTCTCGCCTTCGAGCGGCGGCAGCGCGTTGAGGAACGCCGACAGCCGGTCGATGAAGCGCGCCGGATCGACGATCATCGCGTCGGGCAGCGGCGAGAACTGGAACACGAGCGCGCCCGCTTTCGCGCCGAGGCCGGCGACACACGGCGTCACGAACTCGTCGATGGCGATCTGCGCGTTCAGAAACGCGGGGTTTTCCGCGTCCGGCGTGCCGCGCTCGCCGCGCACGAAGGCATCGGTGACGGAAGCCGGCGCTTTCACGATGAAGCGGAAATGCTCGGGCACCTGAGACGCATAACGCGCGTATTGCGCGAGCGAGAGCGGCGCGTAGAACGAGCGGTCGATCGACACGCCCTTGAGCAGCGGATGCGCGCCGTACGCGGTGAGACCATCGCGCGAGAGCTTCGCGTTCGAATACTCGTCGCCGTAGACGATGCCGCGCCAGCCGGGAAACGACCATGTCGATGTGCCGAGATGGATCGTGGCGGGCAGGCGTTTCGCGAGCGTTTCGAGTTCGGGCTGCAAAGACGCGGGAAGGACGCCGCGCGGCTTGGGCGGCTTGGCGGACGGGATCGGCTTCGCAGCCTCGGACGGCGCCGGCGCGCCGAACAGATCGCTCTGTTCGGCCGGCTCGGGCTGCATGGACGGAAGAATCAGAGCGCCTTCTCGTAGATATACCGCCGCGACCACGGCAGCGTCGTGGCGCTCCGTCCCGCCTTGCGGCAGACCACCTGATAGATCGACACGTCGTCGTTTTCGAACGCGTACGCGCAGCCCGCCAGATACACGCGCCAGATGCGGAAATGCTCATCGTCGACGAGCTTCCTCGCTTCGTCCGCGTGCGCTTCGAACCGCTCGGCCCAGACATTGAGTGTATGCGCGTAGTGCCGCCGCAGGCTTTCGACGTCGACCGCCTCCAGCCCGCCGCGCTGCATGCTTTCGAGCGCGAGGCCGATGTGCGGCAGCTCGCCATCGGGGAACACGTATTTGTCGATGAACTCGCCGCCGCCGAGCGAGGTTTCGCCGCTGTCGGCATCGGAAGACGTGATGCCGTGATTCATCGCGATGCCGTCATCGACGAGCAGATCGCGGATCTTCGCGAAGTAATCCGGCAGATTCTTGCGCCCGACATGCTCGAACATGCCGACGCTCGTGATGCGGTCGAACTGCCCCGGAATGTCGCGATAGTCCTGCAGCCGGATCTCGATCCTGTCTTCGAGGCCGGCCGCTTTCACGCGCTCGGTCGCGAGCTTGAACTGGTTTTCGGAGAGCGTGACGCCCACGCAATGCGCGCCGAACTTCTGCGCCGCGCGGATGACGAGCGCGCCCCAGCCGCAGCCGATATCGAGGAGACGCTGCCCCGGCTGCACCTGGATCTTCGTGAGGATGTGGTCGATCTTCTTGAGCTGCGCGGTGTCGATGTCTTCGTCGCCGTTCTCGAAATACGCGCAGGAGTACACCATGTTCTTGTCGAGCCAGAGCTTGTAGAACTCGTTCGACACATCGTAGTGGTACTGAATGGCTTTCTTGTCCGACGACTTCGAGTGATTGAAGTAACGCCGCACGCGGGCGAGCTTGCTTGCGCTCGTCACCGTACTTTTCGCGAGCCCATAGCTGATGTTGATGATGTCGGAGAGCTTGCCCTCGATATCGATCTTGCCCTTCACGTACGCTTCGCCGAGATTGTCGAGGCTCGGTTCGAGCAGATAGGGCAGCGCGGTCGCGCTCTTCACGTGCAGCGTCACCTGAGGCGCGGCGAACTGGCCGAAATCGTGCTGCTGGCCATCCCACAGCACGAGCCGCGCGGGCAGGTCGGCCCGGTCTCGCACTTCCTGCACCCACTGCGTCAGCTTCTTCTCCCAGAACATGCTTGTTTCTCCGCGCTAAAGAAAATCAAGGGAAGACTCGCGCCTTCATGTTCGTTGCCGTTGCGATCTCGGTTACTGCAGTGCTCGCGCTCGCTTCAGGTTACGGCGCAAGTCTTATGATTTGCCACGGAGCGCCCGCGCCGTCACGCGTATAGACGATCCGGTCGTGCAGTCGCGACGGGCGGCCCTGCCAGAACTCGATGGTCTCCGGTACGACGCGATAACCGCCCCAGTGCGGCGGGCGCGGCGGCGCGTCGCCATACTTGGCGATCATCTCGCGCTCGCGCGCCTCCAGGGTCTCGCGGCTGTCGAGCGGCTGGCTCTGATCCGACGCCCAAGCGCCGATACGCGAACCGAGCGGGCGCGAGGCGTAATACGCGTCGCTTTCCTCGTCGCTGGTCTTTTCGACGCGGCCCTCGATACGCACCTGGCGTTCGAGTTCGATCCAGTGAAACAGCAGGCTCGCGGCGGAATTGGCGGCCAGTTCGCGGCCCTTGCGGCTTTCGTAATTGGTGAAGAAAACGAATCCGCGCTCGTCGACGCCCTTGATAAGCACGATGCGCGCGGACGGACGCCCTTGCGCGTCGACGGTCGCGAGCGTCATGGCATTCGGTTCGGGCAGCTTCGCATCGAGCGCCTGCGCGAACCAGGTATGAAACTGCTGCACCGGGTCCGGATTGACATCGGCGGCATCGAGCGCGCCGCGCGAATAGTTCTTACGAAGATCTGCGAGAGTCGTCATTTTTATGCAAGCGCTACAGTCGCGTCAGTATAGCCAAGGAGAAACGATCTTGCCCTGATTACCCTGAACGCGAAGCGCCGGCGAGCGCGACGTTCGCGGCTATCACGTTCATGGTTTCGATAAGGCAGAATACGCAATTCGTTCGAATTTTGCATGATCGGGCACGTAAGTTTCCACGCCCGACAGCCGCCTGTAAGCCTTGATTGACGCCGCACAACGGACGTCGCCTTTTTCTGGCTTTTAGTTTGCTTTCAACGCACCGGTTTTTTCGCTCGCCCGACATGAACGCCTCATCCGAAACCGCTCTACCGCTTTCCGCCGAAGACGCCGCCGATCGGGAGCGCCGCTTCGGCGGCATTGCGCGTCTGTATGGCGCGCCCGCGCTCGCCGCGTTCGAGAGGGCGCATGTCGCGGTGATCGGTATTGGCGGCGTGGGCTCGTGGGTCGCCGAAGCGCTCGCGCGCAGCGCCATCGGCAAGCTGACGCTGATCGACCTCGACAATGTCGCGGAGAGCAACACCAACCGGCAGATTCACGCGCTCGACGGCAACTACGGCAAAGCGAAAGTCACCGCGATGGCCGAGCGCATCCGGCTGATCGATCCGGCCTGCGAAGTGCGGCAGATCGAAGACTTCGTCGAGCCCGGCAACTTCGACGCGACGCTCGGCGGCGGCTTCGATTACGTGATCGATGCGATCGACAGCGTGCGCACCAAGACCGCGCTGATCGCGTGGTGCGTGGCGCGCAAGCAGGCGCTCATCACGGTGGGCGGCGCGGGCGGTCAACTGGACCCGACGCGCATTCGCATCGACGATCTGGCGTTTACGATCCAGGACCCGCTGTTGTCGAAAGTGCGCGGCCAGTTGCGCAAGCTGCACGGCTTTCCGCGCGGACCGAAGGCGCGCTTCAAGGTGAGCGCCGTGTATTCGGACGAACCGCTGATCTATCCCGAAGCGGCCGCGTGCGATATCAGCGAGGGCGCGGAACATCTCGAAACGGGCGCGGGCCATACCGGGCCGGTCGGGCTCAATTGCGCGGGGTTCGGGTCGAGCGTGTGCGTGACGGCGAGCTTCGGTTTCGCGGCCGCCGCGCATGTGCTGCGCGAACTGGCGAAACGCGCCGCCTGAAAGCAAAACGGCCAGCTTTCGAAAGCTGGCCGTTTTGATTTGAAAGGCAAAGCGGAATTAGTTCATCGCCGCGCTCAGCCTGCGCCGCCACTTCGAAACGAGATCCGGCTGATTCGCGGCAAGGTCGAACACGGAAAGCATCGTCTTGCGGCCCACGTCGTCCATGAAGGCGCGGTCGCGCACGACGATGGCAAGCAGATGCTCCAGCGCGCCGTCGTAATCGCGTCCCGCGATCAGGCGGTTGGCGAGCGCGAAGCGCGCATCCAGATCGTCCGGATTCGCATTGACGGCGTCGATCAGCGCGTCGGCGGGCGGCAGGTCGGCTGCGGCATCGGCGGCGTCGAGCTCGGTTTTCAGCGCGTTGTAGCGCGCGTCGATGCCCTGCGTCGTCTTCGGCGAGAGCAGCTTGTCCTCTTCCTTCGCTTCGTCGATGCGCCGCTCCGCGATCAGCCATTCGATCAGGTCCAGACGCGCATCGTCCCAGCCGGGATCGAGCGCGAGCGCGGCCTTGATCGTGTCGATGGCCTTCTTGCGGTCGCCCGCCGCCCACGCGGTCTGCGCGGTGCGGCGCTCGACGTCGGCGCCAGCGGGCACGAGCCGGTCGAGAAACTCGCGCAACTGGCCTTCGGGCAGCACGCCGATGAACTGATCGACCGGCCTGCCATCCGCGAACGCGACCACATGCGGAATGCTGCGCACCTGGAAATGCGCGGCGAGCTCCTGGTTTTCATCGACGTTCACCTTCACGAGCTTCCATGCGCCCGCGGCTTCGGCTTCGAGCCGTTCCAGCATCGGACCGAGCGTCTTGCAGGGGCCGCACCAGGGCGCCCAGAAATCGACCAGAACGGGCGCGAGCATCGACGCGTTGATGACGTCGTTCTCGAAGGTGGCGAGGGTCGTATCCATGCGTTTTCTCCTAATCCTTGCGGTCTATCCCATTGACATAGGGACGATCCGTGTAAGTCTCAAGCGCGGGCGCGCATCTTACGCGTCGGGCGCGCGATTCTCTCGGCGCTGCGGCGGCAGCGGGATGAACTCGGTTTCGCCGGGCACGTGGCCCATGCGCTGTTCGCTCCAGGCGAGCTTCGCGGCGTCGATCTTCTCGCGCGAACTCGACACGAAATTCCATTCGATGAAGCGCGGCCCGTCGAGCGGCGCGCCGCCGAGCAGCATCGCGACCGCGCCGCCCGCGCTGTGCAGCTTCGCGTGCCCGCCCGGCGCGAGTACCGCCATCTGCTGTTCGGGCAGCGGCTCGCCGTCGATGGAGAGATCGCCGCTCACGAGATAGACGCCGCGTTCCTCGTGCTCGCTATCGAGCGAGATCGCGCTGCCGGCCGTGAACTGCGCGGCGACGTAGAGCGTCGGCGAGAAGGTGCGCGTGGGGGCTTTCGCGCCGAACGCCGTGCCCGCGATCACGCGCAGCGTCACGCCGTCGCGCTCGATCTGCGGCAAGGCGGCCGCGGCGTGATGCTCGAACGCCGGCTCGATATCCTCGCTTGCGGCCGGCATGGCGACCCACGTCTGAATGCCGTGCATGCTCTGGCCGGATGCGCGCTCCTCGTCGGGCGTGCGTTCCGAATGGACGATGCCGCGGCCCGCAGTCATCCAGTTGACGTCGCCGGGCACGATCTTCTGCACCGAGCCGACGCTGTCGCGATGCATGATCGCGCCGTCGAACAGATAGGTGACGGTCGCGAGCCCGATATGCGGATGCGGACGCACGTCGAGTCCTTTGCCGGGCACGAGCGTTGCGGGACCGATGTGGTCGAAAAAGATGAAGGGTCCGACGGTGCGCGCCGCGAGTGCGGGCAACACCCGCCGCACCATGAGGCCGCCGACGTCGTGTTGGTGAGGCTTGAGCAGTGCGCGGATCGTCGAGGGCATGGCGGGTTCCGAAGGAAAGATCGGGCGCCGGAATGGCGCGCGGGATTCCGTCGATTCTACCGGCCGATGCCGCGCGGCGCAGACCCGTCACCGAGGCCTTCGTTTTTTACGTCGCCGCGCTTTTCGGCATGCGTGCAGCGCCGCGCAACCTTTGCAACCCTGATGGGAGATTGAAGACATGAGCAAGAACAAGCTGTTGATCGCCATTACCGCGGGCCTTTTCACCGCCACCGCAGCGACGGGCGCGTTCGCGCAGACCTCGTCGGGCAATTCGTCGGCGGGCGGCGACACCTCCGCCACGACGCAGGGCGACATGTCCGGCTCGGCCACGACCAAGCACAAGAAGCCGCGCAAGCACAGCGCGCATCCGTCCGCGGGCAAGAAGACGCCCGATGCGAGCACGGGCAACAACGCGGCGGGGGAAGGCGGGCAGAGCAAGTAAGCACGGCTTTCGCATGGGGAGGCGCTCACGCCGTTCGAGCGGCGTGAGCGCCTTTTTGCGTTCGCGCGCGGAAGTTCAGCATTCGACAAGCCTGCCGCGCCGCCCTCCGTTACACTTTCCGACTCGTCAACGACGTGCATGAAACGAGGGGAAGGGCGATGTCGCCAAAGGATTTGCTGATCGCAAGCGTGGTCATTCTGGCGTGGGGCGTGAATTTCGTCGTCATCAAGCTGGGCCTGCACGGCGTGCCGCCGATGCTGCTCGGCGCATTGCGCTTCGCGCTCGCCGCCGTGCCGGTGTTCTTCGTCAAGCGCCCGCAGATTCCGCTACGCTGGCTGTTCGCCTACAGCCTCACCATTTCCCTCGGCCAGTTCGCGCTGCTGTTTTACGGCATGTACGTGGGCATGCCGGCGGGGCTCGCATCGCTCGTGCTGCAAGCGCAGGCGTTCTTCACGCTCGTGTTCGCGGCAATGTTCCTCGGCGAGCGCATCCGCGCGGTGAACGTGGCCGGGCTTTTGATCGCGGCGGCGGGGCTCGCGCTCATCGGCATGCGCGGCGGGCAGGCGATGACCGTCACCGGCTTTCTCTTCACGCTCGCGGCGGCGTCGATGTGGGCGCTCGGCAATGTCGTGACCAAGCGCATGGGCAAGGTCGATCTGCTTTCGCTCGTCGTGTGGGGCAGCCTCATTCCGCCGCTGCCGTTTCTCGCGCTCTCGCTCATTTTCGAAGGTCCGGCGCGCATCGAAGCGAGTCTCGCGCACATTCCGCTCGTGTCGGTGCTGGCGATTCTCTATCTCGCGTTCGTCGCGACGATCGTCGGCTATAGCTTGTGGGGAAAGCTGCTCGCGCGCTATCCGGCGGGCAGCGTCGCGCCGTTTTCGCTGCTCGTCCCGGTGATCGGGCTCGCCTCGGCGGCGGTGTTTCTCGGCGAGGCCTTGAGCGCCGCGCAGGTGGCGGGCGCGGCGCTCGTGATGGCGGGACTCGTGGTGAACGTCTTCGGCGCGCGCCTCGTGCAGCGCATCCTGCCGGCGACGCGCTGAGCGCGCCGTTCCCGAGTCTTACGTCATGCGGCTCTTCGCGAGCGGCGGGTTCGCCGCGAAGTAGCGCTTGATGCCCTTCATGATCGCGTTGGCCATCTTGTCGCGATAGGCGTCGTCGTTCAGGCGGGCTTCCTCGTCCGGGTTGCTGATGAACGCGGTTTCCACGAGGATCGAGGGAATGTCCGGCGCCTTCAGCACGGCAAAGCCCGCCTGTTCGACCGAGCCCTTGTGCAGCTTGTTGATGCCGCCGATCTCGTTCAGCACGAAGCTGCCGTAGCGCATCGAATCGCGGATCTGCGCGGTCGTGGACATATCGAAGAGCGCGCGGTTCACGCTCGCATCCTGCGACTTCACGTTGATGCCGCCGACCTGATCCGACGCATTCTCCTTGGCCGCCATCCAGCGTGCCGCCGCGCTCGACGCGCCATGTTCCGACAGCGCGAACACGGACGAGCCGCGCGCATCGGGCGACGTGAAGGCATCCGCGTGAATCGACACGAACAGGTCCGCCGACACGCGCTGCGCCTTCTGCACGCGCACGTTGAGCGGCACGAAGAAGTCGGCGTCGCGGGTCATCATCGCGCGCATGTTCGGCTGGGCGTCGATCTTCGCGCGCAGTTTCTTCGCGATGTCGAGCGCGATGTGCTTCTCGTAGGTGCCCTGGCCGCCGATCGCGCCGGGATCTTCGCCGCCGTGTCCCGGATCGATCGCGACCGTCAGGAGGCGCGTCGTGCCGGCCTGCTTCGGCGCGGAGAAGGTGTACTGGTCGTCGTCGTCCTTCCTGGCGATGACGGGCGGCGGCGTCGGCGCGCGCTGCGGTTTCAACGCGGGCTTCGGCGCGGTCTCGGCAGGCGCATCGCCTTGCGCGTACTTCTGGAAAAACTCGTCGGTGGAATCGGGCGTGCCGGGCTTTTGCGCCGTCGCCGGCCCGGAGAGCGTGGCGGGCGGCGGCACCGCCGGATTGGGGTTCGCGCGGTCGAGCGCTTCCTGCTTGCGCTCGGTCTGCGCGAGCAGGTCCATGAGCGGATCGGGCGCGACGGCCGGATACAGGTCGAACACGAGCCGGTACTTGTAGCTGCCGATCGGCCCCAGGGTGAACACCTGCGGCTTCACCGAGCCTTTCAGGTCGAACACCATGCGCACGACATGCGGCTGATACTGCCCGATGCGCACCGATTGAATTTGCGGATCGTTCGGCGCGATCTTCGAGACGAGGTCGCGCAGCGCCTGATCGAGATCGATGCCGGAAAGATCGACGACGAGCCGGTCCGGTCCCTGCAACAACTGGTTGGCGTTCTGCAGCGGCTGATCCGATTCGATCGTCACGCGCGTGTAATCGCGCGCGGGCCACACGCGCACGCCGAGCACGCTGCTCGCATGCGCGAGCTTCGGTCCGGCGAGCGCAAGCACGAGCGTCGAAGCGCCCGCGCGCAACACCTGGCGGCGGCGCCAGCTATGCGGCGCAAGGGCAGCGGCTTCGATCGACGCAAACGGCTTGATCAACATCTTTCGAGACATGACTTTCCTGTTTCGCTAAACGCCCGCGCAATCAGCACGCGGCCTTCTTCGTTCGACATTCCTTCGTCTGGTAGAGACAGCGCAAATACGAGGTCCGGCACGCCGAGCAGCCCGCCCGCCTGCTGCGGCCACTCGACGAGGCACAGCGCGCCCGCATCGAAATATTCGCGGAAGCCGGCATCGGCCCATTCGGCCGGATCGGCGAAGCGATAGAGATCGAAGTGATAAACGTCGAGCGGACCGCTTTCGATGACGAGCGAATACGGCTCGACGAGCGTGTAAGTGGGGCTTTTCACGCGGCCGGCATGACCGAGCGCGCGCAGCGTGGCGCGCACGAGCGTGGTCTTGCCCGCGCCCAGGTCCCCGATCAACTGGACTTGCAAGCCATGAAAACGTTCAGATGAAGCAGTCGAACTGTGCTTGCGCGTGGCGTCGATGGCGCGCGCAAAGCGTTCGCCGAAAGCGAGCGTCGCGGCTTCGTCGCGCAGTTCGAAGCGTCGTTCGAGCAGCGCGGCGGATAAGTCTTGCGTCGTTCGTGAAGGGCTTTCGGGCATTGCTCGTAAAATGTCGTGATGAACCGATTGCCGGAACATTCCGTTGAAGTCACGACCGCGTCCAGCGACGCCGCCGCTGAGTCCGCCTCAGAGCCTCGCGTATTCGATCTCGATGAACACGCGCTGGCGGCGCTCGCGCAACGCATCAAGGAGTGGGGGCGCGAGTTGGGATTCGGTGCGGTCGGCATCAGCGATATCGACCTGTCGGATGCCGAGGAGGGCCTCGCTAGCTGGCTCGAAGCAGGCTATCACGGCGAAATGGATTATATGGCCAAACATGGGATGAAACGCGCAAGACCGGCCGAGCTTGTGGCCGGAACGCGACGCGTCATCACCGCGCGCATGGCCTATCTGCCTGCCGAAACGCTCGCGAAAACAGGCGATGAAAGTGTCGCGACAGCCGATGGTCAGAAGAACGACTGGCGCGCGATCGAATGGACGCGCTTGTCGAAGCCATCAAATGCGGTGGTCTCGATCTACGCGCGCGGCCGCGATTATCACAAGGTCATGCGCAATCGTCTGCAGCAACTGGCCGAGCGCATCGAGCGCGAGATCGGACCGTTCGGGCATCGTGCATTCACCGATTCCGCGCCGGTGCTGGAAGTCGCGCTCGCACAGAAGGCGGGCAACGGCTGGCGCGGCAAGCACACGCTGCTGCTCGATCGCGACGCCGGTTCGCTCTTCTTCCTGGGCGAGATTTACGTCGATGTGCCGCTGCCCGCCGATCCGCATCCCGAGCAAGACGGCGCGCATTGCGGTCAGTGCGCGCGCTGCATCGGCGCGTGCCCGACGGGCGCGATCGTCGGGCCGTATCGTGTCGATGCGCGGCGCTGCATCTCGTATCTGACGATCGAACTGCACGGCAGCATCCCCGAAGCGATGCGGCCGCTGATCGGCAATCGTGTGTACGGCTGCGACGACTGCCAGCTCATCTGTCCGTGGAACAAATTCGCGCAGGCCGCGCCCGTCGCGGATTTCGACGTGCGGCACGGGCTCGATCGCGCGACGCTCGTCGAGCTCTCCGCATGGAGCGCCGCCGACTTCGACACGCGCATGCAGGGCAGCGCGATCCGGCGCATCGGGCACGAGCGCTGGCTGCGCAATATTGCGGTGGCGATGGGCAATGCGTTGCGCGCCACATCGCTCGATGCGGACGAACGCAGGGCGATCACCGACGCATTGGAAGCCCGCGCGGACGATCCGTCCGCGCTGGTGCGCGAGCATGTGCATTGGGCGCTTGCGCAAGGGAGCCAGTGATGAATCCGTTCGATGCCGTCATCGATGCGCCCTTCGGCAAAGTCGGCATTCGCGCCGACGACGTTTCGGTGCGCGAGATCGTCTATCTTCCGGGCGATATCGAGAGCATTGCGCCGCGCAAGCCGCTCGCGTTCGAAGCCGTCGCGCAGATCCGCGCCTATTTCGCTGCGCCGTCGATGCGTTTCGACCTGCCGATCGCGATCCGCGGCACCGCGTTTCAGCAGCGCGTATGGCGCGGTATCGCCGGCATCGAGGCGGGGCAGGTGTGGACCTACGGCCAGCTCGCGCGCGAAATCGGCAGCGTGCCGCGCGCGGTCGGGCAGGCATGCGGGTCCAATCCGCTGCCGATCGTGATACCGTGCCACCGGGTAGTCGCGTCGGGCGGCATCGGCGGTTTCGCGCATCATCCCGGCGAAGGGTTTTATCGCAACGTGAAGCGCTGGCTGCTGGCGCATGAAGGTGTATCGATCGCATGACGAGCGCAACGACCGAAGACAACCAAACGCCGGCATTCGCCGCGAGCCATGACGCGATCGATCAGTTTTGCGACGCGCTCTGGCTCGAACACGGGCTCGCCAAGAACTCGCTCGAAGCGTACCGGCGCGACCTGAAGCTCTTCGCGGAATGGCTCGGCAAGACGCGCGGCGCATCGCTCGACACAGCGACGGAAGTCGATCTGACGGCGTACGCGGCGTTGCGAAGCGGCGACAAGGCGACCTCCGCGAACCGGCGGCTGTCCGTTTTTCGCCGCTATTACGCGTGGGGGTTACGCGAGCATCGCGTCGCCACCGACCCGACGCTCAAGCTGCGTTCCGCCAAGCAGGCGCCGCGCTTTCCCTCGACGCTCAACGAAGCGCAAGTGGAAGCGCTGCTCGGCGCGCCGGACATCGACACGCCGCTCGGACTGCGCGACCGCACGATGCTCGAACTGATGTACGCGAGCGGCCTGCGCGTGACCGAGCTCGTCACGCTGAAGACAGTCGAGCTCGGCCTCAACGAAGGCGTCGTCCGTGTGATGGGCAAGGGCTCGAAAGAGCGCCTGATTCCGTTCGGCGAGACGGCGCACGACTGGCTCGACCGCTATTTGCGCGAATCGCGTCCGGCGCTGCTCGGCGCGCGCGCCGCCGATGCGCTCTTCGTCACTTCGCGCGGCGAAGGCATGACGCGCCAGCAGTTCTGGAACATCATCAAGCGCCACGCGTTTAACGGCGGCGTGCATGCGCCGCTGTCGCCGCACACGCTGCGTCACGCGTTCGCCACGCATCTGCTCAATCACGGCGCGGACCTGCGCGTCGTGCAATTGCTGCTCGGCCACTCCGACATCTCGACGACGCAGATCTATACCCACGTGGCGCGCGAGCGCCTGCACAAGCTGCATCGCGAGCATCATCCGCGCGGATAGCTTTCTTACGCGAACGATCGTGCCACATCGGCGCGCGTTCGCCCACTCGGCCGAATGGCCGATGGTGAGCCGGGGAACGCGCCGCTACAATGCGTCCATGTCGAAAAGCAAACACGTGTCCGAAACGCCCGCGACGCAGTTCCTGCGCCGTCACAAGGTCGCATTCGGCGAACATCCTTACGAATATGTCGAGCATGGCGGCACGGAGGAATCCGCGCGGCAACTCGGCGTGGAAGAGCATCGTGTTGTCAAGACGCTGGTGATGGAAGACGAGCACGCGAAGCCGCTCATCGTGCTGATGCATGGCGATCGCACCGTGTCCACCAAGAATCTCGCGCGGCAGACGGGCGCAAAGCGCATCGAGCCCTGCAAGCCGGAAGTCGCGAACCGGCACTCGGGCTTTCTTGTCGGCGGAACGTCGCCGTTCGGCACGAAGAAGGCCATGCCCGTGTACGTCGAATCGAGCATTCTCGATCTCGATGTGATCTATCTGAACGGCGGGCGGCGCGGGTATCTCGTCAGCCTGAAGCCATCCGTGCTCACCGAACTGCTCGGTGCTACGCCCGTGCAGTGCGCGAGCGTCGATTAGAATGCCTTCCGCTCTCGCCACAACCTACAGACACCATGATTTTTCTGATCGTCGCCGTCGCGTCCTATCTGATCGGCTCGATTTCATTCGCCGTCGTCGTGAGTCATGCGATGGGCCTCGCCGATCCCCGCTCGTACGGCTCGGGCAACCCCGGCGCGACCAACGTGCTGCGCACCGGCAACAAGAAGGCCGCGATTCTCACGCTCATCGGCGATGCATTCAAAGGCTGGTTGCCCGTGTGGATCGTCGCGCATTTCGGCGCGAACTTCGGGCTGGACGCCGCGGGCATCAATACGGCGACGGCGCTCGCGGCCATTGCCGTGTTCCTCGGGCATCTGTACCCCGTGTTTTTCAAGTTCCAGGGCGGCAAGGGCGTCGCGACGGCGGCGGGCGTGCTGCTCGCGATTCATCCGGTGCTCGGGGTCGCGACGCTGCTCACCTGGCTCATCATCGCGTTCTTTTTCCGCTATTCGTCGCTGGCGGCGCTCGTCGCGGCCGTGTTCGCACCGTTCTTTCAGGTCTTCCTCTTCGGGCCGAGCCGCGTCTCGCTCGCCGTGCTGGCCATGAGCGCGCTGCTCATCTGGCGGCATCGGGCGAACATCTCGAAGCTGCTCGCGGGCAAGGAAAGCCGCATCGGCGAGAAGAAAAAGGCGGTCGAATAAAAAAGAGCCGTTCCGACGCGGGTCGGAACGGCTCTTTCGAAGCGGAAAGGCTCAGTCGCGGAAGTTGTTGAAGTCGAGCGGCGTATCCGTGACTTCCTTCTTCAGGAGCGCGATGGCGCTTTGCAGATCGTCGCGCTTCGTGCCTTGCACGCGCACCGCGTCGCCCTGAATGCTCGCCTGCACCTTGATCTTGCTGTCCTTCACGATCTTGACGATCTTCTTCGCCAGATCGCCCGACACGCCTTTCTTGACCGTGACAACCTGCTTGAGCTTGTCGCCGCCGATCTTCTCCTGCTTGCCGTAGTCGAGAAAACGCACGTCGACGCTGCGCTTGGCGAGTTTGTTCAGCAGGACGTCTTTCACCTGACCGAGCTTGAAATCGTCGTCGGCGTAGAGCGTGAGTTCGCGCTCCTTCTGCTCGACGCGTGAGTCCGAACCCTTGAAGTCGAAGCGCGTCGAGATTTCCTTGTTCGATTGCTCGATGGCGTTCTTCACTTCGATCATGTTTGCTTCGCTGACGACGTCAAACGATGGCATTGCCGTTTCTCCTTCATTGAGGCGAGCGCGCTGAAAGGGCGCGTCTCGCGCAATCGCTATAATCACGAACCTGACGTCATTCTACCGACGCGCTTCCTTCATGTCGCTTCAGCTTCTCACCGATTTCCCGCTTCTCCCGCACAACACGTTCGGCTTCGACGTGCGCGCGCGTCACGCCATGCGTATCGATTCCGTCGATGCGGCCGTCGCGCTCGCACGCGATGAACGTATCGCCGGCATGCCGCAACTCGTGCTGGGCGGCGGCAGCAATGTCGTGCTGACGCGCGATTTCGACGGCGTCGCACTGATCGTCGGCATCGCGGGCAAGCGCGTGATCGCCGAAGACGCCGACGCGTGGCTCATCGAAGCCGGCGCGGGCGAAAACTGGCACGCCTTCGTCGCCTGGACGCTCGCACAGGGCATGCCGGGCCTCGAAAACCTGGCGCTGATTCCCGGCACGGTCGGCGCGGCGCCCATTCAGAACATCGGCGCTTACGGGCTCGAAATGGGCGAGTGCTTCGAGCGCCTGAGCGCCGTCGAGCTTGCGACGGGCGAACGCGTGGACTTCGATCGCGCCGCATGCGCGTTCGGTTATCGCGACAGCTTCTTCAAGCGGGCAGGGCGCGGGCGCTTCATGATCACTTCGGTGGTGTTCCGCTTGCCGAAAGCGTGGACGCCGCGCGCCGATTACGCCGATGTCGCGCGCGCGCTCGAAGGCGCTTCGACACGCGACGCGCAAGCCATTTTCGACGCGGTCGTCGCGGTGCGGCGCGCCAAGCTGCCCGACTGGACCGTGCTCGGCAACGCGGGCAGTTTCTTCAAGAATCCGGTCGTGAGCGCGCAGGCCTTCGCAGCGCTCAAGGCGCGCGAGCCGGGCGTCGTCTCGTACGCGCAGGCGGACGGGCAGACGAAGCTCGCGGCGGGCTGGCTGATCGATCAATGCGGCTGGAAAGGGCGCGGCATCGGCGGCGCGGCGGTGCACGACCGGCAGGCGCTCGTGCTCGTGAATCGCGGCGGCGCGACGGGCGCGCAAGTCCTCGAACTGGCCGAAGCCATCCAGCGCGACGTGCTCGCGCGTTTCGATGTGGAACTGGAGATGGAGCCGGTTCGCGTCTAAAGAAAAAACCCGCCGCGGCGGGTTTTTTCGTCAAGCGTCATGCGGGAAGGAATCAGTCCCCGCGCTGACGGCGCGCATTCTCGGCAATCCGCATGCGCAGCGCGTTCAACTTGATGAAGCCGCCGGCGTCGGCCTGGTTGTAGGCGCCGCCGTCATCGTCGAAGGTTGCGATGGTCTTGTCGAAGAGCGTTTCCTTCGAATCGCGCGCGACGACCGACACGCTGCCCTTGTAGAGCTTTACGCGCACCCAGCCGTTGACCTTTTCCTGCGTGTGATCGATCAGCACCTGAATCGCGCGGCGCTCCGGGCTCCACCAGTAGCCGTTGTAGATCAGCGATGCGTAGCGCGCCATCAGATCGTCCTTCAGGTGTGCCACTTCGCGGTCGAGCGTGATCGACTCGATGCCGCGGTGCGCCTTCAGCATGATCGTGCCGCCCGGCGTTTCATAGCAGCCGCGCGACTTCATGCCGACGTAACGGTTTTCGACCAGATCCAGACGGCCGATGCCGTGCTTGCCGCCGAGGCGGTTCAACTCGGTGAGCATGTCGGCCGGCGACAGGCGCTTGCCGTTCAGCGCGACCGGGTCGCCGTGCTCGTATTCGATGTCCAGATATTCCGGCTGATCCGGCGCCTCTTCCGGCGACACCGTCCAGCGCCACATGTCGGCTTCGGCCTCGGCCTTCGGGTCTTCCAGATGGCGGCCTTCGAACGAGATATGCAGCAGGTTCGCGTCCATGGAATAGGGCGCGCCGCCTTGCTTGTGCTTCATTTCGATCGGAATGCCGGCCTTCTCCGCATACGCGAGCAGCTTTTCGCGCGAGAGCAGGTCCCATTCACGCCACGGCGCGATCACCTTGATGCCCGGCTCCAGCGCGTAGTAGCCGAGCTCGAAGCGCACCTGATCGTTGCCCTTGCCGGTCGCGCCGTGCGACACGGCCTGCGCGCCGGTCGCGCGCGCGATCTCGATCTGGCGCTTGGCGATCAGCGGACGCGCGATCGAAGTGCCGAGCAGATACTCGCCTTCGTAGATGGTGTTCGCGCGGAACATCGGGAACACGAAATCGCGGACGAATTCTTCGCGCAGATCGTCGATGAAGATGTTTTCAGGCTTGATGCCGAGCTGGATCGCCTTCTTGCGTGCAGGCTCCAGTTCCTCGCCCTGGCCGATATCGGCCGTGAAGGTGACGACTTCGGCGTCGTAGTTGTCCTGCAACCATTTCAGGATGACGGAGGTGTCGAGACCGCCCGAATAGGCGAGCACGACTTTCTTGATATCGCTCATGGTGAACTCGTGTGCGGAAAAGCCGGTGCGGCGGTTGTGCGCCGCTTCGCGTCCGCCGCGCGCGACGGGCATGAAGTGCGCGGAAAAAACACTATTTTGACATTAAAAAGCCGCGCTTCCGTAAATTTGGGATGCGCGGCCATATCCGGTGCGCCGGCTTAGTGATTCAGCTTGCCGAGCAGGAGATATTCCATCAGCGCCTTCTGCACGTGCAGGCGGTTCTCCGCCTCGTCCCAGACGACGCTCTGCGGACCGTCGATGACATCCGCGCTCACTTCCTCGCCGCGGTGCGCGGGCAGGCAGTGCATGAAGAGTGCGTCCGCGTTGGCGCGCGCCATCATCTCGGCGTCGACGCAATAATCGGCGAACGCCTTCATGCGCGCTTCGTTCTCGGCCTCATAGCCCATGCTGGTCCAGACGTCCGTGGTGACGAGATCCGCGCCGGCGCAGGCGTCGTTCGGATCGTCGAATTCCTCGAAGAACGGCTTGCTGTCCTCGGAGACCAGCGCGGGATCGAGTTTGTATCCCAGCGGCGTGGAGAGGCGCAGCTTGAACCCGAGAATCTGCGCGGCCTCGATCCACGTATAAAGCATGTTGTTCGCGTCGCCGACCCATGCGACCGTCTTGCCGTGAATCGGCCCGCGATGCTCGTAGAACGTGAAGATATCGGCCAGCACCTGACACGGGTGATACTCGTTGGTCAGCCCGTTGATGACCGGCACGCGCGAGCTTTCCGCAAAGCGCCGGATGATGTCCTGACCGAACGTGCGGATCATGATGATGTCGACCATGCGCGAAATGACCTGCGCCGAATCCTCGATCGGCTCGCCGCGGCCGAGCTGCGTGTCGCGCGTGTTCATGAACACCGCGTGGCCGCCGAGCTGGAAGATGCCCGCCTCGAACGAGAGACGCGTGCGCGTCGAGCTCTTCTCGAAGATCATCGCGAGCGTGCGGTCGTGCAGCGGATGATACGTTTCGTAGTTCTTGAACTTGCGCTTCAGGATGCGCGCGCGTTCGAGCACATACTCGTAGTCGTCGAGCGAAAAATCCTTGAACTGAAGATAGTGGCGAATTTTCTTGGCGGTCATGAAACGCAAGCGGCGGCTTCGAACCGGCCGCTTCGCTCATCTGCGCGGGCCGGACGGCGCCGCCGTCGGGAGTGGGTATCACTTTTGAGCATAAAGGATTTTGTGATGTTTGACGAGGCTGATGGAGCGGGCCGCCGCCGCCTTCGCGGCGTGTCTCGCGTCAGGGCGATGTCTGTGTGCGCTGCGGAATAGAGGCCGCTGCTGTATAATTACGCTCGCTCGTTTCAACAGTTCTGCAACACTCAGCACCGTTTCACGCGCATCAGCGGCGAAGGATTCGCAAGAATCCGGTCGGCGTGACGGTGTGCGTTTCCGATTCCGCGGTGGTTTGCCCAGTGCTGTCGAGTCCGCCATTCCTGTCGCGGGCGCGTACGGTTCTCACAGAACCGGCTCGCGCGGACCGCCGGGCGCCATCGCCGCGCCGGCTCTTTTGGTTTCCCGCGTCAGGCATGTGCGTTCCGGTGCGCGCCACCGGCCGTCAAAAGGTATTGCTACATGGCTGAATCATCCCCTACCGAATACTTCATACAAGGCATCACCAAGAGCGGGAGGAAGTTTCGGCCGAGCGACTGGTCCGAGCGTCTCGCGGGCGTGATGTCCGGCTTCGGGCCCAAAGCTAAAGGTCCGAACGCGCGCCTGCAATATTCCATCTACGTTCGCCCGACGATGATCGGCGACATCAAGGTCGTGATCGTCGATTCACGCCTGCGCGACATCGAGCCGATGGCCTTCGACTTCGTGCTCAACTTCGCGAAGGACAACGATCTCGTCGTGACCGAGGCGTGCGAGCTGCCCCCGCACCACGGCACGCAGACGCAGCAGAACACCTGAAGCGCAGACAAGCGCAGACGCAAAAAAGCCCGCCGAAGCGGGCTTTTTCGTTACTGCGCAGCGGAAACAGGAAGCTGCTTCGGCGAACGCCGGCCCGAAGACCGAGGCGCGCGCCGGAAGCGAGCCGGAATTACTGGGCAGCGGGGGCTTGCAGGCCCTTGATGGCTGCAGCCAGGCGGCTCTTGTGACGAGCGGCCTTGTTCTTGTGGACGATCTTCTTGTCCGCGATGATGTCCATCGTCTTGACCGACGACTGGAACACTTCGGCGGCCTTGGCCTGATCGCCGGCTTCGATAGCCTTGCGAACTGCCTTGATGGCCGTGCGGAACTTCGAGCGCAGCGCCGAGTTGTGCGAGTTGGCTTTGGCGGCCTGACGGGCGCGCTTGCGAGCTTGTGCGGAATTTGCCATGACGGTTTCCTTTTTCCTGTTTCAGCTGTTTCTGCTGTTACCTTGGCGGAGCGCGCGGCCGGCGAGGGCCTTGAAGAGCCTGAGAGACGGGCTGTTCGAGCGTGCTGCCTTCGATCTGAAATCCCGGGAACGATTGCCCGAGAACCTTAAAACACCGCCGGCCAGGGCCGGAAAAGACGAGAGGCCACGCAAAGCGGAGCTTCGAAACCCGCGATTATAGCAAGGGAATATGAGACGTGACAAGCGCGGCGTGGGAGCGTCCCGGGCGGCGCCGCATTGTTGCGATCGGTCAATCGTGCGCTGTTGGCCGCCAGCAATAAGTCTAGTCTGGTGGGCGCGTCGCGGGCGTTCCGTATAATAAGCGCCCCATGAATCTATTCCGAGCCCTCCTGACGGTCAGCGGCTTCACGCTGCTGTCGCGCGTGACCGGCCTGATCCGCGAAACGCTGATCGCCCGAGCTTTCGGCGCCAGTCTCTATACCGACGCGTTTTATGTCGCGTTCCGCATTCCGAACCTGCTGCGGCGGCTGTCCGCGGAAGGCGCGTTCGCGCAGGCGTTCGTGCCGATCCTCGCCGAGTTCAAGAATAGCAAGGGCCACGATCCGACCAAGGCGCTCGTCGACGCCATGTCGACCGTGCTGACGTGGGCCCTCATTGCGCTGTCGATCGTCGGCATGGCGGGCGCGGCCTGGGTCGTGTTCGCGGTCGCGTCGGGCCTCGAACACGAAGGCACCGCTTACGCGCTCGCGGTCGACATGACGCGCATCATGTTCCCGTACATCATCTTCATCTCGATGACGACGCTCGCGTCCGGCGTGCTCAACACCTACAAGCAGTTCTCGCTGCCCGCGTTCGCGCCGGTGCTGCTCAACGTGTCGTTCATCTTCGCGGCGGTGTTCGTGGCGCCTCATCTGAAGATGCCGGTGTACGCGCTCGCCTACGCGGTGATCGTGGGCGGCATCCTGCAGTTGCTCGTGCAGATTCCGGGGCTGAAGAAGATCGACATGGTGCCGCGCATCGGCCTGAGCTTTCCGCGCGCGCTCGCGCATCCGGGCGTGAAGCGCGTGCTGCTGAAAATGGTGCCCGCGACTTTCGCGGTGTCGGTCGGGCAACTGAGCCTCATCATCAACACGAATATCGCGTCGAATATCGGGGCGGGCGCGGTGTCGTGGATCAACTATGCCGACCGGCTGATGGAGTTCCCCACCGCGCTCTTAGGCGCCGCGCTCGGCACGATTCTCCTGCCGAGCCTCTCGAAGGCGCACGTCGATGCCGACAACGTCGAATATTCCGCGCTGCTGGACTGGGGCCTGCGCATCACCTTCCTGCTGGCCGCGCCGAGCGCGATCGCGCTGTTCTTCTTCGCCGAGCCGCTCACCGCCACGCTTTTTCACTACGGCAAGTTCGACAACCATTCCGTCGTGATGGTCGGCCGCGCGCTGTCCGCCTATGGCATCGGGCTGATCGGCCTCATCCTCATCAAGATTCTCGCGCCCGGGTTCTATGCGAAGCAGGACATCAAGACGCCGGTGAAGATCGCCGTCTTCGTCCTCGTGATGACGCAGGTGAGCAACTACGTCTTCGTGCCGATCTTTTCTCACGCGGGCCTGACGCTTTCCATCGGCCTCGGCGCGCTCGCCAATGCCGGTCTGTTGTTCCTGGGCCTGCGCCGTCGCAAAATCTATCGCCCGTCGCCGGGCTGGCTGCGCTTTTTCGCGCAACTCGTCGGCGCGTGCCTGATTCTTGCGGGCACGATGCATTGGGTGGCGATCAACTTCGACTGGATCGGCATGCGCGCGACGCCGTTCATGCGCATCGCGCTGCTCGGGGCGAGTCTTGTCGTGTTTGCCGCGCTATATTTCGGTATTCTGTCCGCAATGGGCTTCAAGTACGCCTATTTCAAGAGACGCACGCTTTGATGACGACGACGCGTATCCTCGACTACTTCTCTTCGCTGATGGCGGACGACGACACGCTTCCGCTCACGGAAGCGGCCTTGTCGCTCGCACAGGACGCGTATCCCGACCTCGACATGCAGACGGTGCTCGCCGAGATCGACGAGCTCGTGGTGCGTGCGCGCCGCCGCATGCCCGACGACGCGGACGTGAAGCAGAAAGTCGATGCGCTCAATCGTTACTTCTTCCGCGAACTGGGTTTCTCCAGCAATCTCAACGATTACTACGATCCCGACAACAGCCATCTGAATGTGGTGCTGCGGCGCCGTCGCGGCATTCCGATATCGCTTGCCGTGGTCTATCTGGAAATGGCCGAGCAGCTCGGCGTGCCGGCGCGCGGCGTGTCGTTTCCGGGGCATTTCCTGCTGCGCGTCGCGACGCCCGGGCAGGATCTGATGCTCGATCCCACGACCGGTCAGACGCTTTCCGAAGCGCAGATGGTCGAAATGCTGGAGCCGTATGTGCAGCGCGCGGGCGAATCGATCGGCAGTGCGCTGCGCGTGTTGCTGCAGCCCGCGACGCGCCGCGAAATCATCGCGCGCATGCTGCGCAACCTGAAGGGCATCTACTTGCAGACGGAACGCTGGCAGCGCCTGCTCGCGGTTCAGCAGCGGCTCGTGATCGCGTTGCCGCACAGCATCGAGGAAGTGCGCGATCGCGGCTTCGCGTATGCGCGGCTCGATTACTTGCGCCCGGCGCTGGAGGATTTGCAGCGCTACATCGAGATTCGGCCCGACGCCGAAGACGCGACGGTCGTCGAAACCGAACTGCACGAGTTGCGGCAGCGTACGCAGCACGGCGACTGAACGCCGCCGCGCGCACTCACTTCGGCTGCATGCGGATCGCGCCGTCGAGGCGGATCACTTCGCCGTTGAGCATCGGGTTGTCGAAGATCTGCTTCACGAGCATCGCATATTCGTCGGGCTTGCCCAGACGCGGCGGGAACGGCACCATCGCGCCGAGCGCGTCCTGTACCTCTTTGGGCATGCCGAGCAGCATCGGCGTTTCGAAGAGGCCCGGAGCGATGGTCATCACGCGGATGCCGCTCTTGCTCAGATCGCGCGCAATCGGCAGCGTCATGCCCGCGACGCCGCTCTTCGACGCCGCATAAGCTGCCTGTCCCATCTGGCCGTCGTAGGCGGCGACCGACGCCGTGTTCACGATCACGCCGCGCTCGCCCGCATCGTTCGCCTCGTTCTTCGACATCGCGTTCGCCGCGAGCCGGATCATGTTGAACGTGCCGATGAGATTCACGGCGATCACTTTCGAGAAGAGATCGAGCGCGTGCGGACCGTCGCGCCCGACCGTCTTCGCCGCCGGCGCGATGCCTGCGCAGTTCACGAGGCCGCGCAGCGTGCCGAGCTTCAGCGCGGCGTCGATGGCGCGCTGGCCGTCGCTTTCCTGGCTGACGTCGCATTTGACGAACGCGCCCGACAGTTCCTGTGCGAGCGCTTCGCCCGCTGCGTCGTTCATGTCGGCGAGCACGACCTTGCCGCCGTTCGCCGCGACGAGCCGCGCCGTCGCCGCGCCCAGACCGGATGCGCCGCCGGTGATCAGAAAGACGTTGTCCTGCATCTCCATGTTTCTTCTCCTTGATGTGATTCGCGCGCGAGGGCAGGGATGAGCGCCGCTCGCGCCGATAGTCGTCCTTGTGGGAAACGCGTCGATTGTAGCGAAGCCGCCTGCTGCAAAATCGCACGACGATCATGCGCGCTTACACGGATGCATGGGCACAAAAAAACCCGCTCACGAAGAGCGGGTTTTCATCGAACGCGAACGAACGCGAGCAGCTTTACTTCAGCGCGTCGAACACGCGCGCGCGGATTTCATCGACGGTGCCGAGACCCGAGATCTTGCGATACTCCGGCGCCTTGAGACCGTTCGATGCGCCGTTCTGCGCCCAGTCGTTGTAGTAGGCAATCAGCGGCTTGGTCTGCGCGACATACACGTCGAGACGCTTCTTCACCGTCTCTTCCTTGTCGTCGTCGCGCTGGATCAGCGGCTCGCCGGTGGCGTCGTCGGTCATCTCGACTTTCGGCGGATTGAACTTGACGTGGTACGTGCGGCCCGAAGCCGCATGCACGCGACGCCCGCTCATGCGCGTGATGATTTCGTCGAAAGGCACGTCGATTTCGAGCACGTAGTCGATCGCGACGCCCGCGTCTTTCATCGCCTCGGCTTGCGGCAGCGTGCGCGGAAAGCCGTCGAAGAGATAGCCGTTCTTGCAATCGTCGAGAAGCAGGCGTTCCTTCACGAGATTGATGATGAGCGAATCCGGCACGAGCTCGCCCGCGTCCATGTAGCGCTTCGCCTCGACGCCGAGCGGCGAGCCTGCCTTGACGGCCGCGCGCAGCATGTCGCCGGTCGAAATCTGCGGAATGCCGAATTTCTCCTTGATGAAGTTTGCCTGGGTGCCCTTGCCCGCACCGGGTGCGCCCAACAGGATCAAACGCATGGTGATCTCTCCGAATCGTCTATAAACCGCTTCAAGCCGCGAGGCTGATTTGACATCCGGTAAGCCAGGCTCGTGCGGCGTCGACGACTGGGCGCGCAGCCGAAAGGAGACGGCGGGCACCTGCGGACAGCGGCGCAACGTTGAGCGTGGCGCTGACCGGAAGGCTCGCGCAATCGCTTGATTATGCCACGGCTCTTTACGATCGCGACCGTAATAACGCGCATAGAAACCGCCGGAATCCCCGTCGAATGGGGCGTCTGGCGGGGTTTACACGGGTTGTGCCGCGGCTTTCAGTCGGCTTGAGGGAAGAGCGCCTGGACGCGCGCGAGATCGGCGGGCGTATCGACGCCCGGTGGCGGCGCATCCTGCGTCACGCGCACCGCGATGCGCTCGCCGTGCCACAGCGCGCGCAGTTGCTCCAGCGCTTCGGCGGCCTCGATAGGCGCTTGCGCGAGATTCGGGAAGCCGCGCAGGAACTTCGCGCGATACGCGTAGAGGCCGATATGCCGCAAGACGTTTTCCGGCACCACGGGCAGTTGCCCGAGTGCCGCGACGTCCGGCCAGTGCGGCTGCCAGAGATCGCGCGTCCAGGGAATCGGCGCGCGCGAAAAGTAGAGCGCGACGCTCTTTGCATCGAGCACGACCTTCACGACGTTCGGGTTGAACACGTCCGCCGGATCGTGGATCGGATGCGCGGCCGTGGCGATCGCGCATTCGCGATGCGCCGCGAGGTGCGACGCGACGTCGCGCACCAGTTGCGGATCGATGAGCGGCTCGTCGCCCTGCACGTTGACGACGATGGCGTCGTCGTCCCAGTTGAGGCGCGTTGCGACTTCGGCGAGGCGGTCCGTGCCGGTGGGATGATCGGAGCGCGTCAGCATCACTTCGATGCCGTGATCGCGTGCGGCCTCGACCACGCGGTCGGAGTCGGTCGCAACCAGCACGTGCGATGCGCCGGATTCACGCGCGCGCTCGGCGACGCGCACGACCATCGGCTTGCCGCCGATATCGGCGAGCGGCTTGTTCGGCAAGCGCGTGGAAGCGAGGCGCGCGGGAATGACCGCGATGAACGGAACGGACATGGCGTGTCTACGGCTCAGGCGTCGCCGGCTGGTTTGAGCGGCTCGACGGGCGTGCCTTCGACGGTCTGGCGCGCTTCGTCGACGAGCATCACGGGGATGCCGTCGCGAATCGGATAAGCCAGTTTGTCGGCGCTGCAGACGAGTTCCTGCGCCGCGCGATCGTAAGTAAGCGGGCCTTTGCAGATCGGGCAAACGAGGATTTCAAGCAGACGTGCGTCCACGGAGTTTCTCCACAACAAGAGCGATGAGGCGCGGCCGCAGCACGGCTTGCACCGGAACGACCCAGATGCGTGCGTCGCGCCAGGCACCCAATTTTACTGCATCCTTTTCGGTGATCAGGATCGCATCGGCTTCGACGCCGGCGAACGGATTCTCGCGATACGCATAGTGATCGGGGAACGCGCGGGTCGCGGGCGCGATGCCCGCCGCGCGCAGCGTCGCGAAGAAACGCTCCGGCGAGCCGATGCCCGCCGCGGCGACCACTTTCTCGCCCGCAAATTCGCCAAGCGGGCGGCGCGCCGAAGGGTCGTCGAGCAGCCACGCGTCGCCGGTTTCGAGTTCGAGCGCGAAGGTGTTTGGCCACGGCGGCAGCGTGCGCTCGTACGGACTGTTGACGAGCGTGGCGTCGCGGCGGCGCGACATCGGCTCGCGCAGCGGACCCGCGGGCAGCAGAAAGCCGTTGCCGCCGAGGCGATCGTCGAACACGACGAGCTCGAACGCGCGCGCGAGGCGATAGTGCTGCAGGCCGTCGTCGGAGACGAGGACATCGACATTTGGATGCGCCTCGCGCAACGCCTTTGCCGCGGCGACGCGATCCGGGCAGACGAACACCGGCGCGTGCGTGCGGCGCGCGATCAAAAGGGGCTCGTCGCCGACCTGCGCGGCGCTGCTCGTCGGCGTGACGCTCGTCGGCTTCGCGACCTTCGCGCCGTAGCCGCGCGAGACGACGCCCGGCTGGAACCCGGCGGCGCGCAGCGCTTCGACGAGCGCGATGACAGTCGGCGTCTTGCCGGTCCCGCCGACGGTCACGTTGCCCACGACGACCACCGGCACGCCGACATCGACGCGCTTGATCCAGCCGAGGTCGAAGAAGGCGCGGCGCGTCGCGGCGACGGCGCCGAAAATGCAGGCGAACGGCGTCAGCGCCCACGCGACCGGGCCGCGCTTGCGCCATTCGCGGGCGAGGAAATTCTCGATCGGCGACTTGAGATCAGACATGGATCGCCCTTGCGCGGGACGCTGTCGGGAAGGAAGTCGGACGTGGCGTGACGTGCAACGGCAGCTCCTCGTGATGTCGGTTGGCGTTGAACGGATTCGCGGCGATACGCGGCTGACGGAATGCGCGGGCCGCTGCTCGAACCCGGCACTCTAGCGCGCGAGCGCCGTGTGCGCCAGTCGGCGGCGCGTGCGGCGAACGCGGACGGCGCGATTCGAACGCCTGTGAACGCCTGTGGATAACTCTGTGAAGAACTCGCGGTCGCGGGGCGGCGTAGTCCCGTCAGGAAAGAGTTGCTCCGGGGCTTACACTGTTAAAGGATATTTCGTTATTAAAAATCAATGAGTTGGAACGGAGTCTCGGGCCTCCCGCGACGCTACTGCGCATGCGGCGGTAAGTCTTTCTGTGTGGACACTTGCTACACTTGCGTACCGCGTCGAGCGGCGTTTGTCCATCGGACAGGCGGCCGCAGCGCCAGGTTTTTTCCGTTCCCGCCATGACTCCCGACTCTCTGCCATCCCAAAACGGCGATGCCGTGATCCCCGTTTCCGCGCTCAATCGGGCGATCAGCTCGATGCTCGAACGCTCGTTTCCGCTCGTCTGGGTGTCGGGCGAGGTGTCGAATTTCACGCGGGCGGCGAGCGGCCACTGGTACTTTTCGATCAAGGATGCGGGCGCGCAGATGCGCTGCGTGATGTTCCGCGGCCGCGCACAGTATGCGGAATTCATGCCGCGCGAAGGCGACAAGATCGAGGTGCGCGCGCTCGTCACGATGTACGAGCCGCGCGGCGAGTTGCAGCTGAACGTGGAAGCGGTGCGCCGCACGGGGCAGGGCAGGCTCTTTGAAGCGTTCCTGCGCCTGAAGGCGCAACTCGAGAGCGAAGGGCTGTTCGCGCCCGAGCGCAAGCGCGCGTTGCCGGCGCATCCGCGCGGCATCGGCATCGTGACGTCGTTGCAGGCGGCGGCGCTGCGCGATGTGCTCACGACGCTCGCGCGCCGCGCGCCGCACGTGCCCGTCGTCGTGTATCCGGCGCCGGTGCAGGGCGCGGGCGTCGGCGAGAAGCTCGCGGCGATGGTCGAAGCGGCGAACGCGCGCCGCGAGGTCGATGCGCTCGACGTGCTCATCGTGTGCCGGGGCGGCGGCTCCATCGAAGACTTGTGGGCGTTCAACGAGGAAGTGCTCGCGCGGGCCATCGCGGCGAGCGGACTGCCGGTCGTGAGCGGCGTCGGACACGAGACGGATTTCACGATTGCCGATTTCGCCGCCGACGTGCGCGCGCCGACGCCGACCGCCGCCGCCGAACTCGTGAGCCCGCAGCGCGTGCTGCTGCTGCGCGAGCTGGATCATCGTCATGCGACGCTCGCGCGCGGTTTCGGCCGGATGATGGAGCGTCGCGCCCAGCAGCTCGACTGGCTCGCGCGCAGGCTTGTAAGCCCCGCCGAGCGGCTTGCGCGGCAGCGGACGCATCTGCGTCAACTGGCGGGCCGTCTGGTCGCGGCGGGTGCGCGGCCAGTGCGCGATGCGCGCGCGCGCTTCGCGCTGGTGCAGTTCCGCTGGCAGCGCAGGCGCCCGGACGTCGCGGCGGAGCGCGAGCACCTGTTGCGGCTTGCCCAGCGCATCGGAAGCGCGCACGAGCGTCGTGCGGAACGCGAGAAGGCGTGCGTTTCGGAACTGGCGGCGCGCTTGCAGGTGCTGAGCCCGCAGCGCACGCTCGAACGCGGTTATGCGGCCCTGATCGACGCGCAGACGGGCCGCGCATTGCGTGCGCCGGCGGCGCTCAAGCCGAAGCGGCCGCTGACCGTCCACCTTGCGGAAGGATCGGCCGACGTGCTGCTCGCCGACGTGCAGCCGCGCCTGTCAGACGAATTCTGAGCGTTCGATGCAGCGTACATTTGACGCGTGCGAAGTTGCGCGCGGGAGCACTTTTTACGCCGCCCAAAGCGAATAGAAAGCGTTCTTCCTCATAAAGGGCACACGGTTTGCCGGGTTATCCCAACTCGCCTACAATCCATGCTCCACTGCATCATTCCTCACCGTCCCCCACAAACCACATAGAAAGGAAGCTCGCATCATGGAACATACGCTCCCGCCGCTGCCGTTCGACAAGAACGCGCTCGCTCCGCACATGTCGGAAGAAACGCTCGAGTATCACTATGGCAAGCATCACCAGACCTATGTGACCAACCTCAACAAGCTGATCCCGGGCACCGAATTCGAGAACCTGTCTCTCGAAGAGATCGTGAAGAAGTCCTCGGGCGGCGTGTTCAACAACTCCGCGCAGGTCTGGAACCACACGTTCTTCTGGAACAGCCTGTCGCCGAAGGGCGGCGGTGCACCGACCGGCGCGCTGGCTGACGCCATCAACGCCAAGTACGGCTCCTTCGACAAGTTCAAGGAAGAGTTCGCGAAGGTCGCGACCGGCACGTTCGGTTCGGGCTGGACGTGGCTCGTGAAGAAGACCGACGGCACGGTGGATATCGTGTCGACGAGCAATGCCGCAACGCCGCTCACCACCGACGCGAAGGCCCTGTTGACCATCGACGTGTGGGAGCATGCGTATTACATCGACTATCGCAATGCGCGTCCGAAGTTCATCGAGGCTTACTGGAACATCGCCAACTGGGACTTCGCCGCGAAGAATTTCGGCGCGTAATAGCGCTCGATGCGAGGGTTTTGACGACCTTCGTGTGAAGTAGCGAAAGCCGCATCGGCCTTGGCCGATGCGGCTTTTTTCTTGGAGAGGCTTGGAGAAAGTCGCGTGTGTGAAGCGGGGTTGCGTCGATAGAATGTGAGCGGTTTCACGAATCCAATGCTCGATGTCGACCCAGGAAATCGCTTTTGCCGAGATTGTTGTCGAACCGATCGAATCGTTCGGACAACTATTGTTTAGGAATGAAGTATGGGATCTGAGCCATCTCGATTCTTTCGCGTTCCAATGCGAACTCGATCCGGACTTGCTGATTACCGTCGTCGTCTTGTTCTCTTGTCACTGCTTCACGCATAGCTTTACAAGGGACGCTCGGGCTCGTATTCAGATTCCGGTAAATGAAATATATGATGACGGGCGAGAGCAGCGTGTCTTGTGCCATGAGCTCTACCAGACTACGCCGTCTTTTTCGAGGTATTGAAAGACAGGCTACGACGGGATCGACTCACGCTTCGCGTGCAGTCTGCTTACATGCTCGACCGAGGGTTATCGAAGCGCCAACTGACCGCGAAGAAAGTGAAGCTAAAAACCAATCTGCGCGCGGCGATGGAGGGGCGGAAGATTCGTCCGTAACTTAGAAAGACCAACGGCTGCCGAAGGGCAGCCGTTGTAGGCGGGATTCTCTATCCACCTTTCGGTGAAACTCCCACTCCAGGTGGGACCCGTTGACCGGGCGGCGCTACGTTTTCCTCACCCGCTTGTACGTAGGTTTTTATCGACGCGAAACCGGCGCGTCGACGTCGAAATTATAGGAAAGCTGATATCGACGGTCAACGCAAGCCAGCGTTTCCGCAGAAGATTCAGACATTCCAACAGCACGCCCGCCGCTGCGCCATTCAAGCCACGAGCCTAAAATACCCCCTTGCCGCAAGGCTCAGCATCGGAAGGTCCATCATGAAGCGCTTCGCCTTTCTCTGCCTCACGGCCTGGTCAGCCGCGGCATTGCTCTTTTTCGGCCGCCATTCCGCCGCGCTCATCGCGCTGTCCGGCGTTATCGCGCTCGCGGGGTTCGATCTGTTGCGGCCGGATTCCAACCAGGGTTCGTAAGACTTATCGGCGCTTCGCCGCTTCCCAGTTGATGTCGACGCACAGCACTTGCAGGCCATACGGCGTTTGCGCGGCGATCGACGCCGTCACGCATAGGTGTGCCTCGTTGATCGAGAGATACGGCGCCGTCAGATGCACGCGGCCCGGCGCGCGCAACGCCTCGATGAAATACGGTCGGCGTTCCCAGCTTGCGCCTTCCGAATGCAATAGCGGACTGAAGCGCTTGGCCCGTTGCGAGGTGCGCACCACCGGCACGACATTGTCGCCGATCTGCCGCCCGGACTGATCGAGCAGAAAGCAGCGCGCGGTTTCGGCGAGTTGCAGCAGTTCGCTCGTCGCGGCGACGAGCGTTTCGCCTTCCATCAGCTTGACCGCCGCGCGCTCGAGACCGCTCACGTACGGCTCCAGCCGCGCGCCTTGCGCCCGCTCGCGCGCCGCGACGCGTTCGCGCGACGCCGCCGACAGCGCGTCCATCACGCCGGTCGCGACTTCGCTGTGCACCGCCTCCACGCTCGGCTGCGCGAAATACGCGCCCTGCACGAAATCGACGTTGCATTCGAGCGCGATCAGCGCGTCGCGCTCGGTCGCGAGGCCCCCCATCAGAACGAGTTGCCCCGATTCATGCAGCAGCGACACGAGACGCGGCAGCACGCGTTCAATATGCGAATGCTCCGTCGCCTGCTGCAGGATGCAACGGTCGAGCGTCACGATATCGGGCCGCAGATGCCACACGCGATCGATATTCGAATGCTTCACGCCGAAGCCGTCCAGCGCGATCAGAAAGCCCGACTTGCGCAGCGAATCGACGATCGCGGCAAAGCGCGTCGTCTCGCCGCCGGCCTGCTCGGGCACTTCGAGCACGACGCGCTGCGGCGGAAGACCGATATCCTTCAGCGACGCGAGCAGCGCATCGCCGTAGCTCGTGTCCATCAGCGCGGCGGGGTGCAGGCTCAGGAAGAGCCATTCGTCGTGACTGTCGAACGCATTGAAGTTGCCAAGATGCAGCGATTCAGCGAGCCGACCGAGTTCGAGCAGATCGCCGCGCCGCGCGGCCTGCGTGAACACTTCGTGCGACGGAACGTGGCGATGCGTGTCGTCGCGGGCGCGCAACGACGCGTGATAGCCGATCGCGCGGCGATGCGACACCGAGAAAACCGGCTGGAACACGCTGAAAACCGTGTACTCGCCGTACAGCACGGTGCGACGCGAGCCATCGTCGCCGGCGATGGGGCGGGGCGGCTGAAAGCGGGGCGGGTCGAGATCAACCATGCTCATGGTGTCGATGCTTGGAGCGAGTGACTTTATCGAGATAGTTTACCGGATCGGCACCCGAGCGTCAGAGCAAAAAGCGTGCAAATTCAATATTCAAGCGGCGCGCGCGGGGTTTCCGCGCATCCGGCGCGCCTATTCGTGTGCGGATTGAACGCGTCGTGCCGCAGGCTTGGGAACGCACGCCGCGCAAGCGTGCGGGCAGGCACCGGCGCGGTGCGCCGTCACTCGCGCGAGCTTCAGTTCGCTTCCGACGGATCGGGCTTTCGGTGCGCCGCACGCACTTCCGGGGCGAGCTGGCCGAAGATCCACGCCGTCGCCGCCGTGATGACGCCGACGCACAGGAACGTCGCGTGAAACGCGGGCAGCGAGTTCTGCGGCGTCACGTGCGGCAGGAGCCCGGTGAAGGTCGAGAGAATCGCGCCGGCGACGGTCACGCCGAGACTCATCGACAGCATCTGCACGAGCGAGAACAGGCTGTTGCCGCTGCTCGCGCCGCCGGTGCCGAGATCCTTCAGCGTGAGCGTGTTCATCGCGGTGAACTGCATCGAATTGACGGCGCCGAAGATCGCCAGTTGCACGAGCCTCAGCCACAACGGTTGATGCGCGCTCGCGAGCGAGAAACTCGCCATCATCAGTCCGACGAGCACGGTGTTCACCACCAGCACGCGCCGATAACCATGCTTTTCGATCAGCCGCGTGACGAGCCGCTTGGACGCCATGCCCGCGGCCGCGACGGGCAGCATCATCATGCCGGCCTGAAACGCCGTGTAGCCGAGGCTCACTTGCAGCAGCAGCGGAATGAGATAGGGCATCGCGCCGCTGCCGATGCGCGCGAACAGATTGCCGAGCAGTCCGACACTGAACGTGTGGATCTTGAAGAGATCGAGCGAGAAGATCGGCTGGGCGGCGCGCGTCGCGTGCAGGCCGTACGCGACGAAGCAGCCGAACGACAGCACGAGCAACACGATGACGATCGCGTGCGCGAGGCCGAGATCGGCGAGGCCGTCGAGCGAAATCGTCAACGCGACCATGCCGACGGCGAGCAGCAGATAGCCCGCGAGATCGAAGCGCGCGGTCGCCGGGTTGCGGCTGTCGGGCATGTACAGATTCGTCGCGATGCAGCCGATTACGCCCACCGGCACGTTGATGAGAAAGATCCAATGCCACGATGCGATCTGCACGAGCCAGCCGCCCAGCGTCGGACCGATGAGCGGACCGATCAGCCCCGGAATCGCGACGAACGCCAACGCCGAAAGATAGCGCTCCGCCGGAAACACGCGCAGCACGGCGAGGCGTCCGACCGGCAGCAGCATCGCGCCGCCTACGCCCTGCACGACGCGATACGCGACAAGCGCCGTCAGCGACTGCGCGTTCGCGCACAACAGCGAGCCGATCGTGAACACCAGAATCGCGCTGAAGAACACGCGCCGCGTGCCGAGCTTGTCGGCGAGCCAGCCGGAGACGGGAATCATCATGGCCATCGTGAGCGAGTAGGCGATCACGACGCCCTGCATGCGCAGCGGCGCGACGCCCAGGCTGCGGGCCATGGCGGGGAGCGCGGTGTTGACGATCGTCGAGTCGAGCGTCTGCATGAAGAAGCCCGTGGCGACGAGCCACAGCATGATGCTCAATGCGCGATCGGACGGTGCGGCGGCGGTCGTTTCGGTCATGTGGGCGCTTATTTGCGTAGTTCGGCGACGAAGTCGTAGTAGTCGTTGCGGCAGTAGGTGTCGGTGAGTTCGATCGCGCGCTGATCCGCCGTGTAGCCCACGCGCGTGATAAGCAAGAGCGCGTCGTGCGGCGCGATGCCCATTTGCCCGGCGATCTCCGGACTGGCGTTCACCGCGCGGAAATGCTGGAGCGCGCGCACGATGGAAAGCCCGCGCCCCTCGAGATAGCTGTACAGCGAATCGCCGATGGCTTGCGGATCGGGGATGCACGAGGCCGGAAAGGTCGAGTTTTCGACGGCCATGACGATGTCGTCGGCGAGGCGCAGGCGTTTGAGTCGCGTGACGGTGGCGGCGGGCGAGAGGCCGAGCTGGATGACTTCATCGCGATTGGCGGGCTCGATGGTGCGCGAGAGCCACTTCGAACTGGGCTTGAAGCCGCGTCGCCTGAGCATTTCGGAGAAGCTCGACAGGCGCGACAGCGGATCTTCGTAGCGCGGCGTGATGAAGCTGCCCGCGCCTTGCTCGCGGCGAATCAGCCCTTGCTCGACGAGCAGCGCGATGGCCTTTCTCGACGTGATCCGCGACACGCCGAGCGCTTCCGACAGCACGCGCTCCGACGGCAGCGCTTCCCCGGCGTTCCAGCGATTGTCGTGGATCGCGGTGGCGAGCTTGCGGGCGAGTTGAAGATAGAGCGGTGTGTCGCTGTCCGGGTCCGGGCGCAAGTCGCGCCAGCGGTCTTCCGAGGTCGGGTTCATAAAGCGGACGCTGGTGGGCCAAGCGGGGATTTTAAGACATGCGGGGAGGTTCGTTTTGGCGGGTGGCGTTTTGTTTTTTCGCGCTGCCTGGATTGGCGCTTGCGTTGGATCCCGGTTTCGCGTCGGTCTATCAGCGCTGCCCCTGTGCGGGGCGGCACCTACTTTCTTTGCTGCTGCAAAGAAAGTAGGCAAAGAAAGCAGCTCGTTCAAGCCCGCGGTCACACGCAGTTTGGCCATGCTTGCCAGCCCACGGCGGCACTCGCCTATAGAGTGCCCTCGTAGGCCCAATCGGGCTTGGATCGCGCACGGTCTGACGAGCTAGTACGCAGAGGACACTGGTTCAGCACATAATAGCTTCGGCACAGCGCTACGCGCTGCCGTGGGGTATGCGAGGGAAGCCAAGGGAACACGAAGGCGCACGCGAACCCGCTCTTCCCGTCGGCCGCGAAGCGGGCTGGAGCTTGATGTGGCTGTACCGGTTCGTTAAGTGCTGCGATGTGACGGACCGTGCGCGATCCAAGCCCGATTGGTCCTGCGAGGGCACTCTATAGGCGAGTGCCGCCGTGGGCTGGCAAGCATGGTCAAACTGCGTGTGACCGCGGGCGGTGACAAAGCTGCTTTCTTTGGTGACTTTCTTTGCAGCAGCAAAGAAAGTTACCCCCGCCCCGGGGAGGGGCAGTGCTAATAAACCAACACGAAACCGGGATCCGGCAACAGACAAAAAATCAAGCCGTAGCAGCCCCACCCACCCCACGCCCCGCGCGCATATAAAGCGCAACCGACAACCCCACCGCCGCAGCCGCCGCCAGCGCGGCGAACAAAAACACCGACCCATACCCCAACTCACCGGCAACATACCCGGCGAGCGGCCCGGTCAGCCCGAGCGACAGATCCAGAAACACCGAATAAGCCGACAAAGCCGCCCCACGGCTGGCGGGCGGCACGAGCCCGACCGCTTCCACGCCAAGCGCCGGAAACACGAGCGCAAACCCAAACCCGGTCAACGCCGCGCCCGCGAGCGCAAAAGTCGGCTCCGCGGCAAGCCACAGCATCAACAAACCCGCGCATTCGAACGCAAACGACACGATCGCCACGCGAAAACCGCCATACGCCTTGATCGTGTTCGCGAACAACAACCGCGCGCCGATGAACATCGTGCCGAACACCGTCAGCGACAAAGCCGCATTCGGCCAGTTATGCGCCGCGTAGTACAGCGTGATGAACGTCGCGATCGAGCCGAAACCCGCCGACCCGAGCGCGAGCCCCAAACCATGCGGCAGCACGCGGAAGAACACGCTGCGATACGACATCCGCTCGCCATGAACGACAGGCACGCTCGCCATGCGCGTCGCAAGCCAGTAACCGAAACCGCCGAGCGCAATTACGATCAGCCCGAGCGATGCGAAACCGAGCGCATGATCGATCGCGACACCGAGCGGCGCGCCGATGGCAAGCGCGCCGTAGGTTGCGATGCCGTTCCACGAAATCACCTTCGCATTGTTCGTGACGCCGACGCGCCCGATGCCCCACGTAATCGATCCCGTGCCGACCCAGCTCTCGCCGAAACCGAGCACGAGCCGCGCGATCACCAGCAGCGCGAGACTCACCGCATGCCATTGCGCGGCGAGCGCCGAAGCGAGCAAGAGCACGCCGCTCGCCGCGCACGCCGCGAGACCGTACAGCACGGTCTTCTTGGGGCCGAGCGTGTCGGCGGTGCGGCCGGCGAGCGGCCGCGACATGAGGGTCGCGAAGTACTGGACGCTGATCGCCGCGCCCGCCATCACCGAGCCGTAGCCCAGGTCCGTGTGCACGAAACCCGGCAGCACCGCCAGCGGAATGCCGATCGTCAGGTAACAGAGGAATGTGTACAGGACGACGGGCAGAATGCGCAGCGTGACGGCGAAGTCGCTCTGCGTCTGGGTGCGAGACTCGGTGGACATAGGGAAATTGCGGGGTTGAATTCGGCGCGAAGGCATGATTGTCACATATGTTGCGACGCAACGCCGCGCCCGTTTTGTAACCAGGTGGGACAAATTGCCGGTCCGGACGGCCGGAGTACATCGCGGGAAGCCTTGCCCAGTAAGGCCCGGCGCACATATCGGACGAAGAATATGTCGTTCATGCAATGCCGCCTATGGGATGTGGATTTTGGTGGTGATAGCTTTCGAACCATCGAAGCGACAGGAACATTTCCGAATAGTCGCGAATGCCACCGGCTGCGTATCCCGCGCAACCAGCAAAAAAGCATCGAACAGCCCCGAGACATCCCATGAGCGAGCCGATCATCGAGTCGACCAATCAGCCGATCCGCTTCTATCACCGCAACGCGATCCAGGAAGTGAGCGGCGCATCGACGACACGCACCGTGCTGCAATATCTGCGCGAGGACGCGCGCTGCACCGGCACCAAGGAAGGCTGCGCCGAAGGCGACTGCGGCGCGTGCACGGTCGTCGTCGGCGAGCCGGACGGGCAGGGCGGCGTCGCGTTCAAGGCCGTCAACGCGTGCGTGCAATTCCTGCCGACGCTCGACGGCCGCGCGCTCTTCACGGTCGAAGACCTGCGCCAGCCGGACGGGACGCTGCATCCGGTGCAGCAGGCGCTCGTCGATTGCCACGGTTCGCAGTGCGGGTTCTGCACGCCCGGTTTCGCCATGTCGATGTTCGCGCTCTACGAAAAGCACGGCCATGCGACGACCGGCTGCGAACACGCCTGCGCAAAGACCAAGCCCTCGCGCCAGGAAATCAGCGACGCGCTGACGGGCAATCTGTGCCGCTGCACGGGTTATCGGCCGATCATCGACGCCGCCGAGCAGATGTTCGATCACGCGCCGCTCGCGCCCGTCAACGTGCCGGCGCTCGCCCGCACGCTCGACAACCTGCAGCGCGACGATACGTTCCACTACGAGCACGCCGGCCGGCAGTTCGACGCGCCGCGCACGGTCGAAGCGCTCGCCGCGCTGAAAGACAAGAATCCGAACGTGCGCATTCTCGCGGGCAGCACGGACATCGGCTTATGGGTGACGAAGCAGTTGCGCGATCTCGGCGACATCGCCTATGTCGGGCAAATCGAGGCGCTTAGGCATGTCGCGACGACGGACGACTGGATCGAGATCGGCGCGGGCGTGACGCTCGAGCGCGCGTATGCCGAGCTCGTGAAGACGTATCCGGAGCTCGAAGAAACGCGTCTGCGCTTCGCGTCGCTGCCGATTCGCAATGCGGGCACGCTCGGCGGCAACGTCGCGAACGGCTCGCCGATCGGCGATTCGATGCCTGGTCTCATCGCGCTGAATGCGCGTGTGGTGTTGCAAAGCGTGAACGGCACGCGCGAGATGCCGCTCGAAGACTTGTACATCGCGTACCAGAAGAAGGACATGACGGAGAACGAGTTCGTCGCGATGCTGAAAGTGCCGACACGCACCGGCAAACGCGCGAAGCTCCAGTTCCGCGCGTACAAGCTGAGCAAGCGCTTCGACTCCGACATTTCCGCCGTGTACGCCGCGTTCGCGTACATCGCGGAGGGCGACACGATCCGCGAGCCGCGTCTTTGCTACGGCGGCATGGCCGCGACGCCGAAGCGCGCGGCGCATGCGGAAGCCGTATTGACCGACGCGCACTGGCACGAAGCCACCGCGCAAGCCGCGATGCTCGCGTTGAGCCAGGACTATCAGCCGCTCACCGACATGCGCGCGAGCAGCGACTACCGGCTCGACACCGCGAAAAGCCTGCTGTATCGCTTCTGGCTGGAAACGCGTTCGCAGAATCCGCTTTCGAAGTCGCAACTCGATGTGCGTGCAATCGAACTGGTCGAAGCGAAGTAAGAAGAGGATACGAACATGAATCAGCAAGCAGAAGCCTTTCTCGCCGAAGCCCAGACGCTCGCGAACGACATCGACGATTTCAAGCAGGTGCATGTCTCGCGTCCGCACGAATCGGCGCATCTGCACGTGAGCGGACGCGCCAGCTATACCGATGACATTCCGCTCGTCGCGGGCACGCTGCACGCCGCGCTCGGCACGAGCCCGAAAGCGCACGCGAAGATTCTGTCGATGAACTTCGACGCCGTGCGCGCGACGCCGGGCGTGGTCGCCGTCTTCACCGCCGACGACATTCCCGGCGTGAACGATTGCGGCCCGATCATCCACGACGATCCGGTGCTGGCTCAGGGCATCGTGCAGTACATCGGCCAGCCGATGTTCATCGTCGTCGCGACCTCGCACGATACGGCGCGGCTCGCCGCACGCCGCGCGACCATCGAATTCGAAGACCTCGTGCCGATCCTCACACCGGAAGACGCGCGCAAAGCCGAATCGTATGTGCTCAATCCGCTGAAGCTCTCGCGCGGCGATGCACAAGGCCGCATGGCGAAGGCCGCGCATCACGAACGCGGCGCGATGAAGCTCGGCGGTCAGGAGCAGTTCTATCTCGAAGGCCAGATCGCCTACGCCGTGCCGAAGGACGACGACGGCATGCACGTCTACTGCTCGACGCAGCACCCGACTGAGATGCAGCATCTCGTCGCGCACGTGCTCAACGTGCATTCGCATAACGTGCTCGTCGAATGCCGGCGCATGGGCGGCGGCTTCGGCGGCAAGGAATCGCAATCGGGCATTTTCGCGTGTTGCGCATCGCTCGCCGCGTGGAAGCTCTTGTGCCCCGTGAAGCTGCGTCCGGACCGCGACGACGACATGATGATCACCGGCAAGCGCCACGACTTCGTGTACGACTTCGAAGTCGGCTACGACGACGACGGCAGGATCGATGGCGTGGCGGTGGACATGACATCGCGCTGCGGCTTTTCTGCCGATTTGTCGGGCCCGGTGATGACGCGCGCCGTCTGCCACTTCGACAACGCGTACTGGCTTTCGGACGTGAAGATCGAAGGCTATTGCGGCAAGACCAACACGCAGTCGAACACCGCGTTTCGCGGCTTCGGCGGGCCGCAGGGCGCGTTCGCGATCGAATACATCATGGATAACGTCGCGCGTTCGGTCGGCCGCGACTCCCTCGACGTGCGCTTCGCGAATCTCTACGGCAAGGGCGAGAACAACCAGACGCCGTATGGTCAGACGGTCGAAGACAACGTGCTGCACGCGTTGCTCGGCGAGCTCGAAACGACGAGCGACTATCGCCGCCGCCGCGCCGCCATCGACGAATTCAACGCGAACAACGAGATCCTGAAGAAAGGGCTCGCGCTGACGCCGGTGAAGTTCGGCATCGCGTTCAACGTCACGCACTTCAATCAGGCGGGCGCGCTGGTTCACATCTATACCGACGGGTCGATGCTCGTGAACCACGGCGGCACCGAAATGGGCCAGGGCCTGAACACGAAGGTCGCGCAGGTCGTCGCGCACGAGCTCGGCGTGAAGTTCGAACGCGTGCGCGTCACGGCGACCGATACCAGCAAGGTCGCGAACACATCCGCGACGGCGGCCTCGACCGGCACGGATCTGAACGGCAAGGCCGCGCAGGACGCCGCGCGCCAGTTGCGCGAACGCCTCGCGAAGTTCGCGGCGGAGAAGTTCGGCGGCGGCACGGTCGCGGCGTCCGAGGTGCGTTTCGCGAACGATCACGTGATCGTGGGTGGCGATGCGATTCCGTTCGGCGAAGTGGTGCAGAAGGCGTATCTCGCGCGCGTGCAGTTGTGGTCCGACGGTTTCTACGCGACGCCCAAGCTCTACTGGGACCAGGCGACGATGCAGGGCCGCCCGTTCTACTACTACTCGTACGGCGCGGCGGTGTCCGAAGTCGTCATCGACACGCTCACCGGCGAAATGCGCGTGCTGCGCGCGGACGCACTGCACGACGTGGGCGCATCGCTGAACCCGGCGCTCGACAAAGGCCAGGTCGAAGGCGCGTTCGTGCAGGGCATGGGCTGGCTCACGACCGAAGAACTGTGGTGGAACGAGAAGGGCAAGCTGATGACGCATGCGCCGTCCACCTACAAGATTCCGACGACCAACGACATGCCCGCCGATTTCCGCGTAAATCTCTTCAAGAATCGCAACGTGGAGGACAGCATCCATCGCTCGAAGGCGGTCGGCGAGCCGCCGCTCCTGTTGCCGTTCTCGGTGTTCTTCGCGATCCGCGACGCGGTTTCCGCGGTCGGCGATCACAAGATCAACCCGCCGCTGAACGCGCCCGCCACCGCGGAGGAAATCCTGAGGGCCGTGAACGCGGTGCGGAGCGCACGGTCATGATGCACGTCGTCCTGTTCGGCGCGGGCCATGTCGGCCATGCGCTCGTCAAGGTGCTGGGCACGCTGCCGTGCGTCGTGCAGTGGGTCGATGCGCGTGACGAACTCTTCCCCGATGAAGTCCCGGCGAACGTGCAGATCGAAGCCACCGATCTGCCCGATGCGATCGTCGACGAAGCGCCCGCCGGCGCGTATTTCATCGTGATGACGCACGATCATTCGCTCGATTTCTCGCTGACGCAACGCATCATGCGGCGTGACGATTTCGCGTACTTCGGGCTGATCGGCTCCGCGACCAAGCGCGTGAAGTTCGAGCGGCGGCTGATGGAGCGGGGCGTGGCCGCCGACCGTTTGCCGGAGATCACGTGTCCGATCGGCGTCGAAGGCATCGTCGATAAAGCGCCGGGATCGATCGCACTGGCGGTCGCGGCGCAGTTGCTGCGCGTGAGAGAGATGGCGGCCCGGCTGGGCGTGCCGTCGGGGCAGCGTTTGCGCGCGCTTTCCGCCGTGCGTTGAGCACGCTCGCACGGTCGCACGCTCCGCTTCGCCAAATTTGGTCACAGCGGCCGCGGGCCGTGGATGCGAACCCTATCATCGTTGGGCCGGGCGATCTCCCGTGGATGCGTCCGGCGCAATCGAGAACACGATGGGGTGAGCAGTGAGTACTGGATTTGGCAAGCGCGTCAGCGCAATCGTTTCGACCGCGATCCTGCTGAGCGCGGCGGCATCGGTTCTTTATGCGCCGGCTGGCAGGGCCGCGCCGACGACCGTGCAGGACGTCAAGTGGATGGTCGGCAAGCTGCCCTCGGAAGTCGTCGGCGACCAGCGGTTCCGCAAGGCGTTCAACGAGCTTCGTCCCAATGAGTGGAAGCGGATCGTCGAGCGGTTCGGGGCGTCGGATATCGCGGGCGTTCAGCTGAAGGACGGCTTTTACTTCGCGTCGGGCTGCAAGCAGCACGCGTGCAGCAGCGATCTCGCCGCCTTTGCGATCAGCGCATCGACGGGAGAGGGCAGCGTGATGTACCGCGCAACCGTCAATGAAGCGACGGGCAAGACCGTCACGCGCAGCTTCTCGCCGCCCGACACGCCGATCGAGCGCACGCCGCTCGCTGCGTGGGCGAAGGAGAACGCCCTGTAAGCGCGCGACACGTCGAGCTTCACATCAAGCCGTTCTCCGTCCGGAACTTCCCCGGCGCGATGCCATACAGTTCCTTGAACCGCTTGCTGAACGCCGCCTCGGACTGATACCCGACTTCCGCCGCGACATCGGCGATGCTTTTCTTCGTGTGCGTGAGCATCGTGCTCGCGAGCTGCATGCGCACGTGGCTCAGCAACGCGAGCGGCGAGCTGTCCGAATGCGCGGAGAACGCGCGCATGAACGTGGCGCGCGACATCGCCGCTTCTTTCGCCAGCATTTCGAGGGTCCACGGCTCGGCGGGCCGCTCCAGCATCGCGATGATCGATGCGCCGAGCCGCCGGTTCGCCAGCAAACCGAGCACGCCCGCAAGCGACGGCTGGCCGGCGAGCCACGCGCGTAGCACCATCGTGAAGAGCGCGGTGGACAAGGCCGTCACGATCGACGGCGCGCCCAACTGCGAATCCTCCGCCTCGCGGCGCATTGTCTGCACGAGCGGCGCGAGATACGGCGCGGAGGCATTCGAGAACGACACGTACACGACGTCCGGCAACACGTCGATCAAGAGCGCGCGCGGCGCGTAGAGAAAGCGCCCGCACAACAGATCGACGCCCGGCGCGACTTCGCCGCAATTGCTTCGCACCGTGACCGCGCCGTTATCGCGCGCCTGCATCGCGCCTGCGGCCGGGCCGGATGCGCACGCCCGGATGCTCAGCACGTGCGCATCGCCGCGCGGCAGGAAGAAGATATCGCCGGCCTTCAGTTCGAGCGGCGTCTGCCCACGGCGCAACACCGTGCATTCGCCATCCAGCACGACGTGGTACACCGCTTCGCCGGCAGGCGCGGGCGCGTGATCCAGTTCGAGCGGGCCGCTCAGCAGGCAGCGCAAATCGAGCGCACCGGAAAGGTTCGCAAGCTGGATCAGTTTGTCGAGAGCGTCCATGGGAGCGGGCAGCCGAGGAGGTCGTTCCGGATAGTACCGAAAGTCCCGCCCCTGCGCCGCGTGCACGCGCTACTTGGCGACTTCGCCCAGTTCCGTCGCGATATCGCCGGAAGGGGCGGCCACGGTCTTCTTGCGCGTGAGCGTATCCGACACGCTCGACATCAGCGTGCGCAGCCAGGCCACGTCGGTCGGCTGATCCGGCTGCGGCAACGTCAATTGATAGCACTTGATGCGCGGAAATGGCACCGGCGAGTCGAGCACCGCGAGCGGCAGCAGCGCCGCGTAGTGCTGGGCGAAGCGGCGCGGCGCGGTGAAGATGAGATCGGACTGCAGCAGCACTTGCGGCACGAGGCCGAAGTACGGAATCGTCGTCACGATGCGCCGCTCGATGCCCGCGCGCGCAAGCCCGATATCGATCGGATGACGCCTGCCGCCGCTGTACGGCGTCGGCGCGAGATGCGCGGCGAGCGCGTAGCGTTCGGCCGTCAGCGGCTCGCGTGCGAGCGGATGATTCGCGCGCATCAGGCAGACGAAAACATCGGTGAACAAATCTTCGCGCGCAAAACGCGGCTCGGGCTTCGTCCAGTTGGCGACCATCAGGTCGATTTCACCTTCGTCGAGCATGCGCTCGTGATCGCGCATCGGATTGAGCGACTCGATCTCGAGACGCGCGTGCGGCGCGGCGTCGCGAAAGGCGGCGACGAGCGTCGGCATGAAGAAATCGTTGAGGTAATCGGGCGCGGCGACGCGGAACGTGCGGCGCGAGCTGGCCGGATCGAAATCGCCATGCGGCGTCGCGACGAATTCGACCTCTCGCAAGGCGCGCTGCGCGGGCGCGAGCAGCGATTCGCCGTACTCGGTCGGCACCATGCCCTGCTTGCCGCGCACGAGAATCGGATCGTTCAGGATCTCGCGCAAGCGGCGCAACGCCGTGCTGATCGCCGGCTGTGTCTGGTTCAGACGCTGCGCGGTCTGCGTCACGCTGCGCTCCAGCAAAAGCGTGCGCAAGACGCGGATCAGCCAGATGTCGAGTGAGTCGGCGGGGTCGTTCATGGCCTGCGAAGCGGTTGATCAGGATGCGCGGGCGCGAACTCGCGACCCCTCACCCGAAGTTAAACGCTTATCTTTTTTTGACGCCATAGCGAGCGCGCTATGCACGGCATAGGCGCGCCGCCCTCGACCGCGGCAGTCAGGCGAAATCGGCGTCGCGCGGCGCGGTCGGCAGCGCGCTGATGCGCTTCACTTCCGCGCCCTCCAGCCAGTTCGGCGAGCGCGCGACGTAGAGCACCATCGGCAGCGTGTCCTCGCCCCAGAAAATCTGATCGTTGACGAGGAAAGTCGGCACGCCGAACACGCCCATCGCCACGGCGCGGTCGTTATTGGCGCGCAGCTTCGCCTTGACGTCCTCGTCCTCGATGCGCGTTTCCGCTTCCGGCATGCCGACGTGCTGGCATAGTGTGCGAAAACCTTCGGGCGTCGCCGGGTCGCGCCCTTCGCGCCAGATGTAGCGGAAGATCTCGCGCACGCGGGCGATTTCGCCGTCCGCCAGCACGGCGAGCCGCAGCGCCTTGCTCGGATCGAACGGATGCGCCGGCGGCATCCTGAAGGGAATGCCCAGTTGCTCCGCGCGAAAGAGCGCGTGCCGGTAGGTGAAGACGCGCTTGGACGGAATGGTCGCGGCGTGCGGCTGGCCCCATCGGTCGAGCAGCTTCATCAACTGGACGGGCACGAGTTCAAATGGCATGTCCGGCCATTTCTCGTGCTGCTCCAGCAGCAAGTACGAAAACGGCGAAATGAAGTCGAAGAAAAAGTACGGCTGACCACCACTGATCGAATGCGGGGCACTCATGTCACTTCTCCCTGAGTTTCCGTGGCTTTCAGGCGCGGGCGGCGGCTGAAGCCTCAACTATTGTTCGTTTTCCGGTCGTGTCCTGCATGCCGGATGCGGCGCGCGCGGGCATCGCATCTCTTCTTCCGTGTGCTCCTTTAGATATTACGTGCTGCCTTGTTCCGTGTCTGCCCGCGAAACGACAGCGGGTGCGTCCGTTTGCGCCACGTTGCGCGCGCGCGTCCCGGCGTCTTCTGCGCCTTGTGACGCCGGTGCGTGTGCAAGACGCGTGCGCACGAAGCCGATGTGCTCGCGCAACACATAAAACTGATCCGCGAACGCGAGCGGCATCTTCATGCGATTCACGGCCGTTTCGATCGCGTCGATACGGTCGAGCAGGGCGTCGCGCTGCGCGGTGTCCGGGCCGCTGATCGCTTCCCGCTCGATCGCAATGAGCGCGCCATACCACCGGTAAATGCGCGATTTCACGCGCCACCGGTACAGCCCCGGCACGAGCCGCAAGCCCGGAATCAGCACCACGATCAGCGGCACCAGCACGACGAGCACGCGATCCGCGAGACTCGCCACCCAGAACGGCAGCGTGCGGTAGATGAAACTCTTGCCCGATTTGTAATAGCGCTCGGCGTCGTCGCTGATGCGGAATTCGTGCACGAGCGGCGCGGGAAACTCGTTCGCGCGCTGCAACAGATTGGCGCGGCCGTGCACTTCGCGCGCGGCTTCAATCAGCAGGTCGGAGAGCGCCGGATGCAGGCTGTCGCGCGCGACCAGCTCGGCGGTCGGCGCGATCATGTGGACCGGGCGCGGCGGCAGATTGCGGGCGAAATCGAACGCGCCCATCGGCAGCTCGATTTCGGTGAGATACGGAAAGCGGCGCGCGTAGGCATCGGCCTGAGAGAAATCCATGAAGCGGATGCCCGTCGTGCGCAGAAGTTTGGCCATCGTCGGCGGCTGGGCGGAGTCGCCTGTCAGGAAGACGGCGTCGACCTGGCCGGCTTCCAGCGCTTTCGCGGCTTCGTCACCCGCGAGCGGCAGCAGCTCGGTATCGCCGCCCGGCTCGATGCCGTTCGCCTTCAGAAGCGTGAGCGCCAGAACGCGCGTCCCGCTGCCTTCCGCGCCGATCGCAAGCCGCTTGCCCTTCAGTTCCGACAGGCGGCTGACGACCGCCGAGCCTCGGTAGAACACCGCGAGCGGCACGTAGGACACGCTGCCGAGCGATTCCAGATTGCCGTGCTGATCGTTGGTCGTGCCGGGCTTGGTAAGGCCGCCCTGCACGAATCCGACATCGACGTTCGATTTCGGGTCGTCGAGGCGCGTCAGGTTGTCGAGCGAGCCTTGCGTTTCCAGCACGTCGAGCGTGACGCGGTTGCGCGCGAGGATCGCCTTGTATTTCTGCGCGCTGTTCCAGAACGAGCTGCCTTTCGGCCCGGCCGCGATGGTCAGCGTGCTCGGCGGCGCGGGCTGGATCAGCCGCACGGCGAGCCAGAGCGCGGCGGCGCAGACGAGCAGGATCGGGCCGAAGGTGAGCGCCAGATCGCGCCAGGAGATCGCGACGAAGCGCGCGACGATCTTCGGTTGCGGCCTGCGTCTCGATTGGACGTCCGGATCGTCGTCCGGATCGTGTGCTGAAGGGTGGGTCATCTTCTCGGTGATCGCGAAACTTTGTGCCCACGAGCTTACCTGATCGCGATGCGTCCCCGTCCGCGGAAACCGGCCCGGCGATGCCGCCGCGCGCGCCGCCGAGTGTGACAGACGTGTGTAGCCCCGCGCCGGGCCGGCGGGCGCTGTTGCGCGGGCGCGGCTGCGCGGAGGGCCGCGTCGCTAAATGCTTTGCGCTAATGGCCGCGCTGGGCTAAATTGACGTTCGCCGCCGCACGACATGGCCTTTCTCGCGCCGCAGCCCGCTATGTGGGCATGCGAGCTTCCCGCCGCGAACCGGCGAAGGGCGCGCCAAGCATGCGCCATGCGGCAGGACATATTCGAGCCGACGGGTTTTGCCGCCCGACCAAACGGCCGCAGTTTGTTTCGTTTCGCCATTCTCTCGCAGCACCGTGAGCCGCATTCGCCGGCTTGCCGCCGCTATGCCCGTGCGCCTTCGGGCAACGGGCGCGCGCGGCCCCGGTGAGTCACCCAGTCGTAAGCCCTGCCGCTGGGAATGCGGCCCGGATTGGAAGTGCAAAACGAGCGGAGTTGCATCTGTGCGAAGTCAACAAGCGAAACAAAAGGAGAAATCATGAAAGCAGTCGATCTGTTGAAGGCGCTGGGCGTGGTGGTGTGCGTGGCGGTGGCTTCGAGCGCCTATGCCCAGTCGAGCGACGCGGCGGCCACGAGCACCGAGTCGGCGGCGGCGACCAAGGCCCAGAAATCGACGGTCAAGAAGGAAGACCGCAAGCTCGGCTACGCGGTGCGCCGCGCGCTGTCGAAGGCGCAGGGCTTCGACGTGTCGAAGGTGTACGTGCGTGCGCGCAGCGGCGCGATCACGCTGACCGGCACGGTGCCGGAAGGCGGCCAGATCGCCCAGGCGGAAGAAATCGCGAAGGGCGTGGCGGGCGTGAAGTCCGTGTCCAACAAGATCACGCTCGGCGTGCAAGGCGGCGGGCAATAACCGGGTCGCAGGCGGCGGGTGGCATCGCGTGATGCCGCTTTCTCCGCTTCTCTCGCGGGTCCAGGAACGGGCTCCGGCATTCCCGCCGGAGCCCGTTGTCGTTTGCAGCGTGGCGCGCGCTCAAGGCGGCGCGCGACGGACAGGGAAACTCAGCAGCGACTCGTCATTCATTAGACGCGATACTTTTAACGACGGCCGCATGCTCGCAGGCTCGTTGCACCCATGAGGTTGCACCACTCGAACGGAACGAAAGGCGGAGGCAGACAATGAAAAGATGCGCGCGTTTCCAGAGGTTGCAGACTGTGCCGCGCCCGGCGTCGATCAGCGCGTTCGCGATGCTCGCCGCGTTAGCGCTCGCCGCCTGCCACGGCGGCAGCGATGACAACAACGGCGGCGGCACGCCGACCAACACGTTGCCGAATTTCGTCGCGGGCTCGGTGAACACACAGACTTACGACGGCGTCTCCGACGATCTGCTGACGGCCGGTCTCGGCAAGACGGGCCTGGCTTCGACGACCGCGCCGGGGATAGCGAACAACGCGGCGCCCACGGCGGCCGAACTGCGGCGGCTCGCCATCTACTCGAACTATCGCGCGCTCGTCGACATGTCGGCGAATGGCGGCTATGGCCGCTTCTGGGGGCCGAACGTCGATCTGAACGGCAACGACACGCTCGGCGAGGGCAAGATCGCGGGCAAGGAATACATCGCCTACGCGGACGACGGCAGCGGCACGCAGAACGTCAGCCTGCTCGTGCAGATTCCGGCGAGCTTCAATCCGGATCAGCCTTGCATCGTCACGGCGACGTCGTCGGGATCGCGCGGCGTCTACGGCGCGATCTCCGCGGCGGGCGAGTGGGGGCTCAAGCGCGGCTGCGCGGTCGCCTACAACGACAAGGGCGGCGGCAATGGCGCGCACGAGCTCGCGACCAGCCTCGTCACGATGATCGACGGCACGCTCGCCAGCACCACGCTCGCCGGGACCAAGGCCATCTTCAAGGCGAACGTGAGCGCGTCGTCGCTTTCGTCGTTCAATTCGGCTTTCCCGAACCGCTACGCGTACAAGCACGCGCATTCGCAACAGAATCCCGAAGCGAGCTGGGGCAAGAACACCTTGCAGGCGATTCAGTTCGCGTACTGGGCGCTCAACGACATGTTCGGGCCGGTGAGCGGCTCGACGCATCAGGTGCGCTACAACAAGGGCGACATCACGACGATCGCGTCGTCGGTGAGCAACGGCGGCGGCGCGGCGCTGGCGGCCGCGGAGCAGGACACCGACGGCTGGATCACGGCGGTCGTCGTCGGCGAGCCGCAGATCAATCTGAATCTGCCGCCGCAGGTTTCGGTGCGGCAGGGCGGCGTGCCGGTCGGCTCGTTCGGGAGGCCGCTCGCGGACTACACGACGCTCGCCAATCTGCTGCAACCATGCGCGGCGCTCGCGCCCGCCGCGGCCGGCGCGCCGTATCTGACGACGCTTCCGGTCGCGACGACCAACGCGATCCGCACGGCGCGCTGCGCGACGCTCGCCGCGAACGGGCTCGTCTCGGGCGGCAACACGGTCGCGCAGGCCACCGACGCGCTGAACCAGCTTCATCAGGCGGGTTATCAGACCGATTCGGATGCGCTCCAGGCGCCGATGTGGGACTCGCAGGCGGTGCCGGCCGTGGCCGTCACTTACGTCGATGCGTACATGAAGGCGAGCGTGCTCGACAACCTGTGCAACTTCAGCTTCGGCACGACCAACGCGGTCACGGGTGCGGCGGGCGTGGCGCCAGTCGTCTCGCCGATGCCGACGATCTTCGGCAACGGTAACGGCATTCCGCCGACGAACGGCATCAACCTCGTCTACAACGCCGGCACGGCGGGCGCGGCGGATCATCGCTTTGCCACGCCCGATGCCAGCTATCTCGGCGCGGCGTGTCTGCGCGGCCTATGGGCGAACGGCAATGCGACGATGGTCGACAGCGTGAACGCCATCCGCGTGAATGCGAACCTGCGCGGCAAGCCCGCGATCATCGTGCAGGGCCGCGCGGACGCGCTCGTGCCGATCAATCATGCGTCGCGCCCGTACCTCGGCGCGAATCGCGTGGCGGAGGGCAACAAGAGCCAGCTTTCGCTCTACGAGATCGCGAACGGCCAGCATTTCGACGCCTTCCTGTCCGTGGCGGGCTTCGACACGCGCTTCATTCCGGTGCATTACTACGATATTCAGGCGCTCAACCTGATGTGGAATCACCTGAAGAACAATGCCGCGTTGCCGCCCTCGCAAGTAGTGCGCGCAGTGGCGCGTGGCGGCACGCCCGGCTCGGCGCCCGCGCTCACGGCGTCGAACCTGCCGCCGATCGCGAGCGATCCGGGCGCGAACGCGATCACGGTGGGCGGCGGAACGGTGAACGTGCCGAATTGAACGCGGCGTCCCGGACCGGCGCTCAATGCGCCGGTGCGGACGCCGCGTTCGGCGCCGATGCGGCCACTGCCTCCGATGCGGCCGCTTGCGCCTGGCGCTTCGTTTCGGCCGCGGCATCCGATGCCTGGATGGCCGTCGCGGCTTCGGGCGTCTGCACGACGATCGGCGTCGGCGTGAGTTCGGGCGAACTGACGATGAGCGAGGGCGCGAGCGGCTTGCTCTTCACCTCATCGGACGCGATGGGCGAGCTGCGCGGCACCGTATTGAGGTAATGGCTCATCAGGTTGAAGAAGCGGTCGTAGAACTTGCCCGCGGGCACGGTCTCGCTCGAAATCTTGACCATCGCATCGCTGTTCGAACGGATCGGCAGCGAAAGCGAACCGAGCACCGAGAGGCCGACGCTCGCCGAGGTATCGCTCTTCTTGAGCGCGTAGCCGTCCTGCACGGCGTTCACGTAGGCGATGCTCTGGTTCGTCGCGTTCTCGCCCGGCGTGCACACGACGTGGAACGAGACGGCGACGTGCGTATCGGCGTTCGGCTGGAAATTCTTGGTGGCGTCGACGCTGTCGGGCTGGCCCATCGTCGTGAGAAAGCCTTGCGAGAGCAGTGCGCGGCGCGCGGCCTCGCAGGTTTCGTTGACGGTGGCGTCGAAGTTGTGCGCGAACGGGCTCGCGCCCGTGGTGAACAGTTCCTGCTGATAGCTCGGCGTGACCGCGCCGCGGCCTCCGCACGCGGCGAGAGCGACGAGTCCGAGAGAGGCGAGGGCGAGACGCGGGGACGGCATGGGCATGAGAGGCGGCGGGTCCAGAATTTGTGTCAACGACGGACACAAATTGTAGACCCGCCGGACTGGCCGATGAAAAAGCACAGTCTAAAAACATCGTCGAATCTATCGCTTACAGCGTGATGGAAGGCGCTAACTTCGTCGATTCATCGCTTCGAGTGCGATCGTATGGATTACGGACGGCTGAAGTCGACCGGGTTCGCCGCCGACGGACGCACGATGCGATCGATAAAGCTCAGACGGCTCGCATGCCCCGACGCCGACGCGTCTTCTTCCGCACCGCCAAACGACGATGCAGCGACGCCTTGCTGCGCATTGACGCGCGCCTCGGCGGCCTGGATGTCGGCGGGGTAATTGGTCTGGTCGCCGGTCGGGTTATAGCCGGCGCGTTCGAGCTGGACCAGCTCGGCGCGCACTTGCGCGCGGGTGACGGGACCGTCTTCGCGCGCCTGGGCGAAACTGGGCACGGCGAGCACGGCAGCGATGGCGAGGGCGGGAACGAGTGACTTGAACATGATGACCTCCGAATGCTGATTTAGGGAACGTTGCGGGTGGTGAGGTGTCTCTCCACTGCTTCGTCGTTGAGAAGCAGTCTAAGCCGCAGCGTCCTAGGTAAAAACCCTGATCTGAACAAATCAGCCTTCGCGAATCAGCATTAATCGCGTCTATCGGGTGCTCGGTCTTCATTGTTTATATTGAAGTCGATGCGCGCGATGCCTTGTCCTACGGGATTCCCCGCTCGCTCCCCTCCTTGAAATTGTCAAACTCGGTCCATATAATTGGCACTCACTGCACGAGAGTGCTAACAAGATTGCCGTCCGAAGAGAATGTTCTCCTAGGACGGGTTTTCCCGCGTTTTCAGTCTCAATCAAGAGAGGAGTGTGTATGAACCTTCGTCCTTTGCACGATCGCGTTATCGTCAAGCGTCTGGACCAGGAAACCAAGACCGCATCGGGCATCGTGATTCCGGAAGCTGCGGCTGAGAAGCCGGATCAAGGCGAAGTCCTGGCCATCGGCCCGGGCAAGCGCGATGACAAGGGCGCGCAAATCGCGCTCGACGTGAAGGTCGGCGACCGCGTGCTGTTCGGCAAGTACGCCGGCCAGACCGTCAAGGTCGACGGGCAGGAACTGCTCGTCATGCGCGAAGAAGACATCATGGCCGTTCTGGTCAAGTAAGCATCCTTCCTGCACGTTCGGCTTCGCGCGATCTCGCTTTCTCAAGCGCCGCAGCGAAGCCTGCACACTGAATAGACTCAAGGAGTTTGGATATGGCAGCTAAAGAAGTCACTTTTGGCGATTCCGCACGCGCCAAGATGGTCGAAGGCGTGAACATCCTGGCCAACGCGGTCAAGGTCACGCTGGGTCCGAAGGGCCGCAACGTCGTGCTCGAGCGCTCTTTCGGCGGCCCGACGGTCACGAAGGACGGTGTTTCGGTCGCGAAGGAAATCGAACTGAAGGACAAGCTCCAGAACATGGGCGCGCAGATGGTCAAGGAAGTCGCTTCCAAGACCAGCGACAACGCAGGTGACGGCACCACGACCGCTACCGTGCTCGCGCAATCGATCGTCCGCGAAGGCATGAAGTACGTCGCATCGGGCATGAACCCGATGGACCTGAAGCGCGGCATCGACAAGGCTGTTGCAGCCGCAATCGAAGAACTGCGCAAGATCAGCAAGCCCTGCACGACCAACAAGGAAATCGCACAAGTCGGCGCGATCTCGGCGAACAGCGACACGTCGATCGGCGATCGCATCGCTGAAGCGATGGACAAGGTCGGCAAGGAAGGCGTCATCACCGTCGAAGACGGCAAGTCGCTGCAAGACGAACTCGACGTTGTGGAAGGCATGCAGTTCGACCGCGGCTACCTGTCGCCGTACTTCATCAACAACCCGGACAAGCAAGTCGCCGTCCTCGAAAACCCGTTCGTGCTGCTGCACGACAAGAAGGTTTCGAACATCCGCGATCTGCTGCCGGTGCTGGAACAAGTTGCAAAGGCTGGCCGTCCGCTGCTGATCATCGCTGAAGACGTCGAAGGCGAAGCGCTGGCGACGCTGGTCGTCAACAACATCCGCGGCATCCTGAAGACCGTTGCTGTTAAGGCTCCGGGCTTCGGCGACCGTCGCAAGGCCATGCTGGAAGACATCGCGATCCTGACCGGCGGTCAAGTGGTTGCGGAAGAAACCGGCCTCACGCTCGAGAAGGCAACGCTGGCTGAACTGGGCCAGGCGAAGCGCATCGAAGTGGGCAAGGAAAACACGACGATCATCGACGGCGCTGGCGAAGCCGTGAACATCGAAGCGCGCGTGAAGCAAGTGCGCACGCAGATCGAAGAAGCAACGTCGGATTACGACCGTGAAAAGCTGCAAGAACGCGTGGCCAAGCTGGCCGGCGGCGTTGCGGTGATCAAGGTCGGCGCTGCGACCGAAGTCGAAATGAAGGAAAAGAAGGCACGTGTCGAAGACGCACTGCACGCAACGCGCGCAGCGGTGGAAGAAGGCATCGTGGCTGGCGGCGGCGTTGCGCTGATCCGCGCTCGCAAGGCGATCGAAGGCGTGAAGGGCGCGAATGCGGACCAGGACGCTGGCATCAAGATCGTGCTGCGCGCAATGGAAGAGCCGCTGCGTCAGATCGTCACAAACGGCGGCGAAGAAGCATCGGTGGTCGTGGCGGCGGTTGCTCAGGGTTCGGGCAACTACGGCTACAACGCGGCGACCGGCGAGTACGGCGACCTGGTTGAAGCCGGCGTCGTCGACCCGACGAAGGTCACGCGCACCGCGCTGCAAAACGCGGCATCGGTGGCAGGCCTGCTGCTGACGACCGACGCAGCCGTTGCCGAACTGCCGAAGGAAGATGCTCCGATGCCTGGCGGCATGCCCGGCGGCATGGGCGGCATGGGCATGGACATGTAAGCAGGCGAAAGCCGATTACATCGGCGCGGGTCTCGAAAGAGGCTCGCGTCATGCCAAAAGAAAACCCGCAGCGATGCGGGTTTTTTTTCGCCTAGTTCTTTTCGCCTAGTTCATTTGTTCATCTCATCGCGCAACTTCTGCGCCGCGGCCTTGTAGTCGTACGTCGGATAAAACTCCGTGCGATAGCCACCCCAGGCGGTCGTTTCGATCGCCCGGTTCACTTCGCGCAGGCGGTCTGCGGGCACGCGCAGCGTCACGACTTGGCCGATGCCCATCATCACGTACCACGACACCACTTCGATGCCCGGCGGCGGGAACGTCTTGAAGTAGCCCTGTTCCTTCAATTGCTGATTGATCTGCGGCAGCGTCTTCGATTCGTCGTGCTTGAGGAAGATCGTCAGCAGGAAGGTGCCGTCGCCCGCGGGTGTGGCGTTCTGCGCCTGACCCGGCGCGCTGAAACCAAGCAGTGAGGCGAGCAGCGTGGCTCCGATCAGGCGTGCAAGACGTTCTGCCGGTTTTCGCATCGGGCAATCCTCCAGAGAGTCAGACCTTGTGGTGAATCCGCAAGCGCTCCATCAGATGCAGCGCATTGGGCTGCGCGTTGCCTTCCGCCGTGTTGTCGAAGACGCACCAGACCTCGGCCGTCTTCTTCGCGCGCGCGTGCAGCGTGTGGGCGAGATCGTCGAGGTAGGTGTAGTTGTAGGAAGACTTGTAGAGCTCGGGCGAGCCGTGCAGCCGAACGTACACGAGCGAGGTGTCCGCGCGATGCTTGATCTCGCAATCGTCGGGAATCGGGTCGGCGTCCACGTAGGCGATGTGATGCGCCTTCAGCAGCGCCGCCGCATGCGTGGTGAACCAGCTTTGTTCGCGCGCCTCGCACGCCACCGGCAGCTTCGTGCGCTCGCGCAGCGCCTTGAAAAATGTCTCGGCGATTTCATGATCGAAGGGCAGGCTCGGCGGCAGTTGCACGAGCCAGCAGCCGAGCTTGTCGCCGAGTTGCCCGGCCGCGTGAAGAAATTCGTCGAGCAAGGCTTCGGAGTTCGCGAGCCGCGCATCGTGCGTGATCGCCTTCGGCAGCTTGACGGAAAAGCGGAACGAATCGGGCACGCTCTCCGCCCAGTGCGCGTAGGTCTGTTCGCGATGCGGCTTGTAGAAGCTGGTGTTGATCTCGACGCACGTGAGCACGTGCGAGTAGCGTTCGAGATGCGTGCCTTCGTGCGGAAAACTGGCCGAGACGGCGCTCGACAGGCCCCAGCCCGCGCAGCCAATGCGGATCGCGCCTTGCGGGCCGGGCTTGTGCAGATGGGGCAGTCGATATGGCATGCGCTCGCGTGGCCTCCCTTATTGAATTCGTCGACGCGGAAATCTTTGACGCGAAATCAGTGGCGCGCTTCTCCGGGCAGTCCGGGCGGATCGTCGGGCAGCGAGGACGCGTCGCTGTCTTCATCCGCGTCGTTCGAACGCGCCCAGAAGAAGCGGTCCGGCAGATACGCGCCCATGCCGGGGCGGAACGCGGCGCGTGCGGCCTGGAAGACGTATTCCTGCGCCTCGCGCGCGGCCTCGGCCGGCTCCTGGCCGTTGGCGAGCAGCGCGGCGACCGCCGAGCCGAGCGTATCGGTCAGGCCCATGATGCGTTGCACGCTGCGCTCCCACGTGTCCTGCCGCACCTGGCCCTCCTCGCTGTAGAGCGTGTTGACGTGCCGGTGCGTGCCGGTTTCCATCGCGAGCACGTACTCGCAGCCCTGCGCGAGGATGTGCGAAATCGCGGAATCCAGCGTGGGCGATTCGGCGTCGCTGTCCGGCTGCGCGAGTTGCAGTAGCGTGGCGTGATCGGCAATCAGCATGGTGGTTTGCGGCACGAGCAGATCGGCGAGCGATTCGCGCAGCTCGTCGGCGGACAGAACGTGTTCGTCGTCGAGCGTGAAATCCGGCGCGAGGATCAGCGGCACGTCGTCGTAGTCGGAAACGACTTCGGCGATGGCGGACACGAGTTCCGCGCGCGTCGCCGCGCCGATCTTGAAGGCGGCGATCGGCATGTCCTCTAGCAACATGCGCGCCTGGGTCGCGACGGCATCCGGGTCGAGGCCCGTCACTTCGTCGCAGGTCGCGGAGTCGCGCACCGCGTAGCCGGTGAGCACGGTCGCGCCGTGGCAGCCCATGCTGGCGAGCGTCAGCAGGTCGGCTTGCAGGCCCGAGCCGCCCGTGGGGTCCGAGAGGCCGAAGGTGAGTACGATCGGTGGGGAATCGCCGGTCATGGCAAAAGCGGACATTATGGTATTGGATGCTTGATTGGACGATCGGCGTAAAGCGGACCCGTCCGCGCCCTAAGCGCGTGAGCGGATGCCCGCCCGGTCATGTCTGATTATGCGTCCTAATGCCGCCCGGCTGTTTTCTTTGCGCACTTTTTTCCGGCGCGCTAGCCTTGGCACGGCAACCCGCATGACGGCCGTTTCGACCGATGTCACGCCGCGCGCGATTGCGGGCGGGCAGCTTGCTAGGCATCGACACGGCAACACGGTACCATCATGTCCTAATTTCAACCGACCAATCGACGCGGCATAAGTATGGAATACAGAAGCTGGATGTGCCTGATCTGCGGCTGGATCTACGACGAGGAGGCGGGATTGCCCGAAGAGGGCATCGCGCCGGGCACGCGCTGGGAGGACGTTCCGATCAACTGGACCTGTCCCGAATGCGGAGCCCGCAAGGAAGATTTCGAGATGGTTCAGATCTGATCTTGTCGTTCTGCCGCGCCGCATGACTCGCGTCATGCGGCGCGCGTTTTTTGCGGGCCGCGTTCCGCTGCGGCGGCGCGAGGCGCGTGCGGCTCGCGCGGTTTTCTGGTTTTGCAGCGTAACGCGAGTTCGTTGCGGCGAAAGAGGGCGCGAAAGCGTCGGCGGAGCGCATTCGATTCCCGCACCGGTTCGTTAGCGCATACGCTTGAAGCAGGCGCGGTGAGCGGCGCGCGGATCGCTCGCCGCACGTCGCCGTTTATCGATCGTGCAATCCAAACCGCGCGCGACGGCGATCCACCGCCGCGCCGGTGAACCGGCTTGTGAGCGCTTGTTATGACTTCTCGTCCCGATCTGCCCGTTGCATTCGAAGCCCTGCCCAATCCGCGCGGCGGATCGGTGCGACTTGCCGAAATGGCGCTCACCGACGCGCTGCATGCGTTCCAGCGTCAGGGCGAAACCGGCGCCGCGCTGAAACGCGCCATCGCCGCGTTGCATTCGGCGGGCTGGCTGCCCGCGCAGCGTTTCGCCGAGGCGCTCGCGCTCGTCGCGCCGCTCGGCGAGGAATCGGAGGGAAGCCGCGCGCGCATTGCCGAGGCGCTCGCGGTGTTCCGCGCGGCGGTCGAGCGCCACAATCTGCGCGAGTTGGCCTGTTCGACGGCGCTTTTCGAACACTATCGCGGGCTGCATGCGCTGCTCGCGGCGCACACGCGCGTCGCCCCGGTTTCGTACGACGATCTCGCGCTCGCCGGCCGTGCGATTGCCCCGGCGACGTTGCGCGGCTTCGCGCCGGCGCGGCTCGCGCACGTGCGGGCGCATTACGAGGAGACGCTGCTCAAGCTGCTGCGCGGACCGGCCGAAGCCTCCGCGGACTCTTTTGCGCGCCTCGACGCCTGTCTCGACGAACTGCGAGGCTCCGACCCCTACGATTTCTGGCGGCTCGCGTCTTCCACGGTGCGGGCGCTGCGCGAGCGCGCCGAGCGCAACGGAGCGGAACTCGACCATATTGCCGATGCAAAGCGCCTGTACGCGCGCTTCAACCTCGTGCTGGCCGATCAGGCGCACGCGCTCTCGTACGCGCCGCGCTCGCTCGTGCGCGCGACGCTCGCGCTCCTGTGGCGCGATTTCGCGCTGTACGGCGCGGCGCCCGAAGACGCCGAACACGTCGACGTGCTGCGCGACTACGGTCTGACGGTGGCGTGGCACGTGGCGGCGACGCAGGCATCGGAAGCGGCCTGGGAAGAGGGCGCGGCGCGGGCGAGCGAGGAAGCCTCGCGCGACGCCCCGACGCGCGATCTCGGCGTGCTGCGCGTCAACGCCGCCGCCTACGAGGACTTCCTGCAGAGCGCGGAAACCTCGATCGACGCGCTTGTCGAGCGCGGCACGCAGGCGAGCGAAACCGGCACGGTGGACGAAGCGGCGGCGCTTTCCGCGGCGGACGCTTCGCACCGGCTGGGCGCGGCGGCCTGCGCGCTCGGGCTTGGGCACGTTGCGCTCCTCGCGGACACGCTCGGCCTCGCGTGGCGGCGCGTCGCGCATCATGGCGAAACGCACGCCGATGGCGCCGAAGGCGCAACGCGCGGCCTCGACGCCACCGTGCCCGAACGCGCCGCGCAAATGTTGCGCTCGATGCTGCATCAGGCCGCCGCGGGCATCGCGCCGTCCGAAGGCCGCGGATCGATCGTCGCGCTGACGTCGATGATCGAGCGGCCTGCGCCCATCACGCGTTAATCATCATCCCGTTCGTCGGGTGCGGTTTGTCTCGCGCCCGGCCCGCGCACGACGTCGTAGCGTGCGAGCGTGCGGTTTCTTGCTGCGCCGTGATCGACGAGCGGCTGCGGATAATCCGCGCCGAGCGCGATCTTCGCGGCTTTGAGCGCGTCGGGTTTTGCGAGCCACGGCGCGTGGATGTCGCGATCCGACAAACCGGCGATCTCCGGCACGTAATGGCGGATGAACTTGCCCGCGGCGTCGAACTTCTTCGACTGCGTGACCGGATTGAAAATGCGGAAGTACGGTTGCGCGTCGCAACCGCTCGATGCGGCCCATTGCCAGCCGCCGTTGTTGTTCGAAAGCTCGAAGTCGTTCAGCAGCGCTTCGAAATACGCTTCGCCGCGCCGCCAGTCGATGCCGAGATCCTTCGTCAGAAAACTCGCGACGACCATGCGCAGGCGATTGTGCATATAGCCTGACGCATTGATTTGCCGCATCGCCGCATCGACGATCGGATAACCGGTCTGTCCGGCGCACCACGCCGCGAAGTTCGCATCGGCGGCGTCGCCGGTCTCCCAGCCGATGCGATCGTATTCCGGCCGGAACGCGCGATGATCGCCGGGCAGGCCGACGTGCGTAAAATGATGCAGCACGGAGAAATAGAACTCCCGCCAGATCAGCTCGCCCAGCCACGTTTCGGCGCCCTTGTCGCCGTGGCGTTGCGCATCGTGCGCGCTGCGGGCGAGCGCGCGGATCGACACCGTGCCATGCCGCAGGTGCACGCCCAGATAGCTCGGGCCTTTCTGCGCGGGAAAGTCGCGCGTGCGGCCGTAGTCGGACATGCGTTCGCGGAAGTCGTCGAAGAGTTCGAATGCGCCGCTCGTGCCGGCGGGGAAGGCGGGCGCGTGGGCGTCCGAAAAGCCAAGCGCGGCCAGCGACGGAATCGCATGCCTTGCGGTCGCGGGCGGCCTCGCCAGCGCGTTCAGACGATCTTCCGACGCATACGGCGTGAGCGCGTCCGGCGTGAGCGTCTGGAGCCATTTGCGCTTGTACGGCGTGAAGACGGTGTACGGCTTGCCGGCGCGTGTCATCACATCGTCGTGATCGAAGACGGCCTGATCCTTGAAGGTGAAGAACGCGATGTCTTGGCTCGCGAGCTTTTGCCCGACCGCTTCGTCGCGTGCCTTGGCGGCCGGCTCGTAATCGCGGTTGGCGAAAACGGCGTTCACGCCGCAGTCGCGCGCAAGCGCAGGAATGTCGTGAAGCGGATGCCCATGCAGTGCGATCAGCCCGCCGCCCGCCTCGCGCAGCGTGCGGTCCAGCTCGACGGCGCTCGCATGAATGAACGGCACGCGGCGATCGTTTTTGTCGAGCGGCGCGAGAATCTCGCGATCGAAAACGAAGGCGCACAGCACGCGGCGGCACCGTGTAAGCGCATGATAGAGTGCAGCATTGTCTGCTGCGCGCAGATCCCGCCGAAACCAGACCAGACCCACATCGAAGTCCGCCATCTCGTAGCGCCTTTGTTAAAATTCTGAATTATGTCCAAGACTTCCGATCGCATCAATTTGACGAATCAGTTCCTGATCGCCATGCCTTCCATGGTCGATCCGACGTTTTCGGGAACGGTGGTCTATCTTTGCGATCACACCGAGAAAGGCGCGCTCGGCCTCGTCATCAACAGGCCGACCGACATCGATCTCCAGTCGCTTTTCAACCGCATCGATCTGAAGCTCGAGATCGAGCCGCTCGTTCATTTGCCCGTGTATTTCGGCGGCCCCGTGCAGACCGAGCGCGGCTTCGTGCTGCACGAAGCGGGCGAGGGCGAACCGTATAGCTCGTCGATGAGCGTGCCCGGCGGCCTCGCCATGACCACGTCGAAGGACGTGCTCGAAGCGGTCGCGAGCGGCAAGGGCCCCGAGCGCTTCCTGCTCACGCTCGGCCACGCCGGCTGGGGCGCGGGCCAGCTCGAAGAGGAAATCTCGAAGAACGGCTGGCTCACCGTGGAAGCCGATCCGCGCATCATTTTCGATGTGCCCGCCGAAGACCGTCTCGAAGCCGCGCTCTCGCTGCTCGGCGTGTCGCGCTCGATGTTGTCCGGCGAAGCAGGGCACGCATGAGCCGGGAAGCCACGCTGCTGGCATTCGATTACGGCGAGAAACGCATCGGTGTCGCCGTCGGCAACACGCTCACGAAAAACGCACGTGCGCTCGTCACGTTGCACAATCTCAACCGCGAACATCGCTTCGTCGAAGTGGGCAAGCTGCTCGACGAATGGAAGCCCGACGCTGTGGTGGTTGGCATGCCCATGCATCCCGATGGCACGCCGCACGAAATGAGCGCGCTCGCCAAGCGCTTCGGCAATCAGGTGAACGGCCGTTTCAACGTGCCGGTGCAATGGGTGGACGAGCGCTATTCGTCCGTCGATGCCAAGGCCGATCTGCGCGAGCGCGGCGTGCGCGCCAACGCGCGCGGCCGCTTCGACGAGATCGATGCCGAGGCCGCCCGCGTCATCCTTCAACAATATCTCGACGGACTTGCCGACGATCATGAGTTCCATTGACGCCGAGGCGCTCTACCGCGCGCTCGTCGACCAGATTCGCGCCGCGTTCGGTCAATCGCTTGCCGCGCCGGATGGCCCCGTGCTCGCGGGCATCTATAGCGGCGGCGTGTGGCTTGCCGAGCGGCTCGCGAAAGACCTGAACGCGCCGAGCTTCGGCGTGGTGAACGTCGCGCTGCATCGCGACGACTACGCGAAAAAAGGCTTGCACAGCCAGGCGCGCCCGACCGACCTGCCTTTCGATGTGAACGGCCGGCGCATCGTCCTGATCGACGACGTGCTGTCCACGGGCCGCACCGTGCGCGCGGCGATCAACGAGCTGTACGACTATGGCCGTCCGGCGTCGATCGATCTCGCGGTGCTCGCCGATCGCGGCGGGCGCGAAATGCCGATCTGCGCGTGCTTCACCGGCGGCACGGTCGATGTGCCGGCGAGCGCGAATCTCGTGCTCGCGCGCCGCGACGACAACACGTTCACTTTCACGACCGAGCCGCGCGCAAACTGACGCGCGCTTCGCGTTTCCAGAAACACCGGGATCATCATGAACACTGCTATTCAGGGCGCAGCCGAATCGGGCGCGCCTGCCTCTGACAAGTTCCGGTACGGCTTTCTCAAAGGCAATCCGCAGCTCACGAAGAACGGCGAGCTGAAGCATCTGCTCACCATCGAAGGATTGCCGCGCTCGATCGTCACGCACATTCTCGACACCGCCGAGCAGTTCGTGAGCGTCACCGACCGAGAAGTGAAAAAGGTGCCGCTTTTGCGCGGCAAGTCGGTGTTCAACCTTTTCTTCGAGAACTCGACGCGCACGCGCACCACGTTCGAGATCGCGGCGAAGCGCCTCTCGGCGGACGTGCTGAACCTGAACATCAACGCGTCCTCGACGAGCAAGGGCGAATCGCTGCTCGACACGATCAACAATCTCTCCGCGATGCACGCCGACATGTTCGTCGTGCGTCACGCGTCGAGCGGCGCGCCGTATCTGATCGCCGAGCACTGCGCGCCGCACGTGCACGTGATCAACGCGGGCGATGGCCGTCATGCGCATCCGACGCAGGGCCTCCTCGACATGTACACGATCCGCCATTACAAGCGCGACTTCACGAAGTTGCGCGTGGCGATCGTCGGCGACATTCTGCATTCGCGGGTGGCGCGCTCGGACATTCACGCGCTCACCACGCTCGGCGTGCCCGAAGTGCGCGCGATCGGTCCGCGCACGCTCTTGCCGGGCAATCTCGATCAGATGGGCGTGCACGTCTATCACAACCTCGATGAGGGCCTGAAGGGCGTCGACGTGATCATCATGCTGCGCCTGCAGAACGAGCGCATGAGCGGCGCGCTGCTGCCGTCCGCGCAGGAGTATTTCAAGAGCTGGGGACTCACGCCCGAGCGCCTCGCGCTCGCCGCGCCCGACGCCATCGTGATGCACCCCGGACCGATGAACCGCGGCGTCGAAATCGACTCGCAAGTGGCCGACGGCCCGCAGTCGGTCATTTTGAATCAGGTGACTTTCGGCATCGCCGTGCGCATGGCGGTGATGGGCATCGTGGCTGGGAATAGCGACTAAACATGAAGATTCAAATTCAAAACGGCACGCTCATCGATCCGGCCGCGGGCACCGAAGCACGCAAGGACGTGTTCATCGCAGCGGGACGTATCGTCGGGATCGGCGAGGCGCCGGCGGATTTCCACGCGGCCAAGGTGATCGACGCGAGCGGGCTGCATATCGCGCCGGGTTTCGTCGATCTGTCGGCGCGGCTGCGCGAGCCGGGTTTCGAGCACAAGGCGACGCTCGAATCCGAAATGGCTGCGGCGATGGCCGGCGGCGTGACGAGTCTCGTGTGCCCGCCCGACACCGATCCGACGCTCGACGAGCCCGGTCTCGTCGAAATGCTCAAGTTCCGCGCGCAGAAGCTGCATCTGGCGCATGTGTATCCGCTGGGCGCGCTCACGATGGGCCTCAAAGGCGAGGCCATCACCGAGATGGTCGAGCTGACCGAAGCGGGCTGCGTGGGCTTCTCGCAGGCCGATAACCCGATCGTCGATACGCGCACGTTGCAGCGCGCGCTGCAATACGCGACGACCTACGGTTACGCCGTGTGGCTGCGCCCGCAGGACGCGTACATGTCGAAGGGCGGCGTGGCGGCGAGCGGCGCGGTGGCGTCGCGGCTCGGACTGTCGGGCGTGCCGGTCGCGGCGGAAACCATCGCGCTGCATACCATCTTCGAACTGATGCGCGTGACGGGCGCGCGCGTGCATCTGTCGCATCTGTCGTCGGCGGCGGGCGTCGAGCTCGTGCGCACGGCGAAGGCCGAAGGGCTTGCCGTGACCTGCGACGTGACCGTCAACCATGTGCATCTGACGGACATCGACATCGGATACTTCGATGCGCAATTCCGTCTCGATCCGCCGCTGCGTCAGCAACGCGACCGCGACGCGATCCGCGCCGGTCTCGCCGATGGCACCATCGACGCGATCTGCTCCGATCACACGCCGCTCGACGACGACGAAAAGCTCCTGCCCTTCGCCGAAGCGACGCCGGGCGCAACCGGCCTCGAACTGCTGCTTTCGCTGACGGTGAAGTGGGCGCGTGAAGCGAACGTGCCGCTCGTGAACGCGCTGGCGCGCATCACGTCCGCGCCCGCCGACGTGCTCAAGCTGCCCGCGGGCCGCATCGCGACGGGCGCGCTCGCCGATCTCTGCGTGTTCGATGCCGCGAGCGACTGGCGCGTCGATCCGCAGAAGCTCAAGAGCCAGAGCCGCAATACGCCGTTCCTCGGCTACGAGTTGCCGGCGCGCGTGCGGGCGACGATCGTCGGCGGACACGTCGCTTACGAGAGCCGCTGATCATGTGGCTCGCCTGGCGCAAGCTGCGGCTGCTCGTCCATTTGCTGCGCGGCATGTGGCTCGTCGCGACGCGGTTTCCGCGCGCGTCGGCGGCGGAGCGCATGCGGCTGAACCGCGCGTGGTCGATCGAGATGCTGCGCCTTGCGGGTATGAAGCTCGTCGTCCATAACGACGAAGCGCGGCTCGATGCGGGCGCGCTCGTCGTCGGCAATCACATTTCGTGGATCGATATTTACGTCATCAACGCATGGCGTCCGACGCCGTTCGTGTCGAAGGCGGAGATTCGCAAGTGGCCGGTCGTCGGCTGGCTCGCGCATCAACTGGATACGGTGTTCGTGCAGCGCGAAAAGCGCAGCGATGCGAAGCGCATCATGCACGAACTCGCGGCGCGCCTCGACGCCGGTGAACTGATGTGCGTGTTCCCCGAAGGCACGACCACCGATGGCCGGTCGCTGCTGCCGTTTCACGCGAACATGTTTCAGGCGGCGGTGTCCGCTTCGTGCCCGGTGCAGCCCATTTGCCTGATGTACGAGGATGCGCAGGGCAGGCAGTCGACCGCGCCCGCGTATATCGGCGACATGACGCTCAACGATTCGCTCAGCGCGCTCCTGCGCGCCACGCCGCTCACCGCGCATCTGTACGTATGCGATCCGCTCGCGCCGGGCGCGGACCGTCGGCTGCTCGCGAGCGAGGCGCAGGCGGCGGTGGACGGGGCGTTGCAGCGCATGCGCGGCGCGCCCGCTGTCGTCGAAACCACGGCCGAGGCGCCGCTCACTTCTTCATCGAGCAGCTCACCTGCGTGAGCACGCGTTGCGCGGGATCGGCGGTCATGCGCACCGCCGATAGCTTGTTCCCCCACACGCAGCCCGAGTCGAGACACAGCACGTTGTCGCGAATCATCAGGCCGAGCGCGGCCCAATGGCCGAACACGATCGTCACATCGCGCGTGCGGCGCTCCGGCACGTCGAACCACGGCATATAGCCGGGCGGCGCGGCGTCGGGGCCGCCGTTGTTGGCGAATTCCATCGCACCTTCACGCGTGCAGAAGCGAATGCGCGTGAGCGCGTTGTAGATCACGCGCAGGCGATCGATGCCGGTCAGTGTATTCTCCCATCGATGCGGCTCGTTGCCGTACAGCGACGCGAGCGTCTCTTTCCAGTTCGGCGCGCGCAACGCCTTCTCCAGCTCGTTCGCGAGTTCCATCGTCATCGTCGCGTCCCATTGCGGCACCACGCCCGCGTGAACCATCAGAATGCCGTTCTCGAAATGCGCGACCGGCTTGTGCCGAACCCATTCGATGAGATCGGCGGCGTCGGGCGCGTCGAGAATGTCATCGAGCGTGTCGCCTTTTTTCGGCTTGCGCAGACCCGCCGCGACTGAAAGCAGATTCAGATCGTGATTGCCGAGCACGACGGTGGCGCGCGAGCCGAGCGCGATCACTTCGCGCAGGGTTTGCAGCGACTTCGGCCCGCGATTGATCAGATCGCCTGCGAACCAGAGCGGCGTTGTCGGATCCGGCGCGGCTTTTTTCAGGAGACGCTCGAAAGGGTCGCAGCAGCCCTGAAGATCGCCGAAGACGAGCGGGGCGGTGGAGAGGTCGAGACTGGAGGTGAGGGCGTCGGTCATCAGGGATTACGGGTTTTCAAGGAGCGCGAACCGGCTCAAGTGCGCGATATCCGCGCATTATGAAACACGCGATGAATATCTGCGGTCAGACAAAATAATGGGAAGGCGGCGTGCGATGACACTTTTTGCAGCCTCGTGCAACCATAAATAGCTAGCTGTATCAAGTTGTTAGTCGTGTAGTTTTTGCATGGCATGGCCTTATAATTAGCGGTTGACCAAAAGGCGACGAGAAACAGGTTCGGATCGGTCATACATTCCGACCTTTCACAAAACAGCGCCAGGCAGGCAAGTTTTTCTATACTCGAACGTGCGTTCGGGCTTACAAGCTGGCTGAAGTCAGCAAAGAGGGCTTTTATGATTCTCGTGACGGGCGGCGCCGGTTTTATCGGCGCCAATTTTGTTCTGGATTGGCTCAACGCTTCGGATGAACCCGTTCTCAACGTCGACAAGCTGACGTACGCGGGCAATTTGGGAACGCTCAAGTCGCTCAAGGACGACGACCGTCACGTGTTCGCGCGCGCGGACATCTGCGACCGCGCTGCGATCGATGCGCTGCTGGCCAAGCACAAGCCGCGTGCGATCCTGCATTTCGCAGCCGAGAGCCATGTCGATCGTTCGATCCACGGCCCGGCAGATTTCGTGCAGACCAACGTCGTCGGCACGTTCACGCTACTCGAAGCTACGCGCATGTACTGGTGCAAGCTGCCCGAAGACGAGAAGCAGGCGTTCCGCTTCCTGCACGTCTCGACGGACGAAGTGTTCGGCTCGCTGTCCGCCACCGATCCGCAGTTCTCGGAAACCACGCCCTATGCGCCCAACAGCCCGTATTCGGCCACGAAGGCGGGCTCGGATCATCTGGTGCGCGCGTATCACCATACGTACGGCCTGCCGGTCCTCACGACCAATTGTTCGAACAATTACGGTCCGTACCAGTTCCCCGAGAAGCTGATTCCGCTGATGATCGCGAACGCGCTCGCGGGCAAGCCCTTGCCGGTTTACGGCGATGGCCAGAACGTGCGCGACTGGCTGTACGTGGGCGACCACTGCTCCGCGATCCGCGAAGTGCTCGCGCGCGGCGCGCTGGGCGAGACGTATAACGTCGGCGGCTGGAACGAGAAGAAGAACCTCGAAGTCGTGCATACGCTGTGCGACCTGCTCGATAAGGCTAAGCCGAAGTCGAGCGGTTCCTATCGCGATCAGATCACCTACGTGAAGGATCGCCCCGGCCACGACCGCCGCTATGCGATCGACGCGGGCAAGCTGGAGCGCGAGCTCGGCTGGAAGCCGGCGGAAACCTTCGAAACCGGTCTCGCGAAGACGGTTCAGTGGTATCTGGACAATCAGGCGTGGGCTGACGAGGTGGCTTCCGGCGAATACCGGAAGTGGGTCGAGACGAACTACGCGCAGCGTGCGTGAGGAGTTGAACATGGCGCGCAAAGGCATCATCCTCGCCGGCGGGTCCGGCACGCGGCTTTATCCGATCACCCATGCGGTGTCGAAACAGTTGCTGCCTGTCTATGACAAGCCGATGATCTACTACCCGCTGTCCACGCTGATGATCGCGGGCATTCGCGACGTGCTCGTCATCTCGACGCCGCAGGACACACCGCGTTTCGAGTCGATGCTCGGCGACGGCAGCCAGTGGGGCATGAATATTCAGTACGCGGTGCAGCCGTCGCCGGACGGGCTCGCGCAGGCGTTCATCATCGGGCGCGAGTTCGTCGGCAATGAACCGTCGGCACTGATTCTCGGCGACAACATTTTCTACGGGCACGACCTTGCCAAGCAACTCGAGAGCGCGGACACGCGCACCGACGGCGCGACGGTTTTCGCCTATCACGTGCACGATCCCGAGCGCTACGGCGTGGTCGAATTCGACCAGCAGTTCCGCGCGCTGTCGATCGAGGAAAAGCCCGCGAAGCCGCGTTCGAACTATGCGGTCACGGGTCTTTATTTCTACGACAACCAGGTGTGCGACATCGCCGCGGACATCAAGCCTTCCCCGCGCGGCGAGCTTGAGATCACGGACGTCAATTCGCGCTATCTCGAACAGAAGAAGCTCGACGTCGAGATCATGGGGCGTGGTTACGCGTGGCTCGACACGGGCACGCACGAGTCGCTGATCGAAGCGGCCACCTTCATCGCGACGTTGCAGAAGCGCCAGGGTCTCGTGGTGGCGTGTCCCGAGGAAATCGCGTACCGGAAGCGCTGGATCGGCGAGGAGCAACTGCTCGCGCTCGCGAAGCCGCTTTCGAAGAACGCCTACGGTCAATATTTGCTCAATCTTCCCAAGGATCAAGTCGCATGGCCATCCAGGTAACGGCAACGGCGCTGCCCGAAGTCAAGATCATCGAGCCGAAAGTGTTCGGCGATGCGCGTGGCTTCTTTTACGAGAGCTTCAACGCGCGTGAATTCGCAGAGCACGTCGAGAGCGGTGTCGAGTTTGTGCAGGACAATCATTCGCGCTCGGCAAAGGGCGTGCTGCGCGGACTGCATTATCAGATTCAGCATGCGCAGGGCAAGCTCGTGCGCGTCGTGGAAGGCGAAGTGTTCGATGTCGCGGTCGATGTCCGCAAGAGTTCGCCGAACTTCGGCAAGTGGGTCGGCGTGAACCTGTCGGAGGAGAATCACCGGCAGTTGTGGGTGCCGCCGGGTTTCGCGCACGGCTTCGTCGTGCTGTCGGAGTCGGCGCAGTTTCTCTACAAGACGACGGATTACTGGTTCCAGGCGCATGAGCGCAGCATCGTGTGGAACGACCCGGAGATCGGCATCGAATGGCCGATCGACTTCGAGCCGCTGCTCGCGGCGAAGGATGCGGCGGGCAAGCGGTTGGTTGAAGCCGAGGTGTTTGCATGAGGATTCTGGTCACGGGCGCAAACGGGCAGGTCGGCTGGGAAGTTGCGCGCAGCGCGTCGGTGCTCGGCGAGGTCATCGCGTGCGATCGCGCCCGGCTCGATCTCTCGCAGCCGCACACGCTGCAGGCCGCGCTCGATGAAATCCGGCCCGATGTCATCGTCAATGCCGCGGCTTACACCGCAGTCGATCGCGCGGAGCAGGAAGAGGCGCTCGCCAATGTGATCAATGGCGAAGCGGTCTCGGCGCTGGCCCGCTGGGCGCGCAATGCGAATGCCCTGCTGATCCATTACTCCACCGACTACGTGTTCGACGGCACGAGCGAGCTTCCGTATGTCGAGTCGGCGCCCACTTGCCCGCTGAATGCCTATGGCCGCAGCAAGCTGCTGGGTGAAGAGGCCCTGGCAGCGGAAGGCGGCGACTATCTGTGCTTCCGCACGACCTGGGTGTACGGCGCGCGCGGCAAGAACTTCATGTTGACGATGCTGCGGCTTGCCCAGGAGCGCGAAGCGCTGCGAGTGGTCGCCGATCAGTTCGGTGCGCCGACATCGGCACGCCTGATCGCCGACCTCACGGCGCATGTCGTCGCCGGGGCGATGCGCGAACGGGCGCAAGGCGCGTTCGCGAGCGGTCTCTACAATTTGACGGCATCCGGCAGAACCAGTTGGCACGAGTTCGCATCGTCGATCATCGAGACGGCGCGCAATCTCACCAGCGAAGGCACGATCAAGACGACGAGTATCGAGGCGATTCCGGCCGACGCCTATCCGGTGCCGGCGAAGCGGCCGGCCAATTCGAGTCTTGACGGCGCGGCGTTCGATGCACGATTCAGGTTGCACCGTCCCGATTGGCGAGTCTCGATGGTTCAGGCGATACGCGACGCACTGTCCGTGTGATTCGCAGGCATCTCCCGAACCGTCAGTCTTTCAACTTAGAGGACGTATGCGTCGCATCAATCCCGCCAGTCCCTTGTCCGTGATTCATTCACTGGTGACGGAACGCGGCCTGATTCTGCAGTTTGTGAAACGCGAAGTTGCCGGCCGCTACAAAGGTTCGTTTCTCGGCGTTTTCTGGTCGTTCGTCAATCCGCTGCTCCTTCTGAGCGTATATACGTTCGTCTTCGGTGTCGTGTTCAAGTCGCGCTGGCGTCCGACCTCGACCGATCATTTCGAGTTTGCCGTGGTCATGTTCGTCGGCATGCTGACGCACGGACTGCTGGCGGAGTGCCTGACGCGCTCGCCCGGACTGGTCGTTTCGAACTCGAACTTCGTCAAGCGCGTGGTATTTCCGCTGGAAGCGTTGACGTGGATCACCATCGGAACCGCGCTCTTTCATCTGTTCATCGCATCGATCATTCTCGTCGGTGCGATCCTCGCGTGGCAGCAGCATATTCCGGCGACCGCGCTGCTCGCTCCGCTCATTTTGATTCCGTACATCTTCGCGATTGCTGGCGTCACGTGGTTCATGATGTCGCTCGGCGTTTTCCTGCGCGACATTGGGCAGGTCGTCGGCATTTTCACGTCGCTCCTGATGTTCCTGTCGCCCGTTTTCTATCCGATTGCCTCGGTGCCTGAAGCGTTCCGGCCGATCATTTATCTCAATCCGTTGACGTTCATCATCGAGCAGATGCGCAATGTGCTGATCTGGGGAAATGCCCCGGACTGGGCGGGCCTCGCCATCTATCTATTGTGCGGATACTTTTTTGCATGGGCAGGACTCTGGTGGTTCGAGCGGACGCGTCCCGGCTTTGCCGACGTCTTGTAACGGCTTTCATACAAACCGCATGAACGATTCCGCTATTGAAATCCGAGATCTCGGCAAGTGCTACAACATCTATGAACGACCGCGTGACCGGTTGCTGCAGATGTTGTATCGCCGCCGCCGCCAGTTGTATCGTCAATTCTGGGCGTTGCGCGATGTCAGCTTCGACGTGCCGCGCGGAGAGACGATCGGCATCGTCGGTCGCAACGGATCGGGAAAATCGACGCTGCTGCAGATGATCGCGGGAACGCTGACGCCGAGCACGGGTTCCGTGCAGGCGAACGGCCGCATCGCGGCGTTGCTCGAACTGGGCTCCGGCTTCAACCCCGAATTCACGGGGCGTGAAAACGTGTTCCTCAATGGCGCGTTGCTCGGGCTGTCGCAGGCGGAGATCGAGGAACGTTTCGACAGCATCGTCGAATTCGCCGACATCGGTCAGTTCGTCGATCAGCCGGTCAAGACGTACTCCAGCGGCATGATGGTGCGGCTCGCGTTCGCGGTGCAGGCGCAGACCGACCCGGAAATTCTCATCGTTGACGAGGCGCTCGCCGTGGGCGATGCGCGCTTTCAGGCGAAATGCTTCGACCGCCTCAAGCAGTTGAAGAACAACGGCACCAGCATCCTGCTCGTGTCGCACAGCAGCGAGCAGATCGTCACGCATTGCTCGCACGCGCTCTTGCTGGATGGCGGCCAGATGCTGATGGCCGGCAATCCCCGCGATGTCGTCAACCGGTATCTCGATCTTCTCTTCGGCCGCAAGCCGGTGGAAGCAAGCGCGCCGCAGCAGGTCGAAGCGGCCGGTAAAGCGCCGGAAGCCGACGTTGCGCCAGACGAGATGTCCGACGAAAGCGTGGCGCACGTGGCGCACGAACTCGATTTCGTCAACGACCGCTTCGTCACCCGGCCCGGTTACAACCAGTACGAATATCGCTGGGGCGACGGCTCCGCGAGCATCAGCGACTTCCGGATCGTCAGCGATGACGTCGAGTATCCGAACTCGATCGAACCGGGCGCGCTCGTCACGCTGACCGTCGCGGTTACGTTCAAGAAGCGTCTGATCCGCCCGATACTCGGCGTCACGATCAAGACCAAGGAAGGCGTGACCCTGTTCGGAAGCAATTCCGAATTGTTGAATCTCGACGACGCCCGCAGCGTCGGCGAACCGGGGGACCAGGCGCTCGCCACCATGCGTTTCCGTTGCAATCTCGGCGCGGGTGATTTCTTCGTGTCGCTCGGCATCGCGACGCGCGAAGCCGGCGAGATCGTTCCGCATGATCGCCGCTACGATGCGATTCATCTCGTTGTCAGTCCGGACCCGACGTACTTCGGTCTGGCGAACATGAATCTGGAAATGCGGCTGGACAAAATTCAATGACAAACTACGATCTCAACACTTTTGGTTATCGCTTCAACCCGGATACGCGCGTCTGGTCGCGCGCGACCGACGAGACATTCGCCTATAGCGACGGAGATGAAGCCGAAGAGCGTGTGGCCGGCTTGATAGCTGGCGCGAGCGACTTGTCAGTGATGTCCGAGGAACTGCTCCGGCATTGCACGGACTGGCCATCGCGTTATCACCTGTCGCACGAGCGCGCCAACCTTCTCAGGCCGTTCAGCGGCAAGCTGCGCGGGCGCGTTCTCGAAATCGGCGCGGGTTGCGGCGCGATCACGCGCTTTCTGGCCGAAGAAGGCGCAGAAGTGGTGGCGCTCGAAGGCAGCGCACGGCGCGCGCGCATTGCCGCATCGCGCGTGCGCGATCTCGATAACGCCACGGTCGTCTGCGACACCTTCGACGATCTGCAGATCGACGGAAAATTCGATGTCGTCACGCTGATCGGCGTGCTCGAATACGCGCGCAAATACGGGCAGGGCGCGGACCCCGTTCAGGCCATGCTCGAGCGCGCCCGCTCCTTCCTCAAGCCCGGTGGCACGCTGGTAATCGCCATCGAGAATCAACTGGGGCTCAAGTATCTGGCCGGGATGCCCGAAGACCATCTCGGCAAGCCGATGTTCGGCATTCAGGATCTCTACACGGACGACAGCGTTGTCACGTTCGGCCGCCATGAACTGTCGAAGCGTATCCGCGCTGCGGGTTTCAATACGGTCGATCTTGCGCTGCCGTTTCCGGATTACAAGCTGCCTTCTTCGGTCGTCCTGCCGGGCGGGCTCGATGAGACAAACGCCTTTCGGCCGTGGATTCTGGCCGTGCAGTCCGTCAAGCGAGATCATCAGCTCCACGTTATTCCGAATTTCTCGATCGAGCGGGCCTGGGGCGTCATCGGCAAGAACGATCTTCTGGACGATCTCAGCAACTCTTTTCTGTTTCTCGCCACGGTCGACGGCCCGACGCCGCTGCTCGATCAGGCCACGCTTGCCTTTCACTTCAGCACGGGGCGCCGCCGTCCGTTTCGCAAGTCGACTGTTTTCGAGCGTAGCGCGGACGGCCGGGTAGCGGTGAAGCGCCGGCTGCTGGAGCCGTCGCTCGCGCCAGAACGCGGCTCGATGTTCAAATTCTCGTTCGCCGATGAATGGCTCGAAGAGGGCGAGAGTTTCGAGGCGCAGTTCCTGCGCATCGTCGCGACGCCGGGCTGGAACGTGGAACAGGTCGGCGCGTGTCTGCGCGAGTTCGTCGACGTGGTTATCGAAGCGGCGGCCAAGCGCGGTTTCGGCGTGCAGAACCGTGCCTTGTCAACGTCCCTGCCAGGGTCGATGCTCGATATCGTGCCCTACAACATCATCAGGAAAACGGGCGGCGGTTTCAGCATCATCGATCAGGAATGGTCGTTCGAGGGCGATATCGAACTCGGTTTCCTGGCATTCCGCGCGCTGGCCGGCATGGGCCACATGGTGACGCGCTGGGCGACGCCCGCGGACCCGCGCTGGCTGAACCAGAAAGTGTTTTTCGAGCAGGTGTTCGCGCATGCGGGGCTGCTCGCATCGGTGCACGACTTCGACCGCTACCTCGAATTCGAATCGATGTTCCAGTCGTTCGCGACGGGCGTCGGCGCTCGCGTGACGATCGAACAGTGGCAACATGCGATTTTCAGCGGCGAGCTGGAGCAAACTCAGGCCCGGGCGCAGGTGGTCGACGCCGGAGGCCGGCTCCTGAGCGTGAACGACGAACTCAACACGGTACGCGTGCTGCTGCAGCAACGCGAGGTTGACCTGCGGGAAGCGCACGAGCAGCGTCAGGAAACGGAGCAGCAGCTCGCCAGCGCAACGCGCGCACTCGACGAGAATCGCGGCACGTGGGAAGCCGGGCGGACTTCGCAGGAGCATCGGGAACGCGTGCTGAGGGAGACACAGGCGGAACTGGCCGCGGCGGAAAACAATGCGGTCGCGCTCGAACGCGAAGTGAGCACGCTCAAAAATACGCTCGCCGCCACCACGCAGGGATTCGAAGAGTTGAGCGCGCGCTACCGTCTGGTGACGGGCTCGCGTTCCTGGAAAATGACGCGGCCCTTGCGCGGGCTGCTTCTGGCCGTGCGCGATCCGCGCGCCGCGCTCTCGCGCGGTAAGGCCGTGGCGACCCCGGCGGCATTCCGGCGTGTGGACAATCTGGCGGCGTCGAGCGGCGGTTATCCCGCGCTTGTGCGCTATGGCCTGCGTATTCTGAAGACGGAAGGTCTCGACGGCGTCAAGTCGCGCGTGCGGCGTCACGTGCAGGGGCAGCCGCTGCTTGCCGATGCCGCGAGCGCCGGGGCGCCGGTCGTGCCGCAGCAGGCGCCGGAGCCGGTCGACTATCCGTTCGTCAGGATTGATCCGGAGGGGCTCGCGCACGCATGCGAAACCTTGCGCTTCGACGTGCATGCCGATCCGCAGGTGACGGTGCTCGTCAAGGCGGTCGGGAACTGCCCTCAGGTGGTCGCGTGCCTGACCTCGATCAGAAAGCGGCAGCAGTTGACGCGTTTCAACGTGGAAGTGCTGGCCGGTCCTGCCCAGGCGGAGCTTGCCGCGTTGCTGCCGGAGTCGTCGGGCATGCGCCTGCATATGGCTTCGCGTGACGACACCTCGGTTCAACTGAACGAAGCGGTCGCGTCCGCGCGCGGCGCGCTCGTGCTGGTGCTGCGCAGCGACGTGCAGGTGTTCGGGCAGTGGCTCGACGCTCTCGTCACGCGAATCGAGTCGGACGCATCCATCGTCGCGGTCGGCGGCAAGGTCGCGCTGCCGGACGGACGTCTCAGCGAAGCCGGCGTTCTGATCGGCACGAACGGGGAAGTGCGCCACGTCGGTTTCATGCAGGAATCGAACAATCCGTCTTACGACGTTGCGCGCGACGTGGTGGCCGTGTCCGGCACCATTGTGCTGCTGCGGCGCGCCGCATTCATCGACGCCGCGGGCATCGACACCAAGGCGGAACTCGACGGGCTCGATCTGTACGACTACTTCATGCGCGCGGGCGCGCAGAACAAGCGCGTCGTGTATGAACCCGGCTCTCTCGTCGCCTACGCGCCGGACGCCTCGGAAGCCGGCACGGGCCAGGTTCGCGACAGCGAGATTGCAGAGAGCTCGCGCAGTACGTTCGTCTCGCGTTGGGGCGACCGTCTCGCGGATCTCACGGATATTCGCCTCATCGCTTTCCTGTTGCCGCAATACCATCCCATTCCGGAAAACGACGAATGGTGGGGCAAAGGCTTCACGGAATGGACCAACGTGGCGAAGGCGCATCCGAACTTCGCCGGTCATTATCAGCCGCATCGTCCGGCCGATCTCGGCTATTACGATCTGCGCCTGCCCGAAGTGCGTCAGCAGCAGGCCGACCTCGCGCGCGCGGCCGGCATCCACGGGTTCTGCTACTACCACTACTGGTTCGGCGGCCACCGTCTGCTCGAACGTCCGCTCAACGACGTTCTCGCGCTGGGCGAGCCGGACTTCCCGTTCTGTATCTGCTGGGCCAACGAGAACTGGACGCGTCGCTGGGATGGTCTCGAGTCCGCCGTGCTGATGGCGCAGAAACACTCGGACGAAGACGACGCTGCCTTCATTCGTTCGTTGCTGCCGACGCTCAAGGATCGACGCTATATCCGCATCAACGGGCGTCCGCTGATCATGGTTTATCGCATGTCGCTGCTGCCGAATCCGAAACGCACGGCGCAGATCTGGCGCGACATCGCCCGCGAGGCGGGACTCGGCGAACTGTATCTGGCGTATGTGCAGTCCTTCGACAGTTGGGCGCGCAACGAGAAGCCGTCGGACTTCGATTTCGACGCCGCCGTCGAGTTCCCGCCGCATGGCTGCGGTGTCCCGTCGCCGCAGCCGGTGCAGGGCCTCGATCCGGCGTTCAAGGGCGTGGTCTACGATTACCCGCTGACGGCGCAGCAGACGCTGATGAAAGCCCTGCCGCCGTATCCGATGTTCCGTGGCGTGATGCCGTCGTGGGACAACACGGCGCGCAAGCAGCATAACTCGCACATTTTCGTGAATGCCTCGCCGGACGAGTACGAAGCGTGGCTGAGCCAGGCGCTGCAATTCACCGATACGTTCGCCCACGGCGACGAACGGATCGTATTCATCAACGCATGGAACGAATGGGGTGAGGGCAATCACCTCGAACCGGACATGAAATACGGACACGCCTACCTGGACGCCACACGCCGGGCGCTCAATCGCATTACGGGACAGGCCGGGTTCTGAGTCAGCATATGAAGTCTCTCTATACCAAGTCGATGCGTTTTCTCGGGCCGCGCGGCGGCGTGCGCGGTGTGATGCGCATCGTTGTTTCCTATGCGCGCGCCAACGGCTGGAAAACGACCATCCGTCACGCGGGCGGCATGCTCGTTCGCTCGATGTTCTCGGGCTATCTTCGTTCGACCGTGGACGCGCAAGTTGCTGCAAGCTTCTCGGCGCTGGTCTCCGGGGCGGATGAGCGGCTCGAGATCCTGAACCGGATGCCGGGCGACCTGCGCCGGCTTTTGCACACCAGCTATCGCGCGCCGCTGGTGAAGCTGCATCCCGAGTACGCATCGGCGATTGCCGTGTCACGTCCCGCGAAGACGCTCGTCAAGGCCATCGCGTTTTATATGCCAGCGCCGGAGCCGGGCACGGGCCCGGGTTTCGTTGCGGTGGACGGCTGGAGTCGCGTCGTGCATCAGGCGCCGCGATTCGTCGGCCACTATCAGCCGCATCTTCCGGAGAAGCCTTTCGACGTCGATGCGCCCACGGCGGAATCGATGGCGCGAGAGGCCGCGCTCGCGCGTCAGTACGGCATTCATGCTTTCTGTTTTCATCAGTTGATGGACGTCGGCAGCGAACTGCCGGCGGGATTGCGCACGATCCTGGGCGCGCCCGATATCGACATGCATTTCGCGGCGTGTCTGACGACGCGCACCGCCTTGCGAAACGCGTCGGCCTCGGCTCCGGCGGAGGAAGGAACTGCGCTGCAGGGCAGACTGTCCGCTGCGCGCGCGGCGAGCCTCGCGCCGGGCCTGGCGCAGGCCATGCGCGATCCTCGCTGGCTGCGCGTGAATGGCAAGCCGATGCTCGTGATCCTCGCCGAACACAACGCGGCGGCATCGCGTGAATCGGTGGCGGCGCTGCGGTCGGCGCTCGTCGATGCGGGCGTCGCGAATGTGCATCTCGTCGGCGCGCCGCTCATCTGCGCTCGCGACGCCGACTATTTCGACGCAGTGCTTGAATATGCGCCCGCCGACAGCGCGGCGCAGACGCCGGCACAGGCGAGCGTCGTGCTCGCGCCGGACTTCACTGGCGCGGTGTTCGACTATGCCGCCGCGGCAGCCGCGAGCGTCGAATCGCCCAAGGCCGCGCGGACGGTTTATCGAAGCGCGTTCCCGAACTGGGATACCACCGGATACGGCGGTCGCGAGGCGGAGGTGTTCGCGAATTTCAGTCCACGCCTTTTCGCCGGCTGGCTCTGGAATCTTTGCGTCGATGCGTCAGCGCGCTTGCCGCTCGATAATCGGTTCGTGTTCCTCAATTCGTGGAACGGCTGGGAGTCGGGCTCGCATCTGTTGCCGGACCTCTATCTGGGCTACGCACATCTCGAGGCGATGCGCCGCACGCTGGAAGCGTTCGGGCCGCCGAAGCCCAAGACATGGAAGGCCGACGGCAAGGACGTGGCCGCGATCGTGCATTTGCACTATCCGGATCTCTGGCCTGAGATTGCGGGCTATCTGCGCAACCTGCCGCCCGAATCGGGCGTGTACGTGTCGATAGCGCAAAGCGCGCCAGCGGACCTGGAAGCCCAGATCAAACGGGATTTCGGCCACGCCGTCGTGCGTCGGCTCGAGAATCGCGGACGCGACATCCTGCCCTTCATGACCTTGTTCCGGGAAGTCGTGTCGGATGGCCGGCGCTATCTTTGCAAGATTCATTCGAAGAAGTCGAAGCATCGCGTCGATGGCGACGTCTGGCGCCGCGATCTCTACGACAAATTGCTCGGCTCGCCCGAGGTGATCGACAGCATCCTGTACGCGTTCGAAGACCGCCAGACCCTCGGATTGATCGGGCCTACGGGACACATGGTGTCGTCGGGATACTACTGGGGCTCCAACGCGGCGAACGTAGGCCGCCTGGGCCGCCAGCTCGGCTTCGACGCCGAGTCGATGCAGTACGAGTTCGCCGCCGGCACGATGTTCTGGGCCAAGGTCGCCGCGCTGAAGCCATTGCTGGATCTGCCGCTTTCCCGCGATGACTTCGAAGCCGAAGCGGGGCAACTCGATGGCACGCTCGCCCATGCGGTCGAGCGCGCATTGCCGCTCTCCGTCGCGAACGCGGGAATGTGCGTCGTCGACACCAATCTCGTGATGGAGCAGGGGTCCACGATGCAGGATGTCGGCGACTACGCGGAATACGCCTGGGCGCGGCGCGGTTGAGTTCGCCGCCGCGCGCTGGCCGGGCACCGCCGGACAGCGCGCGGTTTCATTCGCTTCGCTGCAAAGCGGCACGCGGCTCGCGCGGCTTCAGAAATATGATGGTCTGATAGGGGTCGAGCAAACACACGTCGTAGCCGACGAATTCCCAGTCCGGCCAGTGGGTGCGCAGATAGTCGAACGAGAATGAGGCATCGCCATAAGTATTGAGTCCGTCGGCATCGACTGCGCCGACGCCCTGCTGGACATGGTGAGGCGTGAACGCGTACTTGTTCTCGCGATGCAGCCGGCGCATCAGGTCCGTGTCGGCTTTCGCGCTTCCCGTGTTGTGAACGTACCAGTAGCTGTCGGGGCGGATCGTCACGGCGAGCAGTCCGTCAGGCGCGAGGCTCTTGCGAAGCGCGCGCAGCACCGAGATCGCGGTTTTCTCGGACAGATGCGTGAACACGCTGAACGCATAGATGAGGTCGAACCGGACATCCGGAAAGGGCACTTCATCGGGAACGTAGTCGCAAACGGCCAGATTGGCGGCGACCTTGTACTCCTTGCAAAGATCGATCGACGCACTCCACGGATCGCAGCCGTACAAGCGGGCCGGCTCGGTGAACTTGTACATGAGACGAAGCAGGCGGCCCCAGCCGCATCCGTAATCCAGCACCGTCGCGCCGTCGAGCAGCCGGCCCGTGTGTCTGAAAAATCCCGACTCCACGGCGCGCGCGAACGCCGCGCTCTGAAACAGCAGCGTGTGTCCGTGATTGCCCGTCCAGGCGTCCTGAACACTGTCCGCGGCCATCGTCGGAAGCGCTGCGCGGGCCGCGGCATACTGGCTCGGGATCTCGAGCAGCGCGTCGGCCACCACGTCCAGCGGCAACTCGCGCAGTGCCGCGAATATGTCTCCCTTTCGCTCCGCGATTGCATTCAACTTCTCGAAGATTGCCGGACGGTCCATGCGCTTCTCCTGTCGATAAGCATTGAGACGTCAGAGTGCAACCAACTACCAGGTTGTTTCGCGGAGGGCATCGAGCGTCAGCACGACTGCTCCGAAACTTACAGTTCGCTGAAGATGGTACAGGAAAAATCCAGCCTGACACGGCATGGTTTTCGGCCATTGGACAGGCCGGCAAGACATTGCGTCACAAATGATAGACTCCGTGCTCGAAACGGCGGCGCGCCGCACCGCGTTTTCAGCCGCGCACGATCTCACTCTTTCTTTTCACTTGCCAACGGGAACACGTAGTTGGGCGCAGATACTCTCATCCAAACGCCTTCGAAGAAGGCTCGCTTACCCAGATTTCGGACCGGAGCCTGCCTTCTGTTTCTCTTTGGGCTGGCTGTTGCGGCAACCTCGGTCACGGGCGTCGTCCTGAACTATTCGCCCGTCCCGTGGTGGGACCAATGGTTCGGAACGGTGAACTGGTACATGCAGGCGGAGCAGCACTGGTGGCCTTCGTTCTGGAGTCTGCATAACGAGCATCGCCTGTTGTTCTCGCGACTCATCTTCTGGCCCGACATGCGCTGGTTCGGCGGCGTCAACGTGCTTTCGCTGGCTGGAAACGTCGCGGTGTGCGCGGCGCTCGCCTTTGCATCGTATCGAAGCGTGCAACTCGGATCGTCGTTCTCGCGCACGTGCAGACTGGCTGTTGCCGGCTTCGTGATGGCATTCTGCTTTTCGTGGATGCAGAGCGACAACTTCACGTGGGGCTTCCAGAATCAATGGTTCGCGGTGAACCTGTTTGCGCTGCTCGCGTTCCATTCGATCTCCGTGAGCGCGGCGCGAGGGCATGGCGTCCGCCTGTTCGTCGTTGCGCTGTTGTGCAACATCGCAGCATCGTTTTCGATGGCCAACGGCACGCTCGCGTGGCCTCTCTCGATCCTTCTCGTGCTGTACTGGCGCTTTCCGCTTCGCATGCTGGTCACGCTGGTGGTCACGTTCCTGATCGTGGCGGCTGCCAATTTCTGGCGCTCACAGGGTGCAACGGGATCGATCCCGCACGGCACGCTTGCCTACGTCATCCAGCATCAGATCGGCGACCTGATTCGCTATGGCGTGCGATATCTCGGCTCGCCCATGTTCTTCGCGTTTCGAAGCTCGCCGCTCGCAACCTTTGCCGGCGCCGTGGTCCTGGTCGGAGCCGCTTGGGGCACATGGACGGCGCTCCGGTCCCGGCAAACGAAAGCGCCTGCATTGCTCGCTTTCGCGATCTTCTTGTGTCTGACAGCATTCGCGACCGGCGTCGGGCGGCTGGTGCTCGGTCTGGGCAACGTCTATCAACCGCGCTACGCGACCAACGCTCTGCTCGCGTGGATGGCACTGCTTCTCTTCGGCTTCTTGAACGTTCAACAGCGGCCGTGGCGGCGCGTCGTCGGCGTGTGCGCGCTCGTCGCGCTCGTCGCGGTGGGCGTGTCGCAGCGCAAGGCGCTTTCGCCGGATCGCGACGTGATGTTCGAGCGTCTCGTCGCCGGGCAGGCGATCCGCGAGGGCGTCTACGATCACGCGTATCTGGGCGTTCTGTGGGATCACGACGACTATCTGAAGACGATCATCGAAGCCGCCAGGGCGCAAAAGCTCAGCATTCTCGCGCCGGAGGCGCCGGGCTACGACCATCCTCCCGCGCGGATTCTCACCGACGAACGTTGCGAAGGCTATATCGACGGCACCGCGCCCACCGAGACGCAAGGCATGTCCCGCGCGGAAGGCTGGGTCTTCGACCGGTCGCACGATTCGGCGCCGAAGACCGTCGTCGTGACGGATGGGGATGGGAATACGATCGGCAACGGCGTCGTCGGCAAAGCGCGCGCCGACGCGGCGGCGGCGCTCGGCAAGCGAGAGACGCGCGTGGGCTGGGTGGCGTTCTATCGAACGACGCCGAACATTTCGGTGTTCGCGAAGACGCGCGAGGGCGGGTACTGCCGTTTGAAATGAAGAAGCGCGGCGCCGCCTGAGAACGCATGCCGCGCCAACCCGCGCGACGCGATGTTCAGGCGGACACGCCGCGCCCGCTACGCTCAGCCCTTGAAGCTCCAGCGCTTATGCCCGAGGTAGCTGGTGAACACGGGCACCGCCACACCGACCAGATGCGCGATATCCCGATCGTGCCAGTTCATGCCGATGCGCGGGAACAGATAGTACGCGAGGCCCACGCTGACCGCCCATGTCTGCAGCACCGCGACGAGATTCACGAGGGTGAAGAAAAACACGGAGCGTCCTGTCGACTGCTTGCTGCTCTTGAACACGAAGAGCTTGGCAAGCACGAATGCCGTGATCATGCCCGTGATATACGCGACGACGATCGCGGGCGAATAGGGCATCCACAGGTTATAGACGATCCGGCTTCCCCAGTTGACCGCCGCGGCAAAGCCGCCCGTCAGCAGGAAGACGAGAAATTCGCGCGAGACGAAGGTGTTCTTGGTGATCGAATGAATGCGCGTCATATCATCTTCGCCATCTTGCGCGCGAGATCGATACTTTCGGAGATACCGCGATCCTCCGGGTAGTAATACGACGTATCCGCGACCAGCAAGCCTTTCACCGGGAGTTGAATCGGCGGCAGGCGATCGAGATAACCCGGTTCGCAAATGGGCTGCGCATAGCGGTAGCGGCTCGCCCGAACGTCGATGAAATCAGCTTGCGTGAGTGCCGGATTGATTTTCATGAGATAGCGCTTCACGGTGTCGATGAACACCGCATCGGGCTGCTGATACTTCGGGTGCTCGCCCGGAAGATAGTACGGCACATAGACGATGTGCTGATCCAGCGGGCGCAGATTCGTGTACTCGACGATTCCCGGAATGTCCATCTCCGGATCGTTGGTGTTGAGCCAGAAATTCTCCGTGACGGGCTTCTTCAGCTTGGCGATGATGCAGACCACCGCGATGTTCTTGACGCTCTTGAAGGCGTCGAGAATCTTCGGCGGCAGGTCGGGCATGACCGATGGCACGTAGGGCAGAGGAATGGTGCTGATCACCTTGTCGAACGGATGCAACGTGTCATTGGCCTGAATGCCCTTGACCGCGCCGTTCTCCATGACGACCTTCTGCACGCGCGTGCCCAGCCGGAACTCCCCGCCGTTTTCCTCGATATAACGCCGCATGCCGTTAAGCAAGGTTTCGGAACCGCCGTCGAGATATCCGAGCTTCTCGTGAAAGAGGTTGTAGCGCGAGCGCCCGATCCGGCGAATGCGGCTCCAGATCCACGCGGCCGACAGGTTGTACGCGTGGTCGTAAAACTTGTAGTCGAACAGGCGCCGCCAGAGCACTTCCCATGCTTCCTCGCCGATCCAGCGGCGAATCCAGCCGGTTGCTTCTACATGGTCCAGCGGCTTCCAGTCGTTGCGCTTGGTCGAAAGAAACGCATGCAGGCCGTAGCGGAATTTCGCGGCGAAGCTCAGCCCCTTGAACTTCAGAAGGGCCATGGGATTGCCCCAGGGCTGCACGCGATTCTGATAGAAGTAGCCCATTTTGGTTTCGCGCCACTGCATCTTGTCCGCCAGCCCGAGCTCGTCGAGCACCTTCAGAAAGGCGTGATCCGAGATGGCGTGGAAGTGGTAGTAGCGCTCGATGGACAAACCGCCGAAGTCGAAGCACGCGGCCATGCCGCCGACGCGGTCGTCCGCTTCGAAGACGATCGGCTTGCGCCCGTCTTTCACGAGTTGGTACGCGGCGGCGAGGCCCATCGGCCCCGCGCCCAGGACTGCAATTCGCTCGTCGTTCATGTGTCGCGAAACTAGAATTTGAGTGCGATGTGGCTGTAGACGGGATCGTTGAACGTCTCGTCCATCGCGTTGGCGAAAGATGTCTGTCGAATCTGGAAAATGCCCGGCCAGTCGATGATTTCGAATTCATCGCCCGCGGTGAGCGCTTTCAGCTGATCGGCCGTGAAAGGCGGATTTTTATCGAAGACGGCGTAGATCTTCAGCAGGACGGCGAACAACCCATAAGGAATGTTCACGATCGCGCATTTCGCGCGCGTGGCCCGCTTGATCTGGCGAATGATGTCGATGTAATCGACACGTTCAAGCCCCGAGATGTTGTAGGCCGAACCCTTGATGCGCGAGTTGATGCAACTGATGATCACGTTGCAGAAGTCGCCGACGTACAGCGGCTGGCGCATGTACTTGCCGCTTCCGGGAATGGGAAACACCGGCACCTTCTGCATGAAGCGCGAGAGCCAGCCGAGATGCTTGCGGTCGAACCAGCCGAACATGAGCGTCGGGCGCAGCACCACGCACTCGATGCCCGAAGCCAGCACGATTTCTTCCTGCTCCCGCTTGGTGTCGGTATAAAAATCCTTCGCCACCGAATTCACCACCGACGAGCTGATGTGCACCGTATAGGGCACGTTGTATTGCTCGATCGCGGCGAGCACGTTCCGTGTCGACACGATGTTGTTACGAATGAACGGTTCGATGGTCGGCGCGCCGATCTGCGCCTGCAACATGACGACGACGTCCGCACCTTCGAAGTAGTGCTCCCAGCCGCCCGGTTCCGCGAGGTCCGCATAGACGGCCGTCACGTCCGGGTGGGTCTGACGGAGAATATCGAGGTTCTCGCGAAACTTGTCGAGCACGACGAGATTGTCGTACCCCTGAGCCTTGAGGCGTGCGACGAGGTTCTGGCCGACCAGGCCTGCGCCGCCGGGAAGAAGGATTCGGATTTGCTTCATGCGTTAGCTCGAAAGGTAAAACTCGGTAAAACACGCGGCATTTTACCGCGTGGCGGCAGGCGGCCCGAACGGGCGGCCGCTCGGTAGGCGATCTGCGCCGCGCTTGTCAGGGCGCGAGCCTCGTCGTGGCTGCTTCGGGCAGCGAGCAGAACGTGCCGTCCCGCAAGCGCCCGCTGATGCGCACGCGTTGCGCGTCGCCTGCTTCCAGGAATGCCGTCCACTGCGAATAGAGCGCGTCCCGGCCGGCGACGCGCTCGATGTCGTGGCGCTTCCCGCCCGCGATGCCCGTGCCGAGCACGTTGCCGTCCGCGTCCGTCGCGACGATGGTGCGCGGCACCGCACCGGCATGCGGGTCGAAGATCCATCCTTTCGCGACGAGCATGCCGGGCGTGCCCGTGGCGTGAATCGATTCGATCTTGCCTTCGCAGGCCGTGCCCGCCGCGATACGCGCGGGCGCAACATAGTAGTCCGTCTGATCCTTTGCGAAGATCGCGAGACCGCGAGGCTCGGCTTGCTTCGCGATGGCCTCCAGTGCGGACGGCACGGGATAGGCGCCGAGCAGAAAGTCCGGATCGTACACGTGCGCCCTGAGCGCCAGACCGGCGACGTCGAGCGCGTAGATCGATTTCGCGTCGTAGCGCAGCGCGAGCCGCTCGAACGACGCGACGAGCACGACGCCGGCCATCGCAACGACGAGCGTGAGCCGTTTGCCCGAGCGATTCGAAGCGTTGAGGAACGTGAATAAGCCGAGCGCGAGCCAGCACGTGAGAGAGGCCGTGGTGTAGCGGCCTGCGAGCGCCGATTCGAGCCCGAAGCTAAGCCGGCCGCAGGCGGTCGCGAAGCCATTGCTGGCGACGAACAGCGACATCGCGAGAAGCGACGTCGCCTTCGGAACGTTCGCACCACGCGCGAAGAGAAGACGAGCGCAGTGAGCTAGAAGCGTCACGAGGACGATGAGACCCGCGACGTCAGCGCCTTTGGAGCCGAGCGCGGTCTGCCCGGCAGGCGATCCCAAATAAAGAATGAAATAGCGCAGAACCTGCACCGGATGCTCGCGCAGCGCGGCGAGCGGCGAACCGCCGCTGCTGGCGGGCGCGTGCCAGTTAGCAAAGTAGGCAAACAGCGTCGCCGCGGATACCGCCGCCGTCACGACGACGCGCCCCGTCCCGATGCGCCGGTAAAGCGCGAGGGCGAACAGCACGGGGAACACGAGCACGCCGCTCGACATCGAGCACGCCGACAGCACCGCTGAACCGAGCGCAAGCGCCAGCCATGCGTTGGCGCGGCCCGCTTCGCGCGTCGCCACGAATTCCGCGCAGCGGTCCATGCAATGGAACGCGCAGAGCGCGAATAGATACACCGCGAACCACTGAAGCTGAAAACCCCAGAAGAAGTTGCCGCCCTGCATCCACGAGAACGCGACGATCAGGCACACGCCCGCCAATCCGAGCGACCGGACGCCGGGAAAGCGCGCGTGATGGCGCGCGATGCGGAACAGGAGCAGACCGATGCATCCGCCCAATGCGAGATTGGCGGCGATGAGCAGGAAGTTGCGGCCGCCGAGATAGCGCAAGTCCAGATAAAAGAAGATGCGCGGAAAAACGAGCCGGTGCTCGTTGTGCTGCTCGAAAAATGCAGCGAGCGGGTTCTGCGCCGCCCGCATGAAGAATGCGACGTTGCCGTCCCACTGATCGGCGAGCGGCACCGGCGAGAAATGCCGCACGACGCCGTACACGGTCATGAGAAACGTGGCCGCGCCAAGCGCAAAGAGGGTCCAGTTCCCGACGTGCCGCAGCGTTTGCGCTCGTGCTGCACCGCTCACAAAGACGCCCGCTTGAACAGAAACTGCGGCACGTTGCGGATGATCGCCATGATGCCCCACCAGAACCACGGCGTATAAAGCACGTTCTTCTTCCTTTCGATGCCGCGCACGATATCGCCCGCGACCTTGTCGGGCGTGGCCACGAGCGGGCCGGGCAGCGGCAGGCCCGCCGTCATCGGCGTGGCGACGAAACCCGGCTTGATCGTCAGCACGTGCACGCCTTTCTTAAACAGGCGCGCCCTCAGGCCCTCGAGAAATGCCGAGAGCGCCGCCTTCGCGCTGCCGTAGAGATAGTTCGATGGCCGTCCGCGATCGCCCGCCACCGACGAGATCACGGCGAGCGCGCCATGCCGCTGGCCCTCCAGTACATTGGCGAGCGGCGTCAGAAGCGCGATCAGCGACGTGGCGTTCGTGTTGAATTCCCGGACCGCGACGGACGGATCCGCTTCGCACGCCGACTGGTCCGGCAGCGTGCCGGGCGCGACCAGCACGACATCGATCGAGCGGAGTTCCGCAACGGCGCGTTCCAGCATGGCCGCGTGCGCGTCCAGGTCGTCGATATCCAACTGATGGCAGGCCGCCAACTGCGCGCCGCGCGCGGTGAGATCGGCGGATACCTGCGCGAGCCGCTCGCCATTGCGCGCGACGAGAACGAAACGCGCGCCCTTCGCAGCCCAGACGCGCGCACAGGCAATGGCGATCGCGGAAGTCGCGCCAACGATAACGATGTTTTTCATGTCTTGACTACTCTTTCCCAGAAGCGCGACAGCATGGCCGGGTCGCGCTGGGCCTCCAGCAATTCCCATTGCGGATAGGCCGTTCGAAAATCGGCGCCCGACATATGCGCGTCCTTGGCCGGATAGAGGCGTCCGCCGGCTTCGCGCACGATCGCGTCGAGCGTTGCAAAGAGCCTGTCGTTACGCGCATCCCTTTGCGGAAAGTCGAGCGCGAGCGACGCGCCGGGCAAGGGGAACGACAACAGGCCGGGCGATGCGACATCGCCGCAGCGTTTCAGCACGGCCAGGAACGAGCCCGTGCCGCTCGCCGAGATGGTCTCGAGAATCTCACGCGTGGCTTCACGCGCGTTCGCAGTCGGGACCACGCACTGATACTGCTGGAACCCCGCGCGTCCGTACATCCGGTTCCAGTGGAGCAGGCTGTCGAGCGGATAAAAATAAGCATCGTAGCCAACGCGCGACTCCACGCGCGCGCCGCGCTGGCGGCGGTAATACAGTTCGTTGAAGGCACGCAGTGTCAAGCCGTTTATCGGCGAGACGGGTGGCGTGACAGGCATCGTGCGCTTCTTGCGGTCGTCGATGGCGAGCGGCCCATGCGTTGCGTGGTCGCCCACCATGAAGATGCCGCGGCCGAGCGCCGCGCCCCGGCTCAGGCAGTCCACCCAGGCGACGCTATATTCGTGCCGGGCATCGAGGTCCTCCGATAGGACGAAGAACTCGTCGAGATTGGCGAACCGGATGCTCGTCACGTCGATCTGGCTGGTGAAAACCGGCATCAGCTGGATCTCGACCCAGGTAATGAGCCCCGTCAGGCCCAGACCGCCGATCGTAGCGGAAAAAAGACTCTCGTTGAACGAAGGCGAGCACTGCATTTCAGTGCCGTCACTGCGCAGAAGGCCGAAGGCGCGAACATGCCGGCCGAACGTTCCACGGACGTGATGATTCTTGCCATGAACGTCGTTGGCGACTGCTCCGGCGAGCGTCGCGTATTTGGTGCCCGGCGTGACGGGCAGCATCCAGCCGCGCGGGACCGCCGCGGTGAGAATTTGCTCCAGGGTGATGCCGGGTTCCGCGCGAAACACGCCTGTCTTCCAGTCCGCGCTCATGATTCGGTCGAGCGCGAGCATGTGAACTACATGTCCCGATGCCGCCAGGCAACTATCGCCGTAGCTGCGGCCGTTGCCGAATGCAAGCGTGCTGCCGTGCGCCGCCGCCTCGCGCCAAACGCGTGCGGTCATGTCGCGCCAAGCGACTGCATGCGGCTGCTGCGGCGCTTTGGGATAGCGTCCCCAGGACAGAAGCTCCGTCATCGTTCAGATCGCCAGCCAGAAAACGAGCGCGCACAACGCGACGACGCACAAGCTCGTCCGGTCGCGCGCGGCGAAAACGATGGGATCGTCGTCCATGCCGCCACGATGCGCGATGATCCAGGTGCGGCTGATCCAGTAAAGCAGCAGCGGGCATGCGAGCCAGATGATCTGCGGATGGCGATAGAGCGCCGTCGTGCCGCGGTCCTGGATGTACAGCGCCAGCACCAGCACGGCGAGATAGCCAGACGATGTGCCGAGCGACGAGATCAGCGACAGATCGCTCGCGACGTAGCCTCGCCCGCGCGTCTTCACGAGCCCGCGCTCTTTCATCGAATGAAGCTCGGCGTAGCGCTTGACGAGGGCCAGGCTGAGAAAGATGAACATCGAGAACGCGAGCAGCCAGAACGTCAGGTGCGCGCCAATCGCCGCGGTGCCCGCGACGATGCGCACGGTGTACAGCCCAGCGAGCACGACCACGTCGACCATCACGCGGCGCTTGAGCACCGTGGAATAGGCAAGCGTGAGCACATAGTAACCCCCGAGCACGGCGCCGAAGCGCCAGGGCAGGAACGCGAATGCGATCCCGAACGCCGCGACAAGCAGCACGGGAAATAAGGTGAGGCCGACGAGCAACGGCATCGCGCCCGCGGCGAGCGGACGCTTGCGCTTCACCGGATGATGGCGATCGTCCTCGAGATCGAGCAGGTCGTTGAGCAGATAGACGCTCGACGCACACATACCGAAAGTAATAAAAGCGATGATCGCGGCGAGCACGCGATGCGAGTCGTCCGCGAAATGTCCGGCGAGCAGCGGCAGGAAGATCAGCAAATTCTTGAGCCACTGGTGCAGCCGCAGCGACTTCGCCCACACTCTGAACGTCGACGGGCGGCTCTCGAACACGCGCTCCACATTCCCGTTGCCGTGCGCCGCGCGCGCCACGCCGGGGAGCGGATTGACCACGTACGCGCGATCTGCGGCCTGCCAGACTGGAACGTCGTCATGGGAGTTGCCGACATAGTCGAAGCCCTTTTCGCCGTATTCGGCGACCAGGGCGTCGCGTTTCTTTTCGGCCGAAAGATTGATCGTCTCGTTGGTCGCGAAAACGTTGTCGAAGATCCCTAGGTGATCGGCGATGCCCTTGGCGAAGCGTTCGTGACTCGCAGTGGCAAGCACGAGTGAGCGTCCCGATTCGCGCGCCTCGCTCAGCCATGCGATGAGTTCGGTGTCGTAAGGAAGAACGCTGACATCGATATTCGCGTGCTCCGCAAGGCGCGTCTTCAGCGTAGCCTTGCCCCCGCGCGCGAGCCACAGGAGCGGTGAGTAGAATCGAAGCGGGAATGCTCTCAGGAACGCAAACCCGCTTTCAACCAGTACGTCTGAACGGATGAGGGTGCCGTCGAGGTCGACGACGATGGGTCTGCTGCGCATTCAATCGGCCAAAGAATCAACTTTATGAGTGAGGCGTCATTCACCTCGAAAAATGTGCAAACGGCATGCATTTACGCGTTATGCGGGCGCTACTTTACTATCGGTGAGGCTGGAGCACAAACCGTGCCCTAATTTTTTGCAAAATTCTACTTGGGCACGGTTGACTCGAAATATGCAATTTCTTGAATTACGTTATAAACTAAGTCCATAAAACTAAGTTCATGGAGATGAGAATGCGCACGTTCAACATGCACGAAGCGAAAACTAACCTCTCAAAGCTCATCGATGAGACGGTGAATGGCGGACAGCCGTTCGTTATCGCGAAAGCGGGCAAGCCGTTGGTCAAGGTTGTTAGGATAGACACAGAAGCGGAGAAGCCGCGCAGACGTATTGGATTCATGAAGGGACAGCTGAAGGTGCCTGCTGACTTCGATACGATGGGTGCGGACGCGATTGCTGATATGTTCGAGGGCAAGTCGAAGTGAAGCTTCTTCTCGATACGCGGCTGCTCATCTGGGCGGCGAGCGATGATCCGGCGCTGTGTGAGCAAGCGCGCAGTTTGATCGAAGATCCGAACAACACGCTTTATTTCAGTGTTCAGAGTCTCTGGGAGATCGTCATCAAGAGCTCGCTCCGACGTCCCGATTTCCAACTTGACGCCCGCGTTTTTCGAACGAATCTTCTTGACGCCGGATATAACGAGCTCTCGATCGAGGCTCATCACGCCCTCGAGATACTGCAGCTTCCGCCGATTCACAGAGATCCGTTTGATCGGATGCTGATCGCTCAGGCGATTTCGGAAGGAATCGTGCTGCTTACGCACGATGACATCGTGCGGCAGTACGAGTCTGCCCCGGTGCAGTACGTCTAGTCGCTTCGACTAACGCAAGCAGGATCGTCAAGGCCATCTGCCCGGTTAGGTGTTAGCCGGCGTTGACAGGAATTTCCCCGCAAGCCTTGAGCACCGCTAGAAACGCACAAATCGGCATCGGCGCAATTCGACCCACTCGTTGAGCACGGTGAGCATGAGAGCGCCGATCGTTAAGATGAAGAGCCCAACATTTCGACTCGTATTGCGCCACTGAGCCGCGGTGTATGGGCATTGAAAGGCAGAATGGCGAAAGGCGCATTGAAATCGCGAGCTTTCCGTCAAACCTCGCGCTCCGAAGGGCCTAATATCCTAATCACCTATCGCGTCAACGACGCATCGACCCGAGTGCAGCGCACTCCATTTGCATCAAGCCTCGCGCTCGATGAGCGCAATCTCACTGAAAGGCAGCGACGCTGCCCATTGAGCTGGCCGTGTCATGTCGGAAACTGAGTTCAACCAGAACCGCATGAACGCTAGCCTTTCCAGCAAAACGCAGAACCTCATCGACTGAGAACAACCTCGCACGGACAGTGCGAACGTCAACTTTCCTTTCGTCTCCGGCAATTAGCCAAGCCTGATTCACGCGGTCCCAATTCGAGGCGACCGTGATGAACAAGCTCTTGAGACGGGAAATCACTTGCACCCTCGGTGCGGATTTCTTCATCTCTTTCTGTCGGCCCGCGCAGCCGAAAACAAAATGCGCAACAAGAATTGCTTGGCTCGACGGGCTTGTGCCTGCGGTCAAGTAGCCGTGCTGCGGATTCGTCCGTAGCGGGATCATCGGGCCGCAGTGCTTCCCTGCGCCGGGTGAATCGAAAATCTGATCTCTAAGATCCCGGAAAGCAAAGCGTGCAGTATTCCAACCACCCCGGGACGTTCTTTTGATAGGTGAGAACGTCGCCTTTCAGATCACAGCCGTGAAAATCCAACTCAACTTCTCGACGCTGTTGGACAACGCCGGGCTGCCACAGCGGCTCACGAAAGAACTCACCGAACTATTTCAACACCACCTATCGAAAGCCCATAGCAAGACCCGCGTGACCTCCAACGCGATCTCAATCAAGACACAGACTTACCGCGTGCGCCATCTCATTGCCGGCTTTCGCGAACTCAGAAAGGGCGGCTTCGCGCTCCAATCGCCGTGGAACCTCTCGGAAAAACACATCGCCTATCTGGTTAAACTCTGGGTCACCGACAAGGAACAAGCGCCGGGGACGGTCGAGAACAAGCTCACCTACTGGCGCACGCTTGCAGCGTGGATGAAAAAGCATCAACTCGTGGGAACCGTCGATGACTACATCAAGCGGCCCGACGGATATCGTCGCTACTATGTGGCTCAGGAAGATAAATCGTGGGAAGCGGCCAACGTCGACGTCAACGACGTGATCTCGCGGCTTTGCGAACGCGACCGCTGGGTTGCAATCCAGGTCGAATTGCAGGCGACCTTTGGGCTGCGCGCGCAGGAAAGCATGCTCCTGCGTCCTCTGCAGTGTCTGCGCGTTTCAGGCCACCTCCATGTAATTGACGGCACCAAGGGCGGCAGGCCCCGACTTGTGCCCATCGATGCCGAATGGCAGTACGAGGTGCTTATCCGTGCAGCGAGGCTCGCCAACCCACGCACCGGGTCGATGATTCCCGAGCCTTGGTCGCTTAAGAAATGGTATCGCCATTTCTACCATGTTCTGCAAAAGGAGGGGGTCAGCCGCGCCGGATTGGGCGTAACGGTGCATGGCCTGCGCCACGCGTACCTTCAAAGGATGTACGAGCAAATCACCGGCGTACCGGCGCCCATCAAGAAGGCTGACTACCGGCCCGACCCGGAACTTCATCAAAAGGCCATGCAACAGCTAGTCGAAGCCGCAGGGCATAGTCTTGCAGGGAAGGCGACGGCGTATATCTCGACGTTCGCCACGGCCGAGCGCCTATCGCGACCCGTGATCACGCCCGAACAGGTGATCGCCGCCCTCGCTGCCGCAAACGGCGTCAAATCAGAAGCGGCGAAGAACCTAAAGATATCGAGGCAAGCCCTTTACCGCATCCTTGCCAAGTGCGGACCTTTGCGAGTCGCTTCACCGGGGGATCCCGCGGCCGTGAATCCGCGACCAATCCGAGCGTTTCATGACGACCCGTCTACGGAGCCTGCTAACGGGTCCTGTGATAATCCGGTGCCTGGGCAGTTGTCGCTGCTTGACGATCGGTCGAGCTAACATGAATCTAGCGACAATGATCTCGGCCGCATGATTACGGGGAAGGGCGTCGACCGAGATTGGTCGGCGCCCGGCCGTATGCACGGTCATCGTCGGTAGGCGATCCCTTCCTCATGCGAGCGCTCACGCGGGCGAGACGCTCATTCGGTCCGCAGAAGTCCAAGCGGTCACGATGGACTGCACCGCTCTCCCAAAGCCCGCCAAGGCACACTTCTTTCTCTGGATCTGCTGTGCGCTGCGTGAGTCAGCACAGCGCGCAGAACGATCCCGTAACCGAATGACGGTGCCGTTTCCTTGTTGGTTTCGTTCCAGCCTGTCTGCAGTATTGTCGCGCTCGCTCTCACATGGGAGACCCGTCGCGCGGAGATCGCTTGTCGCGATCGGCTACACCGAACAACGAATATTGCATGTGGCTGAACAGCAGCGACTCCATGCTGCGCCTCGCGCGTCGCCTTGACGTCTATCTACCGGATGGACACAACGGTTTTCGATGTTGAGCTTGCTAATCGTGGACACCCTCGGCCTGCTCATCTCGGCGACCAACGCTATCCGGATAGCGCTCATATCGCAGAATGACGGCGTTTTTCTGCTAGCTTTTCCTCATGCGTCTTTCATAACCCTTTCGCTAAGGGACGCTGCACGGCCTGGTTGCTATCGGGACAACCTCCACCCCATGTGCTGCAACTTGCTTCCTCGCTGAGCTGGTACCTCGTACTGAGCGTCAAACACATGGCCCTCGCGTCTAACTTGAATCATCTTTCTAGTCCCTCGGTTCCTGAGCCGAGGCGGCGGACCGCGGCTCGAGCTTCGCTCTTGAAAGTGCGTTGTACGCCGTTTGCCGTTAAGACAGCGTGTGCACTTTTCAGAGACATGATTGAGTGCGTCGGTTCACCGCCGCTCGCTAGGAATTATCATGATATTTGTGGATCGGCGAAAAGAGATACGAAAACGCATCGCTTTCCAACCTGTAGCTTCTCCTCGAGCGGTTAAAGCCATCCGACGGCAGCGCTTCAAATGGGCGATCTGCCGACATGGTTGTCCGTGCCGATCTGCCCGCCGGTACAGGATGCGTTCTCCTCGCGCGGCACCGCAGTTATAAGCAGCCGCTCGAGGGAACCAGAGTCAGCATCACAATGCCATGCGCAAGTTCGATCGAATCTGCTTTCGACACGCGCGTGCTGCACATTGACGCCGTTGGCGCATGGCTAGTCGGATTCGCTAGCAATATCGAAGCGGTCGCGCCAAACGACGCCGGCCGCATTAGCACATTAAGAATTTTGGGGCAGCGGCTTGCGCTCATCGAGCGCCGCGCGCGGCAGCATTCGCTGGCTGCGGCGAAAGAGCTATCGAATTCGGCGTCATTCCATGCTCTCGATGCTCGCAATCGACTCTACGATTGTTCTTGTTGCACCCCAACGACAAGAGCTGGCTGAACGATTCGCCAGATACAACGGAGCTTCAATCGATGGCAAAACAAACTCCCGCACGCGCTAAAGAGCAGACCACCCCGTTCTTTCCGACCCAAGCTTACCTCGGTTATCCCAAAGATTATGAGAAGGAGCCGGCGCTCAAGAAGCGCCGGCGTGATTACGCCGAGTTTTCGCGGAAGTTGCGAGCCATTCTGGCCCCGTTGCTGGTCAACCGTTACGCTCTCCATGAAGACATGCTCGTGCTCACGAGCAAAGGATTTTCGGGGCAGGGCGTCGACGTGGACTGTGTAGCCGTCACTCGCTTCGGCGTCTTTGTAATCACGCACGTCCCTGTCGTTGGCATCATTTCCTCTTCGCAGAAGGCCAACGAAATGATCGTCCTGAGCGAGTCGGGCGCAGCACATACCTTTCCATGTCCTCTTTGGCGTACGGCACCCGCCGTTCACTTTCTTTCCGCCCTTCTGTCGGATTTGCAATGCCCAGTGCAGGCGATCGCCATCGCCACGCATGAGGCTTGCGCAATCGAACTTGGGGTTCCCACCGCGATCTTCAAACTGCACGAACTGAGTCAGTTCTTGCGGCAAAGTTACGATCGCTACAGTGCCGTCAACTGGTCCTTCTTTGACGTCAACGAGATCAATGCACGTCTACGGAAAGGATGCCAGAGTTGGGATCACGCCGTCGAACAAGCCGAGCGTGACGCGCACCGGTCCTGATAAATAGGGCGAGCGTCGCTCTGGCACGTTGGCACAGACGCGCATTTTTTCATCGCCTTCGTTCCGACGCTTGCGCCGACTACTCGGCGTAAGCGAAAAACGAGCCGTTGGCTGCACGAAGTCGATTTCGCAATATTTCGCAGTTTTCACATGAGAATCAGTGGGTTAGATCCGTGTCGCCAGAGAAAAAAGCAATGCTCTCCGGACGAACTTCTGCCGGACTGACTAACGGTGAAATCGAGAAGGGGGTTACAGCGAAAACAGCGGAGGGGTTTTGGCAGCGAAAGCAGCAAACTGCTGACTTGCGTTTGAAAGACTTGGCGTAAGCGGAAAACGAGCCGTTGGCTACACGCAGTCGATTTCGCAATATTTCTATTTTTTCACATGAAAATCAACGCGTTAGCCGCGTGTCATCACTGAAGAAAGCAATGCTCTCCGGACGAACTTCTGCCGGGCTGACTAACGGTGAAATCGAGAAGGGGGTTACAGCGAAGACAGCGGCGGGGTTTTGGCAGCGAAAGCAGCAAACTGCTGACTTGCGTTTGAAAGACTTGGCGTAAGCGAAAAATGAGCCATTGGCTACACGCAGACGATTTCGCAATATTTCGCAGATTTCACATGAAAATCAACGGGTTAGCTGCGCGTCATCACTGAAAAAAGCAATGCTATCCGGACGAACTTCTGCCGGGCTGACTAACGGTGAAATCGAGAAGGGGGTTACAGCGAAAACAGCGGAGGGGTTTTGTCAGCGAAAGCAGCGAATTGCTGACCTGCGTTTGAAAGTCCAGTCGTCGAAGTCGCAGTGCCTGGATCAATGTCGGATTCTACGGCAACTTTCATTGACGCACAAGCTGCTCTCGAATTTCGCAGCGTCTGGTAGCGGACGCGGTATCCGTCGCCGCTTCCATCATCTTACTGCGATGCACTCGACTCACTTGTTCGATGATCTTAGTAAATATTTTGAAAAGAAAAAAGTTAAAAGAGGGTGTTTTTTATACGGCTTTCGCTCAGATTAAAAAAAGTTTGTGGCGTCATCTTCACAACTCTCTCAGTTTAGCAGCAAGTATGCGATCATCCAGACGCTGAACAAAGGAGACCAGATGAAAACATCAAAAAGACCTTATCGCTTGATAAGCCGTCGCAGTTGCTTACGGCTTGCGCAGAATTTTCAAGAAGGACTCAACGAAGGGAAGTGGAATACGCAACTCGGCGCGTTGAGCACGTTGCGCGTGAGCCAGGGAGATTTGTCGTTGGCATTGCAGCTTCAAGAGTTGCCCAATGAGGTGCTCGACCTATTTGATGACCGCATTGGAATCAGCAGTCACACCGTTCGAGTCATTCGCCATACAATCATTCATGATGGGATCAAAACGGTGCTCGCCCGTATCCGGCAGAGCGGGGCGACCAATGCAAAGCATTCGAATAAAACAGTATTGAAGATTGTTAAAGGCCAAGCACTGAATTCCAAGAAAATGCTGCGCTGGTCGGGGCAAGACCCCGTAAAGATCGTGGCCCGCGTGCTCGATCTGCCTAAAAACATCTCCGACCGCTATCACCTCGGGGTGACGAATGGAGAGTGGGCAAGTTTCAGTGCCTGTGCGAAGGCGCTCGGCGTATCACGACGGAACGTTAGCGTTGCCGTTTCGATTCGGGAGCTTCCCGACGCAGTTCGTCATCTGTTCTATGAGAAGGACCTAACGTTCGCGGTTGGGAAACGACTTCTCACGCTCAAGGACGAACTGGGGCTCGATGAGATGCTTGTACGGGCACGTCGCGTGGAGTCAATGTTCGACGCGAGCGGCCGGACGGCAGCGAACATTCTCTCTGAGCTCAACGCGGAAAATATCCGGCCGTCGGCTTTCACTCGTGTACGCATTAGGAAAGGAAGAGGCCGAAATCGGCTGGTGATCGAATGTAAAGATTCGGAGCTTCTCTGGAAGTACCGTGCTGAGATCGAGAAGTCGATCAGCAAAGTTCTGAAAAAGCGGATTACTAATGCCGAACTTGTTGAGTTTATGCGCGAATTCGGTGGCATCTTCAATAAAGCCCTGCTCGCCCGCGTGCCCAGCACATTTGCGCCCCGTCCCTCCTGAAGATCACATTTAACGATGGGCTGGACGACGGGTCTCGCATGCTTGGATCAACAACCGTCAATCTTGGATGTGCCGAGCGCCGCAGCGACAATGTGCCTTAGCGTTGGGCCAATCAGCGCCAAGCTTCTGTGCGTCATTTCTCGAAAGTGCCGCTATCCGGATAGCGTTGCCGCAGATGATGTCGCCGCAAGTCGTCTCGCGGGAAATGGTTCGATCGACAACCGTCAATCTTGGATGTCAGCCGAGCGTCGCAACGCCGATGGCCCCCAGCGTCGCGCCAATCATTGCTCAGCGATCGGCAACCCATCGCTCATGACTCGCTGTTCGCCGCCAGCATTAACGCATTGGTGCAGGCGCATCGGCGCAGTTTCGTCCTCTCTATGGTCGCGCGTTTACTCACAAAAATCTTGACGTGCGAGGACGCCTGAAAGGCGGAATGTCACTTTACCGATGTGCCGTCAGCGAGGACGTCGCGCGGACACGGAAATGAGGGCTTATTCTCTTCCGCTGCGTGGGCCCACGCAGCGGAATTGGTGATAGGGGAGTGGCTGATTGCGCCATTCCGGTACCATGCGCCTGAGACGCGCTGTTCGACATCGGCTGGAGACTACAAGCCTACCGTCGAGCCACGGGTACTCTGAACCGGAAAACAAGACCCCAATAGCATGCGAGCATTGCATTCATCCGCTCGTTTCGGTCAAAACAATTAGTTATGCGAAGCGCATGCGGAACGTTATGGAGGCCGCGCCTTGACTTCTATTCGTCGCAGGCATGCTGGTTTTGTCAAACCAGTTCTCCACCGCTATGCCAACAAAGAAGCGTCTATGTCATGCGTTACCCGCACAACGAGCGCAAAGCGTCGTTCCTAAGCAGCGTATCTCGCGCCTTATGTGGTCCCGAGCACGCACGCGTGACCCGATGCGCGCGCAACGCACTCGCGCTCGCGGAGCCAAATCATGCGTGCGATAAGGCGGCAACCCATCGCAGGGTCCGGAGCGTCCGACCTGAAGCGGCCCTCACGGTGCGCGGACGCCGAATTGACGCATCTCGAAAGCGTCATACGCCACATCCTAAGCGCGAATGCACAGCCTCTGCCGCTTTACCTTGATCGGTCCTACTGGCTTAGGCGGCTCGAGCGTTTAGAGAAAGAAATCTGCCTTGTCCCCGCACAGATGAGGCGTCTATGCGCCCTTCGAAACCTTCTGAATGCGGAAGCATCATGTCGCCGGGAATGTGCGTGAACGTTCACTGATTGAAACGCGCAAAACCGAAATTATCACGAAGCAATGGGACTCACGCGCCACTATCGGTTGCGCGCGACCTCTGGCTCGATAACCAGGATCGCAAGCAATCTTCGACGTCACGATGCCTATCGCTCAATGTTCTTTGCTCGGTGGGGGCGACACCGAACGAGGATCTGTTAGCAAAGCGTCGTCCATCAACCTGCAGCGCTCTGCCAAGACTGATTGATGACCGCAATAAACCAACAGCGAGAAACGAAATGAGAGATCCAGTTCAGAATCGAGAATCCGCATCCCATTCGTTGAACGATCGAATGCGAAGCGGCGCCGATGACCTCACTCATCGGCAAGAGCCCGATTCGTTCTTTCGCATACGCCGTCGGCGCGTCTGTCGCCGGTTGCGCCGCCGAATCGCGCCCATATTCGACCGCGTATGTGAGAGCCAAGTGCGCTTTCGCGAAGAGCTAACCCTCGAACATGCGCCGGGTACCGCAAACGCGACCACATTGGTCCAATGTCTTGCTGTTACGTCTTTCGGCGTTTTTGTCGTCAACTACTACGATTGGAGGGGCGAGGTCAGGCCCGGGACCAACGAAGATGAACTGCTCGTGATTGATGATTTGGGCGGCGTCACGGTGAACACGTCGCCTCTACGGCGCGCAAAGCCGGCGGTGCGCCATCTACGGTCAGTGCTCTCTCAGCACGATTGTCCGGTCGAGAGCATCGCCATATTCGCGGAGGCGGACTGTCGCCTTCATCCCACGGCACCCGACGGCGTTCTAGCGTTGTCCGATCTACATTACTTTTTGCGCACAAGATTGATCAATTTCCGCGCAACACATGCGCGTTATCTGGACGCAGCGCGACTTGACACCCATATAGATCGGACATGCGGTCATTCCGGCGAGGTCAGCCGCGCTATCGATCCTCGGGCGGTGCTGACCCATCGTTTGAGAAAAAGACGGTGACGCGACGAAGAATCGGAACGAAATACAGCGAAAGCGATATAGCGAAACGAGGCTAATGGTAGGGGAGCGCAGCGTCGTTCCAGCTCGGGCAACCCGCCGCCACAAGGGCGGGTCATATCCCCGTTCCGGATAGAGGCCGGCGCGGGTGCGAGCAAAACCGGAAAGACGCCGTTTTTTGCGAAGCTTTTAGCCTCACTGAGAATGGCTGTCGGTCTATATTGAATTCACCCACCGCGTTTTAACGCATCGACATATCAGGCGAGCGGCTTCTGCTCGTCCGTCACCAGATCTTCATCTCTCGATCCCGGCGGAACTAAAGACACGCTTGCCCTCGCGAGCGCGTCCGACGTGTTGCCACCATTGTCGGTCGCTTTCCTGATGCCGATCAGTCAGACCGGACATTTATCTACAGCGACGACTCGCACGCCGCTGCACCTCTACTTTATTTCCGTCGTGTCTGAGCTTAAGGGGCGATGGGATTAGCTGATAGCGGCGCGCATACCGGCGCCTTCGTTTTTTTAACCGTTGTAGTCCGCTTTTGGCATACCGCCGAAGGCATGCACCTTTCCACCTAAGGAGGTTTTATGAAAGTCGCTGTACTGGAAGTCCGTTATGCAGGCGGTTTGGATCTGACCGATCATGTCGTGGTGCAGACGTCATCCCGTCTCACGCTCTCGCCGCGTCTGAGTGCGTTGCTCGGCATCCTAGAGAAGTCGGAGCGACAGAACAGTATGAGGGTCAAGGTAGACGGAGTCACCTATCGAGTTGAACGCAAACAGGACGGTGAATATGTTTTAGGCGCGAAATTTAGCCTTGGCGAGCGGTGGTTGTCCAGACTGCGACTCTTTGAAGCGCCGACTGAGTCTCAGCGCCGGCTTAATGGACGGTTCGCCCATTTGCTGAGCGCCTGGGCGCTGATCGGTGCAGGCTATTTGGTCTACGCGACGAAGACCTGGGACTTGCGAGTAATCATTGAAACGGCTTTGCTTTGCTTCACATCGCTGACGCTATTTGTGGTCGGGCACATTTGCTTTTCGGACGTTCATACGCCGGGTCGCTAGCCTTGTAGTTCGTCATTGCGCTCGTTGGGTTCGCGGAGCATCGCGCTAGGCCCATTGATCACCAGGCGTGCTGTCAGCGCGCCTGCAATTTTTCGTTGAAGGCTAGCCGCGCCGTACGGCGCGGCTAGCCCCAATCGCCCTGCCAATCACATTCGCTAGGGAACAAAAGAGCGGATCTCATCTTGCACATTTCAGCGCAAGTCGCAGCCTACACGACTGTAACCGTTCGCGCTGTCACTGCAAACACCAGTGTCTAGCCCGCGTCTCGTAGTCGAATAGACGGTTATTTAATTTGCATTGCCAATGAACGGTCGGAAAAAAACATCAAATAACCACTCATCGAAAACGGCGCCGCCGCCGCAGCGCGTAGGAGAAAAATTATGGTCGTAAAGAAGGGATCCGCAGTAACGATGGAGGGGCGAGAAATCGTCGCGGACGAAATCGCCTCTCTCGCTGAAACGAAGGCGTTGAAATGTAAGCGTTGCGGCGCTCCCGTTTCCTACGTGCCGCCACATGCGCGCGAAAACAGAGGTAAGGTTCACTGGGTGAAAGGATACTTCCGTCTGCTTCCGAAATGCACACACGAGAAAACGTGCGTCTTCGACGTCTGCGATAAGGTTGAAGTGATTGCACGTCGGTCGCTCGGTCTCTTGCACGCGCTAGAACAAGAACGCTATTGCTTCCGTCTCCTCGCGTTCAATGATGTGCGCGATTTGACCGCTCCCCGGGCGCACGCGTCACTCCGGCAAGCAATCGGTGCAACGCATCAAACCGGCCCGCTTTTCTCACATGATCCACGAAGTTTTCTATCTGCATACCTTAACACTGCGAAGAGAGTTATTTCACTTCGCGCGCTATGTGGAGATGACAACGAATTGAGGGATCGCCTTAAGTTGGTTTTCAATGGGGCGTCCGTGTGTTGGAACGACTTCTACTATGAGGAGGAGCGTTTCCTTGCAGCCTATCGCTGGACGGGTCAAACATCGGTCTCCTTTCCTGTTGCTCTCGTGGGCCATGTGTTGGCGATCCAGACCATCTCACGCAAGGACCGGTCGTTGTATGTTCTAAAGCTCAAGCGTCCCGCAGCCACGCCTTGCGTCCGTGGTACGAACGTGGGGGAACTAACCCAAGTTGAGGTGTGGACGAGCCGACCCGAATGGCTACGAACGCTTGACGAAGGCGACAAGGTGTTGGTGTTCGGACATTGGCGACACGCCACAGGGCCTACTCATACTCGTCTGCATCGGAGCGGCGACACGGCGTTTCGGAAGATCTTTGAGCGTCGCATGTCAATCTGGTTGTATGCAAACTCCCAGATTGCGAAGATATGTGGACGAACAGCAAAGGCGTAACAGCGCGCTGCGTCGCCAAAGTGTAAGCGCCTTGTCGACCTGATCGGTGTCATCAGCGATGGCGAATCTCGGTCGGTAAGGGCAAAGGGCCAAAGCTGTCTATGCAATCGCTTGCTGTAGCGACGCTTCATACGTGCCTGCGAACCGAGTCAAGGGGCAGCCTCCCGTGATTTTGCTTCCTGCGAAGCGGAGACGCCGAGGAGCCTGAAGGCGCCTGCAAGTCGCCAGAAATCCCGCTTACCTGGACCCATATGACACGTGGCGCGGCTCGCTTCCAAGCGCGGCGACAGATGACGCGGACTGCAGCCTTGCGCCTACACCGCGCGCTAAAGAGAAGTGACCGTCGTGAGTGTCAGAGCCAACGCATTGGCACGTGTGGCAGGCGTTTTGAAGACTCGATAAAAGGGGACAAGGGTATCAAGCGCTCGTATCCGATCTGTGAGTGACGGGAAGCATGGTCTCTACCCCAACTCGTCCTTAAGCAGAAGAACGGAATCAAGCAGGAGCGGGATCGGTCCCACGCAGAGAGCAGCGGGGGTGCAAGGCTGCTCCATCACTTACCGATTATCTTCTTCGCTGCTCTTTCCCGGCCGATGATGGTGCGACGGAGCCGGTATCCGCTTCTCTCCATAGCAAGCGCCGCCGTTACCAACGCGCGCGTTAAAAGCCCACGCCCGCGGCTCGATCGGGTAATAGTGTCCGCATAGGGCGTCTCATCGAATTCGACAGGTTGCGCAGGCATCGTTGGTCCTTTTGTCGAATTCGTCGCGCTCGCCTCGCACTCAGGGGCGATTGATGCGAAAGACGCGTCGGTTTCACGCTGTGAGGGGGGGCCGTCACGAGATTGTGTCGGGTTCCTTCGATGGGCTGCAGCGTTTGTGGGGCGCCCGCAGCCGACGAAACGTCGGATGTGCATCCGAACTGCCTCCGGTCTTCGTCCAAAACGCCTGTCTCGGAGAAGAGGCACCCGGGCTTAATGGAAGAAGAACTTGGCTCAGTTCCTGATCGAATGGCCTGCGGCATTACACTGGTGCCTGCCGTAACGGACGTCGCAGCGGGCGCTGGATGGCTGGTTGGAACGCTATTGCGCAGCGCGTCCTGGGCGAGGCGCTTAAGTAATGACGCTCGTTGCCTTGGATTCGGAACGGCAGACACGGCGCGGAACAAGTCTGGCGTGACAAACTCGTTGATGGTTATCTTTATTTGCAATGAAGTCGTCATGTGGTCATTTCATCGTTGAGTTTCTTCTTTTGCATCAAAGTTGCCTTGCCCGCCGCAGCGAAGAAAACGCTCGAGTTGAGAAGCAGGGAATTGCCGTGGGATTGATCTGCGGTTCATGACGCTGAAGGCTGAAGTCGCACTCCAAGAAAGGGGATAGCGCCTGTGGTCACGAGGCAGGAGCAGTTACTACTCTTGTGATTTCGAGTCTTTGACAGTTCATCGGTGATCATTTGCGATGCAGGGGCTTCTGTGCAATTTGGTTTCATGCCGTCGAGCCGACTCTTCATAGGCAGTCCAGAGCCGACGGTCAGGTGCACTATAACGGGGTATATATGCATGCGAGCGAGCGAAAGCTTTCGAAAAAGGGGTAGCTTTTGAGTTTCGTCTCTCGTTGCTGACTCAACGAGATTGTCCAATGTTCGCTTGCGCCCGGAGTAGGACGTTAAAAGCGAAAGGTGGTCGTCGAAAGTCAATCGTGTCGAGTCATTAACTCCGGTGACCTCGCCGGTTCTACTCGCACCCGTCGTTGGTCCGTTGTCAAGCGTTCAAGAGCCTGGCCTGGTTTGTCCAAAGCAACGCACAATCCTCAAAGCGGTTTGAGATCGCAAACCGCGACATGAGGCACGGTCCGGTTGCGCTATTGGAATCGCCTCGGGAGTCCGATGAGGTGATTGCGCCCACAGCGAGAATCAAACAGCCCGTATGCGATCGCTCGCCTTTTTTTGGTCTAAGCCGGTGTCGCTAGGTTGTTCCCGAAGGGAATCCAACGACGTCGGGGCGACGGTCGGCCCTAGGCCATACCTGGCAGGACGGCTCTTGCTCGGAACCACGCTAGTTTTCTCGGCGCGGACCACATTGCCGGTACAGATGCGCGAGTGCTTGTCTAGGCTTCGCAGCATATTTTCAGAACGGCAACGGCGATAATAACCGCGGCGCAAAATTGAATGCGGCTAGCTCCCGAATTGATTGTCGCGCGTACGCTAGCATTGCGATCGAGAAGAACGTCACTCGTTTCGAGTTTGATCTTTAATTATGCAGTGTTGCGGTTATTCTAAATCAACTGGACTGAGGTCGGTCAGAATTGAATGCGCACATTCAACATCCACGGAGCTAAAGCCACCTTTCAAAATTTTATTGATAAGACTGTGAGCGTCGGACAGGCTTTTGCAGTTTCCAGAGCGGGTAAGTCGTTGGTCACGGTTGTCAGAAGGGGCGGAGAAGCGGAGAACCGGCACAAAGCGAAATTGATTCGTGAATGGCCAACGCTGGGCGCTTGCCGATTTAAAGTGCCAATGAGATGCTGATTTGTTCGAAGGCGCGAAGGAGAGCAGCTTCAGTTTATGCCCATCATTTGGTCGGCCTCGCGAGCGACGACCAGCGCTGTCCGAGCAAGCGCGTGGCCTAATCCAAGATCTAGCCAACATGCCGATTGGGAGAGCCGGCCGGGATGCGTCTTGGCGGACGAATTGGCCATTTCGGTGTGCGGACGATGCGCCGTTGCGATATAGATATTGAATCGCGCGCGTCTAATACGTTCTGCCACATATGGGACCAATCAGACAGCGCCTTGCGTTGGGACGGAAGAAACAGCGTGCGAATTGCCATACTATCAAGACTGCACTAGTGACTGGAGTCGCCGCTGGCGTCTGCCTTCCGACGCTGCATCATTTCGGCGCCGCGGAACCAATAGGGGATGAACGTGCCAGAGCGTTATTTCATTGCACCAAAGTTAATTCTACGCTGAAAGGATACGCAGAATTGAACGGGCAGTCCGCATGGGACTGCACGGGCGCCGTCGAGTGCATTGATTCGATGAGCGGTCGCCGGAGATAGAAAATTTGGCATGAAGATCGGGTAGTGTGACCGCTCGGAGACGTTCTCAATCCTTCGTTGTATCGAAGAGTGTTTGCAACGCAAGTGAGCCGGCTGTCTGGCAACACTCAATTTTCCCTGGTCTTCGATAAAATGAATCGCATCTTCCGACGGCTCAATCGTTAGGTGCTGTTTCGATGTGGCTCCAAGTTATGCTCTGGCGTTAGACGTGAATAGTTGCATATCCACTCAACGACGATTTTCCCGTATCGGCCTGCACCGATGTACCAGACGTATTCGATCGCGGTGCCGCGAGCTCACCTCGAATTCGGATATTTATTAAGTTGTAAAGTCGACATGCGGTAAGCCTGGAGCGATATTAGAGGGAGCGACGCTAAACAGAAGGTGTGTCAAACAATGCAGTGCGTGGCTGTAGAGCTTGGGATAAGCCAGATGTCTCGACTTAAGATGAGCCAGAAGTGCACGTGTGTGGATAGTGCGCTGCCATGGCTTCTCACATCGGAATCAAGTGTCGTTGTAGGAGAAGAAAATTGGTTTGCGATGTTTCAAGCATTCTAATATGAGCGCGCAATCTTAGTCGCGTGAATCATTCGTGTTTCGAGAATTTCAGGCTAAAGCGTTCGGATGCAACGATGCCGGGAAGTCTAGACAATGGGTCAACTTCGCAGTTCGGATACATACGAGTTTCCGTCTTCGCACTTATTGCCGGAATTGCCACCGTCACTAAGGCACGAGCACGCGACGTCACAACACGCGCCTACAGTCCCGAGCGCTTCTTCCGATCAGTGCTGTTCGGCACTGGCGCCGGCGGCGCGAACTTCATAAGCGAAAAGAAAAATAGATTTATTCGCTGCAAGTCCGAAAGGACGCATCATTGTGCCATCTGGGCCACGGTGTATATGATGATGGGGTCGGCAGCACCGCGACAATCCGCGGGGGAGGCTCCAAACGCATCTTCGGCACGACTGAGTCACAATATTTCGGCGCTCGTGTCTTGTCGCTTTAGGTAATGTGTGGAGCACATAACGTTTTTGAACGCGATAATTGGCACTCTTCAGCCACTGATGCAGGCGCAGCGACTTCGCCCAAACGCGGTAAGTCGGCTGGCGATTCTTGAAGACCAGTTCGATGTTGTCGTGCTTTTTCGCCGCGCGCATGACGCCCGCATGGGGGTTGACCACGTAGGCGCGATCGGCGGCGGTCCAGACGGCGATGTCGTCGTGCGAGTTGCCGACGTAGTCGAAGCCTTTTTCGCCGTACGCGGCCACGAGCCGGTCGAGCTTGCGACGCGCCGAGAAATTGACATGCTCGTCGATGGCGAACACGCGATCGAAGATACGGTCGATTCGAACGCGGCAGAAAAATCCACATTCCGGCAGAATTTCGCACGGTAATATTGCGCATCGGTTGACGGAAACATGACGCGCGCCCTGCGGTTGCCGAAAACTGCGACATTGGGGACAATCTCGACGTTTCTCACTCGTCGATGCGGTCCGTTTTCCTTTCGTGGCGCGGACGCCCTTTCTGTCCGATGAACGCGACTGATCCGCAAAGCCAATCGGAAAATCCGTCCGATTCCAACGATTCCATCATCGCTCTTAGCATATCGATCGTGGTCTACCGGCCCGACGCCGCGCTGCTCGCGCGTACCGTCGAGACGCTCGAAGCCGCGCTCGCGCAGTTGCACGACGTCGCGGGGCGCCCGTGCCTGTATCTGATCGACAACGGCAATGCGGGCGAACTGGCCGACCTGCCGACCCCGTCCGACGCCGAATTCGACACCGTCGTGCTCAAAGGGCACGGCAATGTGGGCTACGGGCGCGGCCACAATCTCGCGATCGAGCGCGCGCAAAGCCGCTTTCATCTGATCCTGAATCCGGACGTCGAACTCAATGCCGACGGCCTGCGCCGCGCGCTCGCCTTTCTGCGCGATTCGCCGGAAACGGGCCTGCTCGCGCCGTGGATCGGCGGCGACGACGGCCGTCAGCAGTTCCTCTGCCGCCGTTATCCCGCCGTCCTCGATCTCTTCGTGCGCGGTTTTCTGCCGTCTGCGCTTCGCAGGCCGTTCGCGCGCCGGCTCGCGCGCTACGAGATGCGCGATGTGATCGGCGAGACGAATGTCGTGTGGGATCCGCCGATCGTGAGCGGCTGCTTCATGCTCTTTCGCACCGACGTGCTGAAGTCGCTCGGCGGCTTCGATCCGCGCTATTTCCTCTATTTCGAGGACTACGACCTGAGCCTGCGCACACGCCGCGTGGCGCGCATCGCGTATGTGCCGTCGGTGCGCATCCTGCATCACGGCGGCGGCGCGTCGAAAAAAGGCTCGACGCACATCAAGCTCTTCGTGACCTCGGCGTGCCGCTTTTTCAACCGCTTCGGCTGGAAGTGGCTATGAGCGAAGCCAGCGGGCGCATCGCCATCACCGGCGCGAACGGTTTCGTTGGCCGGGCGGTGAGCCGTGCGTTGCTCGGGCGCGGCATCGCGGCGACGGGCCTCGTGCGGGGCGGCGCGCAGTGCGAGTCCGGCGTCGACGCACGCCGCATCGGCGATCTCGGCGCGCTCACGCCGGACGCGTTCGAAGGCTGCGGCGCGGTCATCCACCTGGCCGCGCGTGTCCACATGATGGGCGACGCCGCCGCGCAGAAGACCTCGGCATCGCAGGCGCTACTGCAAGCGTATCGGACGATCAACGTCGATGGCACGCTCGCCGCCGCCGACGCCGCCCGCCGCGCCGGCGTCACGCGCTTCGTTCTGATGAGCAGCATCAAGGTGCTCGGCGAGCGCGATCCGGGCCGTCCCTTCACCGAAGACGACGCGCGCGATCCGCCGGATGCCTACGGCGTCTCGAAGGCCGAAGCCGAGGTGAAACTGCTCGAATTCGGCAGCCGTACGGGGCTGGAAATCGCCATCGTGAGGCCGCCGCTCGTGTACGGCCCGGGCGTGCGCGCCAATTTCCTCGCGATGATGAACGCGATCGCGCGCGGCATGCCGCTGCCGCTCGGCGCGATCGACGCGCGGCGCAGTCTCGTGTCCGTCGACAATCTCGCGAGCGCGACCATCGAATGCGCGCTCAATCCAGCCGCCGCGGGCCGCGTGTTCCATGTGACCGACGGCTACGATCCGAGCGTGGCGGAGCTTGCGCGCAAGCTCGGCGAGCATCTCGGCAAGCCGGCGCGCCTCGTGCCGGTGCCGGCGAGCGTATTGCGCGGCCTCGCGCGCGTCGCGGGCAAAACGGCGCAGATCGATCGTCTGACGGGTAGTTTGCGCGTCGATTCGCACCGCATCCGCGAGACGCTCGGCTGGCAGGCGCCGCAATCGCTCGACGAAGGACTCGCCGCGACGGCCGCGTGGTTTCGTAACCGTAAGCCATGAAAGCTAAAATACGCGTCAACGTGAATTTCTTTGTTCGTCAGACAGTTAAAGCAAAACTCGACAAACGTTCGCGTATCCTTTGGCTCTCTTCGGAAAACGAGTAGCCAGAACGAACAGGGCCTCGTTTCGACAACTCGATAACACTGCATGCTGCTTTCGTATTTTGAAGCTTCGCCGCTGCTGGCCGCGTCGGCGGTTGCGGTATTGGCGTTCGCCGCGTGCGCGCTGATTCTTCAGACGCTCATCCGCACCGGCCTCGCGTGGCGCCTCGCCACGGACATCCCCAACGAGCGCTCGCTGCACGAACGTCCGACGCCGCGCGTCGGCGGCTGGGGCGTGGTGCCGGTCGCGGTCATCGCGCTCATCGTCGCCGCGCCGTCGATGTGGCTCGTCGCCGCATGCGCCGTCTTCCTCGCCGCGGTCTCGCAGATCGACGACCGGCGCGGCTTGCCCGCGCGCGTGCGCTTCGCGGCGCATATCGTCGCGGTCGTGCTCGTGATCGCTGCGCATCCGGCAAACGTGCCGTGGTGGGCGCTCGCGCTCGTCGGCTTCCTGATGCTGTGGCTCGTCAATCTCTACAACTTCATGGACGGCTCGGACGGGCTCGCCGGCGGCATGGCGCTCTTCGGCTTCGGCGGCTACGCGCTCGCGGCGCTGGCCGGACCCGCGCCGGATGCCGGTCTCGGTCTTGCGAGCACGGCCGTCGCGGGCGCGGCGCTCGGGTTTCTGACGCTCAACTTCCATCCGGCGCGCATTTTCCTCGGCGACGCCGGTTCGATCCCGCTCGGCTTTCTCGCCGGCGCGTTCGGCTATTGGGGCTGGCAGCGGGGCGCGTGGCCGGTCTGGTTCCCGGCGCTGGTGTTCTCGCCGTTCATCGCGGATGCGTCGGTGACGTTGCTGCGGCGTCTCGCGCGCGGCGAAAAATTTTGGCAAGCGCACCGGGAGCATTACTATCAGCGCATGGTGCGCCTCGGAATGGGGCATGCGCGCACCGCGCTCACGTGGTATCTGCTCATGCTGGCAGGCATCGTGCTGGCAAACTGGGCACTGTGGTTTCCCTTCGCGGGGCAGTGGGCGGCAGTGGCGAGCTGGGCAGTCGTGGTTGTGGCAGCGGGCGCGTGGGTCGACTCGCGTTGGCGGCGTCATGAGACGCGCCATTCCGGACAATCTTGAGGGTCCAAGCTGATGAATCGAATAAAAGCATCGTGGCTGTCGGCGGGGGCATTCTTCTTCGATCTGGTGGCGGTCGCCGGGTCATGGCTCGCCGCCTATGTGATCCGCTTCAACGGGGCCGTGCCGCAGGATTTCCGCCACGGCGCGCTCATGGCGCTCTTCTGGGTGCTGCCGGTCTACGGCATCGTGTTCCGCGTCTTCGGCCTTTATCGCGGCATGTGGGTGTTCGCGAGCCTGCCGGACCTGATGCGCATCTCCAAGTCCATCGTGGTGGGCGCGCTCGTGGTCATGGTGGGCGCGGTGATGTCGCAGCCCATGCCGATCATCCCGCGCTCGGTGCTGATCGTCTCGCCGCTTTTGCTGTTCCTCGCGATGGGCGGCGCGCGCGCGCTTTATCGGGCGGGCAAGGAGTTCTATCTGTACGGCGGGCTCGTCGGCCAGGGCAAGCCCGTGATCGTGCTCGGCGCGGGCACGGCGGGCGCGATGCTCGCGCGCGAGCTGGCGCGTTCGAGCGAATGGCGTCTCGTCGGCCTGCTCGACGACGATCCCGCGAAGCAGGGCCGCGAAGTGCTCGGGCACAAGGTACTCGGCTCGTTCGGCGATTTGCCGCGCTTTGCCGAGCAACTGAAGACGGATTACGTGATCATCGCGATTCCGTCGGCCTCGGTGGCCGAGCAGCGGCGCGTGGCCACGCTGTGCGTGCGCGCCGGCGTCAAGGTGATGGTGCTGCCCGCGCTCTCGCCGCTCACCGAAGGCACGAACTTTCTGTCGCGCGTGCGCCAGATCGATCTCGAAGATTTGCTCGGCCGCGAGCCGGTGAAGATCGACATGCCGCACGTCGAGCAACTGCTGCACGGGCGCGTGGTGATGGTGACGGGCGGCGGCGGCTCGATCGGCTCGGAACTCTGCCGCCAGATTCTGCGCTTCTCGCCGGCGCAACTAATCGCCTACGATCTCTCCGAATACGCGATGTACCGGCTCATCGAAGAGCTGCACGAGAAGTTTCCGGAGTGCTCGGTGATCCCGGTCGTCGGCGATGCCAAGGATTCGCTGCTGCTCGATCAGACCATGGCGCGCTTCACGCCGCACATCGTTTTCCATGCGGCGGCCTACAAGCACGTGCCGCTGATGGAAGAGCAGAACGCGTGGCAGGCGGTGCGCAACAACGTGCTCGGCACGCTGCGCGTCGCGCGCGCGGCGATCCGCCACGACGTGCGCCATTTCGTGCTGATCTCCACCGACAAGGCCGTCAACCCGACCAACGTGATGGGCGCCTCCAAGCGTCTCGCCGAGATGGCTTGTCAGGCGCTGCAACAGTCCGCGCCGCGCACGCAGTTCGAAACCGTGCGCTTTGGCAACGTGCTCGGCAGCGCGGGCAGCGTGATTCCGAAGTTCCAGCAGCAGATCGCGAAGGGCGGGCCGGTGACGGTCACGCATCCGGAAATCACACGCTTTTTCATGACGATTCCCGAGGCCGCGCAACTGGTGCTGCAGGCGTCGAGCATGGGGCGCGGCGGCGAAATCTTCATTCTCGACATGGGTCAGCCCGTGAAGATCGTCGATCTCGCGCGCGACCTGATCCGTCTCTACGGCTTCTCGGAAGAGCAGATTCGCATCGTATTCACCGGTTTGCGGCCGGGCGAAAAGCTGTACGAAGAACTGCTGGCGGACGACGAAACCACCACGCGCACGCCGCATCCGAAGCTGCGCATCGCGCAGGCGCGCGGCGTGCCGGATCATTTCATCGACGAACTGCTGCCGTGGCTCATGCAGCATCGCGTGTTGTCGGACGACGAAGTGCGCCGCGACCTGCGCCGCTGGGTGCCGGAGTATCAGACGGCGGCATTGCCCGTGCTGCAGAGCGTGGCGAGCGCGCAAGCCGCGCAGACGGCGCGCCAGCACGGCGCGGCGGGCTGACGCGAAAGGGGTCACGCATGGCGACGCTCGACGAAGTTCATGCGCTGACCCACGCGGGTTCGCTGCTGTCGTCGAGCGGGGAAATCGTGGCGCCGTACGATCTCGAAGTTTCGCATGCCGATGCATCGGGCTTCTCGGCGTTGCCCGAAGGTATCCGCAACATGGGCATCGAACCGTTCGAAGCGGACTACGCGCACGCGAGCCGCGTTCATCTCGTCAATGCGTTCGGCGTCACGCTTGGCGATTCGATCATCGGGCTGTCGGCGCTCGCGGCGATCCGGCGGCGGCATCCGCATCTCGCCTTCACGGTGTATCGTCCGGCGCGCGCGCCGCGTTACGTGCAGCGGCTCTACGAGCTCGCGCGCGGTCTGTGCGATCTCGTCGATCTGCCCGTGCCGCTAGCCAGTCTTCCGGCCGATGAACTGCGCATCGATATCGGCAATCAACTGTTCTGGCCGCGCTTCGCCTCCATGCCGATGATCGATTTCTTCCTTTGGGCGATGGGCGTCGCGCCCGGCAGCATCGCCGCCGAAGACAAGCGCAACCGCTGGCTCGCCGATGTGCCGCTGCCATCGATTTCCAGCGAACCCTGCGCGCTTTTCTGTCCCGACGCGAGCACGCCGGTGCGCAGCATTCCCGCGTCGGCGCGTGCGCGCATCGTCGCGCGGCTCGCGGATGAAACCGGTCTGCCGGTGGCGGGTTTCGGCGCGGTCGATCATCCGCGTTATCGCGACATCGCCCCGCTTTGCGCCAATACCGACGACTTCCTCGCGTGGATCAGGCACGCGCGCTATGTCGTGACGGCGGACACGGCGGCGCTGCACGTCGCGGCGGGCTTCGACGTGCCGACAACCGCCTTTTTCTCGACGATTGCCGCATCGATGCGCGCCCGCGACTACGCGAACTGCGTCGCGGTGGAAATGGATGTGCCGCATCTGCAAGGCATGCACGCCAGCGCGCGGCCGGCGGATCTCGACGCGCTGGAACGCGCCTATCGCGATTACGACTGGCGCGCGATGCCTTTTGCGCGCGATGTTCAGTTCGGCCTGACCTGAAACACAGGCAACCGGCTGTACAGCTCCGCGACCCAGTCGATGAACACGCGCACGCGGCGCGGCTGATGCCGGTTGGCCGCATACAGCACCGACACCACGCGCGGATGCGACGGATATTCCCTGAGCACTTCCGTGAGCGCGCCGCTCTTGATGAGCGGATCGAGCGTATAGCTCGAACTCTGGATCAGCCCCAGCCCCGACACGCCCGCCGCGATATACGAATCGCCGTCGTTCACGGCGATCTTGTGCTTCATCGCGATGGTGCGCGTTTCGCCATCGGCGACGAATTCCCAGTTGCGCACGCGCCCCGAGTTGTTCAGCACGTAGCCGACGGCGAGATGATGATCGAGATCGTCGAGCGATACCGGCTCGCCATGCGTCTCGATGTACTTCGGCGCCGCGCAGGTGATCTGCGTGTACGCGCCGATGCGTTTCGCGACCAGCCCGACGTCGCCGACCGCGCCCACGCGCACGACGCAATCGACGGCTTCCTCGACGAGATCCACTTGCCGGTCGGTCAGCAGCAACTCGACGCCGATATCCGGATACGCCGCGAAGAACTCCGGCAGCGCGGGAATGATGGTGTTTTTCGCCATCACCTGCGGCAGGCTGACTTTCACGTTGCCCTTCGGACTCAGCTTCGAGTGCGACAGCGACGCCTCCATGTCGTCCACTTCGCCGAGCACGCGCACGCAGCGGTCGTAATACGCTTCGCCGTCTTCGGTAATGCTGATGCTGCGCGTCGTGCGGTTGATGAGGCGCGCGCCGAGATGCGCCTCCAGCGCCTGGAGCGTGCGCGAGACGCTCGCGGGCGGCAGGCGCAGGGCGTCGGCGGCTTTGGAAAAACTGCCCGCCTCGACGACGCGCGCAAACACTTTCATTGCAAGGAAGCGATCCATGCTCGGGGTCCGGAAACAAAGATTGTTTTTAGCCGACGATGATACAAGCGATCAGCCGGCTCGCGCCCAATCCCCGCACAACGGCCGTTTCAGAGCCCGATGCCCTGGCAGAACCACCACGAGTAGTGTTCGATCATCCGCTGAAACGGCGCGTGATGGCCGTAGGCGATCGATGAGACGGCGAGAAACCCGAGACCCGCGACGAGCGCGCTCGGCATCTTGCGCGGACGGTCGAAGACGCGCGCGAGGAACATCGCCGCGATGGCCGCGCCGAGCATCCATCCCGCGACGACTTCGGCGGGCGTGTGCGCGTCCTGCATGATGCGGCTCGCCCCGATGGCCGCCGCGAGCGCGAGTCCGCCCGCCGCGCCGAGGCGATACCAGCCGCCGCCCAGCGCGCCGAAGAGCAGGCCGCCCGCGACCGTGTAGATGGACGCGGCGAGCATCGTATGCCCGCTGATCATGCGCATGTCGATGGCGGAGAATTCGAGCCCGCAGCCGGCGTAGAGAATCTTCGAGAGACCCACGAGCCCCATGCCGGCCGCGAGCAGGAGCGCCCAGCGCAGCGCGAGGCGCGTATCGACCGAGCGCAGCCAGAGCGCGCAGACGAGCGCGAGCGGCAGCAAAAGCGCCGCGTCGCCGAGATTCGAAAGCGTCCAGAGTACCTTTGATTCCATGCGAATTTTTGAAGGTCTCGCGGGCGCGAGCGTCATCGGCCGCGAACCCGCTTAAGAAGTGTCGCCCTGTTTCCGGCGGCCTGCCATCCGGTATTCGGTCGGAGAAATGGAAAGCCGCTTGCGGAAGATTTTCGCGAGGCCGTCGCCGCTGCCGGCGCCGCAGCGCCGCGCGATCTTGTCGACGGGCAAGTCGGTCGCGGCGAGCAGCATGCAGCTCGCATCGAGCCGCGCGCGAAGTAAATATTCCGATGGCGTGAGCCCGATCTGCGCCTTGAAGCGGCGCAGGAAATTGCGCTCGCTCATCGCGGCGACGCGTGCGGCATCGGTGATCGAGATCGGCCGCACGTAGTTCTCGCGAATCCAGCGCGCGGCGGCTTCGATCTTCTGGCGCACGCCGCCGCCTTCGGTATCGTCGAGCACGGTGGCGAGCTTTTGCCACGCGCCGGGAATCGAGCGCTCCGACACTTCGCGCGCGACCGCCGCGCCATGATCGCGCTTGACGATCGACAGCGCCGCCGCGATCGGCCCTTTCGGGTCGTCGAGCGTGAGCGTCTGCTCGGCGATGAAAAGCGGGTTCGACAACGTGGACATCAGCGCAGGCGAGGGCGCGCGATCGTCGGCGTCGCCGATGAAATCGAGCGAGCGGTTCTGCACGCTCAGATTCGCCGCGGCGAGCATCAGCGCGCCTTCGCCGATTGCCTTGATGAACGGAATTTTCGGCGCGACGCGGCCGAGGCGCTTCTTCAACGCCGCGTCGTGCCGTGCCTGCCGCGCGCCCGCGCCGCCCGCGATGAAGAGCGCGTCGCACTCGTTCATCCAGCGCGTTTCGAGGCTTTCGGTCCAGATGCGCATCGAGCAACTGCTCGCGACGCTGCCGCCCTCGCTCGACAGAAACATCAGCGAATAGTTGGGCGCATGAGCGGGCTGCCCGGCCTCCGCGGGCAGGCGAACCTGATTCGCGAGCGAGAAGACCTCGGAGATGGAACTGACCTCGACGAGCGAAAAGTCCTCGAAGATCAGAATGCCGATCCGCTTCGCCGCGCTGGCCATCTCGGCGGGCGGCGGGTCGGCGGCTGCCCGCACGACCTGGAGCCTGCCCGTACCATTGGCGTACACCATCGACTTCTCCCCTGTGCGGACCGGGAGCCCGCGTGCGGCGCTCGTTCCGGTCCCATCCATGAAGGAACGCAAGTAGCGGGAAAGTGAGTTACATGGGCGCACTATACGCGGCGGCCAACAGTCGCCGAGCGCCGAGTCCGAAATTGACGAACTGTTGGCAGATGATCTCGATACTCGCGGGATACGCTCACATCATTGATGTCATCCGATGAAAACGGGGGATTCTTCCGGGATCGGGTGAGCGGGTTTCTTGGCGGAAGGGCGGGCGGCGCGCAGCGATGCGCGCCGTTTGTCTTTGGTCCGGTCAGCGGAAGTAGGCCTTGGTGTTCTCGTGGACGTCGCCGCGCGCGAGCAGTTCGTCGGGCGGCAGCCAGAGATAGCCGCTGTGCTGATCGAAGCGGCCGATCGGCACGGTGCCGGAGAGCGTCATCGCGTAGGCGAGCACGATGTAATGCGTGCCGATGCCGTCCGCGCCCGCGAAGTTGTCGTCGTAGTGATGTTCGTAGACGCCGAAAAAGCGCGATGCCGAACGCGCCGCGCTCGCCACGCCGAGCTCGTCGCTGACGATGCGCTTGAACGCGACATCGAGCGTCTCGTTCTTCTTGATGCGCCCGCCCGGCACGAACCACGTGCCCTGCGCCGGCCGGTTGCGCCGATGGCCCAGCAGAATGCGCCGGTTGCCGTCGGTGACGATCAGGTCGATCGCCACGAGCGGCGTGAGCCGCACCACTGTCAGAAAATCGGCCTGGCTGAGCATCGTCTCTCCGTGTCTGGTTTCGGCCCGCCTCATCGGTCCGCCTGCGCGCCAAGCGCACACGATGATGCCTGCGCCGCCGCCCGACCGACCGTGCGCACCCGCACGCCCCGGCATGCTTCTCACGATTGAAACATCGCGCGCTGCGTCCCGTTGTACCGCTCACCGTGTTGCAAAGGCGGTAAAGCTGACCGATTTGTGAACGGCCGACATTGCGCACAACCCCCAGGCAATGGAAGCAATTTCTCGTCGCCGCTAAAAACCATATTCCACCGAAGAATGCGAAATGCGCATTCGTTCGTGCCGGAATTGGCAACGCGTGCGCCGCCGCAAAACGCCCGAACGAACTTCGCGGTGAAGGTCGCCCGAGTCCCGCGTACATGCGGCTTCCGCGCCGACGCACCGATGCCGCAGCGCAGCATGGAACATCATATGAAACGACCGCATTATGCCGTTGAATAAAACCCGCGCGAGATAATCCGAGTTAATCTTCTCGGGCTGCGCGGATTAATCGGAAAATCCGGATTAATTAACGGGCAATCTAATTCCGGTTTTACATCGGCGTCTGCGGGGATGATTACATAAGGTTTTAAAATGTAACGACGCCGCCAAAATTTGCCGATTCATCCGGTCCGAACGATCGATTCAGGCGCGGCGCATGTTTCATAAATGTATCAATTCGCTTTGTCAGACAAACGAGGATTAAGCGCCGGAAACCGCCGAGGGCCGTGGATCGGGGCTCTGCGGCGGTGTGTTTGGCCGATTCGGCGGCTTTCGAAGCAAAATCCGCTAGCACGGGGCGCGGAAGTTTGTATGACAAAACCGCATTTGTTTTTCATCCACTGAAAAATGGAGTGAACCGAATTGCGCGATGCTTATCCAAATGTGCGCTCACCCTCACAGCGGAACAGAAATTGTGGTTTAAGAGCGAAAACATAGAGCGCAAAAAAGATTGTCTGCTTATTATTCAAGCCAGCGGATCGATTCCGCCAACACTTCGTTCCAATCGGTCACGGCAACCCGGCGAAGTTCGGGATAGTCCATTGATGCGCCGCAATGGCCGAGCAACGCTTTCCGCGCCTTCCAGGAAACAAGCAGCAGAGGATGACCATGCCCTACGCCAATGTAGAACCCGCCGCTGTGGGCTGGACGCCCGCCGCGACGCGAGCCTCGCAGACCGAGGTGCGCAACATCGCGATCTTGCTCTTCGACGGCTTTTCCCTGCTCGGCGCGGGAATCGTCGCGGAGGTCTTCCATATGGCGAACGAGTTGTCGTCGGCGAAGGCTCGGGCGGAGTGTATGTACGACGTGCGGTTTCTGTCCGTCGAGGGCGGCAATGTTGCGTGCTCCTCGTCGGTGCGTGTGTGGACGGACGGCCTCGATGCGCGTCACTACGGCGGCTTCGACGCGCTCTTCGTCGCGGGCGGCCGCGGCGCGGACGACGCAGCCAAGGACGATCGCATCGTCGAATGGCTGCGCCGCGTGCAGTCGAAGACCACGGTCGTGCGTGCGATCTCCGAAGGGCGCAAGGTGCTCGATGCCGCGGGCATCGGCCACGCGCAGGACGCGCAGCGCTACGGCAACGCAATGATTCACCTCGTGCGCGAGGAGCAGCAGGGCGATGCGGGCGACCGCTATGAATCGATGAAGGGCGCGCTGCTCATCGTGAAGCGCGATCTGGGCATCGACGTGTCGCGCAGCGTCGCCGAGCGCCTGATGCCAGGTTCCGCCGCGAAGCTCGTGTCGATTCTCGGCGACAGCGGCGCGGCGTCCGCGGGCGACAAGATCCGCGCGGCGGCGCGCTGGCTGCAGGACAACTGCGAACGGCCGATTTCGGTCGTCGATGCGGCGCAGGTGGCCGCAATGAGCGAGCGCAACTTTTTGCGCCGCTTCAAGATCGAGATGGGAATCACGCCATCCGATTATTTGTTGCAGGCGCGGCTTGCCGTGACCTGTGCGCTTCTGACGGATTCGGAACTGCCGGTCGACAAGATCGCGCGCAGAAGCGGCATGGGCAACGGCGACAGGCTCGCCAAGATTTTTCGCAAGCGCCTTCTGATCTCGCCGACGGAATACCGGACGCAGAGCAGGCGCGAGGCGAATGGCTGAGCCCGCGCAAAGTGTGATGCGGGCCGCGCAAGCGCCAACTATGGCGTAAAGCGTCGGACATTTGGCCGGACCCGATCGGTCCGGCACTGAATCATTCTCGGGCGGCATTGCCGTTCGCTGAATACGCAGGCAGGAGTCCTCTATGACGAATGAAGCACGCACGGAAGGTGGGGTGGCGCAAGGAGCAGCAGGTGTGGAGGCGGGTCCGGCCAGGGCGGCCGGACCTTGCCGACGCCTCGTTCCCGTCATCCTCGCCGGCGGCTCGGGCACGCGCCTGTGGCCGATGTCGCGTGAACAGTTCCCGAAGCAATTGATCGGCGTCGTCGGGCGTGACTCGTTGCTTCAGGCCACGGTTTCGCGCCTGAAGGGCTTTTCGGGCGATTTCGCGGTGGACGGCGAGCCGATCATCGTGTGCGGCGAGGAGCATCGCTTCACCACCGAAGAGCAGACGCGTGAAAGCGGCGTGGATGCGCGCATCATCGTGGAGCCCGCGCGCCGCGACACCGCGCCCGCGCTCACGCTTGCGGCGCTCGAAGCGATCAAGGGCGGCGAAGACGCGATCATGGTGGCGATGCCCGCCGATCATTCCATCGCCGATATTCCGGCGCTGCATCGCGCGATCGCGATCGCGGCGGTGCATGCGGAGCGCGGCATGATCGCGACGCTCGGCATTCCGCCGACGCGCCCCGATACGGGCTTCGGCTACATCCGCCTGGGCGATGCGCTGGAAGACGGCGCGCATCGCATCGATCGTTTTGTGGAAAAACCGGCGGCCGAACTTGCGGCGCAATACGTCGCGGCGGGCACGTACTGGTGGAACAGCGGCATTTTCATCGTGCGCGCGAGCGTGTGGCTCGCGGCGCTCGAAAAGCTCAACGCCGACATGCATGCCGCATGTTCGGCCGCCGCGAAAGACGGCGAGCACGACGGCAAGTTCTTCCGTCCGCAGGCCGCGCAATTCGGCCGCGCGCCGTCCGATTCGATCGACTACGCGGTGATGGAACACATCGGCACGCCGAGCAAGCCGTGCGACGGCGTGGTCGTGCCGCTCGTCGCGGGCTGGTCGGATCTCGGCTCGTGGGACGCCGTGTGGGACGCGATGGACAAGGACGAATCAGGCAACGTCGCGAGCGGGCGCGTGGTGTTCGAAGGCGCGACGTCGAGCTATGCGCGTTCGGAAGGCGGGCGGCTCGTCGCGTGCGTGGGCACGACCAACGTGATCGTCGTCGAGACGGACGACGCCGTGCTGGTCGCGGACCGCTCGCGCGTGCAGGACATCAAGGGCCTGGTTGCGCGCATCCGCGAGCAGCATGCGCCGGAAGCGGACACGCATCGCAAGGTGCGCCGTCCGTGGGGTTTCTACGATTCGATCGAGCACGGCGAGCGCTTTCAGGTGAAGCGCATCGTGGTGTCGCCGGGCTCGAAGCTGTCGCTGCAGATGCATCACCATCGCGCGGAGCACTGGGTCGTCGTGTGCGGCACGGCGCTCGTCACGCGCGGCGAAGAGCAGTTTCTTCTGAGCGAGAACGAATCGACGTTCATTCCGCTCGGCGTGCGGCATCGCCTGGAGAACCCGGGCAAGGTGCCGCTCGAGATCATCGAAGTGCAATCCGGCAGTTATCTCGGCGAAGACGACATCGTGCGCTTCGACGATACCTACGGCCGGAGTTGATCCAGCGTGTAGCAGCGGGCGTTGCAACGGCTTTCATTCGAAAAAGACGGGCACGGGCGACGGAGGAGACAAAGCGGAGCAGTAAGGGGCTGATTGCGTTTCGGGGAGATGACATGCGCGATTTACAAGGGTTGCTCGCGCGCCTGTTCGACGTCTTGATGATCGTCGGCGGCGCGGCGGTAGCGTCGCAAATCAGGTTCGAGTACATCGAGGCTCACACCTATTCGGTGGCGTTCGTCGCGTTCGCGGCGGCGTTCTCGCTCGCGCTCTTTCCTGGCTTCGGCGTCTATCAGTCGTGGCGCGGCCGCAGCAAGCTCCAGCTTGCCTGCCAGGTCTCGCTCGGCTGGCTCGTCGTGCAGGGTTGCGCGCTTGCGCTGATGTTCTCGCTGCACCGGCTCGACTACGTGTCGCGCCTCTGGTTCGCGTACTGGACCGCGATGTCGGGCGGCCTCATGATCGCCGGCCGCCTCATCACGCACGCGATCCTCGCGCATATGCGCAACGCCGGCATGAACCTGCAGCAGGTCGCGATCGTCGGCGGCGGCAGGCATTGCGATTCGATCGTGCGCAAGATCGAACGCTCGCAGGACACGGGCTTTCGCATGAGCGCGGCGTTCAACGCGGTGCCCGGCAAGGGGCGTCTCACCGCGCGCGTGCCGGTCTACGACAACTACGACGCGTTCATCAGCTTCGTGCGCTCGCAGAACGTGAACGAAGTGTGGCTCGCGCTGCCGCTTTCCGAGGAGCGCACGATCCTGCGCTTCGTGAACGAATTCCGCGACGATCTCGTCAACGTGCGCTTCATTCCCGACGTGCGCAGCCTCGCGCTGTTCGAAAGCGGCGTGACGGATCTGCTCGGCCAGCCCGCGATCGATCTCGTCGCGTCGCCGCTGTCGGCGTCCGCGCAGTTGCAGAAGGAACTCTTCGACCGGGCCTTCGCGCTCGGCGCGATCATCGCCGTTTCGCCATTGCTGATCTGCATCGCGCTCGCCATCAAGCTGACCTCGCGCGGGCCGGTGTTCTTCAAGCAACGCCGCAAGGGCGCGGACGGCCGCGTCTTCACCATCTACAAGTTCCGTTCGATGCGCATGCACACGGAACGGGCCGGAGTGCTCCAGCAGGCCACGCGCAACGATCCGCGCGTGACCCGTGTCGGAGCGTTCCTGCGCCGCACCAGCCTCGATGAGCTGCCGCAGTTCTTCAACGTTCTGCTAGGCGACATGTCGGTCGTGGGCCCGCGTCCACACGCGCTCGAACATGACGACCTGTATCAGAAGGTCGTATCGGGGTACATCCACCGTTACCGGATCAAGCCAGGCATCACCGGCTGGGCCCAGGTCAACGGTTTTCGTGGGGAAACGGATCGGATCGAAAAGATGGAAGGACGCGTCGCTCACGATTTGTACTATTTGGGTAACTGGTCGTTCGGACTCGATATGAGAATCATCGCCGCAACGATCTTCAAGGGACTACGCCACACCAACGCTTACTGATGCAGGGGACGACCATCATGCACAACCAACAACAACCGGGCACCACCTCACTGGCCGCCAACACCAACGTGTCGCGTATCTTCCGCCTCACGAGCCTGGCCGCGGCAGCTTCCATCTGTGTCGTCATGACGGGCTGCGGGCTCGCGCCGGGCATGCATTTCGAACAGCCGCCGCAACTCGTCGAGACGTCGAACGACCAGGGCGACCCGGCATCGACCGTGAACATTCCGATCACGCCGATCGATCTCACGCTCATCAAGAAGATGCGCACCACGCAGGCCACGGCCACCAACGATCCGAACGCGTCGCTCTACGGCAAGCCGGCGCCGTACAAGCTCGGCATCGGCGACGTGCTGCAGATCACGGTGTGGGATCACCCCGAACTCGTCGCGGCGCTCGGCCAGCCGCTGGCTCAGGCGCGCACGTCGGACGCCGCGCCCGGCTTCGTCGTCGATGCGGACGGCAACATCCAGTTCCCGTACGTGAACAAGCCGCTGCATGTCGTCGGCAAGACCGAGACGCAGGTGCAGCGCGAGCTCTATTCGGAGCTGTCGAAAGTGTTCGTGAAGCCGCAGGTGACGGTGCGCGTCGCATCGTTCCGTGCGTCGCAGGTGTATATCGACGGCGACGTGCGCACGCCGGGCGCGCAGCAGATCAACGACATTCCGATGACGCTGACCGAAGCCGTGGGCCGCGCGGGCGGCTTCGCGCCGACGGCGGACCAGAGCCGCGTCACGCTCATCCGCGACGGCGTCACGTATCACATCAACATGGCCGGCATGACCTCGAAGGGCAAGAGTCCGTCGGACATCATGCTCAAGCCGGGCGATGCGCTGCGGGTCGATTCGCGCGACGAAAACGGCGTCTACGTGATGGGCGAAGTGACGCGTCCCGCCACCGTGATCCCGATGCGCAACGGCAAGATGACGCTCTCGGATGCGATCTCGCAAGGCGGCAGCTTCAACGCCGAGACGTCCGATCCGAAGCAGGTGTACGTGATCCGCAACGGCCAGACGGACCAGCCGGAGGTGTATCACCTCGACGCGCGTTCGCCGGTGTCGATGCTGCTCGCGAACGGTTTCGAGCTGCAGCCGAAGGACGTCGTCTACGTGGACAACAACGGGCTGGTGCGCTTCTCGCGCGTCCTGAACCTGTTGCTGCCGGCGATCAACGCGGGTCTGACGGCCGCCGTGCTGACGAAGTAATAGCAAGCGTCTGACCGGCGCGCACGGGGGCGCGCCGGGAATCATTGTTCGACTTACAAGAAAACAGCAAGCGAGCGAGATCATGGCGACAAACTTCGATTCACGGTACGTGGACGTATCGACGGGCGACGAGTTGCGGCTGTCCGACTATCTGGCGGCGGTCATGCGCAACTGGAAGCTCGTGACCGTCGTCATGCTCGCCGTGACCGCGATCGGGACCGCGTACGCCTTCCTCGCGACGCCGACCTACAAGGCGGACGCGGTGATCCAGGTGGACGAGAGCGACAAGAACACCGCGAACGTCCCTGCCAGCGCGGGGCAGCAGGCCATCCCGCAGACTTCGGAAGCCAAGTCCGTCACCGCCGCGCAGATCGAGCTGTTGCGCTCGCGTCTCGTGATCGAGGACGCCGTGCGACGGTTTCATCTCGACGTGAGCGCCGCGCCGCGTTCGATGCCCGTTCTGGGCGGCGCGATCGGCACAGCGTTCTCGATGCTCGGCAAGCCGGTGCCGCAGGGCTATCTGTCGCGTTTCGCGTGGGGTGGCGAGGAGATCGACGTGCCGCTCTTCGACACGCCGAAAGCGCTCTACGACAAAAAATTCACGCTCGTCGCGGGCCAGAACGGCACCTACGCGCTCAACGATCCGGACGGTCTCGCGGTGCTCACGGGACACGTCGGCAAGGAAGCCTCCGGCATGACGCCGCAAGGCCCGGTCACGCTCAGGGTCGACAAGCTCGACGGCAAGTCCGGCGTGCAGTTCGAACTGCAACGTTTCTCGACGGTCACGACGACCGATCGTCTGCAGAAGCGCCTGACCGTTGCGGAGGCCGCATTGCAGTCCGGGATCATCGGCGTATCGCTGGAAGGTAGCAATCCGAAACAAATCACGGAAATTGTCAATAACATTGCGCACCGCTATGTGCAGCAGGACGCGGAGAAACGCTCGTCGGATGCGGAGCACACGCTGTCGTTCCTGGACCAGCAATTGCCGCTCGCCAAGAAGCAGCTCGACGAAGCCGAGCAGCGCTACAACACATTCCGCAACAAGCAGGGCAGCGTCGATCTCAACGAGGAAAGCCGTCTGTTGCTGCAGCAGATCGTCGATAACAAGACGAAGCTCGCGGACCTGCAACAGCAGCGCGCCGAACTCTCGCTGCGCTTCACGGCGAATCATCCGTCGGTGCAGGCGCTCGATGCGCAGATCGCCGCGCTCACCAACGCGCAAACGCGCCTCGGCAAGAACGTCTCGACGCTGCCCGATACCGAGCAGACCGCGCTGCGCTACATGCGCGACGTGCGCGTCAACACGGAGCTGTACACGAACCTGCTCGCCAGCGTGCAGCAGTTGCGCATCGCGAAGGCCGGGCAGGGCAGCAACGTGCGCGTCGTCGATTTCGCGCAAGTGCCCGACGATCCCGTGCGCCCGAAGCGCATGCTCGTGATCCTGATTGCGGCGGGCATCGGGCTCGTGATCGGCATCATCGTCGCGTTTATCCGCAAGGCGCTGTATGGCGGCGTCGAGCGTCCGGAAGATATCGAGCGGCAACTGGGCACGCGCGTCTTCGCGATCGTGCCGCGCAGCACCCAGCAGCTTCGCCTGCAACGACAGGTGGGCATGCGCCGCGAAGGCCTGCACGTGCTCGCCGCGCAGGCGCCGGAGGATGCGGCGGTCGAAGGCATTCGCAGCCTGCGCACGTCGCTGCAACTGCAGCTCACGGACGCGCGCAACAACGTCGTGATGCTGACGGGATCTCGCCCGGAAGCGGGCAAGTCGTTTCTGTCGGCGAATCTCGCGACGCTCGTCGCCTCGACGAGAAAGCGCGTGTTGCTGATCGACGGCGACATGCGCCGCGGCGACATTCACTCGCATTTCGGTGTGCGCCATTCGCCCGGTCTTTCCGACGTGCTGATGGGCGCCGACGTGATGAGCACGATTCTTCACGACGTGCTGCCGGGCGTCGATCTCATCACCAAGGGCTCGCTGCCGTCGCATCCTTCGGAGCTGCTCGCGAGCGATCGATTCGGCGAAGTGCTCGCCGAGCTCAAGCGGCATTACGATCTCGTGGTCATCGATACGCCGCCGGTTCTCGCCGTCACCGACGCGACCGTGATCGGCAAGCACGCGGGAACGAGCCTGCTCGTCGTGCGGCACGGCAAGAATCAGGTGCAGGAGATCGGCGAGACGATGAAGCGCCTGCACAACGGCGGCGTGCACATGAAGGGCGTGCTGCTCACCGATGTGCCGCAATCGAAGGTATTGAACGGCAGCACGTACGCGGGCTACTACAGCTACGAAAGCATCGCGGAGTAGTCGCCGCACTTCCCCCCGCGCGCCGGCATTGCGATGCCGGCGTTTTCTTTTAAAGCGTTAAAAGCATTCGAAGGGTTCAATACGGCGACTTGTAGATGTCGCGCGCGCGGGCCGGGTTCGTCTTGGGTGTCTTGAAGCCCGGCGGCGGCGGATAGAGGATCGCGGCGGCGCTCTTGGGCGTCGTCATCGAACGGCTGTCGGCCGTGCGTGCGCTTGGACGAAGCCGCGCGCTGCCTGCGGGATTTCCCGCGTAACCGTTTTCCTGGGCGAGCAGCCGCCCGCTCGATCCGCTGCCGGACAAAGCCAGTTCGGCGGACGCCGCGTCGGCCAGATCGCTCGCGTGCGCAGCCGCCGATGCGACCAGCGCGAGCGGCAAAAGCGCCTTGCATAGCGCATGTTTCATGGACACCTCCGATAGTGGAAAGCCGCGGACGACGGCACGTTGGCGCGGACGCTTCCCGCGCGGTGCGGGCGGGCGTCGTTATAATCGCCGTCCGACCTGATCTTTCGCTTTACGCCCGTGAAAAAGCTCATCGCTCTCGCAGTCGCTTCGATCGTCCTTACGGCCTGCTCGTCCGTCGAGAAGGAGCAGCAGAAGGAACGCACGTTCCTGCTTTCGCAGCAGTCGCTCGACACGGCACAGCGCAATGCGACCGTCGCGTGCCGCGACGCCGCGCAGTGCGATGCGGCGTGGAAGCTCACGAAGACGTACGTCGAGCAGAATTCGAAAGAACGCCTGACCCGTGCCGACGACGCCGCGATCGAAACCGACGTGCCTTCGGGCACCGGCAAGCCGGTGTTTTCCGCGACGCGCATCCCTAACGGCAACGGCGCGACGATCTCGCTCTTCGCACAATGCAAGGGCATGTTCGAAGACGAACGCGCGCGCGGGTCCGACTTCGACGACTGCGCCACCAAAATCATCTCCGTGCAGAACGGGTTCGCGCAATATCTGCGGACGCATTTGCCCGCGCAGTGAATCAGGCGTAAGGCGTGAGCGAGCTGGATTCCGGCGGCTCCTGACCGCCTTGCCCTAGCGCGCTGGCTGCGGGCAGTAACTCCGGCAGCGTTTCCTCGGGCGGCACGCCATAGTACGGATAGCCGCGCGGCGGCTCTTTGCCCGATTCGACCGCTGCGCGCGTCTGCATTGCGTACGCGATGCGCCCGTACGACGCCACACTCACGCCCAGCGCGACACCGAACACGGCCGCCGCAAAACCGTTGCCGAGTGGATTGCCGCCGAGCGACGTCGCGGGCAGCGCCGCGAGCATCAGCAGCGCACGCCCCAGTTCGGGCAGATGGCGCGCATCGGGCGCGCGAAGCCGCCACGCGCGATACGCCATCGAGCCGCGCCACAGCGCCCACAGCACGGCGACCGGCAACGCGAGCCCGAACAGCAGCCCGCCCGCGAAGAACTGATAAACCCAGAAGTCGTGGCCGGCGGTCCAGTTTCTGATCGCTCCGCCGAGAGAGCCGTAATCGTGGCCGTAGCCCATGCCGACCATCGTCGATAGCGCCGACGATGTCGTCTGTTCGACCTGTTCCCTCATTTCGGCGAGACGCGCGAGCGCGGCGTCGTCACGGACCAGCGAGACGTCCGGCAACCAATGCCCGGCAACCGTCGGGAAAAACGACGCCGACGCGGCCGCCATCGCGCCGAGCAGCGTCACGATCGCGATCGCGCGCAGGGTCGCGCCGAAGAAATGCCGGAGCGACGGCGCGGCGAGCCACGTCGCATAGACGAAGAGCAGCAAGGTGCCGACGAGCAGACTGCGCGTGACGAACAGCAACTCGATCACGATGGTCGCGAGAAACAGCGCCACGTTGAACTTGGCCATGCGCTTCGCAAACACGAGCTCGTGCAGCAGTAGCGCCTGGAGGCAGAGGAACGTGATGGGGACGAGGCCGTCGCCCGCGCCCACGCTAACCCCAAAGCCGACGCTCACGACGAGCGATGCGACCATCGCGCCGGCCATCGCCCGCTCGATCTGCCCGAGACGTTGCAGATCCCACGGACGGCAGCCGACGAAGTAGCCGAGCAGCATCAGGAGGAATGGCAGGATGACGCGCGCGTAGTTGCCCGCGTCGTTGCCTTGCAGCGCGTGCGTGGCGGCGCTGCCGGCGAGCGTGATCAGCAGCAGCGACGTGACGACCGTGCGCAGGCGCGAGCGGCGCGCGAAGCGTGGCGCAATCAGCAGGACGGCGCAGGCCGCGCCCATCGACGTCACGGTGAGCAGAATCGGAATGGCCCTGTCGACGCTTGCCACGCCTTTGATGTCGAAGGCGAGCGGAAGCAGAAAAAGCCAGATCCAGACGACGGCGAACTTGTTGCGCATGACGTCCTCGGGCACCCCTTTTATTTGTGGGTCGAATATATCAGCGGGTTTCGTCGCGCACGTGTGCGCCAAATAACGCTGCGCGAAGGCGCGGCGATTTCCGTGTGCGGCGGGCGACGCGCGCGTGCCGCGCTGTCCGTAAAGGGCGTGATTCTGGCGGATCGCCTCGCATGGGCCGACAGAAGATGAATGGCCGGATGTGGCATCGTCCGGCGACAGACCAACCGATAGGTGCGATGTGCGTGCGCGCGCCGATACGAGGCGCCCCGCGATGGCGGGACGGCGAGCCCACGAGGATGCGCGGCGGCAGCCGCGCGCGCCACACGTCAACGAGCGTCCCTCGCAGAAGGGAACGGCATGGGCTCGTTCGGCGCGTCACGCATGCCGGGACCCGATCGATCGATTCGAATCGATTCATCCGGGGACTCGCGATCATCGCCAGGACGAATAAACGGGCATGCCGCACGGCGTGCCGACACCTGCTTTGCCTGCCGTCCGGCGAATCAATGCTGGCGCGCGTTCCATTTTTCGCGTATTTACCAATAGGTTCCCGCTGCGCGATGCGCGGACCACGCGTGCGCGTCGCGCTGTCACACGAACGTTTCACACAAGCGTTTCACACTTCGGCTGCCCATCCGGCGCACGCTCGTTCGAGCGCGATCGCCGGACAGGGCGCATCTCCCAACTGTTGAAATAGCCAGGAATTCTCACGATGAGCACGATCAAGACGAAGGACGGCACCTCGATCTATTACAAGGACTGGGGCAGCGGCAAGCCGGTGGTGTTCTCGCACGGCTGGCCGCTCGACGCCGATGCGTGGGACGCGCAAATGCTGTTTCTTTTGGGCAAGGGCTATCGCGTGATCGCGCACGACCGGCGCGGGCATGGCCGCTCGGATCAGCCGTCGGAAGGCAACGAGATGGACACCTACGCCGACGATCTCGCCGCGCTGCTCGACACGCTCGACGTGACGGGCGCGACGCTCGTCGGCCATTCGACGGGCGGCGGCGAAGTGGCGCATTACATCGGGCGGCATGGGACGAAGCGCGTCGCGAAGGCGGTGCTGATCGGCGCGGTGCCGCCGCTCATGCTGAAGACCGAGGCGAATCCGGAAGGCCTGCAAATCGACGTGTTCGACGGCATCAGGAAGGGCGTCGCCGCCGACCGCTCGCAGTTCTACAAGGATCTGACGATGCCGTTCTACGGCTACAACCGCGACGGCGCGAAGATTTCGCAAGGCGTGATCGACCTGTTCTGGCTGCAGGGCATGCGCGGCGGCATGAAGGGACAATACGAGTGCATCAAGCAGTTTTCGGAAGTGGACTACACGGCCGATCTTGAGAAATTCGATGTGCCGACGCTCTTCCTGCATGGCGACGACGACCAGATCGTGCCGATCGGCGCGGCGGCGCAGAAGGCGGTGAAGATCGTGAAGAATGCGACGTTGAAGGTGTATCCGGGCGGCGCGCACGGGATGTGCACCGTGGAGGCGGACAAGGTGAATGCGGATTTGCTGGCGTTCATCGAGTCGTGAAGCAGGGTGCATGAAAAAGCGCCGGCGCACGATGCGCCGGCCCCCGCCACAAGGAGACTTTCATGTCCGACATGCTCAGCATCTCCACGCCCGACGGCAATTTCGATGCGTACGTCGCCTATCCCGCGCAAACGCCCGCGCCCGCCGTGGTCGTGCTTCAGGAAATCTTCGGCATCAATGCCGACATGCGCGAAACCTGCGAGGAGTATGCGCGCCAGGGCTATGTCGCGCTGTGCCCCGATCTCTTCTGGCGTCAGGAGCCGAACGTCGTCCTGACCGACAAGACCGAAGCCGAGTGGCAGCAGGCGATGAAGTACTACAACGGGTTCGACATGAACACGGGCGTCGAGGACATCGCGGCGACGATCGGCTTTGCGCGCGGGCTATCGCAGGTGCAGGGAAAGATCGGGTCCGTCGGCTTTTGCCTTGGCGGCTTGCTGTCGTTTCTGACCGCCGCGCGCACCGATGTCGATGCATCGGTTTCCTACTACGGCGGCGGCACCGACCAATACCTGGGCGAGTTGCCGAAGATCCGTGTGCCGCTCATGCTGCATCTCGCGGAAGCGGACGAGTTCATCAACGAGGAGGCGCGCAACCGCGTGCTCGCCGCGGTGCAGGGACACGCGAATGTCGAGGCGTTCACGTATCCCGGTTGCCATCACGCGTTCGCGCGCAATCAGGGTGTGCATTACGATGCGGCGGCCGCGCAGCTTGCTAACGGGCGCACTGCGGAGTTTTTCAGGAAGCATTTGAAGTAAGCAGCGCACAAGAAAAAACGCCGCCCGAAAAAGGCGGCGCCTCCATCACTTCTTCACCGTATGCGGCCGGCGAAACACCAGCCAGCGCGGCGACTTGAAGCGCACGATGCTCATGTAGAGCCAAACATACGTCGCCGCGAACACCACGACGAAGCAGAACAGATGCAGCGTGTGCCGCCAGAACAACGTCGCGGGAATCACCGCGATGAGACACAGCAGCCAGAGATACGGCGACGTGAGCGAATTTCGCCGCGTGAGTTCGTGCGCGTTCTTCGCGCCCACGGCCCAGCGCATCAGCCGCTTGTAGACGAGCATATGCAGATGCACGCCGTCCGGAATGCCCGGCGAGATGCCGCGAATAAACTTCTTCCGATAGATCGAAAAGCACGTCTCGAAGATCGGATACATGAAGAGCAGCACCGGATACCACGCGGACACGTCGCGGTTGCGCATCACGAGCATGATCGCGAGTTCGGCCAGCATGAAGCCGGCGAAGTACGCGCCGCCATCGCCGAGAAAGATCAGCCCGGCGGGGAAGTTCCAGATGAAGAAGCCCATGACCGCGCCCATCATGATGAGCGAGCCGGACAGCACGACCGGATCGTGAACCTGGAACGCCACGTAGGCGAGCGAGGCGAACATCATGAACGTGACCATCGACGCGAGGCCGTTGAAGCCGTCGATGATATTGACCGCGTTCGCGAGCGCCGCGACGGCAAGCACCGTCACCGCGCACGAAACGACCGCGTAGGACAGCAGGAAATCGAGCGGCGGCACGCTGATGCGCGTGACCGCGATGTTCAGGAATGCATAGGCGAGGCCCGCGGCCGCCATCGTGCAAACGAGGCGCGCGAGCGGCGAGACGCGCTTGGTCAGATCTTCGACGAGCCCTGAGAGAAACGCCGGCAAGCCGCACGCCACGATGCCGAGAATGCCACCCGACACGGACGGATAGCCCCATCGCAACTGCACGGCCGATGCGGTCAGTCCGCAAATGATGCCCACGCCGCCGATGCGCGGCACCGGGCGCGCGTGAAACTTCTGCACGCCGGCGAGATCGGTGTCGCCGAGCACGCCTTCCTGCAGGTGTGCGAAGCGCACGATCAACAAGGTCACGAAGAGCGAGACCAGAAAAGCAAGCGCGAAACTAAGCATGAAATTGAACCGATGGAAGAAAGCGGCGCCGCATCGAACCGCGGCGCCGTGATGCCTTTACGCGAAGCCTTGCGGATTCTGCGACTGCCAGCGCCAGTGATCCGCGCACATGCGTTCGATGCCGTGCTCCGCGCGCCAGCCGATGAGTTCTGCGGCGGCGGCCGGGTCGGCGTAGCAGGCGGCCACATCGCCCGGGCGGCGCGGCACGAGCTCGTACGGCACGCGCTTGCCCGATGCGCCCTCGAACGCCTTCACGACATCCAGCACGCTATAGCCTTGCCCCGTGCCCAGATTCACGACGAAACTGCGATCGAGCGACTTCAGCGCATCGATGGCGGCGATATGCCCGCGCGCCAGATCCACGACGTGAATGTAATCCCGCACGCCGGTGCCGTCGTGCGTTTCGTAATCGCTGCCGAACACGCGCAGGCGTTCCAGCTTGCCGACGGCCACCTGCGCGACATACGGCATCAGGTTGTTCGGAATGCCCGCAGGATCTTCGCCGATCAGGCCGCTTTCATGCGCGCCGACGGGATTGAAATAACGCAGCGTCGCGATGCGCCATGACGGATCGGAGACTTCGAGATCGCGCAGGATCTGCTCGGCGATCAGCTTGCTCTGTCCGTACGGGTTGGTCGCGGAGAGCGGGAACGATTCGTCGATCGGCACGCTCTGCGGCACGCCGTACACGGTCGCGGACGAACTGAACACGAAGTTACGCACATTGCGCTCTTTCATGACCTTGAGCACGGCGAGCAGGCTGCCGATGTTGTTGCTGTAGTAGTCGATCGGCTTCGCGACCGATTCGCCCACGGCTTTGAGCGCGGCGAAGTGAATCGCGCCGGTGATCGCGTGCGCGTCGAAGATGCGGTTGAGCGCGGCTTCGTCGCGGGCGTCGGCCTCGTACATCGCGACGCGCTTGCCCGTGATGCGCTCGACGCGCCTGACCGATTCCGCGCGGCTGTTGACGAGATTGTCGACGACGACGACCTCGTAGCCCGCATCGAGCAGTTCGACGCATGTATGCGATCCGATGAAGCCCGCCCCGCCCGTGACGAGAATCGTGCCTTTCATCGACTGGTTGCCATTCATCATGTGTTCTCCAGATTGCTGAGATCAGAGTGATATGCCGGTGATGGCATGTATTGTGCCCTTGTAGCGTTCGACGACATTTTTTTCGTCGAATTCGCGCGCGACCTTTTCGCGGCCGCGCTCGGCCATTGCTTCGCGTTCGGCGGCGGGCAGCGTCAGCATGCGTTCGAGAGCCTCCGCCAGGCTGTCGGCGCTTTTCACCTCGCATAGCAGGCCATTCACGCCATGCTCGACGACTTCGCGGCAGCCGGGCACGTCGGTGGCGACGATCGGGCGGCCCATCGCCGAGGCTTCCATCAGCGTGCGCGGCACGCCTTCGCGATACGAAGGCAGCACGACGCAATCCGCCGCGGCGACGAGCGGACGCACGTCGTTTGCTTCGCCAAGATATTCGACGATATTCTCGGCTTCCCACTTCTGCACGTCCGTGCGGCTGATCGCGCTTGGATTATCGACGCCGACCGGCCCGAGCAACTGAAAACGCGCGTGCGGAAATTTCGCGCGGATACGGCGCGCGGCTTCGACATATTCCGCCACGCCCTTGTCCCACAGAAGACGCCCGATCAGGATGAACACGAAATCCTCGCGCGCGGGCAGCGCCACGCGCGCGAACTCGTCGAGATCGACGCCTTCGCCATGCAGACGCCGCGCGCGATCCGGATGCGCGAGCAGGTTCTCATGCTTGAACGCGTGATGATCGTCCTTGTTGAGAAACCACACTTCGCGCGGAAAGCGGAACGCAAAACGGTACAGCAGTTTCGCGACCTGCGCCGTGCGGCTCTTCTGGATGAAGACATAGCCGAGGCCGGTCGTCACCGCGATCGACGGCACGCGCGCGAGCATCGCGGCAAGCGAGCCGTAGATGTTCGGCTTGATCGTGTAGTGAAACACGATATGCGGGCGCGTCGCGCGGTATTCGCGATAGAGCGCGACGAGCGTTTTCAGATCCTGGCGCGGGTCCGTGCCCTTCGAGGCCACCGGCAACTCGACGCAGCGGCAGCCCATTTCGGTAAGCGGCTCGAACGTGCGGTCGCGCGGCGCGATGATGGTCACCTGCGCGCCGCGCGCGGTCAGCATGCGCAGCACGCCGCGCCGGTAAGTGTAGATCGCCCACGCCGTGTTGCAGACGAGGGCGATGCGAAGACTCGATTGTTCTTTCGTCATCCGGAAATCAGGGTTCGCCCGCGCGCGATCTCGCGAGAGGCTAAACGGAAAAGTATCGTCATGCCGGCGATGCGGGCTTGAGCAGCCGCGCCTTCAGGCCACGCAACGCGCGATACGGCAGCAGCAGGTGCGCGACGCTTTTCGCGACGCCCGCCCAGTCGAGCGGATTCGTCACGCGCAGGTAACGCAATTGCAGGCGCAGCGTCGACATCACCTGCGCGCGCCGCTTCGTCGCGCTGATGCCGCTTTCGTTCAGCTCGTAGAAAAGGCCGAACTCGGGCAGATTCGCGCCGTCGTGACGCTGCATCAGGCGCAACACGAGATCGAGATCCTCGGCGGCGCGATAATGCGCGCGATAGTTGCCCGCTTCGATCACGGCATCGACACGCAGCATGAGCGACGGATGCGCGAAGCACGAGCGCGCGAGCATCGCGCGGCGGATCGCGGCGGGTTTGGTGGGCGGCGTGAGGTCGAAAAGCGGCGCGCCTTCGGTCGATACGACGTGCGTCCACATGCCCAGCACCGCCACGCGCGGATGCGCTTCCAGATAGGTGCGCTGCTTGTCGAGCCGGCCGGGCGTCGCGAGGTCGCCCGCGTCGATGCGCGCCGCGTAGCGCAGGCCGCGCGCGGCCAGCGCGCTCATGCCCGCTTCGAGCGCGCGCTCGATGCCGCCGTTCGCAGGCATCCGCAGAATCTCGATGTCCATGCCGTCGATAGCGGGCGCGGCGATCGGCGGCGTGCTGCCGTCATCGACGATCAGCACGCGGATTGTCGATGCCTCGCTGAACGACGCGAGCGTGCGCTCGACATCGGCCTGGCCGTTGAAGGCGGGAATCAGAACGGCGACGTCGGAGAGAGCGTTCATGCGCGCAGCCGGAAACGAATGTAGTAAAAGTTCACCGACGCCGCCGCGACATAACCTGCCGCGAGCCCGATCAGCGCGCCGTAGCCTTCGATGCGCGCAATCGCGAACCAGTTCACGACGAAGGCCACCGCGAGCGCGAACAGCCATTTCGCGAGCAGCACGTATTTCGCCTGATATTTCAGCACGACGAGATTGCCGATCGCCTCGATGCCCGCCGGCACGGAAAGCCAGACGGCCCAGCGGAAGATATCCGCCGCGCCCGCGTAGTTCGGGCCGAACACGCGCGCGATGATGAAGCCCGCGAGCGCATCGAGAACGGCCGCGCCCGCGATCATCAGCGCGGCGGTCATCGCGAAAAGGCGCACGAGATTGCGCCTGAGCCGCGCGGTGTCCTCCACGCGATAGACGAACGCGGGCGCGATGGTCTGCGAGAGCATCAGCGCGAGCGCGATCCAGTTTTCATTCAACTGCTGCGCGGCGGAATACAGCCCGAGCTCCGCGAACGACACGCGATGCGCGAGCATCAGCCGGTCGAGCTTCAGGAACAGATACATGCAGATGAGTCCGAGCCAGAACACGGTGCCCGCGCTCGCGAAATGCCTGAAAAGCGCGCGATCGAAACGCCAGCCGAGCTTGCCGCCATGCCGCCGCATGTAATAGACGACGAGCGCGCCGCCGATCGCCGCCGCTTCGAGCGCCCAGAGCCAGCCGAAGCGTTGCGGCGCGGCCGCGAGACGCACGAGCGCGAACACGAGCGCCGCCTTGACGATGGCGGCCGCCATGCTCGCGATGAGCTGCGGCTTGCTGTACGTGAGACTTTGCAGCCACGAATTGACCACGCCGATGAACGGCTCGCGAAAGAGCATCGTGACGGCGAGGCCCGCGAGCATCAGGCCGACCATCGGATCGGTGCCGCCGGCCGCGATCCAGAGCCACGTCAGCGCGAGCGCAACGACGGAGACGCCCATGCGCAATACGAACGCGCTGCCGAGCACCGCGCCGGTTTCGGCGCCCGCGCGGTTGACGATCGTCGGCACGAGAATCTCCGCGCCGCACACCCAGGTGATCGGCGCGATCACGAGCAGCAGTGTGTTCGCGTATTGCCACTTGCCGAAGGTATCGGGGCCGAGATAACGCGCGAGCAACCCGGAAATGGCGATCGCAACCGCGATCTGCGTGAGCCGCTCCAGCCCGAGCCACACGATATTGGCGAGCGCGCGGGCGACGTCCGGATTGCCGGAGCGCGTCAGCACCTTCATGCGGCGCATGCCTGTGTGCGGCCGGGCACGGCGCGTGCTAGCCGAGCCTGATCATCGGTGAAGTTTTGTGTGTTTGCGCGCGGACGCGCCTCATTCGAAGGCATCGAGGCGAAAGAGCGTTTGAGCATTGGATTAGAATGAACGCGCAGGCTTGAACCGGGTTTCGAGCCCGGCGCGCGCGACCGCGAAAGCGCCGAAAGACAGCGATTATAAGTGCGAACCGATGCCCGCCCGCCGCTGCGGCCGCGCCTCCATTTGCTTCGAATTGTTTCTTTCGTATTGCTTTGACACACGCATAGGCAAAATTCGATACGTCCGACATGTCATCTGGCAGCCGTTCGCGCGCTTTGCCCGTAGCCGCATCGGCGCGCCAACAGTCACGACCTGCATGCCCTCATGGCTGCATCGCCGGAAAACATCAAATTAATACAGAAGAGGTAGCCATCTCATGAGCCAAATCAGCCAATCCATCTTCAAGGCCTACGACATTCGCGGCATCGTCGGCAAGACGGTCGATCGCGACGTCGCGAAAAGCATCGGCCAGGCGTTCGGCAGCGAAATCAGAAGCCAAGGCGGCGATTCGGTCGTGGTCGCGCGCGACGGCCGTCTGTCCGGCCCCGAACTCGTCGGCGCGCTCGCGGACGGCTTGCGCTCGGCGGGCGTCGATGTCGTCGATGTCGGCATGGTGCCGACGCCCGTCGGCTACTTCGCGGCGAGCGTGCCGCTGCCCTTGCCGTCGGGCGAGCGGCGCGTGGATTCGTGCATCGTCGTGACGGGCAGCCACAATCCGCCCGACTACAACGGTTTCAAGATGGTGCTGCGCGGCGCCGCGATCTACGGCGAGCAGATTCAGGGCTTGTACAAGCGCATCGTCGATAACGATCTCACGCAGGGCGAGGGCAGCTATACCGAGTTCGACGTGTCGCAGATGTATCTCGACCGCATCGTGTCGGACGTGAAGCCAGTGCGCGCGATGAAGATCGTCGTCGATACGGGCAACGGCGTCGCGGGCGGACTCGCGCCGAAGCTGTTCAAGGCGCTCGGCTGTGAGATCGTCGAACTGTTCACGGAGATCGACGGCAATTTCCCGAATCATCACCCGGACCCGGCGCATCCCGAAAACCTGCAGGACGTGATCCGCGCGCTGAAGGAAACCGACGCCGAAATCGGCTTCGCGTTCGATGGCGACGGCGATCGTCTGGGCGTGGTCACGAAGGACGGCGAGGTCATCTATCCGGATCGTCAGTTGATGCTGTTCGCGCAGGAAGTGCTGTCGCGCAACAAGGGCGGCCAGATCATTTATGACGTGAAGTGCACGCGCAATCTGGCGAAGTGGGTGCGCGAGCAGGGCGGCGAGCCGCTGATGTGGAAGACGGGCCACTCGCTCGTGAAGGCGAAGCTGCGCGAAACCGGCGCGCCGCTCGCGGGCGAAATGAGCGGCCACGTGTTCTTCAAGGACCGCTGGTACGGTTTCGACGACGGTCTCTACACCGGCGCGCGCATGCTCGAAATCCTCTCGCGCGTGGCGGACCCGAGCAAGCTGCTCAACGATCTGCCGAATTCGCTGTCCACGCCTGAATTGCAGTTGAAGCTCGAAGAAGGCGAGAACTTCGCGCTGATCTCGAAGCTGCAACAGAACGCGAAGTTCACCGGCGCGGACGACGTGCTGACCATCGACGGTTTGCGCGTGGAGTATCCGGATGGCTTCGGGCTCGCGCGTTCGTCGAACACGACGCCGGTCGTCGTGATGCGCTTCGAAGCGGACAGCGACGCGGCGCTGAAGCGCATTCAGGAGGATTTCCGCCGGGTGATTCTGGCGGAGAAGCCGGACGCGAAACTGCCGTTCTGAGCGCTTTCGGTTGAAGATGTGAAAGCGGCGCGGTCGATGACCGTGCCGCTTTTTGCTTTTTTGTTGCACGCGCCGCGCTAAAATCCCCGTTTTCCCGCTCACACCGCCGCGTGCCTCCCGCGCCTTTCCATTCCAGCGTGCAAAAGATCCTGATCGTCCGCGTGTCGTCGCTTGGCGACGTCGTCCATAACATGCCCGCCATCGCCGATATCCGCCGCCGCTATCCGGATGTGCAAATCGACTGGCTCGTCGAAGAAGGTTTCGCAAGCCTCGTCGAGCTGGTTCACGGCGTGCGTCGCGCGATCCCGTTTTCGCTGAGGCGCTGGCGCAAGGGGTTCGCATCGCCCGCGAACTGGCGCGAGATCGGCAAGTTCAAGCGCGAGCTGGCCGCCGAGAAATACGATCTCGTGATCGACTGCCAGGGGCTCATCAAGACCGCGTGGGTCGCAAGCTGGGCGCGCGGGCCGCTCGTCGGCCTCGGCAACCGCACGGACGGCGCGGGCTACGAATGGCCGGTGCGTTTCTTTTACGACCGGCGTGTGCCGATCGCGCCGCGCACGCACGTCGTCGAGCGCACGCGGCAGCTCGTCGCCGCCGCGCTCGGGCTGCCCGCGCCGCAGATGACCGACGACATCGACTTCGGTCTCGACACGCGCCGCGCGACGCTCGCCGTCTCCGCGCTCGGGCTGAATCTGCCGGTGCCGTACGTCGTTTTCGTGCACGCCACTTCGCGCGCGGACAAGCAATGGCCCGAAGCCGCGTGGATCGAGCTCGGGCAGGCGCTCGTCACGCGCGGCGCGTCGATCGTGCTGCCGTGGGGCAGCGAAGCCGAACGCGCGACGAGCGAGAAACTCGCGAAGGAATTCGGCGCGGCCGCGATCGTGCCGCCGAAGCTCTCGCTGCCCGCGGTCGTCGGTCTGATCGACGGTGCGGCGGCGACCGTCGGCGTCGATACGGGCCTCGTGCACATCGCCGCGGCGCTGAAGCGCCCGACCGTCGAGTTGTACAATTTCTCGACCGCATGGCGCACCGGCGGGTACTGGTCGCCGCAAGTCGTCAATCTGGGCGACGCCAGCCGCCATCCGACGTTGTCTGAAGTCAAGAGCACGCTCGCTGGCTTCGGCCTGCTGTAGCGCGTGCGTGATAGCGTGCCCGGCGCGCGCCGTGCGCGGTAACTCAAGGTCGTAGACATATGACGGAATCTCAAATCATCGAAGTCGCATCGGGCGACTGGCAAGGCAAAAACCTGTCCGTGCCGCGCGAGGCGTTGCTGGCCGGCGTCGAAAACGGCAAGGTGCTGTATTTTCCCAATCTGCGTTTTCCGATCGATGGCGGCGAACTCGCGCTGCTCGATCCGGCGATCGCGGACCCGAAGCGCAAGAACATCAGCCTCGCGCCCAACGGCGGCGCGCTCGCCGGCGTGCTCGGCGACAGCGTGATGCAGTCGGCGGTGCGCTCGCTCATCAAGCGCTATCAGGATCATGCGCGCTGGCTCGTCGACGGCCTCTTTCCCGAATACGACGGCAAGCTGCGCGTCGCGCCCACGAGCTTGCGGCTGCATCGGGTCGAAACGCGCGAGACGTCCTGGCGCAAGGACGACAGCCGCCTGCACGTCGATGCCTTCCCGTCGCGCCCGAACTACGGCGAGCGCATCCTGCGCGTGTTCACGAACATCAATCCAAAGGGCGCGCCGCGCGTGTGGCGCGTGGGCGAACCGTTCGAAGACATGGCCAGGCGCTTTCTGCCCGCCATCAAGGCGCAGGCGCCCGGTTCGGCGTGGCTCATGAATCTGCTGCACATCACGAAGTCGAAGCGCTCGGAGTACGACCATCTGATGCTGCATCTGCATGACGCGATGAAGGCCGATCTCGACTATCAGAAGACCTCGCCGCAGGAAACCATGCCGTTCCCGCCCGGCTCGGTGTGGGTCTGCTTCTCCGATCACGCATCGCACGCGGTGATGTCCGGCCAGTTCATGATGGAGCAGACGTTCTTCCTGCCCGTCAAGGCGATGGCGCGTCCCGAGTGCGCGCCGCTCGGCATTCTCGAGCGCCTGAAGGGCAGGGCGCTCGTTTGAGCGGCGCGGCTTCCCCGAGCGCTTCGGCCGCGGTGCTGAGGCTCGTCTACCGGGCGCTCTGGTGGATCGTCGCGCCGCTCGCGGTGCTGCGGCTGCTGATCCGTTCGCGCAAGGAGCGCGGCTACCGCGAGCATATCGGCGAGCGCTTCGGACACGTTGCAAAGCGCCGTGCCGACGATCTCGCGCCGCTCATCTGGGTGCATGCGGTGTCGGTCGGCGAGACGCGCGCCGCGCAGCCGCTGATCGAAGCGCTGTCGAAAGCGCATCCCGAAGCGCGCATCCTGCTCACGCACATGACACCGAGCGGCCGCGCGACCGGCATCGAGCTATTCGGCGATCGCGTGCTGCGCAGCTATCTTCCGTACGATCTGCCCGTGCTCGTGCGGCGTTTTCTGCGCGCGTGGCGTCCGTCGCTCGGCATCGTGATGGAAACCGAGGTCTGGCCGACGCTCATCGACGAATGCAAGCGCGCCGACGTGCCGCTCGTGCTGACGAACGCGCGCATGTCGGAACGCTCGTACCGGCGCGCGGCGAAGTTCGGGCGCGCGGTGCGCGAAGTGTTCGGCGGTTTTTCGCGCGTGCTTGCGCAGACGCCGTCCGACGCCGAGCGGCTGACCGCGCTCGGTGCGCGCAATGTCGCGGTGCTCGGCAATCTGAAGTTCGACATGACCGCGCCGCCCGAACTCGTCGCGCGCGGTCAGGCGTGGCGCGCGGCCATCGGCGAGCGGCCCGTGTGGGTGGCGGCCAGCACGCGCGAAGGCGAGGAGACGCTGGTGCTGCGCGCGTTCGCGGCGCTCAACGTGCCCGACGCGCTGCTGATCCTGGTGCCGCGCCATCCGCAGCGTTTCGACGAAGTCTCCGCGCTGATCTCGAGCCTCGGGCTCACGAGCGCGCGCCGCTCGGTGTGGGCGCCGAAGCCCGTCGCGGCCGGTTCGGGCGCGGACATGCCCGAGCCGTTGCCGGCGAGCGTGCAGGTGCTGCTCGGCGATTCCATGGGCGAACTCGGCGCGTACTACGCGGCGGCGGATCTGGCGTTCATTGGCGGAAGTCTGTTGCCGCTCGGCGGCCAGAATCTGATCGAGGCGTGCGCGGCGGGCGTGCCGGTGCTGATCGGGCCGCACACCTTCAACTTCACGCAGGCGACCAACGACGCCATCGCGGCTGGCGCGGCGCTGCGCGTGCAGGACCCGCAGGATCTCGCGCGCGGGCTGCGTGAAATCTTCAACGACAAAGCCAGACGCCTCGCGATGAGCGCGGCGGCCTCGGCGTTCGCGGCGCGTCATCGCGGCGCGACGGAACGGACGGTGAGCGTGCTCGGCGCGCTGCTCGAAAAGGAAAGCGACGTCGGGAAGTAGGCGTCTTGCCAACGCGCGTCGGTCAAAACTTCCCGCCTATCATCTGACAAAAACTGGCGATGCCACCCCATATGACGAACCGTAACGAGGGTTGAACGCTTCTCATGTAAGAGGGATACTGATTCCCCGACCCGGCCGCCCCTAGCGGGCACCATGCGAGGCAGCAAGTGGCCGGATGCCTGCGAACGTGCTTCCAATTCACATTGAGGACTCGCATGCAAGATCTGATCAAGTCCCTCGTCAAAGACGTCATGCCGCCCGGCCTCTTGCGCCTGCTGCGGCCATCCAGCGGACCCACCGATGCCTGGGGCACCGTCCGCTACGGCGCGCACGGGCTGGTCCTCCCCGGCAACCGGCGCTTCGAGTACCGGCCGTGTCAGGCGGATCGCGAAGTCTGCCGGCAAATCTTCTTCATGCGTGAATACGCGACGGACCGGCTGGTTCGCGCGAAGGAGATCATGGCGTTCTACGAGGCGTGCGAAACGCCGCTGATCGTCGATGCCGGCGCGAATATCGGCGCGGCCGCCGTGTGGCATGCGCTGACGTATCCGAAGGCGAAGATCGTCGCGATCGAGCCGGATTTATCGAATTTCGCGCTGCTCAAGCGCAACGCAGCGCCGTTCCCGTTGATCGAGCCGCTGAATGCGGCGATCGCGGCGAAGCGCGGCACGCTGTATCTCAACGATCCGGGCGGGGGCGAGTGGGCCTTCCGGACCGCTGAGCAGCCGGTCGACAAAGGCTATGCGGTCGACGCGCTCACGCTCGAAGACGTGATTCCGTCCGGCGTGACGCCGTTCATCCTGAAGATCGATATCGAAGGCGCGGAGTCGGACCTGTTCTCGCGCCATTGCGACGTGCTGAACAAGTTTCCCGTCGTCGTGATCGAACTGCACGACTGGATGCTGCCCGGCATGTCGAACAGCCGCAACTTCCTGCAATGGCACGTCGAGATGAAGCGCGACTTCGTGCAGATGGGCGAGAACGCGGTCTCGATATCGAACTCGATCGCGCTCGCGTAGCGGCTTTTGCGGCTCAGGCGAGCAGCAGCCCTTTCTTCTCGATGAAGCCGATGACTTCGTCGAGGCCGTCGAGCGCTTTCAGATTGCACATCACGAACGGCCGCTCGCCGCGCATCTTCTTCGCATCGCTCGCCATGATGTCGAGATTCGCGCCCACGTGCGGCGCGAGATCCGTCTTGTTGATGACGAGCAGGTCCGACTTCGTGATGCCCGGTCCGCCCTTGCGCGGAATCTTCTCGCCGCCCGCGACATCGATCACGTAGATCGTCAGATCCGACAGTTCGGGACTGAACGTGGCCGCGAGGTTATCGCCGCCGGATTCGATGAACACGATATCCGCGTCAGGAAACTTCGACACCATGCGATCGACGGCCTCGAGATTGATCGATGCATCCTCGCGAATGGCCGTATGCGGACAGCCGCCCGTCTCGACGCCCATGATGCGCTCGGCAGGCAACGCGCCCGCGATGGTGAGAAGACGCTGATCTTCCTTGGTGTAGATATCGTTGGTGATGGCGACGAGATCGTAGCGCTCGCGCATCGCCTTGCAGAGCATTTCGAGCAGCGTGGTCTTGCCGGAACCGACCGGCCCGCCGACGCCGACACGCAAGGGCGGCAGCTTCTTGGTTCGGCGGGCGGCGGCGGAATAGGCGGGAGCATTCATCGTGCGGGTCAGGAGCGAAAGAGTCGTGAATATTGCGATTCATGCCGCGCCGACAAAATGCCGAGCTGCGGCGCGAAGGTGTTGATTGCATCGGGCGAGGTATCGAGCGCGCGGCGCACGGCGGCATCGATCGGTCCGCGCAACGCGACGATGATGCGCTGCGCCGCGAGTTGCCCGAGCGGCACGGCCTTGAGCGCGGCGGCGGCCTGATTCTCGACCCAGCTGAACGCGTAGGCGGCGAGCGCCGCGTCGGGCGCCGCATCGTGCGCATACGCGGCGAACGCGAAGGCGGTCGGCTGCGCGATCGGCCTGAGCGCGGCGAGCGTCGCGCGGCGGGCCGTATCGCCCCATTCGAGCGATGCGCAAAGCTGCGCGAGCGACCAGCCCATCTGCTCGGTTTCGCGTCTGAGTTCCGCCGATTCGCGGCTCGCGATGTATTCGTCGTTGGCCTGAAGCAGCGCGTCGTCGTCGTGCAGACGCCAGCGCTCGATCTGATGCGCGAGAAAAGGCAACTCGCCGCGCGCCAATACATTCGTCAAACCGCTTTCAATCCAGTCGCGCGCGCTGTCGCCGTCGTGAATCAGGCCGTGCTCGATCGCCGCTTCGAGTCCCTGCGAATAGCTGAACGCGCCGATCGGCAGCGCCGGCGACGCGAGATGCAGTAGCGCCGTAAGCTCAGCGATGCGCATGGCCGTGGTGATGATGATCGTGGCCGCACGACGAGTGATCGTGATCGTGGTCGTGATCGTGCGAATGATCGTGCCCGTGATGCTCGTCGAAGACCTTCTGCGCGAGCGCATAGTCTTCGCTGAAGGTTTCGTCGTGGCCGTGCTTGTGGCCGCCGCCATACGCGCCGGTTTCCGGCTGGAACGGCTGCGATTCATGCGCGACCAGCACGCCCAGACGCTTGAGCATGTCTTCGAGCACGGCATCGGCTTCGAGCTTCAGATAGTCCGCGCCGACTTCGACAGGCGTATGCCGGTTGCCGAGATGATACGCAGCGCGCGTGAGCAGGCGAACGCTCGGCGCGCGCACGACGAGCACGTCTTGCGCCGCCGCGACCACGCGCACGAAGCCGCCGTCATCCGCGACGAGCATGTCGCCGTCGGCGAGCACGGTGCCGCGCGGCATCACGAGCGCGACGTCCTCGCCGCTGTCGAGCGTGGCGGCGAGGCGGCTCTTGCAGCGCGCATCGAAGGGAAGAGTCAGCGTGGGCGCGCGCTTGACGAGCACGGGCGCGAGCTTCGCGGTCAGACGTTTGTCGATGGTACGCATGAATGGTCAGAACAGAAAATAGCGCTGCGCCATCGGCAGAACGGTGGCGGGTTCGCAGGTGAGCAATTGCCCATCGGCGATCACCTGATAGGTCTGCGGATCGACGCTGATGGACGGCTGCCATGCATTGTGAATCATGTCGGCTTTCGTCACATTTCGGCAGTTCTTCACCGCGACGATCTGCTTCTGTAACCCATAGCAATCCGCGATGCGCGCTTCCATCGACAGTTGCGAGACGAACGTGAGCGAGGTCTTGCCGAGCGCGCCGCCGCGCGTGGCGAACATCTCGCGGTAATGAACGGGCTGCGGCGTCGGAATCGAAGCGTTCGGGTCGCCCATCTGCGCGAGCGCGATCATGCCGCCTTTCAGAATGAGCGACGGCTTCACGCCGAAGAACGCCGGTTCCCAGAACACGAGATCGGCCCATTTGCCCGCTTCGATGGACCCGACTTCATGCGCGATGCCATGCGTGATCGCCGGATTGATCGTGTACTTCGCGACATAACGCTTCGCGCGAAAGTTATCGTTGCGCGCGCTGTCTTCGGGCAATGCGCCGCGCTGCGCCTTCATCTTGTGCGCCGTCTGCCAGGTGCGAATGATGACTTCGCCGACGCGGCCCATGGCCTGCGAATCGGACGACAGCATCGACAACGCGCCGAGATCGTGAAGGATGTCTTCGGCGGCGATCGTCTCGCGACGAATGCGCGATTCCGCGAACGCGATGTCTTCCGCAATCGACGGATCGAGGTGATGACACACCATCAGCATGTCGAGATGCTCGTCGAGCGTGTTGACGGTGTACGGACGCGTCGGATTGGTGGACGAGGGCAGCACGTTCGATTCGCCCGCGACCTTGATGATGTCCGGCGCGTGCCCGCCGCCCGCGCCTTCCGTGTGATACGTGTGGATCGTGCGGCCCTTGAACGCGGCGATGGTCGTTTCCACGAAGCCCGCTTCGTTGAGCGTGTCGGTGTGGATGGCGACCTGCGTGTCGGTGTCGTCGGCGACAGAGAGGCAATTGTCGATGGCCGCGGGCGTCGTGCCCCAGTCTTCGTGCAGCTTCAGACCGATCGCGCCGGCTTTCACCTGTTCGATCAAAGGCGCGGGCAAGCTCGCGTTGCCCTTGCCGAGAAAGCCGAGATTCATCGGCCAGCCGTCGGCGGCTTGCAGCATGCGCTCCATGTGCCACGGACCCGGCGTGCAGGTCGTCGCGTTGGTGCCGGTGGCAGGCCCGGTGCCGCCGCCGAGCATCGTCGTGATGCCGCTCGCGAGCGCTTCATCGATCTGCTGCGGGCTGATGAAGTGGATATGCGTATCGACGCCGCCCGCCGTGACGATCATGCCTTCGCCCGCGATCACTTCCGTCGCCGCGCCAATGGCGATGTTCACGTTCGGCTGAATGTCCGGATTGCCGGCCTTGCCGATCGCGAAGATGCGTCCGCCCTTGATGCCGATATCGGCCTTCACGATGCCCCAGTGGTCGAGGATCAACGCATTCGTGACGACGGTATCCACGACATCGGCGGCGGCGCGTTGCGACTGGCCCATGCCGTCGCGGATCACTTTGCCACCGCCGAACTTCACTTCTTCGCCGTAGGTCGTGAAGTCGCGCTCGACTTCGACGATGAGATCGGTGTCGGCGAGGCGCACGCGGTCGCCGGTGGTCGGGCCGAACATTTCCGCATAAGCGCGGCGGCCGATGCGTAGCGTCATAGTAGTCCTTTGGATTCCGAATTAAAGCGGGCCCATGACGAGCGCGTTGAAGCCGTACACATGACGATCGCCCGCGAGCGCGACGAGCTCGACCGTGCGTTCCTGTCCCGGCTCGAAGCGCACGGCGGTGCCCGCCGCGATGTTCAGCCGGAAACCGCGCGCCTTCTCGCGCTCGAACTTCAGCGCCGCGTTGACTTCGTAGAAGTGGTAATGGGAGCCGACCTGCACGGGCCGGTCGCCATGATTCGCGACGACGACCGTCACGGTTTCGCGACCCGCGTTGAGCTCGTGCTCGCCGTCATCGATGAAATATTCGCCGGGAATCATGTTTTCAGGGGATCGGATGATGAACCGTGACGAGCTTCGTGCCATCGGGGAAGGTCGCTTCGATCTGGATGTCGGGGATCATTTCCGGCACGCCTTCCATGACGTCGTCGCGGGTCAGGAGCGTCGTGCCGTAGTGCATGACTTCGGCGACGGTCCTGCCGTCGCGCGCGGCTTCCATCAATGCCGCGGAGATGAACGCGACCGCTTCCGGATGATTGAGCTTGAGGCCGCGCGCACGGCGGCGTTCGGCGAGCAAGGCTGCGGTGAAGATCAGCAGCTTGTCCTTTTCGCGAGGCGTGAGTTTCATGAGTTCGTTGTTTTGATCGTCCGCTGCTTCTTAGCGAGAGTCGTGCCATCGCTGTATTCACAGTCGTTTCGCGCATGGATGCACCGCGATGGCGCGCAATCGTGCGCCAGAACGGTGCGTTTTCAGGTGGTCCAGAGGCGCAGCGGCTTCGCATCGACTTGATGCGCGATGGGCCTCAGATGCGTCCAGCACTCGGTGAGCGCGCGTTGCAGCGGTTCCATCGAACGGCTGATCGCACGCACGATGAGCACGCCCGGCGCAATGCACGATGCCGCCGCGCGCAGGGTGTCGTCGAACGGCAGCCGGGCCGTGAGGGTTTCGGCGAGGGCGTCGTCGCAAGCGGGGGCGATTGCCCAGAGCGTGCCGTAAGCGGGAAAGCCAGCTAGTCCTTGCGCGCCATCGCGCAGCGGATCGTTCGCATCGAGCAGCGTGCGTTCGAACCAGAGCGTGCGGCCATCGCGATGCGCGATACGCGAGCGCGCCCTGATCTGTCCTTGCGTCCACTGTTCACCGGCGGCGGCGCGGCCGAGCAGCATCGCATCCCAGCCGATGGCGCTCGCGTTTTCATCGAGCGTGAGATCGAGATCCAGCTCGATGTTCGATCCTTCGAACACGATGTTGTTCTGCGGAAGCCAGTCGAGCTTCGCATGCGCCGCGAGCGCGATATCGATACGTTGCGTCGCGAGCCGGCCGTTGGCCTTGTACCACTTGGTCGCGCCCGGCGTGGTAATGACGGCGTGCGTGTGTTCCTGCAGGCGAACGTCGATGGCTAGCCGGTCTCCGCCCGCGACGCCGCCTGGCGGATGCACGATCACCGAGTGACAGATATCGCCTTCCGGATAGAGCGGCCGTTGCAGCCGCAGCGGCCCTTCGTGTTTGCGATGCACGCAAACCGTGCGGCCATGCTGGCGCGCGTAGCCGAGTTCGAGCGAGCCGCGCCAGATGTTGGTATCGGCGAGCGCCGTGTGCGATTCACGATGCATGAATGGGCCGCGATCTATGACAAGCCGTCATCATACGGCGATCAGCTCCCGCACGCCGTGCGCGTCCATCTCCGAACCCGCGCCGCCCGCGACGATCTCCCCGCGGCTCATGACCCAATAGCGGTCGGCGAGTTCGCGTGCGAAGTCGTAATACTGCTCGACGAGCAGCACGGTCATGCCCATGTCGTCGACGAGTTGCCTCAATGTGCGGCCGATATCGCGGATGATGGACGGCTGGATGCCTTCGGTGGGTTCGTCGAGGATCAGCAAGCGGGGCTGGCTCATCAGCGCGCGGCCGATGGCCAGTTGTTGCTGCTGACCGCCGGAGAGGTCGCCGCCGCGGCGGTGCTTCATGTCTTTCAGTACGGGGAAGAGCGCGTAGATGTGGTCGGGGATTTTTTTCGGTGCGGTTCGGCTGGCTGCGCCGACTAGCAGGTTCTCTTCGACCGTGAGGCGGGGAAAGATGTCGCGGCCTTGTGGGACGTAGGCGAGGCCGCTTGCGACGCGCGCATGCGTGGGCAGTGTCGAGATCGTTTTTTCTCGCCAGGTGATGGTGCCGGTTTTGGTCGGCACTACGCCCATCAGGCAGCGCAGGAGCGTGGTTTTGCCTACGCCGTTGCGGCCCAGGAGGACGGTTAGCTTTCCCTCGGGGATGGTCAGTTGGACATCGCGGAGGATGTGGCTGCCGCCGTAGTATTGGTTCAGGTTTTGTATCTCTAGCATTTGGGTTTTTGCTCGTGCTTGCTTTGGGCTTTTGTGGATTGCCTGAATTCGTGTCGGTCTATTGGCACTGCCCCTCCCCGGGGCGGGGGTAACTTTCTTTGCTGCTGCAAAGAAAGTCACCAAAGAAAGCAGCTTTGTCACCGCCCGCGGTCACACGCACGTTGGCCATTTTTCTCCTCCGGGAACGGCCCTCGCCTAAAGAGTGCCCTCACAGGCCCAATCGGGCTTGGATCGCGCACGGTCCGCCACGTCGCACCACACAACAAACAGGTACAGCCATTTCAAGTTCCGGCCCGCTCCGCGGCCGACGGGTTAATCGGGTCTGCGTGGGTTTCCCCGGCATACCCAACGGCAGCGCGCAGCGCTGTGCCGAAGCTATTTCGTGCTGAACCAGTGCCTTTTACGTACTAGCTTGTCAGACCGTGCGCGATCCAAGCCCGGTTGTTTCTTTGGGGGCACTTTTTAGGCGAGGGCCGTTCCCCGAGGAGAAGAGTGGCCAAACTGCGTGTGACCGCGGGCGGTGAGAAGCTGCTTTCTTTGGTGACTTTCTTTGCAGCAGCAAAGAAAGTTACCCCCGCCCCGGGGAGGGGCAGTGCTAATAAACCGACAAGAAATCAGGCAATCCACGAAAAACCCTCACCGCCCCAAATAAGACTCGATGACCGCATCATCCCGCTTGACCTCATCCAACGAGCCTTCAGCAAGCACCCGCCCCTCCGCCATAACAGTAACCTTCCCGGAAACACCAGCAAGCGCAGCAACAAACTCCATATCATGCTCGACAACCATCATCGAACACGACCCGCGCAGCTTGTTCAGCAACTCCGCAAGCTCCATCGTTTCATGATCCGTCATCCCGGCGGCCGGCTCATCGAGCAAAAGCAACGCAGGCTGCTGCATCAGCAACATGCCGATTTCAAGCCGCTGCTTCTGTCCATGCGACAACTCGCCAGCAAGCCGCGTCGCCTGATGCTGCAGGCGAATCAACTCCAGCGTTTCTTCGATGCGCGCCTGCGCCTGCGCATCCAGCCTCGCACGCAGCGAAGCGAACCAGCGCTTGTCGGTCTTCATCGCCAGTTCGAGGTTCTCCCACACGGGATGATTCTCGAACACGGTAGGCTTCTGAAACTTGCGGCCGATGCCCGTGCGCGCAATCACCGGCTCCGACATGCGCGTGAGATCCAACGTCTGCCCGAGAAACACACGGCCCGCATCAGGCCGCGTCTTGCCCGTGATGACGTCCATCATCGTGGTCTTGCCCGCGCCGTTCGGGCCGATCACGCAGCGCAGTTCGCCCACGTCGATGGACAGCGTGAGCTTGTTCAACGCGCGAAAGCCATCGAAGCTCACGGTGACATCCTCGAGATAGAGAATCGCGCCGTGCGATACATCGATCTCGCCGGGCGCGAGCACATGGCCCATGCCCGCGACGCCGCTCACATTGACACGCTCGTCGAAGGCCGGAAGCGGCGGCAAGTCCACGATCAATGCGTTGTGTGCAGTCATTGCGCTGCGTCTCCGTGAGTCTTCCTGCGGCGCGCGAGATCGATCAGTCCCATGATGCCGTTCGGTAAAAGCAAAGGCACGAGCGTGAAGATGAGGCCGAGGAAGAACAGCCAGTATTCAGCGAAATATGCCGTGAAAAAGCTCTTCGCGCCGTTCACCGCGAACGCGCCCACGATCGGCCCGATCAACGTGCCGCGTCCGCCGACAGCGACCCATATCGCCATTTCGATCGAGTTAGCAGGCGACATCTCGCTCGGATTGATGATGCCGACCTGCGGCACGTACAACGCACCGGCAATGCCGCACAACACCGCCGACACCGTCCAGATAAAGAGCTTGTACGCAAGCGGGCTGTAGCCGAGAAACATGAGACGCGCTTCGCCGTCGCGCACGCCGGTGACGACGCGCCCGAGCTTCGACGTGACGATCCAGCGCGCCGCGAGAAACGCGAGCACCAGCACCGCGAACGTAATGAGGAAGAGGGCGGTGCGCGTGCCCGCATGCGTGATCGGAAACCCGGCGATGCGCTTGAAGTCCGTGAAGCCGTTGTTGCCGCCGAAACCCGTTTCGTTGCGATAGAACAGGAGCATCGCGGCGAAGGTCATCGCCTGCGTGATGATCGACAGATACACGCCCTTCACGCGCGAGCGGAACGTGAAGAAGCCGAAGACCCACGCGAGCACGCCGGGCACGAGCACGACGAGCAGCAACGCATACCAGAGATGTTCCGTGCCTTCCCAGTACCACGGCAGCGCATGCCAGTCGAGAAACACCATGAAGTCGGGCAGATCGCTCTTGTACACGCCTTCCCGGCCGATCGAGCGCATCAGGTACATGCCCATCGCATAGCCGCCGAGCGCGAAGAAGAGCGCATGGCCAAGGCTCAGAATGCCGCAGTAGCCCCACACGAGATCGAGCGCGAGGGCGCCGATCGCGTAGCACATGAGCTTGGCGGTGAGCGTCATCGCGTACGCGGACAGATGGAACGTGCTCGTCTCCGGCAACGCGAGCGCGGAGACCGGCACGCAAATGCCCATCGCGATGACGAGCGCGAGCAACGCGATCCAGCCGTTACGCGGCAGCAACGCGGCGCGCGGCGCAAGCCCGAGCGCAAAGCCGGCGCGCGCGGCGCTGGCATCGGCTTGCGGCGTGACGTCGAGGTTCGCGGAAAGATTGGTCGATGCGGTCATGACTCAGGCCTCGGCGCTTCGGCCCTTCAGGGCGAACATGCCCTGCGGACGCTTCTGGATGAACAGCACGATCAGCACGAGCACCGCGATCTTCGCGAGCACCGCGCCCCAGAACGGCTCGACCGTCTTGCTGACGAGCCCGAGCCCGAAGCCGCCGATCACCGTGCCCGCGAGCTGGCCGACGCCGCCCAGCACGACCGCCATGAACGAATCGATGATGTAGCTCTGCCCGAGATCCGGACCGACATTGCCGATCTGCGAAAGCGCGCAACCGCCGAGCCCCGCGATGCCCGCGCCGAACGCGAACGCATACGAATCGACGCGCGCCGTCTTCACGCCGACGCACGCGGCCATCCTGCGGTTTTGCGTCACCGCGCGCACGAAGAGACCGAGGCGCGTTTTCGTGAGCACGGCCCACGCGATCAGCACGACGACGAGCGAGAACGCGAGGATCGTCAGCCGGTTGTACGGCAGGATGAGGTTCTGCATCACCGCGACGCCGCCGCTCATCCATGATGGATTCGTCACCTGCACGTTCTGCGCGCCGAAGAGCGTGCGCGTCGCCTGAATGAGGATCAGGCTGATGCCGAAGGTCGTGAGCAGCGTTTCGAGCGGACGTCCATAGAGATGCTTCAGCACGAGCCGCTCCAGTACGATGCCGACGAGCGCCGCCGCGATGAACGACGCGGGCACCGCGAACAGCGGATACCAGTCGAACGCGGCGGGCGCGTAATGCTGCACGAGGTTTTGCACGACATACGTCGCATAGGCGCCGATCATCAGAAACTCGCCGTGCGCCATGTTGATGACGCCGATCAGCCCATACGTGATCGCAAGCCCGAGCGCGGCGAGCAGCAGCACGCTGCCGAGCGACAAGCCCGCGAAGATCGTGCCGAAGATCTCGCTGCGGCGCTGAATCGAATCGAGCGCGTACAGGCCGTCCTGCGCCGCGCCGCGCACGCGCGCATCCGGCTCGTTGAACGCGCCGTCGGTGTTCTTCGCGACGATCGGGCGCAGCAGTTCGTACATGTCGAGATCGTGCCGCGCGGCGACGAGTTGCGCGGCTTCGAGGCGCTTGTTCACGTCGGGATCGTGCAGCGCGGTCATCGCCCAGAGCGTGTCGAGGCGCTTCTTCAGATCGGGATCGCGTTCGATGGCGCGGGCGCGATCGATCATCGGCTTCATCGACGGGTCCGGGCTCTTCAATAACGCCGCGATTGCTTCGCGGCGCCTGGCGATATCGGTCGATGCGAGCTGCAGCCCCGACAGCGCGCCCGCCACTTTCGCGCGCAGGGTATTCGAGAGCGTGATCTGCTGCGCATCCGGCGCGTCGACGGCTTGGCCCGTCACGGGGTCCTTGTTGCCGTCATCGGTTTGAATCGCGACGCGGCCCGCGTCGGTCGCGACGAGCGAGCCGTCGGACAAGGCGTTCAGCACGGCGAGCGAAGGCGCATCGGCGTTGGCGATGAGCTTGTCGATGGCGGCGGACTTCGCTTCGAAATCGTCGCCGGCGAGCGGGGCGAGATCGTCGGCGGTGAGCGCATGCGCCGCAAGCGACGTCAACGCGATGCATAGCGCGAGCAGAACGCGCACGAAGGAACCGGTCATGATGGCTTTTGTTGTATGACTCGAAGGGCCGCGCGTCATCGATCGGCGCGCGGCCATGACTTCATGGCATCAATGCATCACGCCACGCGCACGCGTTGACGGCGCAGGAACGCGGGAATCGAGCTGACGATATCCGGCTTGCCCTGATTGCCCGCGATATACGGACTCCACGGCTGTGCGCGGACTGCGGTCTTGGTCTTCCACACGACATTGAACTGGCCGTCGCCGCGAATTTCGCCGATCATCACCGGCTTGTGCAGATGATGGTTTCCGTCCATCGTCAGTGTGAAGCCCGAGGGCGCGGCGAAGGTCTGGCCGATCATCGCGGCGCGCACCTTGTCGACATCGGCGCTCTTTGCCTTTTCGACGGCCTGCTTCCACATGTGGATGCCGACGAAGGTCGCTTCCATCGGATCGTTGGTGACGCGCTTGTCGCCGCCGGGGAGGTTCTGCGCCTTGGCGTACGCGAAGAATTCCTTCTCGAACTTCGTGTTGTTCGCGTTCTTCACCGACATGAAGTAGTTCCATGCGGCGAGATGCCCGACGAGCGGTTTCGTATCGATGCCGCGCAGTTCTTCCTCGCCGACCGAGAACGCGACGACGGGCACGTCGGTCGCTTTCAGACCCTGGTTGCCGAGTTCCTTGTAGAACGGTACGTTCGAATCGCCGTTGATCGTAGAGATGACGGTCGTCTTTCCCCCCTGGGCAAAGGTCTTGATGTTCGCGACGATGGTCTGATAGTCGCTGTGTCCGAACGGTGTGTAGACCTCTTGAATGTCCGCATCCTTGACGCCTTTGGAGTGGAGGAAGGCGCGCAGGATCTTGTTGGTCGTGCGCGGGTACACGTAGTCGGTGCCGAGCAGGAAGAAGCGCTTGGCGCTGCCGCCTTCGGCGCCCATCAGATATTCGACCGCGGGGATAGCCTGCTGATTCGGCGCCGCGCCCGTATAGAACACGTTGCGCGACATCTCTTCCCCTTCGTATTGCACGGGATAGAAGAGCAGGCCGTTGAGTTCTTCGAACACCGGCAGCACCGACTTGCGCGACACCGACGTCCAGCAGCCGAAGACCACCGCGCACTTGTCCTGCGTGAGAAGCTGGCGCGCTTTCTCGGCGAAGAGCGGCCAGTTGGAAGCCGGATCGACGACCACGGGTTCGATCTTGCGGCCCATCACGCCGCCGTTCTTGTTGATATCGGCGATGGTCATGAGCGCCGTGTCTTTCAGCGACGTCTCGGAGATTGCCATCGTGCCCGAGAGCGAATGCAGGATGCCGACCTTGATAGGGCCGCTGTCGGCGGCGTGGGCTTTGGAGATCGGAAGCTGACCCGCGAGGGCGAGCGCGCCCGACATGGAGCCGAACTTCAGCAGACTGCGTCGTTTCATTTCTGTGTTCCCCTTGCCGGTGTGGTTTGTTTGAGCCTTACGATTGCTCGGTTCGTTCTGCAAGGGGTATGCCAATTGTTGTGGAATGCACTAGTTGTGCGGGTTTGGGGCGGTTTTGATGGTTTGGTGGCTTTGGATTGTGGTGGGGTTTTGGTGCATGGCGGAGGTGGTGTGCATCGTTGCGGTGCGGGTTTGCTTTTTGCTCGCGCGGGGTTTTTTTCGTGGATTGCCTGATTTCGTGTCGGTCTATTGGCGCTGCCCCTCCCCGGGGCGGGGGTAACTTTCTTTGCTGCTGCAAAGAAAGTCACCAAAGAAAGCAGCTTTTCAGGCCCGCGGTCACACGCAGTTTGGCCATTTTTCTCCTCGGGGAATGGCCCTCGCCTAAAGAGTGCCCTCATAAACCCAATCGGGCTTGGATCGCGCACGGTCCGACAAACCATAACTTTGAGCGCGCTGGTTCAGCACGAGATAGCTTCGGCACAGCGCTGCGCGCTGCCGCTGGGTATGCGAGGGAAACCAACGGAAGACGAGCGCGCACGCAAAGCCGATTAACCCATCGGCCGCGAAGCGGGCCGGAGCTTGAAATGGCTGTACCGGTTTGTTGTGTGGTGCGATGTGACGGATCGTGTGCGATCCAAGCCCGATTGGGCTTATGAGGGCGACACTTAGGCGAGTGCCGCCTTGGGGGAGAAGAGTGGCCAAACTGCGTGTGACCGCGGGCGGTGACAAAGCTGCTTTCTTTGGTGACTTTCTTTGCAGCAGCAAAGAAAGTTACCCCCGCCCCGGGGAGGGGCAGTGCTAATAGACCGACATGAATTCAGGCAATCCACGCCAAGCCCAAGCGCACCACCCCAACAACAAAAAAACCCCTCAACGATTAACCATCCGCGCCGGCACGCTCAACACCAACACCGCCCCAAGCACAAGAAAACCGGCAAGCATATACATCCCACTAGAGGTGGAAGCAGTCGCCTGCCTCAACCACCCCACGAGATAAGGGCTAAGAAACCCCGCCAGATTCCCCAGCGAGTTGATCATCGCAATCCCGGCAGCCGCGCCCGTGCCCGCCAGAAACGCCGTCGGCAAGCTCCAGAACAAGGGCAGCGTCGTGAGAATACCCATCGTGGCAAGCGTGAGCCCGACCATCGCAAGCGTCGTGTTCGACGACCAGATCACCGACAACACCAGACCCACCGCGCCGAGCAAGGCAGGAATCGCAATATGCCAGCGCCGCTCGCCGCTGCGATCCGCACTGCGCGCCGCGTACAGCATGCCGATCACCGCCGCGCCATAAGGAATCGCGGACAGCAGCCCGACGTGCAGCGCATTGGATACGCCCATCGACTTGATGATGGTCGGCAGCCAGAAGCTCACGCCGTACAGACCCATCACGAACGAGAAGTAGATCAGGCTCATCAGCCAGACCTTCGGGCTCGACAGGATCTGTCCGATCGAATGATCTTCCTTCTCGACGTTATCCGCCGCGATATTGCGCTCCAGCAGATCGCGCTCTTCCGCGGTCAGCCACTTCGCCTTCGCGATGCGGTCATCGAGCTTGATCAGCACGACGAGACCCACGATCACCGACGGAATGCCTTCGAGCAGCAGCAGCCATTGCCAGCCGTGCCAGCCGTTCTTCATGTGGAACGCATCCATGATCCAGCCGCTGATCGGCCCGCCGATCAAACCCGAGAGCGCAATCGCGGTCATGAAGAGCGTCGTGATGCGCGCGCGCCGGCGCGCCGGAAACCAGTACGTCAGATAAAGAATGATGCCGGGGAAGAAACCCGCTTCCGCCGCGCCGAGCAGAAAGCGCATCACGTAGAACATGGTCGGCGTCGTGATGAACATGGTCAGCGCGGAAATGATGCCCCACGTGATCATGATCCGCGCGATCCACACCCGCGCGCCGACGCGATGCAGGATGATGTTGCTCGGAATCTCGAAGATGAAATAGCCGAAGAAGAAGATGCCCGCGCCGAAGCCGTACACGGCGTCGGACAGTTGAAGGTCGGCGGCCATCTGCAACTTGGCGAAGCCGACGTTCACGCGATCCAGATACGCGACGATGTAGCAGATGAGCAGAAGCGGCGCGAGCCGCCAGACGACCTTGCGGTAAGTGGCTTCTTCGAAAGCGGGATTGGCGCCTGCGGCGGGGCGTGGCGCCGGGTTGGCGGTGCTGGCCATGTTGCTTGTCTCCTCTAGTTTTAACGCACGAAGCCGAGCGGATGGGCCCGCTCACGATTACGGACGCGTAAGGATTCTAGCCCTTTGGCCACAGCGCCAAACGCTTGTTTTCGCTAGGGAAAGCACCGATGTTTAAGCGCACGCCGCACTCGTCGCGCGGCGTGCGCCCGAGGCTCAGACGCAGCGTCCGCCATCCACTTCGAGCGCGACGCCGGTGATGAATTCGGCATCGTCGGAGGCGAGATAGAGCGCGGCGTTTGCGACATCCTGCGGCGTCGAGAAGCGGCCGAGCGGGATCGTCGCGAGAAACTTGCGGCGGTTTTCCGGCGTGTCGTCCATGCCCATGAATTCGGAGAGCAGGGCGGTTTCGCCCATCACCGGATTGATGCAGTTCACGCGGATGCGGTCCGGGCCCAGTTCGACCGCAAGCGCCTTGCTCGCGACGATCACCGCCGCCTTGCTGCCGTTGTACCAGACGAGGCCCGGGCGCGGCCGCACGCCCGCCGTCGATGCGATGTTGATGAACGCGCCGCCGCCGCGCTCCCGAAAATACGGCACGAACTGCTCGACGCTCCAGTAGATGCTCTTCACGTTCACCGCATAGACGCGGTCGAATTCGGCCTCGGTCACATCGAGCACGGGCTTGTTGCGATGCGTGGTGCCCGCGTTGTTGACCACGGCCTGCACGCTGCCGAAGTCCTGAATGGCCGCATCGAAGAGCGTTTGCCAGTCCTCGCGCTTCGTCACGTCGCCCGCCACGGCGATCGCGCGTCCATGCTTCACTTCCGGCGACGACGCCAGCGCGATCTCGCTCGCCACGCGCTCGGCGGCCGGCCCGTTCAGATCGTTGACGACGACATTCGCGCCCTCGCGCGCGAACGTCTTCGCGATGCCTTCGCCGAAACCCGAGCCGCCGCCCGTGACGATTACGGTCTTCCCTTGCAGTCGCATGACGTCTCCTTTATCCGTGCTTGATCGCGATGGTCTTGAGCGTCGTGAAGCCGTACAGCGCCTCGAAGCCTTTCTCGCGCCCGTGTCCCGAATGCTTCACGCCGCCGAACGGCAATTCGATGCCGCCGCCCGCGCCATAGTTGTTGATGAACACCTGACCCGAGCGCACGCGGCGCGCAAGGCGCATCTGGCGCGCGCCGTCGCGCGTCCAGATGCCCGCGACCAGCCCGTAGTCGGTGCCGTTGGCGAGCTTCAGCGCCTCGGCTTCGTCGTCGAACGGCATCGCGGCGAGCACCGGGCCGAAGACTTCCTCGCGCGCGAGCCGGTGCGCCGGCGGGACATCGCGCAGGAGCGTCGGCGCCTGATAGAAACCGGCTTCCGGCGCATCGCCGACGACTTCGCCGTGCGCCGCCATCGGAATGCCGTCGTGCTGCGCATCGGAGAGGAAGTCCCACACGCGCTGCTGCTGCTTCGCGCTGATGAGCGGGCCGCAATCGAGATCGAGCTTGCTCGGGCCGACCTTCAACGCGGCGAAAGCGTGCGAGAGACGTTCCAACAAGGGCTCGTACGCGGCGCGCTCGATCAGCACGCGGCTGCCCGCCGAGCACGTCTGACCCGCGTTCTGCACGATCGCGGCGACGAGCACGGGCAACGCGGCGTCGAAATCGGCATCGGCGAATACGATTTGCGGCGACTTGCCGCCCAGTTCCAGCGTGACGGGCACGTGGTTGTCGGCGGCCATTTTGGTGACGGCCGCGCCCGTCGCGGGCGAACCCGTAAACGAGATGTGATCGATGCCCGGATGCCGCGCGAGCGCCGCGCCCGCTTCGTGCCCGTAGCCGGTGACGACATTGAGCGCGCCGTCGGGCAAGCCGGCCTCCGCCGCCAGCTCCGCGATACGCAACAGCGAGAGGCACGCGTCCTCGGCCGGCTTGACCACGCACGCGTTGCCGGTCGCGAGCGCCGCGCCGACGCTGCGCCCGAAAATCTGCAGCGGATCGTTCCACGGCACGATGTGGCCGGTCACGCCATGCGCCTCGCGGATCGTCAGCACGGTGTAGCCGGACTGGTAGGGCAGGGTTTCGCCGTGCAGCTTGTCGGCGGCGCCCGCGTAGAACTCGAAATAGCGCGCGATGCCGGTCGCGTCGGCGCGCGCCTGCTTGAGCGGCTTGCCGGTGTCGCGCGCCTCGACCTGCGCGATCTCCTCGTGACACGCGGCGATCAGCATCGACAGGCGCGCGAGGATGCGTCCGCGCTCGGCTGCGCTCGTCGCGCCCCACGGGCCGTCGAAGGCGGCGCGCGCGGCGGCCACCGCGCGGTCGATGTCGCCCGTCGTGCCGCGCGCGATCTGCGCGAAAATCTGCCCGTCCGACGGGTCGACCACTGGAATCGTCTCGCCGCCCGACGCCGCGACCCAGCGGTTGCCGATGAAATGCTTTGCGTCTTCCATGCATGTCTCCCGGAATTCGGTCTGGTCTTCCGATTATCGCGCCATAATCGGGCGTGCGCCTTGCGCGCAAAGGCGCGAGGCCCGATTGGCTATAATGACGTGATCACGCAAAAGCGGCGGCGTCTCGCAGACCGTCCGTCCGTGCGATTCCCTCTTCCTTCTCAACTTCTCCAGAGAGTGCTCATGAGCTTCAATAACGTACCTCCCGGCAAGGATCTCCCGCAGGATTTCAACGTCATCATCGAAATTCCCGCGCAGAGCGATCCGGTCAAATACGAAGCCGACAAGGACATGGGCCTGCTCATCGTCGACCGCTTCATCGGCACCGGCATGCGCTATCCGGCCAACTACGGCTTCATTCCGCAGACGCTCTCGGGCGACGGCGACCCGGTCGATGTGCTTGTCATCACGCCGTATCCGCTGCTGGCGGGCTCGGTCGTGCGCGCGCGTGCGCTCGGCATGCTGCAAATGACGGACGAATCGGGCGTGGACGCGAAGCTCGTCGCCGTGGCGCACGACAAGGTCTGCCCGATGACGGCGAACCTCAAGTCGATCGACGACGTGCCGGAGTTCCTGAAGGACCAGATCAAGCATTTCTTCGAGAACTACAAGGCGCTCGAAAAGGGCAAGTGGGTGAAGGTGGAAGGCTGGGCGGGCATCGATGCCGCGCACAAGGAAATTTCGGAAGGCGTTGCGAACTACAAGAAGTAAGCGCGTTTTTCGATTGAGTTTTCGATGGAACGCCGCCGCGTTGACTGAAACGCGGCGGCGTTTTTTATTCTTCCTCGCTTGCCTCGCTCCTGGGCAACACCGATTCCAGCGTTCTTTCCCCCGCGATCAACGCGCGCTTTTGCATCGGCGACAAGCGCTTGACGCGATATTCCGCCCGCAACGCCTCCGATTTCCCCGCCAGTTCGAACGACGCCAGCACGCGCAACGGCTTCCTCGCACGCGTATAGCGCGCGCCCTTGCCGCTCGCATGCGCGCTGAAGCGCGCTTCGACGTCGGTCGCGATGCCCGTGTAGAGGCTGCCGTCGGCGCATTCGATCAGATAGAGGAACCAGGCCATGAGCGTGTGTCGATGATGTGCCGCGCATTATCGCTGAAAGCACCGCGGCGGGGCATCGGCGTGCGCGGGCGAGTTGCGCGAAAATAGCCGCTTTCGGGCGCGCTTCTTGAATGCGTCCATCGATATTTAGCGAGGTAGCCTGTTGAATCGCGAGATCGAAATTCATGTGGTCGATGCGCTCACCGACATCCCCGCCGCCGACTGGAACCGGCTCGCGGGCGACAACCCGTTCGTGCGTCACGCGTTCCTCTCGGCGTTGCAGGAGTCGGGCTGCGCGGTGAAGCGCACCGGCTGGCGCGCGCATCATCTGATGCTCAGACGCGGCGGCGAATTCGCCGGGGCGATGCCGCTCTATCTGAAATCGCATTCGCGCGGCGAGTACGTGTTCGATCACGCATGGGCCGATGCCTTCGAGCGCCACGGCCTGCGCTATTACCCGAAGGCGCTTTCGGCGGTGCCGTTCTCGCCCGTGACGGGGCCGCGCCTCATCGCCGCGCACCACGAGGATCGCGTACTGCTCGCGCGTGGTGCAATCGAGCTGACGCGCAGGCTCGAACTGTCGTCGCTGCACGTGCTGTTTGCGCATGCGCAGGACATCGAGGCGCTGACGGACGCGGGCTACATGTTGCGCGAAGGCGTGCAGTTCCACTGGGAGAATTTGCCCGGCGACGGCTTCGCGAGCTTCGACGCCTTCCTCGCGACGATGAGCCACGACAAGCGCAAGAAGGTGAAGCAGGACCGGCGGCGCGTGGCGGACGCGGGCGTCACGTACACCTGGCTGCGCGGCGCGCAGATCGACGGTCGCGCGCTCGACTTCTTCTACGACTGCTACGAGAACACGTATCGCGAACACTGGAACGCGCCGTATCTCACGCGCGAGTTCTTCGGGCGGATTCACGCCGATGCGCCCGACAGCATCCTGCTCGTGATCGCCGAAGCGGACGGCGAGCGCCTCGCGTGCGCGCTCAACATGATCGGCGGCGACACCATGTACGGCCGCTACTGGGGCACGCGCGAGTTCGTCTCGGGGCTGCACTTCGAGACGTGCTACATGCAGGGCATCGCGTATTGCATCGAGCACGGGCTTGCGCGTTTCGAAGGCGGCGCACAGGGCGTGCACAAGATGTCGCGCGGTCTTCTGCCGACGCCGACATGGTCCGCGCACTGGATCGCGGACCAGCGTTTCGCGCACGCGATCGGCGAGTTTCTCGATGCCGAAACCGAAGCGATGGATCAGCACATCGGCGAACTGGAAGCGCATACGCCGTTCAGGAAGAAGGCGTGATGCGATAATCCCGCCGTCATCGCACCCTCAATATTGCATCGACATGAAAACCCGCATCGCACTCGCCCAGATCAATGTCACCGTCGGCGATTTCGCCGGCAACGTCGCGCGGCTCGTCGATGCCGCGCGCGTCGCGCACGAAAACGGCGCACGGCTCATGATCGCGCCGGAACTGGCGCTGTCGGGTTATCCGCCGGAAGATCTGCTGCTGCGTCCGGCGTTTTATCGTGCGAGCGCGGCCGCGCTCGACGATCTCGCGGCGCAGTTGAAGGCGTTCGATGGCCTGCACGTGCTCGTCGGTCATCCGCATCGCGTGCACGAAGAAGGCGTCGATCCGGATACGCCGATCGCGCGTGGCGTGCCGCCGCGCGATACGTACAACGCGGCTTCGCTGATCGCTGACGGTGCGATCGTCGGCACCTATCTGAAGCAGGATCTGCCCAACACCGAAGTCTTCGACGAGAAGCGCTACTTCGCCACCGATCCGCGTCCGTTCGTGTTCGAGCTCGACGGCGTGCGCTATGGCGTCGTGATCTGCGAGGATGCGTGGCACGCCTCGGCGGCGCAACTCGCGAAGGCGGCGGGGGCGCAAGTGCTGCTGATTCCGAACGGCTCGCCGTTCCACGTCAACAAGGAGTCGGTGCGCTTCGACATTCTGCGCGCGCGTATCCGCGAGACCGGCATACCCATGGTCTACGTGAATCTCGCGGGCGCGCAGGACGAACTGATCTTCGACGGCGGCTCCTTCGTGCTCGATGCGCACGGCGCGCTCGTCACGAAGCTGGCCCAGTTCGATGAAACGGTCGGCTTCGTCGATTTCGACGGCGCCGTGCCGGTGCGCGGCGAGCGCGCGCCGGACTTGCCGCTCGAAGCGCAGGTGTACAAGGCGCTCGTCGTCGGCGTGCGCGATTACATCGGCAAGAACGGCTTTCCGGGCGCGATCATCGGCTTGTCGGGCGGCGTGGATTCGGCGCTCGTGCTCGCGGTCGCGTGCGATGCGCTCGGCCCGGATCGCGTGCGCGCGGTGATGATGCCCTCGCGCTACACCGCCGACATCTCCACCACCGACGCGCGCGACATGGCGCAACGCGTCGGCGTGAAGTACGACGAGATCGCGATCGCGCCGATGTTCGAGGCGTTCCGCGGCGCGCTCGCCGAAGAGTTCGCGGGCCGCGCGGAAGATGCGACCGAAGAGAACATTCAGGCACGCATTCGGGGCACGCTGCTCATGGCGCTGTCGAACAAGTTCGGCTCGATCGTGCTCACGACGGGCAACAAGAGCGAGATGGCCGTCGGCTATTGCACGCTGTACGGCGACATGGCGGGCGGTTTCGCGGTCATCAAGGACATTGCGAAGACGCTCGTCTACAAGGTCTGCCACTATCGCAACGCGACCGATGCGTACGGACAGCGCGATGTGATTCCCGAGCGCATCCTCACGCGCGCGCCTTCCGCCGAGCTGCGCGAGAACCAGACCGATCAGGACAGCCTGCCGCCCTACGAAGTCCTCGACGCGATCATGCGCATGTACATGGAGGAAGACCGTCCGCTCGATGAAATCGTCGCGGCGGGTTACAGCGCCGACGATGTGAAGCGCGTCACGCGCCTCATCAAGATCAACGAATACAAGCGGCGGCAGGCGCCGATCGGCATTCGCGTCACGCATCGCGCGTTCGGCCGCGACTGGCGTTATCCGATCACTTCGCGCTTCGATGAACCGCTCGCCGAACCACTGGCGCGATGAAACGCGACTAGAATCGAAAGCATCTCTCCGAATCCGTCCATCCGGGACATCCATTCAACTCGAAGCGAGGCACGCCATGAAACGCATCACCGCCATCATCAAACCGTTCAAGCTCGACGAAGTCCGCGAAGCGCTGGCCGAAGTCGGTCTGACCGGGCTGACGGTCACGGAAGTGAAGGGCTTCGGACGCCAGAAAGGGCATACCGAGCTCTATCGTGGTGCAGAGTACGTGGTCGACTTTCTGCCGAAGGTGAAGATCGAGGTTGTTGTCGCGAACGATCAAACCGATCAGGTCATCGACGCGATCATCGGCGCGGCGCGCACCGGCAAGATCGGCGACGGCAAGATTTTCGTGGCCGACGTCGAACGCGTGATCCGCATCCGCACCGGCGAGGAAAACGAAGCGGCGGTCTGAGCGCCCGCGTTCTTCGCGTTTTTGCTTTCGGGCCCGCCGTTCGCGCGGGCCTTTCTTTCTCTCGCATCCGCGTGCACCGGCGCGATGCGCGCCTTTTTTTTTCGACGTGACGCCGGCCTGAGCGCAGCATTTCACCGTCGTGCGGTAACATCGAATTCCAGTTAGATCATTGTAAGGAATCGTTTGATGCATCACGCGATCGGCTTCATTCAGGATCTTGCGGTGATCATGGCCATCGCGGGCGTTGTGACGGTGCTGTTTCACCGTCTGCGGCAGCCGGTCGTTCTCGGCTATATCGCCGCGGGCGTGATCATCGGGCCGTACACGCCGCCGTTCAATCTCATCCACGACGAAGTGACCATTCAGACGCTCGGTGAGCTCGGCGTCGTGTTCCTGATGTTTTCGCTCGGGCTCGAATTCAGCCTGCGCAAGCTGTTCCGGGTCGGCGCGACGGCGTTCGTCGCGGCGCTGTCGGAAATCGTGCTGATGATCTGGATCGGCTACGAGATCGGCCGCTGGTTCGACTGGACCGTGATGGACTCGCTTTTTCTCGGCGCGATGCTCGCGATCTCGTCGACGACGATCATCGTGAAGGCACTCTCCGAGCTCGGCATGAAAGGCGAGCACTTCGCGCAGATCGTGTTCGGGATTCTGATCGTGGAGGACATTCTCGCCATCGCCATGCTCGTGCTGCTGTCCGGCATCGCGCAGACAGGGTCGGTGAGCGCGGGCGTCGCGGTGGTCACGCTCGGCAAGCTGCTGCTCTTCATGACGGTGTCGCTGGTCGTCGGCATTCTCACGGTGCCGCGCGCGCTCAATTACGTGGCGAAGGCGAAAAGCGACGAGATGCTGCTCGTGACCGTGCTCGGCTTCTGCTTCGGCTTCTGCCTGCTAGTCGTGAAGCTCGATTACTCGATCGCGCTCGGCGCGTTCCTGATCGGCGCGATCATGGCGGAGTCGAAGCATCTCGCGCGCATCGAGCATCTGATCGCGCCGGTGCGCGACATGTTTTCGGCGATCTTCTTCGTCACCATCGGCCTGCTGCTCAATCCCACGGTGCTTGTCGATTACGCGTGGCCGATCGCCGTCATCACCATCGCGGTCGTGGCGGGCAAGATCGTGTCGTGCGGGCTCGGCACCTTCCTCGCGGGCAAGGACGGGCGCACCGCGATGCGCGTCGGCATGAGCGTCTCGCAGATCGGTGAGTTCTCGTTCATCATCGCCTCGCTCGGGTTGTCGCTGAAAGTGACGAGCCCCTTTCTCTACCCGATCGCGGTCGCCGTATCCGCGCTGACGACGCTGCTCACGCCGTATCTGATCCGCGCCGCCGACCCCGCCACGGTGCGCCTCGCGCGCGCGATGCCTGCGCCGCTCGCGCACACCTTCGGTCTTTATTCGCAGTGGCTCGCGAGCCTCACGCCCGCGTCCGGCGGACCGACGCTCTTTTCGATGACCCGGCGCATCGTGCTCCAGATCGCGGTGAATCTCGCGCTCGTCGCGGCGATTTTCCTAGGCGCGTCTTACGCGGCGCCGTTCGCGTCGGGCTATCTCGCGCGCTGGCTCGACACCGACAACGCGCAGCGCGTCGTGCTGTGGAGCGCGGCGCTCCTCGTCGCGTTGCCGTTTCTGGTCGCGGTGTATCGCAAGCTCGAATCGCTCGCGCTGCTGCTCGCCGAAGTGAGCGTGCAGCCCGCGAAGGCGGGGCGCTTCACGCGCGCGATCCGTTCGGCGATTTCCGGACTGATTCCGATCGTCGCGATGTTCGGCGTCTTTCTGCTCGTGGCCGCCTTGTCGGGCGGCATCCTGCCGCCGTTCGGCCTGATGGTCGGCGTGCTGGTGTGCGTGGCGCTCTTGCTGACGGTGCTGTGGCGCTGGTGCGTGAAAATCCACGCGACGATGCAGATCGCGCTGCGAGAGACGTTCGAGGAGCCGCGCGACCATTGATCCCGCATCGCGGGATAGCCCTGACAGCGGCGCGGCGCCCGATCTCGCGATAATGTGAGCAAATGTGTGCTGGTTTGCCCCGTCCTGACGAGAGGCGGATAATTGGGGCGTGTGCATTCTCCTTACGGCGCGCGAGCGCCTGAATCCGGAATGAGCGATAACAAAACGTCCAACGACGCAAGCAGCACCGACGCGCGCCGAAGCGGCGCCGATTCCTCAGCCGCGGGTCATTCGCAAGACGCGACATCCGCACAAAACGCCCAGCACGCAGCGCGCGGCGCGAATCCGACGGCGCCGCCCGAAGCGGCCGCGGCGGCTTCGGCGCCAGGGCCGCAGGCCAGCGCGACCGAACGGGCATCGACTGACGCGCCTTCGAGCGCGTCGAATGTCGAGGCGGTCGACGAATCGCAGGTCCGGCGCGACGCGGCACAGCAGGCGGCCCGTGAAGCGCGGGCATCGGCGGCGAGCGCGACTGCCGCGCAGGAAGCCTCGGTGCGCGAGAGGCAGCGGGCATCGAGTCCCAGGGCGAGCCTCGCGGAGAATCTGGAAGCTGCGACCGAAGCGGAGGCCGCAAGCACAGCCAACGCGCAATCCGCCTCGTCCGATTCGCCGACAGGCCGCGCCGCGCCGTCGCCCGCTGTCGGCATGCCGCCCAGCATCAGCGAGGCGCCGGACTTCGGCACGCTCAATCCGCCACCCTTGCCGTCGCCCGAACAGGCCGCCGCGCCCGCGCCGCCCGCCTATCTCAAGCAGTCGGATTCGGCGTGGTCGGTGTTCGGCCGCATCGTCGCGGCGCGTGCGCGTCAGATCTTCGACCGCGCGGGGCAGCGCATTACGCAGCGCACGCTGCGCATCGGCGTGTCGGCGCGCATCTTTCACCCGGAGCCGGGCGCGAAGGGTCTGCGCGGCAAGACGCTGCAATATCTGGAGGAATCGATCGCGCACTGGGTCATGTCGCGCGACGTGCTCGTCTTCATGATTCCGACCGTCGGCCAGCAGGGGATGCTGCATCCGAGCAATATTCGCCTGCGCGACTACGCGAAGCATCTCGACGGCCTCCTGCTGCAAGGCGGCGCGGACGTTTCTCCGCAGTCTTACGAGGAGCGCACGACGCGGCCGGAATGGCCGGGCGACCGCGTGCGCGATATGTACGAGCTCGAACTGCTGCACGAGTTCGTCGAATCGGGCAAGCCGGTGCTCGGCGTGTGCCGGGGTTGTCAGCTGATCAACGTCGCGTTTGGCGGCACGCTCTACGGCGACATCGCCACCGATGTGCCCACGGCCGGCATTCACGTCAACGAGCATTACGACCAGCATCGGCATTCGATCCGGTTCCCCGAGGGTTCCACGCTCGTCAACATGTTCCCGCACCAGCGCGAGGCGATCGTCAATTCGATTCACCATCAGGCGGTGAAGACGCTCGGCCGCGATCTGAACATCGAGGCCGTGTCGGCGTCGGACGGGATCATCGAGGCGGTGCGGTATCGCAAGTCGCCGTTCGTCGTCGGCGTGCAGTGGCACCCGGAGTTTCATCGCGCGGGCGGGGCCGAGTTGCTCGACTGCACGCCGCTGCTCGATACGTTCCTGCGCGTCGCGCGCGAGACGCGCTTCTGATCGAAAGCGCGCTGCGGCAGGTCGCAAAAACGAGAAGGCCCGCTCGATTCGAGCGGGCCTTCTTGCTTCGGGATGCTTCAGGCGCGTGCGGCCTGTATCAACGCAATGGCGCGATGCTGACGGGCGCGAGTCCGGCTTCCGACTGCCGCTGAAGCTGTTCGACCTGCAATTGCAGCGCGCGCAGCTTGCGTTCCGCTTCGAGCTTGTCCGTCTGCAGGGCTTGCGACTCGGCTTGCAGTTGCTGCTGACGCTGCGTGACCTGCGAATCCTGCTGCTGTGCAAGCGCGAGATCGGTGGAAAGACGGTTTGCGCGATCCGCCGATTTCGCGATCACGCGATCGAGCAGTTCCTTTTGCGCCTGCAACTGCATGCGGCGGATTTCGCCATAGGCCAGTTCGTAGCTCTTGCGCGAGAACTGCGCGTAGATCGATTCGGCGCGCGCCGCGTCCTGTGTCTTCACGACGCGCCACCAGCGCGCATCCTGCGAAAGCGCGACGTAGTAAAGCATGTCCTGCGCGAGGAAGAAGAGCTTCGCGCCGTAGCTGCCGTTGCGCGTCGCGCGCAATTCCGTGAGGCTGCCGGCCTGCACGAGATTCTGCAATTCGGCGATGTTGCCTTCGACGCGCGGCGCGTTCGAATCGGCGTTCAGATCGGACAGGTCTTCGGCGGCCGCCTGCGTCTGCGCATCGGCTTGCGCCTTCGCGGGAGCGGCGAACGCGCTCGAGAACGGCGCGAGGATGCCGAAGAGGGACAAGGCGAGCGTGAGCGTCGCGTAACGGATGGAGCGGAGGGGCGTCATGTTGGCATCTTGGCCGGAATGGGTTGATCGGGCGGTTCGTCGTTCAGCGTGCGTTCTGACCTTGCGCGCCGCCGTGGCTGGATGGGCTGCCTGAATTGCTATCGAGTGTCGGCGAATGCTGGAGCATTGCGTAGAGCGCTTCGGGGCTCATCGGATCGGAAGCCTGTGATGCGTGGGGGCCGTGATTGGCCGATAGCGTGCGCATAGGTGCCGCGGGTGCATGGCTCGCGATGCGCTTCTCGGCTGCGGGCGCACGGAGGGCGATGGCCCGCTGCGAGTGCGGCGCCGACACGGTTCTGACGTGGCGGGTGTGCTTGCGGGCGGTCGTTTCGGCGACGAGATGCGCGGCGGATGTCTTGTGCTTCGTTGTCGCGCTGGTGGTCGTGCTTGCGATGGTGCGGGGTTTTGCAGCGGCGCGCGTGCTGGCGATGGTGCCGGTCTTTGCAACAACGGGTGCGCTCGGGATGGCATCGGCCTTTGCAACGGCGTTCGTGCTCGGGATGGCATCGGCCTTTGCAACGGCGTTCGTGCTCGGGATGGCATTGGCCTTCGCAACGGCGGGCGCGCTCGCGACGACGCCGGCCTTCACAACAGCAGGCGCACTCGCGATAGCAATCGCAACCGAGGGCGTCGTCGCCGTTTGAGTCGTCTTCACAGGAGCCGGCTCGACAGCCGCGATCACCGCAGGCTCCGAAGCGGGGAGATCCGGTTGCGCGTTTGCATCGGCCTGAAGGCTTTGCGTGCCGACTTCCGCCGTCGTGGCAGCCGATGAATTGTCCGATGCGCCGGGCTTGTATTCGAAGAGCAGCCACGTGATGAGCGCCGCGCACGCCACGGCGGTGAGCGCCATGACGGGCTTGCTGAAGTAGCGCTTGGCCGCGACTTGCGCCGCCGGCGCGACGACATTCAGATGGACGGGTTCAACAGGCTCAACAGGTCCAACGGGTTCGACGTGATCGATGGCGGCGGCGTTCGGAGTTTGCTCGCCTTGCATCAAATGCAGCATCGCGCGGGGAACGTACTCCTTCGCGTAGACACCCCAGAGGCTCGTCGCGCGGTAGGGCGAGGTCGTGTCGGACAGGCTCAGGGCGGCGACGTAGGCAGTCTCGAAGCGTGCGGCGAAGAGCGGAACTTCGGACCGGGACTGAACAGGGCGTGTGGCTGCGGACGACCACTCGCTACCGTAGTTCAAGCACGGGTCTGTCAGCGCGCGTTGCGTCGGCAGACGCAAATAGCCTTCCACTACGATCAAGTCTTCGGTCATGAGGGTTCCACATGCATGCGTCCGGGCCCGGACAATGAGACAGCGCGCCCGGACCTCCGTGGAGCAGCAGACGGCACCGGGTCGGCGCGAGATCGCCGAAATTGCGACCTGCGATCATACGAAACGCTAACGAGTCCGGCGACAAGACAATTCTTATTATTGATTTTTAACAGGAACGAGTATTGACAAACTCTGCTTTCTTTCGATTACTCAAGTGGGAAAACGTAGAGCAACGAAAACAGATCGATACCCGCCATATGGTCCGTTTCGCGGGCAGCGAATGTCCAGCCGCGCGATTCGTAGAACCCGATGGCCGCCGCGTTCTGCTCCAGCACGGAAAGATGCAGTCGCCGCGCGCCGCGCGAGCGGGCCCAGCGCGCGGCTTCGTCGAGCATCGCGGTGCCGGTGCCGAGACCGCGATGTCCCGGCAGCGCATGCAGATTGTCGACGAGCACGCTCCCCGTCTCGTCCGGCTCGACCAGACATACGAACCCGACCGGCTCGCCCCCATGCTCGGCGATCAGCACGCTTGCCGCGCCGTCGACGATGTCCTTCATGCGCGCGTCCCAATAGGCGGCGCGCTCGGTCGGCAATGCGTCGAGATAGGTGTCCGGCAGGATGCCGCGATAGGCGGACGCCCAGCTTCGCGCGTGCATCGACGCGACGAGCGCCGTGTCATCAAGGCCCGCCACGCGTAGCGATACTTTTCCTTTCACCGCAGAGGCGTCCGTTAGCTTGGAGTTAGACATATGTAAGTGCATTTTAATCTGAATTGAGCGAAATTAGGCGAAGTTCGGTGCAGCCGTCAGTCGGGAAGCGCTAAAATCAAAGGCATTGCAATGAGCGCTCCGATATCGGGAAAGTCATGTCCACGACCCACGCGGCACCCGCCAACGAATCCAAATTCAAGACCGTCTTTCGCGTCGTCAGCGGAAACTTTCTTGAAATGTACGACTTCATGGTCTACGGCTACTACGCTTCGGCGATCGCCAAGACCTATTTCCCGAGCGGCAACGAGTTCGCCTCGCTGATGCTCGCGCTGTCCGTGTTCGGCGCGGGCTTCCTGATGCGGCCGGTCGGCGCGATCGTCCTCGGCGCGTATATCGACCATCACGGGCGGCGCAAGGGCCTCATCCTCACGCTCGCGCTGATGGCGGTCGGCACCGCGTGCGTCGCCCTCGTGCCGGGTTACGCGACGATCGGCGCACTCGCCCCGGTCATCGTGCTGGGCGGGCGTCTTTTGCAAGGCTTTTCGGCGGGCGTCGAACTGGGCGGCGTCTCGGTGTATCTGTCCGAGATCGCGACCAAGGGCAACAAGGGCTTTTATTGTTCCTGGCAGTCCGGCAGCCAGCAAGTCGCGGTGGTGTTCGCGGCGCTCATCGGCGTCGTCATGAACCGTCTGCTGCCGCCGGAGCAGATGACCGCCTGGGGCTGGCGCGTGCCGTTTCTCATCGGCTGTCTGATCGTGCCGTTCCTCTTCATCATCCGCCGGTCGCTGCGTGAGACGGACGAGTTCCTCGCGAAGAAGCATCGGCCGGGCATGGGCGAAATCGCGCGCTCGATTGCGCAGAACTGGGGCATCGTGATCGCGGGCATGGGCATGGTCATCATGACGACCGTGTCGTTCTACATGATCACCGCGTACACGCCGACGTTCGGCAAGGAAGTGCTGAAGCTCTCGTCCATCGACGCGCTGGTGGTCACGGTCTGCGTCGGCCTCTCGAATCTGGTCTGGCTGCCGCTGATGGGCGCGGTGTCCGATCGCGTCGGGCGTCGCCCGGTGCTGCTCGTGTTCACGATCCTCACCATTCTGACGTCGTATCCGGCGGTGCAGTGGCTCGTCGCGGACCCGTCGTTCGTGCGCCTGCTGATGTGCGAGCTGTGGCTCTCGTTCCTGTACGGCAGCTATAACGGCGCGATGGTGGTTGCGCTCACCGAAGTCATGCCGGCCGACGTGCGCACCACCGGTTTCTCGATGGCCTACAGTCTGGCGACGACGATCGGCGGCTTCACGCCCGCGATCTCGACGTATCTGATCCACTCGACTGGAAACAAGGCGGCACCCGGCCTGTGGATGGGGCTGGCGGCGATCTGCGGCCTGATCGCGACGCTCGTCCTGTATCGCTCGCCCGAGGCGCGCAATCAGTACAAGGCGGCCTGACGCGCCTCGCGTGTCTACGCTGGAAGCGAAACCAGCATCGCCGCCGTTTCTTCGATGACTTCGCGCCACTGGCCCGGCGCGCGCTGACGCACGAGCCGCGCGCCGGGATACCAGACGGTTTCGCTCGAATCGGCGCCCCAGCGCCAGTCGGCGGCGAAGGGCAGCATGACCCAGACCGGTTTGCCGAGCGCGCCCGCGAGATGCGCGACGGACGTATCGACGGACACCACCGCGTCGAGACGGTCGACGATCGCGCCCGTGTCCGCGAAATTCTGCAGGCGTCCGTCGATCAGATGAATTGACTTCGCGTTCGGATACGCGCGCAGCACGTCGCGCTCGCGGTCGGTGACGAACGGCTGAAGCGCCACCCAGTCGATGCCTTCGAGCGCGAAGAGCGGCCCCAGTTCGGTGATCGGCACCGAGCGCGTCTCACCCGGCTGCATGCGCCCCGACCACGTGATGCCGATCTTGCGCCGCGCCTGGCCGCCGATCGAGCCGCGCCATTTGCGCCGATGCTCGGCGGGCACGACGAGATAGGGCGTGCGCGCCGGAATCGCCTCGGGCGACGTCATGCCGAGCGCGAGCGGCAGGCTGAGCAGCGGGCAAAAGGCGTCCGCGGGCGTCGGGACGCCTTCCGACTTGCTCTTCAGTTCGACCCGCGCGGCGTGCGCGGCGGGCGCGAGCAGCGGCACCAGCGCGGGCTGCACTTCCAGAATCAGCTTGCCCACTCGCTTCGCCGCGAAGGGCACGAAGCGCGCGAATTGCAGCGTATCGCCGAAACCCTGTTCCGCGCGCACGAGCAGGGTGCGGCCCGGCATCGGTTCGCCGTTCCAGCGCGGCAGGCGCGGCGCGGGTTCGCTGCCCGGCGTTTGCAGACGCCATTCGTAGGCGGGAAGCCCGCGCGCATAGTCGCCGACGGTCAGCAAGGCGAGGGCGCGGTTCAGGTGCGCGGCAGGCATCTCGGGATCGATGCGCAAGGCCTGATCGAACGCGCGCAGCGCCGCGCGATGTCCGCCGAGCGCGAGATGCGTATTGCCCAGACAGAGCCACGCGACGCCGTATTTCGGATCGAGCCCCACCGCGCGCTCGAAGTGCGGCACGGCTTCGTCATGACGGCCGAGCTTGGCGAGCGCGTGCCCGAGCCCGAAATGCCCCGGCGCGAAATGCGGCTGCAGCCCCACGGCCTGACGCAATACGGGCAGCGCGTTGTCGGGGTGGCCGTTTGCGTCGAGGAGATTGCCGAGATTGAAATGCGCGGCGGCGTAGTTCGGTTCGACGTCGAGCGCCGCGCGAAAATGTGCGATCGCGCCGAGGGTGTCGCCGAGCGCATTGAGCGCCATGCCGAGGTTGTTGTGCGCGCCGGCATGGCCCGGGCGCAGCGCGAGCGTGCGCCTGAAAGCGCCCGCGGCATCCTTGAAACGGCGCAGCGCGGAGAGCGCATTGCCGAAATTGTTCCACGCGGCCGGATCGTTGGGCTGCAGGCGCAGCGCCTTCTCGAACGCGTCGGCGGCGTCTTCGTGACGGCCCGCCGCCGTGTATGCGTTGCCCAGGTTGTACTGCGCGAGCGGAAAGCCCGGCGCGAGCGTCAGCGCGTTGCGAAAGCGCTCGATTGCGTCGTCGAGGCGGCCGAGCGCCTTCAGCGCGTTGCCGAGGTTCAGTTGCAGGCCGGCATCGGTCGGACGCAGATCGACGGCGCGGCGCACGAGCTCAGCCGCCTCGGCGTGCTGGCCCTGTTGGTGGCGCAGCACGCCGAGGTAGTGCAGTGCATCGACGTGAAGAGGTTCGGCGGCGAGCGCGGCCTGATAGTCGCGCTCCGCGTCGGTCAGGCGGCCGTCGCGATGGGCCGCGAAACCGCGGGCGAATACGGTGTCCATGACGGAAAAACTTCTGGCCCGGAAAAGCAAACCCCGCATTTTCCCATACCGGCGCGGCCGGTCCTCCGAAAAGCGCGTTCGACCCGTTGCGGCGAAGGCACGCATCGCGACGATGAACACATCACTGAGGGGACGATTCGCGGGCGTACACTAGCGGCGTGACGCTTCAGGGAGGAACGACCGCATGTTCGCGCCAAAGCTGAATCCGAACGACAAGCTGGACGTCGCGCCCGTTCTGATCGCAGGCGCCGGTCCGACGGGCCTCGCCGCCGCGATGAGCCTGGCGCGCGCGCACATTCCGGTCAGGCTCATTGACCGTGCGCGCGAGCCGTCGCCGCATTCGCGCGCAATCGGCATTCAGGCGCGCACGCTCGAACTCTTCGAGCAGCATCGCGTGGTCAAGCCGTTTCTCGAACTCGGACATCGCGCGCGCGTCGCGAATCTCTATTCGAACGGGCAGCGTCTCGCGCGCCTCGACTTCGATCCGCTGCAAACACGCTATCCGTATTTGCTCTTTCTCGAACAATCGCAGACCGAACGCCTGCTCACGGCGCATCTCGCGGGCTATCGCGTGGACGTGGAGCGCGGTGTCGAGCTGGTCGATCTCTCGCAAGGCTCGGCGGGTTTGCAGGCGACGCTGCGCCATCCGAGCGGACGCGACGAACTATTGCGGCCGTCGTATCTGATCGCGGCGGACGGCGCGCATAGCTTCGTGCGGCATCGGCTCGGCATCGGCTTCGACGGCAAGACCTTCGAGCAGACCTTTCTGCTCGCCGATCTCGACGTCGACACCGACTGGCCCGACGACGAATTCCACATCTTCGCCTCGGGCGAAGGCCTGACCGCGCTGTTTCCGATGGGCGGCGACCGCGCGCGCCTGATCGCGGATCTCCCCGCGCCGGTCGCGAGCGCAGTCAATGCGAGCGATGCCAAGAGTTGCCCGACGCTCGACGAATGCCGCGAGCTCGTTTCGCGGCGCGTGCATCACAAGATGGCGTTGTCGAACATGACGTGGTCGTCGTACTTTCATCTCAACAGCCGCATGGTCGACAGGTTGCGCATCGAGCGCGTGTTTCTCGCCGGCGATGCGGCGCATGTGCACAGTCCCGCCGGCGCGCAGGGCATGAACACCGGCATTCAGGAAGCGTTCAATCTAGGCTGGAAGATTGCGCGCATGCTCGCGGGCAGCGCGCCCGAGCGGCTGCTCGATACGTACCATGCGGAGCGGCATCCGATCGAGCGCGACGTGCTCAGGCAATCCAGCATGCTCACGCAGATGGCCGCCGCCGAGCACGGCCCGATGAAGCTGATGCGCGAGCACGTGATGCCCGCGCTGGCGGCGATCGGCCCGCTGCGCGACGCGATGCGGCGCACGGTGAGCGAACTGTCGATCAACTATCGCAAGAGCCCGCTTACGCTGGAGCGCCTACTCGACGGCGGCCCGCGCGCCGGCGAGCGCGCGCCCGATGCGCGCGTGCATGTCATCGACGGGCCGCTCGGCCGTCTGCCCGGCGTCGGCTGTCTCTTCGATCTGCACGATCCCGGCTGCTTCTCGCTCTTTCTGCTCGAGAACCCGTCGGGCGAAGACGATATCGCGCTCGCGCCCGCGACCATCACCGTCGCGCACGCGATCCGCGAGCCGAATCTCGACGGGCTCGCGGCTTCCCTCGATGCGATCATGCCGAACGCCGTGCGCGTGTGGCGCATCACCGATACGCGCGGCGAGGGCGCGAATTCGCTCACCGACAACTACGGCCGCACGCGCCCCGCGTTCTATCTCGTGCGTCCCGATGGCTATATCGCGGCGCGCGGGCGTGCGCCGTCGGACGTGCATGCGCTCCTGCGTCACTGCGAAACGTGGTTCGGCGCGCAGGAAACGAGCACGGAGCGGCACGTCGAACGCGAATATCGTGAAGATTGAAAAAAGCCCCGCGGTGCGGGGCTTCGGTTCAAGGCGATGCGATGAACGACTTCAGGCGTGCGCCGTCTTCGGCTGAAGATCCGCCTTGTGCAGGTTCAGCGCCTCGCGCACGATCGGCTCCATCGACGCGCTGGCTTCCGGATTGTCGAGCGCGGCGAGAATCGCGAGCCGCATGCGCGGCTCCCAGAAGCGGCGGATATGATCCGCGACGCTATCGACGGCTTCGGCGCGGTCCGGCATCGAATCGAAGAATTCGCCGATCCGGTTCGCCATCTCGATCAGGTTATCGACATCCATGAGTTATTTTCCCGAAGAAGTCGTGGCGAGATTGAGCAGTTCGAGCTGCTGCGAATTGAAGCGCGAGTAGTCCTGCTGCCATTGCGACGGCTGTTCGACCGGCATCACCTGAACCGCCGTCACCTTGTACTCCGGACAGTTGGTCGCCCAGTCCGACGAATCCGTCGTGATGACGTTCGCGCCCGATTCCGGGAAGTGGAAGGTCGTGTAGACGACGCCCGGCTGCATGCGCTCCGAAATCTTCGCCCGCAACACGGTTTGTCCCGCGCGCGATTCGATGCCGACCCAGTCGTTCATCTTGATGCCGCGATCTTCCGCGTCCACCGGATGAATCTCCAGCCGGTCTTCGTCGTGCCACTGCGAGTTCTCGGTGCGGCGCGTCTGCGCGCCCACGTTGTACTGCGACAGGATGCGACCGGTCGTGAGCAGGAGCGGGTACTTGCGCGTGACCTTCTCCGGCGTCGCGACGAACTTCGTGATGACGAAGCGTCCCTTGCCGCGCACGAATTCGTCGATGTGCATCGTCGGCGTGCCGTCCGGCGCTTTCTCGTTGCACGGCCACTGAATGCTGCCGAGTTCGTCGATGCGATCGTAGGAGACGCCGTGGAACGTCGGCGTGAGACGCGCAATTTCGTCCATGATTTCCGACGGATTCGCGTAATTCATCTCGTAGCCGAGCGCACGCGCGAGCTTAATCGTCACTTCCCAGTCGGAAAAGCCCGCGAGCGGCGGCATCACCTTGCGCACGCGCGAAATACGGCGCTCGGCGTTGGTGAAGGTGCCATCCTTCTCGAGGAAGGTCGAGCCCGGCAGCAGCACGTGCGCGTACTTCGCCGTTTCATTGAGGAAAATGTCCTGCACGACGATGCACTCCATCGCCGCGAGCGCCGCGCCGACATGCTGCGTGTTCGGGTCCGACTGAACGATGTCCTCGCCCTGGCAGTAGAGGCCCATGAAGCTGCCGTGCAGCGCGGCGTCGAACATGTTCGGAATGCGCAGGCCTGGTTCCGGCTGGAGCTTCACGTCCCACGCTTCTTCGAAGAGCGAGCGCGTGGCGGCATCGCTGATATGGCGATAGCCCGGCAGTTCGTGCGGGAACGAGCCCATGTCGCACGAGCCCTGCACGTTGTTCTGGCCGCGCAGCGGATTCACGCCGACGCCTTCGCGGCCGACGTTGCCGGTGGCCATCGCCAGGTTCGCAATGCCGATGACGGCCGTCGAGCCTTGCGCGTGTTCCGTGACGCCGAGGCCGTAGTAGATCGCGCCGTTGCCGCCCGTCGCGTAGACGCGCGCGGCCTCGCGGACCGCCTGCGCGGGCACGCCGGTGGTCGCTTCCATCGCTTCGGGCGAATTCTCTTCGCGTGCGACGAACTCGCGCCATTGACCGAAGGCGCGCGTCTCGCAGCGTTCCGCGATGAAGTCTTCCTTCAGCAAGCCTTCCGTGACGATCACGTGCGCGAGCGAATTGAGCATCGCGACGTTCGTGCCGGGGCGCAACGGCAGGTGATATTGCGCCTTCACGTGCGGCGTATCGACGATATCGATGCGGCGCGGATCGATCACGATGAGCTTCGCGCCTTCACGCACGCGGCGCTTCAGACGCGAGCCGAAGACCGGATGGCCGTCGGTCGGATTCGCGCCGATCACGATGATGACATCCGACTGCTCGACCGATGCGAAGGTCTGCGTGCCGGCGGATTCGCCGAGCGTCGTCTTGAGGCCGTAACCCGTCGGCGAGTGGCACACGCGCGCGCAGGTATCGACGTTGTTGTTGCCGAACGCGGCGCGCACGAGCTTCTGCACGAGATACGTTTCTTCGTTCGTGCAGCGCGACGACGTGATGCCGCCGATCGAATCGCGGCCGTATTTATCCTGAATGCGGCGGAATTCGCTTGCCGCGTAATTGATCGCTTCGTCCCACGACACTTCGCGCCACGGGTCGGTGATCTTCGCGCGGATCATCGGCTTCTTGATGCGGTCCTTGTGCGTCGCGTAACCCCATGCGAAGCGGCCCTTCACGCACGCGTGGCCTTCGTTCGCCTGGCCGTTCTTGTTCGGCGTCATGCGCACGACGGTGTTGCCCTTCATCTCGGCCTTGAGCGAGCAGCCGACGCCGCAATAGGCGCAGGTCGTCACGGCCGAATGTTCCGCCTGGCCGAGCATGATGACGGTCTTTTCCTGCAGCGTCGCGGTCGGGCACGCGGCGACGCACGCGCCGCACGACACGCATTCCGACTCCATGAACGGCACGTTCTCGCTCGCCGCCACGCGCGATTCGAAACCGCGTCCGGCGATGGTCAGCGCGAACGTGCCTTGCGTCTCTTCGCACGCGCGCACGCAGCGGTTGCAGACGATGCACTTGGACGGATCGTACGTGAAGTACGGATTCGATTCGTCCTTCTTGTCCTTCAGATGGTTCTCGCCTTCATAGCCGTAACGCACCTCGCGCAAGCCGACGACGCCCGCCATATCCTGCAGTTCGCAGTCGCCGTTGGCGGGGCAGGTGAGGCAGTCGAGCGGGTGATCGGAGATGTAGAGCTCCATCACGTTCTTGCGCAATGACTGCAGCTTGTCGCTTTGCGTGCGCACTTTCATGCCCGCTTCGACGGGCGTCGTGCACGAAGCCGGATAGCCGCGCTTGCCTTCGATCTCGACGAGGCACAGGCGGCACGAGCCCCACGGTTCCAGCGAATCGGTGGCGCAGAGCTTCGGCACGTTGACGCCGGCTTCGATCGCGGCGCGCATCACCGACGTGCCCGCGGGCACGGTCACGCTTTCGCCGTCGATCTCGAGCGTCACGTCGATATCGGCGTGGCGCAGCGGCGTGCCGTAGTCGGTGTCGTCGAACGGATCGCGGCGCTGCACGGATGCCGCGCTCTTGCACGCGCAGTTGCCGGAGCCGCAGCCGTTGATGGTGTTGGACATTTTTCGTCTCCTTCTATTCTCTTAGGCGGCTTTTTGCGCCGGCGTGCGGGGCAAACCGAAGTCTTCCGGGAAGTGATCGAGCGCTGAGACGACCGGGAACGGCGTCATGCCGCCCATCGCGCACAGCGAGCCCGCGATCATCGTGTCGCACAGCTCGCGCAGCAGCGTGATCTGCTTCACCGAGGTATCGCCCTCGCGAATCTTCGCGATGACTTCCTCGCCGCGCGTCGAGCCGATACGGCACGGCGTGCACTTGCCGCACGATTCGATCGCGCAGAAGTGCATTGCGTACTGCGCGAGTTCGGCGAGATTCGAGGTGTCGTCGTGAATCACGAGACCGCCGTGGCCGACCACCGCGCCGACCTTCGCGTATTCCTCGTAGTCGAGCGGAATGTCCCACTGGCTTTCCGGCAGATACGTCCCGAGCGGGCCGCCCACCTGCACCGCGCGCGCCGGACGTCCGCTCGCGGTGCCGTCGCCATAGGTGTAGATCAGTTCGCGCAGCGTCACGCCGAACGCCAGCTCGACGAGCCCGCCTTGCTTCACGTTCCCCGCGATCTGGAAGGGCAGCGTGCCTCGCGAACGGCCCATGCCGTAGTCGCGATAGAACGCGGCGCCCTTCGCGAAGATCACCGGCACCGTCGCGAGTGTGATGACGTTATTGATGACCGTGGGTTTGCCATACAGACCGACGAGCGCCGGCACCGGCGGCTTTGCGCGCACGATGCCGCGCTTGCCTTCGAGCGATTCGAGCAGCGCCGTTTCCTCGCCGCACACATATGAGCCCGCGCCCTTGGCGACATAGAGATCGAACGCATGCGAAGTGCCGAGCACGCTCGCGCCCAGCCAGCCCGCGTCGCGCGCCTTGTCGATCGCGCGATTCAACGTGTCGATCGAATGCGGATACTCGCTGCGCACGTAGATGTAGCCTTTGGTCGCGCCCGTCGCCACGCCGGCGATGATCATGCCTTCGATCAGCATGTACGGATCGCTTTCCATCACGAGGCGGTCGGAGAACGTGCCGGAGTCGCCTTCGTCGGCGTTGCAGACGATGTACTTCTGGTCCGCGAGCGCCGCGCGCACCGTCTTCCACTTGATGCCCGCGGGGAACGCCGCGCCGCCGCGGCCGCGCAGGCCGGAATCGAGCAGCGCTTCGCAGACCGCGTCGCCGTTCATCTCCAGCACGTTGCGCAGGCCTTGCAGGCCACCGAGCGCGGTGTAATCGTCGATGGAAAGCGGGTCCGTGATACCGATGCGCGAGAACGTCAGGCGCTGCTGATTCTTGAGATACGGAATCTCGTCGACCACGCCGACGTTCTTGTCGTGCGGCTTGCCTTCGTGGAAACCGGCGTCGAACAATGCGGCGACGTCTTCCGCTTCGACGTTCGAATAGCCGACGCGTCCGCCGGGCGTCTCGACTTCGACGAGCGGTTCGAGATAGAAGAGACCGCGCGAGCCGTTGCGCACGATCTGCACGTCGAGGCCGCGCTTTTGCGCCTCGCTCGCGACGGCTTCGGCCACGGCGTTGGCGCCGAGCGCGAGCGCCGCGGAATCGATGGGAACGTAAATGCGCGTCATGCCGTCACCTCCGCGACTTTCGTTTGCGCGGCGGCAAAGAGCCGATCGAACTTCGCCGGCGTCACACGCGCGTGAAGTTCACCGTTGATCATCATCGACGGCGATAGGGCGCACTGGCCGAGGCAATACACCGATTCGAGCTCCGTGTCTTCCGCATGGCCATTGTCGAAGCGGCAGCCCGTGTGCCCTTCGATATGATCCTTCAGCGCTTCCGTGCCCATGCTGCGGCACGCTTCCGCGCGGCAAAGCTGCACGGTCACGCGCGCGGGTGGCGCGCTGCGAAAGTGATGGTAGTACGTGATCACGCCATGCACCTCGGCGCGCGACAGCGAAAGCGTCTGCGCGAGCGGCGCGACGACTTCGGCCGGCACATAGCCGGTTTCGTCCTGGATGGCGTGAAGAATGGACATCAACGTCGCGCCCTGTACTGCGTGGCGACGCACGAGTTCAACGGATGCAGCGGCGGAAAGCTGCGAATGTGTCATGGGGCTCCTCCAACACTCGGCATATGTTTTGGCGGTACATATTTGAGTCGATATAATTACGGGTGCCGAGCCTGTAAAAGAACAATAGGCGTCGTGATATATCTTGGCAATAGGAAGGGGGAGTTCATATGGTAGACGTCGAATGCCGGGCCGAGCTGGTTCTGCGCGACGCCGATGGCCGGGAAACCAGTCTCAGCGCGGTTGTGCCGCTTTTGCAGCTCGTCGCGCAGACGGGCAGCATCGCGAATGCCGCGAGCGCTAAGGGTTTGTCCTATCGGCACGCGTGGGGTTTGTTGCGCGAAATCGAAGTGCGTCTGGGCGGTGCGCTCATCACCAAATCGCGCGGGCGCGGCTCGGTGTTGTCCGAGCTGGGTGAGTCGGTGCTGCGCGCGCAACGCGTCTGCGGCGACCGGCTCGAAGCACCGCTGCAGGCGGTCGCGAACGACGTCGCCATCGAGTTGAACCGTCGTCTTTCGGGCGGGATTTCGCAGGTGCGGATTCACGCGTCGCACGGTTATGCGGTCGCGACGCTCGTGCGCGCGCTCGGCGATCAGCGCGTGCCCGTCGACATCAAGTACCGCGAGAGTGCCGAAGCGGTCAGCGCACTCGCGCGCGGCGAGTGCGAACTGGCGGGTTTTCATCTGCCGATCGGTGAATTTCGCTCGACCTGCGCGGATATCTACCGGCCGTTTCTGGACCGCAACAAGCATCAGCTGATCCGCCTCACGCGCCGCACCCAGGGCCTCTTTTTGCCGAAGGGCAATCCGAAGCACATCTCCGGTTTGCGCGATCTCGCGCGCAGCGACGTGCGCTTCGTCAACCGGCAGCCGGGCTCGGGTACGCGCATGCTGCTCGATCTGTCTCTGCGGCGCGTGGGCGTGGACCCGGACCAGATCAACGGCTATGCGACCACCGAACTCACGCATTCGGCGATCGCCGCGTTCGTCGCGAGCGGCATGGCGGATCTCGGTTTCGGCGTGCAGCCGGCCGCGCAGCATTTCGCGCTCGACTTCATTCCGATCATCGACGAGGACTATTTTTTCGCCTGCGAGCGCGCGCGGCTCGACGAGGCACGGCTTGCGTCGGTGCTGCGTATTCTTCGCAGCGCGGGATTTACCGACAGCGTCGCCCATCTGGAGGGCTACGATCCGGCGAGTTGCGGCTCGCTGGTCGATATCGACGAAGGATTGCGGGGGTGAAACGCGCGGTAAGACGGCGGGGAGGGCATAAGACTGCCGTCGGCGGCATTTTGGGATAACCTAACGGTTTGCTGTCGACTTTCTCCGCTCTACGCGCGATATACCGTCATGAAACTTCCGTTGCTCGCTTGTTCTTCCGCCGCGCTCATCGCCGGTGCGATGTATCTGGTTCCTGTCGCTTTTGCCCAGAATTCTCCGGGCATGCCGGGCGGGATTCTGCAGGATCAGTTTCGACTCAACGAACATCCGCAGATGCAGTTCGCCGCGTCCGCGCCGTCGGAAAAATTTCAGAACGGCAAGTCGGCGATGCGTCGCCGAGGCGACGCCGGCGATCCGGACGGCTGCAATCTGAAGTGTCCGAAAGACGGCTCGAACTGATACGTTCGAAGCGGCAAAAAAAGACCTCGCGTGAAGCGAGGTCAAAGTACTTGGAATGGCGCCTCAATTCGCGGCCAGTTGGCATCGATTCAAAGCGCGATGTCAGATTAGACCCTCGGGTTGCTCGAAAAAATCGGAGCTTTCTTAGTCGGGCGTTCCAAACGGATCGTTGCCGCCACAATATGAATGGCGGTTGATTATTGACATAAGGCAGTGGTATTGGGACCGGTCTGATAGGAACGATGACTTGCTCCACCTATTCTCAGACGTGTAGTGGAGGTTGTCTCTGTCCTCGCTACGTCTCTCTAGGATGTTTGCCCCGCCTCGTGCGGAGCTTTTTTTTGCCTGGCGCGTTCGCCAAGAAAAAACCCGCGATGCTTGCGCAATCGCGGGTTCCTTGGGGGTGTTTTGGTGGAGGCGGCGGGAATCGAACCCGCGTCCAGAAGCGCTCTACGACCAGTTCTACATACTTAGTTCTGTCTTTTGATTTAACCGCAACGACGCGGACGAACACGCTGCGTTACGGCGATTCACTAAATTTTCGACCTCGGCGTCGTGACACCGCAAAGGCTTATCTGACGTATATGACCTCTCGTGGTATTGCTACCCTAACCCGTCAGCGAATTAGTGAGAGGACGGCTAGCCCTTAGGCTGCCAGTGCGAACGTATCGTCGTTTGCAGTTACGTTTTTCCCATTGATTAACGAGGTGACGGGTCCTCGGTATGCCCTGACCGCTTCACAACCCCTGTCGAAACCAGGTCGCCCCCGAAACGGAACTGAAATTATCCCACGAAAATCCAGATGAGGCGAATGGCGCGCTTTTCAAGGCGCCGCTTGCGCCTCCCGGTTCAGGCGATGTCGCGCAGCAGATGCTGCAGCTCTTCGGTCGAATCGACCACGTGATTGGCGTGCCAGCGGCGCGGCGGAATGTCGTCGCCGCAATAGCCGTAGGCGGCGGCCACGGTGATCATGCCCGCCGCAAAGCCGGCCTGCACGTCGCGCAGATCGTCGCCGACATAGACGATGCGCTCCGGTGCGACATCCAGCAATTCCGCCGCATGCAGGAGCGGCGCCGGATGCGGCTTCGAATGCGGCGTGGTGTCGCCGCAGACGAGACAGCCCGCGCGTGTATCGAGACCGAGCAGGCCGACGAGCGGGGCGGCGAGACGCGTGACCTTGTTCGTCACAATGCCCCAGCGCACGCCCCGTGCATCGAGCTGATCGAGTATCTCGGCGATGCCCGGAAAGAGCGTCGTCTCGATGCACAGATCGGCTTCGTAATTGGCGAGGAATTCGTCGCGCATCGACGCGAAGTCGTGATGCTCCGGACCGATCTCGAAAGCGCCGCCCAGCAGTCCGCGCGCGCCTGCCGACGCATGCGGCCGCAGCATCTCGAGCGGACGCATTTCCAGGCCGCGATCATGCCGCATCTTGTTCACCGCGGCGACGAGGTCGGGCGCGGTATCGGCGATCGTGCCGTCCAGATCGAACAGCACCGCCTGACACAGCCCGATGCCGTCGCGCTCGGCCACGCGCTGCGGCAGAGGCGTCGTTTCTTCGGGAAGGGGCTTGGTGTCGAGGGTGCCCGTGGACAAGGGGTCTTCGTTGATCATGGCGTCAGGCTTCGCGGCGGCAAGCCATCATGTAATTGATGCTCGTGTCGTTCGACAGGCCGAAGTGCTTGGAAATCGGCCGATAAGTGATGCCCTTGATATCGACGGGCGAGAGCGACGCCATGCGCGCGAACGTCGCCAGTTCCGACGGCTTGATGAAGCGCGCGTAATCGTGCGTGCCGCGCGGCAGCATGCGCGCGATGTATTCCGCGCCGATGACCGCGAACAGGTAGGCCTTGGCGTTGCGGTTCAGCGTGGAGAAAAACACCCAGCCGCCCGGTTTCACGAGCGCGGCGCAGGCGGCGACCGTTCCCGCCGGGTTCGGCACGTGCTCGAGCATTTCCATGCACGTCACGACGTCGTACGAGCCGGGCTCGCGCGCGGCGAGCGCTTCGGCGGAAATTTCCTCGTAGGCGACGTCGACGCCGCTCTCGAGGCTATGCAGATCCGCGACGCCGAGGGCACTCGACGACAGGTCGATGCCTTTCACGTCCGCGCCGCGCGTCGCCATCGACTCGGAAAGAATGCCGCCGCCGCAGCCGATGTCGAGCACGCGTTTGGCACTCAAATGCGCATGGGCATCGATCCAGTCGAGCCGCACGGGGTTCAGCTCGTGCAGCGGCTTGAACTCGGCGTTCGGGTCCCACCAGCGATGCGCGAGCTCGCTGAATTTCTGCAGTTCGTGGGGATCGACATTGGTCATGTTCGGAAGTGTGCCTTGTTTGAGTCGTGAATCGATTAGGACCGAGTATATAGGCGCCGCCAAGGGCGGGCAAAAACTGGAATGGGTCGAGGCCGCCTGAAGCGTGGTCCGTCAATCGGATATCGGAAGCGCTTCGGGCATAAAAAAACCCCCGCCGAGGCGGGGGTTTGATCTGCGGCAATCCAACTCGCGATTACTGCTGCGGCTGACGCGTCGTGCCGACAACTTCGACTTCCACGCGACGATCCGGCGCGAGGCAGGCGATGAGTTGCTTGCGGTTCTTCTGCGTGCACTTGCCGCCCGTGACCGGGTCGCGCTTGCCCTTGCCTTCCGTGTAGATACGGTTGGCTTCGATGCCCTTGCTGACCAGGTAAGCCTTCACAGCTTGCGCACGGCGCAGCGACAGACGGTTGTTGTACGCGTCCGAACCGATGCGGTCCGTGTAACCCGTTGCAACCACGACTTCGAGGTTCAGCGCGCCGATCTTCGATGCGAGATCGTCAAGCTTTTCCTTACCAGCCGGCTTCAGGACTGCCTTGTCGAAGTCGAACAGAGCGTCAGCTTGATACGTGACCTTCTGGCTCGAGATGACCGGCGGCGGCGGAGCGACCGGTGCCGGCGGCGTCGGTGCTTGCGCGACCAGCGCGCCATCGCACTTTGCGTTTGCCGTAGCCGGCGTCCAGAACGCGTCGCGCCAGCACAGTTCGTTCGTGCCGTTCATCCACACGTACTCGCCCGTACCGTTCACCCAGTTGTCATTCACGGCTTGTCGCGAGGCCGGCACCGACTGTGCCGAGGCCGATGCAGCCATAACTGCGGTAGCTGCAATGAACGCGAGCTTTGAAAGTTTATTCATATTTCTCCTCTCGAAATTGAGATTACCGCAGGTTTACTGCGAGCCTGTAGACGAAGACAAGTCATACATTGCTCGGAGTATAACATTCCCGCGGAACAAAACGCGCTGTATAGACTTCGAGCAGTGTCTAACTTTGTGCGTTGGCATTTTGCCATATCGTTCCCTTGCAACGATAAAAATATCCCCGCACGCTGTACGCCCGCAACCTTATGTGGTGCATGCGCAACAAGAAGGGGACAGGAGAAAGTCCGGGCGCAAAGAAGGCGCGAAACGTGCGCACATTGCGTGCCCGAGAGCGATTTCCTGCGTGTTTTTATCGCGGGTACTCTTCGCGTCTGGCAAAACGGCGAGGCGGCATGATAGCCCGGCGAGATGACGAATTGACGGAATGCGTTCCCCGGTTTTTGTAAATAATTGGTACAGCGTTGCGCATTGCGAAGTTCGCATGCGCATTCCGGGTCGGCGAAGCTTTATCGGCGGCTTCGTCGTCATGCACTGTATGTATACAGTGTGTGCCGGGCGGGAATGTCGCACATGGTAGAATCTCTTGATGTGTTGCGTTCGCAGCACATGAAAAAGGCATGCGCTGCACATGCAGCGCGCAGCGTACGGCGGCTACGCGCCAGGCCGGCGCATGTCGCGCGGCTGGCGGGCGAATCCCGCCGAATCGCTGCGCGTGTTGCCGTGTCGCCGCTGCAAGTTCAAGACACGGATAATGGATCAATTCGCCAAAGAGACTCTGCCTATCTCCCTCGAGGAGGAAATGCGCCGCTCGTATCTCGATTACGCGATGAGCGTGATCGTCGGGCGCGCGCTTCCCGATGTCCGCGATGGCCTGAAGCCGGTGCATCGCCGGGCGCTCTACTCGATGCACGAGCTGAACAACGACTGGAACCGCCCGTACAAGAAATCGGCGCGTATCGTCGGCGACGTCATCGGTAAGTACCATCCTCACGGCGACGCGTCCGTCTACGAGACGATCGTTCGCATGGCGCAGCCGTTCTCGCTGCGCTACATGCTCGTGGACGGCCAGGGCAACTTCGGTTCGGTCGACGGCGACAACGCCGCGGCCATGCGCTACACCGAAATTCGCATGGCGAAGATTGGTCACGAACTGCTGGCCGACATCGACAAGGAAACCGTCGACTTCGGTCCGAACTACGACGGCAGCGAAAGCGAGCCGCTCGTTCTCCCGGCGCGCATTCCGAATCTGCTGATCAATGGCTCGGCCGGCATCGCGGTCGGCATGGCGACCAACATTCCGCCGCACAACCTGCGCGAGATCGTCGACGCCTGTCTGCATCTGCTGAACACGCCCGAAGCGACCGTCGACGAACTGATCGAGATCGTGCCGGCGCCGGATTTCCCGACGGCGGGCATCATCTACGGCGTCGCGGGCGTGCGCGACGGCTATCGCACGGGGCGCGGGCGCGTCGTGATGCGCGCGGCCACGCACTTCGAGGAGATCGACCGCGGCCAGCGCATGGCGATCATCGTCGACGAGATTCCTTATCAGGTGAACAAGCGCACGCTGCTCGAGCGCATCGCCGAACTCGTCAACGAGAAGAAGCTGGAAGGCATTTCCGATATCCGCGACGAATCCGACAAGTCGGGCATGCGCGTCGTGATCGAGCTGAAGCGCGGCGAAGTGCCGGAAGTCATTCTGAACAACCTGTACAAGCAGACGCAGCTTCAGGACACGTTCGGCATGAACATGGTCGCGCTCGTCGACGGCCAGCCCAAGCTGCTGAACCTGAAGGAAATGATCGAGTGCTTCCTGTCGCATCGACGGGAAGTGCTGACGCGGCGCACGGTGTACGAACTGCGCAAGGCGCGCGATCGCGGGCACGTGCTCGAAGGTCTCGCCGTCGCGCTCGCGAACATCGACGATTTCATCGCGATCATCAAGGCCGCGCCGACGCCGCCCATCGCCAAGCAGGAGTTGATGGCGAAGCCGTGGGATTCGTCGCTCGTGCGCGAAATGCTGACGCGCGCCGAGACCGAGGCTTCGGGCGGGCGCCTGGCGTATCGTCCGGAAGGGTTGAATCCGGCGTACGGTCTCCAGGCGGACGGCCTGTATAAATTGTCGGACGTCCAGGCGCAGGAAATCCTGCAGATGCGCCTGCAACGCCTGACTGGGCTCGAACAGGACAAGATCGTCAGCGAGTATCGCGACGTGATGGCGCAGATCGCCGACCTGCTCGACATCCTCGCTCGGCCGGAGCGTATCCGCCAGATGATCGTCGAGGAACTCGGCCAGATTCGCGCCGAGTTCGGCGACGACCGCCGCTCGCGCATCGAGATGAACGCGACGGAGCTCAACACCGAAGACCTGATCACGCCGACGGATATGGTCGTGACCATGTCGCACTCCGGCTACGTGAAGTCGCAACCGCTCTCCGAATACCGCGCGCAAAAACGCGGCGGTCGCGGCAAGCAGGCGACGCAGATGAAGGAAGATGACTGGATCGACACGCTCTTCATCGCGAACACGCACGATCACATGCTGTGCTTCTCGAACCGTGGCCGCGTGTACTGGATCAAGGTCTACGAAGTGCCGCAGGGCTCGCGCAATTCGCGCGGCCGCCCCATCGTCAACATGTTCCCGCTGCAGGATGGCGAGAAGATCAACGTCGTGCTGCCGATCAAGGAATTCTCGGCGGACAAGTACGTGTTCATGACGACCGCGCTCGGCACGGTCAAGAAGACGCCGCTCGAAGCCTTCAGCCGTCCGATGAAGAAGGGCATCATCGCGGTCGGTCTGGACGAGGGCGATTACCTGATCGGCGCAGCCATCACGGACGGCGAGCACGACGTCATGCTGTTCTCCGACGCGGGCAAGGCCGTGCGCTTCGACGAGAACGACGTGCGCGCGATGGGCCGCGAGGCGCGCGGCGTGCGCGGCATGCAGCTCGAAGACGGACAGCAGGTCATCGCGATGCTGGTCGCGGGCGGCGAGAACCAGTCGGTGCTCACGGCCACCGAGAACGGCTATGGCAAGCGCACGCCGATCAACGAGTACACGCGTCACGGCCGCGGCACGAAGGGCATGATCGCGATCCAGACTTCAGAGCGCAACGGCCGCGTGGTCGCGGCGACGCTCGTCGAGCCGGAAAGCGAAATCATGCTGATCACGACCTCGGGCGTGCTCATTCGCACGCGGGTTTCGGAAATCCGTGAGATGGGCCGTGCAACTCAAGGTGTTACACTCATCAGCCTTGACGAGGGAACGAAGTTGTCGGGACTGCAGCATATCGCCGAGGCGGAAGCCGAGGCCGAGCTCGAAGGCGACGCCGGTCCGGACGATACTGCGGGCAAGAACGGTGGCACGGAGAATGGTGAAGGCGGAGAAAGCGCCTGATATTTTTTGTGACACGGGACGCTCGTTATCGCTTTTGAAAACCTGAATTGGTTAAGCTGCGCGACCTGAGCCCGTAGTTGACGTTCGCACTTCGCAGCAGACGAGGTCTGCACCGGACGGACACGCAAAGCTCGTCGCCAGTGCCGAACTGGATATTTTTTACAGGGAGTAATAATGCAAGGACGTTTCAAGCAGTGGATGTTGCTGGCCGCTTTCGTGCCGACTTTCGCGATGGCTCAGTCGCTTCAGAACCAGGCGCCTGCACAGTCGGCCGCGCCGGCGGCCGCAGCAGCACCGGTTGATCCGGCCAAGCAAGCCGCGATCAAGGATCTGCTCGACGCAATCGACGCGCAGAAGCTGGTCGGTGCGATCGGTAACAGCGCGCAGATGCAGTCGAAGCAACTCGTGCCGGCGATCCTTTCGGACGCGCTGTCCGAGAACAAGACGCTGAACGACAAGCAGAAGCAGGCCGCTGTTCCGGCGCTGCAGAAGAACGCAGTGCCGAAGCTGGTCGATTCCGCTGGCCAGGTTTTCGCGACCGACGCATTCCGCAAGGACGCGATGCAGGCTCAGTACGACGCATACGCGAAGTACTACTCGACCGACGAGATCAAGGATCTGACCAACTTCTACAAGAGCCCGACCGGCCGCAAGTTCATCCAGGTTCAGGACCAGGTAGGCCGCGACGTCGTGAACGGTCTGATGCAGAAGTACATGCCGCAAGCCATCAAGGCGACGCGCACGCAAGCCGATCAGGAAGTGGCGAGCGTCAAGCCGGGCAAGTAAGCACGGCGCTATCGTCCTGACCGTCCTGACGGACATGCGCTGACGGGGCTCGCCGCCCCGTGCATTGGCGGGTTTTCAGGACAGTGCGATAATGGCTGTTTGCGCGCGAGCGCAAGCAGCCATTTCTTTTTCGGGCGTGAAAACGCGGTGATTTTCCATTCGCCGTTCGTTGCGCGCCTGCCAAATCGGAATTCCGGGATCTCCAGATGCGCGTGTTCAATTTCTCCGCCGGCCCCGCCGCCATGCCAGAAGCAGTCCTCAAGCAGGCTGCCGAGGAAATGCTCGACTGGCAAGGCAGCGGCATGAGCGTGATGGAAATGAGCCACCGCGGCGCGGAATTCATGTCGATTCACGAGGCGGCGCTGACCGATCTGCGCGAGCTGCTGAACGTGCCCGCGTCGCATCGCATTCTGTTTTTGCAGGGCGGCGGCATCGGCGAAAACGCAATCGTGCCGATGAACCTGCTCGGCAGGAAGCAAACCGCCGATTTCGTCGTGACCGGTTCGTGGTCGACGAAATCGTTCAAGGAAGCGCAGAAATACGGCACGCCGCATCTTGCGGCGAACGGCAAGACCGAAGCAGGTTTCACGCGCGTGCCGGGCTTCGACGAATGGCAACTGTCGGACGATCCGGCGTATGTGCATCTGTGCTCGAACGAAACCATCGATGGCGTCGAAGCCTTCGAGATTCCCGATCTCGGCGACATCCCGCTCGTCGCGGACGCCTCGTCGCACATCCTTTCGCGCCCCATGGACATCGCCAAATACGGCGTACTCTTCGGCGGCGCGCAGAAGAACATCGGCATGGCGGGCGTGACCGTGGTGATCGTACGCGAAGATCTGCTCGACCGCGCGCTGCCCATTTGTCCGTCGGCGTTCGAATGGAAGATCGTCGCCGAGAACAACTCGATGTACAACACGCCGCCCACCTACGCGATCTACATCGCCGGGCTCGTCTTCAAGTGGCTGAAGCAGCAGGGCGGCCTGGAAGCGATCGAGGCGCGCAACGTCGAGAAGGCGAAGCTGTTGTACGACACCATCGATTCCAGCGATTTCTACGTCAACAAGGTCGAGCGCGCAAACCGTTCGCGCATGAACGTGCCGTTCTTCCTGGCCGACGAATCGCGCAATCTGGATTTCCTGGCCGGCGCGAAGGCGCGCGGGCTGTTGCAACTGAAGGGCCACAAGTCCGTCGGCGGCATGCGGGCATCGATCTACAACGCGGTGCCGGTCGAGGGGGTCAAAGCTCTCGTCGAATACATGAAGGAATTCGAGCGTTCGGCTGCCTAAGCGCCGTTGCTCTCTCAACCGCATAAGCTCAACCGCATGGACGACGATCTCAATTCAAGACTCAAACCGCTGCGCGAGCGCATCGATGTGCTCGACGCGCAACTCATCGCGCTGCTGAATCAGCGTGCTTCCGTCGCGCTCGAAGTCGGCGAGGTGAAGAAGCATTTCAACGCGCCGGTGTTTCGTCCCGAGCGCGAGATGCAGGTCATCGCGCGACTGCAGGAGATGAGCGAAGGACCGCTCGCCGACGAACACATCGCGTCGATCTGGCGAGAGATCATGGCCGCGAGCCGCGCGCTCGAACAGACCATTCGGGCGGCCTTCCTCGGGCCGGTCGGCACGTACAGCGAGCAGGCGATGTTCGAATACTTCGGACATTCGATCGAAGGGCTGCCGTGTCCGTCCATCGACGAAGTGTTCCGTTCGGTCGAAGCGGGCGCGGCGCAGTACGGTGTCGTGCCGGTCGAGAATTCGGCGGAAGGGGCGGTGTCGCGCACGCTCGATCTGCTGCTGCAGACGTCGCTTCTGATCGGCGGCGAGCTCGCATTGCCCATCCATCACAATCTGCTGACCGCGTCCGGCGCGCTCGATGGCGTCAAGCGCGTGTGCGCGCATCCGCAGGCGCTTGCGCAGTGTCAGCGCTGGCTGACGGCGAACGCGCCGCATCTGGAGCGCCAGGCCGTGTCGAGCAATGCCGAAGCGGCGCGCATGGCGGTGAACGATCCGACCGTCGCGGCCATCGCGGGCGATCGCGCCGCGACGCACTACGGCCTCGGCATCGTGTTTTCGCAGATTCAGGACGATCCGCACAATCGCACGCGCTTCGTGATCGTCGGCAAGCAGCCGACCGATTCGAGCGGCCACGACCAGACTTCGCTCATCGTGTCGGTGACGAACGAAGCAGGCGCGGTGTTCAAGCTGCTGGAGCCGCTCGCGAAGCACGGCGTCTCGATGACGCGCTTCGAATCGCGCCCGGCGCGCTCGGGCGCGTGGGAGTACTACTTTTATATCGACATCGAAGGGCATCGCGACGATTCCTCGGTTGCCGCCGCTCTCGAAGAACTCGGGCGCAAGGCCGCGTTCCTGAAGATTCTCGGTTCGTATCCGCGGGCGCGTTGAGCGGCCGTTTCGTTTTCAGCTTCAGGCCGCATCGATGTTCTCTTTCAACAAACTGGTTATCTTCGGCGTCGGCCTGATCGGCGGGTCGCTCGCGCGGGCGCTGCGTGAGCGCGCGGGGCTTGGCGGCCGCGTCGTCGGCGTCGGACGCTCGGCGGCGTCGGTTGCGCGCGCCATCGAACTCGGCGTGATCGACGAAGCCGCCGCGCTCGGCGACGACACCGCGCTCGCCGGCGCGCTCGCGGGCGCGGACGTGGTGCTGCTTGCCGCGCCGGTCGCGCAGACCGAGCCGCTGCTCGCGCGCATCGCGCCTTTTCTCGATGCGCGCACGATCGTCACCGACGCCGGCAGCACGAAGAGCGACGTCGTCGCGGCGGCGCGGCGCGCGCTCGGTGCGCGCGTCGCGCAGTTCGTGCCGGGCCATCCGATCGCCGGGCGCGAGTCGAGCGGCGTCGATGCGGCGCTGCCGGAGCTTTACGTCGATCGCAATGTGGTGCTGTGTCCGCTGCCCGAAAACCCGGCAGACGACGTGGAGCGTATCGCCTCGATGTGGCGTGCAACGGGCGCCTGCGTGCGTCAGATGAGCGAGGCGCAGCACGATCGCGTGTTCGCGTCGGTCAGTCATTTGCCGCATGTGCTGTCGTTCGCGCTCGTCGACCAGATTCTCGACACGCCCGATGCCGAGTTGAAGTTTTCATTCGCCGCGGGCGGGTTTCGCGATTTCACGCGCATCGCGGCGTCGAGCCCGGAAATGTGGCGCGATATCTGTCTCGCGAACCGCGCCGCGCTGCTCGCCGAACTCGACGATTACACCGCTGTGCTCGCGCGCTTTCGCGCGGCGATCGAAGCATCGGATGGCGCAGCGCTCGAAGCCGCGTTCGCGCGCTCGCGCGTCGCGCGCAAGGAATGGCAGGAACGCGGGGGCATCAAGCCCTCCGGCGACGTCGCCGCGAAATAAGGAAAGAACACTATGGAACATCTCGACCTCGGAGCTTTTTCCCGCGCGTCCGGTACGGTGCGCTTGCCCGGCTCGAAGAGCATCTCGAACCGCGTGCTGCTGCTCGCGGCTTTATCTAAGGGCGAAACGTCAATCACCAATCTGCTCGATTCCGACGACACCCGCGTGATGCTCGCGGCGCTCGGGAATCTCGGCGTCGAGGTGCGTGAAGACGGCGAACGCGTGATCGTTGGCGGCACGGGCGGCGCGTTTCCGTCGAAATCGGCGGAGCTGTTTCTCGGCAACGCAGGCACGGCTGTACGTCCGCTGACGGCGGCGCTCGCGGTGAACGGCGGCGAATATCGCGTGCACGGCGTGCCGCGCATGCACGAGCGGCCGATCGGCGATCTCGTCGACGGATTGCGGCAGATCGGCGCGAGCATCGATTACGAACTGAACGACGGCTATCCGCCGCTCAGGATTCATCCGGCGAAGATCGCCATCGACAAGCCCATTCGCGTGCGCGGCGACGTGTCGAGCCAGTTTCTCACCGCGCTTCTGATGAGCCTGCCGGTGATCGAAGGCCGCACCGCTCCGGTCACGGTCGAGGTCGAGGGCGAGCTGATCTCGAAGCCGTACATCGACATTACGATCCGTTTGATGGAGCGCTTCGGCGTGAAGGTCGAGCGCGACGGCTGGGCGCGCTTCACGGTCGCGGCGGGCGCGAGCTACACGTCGCCGGGCGCGATCATGGTGGAAGGCGATGCCTCGTCGGCGTCGTACTTTCTCGCGGCGGGCGCGATCGGCCACGGGCCGGTGCGCGTGGAGGGCGTCGGGCGCGCGAGCATCCAGGGCGACGTTGGTTTCGCCGACGCGCTCAATCGCATGGGCGCGAACGTGATGATGGGCGAGGACTGGATCGAAGTGCGCGGCGTGGAGTCCGACGACGGCAAGCTCGCGCCCATCGACATGGATTTCAACCTGATTCCCGATGCCGCGATGACAATCGCCGTCGCCGCGCTCTTTGCCAGCGGCACGACCACGCTCCGTAACATCGCGAGCTGGCGCGTGAAGGAAACAGACCGCATCGCCGCGATGGCGACCGAACTGCGCAAGGTCGGCGCGACGGTCGAAGAGGGCGCCGACTATCTCGTCGTCACGCCGCCGGCGCAGCTCACGCCGAACGCCGCCATCGACACCTACGACGATCACCGCATGGCGATGTGCTTTTCGCTCGTGAGCCTCGGGCAAGTGCCGGTGCGCATCAACGATCCGAAGTGCGTGAACAAGACGTTTCCGGACTACTTCGAGCGCTTTGCCACGCTCGTTAAGGCCTGACGTGAAACGCGATGCCATCGACTTCAACAACCGTAATAACGGGCCAGAACGCCCGGACTCAATGAAACCGACCCGTCCATTCGACCCCACTTCAGTGATCACCATCGACGGGCCGACGGCGTCGGGCAAGGGCACTGTCGCCGCGATCGTCGCGGCGTCGCTCGGCTTCCATCTGCTCGACAGCGGCGCGCTCTACCGGCTCGCGGCGCTGGCCAGCATCCGCTACGACGTGGCGAACGACGACGCGGCCGGCCTTGCAAAACTCATCGAGGCGCTCCATATCACCTTCCGCGAAGGATGCGCGCAGCTCGACGGCGTCGATGTTTCCGGTGAAATCCGCCAGGAACAGGTGGGCAACCGCGCCTCCGCGATCGCCGTGCATCCGGCAGTGCGTCAGGCGCTCGTCGCGCGCCAGCGGGCCTTTCGCAAGCGCCCCGGCCTCGTCGCCGACGGCCGCGACATGGGCACTGTCATCTTCCCCGACGCCACGCTGAAGGTCTTTCTGACCGCGAGCGTCGAGGCGCGCGCCGCCAGACGGTATAAGCAATTGATGCAAAAAGGTTTTTCTGCTAATATAGATGACTTGCTGCGAGATTTGCGTGCGCGCGACGACCGGGACATGAACCGGAGCGCCGCGCCCCTCAAGCCCGCGGCAGACGCGAAGACGCTGGACACCTCCGGTTTGTCGATCGATCAAGCGGTCGAACAGATCATCGGCTGGTACAGCGAAGTTCGCGTGTAGCGAGTGTGCGTAGTGAAGTAAGGTGCTCTGCCGGGAGGCAGGGCGTGTGTTAAACCTCTTAACCCCGTATGGCGTTGCGCCTCACCGGCCTCAATACCGAGACCACCGCGCAAAGGCCGTGCAAATATCGATTTTTATGTCCGACCTGCAAACCTCCACCCCGAATACCGAATCCTTTGCGGCTCTGTTCGAAGAGTCGCTGACCAAGCAGGACATGCGCGCCGGCGAAGTGATCTCCGCCGAAGTCGTGCGTGTCGACCACAACTTCGTGGTCGTCAACGCTGGTCTCAAGTCCGAAGCCTATATTCCGCTCGAAGAATTCCTGAACGACGCGGGTGAAGTGGAAGTGCAGGCGGGCGACTTCGTTTCCGTCGCGATCGACGCGCTGGAAAACGGCTATGGCGACACCATCCTGTCGCGCGACAAGGCGAAGCGCCTCGCTTCGTGGCTGTCGCTGGAAAAGGCGCTGGACAACAACGAACTCGTGACCGGCACGATCACCGGCAAGGTCAAGGGCGGCATGACCGTGATGGTCAACGGCATCCGCGCGTTCCTGCCGGGTTCGCTCGTCGACACGCGTCCGGTCAAGGACACGACGCCGTACGAAGGCAAGACGCTCGAATTCCGCGTAATCAAGCTCGACCGCAAGCGTAACAACGTGGTGCTGTCGCGCCGCGCCGTGATCGAAGCGACGCAGGGCGAAGAGCGCGCGAAGCTGCTCGAGACGCTGAAGGAAGGCGCGATCGTCGAAGGCGTGGTCAAGAACATCACCGACTACGGCGCGTTCGTGGACCTCGGCGGTATCGACGGCCTGCTGCACATCACCGATATCGCATGGCGTCGCGTGCGTCACCCGTCGGAAGTGCTGTCGGTCGGCCAGGAAGTCACCGCCAAGATCCTCAAGTTCGACCAAGAGAAGAACCGCGTTTCGCTCGGCATCAAGCAACTGGGCGACGATCCGTGGGAAGGCATCTCGCGCCGTTACCCGTCGGGCACGCGCCTGTTCGGCAAGGTCACGAACATCACCGACTACGGCGCATTCGTCGAAGTGGAATCGGGCATCGAAGGCCTCGTCCACGTGTCGGAAATGGACTGGACCAACAAGAACGTTGCGCCGTCGAAGGTTGTTCAGCTCGGTGACGAAGTCGAAGTCATGGTTCTCGAAATCGACGAAGACCGCCGCCGTATCTCCCTCGGCATGAAGCAGTGCAAGCCGAATCCGTGGGATGACTTCAGCCGCAACTTCAAGAAGGGCGACAAGATCAGCGGCGGCATCAAGTCGATCACCGACTTCGGCGTGTTCATCGGTCTGCCTGGCGGCATCGACGGTCTGGTTCACCTGTCGGACCTGTCGTGGTCGGAAACCGGCGAAGAAGCCGTCCGCAAGTACAAGAAGGGCGACGAAGTCGAAGCCGTGGTTCTGGGTATCGACGTCGAGAAGGAACGCATTTCGCTCGGCATCAAGCAGCTCGAAGGCGATCCGTTCAACAACTTCGTCGCGATCAACGACAAGGGCGCTATCGTCGACGGCGTCGTGAAGTCGGTGGACCCGAAGGGTGCCGTCGTCGCGCTGAACGCGGACGTCGAAGGTTACCTGCGTGCTTCGGAAATCGCGCAAGACCGCGTGGAAGATGCGCGCAATGTGCTGAAGGAAGGCGACAAGGTCAACGCGATGATCATCAACATCGATCGCAAGTCGCGTGGCATCAACCTGTCGATCAAGGCGAAGGATTCGGCCGAACAGCAGGAAGCCATGCGCAGCCTGCAGGGCGACTCGAACGCCGCCGCGACGGGCACGACCAACCTCGGCGCGCTGCTCAAGGCCAAGCTCGACGGCCAGAACAGCTAAGCCTTTAACGGCACTGCTGCAGAATGACCAAAAGTGAATTGGTCGCCCAGTTGGCGTCGCGATTTCCGCAACTTGTCCTCAAGGATGCGGATTTCGCGGTGAAGACGATGCTCGATGCGATGTCGGAGGCCCTGGCCAACGGTCATCGTATCGAGATTCGCGGCTTCGGCAGCTTTGGGCTCAACCGTCGTCCGTCGCGCGTCGGACGTAATCCCAAGTCGGGCGAGAAAGTGCTGGTGCCGGAGAAATTCGTGCCGCACTTCAAGCCGGGCAAGGAATTGCGCGAACGCGTCGACGGCCGCGCGGGCGAGCCGCTCAAAGCTTCGAATGACGACGATGCGGACGATCTCTGATCGGCGCATCGCTACCGAAAAGATGTTTCGGTTCGCGGCGTCCGGCCACGAGGCAATCGACCAGGAAAGCACCCCTCGGGGTGCTTTTTTTATGCGCATCGCGCGGGCGGGCACGGGTGCGCGACTTGCTAAAAAACGCTGCGGGGAGCAGGCGGGTGTCTGCGCCCATGAGCATCAATTACAATACCGGTCACTTTGACCTGGGTGTTCGACCGCGCAGGCCGGCTGGAATGGCTTTGCCTCTGGTGCAACCGCTCTTGCGAGACCGTACATGAAATTTCTCGTCTGGCTGATCCGCGTTCTGGTTTTCGTGCTGCTCCTGGTGCTGGCGCTCGCCAACACCCAGACCGCGACACTGAACTTCCTCGCAGGCTATGCCTGGACCGCGCCGCTGATCCTGATCGGTCTTGCGTTTTTCGTCGTGGGATTGCTGGCGGGTCTCGTGTCCGGCCTGCCCGCGAAGCTGCGCCTGCGCATGGAAAACGGCCGTCTGAAGCGCGAGCTGCGCGTTGCGCGCGAAACGCCGGTCGTGAAAGAAGAGCCGCCGATGCCGCCGCTCATCTGACGCGGCGTCAGAGCGGACACCCAACAATCAACGACTAATCGCATGGATCTAGACTTCTGGTGGCTGCTCGTCATTCCCGTCGCGTTCGCGCTGGGGTGGATGACGTCCCGCTATGACCTGAAAACGCTGCTGTCCGAGAATGCGAACCTGCCGCGCTCGTACTTTCGCGGCCTCAATTTTCTGCTCAACGAGCAACACGACAAGGCGATCGATGCGTTCATCGAGGTCGCCAAGCTCGATCCCGAGACCATCGAACTGCACTTCGCGCTCGGCAACCTGTTCCGCCGTCGCGGCGAGACCGATCGCGCCATCCGCGTGCATCAAAATTTGCTGAGCCGCGCCGATTTGCCGGTCGCCGAGCGCGACCACGCGCTGTATGAACTCGGACAAGACTTCCTCAAGGCGGGCTTGCTCGATCGCGCGGAGGAAACGTTCAAGTCGCTGGACGCGGGCGAATATTCGCTCGGCGCGCAGCGTGCGCTTTTGACCATCTATGAAATCGAGAAGGATTGGCCCAAGTCGATCACGACGGCCGAGCAGATCGAAAAGATGGGTGCGCCGTCGCTGCACATGGAAATTGCGCATTTCCACTGCGAACTCGCGCAGGAAGCGTTGCAGCGCAAGAATCCCGATGGCGCGCGCGCCGAACTGAAGCTCGCGCTGGCGTCGAACCCGGACAATGTGCGCGCGACGATTCTCGCGGGCGACGTCGAAGCGGCCGCGGGCAATGTCGAAGCCGCGATTGCGAACTGGAAGCGCGTCGAGGAGCAGAACGAAGCGTACTTGCCGCTCGTGGCCGAAAAGCTGATGAAGGCGTACGCCGCGCTCGGACGCAAGGAAGAGGGCGTCGCGCTGCTGACCGATTACACGAGCCGCTATCCGTCCAACGATCTGCTGGATGTCGCCTACAAGCACGTGCAGGAATTGCGCGGGCTGGAGGCGGCGCACGCGCTCGCGCGTCAGCAGATGCAGAGCGCGCCGAATCTCGCGGGCATGACGCGCCTGCTCGAAGCCCAGGAAGCGACGGCCGAGGAGCCGCGCCGGGGCGAGCTGGAACTGATGCGCAATCTGGTGAAACAGCGCACCAAGAATCTGCCGCGCTATACCTGTCAAACCTGCGGATTCCGTGCACGACTATTCTATTGGCAATGTCCCGGCTGCAGCGGCTGGGAGACGTACGCGCCGCGCCGCGTCGAGCCGATCACGAGTTCGGCCTGAACGGCACGCGGCGAGCATGAGTTCAGGCGGCGCGCGCGCGCCGCGTCCGCCACCGGCATTTCAAATACCTCCGGAAAGCGTATGAAAGTAACCATCGTCGGCACGGGTTACGTCGGTCTTGTGACCGGCGCGTGCCTTGCCGAAATCGGCAATGACGTGTTTTGCGTGGACGTCGATCCGCGCAAGATCGAAATTCTCAACAATGGCGGCGTGCCGATCCACGAGCCGGGCCTTCAGGAAATGCTGAGGCGCACGCGCGCGGCGGGCCGCATCCAGTTCTCGACCGACGTCAAGGCGAGCGTCGAGCACGGCGACATTCAATTCATTGCGGTGGGCACGCCGCCCGACGAAGACGGGTCCGCCGACCTGCAATACGTGCTCGCGGCGGCGCGCAACATCGGCAAGTATTCGAACGGCTTCAAGGTGATCGTCGATAAGTCGACGGTGCCGGTCGGCACGGCGCAGCAGGTGAAAAACGTCGTCGAGGAAGAACTGAAGGCGCGCGGGCTCGGATCGGAGTCGCACGGTTTCTCGGTCGTGTCGAACCCGGAGTTCCTGAAGGAAGGCGCGGCGGTGGACGACTTCATGCGCCCGGACCGCATTGTCATCGGCATCGACGACGACCACGCGGGCAACCGCGCGCGCGAGAAGATGAAGCGCCTCTACGTGCCGTTCAACCGCAATCACGAGCGCACGCTGTACATGGACGTGCGGTCCGCCGAGTTCACGAAATACGCGGCCAACGCGATGCTCGCCACCCGCATCTCGTTCATGAACGATCTGTCGAATCTGGCCGATACGGTCGGCGCGGATATCGAATCGGTGCGTCGCGGGATCGGCTCGGACCCGCGCATCGGCTATCACTTCCTCTATGCGGGCTGCGGCTACGGCGGTTCGTGCTTCCCGAAGGACGTGCAGGCGCTCGCGCAGACTGCCCGCGAAAACGGTCACACGCTGCGCGTGCTCGAAGCGGTCGAAGCGGTGAATCGCGATCAGAAGGACGTGCTCGTCAACAAGATCGTGAAGCGCATGGGCGAAGACCTGCGCGGGCGCACCTTCGCCGTGTGGGGGCTCGCGTTCAAGCCCAACACCGACGACATGCGCGAGGCATCGAGCCGGCGCATCATCGAGGCGCTGCTTGCGCGCGGCGCCACCGTGCGCGGGTACGATCCGGTCGCGATGCAGGAAGCCGAACGCGTGCTGGCGCTCGATCTGGCGGAGCGGCCCGAGGACATGAAGCGCCTGCATCTGGTCGGCACGCAGCACGAAGCGCTGCGGGGCGCGGATGCGCTCATCATCGTGACCGAATGGAAGGAGTTCAAGAGCCCGGATTTCGGGTACTTGAAGAGCGCGCTGAAGACGCCGGTGGTCTTCGATGGCCGCAATCTGTACGAACCGGAATCGATGGCCGAAATGGGCATCGACTATTACGCAATAGGACGTCCCCATGTCGAACTCGACCGCAACGGAAGTAACAACTAAGACCGATATGCCGGTCGTGCCGCGCGCGCGCATTGCGGCGGCGCGCGTGCTCGTGGTCGGCGACGTGATGCTCGACCGCTACTGGTTCGGCGACGTGAACCGTATCTCGCCGGAAGCGCCCGTGCCGGTGGTGCACGTGCAGAAGAAGGAAGATCGGCTGGGCGGGGCCGCGAACGTTGCGCGCAACGCGGCGGCGCTCGGCGCGCAGGCGGGACTTCTATGCGTGGTCGGTCACGACGAGCCGGGCGAGCGCGTGGTCGAGCTGCTCGGCGAGAGCAAAGTCGCGGCGCATCTCGAACGCGATCCCGAACTGCTCACGACTATCAAGCTGCGCGTGCTGTCGCGGCAGCAGCAATTGCTGCGTGTCGATTTCGAGAACACGCCGAATCACGAAGTGCTGCGCGCGTGCCTCGCGCGTTTCGCGGAAATCCTGCCGCAGCACGACGTGATCCTCATGTCCGACTACGCGAAGGGCGGCCTGACGCACGTCACGCAGATGATCGCCGATGCGAAGCGCGCCGGAAAGCCGGTGCTCGTCGATCCGAAGGGCGACGACTGGGACCGTTATCGCGGGGCGACGCTCATCACGCCGAATCGCGCCGAACTGCGCGAAGTGATCGGACAATGGAAGTCGGAGGAAGACCTGCACGAGCGCGTGAGCAGGCTGCGCACCGAACTCGATCTCTCCGCGCTCCTGCTGACGCGCTCGGAAGAGGGCATGACGCTCTTCACCGAGAACCAGGTGCTGCACACGTCGGCCGAAGCACGCGAAGTGTATGATGTGTCGGGCGCCGGCGACACCGTCATCGCGACGGTCGCGACCATGCTGGGCGCGGGCGTGCCGCTCGTCGACTCGATCGTCTATGCCAACCGCGCCGCGGGCATCGTGGTCGGCAAGCTCGGCACGGCCACCGTCGACTACAACGAACTCTTCGCCTGAATTCACCATGACCATCATCGTTACCGGTGCGGCCGGGTTCATCGGCAGCAATATCGTCAAGGCGCTCAACGAGCGCGGTGAACATCGCGTGATCGCGGTGGACAACCTGACCAAAGCCGACAAGTTCAAGAATCTCGTGGATTGCGAGATCGACGACTATCTCGACAAGACCGAGTTCGTCGCGCGTTTCCAGCGTGGCGATTTCGGCCGCGTGCGCGCGGTGTTTCATGAAGGCGCCTGTTCGGACACGATGGAAACCGACGGCCGCTACATGATGGACAACAACTTCCGCTACAGCCGCGACGTGATGGACGCGTGCCTCGCGCAGGGCGCGCAGTTCCTGTATGCGTCATCGGCGGCGACTTACGGCGGATCGAGCCGTTTCGTCGAGGAGCGCGAAGTCGAAAAGCCGCTCAACGTCTACGGCTATTCGAAGTTTCTCTTCGATCAGATCGTGCGGCAAACGCTGCCGAAGGCGCAGAGCCAGATCGTTGGCTTTCGCTATTTCAACGTGTACGGCCCGCGCGAGACGCACAAGGGGCGTATGGCGTCGGTCGCGTTCCACAACTTCAATCAGTTTCGCTCGGAAGGCAAGGTCAAGCTCTTCGGCGAATACAACGGCTATGCGGCGGGCGAGCAGACGCGCGACTTCATTTCCGTGGAAGACGTCGTGAAGGTGAACCTGTTCTTCTTCGATCATCCGGAGAAGTCGGGCATTTTCAATCTCGGCACGGGACGCGCGCAGCCGTTCAACGATATCGCATCGACGGTCGTGAACTCGCTGCGGGCACTTGATGGCGAAGCATCGCTATCGCTCGCGGAGCTGGTGCAGCGCGGGCTCATCGAGTACATTCCGTTCCCCGACGCACTGCGCGGCAAGTATCAATGCTTCACGCAGGCAGACCCGTCGCGCCTGCGTGCGGCGGGCTATGACGCTCCGTTCCTGACGGTTCAGGAAGGCGTCGATCGCTACGTGCGTTGGCTATTCGGCCAGCTATAAACGCGCTTCGAGCCTCTCTACACTGGGTCTTGCGGTCGGCACTCCCGCCGGCCGGTTCCTTACGGAGACTCAGTCATGTTCAAGCAAGTTCTTTCGTCGATCGCCGCATTCGCGCTCCTCTTTTCCATCGGTAGCGCGTTCGCGGCCGTCGATGTCAATACCGCCAATTCCGACGCACTGCGCGGCATCAAGGGCATCGGCCCGGCGAAGGCGAAAGCCATTCTCGACGAGCGTCAGGCGCATGGCCCGTTCAAGGACGCCAGCGATCTCGGCACGCGCGTGAAGGGCATGGGCGGCAAAACCGTCCAGCGTCTCGAAGCGGAAGGGCTGACCATCGGCTCGGCGTCGAAGACCGCGGCGATCGCGCCGGGCAATGCGGCACCGCCTGGTACGGCGAACTCCGCTGTCGCAACGCCGGTTTCGGCGTCGGCATCGGCCAAACCGGTCGTCGTGAAAAAATAAGGACAGCATGACGGCGCGCCCGAATGCGGCGCGTCATCGATCTCCTTCAGCCTTCGGATGGTTTGGGCTGCCCCCGCGATCCGCCTCGTCGCGGGGCTTTTTGCGCTTGTGCGCCACGAGCTTGCTTACAGTTCGATTCGGCAATCCATCCGCGCAACAGGGGTGCGCCGGCATCGGGAGAACCGCTGGGCTACAATCGACGTATCCCCTATATCAAAATCCCACCGCAGCCGGTTTTTCCGTGGGACACGAATCCGCTCCGCATATGGCTTACATGACTATCGAAGACACGATCGGCAACACGCCGCTCGTGCAACTCGTCCGCGTCGTGGACGATGAAATCCGCAGCCGCAACAACGTCGTGCTGGGCAAGCTCGAGGGCAACAACCCGGCGGGCTCGGTGAAGGACCGCCCGGCTTTGTCGATGATCAGGAAAGCTGAAGAGCGCGGACGCATCAAGCCGGGCGATACGCTGATCGAAGCGACGAGCGGCAACACGGGCATTGCGCTCGCCATGGCCGCCGCGATGCGCGGCTACAAGATGGTGCTGCTGATGCCTGAGGATCTTTCGATCGAGCGCCGTCAGAGCATGGCCGCGTACGGCGCGGAAATCGTGCTCACGCCGGTGACGGGCGGCATGGAATACGCGCGCGATCTCGCCGATCAGATGCAGCGCGATGGCCGCGGCATCATCCTCGACCAGTTCGCGAATCCCGACAATCCGCTCGCGCATTACGAAAGCACCGGCCCGGAATTGTGGAAGCAGACCGAGGGCCGCATCACGCACTTCGTCTCGTCGATGGGCACGACCGGCACGATCATGGGTGTGTCGAAATATCTGAAAGAGGTGAACCAGAAGATCGAGATCATCGGTGCGCAGCCCGAAGAAGGTTCGCGCATTCCGGGCATCCGCAAGTGGCCGGAGGCGTATCTGCCGAAGATTTTCGACCGCAGCCGCGTGGATCGCGTCGAGAACGTGAGTCAGGCCGCATCGGAAGCGATGGCCCGGCGGCTCGCATCGGTCGAAGGCATTTTCGCCGGCATTTCGTCGGGCGGCGCATGCGAAGTCGCGCTGCGTATCGCGCGTCAGGTCGAGAACGCGACGATCGTGTTCGTGGTCTGCGACCGGGGCGACCGGTATCTGTCGACGGGCGTGTTTCCCGCGTAAGGCGGCGTCGGAGCGACAAAAAAACCCCGGCGTGCCGGGGTTTTTTCACATGGAGCGCGGGGGCGATATCACTGCGAGCCGTCGCCCGCCATCATGCGCGCCTTGACCGCCTCGCCAAGCTGATACACCGCGAGCGCATAGAAGAAGCTGCGGTTATAGCGCGTGAGCACGTAGAAGTTCTTGAGCCCGAGCGTATATTCGGTCGCGCGGCCGGGCGTCGGCAAATCGACGACGGTGAGCGGCGTCGGCGCTTCGGCTGCGATATTCAGGCCCGGCTCGTTGAGCAGCATGCCCGCCTTGGTCAGTTGCGCGAGCGACCATTTCGGCTCCGGCGATCCATCCGCGGCGGCCTGCGCGATGCCCTGACTGCCTTCGTCGCCCGCGATACGCCACACGACCGGACGGCCCGGCGCCCAGCCGTTCTGCTTCAGATAATTCGCGACGCTGCCGATGGCATCCGCCTGACTCGTGCGCAGATCGATGCGGCTGTTGCCGTCAAAATCGACCGCATATTGCACGATGCTGCTCGGCAGAAACTGCGGAATGCCGATCGCGCCGGTGTACGAACCGAGCACGGTGGAGGGATCGATCTGCGAATCGCGCGTCCACACGAGCAGATCTTCGAGATTCTTGCGGAATGTCGCCATGCGCTCGGCGCGGTTCGGCGTATTCGGATAATCGAAGGTGAGCGTGGTGAGCGCATCGAGCGCACGGAAGTTGCCCATGTACTTCCCGTAGATCGTCTCCACGCCGATGATGCCGACGATGATTTCCGGCGGCACCCCGAATTGCTCGGCCGCGCGCTGCAACGTGGCCTGATTCGCGCGCCAGAACTTCACGCCCGCGTTGATGCGCACCGGCTCGATGAAGCGCGACTGATACGCGCGCCAGTTCTTCGTCTGCGGCGTCGGCGAGGGTAGAACCAGCTTCGCCGCCGTCGCCGAATAGCTCACGTGCGCGAACAGGTTATGGAGCGCGGCCGAGTCGAAGTCATAGCGCGCGACCATGTCGTTGATGAACGCCTCGACATTCGGATTGTTCGCGTAGCGCTGCGGCACAATTTCTTCTTCGAACATCTGCCCTTGCGGCGTCGCGGTCTGCGGCTGCTGCGACTGCGCAAAGGCACTGTTGCTGGAGAGAACGCCGAGCGCGCAGAGGAGGGAAACGAAGAGCGCGCGCTTTACCGGCTTGAAGGAGGCCGTGAAGTCGAACGGAGCAAACTGGAAAGTCATAGTGTGCGTGGTTGGGGACGGTTGGGGCGATGCCGGATTCGCGAGCGGCCGAAACGCCTGTGAAATCGAATCGATCTGCAACGATTCTCAACGGAACGCAACAGCCTGCAACATGCCGCGCGCAAACGCTCGGCCGGCAAGGCGTCGGGGCAGTATAACCGACGCTTCGCGCCCGTACCGCCCGTGCGGCCGGGCGGGCGCGGCCGTATCGAACGGTGTGGTAACTTAACGTCAAATGCGCGACACGCGGTCGCGTCTGACGAAAAAACACAAGACGAGAGCCGACGAAAGCGGCATTGCGAGACATCATGGCCACCGGCTTTTACTCCCACCCCGACTGCCTGCAGCACGACAACGGCCAGTGGCATCCCGAATGCCCGGCGCGTTTGCAGGCGATCGAAGATCAGCTCATCGCGAGCCGCATCGATTCGCTCATCGAGCGCGAGGAAGCGCCGCTCGCCGAGGAAACCGAACTCGCGCGCGTGCACACGCAGGCGCACATCGATTACATCAAGAGCCGCTCGCCCGAGCAGGGCCGCAGCGAGCTCGATCCGGACACGTCGATGTGTCCCGAGTCCTACCGAGCCGCATTGCGCGCGGCGGGCGCGGCGATCGCGGCCACCGACGCGGTCATGGAAGGGCGTTACGACAACGCGTTTTGCAGCGTGCGCCCGCCCGGCCATCACGCGGAACCCGCGCGCGCGATGGGCTTTTGCCTCTTCAACAACGTCGCGATCGCGGCGCGCCATGCGCTCGAAGTGCACGGCCTGGAGCGCGTCGCGATCGTCGATTTCGACGTGCATCACGGCAACGGTACCGAAGCGGCCTTCAGCGGCGACTCGCGCGTGCTGATGTGCAGCTTCTTCCAGCATCCGTTCTATCCATTTTCCGGCGCCGAGAATCACGCTCCGAACATGGTCAACGTGCCGCTGCCCGCGCGCACGAAGGGCATGCAGGTACGCGAGGTGGTCGACATGATGTGGCTGCCGCGGCTCGACGAATTCAAGCCGCAGATGATCTTCGTGTCAGCCGGCTTCGATGCGCATCGCGAAGACGACATGGCCAACATGGGTCTCGTCGAGGACGATTACGCGTGGATCACCGAGCAGATTCGCGCGGTCGCGAAACGTCACGCGCAGGGGCGCATCGTGAGTTGTCTGGAGGGCGGCTACAACTTGTCGGCGCTCGGGCGCAGCGTGGTTGCGCATCTGCGGGTGCTCGCGGAAATCTAGCCCAACGCGCTATTCAGACGCGCTAGCCGCGCGCATGCGTGCGCGCGTGATCGGCGCGCACGAGCGTCCAGTCGATCAGCTCGCGAATCACGCGGTCGCGGTCGAGATCGTTGAGCGTTTCGTGGGCGCTGCCTTCGTAGATGGCGAGCGTGCTGTCGGTCGAGCCCGTGTGCGCTTCGAATTCGCGGCTGCCGGCGGGATCGCAGATCGCATCGTTCGAGCCATGAAAGACGTAGAGCGGCAACGCGATCGCGCCGCGTCTGGCCGCCACGCGCTCCATGCCGGCGAGAATCTGCGCGGCCGTGCGCGCGGGAACGGCGCCGTGATGCACGAGCGGATCGCGCTGGTACGCAACAACGACGCCCGGCGCGCGCGAGAGCAGCGACGGATCGACGCGGAATGCGGCCACGCGCGGTGCGACCGTGCCCACGATGCGGCTCAGCTTCGCCTTCCAGCGCGGCGTGTCCGCGCCGATCTTCAGCGCGGGGCTCGAAAGAATCAGTCCGGTCAGCTTGGTGTCGGGCGCGCGTTCGGCAACGTAAAGCGCCGCGATCGTGCCGCCCATGCTGTGGCCCATCAGAAAGAGCGGCGTGCCGGCGGGCGATGTCGCGGCGCAGGCTTCCAGCAGCACGTCGGCATCGCGCAAATAGTCGGTGAAGACGCGCACCCACGCGCGATCGCCCGACGACTTCCCGTGCCCGCGCAGGTCGATCGCGATCAGTTCGATGCCCGCCGCGTTCAGCGCAGTGGCGAGCGCATCGTAGCGGCCCGCGTGCTCGCCGAGACCGTGAACGAGCGCAATCCGCGCCTTCGTTTCGACGTCCGGCGCGCTCTGCCAGCGATGCAGGAACAGCTCGACACCCTGCCGCGTCGTGACGGCGCTTGTCGAATAAGTAGTATGTGACATGAGCCGGTAAATATCTCCACGTTATTAGCCGATCCGAATTCATTATTAAACAGAATGTAACGCGTCCTGTAAAATCGCGGGCGACGGTACAACAGCTACAACCAACTACGATGAGCGGCGGCCGGCTGCGCGGGTGCTTCGACCCGGCGAGCCTTCCGCCGTTTGCATTTTCATGATCGAAATACGCAATCTCTCGCAGCGCTTCGCCGGCCCCCGGGGCTGGGTCGAAGCGCTGCACAACGTCAGCCTGACGATCCCCGCCGGCGAAGTGTTCGGCATCATCGGACGCAGCGGCGCGGGCAAGAGCACGCTGGTGCGCACCATCAATCTGTTGACGCGGCCGAGCGAAGGCAACGTGATCGTCGACGGGCGCGATCTCATGACGCTTTCCAGCGACGATCTGCGCGCCGCACGCCGCGACATCGGCATGATCTTTCAGCACTTCAATCTGCTGAGCTCGCGCACGGTGTTCGACAACGTCGCGCTGCCGCTCGAACTCGTGGGCAAGAAGCGCGCGGAGATCGAAGCCGCGGTGCTGCCGCTGCTCGAACTCGTCGGCCTCACGACGCACAAGGACAAGTATCCCGCGCAGATCAGCGGCGGGCAGAAGCAGCGCGTGGGCATTGCGCGGGCGCTCGCGAGCAATCCGAAGGTGCTGCTCTCCGACGAAGCCACGTCCGCGCTCGACCCCGAAACCACGCGCGCGATTCTCGACCTGCTGCGCAAGATCAATCGCGAGCTGGGCTTGACGATCGTGCTCATCACGCACCAGATGGAAGTCATCAAGCAGGTGTGCGACCGCGTGGCGGTGCTCGATGCGGGGCGCGTGGTCGAGGAAGGCAAGGTCGTCGATGTCTTCATGCAGCCGCATCACGAAGTCACGCGCGCGCTGATCGGCGATGTCATCGCGCACGAGTTGCCGCCCGCACTGAAGGCGCGCGTGATCGAGCGGCTGAAGACCGGCAGCGGCCATCTGCTGCGGCTCGCGTTCACGGGCTCGGGCGTCGATCAGCCGATTCTCTCCGAGACGATCCGCCGCTACGAGCTCGATTTCAACATCCTGCACGGCCAGATCGACGAGATTCAGGGGCAGGCGTTCGGCTCGCTCGCGGTGCTCGCGGGCGGGCAACCGGTGAAGATCGCCGAGGCGATCGAATATTTGCGCACGCAAGGCGTGGTGGTGGAGGAGTTGTCCCATGTTGAGTGAAATGTTCGACATGTTCGTCCAGTCGTTCTGGGAAACGCTGATCATGGTCGGCATCTCGGGACTCGTCGGCGCGGCGATCGGTTTGCCGCTGGGCGTCTTGCTGTATCTCACCGATCGCGACGGCGTGCTGCACAACCTTCCGGTGAATCGCACGCTCGGCGGCGTCGTGAATGCGGTGCGCTCGACGCCGTTCATCATCCTGCTCGTCGCGGTGATTCCGTTCACGCGGCTCGTCGTCGGCTCGTCGATCGGGACGGCGGCGGCCGTGGTGCCGCTGACGATCGCCGCCGCGCCGTTCATCGCGCGTCTCGTCGAGACGGCGTTGCGCGAAGTCGATCGCGGACTCATCGAAGCCGCGCAGGCGATGGGCGCGACGACATCGCAAATCGTGTTCAAAGTGCTGTTGCCGGAATCGCTGCCGGGCGTCGTTGCGGGATTGACGATCACCTTCGTGTCGCTCGTCGGCTACTCGGCGATGGCGGGCGCGATCGGTGGCGGCGGGCTCGGCGATCTCGGCATCCGTTACGGGTATCAGCGCTTTCTGCCTGAAGTGATGATCACGGTCGTCGTGATCCTCATCGTTTTCGTGCAACTCGTGCAGTCGTTCGGCGACTGGCTCGTGCGCCGCCTTAGCCATAAATAAGTCATCCATAAGAGACCACACCATGCAACGTCGATTCATTCTGAAGTTCGCCGCCGCGCTGCTGAGCGCTTCGCTGTTCAACGTCGCTCACGCCGAGGACGCCATCAAGTTGGGCGTGACGGGCGGACCGCACGCGCAGATCATGGACGTGGTGAAGCAGGTCGCTGCGAAGAACGGCCTGAAGATCACGGTCGTCGAGTTTTCGGATTACGTGCAGCCGAATGCCGCGCTCGCCGCCGGCGATCTCGATGCGAACAGCTATCAGCATTTGCCGTATCTCGACGCGCAGGTGAAGGATCGCGGCTACAAGCTGATTCGCGTTGCCGATACTGTGACGTTCCCGATGGGCATCTATTCGAAGAAGCTGAAGTCGCTTTCGGCGCTGCCCAACGGCGCGCGCATCGCGGTGCCGAACGATCCGACCAACGGCGGGCGCGCGCTGCTGCTGCTGCAAAAGCAAGGTCTCATCAAGCTGCGCGCGGACGCGGGCCTGAAAGCGACGCCGATCGACATCGTCGAGAACCCGAAGAAGCTGAAGATCGTCGAACTCGACGCGGCGCAGATTCCGCGCTCGCTCGACGACGTCGATGCCGCCGCCATCAACACCAACTTCGCGATGGAAGCGGGCCTGAAGCCGAAGTCCGATGCCATCGCCATCGAAGATCCGCGCGGCCCGTACGTGAACATCATCGCGATTCGCGCGGCCGACAAGGACAAGCCGTGGGTCGGCAAGCTGATCGCGGCGTATCACTCGCCGGAAGTGAAGCAGTTCGTCGAAGGCAAGTACGCGGGGGCGGTGATCACAGCCTGGTAAACGTTTTCTGGCGGCGGATTCGGGTTTTCGTGGATATAAATAGAACGATCGTTCGATAAAATAACCGCATTCCTATTGCACGACGACCCGACCCACCCGCTTGTGGAGGGGCGAGCCGACGCGTCACTCGTATAATGACGCTGGGTTGACGTAATCGTAACTTTGGAGCGTGTGCATGAAAATTCTGGTGCCAGTCAAGCGCGTGGTCGACTACAACGTGAAGGTCCGGGTGAAGTCGGATAACACGGGCGTCGATATCGCCAACGTGAAGATGTCGATGAACCCGTTCGACGAGATCGCCGTGGAAGAGGCGGTGCGTCTGAGGGAGGCGGGTGTTGCTACGGAAGTGATCGCCGTGTCGTGCGGCGTGACGCAGTGTCAGGAGACCTTGCGCACGGCGCTGGCCATCGGCGCGGACCGCGCGATTCTCGTCGAATCCGCGGATGAATTGCAGCCGCTGGCGGTCGCGAAAATCCTGAAGGCGCTGGTCGATCAGGAAAAGCCCGAACTCGTGATTCTCGGCAAGCAGGCGATCGATGACGATTCGAATCAGACCGGTCAGATGCTGGCCGCGCTGGCGGGTCTGCCGCAGGCGACGTTCGCATCGAAAGTCGTAATCGCCGATGGCAAAGCCACGGTGTCGCGTGAAGTCGATGGTGGCGCGGAAACGCTGTCGCTGAAGCTTCCCGCAGTCGTGACGACGGACCTGCGCCTGAACGAGCCGCGTTATGTGACGCTGCCGAACATCATGAAGGCCAAGAAGAAGCCGTTGACGACGGTGAAGCCTGCTGATCTGGGCGTCGATGTCGCGCCGCGCCTGAAGACGCTGAAAGTCACGGAGCCGCCCAAGCGCAGCGCCGGCATCATGGTGCCGGACGTGAAGACGCTGGTCGAGAAGCTCAAGACCGAAGCCAAGGTGCTGTAAAGGAGACGCGAAAAATGACGATTCTGGTAATTGCGGAACACGATAGCGCGTCGATCAAGGCAGCGACGCTGAACACGGTTGCGGCTGCCGCGAAGATCGGTGGCGATATTCATGTGCTGGTTGCGGGCTCGAACGCGCAAGGCGCGGCGGACGCAGCGGCGAAAATCGCGGGCGTGGCAAAAGTGCTGCTCGCCGATGCGCCCCAACTCGCCGATGGCCTCGCCGAAAACGTCGAAGGCACGGTGCTGAACATCGCGAAGAATTATTCGCACATTCTGGCTCCGGCGACGGCGTACGGTAAGAACATTGCGCCGCGCATCGCCGCGCATCTGGATGTCGCGCAAATCAGCGACATCACCGCCGTCGATAGCCCCGATACCTTCGAGCGCCCGATCTACGCGGGCAACGCGATCGCAATCGTGCAATCGATCGATCCGATTAAGGTCATCACTGTGCGTGCGACGGGCTTCGATCCGGTCGCGGCGGAAGGCGGCAGCGCAACGGTCGAAAAGATCGAAGCCGCCGCGGATGCCGGCATCTCGCAGTTCGTGAGCCGCGAAGTGACGAAGCTCGATCGTCCGGAACTGACGAGCGCGCACATCATCGTGTCGGGCGGTCGCGGTCTGGGCAGCGGCGAGAACTACACGAAGACGCTTGAGCCGCTCGCCGACAAACTCGGCGCGGCGCTGGGCGCATCGCGCGCGGCGGTCGATGCGGGCTATGTGCCGAACGACTTCCAGGTCGGTCAAACGGGCAAGATCGTCGCGCCGCAACTGTACGTGGCAGTCGGCATCTCGGGCGCGATTCAACACTTGGCCGGCATGAAAGACAGCAAGGTCATCGTCGCGATCAACAAAGACCCGGAAGCACCGATTTTCAGCGTGGCCGATTACGGCCTCGTCGGCGATCTGTTCGCGCTCGTGCCCGACCTGGTGAAAGAACTCGGCTAGACCGCGCCGTGTAGTTCGGACATTCGCCAATAAATAAAAAAAGGGCGCGACGCACGTTGCGCCCTTTTTTTGCGCCAATATTTTGATGGAGGAGACAGACAAATGACTTATCAAGCCCCAGTCAAGGACATGCTGTTCGTGATGAAGGAACTCGCGGACATCGACCGCATCGCCGCGCTGCCCGGTCACGAGGACGCGGGCTTCGATACGGCGCAGGCCGTCGTCGAAGAAGCCGCGCGTTTCTGCGGCGAAGTCATCGGGCCGCTGAACGTGGCGGGCGACCGCAATCCGAGCGCCTGGGCGAACGGCGAAGTGACGACGACGCCCGGCTTCAAGGACGCGTTCCGCCAGTTCTCGGAAGGCGGCTGGCAAGGCGTCGTGCATCCGGCGGATTTCGGCGGCCAGGGCTTGCCGAAGCTCGTCGCGACGCCGTGCATCGAAGCGCTCAATTCGGCGAATCTCGCGTTCGCGCTGTGTCCGCTCTTGACCGACGGCGCGATCGAAGCGCTGCTCACCGCGGGCAGCGACGAGCAGAAGGCGCTTTATCTGCCGAAGTTCATCGGCGGTGAATGGACCGGCACGATGAACCTGACCGAGCCGCAGGCAGGCTCCGATCTGGCGCTCGTGCGCACGCGCGCCGAGCCGCAGGGCGATGGCAGCTACAAGATCTTCGGCACGAAGATTTTCATCACGTACGGCGAGCACGACATGGCGAAGAACATCGTGCATCTGGTGCTCGCGCGTACGCCCGACGCGCCCGAAGGCGTGAAAGGCATTTCGCTCTTTCTCGTGCCGAAATTCCTCGTCGGCGACGACGGCTCGCTCGGCGCGCGCAACGACGTGCATTGCGTCTCGATCGAGCACAAGCTCGGCATCAAGGCGAGCCCGACGGCCGTGCTGCAATACGGCGATCACGGCGGCGCGATTGGCTATCTGATCGGCGAGGAGAATCGCGGCCTCGAATACATGTTCATCATGATGAACGCGGCGCGCTTTGCCGTGGGCATGCAGGGCGTCGCGATCGCCGAGCGCGCGTATCAGCAGGCGGTCGCGTATGCGAAAGAACGCGTGCAAAGCCGTCCGGTCGATGGCAGCGCGAAAGAGCCAGTGACGATCATCCATCATCCCGACGTGCGCCGCATGCTCGCGACGATGCGCGCTTACACCGAAGGCGCGCGCTCGCTCGCCTATGTCGCGGCTTCGCACAGCGATCTGGCGCACGGTCTTGCGGACGAGGACGCGCGCCAGAGCCATCAGGCGATCTACGAGTATCTCGTGCCGATCGTGAAGGGTTTCAGCACGGAAATGTCGATCGAAGTCGCGAGCCTGGGCGTGCAGGTGCACGGCGGCATGGGCTTCATCGAGGAGACGGGCGCGGCGCAGCACTATCGCGATGCGCGCATTCTGACGATCTACGAAGGCACCACGGCGATTCAGGCGAACGATCTCGTCGGCCGCAAGACGGTGCGCGACGGCGGCCGCGCGGCGCAGGCGCTGCTCGCGCAGATCGACCAGACCATCGCGGCGCTCGCCGAAGTGGACGGCCAGGCGTTCAAGTCGATGCATCGGCACTTGAGTGCGGCGAGCCTGTCGCTCGCGCGCTCGATCGAGTTCGTCGTCGCGAAGTTCAAGAGCGATCCGAATGCCGTGTTCGCGGGCAGCGTGCCGTATCTGCGGCTTGCGGGCATCGCGCTGTGCGGCTGGCAGATGGCGCGCGCGATGCTCGTTTCGCACGCGAAGCGCGCGGAGGACGAGCGCTTTCACACGGCGAAGATCGCGACGGCCGAGTTCTTCGCGGAGCACATTCTGTCGCTCGCGCCGGGGATCGAAGCGTCGATCGTCAGCGCGAAGGGCAACGAAGGCGTGCTCGCGCTGAGCGAAGACCAGTTCTGAAAACGACAAACGGCGCCTCGCGGGGCGCCGTTTGTCATTGAACGGGGACGAACTCAGGCGTTCGCGTATCCCGGACGGCGATTCACGCCGACATCGCCGAAATAGCGATGCACAGACAGATCGTCCGCGCGGATGGCCGGCTGCTTGCCCGACATGAGATCCGCGAGCAACTGGCCCGAGCCGCACGACATGGTCCAGCCGAGCGTGCCGTGGCCGGTGTTCAGGAACAGGTTCGGCACCGGCGTGCGGCCGACGATCGGTGTGCCGTCCGGCGTCATCGGGCGCAGGCCGGTCCAGAAAGTGGCGCTCGCGGTGTCGCCGCCGCCGGGGAACAGGTCGTTCACGCACATTTCGAGCGTTTCGCGGCGCGCCGCTTTCAGCTTTTTGTCGTAGCCGACGATTTCCGCCATGCCGCCCACGCGGATACGGTCGTCGAAACGCGTGATCGCGATCTTGTAGGTTTCGTCGAGCACGGTCGATACCGGCGCGCGCTTCGCATCGACGACTTGCGCGGTGATCGAGTAGCCCTTCAGCGGATAAACCGGAATCTTGACGAGATCGCCGAGCAGTTTCGGCGAGTACGAACCTAGCGCGACGACGTACGAATCCGCCGTCACCAGTTCCTTGCCGCACTGCACGCCCGCGATCCGGCCGTTGGCGACGACGAGCGCGTCGATCGACGTGTTGTAGCGGAACTTGACGCCGAGCGCTTCGGCCATCGCGGCGAGGCGCGTGGTGAACATCTGGCAGTCGCCGGTTTCGTCGTTCGGCAGGCGCAGGCCGCCCGTCAGCTTGTGCGATACCGCAGCGAGCGCGGGTTCGGCTTGCTTCAATTCATCGGCGGTGAGCAGTTCGAAGGGCACGTTGGCGTCCTTCAGCACGGCGATGTCTTTGCCCGCGCCATCGAATTGCTGCTGCGTGCGGAACAGTTGCAGCGTGCCGCCGGTGCGGCCTTCGTACGAAATGCCGGTGTCGGCGCGCAGTGCCTGCAGGCAGTCGCGGCTGTACTCGGCCAGGCGCACCATGCGGCCCTTGTTCACCGTGTAGCGGTCTTGCGTGCAGTTGCGCAGCATCTGCCACATCCACTGCAACTGGTTCATCGTACCGTCGAGGCGGATGGCGAGCGGCGCGTGCTTTTCGAACATCCACTTCACGGCCTTGAGCGGCACGCCCGGCGCGGCCCACGGCGATGCATAGCCCGGCGAGATCTGTCCGGCGTTCGCGAAACTCGTTTCGAGGGCGGGGCCGGCTTCGCGGTCGATGACCGTGACTTCGTGGCCAGCGCGAGCAAGGTAATACGCACTCGTCACGCCGACGACGCCGCTTCCAAGAATAACGATTCGCATGAGATCTCCGATTCGATTTCGCTGGACAGTCCACCGATGCTGCGGCAGCTTGTCCGTCTAGTGTTATCGACTATAGTATTGATATCGAGCCAGTTTTAGTTATTGTATTTGGTCGATTTTCAGGAAAAACCAATGAGAACACAGCGAAATCCGGTCCGTGCGCTCGATAAGCTCGATCACAAGATCCTGAACATCCTTCAGGACGACGGCCGCATCGCGATGAAGGACCTGGCCGAACGCGTCGGACTGTCTGTTACGCCTTGCATCGAGCGCGTGAAGCGCATGGAGCGGGATGGCGTGATCACCGGCTACTACGCGCGCGTGAACCCCATGGAACTGGGCGCGGCGCTGCTCGTATTCGTCGAGATCACGCTGGATCACAAGAGCGGCAACATGTTCGAGCAGTTCCGCCGCGAAGTGCAGAAGATTCCCGAAGTGCTCGAATGCCATCTGGTTTCGGGCGACTTCGACTATCTGATCAAGGCGCGCATCGGCGAAATGGCGGACTACCGCAAGCTGCTCGGCGACATCCTGCTGCAACTGCCCGGCGCGGTGCAGTCGAAAAGCTATGTGGTGATGGAGGAGATCAAGGAGACGCTGAGGATCTTCGTCGAGGCGTGATTTTTCGCTTGCGACGACGCGTCGATACTGTATATTTGTACAGTATCGAACGTAGGATTTCGTCGCAATGCCATCGCCTGATCGTGAATTTCCCGTCGCGCCGCCCGCTCCGCTGAAGGGGCGAGGCGCGGTCACGAACATTCAGGGCCGCTACGAGAAAGACGAGCGCGAACGGGTCGACGACGGCTGGCTGCATGCCGGCGATTCCGACGAGGAAGGCGCGCCGCCGCTGCGCACGCAAGTGTTCGAGGAGCGCGCAAAGAGCATCCTCACGCGCAATAGCTCGCCGGACATTCCGTTTTCCGTTTCACTCAATCCGTATCGCGGCTGCGAGCACGGCTGCATTTATTGTTTCGCGCGCCCGACGCACAGCTATCTCGGTCTGTCGCCAGGGCTCGATTTCGAAAGCCGCATCTACGCGAAGATCAACGCGCCCGAATTGCTCGAACGCGAGCTGGCGAAACCGAATTACGAACCTGAGCCCATCGCGCTCGGCGTGAATACGGATGCGTATCAGCCCGTCGAGCGCGAACTGCAGATTACGAGGCGCGTGATCCAGACGCTGCACGACTGCGGGCATCCGTTCGCGGCAATCACGAAGTCATCGCTGATCGAGCGCGATATCGATTTGCTCGCGCCGATGGCCGAGCGGGGGCAGGTGATGGCGGCCATCACCGTCACGACGCTCGACGCCGAGATCGCGCGCACGCTCGAACCGCGCGCGGCCACGCCGTCGCGGCGCCTGCGTACGATCCGCACGCTCGCCGAGGCGGGCATTCCGGTGGGCGTGAGCATCGCGCCGGTCATCCCGTTCGTGACGGAGCCGGATATGGAACGCGTGCTGGAGGCATGCGCGGAAGCAGGCGCGACAAGCGCGAGCTACATCGTGCTGCGCCTGCCGTGGGAAGTTGCGCCGCTCTTCAAGGACTGGCTCGCGGCGCATTTCCCGGATCGCGCGGATCGCGTGATGAGCCGCGTACGCGACATGCGCGGCGGCAAGGACTACGACTCCAACTTCTCCACGCGCATGAAAGGCGAAGGCCTTTGGGCCGATATGCTGAAACAGCGCTTTCAGAAAGCGACGAAGCGCCTCGGCCTCAACGCGCGGCAGCGCGGCATTCTGGACATGTCGGAGTTCAGGCAGCCAGACACGCGCGCCGCGCCGCCGCCTGCGAATCCGCAACTCGACCTGTTCTGAACCTCACTGCGACAGTGTCTTCGCCGCTTCGATCTGACTCTCGAAATACGTCTGGAACGTGAGCGCGAGGCCGGTCATCAGCAAGAACGCGCCGATCAGCAGCGAGAAAATCACGACGAAGATGACCGTCCAGCCGGAGCGGCTGTTGCGGCCGGTATGCGCATTGAACTGCGCGTCCCATTTGGCGTCGGGGCGCAAACCGTAGACGATCGCCGAGAGAAAGGCGGCGAGCAGGGAGATCGCGCCCGGAAAGGCCAGCACCCAACCGAGCATCGACGTGCGCTCCGACTCCTTGAGCAGCAGATAGCCGAACGCGCCCAGAATGATGCCGACGATATGCGCCCAGCCGTACTTGTCGCGCAATCCATACAGATAGAAGCGATGCAGGCCGATGGAGCCGAACAGAAACGCAAGCGCCGCAGTGAGCGTCTTCGAGCGGAAATAGGACGGGGCCTGCTTGCCGGCCGGCTTCGAGCCGGGTTGCGTGGCGACGGACGAGGAAGTCATCAGCGAAAGCGGTGGTGGAGGGAAGCGGCCGTGAGCCGGACGCCGGTATCTCATTTTACGCCGACGACCCGGTGCTCCACCAAGGTCACGTTGCCGCGGCGGGACAATACCCGGTATGCGCGAATAGGCGCGCCTGCGTCACGAAAAACGCCTTTCATCCAAAAAATGCGTTAAGTGTTTGTTCGGGCGTCTGATTCCAGCTATAATCGCCTGTTCTCGTTGTTCCGAACCCCGGTTTTCAAGGATTTCAGCATGGTCATCATCCGCTTGGCTCGTGGCGGCTCGAAGAAGCGCCCGTTCTACAACATCGTCGCAACCGATTCGCGTAGCCGCCGTGACGGCCGCTTCATCGAGCGCGTGGGTTTCTACAACCCGGTCGCGACCAAGGGCGAATCGCTGCGTATCGCGCAAGATCGCCTGACGTACTGGCAAGGCGTCGGCGCGCAACTGTCGCCGACGGTCGAGCGTCTGGTCAAGCAAGCTCAGCAAGCCCAGCCGGCTGCTTGAGCGCGCTGAGTCGACGCTGCAACAAACGCTCGAAACCTGCCCAAAGGTTCGCTGATGTCTTCGCGTGATCCACAAAACGGCCGCGACGGCGCCATCAGCCGACCGAAGCCGGGGCAAGACGAAGGTGCCGCCACGTTTGGCGCGTTTGTCCGCAAGCCGGGCACGCGTCGCGTGGCGGTCGACGTTTCGAGCGCGACGAACGAAGACGCCATCGAGGCGGTCGATGCGTTGCCCGAGGACGCGGTCGAAGTCGGCTATATCGCCGATGGATACGGTCTCAAAGGCTGGGTCAAGATCATGCCGCACGCGAACGGCAAGCGGGGCGGCGACGCACTGCTGACGGCCAGACGCTGGTGGTTGACCAAGGGCCGCGAACGCAAGTCCGCGCGCTGCATGCAGTCGAAAGCGCATGCGGACACCATCGTGGCGCGCTTGGGCGGCTGCAACGATCGCAACGCGGCCGAGGCGTTGAAAGGCTACGCGGTGCATATCGCGCGCAGCGATTTCCCGAAGCTCGACAGCGAAGACGAATTCTACTGGGTCGATCTGATCGGCCTGGATGTCGAAAGCGAGGCGGGCGTGGCTCTGGGCCGCGTCGCCGACCTGATCGACAACGGCGCGCATTCCATCCTGCGGATCGAGTATCCGGCAACCGACAAGGATGGCAAGCCCGTCACCGGCGAGCGGTTGATTCCGTTCGTCGGCGTGTATGTGAAAACGGTGGACCGGGCGGCGAAGCGTATCGTCGTCGACTGGGACGCCGACTATTAATTGGCATCGAAGCGAGGAGAGAGCACGATGCAGTTCGATGTCGTGACGCTCTTCCCCGAGATGTTTCGCGCGCTGACCGACTGGGGCATCACCAGCCGGGCGGTGAAGCAGGAGCGGTTCGGTCTGCGCACGTGGAATCCGCGCGATTTCACCACGGACAATTACCGCACCGTTGACGATCGCCCGTACGGCGGCGGCCCCGGCATGGTCATGCTGGCGCGCCCGCTCGAAGACGCGATCTACGCGGCGAAGGCTGCGCAGCGCGGGCAGGGCATCGCGTCGACGCGCGTCGTGATGATGTCGCCCCAAGGCGCGAGGCTCGACCACGACCGCGTGATGCGGTTTGCGCAGGAACCCGGTCTCGTGCTGCTGTGCGGCCGTTACGAAGCGATCGACCAGCGCCTGATCGACCGCGAAGTAGACGAAGAAGTGAGCCTCGGCGACTTCGTGCTGTCCGGCGGCGAGCTGCCCGCCATGGCGCTGATGGACGCCGTCGTGCGCCAGTTGCCCGGCGTCCTGAACGACGCACAATCGGCGGTGCAGGACAGTTTCGTCGACGTACTGCTCGATTGTCCGCACTACACGCGGCCGGAAGAGTACGAAGGCGTGCGTGTTCCGGACGTGCTGCTCGGCGGCCATCACAAGGAAATCGACGCCTGGCGCAGGCGCGAAGCCTTGCGCAATACGTTCGACAAGCGGCCCGATCTGATCGAGCGGGCGCGAAGAAACAAGATGTTGAGCCGTGCCGACGAGGCGTGGCTCGCAGAACTCGCGAAAGACGCGTCGAAGCCTGCATAGGTTTCGGGCGGACGAGCGGGAAAATGGGGGCGTCGAGCCGTATCGGCGCCTGAAGCAAACCCATCCTCTACCGGGGCCTGACTCAGTTCAAGGCACACAACTCCGGCAAGATGGCACAAGGAGTCAGTAATGAATCTGATTGAGCAACTTGAGAAGGAAGAGATCGCACGCGTTCTGGGCGAGAAGACCATCCCCGACTTCGCGCCGGGCGATACCGTCATCGTCAATGTGAACGTGGTCGAAGGCACGCGTAAGCGTGTCCAGGCTTACGAAGGCGTCGTCATCGCGAAGCGTAATCGTGGCCTGAACTCGAACTTCATCGTCCGCAAGATCTCGTCGGGCGAAGGCGTCGAGCGTACGTTCCAGACCTACTCGCCGCTGCTCGCAAGCATCGTCGTGAAGCGCCGCGGTGACGTTCGTCGCGCGAAGCTCTACTACCTGCGCGAGCGTTCGGGCAAGTCGGCTCGAATCAAGGAAAAGCTGGTGTTCAAGGACAAGTCGGCTGCTTCGGCCGAGTAAGTCCACTGAACAGGCAGGACGGAAAAAGCACCCATGCGGGTGCTTTTTTCTTTGGTGTGGTCAAATTGAGACTTCCATAGCCCGCAATCCGACCGTGTCCACCGGCAAGACTTCAACTCCCCGCATCCTCGAACCCGAAAAGATGCCCGTCCTCTCGACGGGTGAGGCTCTCCCGCCCGTTCCGCCCGAGCGCCTCACGCCCGACGGCCTGCGTGCGCGCTTCAAGCTGGAGCTCGACTGGACGCAGGAAGAGCGCGAGCAGCGCATCAAGGCGATCGGCGGCGATCCGCGCGTCGCGTCCGTGCTCGTGGCGCTCGTCGTGCGCGAAGGCGGGCTGACCGTGCTGCTGACGCAGCGCGCCGATCATCTGTCGGACCATGCGGGGCAGATCAGCTTTCCGGGCGGGCGACGCGAGCCCGAAGACGCCGATGCCGCCGCGACCGCCTTGCGCGAGGCGCGCGAGGAAGTGGGTCTGGGCGCGGAGCATTGCGAAGTGATCGGCGCGATGCCCGACTATCTGACGGGCACCGGCTTCAAGGTGACGCCGGTCGTCGCGCTCGTCCATCCGCCCTTCGAACTGCAGGCCGACACCTGCGAGGTCGCCGATATCTTCGAAGTGCCGCTCGACTGGCTGATGAATCCGGCCAATCACGAAGTGCGCGTATTTCGCTGGGAAGGCGGCGAACGTCGTTTTTTTGCCATGCCGTATTCGCCGGGTGAACGTAAGGCTCCTTATTTCATCTGGGGTGCAACGGCCGGCATGTTGCGCAATTTCTATCGCTTTCTCGCAGCTCGTGCGTGACGGCGCGGCAAGTGCGCGTGGCCGCGATCGCATGCGCAATTGCTTCGTGCGCAAAACGGCACAGGCGCTGTGCTATCGTTACGCGAAACTCGAAATAAACCGACCGTTTCGGCGCTTCGCATGACTTTCTTCTCCGTATTGCTGGCTCTCATCATCGAGCAAGTTCGCGCGCTGTCGCCGCATAATCCGGTTTCGGCGTTGCTTCACTATCATGCGGAATCCGCCGCGCACGGGTTCGACGCCGGCAAGGAAAAGCACGGCCTCGTCGCGTGGCTCGTCGTCGTGCTGCCGTGGACGCTCGCCGTCGGCCTTGTCTACTACGTCCTGTACCAGATCAACTTCGCGCTCGCGTTCCTGTGGAACGTGGTGATCGTGTACTTCACGCTCGGCTTTCGCCAGTTCAGCCACTATTTCACCGACATCCATCTCGCGCTCAACAACGACGACGTGCCGCGCGCGCGCGAAGTGCTGACGGAATGGACCGGCATGGATACGGTCGACATGCCCGTCAGCGAGATCGCGCGGCACACGCTGGTGCATGCGGTGGTCGCGTCGCATCGGCACGTGTTCGGCGTGTTCTTCTGGTTCCTGATTCCGATCGGCCCGGCGGGCGCGGTGCTGTATCGCATCGCGGAATATCTGGCGCGCGCTTGGTCGAAGCCGAATCCCGAGCGCACCGCCGAGTTTTCGTCGTTTGCGCAGCGCGCGTTTTTCATCATCGACTGGGTGCCCGCGCGTCTCACCGCGCTCGGCTTCGCGATCGTCGGCAACTTCGAGGATGCGATCTACGCGTGGCGCAATCACGCGCGCCAATGGCCTGACGCCAACGAAGGCGTGCTGCTCGCGGCGGGCAGCGGCGCGCTCGGCGCGCGTCTCGCGGGGCCGCTTGCCGAGCCACTGTCGGTCGAAGCGCTTGCCGTCGGCGATGCGAGCCCGCTGCCGGTCGGCGACGACTGCACGCCGCGCACGCTTCAATCGGCTGTCGGGCTTGTGTGGCGCGCCGTCATTCTTTGGATGTTGCTGCTGCTCATGCTGACCATCGCGGTCTGGCTCGCGTGATCAGTCGTCGAGCGGATCGCGCGCCGTCTGACACTGCCAGCAGACGGTGAACTGCGGCTCCAGCCATTCTCCGCATTGCCTGCATTTCCACGGCCGGGCGTTCGCGTCCGGTCCGCTTCTCGCGCGCTCGATCAGGCGCATTGCCAGCGCCTCGTCGCGATCGTCGACGATCCATATCTCCGGCGCGCACTGATCCGCCGGAATCTCGCCCATCGCGCCATTCAGATAGCGATTGTGCAGCTCGCACGGCACGCCCGCGGTGGTGAGGACGTTCACCCAATGCTGCGCCGTGATCAGGTTGGGAGCGCGCGTGAGCCGCTTCATCGAACGATCTGGCTGGCTTCGTGCACGAGTTGCGCGTAGAGCGCATGACGCTCGCGGCGGATCTTGCCGGTCTCGACGGCTTCGAGCACGGCGCAGCCCGGCTCGTGCAGATGATGACAGTTGTAGAAGCGGCAATGACCGAGATACGGCCGAAAGTCCGCAAAGGCGCGTTCGAGCTGGCCTTCGGACAGATGATGGAGGCCGAATTCCTGAAAACCCGGCGAATCGATCAGCGCGCCGCCGCCGGGCAGCGCGTAGAGGCGGGTGAACGTGGTCGTGTGACGGCCACTATTGAGCGCCGATGAAATCTCGCGCGTCGCGGCGTCCGCGTCGGGGACGAGCAGATTCACGAGCGTCGATTTGCCCATGCCGGACTGGCCGAGCAGGATCGTCGAGCGATCTTTGAGGCGTGCGTCGAGTTGCGGATGGACGTCGCCAGGCGCTCTCTTCGCTGAGAGTTCGATCACCGTGTAGCCGAGCGCGCGATAAGGCGCGAGGCGTTCGCGCGCGAGCGGCAACGCGCCTTCTACGTCGATCTTGTTGAGCACGATGAGCGATTCCAGCCCGTGCGCCTCCGCCGCGATCAGCGCGCGCCCGAGCAGATCTTCGCTGAAATGCGGCTCGGTCGCGAGCACGATCAGCAACTGATCGAGATTCGCGGCGAAGAGCTTCGACTTGAACTGATCCGAGCGATAGAGCAGATTGCGCCGCTCGCCAATCCCGACGATCACACCCTGATCCACCGACGACTGCTCGTAAATCACGCGATCGCCGACGGCGACTTCGCTCTTCTTGCCGCGCGGGAAACACTGAAGCATCGCGCCGCCGTCTTCCGGCGTGACGAGATAGTGCCGCCCGTGTGCCGCGATGACCGTGCCTTCGAGACGCGCGCCCGCGTCGGAACCCCTGAAACCGCGCGTCATGCGGCGTGTTGCATCAGGCGATCGATGCGCTGCGAGGCGGGCGGATGCGAGTAATAAAACGCGGTGTAGATCGGATCGGGCGTGAGCGTGGACGCGTTGTCCTCGTAGAGCTTCACGAGCGCGTTCACGAGATCTTTCGGGTCGGTCTGGCTCGCAGCGAAGGCATCGGCTTCGAACTCATTCTTGCGCGAAGTCAGGCTGCCGAGCGGCGTGATGAAGAACATGAACACGGGCAGCACGAGCATGAAGAGCACGAGCGCAAGCCCGTTGTTGCTGCCCACGAGCGACGGCCGCACGCCGAGCCCTTCGTAGAACCAGGTTGTCTGCACGAGCCAGCCGAGCATCGCGAGCATCGCGAGACTGATGCCGAACATGACGATCATCAGCTTCAGCACGTGACGGCGCTTGAAGTGGCCGAGCTCGTGCGCGAGCACCGCTTCGATTTCGCTGCCGGACAGACGCGCGAGCAGGGTGTCGAAGAACACGATGCGCTTGGCCGCGCCGAAGCCGGTGAAATACGCGTTGCCGTGCGCCGAACGGCGGCTGCCGTCCATCACGAACAGGCCCTTGGCCGCGAAGCCGGTGCGCGACATCAGGTTCGTGATGCGCGCGACGAGCGCTTCGTCTTTCAGCGGCTCGAACTTGTTGAAGAGCGGGGCGATGAAGGTGGGATAGATGACCATCGCGAGCAACTGGAACGCGACCCAGACCATCCACGTCCAGAGCCACCAGTACGTGCCGGCGCGGTCCATCAGCCAGAGCGTGAGCAGCAGAAGCGGCGCGCCGATCACGATCGCGAGCACGGCGCCCTTCACGAGATCGACGAAAAAGAGCTTCTTCGACATGCGGTTGAAGCCGAATTTCTCTTCGATCACGAAGTGCCGAATGTAGTCGAAAGGCAGATCGATGACGCTCGTGATCACGATGACCGACGCCACCAGCGCGATCTGCCCGAGATAGCCGCGGCCGAGCCAGTCCGTGATGGCGAGATCGAGCGCCTGGACGCCGCCCAGCAACGTGAGCGCGACGAGCACGACCGCGCTCGTGACGACTTCGATCATCGTGAGCCGCGTGCGCTCGACGGTGTAATCCGCGGCGCGTTGATGCGCGGTGAGCGGAATGGTGCCGGAAAACTGCGCGGGCACGCCGTTGCGATGCGCGGCGACGTAGCGGATCTGCCGCGACGCGAGCCAGAGCTTGGTCGAAACCATGGCGGCCAGGGCGACGACGAAGATCGTCGAGAAGGCGAGAGTGAAGTTGGTCATCCGGGAATTCCGATTGGACTATGCGAGAATTATAGGTTCTTGGCTGTGCCGCCGTCGTCAGATCCTGCAATGGCGCCGATAGCGGTTTTTCCTATTTCTCAGGTTTCTCACATGACCGACATCTCACCATCGCCCGAACCCGCCGAAACTGTTTTGGTGCGCAGCGACATGAATCTCGTGTGGCTCGACATGGAGATGACCGGTCTCGATCCGGACAACGACCGCATCATCGAAATCGCGGTGGTGGTGACGAATTCCACGCTCGACAAGATGGTGGAAGGCCCGGTGCTCGCGATACATCAGACGGACGAGGCGCTCGGCCGCATGGACGAGTGGAACCGCAACACGCACGGCCGCTCGGGGCTGACGGAGCGCGTCAAGGCATCGACCGTGGACGAAGCCGAGGCCACGCGCCAGATCCGCGACTTCCTCGGCCAATACGTGCCGCCCGGCAAGTCGCCGATGTGCGGCAACTCCATCTGCCAGGACCGCCGCTTCATGGCGCGCTGGATGCCGGAGCTGGAAACCTTCTTCCATTACCGCAATCTCGATGTGAGCACGCTGAAGGAACTGTGCCGCCGCTGGCAGCCGGCCATCTACAAAGGCTTCCAGAAGCGCGCGATGCACACGGCGCTCGCCGATATCCACGAGTCCATCGACGAGCTCAAGTACTATCGCGAGCACTTCCTGATTCCGTCGGCGCCCGCTGCCTGATCAGCTTTTCGACGGGCGGATCGCGCTTTTCGGGCGAAACGCGGCGACCACGTCCGGCCGCGTTTCGATATACGGCCCGCCGATCAGATCGATGCAGTACGGCACCGCCGCAAAGATGCCCGGCACGGTCGTCTCGCCGTCCGCGTCTTTCAGGCCTTCGAGCGTTTCGCGAATCGACTTAGGCTGCCCCGGCAGATTGATGATCAGCGCGGCGTGATCGTCCGTTTCGCGGATCACCGCGACCTGGCGCGAAAGAATGGCCGTTGGCACGAAATTCAGGCTGATCTGGCGCATTTGCTCGCCGAAGCCGGGCATGGGCTTCGTGGCGACGGCGAGCGTCGCCTCGGGCGTCACGTCGCGGCGCGACGGGCCGGTGCCGCCGGTCGTCAGCACGAGATGGCAGCGGAGCGTGTCGACCAATTCGACGAGCGTCGCGGAAATGGTCGCCGCGTCGTCGTGGATCAGGCGCGTTTCGGCGCGAAACGGCGTCGCGAGGGCCGCGCCGAGCCAGTCTTGCAGCGACGGCAAGCCCTTGTCCTCGTACACGCCGGACGACGCCCGGTCGCTGATCGACACCAGCCCGACCACCAGCTCATTGCCCGTCGTCATCGAGTTCGTCCTCGTCGTCTTCGATATCGTCTTCGTCCGCACCCGCCGCGTTCTTGATCCACTGGAACAGCTCGCGATAGTAGCGCGGCGGCTTTTGCTGCTCGCGCTCCTTGCGCGCATTGCGGATCAGCGTGCGGCCTTCCTGCGGATCGACGCCCGGATGATTGCGGATGAATTCGGTGAGCGCGGCGTCGTCGGCGAGCAACTGTTCGCGCGTGCGCTCGATCCAGTGCAGTCGCGCGGTTTCGCTCTTGTTCACGCCGCGATGCGTATCGAGCGCGGTGCGCAGCGCCGCGACTTCCTCTTCGACGAGCGAGCGCATCAACTTGCCGACGTATTGCAACTGACGACGCTTGCCTTCGTGATCGGTGATGCGGCGCGCCTCGCGCACGGCGTCGCCGAGATGCTCGGGCATCGGCATCTTTTTCAGCGCGTCTTTCGGCAACGCGATGAGCGCTTCGCCCAACTCCTGCAGCGCGTGCATGTCGCGCTTGAGCTGGGATTTGCTCGGACGGTCGTAGCCGTGTTCGTCGGCCTCGCGCGCGTCGTCGCGGCCGGAATCGATCGGTTGAATGCGGGTTTTACGGTTCATCCCGACATTGTAGCTTGCGGGTGCATCGTGACCGATGCATCGCGCCCGGCGATGCGACAAAGCTTGGCGGGTGAATGCACGCCGTCCTTGCTATGATCGCGAGACAGGCCCATCCCGCTGGTTCGTGCCCGATCGCGGGCGCATCGGCCGGAATTCCGAAGCAACCACGACATGCGCGGGCGCCCGCCGCCCGACTTCCAAAGGCAACCCAAAATGGCAGCAGACATGGACGTCAAGCAACGCTACTTCCCGCATACGCAGGACGAGCTGAAGGAGATCGCCTCCGACATCCTGCGCTACGCGAAGGAACTCGGCGCGACCGATGCCGCCGCCGAAATCTCCGAAGGCGATGGCCTGTCGGTGAGCGTGCGGCGCGGCGATGTCGAAACCATCGAGCACAACCGCGACAAGATGGTCGGCGTGATGGTGTTCATCGGCAAGAAGCGCGGCAACGCGAGCACGGCCGATTTCACGCGCGAGGCGCTGCGCGACACGGTCGCCGCCGCGTACAACATCGCGCGCTTCACGGCCGAGGACAACGCGGCCGGTCTCGCCGACGAAGACCTGCTGGAGAAGGCGCCGCAGGATCTCGATCTCTATCACCCGTGGGACATCGACGCGGAAGAGGCCGCCGAGATCGCGCGCCGCGCCGAGGCCGCCGCGTTCGCCGTCGACAAGCGCGTGAGCAACTCGGAGGGCGCGAGCGTCTCCGCGCAGCATTCGCAGTTCGTGCTCGCGACTTCGCGCGGCTTCATGGCGGGCTATCCGTACTCGCGCCATTACATTTCGTGCGCGCCGATCGCAGCGGCCGGCCGCGACATGCAGCGCGACGACTGGTACACGTCCAAACGCGACGCCGCCGGTCTCGCCGCGCCGGAAGCGGTGGGGCGCTACGCGGCCGAGCGCGCGCTCGCGCGTCTAGGTGCGAGAAGCCTCGACACGCGCAAGTGCCGCGTGCTGTTCGAAGCGCCGCTCGCGGCCGGCATTCTCGGCTCGTTCGTGCAGGCGGTGAGCGGCGGCGCGCTGTATCGCAAGACCTCGTTTCTCGTCGATAGCCTCGGCAAGCCGGTGTTCGCGCCGCATATCCAGATCGTCGAAGATCCGCACGTGAAGGGCGGCATGGGCAGCGCGCCGTTCGACGAGGAAGGCGTGCGCACGCAGCGGCGCAACGTGGTCGAAGACGGCGTCGTGCAGGGCTATTTCCTGTCGATGTATTCGGCGCGCAAGCTCGGCATGAAGACGACCGGCAACGCGGGCGGCTCGCACAATCTCACGATGAAGAGCGCGCACACGAAGCCGGAAGACGATTTCGAAGCGATGCTCAAGAAACTCGACACGGGCTTGCTGCTCACGGAGTTGATGGGCCAGGGCGTCAACTACGTGACGGGCGATTATTCGCGCGGCGCGTCGGGTTTCTGGGTCGAGAACGGCAAGATCGTGCACGCGGTGGAGGAAATCACGGTGGCGAGCACGTTGCAGGAAATGTTCCGCCATATCGAGGCCATCGGCGCGGATACGGTCGTGCGCGGCACGAAGGAAATCGGTTCGGTTCTGATCGAGCGGATGACCGTCGCGGGGCAGTAATCGCCGAAGCACGCACCGCGTGATACACAATGGCCCCGGACGCGTCCGGGGCCATTTGCTTTCAGGCGCGAATGCGCTCGTAAGCGACGAACGCGAAATCGAATGCGTTCGGCGGCGCGGCGCGGTGCGTCTCGCGCGACACCTCCCGCCAGTGCGCCGGATCGGGCGCGGGGAAACGCGTGTCGCCGTCGAAGTCCGCGTCGATTTCGGTGACGATCAGCTTGTCCGCGCGTTCGAAGCCGTCGCGATACAACTGCGCGCCGCCGATCAGAAACGCTTCGTCGGCCGGGGCCAGCGCGAGCGCGGCGTCGAGGCTCGTGACGACATCGCAGCCCTCGTAGCGCCGCGACGCATCGCGGGACACGACGATATTGCGCCGCCCCGGCAGCGGCCGGCCGATCGATTCGTGCGTCTTGCGGCCCATGATGATGGGCGCGCCCATCGTCGTGCGCTTGAAGAACGCGAGGTCTTCGGGCAGCCGCCAGGGAAGTTGGTTGTCGCGTCCGATCACGCCATTGCGCGCGCGGGCGACGATCAGAGTCAGCGTCGTCATCGAAAAGAGGTCGGGCAGATGGGCGCGCGGGTCGCGCCGCCGGGGCCTCGATTCTAACCGACGCGCTCGCCGGAGCCGCCGCGCGGGGTCACGCCTCGGGCGAGTCGTCGTCGAGCGGCGGCGGCCCGTGGGCGTGCGTGGGTGCAACCTCGTCCCACAGCGTGACGCTGATCGCCGATCCCGCCGGACGCGCGGCGGGTGCGCAGCCGGCTTCGTCGGCGGTCTCGCCTTTTTGATGCGCGTCGGATGCATCGCCGCGGCTTAATGAACTGTCGAGAGCCATTCTGACTACATAATCCGAGGTAACTATTCCCGGAACTGAAAAATCCGGAAATAAAGTGATCGCGCAGCCGGTAAGAAAGAATAAGCAAAACCGAATGCGACGCTAAAACAGAACGCTCGTTCTGCTCGGAGAATTTCTTACCTTCTGATGCGCTAAAAATAGCGAATTATGTGCCACCGCGCTGGAACCTTTGCCAGGCAAAGGCCCTTCGTTTTCAGGGGGAACATCGGTGCGGCAATCCGGGCAAAAACGTTTCACCGTTGAAACACAAAGGCAGAAAAACATGAACTTCTCGCGAAAGCGGTATAAGATTTTGTCTTATTAAATTGTGCGCAAAGTTTTTAATAACCGTGTGAGAAATTCACGTCAGCCCCGTCCTGTCAAGGTTTTGTGGCTAATAGGGCGGTTCCCGCGATATTTGTTTCCGGGGCTTCTGGGTTATAGTAGTCTCTCAAAAACAGCACAGAATCAGACATAAAGGGTTTCGTGGAAGGGTGCGCGACGTTTCGCGCCGTGTCCCGGGGGCGACGTATCGAATGGCAAGTCCCTCTCCAGACGTTTTCCGCAAACGTGCGAGGGCAACGAAGTCTGCGATGTAGCGCGAGCCTAACTACGTGACCTTTTCAACGAATGTTGAACAAAGGATCTGAATAATGGACGTCGCTCGGCGGCAACTCATCTATGTGACTCGCGATCCAAGCGAGACGCTATGCGCGCGATTCGAGGAGCGCGGCTGGCACATCGAGATCGTCGCGAGCGCGCGCGACACGCGCAAGGCATTGCGAAACGATCTGGCGACCGGGGGGTTGCTGGATCTGTCGAGCCATTTCGAATCTCATGAACTGGCGGCGTTCGAATCGTCGCTGACGATGACCAATGTGGGCTGGGTCGCCACCACCGTTGCCGGACAGCTGGAAGACGCCGCCGTGCGGCGGCTGATTCGCGACTACTGTTTCGATTACGTGACGTTGCCGACGTCGAACGACCGCATCGTCGATTCCGTCGGTCATGCATACGGCATGGTGGCGCTGCACGACGCCGCGTCGAACGACGCGCGCAGCGAAGGCCGCGCCGAGGGCGAAATGGTCGGTTCGTGCGACGCGATGCTCGCGCTCTTCCGCTCGATCCGCAAGGTCGCGATGACCGACGCGCCCGTGTTCATTTCGGGCGAATCCGGCACCGGCAAGGAACTGACCGCAGTCGCCATCCACGAACGTTCCGCGCGCCGCGATCAGCCGTTTGTCGCGATCAACTGCGGCGCGATTCCAGCGCATCTGCTGCAATCGGAGCTCTTCGGCTACGAACGCGGCGCATTCACCGGCGCGAATCAGCGCAAGATCGGGCGCGTCGAAGCGGCCAACGGCGGCACGTTGTTCCTCGATGAAATCGGCGATTTGCCGCTGGAAAGCCAGGCAAGCCTGTTGCGCTTCCTGCAGGAGCGCAAGGTCGAGCGGCTCGGCGGACACGGCTCGACGCCCGTCGATGTGCGCATCATCTCGGCGACGCACGTCGATATGCAGACCGCGATGATCGAAGGCCGGTTCCGCGCGGACTTGTATCACCGCCTGTGCGTGCTGCAGATCGACGAGCCGCCGCTGCGCGCGCGCGGCAAGGATATCGAACTGCTGGCGAAACACATGCTCGACCGCTTCAAGAAGGACGCGAGCCGGCGTCTGCGCGGTTTTTCACCCGATGCGATCGCGGCGATCCACAACTACGGCTGGCCGGGCAACGTGCGCGAGCTCATCAACCGCGTGCGGCGCGCGATCGTGATGTCGGAAGGGCGTCAGATCACCGCGCGCGATCTCGAGCTCGGCGAGTATGTGGAAGTCGCACCGGTGTCGCTCGCGCAGGCGCGCGAGGCCGCCGAGCGGCAGGCGATCGAACTCGCGCTGCTGCGGCATCGCGGGCGGCTGGGCGATGCGGCGCAGGAACTCGGCATTTCGCGCGTGACGCTGTATCGCTTGCTGTCGGCGCACGGCATGCGTCATATCGAGGTCGATGCGCCGTCGGAGCACGCCACGCGCGGCTGACGCTTCATCATCCGAACTTCACCCAGACGGGCGCTTGCAGGCGCCCGTTTTTTCGTGCCGTTGCGTTACAGCGCCCAACTCCGCTGCTTGCTAAAATCTCCCGTTTACGCCTTCCGTTCGTGAGGGCGCGCAGCATACCCAGGGAACATTGAATGAAACAGTATCTCGAGCTCGTCCAGACGATCCTCGATACCGGCACTTGGCAGGAAAACCGCACGGGTATCCGCACGATCAGCATGCCCGGCGCGATGCTGCGCTTCGACTTGCAGCAAGGCTTTCCCGCGGTGACGACGAAAAAACTCGCGTTCAAATCCGCGATCGGCGAGCTGGTGGGCTTTCTGCGCGCGTCGAAGAGCGCGGCGGACTTTCGCGCGCTCGGCTGCAAGGTGTGGGACGCCAACGCGAACGAGAATCCGCAATGGCTCGAGAACCCTTACCGGCAAGGGCCGGACGATCTCGGCGACGTCTACGGCGTGCAGTGGCGCAAGTGGCCCGCGTACAAGCTGATCGACGCCAGCGCGAACGATCAGATTTCGGATGCGACCAATCGCGGCTTTCAGCTCGTCACGAGCTTCGTCGAAAACGGGCGCGAGCAGGTGCTGCTCTACAAGGCGATCGATCAGTTGCGCCAGTGTCTCGACACCATCATCGAGCGTCCGACCGACCGGCGCATTCTGTTTCACGCGTGGAATCCCGCGAAGCTCGACGAGATCGCGCTGCCGGCGTGCCATCTGCTGTACCAGTTCATCCCGAATGCGGTGACGCGTGAAATCTCGCTGTGTCTGTACATCCGCAGCAACGATGTCGGGCTCGGCACGCCGTTCAACCTGACCGAGGGCGCGGCGCTGCTGCATCTCGTCGGCAGGCTGACGGGATACACGCCGCGCTGGTTCACGTATTTCATCGGCGATGCGCATATCTACGAGAACCAGCTTGGCATGCTTGAGGAGCAGTTGAAGCGCGCGCCGTTGCCGTCGCCGCAGCTCATCATCTCGGACCGCGTGCCGGATTACGCGGTCACGAAGCGCTACGAGCCGGAATGGCTGGAGAAGATCGAGCCGAAGGATTTCGCGCTCGAAGGGTACAAGCACCACGAGCCGCTCACCGCGCCAATGGCGGTGTAGCCACGCCGCTAGCGCACCGGGCGCGCCGACAGAAAGTCTTCGAAATGCCGGTGCCCGGCGGGCGTCACGCGCAGCACGCGGCGCTTCGCGGTGTGCTCGATCCAGCCGTGCGACTCGCACGCTTCCAGAAACGCCGCGCCGAGCGCGCCGCCGAGATGCGGCCTGCGCTCGCTCCAGTCGATGCACGTACACGCGAACCGGCGGCGGCGCGCGCGCTGCGCTTTCATGTCGATGCCGAGTTCTGCGAATGCCCGCGCGCCTTCGGGCGTCGTGTCGAGCGCTGCGGGGCCGTGGGTTTGCGTTTGCGTCTGGGATTGCGTCCGATCGTCGGCCGCCGCGAGCCAGTTGCGCGCGATCATCCGGTCGAAAAGCTGCACTGCAAGTTCGCCCGCGAGATGGTCGTAGCACGTGCGCGCGAAGCGCATCTCCACTGGCACGGCGGAAGGCGGCCGTTCCGGCGTGCGTTGCGGCGCGCTCGCCCGTGCGAGATTCGCGAGCGCTTCGATGGCGGCGGCAATGTCGGGCATCGCGATGCGGTAGTAGCGATGCCGTCCGCTCACTTCGAGCGCGAGCAGGCCGCCTTCGGTCAGCCGCGCGAGATGCCCGCTCGCCGCCGAGGGCGACAGTCCCGCGATCATCGTCAGTTCGCCGGCCGGGCGCGCGGTGCCGTCCATTAGCGACCAGAGCATCGCGGCGCGGCCCGGATCGGCGATCAGCGCGCCGATGCGCGACAGGCCGGGAAAATGGCGGACGCGCGAGTCCGTATCGTCGAGCAGCGAGTTCATGGCGATGTCCTTTTTGTCGATGCTTTCATGCTAGCGCGCCATCGCAACCGATGTTTCACCGTGCGCCGAAATGTCGATGCGCAGTGCCGGCGCTAGAATGGCTCTTTGCGTTTGAATGCGGCCGAGGTCATCACATGTCCAGATTCCTACTTGCCAGCGTGCTCGGCGCGCTGATGCTCTGCGCGGGATGCGCGGGCGCACCGTCGTCATCGGCGGGCGGCGGCGGCAGCATCACGATGTACGGCACGATCGATCAGGGCATCACCGTGCACGACTAGGGTCTGTTCACCTATAAAACGTGCATGCGAACGCCCGAAATCGGCTGCAGTGCGAGGAGCGCGGCGCGCCGTTTGGCCGCTCCAAACAAGCGACGCGCGACGCCGCAATGTGGCCGATTTCGGGCGTTCCCCTGATTGGGTTTTATAGCTAGGGGTTGCCCCGTAAAGGGCCGCTCGCCGCGTCATGCTCCTCGCGAAGGCGCCCGGTCTTAGCTTCGTCGCATTCCTTGCGATCGGCCCTTTACGGGGCAACGCATGCACGTTTTATAGGTGAACAGACCCTAGGCTTTCTCGCTACTTATAATCGGCGTCACACACCACAAACGATGACGCCCCCATGAACACGCCAGCCTCGTCCCCCGTTCCCGCTGCGCCGAAAAGCCGCGCCGAAACCACTTTCCGCTTTCTTGCCGAGCCTACGTCGGTGAATTTCGGCGGCAAGGTGCACGGCGGCGCGCTGATGAAATGGATCGACGAAACCGCCTACGCCTGTGCCGCGATGTGGTCCGGCCGCTATGCGGTGACGGTGAGCGTCGGCAATATCCGCTTTCGCCGGCCGATTCTCGTCGGCAATCTGGTCGAATTGCGCGCCCGCGTGGTCACGACCGGGCGCACCAGCATGCACATTCACATTTCCGTGCATGCGGGCGATCCCAAAGTCGGCGAATTGCAGATGACGACGGATTGCCTGATGGTTTTCGTCGCCGTCGACGAGAAAGGGCAGCCCACGCCCGTGCCGTCCTTCGTGCCGGAAACGGACGAGGAAAAGCGCCTCGCCAAATACGCGATGGACGTGAAGGACGCGCTCGACGCGATCGTCGAGCTGAAGCCGGAAGAGGTGGCGGCGGGGAGGGTTTGAACGCCCGGCTGGATTGTAGTAACATTCCTACATCGAATGCAGGGAGTGCGCCGCCATGACCATCACGACTTTATCCAGCCGGGAACTCAATCAGGACGTCACCCGTGCAAAAAAGGCGACGAAGGACGGCCCCGTATTTATTACGGACCGGGGCAGGCCGGCGCATGTGCTGTTGAGCATCGAGGAGTATCAGCGGCTTGCGGGCAATAAGCGCAATCTCGTCGATGCGCTGTCGATGCCCGGACTCGCGGACATCGATGTCGAATTTCCGCGCTCACGGGCGCTTCCTCGTGCTGCCGACGTCGAATAATGTTTCTGCTCGATACCAACGTCATCTCCGAACTGCGCAAAGCCGGCGATGGCCGCGCCGATGCCAACGTCATCGCCTGGCTGTCGGGCGAGGATGCGACGGACTTCTACATTTCAGCCGTCACGCTGTTTGAACTCGAATTGGGCATTCTTCGCATGGAGCGGCGCGACGCCGAGCGGGGAGCACGGCTGCGCACCTGGATGCGCACCCGTGTGCTTCCCGAATTCGCCGAACGGACCTTGTCGCTCGATTCGACGGTGGCGATGCGATGCGCCAGGCTTCACGTCCCCGATCCCCGTCCCGAGCGCGATGCGTTCATCGCCGCCACGGCCATCGTGCACGGCATGACGGTTGTGACGCGAAACGTCGCCGACTACGCGCCGTGCGGCCTTCGCGTCATCAATCCGTGGGACGCGTCACCCGCCTAGAGAGCGGGGCAGCGCTTGCGCGCGCCTACTTCTTCCCCACCATATCCCCCGGCTTGACCCACTCGTCGAACTGCTGCTCGGTCACGTGCCCGAGCGCGAGCGCGGCGGCCTTGAGCGTCGTGCCTTCCTTGTGGGCCTTCTTCGCGATCTGCGCGGCCTTGTCGTAGCCGATGTGGGGATTCAGCGCCGTCACCAGCATCAGCGATTCGTTGAGCAGGCTGTCGATGCGCTTCTCGTTCGGCTCGATACCGACCGCGCAGTTGTCGTTGAAGCTCTGCGCGCCGTCCGCGAGCAGGCGCGCGGACTGCAGCACGTTATGCGCGATCATCGGCCGGAACACGTTCAGCTCGAAGTTGCCGCTCGCGCCGCCGAAGTTCACCGCGACGTCGTTGCCGAAGACCTGGCAGCACAGCATGGTCACGGCTTCGGACTGCGTCGGGTTCACCTTGCCGGGCATGATCGAGCTGCCCGGCTCGTTCTCCGGAATCGACAATTCGCCGAGCCCGCAGCGCGGCCCGCTCGACAGCCAGCGGATATCGTTGGCGATCTTCATCATGCCCGCGGCGACGGTCTTCAGCGCGCCGTGCGCGGCGACGAGCGCGTCGGCGGCGGCCATGACCTCGAACTTGTTCGGCGCGGTCTCGAAGGGCAGACCGGTGAGCTTGCCGATCGCGGCCGCCACCTTCGCGGCGAATTCCGGATGCGCGTTCAGGCCGGTGCCGACCGCCGTGCCGCCCTGCGCGAGCTGGTACAGATGCGGCAGCGTCGCCTCGACATGCCGGATGCCCTGATCGAGCTGCGCGACATAGCCGGAGAACTCCTGGCCCAGCGTGAGCGGCGTCGCGTCCTGAAGATGCGTGCGGCCGATCTTCACGATCTTGTCGAAGGCCTTGGCTTTCTTGTCGAGCGTATCGCGCAGCGTCTTCAGCGACGGAATCAGATGTTTGACGATGGCATACGCCGCCGCGACGTGCATCGCCGTCGGGAATACGTCGTTCGACGACTGGCCGCGGTTCACGTCGTCGTTCGGATGGACGAGACGCTCCTCGCCGCGCGGTCCGCCCATGATCTCGCTCGCGCGATTGGCGATCACCTCGTTCAGATTCATGTTGGTCTGCGTGCCCGAGCCGGTCTGCCACACGGCGAGCGGAAATTCATCGGGATGCTTGCCGTCGATGATTTCCTCGGCCGCCTGCATGATCGCGCGGGCCTTCTTCGAATCGAGCACCTTCAGCCCTTCGTTCACCTCGGCGGCGGCGTGCTTGACGATCGCGAGCGCGGTGATGAGTTCGGGCGACTGCTTTTCCGTAGAAATCTTGAAGTTCTGCAGCGAGCGCTGAGTTTGCGCGCCCCAGAGCTTGCCGTTCGGCACGGCGATCTCGCCGAACGTGTCCTTCTCCATCCGTACGCCGTCCTTCGCGTTCTGTGTCATGGCCTGAGATTCCCTCGAAATTGGATCAGAGCTGCTGGTCGACGGGCAGCAGCGTGAAGATGCCCGTCATCAGATTGCGATAAAAACCCGCCTCGGGATCGAAGTTCCAGGTGACGAGGCTGCCGTTTTCCTCGGCGGTCCAGACGAGGCCCGACCGCGGCGCGCCCGTGCGCCGCATCTCCTCATCGACCGCCGCGCTCGCGAGTTGCACCCGCCAGCTGACTTTCGGCGAAATGGCGTCGGCAAAAAGACCGGCGGCTTCGCTGGCGATGGCCTTGTCGTGAATCACGAGCGCGAGCTCGGTGTTCAGCTTCGACGAACGCGGATCGAGATTCATGGAGCCGATCACGAGGATACTCCGATCGATCACATAAGCCTTCGCATGCAGGCTCGCGCGCGATTGCGAACCGAACAGGCCCGCGCGCGGACTGGCTTCGCCTTCGGCCTGGATCGGCTTGAACTCGTACAGCTCGACACCGTTTTTCAGCATCGGCACGCGATACGGCGCGTAGCCGGCCTGCACGGCGACGGCGTCGGTGGCGGCGAGCGAATTGGTCAGGACCGCGACCCGCACGCCACGCTTCGTGAGATCGCCAAGCGCCTTCACGCCCGCGTCGTGCGGCACGAAGTAGGGCGAGATGATCAGGAATTCCCGCTGCGCGTCTTTCAGCAGATCGACGAGGCGCGTCATCGGCGGGCTCTTGTAGTCGTCGCTCGGACGCTCGATCTTCGACGGCGAATCGACCCAGAACTCCGTCGGCGCCCAGACGAGGCCCATTTCCCCGCGCGCGATCTGCTGCGCGAGCGGCGTCGCGTTGAGCGGTTTCGCGTTCAGCGGATCGGCCTGCTTGCGCCAGTGCGCGCGCAGATCGTCGCGGGTCTTGTCGAGCTCGGAAGCATCGAATTTCTGCTTGTTCAGCCCGCGCAACGGATACGCGAGCGAGCTGTTCCAGTAATCGTCGAAGCTCGCGGAAATCTTGTGCGTGACAGGGCCTGCGGCGAAGACGTCGAGATCGCGGAATTGCAGCGTGGGGCTTGCGCTGAAGTACTCGTCGCCTAGATTACGCCCGCCGACGATCGCGATCTGGTTGTCCGCGATCATCGCCTTGTTGTGCATGCGGCGCGTGAAGTGGCTCAGGTTCGTGAAGACGTTCTGCGTGCGCTCGGACAAGCTGCGCTGCGCGCTGCCGAACGGGTTGAACACGCGAATCTCGATCTTGTCGTGCGAGTTGAGCGCCGCCATGATGCGGTCGATGTCCTTGAAGTTCAGGTCATCGACGAGCATGCGCACGCGCACGCCGCGATCCGCCGCATGGAGCGCGGCACCGAGCAGCAGCTTGCCGGTGTTGTCTTCCTCGGCGATGTAGTACTGCATGTCGAGCGTCCTGGTCGCCGCGCGCGCGAGCGCGACGCGGGCCTGCAGCGCGTCCGTGCCGGTGCGCAGAAGGCGCACGGCGGACTCGTCCGGATGCTGCTGTTCCAGCGGCGCGAGCGCGGCCGCGAGCGGCGTCGCTTCGCTCGTGGAGAGCGCCTGGCTCGACGGACGGTCGAACGCCGTCGCGGGCGGGCGCTCCGCGCAGGCGGCGAGCGCCGCCATCATCACGACGATGGCCACATTGCGCACGGCGGCGCGAAATCTTCCTTCGATGCTTGCGCGCTCTACGTCACGCCCGGCCGCTTCCCACATCCCCCGGCTTTCCGACACTTCGATTCCTCTTTTTAGTGGTCGCGATCCGTACGTCACGACACGTTTTCAGGACGACACCAAGCAAGAAGCGTTCTCGCGCGGCGCGTCTCGAATTTATTGTATGGGAAATCGGGAAATGGCCGTGCGCGACACCGCGCGGTAGAGAGCAACGAACCATAGGGACGAAAAAAAGCCCGCTTGGCTGAAGCGGGCTGACAACCCCTGTCACAGATGTCTCAAGGAGGAGACGGGTTCATCCTAGCAATGCGCCCCGCGCGCACCAACCAAGCATTCCTGCTATGCATATCGGCGCGCGGCTCGGGTGCTTATCAAACGTGGCCGTGCGGCGCGGCGTCCGGGGCGCCGGCGTCGTCGGGCCTGGGCGCGACGCCCGTCTCGATGAACCGCCGGCTGATGCGATGGAACCGCAAGGTCATCAGCGCGGCGACGCTCGCGAGGCCCGCCGCGAGCCCCCACCACAGGCCCTTTGCGCCGAGCTCGAAGTGAAACGCGAGCACGTAGCCGGTCGGAAAACCGACGCCCCAGTAGCCGAACGCGGCGGCGAGCATGGGGATGCGCGTGTCCTTGAGACCGCGCAGGCAGCCGGAGCCGACCGTCTGCATGCCGTCGACGATCTGGAACACCGCCGCGACGCTGAGGAGCGATGCGGCGAGCGCGACGGTGGACGCGTTGGCGGGATCGTCCAGATGCAGATAGAGGCCGACGATCGCATGCGGGACGGTGATCAGCACGAGGCCCGAGCACATCATGAAGCCGACGCCCAGCGCGATCGCAACGAAGCCCGCATGCCGCGCCGCGACGGGCACGCCCGCGCCGACCCAGTAGCCCACGCGCACGTTCGCCGCCTGGCCGATCGCGAGCGGCACCATGAACGCGACCGACGCGACGTTGAGCGCGATCTGATGCGCGGCGAGCGGCGCTTCGCCGAGCAGACCGACCATCATGCCGGTGGCGAGAAAGAGCGTCGATTCGACGCCGTACGTGATCGCGACCGGCCAGCCGATGCCGAACAGTTCGCCCATCAAGGGCAGGCGCGGGCGCGCGCGCACGACGAAATGCTTGTAGCGCGGCCGCAGATGCAGCACCGCGACGAGCGCCGCCGCCGTCAGCCAGACCGTGATGGTCGTCGCCGCCGCGGAGCCGAGGAAGCCTTCGCGCGGCATGCCATACGCGCCGTGAATGAGCCCGTAGTTGAGAAAGCCGTTGACGAAGACGCCGCCGATGGAAATCCACAAGAGTCTGCGCGCCGCGCCGATCGCGGGAAGGAACGCGCGCATCATCCCGATGCCGATGAGACTGCCAGGCGTCCCCCAGCGCAGCACCGCGCAGTACTCGCCGACGTTCTTCGCGAGCGTCGCGGGCTCGTGGAACGCGAGCAGGATCGGCTCGGCATAGCTCAGCAGCACGAACGCCGGCACGGCGAGCAGCACGGACAGCACGAGGCCCGTCCAGTAGATGCTCGGCACGCGGTCGTCGGCATTCGCGCCGCGCGCATGCGCGACCGACACGGACACCGAGGTCAGCACACCCTGCAAAAGCGTCACGACGACGAAGAAGAGATTCGCGCCCAGGCCGCCCGCGGCGAGCGCGTCCGGGCCGAGCGAGCCGAGCAGGATGGTGTCGGTGACGCCCATCGCCATCTGCGAGAGCTGCGCGATGGCGAGCGGCGCGGCGAGGCGCGCCGTATCGACAGCGTGACGCGAGAGGCTCGGCGGTCCTTGATGCGCGCGCGTGGCGCGCGTGGCTTGCGGTTGCATGGTTGACCGGATCGAAACGATGACGGCGCATCAGTCAGTGCACTGAGCGCCGTGGACTGGAAAGCGAAGGGGCAAAGATCGAAGCGCAGACGCGCTGACGGGAACCGACGCTGAAACCAGAACGAAAGACGACTAGCTTATTGCGTCGCGCGCGCCGTGTCGATGACGCGTTCGCTTATGGCCGGGTTTTGGCAAGCGCGCGGCGTGTGCGCGCAAGTGCGCGCGACGCTATTTGGGCGCGCGAACGTGGATGGTCTGGCCGTCGATCTTTACTTTCTGGCCCGCGCGGATCTTGCAGGTCTTGCGCATCTCGACCTGGCCGTTGACGGTGACATCGCCCATCGCGACGCGCGCCTTCGCCGAGCCGCCGCTGTCCGCGAGACCCATGATCTTGAGGAGGTTGTGAAGCTCGATGTAGTCGCCCGTGAGGGTGAAGTGCAGTGCAGGCATGGGACGGCGAAACAGGAAAGGCCTCCATGATAAACCACGGCCGCCGCCGCTTCGGGCATGCGCCGTGCTGTTCGCTGTGCGGACGCCGGTAATCCGGTCGCAAGCGGGTCGATTGGCAAATGTAGCCAGATGAAACCGTCAGTAACAATGACTGGTTTTCGCGAACTCGCCCGATCGCACGCCGGTCCGACCTGTTGATCGATGCAGCTTCGGTCATCTTTCCAATCGACAAAAGTCGCGCGGACGCCTGCTTCACGTCGTTCGGGTGCCGCCGACGCCAACTAAAGAGAGGACTAGCTCATGACTCGCGCACGAATTCTTCTGATCGGTTCCGCCATCGCCACGCTTGCCGCTTCGGGCGCCTACGCGCAGACCGCGACGCAACCCGCGCCGGTGCAGGCGCAGACGCAAATGCAGGCCCAGATGCAGCCCGCGCCGGATGCCGCGGCAAACGGGCAGATCGCGGGCCAGGCGCCTGTGACACCGCCGCAGCACAACGTCGTCGCGCCCGCGCCGACCGATCCGCTCGTCCAGCGCCGCAACGCGAACGCGGAGGCGAACGCCGAATACAGCGCGTCGAAGAAGGCGTCGAAGGCCGAACTGAAGGCGCAGAACCAGCAGGCCAAGGCGCAGTACAAGGAGGACGTCAAGAACGCGAAGATCAACCGCAAGGCGGACAAGGACGCCGCCCGCGCGGAACTGAACGCGACGGAGCCGCGCGCGCCGAAGGACACGGGCCTGCAGCACTGAGCGTGAAGCGCCGCGAAGCCGTCATGGCTTCGCGGCAATGCATTGGGAAAGGGAGGACATCATGAATCGAAAAGCACATGCACTACTGGCCGCGCTGATCGCGGGAACGTTCGCAAGCGTAAGCGTGGCATCGATCGCGCAGACGACGAGCGACGCCCCGACGAAGGCGGATCAGAAGGCCGCGAAGAAGCAGGCCGAAGCCGACAAGGACGCCGCCGTCGCGCAGGCCAAGGCCGACAAGAAGAAGACGGAGGCGCAATCCGAAGCCAACGAAGCCGCCGCCGACGCAAAGGTGAAGAACGCGAAGAAGGCGCAATAACCCGTTTTCGAGAACGATGCGAGCCCGGATCCCTTGCGGACCGGGCTCGTTGCATTTGGGGCCAAAAGCCTAGCCAGGCCAAGGACTTGCGCGCGCGGGTTGTATGGATATACAGTGTGCGTCACCTTTTCCCCCGCCGTCTCTCTCCGTGCTCACGCTTCCCGACACCGTTGCCGAATCCGCCGCACAGCAGGCCGCCGACTATCTCGCCAAGCTCAACGAGGCGCAGCGCGCGGCCGTCGAATTCGGCGTCGATGAACCCGGCCATCGCGGCGGGCCGCTGCTCGTGATCGCGGGCGCGGGTTCGGGCAAGACGAACACGCTCGCGCATCGCGTCGCGCATCTGCTGGTCAAGGGCGCGGACCCGCATCGCATCTTGCTGCTCACGTTTTCGCGGCGCGCGGCGCTCGAAATGACGCGGCGCGTGTCGCGCATCGCCATGAACGCGCTCGGAAAGAGAAGCGCCATCGCGCAGGGTCTGACGTGGTCCGGCACCTTCCATAGCGTCGGCGCGCGGCTGTTGCGCGATTACGCCGATCTCGTCGGGCTCGCGCCGTCGTTTACGATCAACGACCGCGAGGATTCCGCCGATCTCATGAATCTCGTGCGGCACGAGCTCGGCCTGTCGTCGAAGGAAAAGCGCTTTCCGGCCAAGTCGACGTGCTTCGCGATCTACTCGCGCGTCGTGAATACGGGCGCATCGCTTGGGCGCGTGCTCGACCATTCGTATCCGTGGTGCCGCGAGTGGGAAGCCGACCTCAAGCGCCTCTTCGCCGCCTATGTCAGCGCGAAACAGGCGCAAAGCGTGCTCGATTACGACGATCTGCTGCTCTACTGGTCGCATCTCGCGGCGGAGCCGTCGTTGGCCGCGGATCTCGCGAGCCGCTTCGATCACGTGCTCGTCGACGAATATCAGGACACGAACCGTCTGCAGGCGTCCATTCTTCTCGCGATGAAACCGGACGGCCGCGGCCTCACGGTCGTCGGCGACGACGCGCAGTCCATCTATTCGTTTCGCGGCGCGACGGTGCGCAACATCCTCGATTTTCCCGGCCATTTCGATCCGCCCGCCGCAACCGTCACGCTCGATCGCAACTATCGCTCGACGCAGCCGATTCTCGAGGCGTCGAATGCGGTCATCGGCATGGCGAGCGAGCGCTACACGAAGAATCTGTGGACCGACAAGGCATCGGCGCAAAAGCCGCGCGTCGTCTCCGTCGCGGACGAGGCCGATCAGGCGCGCTATGTCGTCGAGAAAGTGCTGGAGGCGCGCGAGGCGGGCATGAAGCTCAAGGCGCAGGCGGTGCTTTTTCGCGCGGCGCATCACAGCGCGACGCTCGAAATCGAGCTCACGCGCCGGAACATTCCGTTCGTGAAGTTCGGCGGGCTGAAGTTTCTCGATTCCGTGCACGTGAAGGACGTGCTTGCGGTGCTGCGCTGGGCGGAGAATCCGCGCGATCGCGTCGCGGGCTTTCGCGTCGCGCAACTGTTGCCGGGCGTCGGTCCCGCCATTGCGGGGCGTTTGCTGGACAGTGTGAGCGCACCGGACGCGGTCGCATCGAGCGCCATTGCCGCGTTCCAGGCGCCCGCACGAGCGAGCGACGACTGGCCACGCTTCGTCGGCCTGATGGCGAAGCTCTGCGGACGCGAGTCGGGCTGGCCCGCCGAGTTCGAGATGATCCGCCGCTGGTACGAGCCGCATCTGGAACGCAATCACGAGGACGCGGCGATCCGCATCGGCGACGTCTTGCAGATGGAAAGCATCGCGGCGACGTATCCGACGCGCGAGCGCTTTCTCACCGAACTCACGCTCGATCCGCCCGATGCAACCAGCGACGAATCTGGCGTGCCGCTGCTCGACGAGGACTATCTGATTCTCTCGACCATCCACTCGGCGAAGGGCCAGGAATGGCGCAACGTGTTCGTGCTGAACGGCGTGGATGGCTGCATTCCGTCCGATCTCGGTACGGGCAGCGACGAGGAAATCGACGAAGAAAGGCGTCTGCTCTATGTCGCGATGACGCGCGCGAAGGAAGATCTGCACATCGTCACGCCGCAGCGTTTCTACGTGCACAACCAGACGCATCTCGGCGACCGGCACGTGTGGGCGCAGCGCACGCGTTTCATTCCGCCGCATCTGATGCAGAACTTCGAGGCGGCGGCGTGGCCGCCGGTGATTGCGCCCGCCGCGCCGACAGCGGCGGGGCTCGCGGCGGCCGCGAAAGCGAAGCTCGATATCGCGGCGCGCCTGAAGGGAATGTGGGACTGAAAAACTAAAAGCGCTTACCGCTGTGCCCGCGACGTGCTCGGCGCGCGCGGCGCCGGCGCGAAGATGCTGCGCAGCCACGCGGCGAAGCGCGTGAAGCCGTCGTGAGGCTCTTCGACGAAAAGCTCGGGCCGCAGCGAGCGCAAATATTCCAGCACCTGCTGCGCTTCCTGCTTCTGGATCGAGCCGTAGACGATGCCCAGACGCAGCAGGCAGCGCAGTTCGCCGAGCTTCTCGCGCGCCGTCGAGCCCACGCTCGTTTCCACCGAAATCTTCGTTTCGTAGACGCGCTGGCGCAGCGAATCGGCGAGACGCCATGCGGGCGTCTGCATCTTTTCCTCGACTTCGCGGATATCCGCCGCCGCCGACTTGATCTGCGAGGCGAGCATGTCCACTTGCGACAGGTCGCCCTTCGCTTCGGTGACGATCGCCGTCGCCCATTCGCGCGACGCCTTCACGAGATCCTCCGCGGTCCAGTCGGCACGGATCGCGAACGCGAAGCCGTGCTCGGCGGCCTGACGGATCAGGATTTCGACGACGTCGGGAAACTCCTTGTCGAGCGCGCGCTTGGCCCAGGCGTACTGGCCGTGCGTGAGCATGCGCTGCACGGCCTGCTCGGTGAGCGGCGTGTTGTTGTCGAGCAGCTTCGCGCGCAGGAAGTCCTCGAACGACGGCGTGACGAATTGTGGATCGAGCTTCAGCGACAGACGCAGAAACGCTTCGAAGTCGCGTTCCAGCGAAGCGATCGTCTCGTCGCGAAGCGACAGGGTGATTTGACGCATGTTGGTTCCCGGTTCCGCTCTCCGGTGTCCCGGAGGCGGGAAATGCTGGCGGCGCCGCGTTTCAGGCGGAGTCCATTCGTTTCTGATATCGGCGCGATTTCCGGGAACTTGAGGTTTCTTCGAGGCTTTTTGAAAGCCGATCGGCAGTGGATCGGCGGGAAACGTTTAGCCCAGCACGACGAACTGCCACAGGAAAAACACCGCGAGCGACACCGCAATCGTCACCAGCGGCCGTTTCGTGAACACGCAAACGATAACCGCGACGAGCGCCGCCACGAGCTGCGGATTGCGCCATGTGATTTCGGCACCGTCGCCGTGCGGCGAGACCGTCATCGGCACGATGATCGCGGTGAGCACCGTCACCGGCACGAACGAGAGCGCGTTGCGCACGACCGGCGGAAACGGCAGGCGCTCGCCCAGCACGAAGACGGCGGCGCGGATCACGTACGTCACGAGCGCCATGCCCAGGATCAACCAGACGTAGTTCATTGCGTGCGCTCCTTGGTGTTCTTGAGGCGCTGCTTCGTCTGCGGCCGGTTTTCCATGAGCGAGAGCACCATGCCGACCGCGACACCCACGAACACGGCGGCGAGCAGCCCGAGCTTGTACGGCCAGCCTTGCCACGCGAACGACAGCACGCCCGAAGCCGCCGCCGCCGCGATGAAGCGCACTGCGACGAGCTGCGGCACGATGATGGCGATGAACGTCGCGACCATCGCGAAATCGAGGCCGAGCGACTTCAGGCCGGGAAACGCCGCGCCGAACAGCAGGCCGGCGAGCGTCCACAACTGCCAGTTCAGATACATCGCAACGCCGGACCCGAGAAAGTAGTGCGGCCCGGTTTCGCCCGGCGCGCGCTTCTGATAGTGCGCGTAGACGACGGCAAAGACTTCGTCCGTCATGAGGCCCGCGAGCGCCCAGCGCCAGCGGCGCGGCAGATGCGCGACATACGGCGAGAGCGTCGCCGAATAGAGCACGTGACGCAGATTGACGACGAGCGTCGTCGCCCAGATGACGGCGAAGCTCGCGTGCGATGCGATCAGCCCGACCGCGATGAATTGCGCCGAGCCCGCGAACACGGCGAGCGACATGAGCTGGCCGTGCCAGAGCGTCAGGGGGCTCGCGGTGACGAGCGTGCCGAAGATCACGCCGAAGGGCGCGGCGCCGATCATCATCGGGATGGTGTCGCGCGCGCCGGCGGCGAATTCGCGCAAAGGTGATGCGTTCAAGATGGTCCTCCTATGAAAGCGGAGGATACGCAACGCGCCGCATCGGACGCTTGTACTTTCTTGCGCTCATCGGGTTCAGGGTGCGAATTCAGCGCCAGCGGCCGGGCGGCACGCCGAACGCGCGTTTGAAATGCCGCGTGAAATGGCTCTGGTCGGTGAAGCCGCTCGCCGCGGCGACGTCCGTCACGGATGCGCCCGCGCGCAAGGCAGGCAGCGCGCGCACGATGCGCATCTGATTGCGCCACGCGTGCGGCGCGAGGCCGGTTTCGCGCGTGAAGAGGCGCGCGGCGTGGAAGGTCGAGAGGCCGACGGTTTGCGCCAGATCGGCGAGCGTGAGCGGTTCGAGCAGATCGTCGGCGAGGCGCGATTTCATCGTTGCGACGCGGCGCGCGTCGGCGGCGAGCGGCGCGACGGCCGGACGTTCGAGCGCGTGGCGGGCGAGCAGCGTGCTCGTCGCATCGACGAGAGCCAGTTCCGCGGCGAGCGGGTCCGCCCCGTTTTCCAGCAGCCGATGCGCGATCACCAGACGCCGCGCCAGATCGGGATCCCGAATGATATCGACCGGAAACCACGGCGACGCGGCCTTCTGCGCCGACATCGCGTGGGCGAGATCTTCGACGAACGGCACCGGCAGATAGAACACGCGATAGCGCCAGCCCGCATCGACCGCCCGCGCGCCCGTGTGCAGTTCGCCCGGATTGATGACCGGCACGGAGCCGGCTTCGGCCACGTGATGCGCGCCGCGATAGTCGTAGCATTCCGCGCCCGCTTCGATCACGGGCACCGTGTAGGCGTCATGCCAGTGCGGCGTGAATTCGTGATCGTAGTATTCGGCCGTGACCATGTCCGCGTCCGGCACGAGCGGCGAGCGCCAGTAGCGTGCGGCATTGCGGAAGCGGGCGGCGTTCATGGTTCGCGAATTTCGGGACGGACGGAACCGCCTAGTTTACAACTTTGCTTCGCGCCGCACCGGACAGTTGCGCGTCACTTCACCGGTATGGTCGTGCCTTCGGGCACGGGCACCGCCGTCACGCTGTTCTTCGGGCTGCCGGTCGCGATGCGGTCGCTGTAGGTCATGTAGACGAGCGTGTTGCGCTTCGCATCGACGATGCGCACTACATGCAGCGTCTTGAAGATGAACGACATGCCGGCCGAAAACACGTCGGTCTTCTGCTTGAGCGGCTGCGTGATCTTGATCGGCCCGACCTGGCGGCAGGCGATGGACGCTTCGGACGGATCTTCCGCGATGCCGAGCGTGCCTTTGACGCCGCCCGTGCGCGCCCGCGACACATAGCAGGTCACGCCTTGCACCAGCGGATCGTCATAGGCCTCGACGGTCACGCGGTCCGAGCCGGTGAAGCGGAAGTTGGTGTTGACGCTGGCGATTTCCTCGGCATGCGCGAGTCCCGCGCCGGAAATCATCATGAGCGGTGCGGCGAGCGCGAGAAATAAGCGTTTCATCGGCTTCCTTCGGAAAAAGAGAAAGGGCGTCGTATTGTATCGACGCCCCTGGCTCTTTTTGATACATCGCCGCGCTGCCGGTCAATGAAAGATCAGATACAGAATCACCAGAACGATCACCGGCACACCGAGCAGCCATCCGAGTAGGTAAGGCATGTTGTCCTCCATCGCGTGTTGTTGTTGACGGTTTCAGTATCGCGAAGAAGGTTGGGGCGCGTTAGCCGTGTGCGTCCGAAATCCATGTAGGCCAAGTCCTATCATCACTTTCTTGCGGCTTACAAATTCGTAATGTGATCGGACGTATGGGCGTTGGTCACGCGGCGCGATTCTTCTTCGCCAGCCGGTCGCGGTAGAGCGTGCGCACGTAGTCGAGATGCGCGCCCGCGCACTCGCGCGCCCGCGCCGGATCGCGCGCGACGATCGCGTCGAAGATCGCGCGATGCTGCGTCATCAAGTTCGCTTCGACTTCGTCGTCGTAATCGACGAGGCGGTGCGACGTGAGCATCGATTCGCGGACCAGTTCGTCGAGCCCGTGCATCACGTGCGCGAGCGCGATATTGTGCGTCGCGTCCGCGATCGCCAGATGGAACGCCGCGTCTTTTTCCGCGATACGCGTGCTTTTCTCGGCGACGGCGTTCTGCAGCGCGTCGAACGCGGCGGCGATGCGCGCGAGATCGGCCTCGGTCGCGCGCTCGGCGGCGTAGGCGGTGGACAGCGTCTCCAGGCCGTGGCGGAGTTCGAGCACGTCGGCGCTGGCGTTCGGCTGGGCTTCGAGCAGCGCCGCGAGCGGATGCGACACGAGCGGCGCCGTCACATCGGAGACGACGAAGCCGCCGCGGCCCGCCGCACGGATGAAACCGTCCGATTCCAGCCGGATGAGCGCCTCGCGCAGCGACGGGCGCGACACGTTCAACTGCTCCGCCAGATCGCGCTCGGCCGGCAGGCGCTGGCCCGGCAGCAGCGCGCCGTTCGAGATCAACTCGCGAATCTGCCCCGACACGATATCGGAGAGACGCACGCGGGCGTAGGAGTGGGCATGGACAGGCTGGAAAGTCATCGTTTGGCGCGAAAGCAGGGTGAATGCATGGGAGTGCCCCGAGTTTGACACGAAAGGCGCATCTCTTTAAAGTCTTGGTCAGACCAAGCTTACCAAATTCCCCACGTTTGGAGCGCCATGAAAGTCGCTTTGTTCGTCCCCTGTTTCATCGACGCGTTTTATCCTCAGGTCGGCATCGCCACGCTGGAGCTGCTGGAGCGGCTCGGGCTCGATGTCGACTATCCGCAGGACCAGACCTGCTGCGGCCAGCCGATGGCCAATAGCGGCGCACACAAGCAGGCCGCGGGCGCGGAGCGCGTGTTCGCCCGCAATTTCGCCGACTACGATTACGTCGTCGGGCCGTCGGCGAGTTGCGTTCATCACGTGCGCGAGCATTTCACCGCGATCGAGCAGACGAGCGCGGTGCAGAAGGTGCGCCGCAATACTTACGAGCTGGTCGAGTTCCTGCACGACGTGCTGAAGGTGCGCGAGTTTCCGTGGGCCGAGTTTCCGCATCGCGTCGGGCTGCACAACAGTTGCAGCGCGGTGCGGCATCTGCGCGAGACATCGAACTCGGAAGTGGCGGCGACGCCGTTTTCGAAACCGCGCGCGCTGCTCGAAGGCGTGAAGGGCATCGAGTTCGTCTCGCCCGCGCGCCCCGACGAATGCTGCGGCTTCGGCGGCACGTTCTCCGTGACGGAAGAGGCCGTCTCCGTGCGCATGGGGCAGGACAAAGTGCGCGATCACGTCGGCGCGGGCGCGCAGTACATCGTGTCGGGCGACATGTCGTGTCTCATGCATCAGCAAGGCTGCGCCGAGCGCATGAAGCTCGACGCGAGGTTCATTCACATCGCGCAGGTTCTGAACGGAGCCAGAGGATGAGCAAAACCGTCCGTATCGATCACGCGAAAGCGGCGGGCGCGTTCCTGCAAAAGCCCGATCACGTCGCGTTCCACGACAAGCGGCTGTGGGACTTGCGCACGAAGCGCGATGCGCAGGCGCACGGCATCCCCGAATGGGAGACGATGCGCGAGCTCGCGTCGGGCATCAAGGAGCATACGCTCTCCAATCTCGCGGACTACATCGCGCAATTCGTCGATGAGGCCGGGAAGAACGGCGTCGTCGTACATTTCGCGGCGAATGCGCAAGAGCACAACGCGCTCGTCTACGAGCTGATGAGCGCGCGCGGCATGACCTCGCTCGTGAAGAGCAAGTCGATGCTCACCGATGAGTGCTACATGCGCGACTATCTGGAGCCGCGCGGCATCACCGTGATGGAAACCGATCTCGGCGAGCGCATTCAGCAGCTCGATCATCAGGACCCGAGTCACATGGTCGTGCCGGCGGTGCACAAGCTGCGCGCGGACGTGGCGGAACTGTTCGGCAAGACCATCGGCACCGATCCGAAGAACAGCGACATCCACTATCTCGCCGAAAGCCAGCGCATGAACACGCGGCCGTATTTCGTGCGCGAAAAGACGGCGGGGATGACCGGCTGCAACTTCGCGGTGGCGGAAACGGGCACGGTCGTCGTCTGCACGAACGAGGGCAACGCGGATTTGTCGGCGAACGTGCCGCCGCTGCATATCGCGTCGATCGGCATCGAGAAGATCATTCCGACGATCGCCGATCTCGGCGTGTTCGTGCGCATGCTGTCGAGAAGCGCGCTCGGCTCGCCGATCACGCAATACACGTCGCACTTTCGCAAGCCGCGGCAGGGCACGGAGATGCATTACATCCTCGTCGATAACGGCCGTTCCGAGCGCCTCGCGATGGACGATTTCTGGTTCTCGCTCAAATGCATCCGCTGCGGCGCGTGCATGAACACGTGCCCGGTGTATCGGCGAAGCGGCGGCCTGTCGTACGGCGGTACGTATTCGGGGCCGATCGGCGCGATCATCAACCCGACCTACGATCTGAAGCGCTACAGCGCGCTGCCGTTCGCCTCGACGATGAACGGCAGTTGCACCAACGTGTGTCCGGTGAAGGTGAACATCCACGAGCAGATCTACAAGTGGCGCGCGGTCATCGCCGAGAAGCACGAAGTGCCGTTCGTGAAGCAGGAAGTCCTGAAGATGGCGGGGCGGCTGCTCGCGAGCCCGACGCTTTATCGCGCGACGGTCGCATCGCTCGGCGGCGCGTTGAAGCGCCTGCCCAACTTCGTGCTCTATAACCCGCTCAACATCTGGGGACGTCAGCGCGATTTGCCCGAAGCGCCTGTCGAGACATTTCACGAGTGGTATCGCAAAAACCGGAAGGACGCCCGATGACGACCCGCGAAGCTTTTCTCTCGAAGATCCGTGCTGCGCAACCGGCGTCGCGGCCGCGTCCCGATGTGCCCATTTTTCCGTCACCCGGCGGCGATCCGAAGACGCGTTTCACGACCGCGCTCACCGCGATGGGCGGCACGTGCGTCGATGCAGCTTCGCTAGACGATGTGCAGGCGATGATCGCCGCGCGCTTTCCGGACGCGAAGGTGATCGCATCGGCGGTGGCGGGCGTCGAAGGGAATCGTGAGTTGTCGGCCGAGACGATTCCCGCGTCGCTGGAAGATGTCGACGTGGGCGTCGTGAGAGGGCGCTTCGGCGTGGCGGAAACCGGCTCGGTGTGGTTCAGCGAAGACGAGTACGTCGTGAATTCGATCGGCTATCTGGCGCAGCACCTCGTCGTGCTGCTCGATCCTGCATCGCTCGTCGATGGCTTGCAGCAGGTGTACCGGCGGCCCGATTTCAAATCGGCGCGCTATGCGGTGCTCGTGACGGGGCCGTCGGCGACGGCGGATATCGAAGGCGTGCTGATTCGCGGCGCGCAGGGCGTGCGGTCGCTGACCGTCGTGTGGCTCGCCTAAGCAATCCAGCGTGCAAAAGCAAAAAGCCCAGTCGCGTGACTGGGCTTTTTGACTGAAGCTCTTGGCTCCCCGACCTGGGCTCGAACCAGGGACCTACGGATTAACAGTCCGGCGCTCTACCGACTGAGCTATCGGGGAACAACTGAAACAGGTGCAACTGAGATAAAAAACCCAGCCGATTGACTGGGTTTTTTTGAAACCGACTTGCTGGAGTTTTTGGCTCCCCGACCTGGGCTCGAACCAGGGACCTACGGATTAACAGTCCGGCGCTCTACCGACTGAGCTATCGGGGAACATCTACAGCAGAGAAGCGAAAGTATAGGGTGCTGTCGCTAACGTGTCAACGCCCAATCTTCATTCGATACGCAATTTAGCAATCGAACGAGGCCGGTTTGCGCCCACCGATGCGCGAGCCCATGCCCGAATCAACGTTCGAGCAGGTTCAGCTTCTCTTTGACGTCCTTGAACTCGTCCGCCTCGGGAAGCGATCCCTTGGTTTTCGTGATGCTCGGCCAGTTGCGCGCGAGATCGGCGTTCAGTTCGGTGAAGTGCTGCTGGTCCGAGGGCACGTCCTCTTCGGCGTAGATCGCGTTCACCGGGCATTCGGCGACGCACACGGCGCAGTCGATGCACTCGTCGGGATCGATCGCGAGAAAGTTGGGACCTTCGCGGAAGCAATCCACCGGGCACACGTCCACGCAATCGGTGTACTTGCACTTGATGCAGCTTTCGGTCACAACGTGAGTCATTCAGGCTCCTGCATGCGGAATTCGTGGGGGTGGCGCCCTGAACGGCTGCATAGGCCGAAGGTGCGCTTGCCAAAACGCATATTGTAGCGTAACGGTAAAAGCGGGCGCGACCGGCGCGACGCGCCTTTTATATCGATTCGTGATGTATGTATGCGCGGCTTCGAGAAAGGGCAGTGCATGGTCATGCGCTGGCGGACATTCGGGTAACATGGCCCTAAAGGCATGAAGGCCCGCGCGGCCTCTTTGGTGGATGTTCCAGTCAGAACCATGATCATCAATTCGCTGCTCGATACCGACCTCTACAAGTTCACGATGATGCAGGTCGTCCTGCATCATTTCCCCGCGGCGCACGTCGAATACAAGTTCCGTTGCCGCACGCCGAACGTGGATCTCGTCCCGTACATCGACGAAATTCGCGACGAGGTGCGGCAACTGTGCAATCTGCGCTTCAAGGAAGAAGAGCTGGATTACCTGCGGCGCATGCGCTTCATCAAGAGCGATTTCATCGACTTCCTCGCGCTCTTTCATCTGAACGAGAAGTCCGTGCGCATCTCGCCGTCGCCGAAGAAAAACGGCGAGATCGATATCGAAATCGAAGGGCCGTGGCTGCATACGATTCTCTTCGAGATTCCGGTGCTCGCGATCGTCAACGAGGTGTATTTCCGCAACACGCAGCGCAAGCCCGAGTACGAAACCGGCCGCGAGCGCCTGCGCGACAAGATCAAGCTGCTCGCCACGCCGCCCGAATATTCCGACTGCAAGATCGCCGATTACGGCACGCGCCGCCGCTTTTCCGGGCAGTGGCACGAGGAAGTGGTGCTCACGCTGAAGGACAAGCTCGGCGCGCAGTTCGCGGGCACGAGCAACGTGTTCTATGCGATGAAGCACGGCTTGCGGCCGCTCGGCACGATGGCGCACGAGTATCTGCAGGCGTGCCAGGCGCTGGGTCCGCGCCTGCGCGACTCGCAGATCTTCGGCTTCGAGATGTGGGCGAAGGAATATCGCGGCGACCTCGGCATCGCGCTGTCGGACGTCTACGGCATGAAGGCGTTCCTGCGCGACTTCGACATGTATTTCTGCAAGCTCTTCGACGGCGCGCGCCACGATTCCGGCGATCCCTTCGACTGGGGCGAGCGCCTCATCCGGCATTACGAGGAAAACCGCTGCGATCCGCGCACCAAGGTGCTCGTGTTCTCCGACGCGCTCGATATTCCCAAGGTGCTGCAGTTGTACGAGCGTTTTCGCGGACGCTGCCAGCTTGCGTTCGGCGTCGGCACGAATCTCACCAACGACCTTGGCTATCAGCCGCTGCAGATCGTCATGAAGATGGTTCGCTGCAACGGTCAGCCGGTCGCGAAGCTCTCGGATTCTCCCGGCAAGAACATGTGCGACGACAAGGCTTATCTCGCCTATCTGCGCCAGGTTTTCGGCATCGAGCAGCCGGCGGGCGACGACTGATTCTCGCGCGTTCGTGCATGCGGCCTATGCCGTTCGGCCGAGGTTCTTGCGCGAACATCGCTCGCTATAATTCGGACGCGTCGATCGATCCGGCGCGCACGATCCCAGAGCACGCAACCAAGAGGACGGCACCCATGGACACATCGGCCGCGCGCCGCAATATTCTCGCGCGCATTCGCAGCGCGCAGGGCCGCCGTGGCTCGCCGACGGACGCCGAATACAGCGCCGCGCGCGAATACGTCGAGCGGCATCCGGCGGGCCCGCGTCCGCCGCTGCCCGGAACGCCCGACGAACTCGTCGCGCGGTTCACGCTCGAAGCCGAACGGCTCGCTACGACCGTCGCCGAAGTGCAATCGCTCGCGGAGGCGCCCGCCGAAGCCGCGCGCTATCTCCAGTCGCTGAATCTTTCCGCCGATGTCGTCGCGTGGCCCGCGCTCGCCGAACTTCCGTGGGCCGAGGCGGGCATTCGGGCCGCGTTGCGCAAGCCCGCCGACGCCGATCTCGTCGGCATCACCGGCTGCTTTTGCGCGACGGCTGAAACCGGTTCGCTCGTGCTGCTGTCCGGGCCGGACACGCCCGCATCCGGCGCGCTGCTGCCGCAGACGCATATCGCGATCGTGCCGGCCTCGCGCATCGTCGCGGCCCACGAAGACGCGTTCGCGCTGATGCGCGCCGAGCGGGGCGAACTGCCGCGCGCCGTGAACTTCGTCTCGGGACCGTCGCGCACCGGCGATATCGAACAGACCATCGTGCTCGGCGCGCATGGGCCGTATCGCGTGCACGTGATCGTCGTGCGCGGGGCGTGAGTCCGATGCGGCGTTTCCTTGCAGGCGTCGTGGCGTGCACCGCGGCGTCCGGCGCTTCGGCCGCGACGTTCGACGGCGCTTCGTTATCGGCCGCGTGGGGCATCCCCTTTATCGGCGTTCTGCTGTCCATCGCCGTGTTTCCGCTCGTCGCGCCGAAGCTGTGGCACCACCACTTCGGCAAGATCGCGGCGGCATGGACCATCGCGTTTCTTGCGCCGTTCGCGCTCGCGTTCGGTGCCGGCACGGCCACTGGCGTGCTGATCCACGCGCTGCTCGAAGAGTATGTGCCGTTCATCATTCTGCTCGCCGCGCTCTATACGGTGGCGGGCGGCATTTGCGTGCGCGGCAATCTGCACGGCTCGGCGCATCTCAATACCGGACTGCTCGCGCTCGGCGCCGCGCTCGCGAGCATCATGGGCACGACGGGCGCGGCCATGCTGCTGATCCGGCCGCTCCTGCGCGCGAACGACAACCGCAAGCACGCCGTGCATGTCGTCGTGTTCTTTATCTTTCTCGTCGCGAACGCGGGCGGCTCGCTCACGCCGCTCGGCGATCCGCCGCTCTTTCTCGGCTTTCTGAACGGCGTCGGCTTCTTCTGGACGACGCTGCATCTCGCGCTGCCGATGCTCTTCGTTTGCGTCGCGCTGCTCGCGATTTTCTACGCGCTCGACCGCCATTACTGGCGCACGCACGACGCGAAGCACCCGTTTCTCGATCCGACGCCCGACACCCCGCCGCTCGGCATCGACGGCAAGATCAACTTCGCGCTGCTCGCGGCGATCGTCGCGCTCGTGCTGATGAGCGGCATCTGGAAGCCCGGCGTCGAATTCGACGTGCTCGGCACGCGCGTGCAATTGCAGAACCTCGTGCGCGACGGGCTGCTTGCCTGTGTGCTGCTTGCGTCGCTCGCGCTCACGCCGAAAAGCGCGCGCGCGGGCAACGCGTTCGACTGGGCGCCGATCGAGGAAGTCGCCAAGCTCTTCGCGGCCATCTTCATCACCATCGCGCCGGTCATCGCGATCCTGCGCGCGGGCGAGGCGGGCGCGTTCGCGGGCATCGTGCACGCGGTGTCGGACGCGCAGGGCAAGCCGATCGACATCGCCTACTTCTGGGCGACGGGTCTGCTGTCTTCCTTTCTCGACAACGCGCCGACCTATCTCGTTTTCTTCAATCTCGCGGGCGGCGACGCCCGCACGCTCATGACCACCGACGCCACCACGCTCGCCGCCATCTCCGCGGGCGCGGTGTTCATGGGCGCGAACACGTATATCGGCAATGCGCCGAATTTTATGGTGAAGGCGATCGCGGAATCGCGCGGCGTGCGCATGCCGAGTTTCTTCGGCTATATGGCATGGTCGGGCGCGATCCTTCTGCCGCTTTTCGCCGTTCTGGGCTGGCTATTTTTCTAGGAGCAATCGATGAAGAAAGTCCTTGTCGCGCGTCCCACTTTTCCCGATGTGATCGAGCGCCTGAAACAGTATTTCGAAGTCGATGCGAATCCCGGCGACGTGCTCCCGCAAGACGAATTCGCGCGCCGTCTCGCCGATAAGGACGGCGCCTTCACCGCGGGCGAATGGGTCGGCGATAAGGAACTGACGGGCGCGCCGAATCTGAAAGTGGTCGCGAACATGGCGGTCGGCTACAACAACTTCGACATGCACGCGTTCGACGCGCACGGCGTGCTCGGCACCAACACGCCGAACGTGCTCAACGAAACCACCGCCGATTTCGGCTGGGCGCTGATGATGGCGGCGGCGCGCCGCGTCACCGAGTCCGAGCACTTTTTGCGCGCGGGCAAGTGGCAGAAGTGGTCGTTCGACTCGTTCCTCGGCGCGGACGTGCACGGCTCGACGCTCGGCGTGATCGGCATGGGACGCATCGGCCAGGCGCTCGCGCGGCGGGCGGCCGGCTTCAACATGCGCGTGATGTATCACAACCGTTCGCGCGTCGCGCCGGAGATCGAGGCGGAGCTGAACGCCGAATATGCGTCGAAGGAAGATCTGCTCAGGCGCGCGGATCATGTCGTGCTCGTCGTGCCTTACTCGAAAGAGAGCCATCACACGATCGGCGCGGCCGAGCTCGCGCTGATGAAGCCGACCGCGACGCTCACCAATATCGCGCGCGGCGGCATCGTCGATGACGCGGCGCTCATCGTTGCATTGCGCGAGAAGCGCATCGCGGCGGCGGGCATCGACGTGTTCGAAGGCGAGCCGAACCTCAACCGCGATTTCCTCGCGCTCGACAACGTGGTGCTGACGCCGCACATCGCGAGCGCGACCGAGGGCACGCGCCGCGCGATGGCCAATCTCGCCGCCGACAATCTCATCGCCGCGCTGGGTGAAGGCCCGCGCGCCGGCAATCCCCCGAACCCGATCAATCCGGACGTACTGAAGAAATGACGCAAATGTTGGTTGGCGCGCTCGCCGTGCTGGCGATCGCGCTGGTGGCCGCGCTTATCGCGCTCGTCATGTCGATGCGGCGCAACTCGAACGCATTCATCTTCGATGAATTCGAAGCGCTCACCGACCGCGTGAACGACATGGGCGAGGCGCACGCGCGCGCGCAGGAGCGGCTCGAACGCGGCTTGCGCGGCGATATCGCGGAGAGCGCGCGCGTGTCGCGCATGGAATCGCAAGGCGGTTTCGCGCAGTTTCATCAGACGCTGTCCACGCAGCTCGCGAATACATCGAACGTGCAGAACGCGCAGTTCGACGCGCTCGCGCAACAACTCGCGCAGCAGAGCCAGCAGGCGCGCGAGGATCAGGGCAATGCGCTGAAGCGCTTCGCCGATTCGATGTCGCTGCATCTCGCGCAGTTGTCCGAAGCGAACGAGCGGCGGCTCGGCGAAGTGCGCGCGACGCTCGAAGCGCGTCTGAAAGACATCGAGGCGAACAACGCGACGAAGCTCGAAGAGATGCGCAGAACCGTCGATGAAAAGCTGCACGCGACGCTCGAACAGCGGCTCGGTGAATCGTTCAAGCTGGTGTCGGACCGGCTGGAGCAGGTGCATCGCGGGCTCGGCGAAATGCAGACGCTCGCGGCCGGCGTCGGCGATCTGAAGAAGGTGCTCACCAACGTCAAGACGCGCGGCATCTGGGGCGAAGTGCAGCTCGAATCGCTGCTTGAACAACTGCTCACGCCGGATCAGTACGCGAAGAACGTGGCGACGGTGCCGAACCGGGGCGAACGCGTCGAATTCGCGATCAAGCTGCCCGGCCGGCACGACGCGCCAGGCGCGCCGGGCGATGCGGCCACGCCCGTGTGGCTGCCTATCGACGCGAAGTTTCCACGCGAGGACTACGAGCGTCTGATCGATGCGCAGGAGCGCGCGGACCCTGTCGCAGTCGAGGACGCGTCGCGCGCGCTCGAAGGGCGGCTGCGCGCGGAGGCGAAGTCGATCGCGCAGAAGTACGTCGCGCCGCCTCACACAACGGATTTCGCGCTGCTCTTTCTGCCGACGGAAGGGCTCTACGCCGAAGTGCTGCGCCGTCCGGGCCTGAGCGATGCGCTCCAGCGCGAGTATCGCGTGAGCGTCGCCGGGCCGACGACCCTGACCGCGATTCTCAACAGCCTGCAAATGGGTTTTCGCACGCTCGCCATCGAAAAGCGTTCGAGCGAGGTGTGGCAGGTGCTGGGCGCGGTGAAGACCGAGTTCGGCAAGTTCGGCGAAGTGCTCGCGAAGACCAAATCGCAGCTCGAAACCGTCGCGCGCTCGATCGACGCGGCGCAGACGCGCACGCGGCAGATGGGCAAGCGCCTGCGCGATGTCGAGGCGCTGCCGGGAGAACAGGCCGCAGGGCTTTTGGGGAATGCGCCCGGCGAGACGTCGCCCGAAGACGACGAAATCTGAGTTACCGGGCGAGGCGTTCGAGCGGTTCGCCCGTCACGCGCACGATGCGCCAGTCGGGCAACACGGTCGCGCCCATCTTTTGGTAGAAGTCGATCGCGTTCTGATTCCAGTCGAGCACCGACCACTCGAAGCGGCCGCACTGGCGCTCGACCGCGAGCGCTGCGAGCTGCTTCAGCATCAGCGTGCCGAGGCCGCTGCCGCGCATCGACGGACGCACGTACAGGTCTTCGAGATAGAGGCCGCGCTTGCCGAGGAAGGTCGAGAAGTTCTGGAAGAAGAGGGCGTAGCTCACGATTTCGCCTTCGTGCTCCGCGACGAGCGCTTCAGCGGCGGGGCGCGCGCCGAAGAGCGCCTCATGCACGCCCGCTTCAGTCGCGATGAACAGATGCGTGAGCTTTTCGAACTCCGCGAGCTCGAACATCAGGCCGAAGATCGCGGGGACGTCGGCGGGCGTGGCCGCGCGAATCGTTGCGGCGCGGTTCGCGGCGCTCACGCTTCCTCCGGCGCGTCGGACAGCACGATCTCGATGCCGCCGAAACGCGACGCCACCCAGTTATAGGCGTGGCACGCGATCCACAGCAGGATGAAACCGAGAATCGCGTTCAGCAGCAGCGCGCTCGTGACGGTGCTCACTTCCACCGAGCCGTAGCGCACGAACGCGACCACCACGCCGAGCAGCACGATCGGCACGCTGAAAGTCAGATACACGAGGATCAGCGCCTTGGCGGTCTGTCCCGGTGCGATGAATGAAATCTGCTTTTTCATGGAAGAAAGCCCCGTCTATCGGTGTAGGAATGTATGGTCTGGCGGCGTTCGGTCAGATCAGGCCGTCGAACGGCACGATCTCGACTTCGTCGCCGGCGTCGATGTCGCCGCGCGCGTGCTCCAGCACGATGAAGCAATTCGCTTCGCTCATCGAACTGAGCACGCCGGAACCTTGCGGACCCGTGGTGACGACGCGCCAGCGGCCGTCGTCGCCGTCACGTGTGGCGATGCCGCGCTGGAACTCGGTGCGGCCCGCGCGCTTTTTCATCGGCTCGACGCTGGTCGCGCGAATCGCCGTGAGCGGCTGGCGCGCCGCGCCGGACATCGCCAGAAGCGCCTCGCGCACGATGAAGTAGAACGTGGCCATCACGGCAACCGGATTGCCCGGCAAGCCGAAGAACAGCGCCGATTCGCCCGTGCCAGCGCGCTCGCCCGACCACAGGCGGCCGAATGCGAGCGGCCGTCCGGGGCGCATCGCGATTTTCCAGAAGGCGACGTCGCCGAGCGAATTCATCAGCTCGCGGGTGAAGTCCGCATCGCCGACCGAGACGCCGCCCGAACTGATGACGACGTCCGCGCGTTCGGTCGCCTCGCGCAGCGCTTTTTCGAGCGACGCACGGTCGTCGCGGACGATGCCGAGATCGACGGTCTCGACGTTCAGCCGCTTCAGCATCGCGAAAAGCGTGTAGCGATTGCTGTCGTAAAGGCTGCCTGGGCTCAGCGTTTCGCCGACCGAGCGCAATTCGTCGCCCGTCGAAAAAAACGCGACGGTGAGGCGCTTGTGCACGGCCACTGCGCCGATGCCGAGCGACGCGAGCAAGCCGAGATCCGACGCGCGCACGATGCGGCCCGCGATCAGCGCGGGTTTGCCTTTCGCGAGATCTTCGCCCGACAGGCGGCGGTTCTGGCCGGCGCGAATCGCCGAGGTGGAGAAGCGGATCGCGTCGCCCTCGCGGGTGACGAGTTCCTGCGGCACGACCGTGTCGCAGCCCGGCGGAATCAGCGCGCCGGTCATGATGCGCACGCACTGGCCCGCGTGCAGGGCGGCATCGAACGGCTTTCCGGCGAGCGCCGTGCCCGCGACCGCCAGATCCAGCGTCGCGCCGCCGCCCGCGAGCGCCGCGCCGGCGAAGGCGTAGCCGTCCATGGCGGAATTATCGAAGGCGGGTACGTCGATGGGGGAGATCACGTCTTCGGCGAGCACGCGGCCAAGCGCGTCGTGCAAACCCACGCGCTCGGCCTGCGCGTTCCGCGTGCGCGGCACGGCCCATTGACGCACGATGTCTTGCGCAGCGGTAACGGGCAGCGCGTTCGGATCGTAATGGGCGACGCAGGCGGAGAATTCCTTGGACGTGGTCATGAATCGGCGTGGATCGCGGCCGGTGCCCGGCGAAGAAGCAGCCACGAGGCCGCGCGGTGGTTGAGCGTCCGGACGCCGGATGCCGTTACGGCGGATCGAGCGAACAGGCGGGTTGCAACGGTCGGACTACAGCAATCAATGGCGTTCGAGCTCGGCGAGTTGCTGTAAATCATTGATATTGTAAAACGGGCGTTCATCGTGAAATCGCACTTCGGCCGCCGTGTGGCGCGCGTACCACGCGCGGACTTTGCGCTCGCCGGCGTCGAGCCAGGCGTCGAGATCGTCCGCGAGAGCGGTGCGTAAAAGCGCGAAAACCGGATGCGCGCTGACCTCGCCGGAGGCATCGACCGTTGCGGCGTAGGCAATGTCGGCGCGCTTTGCGTCGAGCGCGTGCATCAACGCGGCGCCGAGGTGTTCGTCGACGAAAGGCGCGTCGCACGGCGCGATCAGCAGGAATTCGGTCGTCGCGGCATGCAGCGCGGCGGCGATGCCGGCGAGCGGGCCGGGAAAGTCCGCACGCGTGTCGGCGATGACGCGCGCGCCGAAGGCAGCGCCCAGGCGCGCGTAGTCGTCGAGGGAACGATTCGCGCTGATCAGCACGGCGGCTGCCTGAGGCGCGACGCGCCGCAGCACGTGCAGCGCCAGCGGCTCGCCGTGCAAAAGCTGCATGCCCTTGTCGACGCCGCCCATGCGCGAGCCGCGTCCGCCCGCAAGCACGAGCGCGGTGACATTCGAGGATGAATGGACGTTCAGCACGAGCGGCCCGCCCGGCTCAGCCGCCGATGTACGACATTTCGACGCGAGGCGAATCCTCGCGCGACGGCGCCGATGCGCTCCCGCGCAGTTGCGAATAGCGGTCGCCGCGCGCCTGCCAGATGCGTGCGATGGCGGTTGCGACTTCGTCGTCGCTCGCGCCGCTGCGGATCAGGCCGCGCAGATCATGACCGGATACCGCGAAGAGACACAGATACAGCTTGCCTTCCGTCGAGAGGCGCGCGCGGGTGCAATCGCCGCAGAAGGCGCGCGTCACGCTGGAAATCACGCCGATTTCGCCGCTGCCGTCGCGATAGCCCCAGCGTTGCGCCGTTTCGGCGGCGGTGTGCGCTTCGAGCGGGTCGAGCGGAAAATGCGCGCCGATGCGCTCGACGACCTGCGCCGACGGCAGCACTTCGCTCATGTTCCAGCCGTTCGACGCCCCCACATCCATGTATTCGATGAAACGCAGCACCGCGCCGCTGCCTTTGAAGTGGCGCGCCATCGGCACGATTTCCTGGTCGTTCGTGCCGCGCTTCACGACCATATTGATCTTGATCGGATCGAGCCCGGCGGCTTGCGCCGTTTCGATGCCGTCCAACACGTCCGCGACGGCGAAATCGGCGTCGTTCATGCGGCGAAAGAGCGCGTCGTCGAGTGCGTCGAGGCTGACCGTGACGCGCGAGAGGCCCGCGTCTCTCAGAGAACGCGCCTTGCGCGCGAGCAGCGAGCCGTTCGTCGTGAGCGTGAGGTCGAGCGGACGGCCTTCGGGCGTGCGCAAAAGCGCGAGCCGTTCGATCAGGAATTCGATGTTCTTGCGCAGAAGCGGCTCGCCGCCCGTGAGACGGATTTTTTCAACGCCATGCGCGACGAACACGCGCGCGAGCCGTTCAATTTCCTCGAACGAGAGCAGGGCGGCGTGCGGAAGAAACTGGTAGTCCTTGTCGAACACTTCGCGCGGCATGCAGTAGACGCAGCGGAAGTTGCAGCGATCCGTGACCGAGATGCGCAGGTCGCGCAGCGGGCGCGCGAGCGTGTCCGTGAGCAGCCCGGACGGCGACGTCGCGGTGCCGGCAAAGTCCGGTATCGAGCTGACATCGGCCAGGGGAATGATGCGTCGGGACATGATGACTCGGGGCTCGCCTCGGCCGCGATGGCCTTGTTCGATGGATGGTTGATTCATCCCATTTTAGCGGAACCGCGCCGTCCGGGCAGTAGGCCCCCCAGTGACACGGCGTCCCGGTTTTCCCGCAGTGTCATACGGTTTTGCCCGTGCAATAAAAAACGCCATCGATCCGAAAATCGATGGCGTTGACTGACTGCCGCCGGATCGCGCACGCGACCCGGCTTACGCACCTCGCGCTCAGTGGATGCTCTTGCCGGTTTCCACTTGCTGCATCGGCGTGGTGTCGGCCGGCGGAAGCGGCTTGCGCTCGCGCGGCACGCGCACCGGCGCCGGCTCGCGCGCGGCGGCTGCATTCGCTTCGCGCAGCTTGCCTTCGTCCGTGTTGACCCAGACGAGGCCCGCGCGCTCCAGCATCGGCTGAAGCGCGGCGACAGCGATCGGCGTCGCAGTCGCGGGCGCGGCGGGCGCAGCCGCCTTCACCGGCTCCGAAACCACGGCGACCGGTTCGCTGGCCGCGACGCTCGCTTGCGTTTCCACTTCCGCTTCCGTGCGCTCGACCGGCTTCACCGGCTCGACGGCGGTCGCTTCGGGCGTCGGCGCGACCGCGGCGGTTTTCACTGGCTCGGCGGGCTCGGCGGGTTCCGTCACGGCGACGGGTGCCGGTGCTTGCGCTTGCACGACAGGCTCGGCCGGCGCTTCGACGGCGGCAGGCTTCGGCTCTTCCGTCTTGACGGCGGGCACGAACGGGTCTGCCATCTGCGGCTCGGCGGTCTTCGGCGACGGGCCGAACGGATTCTCGACCTCGGGCGCCGGGGCGGGCTTCGCGAAGAGATCGAACGTCGTCGGCTCGGGCGTTTGCGCCTTCAGTTCGAACGGCTCGGCTTCGGCGGCACGCGCAACCGGCGCTTCTTCGGCGGCGGCGGGCGCTTCTGCTTGCGGCTTCGCTTCGACCGGCTCGGCGACGGGTTGAGCAACCGGCTGGGCAACCGGCTGAGCAACCGGTTGAGCAGCAGCTTCGACGGCAGGCTGCTCGGCCTCTTGCGGGACGGCAGGGCGCGTCTCGCGACGGGCCGCCGCTTCCTGCGCGGCTTCGGCGTCGAACACGCCGGCTTGCGCGGACACGCTTTCCGCTGCGCCTTCCGATTCAGCGACGTCGGCTGCGTGATTCACGGTCATGCCGTCTTCATCGCGATCGCGACGGCCGCCACGACGGCCACGGCGACGGCGACGGCGCTCTTCGCCATCGCGCGCGGCCGCTTGATCGGCGGATGCGGCGTCGAAGCCGGTCTGTTGCGCGTCGACGTCGACTTGCACCGTTTCGACGATCTCCGACGCCACGGTTTCGCTCTGGGTCAGCGCTTCGACGGCGGCTTCCGGTTGCGGCTTGCGGCGCTCGCCGCGTTCAGCGCGTTCCGGACGGTCGGCGCGCTCGCCTCGATCCGGACGCTCGCGGCGTTCCTGACGCTCGCCCGCCTCCGGACGCGCGGCGCGTTCCGCGTTGCGATCGCGCGGCTCACGTGCCTCGCGCGGTTCACGCGCTTCACGCGGCTCGCGTGCCTCACGCGGTTCCCGGGTTTCCCGCGGCTCGCGCGCTTCACGCGGTTCGCGGACCTCGCGCAGTTCACGGCCTTCCCGGCCGCCGCGCGCCTCGCGGTCTTCCCGACGCGCGCCTTGACGGCCCGCGCCATTGCCAGCCGGCGTCGCGCCGGCCGCTGCGCCTTCGCGCGGAGCGCCGCCGCTACGACGGTTACGGTTGCGATCGCCGCCGCCCGTGCGCTCGCCGCGCTCACGCTGCGGGCGCGTCGCCGGTTGCGCTTCGACGGGAGCCGGTGCGGGTTGCGCCGCCGGCTGAATGCCGAACAGATTCTTGATCCAGGCGATGAAACCGCCGCTCGCCGCCACCGGCGCCACAGCGGGCGCGGCCTCGACGGGCGCGGGCTTGACCGGCGCGCTCGGTGCGGGCTTTTCGGGCGTGATGCCCTTCACGGCCGCTTCCTGCTTCGGCTTCACTTCCTCGGTGCGCTTGCTGTAGCCGGTTTCCGATTCCAGCTCGCTCGCCGCTTCGACGGCCATCTTCCACGAGGCGCGCGGATCGTCCAGACGCGCATCGTCGTGACGCAGACGTTCCAGCTTGTAGTGCGGCGTTTCGAGATGCTTGTTCGGGATCAGAACGACGTTGACCTTGAAGCGCGACTCGATCTTGTTGATTTCCGAGCGCTTTTCGTTCAGCAGGAAGGCGGTCACTTCGACCGGCACCTGGCAATGGATCGCCGCGGTGTTTTCCTTCATCGCTTCTTCCTGAATGATCCGCAGCACTTGCAGCGCGGACGATTCGGTATCGCGGATATGGCCCGTGCCGTTGCAGCGCGGGCACGTCACGTGGCTGCCTTCCGAGAGCGCCGGACGCAGCCGCTGGCGCGACAGTTCCATCAGGCCAAAGCGCGAAATCTTGCCCATTTGTACGCGGGCGCGGTCGTGCTTGAGCGCGTCTTTCAGGCGCTGCTCGACTTCGCGCTGGCTCTTGGCCGATTCCATGTCGATGAAATCGATCACGATCAGGCCGCCCAGATCGCGCAGGCGAAGCTGGCGCGCGACTTCGTCGGCGGCTTCGAGATTGGTGCGCGTCGCGGTTTCTTCGATGTCCGCGCCCTTGGTCGCGCGCGCCGAGTTCACGTCGATGGCGACGAGCGCCTCGGTGTGATCGATCACGATCGCGCCGCCCGAGGGCAGCGGCACCGTGCGCGAGTACGCCGTTTCGATCTGGTGCTCGATCTGGAAGCGCGAGAAGAGCGGCACGTCGTCGTGATAGCGCTTCACCTTCGAGAGGTTGTCGGGCATCACGATATCCATGAAGGCGCGCGCCTGATCATGGATTTCGGTCGTGTCGATGAGGATTTCGCCGATATCCGGCTGGAAGTAGTCGCGAATCGCGCGGATGACGAGGCTCGATTCGAGATAAATCAGCATCGGCTGGCCGGCGACGCCACTCTGCGACGCGGCTTCGATCGCGCGCCACAATTGCATCAGGTAGTTCAGGTCCCACTGGAGCTCTTCCGCCGAACGGCCGATGCCCGCCGTGCGCGCGATGATGCTCATGCCTTCCGGCAGTTCGAGCTGCGCCATGGTTTCGCGCAGTTCCTGCCGCTCGTCGCCCTCGATGCGGCGCGACACGCCGCCGCCGCGCGGGTTGTTCGGCATCAGCACGAGGTAACGGCCGGCCAGCGAAATGAACGTGGTCAGCGCCGCGCCCTTGTTGCCGCGCTCTTCCTTCTCGACCTGAACGATGAGTTCCTGGCCTTCGCGCAGCGCATCCTGAATGCGCGCGGAGCGCATCTCGACGCCGTCGCGGAAATACTGGCGCGCGACTTCCTTGAACGGTAGGAAGCCGTGGCGATCTTCGCCGTAGTTGACGAAGCAGGCTTCGAGCGACGGCTCGATGCGGGTGACGACTCCCTTGTAGATGTTGCCTTTGCGCTGTTCGCGCCCGGCAGTTTCGATATCGATGTCGATGAGCTTCTGCCCATCGACGATGGCGACGCGCAATTCTTCTTGCTGCGTCGCGTTAAACAGCATGCGTTTCATGAAACGGCTCCAGAGCAGCTTTCGCTTCCCCTCGTCATGCGAATCGGCGTCGGTGATCGCGCATCGCGATCACGCGCTCGAAGCGGGAAGGTGGGCGTGCCACGCTTTTTTGTGTGTTGTCACAAAGCACGCTGGAGCGGGACTTCTGGCGGGAGAATTGCCGAAAGCAGGCGCGCGGCGAACGAGCCGGCCGCGCCGTGGGGCACATGCGAACAATCGAAAAGACGCCGACGCGATTGTCTGGCGCGACGGAGGATGAACGGCGGCGCCGCGGCGTCGCGCGTCTCAAATTTGACGCGCTAGACGCAAGGGCGCTCTTGCAACAGAGCCTGATTCCTCCCGACGGCAGCAGCAAAGCGGGGGCGGAAGCGCGCAGGCCGCGACATGCTCGCGGTGCTGCGCTACCGACCCTCAGCCTTGCGGCTCGACCGCGCCGGCTCGACCGCGGGCTTCTCAGCCGCCAGCGGTTCAACCGTGTCTCGTCTCGTTGCGACGCTTTGTTTCGTATCGCGCTTCGCAGCAATCAGCGCAGCAGCGATTCACGTCGTCGATGGTTCGCAATCCGGCGAGCCGCGACTTGCCTTTTTCTCCCGCTCGATGGCAGGGCAGATCGGGGCGGGCGTTTGGCTGGTTCGCCGGGCGCCGTCGCTTCTCGCCGAAAAAATTCTTTTTGACCAAAAATCCGTTACCGGCGGCGATCGACTCGACCGAACGCGCCTGTGGGCTCCGTCCTTGCCGGTGATATCGCCGTGCGTGCAACTCGTCGCTCTTCGATTTCAGGGTGAGCAACCGACCTTGGGCGCAAGTAAAATGATGGTTTATCGCTTGCACCTTTACAGTCTGACCAATCACGGCCGCCGCTTGATCGTAAGCTGCGACTTTTTCAGGCTGCTCGCAAATTATATTCAGAATGAATGAGTTAGGCAAAACATCCCATAAACAGGTCGCAAGCGAACAGGTATCGATGATCGAAGTCGACGAGACCGCCGCCGGTCAGCGAATCGATAATTTTCTGTTGCGCGTCTGCAAAGGCGTCCCGAAAAGCCATATTTACCGGATTCTGCGCAGCGGCGAAGTGCGCGTGAACAAAGGCCGCATCGACGCCGCGTATCGGCTTGCGCTGGGCGATCTCGTGCGCGTGCCGCCCATCCGCACCGCGCAGGCGGACGAAGCGCCGGTGTCGTCGAACGCGCCTGCCGCCGAATTCCCGATCCTGTTTGAGGACGACCATCTGATCGTCATCGACAAACCGTCCGGCGTCGCGGTGCACGGCGGCAGCGGCGTCGCGTTCGGCGTGATCGAGCAGCTTCGCAATGCGCGGCCGCACGCGAAATTCCTCGAATTGGTGCATCGGCTTGATCGCGAGACGTCCGGCGTGCTGATGCTCGCGAAAAAGCGTTCCGCGCTCGTCCATCTGCACGAGCAGATCCGCGAAAATCGCGTCGACAAGCGGTATTACGCGGTCGGACACGGCGATTGGCAGAGCGATTGGGGCCGCCGGCGCGCGGTGAAAGCGCCGCTGCACAAGTACGTGGCGGCGGATGGCGAGCGGCGCGTGCGCATTCAGGAAAACGGGCTGCCGTCGCATACGGTCTTCAATTTGATCGAGCGCTGGCGCGACTATGTGTGGGTCGAGGCGGAACTGAAGACGGGCCGCACGCATCAGATTCGCGTGCATATGGCGAGCATCGGCCTGCCGATCGCGGGCGACGCCAAATACGGCGATTTCGCGTTGAACAAGGAACTCGCGCGGCCGAGCGCGAAACCGTCGCTCAAGCGCATGTTTTTGCATGCTTACCGGCTGAAAATCACGCATCCGGCGACGGGCGAGCCGTTGCAACTGGAAGCGCCGCTGCCGGCGGAATGCCGGCGCTTCATCGAGCAACTCAAAAACCAAGAGACATCGTAAATGGCGCGGCAGCAATTCGATTTGATCGTTTTCGACTGGGACGGCACGCTGATGGATTCGACCGTCCACATCACGCGCAGCATTCAGGCCGCGTGCCGCGACCTCGGGCTGCCGGTGCCGGCGGATGAATCCGCGAGCTACGTGATCGGCCTCGGCCTGAAGGACGCACTGCAGATCTGCGCGCCGACGCTCGATCCGTCCGAGTATCCGCGGCTGGCCGAGCGTTATCGCTTCCATTTTCTGACCACCGGCCAGAAAACCGAGCTTTTCCACGGCGTGCGCGAACTGCTTCAGGAACTGCGCGATCTCGGCTATTTTCTCGCGGTTGCGACCGGCAAGAGCCGCGTGGGGCTGAATCGCGCGCTCGACGAATCGCGGCTCACGAGCCTTTTCGACAGCACGCGCTGCGCCGACGAAACCTTCTCGAAGCCGCATCCCGCGATGCTCCAGGAACTGACGCGCGAGCTCGGACAGGATCTCGCGCGCACGGTGATGATCGGCGACACCACGCACGACCTGCAAATGGCGATCAACGCCGGCGCGGCGGGCATCGGCGTCGGATACGGCGCGCATCCGGCGGATTCGCTCGCGGCGCTCGGGCCGCAGTTCTGCGCGGACAGCGTCGCTTCGCTCGCCGGCTGGTTGCGGGAGCACGCATGAGCGAAGCGGCCAATGCGGTGCGCGTGTGCGCATCGGACGAACTCGTCGACGGCGGCGCGGGCGTGCGTCTCGCGGCGGCGGAGGCGAGCGGCGAGGCCGTCGTGTTTTTCGTGCGCTACGACGGCAAGCCGTACGGCTATCTGAACCGCTGCGCGCACGTGCCGATGGAGCTCGACTGGAACGAGGGCCAGTTCTTCGAAAGCTCGGGCCTATACTTGATGTGCGCTACGCACGGGGCGATCTACGAGCCCGACAGCGGCAAATGCGTCGGCGGCCCATGCCGCGGCGCGCGGCTTCGGGCCGTGTCGGTCGAAGAGCGCGACACGCCGGAAGGGCGCGCGGTCTTCTGGCTGCCCGACGACGCGTTGCGACCCGCCTGATTCCCTTCCCCTCACACCGACCAACGCATGTCCGACAATTTTCCGCCGAGCGGCAACGACAACTGGGAGCGCGAGGCGCTCGAACGCATCGCGCTCGCCGCGATCCGCGAGCAGCGCGCCGCGCGGCGCTGGCGCATCTTCTTCCGCTTCGTGTTTCTCGCGGTGATCGCGCTGATTGCATGGGGCGTGTTCGATTTCACCGGCGACCGCGCCGCGAAGGCCGGCAAGCACACGGCGCTCATCGATCTGCAAGGCGAGATCGCCGCGAACAGCGATGCGAGCGCCGACAACGTCGACGCCGCGCTGCAGAGCGCGTTCGAGGACGAGAACACGGCGGGCGTGATCCTGCGCATCAATAGCCCGGGCGGCAGTCCGGTGCAGGCGGGCATCATCAACGGGGAAATCCGGCGGCTGCGCGCGAAATATCCGAAAACGCCGCTCTACGTCGTCGTCGACGACATGTGCGCGTCGGGCGGCTATTACGTCGCCGCGGCGGCGGACAAGATTTACGTCGATCGCGCGAGCATCGTCGGCTCGATCGGCGTGCTGATGGACGGCTTCGGCTTCACGGGCCTGATGGACAAGCTCGGCATCCAGCGCCGCATGCACACGTCGGGCGCGAACAAGGGCGCGTTCGATCCGTTCTCGCCCGAATCGCCCGCGATGAACGCGCACGCGCAGGACATGCTCGATCAGATCCACACGCAGTTCATCGACGCGGTGAAGCTCGGGCGCGGCAAACGTCTGAAGGATGATCCGGAACTCTTCTCCGGCATGTTCTGGACCGGCGAGAAAAGCGTCGAACTCGGTCTTGCCGATGGCTTCGGCGACGCCAGCTATGTCGCGCGCGAAGTCATCAAGCAGCCGGATATCGTCGATTACACGCAGAAGGAAAGCATCAGCGAGCGCGTGGTGCGGCGCTTCGGCGCATCGGTCGGCGACGCCGCCGTGCGCGCGCTCACGCTCGGCGGCAAGCTCCAGTTGCGCTGATCGCTACGACGCCAGCAGCAGGAAAATCGCCGGACGCTTGTGCAGTTCCGGCGCGGCCTGCTTTTTCCAGTCCGCCGCCGTGCGCGTGACGATGGTTTCGCCCGGCAGCGTCAGATCGACGGCGACGCAAATCAGCGTGGACGGCGCGCAAGTCGCGATGAGCGTGTCGAGCATCGCCTTGTTGCGATAGGGCGTCTCGATGAAAATCTGCGTCTGATTGGCCTTGCGCGACAATTGCTCCAGCTCGCGCAGGCGCTTGCCGCGCTCGGCGGCATCGACCGGCAGATAGCCGTTGAACGCGAAGCTCTGTCCGTTCATGCCCGATGCCATCAGCGCGAGCAGAATCGAGCTCGGCCCGACGAAGGGCACCACTTTCACGCCTTTCTGATGCGCGCGCCGCACGAGCAGCGCGCCGGGATCGGCGACAGCGGGGCAGCCGGCTTCGGAAACAAGCCCGGCGTCGGAGCCGGCGAGAATCGGCGCGAGCAGCTTGTCGATTTCAGCGGGCGGCGTGTTCACGTTCAGTTCGCGCACCTCGATTTCCTGAATCGGCCGTTCGGTGCCCACTTTCTTGAGGAAAGCGCGCGTGGTTTTCGCGTTCTCGCCGATGTAATACGCAAGCGCGGCGGCTTGCGCGCGCACCGGCTCGGGCAGGACGTGCGCGAGCGCGGCGGCGTCGCCCTCGCCGAGCGTGTTCGGGATCAGATACAGAACGCCGCTCATGCCGCCCCCAGAACCGGATAGCCGGCGTTCGCGAGCATGCCGGTCAGCGCGATGAGCGGCAGACCGATGAGCGCCGTGGGATCGTCGGATTCGATGGCTTCCAGAAGCGCGATGCCGAGCCCTTCGGCTTTCGCGCTGCCCGCGCAGTCATACGGCGTTTCGGCACGCAGATAGGCTTCGATCTGCGCGTCCGAATAGCGGCGAAAACGCACGCGCGTGACGATGTCGGCGGATTGCGCGTCGCCCGTGCGGCTGTCGTAGAGACACAGCGCGCTGTGGAATTCCACGTTGCGGCCGCGCATCGCCTGAAGTTGTGCGAAGGCTTTCTCGTGCGTGCCGGGCTTGCCGATCTGCTCGCCGTCGAAGGTTGCGACCTGATCGGAGCCGATCACGAGGGCCGCCGCGCCGTCGCCGATGCGCCCGGCCGCCGCGCGCGCCTTGGCGATCGAGAGCCGGACGGCGGTGGCTTCGGGCGTTTCGCCGGCGAGCGGCGTTTCATCGATATCGGGCGTGACGACGTCGAAAGGAATGCGCAGGCGTTCCAGCAATCCGCGCCGGTAGGGCGAGCTGGACGCGAGAATCAGGCGCGGCGGCGTATTTGAGGCGTCGGACATGAAATGAATCAGTAGGAATAGGGTAAAAACGACAGAGTGTGGGCCGGCTCTTAAGTATTTGACTCGAAAGAACAAAGCCGATATGATTTTGGGCTTTTCATCGGTACGTGTGCCCGCAGAGTCCGCCTGCAAAGCGCGAGAACCGATCAACCGGTGCAGGGCAGTAGCGGGAGCATAGAGCAGAAGCCAGACAGCGCGGCAGAGCACGAATGCCCGCTCAATGCAAATTCGGGCAAGCCACGCCTGCCTGGATGCGGCGTCGCGGTGCATACTGAACGCTCACCGGAAGCACTAACCCAAGCAAGGCCCAAGCAGGAGCGCACATGACTCAGAATCCTGGCAAACCTGTGAGCCCCGCCGATCTGCGCGCGCTCGACATTTACGAATTCGCCGAAAGCGGCAGGCAGGCGGCCGGCGCGCTGCGTGTGTCGCAGATGCCGCGCATGTTAGCCGAAGTGCCCGCGGAAGCGCCAGAGCGCGATACCGTGTTCACCTGGCAAGGCGAAGGCTCGACCCAGCCGGAATTGCAGGACGACGGCACGGATGCGCCACAGCCGTATCTGCGCCTCGCGGTGCACGGCTCGATGTGGCTCATGTGTCAGCGCTGTCTTCAGCCGTATTCGCAACATCTCGATGTGGATGCCACCTATCGGATCGTGGCGACGGAGGAAGAAGCGGACGAATATCCGCTCGACGACGATGAAGTGGAAGTGATCGTAGGCTCGCGCCAGTTCAATCTCGTCGACTTGATCGAAGAAGAATTGTTGCTGTCGTTGCCGCTCGTGCCGAAGCACAACGTCTGCCCCGAGGTGCACGAAAGTCTGCTCCCCGGCGGCGAGGGCGAGGCGGCGGAAGGCGGCGAGCAAGAAGCCGAGCAAGATGTGGTAAAGCCGAATCCGTTTGCCGTGCTGGAGAAGCTCAAGTCGAGCGGTCCGGACGGCAAGAAGCATTGATGTAGCGAGGGCGGGGAAGTATCCGCCGAACGCGAACTCCCGCTTCAGGCGGTGGGCCGTGCGGCCCTGAAGTTCCTCCGCGACCGCGGAGATTGACCTCTCCCTGTGTTAGAATTCGCAAAATTTTTCTGGAGTAATCATGGCAGTTCAGCAAAACAAGAAGTCGCCGTCGAAGCGCGGCATGCACCGTTCCCACGACTTCCTGACGGGCGCGCCGCTGGCCGTCGAGCCGAGCACGGGCGAAGTGCATCTGCGTCACCACGTGAGCCCGAACGGCTACTATCGTGGCAAGAAAGTCGTCAAGACGAAGAACGACTAAGCGTTCAGCAGCGCTTGATGCGCCTGCCGGTACCGCTTTGCGGGTGCCCGGGCGCTACTCGCTCTTGACACTTTCCCGGTACGACGAGAAGGCGGCATTTCACTGCCGCTTTTTTGTGCCCGAAATTCGTCGCGTTCCATGACTGTAAAGATAACCATCGACTGCATGGGAGGCGACCACGGCCCGGCCGTGACCGTTCCCGCTGCCGTCAATTTCGTGCGCTCGCATCCCGACGCGCACCTGATGCTCGTCGGTCTCGAGCAGCCTATCCGCGCGCAACTGAAGAAGTCGAAAGCGCTCGACGAGCCTCGCCTGAGCGTCATCCCCGCCAGCGAAGTCGTCGCGATGGACGATCCGGTCGAAGTCGCGCTGCGCAAGAAAAAAGATTCGTCGATGCGCGTCGCGCTCAACCTCGTGAAGGAAGGCGAGGCGCAGACGTGCATTTCCGCGGGCAATACCGGCGCGCTCATGGCGGTTTCGCGCTATGTGCTGAAAACGCTCGCGGGCATCGAACGCCCCGCGATCGCGTTCGCGATGCCCAGCCAGAAGGGCTACACCACGGTGCTCGATCTCGGCGCCAATGTCGATTGCGAGCCCGAGCATCTGCTGCAGTTCGCGGAGATGGGCCACGCGCTCGTGGCGGCGATCGAAGGCCGCGAGCGGCCCACCATCGGCCTGCTCAACATCGGCGAAGAAGTCATCAAGGGCAACGAAACGATCAAGCGCGCGGGCGAGCTGCTGCGCGCGAGCACGCTGAACTTCTACGGCAACGTGGAAGGCAACGACATCTATAAAGGCACGACGGATGTCGTCGTGTGCGACGGCTTCGTCGGCAACGTGGCGCTGAAGACCTCCGAAGGTCTCGCGAAGATGCTCGCCGACATCATCAAGGAAGAGTTCAGCCGCAACTTCGCCTCCAAGCTGATGGCGCTTGTCGCGCTGCCCGTTCTCAAGCGTTTCAAAAAGCGCGTCGATCCCGCGCAATATAACGGCGCCGCGTTGCTCGGCCTGCGCGGGCTCGTTATCAAAAGTCACGGCTCGGCCGAAGCCTTCGGGTTTGAGTGGGCTATCAAACGCGGGTATGATGCCGTCAAAAATGGCGTGCTGGAGCGCCTCGTGCGCGCGATGGAAGAGAACGCGCCCGCTGCGCGCGAGACCGGCACGAATGGCTCCGCGCCCGACGTTCCCGGCGCCGCGGCGCATCAGCCCGCCGCCCCGTCCGCTGCGCAACCCAGTTCGCAGCCGAATCCGCCGGACGCGTCCGGTACTGCGCTACATTCGAAGGCATAATGGCTCAATCCAATCTTTACTCTCGCGTGCTGGGCACCGGCAGCTACCTGCCGTCCGAGCGCGTCACGAATCAGGACTTGGCGGACCGTCTCGCGAAGCAGGGCGTCGAGACGAGCGACGAATGGATCGTCGCGCGCACCGGGATTCACGCGCGTCACTTCGCGGCGCCGAATCAGACCACCAGCGATCTCGCGCTCGTCGCTTCGCAGAAGGCGATCGAAGCGGCCGGCATCGATCCGCAGTCGATCGATCTGATCATCGTCGCGACTTCGACGCCGGACTTCGTATTCCCGAGCACGGCGTGTCTGTTGCAGAACAAGCTCGGCATCAAGAACAACGGCGCGGCCTTCGACGTGCAGGCTGTGTGCTCCGGCTTCGCATACGGCGTCGCCACCGCCGACAGCTTCATTCGCAGCGGCATGAATCGCACGGCGCTCGTCGTCGGCGCGGAAACCTTCTCGCGCATCCTCGATTTCAACGATCGCACCACCTGCGTGCTGTTCGGCGACGGCGCGGGCGCGATCGTGCTGCAGGCGTCGGAAGAGCCGGGCGTGCTGTCGAGCGCACTGCATGCGGACGGCAGCTATTCCGACATTCTCTGCACGCCGGGTAACGTCAACGGCGGCGTGGTCGAAGGCACCGCGTTTCTCCACATGGACGGCCAGGCCGTGTTCAAGCTCGCGGTCAACGTGCTCGAAAAAGTCGCGCTCGAAGCGCTCGACAAGGCGAAGCTCACGCCGGACGACATCGACTGGCTGATTCCGCATCAGGCCAACATCCGCATCATGCAGAGCACCGCCCGCAAGCTGCACCTGCCGGCCGAGCGCATGGTCGTGACGGTGGGCGAGCACGGCAATACGTCGGCGGCCTCGATTCCGCTCGCGCTCGACGTCGCGGTGCGCGACGGCCGCATCAAGCGCGGCGACAACGTGCTGATCGAAGGCGTGGGCGGCGGCTTCACGTGGGGCGCGTCGGTCATCCGCTACTGATCGTTTATCGATTCCCTCTATTCATTCGCAACTGATTCCCCTTCATCGCCGACCCCGCGCGCTCGCATGGCGCGCGGTCCGCGCGGTTCCGTGAAGGCATCGCGGATCATTCCAATCAACGAGGACGATATGAAATTTGCGTTCGTTTTCCCCGGACAAGGCTCGCAGTCGATCGGCATGCTCAACGCCTTCGCCGATCACGCGATCGTGCGCGAGACTGTGCAGCAGGCTTCCGACGCGCTCGGCCAGGATCTCGGCAAGCTGATCGCGGAAGGCCCCGCTGAAGATCTCAACCTGACGACGAATACGCAGCCCGTCATGCTGACGGCGGCCTACGCGATCTATCGCGTGTGGGAAAAGGAAACGGGTCTCGCGCCCGCCATCGTCGCGGGTCACAGCCTCGGCGAATACACCGCGCTCGTCGCGGCGGGCGCGCTCGCGTTCGCCGACGCGGTGCCGCTCGTGCGCTTTCGCGCGCAGGCGATGCAAAGCGCCGTTCCGGTGGGCGAAGGCGGCATGGCCGCGATCCTCGGTCTCGACGACGACACGGTGCGAGCCGTGTGCGCCGAGGCGTCGTCGTCGGGCGTGGTCGAAGCGGTGAACTTCAATGCGCCCGCGCAGGTCGTGATCGCGGGCAGCAAGGCCGCCGTCGAGAAGGCATGCGAAGTCGCGAAGGCCAAGGGCGCAAAGCGAGCGCTGCCGCTGCCGGTCTCCGCACCGTTCCATTCGTCGTTGCTCAAGCCCGCGTCGGATCAGTTGCGCGACTATCTCGCGAAGGTCGAGATCAAGGCGCCGCGTATTCCGCTGATCAATAACGTCGACGTCGCCGTGGTCTCCGATCCCGCCGCGATCAAGGACGCGCTCGTGCGCCAGGCCGCCGGCCCGGTGCGCTGGGTCGAATGCGTGCAGGCGATGGCGAAAGATGGCGTCACGCACGTCGTCGAATGCGGTCCGGGCAAGGTGCTCGCGGGGCTGACCAAGCGCATCGACGGCAATCTCGTCGGGGGCTCGATCTTCGATCCGGCATCGCTCGAAGAGACGCGCAAACTGATCGCTGGATAAAGGACTGACAACATGAATCTGGAAAACCAGGTGGCAATCGTCACGGGCGCGTCGCGCGGCATCGGGCGCGCGATCGCGCTCGAACTCGCGAAGCAGGGCGCAACGGTCATCGGCACGGCGACGAGCGAAAGCGGCGCGGCCGGCATCGGCGAAGCATTGCAGCAGGCAGGCGGAAAGGGCCGCGGCGCGGTGCTCGACGTGACCGACGCGGCATCGAGCGATGCGTTCATCGACGGCATCGTGAAGGAATTCGGCGGCCTGAACATTCTCGTGAACAACGCGGGCATCACGAAAGATCAGCTCGCGATGCGCATGAAGGACGACGAATTCGACGCCGTCATCGACACGAACCTGCGCGCGGTGTTCCGTCTGTCACGCGCCGTGCTGCGCCCGATGATGAAGGCGCGCGGCGGCCGCATCATCAACATCACGTCGGTGGTCGGTTCGTCGGGCAATCCGGGCCAGGCCAACTACGCGGCGGCGAAGGCCGGCGTGGCGGGCATGACGCGGGCGCTCGCGCGTGAAATCGGCAGCCGCGGTATCACCGTGAACTGCATCGCGCCGGGCTTCATCGACACCGACATGACCAAGGTTCTGCCGGAAGAGCAGCGCACCGCGCTCACCGCGTCTATCCCGCTTGGCCGACTGGGCGCGCCCGAAGATATCGCGCATGCTGTGGCGTTCCTCGCATCGCCGTTCGCCGGCTACATCACCGGCACGACGCTGCATGTGAACGGCGGCATGTACATGTAAGGCCTTAATAGGCATTTCACCGAAATTCGCTTAATATCCGCGCCGGGACGGGCGCGCAAAATGCTCGAAAGAGCATCGTGCGCACCGCGCCAGCGCGGCAGTGAAGAATCGATGCGAAGCGGCGGGCGACCTCTTGATGAAGGGCGCCAGACAGCGGAGCATGGAACTGACGCGCCGTATTTTGCGGGTTCAAACCTGATAAAATGCGCGCACTCGTATTTTTGAACTTTTTTCCCCTCGGAGGGCTGCATGGACAACATCGAACAGCGCGTGAAGAAGATCGTCGCCGAACAACTGGGCGTGGCGGAAGCCGAAATCAAGAACGAAGCTTCGTTCGTGAACGATCTGGGCGCTGACTCGCTCGATACGGTCGAACTCGTGATGGCGCTGGAAGACGAATTCGGCATGGAAATTCCCGATGAAGAGGCGGAAAAGATCACCACGGTTCAGCAGGCGATCGACTACGCTCGCGCGAACGTCAAGGCCTGAGGCCGGACGCGCCAGCGACTCATCGCTCAAACAGCTTGATGCATCGTCGCTGCTACCGATTTGACAGCCACAGGGCTCACAGGGTGGTTTCCTGTGGCCGCTGTGGCTTTTGTTTTTCGTCATTCTATGGATAAGGGGTTACCGTGAGCCGTCGTCGAGTTGTTGTTACAGGCCTGGGGCTCGTGTCGCCTGTCGGCAATACTGTTGCCGACGGCTGGGCCAATCTGGTCGCGGGCAAGTCGGGCATCGCCAATATCACGAAGTTCGACGCGACGAACTTCTCCACGCGTTTCGCCGGCGAGGTGAAGGGCTTCAATATCGAAGACTACATGCCCGCCAAGGAAGCGCGCCATATGGATACCTTCATCCATTATGGCTTCGCCGCGGGCGTGCAGGCCATGCAGGACTCCGGCCTCGAAATCACCGATGAAAACGCGGAACGCGTGGGCGTCGTGGTGGGTTCGGGCATCGGCGGCCTGCCGATGATCGAAGTCACGCAGACCGAGTTGCTCAATCGCGGCCCGCGCCGCATTTCGCCGTTCTTCGTGCCGGCTTCGATCATCAACATGATCTCCGGGCACCTGTCGATCCGCTTCGGCTTCAAGGGCCCGAACCTCTCGATGGTCACGGCCTGCACCACCGGCCTGCACTGCATCGGCGAGGCGTCGCGCCTCATCGAATACGGCGACGCGGACGTGATGATCGCGGGCGGCGCGGAAGCGACCGTTTCGCCGCTCGGCATCGGCGGCTTCGCGGCGGCGCGCGCGCTGTCGCAGCGCAACGACGATCCGGCCACCGCCAGCCGTCCGTGGGACACGGACCGCGACGGTTTCGTGCTCGGCGAAGGTGCGGGCGTCATGGTGCTCGAAGAGTACGAGCATGCGAAGGCGCGCGGCGCGAAGATCTACGCGGAAGTGCTCGGCTACGGCATGAGCGGCGACGCGTATCACATGACCGCACCGCCGGAAGACGGCGACGGCGGCCGTCGCGCGATGGTCAACGCAATGAAAAACGCGCGGATCAACGCCGACGAGGTGAACTACGTCAACGCACACGGCACGTCGACGCCGCTCGGCGACATCGCGGAGACGATCGGCATCACGCGTGCGCTCGGCGATCAGGCGAAGAAAGCCGTCGTCAACTCCACCAAGTCGATGACCGGCCACCTGCTGGGAGGTGCGGGCGGCCTGGAGTCGGTCTTTACCGTGCTGGCGATCCACAATCAGGTGTCGCCGCCGACCATCAACATCTTCAACCAGGACCCGAAGTGCGACCTGGACTACTGCGCGAACACCGCGCGGGACATGAAGATCGACGTGGCGGTGAAGAACTCGTTCGGCTTCGGCGGCACGAACGGCTCGCTCGTCTTCAAGCGTCATCAGTAAGCGCGGCGCGCTCGTCATCGGAGGAAACGACATGGCGAGCGCGTTCGTGAACCGGCCGCATGGCGATGCAAACGTCGTCATGCGGCCGTCGCGTTTCCTGGCCGGCGCGATGCTCGCGTTCGCGGCCGTGGCGAGCGCCTCGGTTTTCCAGTGCGTCTTCGCGCACACGGAACACGCCGGGCATGCGGCCGTGGCGTGCGGGGTCACGCTGGCGGCGCTCGGACTCGCGTCGTACCGATGGCTGCGCGCACGGCCAGTCGCCCTCGGTTTGCGTTCGGACGGCCTCACGCTGCGCGAGCGCGGCGGAGCGACGCGCCACCTGCGTATCGCGGGCTACGCACAATGGAGCGACCGCCTGCTCGCGTTCACGCTCTGCGGCGCGCGGGATCGCCGCGAAACGCTGCTCGTGCCGGCCGATTCCATCGATACCGACACTTTTCGCCAGCTCGCCGTACAGGCGCGCCGCGCCGCCGCTTCCCACCTGTAACGACTGTAACGGCGCATGAGCGTTCCGGTAGCCTTACAGGCGGTAACGCTACAATAGCCCTCCGCGCAACTTCCCCAAGCTAATCGGATTTCCCAGGTGAGTGAAAAAGAAATCGACCAATTGCTGGTCGAGCGTGTCCAGAAGGGTGACAAGGCCGCGTTCGAACTGCTGGTCGCCAAATACCACCGCAAGATCATTCGACTGATCTCGCGCCTCGTGCGCGACCCCGCCGAGGTCGAGGACGTCGCCCAGGACGCCTTCATCAAGGCCTATCGCGCGCTGCCCCAGTTTCGAGGCGAATCGGCGTTCTACACATGGCTGTACCGGATTGCGGTCAACACCGCAAAGAATTACCTTGCGACCCAGGGACGCCGCGCACCCACTTCTACCGAAGCCGATGCGGAAGAAGCGGAAACTTTCTCCGACGCGGACCAACTAAGGGATATCAACACACCCGAGTCGATGTTGATGAGCAAGCAGATCGCTCAGACGGTCAACGCTGCGATGGCGTTGCTGCCGGAGGAATTGCGCACCGCCATCACGCTCCGGGAAATCGAAGGACTGAGTTACGAGGAAATCGCCGAAATGATGGATTGCCCCATCGGCACCGTCAGATCGAGAATTTTTCGTGCTCGTGAAGCCATTGCGGCAAAATTGCGTCCGTTGTTGGACACTCCCGAAGGCAAACGCTGGTAGCGGCAATCCACGGGGCAGGGACGCGATATCTGGGTTAGTTGGTGTCACTACGGGGTGGGGTCAAAGATGGGGCGCATCATGGGGTCGGTCTCGATGCAGAATCAAACACAGGCGGGTTCGCGCGGCGAGCGCATGTCGGCGTTCGTCGACGGTGAGTCGCTCGACGAGATTGGCAGCATCAGCCAGTTTCTGGCGGACCTGAAAAGCGACGAACGCGCGGCGTGGTCGCACTATCATCTGATCGGCGACGCCCTGCGCTCCGACGATCTCGCGGTCAGCCCGGCGCGCAGCAGCGCGTTCATGGCCGTATTCTCCGAACGTTTCGAGGCCGAAGCCCACGTGCTCGCGCCGGCGGCGCTGCCCGCGGCGGCCAAGGCGCGCGGCGGCATGTTGCGCCGTCGCGTCATGCCGGCCTTCGCGGTGGCCGCGGCCGCCGCGACGCTGACGTGGATCGTCGTGCCGCAACTGCAGGGCGTGGACGGCCGTTCCGGCACGCAGGTGGCGAGCGTGGCCGTGGCGCCGGCGGATCCGCTTCAGCGCGTCGCGATGGCATCCGTGCCGGCGGCGACCGTGCGCGCGCCGATCGTCGAGGCGAACATCATCCGCGACGCCAATCTCGACCAGTACCTCGAAGCGCACCAGCAGTTCTCTCAACAGCCCATGATGCCTGGTTCCATGCCCTTGATTCGCGCGGCGGCTACATCGCAGGGTCAATAATTTGATGCCGAGTGTGCGGTTGAATAAAACGAACTATTGGGGGCGGCTGCCGGCGTTGATGCTTTGCGCAGCCGCGTTGTTGACGGCGGCATCGGGCGCATTCGCTCAGGGCGACGATCCCGCCGCCGTTCGCAAGACGGCCGCCAGCCTGCTCAACCGCATCCACGAGGCGGCCCAGCAGCAGAATTACGAGGGTACCTTCGTCTATCAGCGCGGCGCGACGGTGCAGTCGTCGCGCATCACGCACGTCGCCACGCGCGGCGACGGTGAATACGAATCGCTCGAAAGCCTCGACGGCGCGCCGCGCAAGATGCTGCGGCACGACGACGAGATGTTCACGTTCGTGCCGGAGCGGCATCTGCTCGTGGTCGAGCATCGGCAAAACCGCGATTCGTTCCCGGCCCTGCTCGCGGCGAGCGGCGATCAGGTGCTGTCCGTCTACGAACCGAAGCTTCTGGGCAACGACCGCGTGGCGGGCGTGGAGAGCCAGGTGCTGGAGCTCGATCCGAAAGATTCCTACCGTTTCGCCTACAAGCTCTGGGCCGATGCGAAAACCGGCTTGCTGATGCGCGCGCAGACGCTCGGTCCGGATGGCCAGGTGCTCGAACAGCTCTCGTTCTCGCAGGTGCGCATTGGCGGCCCGATCGACAAGGCGCCCATTGCGAACGGCATTCGAAGCACGTCGGGCTGGACCATCGTGCGGCCGCCGGTGCAGTCGGTGGACATGGAAGCCTCGGGTTGGCAACTGGCGCCGAATATCGCCGGTTTTCGCAAGATTCGCGAGCTGCGCCGTCCGATGGCGTCGAGCCAGCAAGGCCAGCCGCCGATCCCGGTCGATCAGGCCGTGTTCTCCGACGGTCTCGCCACGATCTCGGTTTTCGTCGAGCCGGTTGAGAAAAATACGCGCAAGGAAGGCGCGGGCAACAGCGGCGCCACGCATGTGCTGGTCAAGCGCCGGGGGGATTTCTGGATCACCTTGCTTGGCGAAGTGCCGCAAGCCACATTGCAGCAATTTGCTTCTACCATAGAATACAAGCCTTCCAAGTAATCCCGTTCCCGGCCCCAACCTATGAGCAACTTCTCGCTGCGCAAGTTCATCGCGGCCGCGGCGCTCGCCGTGTGCCTGCCGTTCGTATCGCATTCTGCGTCGGCGGCGCCCGTGGTGAACTTGCCGGACTTCACGACGCTCGTCGATAAAGTGGGGCCCTCGGTCGTGAACATCCGCACGACCTCGCGCGTCGGTTCCGGCAGCGATCTGCGCGGACTCCCGCCCGGCCTCGACGAAGGCGACATGTCCGAGTTCTTCCGGCGCTTCTTCGGCATTCCGATGCCGGGCCAGCCGCCGCGTGGCGGAGGCGGCGGTGGCGGTGGCGGCGGCGGAAGTCAGGGCGATCAGGGCAAGGGCGGCAGCCGCAACGCGCCTGACGACAACCAGGACAATTCGGAACAAAGCAGCGGCGTCGGCTCGGGCTTCATCCTGTCGACGGACGGCTACGTGATGACCAACGCGCACGTCGTCGACGACGCGGACACCATCTACGTCACGCTCACGGACAAGCGCGAGTTCAAGGCGCGGCTCGTCGGCGTGGACGAGCGCACGGACGTGGCCGTCGTGAAGATCAGCGCGACGAATCTGCCGGCCATCACCATCGGCGATTCGAACAAGGTGCGCGTGGGCGAGTGGGTGCTCGCGATCGGCTCGCCGTTCGGCCTCGACAATACCGTGACCGCGGGCATCGTCAGTGCGAAGGGGCGCGACACCGGCGATTACCTGCCGTTCATCCAGACCGACGTCGCCGTGAATCCGGGCAACTCGGGCGGGCCGCTCATCAACATGGCGGGCGAGGTGATCGGCATCAACTCGCAGATCTATAGCCGCACGGGCGGCTTCATGGGCATTTCGTTCGCGATTCCGATCGATGAAGCGATGCGCGTCGCCGATCAGTTGAAGGCGTCGGGCAAGGTTGTGCGCGGGCGCATTGCGGTGGCGATCGGCGAGGTCACGAAGGACGTCGCGGATTCGCTCGGGCTGCCGAAGGCGCAAGGCGCGCTCGTGTCGAGCGTCGAGCCGAACGGCCCGGCCGACAAGGCCGGCGTGCAGCCGGGCGACATCATCACCAAGTTCAACGGCGTGAACGTCGAGACCGCGACGGACCTGCCGCGCATGGTCGGCGATACCAAGCCCGGCACGAAGACCACGCTCACGATCTGGCGCAAGGGCCAGACGCGCGATCTGTCGATCACGGTTGCAGAAATGCAGCCGGACAAGGTCGCGAAGACCGAGCAGAAGAAGACGCCGCAGCCGAAGGAGCGCGCGAGCAATTCGCTCGGCCTCGCGGTGAGCGACATTCCCGCGGACCAGAAAAAGGCGCTCAAGCTGTCGAGCGGCGTTCAGGTCGATGCCGTGGAAGGGCCGGCGGCGCGCGCGGGTTTCCAGAAGGGCGATATCATCATGCGCATCGGCGATACGGATATCACGAGCGCGAAGCAGTTCCAGGAAGTCGCGCAAGGTCTGGACGCCAGCAAGATGGTCGCGGTGCTCGTGCGCCGTGGCGACAACACGCAGTTCGTGCCGCTGCGCCCACGCGTGCCGGCGCAGAAGTAAGCGCGATGACGTCGAAACAACCGGGCGCGGCTTTCATCCTCTACGGGCGCGCCTGGTGTCATCTGTGCGAAGACATGCGCGCCGAACTGGAACCGATCGCCGCGCGGCATGGCCTTGGCATCGAGTGGATCGATATCGACGAAGATCCGCTGCTGGAGGCGCGCTACGACGAGCGCGTGCCCGTGCTCATGCTCGATGGCGTCGAATTGTGTCAGTACCGGCTCGACATGCGCGCGGTGCATGCGGCGCTGGGCGAGCGGGCTGCGCGCGCGTCGTGAGGCTGTCCGAGCCGAATTCCGCCGGGACACCCCCGTTTTCGGCTAAAATGCAGAAGTTTTCCCCAAATTTTCAAGGCGTGCTCCGCGTTGGTGAGGGCGCGCCTTTTTCGCTTGATCGGCACTGAATGAATCATATTCGTAACTTTTCGATCATTGCGCACATCGACCACGGCAAATCCACGCTGGCCGACCGCATCATCCAGTTGTGCGGCGGCTTGTCCGATCGTGAGATGGAAGCGCAGGTGCTCGATTCGATGGACCTCGAACGCGAACGCGGCATTACCATCAAGGCGCAGACCGCGGCGCTCTCCTATAAGGCGCGCGACGGCCAGGTCTACAACCTCAATCTGATCGACACCCCCGGGCACGTCGACTTCTCCTACGAAGTCAGCCGCTCGCTGTCGGCGTGCGAAGGCGCGCTGCTCGTCGTCGATGCCTCGCAGGGCGTCGAGGCGCAGACGGTCGCGAACTGCTACACGGCGATCGAACTGGGCGTGGAAGTCGTGCCGGTGCTGAACAAGATCGACTTGCCCGCGGCAAATCCCGAGAACGCGATCGCCGAGATCGAGGACGTGATCGGCATCGACGCGACCGACGCCGTGCATTGCAGCGCCAAGACGGGCCTGGGCGTCGCGGACGTGCTCGAATCGCTCATCGCGAAAGTGCCGCCGCCCAAGGGCGATCCGGACGCGCCGCTGCAGGCGCTCATCATCGATTCGTGGTTCGACAACTACGTCGGCGTCGTCATGCTGGTGCGCATCGTCAACGGCACGCTGAAGCCGAAAGACAAGATCAAGATGATGGCGACCGACGCGCAATACCCGGTCGAAAATCTCGGCGTGTTCGCGCCGAAGTCGACGAGCCTGCCGCAACTGTCGGCGGGACAGGTGGGCTTTGTGATCGCGGGCATCAAGGAACTGACGGCCGCGAAGGTGGGCGACACCGTCACGATCGCGAACCGTGCCGCTACCAAGCCGCTGCCGGGCTTCAAGGAAGTGAAGCCGCAGGTGTTCGCGGGTCTGTATCCGGTAGAAGCGAACCAGTACGACGCGTTGCGCGAATCGCTCGAAAAGCTGAGGCTCAACGACGCCTCGCTGCAATACGAGCCGGAAGTCTCGCAGGCGCTCGGCTTCGGTTTCCGCTGCGGCTTCCTCGGCCTTTTGCACATGGAAATCGTGCAGGAGCGTCTCGAGCGCGAATTCGACATGGACCTCATCACCACCGCGCCGACGGTGATCTACGAAGTCCAGCAACGCGATGGCACGACCATCTCGGTCGAGAATCCGGCGAAGATGCCGGAGCCGCAGAAGATCGAGGAAGTGCGCGAACCGATCGTCACCGTGAACCTGTACATGCCGCAGGAATATGTCGGCTCGGTCATCACGCTGTGCACGAACAAGCGCGGCTCGCAGATCAACATGCAGTACCACGGCCGTCAGGTGCAACTGACCTACGAAATCCCGATGGCGGAAATCGTGCTCGACTTCTTCGACCGTCTGAAGTCCACGTCGCGCGGTTATGCGTCGATGGACTACGAGTTCAAGGAATATCGCGCGGCCGACGTGGTCAAGGTGGATATGCTCATCAACGGCGACAAGGTCGATGCGCTGTCGGTCATCGTGCACCGCTCGCAGAGCCAGCATCGCGGCCGCGAAGTGGCGGCGAAGATGCGCGAGCTGATTCCGCGCCAGATGTACGATGTGGCGATCCAGGCGACCATCGGCTCGAACATCATCGCGCGCGAGAACATCAAGGCGCTGCGCAAGAACGTGCTGGCCAAGTGCTACGGCGGCGACATCTCGCGTAAAAAGAAGCTGCTCGAAAAGCAGAAAGCCGGCAAGAAGCGCATGAAGCAGGTCGGCTCGGTCGAAATCCCGCAAGAGGCTTTCCTCGCGATCCTTCGTGTCGACGAATGACGCCTGCGCCCTGAGCCAGACAACGGGCAAACAACGATAACAACCGGAAGCGATTGATGAATTTCGCATTGATACTTTTGATTCTCGTCGTCTTGACGGGTATTGCATGGGTGCTCGACAAGCTAGTGTTTCTGCCGCAGCGGCGCCGCGCCGCCGAGGCCGCGGTCGTCGAGTTCGATCGCCAGCAGGAACGCGTAGGCGAGCGTTTCGCCGATGAAAACGCCGCGCAGACGCGCGCCCGCCTGCGCGATGACAAACTGCGCCAGCCGTGGTGGCTCGAATACACGGCGAGCTTCTTTCCGGTGATTCTCGCGGTGTTCGTGGTGCGCTCGTTCATCATCGAGCCGTTCAAGATTCCGTCCGGCTCGATGGTGCCGACGCTGCTCGTCGGCGACTTCATCCTCGTGAACAAGTACGAGTACGGCCTGCGTCTGCCGATCACCAACACCAAGATGACCAACGGCAGTCCGCTCAAGCGCGGCGACGTGGTCGTGTTCCGCTATCCGAAGGACGAATCGGTCGATTACATCAAGCGCGTGATCGGCCTGCCGGGCGACACCGTCGCGTACGAAGACAAGAAACTCACGATCAACGGCAAGCCCGTGCCGGAAACGCCGCTGCCGGACTATTTCGACGACGAGCGCATTGGTTATGCGAAGCAGTTCGAAGAAGATCTCGACGGCCGCAAGAATCGCATCCTGAACAATCCGCAGGTGCCGCCGTTCATCGTGGGCGCCGACGATTTCCCGTTCCGCGACAACTGCAACTACAACGCACAAGGCGTAACGTGCAAGGTGCCGCCGGGCAACTACTTCATGATGGGCGACAACCGCGACAACAGCGCGGACAGCCGCTACTGGGGCTTCGTGCCGGACAAGAACATCGTCGGGCGCGCGTTCTTCATCTGGATGAACTTCAGCAATCTGAAGCGCGTCGGCTCGTTCGAGTGACATGCATCGCCGGCTCGTCTAGAGCAGGACAGCCGGCGCTGCTCATGATTAAAACAAAGCTTCGAAACGGCGTGAAGAAGCGCGGCTAACACCGTCTCGCCACGCGTTTTCCGGCGCCGACCGGTGGAATCGTCCGCGTTCGCGCCCGCGTTATACTCTCTCCATGCCATCCTCTCCGTTGGAAAGCCGGCTGCGGTACGAATTTCGCAATGCGGAATTACTGCGCCAGGCGATGACCCACCGCAGTCACAGCGCCACGCACAATGAACGGCTCGAATTTCTCGGCGATTCCGTTCTAAATTGCGTGGTGGCCGCGCTTTTGTTCCAACGATTCGGAAAACTCGACGAAGGCGACCTGTCGCGCGTGCGCGCGAATCTGGTCAAGCAGCAGTCGCTTTACGAGATTGCGCAGGCGCTGAACGTGTCCGAAGGGCTGCGACTCGGCGAAGGCGAGCTGCGTAGCGGCGGTTTTCGCCGTCCGTCCATTCTGGCCGACACGCTCGAAGCCATCTTTGGCGCGATCTTCCTCGACGGCGGTTTCGACGCGGCGTTCACGGTCATCAAGCGGCTGTACACGCCGGTTCTGGATCACATCGATCCGCGCACCATCGGCAAGGATGCGAAGACGCTTCTGCAGGAATATCTGCAGGGACACAAGATCGCGCTGCCGACTTACACCGTCGTCGCGACGCACGGCGCCGCGCACAATCAGCAATTCGAAGTCGAATGCGCGGTGCCGAAGCTCGACGTGAAGGTGTCCGGCTCCGGCGCAAGCCGTCGCGCGGCGGAGCAGGCCGCGGCCAAGAAGGCGCTCGACGAGGTCATGGCGGCAGCCCCGACGCTCGGCGTGAAGCCGAAGCGCAAAGGCGCGCGCGCGGCGAAGCTCTCGGAATTCGAAGTCGTGCCGGGCGTCACCGGCATTCAGGCCGCGCTCGATCTGCGCTCGCCCGACCGGCGCGAGCGTCATCATGGCCCGCACGGCGCACAGCCGGGCACGCCGGAACGGCCCGCGACCGCACCGCTCGCGGTGATCCGCGCGACGCACGTCGAACCCTCGGTGGGCGCGTATGCCGCCGCCGACAAACCGGAGCGCGCCGTGATCCACAAGCCGGAGAAAGCGCCGAAGAGCGAGCCGGCACAGCCCGCCCCATCGGCTGAACGCGGCGCCGAGAGCGACACGGACACGCGCAACGGCGCAAGCCCTGACGCGCCCGCGGGCCGCATCGTGCGCGCCGCCGACGCGGGTCACTGACGCGCGCCCCGCGCCCATCGCGCATTCGCGCCCCAACGATTTCTTGCCGCACACATCTATGAACGCTCCTACTTCCTCTGGTTTCCGTTGCGGCATGGTCGCGATCGTCGGCCGGCCTAACGTCGGCAAGTCGACGCTGATGAATGCGCTCGTCGGCCAGAAGGTGAGCATCACGTCGCGCAAGGCGCAGACGACGCGCCACCGCATCACCGGCATCAACACGCTGGACGACGCGCAGTACATCTTCGTCGATACGCCCGGCTTCCAGACGCGCCATAGCGGCGCGCTCAACCGCTCGCTCAACCGCGCGGTGACGTCGACGCTCACGTCCGTCGATGCGATTCTCTTCGTGATCGAAGCCGGCCGCTTCGGTCCCGACGACCAGAAAGTGCTCGACCTGATTCCGGCCGGCACGCCTACGCTTTTGATCGCGAACAAGCTCGATCGCGTCGGCGACAAGGATTCGCTCTTTCCTTTCATGCAGCAGATGTCGGGCTTGCGCGATTTCCGCGAGATCGTGCCGCTCTCGGCGAAGCATCCCGACGACGTCAAGCGGCTGATGGCGGTCTTGAAGCCGTATCTGCCCGAAGGCGAGTTGATCTACGGCGAGGACGATCTCACCGACCGCAGCGAGCGCTTTCTCGCCGCCGAAATCTTGCGCGAGAAGGTGTTCCGCTGGACCGGCGACGAGTTGCCGTACACGAGCACGGTGCTCATCGACAAGTTCGAAACCGAAGGGCGTCTGCGCCGCGTGTTCGCCACGATCCTCGTCGACCGCGACATGCACAAGGCGATGATCATCGGCCAGAAGGGCGCGAAGCTGAAGCAGATCAGCACCGAGGCGCGGCTCGACATGGAGAAGCTCTTCGACGGTCCCGTGTATCTCGAAACCTTCGTCAAGGTGAAGAGCGGCTGGGCGGACAACGAGGCGGGCCTGCGCGCATACGGCTACGAGTAATACATCGACCGAACCCATGGACGACGGCCCGAACGACGCCCGGATGATGCCTCCCGCCGACGATCGTCCTGACGACGATTTCGACGCGAGCGAGCGTCCCGTTGCGCGGGCCGCGAAGAAGCGCGCGCGGGCGGTGTCCTCGCCGGTTGCGGCCGAGGGCGAGCGCGCGCCGAGAAGGCCGCGCTCCGAGTTTCGTATCGCCGAGCAGCCGGGCTTCGTGCTGCACAGTTATCCGTATCGCGAGACGAGTCTCATCATCGATGTGTTCTCGCGCGACTTCGGGCGCGTCGCGCTCGTCGCGAAGGGCGCGAAGCGGCCGCATTCCGCGCTGCGCGGCGTGTTGCAGACGTTTCAGCCGCTCGGCCTCTCGTGGTCCGGCAAGGGCGAAGTCCGCACGCTGACGACAGCCGAATGGGTCGGCGGCATGCTGCCGCTCGCCGGCGACGCACTGCTCTGCGGCTTTTACGTGAACGAGCTGCTGGTCAAGTTCTGCGCCCGCGACGACGCGCATCCGGCGCTCTTCAATCACTACGTCCTCACGCTGTCGCGCCTCGCGCACGACGAGCCCGCCGTGCAGGTGCTGCGTTCCTTCGAGCGCGTGCTGCTGCGCGAAACCGGCTATGCGATGAATCTCATGCGCACCGTCACGCGCCAGCCGGTCGTGCCCGAAGGGCGCTATGTCTTCGATCCCGACCGCGGCGTGCGCGAAGCCGCCGACGATCTTCATGTGCAATGGCCCGTGATGTCGGGACAGACGCTCATCGACATGGAGCGCGACGATTACACGAATCCGCAGACCGCCGCGCAGAGCAAGACGCTGATGCGCTTTCTGCTGAACCACTACCTGGGCGGCACGCCGCTCGCTACCCGTCAGATACTGATCGACCTGCAAAAACTATGAGCTTCTTTCTCTCGTCGCCTGCGAGCGTGATCGATCTGGGTGTCAACATCGATCACGTCGCCACGTTGCGCAATGCGCGCGGCACGTCCTACCCCGATCCGATCCGCGCGGCGCTCGCTGCCGAAGAAGCCGGCGCCGACGCCATCACGCTGCACTTGCGCGAGGATCGCCGTCATATCGTCGATGCCGATGTGCGCACGCTGCGCCCGCTCCTCAAGACGCGCATGAATCTCGAATGCGCGGTGACGCGCGAGATGCTCGACATCGCGTGCGAGATCAAGCCGCACGATGTGTGTCTCGTGCCGGAGAAGCGCGCCGAACTGACGACCGAAGGCGGCCTCGACGTCGCCGGCCAGTTCGAGGCGGTGAAGGCCGCATGCAGACAGCTTGCGGACGCGGGCGCGCGCGTGTCGCTGTTCATCGATGCGGACGAAACGCAGATTCGCGCCGCGCAGGAAGCGGGCGCGCCGGTGATCGAACTGCACACGGGCCGCTATGCCGAAGCGCACGACGAAGCCGAACAGCAGCGCGAGTACGAACGTGTCGCGACGAGCGTCGATTTCGGCAATTCGCTCGGCCTCAAGGTCAACGCGGGCCACGGCCTGCATTACACCAACGTGCAGGCGATCGCCGCGTTGCCGGGCATCGTCGAGCTGAATATCGGGCATGCGATCGTCGCGCATTCGATTTTCGCCGGCTGGGACAACGCCGTGCGCGAGATGAAGGCGATCATGGTCGCCTCGCGCCTCGCTTCCGCCGGCATTCGCTGAAAGCGCGCGCCATGGCCATCTACGGAATCGGTACGGACATCGTGCAGGTGAGCCGCGTCGCAGCGGTGATGAGGCGCACCAAGGGCCGCTTCGCCGAAAAGGTGCTCGGCCCCGATGAATTGCGCATCTATCACGCGCGCAACGCGCGTTCCGAAGTGCGCGGTCTCGCGTTTCTCGCGACGCGCTTTTCGGCCAAGGAAGCGTTCTCGAAAGCGATCGGCCTCGGCATGCGCTGGCCAATGACCTGGCGCGCGCTGCAAACGCTCAACGAACCGAGCGGCAAGCCGATCTGCGTGGCATCGGGCGAGCTGAAGGAATGGCTGGAGGCGCGGAACATGACGTCGAAAGTGACGGTCACAGACGAACGCGATTACGCGGTGTCCTTCGTGATCGTCGAAGCGCCTGAATCCACCTCCAACACATAACGAAAACTCAATTGAATCCGATGAAACGCACTCCCGGCCCCGTCATGTACGACGTCGCCGGCACGACGCTCTCCGACGCGGATATCGAGCGCCTCACGCATCCGATGACCGGCGGCATCATTCTTTTCGCGCGGCATTTTCAGGACCGCGCGCAACTCGTCGCGCTGACCGATGCGATCCGGGCGGTGCGCGACGACATCCTGATCGCCGTCGATCACGAAGGCGGCCGCGTGCAGCGCTTTCGCACCGATGGCTTCACGGTGCTGCCCGCGCCGGGCAAGCTCGGTGAACTGTGGGACCGTGACGTGCTCGCCGCGACCAAGACCGCGACCGCGTTCGGCTATGTGCTCGCGGCGGAGTTGCGCGCGTGCGGCATCGACATGAGCTTCACGCCGGTGCTGGATCTGAACTACGGACAGTCGAAGGTGATCGGCGACCGCGCGCTGCACGGCGATCCGCGCGTCGTCGCGATGCTCGCGAAGAGCCTGAACCACGGTCTCGCGCTCGCGGGCATGGCGAACTGCGGCAAGCACTTTCCCGGTCATGGATTTGCCGAGGCCGATTCGCACGTTGCGCTGCCGACCGACGATCGCCCGCTCGACGACATCCTCGCCGCCGATGTGCGCCCGTACGACTGGCTCGGCCTGTCGCTGGCGTCGGTGATTCCGGCGCACGTCATCTACACGCAGGTCGACGACAAGCCCGCCGGTTTCTCGCGCATCTGGCTGCAGGACATTCTGCGCGGCAAGCTCGGCTTCGACGGCGCGATCTTCAGCGACGATCTCTCGATGGAAGCCGCGCGCGCAGGCGGCACGCTCACCGAGGCCGCGACCGCCGCGCTGAGCGCGGGCTGCGACATGGTGCTGATCTGCAATCAGCCGGAGGAGGCGGGCAAGGTGCTGGAGCAGTTGCGCTACACGCCGTCGAAAATCTCGCAGCAGCGCTTGAGGCAGATGCGCCCGCGCGGCAAGGCGTTGCGCTGGAGCAAGCTCCAGGCGCAGGCCGAGTATCAGGCGGCCCGCGCGCTCATCGACGACATGTTGCGGTAAACGAACAACGCCACGGAATCCGTGGCGTTGTCGCTTGTGGCAGCGGCAAGAATCACGACGATTCCAGCTTCATTCGCTGCAGCTTGTTATAGAGCGTCTTCGGGCTGATGCCGAGCAGCGTCGCCGCGCGATGACGCGTGCCGCCCACCGCTTCGAGCGTCGCGCGGATCAGCATGTCCTCGACGTCCGCGAGCGCGGTGCCGACCGTGACCTGCACGCTGCTGCCGTTCAGCCCGCGGCCGCCGAGTCCGCCCGGCTCGTCGACGCGCAGCGTTTCGATCGTCTCGCCCGAGGCGTGATAGGCGCGCCGCACGCGCTCGCGCATCTCGCGCACGTTGCCGGGCCATTCGTTGGCGATGCATTCGCGGATGAACGCCGGGCTGACGCGCTTGGGCGACCCGCTCGTGATGCCCGCGATGTGATTCTCGCGATTCAGTTCATCGACGAGCGTTTCGGCGATCAGCGCGATGTCGTCGTCGCGCTCGGCAAGCGGCGGCAGCATGATCGACGACGCCGACAGCCGCTGGAACAGGTCCTCGCGCATCGCGCCGCTCGCGACGGCTTCGCGGATCGGCGTGCGCGACGCGGCGATCAGGCGGAAGTCAGTCATGATGCGATTGCTGCCGCCCACGCGCATGAAGGTCTGCGAATCGAGCGCGCGCAGGAGCGCCTCCTGCTGCGCGGCGGGCAGCGAATCGATCTGATCGAGAAACAGCGTGCCGCCGCCCGCCTGTTCGAGCAGGCCCGGCTCGCGATTCTCCGCGCCCGCGAACGCGTTGCGCTCGTGGCCAAAGAGAATGCTTTCCATCGTGCGCTGCGAGCCGTCGCTGGCCGCGCGGTGCGCGGAGCAATCGAACGTGACGAATGGCCCCTTGCGGCGGCGGCTCAGCTGGTGGATCGTGCGCGCCGCGATCTTCTTGCCCGTGCCCGGATCGCCGCAGATCAGCACGGCGGCTTCCGTCGGCGCAGTGTGCTCGATCAGATCGTAGACGTGCTGCATCGCCGCGCTGCGGCCGATCATGTCGCCGAAATGGCCGAGTTCGCGCAGCGTGGAGCGCAGCGCCTGAACCTCTTCGGTCAGCTCGTAGGGCCGGGGAATGCGCGCGAGCAGGCTGCGCAGACGCGGAATGTTCACCGGCTTCAGCAGATAATCCCAGATGCCGTGGCGCAGGCCTTCGATCGCGCTTTCCACCGTCGCGTTGCCGGTCATCACGATGACGGGCAACGCGCCGTCGGGCGGTTGCGACGGCAGGCTCGGCAGCAGATCGAGACCGCTGCCGTCCGGCAGATTCAAGTCGATGAGCACGACATCGGGGATGAAGCGGGTCAGTGCGGAGCGCGCCTCGGCGAGCGTCGTCGCGGTATCGACGGAAAAGCCGTCTGCCGTGAGGATCGCGGACAGGCCGGAGAGGCTATTGGGATCGTCTTCGACAATCAGTGCGTGTGGCATGGCGGACCAACGTATCAAAGTGGACTGTATTGCGCCGTCGCTCGTCAGGCTCCGGCGTCTCGTGGGCGGGAAGGGCCGATGCTTCGAATAGGCGCACGTTCCGGCATGGGCGCCCGACTGCATTCCCGCTGCGGTTGTTGTCCTGCGTCACTCCTCGTTCGTCATCTGCGCTGCAAGCGCGTCATTGCTGCCTGAGATGCAGTTCGTTGCTGACCGATTGCACGCCCGGCACGCCGCGTGTCACGGCGAGCGCCTTTTGCATCTGCGCCTCCGAATCCACATAGCCGGACAACTGCACGGCGCCGCGATACGTCGCGACGCTCATCGGCAAGGCTTTCAGTCCCGGGTCCGCGACGAGCGCGGCTTTCACGCGAGCGGCAAGCGCGGCGTCGTCGTTGGCGATCTCGCTCCCCGTGTTCGCCGATGTCGCCGGCGCGGACTTGCATCCGCTGAACGCGAGGGCGGTCGCGGCGAGCGCCGCAACGCCAAGAAGCCGGCTTACGATGAAAGGCATGTTTCGCATGTCGGTTCCGAAATCTTGATCCGCATTACGAGCAGAAATCGTGCCAAGCAGTTAATTTTTCCGATGGATGCGATCCGCGCGGGCCGGGCGCGGTTTCATCGGTCGTTTGGCATCGAAAGAGAACAGGGTGGAAGCGGTAAAGTTTGCCTGAAATTGTCAAAAAATTCATGCAAAAGAAAAAGCGCCCGCGAAGGGGCGCTTTTCCTGAAACCAGACGGCGGTGCTTACATGGCCGCCTGGCTTACGAGCCTGACGCGTACGACTTACGCGCGGCTGCGATATTCGTTCGTGCGGGTGTCGATTTCGATCTTGTCGCCGATGTTGCAGAAGAGCGGCACTTGCAGTTCGAAACCGGTGTTCAGCTTGGCGGTCTTGAGCACCTTGCCCGATGACGTGTCGCCCTTCACCGCGGGTTCCGTGTAGATGATTTCGCGGACCAGCGTGGTCGGCAGTTCGACCGAGATGGCCTTCTCGTTGTAGAACACGACTTCGCACGACATGCCGTCTTCGAGGTAGTGGAGGGCGTCGCCCATCATTTCCGCTTCCACTTCGAACTGGTTGTAGTCGGCGTCCATGAAGACGTACATCGGGTCGGCGAAGTACGAGTACGACACTTCCTTGCGGTCGAGCACGACCACGTCGAACTTGTCGTCCGCCTTGTACACCGTTTCCATGCCGGCGTTCGTCAGCAGGTTCTTGAACTTCATCTTCACGACCGCGGCGTTGCGGCCCGACTTGTTGTACTCGGCGCGCTGCACGACCATGGCATCGTTGCCGATCATGACGACGTTGCCGACGCGGAGTTCTTGTGCGGTCTTCATAAAACTGGGTCCTGTACGAATGGATTTGGCTGAATGCCTGAATGAATGGCTAACGGGAAGTCACTTCCGGCTGACGTGAGCAGCACTCGCTTCCTCGGATAACCGCTTATTTTAACTGAGTTTTTGCTTATTTGGCCAGTCGCGTGGCCGGACCGGAAGGCGGCGGCGCGCGCGTCATCCGGCCCTGCGCGCGGCCACGTGCGCGACGAGGTTGCCCGCCAGATCGCCGACGCCGGCCAGCTCGTCGGCCCACTGCGCGGCGCGCGCGTCGAGCGCCGCCCGATGCCGCCAGAAATCGGCCCAGTCGGGCACGCCCGCGCCGTTCCACGCGTGCCAGAAGCGCGTGACCGCGTCGCGGGCGGCGGGATCGAGGGCGCTCGTGTAGTGGGCGAGGGCGGCGTCGAGCTTCGGCAGATGCGCGTCGTCGGACTGAGGATAGATGTGCCAGACGAACGGTTTCTTCGTCCATTGCGCGCGCACGAAGGAATCCTCGCCGCGCACGAAATTGATGTCGGCGGCCCAGAGCAATTCGTCGAAGCGCGGTTGTTCGACGAAGCCGAGCGCATGCGCTTGCAGCGCGCCCGCGCGCGCGGTCGTGCCCGCCGTGAACGCCGGCACGCCGAAGAAGCGCGCCAGCGCGCCCGAAATGCGGCCTTCCGGAACCAGCAGCACGACCGGCGCGGCGCCGTCGCGCCATTGCGCGAGCAGGGCATCGACGGCAGGGTTTTCATAGGCAAACAGCGACACGACGGTCTTGTCCGTGCCGGGGCGTTCGATACCTACGCGTTCCTGCCACCACGCCTGCGCGTCGAAGCGCGCGCGCCGGGCGTCGAGATCGCGTTCTTTCAGCACGCCGCCCGTGCCCGTGCCGAGTCCGGGAAAGAAAAAACTCTTCTCGAGCGGATAGCGCGGGTGCGGCGACGGCCGCATGTGGAAATCCGCGACCCAGTTCTCGCCGCTCAGATATTCGAGGTTGACCCAGACGGGCTTCGGCGCGCGGCGCGCCATCGCGGCGACATACGCATGCGGCAGCTCGCACGCGAACGCTTCAATCACGACATCGGCGATGGCAAGCGTGTCGCCCGCGTGCGCCGGTTCGCGCCAGTGCTCGATGACGATGCCCTGCGCCTCTTGCCGGTCGAGGGTCGCATCGACTTCGGGGCAGAGCGCATGGAAAACCGCGAGATCGTCGACGAAAAGCCGCACGCGCCAGCCGTGCTCGGCGCGCAATTGCCGCGCGAGACGCCAGCACACGCCGATATCGCCGAAGTTGTCGACGACCGCGCAGAAGATGTCGCACGCAAGGTCCGGGGCAGTCGTGGCGTCGGGGTGCGAAATCATGAGGACGAAGGCGCGCGGCGTAATGTTCTAAACTGGCGATTCTAGAATACTGTCCGCGGCGCATGCTGGTGCGCCCGTACCGTCCCCGCATCCTCGCGACTTCGCTGCATGACTGATTCCGCCGCACACGAACCCGCTTCCGATCTGCGTAAATCGGACAAGCCGGACCATCCGGAACCCGCGGACTTCGATCCGAAAAAGACGCTCGCGCAACTGCCGCATCTGCCCGGCGTCTATCGCTATTACGACGGCGAGGGCAACGTGCTCTACGTCGGCAAGGCGCGCAACCTGAAGAAGCGCGTGTCGAGCTATTTCACGAAGACCCTGCATTCGCCGCGCATCGCGATGATGGTCACGCGCATCCGCAAGATCGAGACGACCGTCACGCGCTCGGAAGCCGAAGCGCTGCTGCTCGAAAACAATCTGATCAAGGCGCTCGCGCCGCGCTACAACATTCTCTTTCGCGACGACAAGTCGTATCCGCTGCTCAAGCTCACCGGCCACAAGTTTCCGCGCATGGCGTATTACCGCGGCGCGGTCGACAAGAAGAATCAGTACTTCGGGCCGTTTCCGAGCGCGTGGGCGGTGCGCGAGAGCATTCAGATCTTGCAGCGCGTGTTCCAGTTGCGCACCTGCGAAGATTCGGTGTTCAGCAACCGCACGCGGCCGTGTCTCCTGCATCAGATCGGGCGCTGCACCGCCCCGTGCACGGGGCTCATCAGCGAGGAGGATTACGCGCGCGACGTGTCGAACGCGTCGCGCTTTTTGCTCGGCCGGCAGGGCGAAGTGATGAAGGAGCTCGAACAGAAGATGCACGCATTCGCGGCCGATCTGAAGTTCGAGCAGGCTGCGGCCGTGCGCAATCAGATGAGCTCGCTCGCGACCGTGCTGCATCAGCAGGCGATCGAAGTGGGCAGCGAGAGCGACGTCGATATCCTCGCGGTCGTCGCGCTCGGCGGCAAGATCTGCGTGAATCTCGCGATGGTGCGCGGCGGCCGGCATCTGGGCGACAAGGCGTATTTCCCGGCGCACGTCGAAAGCGCGATGGCGCTCGGCGATGAAGACGAAGCGGGCCTGGAAGACGACGAGATCGTCGAAGCGGCGCCGGCCGCGCTCGTCGATGTGCCGTCCGCCGCCGACGACGCTGAAGGTGAAGCCGAATCCGAAGCCGGTTCCGCGGAGCCCCGCGAAGGCGCGCTCGAATCCGAAGTGCTCGAAGCGTTCATGGCGCAGCATTACATCGGCAATCGCGTGCCGCCGGTGCTGGTCGTGAGTCATGCGCCGTCGAGCCGCCAGCTCGTCGATCTGCTGATCGAGCAGGCGGGGCACAAGGTGACGCTGCTGCGTCAGCCGCAAGGGCAAAAGCGCGCGTGGCTGTCGATGGCCGAGAACAACGCGAAGCTCGCGCTCGCGCGTCTTTTGTCGGAGCAGGGCTCGCAGCAGGCGCGCACGCGCTCGCTCGCCGAGACGCTTTCCATGGAAATGGACGACCTCGCGGCATTGCGCATCGAATGCTTCGACATCAGTCACACGATGGGCGAAGCGACTCAGGCCTCGTGCGTCGTGTATCACCATCACAAGATGCAGTCGGGCGAGTACCGGCGCTACAACATCACCGGCATCACGCCCGGCGACGACTACGCGGCGATGCGCCAGGTGCTCACGCGCCGCTACGAGAAGATGGTCGCGCAGGCCGCCGCGAACGCGAACGACGAAGCCACGACGCTGCAACCCGACGATGCCGCCGATCCCAACGTCACGCCCGACGCCGCGACGGCCGTGGCCGCGGGCGGCACGCTGCCGAACATCGTGCTGATCGATGGCGGCAAGGGTCAGGTCGAGATCGCGCGGCAGGTATTTTCCGAGCTCGGGCTGGATCACGGCATGCTGGTTGGAGTCGCGAAGGGGGAAGGGCGCAAGGTCGGGCTCGAAACGCTCGTGTTTGCCGACGGCCGGTCCGCGCTGGAGCTCGGCAAGGAAAGCGCGGCGCTGATGCTGGTCGCGCAGATCCGCGACGAGGCGCACCGCTTCGCCATCACCGGCATGCGCGCGAAGCGGGCGAAGACCCGGCAGACGTCGAGGCTGGAGGAACTGGAGGGCGTCGGCGCCAAGCGAAGGCAAAAGCTCCTGTCGCGTTTCGGCGGGCTGCGCGGCGTGCAGGCGGCGAGCGTCGAGGATCTGGCGAGCGTCGAAGGTATTTCGCTTGCGCTCGCGCAGCAGATTTATCGTCAGTTACATTGAGCAGGACCGGCTCGCCGGCTGGCGCGCCGCGCGATCCGCGCGCCTTGTGAGCGCCGGATCGACGCGGCACAATGGCGGCTCCCTTACATGTCCTTCAACCGCTTTCGCCCATGCCGTTCAATCTACCGATCTTCCTGACGTGGCTGCGAATCGTGCTGATTCCGCTCGTCGTGGGCGTGTTCTATTTGCCGGACATGATGATGAGCCCGGAGCATCGCAATCTGCTCGGCATGCTCATCTTCGTGCTCGCCGCGCTCACCGATTGGTTCGACGGCTTTCTCGCGCGCAAGCTCGATCAGACGTCCGCGTTCGGCGCGTTCCTCGATCCCGTCGCCGACAAGCTGATGGTCACCGCCGCGCTCCTCGTGCTCGTGCAACTGGGACGCCTGAACGCGGTGATCGCGCTCATCATCGTCGGGCGGGAAATCACGATTTCCGCGCTGCGCGAATGGATGGCGCAGATCGGCGCGTCCAAGAGCGTCGCGGTGAATCAGCTCGGCAAGTTCAAGACCGTGTGCCAGATGGTCGCCATTCCGATGCTGCTGTTCTACGGACCGCTCAGGATCACCGGCGTGCAATGGGTCATCGATACGCGCGTGTGGGGCTTGTGGCTCATCTACGTCGCGGCGTTCCTGACCGTCTGGTCGATGTTCTACTACATGAAGCTCGCGTGGCCGCAGATTCGCGAGCGTGGCGGCATGCTGTGAGGTTTGTGCGAACACGCGCATCGTAAGAATCTGCGCCTGCGGCAAAAGTCGCCGCAAAATTCCTCTCACAAAACTGTTGACAGCCTTCTTTGCCTTCTACATAATCTCGTTTCTCTGATGCACGGCGCGACGCAGCAAGCGAAGCAGCAGCAGAAGAGTTCGGTAGCAAATCTGCGGGAGTAGCTCAGTTGGTAGAGCGCAACCTTGCCAAGGTTGAGGTCGCGAGTTCGAGACTCGTCTCCCGCTCCAGATTTTTAAGGTTACGGTGTGATCGGCGCTAATTGGCTCAGCGTTACGAAACATCGGGAACTGGCAGTATCAGCGTCGCAGGATAGTGCGGGAGTAGCTCAGTTGGTAGAGCGCAACCTTGCCAAGGTTGAGGTCGCGAGTTCGAGACTCGTTTCCCGCTCCAAATTTTGATCCACAGACTTCTACTGGGGTCTGTAGGTCATTGAAAAAAGGAGCTTCGGCTCCTTTTTTCATTCCAGCGAGTGCCACGGAAATCCACCCACAGCTACCGTTTTTGAGTGACCAAATAAGGCACAAGAATACGGGTGGGTCGGCTACCGGATAGTTGCTGGGGCTGAGCGGGGACCATGACGAGCATAGGGCCTAAGTCATTACTTAGGAGTCTCGAAATGGCGCTCTCTGATCTGACCGTCCGGCAGGCGAAGACCACCGGAAAACGCTACACCCTCTCCGACAACGACTGCCTGGGCCTGATGGTCTCAGCCGCAGGCGGCAAGTCATGGCAATTCCGCTACTACTGGCTGGGCAAGCAAAAGCGCCTGTGCCTGGGCGGCTATCCTGCTCTCAGCCTGCGCGAGGCCCGGATCGAGCGAGACAAGGCCCAGGCCCTGCTCGCCAGGGGGATCGATCCTCAGGTCGAGCGCGACCAGAAACGGCACGCGGCCAAGCTGGCGGGCGAATACACCTTCAAGACCGTCTTCGATGCCTGGGTCGAGCATCGCCGCAAGGAACTCAAGGAAGGCCGTCAAAGCACGCTGTCGCAGATCCTGCGCATCTTCAACAAGGACGTGTTGCCCACCCTGGGAAGAATGTCGATCTACGACATTCGCCGCCCCCAACTCCTGGGCGTCTTGGCGGCGATCGAGAAACGCAAGGCGTTCACCACCGCCGAGAAGGTCCGCACCTGGTTCAACCAGTTGTTCCGCTATGCCCTGGTCATTGCCGAGGGGTTGGAAGTCAACCCGGCCGCCGACCTGGACGTGGTGGCAGAGCCCAAGCCCCCCGTAGCCCACAATCCCTACCTGCACCTGCCCGAGATGCCCGAGTTCCTCCAGAAGCTCCGGCTCTACAACCCCCGTGGCTGGCAGACCCAGCTTGGCGTCCGGCTGCTGTTCCTGACCGGGGTGCGCACCGGCGAACTGCGATTGGCCGAACCCGAACAGTTCGACCTCGACAGGGGCTTGTGGATCATCCCACCGCAGATCGTCAAGCAGCTCCAGGATGAAATGCGCAAGGCAGGGAAGCGGCCGCAGGATGTGCCCCCCTATATCGTGCCGCTATCCCTGCAGGCCATCGAGATCGTGCGCTATCTCCTGGGGGTGATGCGGCCGGCGCAGAAGTACTTGCTGTCACACCGCAGCGAACTCAAGAAGCGCATCAGCGAGAACACCCTCAACAAGGCCGTGCAGCTCATGGGCTATGAGGGGCGCCTGACCGGCCACGGCATCCGCGGCACTATCTCGACGGCGCTCAACGAGATTGGCTACCCGAAGATTTGGGTGGACGCGCAGCTTTCCCATTCCGACCCCAACAAGGTGAGTTCGTCCTACAACCACGCCAAGTACGTTGAGCCGCGCCGTCGGATGATGCAGGACTGGGCCGATCGGCTCGACCTGCTCGAACAGGGCGAAGTGGAAGCCGCGAGCGCGCATCTGACCATCCGTATCGACGGGGCGCCGGCGATGGCAGAAGTGGAGGAAGCGGTGGATGCGACCCTCGCGATGGCCGAGCCCACTCCTCCCGGCGTCCCGCCCGTCGTGGCCACGCCTATTGTCGTAACCCCGAGCAGCGGCGGCATCACGTTCCAGCGGCTGTCTCAGGTACCGCCGCCTCCGACGCATGCCCCAGAGCCGGAAGTGTCCGCGATCCAGCGCGAGCGCGAGGAAATGCTGACCATCTACGAGTCTCCAAGCAGCTTGCCGGTCCCGCTGTTCGGCAAGCTGGCCGGAAAGTCCAAGGACCAGATCAACCGCGAACTGAAAGCGGGCAAGTTGCTGTCCATCAGTTTGGGCAATCGGGGGCAGCGTGTTCCCGATTGGCAACTGGTGCCGCTCAAGCACAAGCTGGCCCAGGTGCTCATGAACCAGTGCCCGCACGCGGATTCGTGGGATCTGTACCGCATGCTGACCCAGCCGCACCCTGACCTGGGGGACCGCGCGGCCATTGATGCGGTCACGCCGACCAACGTACCGGCGATCATCCAGGTCATCATGGGCGACTACCAGCACTATGCGGATATGCCCGAGGCCATTGCCCCGTACCCCATCCCCGAGGATGTGCGGCAAAGCGTTCGTCGGCTGGTGGATAGCGCAGTAGTTCTAGACGGAGCATAGGGCTCTCAAACCTTGCAGGGGCCTTGCGGCCCCTGCATTACGCTTGCACCGCCTCCACGAGTTCGCTCAGCGTGCGCGGTGCGGGAGCGAAGAACACGGCGCCGGTGTGCGCCGTCGAGAAATCGAGCAGGCGGTCGTGCATGCCTGGCGGATCGCCGAGGAACATGCGCTCCAGCATCTTCTGCGTCACCCACAGATGCCTGGAGTAGCCGATGAAGTAGGTGCCATATTCGCCCTGGCCGGGGCGGCCGAAGGGCATGTTGTCGCGCAGGATGTCGTGCTCGGTGCCGTCGTCGTCCACGATCGTGGCGAGGGTCTTGTGCGATTTCTGGCCGCTCGTCGCGTCGGGCAATTCGACATTGCTGACGATCTCCCGGCCGATGATCCGCTCTTGCTCGTCCTTGGCGAGCCGAGCCCACGGCTGCATTTGGTGCAGATACTTCTGCACCACCAAGTAGCTGCCGCCGGCGAACGCCTGATCTTCACTGCCGACCAGCGTCGAGGCGCCGATGTCGTGCCCGGTCGGGTTGGCCGTGCCATCGACAAAGCCAAGCAGGTCGCGGGAGTCGAAGTAGCGAAAACCGACCACCTCGTCGGCCACCGTCACGCTGCTGCCCAGTTGGTCCAGCAGCAGGCGCTCGAATTCAAAACAGAGGTCCTCGCGTTCGGCACGGATGTGAAAGAACAGGTCGCCGGGCGTGGCAGGCGCGGTGTGCTTGGCACCCTCGATGGGCACGAAGGGCCGTAGTTCCTTCGGGCGCTTCCCGGTCTGGAAACGGTCCCATAGCGCCGATCCCAGTGCAGTGATGCACGACAGCCGGCCGTTGAGATCGCGGAAGCCCACCGTTTTGATCAGGTCGTCCAGCCCGTCCAAGACGCCGGCGACCGCCTGAAGGGCCTCGTGGCCCTCGGCGACCGTCAACGTGAGAAACACCGCCGCGCGCGACAGCGGCGCATCGATGCTTTGCGAGTCAATTGGTACTCGATCCCAACCACTTCCAACCATTCGTGCCTCCAAAGACCATGTTAATTCATCATATTGCCAGAGATGGAAGCGCTATCACTGGCGCGCTAACAGGCGCGTGCCGCTGCAATTACCCGCACGCAGCCTCGGCGAGAGCGGGCTATGGGGTATTCGAGCAAGCCGCCCTGTCCCTGGCAACCAGCATTGCCCTGTGCTCGAACCGCTCAGAAACAACATTGGCTCGTCCGTGGGGTCGCTGCAGGTATGTCACGATCTCGTAGGGGCCGTCTGAAAGCGGTCGCATAGTGATCCCCCACGCATGGGCACGCTCAATGCGCGATTGCGCGGAGAGCCCCACTCCGTAGCCAGCGGTCACCCAAAGCGCCATCATCTCGAACGAAGTCACGTGCTGAATGCTCTGCTGGCTCAACGGAAGAAAGGACAGTCGCTGATCCAGCAGTAGGCAAGCCTCCGCCGGCCAGCGAAACACCGGATAGTCCAGAAGCTCGGCAAGCGTGATCTTCGCCTGGGCAACTAAGGGGGACCCCAGCGGCACTGCAACAGCCACGTTCTCCACCCAGAGCGGTTGGCTTTTCACAGCCGGAGCACCAGCGTTCCGAAGCGTCATTCCAGCGTCGTAGCGGCCTTCCTCAAGGCCCGTCAACAGATCATCGGCTGAGGTCTCAAAGAACGTGATGGTGACTTCTGGTTCCTCCGCGCGCTGTAGGGCAAGAAGCGTTGTGAGGCAAGAGGATGGCACTCCGGGCGCGATAGCAAGCCTGAAATGGGAAAACTGGCTGGTGGCGTCATGCATGAGGGCCCCCAATAAGCGATCTGTCCAGAAAGGCAAACCAGCGTTTCAGGAAAGAGTGAAGTTTAACGTCGTTATCTTTAACGTGGTTAATTGTGGCAGATTGTTTGACGCTTCTGCTAATGCAGAAATCAACAATTCAGCCAGGCCGTCCTTCTGGCACATCGACGTATGAATCCGAGTCGGCGTTAGCCTTCGGACAGGCCGTGCGCGCTGCGCGCGTCGCTCAAGGAGTCGCGCAAGACGAGTTCGCATCTCGGGCAAGCATTTCGCGTTCTCACATGGGTAAGATCGAGCGTGGTGAGCACGTGCCCACGCTTCCGCTCATACTGAAAATTTCTACGGCACTTGGAATAAGCGCGGCTGACCTGATGACGGCGACCGAACGCAATCTGCGTGCCGACACTGATCCCTGAGTGTCTAGCCTGCCAGGCTCCGTCAACCGTCCGAAGAGTCGCGAAGGCGAACGATAAATCGCTCCACCGAAGCCGATAAATTGCCGCCGTCCGGCCGAAGCAGGTAGGTGGTGATCACGGCAGAATCCATCGCCAAGGGGCGGATCACCACATCCGGCCGTTGGGAGATGGGAATCTTGGTCGCCGTCATGAAGCCGATGCCGTAGCCGGCGCCGACCAACGTGAGCATCATGTCCAGCGAGGACACTTCCTCGACAACATTCAGCTTGTGCTCCAACGTGTTGAGCAGCCGCTTGAGTTCGCGGCAATAGCCCTCGCATACCTGCGGGTCGCACAGGACAAGTGGATGGCCTTGAAGTTCTTGAAGTGGCACCTCCTTGTAGGTGAGCAATGAGTGACGAGCTGGCACCGCAATCACCAGCGGGTCGTGCCAGATTGGTTCGGCAGCGATACCGTCGCCGACATCGCCCGTGTGCGCGAACCCGATCATGAAGTCGCCCGAACGCAAGCCACGCACTTGCTCTGCCAGAGGCACTTCTGACAAGCGTATTTCGATCTCCGGCTCCTCGGCGCGGCAACGAGCCAGAAATGCCGACAGCCGTGGATCGATAGCCCCATCTGATACAGCGATGCGCAGGCTACCGCGCAAGCCCGATGCCACAGCCTTGGCATTTTCACGAGCCTGTTCCAGCACTGTGAATAGACGGCGAACATCTTGCAAGAAGACCGCGCCCGCCGCCGTTAGAACTGTTCCTCGTCGGTTTCGGTCGAAGAGCACTACGCCCAACTCGTCCTCAAGTTCCTTGATGGCTCGTGATAGCGGTGGTTGTTCGATATGCAGGCGCTCAGCCGCCCGCGTGAAATGTAGCTCCTCAGCAAGAACTACGAAGCAGCGAAGATGGCGCAGCTCCATAGGCCACCCTCCCGTTCCGACTTATCCAACACTGTGCTATCTCCCTATAGAAGTGACTGCCATTCTGGCGGCGGCGAGTTCGGCCACATCATTGGAAACTTCTGGCTGAATGAGCCAGGGCTGGGTTGACCGTGCGATGGCCCGAGGCAGGCACAACACTAGGCGAGCCTGATCAAGTCCGTGGGGTGATAAGGATCAGACGAAGGCTATCTCCAGCCACGCACGTCAATGGATGCCGTGCATCGTCCCCGTCTGACCCTTGGCCGATTGCGAACCAAGCGCTTGAACACGCTTGCGGTTGATCATCACCTGCGGATTGCTGAGGCTCTGCTCCTGGTCCGAGCCAAGGCAAGTACCCTGGGGCAGACGGCAAATGCCGGCGAAAATATTCGCCGGCTCCAGTTGCTGCCCGGAGACTGGCGGGACCAGAATGCCTCTCACCAGAAAGTGTGAGACATCCTGATGCTTAGCCCGCGCCGGATGCTTAATGCCGCACTGAACCATGCGGGTCGATGACGTACTTGTATGCAGAACCCGCGTCGAACTCTTTGTACGCGGCGGGCGCGTCTTCGAGCTTGATGAACTTAGTGTTCATCATCGGCGAAAGGTAAGGCATGCGATCGTTCAGTATCGCCCGCATTAACGCGTGGTTGTAGTTGGCCGTCGGAGATTGACCAGCCGACATTCGCGGCGACTTGATCCAGGCGTTGGACCATTCCAGATCCATATGGCCTTTCTTGGCTTTCGGGTCTTTCGAGATCGGGTTTGCGCAGTACACACCGACCGTACTGGTCATTCCGCCGAAGCGGACATATTTGAGCATTGCGTTGGTAACAGCGCTCTCCACGATCTTGTCAGCCTCCGCGCCAAACCCGCGGCAGTCCACACCAACATAGTCGATGACGCGATCCACCTCCCTGTGCCCGGTAATGCGTTCGAGATGCTCCTCGATCGGCACGCCGTCGGAAAGGTTGATGGTTTCCACGCCGTGTGGCTTGAGAAGGTCCAGCCGCTCTTGAATGTAATCGGCAACGATGATGGCGCCTGCACCCAGAAGTCTGGCGCAGGCGGCACCCGCTCTGCCGACCGGCCCGGCACCGAAGATCAGGATGTTTTCGCCGACGACGTAGGCCGGCGCGGCTGGCCAGTCTGGGCCAGCGAACCCATGGAAAGCTGTGGGTAATACGTCAGAGAGAAGGGTCAGGTCGCGGATTTTTTCCATGGCGGCATCCTTGTCAGGGAAGCGAAGGAGATTGAAATCCGCATACGGTACGAAGAGATAATCACCTTGCCCCCCCGTCCAGCCACCGAGGTTGAACCCGTAGGCTCCGCAGTCGATTTCGGGGTTGGTGTTCTCGCATACATCGGAGCGCATATGCTTGCAGTTGTAGCAACGCCCACACCCCACATTGAAGGGAACGGAAACGATGTCGCCCTTCTTCACGACTTCGACGTCTGATCCCACTTCGATCACTTCGCCGGTCATTTCATGGCCCATGGTCATTCCCTTGGGAACAGCAAACGAACCGCGATAAATGTGAAGGTCGCTGCCACAGATATTTGTGGTAACTATTTTGAGGATAGCGCCATGGGGTGCGCTTTTCCCTTGAGGGGTTATCAGCTCTGGAAATTTGAAGGTGTTGACCTTCATTTCCAAGGGCTTCTCGAAAGTCACGATTCGGTTACCGGTCGGAGTCATTTCGTCACCTCTGTGCGTTAATGTTTCCATCTTCTAAATCGAAGTGGGAAACGAAATTTACCGCTGTCAAGAAGAACGATCGTGGTACTGCCTAGCCGTTGGCCGCGTCTCCTTCTGCGGTCTTGACAGCATCGGATCAAGCTCAGAAGTGGTCAAACTGGAATAATCTATGTACAGATAGGCACGATCTATCTACGCGGGATCGTCGAGCCGTGCTCGTCTCCTAGCCGGGAGAGGGCAACGATCATCGCTACATCGCGCCTCCTAGCTTGATCTAGGAACAGTCAGCTCGACCCAGCGAGACATGAGGAGGCCGCATGCAGCAGGTACTCCTGTCCCCCGAGTTGCCCCTGGACCTAGTGGCCTTCGATGGGTTGCTCAGCACGTGGCGCCTGTTAGCGGCGCACACGGCATGCCTGCAATCTTCGCCTGGTTGAAGCAATACAGAGTTGCTCTTCAAGACTCGCTATTTCAGGGGGCTTTGAGATGAGTCTGCTTTGGGCTGGAACCGACGATGGATCGATATAACGGATTGAAGAGTGGCGGCGAGTTCGGGGGTGTGCACCATTTCGAGCAATGCACGCGATGACGGTGCCTCGAACGCATTTTTCCCAGCAACGAATCCGACATTTGAGTGCGACATTGGTCCATTGATTGCGATTGCGTGGAGATTTGGAATGTGCGCGAGTTGGCCGGCGAGAGATTGCGGAAGAACTGCCGAATATTTTCCTGTCGCCACGTGTGCCGATAGCACGTCAATTGAATCAGTGCGAATAGTCTGCGCGGTACATTGCATCAGCCTATCTTGAATGGGTTCAGGTACTGCCGAGTTCAGCACGCAGAGTTGTCTATTGAGAACATGGTCCCACGTTGTGCTTCGGGGTTGCTGTGTTCTCGCGGCGTGAAAAAGGAAAATGCGTTCACGGTACAGAAGGTGAGTATCGAAGTCTTCCCCTGGGATATCCTCCAAATGCATGAGTGCGATATCCAAATTGTTTTCTCGAATCGCCTGTAGCAGGGAAGAAGCGCCGGAAACCAGAACTGATTGTTGAAGTAAGGGTGTTTTTTCAGCAAGGGCGATGCTTAATGTGGGCGCTACACCGGCAGTTCCTGGGAGTATCCCTAGCCGGAATTGCCCCTCTATACCTCGCCGTAGTGCGGAGAGTTCTCGCTCCAGCCCTTTGCAGTCGTCATACATCTGCTGAGCCCAAGACAGTACGCGCATCCCTTCAGAAGTGAGGCCGTCATAGCGTCGGCCATGACGCACGATCTCGACACCCATGTCTTCCTCCAATTGCTTAATGCCCGCGGAGAGTGTCGGCTGAGAAACATTGCAGCTTTTGGCCGCGTTGCCAAAATGGCCTTCACGGTGCAAAGCAAGCAAGTATTCAAAGTTTCTTACGATCATATATTTTCTTCTGATAAAGTTGATTAGATTTTATACTTTCACGAAAAACCCTGCGCACGCTTCGATCCGCGTCCAACCTTGGGCACGTAGCTGGCACGCATGAAAGGCTGCCGCGCGCAGTGCCCATACAGTAGGTTCGACTCGTCATCGACGGTCAGCACCACAACGCACGGGACAGCCAATAGCGCGAACACAGGTGCTTTGCGCTGTGGGCGAGTCGTCCTCATGTAGCTTAGCAGTTGGCGCGTTCTGGAAGGGAGTAAGCGTGAGTGGTGAGGCACGCAACCGCAAAAGGCGGTGCTAAGCTCTTGAGCTGTTCGGGTCGTGGCCGTTGAAGCGGGGAGAGAATGGAGCCTGCCATGGCCGTTGTGGCGCAGCTGGGGAAATCCTGAAAAAAACTTCCTGATTTGGCAAAATCCCCGGACACCAATCGCCGAGCTTTTCGATGATGAAACAAATGACCTTCGCCGATGCCGAGTACGCCGGTAAGCGCAAGCAGACCCGCAAGGAGCTGTTCCTGATAGAGATGGATCGGGTCGTACCCTGGGAGGGTTTGATTGCTCTGATCAAACCTCATTACCCAAAGGGCGAAGGGGGCCGTCCAGCCTATCCGCTGATGGCGATGCTGCGGATTCATCTAATGCAGAACTGGTTCGGTTACAGCGATCCGGCGATGGAAGAGGCGCTGTACGAGACGACGATCCTGCGCCAGTTTTCCGGTCTGAGCCTGGAGCGAATCCCGGATGAAACCACCATCCTCAACTTCCGTCGCCTGCTGGAAAAGCATGAGTTGGCCACCGGTATTCTCGGCGTGATCAATGGCTATTTGGGCGACCGTGGCTTGTCACTGCGACAAGGCACCATCGTCGATGCCACTCTGATTCATGCGCCCAGTTCGACCAAGAACAAGGACGGCAAACGCGACCCGGAAATGCATCAGACCAAGAAGGGCAACCAGTATTACTTCGGTGCCAAAGCTCACATTGGTGTCGACGATGAGTCCGGGCTTGTGCACAGCGTGGTGGTCACTGCGGCCAACGTCGCGGACGTAACCCAAGTCGACAAACTGCTGCACGGTGGTGAGAACGTGGTCTGCGCTGATGCGGGCTATACCGGTGTAGAGAAGCGTGAAGAGCATGAGGGGCGCCAAGTCATCTGGCAGATTGCAGCCCGGCGCAGCACTTACAAAAAGCACGGTAACCGCAGCGCGTTATACAAAGCGATACGTAAGATCGAAAGAGCCAAGGCCCAGGTTCGCTCCAAGGTTGAGCATCCATTTCGGGTGATCAAGCGCCAGTTTGGTTATACGAAAGTGCGCTTCCGAGGCTTGGTGAAAAACACTGCTCAGATGGTGACGCTGTTCGCCCTGTCGAACATTTGGATGGCGCGTCGACATTTGCTCTCCAATGCAGGAGAGGTGCGTCCGTGAAGAGTGAAGTGACTGCTGCGAGGTGCTTGCAGCGGCAAAAAAGGCTGAAATAGACGGCAGGTTTGACCGGGATTTGAGCGGCTACCGTTTTTTGAAAGTGTCGATGGCGAAGTAGCCGGAAAACAGGGGCTACTTCAGACCATCCCTAGTACACCATGCCCCCAGCGTTTCCTTAGCTGCGATTGACGGGCATGCCTGGCGGTAGCTCAATAACAGCCATTTATGGATGAAGGAACGAGGGGAATAAGGCAGATGAAGATATTCACGATTGGATTCACTAAGACCTCCGCGCGGTCCTTCTTCACCAAGTTAAGTGCTTCTGGTGCCAAGCGCCTTGTCGATGTTCGCCTGAATAATGTTTCGCAATTGGCCGGGTTCGCTAAACGCGAGGATCTTCGATATTTTTCCGAGGCGTTGTGTGGGATGGAATATGAACATCTACCAGCACTTGCTCCAACCAAAGACATGTTCGAGGAATATAAAATAAAAGGGGGAGATTGGGATATCTACGCCAGTAAATTTCTGGATTTAATGTCGTCCCGAAAGATTGAGTCAATCGATAAAGAAAAGATTGATAACAGTTGCCTGCTTTGCAGCGAAGACAAGCCCCATCACTGCCATCGGAGGCTAGTGGCCGAGTACCTTGCAGGCAAATGGCCGAATGTTGAGATCGTGCATCTTTAGAGGGGCGACGTAGCTCCACGTTTCCAACGCCTCGTCTGGAGGGCTGAGAGAGACAAAGGCGCGTATCGGCGGGAGCCGGCGCCACACATTGGGCGTACAGAGCAACCTCGCCCGCCACGGCTCGATGTCAGCGCTCAACGAGGCGAGTGGCTCCAGGTGCATTGGCAGACGGGCCGCTGGCTGACGTCGTGGCGATCGGCGGATATGCACTGGGAAGCCCGCCCATGTGTTGGGCTATCATGTTGGCGACGCCTACGCCCAGGTGGGGCGCGGCAGGATCGCCGTCATTTACACCCCAGTTTGGTACTGCTATAGGTCTTCTGGAATAGCCGATACATCAGGACAAATTGAAGTAGCTCAATTAGGAGATATCTAATGTCAACCGGTATGTTTATTCTGCACTCCAACTATACGCCGGCGGGGGACCAGCCAGAGGCGATCGCGCGGCTGCTGTCGGACATAGAAGAAGGTGCGACGCACCAGACGCTGAAAGGTATCACCGGCTCAGGTAAGACCTTCACCATGGCCAATGTGATTCATCGTCTGAAGCGGCCCACGTTGATCTTGGCTCCCAACAAGACGTTGACCGCGCAGCTCTATAGTGAAATGAAGCACTTCTTTCCTGAGAATGCGGTCGAGTACTTCGTTTCGTATTACGACTATTTTCAGCCCGAGATCTATATGCCGGGCACCGATCGTTTCATACCGAAGGACTCGGCCATCAATGACCACCTTGAGCGCCTGCGCCTGTCCACGACCAAATCCTTGATTGAGCGTCGTGACGTGATCGTCGTCGCTTCGGTGTCTTCAATCTACGGCCTGGGTGATCCAGATGCATATCGAGCGCTACAGATCGCTCTGTCCCCTGGGGTCAAACTAAACCAGAGAGAGCTAATTCGTCGCTTGGCTTTGCTGCAATATGATCGCACGGAGCGTACGCTCAAGCGTGCAACGTTCCGCGTCCAAGGTGATGTGATTGACATTTTCCCCGCTGATTCCGAGTACAGGGCGGTTCGGGTGGAACTGTTGGATGACACTGTTGCGTCTGTCCAATGGATGGACCCTGTTACTGGCAAGACGTTGGGAGAGATAGACCATTATTTGGTTTCGCCAAAAACGCTTTTCGCACCGCCCACGAACAAAATAGATTCTGCATCCAAAAAGATACTCGCTGATATGGAAGAGCGGGTTGCCGAGCTGAACAGGAATAATCGCTTGGTCGAGGCAAACAGACTGTACGAGCGGATCACGCATGACGTGGAAATGATGCGCGAGGTCGGCTATTGCTCGGGGATGGAGAATTATTCCTGCTACTTCAGCGACCGAGACGCAGCTTCTCCTCCGATCACGTTGCTGGATTATTTGCCGAAAGACGGGCTGCTGTTCGTCGATGAATCTCATGTCATGGTGCCACAGATATCCGCAATGTACCGGGGGGATCAGGCGCGCAAGGACACGCTGATCGATTACGGGTTCCGTTTGCCTTCATCGAAGAACAACCGGCCATTGAACTTTGACGAGTTCGAGAAGGTCAAGCCTCAGACCATCTTTGTTTCCGCTACTCCGGGCGACTACGAGCTGAGGGTGTCGAAAGGCAGGGTTGTCGAACAGGTTATCAGGCCAACGGGACTGCTTGACCCCAAGGTTGAAGTGCGGAAAGCGGATGGATACATAGATGACCTGCTTGCCGAAATATCGAAGTGCGTGAAGAGAAAGAATCGAGTGCTTGTGACTACGCTGACGAAGGTCAGTGCAGAAGAGCTAACGGATTTCTTGACGGACAACGGGATTCGAGCGCGCTACATGCATTCGGACATAAAAGCGGAGGATCGTGTTGAGATCATCAATGGCCTGCGCGCAGGAGAGTTCGATGTTTTGATTGGGATTAGTCTTTTGCGCGAAGGGCTGGATATTCCAGAGGCATCATTGGTTGCCATTCTCGATGCAGACCGTGCAGGGTTCTTGCGTTCGGCCCATGCGCTCATTCAGATGATCGGTCGAGTCGCTCGGAATGAAAACGGCAAGGCGATCTTGTACGCCGACGCGGTGACGCCGGCGATGAAGCAGGCGATCGATGAGACCAATAGGCGCAGGCAGCTTCAAATTGCCTTTAACGAGGAAAATGGGATTTCTCCAGCCTCGTCTGTGCGAAAACTAGCAGGGGAAGAGACGAATACGGAGGAGCCCACCGTTCATTCCGAGGCTTTCTGCGAGAACTTGTCCGACCTTTGCGATCAGATCACTGCCAAGGAACAGCAGCTACTCGAATTTACCGATACCGGTGACGAGCAGCGCGTCGAAGACATTCGTCATCAGTTGGATGGGTTGTACCGGCAATTCATTTACATCTAATCGTTCGCCGGCATTGAGTTGCATGGCCGACCGATCTGCACCTGGGGCAAGCGGGCAGACGGTCGGCTCATCATTCAACCGGAGGGGTGAGCCGCCGAGGCTCAGTGCCCCGCTTTCCAAGGTGTGTGCCCTACAGCGTCTTGCGACGTGTCAGCGCAAAGCTGGCAACGATCCAACGGCGACCAGCATTTCATCAAATACCGCTCGAACCCTTCCCGGAATGGGGCCACGCTGAGGCCGATAGACGTACAACCCCCATGCCGGAGGTTCTTCGTTCTCCAGCACTCGCACGAGCTTCCCGCTGGCAATGTAGGGGGCGGCCATGTAGTCCGCCAGTTGCGCGAACGCGATCCCGGCCAGCGCCGCTCCCATTTCCATGTCGGCATTGTCTGCGACGAGAGTGGGTGCGGTAGGTGTCCACTGGCGTCCCGCCTTGAAGTGCCAAGGCCAGGGACGGCCGGTATTGATATCCAAGGCCACGGTAACTGGCAGGCTGCTTAGCGCATCGATGTTTGCAGGTACGCCCACTTTCTTGATCAGGCGCGGAGCGGCAACGATGGGGAGTCTCATGTCGGCGGCCTTGCGTGCGACGAAGCGGCTATCGCGCATGAATCCGACCCTGATCCCGACGTCAATCCCTTCGTCAACCGTATTGCTGATGCGATCGGACAGGCGCACATCCAGCGTGATGCCGGGATGGCGCGCGGCCACGCGCTCCAGTGCCGGTAGCACCGCTCTGGTGCCCAAGCTGTGCGGTGCGGTGATGCGAACCGTACCGGACAGAGAGGCCTGCTGGTCGGAGCCAGGCGTTCGCCACAGATCCTCGAACCGCTCCAATGCGGGGCGCACTTGGTCTAGCAGCCCTTCGCCGAAGGCGGTGATGCGCACCTGGCGCGTGCTTCGATGAAACAACACCTCGCCGTAGTGTTGCTCCAGTTGCTGGATGGCACGGGTTACACCTTGCGGAGAAGTCCCCAGCCGGACGGCCGCATCGCGAAAACTGCTGCTTTCGGCCGCCACCCGAAAGATGCGCAGTAGTTCCATTTCCTTGTTCATGACGCACGCCTTATGGCCGATTTCGCTGCTCGTTGATTGTTCCAGATTGTGGAATTATAAAATCGCAACAATTCCATATACAAGGGAGGCGCGGTTGCCCAGACTGACAACACCCCGGAATGCTCCGCTCCGAACAACCCAATAAGGAACGCGAATGAACGCTGCGACTCTCATCACTGCCTACTACGACGCCTTCAACCGCGGTGACCGCGAGGCCATGCTGTCAATGTTGACCGATGACGTCGCGCACGACTTGAACCAGGGCGCTCGTGAGGTCGGTCGCGAAGCCTTCCGCGCCTTCCTGCAGCGCATGGACCGCTGCTATGGCGAGCAACTGCGCGGGATCGTGGTGATGGTCAGCGCCGACGGCCTGTGTGCAGGCGCGGAGTACGTGGTGCATGGCGAATACAAGGTCACGGACGACGGGCTGCCGGAAGCCCAGGGCCAGCGCTACGTGCTGCCGGGCGGCGCGTTCTTCGAGATCCGCGATGGCAAGATCGCTCGTGTCACCAACTACTACAACCTCGGCGACTGGATCGCACAGGTTGGAGGGGACGCCTGAAATGACCAGCGACGTGCAGGTGCTGGTTCATCGTGGTCCGGACATTGCCGAATGGTTCGATGCCGTGGCAGGCCTGCGGGCGAGCGTCTTCCGCAGCTTTCCTTACCTGTACGAGGGCGACACCGAATACGAGAAGCACTACCTCGCTATGTACGCCCGTTCGGCAGACAGCCTGCTGGTACTCGCGCTCGCTGATGACGTGGTCGTGGGTGCGTCCACGGGATTGCCGCTCGGCGATGCGGAGCCGGCCTTCCAGGTGCCGTTCGCCGATCGAGGAATCCCGATGGAGGCAGTGTTTTACTGCGGCGAATCAGTCCTGCTCCCGGCCTTCCGGGGCCTTGGCCTGGGCCATCGCTTCTTTGACGAACGCGAAGCGCATGCCCGTTCGTTGGGCGGCATGCAGTGGACATCGTTCGCGTCGGTGGATCGAGCAGACGACGATCCCCGGCGTCCTTCCAACTACCGCAGTAATGATCCCTTCTGGATCCGTCGTGGCTACGTGCGGCAGTCGGACATGAAGGTTACGCTGCCCTGGAAACAGGTGGGTGAGCCGAGCGAAACCGAGCAGACGCTCACGATGTGGCTGCGCTCCCTGGAGAACGCGAAATGAAAGTAGCAGTTGCGAAATACGCAGTGGGTCAGCCCACGGGCTTCGAGGCATTCGCAGCGCGGCAGCGGCGGGTTCTGGAGGAGGCGAGCCGTGCCGGAGCGGAACTGGCCGTGTTGCCAGAATATCTGTCCCTCGAACTGGCTGCGATGTTCGAGCCTGGCATCCGCCAGGATTTCAACGCCTCGCTGGCCGCGCTGCAGGCCTTGCAGCCTGCGTGGCTGGCCCTGTACACCGACCTGGCGCGCGAGCTGCGCATGACCATTCAGGCCGGTACGTTCTTGACCCGGGTTGGACCGGATCGCTATCGCAACCGGGCGTGGTGGTTTGCGCCGGACGGCACGCGTGACTACCAGGACAAATTGCAGTTGACGGGGTTCGAGAAAGACACTGGCGTCATCGAGGGGGGCGACGAACTCAAAGTGTTCGACCTGAATGGCGTGCGTGCCGGCATCGCTGTCTGCTACGACAGTGAGTTTCCATTGCCCGTGCGAGCCCAGCGAGAGGCGGGTGCACGCCTGCTGTTGGTCCCGAGCTGTACGGACACGAGGGCAGGTGCAACCCGGGTTCGTGTGGGCTGCATGGCGCGGGCACTGGAGAACCGGATGTTCGTCGCACAGGCCGTGACGACCGGAGCTGCTGACTGGAGTCCGGCGCTGGACACGAACACTGGCGAGGCCACGATCTATGCACCCATGGATCGTGGATTCCCCGAGGATGGCATTCTCGCGACTACTTGCGGCACGCAGACATGGGCGATCGGTGATCTTGACGTTGAAGCACTCGAACGAAACCAAGAACAGGCCCAGGTTGCGGTCGATCGTGACTGGGACGGACAGATGTTGCCTGCACTGCGGAAAGCTCGACACTCGGGTCATCAGGTCGCCTAGCCGGTCTCATCTTGATAGCTTCAACTCGATGAGTCGGCTTAGATAGGTCATATCTATCTGCGCATAGATTTTTCCAGTTTGACCAGTTTTGAACTTGCCCCGATGCTGTCGATACATGCAAGAAATATTCATTGATTTGAATGTTTTGCGCTTCTTGGGAACAAACCTGTACTAGCCTGTAAGAGTGCTCGAAGAGCACAGAATTTGTGGCAAAGTTCGGCCGCATATACTATGGGGGAGTATTGTATAATGCGGCGGTGTACCCAAGTAGAGAGGTGTTCGATGCCACACAGTCCGGAAGAAAAGAAGCAAGCACTGACGCGCATCCGGCGCATCAAAGGTCAGGTAGCGACTCTTGAGCAAACGCTTGATGCAGGTGCGGAATGCCCTGCAATTCTTCAGCAGCTTGCGGCCGTTCGTGGGGCAGTCAACGGATTGATGGCAACCGTTCTGGAGAGCTATCTGCGGGAAGAATTTCCCAGTAGCGAAATCAGGAGCGATTCGCAGAACAAGTCCATTGACGAGACCATCTCTATCGTCCGCTCCTATCTGCGATAGAGGCACCAGGGTGCCCTCGGTGAGGGCAAATTTAGTTAGCTAGTAAAGGAAGCGACATCATGAAATCACGTGCAGCAGTTGCCTTCGGGCCAGGAAAGCCGCTGGAAATCGTCGAGATCGACGTCGAGCCGCCGCGCAAGGGCGAGGTGCTCATCAAGATCACGAATACCGGCGTTTGCCATACCGACGCCTTCACCCTGTCGGGCGACGACCCCGAAGGTCTCTTCCCGGTCGTGCTGGGTCATGAAGGTGCGGGTATCGTCGTGGAGGTGGGTGAAGGTGTGACCAGCGTGAAGCCTGGCGATCACGTCATTCCGCTCTACACCGCCGAATGCGGCGAGTGCCTGTTCTGCAAGTCCGGCAAGACCAACCTGTGTGTCGCGGTTCGCGCAACCCAGGGCAAGGGGCTGATGCCCGATGGTACGACTCGCTTCTCGTACAACGGTCAGCCGCTTTACCACTACATGGGCTGCTCGACCTTCAGCGAATACACGGTCGTCGCCGAAGTCTCGCTGGCCAAGATCAACCCGGACGCCAACCCCGAGCACGTCTGCCTGCTGGGCTGCGGCGTGACCACCGGCATCGGCGCCGTGCACAACACGGCCAAGGTACAGCCCGGCGACTCGGTGGCCATCTTCGGCCTCGGCGGCATCGGTCTCGCTGCGATTCAAGGTGCACGCCAGGCCAAAGCGGGCCGCATCATCGCCATCGATACCAATCCGGCGAAGTTCGAACTGGCTCGTACCTTCGGCGCGACCGAATGTCTCAACCCGAAGGACTTCGACAAGCCGATTCACGAGGTTCTGATCGAGATGACTGGCTGGGGTGTCGATCACACCTTCGAGTGCATCGGCAACGTCAACGTGATGCGTTCGGCTCTGGAAGCTGCCCACCGCGGCTGGGGCCAGTCGATCGTCATCGGCGTCGCCGGGGCCGGCAAGGAAATCTCGACCCGTCCGTTCCAGTTGGTCACCGGCCGGACCTGGAAGGGGTCGGCTTTCGGCGGGGTCAAGGGGCGCACCCAACTCCCGGGCATGGTGGAAGACGCAATGAAAGGCGAGATCGATCTCGCCCCGTTCGTCACTCACACCATGGGTCTCGACGAGATCAACCACGCCTTCGACCTGATGCATGAAGGCAAGTCGATTCGCACGGTGATCCACTACTGATCACTCACTATCCATTCAACACCAACCACCAAGGAAATTAACCATGTCCAATCCTGTCATTTCCGGCGACGGCATCTTCTCGCACGTCTTCATCGGCGCCGCCGACGTCCAGAAGTCGGCCGCGTTCTATGACGCCGCTCTGGGTGCTCTCGGCATCAAGAACCTCGGTCCTTTCGGCAACGGATGGGTGCTTTTCGGTCGCGAAAAGCCGGCTTTCATCATCGCCCGTCCGGGCAATGGTGAAGCGCCTTCCAGCAACGGCGTGACGGTCGGCTTTGCGGCCGCCACTCCCGCCGAAGTGGATGCCTTCCACGCCGCCGGCCTTGCCGCAGGCGGCACCGACGAGGGCCAGCCTGGCCCGCGTGGCCACCTGCCGGGTGCCTATGCGGCCTACCTGCGTGATCCGGCGGGCAACAAGGTTTGCTCGTACACCTTCGTCTGAAAGCTAGGAAGCTGAGGGCGTTCTGAAAGGGCCAGCACAAGCCTCTACACGGCGAGCCTATTAGACGGACCGTGTAGAGCGGTGCCCGCTCATGAAGATCGGCCCGCAGCCATGTGCGAAACGCATGGCTGCGGGCATTTGCTTTGAAGCGTGTTTTTCAACCAAGAAGAAATGAGGTCGTTATGAAAGAGCCGGCCAACATCAATACGACGACCGTACAACCCACCCCGACCGCCACCGTGTACGGCATGCCGGCCTATACCGATCGTGCTGCCGCCGTGGGTGAAGTGCACGCGCGCCCGCATCTCTTGATTCAGGCCCCCCGCGGCATATTGCAGCTCGCTTTCATGACCGAAGGCGACCAGGCCAGGGATCAGATGGCGATGAGCGAGTTGTCTCATCGCTTCGGCGTTGCCGAACCCGACCATACTACGCCGCTCCACGGCGTGACATGGGATGAAGGAGACCTGCACTGCGAAAAGCACACCGAGTTCTCGACGTATCTCTGGTGCGCTTCGCTGGATTCCGAGACGGGAGAGCCGTGCGGCGAAAATCCGTTCAAGCATGGATTTGTTCCTCCCGGCCCGGTCGTATCCGGCATCCGTTTGAGACTTCTTCCGTGGACGCCGGAAACGGAGAAGGAGGTCGATCGCTTCGATCCTGCCAGCCTGTGCTACTCGCTGGTGGAGAACGGCTCTGCCGCCATCCTGACCGACTTTCGACAGGATGAGGATGGCCTGACGCAGATCCTCGTCCTGGCCCGCGATTTGACCCCGGCGCGGGCGGGTGCGCTGGCTCAACGTCTGCTGGAGATCGAGACTTACCGCACCTTGGCGTTGCTGTCCCTGCCGTTGACACGATCGATGACGTCGGAACTGCGACGCATGGAGTCGCGCCTTGCGGCGATCACCGACGAGATGTGTACGAGCTTGGTGGAACGGCGCGACAGCGACGTGCTGCTGTCCGAATTGACCGGCCTGGCTGCCGAGCTGGAAGCTGGCGTTGCGGCGAATCTCTATCGCTTCGGCGCCAGCCGTGCCTACTACGAGATCGTCGAGGAAAGGCTGGCAGCGCTTTCGGAAGAGGCCGTATCCGGGTACTGCACCTGGGCGGATTTCCTGCAGCGTCGCATCGCTCCCGCCATGCGGACATGCCAATCCGTAAAGGAGCGCCAGACCAAGCTCTCCGACAAGCTGACCCGGGCCATCGCGTTGCTGCGTTCCTGGATCGACGTCGAGCTTGAACGCCAGAACCGCGATCTGCTTGCGTCGATGAACAACCGGGCCAAGATGCAATTGCGCCTTCAGCAAACCGTCGAAGGCCTGTCGGTCGCGGCAATTTCTTATTACGTCGTGAGTCTTCTCGGCTATTTGCTCAAGGGCATTCCGATGGTTCACGACAGCGTGGCGCCGGTGATGGCGGTTCTGGTGCCTGCGGTGATGCTGACGATCTGGTGGATCGTGCGCAGGATCAGACACGCCCACGGCGACACGGCAGCGGAAGAGAAATCTTCCTGACGAGCTGCCGTCCTGGCGCGCGAGAGCTGCGCCGTTCCTTTGAACATAGGAGAACACCATGGAACGCATCGAACATCACGCCAGCTTTGATGGTTGGCAGGACGTTTATCAGCATGAATCCACGACGCTCGGTTGCACGATGAAAGTCGGCGTCTATCTGCCTCCGCAGGCACAGCACGGCAAGGTGCCGGTGCTGTACTGGCTTTCAGGCCTCACCTGCACCGAGCAGAACTTCATCACCAAGTCCGCCGTCCAGCGCTACGCAGCCGAACATGGCATTGCCGTCGTCGCGCCCGATAGCAGCGCTCGCGGCGAAGGCGTTGCCGACGATCCCGCCTATGACCTCGGACAGGGGGCAGGTTTCTACGTCAACGCCACGCAGGAACCCTGGGCTGCGAATCATCGGATGTATGACTACGTGGTGCAGGAACTACCGGCGCTGATCGAGGCCCACTTTCCCGTGACAGCGGAGCGGAGCATCAGCGGCCATTCCATGGGGGGACACGGTGCTCTGGTCATCGCCCTGCGCAACCCGGGCCGTTATCGAAGCGTCTCGGCCTTCTCGCCCATCGTCGCGCCCACCCAGGTTCCCTGGGGACACAAGGCCTTCGAGGCGTACCTGGGCAGCGACCGGGAGGCGTGGAAGCAGTACGACACCGTGGAGCTGATTCGCACCGTGCAGGAGCGTCTGCCGCTGCTGGTGGATCAGGGTTTGGGCGACGAGTTCCTGGAGAGTCAGCTTCAGCCCGATCTGCTGCGCAAGGCCTGCGACGAGACGGGGCACCCGCTCACGTTGAATCTGCGCCCAGGCTACGACCACAGCTACTACTTCATTGCCAGTTTCATTGGCGAGCATATGGCACACCACGCATCGGCGCTGAAACGCTGAGAGAGAGGAGATCAGGTCATGACAAAGACCTCCAAAAACCGACATCACGTCGTCATTATCGGAGCGGGCTTCGGCGGGATCGAGGTTGCCAACCAGCTTGCTGGTGCCGAGGTCGATGTGACGATCATCGACCGGCGCAATCATCACCTGTTCCAGCCGCTGCTTTACCAGGTCGCAGGGGCATCTCTCTCGACATCCGAGATCGCCTGGCCTATTCGCTATCTATTCCGAAATCGCCCGGAAGTGAACACCTTGATGGCGGAAGTGGAAGGTATCGACCAGGACGCGCGTCAGGTCATTCTCAACAATGGCTCGCGCCAAACCTACGACACGCTCGTACTCGCGACAGGTGCTACCCATGCCTATTTCGGACACGACGAATGGGGGGCTTTCGCGCCGGGGTTGAAGACGCTGGAAGATGCCACGACCATTCGAGGCCGAATCCTCGCGGCTTTCGAGGAGGCCGAGCGCACGAGCGATCCTCAGCAGCGTGCCGCGCTGCAGACGTTCGTCATCATCGGTGGTGGTCCCACCGGGGTTGAATTGGCCGGGACCATCGCCGAGCTTGCACGAGACACGCTGGCGCGTGACTTCCGCTCGATCGACCCGAGCACGTCCCGGGTTGTACTGATCGAGGCGGGCCCGCGTCTGTTGTCCGTCTTTCCAGAGGATCTTTCGGCCTATACGCGCCAGGCACTCGAAAAGCTCGGGGTCGAGGTCGTGCTGGGTACGCCGGTCACCGAATGCTCGGCCGACGGCGTGGTGTATGGCGGCAAGCCTCTTTCGGCCAAGACCATCGTTTGGGCCGCCGGCGTCCAGGCGTCTCCCGCGGCTCGCTGGTTGGGTGCTGCGTCTGATCGTGCGGGTCGAGTGGTCGTTGGTCCCGACCTGACGGTGGCCGGTCGCCCGGAGGTCTTCGCCATCGGCGATACCGCCTCGTGCACCATGGCTGATGGGAAGCCCGTACCGGGCATCGCCCCCGCCGCCAAACAGCAAGGCAAGTACGTCGCCAACCTCATTGGACGGCGTTTGAAAGGCAAGCCCGCTGACGGGCCTTTCAAATACCGGCATCAGGGGAACCTGGCCACCATCGGCCGCAGCCTGGCCGTAATTGACATGGGGCGGGTTAAGCTGCGTGGAGCCTTTGCGTGGTGGATCTGGAAGCTCGCGCATATCTACTTTCTGATCGGTACGCGAAATCGTCTCAGCGTCGCGTTGAGCTGGGTATGGAACCATAGCATCGGCTACCGCGGCTCTCGCATCATCATGCATGCGATTAGCGACAAAGAGCCCACGGCGTTGGATAAATCCGGCTCTCTGGATTGAGGTGCACACCTTATCGGAACGTCAACTATCAGAAATACCAGGGAGAGGAACTTGACCGATCTATTCACGACAAAGCCCAAGCCTCCCTTGGCCGAACTCCTGCGGCCCAAGACGCTGGATGAATTCGTCGGGCAACGGCACTTGCTCGGCCCCGGCAAGCCGCTTCGTCTCGCGTTCGAGGCGGGCAAGTTGCACTCGTTCATCCTCTGGGGGCCGCCAGGCGTGGGCAAGACCACCCTGGGGCGCCTGGCCGCCAGTGCGACCGACAGCCGATTCATCGCCATCTCGGCCGTGCTTGCCGGGGTGAAGGACATCCGGCAAGCCATCGACGAGGCCCAGGCAGAACTGGGCAACCATGGTCGATCGACGGTGCTTTTCGTCGATGAGATCCATCGCTTCAACAAGGCGCAGCAGGATGCCCTACTGCCCCATGTCGAGTCGGGGCTCCTGACCCTGGTGGGGGGAACGACCGAGCATCCGGGGCTGGCGGTCAATTCCGCTCTGCTCTCACGCGCGCAGGTCTATACCCTCGAACCGCTGTCCGGCGACGAACTGAACCAGCTCTACGAACGCGCACTGCCGCATCTCCAGGGCGTCACGTTGGACGCGGACGCGCTGGATCTGCTCAAGGGCTTTGCCGATGGCGATGGCAGGCGCTTCCTCAATCTGCTTGAGCAGGTGACGAATGCTGCGTCGGGCGCGGGCAAGGCCGTGGTCGATGGCGAGTTTGCCAAACTGTCCACCAGCCCATCACTGCGCAGGTTCGACAAGGGCGGCGACGAGTTCTACTGGCAGCTCTCCGCCTTCCACAAGTCGCTGCGGGGCTCCGACCCCGACGCGGCCCTGTACTGGCTGGCCCGCATCCTCGACGGCAGCGGCGACGTCAGCCAGGTGACGCGCCGCATGATCGTGGTGGCCAGCGAAGACATCGGCAATGCCGACCCGCAGGCGCTGCAACTGGCGCTCAATGCCGCGCTGGCTTATGAGAGGCTGGGTTCCCCCGAAGGCGAAATACCGATTGCCCACGCGGCGACCTACCTTGCTGCCGCCCCCAAGTCGAACGCTGCCTATGCCGCCTGGAACAAGGCGAAGGCCTTCGTCAAGAACAGCGGCTCCCTGCCTGTGCCTCTCCATCTTCGCAATGCGCCGACGAAGCTGATGCAGCAGATGGGGTATCACGAAGGCTACCGCTATGCCCATGACGAGCCCAACGGCTATGCCGCTGGGCAAAGCTACTTTCCCGAGGGCGTGGCGCGGCCGGGCTGGTATCAGCCAACGGACAGAGGTGTTGAGCGCAGGCTGGGAGAAAGGCTTACTTGGCTGCGCTCGCTGGATGATGGGACGCTGCCAGAGGCGGACGCCTGACCGGTCGCCTCCGAAACCGGCTCATCGCGACTTCACGAACTACAGGAACAGGATAAGAACATGTCAGCCACTTCTTTCGGTGCATCCTCGGCGAATATCAGCCGGGGACGCGTTGCCCGCTATCTGCGCACGGAGTCTGGTGCTGCGGTGCTGCTGGTGATCGTCACGGTCGTGGCGCTGGCGTGGGCGAACTCGCCGCTATCCGATGCCTATTTCGCGTTGTGGCACCTGGACGTCGGGTTTGACTTCGGGCCGCTGGGCATGCACATGGATCTGCATCACTGGGTCAACGACGGCCTGATGGTGGTCTTCTTCTTCCTGATCGGCCTGGAGGTGCGTCAGGAGTTCGCCCACGGATCGCTCAGGGACCGCAGCCGTGCCCGTCTCGCTCTGATCGCGGGTGTCGCAGGTGTCGTGCTTCCCGCGCTGGTGTATGTCCTGATCGTGGGGCTGGCCGGAAGTGAAGGCCTGCACGGGTGGGGGGCGGTGGTCGGCACCGATACGGCATTCATGCTGGGCACCCTGGCGATCGTCGGCCCGCGGCTATCCGGTCAGTTGCGCGTGTTCCTGCTCACCCTGACCGTGGTCGATGACTTCCTCGCCGTGTCCATCATCGGCATCGTCTATAGCGAGGAGATTCGGATCGTCCCGTTGTTGATCGCCCTCGCCAGTCTCGTTGCGTTGTGGTGGCTAGGGCGCACCCGCCAGTGGCGGGCAATGCCGTATGTGCTGATCGTGATCGTGCTGTGGCTCGCAACCGTGTACTCCGGCATCCATGCCTCTCTCGCCGGGATGGCCGCGGGGCTGCTGATCCCCGCCTACGCGACGCAACGTCACAAGGTCGTCGCGGCAAAACAACTGTTCCGCGACTTCTGGCAGTCTCCGAGTGCCGCATCGGCCCGCGCGGTGGACTGCGGGCTGTCCCGGGGTATCTCGGTGAACGAGCGATTGCACGAGTTCCTGCGGCTGCCGACGGCGCTGCTGATCGTGCCGGTGTTCGCCTTGGCGAACGCCGGAGTGGACGTGCGTGGCGGGCTGCTCGCCGAGGCCTTCGGCTCGCCAGTCACGTGGGGCGTCATCGCAGGGCTCGTGCTCGGCAAGCTCGTGGGCATCGGGCTCATCACGCTCGTCGCCGTCCGTCTCGGCCTGGGCCGGCTGCCCGAGGGCGTCGGGGTGGGGAGCGTGTTCGGTGGTGCGGCACTGTCCGGGATCGGCTTCACCGTGTCGCTGCTGATCATCGGGCTCGCGTTCGGCACGACCTCCGACCTGGGCCGCCAGGCGACGGTCGGCGTGCTCGTGTCGATGGTGTTCGCCACGTTGCTCGGGTGGCTGATCTTCAAGGTCGCCGCCAAGCGGTGGGGTGAGAAGACCGCTGACCTGCCGATGGTGCTTGAGCCACCGGTCGATCCGGAGATCGATCACATCCGCGGGCCGGAGGACGCCCAGCTCACACTCGTCGAGTACGTGGACTTCGAGTGCGCGTACTGTGCGCACGCGACCGGTTCTTGGGACGATCTGCGTGCCCACTTCGGGGACGACCTGCGGTATGTGGTGCGCCATCTGCCGCACCACCCGCACGGGCCGATCGCCGCGCGGGCGTCCGAGGCAGCGGCGAACCAGGGGATGTTCTGGCCGTGGCTGGAGTTCGTGTTCACCCGTCAGCATGCGCTGGAGCGCGAGCATCTGATCGGCTACGCCGCCGAGCTTGGGCTCGACGTCGAACGGTTCATCGCGGATCTCGACAGCACCGCGGTGATCGAGCGTGTCGAGCGCGACCTCGCCAGTGCGGTCGCCAGCGGTGCGCACGCCACGCCGACGTTCTTCGTCGAGGGTCGTCGTCTGCGCGGCAGCTACGACGCCCGCACTGTCACCGCGGCGCTCGAAGCCAGTCGCCGCGGCCCACGAACTCAGGAAGTCCCGTCCTGAGCGGGACGAACTACAGGATAAGAACATGCCAAACAATTCTTTCGGTGAATCCTCTTGTACCGCTGCGGCCAGCGGCCTCGTGCAGGTGCGCGGGGCGCGCGAGAACAACCTCAAAGAGGTGGACGTTTCCATCCCGCGTAACGCGCTCGTGGTGTTCTCGGGAGTCTCCGGCTCCGGGAAGTCCTCGCTGGCCTTCGGCACCATCTATGCCGAGGCTCAGCGACGTTACTTCGAGTCGGTGGCCCCCTATGCGCGGCGATTGATCGACCAGGCCGGCGTGCCCGACGTCGATGCGATCGACGGCCTCCCGCCGGCGGTGGCGCTGCAGCAGCAGCGTGGCTCCAGCAACGCGCGTTCCTCCGTGGGCAGTGTGACCACCCTGTCCAGCCTGGTGCGGATGATGTATTCGCGCGCCGGCGCCTACCCAGCCAACCAGCCGATGCTGTACGCCGAGGATTTTTCGCCCAACACGCCGCAGGGAGCGTGCCCGACCTGCCACGGCCTGGGCCATGTGTACGAGGTGACCGAGGCCATCATGGTGCCCGATCCCTCCCTGAGCATCCGCGAGCGGGCGATCGCCTCCTGGCCCCCCGCCTGGCAAGGCCAGAACCTGCGCGACATCCTGGTCAGCATGGGCTACGACGTTGACCGACCGTGGAAGGACCTGCCGAAGAAGGATCGCGACTGGATTCTGTTCACCGAGGAAACACCGACGGTGCCGGTGTACGCCGGCTTCACGCCCGCCGAGACCCGCGCCGCGCTCAAGCGCAAGATGGAGCCGAGCTACATGGGCACCTTCACCGGTGCTCGCCGGTATGTGCTGCACACCTTTGCCAACACCCAGAGCGCGCTGATGAGAAAGCGCGTGTCCCGGTTCATGGAGGGCAAGCCGTGCCCCACCTGCCACGGCAAGCGGCTCAAGCCCGAGGCGTTGTCGGTCACCTTCGCCGGCGTGGACATCGGCGCGTTCATGCAGATGCCGCTGGACCAGTTGGCGGCCTTGCTCGAACCCATTGCCCAGGGTGATTTCCGCGCCCATGCAGCGGGGGCGGCTACGGACAAGGAAGCGACCCGGCGCGACCGTGCCCAACGCGCGGCCTCCGGTCGTGCCGTACACGCGGTATCGCCCGACGTGCGCCGCACCTCCGCGCTGTCGGAAGAAAAGCGCCTCGCCGCGCAGCGCCTGGCCGGTGGCGTGATGGCACGCCTGCGCCAACTGCGCGGGCTGGGCTTGGGCTACCTGACGCTGGACCGGGCCACGCCGACGCTTTCGGCTGGCGAGTTGCAACGCCTGCGGCTGGCTACGCAATTGAGTTCCCTGCTGTTCGGCGTCGTGTACGTGCTCGACGAGCCCTCGGCGGGGCTGCACCCCTCCGACAGCCAGGCCCTGTACGACGCACTCGATCGGCTGCGCGACGCAGGCAACTCGGTGTTCGTGGTGGAGCACGACCTGGAACTGATGCGCCGCGCGCAATGGCTAGTGGATGTCGGGCCGGATGCCGGGGAGCGTGGCGGCCGCGTGCTCTACAGTGGCGAGCCGGATGGCCTGCGCAAGATTGCCGAATCGCGCACCGCCCGTTACCTGTTCGACGAGATCCCCGCGCCGGGGAGCCGGGCACGCGAAGCGATCGGCTGGCTGGAGCTGCAGGGCGTCCACCGCCACAACCTGCATGGCGTGGACGCACGCATTCCGCTGGGCGTGCTGACGGCCGTCACCGGCATCTCCGGCTCGGGCAAGTCCAGCCTCGTCGCGCAGGCCCTGCCGGAGCTGGTGCTGCTGCACCTGGGCCACGAGCCGGAAGACGATGTAGCCGAAAGCGCCACCAGCGAAGGGCCGGCAGTGATCGAAGCGACCGGCGGCCATCTGGCGGGCGACGTGGACGCCGTACAGCGTCTGGTGCAGGTGGACCAGAAACCGATCGGGCGCACGCCGCGGTCGAACCTAGCCACCTACACGGGCCTGTTCGACCATGTGCGCAAGCTGTTCGCTGCCACGCCCGATGCGCGACGCCGCCGCTACGATGCCGGACGGTTCTCGTTCAACGTCGCCAAGGGGCGCTGCGAGACCTGCGAGGGCGAGGGCTTCGTCAGCGTGGAACTGCTGTTCATGCCCAGCGTGTACGCGCCGTGCCCGACGTGCCATGGCGCACGCTACAACGAGGCCACGCTGAAGGTGCAATGGAACGGGCGCAACATCGCCGAGGTGCTGCAGATGACCGTGGACGAAGCCAGCGAATTCTTCGCGGGTGAAGACGCTGTGGCAAGGCCACTGCAACTGCTGCGCGATATCGGACTGGGCTACCTGCGCCTGGGGCAACCGGCCACCGAGCTTTCCGGTGGCGAGGCGCAGCGTATCAAGCTGGCGACCGAGCTTCAGCGCAGCCAGCGCGGCCGAAGCCTGTACGTGCTCGACGAGCCGACTACCGGGCTGCATGCGTCGGACGCCGACCGGCTGCTGGTGCAGTTGCAGCGCCTGGTCGATGCCGGCAATACCGTAGTGATGATCGAACACGATATGCGCGCGGTGGCCCAGGCCGATTGGGTGATCGACGTGGGGCCTGGTGCAGGCGCTGCCGGCGGCAGCATCGTGGTGGCGGGCTCCCCTCAGCAGGTGGCCCGAACGTCTGGCAGCAGAACCGCTCCGTTCCTTGCACAGGAGTTGGCGCGGGCCGAGTAGCTCAGTTCGCCAAATGTTGCCAGTTTTCGCGGGGCATTGATCGTCGCCACACGACGGTGGCGATCAATGCCCGAATCGCGTCATCCTTCCTGAGTCAGAGCAAGATAGGGATTGTTGGGCGGTATTTCGGCGAGTGCCAAGGACCCATCTTCGAGGAGGTAGCCATGCAGTCGGCGGGACTTCCTCGGGCCCGTGACTTCACAGGTCCAAATGTTCAGGCCATTGGGCTGCTTTCGATGTAGCTGCAGCTTCTCGAAGCGCTTCTGCACCCACTGCCAATCCTGTTGACTCTCCTGCTTGGCGAGTGCGGCCACTTCGGGATGCTCCTGCGCATAGCGTTGGAACACACCCGGGCTGACCAGGTAGGCCGTGTCATTCACCGTATGCACGAGTGCCTTCGCGTCGTTGATGATGAGCCGTCGTGAGGCGATTCCCTGCTTCAGCCAAACCATGAACTGTTCCCCGGATGGCTTCGTTGCCGATGACCCAGGCGTAGGCGCGGGTGCAGGTGCAGGCGATGGAATGGACGTCGCGGCTGTTGCTGGCGCGGGGGTGTGGAGGAACTCCTCGGCATCCTGGCCAACGCCGGCCGACTCACCCAAGCCCACCATCGCGAGCAAATCCTCCATGACGTCGGGCACGGGCTGGGCTGCGGGCGGTGAAACGATGGTGGTGCTGTCGCCCTCCCAAATCGGAGGCTCTTGACCTCCCTGCGCTGGGTTCACCGAGACGGTAGGCGCGGGAGCCGACATGCTGGCGTCGTTTTCCGCGGGCGTCGCGTCGATCTCTACCGTGCCCGCGAAAGGTGCTGGTCGCTCGCCAGACTCCCAGATCAGCGCGGGAGCGAGACGCAACAGGGTGAACGAATGGGACCAGCCGGTCGTGCTGGTCACGGTCGCGCGCCAGACCGCCTTGCCGTCCGGTGTGGGCTGCAGCATGCCGTGGTCCTGCAGCACATTGAACACGGCGGTGTTGTTCGCAGGAATGCCATCGATCCCCTGAGACAGGAGGTGTGCGCGCAGTTTGTCCGAAACCGTCTTGCTCACCAGCCACAAACCATCCTCGGTGAGCCAGCCATCGGAGGCTTCCGGCTGGTTCAGCTTCAACTGTTCCTTGAGCAGGTAGCGCAACCCGTCCAGCAGCTTGCGTTGCAGTGCGTGCTTGGGCGCGGCCATGGCGCGCGCCGGATCGCCGCCCAGCTCCTGGGCCACCGACGCCCGGTCTGCTTGCACGACGAGTTCCCCCAGTACACCGGCATGTTCGTACTGACCGGCCAGCACATAGAGCAGCGGTGCCCAGAGAGCCGGATAGTCGCTGAGCCAGTCCAGGACGTGGCGGTCGAGCAGTTGGCGATAGAGCAAGCCTGTTGCGGCGCTGTGCAGGCGGTATTCGCGGTCGTCACGGTAGCGAAATCGGTACGCCTGGTGCAGCGGGCCATGCCACGGATGCCAAGTACTGCCGTCGGCCAGTTCGACGTGTAGATCGACGGCGATCTTGCCAATATCGTGGAGCAGCGCAGCATAGGCAACGGCGGCGGTCCAGGCTTCGGACTGGGCCGCCTGGTCTTCGGGACTGGCACCGATGGGCAGCAGATGGGACTGCCGCAGTTTCAGGCTGTAGGCGACGATCTCCAGGCCGTGGTCGAGCATGCCGCCCGGGTAGGCATGGTGATGCGCCTCGGAGGCCGGGAAGGCCTGGACCAGTTCGGCATAGCGTTCCAGGGGCGTGCGATACAGGGTGGCGAATTGCCTACGCGAGAGCGAGGTACGCTGCCAGATGTGCTCCAGCAGCTTCTGCCGGCGTGGGGTGGCCAGCAGCGATGCGGCCGACTCAGGACGCAGCAGCCCTTTCGGGAGGGCGGTGACGGGTGGTGGCGTCGGTGCGGCAGCGACCGGGGGCCGTTTTCGCTGGAACAGGGAAAGCATGTGGGTGTCCTGATGACGGGCCGACCGGGAGGCCTTTTGGCCTTTTCGAGGTAGGGCCTTTCCCCTTGCACCCCATTCCCTTGCCATTTCGGCCCTTTGGCCTTTAACCGTTTCGGTATAGCGAGGCCTGGGTTGCGGCTCCAGCGTCAATGTGGAACCCGCTCGAATGCATTGGACGGCGACCCGGCGCTGGCCTCTGCCTATGCTGTGGGAACGCTGCTTCCGCCAGGTAGGTTGTTCTCACTCAGGCGACTAAGTTGACAGACGCGACAAAGGCGACTAGAGTGAATCCTGTCCCAAACCTACTCGGGAGATGACCATGCCCACTGCCATTGAATTCATTGCCGACCGTCTGCCGCGCGTCACGGTGGAAGATGTACGCCGCTTCGCGGATACCGTCGAAATCCGGGATGCCACGGCTTTCGCGGCCGAGTTGCAGGCGTTCGTCCACGAGCGTGTGGAAGCGGTGACACTGCCCGCCAACTTGGAGGGGGAGACCGTTGGGCAGGCCCTTGCACGCAAGGCGGCCGCGCTGCGCGCCGACACGCGCTGGGCACCGAATGAAACCGACGTCCAGCGAGGCCGCGCCGTGCTGCTGGAAACCTTCAACCAGCCGCACAACCTGCCGCCCGCGGAGTTCGCCAAGCTGGCGGACAAGTCGCGCCAGCAGATCTACAAGGACATCCTCGCGCGTCGGCTGCTGGCGCTGAACGTGGGGCCGCGCGGTCAGAAGCTGCCCGACTGGCAGCTCGACCCGGTGAAACAGCAGTTGACCCAAACCGTGCTTCAGGAGGTCGAGGGTATCGATCACTGGACGATCTACCGCGCACTGTCCGAACCGCTCGAAGGCTTGGGTGGGCGCTCGCCGGTGGATGCGGTGACGCATGGCACGATCGATGACGTGGCCGAGGCCGTGTTCAACGTGCTGGGCGTCCAGGTGCATTGAAGCGAGATCGCCATGAGCCACGAGCTGCCTTCGTTCCTGATCGATGCCGGTGAACTGCTCCAGCATGTGAGCCGCGTCGTCTATCGGGGCAGCCCGCTGTACTATGGTCGCAGCAGCACGAATCGCTACGATGACCCGGCGGGGGCCTACGGCGTGCTCTACCTGGGGCGCGACCTGCCCACGGCGCTGATGGAGTCGGTGTTTCACAAGCACCAGTGGCTTGAAGACACGAAGCGCTCCATCGCCCTGAAGGAGGTCCACGCCCGGATGGTCCGCGCCGTGGGCGTGCTGGACGACGTGCTCCTGGCCGACCTCACGGCGCCGGGCGTCATGGCGGGCTACTTCGGCCTGAATCTGGAGCAGTTGGCGAGCCGCGACTACACGCACACGCAGCAGGTGTCCGCTCAGGTGCATGCGATGGTCGGCGACGACGGCCAGCCGCTGTTCGACGGGGTGCTCTATCCGTCGCGCAACAACTATCCCGCCGCGAGCATCGCCCTGTTCGAGCGTGCGGGAACGAAGGTCAGCGTTGTCGAGGACATCGACCTGGTTGACCATGTGGACTGGCCGCGTTTCGTTGCCACCTACCGCATCGGCGTGGAGCCCGACCCCGGCCCGGTGGAACCGGATGACGAAGCGTCCTGAAGCAGCAAGAAAACACATTGAAGCCCGAAACGGAATGAAGTGGAGCAAACAGGAATAGGCATTCCTCAGTAGCAGGAGACGACCATGAACACGACGACCCGCACCAGTACCGCAGAACGCCTCGGCCGTACCTTTGGCCGCGGATGGCGCGTCTATGCGCGTGGCGAACGGCGGGTATCGAATTGGTTGGTGGCCAAAGGGGTGCCTTCGGTTGGTGCCACAGTGCTGCTGTGGGTGGTCAAGCTGGCTGTGCTGGGCGCGCTGCTCTACGCCGCCTTCTGGTTCGCACTCGTGTTGCTGGGAGTCGTGGTGGCGGGATGGGCGGCGGCTGCCAATACATCGGAAGAAGACGAGTGGCCGTTCACCGACCTCACCGAACTGCGCAAGACACCCGGCTACGATCCCAATCTGTACAACGATACGTCGCACGAGTTGTACACCGACGACTGATCGGCACCGCGCTACTTGGGGTCGTTTGCGGGAGAGGGCGAAATCCTACGCTAAGGCTTTGGCCAACGATATTCTCCGGTAAGATTGATGTGTTCCCAGGGGATAGGAGAAGTCGCTTGATATCTAGTATGACGTCTGTCGCACCTGCTTGATCGCGGCCGCGATAGCTAGATCGCGTTGCTCCTCTTCTCCATCCGCGTTCCAAGCTGCGGAAAGGCACCCATAAGCGTACGCCTGGTCGAGCAGGCGACGCGGATCGACGTCCAGCGCACGAGAGAATGCGTCCGCCATCTGTGCAATGCGTCTAGGATCGAGACAAAGGTCGTCTCTGTCAGCCGGATCGTAGAACATATTGGCGGCGCCAAAGCCCACTTCACCGACCAGACCGACGGGATCTATCACCAGCCAGCCGCGACTGGAGAACATGATGTTTTCATGATGCAGATCGCCATGTAGCCCACGCAGTTCCGAGGCATTGCTCATCATTTGATCGGCTATAATCGCCGCGTGGACGTAGTCAGTTTGACAACCTGCGTTTTGATCATCGCGCGCCCGCTGAAACAAAGCTGCAAAGCGATCCCGGATCGGGAGAAGGGCAGAAGGCAGGGGTTCCTCAGATGCGGCATACAGCTTCGCCATTAGTTCCGCTGCAATTTCGGTCGCCTGGTAGTCGCCGTGCTCGGCAACGATGTGAGAGAGCATTCGCTCCCCGGCATATTCGAGCAACATCAGATTGTTCTCACGACCGAGCAACCGGACTGCTCCCCTCCCATTGCGCCATACCAGATAGTCGGCCCCGCGCAGTTCATCAGCAATGTCTTCTATAGGTTTCAATCCCTTGACGATTGCAGGAGTCCCGTCTGGCAATGAAACTTTCCAAACGAGGCTGGAAAAGGTGTCCGCAATGAGAACAGGTTGCGAAACGTGCCAATGAGCAGGAAAAACAGGCGGCATGAACATCAACCCCAAGTCAGAGGGTCCAATCGCAGATAGAAGGCAAGGCGTTCGCGGTCGGGGGCTTCGATCCCCAATACATTGAATAGGACAGCGAAGGCGCGCTCTGCTTCATCTGGCGCTGCCCAGTTCTCTTCGGCGTTAGCAATCATGAGTGCCAAATCGGCATAGCGATCTGCTGTTCCGAGCCGCCCAAGGTCGATCAGACCCGTGCATTGAAGAGTTTTAGGGTCCACCATGAAGTTCGGCATGCAGGGATCACCATGGCAAACAACCATATCGGTGCGCTCTTGGTCGAGCCGCACCGGTAGCTCTCGTTCGACACGAGCCAAAAGATCGAGCTGCGGCGTACTCTTGTCCTCGTCCGGTAAGAAGTCGGGATTGACGGCATTGCGGGACACCACATCAACGGCGCGTCCGAACATTCGCGACAGCCTGCGCTCAAACGGACATTGATCAACCGATAGGCTGTGAACAGCGCCAAGTTGCTGCCCCATTGACGGCCACGCTTTGAGCAAATCCGCTCCAGACAGATCAGCCGCCGGTACTCCCGGAATTGCCGTTATCACCAAGCATGCACCCTCCTGTTCCGGCACTGTTGCAAATAGTCGGTGGTGATAAACTTATCATCCCCTTTTGCTGATGGAGCTGCACATGAACCCATTCAAAGGCCGGCATTTTCAGCGTGACATCATTCTGTGGGCCGTACGCTGGTACTGCAAATACGGCATCAGTTACCGTGAGCTGCAGGAGATGCTGGCTGAACGCGGAGTGAATGTCGATCACTCCACGATTTACCGCTGGGTTCAGCGTTATGCGCCTGAAATGGAAAAACGGCTGCGCTGGTACTGGCGTAACCCTTCCGATCTTTGCCCGTGGCACATGGATGAAACCTACGTGAAGGTCAATGGCCGCTGGGCGTATCTGTACCGGGCCGTCGACAGCCGGGGCCGCACTGTCGATTTTTATCTCTCCTCCCGTCGTAACAGCAAAGCTGCATACCGGTTTCTGGGTAAAATCCTCAACAACGTGAGAAGAAGTGGCAGATCCCGCGATTCATCAACACGGATAAAGCGCCCGCCTATGGTCGCGCGCTTGCTCTGCTCAAACGCGAAGGCCGGTGCCCGTCTGACGTTGAACACCGACAGATTAAGTACCGGAACAACGTGATTGAATGCGATCATGGCAAACTGAAACGGATAATCGGCGCCACGCTGGGATTTAAATCCATGAAGACGGCTTACGCCACCATCAAAGGTATTGAGGTGATGCGTGCACTACGCAAAGGCCAGGCCTCAGCATTTTATTATGGTGATCCCCTGGGCGAAATGCGCCTGGTAAGCAGAGTTTTTGAAATGTAAGGCCTTTGAATAAGACAAAAGGCTGCCTCATCGCTAACTTTGCAACAGTGCCCCTGCGTGCGCTGCTGCCATGTCCACTACCTGACGCCGGTGATGGTGATGGCCTCGCCGGAGCGGGAATTTCTTAACCTCGACGAATTTAGACGATCGGCGGGCGAGGGGATGTCGTGGCAAGGTCCGCCTTGCGCTGCTCCGCAAGGGCGACACCAGCGGGTTCGTCGGCGGCCACGCCTAGCGCGACCGCAACCAAGCGTCGAAAAAGTATACGCTCGTCACCCGCCGTCTCCTGTGCTGAGAGTCTCAGGCCGATCGGCCGGCAGGGCTCAATGTCAGCAAACGCGTGATGAGCGGTGGCCTTCAACAGTGATAAGGCGGCACCAGAGAAAAATCACTCAGGGTCAATGCCAGCGCTTCGTTAATACAGATGTAGGTGTTCCACAGGGTAGCCAGCAGCATCCTGCGATGCAGATCCGGAACATAATGGTGCAGGGCGCTGACTTCCGGTGCCAGCAGATATTTTGGCAGTTTGCCTTGGATCAGAGCCATCTGACGCAGGGCTAGTGCAGCCGGATAGTCAATAGCTACCGGCAGCGGTGCGGACTGTTGTAACTCAGAATAAGAAATGAGGCCGCTCATGGCGTTGACTCTCAGTCATAGTATCGTGGTATCACCGGTTGGTTCCACTCTCTGTTGCGGGCAACTTCAGCAGCACGTAGGGGACTTCCGCGTTTCCAGACTTTACGAAACACGGAAACCGAAGACCATTCATGTTGTTGCTCAGGTCGCAGACGTTTTGCAGCAGCAGTCGCTTCACGTTCGCTCGCGTATCGGTGATTCATTCTGCTAACCAGTAAGGCAACCCCGCCAGCCTAGCCGGGTCCTCAACGACAGGAGCACGATCATGCGCACCCGTGGCCAGGACCCAACGCTGCCCGAGATGCGCCGCGTGCGGCTGCTGGAGATGGCGGACGCGATGGATATGTTCTGCCAAGGGTTGGTTTGCGCATTCACAGTTCTCCGCAAGAATTGATTGGCTCCAATTCTTGGAGTGGTGAATCCGTTAGCGAGGTGCCGCCGGCTTCCATTCAGGTCGAGGTGGCCCGGCTCCATGCACCGCGACGCAACGCGGGGAGGCAGACAAGGTATAGGGCGGCGCCTACAATCCATGCCAACCCGTTCCATGTGCTCGCCGAGGCGGCATAAATCGCCGTGACGATCAGCGGTCCAATGATCGAAGTTAGGCTGGTAAGAGCCGCGAGCGATCCTTGAAGCTGTCCCTGATGGTCGTCATCTACCTGCCTGGACAGCATGGCCTGCAACGCGGGCATCCCGATGCCGCCGGAAGCGAGAAGAATCATAATGGGGAAGGCCATCCAGCCTCGCGTCGCGAACGCCAGCAAGACGTAGCCCAGCGCGTCGGCCGCCATGCCGGCGATAATGGCCTGCTTCTCGCCGAAACGTTTGGTGGCGGGACCAGTGACGAAGGCTTGAGCGAGGGCGTGCAAGATTCCGAATACCGCAAGCGACAGGCCGATCATCGTCGCGCTCCAGCGAAAGCGGTCCTCGCCGAAAATGACCCAGAGCGCTGCCGGCACCTGTCCTACGAGTTGCATGATAAAGAAGACAGTCATAAGTGCGGCGACGATAGTCATGCCCCGCGCCCACCGGAAGGAGCTGACTGGGTTGAAGGCTCTCAAGGGCATCGGTCGACGCTCTCCCTTATGCGACTCCTGCATTAGGAAGCAGCCCAGTAGTAGGTTGAGGCCGTTGAGCACCGCCGCCGCAAGGAATGGTGCATGCAAGGAGATGGCGCCCAACAGTCCCCCGGCCACGGGGCCTGCCACCATACCCACGCCGAAACAAGCGCTCATGAGCCCGAAGTGGCGAGCCCGATCTTCCCCATCGGTGATGTCGGCGATATAGGCGCCAGCAACCGCACCTGTGGCGCCGGTGATGCCGGCCACGATGCGTCCGGCGTAGAGGATCCACAGGACGGGTGTGGTCGCCATGATCGCGTAGTCGATAGTGGCTCCAAGTAGCGAAGCGAGCAGGACTGGGCGGCGGCCAAAGCGGTCGGACAGTGCTCCGAGAACGGGTGCGCATAGAAATTGCATCAACGCATATAGCGCTAGCAGCACGCCATAGTGACTGGCGATGCTGTCGGAATGGACGATATCCCGCAAGAGGCCCGGCAGTACCGGCATAACCAAGCCTATGCCTACAGCATCCAGGGTGACGGTGCCGAGGATGACGATGAGCGCATTGTTAGATTTCATACACGGTGCCTGACTGCGTTAGCAATTTAACTGTGATAAACTACCGCATTAAAGCTTATCGATGATAAGCTGTCAAACATGAGAATTCGCGAATGAACAAGCTCCAACGCGAGGCCGTGATCCGAACCGCGCTCGAACTGCTTAACGACGTGGGCATGGAAGGTCTAACGACGCGCCGACTGGCTGAGCGCCTCGGGGTGCAACAGCCAGCGCTCTACTGGCATTTCAAGAACAAGCGTGCGTTGCTCGACGCACTTGCCGAAGCCATGCTGACGATAAATCACACGCATTCGACGCCAAGGGATGACGACGACTGGCGTTCGTTCCTGAAGGGCAATGCATGCAGTTTTCGACGGGCGTTGCTCGCTTATCGCGATGGCGCGCGTATTCATGCCGGGACGCGGCCAGCCGCGCCGCAGATGGAAAAAGCCGACGCGCAGCTTCGCTTCCTTTGCGATGCTGGCTTTTCGGCAGGTGACGCGACCTATGCGTTGATGGCAATCAGCTACTTCACCGTCGGCGCTGTTCTTGAGCAGCAAGCTAGCGAGGCAGACGCCGAGGAGCGGGGCGAAGATCAGTTGACCACCTCAGCGTCTACGATGCCGGCGCGCCTACAGAGCGCGATGAAAATCGTCTACGAAGGCGGTCCGGACGCGGCATTCGAGCGAGGCCTGGCTCTCATCATCGGCGGTCTTGAAAAAATGAGGCTCACTACGAACGACATTGAGGTGCTGAAGAATGTTGACGAATGACAGGGGGCGGCAGGTGCGGAGGGCGCGGTTGCTTCGTCATATGAAGCAAAGTCACCTAGCTGAATTAATGGGTGTGGATCAGGCAACCGTGTCGCGCTGGGAGCGGGGCACCCTTGCATTGTCGGATGGGAGGAGCTTGTCAGAAATTTTGTGTGTGAGGCATAGCATGTCGACAAGGAGCATGAATGCCACGCAAGACCAAACCCACCGCTTTGGCGGACCAGGCGGCACAGCCGCAATTTCACATCCCGGCCGAGCTGCTTGACCAGTTGGTGACCGGGCCCATGACGCCGGGCCAAGTCCAAGGGCTGTTCGATCAGTTCAAGAAGTCAATTCTTGAGCGGGCGCTGGGCGCCGAGATGAGTCATCACCTAGGCTATGCGCCCGGCCAAGCCAAGCCCACAGGCGGATCAGCCAACCACCGCAACGGCAAGAGCACCAAGACCGTACTGACCGATGTGGGGGCGCTGCGCATCGATGTCCCACGCGATCGCGAAGGCAGCTTCGAGCCGCAGCTCATTGGCAAGCACGAGCGGCGCTTTACGGGTTTCGACGACAAGATCATCGCCATGTACGCACGCGGCATGACGGTGCGCGAGATCCAGGGTTTCCTGGCTGAGATGTACTCGGTGGACGTCTCGCCCGAGCTCATCAGCCGTGTCACCGATGAGGTGATGGGCGAGGTCACGGCCTGGCAGACACGGCCGCTGGAGGCGATGTACCCGGTGGTGTTCTTCGATGCGCTGCGGGTCAAGATTCGCGAGGATGCGGTGGTGCGCTCCAAGGCCGTCTACCTGGCGCTGGGCGTACTGCCTGACGGCTCGCGCGACATCCTGGGAATCTGGATCGAGAACACCGAGGGGGCGAAGTTCTGGATGAAGGTCTTCAACGATCTGAAGACGCGCGGGGTGCAGGACATCCTGATTGCCGTCACCGACGGCCTCAAGGGCATGCCAGAGGCGCTGGGCGCAGTGTTCCCGGCGACGACGCTGCAGACCTGCATCGTGCACCTGATCCGGGGTGGCCTGGACTTTGCGTCATGGAAAGACCGCAAGGCGCTGGCCGCAGCCATCAAACCCATCTACACCGCGGTGAGCGCCGAGGCGGCCGAGGCCGAGTTGGATGCGTTTGCGGCCGGCCCCTGGGGGCAGCGGTTCCCGACCGTGGTCAGCGCCTGGCGCCGGGCCTGGGACAAGGTCATCCCGTTCTTCGCCTTCCCGCCCGAGGTGCGGCGCGTGATCTACACCACCAACGCCATCGAGAGCGTGAACGCACGGCTGCGCAAGATCATCGTAAGCGGTCCGTTGTCGGCGTCCTTCCCGCGCGATGAGTGATAGGCGATGCTGGTGTCCACTTCAACTTTCAAGTGGACACTACCCATGGCAGAGGACAGGAATCTGAAGGAGCGGCTGGTAAGGGGCTTTGAGCGTGATGGCAAGCGCCGTTGCTTTGACGAACAGGCCAAGCGTGAGCTGGTGCTGGCCTGTCTGCGACCAGGGGTGTCCGTCGCCGGGATGGCGCTGGAATACGGCCTGAACGCCAACCTGTTGCGTAAATGGATTCGTCAGTATCAAAGCGATGCTACCAGTGAGGGGGCGCCGAACGGCGTGGCCAAGGCAATGCCGACGTTCATCCCGGTTGTTCAGCCGGGACATGCCGATGTTACGGCATGCGAGGCTCATGCGGCACCGGTTGCGCTCGCACGGCAGGCGCAACGCGTCACGCTGCCGTCGCAACTGATTGCCGAACTGCCTAACGGTGTCAAGCTCATCCTTGAATGTGCCGGCGACGATTCAAGCCTGGTGATGACGATGATCGAGACGCTGGGAAGGTGCCATGTTCCGGTTCGACGCTGATCTGAAGGTTTACGTTCACCGCGATGCCGTCGATTTCCGCAAGGGCATTACGGGCCTTTCGACGATCGTGGAGCAGGCACTGGGACTCGATCCGTTCGCACGGGCGGTCTACGTGTTCCGCAACCGGCGTGCCGATCGCCTGAAGCTTCTGCTATGGGAGCGTAACGGGTTCTGGTTGATGCTGCGCCGCCTGGAGGCTGACCGCTTTGCCTGGCCGCGCAGCGAACCAGTACTGGAACTGAGCGTCGAGCAACTGCATTGGCTGCTGGAGGGCATTGATCTGACAGCGATGCGCAGCACCCGGCGCGATACTATGCACGCGTGAGCTGAGGAGGATGTATCGCTGTCGCGCGAGCGCGGCGCGCGCACAACAATTTGCGCGGTGACGTAAACCCATTTCGCAGCGCAAGCCGGTATGGTTGTGGCATGAACCGCATTTTGATCACCGCCGCAGAACTCGCTGCCCTCATCGCCGAACGCGATGCGATGCTCGCCGAGCGCGACGCGCTGCGTGGCGAACTGCGGGTCACGAAGGTCGAGCGTGATTTGCTCAAGGAACAGCTGAAGGCATTCGAGCGACGGCTGTTCGGGGCGAAGAGCGAAGCACGCAGCGAGGCCCAGCGGGACCTGTTCCTCAATGAAGCGGAAGCGCTGGCTCCGACGACCGCCACGTTACCCGCCCAGGAAGACGACACAGACAGTACGTCGGTGGCAGGCCACAAGCGCGGCAAGCCCGGGCGCAAGCCGCTGGACCCGGCATTGCCACGCAAGGTGATCCGTTACGAGCTCACTGAAGAAGAACGGGTGTGCCAGAACGACGGCAGTGTGCTCGTGGAGATCGGCGTCGAGGTCAGCGAACAGCTGGACATCATCCCGCAGCAGGTTCAGGTGATCCGTCACGAGCGCGTGAAGTACGCATGCCAGCAGTGCGACCAGGGCATGAAGGTGACGCCGGCGCGAGCACGCATCATCCCCAGGGGCCTGTTCACCGAAGCGGCGCTGGCGTGGTTCGTCGTCTCGAAGTATATCGACGGCCTGCCGCTGTACCGGATCGCTGCGCTGCTGCGCCGCTTTGGCGGCGACATCTCGCGAAACACGCTGGCTGCAAGCGTAGTGCGCCTGGGACATTCGGTACAGCCCGTCATCAACCTGATGCGTGATGTGATGCTCGACAGCGAGATCGGGTTCGGCGACGAAACCACCGTGCAGGTTCTCAAGGAGCCAGGGCGCGCACCGCAGACAAAGAGTTACGTCTGGGTCCAGATGAACGGCAGTGGTCCACCCGTGCGCCTGTTTACCTATGCGCCGGGGCGCTCCCAACAGCTTGGTGCGGACGTGTGGGCCGGCATGCGCCATGGCGCCGTGCTGATGACCGACGGGTACAAACCGTATGACACGATCGCGAAGGCTAATGCACTCGTGCATCTTGGTTGCTGGGCGCACTGCAGGAGGTATTTTGTGGAAGCCGAGGCGGCATTGCCCAAAGATGCCCGTGGCCGCCATCAGCCGTCCACCCAGTTTATCTACCTGATCGGCAAGCTCTATGCGGCCGAATCGCATGCCAACAAGAAACCGCACTGGCGAGCGCGCCTGCGCCGCCGCTATAGCCGTGCGGTGCTCACGAAGATCAGGACCCTGCTCGATGAGTACCTGGAAACAACCGCGCCCACAGGGCTGCTGGGCAAGGCCTTGAACTACACGGCGGGACAGTGGCCCAAGCTGATCCGTTACGTCGAGAATCCGGCATGGCCCGTTGACAATAATTTATGTGAGAACATGATCCGCCCGTTTGTCCTGGGGAGAAAGGCATGGCTTTTTTCGGACACCGTAGGAGGTGCAAAGGCCTCGGCAAACCTGTATTCACTCGTCCAGACCTGCGTCGCGAATCGCATCGATATCTACGCGTATCTTGTCGACCTGTTCAAGGCTCTGCCGCTCGCGAAGACCGCAGAGGATTACGAAGCTCTACTTCCTTGGAGACTGGGCAAGGTCCTTTTAGAAAAAAATCGATAGGTCAAGTTGGCGGGCAGGACGTGCTTCACTGACCGCTTACAGATCATCAAAACGCGCGGCCACTTCCCCAGCGACGAGGCGGCCACCAAGCTGATCTGGCTGGCGCTGCGCAACATCACCGCGGACTGGGGGCGGGCGGCCAACCACTGGAAATCAGCGATGAACCAATTTGCGATCCTCTACGAGGACCGATTTACCAGATCGGGCCAGTAAGATCACCAAGCCGCCTCACGATTGAGTGACGGATTCAACAGCCTCACACACAGAAATCCTGACACTCCCGATGGGAGGTGGTCAGCGGTTCTTCAATTGCTTACCGGGCCTTCCGATTCATCGTACGACGCTGCGCTGAAGCGTCTGGTGCAATCCTCCGCCCACAAAGTCCATCTGGTAGCGACCGGACACATTGTTTGCTCGCGGCATCTCCGGCCAGGCAAAGGGAATTGCGGATTGACCTAGCCGAACTCCTTGGTAAATCGCTGCGTGTTTATGCGTCCCCGAGATAGTTGCGGCCGACTCTGCGCTTAATGGGCTCGGTTGGCATGAGGGGCGGCTGGGGTCACTCGAGGTGGATACCGGCCCGAACTGGAGCGAGGAACTTCCATACTGCCAAGGCGAATGCTGTGGGAGCGCATCATGCTCGCTGATGGTAGCCCGGCACTACTTGTTACCACCACAGCTTAATGCGAAGGGTGCTCCTGTTCTTGTGCATATTTTATGCGCTGCTGATTGTGCATCGAACTGATAACCTCAACGGGTCTGCTTTGTAGTTCACCACACCCCTGACGCGCGCGTGCCGGATAAGCAGAACTATGGTGCCGATGGATGTCAGGAACACTCGGCCTGGTTCGTAACTAGGTCGTCCTGCGCGATCCTGCGGCTAGGGCCGGAATCGTGCTCGCCAGTCAGGCGCTGATGAAGCCTATGGGCACTGTTGCAAATAGTCGGTGGTGATAAACTTATCATCCCCTTTTGCTGATGGAGCTGCACATGAACCCATTCAAAGGCCGGCATTTTCAGCGTGACATCATTCTGTGGGCCGTACGCTGGTACTGCAAATACGGCATCAGTTACCGTGAGCTGCAGGAGATGCTGGCTGAACGCGGAGTGAATGTCGATCACTCCACGATTTACCGCTGGGTTCAGCGTTATGCGCCTGAAATGGAAAAACGGCTGCGCTGGTACTGGCGTAACCCTTCCGATCTTTGCCCGTGGCACATGGATGAAACCTACGTGAAGGTCAATGGCCGCTGGGCGTATCTGTACCGGGCCGTCGACAGCCGGGGCCGCACTGTCGATTTTTATCTCTCCTCCCGTCGTAACAGCAAAGCTGCATACCGGTTTCTGGGTAAAATCCTCAACAACGTGAAGAAGTGGCAGATCCCGCGATTCATCAACACGGATAAAGCGCCCGCCTATGGTCGCGCGCTTGCTCTGCTCAAACGCGAAGGCCGGTGCCCGTCTGACGTTGAACACCGACAGATTAAGTACCGGAACAACGTGATTGAATGCGATCATGGCAAACTGAAACGGATAATCGGCGCCACGCTGGGATTTAAATCCATGAAGACGGCTTACGCCACCATCAAAGGTATTGAGGTGATGCGTGCACTACGCAAAGGCCAGGCCTCAGCATTTTATTATGGTGATCCCCTGGGCGAAATGCGCCTGGTAAGCAGAGTTTTTGAAATGTAAGGCCTTTGAATAAGACAAAAGGCTGCCTCATCGCTAACTTTGCAACAGTGCCTTCTACGGCACGTTTGAAGGCGCGCTGAAAGGTCTGGTCATACATGTGATGGCGACGCACGACACCGCTCCGTGGATCGGTCGAATGCGTGTGCTGCGCAAAAACCCAGAACCACGGCCAGGAATGCCCGGCGCGCGGATACTTCCGCTCAAGGGCGTCGGGAAGCGCAACGCCGCTGCGGCCCTCGGCCTGGTCCTTCAGCCACCATGCCCGTGCACGCGACAGCTGCTCGCGCAGGCTGGGTGCCAAGCTCTCGGGTAACATCAAGGCCCGATCCTTGGAGCCCTTGCCCTCCCGCACGATGATCGTGCCGTGATCGAAATCCAGATCCTTGACCCGCAGTTGCAAACCCTCACTGATCCGCATGCCCGTTCCATACAGAAGCTGGGCGAACAAACGATGCTCGCCTTCCAGAAAACCGAGGATGCGAACCACTTCATCCGGGGTCAGCACCACCGGCAAGCGCCGCGACGGCCGAGGTCTTCCGATCTCCTGAAGCCAGGGCAGATCCGTGCACAGCACCTTGCCGTAGAAGAACAGCAAGGCCGCCAATGCCTGACGATGCGTGGAGACCGAAACCTTGCGCTCGTTCGCCAGCCAGGACAGAAATGCCTCGACTTCGCTGCTGCCCAAGGTTGCCGGGTGACGCACACCGTGGAAACGGATGAAGGCACGAACCCAGTGGACATAAGCCTGTTCGGTTCGTAAACTGTAATGCAAGTAGCGTATGCGCTCACGCAACTGGTCCAGAACCTTGACCGAACGCAGCGGTGGTAACGGCGCAGTGGCGGTTTTCATGGCTTGTTATGACTGTTTTTTTGTACAGTCTATGCCTCGGGCATCCAAGCAGCAAGCGCGTTACGCCGTGGGTCGATGTTTGATGTTATGGAGCAGCAACGATGTTACGCAGCAGGGCAGTCGCCCTAAAACAAAGTTAGATGCCAGATTTGGCGTTGCGTATGCTCACAGAAAATCGACAGCCGCAAGACTGTTTTTGGCAACTCATAGCCACCACTATTTATCCTTCATACCGTAGAGGAGATTGCACGTGAAGAACTGGCTCTTTCTGGCTATTGCAATATTTGGTGAGGTCGTCGCAACTTCCGCACTGAAGTCCAGCCATGGATTCACCAAGTTAGTTCCTTCTGTTGTAGTTGTGGCTGGCTACGGGCTTGCGTTCTATTTCCTCTCTCTCGCAATCAAGTCCATCCCGGTCGGCATTGCTTATGCTGTTTGGGCTGGCCTCGGCATCGTACTTGTGGCAGCTATCGCTTGGATCTTCCATGGCCAGAAACTAGACTTGTGGGCGTTCGTTGGCATGGGACTTATCGTTAGTGGCGTCGCCGTTCTAAATCTGCTATCCAAGGTCAGCGCACATTGATCGGGCTGGCATCTAACAATTCATTCAAGCCGACGCCGCTTCGCGGCGCGGCTTAATTCAGGTGTTAGGCCGCATGGACACAACGCAGGTCACATTGATACACAAAATTCTAGCTGCGGCAGATGAGCGAAATCTGCCGCTCTGGATCGGTGGGGGCTGGGCGATCGATGCACGGCTAGGGCGTGTAACACGCAAGCACGATGATATTGATCTGACGTTTCCCGGCGAGAGGCGCGGCGAGCTCGAGGCAATAGTTGAAATGCTCGGCGGGCGCGTCATGGAGGAGTTGGACTATGGATTCTTAGCGGAGATCGGGGATGAGTTACTTGACTGCGAACCTGCTTGGTGGGCAGACGAAGCGTATGAAATCGCGGAGGCTCCGCAGGGCTCGTGCCCAGAGGCGGCTGAGGGCGTCATCGCCGGGCGGCCAGTCCGTTGTAACAGCTGGGAGGCGATCATCTGGGATTACTTTTACTATGCCGATGAAGTACCACCAGTGGACTGGCCTACAAAGCACATAGAGTCCTACAGGCTCGCATGCACCTCACTCGGGGCGGAAAAGGTTGAGGTCTTGCGTGCCGCTTTCAGGTCGCGATATGCGGCCTAACAATTCGTCCAAGCCGACGCCGCTTCGCGGCGCGGCTTAACTCAGGTGTTGGGCGCACAATAAGGCTCCTCGCTGAGTTGCTTGAAAGTTGTTACGATTCAAATTCAATCATGAGATAGCCAGCAGATGAGCACTTCCAAGAACGCAGACAAGTAAGCCGCAGCAACCTTCATTTTTCGGTTGTTGCGGCGTTCTCATGAATCCTTTTGCTCTACGAGAGCGCCGCCAAATCCTTCGTTCAAGGAGATGGTTTCGTGCGCTCAAAAAACTTTAGTTGGCGGTACTCCCTTGCCGCCACGGTGTTGTTGTTATCACCGTTCGATTTGCTGGCATCACTCGGCATGGACATGTACTTGCCGGCAGTGCCTTTTATGCCAAACGCGCTTGGCACGACAGCGAGCACAGTTCAGCTTACGCTGACAACGTACTTGGTCATGATCGGTGCCGGTCAGCTCTTGTTTGGACCGCTATCGGACCGACTGGGGCGCCGCCCCGTTCTACTGGGAGGTGGCCTCGCCTACGTTGTGGCGTCAATGGGCCTCGCTTTTACGTCATTGGCTGAAGTCTTTCTGGGGCTTCGGATTCTTCAGGCTTGTGGTGCCTCGGCGTGCCTTGTTTCCACGTTTGCAACAGTACGTGACATTTACGCAGGTCGCGAGGAAAGTAACGTCATTTACGGCATACTCGGATCCATGCTGGCCATGGTCCCGGCGGTAGGCCCATTGCTCGGAGCGCTCGTCGACATGTGGCTTGGGTGGCGGGCTATCTTTGCGTTTCTAGGTTTGGGCATGATCGCTGCATCTGCAGCAGCGTGGCGATTCTGGCCAGAAACCCGGGTGCAACGAGTTACGGGCTTGCAATGGTCGCAGCTGCTACTCCCCGTTAAGTGCCTGAACTTCTGGTTGTACACGTTGTGTTACGCCGCTGGAATGGGTAGCTTCTTCGTCTTTTTCTCCATTGCGCCCGGACTAATAATGGGCAGGCAAGGTGTGTCTCAGCTTGGCTTCAGCCTGCTGTTCGCCACAGTGGCAATTGCCATGGTGTTTACGGCTCGTTTTATGGGGCGTGTGATACCCAAGTGGGGCAGCCCAAGTGTCTTGCGAATGGGAATGGGATGCCTGATAGCTGGAGCAGTATTGCTTGCCATCACCGAAATATGGGCTTCGCAGTCCGTGTTAGGCTTTATTGCTCCGATGTGGCTAGTGGGTATTGGTGTCGCCACAGCGGTATCTGTGGCACCCAATGGCGCTCTTCAAGGATTCGACCATGTTGCTGGAACGGTCACGGCAGTTTACTTCTGCTTGGGCGGTGTACTGCTAGGAAGCATCGGAACGTTGATCATTTCGCTGTTGCCGCGCAACACGGCTTGGCCGGTTGTCGTGTACTGTTTGACCCTTGCAACAGTCGTGCTCGGTCTGTCTTGTGTTTCCCGAGCGGAGGGCTCTCGCGGCCAGGGGGAGCATGATGTGGTCGCGCTACAAAGTGCGGAAAGTACGTCAAATCCCAATCGTTGAGAGAATGTGGCAAGCTATCGCCCAACAAATCGCTGCAGCCGACCCAAAACCGCTACGCGGTTTCGGTCGGCTGAGCTCAGGCGTTAGACATCATGAGGGTAGCGGTGACCATCGAAATTTCGAACCAACTATCAGAGGTGCTAAGCGTCATTGAGCGCCATCTGGAATCAACGTTGCTGGCCGTGCATTTGTACGGCTCCGCAGTGGATGGCGGCCTGAAGCCATACAGCGATATTGATTTGTTGGTTACTGTGGCCGTAAAGCTTGATGAAACGACGCGGCGAGCATTGCTCAATGACCTTATGGAGGCTTCGGCTTTCCCTGGCGAGAGCGAGACGCTCCGCGCTATAGAAGTCACCCTTGTCGTGCATGACGACATCATCCCGTGGCGTTATCCGGCTAAGCGCGAGCTGCAATTTGGAGAATGGCAGCGCAATGACATTCTTGCGGGTATCTTCGAGCCAGCCATGATCGACATTGATCTAGCTATCCTGCTTACAAAAGCAAGAGAACATAGCGTTGCCTTGGTAGGTCCGGCAGCGGAGGAATTCTTTGACCCGGTTCCTGAACAGGATCTATTCGAGGCGCTGAGGGAAACCTTGAAGCTATGGAACTCGCAGCCCGACTGGGCCGGCGATGAGCGAAATGTAGTGCTTACGTTGTCCCGCATTTGGTACAGCGCAATAACCGGCAAAATCGCGCCGAAGGATGTCGCTGCCGACTGGGCAATAAAACGCCTACCTGCCCAGTATCAGCCCGTCTTACTTGAAGCTAAGCAAGCTTATCTGGGACAAAAAGAAGATCACTTGGCCTCACGCGCAGATCACTTGGAAGAATTTATTCGCTTTGTGAAAGGCGAGATCATCAAGTCAGTTGGTAAATGATGTCTAACAATTCGTTCAAGCCGACCGCGCTACGCGCGGCGGCTTAACTCCGGCGTTAGATGCACTAAGCACATAATTGCTCACAGCCAAACTATCAGGTCAAGTCTGCTTTTATTATTTTTAAGCGTGCATAATAAGCCCTACACAAATTGGGAGATATATCATGAAAGGCTGGCTTTTTCTTGTTATCGCAATAGTTGGCGAAGTAATCGCAACATCCGCATTAAAATCTAGCGAGGGCTTTACTAAGCTTGCCCCTTCCGCCGTTGTCATAATCGGTTATGGCATCGCATTTTATTTTCTTTCTCTGGTTCTGAAATCCATCCCTGTCGGTGTTGCTTATGCAGTCTGGTCGGGACTCGGCGTCGTCATAATTACAGCCATTGCCTGGTTGCTTCATGGGCAAAAGCTTGATGCGTGGGGCTTTGTAGGTATGGGGCTCATAATTGCTGCCTTTTTGCTCGCCCGATCCCCATCGTGGAAGTCGCTGCGGAGGCCGACGCCATGGTGACGGTGTTCGGCATTCTGAATCTCACCGAGGACTCCTTCTTCGATGAGAGCCGGCGGCTAGACCCCGCCGGCGCTGTCACCGCGGCGATCGAAATGCTGCGAGTCGGATCAGACGTCGTGGATGTCGGACCGGCCGCCAGCCATCCGGACGCGAGGCCTGTATCGCCGGCCGATGAGATCAGACGTATTGCGCCGCTCTTAGACGCCCTGTCCGATCAGATGCACCGTGTTTCAATCGACAGCTTCCAACCGGAAACCCAGCGCTATGCGCTCAAGCGCGGCGTGGGCTACCTGAACGATATCCAAGGATTTCCTGACCCTGCGCTCTATCCCGATATTGCTGAGGCGGACTGCAGGCTGGTGGTTATGCACTCAGCGCAGCGGGATGGCATCGCCACCCGCACCGGTCACCTTCGACCCGAAGACGCGCTCGACGAGATTGTGCGGTTCTTCGAGGCGCGGGTTTCCGCCTTGCGACGGAGCGGGGTCGCTGCCGACCGGCTCATCCTCGATCCGGGGATGGGATTTTTCTTGAGCCCCGCACCGGAAACATCGCTGCACGTGCTGTCGAACCTTCAAAAGCTGAAGTCGGCGTTGGGGCTTCCGCTATTGGTCTCGGTGTCGCGGAAATCCTTCTTGGGCGCCACCGTTGGCCTTCCTGTAAAGGATCTGGGTCCAGCGAGCCTTGCGGCGGAACTTCACGCGATCGGCAATGGCGCTGACTACGTCCGCACCCACGCGCCTGGAGATCTGCGAAGCGCAATCACCATCTCGGAAACCCTCGCGAAATTTCGCAGTCGCGACGCCAGAGACCGAGGGTTAGATCATGCCTAGCATTCACCTTCCGGCCGCCCGCTAGCGGACCCTGGTCAGGTTCCGCGAAGGTGGGCGCAGACATGCTGGGCTCGTCAGGATCAAACTGCACTATGAGGCGGCGGTTCATACCGCGCCAGGGGAGCGAATGGACAGCGAGGAGCCTCCGAACGTTCGGGTCGCCTGCTCGGGTGATATCGACGAGGTTGTGCGGCTGATGCACGACGCTGCGGCGTGGATGTCCGCCAAGGGAACGCCCGCCTGGGACGTCGCGCGGATCGACCGGACATTCGCGGAGACCTTCGTCCTGAGATCCGAGCTCCTAGTCGCGAGTTGCAGCGACGGCATCGTCGGCTGTTGCACCTTGTCGGCCGAGGATCCCGAGTTCTGGCCCGACGCCCTCAAGGGGGAGGCCGCATATCTGCACAAGCTCGCGGTGCGACGGACACATGCGGGCCGGGGTGTCAGCTCCGCGCTGATCGAGGCTTGCCGCCATGCCGCGCGAACGCAGGGGTGCGCCAAGCTGCGGCTCGACTGCCACCCGAACCTGCGTGGCCTATACGAGCGGCTCGGATTCACCCACGTCGACACTTTCAATCCCGGCTGGGATCCAACCTTCATCGCAGAACGCCTAGAACTCGAAATCTAACGTCCGTTCGGGCATCGAGGTCCATGTCGGGGTGGGACGGGCCCGTGGCTTCAAGATCACTTGCAGTCCGACCGCGATGTCTTGGTTGCGCGAGAGGTTGTCGATATCCTCCACTTCCATCATCAACCCTGGATAATGCCGCCGCCGTCATCGCCGCCGACGCCCGTGCCGGGCTTTTCGGGCCTGTCAGGCTTGCTCGGCCTTCAGCCTGCCTGGGCGAGATCTCCGGCGGACGGATTAACGGCGGAGCTTCGCCGCCTTTCGTGCGTGTGAAGGCCGAAGATAGTTCTCTCAAAAACATCCGTTTATGAGAGATACCAAATGTCATTTTCAGAAGACGACTGCACCAGTTGATTGGGCGTAATGGCTGTTGTGCAGCCAGCTCCTGACAGTTCAATATCAGAAGTGATCTGCACCAATCTCGACTATGCTCAATACTCGTGTGGGCTCTGTTGCAAAAATCGTGAAGCTTGAGCATGCTTGGCGGAGATTGGACGGACGGAACGATGACGGATTTCAAGTGGCGCCATTTCCAGGGTGATGTGATCCTGTGGGCGGTGCGCTGGTATTGTCGCTATCCGATCAGCTATCGCGACCTTGAGGAAATGCTGGCGGAACGCGGCATTTCGGTCGACCATACGACGATCTATCGCTGGGTCCAGTGCTACGCCCCGGAGATGGAGAAGCGGCTGCGCTGGTTCTGGCGGCGTGGCTTTGATCCGAGCTGGCGCCTGGATGAAACCTACGTCAAGGTGCGGGGCAAGTGGACCTACCTGTACCGGGCAGTCGACAAGCGGGGCGACACGATCGATTTCTACCTGTCGCCGACCCGCAGCGCCAAGGCAGCGAAGCGGTTCCTGGGCAAGGCCCTGCGAGGCCTGAAGCACTGGGAAAAGCCTGCCACGCTCAATACCGACAAAGCGCCGAGCTATGGTGCAGCGATCACCGAATTGAAGCGCGAAGGAAAGCTGGACCGGGAGACGGCCCACCGGCAGGTGAAGTATCTCAATAACGTGATCGAGGCCGATCACGGAAAGCTCAAGATACTGATCAAGCCGGTGCGCGGTTTCAAATCGATCCCCACGGCCTATGCCACGATCAAGGGATTCGAAGTCATGCGAGCCCTGCGCAAAGGACAGGCTCGCCCCTGGTGCCTGCAGCCCGGCATCAGGGGCGAGGTGCGCCTTGTGGAGAGAGCTTTTGGCATTGGGCCCTCGGCGCTGACGGAGGCCATGGGCATGCTCAACCACCATTTCGCAGCAGCCGCCTGATCGGCGCAGAGCGACAGCCTACCTCTGACTGCCGCCAATCTTTGCAACAGAGCCCGAATATCTGCAACGCATCGATCTCCCCGAGGATCTGCTTGCCGGCGTTCCTGCCCATCGGGTGACTCGTCTGCGCAGGCAGGGTGAACGGTATTATGCCGACGGCATGCGCGATCTCCCGGAGGACAGGCGGCTTGCGATCTTGGCTGTTTGCGTCTCGGAATGGCAGGCGATGTTGGCCGACGCAGTGGTCGAAACCCACGACCGGATCGTCGGCCGTCTCTACCGTGCTTCGGAGCGTATTTGCCATGCAAAGGTCGCAGACGAAGCGGGGGTGGTGCGTGACACCCTGAAATCCTTCGCCGAGATCGGGGGCGCCCTGGTCGATGCACAGGATGATGGCCAGCCGCTGGGCGATGTCATCGCGAGTGGGTCAGGGTGGGACGGCTTAAAAACCCTTGTTGCAATGGCAACCAGGCTGACCGCCACCATGGCCGACGATCCGCTCAATCATGTGCTCGACGGTTATCACCGCTTCCGCCGATACGCTCCACGCATGTTGCGCCTGCTCGATCTGCGAGCTGCGCCCGTTGCACTGCCGCTTCTGGAAGCGGTGACGGCCCTTCGTACCGGTTTGAACGATGCCGCGATGACCAGCTTCTTGCGGCCCAGCTCGAAATGGCATCGCCACCTTCGGGCCCAGAGGGCTGGCGACGCTCGCCTATGGGAGATCGCGGTGCTGTTCCATCTGCGCGATGCGTTCCGCTCCGGAGATGTCTGGCTTACTAGGTCCCGGCGCTATGGCGATCTGAAACACGCACTCGTTCCGGCACAATCCATCGCGGAAGGCGGTCGTCTCGCTGTGCCATTGCGGCCGGAGGAATGGCTGGCAGACCGGCAAGCTCGCCTCGACATGCGGTTGCGCGAGCTTGGCCGTGCCGCTCGCGCAGGCACGATCCCGGGCGGGTCGATTGAAAACGGCGTTCTGCATATCGAGAAACTCGAAGCCGCCGCGCCGACAGGCGCCGAAGATCTGGTGCTCGATCTCTACAAGCAGATCCCGCCCACGCGCATCACCGATCTCCTGCTGGAGGTGGATGCGGCGACCGGCTTCACCGAAGCGTTCACCCATCTGCGCACAGGAGCACCCTGCGCTGACCGGATCGGGCTAATGAACGTTATCTTGGCGGAAGGGATCAACCTCGGCTTGCGCAAAATGGCGGATGCGACAAACACCCACACCTTCTGGGAATTGATCCGCATTGGACGGTGGCATGTCGAGGGCGAAGCCTATGACCGGGCGCTGGCCATGGTGGTCGAGGCACAGGCAGCGTTACCCATGGCCCGGTTCTGGGGCATGGGCACGTCGGCTTCGAGCGACGGACAGTTCTTCGTCGCTACAGAGCAAGGTGAGGCCATGAACCTGGTCAACGCGAAATATGGCAATACCCCGGGCCTGAAAGCCTATAGCCACGTCTCCGACCAATATGCGCCGTTCGCAACCCAGGTGATTCCTGCAACGGCAAGCGAAGCGCCTTACATCCTCGATGGCCTGCTGATGAACGATGCTGGACGCCATATCCGCGAGCAGTTCACCGACACGGGCGGCTTCACCGATCACGTCTTTGCCGCATGTGCCATTCTCGGCTACCGGTTCGCTCCGCGCATCCGCGACCTGCCATCCAAACGGCTCTACGCGTTCAATCCGTCGGCCGCCCCGGCGCACCTGCGAGCGTTGATCGGCGGAAAGGTCAACCAAGCCATGATCGAGCGCAATTGGCCCGACATCCTGCGCATCGCCGCCACCATTGCTGCCGGGACCGTCGCGCCAAGCCAGATTCTGCGGAAACTCGCCTCCTATCCGCGGCAGAACGAGCTCGCGACAGCCCTGCGGGAAGTCGGTCGCGTCGAGCGCACCCTGTTCATGATCGACTGGATTCTGGATGCCGAACTCCAACGGCGTGCCCAGATCGGGCTCAACAAAGGCGAAGCTCATCATGCGCTGAAGCGGGCAATCAGCTTCCACCGCCGCGGTGAAATCCGCGACCGTTCCGCCGAAGGCCAGCATTACCGCATCGCCGGCATGAATCTGCTCGCCGCCATCATCATCTTCTGGAACACCATGAAGCTCGGCGAGGTCGTTGCAAACCAGAAACGCGATGGAAAGCTGCTATCGCCCGATCTCTTGGCCCATGTTTCGCCGCTCGGATGGGAACACATCAATCTCACCGGAGAATATCGCTGGCCAAAGCCTTAGCGTAGGATTCCGCCCCCTCCCGCAAACGACCCCTACTTCAGCTTACCTCCGGTAAGGGCCCCAGCGCCCTTACCGCCTGCTTGGCCGGCGCTCTTGCTGCCATCTGAAAGCCCCTGGATGACGTGCCCGGCCCGAATCCCAACCCAGGTAAGGCTCGCAAGCCAAAAGCCCGGCAAGACCAGGAACATCGTGCCCATGACGAACATCAGGAGCAGGTCGCCAAAGGCATTGTTCAACCCCACCAGCGGATCGAAGTTAGTGTGTGGCCGGTTCCAGCCGAAGCCCCACCCATAGAGCGCATCGAGGATGGTGCTGTCGATCCAGCGTGCGAGTTGGAACCAGAAATCGGTGAAGAACAGCGCGAATTGCACGACGCTGACGGTGACGACCGTCTTCAGGTCATAGGTTCCGACGACCAGTACGAGCGGGATGCAGATGACCAGTGCCATCTTGAGCAAGGCAAGCACCATGGGCAGCGCCTGGCGCACCACGTCCATGGCGGGAAATGCGGCAAGTGCCCCGACCGCCATTCCTACATCCCCCGTGGCCCGCGTCACGATGTTCGGCAGGGTCTTGTCGATCTGGCCGCCGTAGTCGGTATAGACCGAACCCTGGTTGAGCTTCTGCTGTCGCGGTGACGCGATGGTACGGACCACCGAATCGTCCACCTCGGTACGGCTCAGGAACCCGGCCCAGCCCGCCAAGCGATTCAACAGGCTGGGGTCCACCTGGCCCAGCAGCCGTGCCCGCAGGCCGTTGCTGCCATCGGCCCACCACTGCCTGCAGGTCGGGTAGCCGCCGCCACTGGCCACCTGCGCAAGCCCTGCGTCGCGGGTGTCGTCATAGGGCCATGACTCGCGCGCCGTGCTGGAACGGTAGCTGTCGTAGTAGCCGCCGGTATCCGTGAAAAACCTCGAACCGATCCAGGTCACGTCGTTCATTTGAGCGTCGTCCAGCTCCGGCCGCGCCATGAACAATTTAGCGCGTGCAGGTCCGTAGCAGTCGTGTGTGAAATCGGCCACTTCCTGAGCCAGAACCGGGTCATTGATGCGGGTAGCGTCGATCTCCATGCGCATCTGTCGCAGGTCTGTCCCGCACGGGATTGCCGCCACCGAGGCGCTGGTGACGGCGCGCGAGAGCGCGTGCATGAAGGCCCACCAGACCGGCACCTTGGCACTCTGGTTGTTGATGGTGCTGAAGGACTGGGACCAGCCGGTATCCGTGGGCTGCGGCACGTTGACCTGGCACTGGGCCGAGCGCGAGCTGTCGTACTGAATTGTGTTGAGGTCCACGTCGATGAAGGGGATGCCGGCGAACATCACCACCACGATGGCGACGAACACCCGGTTCTCGATGCGTGCGGCCGAGAGCACGCCCTTGTTGCCTTCGTCGGCACCTTCCGCACGGGCCTTAAGCCATTCCTGCACGATGATCGCCACGAAGGGCAGTGCGAATACCCCGCTGGATACCAGTACCGCCCAGATGCCGTTGTTGACGATCCAGGACACCAAGGTCAGGTAGTACTCCAGGTAGTCGGTTGTGAAAAGCGTCATGGCTCGGACCTCCCCTCAGCCCTGCATCAACAGGCTGGCTTCAAGCGCCACGATGGCAACGACGCCGGCGATCTCGCTGCGTACCAGGCGGCGCCGCGCTTGCGCGTCGTCCTCACGCGCAAGCAGCCGGCGACGCATCCAGACCCAGCCGTAGGCCGTCGCGCCATACAGGCACAGCCGCCAGACCAGGAAGTAGCCCGCTGCTGCCGCCAGCCAACGCTCCCAGCCCGCGACACTTCCGACGAGGTAGATGCCAACGATGTTGGCACCCACGGCGACGGCCGCGAGTACCATCGTCCACAGCAGCGCCTTCGCTGCGCGCCGGTTGAACAGCCAGCGCGGGCGCAGCCAGGCCGCACGCATCAGGCTCATGGCCGGCCTCCCGGATTGCCCTTCTGCAACTGATCGAGGCGGTCAGGCACCGGATCGCCTTCGTAGATGCCACGCGAGCCCGCCGCGCGCGTGCCGTGGCGCTGGATGATCGCCATGGGCGAGTTGTTCGCCAGCTCCCGGCGCAGCTCCAGCTCGGTCTTGAGGTTGCGAATCTCGCGATCGAGCGTGTCGCTCTCGTGGTTCACCGCCTCCACGGCGAGCTGGTTGGCCGCCACGTTGGGCTCCTTCTTGCCGGTCAGCAGCGTGCGTTGCAGCAGTAGCGCCTTCTCCAGCACCGACGCCAGCGCAACCTCGGACGCCAGGCGCTGCGACAGCAGGTGCTGGTCCGGTTCGTCGCGCAGTGCCTCGACCACGCCGCGCGTGATGGGCAGCGACGCGCTGCCGGCCTCCCGCAGGTTTTCGGGCGTCGTGTTCTTCGCCTTGGAGACCAGGTCCTGGAGCGCCTGCAGCTTGGCGTCGTACTCCTCCTGGATCAGGGGCGTCAGCCCGACGCCGGGCACCGTCTCCGTCTTGGTGCAGGCGTCGCAGGTGCGCTGCTCCTTCTCGCCGAGCACCCGTGTTGCCCACTCGATGGCCGCCTGCGGCGTGGTCCAGGTTTGGCACGACAGGCTCGTGCAACTGGCCGGAGCGATTGCCGACGTGTCGGTCACCCCGCGGCCATTGACCAGGTTGTAGCCCGCGCGGGTGACGTCACCGACCACCTTGATCGCGGGCTGACCGGAGCCGCCGGCATTGCTTCCCCCGACCCAGGGCACGCCATCGTTGCCACGGCGCGTCTCGGCCTGCTCGATGGCCGAGACGGCATCCGTGCTCGAAACAGCGTCACGCAGCGCCAACCCCTCTGCCATCTGGCTCCAGCCGAGTTGGCCGCCAGCCGTTTCGGCCATCTTTTCGGCCATGGCGCGGCACGTCAGCTTCGAGCGGTCGAAATCCAGCCGCGCTTGCAGAACGCCGTTGGTGAGCAGGTTGTAGAGGCCTGGATCTGCACGCTGGATGATCAACGCCGGCAGGGACGCCACAGCACTCGTAGCACTCTGGATCACCGAGGACATGATCTGCTGAAAGCCATTGGTGACACCGTTGAGTTGATTCTTCAACGTGGTCTGGATGCTCATGTCGCCGCAGATCAGATTGCTGTTCCAGCCGACACCCACGCCGAGCGAGCGCATGCCGGCTGCGCGGCCCATCGAAACGGCGCTGCCGCCGCCGATGGAGTACATGACGTCATCGCCGATGACGTTGCCGCTGGTCTGGTAGCCCAGTTGGCCCCAGGCCACGCCGCTTGCCAGAACCAACGCGCCGGTAAGCGCCAAACAGATCCTCTTGCCACGAGCCGGTGGGGAGAACTGCATAGAGTCGGAACGCTTCATCGCGGCACCTCAAAGGAAATCAACGCTGCCAAGGAACACCTGTCCACGGCGTTCGCAGCAGGCATACGGCCGCCACAGCGCCCAGGCGTAGTCGCCTTGCTGGGCCTGAGTCAGGAAGCCGGTGCGTGGGAAAACCGTGCAGGACGAGGACAGGACGGGCGTGAGTTCCTGCCACTTGCCAGTCGAGGCATCACCCTCCATCAGCGCGCTGGCGGGCCAGTAGCCATCGCGGGCATTGGCAAGCAGCGGCTGGTACACGTGCAACTGCCCGCGGCGCGTGACGACATCGCCCGCACGCTGGGCCACCACGGCTCCCGATTTGTGGTCGTCGGTCTGGTGCAGGAAGCCGCCGCGGGGATACACGTTGCCCCAAAGGTTCATCGTGGTGCGTGCGCCGACCTCGCGCATGCCGGGAATCAATGCCTCCGGGTAGGCCATCTCGGGCACGTTGTAGCGCCAGGCAAGCGTGTCCAAGGTGCTGAGCAGATACGGCATGAATGCCGTTCCCGCGCCCTCGCAGAAGTAGCCCGAGGACGAAACAAACTGGTTGAACACCTCGACGCCGGGATGGCCGATCACGTCGGCGTTCTTGAATTTCGCGAGATTGTTTTCGTGATCCTCGTTCGTCGTTCCATCGCCGCCCGCTTGGGCGGACGGGTTGGCCGTACTCATCGCCCGGACTTCGACCCACGGGTTCTCGCCCGTGTTGCTGTAGCTGGAGACGACCGCATCGGGGATGTAGTGGCGCACCTTGACAGAGGTGCGCACCGTGCAGCCTCCCCAGGTGCAGTAGAGCCAGTAGCAGATACCCACCACCCGGTACTCCAAGCAATCGGGCGAGGCCACCGAGGCAACGATGGCGGTGGTGTTCAAGGCGTAGCTACCCGTGGCGCTGAGCAGCAGCAAGGAAGCCACGCCAGCCCGCATGCGGCGCATAAGGTCGAATGGCCTCGTCATGGCTGGGTCCTCCGACGCTGCTCGATGCGCGCGACAGCGCGGGCCACATCCGGCTCGCCATAGACCACGTAGCGCTGATCCACCACGACAGCCGGGATGCTGGTGATGCCCAGGCTCCATGCGTCGGTGACGCCCTGGTATGCGGAAGCGATGCGGCGCTGTAGGTCGGCGCCGCCTTGGTTCAGCCGACGCTTGACGGTGGCCGCCGCCTGTTCGGGGGCGGCGGGCAGTTCCGCAGAAAGCTCCGCTTCAATCCGGCGGGCTTCGTCCAGCTCGATCAGCCGCTCGCCGCCCATGGTCTTGACCGGGTGGTGGCTGTCGGTGACGACCAGTACGTCGGCTGCGAAGGTGACGGGGCTGAACACGGCCAGGGACGCCGGCAGCGCCACGACGAGACCAAGGGTTCGCCAGCCCGACGCGAACGTGGAAAAGGATGCCGGCATGTCGCGTGCCCCGAAAGTTGATCAGGGCCATAGTCAAACGCGAACCCGATGCCACCCCAACAAACAATGCGCATCGCGGGCTGCCCGCATACCTGCTTGTCCCGGGCCATAAAAAAACGGAGGCCGAAGCCTCCGCGAGGATCAATGAAGCAATGCGACCGTTACAGCAGGCCTGACTCCGCAAAGGAGAACGGGGAACCTTGGCCTACGATGATGTGATCCAGTACCCGTACATCGATGAGCGCCAGCGCGGCCTGCAGTTGCTGGGTCAGCACACGATCCGCGCTCGACGGCTCGGAGATGCCCGAGGGGTGCTGGTGCGCGAAGATCACCGCGGCGGCGTTCAACTCCAGCACACGCTGTACGACGACACGTGGATAAACAGAAGTCGAGTTGATCGTGCCCCTGAACAATGGCTCGTAGGCCAGCACCTGGTGCATGCTATCCAGGAACACAGCGGCGAATATCTCGTTGGGTTCAGCGACCAGTTTCACGCGCAGATAGTCCCGCACGGCGGCCGGCTGGCTGAGGCATGGTCCAGCTTTGAAGATCCGTTTTTCCAGCAGCACGATGGCCTGCTGGATGATCCAGTCTTCGTGCTGGGCAGCTACGGCGGAAAGCGACTCCACACAGGAGTCATTGATGGCGAAAGACATGGCGAACCTCCAGACGGTGAGATCGGAGGGCGCGCGCCCCCGAGGGCAAGCCCTCCTGGGGATGAGAATGAAAAGATGCATCCATCACCGCGATTGCGGTGACCGTTCGCGGCCAGGATGCAAGGCGAACGAGTCGCGGTCAGCGCAGAGGACTGCGCCGTAGCCTTGAAGACCGGGGCTACCTGGGCATGTCGCCGACGACGTCGGCAGGCATTTCGGATGTGGGTGTGCTGGTCGGACCCTCAGCCGCCAGCATGTCCATGGCTGACAGCAAGGCATCGCCCTCGATCGGCCCCTGCAGCAGGATGGCCTGGCCCGTTTGGCGATCGAGCAGGCGCAGCGACGGCGTGGCGGTTACGCCGCTCTTGGTGGCTTCCGCAGCCTGGGCGCGGATAGCCGCACTGGGCCTTTCGCTTGCCATGCACTGCTCGCTGGCTGGCGTCGATTCGGGGTACCGCAAGCCATCGGGCAAGCCCTGGCCGCCGCTGCGCGTGTGGGCATAGACCCATTCGATCGCCTGCCAGAACGCGACATGCCCACCTGCTTCGGCAGCGCATTCCACTAGGCGTGCCTCGGCTGACGCGGCCGGCTCGTGCTCGGCCAGCGGCTGGTGGTGCCATTGCAGCGCCACGTCGGTGTTGTTGCCGATCCACCGCTTGAGCTGCGGGAAATACTCCCGGCAGAACGGGCACTCCAGGTCGGCATAGAGCGTCAGCGTGAAACGGCCTTTGGGGTTGCCCATTAGCCAGGGCGGCCCGGCCACCGGTGCCATGCTGACCGGCGTGGGCGGCTGCGGCGGGGATTCGCCGGGCGACCTTGACACAAGCCAGATCAGCAGCAGCGCGACCAGCACAGCAGCCAATGCCCAGGGCCAGCGGGGCCGCCCGTTGCGGCGGCGGAACGCCTGGACCTGCATCGGAATGGAAGGACGTTTCTGTTCCATGGCGTTCTCCGTCTTACGACAGTTCCAAGGCCGGCGACTCGATGCCGCGCGCCTGGTCGATCTTCTCGGCCACCTTGAAGGCCGCTTCCAGTTCGGTGCAGCCGTAGTGCTGCATGAGCTGGTAGCGCTCGGCCTTCTCTTCGGGTTCGGTCTGCGCCAACGCCAAGTACAGGCTGGGCGGCACGGCGCGGAACAGCACTTCCATGCTCTTGGAAAGGATGACGCCCTCGGTGAACTTGCCCGCTTCTTTGCGCGCCGAGAGCATCAGCGCTTTCTGCGCGGGCGAGAGTTCGCGGAAGCGTGCAATCTTCTCGACCTCATCGGGCGGCATCGACAGGCAGATCCACCACTCAATCATGTTGAGCATGGGCTCCGCGGCACGCGGCAGATCGTCGATATTTTGTGTAGCCAGCCAGAACCAGGCCCCTAGCTTGCGCCACATTTTTGTAATTTTTACAACGTAGGGCGCAAGCAGCGGGTTCTTCGTGATGATGTGGCCTTCGTCGGTCACATTGATGATCGGACGGCCCAGGTACTGGTCGCGCTCGGCGATGTTGTTCACCGTGCTGATCAGGCTGATGTAGGCGATGGAGAGCTGCGCGTTGTAGCCCTCCCGGGCATAGGTCGCGAGATCCACCAGCGTGATGTCGGCCTCGGGCCACGGCGTGCCATCGCGATCGAACATCTCGCCGTCCGTGCCTTGGCAGAACATGTCCATCGCGTCCGCCATCTCCAGCAGCCGCACGCGCCGCATCTCGGGCAGCGTCGGGTCCTGGCCGCGCGTGCGCAGCGCGTTGCGCACGTCGCGCGTGAGCACCGTGCGTTTCTCGGCCACGCAGTGCTCGGCGGCATCGAGGATGCACTGGCGGATCAGCGAGCGATCGGCCCGCGTCATCCGGGCTTCTTCCTTGTCCTCGCCGCCTGTGATCATCAGCCGTGCCGTGATCTCCAGTTCACCCAGCACGTCGCGCTGCTCGTCCTCCTCCATGACCGAGGAATCGGCTGGCAATTCTTCATCCAGTGCATCGGCATCAAGCGTCTGCACGTTGCTGGGCGTTTCGATCAGCCGGCGAGCGTCGGCGAACGGCGCCAGGCTGATGCCCGAGCCAGGAGCCAGCTTGACCCGGTTCACGGTCAGACCCAGGCGCTTTGCGAAGTCGCTGAACAAGCCAAAGCTGTTGCCGGCTTCCACGATGAACAGCCGCGGCCGGTAGATGGCCGTGACCTGGTTCAAGAGGTTGTTGAGCGTTGCGCTCTTGCCCGAGCCGGTGGGGCCGAACAGGAACAGATGGGCGTTCATCTGCCTGTCCAAGCGGTTCAGTGGATCAAACGTGATCGGCCCGCCGCCGCGGTTGAAGAACGTGTTGCCCGGATGACCCGTACCCTGGCTGCGACCCCACGCCGGCGAGAGATTCGCCACATGCTGGGCGAACATCAGTTGGGTGAACCAGTTCCGTCGATCTTGCGCAGGGTTGTAGCAGCACGGTAGCCAGCGCAGGTAGCTGTTGAGCGGCGCGACTTCATCGTCCTCGCGCACAGGCTGCAACCCCGCGTTGAGCATCACGTTGGCGAGGTCCAGACCGCGCCTGTCAAGTTCGGCTTCATCGCGTCCGCGCAGATAGAAGGCCAGCGTGCCGCGGTAGAGCTTGTGCGCGCTGCCGATGAGCGAGCGTGCCTCCTGCACATCCTTGAGCGTTTGTTCCGATGCCAGTGTTTCGCCGACAGCCTTCTTCGCCAGGTGATTCAGGTGCGATTCGAGGATGTCCTGGGGCGTCGCCACCATGGTCAGACACATCGTGGTGTCTTCGGGCATCTGATCGAAAAGCGTGTTGATAGCGTCCCCCTTGCGGGTTTCGCCGGTCAGGTGCCCCGTACCGGGCGGCATGCGTAGCCGGTCGGTGACCAGTACGCGATGCGGCATACCGTCAAAGTACCAGGTGCCGTGCTCGGCATCGGAGCGAGGCTGACCGAAGAACAGCCGTTGACTGAAGTCCCGACCACTCGCCAGCTCAATCTCACCTTCCTCCACCTCGTCGGGATAGCGGGCCAGCGCATAGAAGCGCTCTCGCTCCTCAGCGCCGGGCCCGAGCATCGTGGGGCGTGGGTTGAACCAACGCAGCAGCCAGTCGTGAACATCGGCCGCGACCATGCGCCGGGCCTGGATGCCGGCGTTCGCCAAGCCGCCGCAGAGGCGATCGCAGACGATGTTCAGCATTTGCTCGGGTGTCTGGCCGCGGCGGTTCGCCTGCCCGGCGGCCCGGCGATAGACCACCATGCGCACGCGCCGCGTCTGGCCGCGCCAGCGCAACCGCGTGACCACCGTATCCTCGAACAGTCCGCCGGGCTTGGCCACCGCGCGCAGGTGGTGGCCAAAGAAGCGGAGGTAGAACTCGGTGAAGGCCGTGCTGCGGGCGCGCGGCTGCACGTAGTCGCGTAGCGTCTGCATGTACTGGTCGAAGCTGGGCTCGTCCTGTGCATAGAGCTGGAGCACCCACGGGTTCTCATCCAGCTCATCGAACGAGTCCTGGAGCGCGTTTTCGAGCGCATCGCGGGCATGAGCGAGCCAGCCCGGTTCCCGACCTTCGGTGCCTAGCGGGACCAGTTCGTAGAAGGCCGCGACCGATTGCCCGTCCTCCAGCAGCATGGACTTCGACGGCGGCAGGAACTCCACCCACGGCAGCAGCTCCGCGAATGACTGCGCAACGTCGTACATCGCCTGCTCGTCCGCCACGGTCGCCGGCCTGCGGCCCTGGACCGTCGCTCCGGGTTCGGCAATGCCGGCCTGGCGCAACGCCTCGACGTGGCGCTGCCAGCCGTCCGGCTGCTCGTCATTGCCACCATCGGATGCAGCCAGCTTCGGCCAGGGGAGTTTCCAGCGCATCAGTAGTCCTCCACGCGCTCGCCCGGCATGGCGTACTGCACACGCTGGTACAGGGGAAAGACCGTCGTGTAGCCCGGAACCGGCACGGGATCGGTGCCCGCCAGGTGCGGGTACACATACATGACAAGATCGGGGTTCGGCAGGCGGTGGAACTGGCGATAGACCTCGTTGCGCGCCGTGCGCGTGTAGCGCATCTGCTCGGTGGGCGCGGCCTCCACGTCGGCCTCGGTCAGCGTCCGGCGCAGGCTCTGGCGTGCATCGAGCAATTGCCTGCGCGCCACCTGGCCGGCGCCACCACCCCCGTCACCGGCGTTCTGCTGCCAGATGTCCATCATCGTGCTGTCGCCGTGGGGGAGCAGCTTTTCCTTGCTGGTGGCACAGCCGCCGAGCACCGCGACGGCGAGGGCCAGCGCCAGGGCCTTATTCAAGTTCGAGAGCATGGCTTTCTCCTGCGCGGTGATCGACCTTGCGGCCTTCGGGATCGAAGTCGATGGCGAGCGGCTTTTCGAGGTGGACGGCGACCTTCGCGCCGGGCTGGACATAGACAGCGGCGAACGCCTGGCCGTACAGCTTGTTCACCCAGTCGGCCATGTCGCGCACGCCACCGGCCAGGATGCGGCCCACGGCTTCATTGCCCGAGATACCGACGCTGCCGATGGAGCCGTCGGCGCCGACGTAGGACATCTGGCCGCTGTCGCTGTCGATCAGCGAGGCGACGCCGGCACCGGCGGCGGTAATCAGGGCTTGCGAGCCAAGGTACTGCTGGGCGTTGCTGCGCCGCTCCCCGCTGACGCAGGGAATGCCGTATGGGTCGCTGATCCAGCCCAGGCCTCCACTTTGAGAGTTCTGCTGCTGGTTGTTTTGCTGGTTGCCGTCGCGGTCTTCGGGGATGGTGCGGATCGTGCCGTCGTGGAAGACGAAGGTGATGCTGCGTACCTGGCCGCGCACGCACGAGAGCGTCCAGTCGCCCGATGCGGTGCCGCTGAACACGGCACCGGCCACGTCGGGAATGTCGATGCCATTGGCGGTCAGGTTGTCCGATCCGACCAACACCTTGAAGGGGTACGGATCGTTGACGGTTCCGTCGATCGGCACGCGGCCGATCAGCGCCGTCATCGCCACCGACCCCATCAGCGTCGAATTGGTCGGTACGGTATAGACCGCCTTGGCGCTCTTCACGCCTGCGGCGCGTGCGCCCGCGTTCGCCACGGTTTCCGCCGTGGTTTCCAACGTGCTCTGCGCGGGGCCGAAGCTCGTCGGGAAGCTCATGCCGCTACCCGTGCCACGACTGCTGTTGCGCCCCTCGGCTTTCCTCGCATCGTCGGGTTCGACCCAGCGCACGCCGCCTTCCATGCCGGCCTCGTCGCCGTCACGCAGCCCCAGACCCACCGGCAGGTCGGCATGGCCGCCGCCACGTCCGCCGATACTGTCCAGGCGCCGTTGCAGGTCGGCCAGCAGCCCTTCGGTCTGCTGACGCGCGCTGGCTGCCTGCTCTTGGTCGCGACGCAGGTTGGTGCGCTCGGAGTCGAGGGCCGAATTGATGCGCTGGTCAATGGAGTTCTCGCGCTGGCGCAGTCGCTGGTTTTCTTCGCGCTGGGATTTGTTGTCCGAGAGCGCGGTCTGAAGCTCGGTGCGCAACTGCTTCACTTGGGCAACGAGCGTCGCCACGGTGTCGCGCGGGGTATCGCCCTCGATGCCCAGCGCCTTCATTTCCGCTGGCGTGAGCTTGGCGCCGGCATCCGCGGTCGGTGGTGCCGAAGTGCTGCCTCCCGAGAACAGCCGGATGGCGACGAACAGCACCAGCACGGCAACCGGGATCATCAGCCACTTCAGGAGTCCATTACTGCGCATGGCGGACCTCCTTGCGGTCGGTGCCATCCTGGGAACCGGCTTCCGGTTGCGGGAGATGCACGGCCGGGTCGAAGCGGTTGACCGCTGGTAGCAGCGATTGCGCAAGGCCACGCCCGCGCGTCACCAGGTACAGAACGGTCGTGTCCTCGGGCGTCCCGCGCGGGCCAAGCGCCTCGTGTTGGAAGGTGGCGGTGAGGAAATCGCCTTGCAGCACGCGCGGGTCCAGGGTGATCCAGCCGCTGCTGCTGTTGGTCAGGCGCACGGCGGTCACCCACTGGTCTTCCAGACGCCATGACGCGAGCGCGACCGCGCGCACGGGCAGCGTCGGCATCAGCGTGCCGAGGTCGAGGTCACGGCGCAGGTTCACCCGCATGACGCTCGGCAGCGGCTCCACGGTGCGTAGCGGCGCGTAGAGGTTCTGTGCGGCAAAGCGCGTCAGGACAACCGACACCGGGGTCTCGCGTCGCGCCGCTCGCGCGCCGGCCTGGTCCTGGGCGCGCGCCGGAGCTTCGTTGTCATCGCCGGGCTGATCGCCATAGCGCGCCGGGGTGCTGTTGCCCTCGACGATGCGCACTGGTTCCAGCTCGGCTTCGCCGTCCTTGGCTGGCTCCGCCGCAATGTCCAGCAGGATCAGCGCGCCCGTGTCGGCGTCCTGCAATTGCAGCCGCGTGGGCTCGATCGGCTCGCTGGCGCGCAGGTACACCGCGCCGCCCGCGCTCTGCACCCGTAGGCGCTCGCCGACGCCCGCAGGTACGCCCACGCGGACGTTGCGGTCGATGAACACGATGCGCTCGTGGCCGACCTTCAGCGGCACCGCCAACGGCATACGTTCCCAGCGCAGGATCTCCACTGCCTGGACAGCAGGAGCGGCGGCCACGGCCAACAGCCCCAGCAGCGTGAGTACAGGATGCTTCATGGGGTTTCTCCTTGGGGCGCTTGCGGAGACAGGCCGCCAGACGCCGGGCGCGTTGGCTCCGGCGTGCTGATGCGCTGGGGCGCGCCCTCATAGCAGTCGAGCGCCAGGCCGAACGGGTTGCGGGCAGGATCGACGTCCACCCGCGTGACCTTCACTGGATAGCGCACCAGAGCGCGCTTGACTTGCTCGGCGCCGTAGTACTCGTCGGCGGTGATGTCCAGCGTCACCACCCAGTCGCGGTCGGAGACCACGCGCACGCGCGCCGTAGGGTCGTCGCCGTAGCCGCGGCCGGGGATTTCATAAATCCCGCGCACGCGCTGGCGCAGCTCGCCCGTGCTGCGGCGGTAGTCGTAGTCCGCGCGAAGGAAGGCCTGGCAGGACGGGGTGAGATACGGCGAGAGCGTGTGGAGGTTGCGCGCGTAGTCCTCTTCGCCATTCGTCGGCCAGCGGTTGAGCGTCTGGAACACGTAGAACGTGAACGCATAGACCGATTCGGGCGGCACTTCCCACCACTTCCTGGTACTGCCGGAGCGCAGGTCAGGCGGAACGTGGATGGTCAGATCGCGCGGAGCGCTCCACCAGCCGCCGCCCATGACCAGGGCGACGATGACCAGGGCGCCAGCCCCCAGGCGAAGCGTCTTGATGTGCGCCTGCAGGTGGGTGATCTCGTTCTTGAAGCGGCTCATCGCGCGCTCCTTCGGGTGGTCCAGAAGCCGGAACGCGAGATCAGCACATGGCCGCCCACCCAACCCGCCATCAGTGGATGACGTGTCGCAATGCGCCATTGCAGTTGCCGATACAGCCAGGTGTCGGGACGCCCGCGTTTGAGGCGGCGAAGAATGCCGCCGCCGATGAACACGCCCAAGGCCACGCCCAGGACGACGAACGTGGGAGCTAGCGCGATCGTGCGGAACACCCACGACAGCGGCGCGCCGACCAGCAGGCCGGCGGCGCCGGACAAGCCGCAGCAGATCCACAGCTCGTCGGCGGTGAGGCCGCGCACGACAACGGGGTGGCGGTTGAGCCGGTGCGGAAGGAACGTCACGGTCCCGTCCGCACGGACGTGCTGCTGCTCAGACATACCGGCCTCGCCTTACAGGATGCCGGTGGCTTCGGTGAGCAGCCAGATGCCGATCACGAGCAGGACGGCGCCGATGGCGACCGTGAGGCCGAACTGGCCCCACGTCTTGCGGCCTGTGTGGATTTCCGCGTAGGTCCCGTAAGCGTGGTAGCACACGCCGATGAACATCGACGCCACCACCAGCAGGGCTACGAGCATGATGATGTCGTAGCCGTAGTTGCGGATCGTTTCCATGATGCCGTTGCCCGTGCCGCGGGTCGGGTTCTCCAATTGCGGCAGACCCTGCGCGAACGACAGCACGGGCAGCGCAGCGGCGCCCAGGGCCACGGCGGCGCGCTGGGCAAGACGGGAATTGAGGATGCGGTTTTGCATGGTCATGCCTTTCAGGTCAGGAGAGGAGGAAGAAAGTCAGGACGAGGTACATCGCGACGAATCGGATGCAGACGCCGAGGAACTGGCGCTGGTTGAGGCGGCTCTCGGACCACCCCACGTAGGCCGTTCGCATGGCCCAGACGCCCCAGACGAGCAGGACCGCGAACACGACGCCGACCAGGACGGTCGCCATCGCTGAAGGTGCGATGCCGCTGTTGGCTTGAAATGCCGAGACCTGGGCGCCGTTCATGGCTTGCCCTCCGCGGTCGTCGGCGGTGATGGCGGGACGACCCGCTCCGTGCGGTAGTCGCCGGCCAATTCGGACGGGTCGCGCGGCTGGGCGCGCGACGGTGTGAGATGGGCCTGGATGCCGGCGCGCACGCGCGCCAGGTCAGCCAGCAGCCTCGGGTAGTCGAAGTGGTAGCGCTCGCCCGGCTGGATGGGGGCATGCGCGGCGCTGTCGGCGACCGTGCGCTCCAGCGCGTCGAGTTGGCGCAGCGCTGCGACCAGCTCCTGACGCTGCGCTGGGGACTCGGCCAAGGCCATCGAGGACTGGCCCAACACAAGGGCCGTCACGAGAAAAGTGGGCACGCCGCGATGCGCGGCGCGCAGCCAGATCGGAGCCAACATCGCGCCATTCCTGTGTGATCAGCAATGGCTAGATCGTGGAGATCAGGGCTGTTTCAGGCCGCAAACAATAGGAACCTGCGGATGACCGGATTGATCGGCTAGAGGTACTTCTTGAAGCTGCCCGCAGTCAGGCTCACGGCCAGTCCCAGCAAGGCGGCGCTCGGCAACAGGATCAGCAATGGATGCACCGAGATCGGCAGTGCCAGGTACGTGATCCACGGCAGCACGGCCAGGGGCATAAGGCTGGCTTTCGCGCGGTGGTAGATGAACCCGGATTCGCGGCCCGCGCCGAACCTGCGCACGTCACGTCGCACCAGACCGTCAATCAGACCGACGAAAGCAGCCGTGAAGATCAGTGGCAGCGTGAGCACCAGGACCAGCAGGCGCACTAGGAAGGTCAGCGTCGTGAAGGCCGCGGCGATCAGGTAGCTCTCGGCCCAGACATAGGCTTGGCTGATGTAGTAGCGGAAGTTGCGCGCCTGCTCGTGGCTGGGCGCGCGGACGCGCTCGGCGGTCTGGCTCATGCGCGCCAGCAGCCCGGAGCGAACAAACACCCATTCGTAGCCTGTATCCACCAACTCGTGCGCCGTGCGCCCCGGCTCCTGCACGACCACGCTGCGCGTGAAGTGGTTGGACAGATGCCCAAGCTCGTACTGCAACATCTGCTGGGAATGGCGCCAGCCCTGGTCCTTCCAGAACAGGTGCATGCCGACGCACTCCACCACGATCGAGAACAGCAGCGAGCCGATCAGCACTCCAAGCAAGCGAAACGGCAAGGTGATGGTGCCGACGATCAGGCCCTGGCGCTGATTCTGCTCCCGCTGCGCGGTCGAGGCGGCGTCCTTCACGGCGCGGCCTCGTCGCCACTGTGGTCGGTGTCGGTGGCCACCGCAGCAGGCTCGGCTGGAGCAGCATCATCCAGCAGGTCATCGGGCAAGGCCGCATCCTGCAAGGCCGGGGAACTGGTGAACTCCCACCACTGCGTAGCCTCGCTGTAGCTCTGGCGCATGTACCCTGCCAGTTGTTGCAGGTCCGTCGGCATCACTTCATCCGGGTCTGGTAGCGGCAGCGGCATGCGAACCTTCCAAAGCTGGCCGCCCTGCAGCAGCGCGAAGCATTGGCCTTTTGGCAGGCCGACTACGTGCGATGGCTCGATCATCGGCACGCTGGACATGCTGATGCGGTCCTGGGTGTTCGACGTGAAATCCGTCGCGCCGCGGATGTCCGAACTGTCGGTTGCCCCGGAGACGATGGTAGTGGTATAGACCTCGACCTTCGGCAACTGCCGCGTCAGCAGTTCGGCAGTGGCAGTCTCGCGCACGCGCAGCATGAACAGGTTGTTGAAGTTGCCGATCACCTGGCCAGCTTTCGCGCGATTGCCGATGCGGGCCTCGATGTCCGAGAGGGTCTGCGTGTACGCGGTGACTTGCAGCCCGGCGCCGCCGCCTTTGTTGATAAGCGGCACGAATTCGTCACCCATGAGTTCATTGAATTCATCCGCATGGACGTTGATCGGTACGCGCGCGCCAGCCGAGGCGTCTGGCAGGCCATCGTCGATTCCGTGCTTGTAGATATGGCCCGCGACCGAAACCAGGTCGGAGAACATGGAGTTGCCGACCGCTGCGGCAACCTCGGCGTCGGACAGCGCGTCCAGTCCCACATAGACGATGGCGCGCTTCCTGATGACTTGCATCCAATCGAAGATCGGGCGCGGGTCGGCCAGGTCGGAATAGTTCGGTGCCAGGAGCTGCGCGATCTTGCCGCTGGTTAGCTTTTCCAACAACGGCAGCAATGACGCGACGATCTTGTCGAAGTAGGTCTTGTCGTACCGAACTGCCGAGCGCAGTCCGTCGAGCACCGGGTCGTAGTTGCGCGCCTGGGAGAGATACTGCTCCAGCGCAACCACGCGCTTCTCTCGCCCGATCATGTTGCGCGGGATGTTCTTCTCGTTGAGCTTGGCCTCGATCTGGACGATCACCTCCCAGGCCTTGGGCTCGGTCTTGGCGAAGTAGTGCTGGGCGTACTCGATAAACAGCGCGTCGATGTTGATGACGTGCCGCTGGATCAGCATGTAGTCCGGGCGCTGTCCCAGTTCCACCAGGGCACGAGCAATGATGTTGACGAAGCGCCACGCGAACTCCCTGAAGGCCGCGCTATTGCCTTCACCGGAGAGTTGCCCTGCGATACGGGTGGCGACTTCCGAGATGCGACCGAATCGGCCCACCGCGTTGTAGCGGGCGCTGATCTCCGGCCAGCCCAAGTGGAAGATGTAAAACTCGCCTTCACGGCCGGCGCGCTTGGCCTCGACATACATGCGCTTCAAGAGGTCCGCATCCCCTTTGGGGTCGATGACGATCACGACTTCGTGCTCGCCGGCAGCGCTCTTGCGGCGGATGTCCTGGGTCACGAACAACTCGGCCAGTCGCGTCTTGCCCACGCGCGTGGTGCCCAGCACCAGCGAGTGCCCGACACGCTCGCCGAGCGGAAGGCTGACGTCCACCTCGTCCGGTTCGATGCCGTGCAGGCGTGGCAGGCCGCCCACAGGCGGCAGCGGACGCACCGGGTTGAAAGGAGCATCCCAGCCCGTGAGCGCGGACAGCCGGGATAGCGGGAACGGCGCGAACTCCAGCCGCTCCTCCAGTCGCCGTGCCAGCCGGTAGGCAGGCGTCGGCTCGACGTATCGGCGGAACTCCGGCCGGTACGTCTGCATCAGCCTATGGGTGTGTTTTTGTTCCCACAGGAACCCGCGCCCGATGAAAAGCCGCTGCTGGCTGACGGGCACGTCCTTGCTCGTCATCACGTAGCGCGACAGGCGGCGGATGTTGCGTCGGTAGCGCAGGATCACGCGGGCATCGCGATAGCGGATCGCGCCGTAAGCGCCGAAAGCCAGCGCGCTGCCGACGCCCATCGACGGGCTCAGCGCGAGCGACCATGGGGCCACCAGGCACAGAAACGCGGCGCCTGCACACGCCGCGACGGTGTATAGCTCCACCGCTGGGCGTAGCAGAACCTCGACCGGCTGTTTCCCCGACATGGCTTCATTGCTCGATGCCGGTGGCCGTGATCAGCGCCGGGTAGTGCCGCAGCCCCAGGCGATCGGCCAGGTCGTCTCCGGCTACGGGCGCGAGCGGCACGCCCGGCACCAGGGCACGCAACCGTGCCAGGCCCTGCGCGGTCTCGACATTGACCACGAGGCCGACCGCGCCGCGTTCGCGCAAAGCGACGCCGCGGCGCTGCAGCCAGGCCCGGGAGGCGTCGTCGTCGCCGATGACCACGAACGGCCGCAGGCCGGGCGCTTCGATCACGCGCCGCGCGACGGTGCCGGGCGTGAGCTTGGCGCTACGCACCGGCAGCATCGCTGCCTCGTCCGCGGGTGTGGCGGGAACCTGTGGCGTCGGAATGGGCGGCCGGCCCGGGACATCGGCGCGCGCCTGGAGGTTGAGGGCCTCGTAGTACGGCAGCGCCGACGTGCCACCGCGATCTTCGACCACGATCAGCGGATCGCCGGCACGCGATGCCAGCGGCAGACCTGCCAGCAGCACAAGCAGGCCCCGCAGGGCCAGATGGGATTTTGTCATGGGGAAGTCTCCTGGCGCGCGGCGAGCACCGCGGCGTTTGGATGTGCGCCCTGCACACGCGCGAGATGGCGCGACACGCTGCGCCGGTAGCGGGCGGCGGGCTCGCCGCCCGCAGGACGGTGGTAGCGGCCGATCGCGAGCAGCCAGTCTTCGCCGGACGTGTGCTGCTCGTTCAGGATTTCAGCGGCGATGGCGAGGTTTCGATACGGGTCCAGCAGGTCGCACGCGCTGGTGAAGCGATGCTTGTGGTAGCCGAGGTTGATCTGGACCAGGCCTGCATCGATGCGCGTGTGGGGCGTGGTACGCATTGCCTGTTGCAAGCCCGAGCAGGCGTCGGCGCGCGTGGCGAAGCGGCGCGACTGGCCGGCGACATTGAGGGACCACGGCCACGGCACGATGCGCCCGTTGCGTCGAACGCCGCTCTCCTGCAAGGCCACGGCGTAGAGCACGGTCGAGGGGATGCCCGCCTGCTGGGCGGCGAGCTGGTAGGCAGGTGGCGGAATCTCCTGGGCATGGACGGCGCAGGCGCACAGGCCGGTAGCGAGCACCAGTGCGCACAAGAGCTGCGAGAAGGAGGTGGCCGCTACGGCTGGCGCTGCCATTGGCCGTTCACCTCGCGCACAGCCGCGGGCAAGTCACCGGGCAGGCCCAGCGACAGCCAGCGGCCGCCGTCGTGGTTGAGGGTAATGCTGCCGCTGCGCACGCGCGCCGGGTCGATCTGCGCGCGCTTGGCCCAGTCGCGGATGCGTGCGTCGTCCTGGCGGCTGCCCACCATATACAGGTCGAACTCGGCACCCGAGGATTGCAGCCGCTGCACGAGCTGCCCACAGGCCGCGCAGCCGTCCTTGACGAACACCGCCATGCGACCGCTGCCGCGCGCGGTGCCGGTGCCCGGCCCGTCGTCGGGCAGGTTCACGCGCTGCATGCCGGGGTTCAGGCGCTGCCAGGCTTCGTCGTAGGCACGTTGGTAGGCGAGCAGCTTCTCGACGCGGCGAGCCTCGACTTGCACCTGCAGCTCTGCATAGCGCCGCCGTTCTTCGTCGGTGCGTGCCTCGATGCCTAGGGCAGACAGCGGGTCCAGGTTTGGCGAGTAGATGCCCAGCGGCCCATCCATCAGCTCGCGGTAACGCGCCCATTCCAGGGGTTGGAGCCCCCAGTTGCTTGCTACTCGGTCGTCCAGGACGCGGGCGGCCAGCGGGCGCTCCTGGCTCTGCGCATTGCGGGCTGGAGCTGTGGCTGGCTGTTGCGCCCACGCGGGCCACTGGACTGAAGCCAGTAGGAGTGCGGAAAGGATGATCGACGGCTTCATGTCGTGTGCTCCGATCAGGGAATCGCCACGCGACGGATCTGTTCGCCGGCTTGGAACACCGCAGCGCTGCCATCGATTGCCTGCAAGCGCCATGGACCGACCGCATCACCGGGCAACAGCACCTGAAGCTGGTCGGGCGTGAAGTCCCCGCTGCTCGGCGCGACGGACACACTGAGCTGGCCGGCGCGCAGTTCGGCGCCGACGATGCGGAACGGCAGTGGCGGCGGTTCAGGCTTGGCGGCGGGCTTGCTCGATGTGCGCGGCTGGGCGGGTGTTGCTGCACGCGCGGCGGTCTGACGCGTCTTGATCTGCTCGATCTCCGCGCGCAGCGCCTGAAGGTCGTCGGCTGCTGCGTAGCTGCTCAATGTCTTCTCAACTTGGGAAGCGCGTGCTTCCAGGATTTGGCGGGTGTCTTTGAGGTCCGCCGCCGTTGCGACCTGCGGACGCTGCTGGATGGTTCCGATGGTCTCGGCCAAGGCCACCGCCTGCGCTTCGAGGCGTTGCAAACGGGAGTCGAGCCGTTCCTCGTCGGCCTGGTCGCTCATCGCCTGGTAGCCGAGGGCCACGATGACGCTGAGACCGAGCAGCCAGAGCCAGAGCAGGCTTTGCGCCACCACGGCGGCAGCCGGGCGCCGCGAGGATTGGGGAGTGTTCATGGCTGGCCGCCTGGAATGGAGGGCATCAGTGGGAAGGTCTGCACCGCATCGGCGGCGGCCGGTTCAGGCATGGATTCGACGGCCATGCTGTCGCCGGGCCGCTCGAAGCAAATTTGTCGTGCGCGGTCATCCGCGTGCAGTTCCCAGGCCGGACCAGCTAGGGTGATCAGCGCGTCGCGCAAGGTCATGGGACCGAGATGCAGGTGCGCCGCCGGCAGCGGCAGCGCATACAACTCGATCACGGCATGTGCCGTTTGACACAGGCTGTAGCCGCTGCGCTTGAGCACGTGCCGCAGCCCATCGCCGACCGTGACGCGGGCATCCGCCGGCATCGAAACATCGATGGTCTGCAACAGCAGGTCGCGCTGCGCCGCCGTGGGGGCCAGCTCGACCAACGTGTAGCGCCCATAGCGCACAACGGGGATGTACTCGGGCGCTTCGGGTTCGGGCGCGGTCGAGACTTCCTCGAAGGCATCGGGTGCGTGCGGCGCAGTCGTTGTCGCGCAGCCGCCAGCCAGTACCGACCAAAGCAGGCCGAGAAATCCCGTCAGCAGGCGGCGTTCGGGATGGTGAAACCAGGGTGGAGAGGGGCACATAGCTCGGCGTCCTGAAACATCGAGCCCTCACCATCGCCGCTGGGGTCGTGCGCGGCAGCAAACAATGCGAATCACGCCCCGTCCGATTTTCCGACAGCCTCCCTCCAAAGAAAAAGGCCCCCGAAGGGGCCAATGAGAGCGCAGGTCGGACCCTGCCGAATCAACCCCGAGCCAGCTTCAGGCCAGGATCGACCTGTGCCAGTTGGGCATGCGCCCAGCAGCGCACGAGTTGGCCGTTCTCGCCGAGCGGCCGGTCCGCCATCGCCACCGAGTACTCGTCGGTATCGCTGGTGTCGTAGCAGACGACTTTGATCTCGCCGGTGTCGCAGCGGATGGAGTGGATCTGGCCGTCGGTCATATCGACCACGACGACCTGCGGGACAAGACCCAGTTCGCGGGCGGCCGACAGGATGGGGCCATATTCGGCAGCGTCGAAGCAGACGAACGGCCCTTCGTACCGGGCTTCTTCGGCCAGATCCTTGGCTTTGTGGTAGTGGGCACCCTGGTCGTATTCCTCCTGGGTGGTTCTGACCTTGAAGACCGGCATGTTGGGGGTGCCGGAAGCATCGACGCAGGCGACAGCGACTTGCATCTCGATCTCGCCGCCTTCAGCAGGCTCGGTCGGAGGGATGACAGCCTGACTCTCGGGTTCTTCGTCGGCCATACCCATGCGCTCGCGCATCTCGTCGGCGAATGCCTCGGGAGCCATCAGGCCGTAGCGCGCCAGGCGCACGGGGATGTCTTCAGCGTTCAGATTGCCGTCTTCGATGCGCTGCCGCATGAAGGAGGCGATCTCGGTTACCAGGGTGTCACTCTCAGCTTCCGAGGGCTGCTCGGACACATCGATCGACCACTTATCCACTTCCGCGGCGGTCTCGCCGGTCAGCAGACCCTCATCGATGGCGTATTCGCACATGCTGCGCAGCCGTGCCAGCATTTCCGATTCGGCCTCGCCGTTGAGCAGGTAAGTCACGTCCAGCGTGAGGCGAGCACTGACGACTTTGGTCGTTGCTTGGGTATTGGTGTTCATGGAAATCTCCTTGGGATCGAAAAAGCGCAGCCACGCCCACGGAGACCGTGGACGTGGCTGCAAGGTGGGAACAGCGGAAAGCCGGCGGCGTTAGGCCAGCGTTGGCGTGGGGATCAGGCGGCGACCAGTTGCCGGGCCAGTGCGACCTCGACCGAATCACCATCCTGGTTCAGGACGTCCAACCCTGATTCGGGCACGTCGCCCGAGGTGGACTGCGAGACCATGATCTTCTTGGCCATCAGTTCGAGGCAGGTCATCTGCGAGGAGCCGGCGTAGCCAAGGTAGATCACGCGCACGGGTTGCTTCTGCCCGATGCGCCAGGAGCGGCGTGCCGCCTGCTGCAGCGAGTACACGTTGTAGCCCGACTGCATGAACACGATCGTCGGAAACTCCAACAGGTCCAGTCCCGTTTTAACCAGCTCGGGGTTGGTGATGAGCACATCGATGCCACGGTCCAGTTGTTCGGCGATCCAGTCCTCGCGGCGGCTGGCATCCACGCTTGCGCGCAGCACCGCCACCTTGAAGCCTTCCTGCTCCAGCAGCACCTTCAACCGGCTGGTCGTGTCGCGCGTGCCGGTATAGACCGTGTAGGCCAGCACCTTGCGGCCCTGCGCCTTCTCCTCTTTGCAGATGTCGATCAGCTCACGCTCCTTGGGGCTGATCTCGAACTCGTTGAACTGAGCCGGGACGAACGCCAAGGTGTTGCGCGTGCGCGGATGCACCACGGTCTCCGACCGGAAGCAGCAATCTGGCCAGGCCAGTAGCACGTTGAGCACCACACCCAGCAAGGTCGTATCGCGTCGTGCAAGAGCCTGTTTCAGCTCCGCGGTCAGCCGACCCGCCAGATCGCGGTAGGCCGCGGCTTGCGCCGTGTCCATCGCGACTTCGCGGAACTCCTCGTCATACGGCGGCAGGATGTTGCCGCCGATGTCCTTGAGCTTGAGGAAGATCGTGAACGGCAGGATGCAGCGCAAGACGCCCTTGGGGCCGAAGCCCGGGGCCTTGACCGTGCGCACCGATACCTTGGTGCCCTTGGCCGTCTTGTGCGCCGTGCCGGTGCTCTCGGAGTAGATGTCCTTCAAGACCCCGTGATCGCGCATGAACGCCATCGCGGCCGAGGTCATGCTGCCGCTCGTGGTCGGGCGGTAGCCGTCTTCGATCATCCGCCCCGGAAGGGCTCGGAACAGCAGGTAGAACAGGTCGTCCCCGTAGCCGCCCATCAGCGTGCCAGTCAGCAGCAAGGTCTTGCGAGCCTTCGCTGCCAGCACGCCCATGGCCTGGCCTTGGGCACTGCCGCCGTTCTTGTACTCGTGCGCCTCATCGGCGATGAGCAGGTCGAACGTGCCTTGCGGCAGGTAGCGTTTGATGAACTCGGACGGCTGGTAGCCGCCTTCGCCAAAGCCGAACTCCATGTTGGCCATCGCACGTTCCATGCGGGTGGCCTGACGGTCGGAAAACACCAGCTCGCCGTTGCCGTCCATGAGGTTGATGAACTCATGGATGTTGTCGCCGAGCATCGAGGCCAGGAAGCCGTCTCCGAACTTCTGCATCAGCTTCTGCGCGGTGACTGCCCCGATGGTCGGGATGCGCTTCAAGGCTTTCAGCACGGCCGAGGACTGGTCGCTGCCGGACAGGCTGCGTGGGCGGATCAGCGTCCACAGGGGCGCTGCGCAATGGCTGCACTTCCTGCGGTACTCCTCGGCTTCGAGCGCGACCGGGTTGACCGGCTCGCCGTCGAGGTCGGTGATGACCGTGCCGCAGTCCGGGCAGGCCGCCACGTCGCCGTGGCGGGTGCGCCGCTGGGTGAAGACAGGCTTCCAGTGGAACCCCATCCGCATCCTGACGCGCCCCAGGACAAAGAACTCCTGGCCGGTCGGCTGCACACCCAACTGCTCGCGCAGCTTGATGAGCTTGACCAAGGTATCGGGGCCGTTGAGCACCCAGACCTTCGCGCCCGCTACTGTCTCCTGGATCTCGCGCCGCCACTTGTAAACAAGGTGCGGGGGCGAGAGAACCAAGGTCCGGCGGTAGCCTTCGGCGTTGAGCACAGCGGCCGTGGCGATGCCGACGGTCGTCTTGCCGCAGCCCATCTCGCCATTGACGATCGCGGCGCGCTCGCCACGGTCAATCAGCAGCTCCGCGGCGGCGTGGACGACTTCGGCCTGGGCCTGGAACAGCTTGCGCTTGAGGCTGGCGACGATGAGCTGGCGATGTGCTTGCGGTTGGCCGGTATAGACCGGCGGGTTGGCGCTGTTGAGGGCGTCGAGCAGTTCGTCGCCGAACTCGCCGACGAAATCCTGAAGGCTCAGGGTCAGAGGGGAAGATTCCGCGTCGAGCAGTTCGCCCTGTACGGGCGCGGCTTCAGCGGCATTGGTTTCGAGATCGAGGGACATGGTGATGCTCCAAAGAAAAAGGGGCATGCACCACCCCCAGCGGGGCAGTGGCATGCCCCGTGGTGGGAAGTAAATCGACGCGTGGCCGACGGTGGTTGAAGGTGCTGGCCTGGGTGGCCAGCGGCTGAACCGTGCTCAGTCCTCGGACGGCAGAACGATGACGGTGGCGTGGCGCTCCGCGTCGGTAACGATGCGAATGGCCAGCCCCGGATGGATCACGTAGTGCGATGCCAGCGATGCGCCTGATTGAAGCGCGGTGCTGTTGGCCTGCCATTGCTGGACGTTGACGTCGCCCCAGTCGCCACGGGTGTGGCGCCTGAAGTACGGGATCGGGTCGAGGCGACCCGAGCGGACCAGGCGGTCAATGCCTTTGCTGAAGATAAGCGCCCCGATGGGGAACGCCAGGTTCTGACAGTAGGTTTCGATGCGATGTGATGCCATGGGCTCCTCCTTGATGAGTCATTGAGCCACGACACCCCTGCCGGAGTGAAGTGGCTCCGTCAGGAGAATGAGGATGACGATGTGGGGACGTCAGATCAGGTCCCGCTCTTCGGGAAGCTGGATCACCGTGGTCTGGTGGTCCTCGCTGGTCTTGACGATTAGCGCCAGGTCCGGCGTGATCCTGGTAAGCGGTCAGTGAAGCACGTCCTGCCCGCCAACTTGACCTATCGATTTTTTTCTAAAAGGACCTTGCCCAGTCTCCAAGGAAGTAGAGCTTCGTAATCCTCTGCGGTCTTCGCGAGCGGCAGAGCCTTGAACAGGTCGACAAGATACGCGTAGATATCGATGCGATTCGCGACGCAGGTCTGGACGAGTGAATACAGGTTTGCCGAGGCCTTTGCACCTCCTACGGTGTCCGAAAAAAGCCATGCCTTTCTCCCCAGGACAAACGGGCGGATCATGTTCTCACATAAATTATTGTCAACGGGCCATGCCGGATTCTCGACGTAACGGATCAGCTTGGGCCACTGTCCCGCCGTGTAGTTCAAGGCCTTGCCCAGCAGCCCTGTGGGCGCGGTTGTTTCCAGGTACTCATCGAGCAGGGTCCTGATCTTCGTGAGCACCGCACGGCTATAGCGGCGGCGCAGGCGCTCGCCAGTGCGGTTTCTTGTTGGCATGCGATTCGGCCGCATAGAGCTTGCCGATCAGGTAGATAAACTGGGTGGACGGCTGATGGCGGCCACGGGCATCTTTGGGCAATGCCGCCTCGGCTTCCACAAAATACCTCCTGCAGTGCGCCCAGCAACCAAGATGCACGAGTGCATTAGCCTTCGCGATCGTGTCATACGGTTTGTACCCGTCGGTCATCAGCACGGCGCCATGGCGCATGCCGGCCCACACGTCCGCACCAAGCTGTTGGGAGCGCCCCGGCGCATAGGTAAACAGGCGCACGGGTGGACCACTGCCGTTCATCTGGACCCAGACGTAACTCTTTGTCTGCGGTGCGCGCCCTGGCTCCTTGAGAACCTGCACGGTGGTTTCGTCGCCGAACCCGATCTCGCTGTCGAGCATCACATCACGCATCAGGTTGATGACGGGCTGTACCGAATGTCCCAGGCGCACTACGCTTGCAGCCAGCGTGTTTCGCGAGATGTCGCCGCCAAAGCGGCGCAGCAGCGCAGCGATCCGGTACAGCGGCAGGCCGTCGATATACTTCGAGACGACGAACCACGCCAGCGCCGCTTCGGTGAACAGGCCCCTGGGGATGATGCGTGCTCGCGCCGGCGTCACCTTCATGCCCTGGTCGCACTGCTGGCATGCGTACTTCACGCGCTCGTGACGGATCACCTGAACCTGCTGCGGGATGATGTCCAGCTGTTCGCTGACCTCGACGCCGATCTCCACGAGCACACTGCCGTCGTTCTGGCACACCCGTTCTTCTTCAGTGAGCTCGTAACGGATCACCTTGCGTGGCAATGCCGGGTCCAGCGGCTTGCGCCCGGGCTTGCCGCGCTTGTGGCCTGCCACCGACGTACTGTCTGTGTCGTCTTCCTGGGCGGGTAACGTGGCGGTCGTCGGAGCCAGCGCTTCCGCTTCATTGAGGAACAGGTCCCGCTGGGCCTCGCTGCGTGCTTCGCTCTTCGCCCCGAACAGCCGTCGCTCGAATGCCTTCAGCTGTTCCTTGAGCAAATCACGCTCGACCTTCGTGACCCGCAGTTCGCCACGCAGCGCGTCGCGCTCGGCGAGCATCGCATCGCGTTCGGCGATGAGGGCAGCGAGTTCTGCGGCGGTGATCAAAATGCGGTTCATGCCACAACCATACCGGCTTGCGCTGCGAAATGGGTTTACGTCACCGCGCAAATTGTTGTGCGCGCGCCGCGCTCGCGCGACAGCGATACATCCTCCTCAGCTCACGCGTGCATAGTATCGCGCCGGGTGCTTGCGCATCGCTGTCAGATCAATGCCCTCCAGCAGCCAATGCAGTTGCTCGACGCTCAGTTCCAGTACTGGTTCGCTGCGCGGCCAGGCAAAGCGGTCAGCCTCCAGGCGGCGCAGCATCAACCAGAACCCGTTACGCTCCCATAGCAGAAGCTTCAGGCGATCGGCACGCCGGTTGCGGAACACGTAGACCGCCCGTGCGAACGGATCGAGTCCCAGTGCCTGCTCCACGATCGTCGAAAGGCCCGTAATGCCCTTGCGGAAATCGACGGCATCGCGGTGAACGTAAACCTTCAGATCAGCGTCGAACCGGAACATGGCACCTTCCCAGCGTCTCGATCATCGTCATCACCAGGCTTGAATCGTCGCCGGCACATTCAAGGATGAGCTTGACACCGTTAGGCAGTTCGGCAATCAGTTGCGACGGCAGCGTGACGCGTTGCGCCTGCCGTGCGAGCGCAACCGGTGCCGCATGAGCCTCGCATGCCGTAACATCGGCATGTCCCGGCTGAACAACCGGGATGAACGTCGGCATTGCCTTGGCCACGCCGTTCGGCGCCCCCTCACTGGTAGCATCGCTTTGATACTGACGAATCCATTTACGCAACAGGTTGGCGTTCAGGCCGTATTCCAGCGCCATCCCGGCGACGGACACCCCTGGTCGCAGACAGGCCAGCACCAGCTCACGCTTGGCCTGTTCGTCAAAGCAACGGCGCTTGCCATCACGCTCAAAGCCCCTTACCAGCCGCTCCTTCAGATTCCTGTCCTCTGCCATGGGTAGTGTCCACTTGAAAGTTGAAGTGGACACCAGCATCGCCTATCACTCATCGCGCGGGAAGGACGCCGACAACGGACCGCTTACTGATCCTGAACTGCGAGATCATCAGGTTGTCCTGTTGGATCGCCACGTCGTTGGCTTGGCGTGTGGCCTCATCGATCTCGCCCCAGTCCCCGCGCACATGGCGCTGGACATAGGCTAAGGGGTCGATCAGGCCTCTTCGGGCCAGCCAATGCACCTTCTCGCTCAACTTCAACGTACTCGGTGCGAACAACGGTTGCTTGTGCGGCGCTGGCCGCTTGAACGGATTCGGGAACATGGTGTTTCTCCTTCGATGTGGTACAGCAGGACGGCAGCGCGTCCGGTGGATCAGCGGATGGTCAACACCTCGCCCCGTGTCGCGGAGCCAGGCGTCATGTCCCACGCGCGGATGACGGGCACAAACTTGTCGGTGAGGATGCGGGTCTCGGCGATGGAGCCGTCTTCGCGTTCGGTGAATTCCCGCTGGAGCGTTTTGTCCTTGTGGGTGTCACCTTTGACGACGAGCACGCGCCCCGTCTGGGAGCGCACAACGCCGGAGATCGCGCCCGCTGCCAAGGCCAGGGCGAGATGCCAGTGGGACAAGGCTCGCGCCGGTGGACGCAGCGACTGCTGCGCGGCCCCCAGGTGCGTGTCCAGCGACGGCCAGAGGCCTTGCAGCCGACCGACCTCATCGGCGAACTGCTCCGGCTCCATCGTCACGCGGAAGAAATGCTCCGGCTCGACCGGACTGGCGGGGACGATGTACGGCAGGAACGGCCATTCGCTCGGCAGTTCCTCGGCTTCGACTTCGCCAAGCCCAACCTGCAGCAGCAAGTTGCGCACGGCCTTGACGCCATCGGGGGCCTGCTCGCGCTGGCGCACCCTTCGGCCAAAGATCACCACCTGCTTGAACTGCGTTTCCACCGCTCGGTAGATCCGCAGATCGGTGTAGTGGCGTGTCAGCCAACCAACCAGCTCCGCGTCGAGCACGTAGCCGGGGACGATGAAGACCAGCATGCCGCCGTACTGCAGCAGCGACAGCGAACGCTGATAGAACAGCTTTTCGAGGCGGGCACGTCCCTGACCTTGATAGCCGATGTTGCCGTTGACGTCCTTGGACAGGTCGCCATACGGCGGGTTGAGCCAGAGCAACCCGAAGGACTGTTTGGAGACCATCGTGTCCATCAGGTCCGCGTGCAGGCAGTGATCGACCAAGCCTCGGGCATGGCGTGCCCGCTCCGCGTCGAACTCGACCGCGAATGCCTTGGCCTGGTCACGCCCGAGGGCATAGGCGGCTTCGGCGATCGCCACGCCTTCGCCGGCGCAGGGATCAAGGATGCACATCGGCCCGTCGCTGGGCATCAGTGCGTTGAGGGCTCTTTCGAGCGTGGGTTCGTCGGTCGGGTAGTACCCGTTCTTGGCGAAATTGCGGGCGAGCCGCGGGAACATGAGGGCCATGGAAGTCTCCTGGTTGGCGGGGATGAAAGACGGAAGCACGCCGAGACGTGCCTCCGAGGGGGTCAAGCCGCTACCGCTTCCGGCGTCCAAATCTTGGTCGGATAGGGATAGGCGGTGAGCGCGTCACTGCGGATCAGGGAGCCCAGCGCCAGGGTCAGCGCCGGCACGTCGATGGCGAGCCGATGGCCTTCCAGCGGCCCGAGGGCGAACGGAAGGCGGGCCAGCATCTCGCGGCTTTGCAGCAGTTCCAGCACGGTCTCGCGCCAGTGGTCGAGTAGCGGCAACGGGCAGGTGTCCCGCACCAGCATCCACAGGCGGTCAAGCCGGTGGGCGCTGTCGCGCGGCAGCAGTGCCAATGCGCTGGCGTTGGCCTTGTCGGGCTTGACGCAGCGCCGGTCGAACAGCCACACGTTGGACAGCGAACCGAACAGCGTTCGCCGGTAGGCGCGGGTCATGCGCTTTTCCAGGCGATCGACGTTGCCGATGAACACCGGGACGCTGCCGCCCTGGTCGGTGATGACGTGGAACTGGTCCAGTCCCTGCTCGTCGCGCCCGAGGGTCAGGCGAGCGAGGAATTGCTGGACGGCGGTGTCGCGTGCCCAGATGGACAGGAAGATCAGGTTGCCCTGGTCATCGCCAACGCAGGCGTCGGCCATCACGTCCGGGCATTCGTCGATGCGGTACAGCGTGGAAGAAGTGTTTGCGGGCATGGTGGTGTCCTCGGATGAGCGGGAACAGCACCGCCCGTCGGGGCAGGTACTGCCCCGGGGGGGGTGGAAGAAAACCGCTCAGTCCGGCTCGAACTGCCGGGTGTGCGGGTTGAAGTGAAGCGCCTCGTCCACCGCGGTGATCGGCGTGAAGCCGTCCAGGTAGATGTTGTTGAGGTACTGGTCGCGATAGGTCAGCGCCTGCCGTGCCTGCTCCTCGGTGAGGCCGTTGTCGATGAAGTACGCCAGCATTTCCTCGTCGGAGGAAACTTCGTCGTTGGACAAACTGCCTTCAACGAGCTTTAACAGCGAGGCGGGGAGCGCAGCCAGGATCGGGTCCATGTTGGTTCCTCCTGGCTCAGGCCAATAGTGCCGCGGCGGGTGCCGTGGCAACCGTGGTTGTACGACGCCGCGCGTGGTAGGCGCGAACGCCTGCACGCCAGTCGGCGGACTGCTCCGGTGCGAGGTCCAGATAGGACAGCGGGCACGAGTAGTAGTACGGGTGCATGGACTCGTCCAGCGGCTTGTAGCCCCACTGGTTGCCGCTGCGCTCCAGAAGATCGCAGCGGATGTAGCGCAGGGACTGGCCCGGCGCGAGATCACGATGCACGCCTTCGGCCCTGGCCGTCACTTCCGCGACGGACCAGAGGACGTTGCCGCGCAGCGTGTGGGCGATGACCTTCACGCTGGCGCGCTCGGTCTCCTGCGGTGCGATCAGTTCGGCGATCAGTTCAGACCGCGATTGGGGAGAGAAATACCAGCCCATGAGAGGCCTCCTGAAGAAGTAGAGCCAGAGGCCTCCCCGTGGGGAAGAACCCCCAGCGGGTGATGGAATGCCGCGTGTGCGGCGATGGAATGCAGTGCGGGCTAGGAACCGCAACCGGCCGGGCAGCAACCCAGCGTGATCCCATGCGAACAGCAGCCGTTTTCAGCGAGCCAGTCCTGGGTTTCCTGCCGTTCGGCAGGTGTTGCGTAGTCCCATTCCTGGGTCGCGATTTCCAGCGCATGAACGCGCTGGCTTTCCGGCAATCGACTGGCTTGCGCGTCGATCTCCGAGCTGAAAAGCGTGACCCAGTGATCCCAGGACAGGCCGCAACCACGTTGGGCATGCTCGGCGGCCGTCTTGCAAACGGCGCGCCACGCGGTTTCGTCCAGCGCGGAACGGGGTGTATCGCAAGTGATGGTGGACATGATGGAGACCTCCAGAAGAAAGCCGAGGCCACCCCCGCATGGGGAAGGAACCCCAGCGGGTGGATGAAGAACACCGCGGATGCGGTGTCTGCAATCACGCAGGTTGCAGTTCGGCCTGGCGGCTCCACTCCTGCGTCTTGAAGTCCAGCGCGTAGCCCAGTTCGCCCAGGCGGGCGATCTGGGCGCGCAGGGCGCGGCGGTCGATGGTCGAATCCAGCTTCACAGACTCGCCCAGCGGCCACAACAGGCCGAACAGCGCGGCGTCGCCATCCTCGGTGCTGCCGGGGGCAGCAGCCGCAGCAGGCGGCGCGTCCACGCCGAAGGGCGTGGTATCGACCAGCGGGTCCGCGGACGTCTGCACGGGTGCAGGTTTGGCGGACCTGGATGCCTTGGCGGGTTTGGCCGGCGTTGTCGCAGGCTGTGTCCCTTGATCTTCATCGAGCGGATCGACTTCCTGCGGGGCGAAGCTATGTGCTTCGGCCTTGCTCAGCTTGTCGATGCCGAAAAGTGTCATACCGTCCAGGTTGGCGCGCATCTCGAAACGCATGCTGCCGTCGCTGATCGGATAGCCTTTGAGGAAGATGTAGCGAAGGACGAACTCCCCTTGATACTTGCCCTCGGGGTATTGCTCCAACTCCGCGTCTTTAATCGTGAATTTTCCGAGTTGGCATTCGAGCTTGCCAACATTGAACTTTCCGTTGCGGCCATGAATGGTGCGCAGCGCGAGCTGGCCCGGGACGATGATGGGAGTGGCCGATTTCTCGGGTGCCGATGTGACTGCCATGATGCTTCTCCTTGAGGAATAGGAAAAAGGCAAGGCCCCGTGAGGGGCCATGCCGGATCAGAACGAAGCAGCCAATGCCGGCTCCTGCTCTTCGACTTCACCTGCGGGCTCGCGCTCGGCGGGCTCGATAGGCTGGTCGGCAGCGGTGTCGGCGGCGTCCTCGGCTTCGGGCGCGGGTGCGTCCTCGGCCTGCGACGCCTCGGCTTGCGCCTGGCTCGTCGGATAGACCTGGGTGCCGTCGATCTTGATCAGACCGATGTGGATCAGCGTCGATTCCAGGCTCGCTCCCGGCTCCCCGGCGCGCTCACCCTTGGTGCGGATGTACGGATCGATCTTCATGTCGTTCAACTTGAAGGCGATCAGCACCTTGCGGTCCCCTTCGATGGCCTGCACGCACCGGCGAACCAGGTGCTCGGCTTCAGGGGTGGCGACGATGGTGTCGAAGTACCGATAGTCCGGTTCACCGACAGGCCCGGCCAGAGCCGCGACGCAGCACGACAGGAACGGATCGCCATCCTTGGGGGTGACGTCCTTCGGACGGCTGAGGTAGCCGATGCCGCGGGTGATCAGCTCGTGCTGCTTGATGGAAGCCAGTTCGGCCCGGTCAAGCGGCTCGGCCTTGAGCAGTCGCGCCTTGAGGGACGCGGCGGCTTCACCCTTGCGCTCGCCCTTGTCGCGGATGTACGCATCGCCCCACAGGTCGCCGAGGCGGAAGCGCACCAGCGGGCGCTGCTTGGGATCGTCAACGCCGATGTAGCGCTGGACGAGGTTCTTGGCCTCGGCACCCGAGACCTTGACGTCGAAGTAGCGGTAGCTGGGGTCCCTGGCGGGGCCGACCAGCGCGGCAACGGTGCATGCCAGGAAAGGCTGCGCACGGCGGCCGCCCCGGACAGGCACTTCACGGACACGCTGGATGTAGCCGATGCCCGAGGTGTGGAGGTCGAAATACGATTTCTCGTTGGACGTGGTGTTCATGGTGAATCTCCATAGGGAAGAAGCGGAGACACACCAGCCCCACGCATGCGGGGAAAGGTGCGTAACCCCGCGGTGGGTCGATAAGGCGAAAGCATCCGCCACCAGAGACTGGTGGCCGCTCGCGGATGGATGCGGTGCGAGCTGGCTCGGTCACGCAGTGGGAACTGCGACGCAACCTTGAAGACCGATGGTTGCTTGGCATGTCGCTGACAACGTCAGCAGGCATGGGGTCAGCATGGCCGGGCCTCGCGCGCGCGACAGCAATCAATCGGCATCCGGGCGCTTCCCATTTTTTCCAGGCTGCCCAGTTCCGCCCAAAAGAAAGCCCCCGAAATGGGGGCTTCAAGGGGTATGCGGACATTTTTGGACTACGCCGATTCCACCGCCGCCAGCGACAGATACGTAGCGGTGGCGGACAGCTCCAGATCATCTGAGCTTTGCAGAATGCGAGTGAAAACGCTGTCTTTCGGGTCGAAGAACTCGCCGAAGTCGTCGCCGCCAAGCTCGGCGCGTGCCAGTTCCCACCAGTCATCGAACGGGTCGGTATCCGGGTTGCAGCCGACGGCATAGGCCAGCAGCTTCACGCGGCCATCGGGGCGGCGCTCTCCGCGCTCGGCGAGGAAGTACACGCCCTGGTCCTTGGCCAGGGCGACGCGGCATTGGTTGGCGATGGCTTCGGCAAGCACGGGGCGCAGGTCGGAGCCTCTGAATCGCAGTGACATGGTTGAAATCTCCTGTATGGATGAAGAAAAAAGCCCTCCACCGAAACGGATGGAAGGCTTGTGGGGCAGTCGCCGGTAGGCTGTGGACTGATCAGTCGTGCCGCTAGGCTTCCTGTCTGGCACGTCAGGCTGGAACCGCCTGACGTTGCCGAAAGGCTTTGGCGTCGATCACGCTCACGTCGATCAGGCGCCAGCGCCCGTCGTCGATGAGCCGCTCCAGCACTTCACCGAGCATGTCGAAATACACCTCGTCGTGCCTATCGACCAACTCACCGTCGCGGTGCAGCTCCACCACGTAGGTGTCGCCGCCACGGTCGTAGAGGATCGTCACCTGACCCTCGAACTTGGTGGTTGAGACCGTGAAGCTGATCGCCGGCGGGGTCTCGATGATCCTGGAGGGCTTGGGATCGACCCAGGCGAAGTCGCGGGCACCTGCATCGACCAGCATGTGGGTGATGCACCGGAACCCGTCGGGCGCGGGCATCTCCTCCAACTGCTCGATGAGTTGGCCCAGCTCCATGCACTGCGGCTCGGGAATGGGCAGCTTGGCGGGTGCTTTGCCAAGGATATGCCTCGTGATGGTGTAAGGCGTGCCATCCGAAGTCTTCTCGGTGACGACTTCCGGGGTGTCCGCGCGAAGCCCGTCGAAACGTCGCCGGGCGTAGGGTTGGACATGGACCTTGGCGCCCTCGCTGGGAACGGTGGTCACCAGGTTGGGATCGAGCACGGCGAACTCGGAAGGCTTGAGCTTGACGACGATGGCATCGTCGGTCGCGGAGACTACCTTGCCGTTGAAGGGCTGAGGGTCAATGGCGAAGCCCAACGTCGAGGACTGCGGCTGATCATCGAATACGCGGTATTTGAACGAACGCACGTTGCGAGGGACATGGCCCGCGACAAGCGAAGGCATCATGGATTTGATGAGGGAACGGTCCATGGGAATCTCCTTGAGGAAGAACAAGGGATTCCCCGCCCGCAAGGGAGAGGTCCCTTGTGGGTGGCGTGAACGGACGGGGTACGTCCATAGGAAGAAACGACCAGCACGGTTTCCCGCACTTGCAGCCTTGAAGGTCTCGGCTGCCAGGGCATGTGTCGGCAACGCCGACGAACATGGAGCAAGGATGGCTCTGGAATGGGCGGCCTGCCTGCAAGAAATCGCACAGCGTCGCACCCGCTTTCCTGCGCTGCGGACAAGAAAAAGCCCCTCGAAAAGGGGCTTGGTTGGGTCAGGCTTCGTACACGAAGTAGTGCTCGCGCTGACGTGGGAAGAAGACATGCTTCCATGTATCGCCGCTGGTGTTGCCACCGTCGAAGACGACCATTTCGTAGTCGTCAATGTCGGTGTCCACCAGGTCGGCGCTGGCGATATGGCGCATGTGCAGCGTGCCGCTCATGCGCTCGAATACCAGGATCTGGCCGATGGCGTCGTCCTGGCCCATGGCATTGACGCAGGCGCCGAGCTGGTGCTCGAAGTCTGGCGTGCGCGAGATGAGGTCGGGGAACATGAGGTTGCTCCTATGAAAATGGACCAGCCCGGCTCCGGGAGGGAGACGGGCCGGTATGGGGGAGAACAAAGAGGAAGGATGTTGCGTCGAGCGGCTGCTAGGATTCGGCCAACGGCAGGCCCAACAGCACGGGTGCGTCGGCGTCGAGAATCAGGATGCGCACGTCGGCCTGGCCAGCCAGTTCAATGACGTTCGCCAGGTCATCCGGCATACCCTTGCTTCGGTGCTCCTGGCGAAGCTGCTCCGCACTGATGCCCTCGGCGTGGTCCAGGTTCTTGTCCGTCCAGGGAGTGGAGATCAGCTTGATGCCGATCGCCGGGCTGTACGGAACCCGGAACGCGATGAACAGGAATGCCTCCGGCGTAGCGAGGTCTGCCAGGTTGGCGAGGTATTGGCCGGTTTCTTGGCTGATGTGTGCGCTGCTGATTTCCCAGCACCGGCTGTAGTAGCCGGTCTCGAAACTCAGGCGCTGTACGACTTCCCGCGCTGCCTCTGCCGAATAGGCGTCGCCGACGTGGATGGGGCGACCGTCGAAGTCGTCGCCATGGATGGCATAGACCACGGCACCGATTACACCTTCGCCGCTGACACCTTCTGCGGTATCGCATTCGGCCAGCACCTCGGCACTCACGGGTTCGGGACCATTCCTGACCACGGCGAAATCGCTGGTGACGATGCACGAGGATGAAATCAGTTCCTCGTCGGAAAAGTGCTTTTGACTCGCGTGGATGATTCGCCAGACATGCGGGCTTCCGTCGTCGTAGCCGATGCACAGCGTGCGGACGATTTTCAGATTCCAGTAGCCGCGGAGAAAGGGATTGGGTTTCTGGGACATGGGAACTCTCCAGATTTGAATATTGGGGCCAATCTCCGCCACCGGGAATTGGACCCGGTTGGTTGAAAGTGGAAAATGCGTCAGTCGGCGCTGATCGTTGGCGTCTGAACCAGCCGTTCGGCGATGCGATGGCGCACATTTAGGCGAAATTGCTCATCGGTGATGCCGGCAAGCAGGTTGGCGGCCTCCAGCGCGATCAACGCTGAGGCCTCTTCGATGTCGGCGGCCAGGATGGTGTTGCGCAGTTGATCGCCGAGTTGAAGCGCCTGCGAGGACGTTCTGAAGACCTGGACCTCACGGCTCAGGTAGCAGCCGTTGCCGCCGAACTCGAATAGCCTTGGCTTGCTGCAATACCAGCAGCCCTCAAACTGGATGGCGGTCAGGTTATGGCCGTCATCGAAGCGGGTAGCGATCAGAAGCAGGGCTTCCAGGTCGGCGCCGTCCTCGAATTGGTGGTGCTCGATCAGGTTCTCCAGCTCCCCGTCCTGGTCAGCACCGAAGTGCGCGGCCAGCCGTTCAAGCAGAGGCGGAATCGACAACTCTTCGTCGTCGGGCATGGGGATGCCGAGTTGTGTGGCCAGGTTTTCCAGACCGTCCAGCACATCTGTCCAGCGTGGATCATTGGTTTCGGCGATCTGGGCGATGTAGGCCTGCCCATTGCCGGGATGGTTTTCGTCGAGCGCGAAAGCACCGAACAGTGCCTTGATGACGGGAGTAACGCGGTTGAGCACGAGAACGCCCGTGCCTTCGTAGTAGTTGTTTGCCATGCTGGCTCCTTTCGAGAAGAGCGGAGCCAGCCCATGCGGACGATGGCGTCCGCAGGGAATAGCCCAAGGCCGTTGGCGTCGGGCGATGGGGAAGAAAAATTGAGGGACATGGCCTTATGGGCGCATGTCCCTCACGGGGGGATCGAGAGGACAGTGGCGTGCCGGAGACCGGCTCACCAACCGCTGTAGTTCACCAGCAGGTCGGCGATGACCTTGCGGCGTTCCAGATCGAGACCGTCGAAGTCCGACAGCCCGTGGAAGCGGCAGCGCTTGAGCATGGCACCGCCCTCGCGCGCGTTGTAGAAGCTGACCATGGCGGACAGGAACATGCGTTCGCCGCTGCTCAGGACGCCGAGGGCATCGTTGAGCCGCAGCATGTCGGGACGCAAATCCCACTTGGTCTTGGCCTGGTTCAGGCCTTCACGGGTGCCGTCGCCGAACCACTCGGGACCAGCAATCTCGACACCGCGCTTCCAGGCCTCGAAGAAGGCTTGGGGCGCGGCAGCGAAATGCTGCTCTTCCCGCATGATCTGATCGACGACTTCCCGCGGCAGTAGCTGGTTCATGACGTGATTTCTCCAGTTGGATCAGGGAATGGCGAGCTGGGACCAGCCGCCTCTTTCGAGGGCGCGTTGAGCCGCGGCATAGCTGCGGAAGTACTCGCGGGATTCCCGCGAAACGGGACCTTCGGTATCGCGCGTGCCGATGTAGTGGCCGGCGGCGCTTTGCAAGACTTCGAGCGGCAGGAACTTGCCGCAGTAGGTCAGGGCCAACTGGCCGAAAGAGGCTTGCTGGGACATGGACGGGCTCCTTGGAAAAGCGGGGCCTTGTCCCTCACGGGATGGCAGCTCCCGCACGCGGTTGATAAAAAGCATCAGCGTCACGGGGACGCTCATCCGCAGAATTGATGCGATGCGGACTGGTGGGTGACGCGGGAGAGACCCGCGGCAGCCTGGAACCCTGGCTGCTGGCATGTGCTGACGAATCAGCGAACATGCAGGCAGCTTCGTGCGAGGGCTGCGCCGCGTCAGTTGGAAAACGGCATTCGGCCCAGCCCCGATTGATGAGCACAGGAAAAGAAAAGCCCCGCATCGAGTACGGGGCTGTCAGGAGGGTGCGGTGGCGCTGGGTCAATCGGGCTTGTCGCCCAGGACATGCTGCTTCCACAGGTCGAATGCCCGCTCGGGCGGAAGCTCGGCGAGGATGACGATGGGCTGGGCCTGCCTGGTGCGCAGCGAAGCGAAGTACGCCTTGCGGTCGGCGATAGCCTTGAGCTTGATGCCTTTGATGAACAGCAGTTTGCCGTCCTTGATGAACAGCACCTTGTTGCCGATGTCGCGGTTGAAGGCGGCTCGCACCTTGCGCTCCGCGTGCATGGCATCGGCCAGTTCATCGACCAGGAAGTCGAGCGTCATGTCGATGTAATGAGGGTCTTCACCCTCCTGGCCTAGATCGAGCGGCGCAGGCGGCAAGCCCTTGGCAAAGGCTTCGGCCTGAGCCAGCAGCGTCGTCTTGCCGTTGAGCGCGCGGAGGAATGTCGAGCCGCCATGCCCGTCGTTGCGGGCCTCGGCGATGGGAGTGCCGTCGAACACGATGGTCGCGGTGAAGCACAGCGTTTCCTCGCTGGCGAAGTCGGCGACCTTGAGGTTCTTCAGCGTGATGCGGTCTTGCTTGGTGATGGTGTCCATGGGAAGTCCTGAAATCGACCGGGTGGCGACATGCCCCTGACGGGACGTGGCGACCATCCCGTGGGTTGGAGAAAGGAGGCATCGATGCCCCGGTGGGCAGCGTTCGCCGGTGAGATGCCGAAGCGAACTGGTGGGTGGCGTGGGCGGAACCCACGGCAGCCTTGACACCCTGGCTGCGGGCTGCTGCCGATACATCGGCAATGCAGGGGGAGAATGGCGCGGCCGGCAGGCTGCGTCGTCGATCAATCCGAAGCGGTCGAGTCCGTCTTGTGCAGGCACTGCACCAGCCGGTTGCCCAGCCAAGCCATGCACGGGACGGCCATGGAGTTGCCAATCGCCTTGTAGCGCGGAGCGTCTGCGGCAGGCTTGCCGCGATACGGGATCAGCGTGTAGTCGTCGGGCATGCCCTGCAGCCGCTCGCACTCCATGGGCATCAGCCGCCGCACCCGCCATTGCGACCAGTCCGCTGCACCGGATTCATTCCAGTCGTAGCGGAAATGTGCCTCGAAGTCGGGGGCCAGGACATGGGGCTTGTCTGCGCCGCCGCCGCTGGTACGCAACGCCGCCGCAACGCTTCCGCCCAGTTCGGCAGCAAGACCCTGCGTCCGTCCCCGCAGGGCAACGCAGGCCACCATCGGCACACCGTAGCCCGGCTTGCCGTTGGACAGGACGGTGCAAGACACCTGTCCATGGCCCGACTCGAAGCGCACTTCGCCGCGGTTGTTCTGCGCGAAGGCGATGGCGGGCACGACGCCTGCGTTCGCATGGCTGTTGCGATGCCCGCCGGCACGCAGCGTCGGCGTCAGGTCGATCGTGGCGTCCGCGCCGCTGCCCTGGGCGGTGAAGGCGATGATCGGCACGCCCTTTCCCGTACCGTCCTCGCTGCTGCCCTTGCCGTTGTTGGCGGTGTCGAGGGTGTGGGCGATGCTGCCGGCGATGGACTGCACCATGAACGTCTCGGTGCGGATGTCGTGCTTGGGACCCGCGGCCATCAGGCATGCCGCAACATCGACGGGGCCAATGCCGCCGCTGAATCCGAACGTCGTCGTGACCTTGCCGTAGGGCTGGTTCAGTCCAGCGAATCCTGCGTATCCGCCTGCTGCTGCAGCACCCGGTCCAGCAGCGCGGGCAGCTTCTTGCCACGGCGCGCGGCCCGCAGAAGAATCCCCGCGCAGGCCTGTGCGCTCAAAAAGTACTTCGGAGGGATCGAGGTCATCACCACCACATGCCACAAGAAACACGCGCTTGCGGCGTTGGGCGACACCGAAATATTGAGCGTCGAGCACGCGCCAGGCGATGCGGCGGCGGGGTCCAGACACACAACCAGCGTGCGCCCATTTTTCCCCTGGCGGCTGGAGCGCACGGCTTTCTCCGGCCAGTGCGCCCAGGAAATGCCCGAAGGCATTGCTGCGGTCGTTGAGGACGCCGGGGACGTTTTCCCAGACGAGCGTTGCCGGCGGGCGGCGGTCTTGGTGGCGGGTTTGGTCGATGGCATTTGCAAGCTCCACATAGGCAAGGGTCAAGGCGCCGCGCGGGTCGTTCAACCCCTGGCGCGCGCCGGCAACGCTGAACGACTGGCACGGCGTGCCGCCGACCAGGATGTCGGGCGCCGGCACGGTGCCGGCGCGCACCTGACGGGCGATCGCGGTCATGTCGCCCAGGTTGGGCACATGGGGGTAACGGTGGGCGAGCACGGCGCTCGGGAACGGCTCGATCTCGGCGAACCACGCGGCTTTGAGGCCGAGGGGTTGCCATGCGAGGCTCACGGCCTCGATGCCGCTGCACACGCTGCCGTACAGCAGTGGCGCGGCCTGGGGCGCACCGCGAAGGGTGCAAGGTTGCGGGTTCATGTCGGGTCTCCTGTTCGTGTGGCCCGGGGCGGGCCGGGACGTTGATAGGCAGGAGAAAGGCGCCGAAGGCCCTGCGGCCTTCGGCTCGGGAGGACAGAACCACCCGTGGGCTGGTGCAGGCCCGGTCGTCGCTAGAACCGTCTGCTCATCAGCAATCACACCCGGCGCATGTCGTGGTTCGCGCCGGCATCGTCTGGCGCACATCCGCGCACAAAGGGAGCCCGTTTTTGCGCCGGCGGGCACCGGCACCGAATACCGCTGACCACGAAGGGTCTCCGGGTGGCTCGCGCAGCTTGGCAAGCCACCGGGGGACCCTTCGCAGAGGCGGGAGAAATGCAGATCAGCAGAACGCGCAGGAGGCGGTTCGCGGAGAAGCTACCTTCAGGTCCCGCGGCCGGGGATGACCAAGCGGGACGCGCACACGGACAAGAAGGCGTTGCGCGCTGGGCGTCCCGCAGGGCGTGCGGAACACAGGCCGCGCCGCCGATGGCGGGCACGGTTCACGGGGAACGGGGTCGGTCAGGAGCCTTTGCGGCCGCTGCGGCGCGGGCGCGAGGCACCACGCTTGGACGTGCCGGATTCGACCGGCAGCGTGCCTTTGCAGTCGGGGTAGCGACTGCACGACCAGAATGGGCCGCTCTTGCCGGTGCGCTGGCGCGTCGGTGCGCCGCACTGTGGGCAAGGCGGTCCGTGGGGAACCTTGATGGACAGGGACGTGCTGCCGTACTGCGCGATCAACTGTGAGATCCATGCAGCCTGCTTGCCGATGAATACGTCCAGCGTGAGCTGTCCAGCTTCGATCATGTCCAGCGCCTGTTCCCAGACGGCGGTTGTCCCTGGGTCGGCAATCGCTGTGGGCACCGCGTCGATCAGGGTGAAGGCCGCATCCGAGGCACGGATGGCGCGGCCCTTCTTCACGAGGTAGCCCCGCGTCAGCAGGCCACTGATGATGTTGGCCCGCGTCGCTTCGGTGCCGATGCCGACCGTATCCTTGAGCTTCTGTTTCAGGCGCGGGTCCGAGACCAGTTTGGCGACGCCCTTCATGGACTTGACCAACTCGCCCTGCGTATAGGGCCGAGGGGGCAGCGTCTTGAGCGCCTTCAGATCGACGTCGGCCACCTGACATGCCAGGCCCTCGCGCAGCGCGGGCAGTACCTGGCTGCGCGCCGCAGGGTCGCCATCCTCCTCGGATTGCGGTTCGGCCAGCACCAGGCGCCACCCCTTGACGACGACCTGCTTGCCGGTGGCCGCCAGCGTCTGCTGGCCGCAGGAGAGGTTCGCCACATTGCGGTCGAACTCGTGGTGAGGAAGGAATTGCGCCAGGTAATGCGCCCGGATCAGCCGATACACTGCCAGTTCCTTCTCACTCATGGTCGAGAGGTTCGCCGGTTCGAGCGTCGGGATGATGCCGTGGTGAGCAGACACCTTCGCGTCGTTCCAGGCGCGTGAGCGTTGAGTGCGGTTGAGCTGGTCCATGATCGGTCGCAGCAAGGGATCGGTCTTGACCAGGCTGTCGAGGACCGTTGGCACCTCGGCGAACATGCTTTCGGGCAGGTAGCCCGAATCGGAGCGCGGGTACGTCGTGGCCTTGTGCGTCTCGTATAGGGCCTGAGCAATGTCTAAGGTCTCCTGCACATCGAGCCCAAGCTGCCTGGAACACACCTCCTGCAAGGTCCCCAGGTCGAACGGCAGCGGCGGGCCTTCCCGCACGCGCTCGGTTTCGACCGCCACCACCTGGGCGCTGTCCGCGGCGCGGATCTGCTGCGCGGCGTGCTGCGCGATGGGCTGCTGCAGGCAGCGGCCGGCGTCGTCGGTGCATGCTTTCGGGGGAACCCACTGCGCGGCGAAAGTCTGGCCACCGGCGGACAGGGACACGTCGATGGCCCAGTACGGCACGGACACGAAGGCGGTGATCTCGCGGTCGCGGTCCACGACCAGTTTGAGCGTGGGGGTCTGGACGCGGCCTACCGACAGCACGCCGTCGTAGCCGGCCTGCCGTCCCAGCACCGTGAACAAGCGGCTGAGGTTCATGCCGACGAGCCAATCCGCCCGAGAGCGCGCCAGCGCCGAGTAGTACATCGGCAGCGTCTCGGCCGATGGCCGGAGCTTGCCGAGTGCCGCGCGGATGGACGCATCGTTGAGCGCCGACAACCACAGCCGTTCGATGGGACCGCGGTAGCCGCACAGGTCGATGATCTCGCGGGCGATCAACTCGCCCTCGCGGTCGGCATCTGTGGCGATGACAAGCTGGGTCGCCTTAGCCAGAAGCGCCTTGACGACTTTGAACTGCGTGGCGGTTTTAGGTTTGACCTCGACCCGCCAGTGCTGAGGAATGATGGGCAACTGCTCCAGCGACCAGCGCTTGAGCGCCGCGTCATAGACCTCGGGGGCTGCCGCTTCGACGAGATGGCCGATGCACCAGGTGACGGTGACGCCGGAACCGTTGAGGCAGCCTTCACCGCGCTGCGTGGCACCGAGAATTCGGCCAATGTCTTTGCCCTGGGAGGGCTTCTCGCACAAGAACAGCCGCATGTCCGTCCATCCCGATTCCCGTTGTTCATGGAGTTGCTGGAATCGAGGATGCCGAGCGCCACCTGGGGTAGCAGCAAACAAGCCGCATGCGCCGGCGACCGCTTTCACGCCGATGGAATGGCTCGGGCGGGGATGGCGCGTGGCCGCAGGTGTGCGGACCAGTAGCCGCGATTTGCGGGAGCGCGTGGAAGTCGATGGACGTTGATGGAGCTATCCCCAGGGGATAGCTTGCGGGGTGCATGGAGGGCGGCGAAGCACTACGGCGGCCGCCCTCCATGCCGGTTCACTTCCTGCGCTTCGCCTCCTTCGGCGCGGTCGATTCCTGGGCAGCCTGTGGCTTCGGTTCTGCCTCCTGCGGCTTCGGACTGAGGGCCACGGACTCGATGCGGTACGGCAGGATGCCGACGCTGCGCGCGTTGATCTGCCAGGTCTCGCGCGGCTGATCTTCGTTGTCCGTCCAAGGCTCGCGCTCCATGCGGCCGATGACCAGCACGCGCATACCTTTCTGGTACAGGTCCTTCCAGTGCTCGGCGTCGCGGTGCCAGATTTCCACCGGCGCCCAGAAGCCGCCGCGGTCCTCGAAGGTGCCATCCTTCTTGGGTACGGGGTTGTCGAAATAGACGTTCAGGCGCAGCAAGCGGCTGGGTTCGTCATTGCCGTTGGGGAATTCGCGGTACTCCGGTGGCGAGCCGATGTTGCCTTCGCCAGAAAAATGCGTGCTCATGGTGTGATCTCCGTGGTGGTTGAAATACCCGTGCCTCGTCGGCGCCGGGCGCGTGCTGGGATGCCCGGCGCAATCACCGATCGCGCATTGCGGCAGGAACGGACGTGAGCCGGTGCAGGTAGGCGTCGTCCGCCTCGGCGGCCTTGCTGGCGCATTCCTGCGCCTGCCTGCCCAAGGTGTGCAGCAGGCTGATCTGCATGTTCAACGTGATGCGCTGCAGCTCGATCGCGTGCAGGTCGGCCAGCAGGTTGACGGGTGTGCTGCTGCTGGCGATCAGCTCCCGCCACAGCGCCACGCCCATGGCCGACCTGTCGTGCCTGCGCCAGCGCAAGAAGACGGTTCCTGCGCCAGTGGTCTGTTGGGCCAGTTCGATGGGCAGAAGGTGGAAGGGGTGCCCGCATGCTTGCTCCAGCACCTGTCGCTGTGCCAGGGCAATCAACTCGTCGCGCATGGCGAAGCACTGGCTGGCCCAGGCCTCGAAGTCCCCTTTACCCTTAAAAGGCTTTAAAAGGCCTTTTAGAGAGGCCGCGTGTTCCAGCCGCATGAAGGCACCCTGTTGCAGGCCCCGGAAGTAGCGGGTCGGTTGGTTCAGATCGTTCATGCGGGCTCGTCCTCGCCGGCTGACGCTTCGGGCGGCTCTGCGGTGGCGGCTTCGTCGCTGGGCGGAGGCGCTGTGGCAGGACCGTCGCCGCGCTGTTGCAGGCCACGGCGCACGACGGGTGGCGCAAACTTCGAGCGGCGTGTCCCCTCCAGCACCTCCTGCGGCAGTTCGCCGTACTTCTCCAGCGCGACTCGCGCAGCGGCGTTCTTCGCCGCGAAATCGTCGCGGGTGCAGCCCGAGTAGCGATACTGCTGGGCCAGCGAGAACAGGCTGCGCAGCGCGTGCGCGCCCTCGTTGAGCCAGCGTTCCAAGGTGCTGCGGTCGATGAGCGCGGTGTGGTGGGCGAGGATCAGCTTGCGGGCGATGTCGTCGTAGTCGGCCAGGAGATAGACCGCGGCAAAGCCGAGCTGCGCGTTGACGAAGAGCGGGAGCTTGACCGGCTGCACGTTGAGGTTTTCGCCCAGGCTGAGCGCCGGTGGCACGCTCGCCAGCGCCTGGTCCACCTGCTCGCGCAGCGATTGCAGCGTGACCTTGGTTTGGTCGAGCTTGTCCTCGATGCGCAGCATCCACCAGTCCGAGTACGGGTCGTCCTGCTCCGAGCCCCGCCGCATCTTGTTCATCTGGGCGATGTAGCCGTTCAGGCCGACGATGCCCGGTCGCCCCTCGGCGGCGGCGCGGCCGTGCCAGATGCGGGAAGCGTGATGGGTGTGCAGGGTCAGCGACATCGCGCTGCGCAGGGAGCCGAGATTCAGTTGCAGAGGTTCATTGGTTGCCATGGTGTCCGCTCGTTGTTGGAAAAGGAGCGGCCAGCTTCGGCAGGAAGCGGAAGGCAGTCAGTCAAGAATCCGAATCCCGGCGGGCCCCGGTTTAGGGCGCGGCGGTTGCATGCGGCGCGAGCTATCCCCAGGGGATAGCTCCATGGAGCGTCAACGAACGCTGCACGCCGGGATCAGGGTAGGCAACACCGATGCTGCGGCAGATGGTCGATCCCAGGCCTGCGACAACTTGGCGTTGTGCCCAGCAGCGGAACTATCCCCAGGGGATAGCTCTATTGGCGGCCATGGGCATCTACTTTCACCGACTTGCATGCCGGCTCACTTGCTGGCGAGCAGATTGCGTAGCCGCTCGATGTGCTGCTTGGCGACTTCCGGCGGCACTGGCTTACCCTGCGGCTGAGGTGGCGGTGCTGCTGGTGGCCGCTCGTTTGGCGGGACGGGTGCCGATGGCGCGTCTTTCTTGGCCCAGGCATTGAACTCGCCATGGATGGCGCGCTGGATGATGCCGAACAGATACCCCGCAGGATTGCGGATGCCATGACTGCTGCATCGTGCGGCCCAGTCGTCCAGCACGGCCTGTCTCAGCGCGGCATCGACCTGCTGCAATGCCACCCTGGCACCTGTCTGCTGCTCTGCCTTCAGTTCCGTGAAGCGCTTGGGCCATTGCAGATCGCCCAGCGCGCGCGCCTGCGCGGTAGTACGTACTTCATTAATACGACTACTACGTACTGTACGGGCCTGCTTCGGATTCCGAAGAGAGGCGTCTGGCGCGGGTTTCGCCCCTGCTTCGGATTCCGAAGACGGGTCGTCCGCATTCCGAAGAAGGCTCGATGCTCCTTCTTCGGAATCGTGGGCGGCATCCTCCTGTGGATAACTTTCGGCGGCCGTGATGCCTTGGCTGGCGAGGCGTTCGGCCAGGACCTGTAGCCGCGACGGCAGTGTGCGTCCGGAGAGCATCGGATCTTCCGCGATCTCCTTGAGGGTGTTCAGACCGACCATCTGGACAGCCTTGGCCGAATGGCCGAGGGACTGGCTGACCAGTGCCAGGTAGTCGGCGTCGAGCTGCATGGCCTCGAAGGGCGTCAGTGGTTCATCGTGCAGAACGTAGAGGTTGCCGAGGATGCGGCCGGTCTTGGGGTCACGCCGTCGCCGTACCAGGCTCAACCATCGGGTGAGGCGCAACAGCGTCAACGCTCGGGCCACGGTTTCATGCGAGGCCTGCCCGGCGCAGGGCATCGACGCCAGCCAGGGTCGAAGCTGCTCATACGTCGGGAAGGCTGTCATGCCGTCGTCGTTGAGCATCAGCCGGAACACCTGCCAGGCGTTGCGCTCCAGCGGCGTCAGGCGACGGTCGAGGAACAGCCGCCGCGGCACGGTCTCGTGCCGGTTGCCGCTGAAGAGGAAGGCATCGCCTGACGTGGCGGGCGTCGGCGTAGGCACGGGTGCTGGCGCACTGGGGCTGGGCTTGGGCGCGAGGTCTTTCAGGGCAGCATCGAACAGATCCGCGAGTGCGACGGGGCCACGGCGTGGTGCGGTGTCGTCCACGGCCATGGCTCAACCCAATCCCTGATCGACCCAGCTCTTGATCGAGGCCCAGACCACCGACAGAGGCAGCGACATGCCTTCGGCCAAGTCCATGGTAGCGTCGAGGATGGAGGTTTCGTCTTCGAGATCGACATTCCTGCTGCCGGTCACGGCCTTCCATTGCCGCCACAGCTCCGTGTCCTGTTTCTCGTCCAGCACGGGGTGGCGGCCCTTGCGCTTCGGCAGGCCGAGGATTTCGCGGCGAAGCGCCACCTCCTGGTGGGTCAGGCCATAGAACCGACTGACCATCTCGGTGCTCGCGCCCAGCCTGAGCATGCGATCGACCGTGGCGATTTCCTTCTCCACGTCCTGCGCCTGCTTGAGCAGTCGCCGGAGCACTTCGCGGTTGACCGTCACCGAGCACCAGGAGACGTTAGCGTTGGCGAGCACGCTGATCAGCGCGGGATGCTTGAGGGCGTCCAGTTCTTCCTCGCCAAACCCCATCAGTTTGCACCGGCGCAGTTGCCCATTGCGCAGGTCATAGAGGGCCTGGGCGATGACGGCCTGGTTGAGTGGGTGTGGTGCGGACATGCTGGCCTCCCTCGCTCACATTCCAACGCCTTCAGCGCCGGCTTCAAGGTCGAGCAGGCGCCGGGCCAGCCGCAGCAGCCGGAACAGCTTGACCAGCGAGGTATCGCTCAATCGCTGGGCCGCATCACCCTGGCCGTGCAGCAGCGCCGGCAGTTCGATGACGATTTGCCCGTCGTGCAGGCCGACGTCGGCGGGCCGCTGACCGGCCAGGCACGCTAACAGCGCGAGGACGGCACGGCCCAGCGGTGCCGAGCTTTGGGTGCGGGCCCGGCAGACGAAACCGATACCCTCTGCACGGTCATCAATGCACTCGTCCAGGTCTGCCTCGCCCGCGATTTCGCGGGCGAACTGTGCGATGTGGATGCGCAGGCGCTCGGCTGTGTCCACGCCGGGATCGATGTACCAGACATCGGAGATCGGATAGAGCCCGCCAGCCTGCACAGGGATGGACTGCAAGACACTCGCCGAGAAGTCGAGCGGCAGCGCATCACCCAACTGGTCGGCGACCATGCGCTGAATGGACTGGAGCCGTTCGGTCGTCGGTGCCGGCGAGACGATGTGCTCCCGAAGCAGATCGCCACCCACCGCAGGGTTGGCCGGACTTGCCTGGCTGGCATCCGTGTCGCTCTCGCGCGTCGAAGGCGTTGCCGCAGGTCGGCCTGCAGGCGGCGCTGCGGATGCAGCCCCTGCGATGGGTGGCGCAGTGTTGGCAGGTGGGCGCGCGATGGTTCCCGGCTCCGGCAACGCAGGCGGCGTCGATGGCGGCGTTGGGTCGCTGACCAAGGCGCGCTGCCGGCTCTCGGATTCGGTCATGTCCAGGGCGAGCACGTCGTAATCGACACCCAGCATCTCGGCCATCTGGCCGATCAGCTCGTCCTGTACACGCTGCGCGGAGAACTCGTCGGCCTGGACGTCGAATTGCGACAGCACTTCCTGGAAAAATTCGTCGAAGTCCTGAACCAGTGGGCGACCCTTGGCGTAGCGCTCCCACGCGAGCATGCAGGCTTTGCGCATGACCGACAGGCGTTCGACCTGATGGCGACCGAGACCGCCATAGAGCACGGTGGGGATCGCGGGCAGGAGATACTGCACCGCGTCGTTCATGCGGCTGATGTGCGACTGTTGTACCGGGAAGCCATCGGCGGCGAGGCGGCGGGCCAGCTCGGACTGGCTCAAGGTGGTGCCGCTTTCTTGCTCGTAGAACTCGCGCGCCTTCTCGACGCCGAGGGCGCGCTCGATGAACGTGAGGCCCCCGCGCAATTCGTTCTCGGCCAAGTGGCCGGTCAACATGACGACTTCGCCGCGGCTGGGCCACGGCCGGAACAGGCACGATACACGGAAAAACCGCTCGTCCTTGGTCTCTGACCATAGTTCGCGCAGGATCGCCAGCCGAGTATTTCCACCGTTGCGGATGATGTAGTGGGACTCACCTGGTCGGCGAGTGATGGCCGGCGCTGCGTCCAGACCGCGCTCGCGGATGGACGCCTTGATTTCCTCGTAGGCCGGGTTGCGTTTTTTCCTGGGATCGTGGTCGTAGGGGCGCAACTGATCTAGGGTCACGACCATGGGGGTGTCGGCGATCGGGTCGCTCAAGGTCGAGGCTGACGGGCCGCTGCGCTCGAACCCGGCCGCGAGCAGCTTGCCAGCCATCTGCTGGGAGGTGATCTCAGCCATGGCCGCCTCCCTGCGCTTGGTATCGGGCCTCGCGCTCGGCGCGGCGGATTTGCGCACGGGCATTCAGGGTCGCCCGGTGGTCGCTTGCCGTCGAGCTGGTGTAGATCGCGGCGCAGCCAGGCTTGGTGAACTTGAGGTGGCCGCCAGGCGTGCGTTTGACGTGCCAACCTTCGCCAACCGCGAACTCGATCAGGGCGCGAAGCCGCTTGTGGCCTCGGGCTAGCTCATGTGCGTTCGCCATGGGACCTCCCGGCATCAAGAGGGTGTGGCGGACGGCCGGACACCATGGCAAATCGGTGCCGCCATTGCGGAAATAGTTCGTCTGCGAGGCCGCGCATGGTGTCGAGCGCGGCGAGGGCGACTCTGCCCGGCGGCTGGCGGTATTCGACCCGATGCACTGGCAATCCGCGCGTAGCTGCACGCGGATACGCCTCGATGGCCGGCACGTCGGTGGCCAGCACGCGGATGCCGGCGTGGTCCTGGAAAAGATCGCGCAGGGCCTGCTGGATCAGCCGTGCATTGGCTGACACAGGGTGGACGCGATTGATGAGCAGATGCAGAGGTGGAGGCTCGATGCCCAGGTGCCGGTAGGGCGCAATGTCTTCGAGCAACTGCATGGTGCCGCGCCGCAGCTCGCGCGCCGCGAGAATTTCCGGGGTCACGGGCGACAGCGCGAGGTTGGAGGCGAGCACCGCCATCTCCAGCAGCACCGAGCGCGCACCTTGGGTGTCGATCAGCACCAGGTCATAGAGAGGCGCCAGGACCGGCAAGAGATGGCGCAACCGTAGGCGCCCATCCGGCGTGTGCAGCAGCAAAGTGTTCAGCTCGCCTCGGTGGTCGTTGGAGAGCACCAAGTCCAGGCCCTCGATGTTCGTGCGGGACACAAGCAGCCCGAGGTCGCGCTCGTTGAAGGCCAGCAACTCGTAGATGCCACCAGGTGCGCGGTGGCCTAGCTCGTAGTACGAGGACAAGGTGGGCTGCACGTCGAGGTCGAGCAGCAGTACACGCAGCCCCGCGTCCGCGGCAAGCCCGCCGAGGTTCGCGGCCGTGGTGGTCTTGCCGACGCCACCTTTGGTTGAAATGATGGATACGACCTGCATGGCGTTCTCCGTGTGAGGATGGGAAGTCCGCTGGAGAACGGGTCAGGCCCGGTTGTTGACGCGCTCGGCGATCCACTGATCGATCTCGATGGAGTCCCAACCGACCGCGCGCACGCCCAGGCGCAGCGCCTTCGGGAACAGGCCTTTGCGCATCAGGTTGTAGATGTGGGCGCGTTTGAAACCCGACTTGGTTTCGACTTCATCAAGCCGCAGGATGCGGCGCTCGCTTGCGGGCAGTGCAGGTGTTTGCGACATGGCGGTCACTCCTGAACGCTCAGTGGCGTTTGTTGGCGTGACCTCCATTCAATAGACATGGATGGGAAAAGACATTGCAAATGCAATCTCCGCGATTGCACATACAAGATGGAAAACCTCAGACTGTTGCGCTACGCAGCCGGCGTCTGGCCGTGGCGAACTTGCCGTTTAGCGTCCGCTCCGCGATCCCCATTGCGCCGCTGTGATGGGCGACCAACGCGCTGACCACCGCCTCCTGCGTCTTGAAGCTGGAGTACGGAACGCCGGAAGGCGACTGGCCGAGCATCAGGTCCAGCATGCTGCCGATGATGTTCAGGTAGGTGGCTTCGGCGCGATCACTGATCAGGCACTGTGCGCCAGCAGAGGGCGCCATCTGCTTGAGAAGCGCTCCGTGCTTTTCCTGCAGCTCATGCAGTTGGCGTTTGTACTGGTCCAAGGTGGACTTCAGGGCCAGGCGCTCGACTAGCATCGCCTGCCCAGTTTCCACCGAGATGAAGGGATGGGCGATGCGCTCGCTCCGGGAGAAAAGGAAGCACGGTCGTTGCTCGGGATAGTGCTGGCGCATCCAGCGCTTCAGATCGACGTGGCGCACCGTCAGATCAGGGGAGTCGATCAGCGCGGAATCGCGCGTCGTGATGCCGTTCCGTCCGAAGGGCAGTTCTCCATTGAGGATGCCGTCGAAGATGCGTTCGGTGCAAAGCCGCAGCTCGTCACAACGTGGACAGTCCAACGACTGCGGCAGGCGCCTTGGCGACGAAATCGAAGCCAGGATCACCTGCTCGTATCGCAGCAGCCCGGCCCAGCGGATGGACGCTTCGATCGGGCGATAGAACACCTTTGATGTTGGTGCATCATTCTTGTTCTCGTGCATGCTCCGTCTCCTTCCAGGAGAAGAACTACATGACCGACTCCTTTGTCGCCGACCTCATGGTCGGCCTGTCGCTTGTGTAGGAAGTGGGTCCCGAAGGCCGCTTCGTCATGTGGTTTGAATACTTCTCACCAGTTCGCGCAACTGGTAGTCGTCGTGTGTTCGATGTGCAAAAATCATCGATCAGAAGGTCGAGCATCGGGACGTAGGCTCGACAGCGACGCTCACGCTATCAGGGTCGTGAGAAGTTACGGTTTCTGCAAAACCGTCTAGGTATGACCTGATATGCCAGCGGTCTCAGGAAGCGTGAGGGGGCCGCAATCGTCCTCGAATGTCCAGTCGGACGCAGCAAACCGGCGCCTGTCATGCTTGCCCCGTCATCCTGATATATCGACAAAGAATCGTGTGCGGAAACGCGGTGGCCAGCATGCGCGTTCTTTCAAAGGAGCTTGACCAGAAGGTCGCCTGTGAGTTGTGGTGCAGGCGTTCCTAGGTGGCATCCGAGCTGTGCCATCACCAGAACCATCTGCCTGATCGTCTTCGCGGTGATGGATGCGGGGCAGACGACCGGGCGTGGATGATGAGTTCGAGGGAGTTGCCTACGACGATGTACCGATCGTGGGTCTGGTGTGCTGAGTGCAGCTCTTTGGACGTCTGTGGAACTCTTTGGACGAATTTGTTGCCGAGGACGAAAAACAAGGCTACAATTGAGGTCTTCGCTGGCCAGCCCAACGAAGAAAGTGATTGGGAAACAACGACTTACTGTCCTAGTACACGTCTCGTTTCCCGCTCCAGTCAAAGGGGAAGCCAAGCTTCCCTTTTTGTTTGGTGAGTTTGCCGTCGGAATGACGGCACACACAAAACCGCATAACGGCGCGGTAGCAAAGCGGTTATGCAGCGGCCTGCAAAGCCGTTTAGACCGGTTCGACTCCGGTCCGCGCCTCCAAGTTAAAAGCCCTGATTCGTCAGGGCTTTTTCTTTTTGCGCGCGTTCTCATGTGCGCTACGCATGTGCGATTTCTTTCGTGCGATTTCGTGTCATCTCACCGACCGGCATAATCTCCGTACTTCTGGCACACGACTCCCATGACCGACCGACTCTCCCAACTCGAATGGCGCTGGAAGCGCTTCGACGATCTGACGACCGCCGAGGTCTACGACATGCTCGCCGCGCGCAGCGCCGTGTTCGTCGTCGAGCAGAATTGCGTGTATGGCGATATCGACGGGCTCGATGCCGATGCGTGGCATCTTTTCGCCTATGGCGAAGGTGAAAAACGCCCGGCGCTCGCGGGCTATCTGCGTGTGCTGTTGCCGGGCTGTCCGGACGAGAGCGAGAAGGACGTGCGCATCGGTCGCGTGCTGACCACAGTGAATTTTCGCGGCATGAAGCTCGGCAATGCGATGCTCGAACGCGCCATCGAGCGCATTCTCGAACAGTGGCCGGAGCAGCCGATCAGCCTGCACGCGCAAGCGCATCTGCAGCGCTTTTACGGGGCGTTCGGCTTCGTGCCCTCGTCGGGCGTGCATGACGAGGACGGCATTGCGCACGTCTGGATGCGCCGTCCCGGCATCGAATCATGATGCGGGCGCCTTCGCGACCGCGACCGTCGCGCTCACGCGTTCCTTTCTCAGCCGCGAGCGCGACGACAGCCGCAGCCAGTGACGCAGCGCGATCAGCGCGCCGATGACGCTCATCATCGAACCGGGAATCCACAGCAGCAGGCCGCCGATCTGCTGATCGCGCATCGGCGTGATCCAGGTGAACGCGCGGCCGCAGATCGAATAGATCGGATACAGCTCGTGCGGCGTGAAGAAGATGTACGCGCCGAGGATGATCTGCGGCGGAATCGCGGCGATCACGACGAGAACCCGCCGGCCGGGCGCAAGCCGCGCGGGCGGGGCCGGGCGCGGGTCGAGAATCAGCCACCAGAACAGCAAGCCGTCGATCACCATGCTCCAGTTCATCACGCGATAGAGCCGGTAATCGAGCATCGCCTTGAAGTGGATCGGCGAAAGCAGCCAGAAATAGATCAGCCCGACGAACAGGGCGACCGCGATCACCGGGTTGAACACGATATCGAAGAACACGCGCGCAACGCGCGTCTGCGCAGCCGGCCGCAGCCAGCGCTGCCGCCACGCGAACGGAACGCCCGCGCGCAGCGCCGCGCCCGGATACGACAACGCAATCAGAAACGGGCCGAGATGATGCAGCACGAGATGCTGCAAGCGGTGCATGAAGAACTCGTGCTCGAAGAAGTAGTCGAGCCGCGTGTGCAGCGCGACGTACAGCGCGACGAGCCCGAACCAGAACGCGATGCGCCGCGACACCGACACCCGCGCATGCCGTGCGCCGCGCGCGAACAGGATGCCGGCGGCGAGCACGGCGATCACGACCGTCGGCGACGGCTCCCACGGATCGAGCCAGTAGAGAAGCGTGCTCATCGTCAGGCGTCCTTCGCGTGAATCACGCGCTTCAGATCGCTCGCGATGGCGTCGACGGAATCGCGATCGGTGGCGAGCAGGCGCGCGTGGCCGGCGGCGTCGAAGATATAGACGGCCGAGCTATGCGTGACTTCGTAGGCGCCGTCCGGATCGCGCTTTTCCATCTGATACGCCACGCGATAACGCTGTGCGACCGACTCGATCGCACGATCGTCGCCCGTCAGGCCGACTGCGTGCTGATCGTCGAAGGCACGCACGTAGGAACGCAGGAGCGCGGGCGTATCGCGGGCCGGATCGACCGATATGAATACGATGCGCGTCTTGTCCGCGTCAGGACCTACGCGCTGCAAAACCTGCATGAGCCGCGCCATCGTTTCCGGGCAGACATCGGGGCAATGCGTGTAGCCGAAATAGACGAGCGTCGTGCGGCCCGCGAACGACTGCCCGGTGACGCGCGCGCCGCTGTCGTCGACGAGCGAAAAATCCAGATCCGGCAGATGGCCCGATACGTCGGTCAGATGCCACGGCGCGGACGGCTTCGAGCAGGCAGCGAGCGCGCAGAGCGAGCACAGCGCGAAGAGGGCGATAACGCGGCGCGGGCGCGCGAGGAAAGCGGGGAGAGCGTGGAACAAAGCGTGCATCGGGGAAGGTGTCGCAAGACGATTCGCTACGGACGAGGTCGCAAAATACACGCCTTTGGCGGCGTGGCGCGCGCATCATCGTGTTATCGGACTATTTTTGAGACGATATGCCGCACGGCTCAAGCGCGGTGAAAGCACGTCCGTATAAGGATGTAAGCTAAGACCTTTCTTAATCGAAAGGCCTCGCGCGGTAAGATGCGCAATCGTCGTGCGCGGTTCGCGGCCCTGTCGCGCGCGCTTTACCGGCAAACCACAGGCAAACCACAGGCCCAAGATCGATGCAAATTCTTCCCGATTCCCTGTCTCTTGCCGAGACCGCCTTTTTCTTCGATTTCGACGGCACGCTCGTCGAACTCGCTTCCACGCCCGACGGCATTTTCGTGCCGCGCTCGGTGCCGGACATCCTCGCGGCGCTGCGGCGCGCGACCAACGGCGCGGTCGCGGTCGTGTCGGGGCGCGGCATCGACAATATCGATTCGTTCCTGCAGATCGCGGATTTGCCCGTGGCGGGTATGCACGGCGCGGAACGACGCGACTCCAACGGCGACGTGCAGCGCATCGGTTTCAACGACGAGCGGCTCTTGCGCATGGAGCACGCGCTCGAGAAGGTCGTCAGCGCAAATCCGGGCATGCTGCTCGAAATCAAGGGCGCGGCGCTCGCGCTGCACTATCGCAACGCGGCGGACCGTGAGCCGGCCGCGCGCGCGGCGACCGAAAAGCTCGTCGCTGATTACGCCGACGCGTATGTGCTCCAGCCGGGAAAGATGGTCTACGAGATCAAGCCGAAGGACGTCGACAAGGGGCGGGCGGTGCGCGCCTACATGGCCGAGCCGCCGTTCACGGGGCGCAAGCCCGTGTTCATCGGCGACGATCTCACCGACGAAAAAGGCTTCGCGGTCGTCAACGAGTTCGACGGGCTCTCGGTGAAAGTCGGCGCAGGCGATACCGTCGCGCGGGCGCGCATCGAGTCGGTCGAGTTGCTGCTCGACTGGCTGCAAGTGATTTCGGGCACGGCCGGGAAGCACGCGTGAGCCGCCTCATCATCGTTTCGAACCGCGTCGCGCCGATTTCCGAAGGCGGACCCGCGGCGGGCGGGCTCGCGGTCGGCGTCTACGACGCGCTCAAGGAAACCGGCGGCATGTGGTTCGGCTGGAGCGGCGACGTGCTCATGTCCACGCCCGAAGACATCAAGCTCGAAGAACACGGCCCGGTGACGTTCGCGACCATCGGCCTCGTGCGGCGCGACTACGACCAGTACTACCGCGGTTTCTCGAACGCGACGCTTTGGCCCGCGTTTCACTATCGTCCGGACCTGATCGAGTTCGATCGCCACGAATACGACGGCTACTGCCGCGTGAACCGCTGGCTCGCCGCGCAGCTCGCGCCACTGCTCAAACCCGACGACGTGATCTGGGTGCACGACTATCACCTGATTCCGTTCGCGCAGGCGCTGCGCGCGCTGGGGGTGAAGAACCGCATCGGATTCTTTCTGCATATTCCGTTTCCCGCGCCGCAGATTCTGCTCGCCGTGCCGCGCCATCGCGAACTGGTGGAGGCGCTGTGCGCGTTCGATCTGCTCGGCTTTCAGACCGAGCCGGATCTGCGCGCATTCTGCGAATACATCGAGACGGAGGCGGGCGGCGCGCTGCAGCGCGTCGGCGCGAAGCCGGTCGAGGTGCGCGCGTTCGGCCGCACGCTGCGCGCCGCCGCGTACCCGATCGGCGTCTATCCGGACGAAATCGCCGCGCTCGCGAAGGATGGCGAAAGCGGGCGCGATGTCGAGATCGTCAAGTCGACGCTGCATCATCGCAAGCTCGTGATGAGCGTCGACCGGCTCGATTATTCGAAAGGGCTCGTCGAGCGTTTTCGCGCGTTCGAGCGGCTGATCGAGCACGACTCGCATCAGCGCAACAACGTGTCGTTCCTGCAGATCGCGCCGCCCACGCGCACCGATGTCGACGCTTACCGCGACATCCGGCTTCAGCTCGAAGCGGAATCGGGCCGCATCAACGGCCGCTACGCCGAGCTCGACTGGACGCCGATCCGTTATATCCATCGGCAGTACGAGCGGCAGGTGCTCGCGGCGCTGTTTCGCGAGGCGCACGTCGGGCTCGTCACGCCGTTGCGCGACGGCATGAATCTCGTCGCGAAGGAATACGTGTCGGCGCAGGACCCGGACGATCCCGGCGTGCTCGTGCTGTCGCAGTTCGCGGGCGCGGCGCGCGAACTGACGGCGGCGCTGATCGTCAATCCGCTCGATATCGACGACATGGCTGACGCGCTCGCCGCCGCGCTCAAGATGCCCTTGAACGAGCGCAAGGCGCGCTACGAGGAGATGATGGCGCAGTTGCGCGAGAACAATGTCTCGGTCTGGCGCGACAACTTCATGCGGGATCTGAAGGCGTAAAAAAAGCCGCTGTCCTTTGAGGAACAGCGGCTTTTCTCAATCGAAGCCGGTCAGGCGGGCTGCTTGTGCGGCGTCGCGACGATCGACGGCACCTTGCCGTGCTGCTTCGCCAGCAATTCACGATACAGACCCGGACGCTCGCGCAAGGCCTGCGGCGAGCCGTCGTCGATGACCTTGCCCGCGCTCATCACGATGATGCGGTCGAAGTTCTGGAGCGTCGACAACCGGTGCGCGATCGCGATCACCGTGCGGCCGACCATCAGCCGGTCGAGCGCCTGCTGGATCGCCTCTTCCGATGCGCTATCGAGCGCGGAGGTCGCTTCGTCGAGCAGGAGAATCGGCGCGTTCTTGAGGATTGCCCGCGCAATCGCGATACGCTGGCGCTGGCCGCCCGACAGCTTCACGCCGCGGTCGCCGACGATGGTATCGAAGCCTTCCGGCATCGCTTCGATGAAGTCGGTGCAGCGCGCCTCGCGCGCGGCGGCGAGCACTTCCTCGCGGCTCGCCTCCGGACGTCCGTAGGCGATGTTCTCGAACACCGTGCGGTGAAACAGCGAAATATCCTGCGGCACGAGCGCGATCGCGTGGCGCAGGCTGTCCTGCGTGATCGCGCCGATATCCTGGCCATCGATCTTGATGCTGCCCTTCTGCGTCTCGTAAAAGCGCTGCAAAAGCGCGAGCACCGTCGATTTCCCCGCGCCCGACTTGCCGATCAGGCCCACGCGCTGGCCCGGCTCGATATGAATGTTGAAGTTATCGAGAATCGGGCGGCGGCGCGGATACGCGAACGTGACGCCCTCGAAATCCACGCGCCCGCCCTGCGGCACGAGTTCGGTCGCATCCGAGCGGTCCGGCATGCCGTGCGGTTCGAGCAGCGTCTGCACGGCTTCAGCGAGTCGCGCGACGTGTTGCGTCACATCGACGAGCGCGACGGCGAGATCGCGCGTGCCGTGCAGGATCGTGAAGCCGAGCGAGCTGACGAGCACGATATCGCCGGAAGTGGCGCGGCCCTGCGACCACAGCCACAGCGCCCAGCCGAGCAGGCCGGCGGACAAAATCGCCGTCACGACCGCGTGAAAGAGCCGCAGCTTTTCGAGATACAGCAGGCTTTGCTGGCGCGCGACCATTTCGGCCTTCACGGTCGAGCCGAAGCGCTTCTGCTCGCGGAAGGTCATGCCGAACGCGCGCACGAGCGACATGTTCCCGATCACGTCGACGAGCTCGCCGTCCACCGACGCCGCCTTCGACGCGAAATTGTGATGCCGCGCCGAGCCGCGCTTCGCAAGCCGGTAGAGGATCAGCGCAAGGATCAGCGACGCGGCCATCAAGCCCGCCGCCATCAGCGGATTGACGGAGACGATCATGACGATCGCGCCCAGCACCGCGATGCACGGCGGCAGGACGTTCCACGCCATCACGTTTTCCGAGGTGTAGATCGCGTTCGATGTCGCCGTGATGCGGCTCGCGAGCATGCCGGGCTGTTTCTCGGAGAAGTACGTCGGCGAATGGCCGGACAGGTACGAGAACAGGTCTTTGCGCAAGTCGCCGGTGACGATCACGAACACGTGCGCGCCGACCCAGCCGCCGACCCGCCACAGCAGGTTGTCGGCGGCGATCAGGCCGACCAGGATCATGAACGCGCCCCAGAGCGGGCCGGGATGTCCGCGGCCTTGCCCGAGCACGTCGATCAGATGCTTGATCGCGTACTGCGAGGCGAGCGCGCAGCCGACCGCCGCGAACACGCTGAACAGCACGATGGCATGGGCGACGGGGTGCCGGCGGATGTAGCGCAGCAGGAACGCGAGCGGTCGATGCGCGTAGCTCGAAAGCTTCGCGTTGTGCGCGTTACGCTGGGAGACGGTGAGTTGGTCCAATGGTCTTTTTTGGTCGTAGAGCGGTTGAGCGTGTGTTGCGCCTTCGGGCACTGCCATGCGCTGCGATGTACGGCAACCGGCATGCGATGCGCCGCCCGGTGCGGCGCGACTGACGTCAAGCGAGGCGACGCTGCGCCGTCTCCATTCCGAATTGTAGCCAGTATCGGGGAGGGCAACGCGTCTTCGGGCATATGACGCTCGGCGCATGTGGCCATCCGAACATCGCCCGCGGCACACTTCGGGCTGCCCGAGCGCCAGAGCCACCGGGCGCGGGGCTCACGGTACGGGCGCGAATTGTAAGCGCAGTGATCGCATCGCGAAACTTTTTGCGATGCCGCGCCCGCCGGCGGACGTCACGCCCCGCCGCAGCGATGCAGAAAAGCACGTGCCGCGCCAGGCGGCGGTCCGGACGATGCGGCGAGGCTCCTGCGGCCAGTTCGTTACCGCGAGGTGCGTGCCATCGCCCGAGCAGTGTCGAAAGCCCGTGCTCCAATGTAGAACATCCCTAATAAACAGGGGTTTGCAAAGTGTTTCCCCCTTGTAACAAGGTAAATAAGTTGAAATGGCTGCCTGCTGCGGTCTGTAAAAAGCTCCATAATCCACTCCGGGTTTGCCCCTAGGCCATCGACAGGTTTTTGCAAGTTCCGGTCAACCGCCAAAGCCGATGCGCGTTAATTGCTGGCGCGCGACCGTTTTTGACACGTGGAACCTAATTTGCTTTGTCCAAACGCCTGCGCGACAAACCGGTGATCAGCGACCCCGCTTTTTCACTCGAGCATCAGCCTTAGCGCCGCGGCGACCGCGCCGCGGAAAGCTTCGCCCGAGCCGAGCGATTCGCTCTCCAACGTCAACACGACAGCAGTATTTAGCCTGACCTTTCATTAGGAGTTTCACGACATGCGAATCGCTCAAATCGCGCCCCTCCACGAGGCTGTTCCGCCGAAGCTTTACGGCGGCACGGAACGCGTGGTGTCTTATCTGACCGAGGCACTCGTGGATGCTGGACACGACGTCACGCTCTTCGCGAGCGGCGATTCGCAGACCTCCGCGAAGCTCGAAGCCTTCTGGCCGCAGGCGTTGCGCCTCGACCCGACCATCCGCGACGTGATGGCCCCGCACATGCTGCTGCTCGAAGAAGTCCGCCGCCGCGCCGACGAATTCGACGTGCTGCATTTCCACATCGACTATTACCCGTTCTCGCTGTTCGCGCGCCAGCCGGTGCCGTTCCTGACGACCATGCACGGCCGTCTCGACCTGCCCGAACTGCAGCCGATCTTCAACACGTTCAGCGACGTGCCGGTCATCTCGATCTCGGATAACCAGCGTCAGCCGCTGCAACAGGCGAACTGGCTGTCGACCGTGTATCACGGTCTGCCCGAAGACGTGCTCACGCCGATCCCCAACGTGGAGCCGGGCTACCTCGCATTCCTCGGCCGCGTTTCGCCGGAGAAGGGCCTCGACCGCGCGATCCGTATTGCCGGCCAGGCAGGCATGAAGCTCAAGGTCGCCGCCAAGATCGACAAGGCCGACCGCGCCTATTACGAAGAAACGATCAAGCCGCTGATGGCGCTGCCGCACGTCGAGTACATCGGCGAAATCGGCGAAGCCGAAAAGCGTGAGTTCCTCGGCAACGCGCATGCGCTGGTGTTCCCGATCGACTGGCCGGAGCCTTTCGGTCTGGTGATGATCGAAGCGATGGCCTGCGGCACGCCGGTGATCGCGTTCAACCGCGGCTCGGTGCCGGAAGTCATCGAGAACGGCGTGTCGGGCTTCGTCGTCGAAGACGAGCTCAGCGCGATCGCCGCGGTGAAGCGTCTCGACACGCTGCCGCGCGCGAAGGTGCGTGCCGCGTTCGAAAAGCGCTTCTCGTCGAAGGTGATGGCGGCGAACTACGTCAACGTCTACGAAGAGCTGCTGCGCCAGAAGCGCCGCACCGTGCTGCGCGAAGTCAACGCCAGCTAAGCAAGACTTGCCGCCTCGGGCGGCATCGGCGGCAAAACAACGCCCCGCGCGCCTCAAGGCCCGCGGGGCGTTGTCGTAATAGCACACACGGGCATGCCTTTGGAGCGCAAGACCGCGCTACGGTTGTGAAACCTCTGACGACATCCGTAATCTCCCTATAATGACCGGGCTTCGCCATGCGCGAAGCGGCTTGCATCGTACGTGGACAGGAGTGTTTCTTTTGGCGAGACCCAAGCAAATCAGCGCGAGCCCGGCACCGGGCGCGGGCACCGTGTTCGCCCTGCGGGCCATCGGGCTGGTGCTCGCGGCGCGCTGGGCGTTCTCGATGTCGCAGATGGGCTACCTGTCTTCGCTTCGCGCGATGACATCGTCGCCGTGGGCGTGCCTGAACCTCGTGCTGATCTTTCTTCTTATCGTGTTGCCGGGCGCGAAAGCGCGCGCGGAGCGTCCGCTGCATCCGCTGCCGCAATGGCTGCGGCAGGCGCTGCGCTTTCTGGCGTTGCTGGCCTTCGGTTTCGCGATGTTTTCTGTCGGCGCGTTCATCTGGAGTTCGGGCTGGCGGCGTTTCACGCAGGCGCTCGCCGAGACCAACGGCTGGCTCGTCGTCGGGCCGGCGCTCTATGCGGTCATCATGTGGATCTGCCGGCCGCGCGCGCTCTGGCGTACGAACATCGCCGCGCGCCGTTTTGCGATTGGCCGCTACGCGATTTCGCTCGATCCGGTCACGCGCACGGCCGTTGTCTGGGCGGAAAGCCGCAAGCTCGGGCAGTACGACGCGCGCGAATTGTCGGTGAAGTGGCCGGCGCCGCCGCCGGATGTCTCGCCATCGGCCACCATGCTCACGCCCGCCACTGAGCCCGCCGCGCCCGCGATGCGTTCGAGCGGCGAAGCCCGGCGCGGCCTCTTTGCGCGCCGGCCGAAAGTCGAATTGCTGTGGGATTCGCCTGCCGCGGCGGGGCACAATCGCACCACCGTGTTCCGCGCGCCGCTCGCGAGCGAAGGCGATCGCAACGCGGCGCGCGCACTCGACGCGACGCTGCGTCAGGTCTGAATCGCCCGCTTTCGTCAGCCGGTATTGCCGTACACGTCGTTTCTGTCTCTTGCGGGAGGAAAGGATGCTGATACGTTGGTTGCTCGCCGCGCTCCATCTTCTTGGCTTCGGCTTCGCGCTGGGGTCGGTGCTGGCGCGTGCGCGCGCCTTGCGCCGTCTGGAGCCGACGCAGTCCATTCAGGCGAACGAACTGCGCCTGCGCGACGTGTTCCGATCCGACAGCGTGTGGGGCGTCACCGCGATCGTGCTGATCGTGACGGGTGTGATGCGCGCGTTCGGCGGCTTCGAGAAGGGCGGCGCGTACTATCTGCACGAACCGCTGTTTCATCTGAAGATGACGGCGCTCGTCGTGATACTGCTGATCGAAGTCTCGCCGATGCTCGCGCTGATCCGCTGGCGGATTGCGCTCGCGCAGGGCGGGCCGATCGATCTGACGCGCGCGCGGCGCTTTGCGTGGCTGAGCGAATTCGAAGCGGCGCTCGTCATCGTCATGGTGATCGCGGCGAGCGGCATGGCGCGGGGCGTGTGGGCCTCGTAGCGCGCCGGAAGATAGCGCCGGACGATACAAATGAAAAAGGGCTCAGGTCGTTAAACCTGAGCCCTTTTGATCTTCGGTGTCTTGGCTTTACCAGCACCAGGAATTCTGGTGGGTAGTACTGGGATCGAACCAGTGACCCCTGCCGTGTGAAGGCAGTGCTCTACCGCTGAGCTAACCACCCGAAGAGAAACGAGATTATGTCAGGCGTTTCGCGTTCCGTCTAGTGCTTCATTAAGTAAATTCGAAAAATTATGCCGGGACGGGTTCGCCCTCGGCAGGCGCGGGTTCGGTGCGCCACACGCTCGTGCCCTTGAGCGCCTTATCCAGATCGGTCAGCACCGCTTCGTGCGCGGCGAGTTCTTCCGCGCTCGCGACAATCACGGGCAGATCGAGATCGTCGAGCGCAATGCGCGATGTCGAAATCGAGCCCGATGCGGGCTGGTCGCCGAGCATGTCGATGACGAGGCTTTCCTGGCCGCGCGTCATCGCGAGATAGACCTCGGCGAGCAGTTCCGAGTCGAGCAACGCGCCGTGCAGCGTGCGATGCGCGTTGCTGATGCCGAAGCGGTCGCACAGCGCGTCGAGCGAATTGCGCTTGCCGGGGAACATCTGCTTGGCTTGCGCGAGCGAATCGATCACGCCGGCGCACGTCTGGGCTACCTTCGGCAATCCGAGCTGCGCGAACTCCATGTCGAGAAAGCCGACGTCGAAGGGCGCGTTATGGATAATCAACTCCGCGTCCGCGATGAAATCGCGCAACTGCGCGGCGATCTCCGCGAACTTCGGTTTGTCGGAGAGGAATTCGGTCGTGAGGCCGTGCACCGCGAGCGCGCCGGGATCGCTGTCGCGCTCCGGGTTCACGTAGAGGTGCAGGTTGTTGCCTGTAAGACGTCGATTCACCAGCTCGACGCAGCCGATTTCGATGATCCGGTCGCCCGTTCTCGCATTCAGGCCGGTGGTTTCGGTGTCCAGTATCAGTTGGCGCATAGAGGGCGTGTTCTTTGGCTTGTTCGTTGATTAGCTGTCGGCGAGCGACGTCACGCCGCGATTGGCGAGCGCATCGGCGCGTTCGTTTTCCGGGTGGCCCGCATGGCCCTTGACCCAGCGCCATTCGATCTCATGCTGCGCGACGAGGCCATCGAGCCGCTTCCACAGATCGGCATTCTTCACGGGCGTTTTCGCGGCGGTCATCCAGTTCTTTTTCTTCCAGCCGTGGATCCATTCGCTGATGCCTTTCTGCACGTATTGCGAATCGGTGTGGATGATCGCGCGGCACGGGCGCTTCAACGCCTCGAGCGCGGAAATGACCGCCATGAGTTCCATGCGGTTGTTGGTGGTTGCGGCTTCCCCTCCGAACAGCTCCTTCTCCAGCGAGCCGAAACGGAGCAGGGCGCCCCAGCCGCCGGGACCGGGATTGCCTTTGCAGGCGCCGTCCGTGTAGATGTCGATTACCTTGTTCGATTCGGTTTCTTGAGTCATCAATGCTCGTTGCGAGTCTCGTTGCGCGTATGGGGAGCGGCGACCGGCGCGAGGCCAGGCGCGAGCGCGGGTTTCTTCAGCTTGCGCGGTCCGATGAGGCGCATGCCGCGCACGCGCTTCACCGCGGTGATCATGTACGCCGCGCCGAAGATGGGCCACCAGCGGTCGCCGGCGGCTTCCATGAATTGATAGCGTTGCAGCCACTTGTCCGCGACGAGCGGCGGACGATAACAGCCGAAGCGCCCGCGTTCAAGGTCGAACCCGAGCAGCTTGATCCAGTCTTTGATGCGCGTGAAGGCGATCATCTCGTGCGCGGCCGGCACGAACGGCCGTCCCGCCACCTTGCCGAGCGATTGCCGCGCGCCCCACAGGCTCAGCGAATTGAAGCCGAGGATGATCAACTGCCCTTCGGGCACGAGCACGCGCTCGGCTTCACGCAGCAGCCGGTGCGGATCGGGCGAGAATTCGAGCGTGTGCGGCAGCACGAGCAGATCGACGCTCTGCGCTTCGAACGGCAGATCGAGCAGATCGCACCACACGGTGCTGCGCCCGTCCGGCGCGCTCGCGGCGGGCAGCGCGCTCACGCCGGGCGTGCTCGCGCGCGGTGGCGCATAGGGCGCGCTCGATGCGCTTTCGGCGTCGAGCACGAGCGCACGGCCGGTCATGCGATTCTCGCGCAACGCGTCGAGCTGCGGCATGCCGAGCTGAAGCGCGTGATAGCCGAAGATGTCGGACACCACATGATCGAGCTGCGCCTGCTCCCAGTCGAGCACGTAGCGTCCGGGCGCCGAGCTCGTCCAGGTGGGCCAGTCTATAATCGATCGGTCAGACATGGTCGGGTTGCCGCATAGAAGATCGCTATGGATTCGCTAATGAAGAATTCGCCTGCTCAGGATGCATTGGTTCGAAATGCGCTCGAATACGTGCCGGTTCCGGCGTTCGAGGACAACTACATCTGGCTCGTCTCGGACTCGCGCGATGCGGTCGTGGTCGACCCCGGCGATGCGGCGCCTGTGGAGGCGTATCTCGCCAAACGCGGCTGGCGGCTGACCGCTATTTTACTCACGCACCACCATCAGGACCACGTCGGCGGCGTGAAAGCACTGCTCGATAGCCGAAAGGCAGAGGGCGGGATTCCCGTCTATGGCCCGGCTGGCGAGCGCATCGAACATCTGACCACGCGCGTGACGGGCGGCGACAGCGTGCAGATCGAACATCCGCCGATGGCACTTTCCGTAATCGACGTGCCCGGTCACACGGCAGGGCATATCGCCTATTTCCAGGCCGATGACGGAAGCGGCACGCCGCATCTTTTTTGCGGCGACACGCTCTTCGCGAGCGGCTGCGGCCGTCTCTTCGAAGGCACGGCGCAGCAGATGCTGAGCTCGCTCGACGCGCTCGCCGCGCTGCCTGAGAGCACGCAGGTTCACTGCGCGCACGAATATACGCTGTCGAATATCCGCTTTGCCCGCGCGTGCGAGCCGGACAACGCGGCGCTGCTTCGCTGGAGCGACGACGCACAGGCGCTGCGGTCCGCGGGCAAGCCGACTCTGCCGACGACCATCGGACACGAAAAGGCGGTGAATCCGTTTTTGCGCGCGGATATACCCTCGATTCAGGCGACGCTTTCGACGCAATTTGGCGTGCCAGTGACGGACCGGCTCGACGCTTTTCGAGTGATGCGAGGCTGGAAAGATAAGTTCCGTTAACCCGAAACTATGGGTGGAACTTCATCCGAAACGTGGGAATCGGCGTTAGATGCTGGATTTTGCAGGGGTTTTGCGCGCATTCTTATTGACGTCTTAAGGGCGGTTCCGTACTATCGGCTGCAAATTTCCAAGCATTATTTTGTGGAAGCCGAGACGTTCCATGCGACTAACTCTTAGTGCGCTGTCCGTCCTGATGCTCGCCGCCTGCGCGAGCCAAGGGCCGACAGTGTCCGATCCCATTTCAGCCTCCGCGAATTCCAACGCCTCGCAGCAACAAGTCGCCGACACCATTCGCCGCACCGCAGCAGCCAAGGAAACCATCAACGTCGACAAGACGCCCGTCACTTCGCTCGCGGGTTCGTCCGACCTGTGGAACCGCATTCGCAGTGGCTTCCAGATTCCCGATCTGCAGAGCGACCTCGTCGATATGCAGGTCAACTGGTACGCGCAGCGCCCGGATTACGTCGAGCGCATGACCACGCGCTCGCAGAAGTACCTGTATCACATCGTCGAGGAGCTGGAGCAGCGTCACATGCCGACCGAGCTGGCGCTGCTGCCGTTCATCGAGTCGGCGTACAGCCCGCAGGCGTTGTCGGTCGCCAAGGCGGCGGGCATGTGGCAGTTCATGCCGGGCACCGGGCGCGACTACAACCTCAAGCAGAACATGTGGAAGGACGAGCGCCGCGACGTGCTCGCGTCGACGAGCGCCGCGCTCGACTACCTCCAGCGCCTGCACGACATGTTCGGCGACTGGCATCTCGCGCTCGCCGCGTACAACTGGGGCGAGGGCAACGTGCAGCGCGCGATCGCGCGTAACGAGGCGGCGGGCCTGCCGACCGACTACGAAAGCCTGCGCATGCCCAACGAAACGCGCAATTACGTGCCGAAGTTGCAGGCGGTCAAGAATATCGTCGGCAACCCGCAAATGTACGGGCTCACGCTGCCGGACATTCCGAACCATCCCTATTTCGTGACGGTCACGACCGCGCGCGACATCGACGTGACGATGGCCGCGAAGCTCGCCGGCATGAGCGTGGAAGAATTCCGCTCGCTCAATCCGTCGTTCTCCAAGCCCGTGATTCTCGGCGCGACCAATCCGCAGGTTTTGCTGCCGTTCGACAACGCAACATCGTTCCAGCGCAATCTCTCGTCTTACTCGGGCGCGCTGTCGTCGTGGACCACGTACACCGTGACGGAGCGCGCGCGTCCGGCGGCGATCGCCGAGAAGATTGGCGTCGATGCCGATACGCTCATGTCCGTCAATCGCATTCCGGCGGGCATGCGCTTGAAGCCCGGCTCGACGATCGTCGTGCCGCGCACGGATGATGACGACGAAGACATCAGCGCCGATGTCGCCGAAAACGCCACGCTCGCGATCGAGCGCGACGTGCCCGACACGCGCAGGCTCGTGATCCGCGTGCGCCGCAAGCAGGCCGTTACGACGCTGGCGGACCGCTACAACGTGTCTCCGGCGCAGGTGCGCGCCTGGAATCGCACGCGTGGCGACATGGTCATGCCGGGTCAGGTCGTCGTGCTGCATGTGCCGTACGGCCGTTCGGTGCCGGCCGAGCCGGGCCCGGTGCGCGTCGAGACGGTGGCGGCGTCGAGCCGCTCGTCCGGCGGCGTGTCGCGGATCGGCACGCGCGTGCCGGAGTCGAAGCCGTCGCGCGGCAAGGCGACTGCCCATTCTTCCGGAAAAGTGACGAAAGTGTCGGCATCCACGGCATCGCATGCTGCCAAGCCCGCCGCGGCCAAGACCGCGAAGCCGGCAACCAGCACGAAGAGCACCAAGAAAAAGTAAGCGGAGGCATTCGGTCCGCGCGCTAATCCACGCCGTCACCAAGGTGACGGCGTTTTTATGTCGATCGTCCCGTTAAACTGGCGCTTCAGAAAAATCGAAGAAACGCCCCAGCAACGTACGTTTCGCATGCCGTCCACTGTCCGTCTCCGCGTCTTTTTCCTGTTCGCCGCCGGTTACTTCGTCTCGTACGTATTCCGTGGCGTCAATCTCGGCTTCGCGCCGCTCATCACGCACGACCTCGGCCTGTCCGCCGCCGATCTCGGCCTGCTCACCTCGCTGTATTTCATCGGCTTTGCGCTGGCGCAAATTCCCGTCGGCGTGCTGCTCGATCATTTCGGGCCGGCGCGCGTGACCGCGGGCATGCTGGTGTTCGCGGCGGCGGGCATCGGCGTGTTCGGCGCATCGAGCGGTCTGGCAGGCCTGATGGCGGGGCGGCTCTTGATCGGCGTCGGCGTGTCGGTGTGTCTGGCCGCGGCGTTCAAGGCGTCGGCGCAGCATTTTCCGGTCTGGCGCCTGCCGCTCATCAACGGACTGACGATGGCCGTTGGCGGACTGGGCGGCGTCGTCGTGGGGTCGCCGCTCTCGTCGCTGCTGCATGTCGCGACGTGGCGTCAGGTGTGCTTCGGGCTGGCCGTCTTCACGCTCGTCGTCGCGGCGGCGATCGCGCTGTTCGCCCCGCGCAAGGCGGACGCGCATCATCAGGCGGACATCGTCACGCAGTTCAAGGGCACGTGGCACATCATGAAGAGCGCCGCGTTCTGGAAAATCGCGTCATTTCCCGTCGTCACGCAGGGCGTGTTTTTCGCGATGCAGTCGCTCTGGATCCGCCCCTATCTCACCGATGTGATGGACCTCACGCCGGGTCACGCGTCCGCGCTCGTGTCCGTGCTCGGTTTCGCGATGATGTTCGGCTCCGTCAGCTTCGGCGCGGCGGCGCGCAGCCTGGAGGGGCGCGGCGTGTCGGTGTATGCGTTCTGCGGCGTGGGCATGGTGCTTTTCGTCGTCACGCAGTTGTTGATGGTCTTGCGCGTGCCGCTTCCGCCCGCCGTGCTGATCGCGGCGTATGGCGTTTTCGGCGGCACCGGCATTCTGAGTTACGCGGTCGCGGCGCGCTATTTCCCGACACACATGGCCGGACGCGTGAACACGACGCTGACGCTCGTCATCTTTCTGTTGATCTTCGGCTTTCAGGTCGGCGTCGGCGCGATGCTGTCGCTATGGCCGGCGCAAGCGGGGCGCTTTCCGGCGTCGGCGCACATCACCGTCTGGGCGGCGCTGATCGCGCTGCAAGTCGCGAGCGCGATCTGGTACATGCTGCCGGGCCGCGCGCTGCAGCGAGGCGAGCCGGAAGTGGAAAACGCGGCGTCGTAATCGCTGCGCCGCCGCGCGGGGATGCTCAAGCGGAGCAATCCCAAATTTGGCAGATGTGGCGTTTTAACGCTATAATTCGAAGGTTTGAGCATATCAACCCGCACCCTAGCGCCTACCTCCCATTCACCGTCGTTCGCTGCGCATCAGCTGCGCGCCGCACGCGCCCATCGCCCGCTTGAAGACTCCGTTGCCACGCTCATCGCGTGCCGGTTCGAGCCGCGATGCGCGCTTCGCGAGCCGCCGCACTGTGCAAAGGAAACCCGCGTGCTTTTGAGCCGCGGGAAGCCAAGCCTGAATTTCGGACAGACAGGTCGGTAACAGGGTGTCCCCCAAGGAGCTTCCCGTGTTGCCGTCATTTTCCCCCGCACTGCTCGCACTTGCCGACGGCACGGTCTTTCGTGGTCAATCGATCGGCGCGCCCGGTTCGACGATCGGCGAAGTGGTATTCAACACCGCCATCACCGGCTATCAGGAAATCCTGACCGATCCGAGCTACGCGCAGCAGATCGTCACGCTGACCTATCCGCATATCGGCAACTACGGCGTGAATGCCGAAGACGTCGAAGCCACCAAAGTCCATGCCGCCGGTCTCATCATCCGCGACCTGCCGGTTCTCGCATCCAACTTCCGTTCCGAGCAAACGCTCGCCGACTATCTGAAGGCGCAGGGCGTCGTCGCGATCGCGGGAATCGACACGCGCAAGCTCACGCGCATTCTTCGCGAGAAGGGCGCGCAGAACGGCTGCATTCTCGCGGGCTCCGACGACGAAGCGAAGGCGCTCGAACTCGCGCGCTCGTTCCCCGGCCTCGCCGGCATGGATCTCGCAAAAGTCGTATCGACGCAAAAGCCTTACGAGTGGACGCAGACCGAATGGCGTCTCAGTAGCGGCTACGGCAAGCAGGAAGCGCCGAAGTACCGCGTCGTCGCGTTCGATTACGGCGTCAAGTTCAACATTCTGCGCATGCTGGCCGAGCGCGGCTGTCACGTCACGGTGCTGCCGGCGCAAGCGACGGCCGCCGATGCGCTCGCGCTCAATCCGGACGGCGTCTTCCTGTCGAACGGCCCCGGCGATCCCGAGCCTTGCGATTACGCGATCGCGGCGACGAAGGAATTCATCGAGCGCGGCATTCCGACCTTCGGCATCTGTCTCGGCCATCAGATCATGGGCCTCGCCGTCGGCGCAAAGACCATGAAGATGAAAACAGGCCACCATGGCGCGAACCATCCGGTGAAGGACATGGAAGACGGGCGTGTCGTGATCACGTCGCAGAACCACGGTTTCGCGGTCGATGCCTCGACGCTGCCTGCCAACGCGAAGGTCACGCACGTCTCGCTGTTCGACGGCACGCTGCAAGGCTTCGCGCTCACGGACAAGCCCGCGTTCTGCTTCCAGGGCCATCCGGAAGCGTCGCCCGGCCCGCACGACATCGCGTATCTGTTCGACCGCTTCATCAAGCTGATGGAAGCGCAAAAGGTCGCAGCGTAAAGAACAGAACACAGCACATATTCATCGAGAGCAGTTATGCCGAAGCGCACAGACATCAAGAGCATCCTCATCATCGGCGCGGGCCCGATCATCATCGGCCAGGCGTGCGAGTTCGACTATTCGGGCGCGCAGGCTTGTAAGGCGCTGCGTGAGGAAGGCTACAAGGTCATCCTCGTCAACAGCAATCCGGCGACGATCATGACCGACCCCAACACGGCCGACGTCACGTACATCGAGCCGATCTCGTGGGAAGTCGTCGAACGCATCATTGCGAAGGAGCGCCCGGACGCGATCCTCCCGACGATGGGCGGACAGACCGCGCTCAATTGCGCGCTCGATCTCTTCCATCACGGCGTGCTGGAGAAGTACAAGGTCGAGCTGATCGGCGCATCGCCGGAAGCGATCGACAAGGCGGAAGACCGCCAGAAGTTCAAGGACGCGATGACGAAGATCGGCCTCGGCTCGGCCAAGTCGGGCATCGCGCATTCGATGGAAGAGGCGCTCGCGGTTCAGGCGCAGATCGCGGAAGCCACCGGCAGCGGCGGGTATCCGACCGTCATTCGCCCGTCGTTCACACTGGGCGGCTCGGGCGGCGGCATTGCGTACAACAAGGAAGAGTTCGAGGAGATTTGCCGCCGCGGTCTCGATCTTTCGCCCACGCGCGAACTGCTGATCGAAGAATCGCTGCTCGGCTGGAAAGAGTACGAGATGGAAGTCGTCCGCGATAAAAAGGACAACTGCATCATCGTCTGCTCGATCGAAAACCTCGACCCGATGGGTGTGCATACTGGCGACTCGATCACCGTCGCGCCGGCGCAAACGCTCACCGACAAAGAGTATCAAGTGCTGCGTAACGCATCGCTTGCGGTGCTGCGCGAAATCGGCGTCGATACGGGCGGCTCCAACGTGCAGTTCGCGATCAACCCGAACGATGGCCGCATGGTCGTCATCGAGATGAATCCGCGTGTGTCGCGTTCTTCCGCTTTGGCTTCGAAGGCAACGGGTTTCCCGATCGCCAAGGTCGCCGCGAAGCTCGCCTGCGGCTATACGCTCGACGAACTGAAGAACGAGATTACCGGCGGACAAACGCCTGCATCGTTCGAACCGACGATCGACTACGTCGTGACGAAGGTGCCGCGCTTCGCGTTCGAAAAATTCCGCGAAGCCGATTCGCGCCTGACGACGCAAATGAAGTCGGTCGGCGAAGTGATGGCGATGGGCCGCACGTTCCAGGAATCGTTCCAGAAGGCGCTGCGCGGTCTGGAAGTGGGCGTCGACGGTCTCGATGAAAAGACCACGAGCCGCGACGAGGTCATTCGTGAAATCGGCGAGCCGGGTCCGGACCGCATCTGGTATCTCGGCGACGCGTTCCGTCTCGGCCTCACGATGGAAGAGATCTTCGAAGAGACGTCGATCGATCCCTGGTTCCTCGCGCAGATCGAACAGATCATCCTGAAGGAAAAGGCGCTGGAAGGCCGCACGCTCGCGAGCCTGACGCGCGACGAACTGCTGTATCTGAAGAAGAGCGGCTTCTCGGATCGCCGTCTCGCGAAGCTCACGGGTTCGAATCAGGCCGACGTGCGCAAGAAGCGCCACGAACTCAAAGTGCGTCCGGTGTATAAGCGCGTCGACACGTGCGCCGCCGAATTCGCGACGAAGACGGCATACATGTACTCGACCTACGAGGAAGAGTGCGAGGCGAATCCGACGGACAAGAAGAAGATCATGGTGCTGGGCGGCGGCCCGAACCGGATCGGACAGGGTATCGAGTTTGACTACTGCTGCGTGCATGCCGCGCTCGCGATGCGCGAGGACGGCTATGAAACCATCATGGTCAACTGCAATCCGGAAACCGTCTCGACCGACTACGACACGTCCGACCGTCTGTACTTCGAATCGCTGACGCTCGAAGACGTGCTCGAAATCGTCGATCTGGAAAAGCCCGTTGGCGTGATCGTGCAGTACGGCGGCCAGACGCCGCTCAAGCTCGCGCTCGATCTCGAAGCGAACGGTGTGCCGATCATCGGTACGTCGCCGGACATGATCGACGCCGCCGAAGACCGCGAGCGCTTCCAGAAGCTGCTAAAGGATCTCGATCTGCGCCAGCCGCCGAATCGCACGGCGCGTGCGGAAGACGAAGCGCTCGAGCTTGCCGAGGAAATCGGTTATCCGCTGGTCGTGCGTCCTTCGTACGTGCTGGGCGGCCGCGCCATGGAAATCGTCCACGAGCCGCGCGATCTCGAACGCTACATGCGCGAGGCCGTGAAGGTGTCGAACGACTCGCCGGTGCTGCTCGACCGCTTCCTGAACGACGCGATCGAATGCGACGTCGATTGCATCTCCGATGGCGACGACGTCTTCATCGGTGGCGTGATGGAGCACATCGAGCAGGCAGGCGTGCACTCGGGCGACTCGGCTTGCTCGCTGCCGCCGTACTCGCTGTCGAAGGACACCGTCGACGAACTGAAGCGGCAAACTGCCGCGATGGCGAAGGCGCTGAACGTCATCGGCCTGATGAACGTGCAGTTCGCGATCCAGCAAGTTCCGCAGAACGATGGCTCGAAAAAGGACATCATCTACGTGCTGGAAGTGAATCCGCGCGCATCGCGCACGGTGCCGTACGTGTCGAAGGCGACCGGTCTGCCGCTCGCGAAGATCGCCGCGCGCGCGATGGTCGGTCAGAAGCTGAAGACACAAGGCGTCACGAAGGAAGTGATTCCGCCGTACTTCAGCGTGAAGGAAGCGGTGTTCCCGTTCGTCAAGTTCCCGGCGGTCGATCCGGTGCTTGGACCGGAAATGCGCTCGACTGGCGAAGTGATGGGCGTGGGCCGCACGTTCGGCGAAGCGTTGTTTAAGTCGCAACTCGCGGCAGGTTCGCGTCTGCCGGAATCGGGCACGGTGCTCCTGACCGTGATGGACGCCGACAAGCCGAAGGCTGTGGAAGTCGCGCAGATGCTGCACGAGCTCGGCTATCCGATCGTTGCGACCAAGGGCACGGCCGCGGCCATCGCGGCGGCGGGCGTGCCGGTGAAGACGGTCAACAAGGTGAAGGACGGCCGTCCGCACATCGTCGACATGATCAAGAACGGCGAGATCGCGCTCGTCTTCACGACCGTCGACGAAACGCGTGCCGCTATCGCCGACTCGCGCTCGATCCGCATGAGCGCGCAGGCCAACAAGGTCACGTACTACACGACCATGTCGGGCGCGCGCGCGGCGGTGGAAGGGCTGCGCTATCTGCGCGATTTGGAAGTCTATGATTTACAAGGCTTGCATGCTCGCCTAAACTAAGGCTTCGATTACCGGTCTAAGCATCACGAGCCGCGGTTAAGCGGCGTCTCCTGTCAAGGGAGATGCGCTTAACCGCGGTAATTTTTTTGACGAAATTGTTTGTGAGTGGTCTATGAGCACGATTCCTTTGACGAAGCGCGGCGCGGAGTTGCTGCGCGACGAATTGCAACGCCTGAAGGCCGTGGAGCGTCCGGCGGTCATCACCGCGATCGCGGAGGCGCGGGCGCAAGGCGACCTCTCGGAAAACGCGGAGTACGACGCCGCGAAGGAAAAACAGGGCTTCATCGAGGGCCGCATCGCGGAAATCGAGTCGAAGCTGGCTGCTGCGCAAGTGATCGATCCGACGCAGGTGGAAGCCGAAGGCCGCGTGGTGTTCGGCGCGACCGTGGAACTGGAAGACTTGGCGTCGGGCAATACGGTCACGTATCAGATCGTCGGCGATGACGAAGCGGATCTCGACCACGGTCTCATCTCGGTGAGCTCGCCGATCGCGCGCGCGCTGATCGCGAAGTCCGAAGGCGACGTGGCATCGGTGCAGGCGCCGAGCGGCGCTCGCGAATACGAAATCATCGCGGTTCGTTACGTCTGATGGAGCACCGGCTTTTTCGCACCGTCAGCATGGTCTGGGTCGGCAGCCTGCTGACCTTGGGCCTCATTGGCGCGCCGGTTCTCTTCTCGATGCTCGACCGCACGACGGCGGGCTCGGTGGCGGCGCAGTACTTCCGGATCGAGGCGATCATCGGCGTGATTTGCGCGCTGGTGCTGATTTTGATCGGCAATCGCTTCGTGAGAAGCGGCATCGTCGATTACAAGCGCGTGCGCTGGATCGTCGCGGTGATGCTCGTGTGCGTGCTGATCGGCTATTTCGGCCTGCAGCCGTTCATGAATTCGCTGCGCATGGCGGCGCAGGAAGCCGGCACCGATCTCGCGAGCTCGCCGTATGCGAAGGAGTTCGGCATTCTGCACGGCATATCGACTGCGATCTATCTGATCGAATGCCTGTTTGGCATTGCGCTGGTGTGGCGTCTGCCGGGCACGGCGCCGGTCAAGATCGTGCCGAAGGGCAAATCGGCCAAGGTGGCGGCGAAACGAGCGCGAAGCTGAGTAGCGATGCTCGTCCGGCGGCGCGTGGGTTCCATCGCGAACGCACGCGCCGTTTGCTTATTGCGGTGCGCTTATTTCACCGCCTGATGCTGGCGCTTCGAGCTGGTCTGACGCTTCTTCGCGCGCTTCACGTTGCCGCCCGCCGTCACGCGCTCGTTGCCGAGCACTTTCAGCGTCTGCTTCTTCGGCTTCTTGAACGCGGGCGCATCGCGCGTGATCTTCACGGCCTTGACAGTGCGCGGCGCGCGGCCCTTGGCCGGACGTTCGTCGGCGGCTTCGCCCGCGCTCGGCGGCATGGTGCTTCGGGTGCGGGTGGCGCGGCTCTTCGGCGCGGCGCCTTCGGGTCTCCAGATCACGAGCAGCTTGCCGATATGCTGGATAGGCGCGGCGTTCAGGCGATCGCAGATTTCGTCGTAGATCGCGACGCGCGCCTCGCGTTCGTCGCCGAACACGCGGACCTTGATGAGCTGATGCGCTTCCAGGTGCACGTTGATCTCTTTGAACACGGCATCGGTCAGACCCTCCGCGCCGACGAGCACGACGGGCTTGAGCGCATGGGCCTGGGAGCGCAGGTCGGCGCGCTCGGCGGGGGAGAGTTTAAGAGCTGGCATGAGAGATTCGGGACTCGACTAAAATGTGGGCGGCAAGACGTGCGCACGGTGCGCTCGCAAGGCGGATCGAACTCGCTCTACGCGAGCGCGCAAGGATTCGCGCGTAATCGGCGGCGCTTCGATTCGATCGGTCGCGCGGCCCGCCCACCAGAAACAGAACAGGCCGGATGCCGGGTTTCGATGCGCGCAAGCGCCCGATGACCGGTCCGGCCAACAAGACGCGTATTATCCGCTAAAAGCATCGCGCGATGCAGCAAAATACGCACCGGGCGCGCCGGGAGCGCGCCAATTGAGCTCAGTTGAATGGCAAAGAACCGTTTTAATCAGTCGTGGTTGCATGACCACATCAACGACCCTTACGTGAAGATGGCGCAGCGCGAAGGCTACCGCGCGCGTGCCGCCTACAAGCTGAAGGAGATCGACGAGCAGGACAAGCTTATCAAGCCGGGGCAGGTGATCGTCGATCTCGGCTCGACGCCCGGCAGCTGGAGCCAGTACGCGCGCAACAAGCTCGCGCACGGCGCGAAGCGCAATACGGAGCGCGAGGGCGGCATCGACGGCACGATCATCGCGCTCGACATCCTGCCGATGGAACCGATCGCCGACGTCACCTTCATCCAGGGTGACTTCCGCGAGGACGAGGTGCTCGCGCAACTCGCGGAAATCGTCGGAGAACGGCAGGTGGACCTTGTAATTTCGGACATGGCCCCCAACCTCTCAGGCGTAGCGAGTGCCGATGCGGCGCGCATCGAGCATCTCTGCGATCTGGCGCTGGAGTTCGCGCAAAACCATCTGAAACCGGAGGGTGCGCTGCTGGTCAAATGTTTTCATGGCAGCGGATATAGCCAGATCGTCGAGAAGTTCAAACACCAGTTCAAAGTGGTGGCGCCGCGCAAACCGAAGGCCTCTCGCGACAAATCGTCGGAGACTTTTATCCTCGGGCGGCGGCTCAAGCGCCCGAACTGACGGCCCGCTCTAGCGATTCGGCGTAAATCGGCGATATTTTCGCGGATTATGTCGAAAAAGGCCTCTCTGCCGCTATATGTGCGGTAGTTAAACCTTATGGCAGGGGTTAGCGGTCTGGATTAGAATGCTTTCGTGGCGTCGCAAGGTTTATGTAGGCGCCCGTCTATGAGTGAGGAGTGGTGCTTTGAACAACAATATGTTCTCTAAAGCGGCAGTGTGGCTCGTGATCGCACTGGTGCTGTTTACGGTGTTCAAGCAGTTCGATAAGCCCCGCGTCCAAGAAGGTGTCTCCTATTCGCAGTTCATGGACGACGCGAAGAACGGCAAAGTCAAGAACGTCACCGTTCAGGGCCGCAATCTCACGGTCACTCCGAACGACGGCCAGAAATACCAGATCGTGTCGCCCGGCGACATCTGGATGGTCGGCGATCTGATGAAATACGGCGTTCAGGTCAGCGGCAAGGCTGACGATGAACCGAATGCGCTCGTCTCCGCGCTGTACTACCTCGGGCCGACGATCCTGATCATCGGGTTCTGGTTCTACATGATGAGGCAGATGCAGGGGGGCGGCAAAGGCGGGGCGTTCTCGTTCGGGAAGTCGCGCGCGCGTCTGATCGACGAAAACAACAACGCAATCAATTTCACCGACGTCGCGGGCTGCGACGAAGCCAAGGAAGAAGTGTCCGAACTGGTCGACTTCCTGCGCGATCCGCAGAAGTTCCAGAAGCTCGGCGGGCGAATTCCGCGCGGGGTGCTGCTAGTCGGCCCTCCGGGTACCGGTAAGACGCTGCTGGCGCGCGCCATCGCGGGCGAAGCGAAAGTGCCGTTCTTCAGCATCTCGGGTTCGGACTTCGTGGAAATGTTCGTCGGCGTGGGCGCGGCGCGTGTTCGCGACATGTTCGAGCAGGCGAAGAAGCATGCGCCGTGTATCGTGTTCATCGACGAAATCGACGCGGTCGGCCGTCATCGCGGTGCGGGCATGGGCGGCGGCAACGACGAGCGCGAGCAGACGCTGAACCAGATGCTCGTCGAGATGGACGGCTTCGAGGCGAACTCGGGCGTTATCGTGATCGCCGCAACGAACCGTTCGGACGTGCTGGACAAGGCGCTGCTGCGCCCGGGCCGTTTCGACCGTCAGGTGTACGTCGGTCTGCCGGATATCCGCGGCCGCGAGCACATCATGAAGGTGCACCTGCGCAAGGTGCCGATCGCAAACGACGTGGACGCATCGGTCATCGCGCGCGGCACGCCGGGCTTCTCCGGCGCAGATCTCGCGAACCTCGTCAACGAGGCGGCGCTGTTCGCGGCGCGTCGCGGCAAGCGCATCGTCGAAATGCAGGATTTCGAGGACGCGAAAGACAAGATCTTCATGGGTCCGGAGCGCAAGTCCGCTGTGATGCGCGAGGAAGAGCGCCGCAACACGGCGTACCACGAGTCGGGCCACGCGGTGGTGGCGAAGCTGCTCCCGCATGCCGATCCGGTGCACAAGGTTACGATCATGCCGCGCGGTTGGGCGTTGGGCGTCACTTGGCAATTGCCGGAGCATGATCGCGTGAACCTCTATCGCGACAAGATGCTGGAGGAAATCGCCATCTTGTTCGGCGGCCGTGCCGCGGAAGAAGTGTTCCTGAACTCGATGTCGACCGGCGCTTCGAACGACTTCGAGCGCGCGACCAAGATGGCGCGGGACATGGTGACGCGCTACGGCATGTCCGATGTCCTCGGCACGATGGTCTACGTCGACACCGAAGAGAACGGCATGTTCGGCAAGATGGGCGCGAAGTCGGTGTCCGAAGCCACGCAGCAGAAGGTCGATGCGGAAATCCGCCGCATTCTCGACGAGCAATATGCACTCGCCCGCAAGCTGCTGGAAGACAGCCGCGACAAGGTCGAGGCCATGACCAAGGCGCTGCTCGAATGGGAAACCATCGATGCGGACCAGATCAGCGACATCATGGCGGACCGTCCGCCGCGTCCGCCGAAGAACATGCCGCCGCCGTCGGGCGATACGCCTTCGGGTGGCAGCAGCGGTACCGAGGTCAAGCCTGGCAACGCGCCGGCAACGGCCTGAGTTTTCCGCGTTCGTTCATGGGCCGGTGTGCATTGCACGCCGGCCCATTTTCCATTCAGGGCCCGGTTTTAATGAGATGCTGAACGGCACGTAGCGCACGGTGCTCGCTATGCCAAACGGTCTCCCCTCCAGCCCATTCCTTCATTCGTTCGACTCGCTTGACCACCTCGACCTCATCCCCGTTTTCAGCAGCGCCGCTTCAGTGCGGCCGCTTCACGCTGACCTTCGAACGCCCGCTCGTCATGGGCATCCTCAACGTCACGCCGGATTCCTTTTCGGATGGCGGCCGGTTCATCGCGCGCGACGCCGCCCTGGCGCGCGCCGAGCAGATGCTCGCCGACGGCGCCGACATGATCGATATCGGCGGGGAGTCCACGCGTCCCGGCGCGCCGCCCGTCCCGCTGGACGAGGAACTGGAGCGCGTCGTGCCAATCGTCGAGGCGTTGCGTGATGTCCGTGCGCCGCTTTCCGTCGATACGTACAAGCCGGCGGTCATGCGCGCCGTGCTCGAGGCCGGCGCGGACATGATCAACGACATCTGGGGCTTTCGCCGGGAAGGCGCGCTCGACGCCGTCAAGAACAGCAACTGCGGCCTCTGCGTGATGCACATGCTCGGCGAGCCTCAGACGATGCAACTGCACGAGCCGATGTACGAAGATGTGGTCGCCGAGATCCGTGCGTTCTTTGCCGAACGCGTGGCCACACTTACGCAGGCCGGCGTGAGCGCGGCGCGCATCAGTCTCGATCCGGGCTATGGTTTCGGCAAGACCGTCGAGCACAATTACCAGTTGCTCGCGCATCTTGCCGCGACCCAGCCCGCCGGAGCGGCTTTCCCGCTGCTCGCGGGCATGTCGCGCAAATCGATGCTCGGCGCCGTCACCGGACGCGGCGCGGGCGAGCGGCTCGCGGCGAGCGTCGCCGCCGCGGCCTGCGCGGCGGAGCGGGGCGCGGCGATCATCCGCGTGCACGACGTCGCCGAAACCGTCGATGCGCTGAAGGTCTGGCAAGCAACAAAAGAAGCCGCCGCGAATGGGCATCATTGAGCCTTGGCGCCATTGGAGAGGTCTTCCGGCGCAGGCCGCGCGCGCCAATATAACTATCATCAACACTATGTCGCGGATCGATAACCGCAGCCATATGTCCCGCGAGGAGGGCAAGCAATAATGGCACGTCAATATTTTGGAACGGACGGCATCCGTGGGCGCGTCGGCGTCGCGCCGATTACGCCGGACTTCGTACTCCGGCTCGGCTACGCCGCGGGCAAGGTGCTCGCGGGTGCGGATCGCGCGCTGCAGAAAAAGGGCAATCGGCCGACGGTGCTGATCGGCAAGGACACGCGCGTGTCCGGCTACATGCTGGAAGCGGCGCTGGAGTCGGGCTTCTCGGCGGCGGGCGTCGACGTGATGCTCGCCGGCCCGATGCCGACGCCGGGCGTCGCCTACCTCACGCGCGCGCTGCGGCTGTCGGCGGGCGTGGTGATCAGCGCGTCGCACAATCCCTACAACGACAACGGCATCAAATTCTTCTCCGCCGACGGCAACAAGCTGCCCGACGAAGTCGAGCTCGAAATCGAACGTCAACTCGAACTGCCGATGGAATGCGCGCCTTCCGAGCAACTCGGCAAGGCACGGCGTCTCGACGACGCGGGCGGCCGTTACATCGAGTTCTGCAAGAGCACGTTTCCCGCGAATTTCGACTTGCGCGGCCTGAAGCTCGTGGTCGATTGCGCGCATGGCGCCGCCTATGACGTCGCGCCGCACGTCTTTCACGAACTGGGCGCGGAAGTGGTGTCGATCGGCGTCTCGCCGAACGGCTTCAATATCAACGACGGCGTCGGCGCGACCGCGCCCGATGCGCTCGTGCGGGCCGTGGTGGAGCACAAGGCCGACATCGGCATCGCGCTGGACGGCGACGCCGATCGCCTGCAGATCGTCGATTCGACGGGCCGGCTGTATAACGGCGACGAGTTGCTGTACGTGCTGGTGAAGGATCGCATCGCGACCGACGGCAAGGTGGACGGCGCGGTCGGCACGCTGATGACCAACATGGCCGTGGAAGTGGCGCTGAAAGAGGTCGGCGTGCAGTTCGTGCGCGCAGCCGTCGGCGACCGCTACGTGCTCGAAAAGCTGCGCGAGAACGGCTGGCAACTGGGCGCGGAAGGCTCCGGCCACATCCTGTCGCTCGACCGTCATTCGACCGGCGACGGCATCGTCTCGGCGCTTCTAGTGCTCGCGGCGATCCAGCGCAGCGGCAAATCGCTCGATCAACTGCTCGATGGCGTGAGCCTTTTCCCGCAGAAGCTGATCAACGTGCGCATGAATGCCGGCGCGGACTGGAAAGCCAGCGACGCGATTCGCCGCGCGGTCGAGCAAGCCGAGCGTTCCCTCCAATCGCACGGCCGGGTCTTGATTCGCGCGTCGGGAACTGAACCTGTCCTGCGCGTGATGGTGGAAGCGTCGGCGCAAAAGGATGCGGTTCAGTACGCGGAAACGATTGCGCAGGTCGTAAAAGAAGCGACTTCGTAGGCGTTTACTGAATTTCTCGACACTTCGCTAAAAGCGGGCTTCGGCCCGCTTTTTTATTTGCATCGGGCGCTTTACAAAGCCGGTGTGATCATACTTTCGGGGCGTAAGAAAACTGACATGTTTGCTTCACGATTAGTCATATTACTGTCACAGACTCCTCCTATATTTCGCGGTGTCGTCTCACACGCTCACAACCCTGGAGGTTAAGAATGAAATTGATGCAAACCGCGCTGGCCGGCCTGATTGGCGCCGTGTTCGCCATCTCCGCGCAAGCAGCCGACATCACCGGCGCGGGTAGTACCTTCGCAGCCCCGATCTACACCAAGTGGGCAGACGCCTACCAGAAAAACGGCGGCGGCAAGGTCAACTACCAAGGCATCGGCTCGTCGGGCGGTATCAAGCAGATCATCGCGAAGACCGTGGATTTCGCGGGCTCCGACGCTCCGCTGAAAGACGACGAACTCGCGAAGGACGGCCTGTTCCAGTTCCCGACGGTGGTCGGCGGCGTGGTGCCGGTGATCAACGTGCCGGGCGTGAAGGCGGGTGAAGTGACGCTGTCGGGCCAGGTGCTCGGCGACATCTACCTCGGCAAGATCAAGAAGTGGAACGACCCGGCGATCGCCGCGCTGAATCCGAAGGTCAAGCTGCCGGATACGGACATTGCCGTGGTGCGCCGCGCCGACGGTTCGGGCACGAGCTTCATCTGGACGAACTATCTGTCGAAGGTCAACACGGAGTGGAAGTCGAAGGTCGGCGAAGGCTCGACCGTCAACTGGCCGACGGGCACGGGCGGTAAGGGCAACGACGGCGTCGCGGCCTTCGTGCAGCGTCTGCCGGGCGCGATCGGCTACGTGGAGTGGGCGTACGCGAAGCAGAACAAGATGACCTACGTCGGCATGAAGAACTCGGCCGGCACGATCGTCGAGCCGAAGACGGACACGTTCAAGGCCGCTGCGGCGGGCGCGGACTGGTCGAAATCGTTCTATCAGATCCTGACGAACGAGCCGGGCCAGAACGCATGGCCGATCGTCGGCGCGACCTTCGTCCTGCTGCACGCGACGCAAGAGAAGCCGCAGCAAGGTTCGGAAACGCTCAAGTTCTTCGACTGGGCGTTCAAGAACGGCAATCAGGCTGCGAACGATCTGGACTACATCTCGCTGCCGGATTCGGTCGTTGCCGAAATCAAGACGCAATGGAAGGCGAAGGTGAAGGACGCTTCGGGCAAGTCGGTCGCGGAATAAGCGCGGCAAGCAGTCGTTTCAAACTGTCCTAAGCTATCGATTCGAGGGACAGCAAAGCAGAGAAAGCAAGCCGCGCGGCGAGCCCCAAGGTTCGCCGCGCGGTCTGACACGTAGCGAAACCAAGGCTCCCATGTCGGACATCAATCTTTCGTCGGCGGTGCCGGCGGCGCATACACAGCGCGCGCCGAGCCGTATCGGCGACATCGTTTTCGGCGGCGTGACGCGGCTTGCGGCCGTCATCACGCTGCTTCTGCTTGGCGGCATCATCGTTTCGCTGCTCATCGCGTCGTTGCCGACCATCCACAAATTCGGGCTTTCGTTTCTCTGGCGCGCGGAGTGGGATCCACCCAGCGAGAGCTTCGGCGCGCTGGTGCCGATCTACGGCACGATCGCGACCTCGATCATCGCGCTCATCATCGCCGTGCCGGTGAGCTTCGGCATCGCGCTGTTCCTGACGGAACTCTCGCCCGCGTGGCTGCGCCGTCCGCTCGGCGTCGCGATCGAGCTGCTCGCGGCGATTCCGTCGATCGTGTACGGCATGTGGGGCCTGCTCGTGTTCGCGCCGATCTTCGCGGAATACTTCGAGAAGCCGCTCGGTCATTTGCTCGGCGACGTGCCCGTTATCGGCATGTTCTTTCAGGGCGCGCCGATCGGCATCGGCATTCTGTGCGCGGGCGTGATTCTCGCGATCATGATCATCCCGTATATCGCCTCCGTGATGCGCGACGTGTTCGAAGTCACGCCCGTGCTGCTGAAGGAATCTGCGTACGGCATCGGCTGCACGACGTGGGAAGTGATGTGGAAGATCGTGCTGCCCTATACGCGCGCCGGCGTGATCGGCGGCGTCATGCTCGGCCTCGGCCGCGCGCTCGGCGAAACGATGGCCGTCACGTTCGTCATCGGCAACACGAACCTGCTCGACAATGTCTCGCTGTTCTCGCCTGGCAACAGCATCACCTCCGCGCTCGCGAACGAATTCGCGGAAGCGAGCCCGGGCCTGCATACGTCCGCGCTGATGGAACTCGGCCTCATTCTCTTCGTGATCACGTTCTTCGTGCTCGCGATTTCGAAGATCATGCTGATTCGCATGGAACGCGGGGAGGGCCGTAAATAATGAGCCGTCCCGCTACCTTCAATCAGGACCCGAAGCGGCTGCAGGCCACGCGCCAGAAGCTGCAAAGCCGCCGCCGCGGCACCAATGCGGTCGCGCTGACGCTGTCGCTCGCCGCCATGGCCTTCGGTCTCATCTGGCTCGTGTGGATTCTCTTCACGACGCTCAAGCTCGGCATCGGCGGCTTGTCGGTCGATCTGTTCACGCAATCGACGCCGCCGCCGAACACCGATGGCGGCGGTCTCGCCAACGCGATCGTCGGCTCGCTGATGCTCGTCGTGCTCGCGACCTTCGTCGGCACACCGCTCGGCATTCTCGCGGGCGTCTATCTCGCCGAATACGGCCAGAAGCGCTGGCTCGCGAACGTCACGCGTTTCATCAACGACATTCTGCTGTCGGCGCCTTCGATCGTCGTCGGTCTGTTCGTGTATGCGCTCGTCGTCGCGAAGATGGGCCGCTTTTCCGGCTGGGCGGGCGTGATTGCGCTGGCGCTTCTGCAGATTCCGATCGTGATCCGCACGACCGAGAACATGCTGAAGCTCGTGCCGAACGCGCTGCGCGAGGCCGCGTTCGCGCTCGGCACGCCGAAGTGGAAGATGGTGATGTCGATCACGCTGAAGGCGTCGATCGGCGGCATCGTGACGGGCGTGCTGCTGGCGGTGGCGCGCATTGCCGGCGAAACCGCGCCGCTCCTCTTCACGGCGCTGTCGAATCAGTTTTTCTCGTGGGACATGAATCAGCCGGTGGCCAACCTGCCGGTGACGATCTACAAGTTCGCGATGAGTCCGTTCCCGCAGTGGCAATCGCTCGCGTGGGCCGGTGTGTTCCTGATTACGCTCGGTGTGCTGGGTCTGAATATCCTGGCGCGCGCGATCTTCTCGAAGAAATAAGGGTGGAGTGATTCCATGAATATGGTCGAAAGCGGTGTCAACCACCAGGAAAAGCAGATCGAACGCGGTCCGGTTCCCGGCAGCGTGCGCCCCACGCACGCCTCGCAGCCGGCGGATTCGATCAGGCCGAAGATCGAGGTGAAGAACCTCAACTTCTTCTACAACAAGTATCACGCGCTGAAGAACATCAACCTGCGCATTCCCGAGAAGAAGGTCACGGCTTTCATCGGGCCGTCGGGTTGCGGCAAGTCCACGCTTTTGCGCACCTTCAACAAGATGTACGCGCTCTATCCGGAGCAGCGCGCGGAAGGCGAGATCCTGATGGACGGCGCGAACCTGCTCGACACGACGCGCGACATTTCGCTGCTGCGCGCGCGCGTCGGCATGGTGTTCCAGAAGCCGACGCCGTTTCCGATGTCGATCTACGACAACATCGCATTCGGCGTGAAGATGTTCGAGCAGCTTTCGCGCTCGGAAATGGACGACCGCGTCGAATGGGCGCTCACGAAAGCCGCGCTCTGGACCGAAGTGAAGGACAAGCTGCAGCAGAGCGGCTACGGTCTGTCGGGCGGTCAGCAGCAGCGTTTGTGCATTGCGCGCGGCATCGCGATCCGTCCGGAAGTGCTGTTGCTCGACGAGCCGTGCTCGGCGCTCGATCCGATCTCGACGGGCCGCATCGAAGAACTGATCGCCGAATTGAAGAGCGATTACACGGTCGTGATCGTCACGCACAACATGCAGCAGGCGGCGCGTTGTTCGGACTACACTGCCTATATGTACCTGGGTGAATTGATCGAATTCGGCGACACCGAAAAGATCTTCATCAAGCCGGCCCGCAAGGAGACGGAAGACTACATCACGGGCCGCTTCGGCTGATCGCCGGACGGGTGAAACGAAAAGGCTTTAAGGAGCAAATATGTCCGATAAACATCTTTCGAGCCAGTTCGACGCCGACCTCAACGCGGTGTCGTCGAAAGTGCTGGAAATGGGCGGTCTCGTCGAGTCGCAGATCATCGCGGCGATGCAGGCGTTGAACGAGTTCGACATCGGCATCGCCGACCAGGTGATCGCGGCCGAAGTGCGTCTGAACACGATGGAAGTCGAGATCGACGAAGAGTGCAGCAACATCATCGCGCGCCGTCAGCCGGCTGCACGCGATCTGCGCCTGTTGATGGCGATCTCGAAGACGATCACGAATCTGGAGCGCGCCGGCGACGAAGCCGAGAAGATCGCCAAGCGCGTGAAGCGCATCAACGAAGACGGCGCGGGCCGCACGGTGAACATCGCGGAAATCAAGCTTTCGGGCGAGATGGCGGTATCGATCCTGCGCCGCGCGCTCGATGCGTTCGCGCGTCTGGACACGGTGGCGGCAGCGCAGATCGTGCGCGACGACAAGGCTATCGACGATGAATTCCGCGCCTTCGTGCGCAAGCTCGTGACGTACATGATGGAAGATCCGCGCACCATTTCGGCGGGCCTCGACTATCTGTTCATCGCGAAGGCGGTGGAGCGCATCGGCGATCACGCGAAGAACATCGCCGAGTTCATCATCTATATCGTGAAGGGCACGGACGTGCGTCACATCTCGCGCGATCAGCTCGAACGCGAGGCGTTGAGCTGATTCGTTGCCGCGCAATCGTTTTAACTCAAGGAAAAGGTCAAGAGGTGCCGATGCCCAGCAGTATCCTCGTCGTCGAAGACGAACCCGCGATCTCCGAATTGATTTCGGTGAATCTTCAGCATGCGGGACATTGCCCGATTCGCGCCTATAACGCGGAACAGGCGCAAAACCTGATCAGCGACGTGCTGCCCGATCTCGTCCTGCTCGACTGGATGTTGCCGGGCAAGTCGGGCATCGCGTTCGCGCGCGAGCTGCGCAACAACGAGCGCACGAAGCATATTCCGATCATCATGCTGACGGCGCGCGGCGACGAGCAGGACAAGGTGCTCGGCCTCGAGATCGGCGCGGACGATTACGTGACGAAGCCGTTCTCGCCGAAGGAACTGATGGCGCGCATCAAGGCGGTTCTGCGCCGCCGCGCGCCGCAGCTCACCGAAGACGTGGTCGCGATCAACGGTTTGCGGCTCGATCCGGCGACGCACCGTGTGGCGGCGAGTCATTCGGGCAACGATATCAAGCTCGATCTCGGCCCGACCGAATTCCGTCTGCTGCATTTCTTCATGACGCATCCGGAGCGCGTCCATAGCCGCACGCAATTGCTGGATCAGGTGTGGGGCGATCACGTGTTCGTCGAAGAGCGTACGGTCGATGTGCATATCAAGCGTCTGCGCGCCGCGCTCAAGCCCGCGGGCTGCGATGCTATGATCGAAACGGTGCGCGGCAGCGGATACCGGCTTGCGAAGAGCGCGTGAGTTCCGCTTCGACTTGCCGCATCAACGTCATCTAGACACACCGACAACATGAACATCATCTGGACGCGTGCCATCGTGTCCCTCGCGCTGCTCGCCGCGCTCAGCGCGGCGATCGGCGCATTCGCGGGCGTGCGCGTGGCGCTGGCCTTTGCGGTGCTCATGCTCGTCGTGCAGGGCTTTTTCGTTACCTATCACATGCAGCGCCTGTGGCGTCTGCTCGAAGCGCCGGTCTATGGCGAGGTGCCGAGTGCGCTCGGCATCTGGGGCGAAATCTATTACCGTCTGCACAAGCTCGCGAAGCGCTGGCACGCGCAAGTGCGTCAGGTCGAGCAACAGCATGCGCGCTTCATTCAGGCGATCCAGGCCTCGCCGAACGGCGTTGCGATGCTCGACGATCACGATCAGATCGAGTGGTGCAATGCGATCGCCGAGGAGCACTTCGGGCTCGATGCCAAGCGCGACTTGCGCCAGCACATCACGCATCTCGTGCGCAATCCGGACTTCGTGCGTTATCTGAACGCGCACCATTACGAAGAGATGCTCGTGATGCGCGGCATGGGCGTGCATCGCAAGTACACGGTATCGGTGCAGGTATTTCCGTATGGCGAGAACCGCAAGCTGCTGCTCACGCAGGACATCACCGAACTGGAGCGCACGGACTCGATGCGCCGCGATTTCGTCGCCAATGTTTCGCATGAGTTGAAGACGCCGCTCACGGTGTTGTCCGGCTTTCTCGAAACGATGCGCGAACTGCCGCTCGACGAAGCGGACCGCATGCGTTATCTCGACATGATGGAGCAGCAGGCGTCGCGCATGCAGAACATCGTGCGGGACTTGCTCGTGCTCGCGAATCTCGAAGGCGATATGCGTCCGCCGGGCGACGAGTTGCTCGACATGCGCGCGGTGATGCGGCATCTGGAAGACGATGCCAATAACCTGTCGAACGGGCGGCATCGGATTTCGTTTCAAAGCGATGATGCGTTGACCGTCGCGGGGGCCGAGACCGAAGTGATGAGTGCGCTTGGCAATCTCGTGACTAACGCGGTGCGGTATACGCCGGATGGCGGGGCCATCGAGGTTTCTTGGCAGCGCATGAAGGATCGCGCGGTTTTTGCCGTGCGGGATAGCGGGCTTGGGATTCCTGCGGAGCATATTCCGCGGTTGACGGAGCGGTTCTATCGCGTGGATCGGAGCCGGTCGCGGGATACCGGGGGGACCGGGTTGGGGCTGGCTATCGTCAAGCATGTGTTGCAGCGGCATAATGCCGAGCTTGATGTTAAGAGTGAAGTTGGGAGGGGGAGTACTTTTGTTGTTCGATTTCCCGCATCGCGGACGGCTTTGAGGAAGTCGTTGGCGGCTTGATTGTTTTTTTGCGGGATCCCGTTTTCGTGTTGGTCTATTAGCACTGCCCCTCCCCGGGGCGGGGGTAACTTTCTTTGCTGCTGCAAAGAAAGTCACCAAAGAAAGCAGCTTCGTCACCGCCCGCGGTCACACGCAGTTTGGCCACTATTCTCCTCGGGGAACGGTCCTCGCCTAAAGAGTGCCCCCATAGGCCCAACCGGGCTTGGATCGCGCACGATCTGACAAACCATAAGTTTGAGCGCACTGGTTCAGCACGAAATAGCTTCGGCACAGCGCTGCGCGCTGCCGCTGGGTATGCGAGGGAAACCGGCGAACACGAATGCACTCGCGTACCCGATTTACCCATCGGCCGCGAAGCGGGCTGGAACTTGAAATGGCTGTACCGGTTTGTTAAGCGGCGCGATGTGACGGATCGTGCGCGATCCAAGCCCGATTGGGCCTGTGAGGGCGACACTTAGGCGAGTGCCGCCTTGGAGGAGAAAAGTGGCCAAACTGCGTGTGACCGCGGGCGGTGACAAAGCTGCTTTCTTTGGTGACTTTCTTTGCAGCAGCAAAGAAAGTTACCCCCGCCCCGGGGAGGGGCAGTGCTAATAAACCACCACGATTACGGGATCCAGCGAATCAAAACAGAAAACTAAGTGACGGGATCCCGCGATTCAAAAAAAATCAAGAACAAAACTTAGCCAACAACCCCAATTGCGCATTGCGAATAGCCTTCCCCGGCCTCCGCTTCCGATAATGCCCATCACTCTGCATCACCCACGCCGACTGATTATCCCCAAGACAAACCGACAAGCCCTCGGCAATAACCCGCCGCTTCAACCGCCGATCGCGAATCGGAAACGCCACCTCCACGCGCCTGAAGAAGTTCCGATCCATCCAGTCCGCGCTGGAAAGAAACACATCTTCCTTGCCATTCGCATAAAAATAGAAGATGCGATGATGTTCGAGAAACCGCCCGACGATTGACCGAACTGTGATGTTCTCCGAAAGATCCTCGACCCCCGGCTTCAGCGAGCACACGCCCCGCACGATCAGGTCGATCTTCACGCCCGCATGCGACGCCTCGTAAAGCGCGGCAATCACCGTAGGCTCCAGCAGGGCATTCATCTTCGCGACGATCCGCGCTCGCCGGCCCGCGCGCGCATGCTCGGCCTCGGCGCGAATCGCGTCGATGAGCTTCGCGTGCAGCGTGAACGGCGACTGCCATAGCTGATTCAAAGGAATCTCGCCGCCGATTCCCGTCAACTGCTGAAAGACGTGATGCACGTCTTCGCACATCTCCTGATCCGAAGTCATCAAACCGAAGTCGGTATAAAGACGCGCCGTGCGCGGATGATAGTTGCCCGTGCCCAGATGCGCATAACGCTTCAGGACAAGCTTGCCGCCCTGCGATACGCGCCGCACGATCAGCATCATCTTCGCGTGGCACTTGTGGCCGACCACGCCATACACCACATGCGCGCCCACCGCTTCGAGCTGCGACGCCCAGTTGATGTTCGTCTCTTCGTCGAAGCGCGCGAGCAGTTCCACGACGACCGTGACTTCCTTGCCGTTGCGCGCGGCTTGCATGAGCGCATCCATCAACGGGGAATCGGTGCCCGTGCGATAGATCGTCTGCTTGATGGCAACAACTTGAGGATCTTTCGCGGCCTGCAGCAGCAGTTCGAGCACCGGCTGAAAACTCTCGTACGGATGATGCAGCAGGATATCGCCCTGATCGATCGCATCGAAGAGATTCGACGTGTTCGCGATCGCCTTCGGCACCGAAGGAATATGCGGCACGAACTTGAGGTCCGGCCGGTCGACCATCTCGGGCAACTGCATCAGACGCACGAGATTGACCGGCCCGTTCACGCGATACACATCGCGTTCGCTCAACTGACCTTCGTCGAGCAGGCGCCGCACGAGATGCGGCGGCGTTTCCGCCGACACTTCGAGCCGCACCGCATTGCCCAGATGCCGCGCGGGCAGTTCGCCTTGCAGCGCGACGCGCAGATTGGTGATCTCGTCTTCATCGACGAAAAGCTCGCTGTTGCGCGTGATGCGGAACTGGTTGCAACTGCGCACGACGAGATGAGGAAACAGTTCGTTGACGAAGTGCTGCATGAACGAGCTGAGCAGCACGAAGCCATGCGGATAACCCGACAACGCCTCGGGCATGCGCACGAGGCGCGGCAGCGCGCGCGGCGCCTGCACGATGCCCATCATCGCCTGGCGGCCGAAAGCGTCCGTGCCTTCCAGTTCGACGACGAAGTTCAGGCTCTTGTTCAATACCCGCGGAAACGGATGCGCGGGATCGAGCCCGATCGGCGTGAGCACCGGCAAAAGCTCGTTGTAGAAGTAGTCGCGCGCCCACGCGGTCTGCTGCTCGGTCCAGTCTTCCGCGCCGTGAAAGTAGATGCCTTCCATTTCGAGCGCGGGCAGCACGATGTCGTGCAGCATCGAATATTGCTGGCGCACGAGGCGCTGCGCGCGTTCCGAAACCAGGTCGTAGACGTGCTGCAGCGACATGCCGTCCGGCGACAGCGAGCCGGGGTTGTCGCGCATCTGCTCTTGCAGACCCGCCATACGGACTTCGAAGAATTCGTCGAGGTTGCTGCTCGTGATGCAAATGAATCGCAGGCGTTCAAGCAAGGGAACCGTCGTGTCGGCGGCTTGCGCGAGGACGCGCTCGTTGAAACCTAAAATGCCCAGTTCGCGGTTGAATAACGGATAGCGTATGGACATCGGGGGGAGGGAGGGTGTCTCGATCAGATGGGCAAGGAAGCTCTCAGATGTTCTCACAGTATCATGTGTTTTTTATGACAGAACGATTTTCACGAATTCTACTCATTATGCGGATAGCGTCGCTAGCGCGCACGCGCGATTTTCGGATGTTCCGCGCACGGCTTCGAGCGGGCGCGCGCCGCGGCGGCATAGAATAAAATTCGTGCGCTGCAACAGCGCCGCTGTGACAGTGCCTTTCCCCACTTCACGATTTCCGGATCTCCGATGGTCACACATCCCCATCTTCTTGCCGCGGTCGACCTCGGATCGAACAGCTTCCGGTTGATCGTCGGCCGGGTCGAGGAAACGCCCGCCGGCAGCCAGATCTACCAGGTCGACGCGCTGCGCGAGCCCGTGCGGCTCGGCGGCGGACTCTCGAAGGACAAGATGCTCGACCGCGCATCGCAAGTGCGCGGCTGGGATGCGCTGAAGCGCTTCGGCGAACGCCTGCGCGATTTTCATCCCGATCAGGTGCGCGCCGTCGCCACCAATACCTTGCGCGTTGCAAAAAACGCCCACGACTTTCTCGTCGAGGCGGAAAGCGCGCTCGGATTTCCGATCGAAGTCATCGCCGGGCGCGAGGAAGCGCGCCTCATCTACGCGGGCGCCGCGCATTCGGTGCCGGCGAGCGCGGGCAAGCGGCTCGTGGTCGATATCGGCGGGGGCTCGACGGAGTTCATCATCGGCTCGCATTACACGCCGATCCACATGGAGAGCCTCTATATCGGCTGCGTGAGCCATAGCCGCCAGTTCTTCCCGGCCGGCAATGTCGACGAATACACCATGCGCCAGGCCGAGCTCGCCGCCAAGCGCGAGATTCAGATCATTTCGCGCGAATACAAGCAGACGGGCTGGGATCAGGCGATCGGTTCGTCGGGCACGGCGCGCGCGCTCGCGGAACTGATCGAGGCGAACGGCTTCAACGATCCCGATGTCACGCACGGCATTTCGCGCGTCGGCCTGGAGCGGCTCAAGCGCGCGCTCATCAAGGCCGAGAACGTGAACCGGCTGAAGCTCGTCGCGCTCAAGCCGGATCGCGTGCCGGTGCTCGCGGGCGGCCTGTCGATCATGCTCGGCGTGTTCGAGGAACTGGGCGTCGAATACGCCGATACCACCGACGCCGCCTTGCGGCTCGGCGTGCTGTACGACCTGCTCGGGCGCTCGCAGCATCAGGACATGCGCACGGTGACGGTCGAAGGCTTCAAGCGCCGCTATGGCGTGGATGCCGCGCAGGCCGAGCGCATCGGCGAACTGGCGATCAGTTTCTACGATCAGCTCGGCGAGCCCGATGAAGACGTGCGCGAGGAAAACCGCATGTTCCTCGCGTGGGCGGCGTCGCTGCACGAGATCGGTTTGTCGATCGCGCATAGCGCCTATCACAAGCACTCCGCGTATATCGCGAGCAACGCCGACATGCCCGGCTTCTCGCGCACCGATCAGGCCCGGCTCGCGGCGCTCGTGCTCGGCCACGCGGGCAAGCTCGGCAAGATCGCGCAGGCGCGCGACATCGACTGGACGCTGCTGTTCTGTCTGCGGCTTGCGGCGCTGTTGTCGCGCCGGCGCACGGATGTCGGGCTGCCAGGCATCGAGGTGAAACGGGCGGGCGGCGGCTTCGAAGTGCATCTGCCCAACGAATGGGTGGCCAACAATCCGCTCACCGATTACAGCCTCGTGCAGGAAGCGATGGAATGGGAAAAGATCGGCCGGCCGTATCGCGTGGTCTATACGGGCGATTGAGTGAATCGATGCCGCAAGGAACAAGGCCCCGTCGAGCGGGGCCTTGTTGCGTTTTGGGGCTTTACCGCCCCTGCATGTCGCCGATGAAGTGCCGCGCATAGCGCGCGTTGATCTCCGACAGACGGAACAGCGTGAGGAAGTCCGCGGTATTGAAATCCGGATCCCAGGCCGGCGCGCCGCAGATCTTCGCGCCGAGACGCAGATAACCCTTCACGAGCGGCGGCGGGCTCACGTTCGCGCCGGTGCGCAGTTCCTCGACCGGCAGCGGCGTGTGCGGGAACGCGCGATATTCGGGCGCCGTCAGCGCATCGGCGGGAAGGGAGGTGTAGAGATTCGCGGCGTAATGTCCGCCGTCGATCATGCCGACGCTCGCGCAGCCGAGCATCGTCTCGTAGCCGTTTTGCATCATGTACGCGGCGAGGCCGCCCCACAGCGACATGATCACCGCGCCGTTGCGATAGTCCGGATGCACGCACGAGCGGCCCACTTCGACGAGCTTCGGCCGCAGGTGCGTGAGGCGCGACACGTCGAACTCGCTTTCCGCGTACAGACGGCCGATGCGCGCGGCCTGATGCGGCGGCAGCACGCGATACGTGCCGACCACCTGCAGCGTATCGAGATCGCGCACGAGCAGGTGATCGCAGTAGGCGTCGAAGGCATCGACATCGAGACCGGCGGGACCGGACAGGCGTGCGCCCATTTCTTCGGAGAACACGCGATAGCGCAGGCGCTGGGCGTCGCGCAGGGCGTCGTCGTCGCGCGCCCACGCGACTTGCAGGCGCTCGCGGCCCGTATGCGTTTCGGAAGGGCGCGGAAGGTGGCGGCGCGAATCGAGCGAGAGCGATGACGCTCCGAGTTGCAGGAAAGGCGTCGGCAAATCTTGCATTGGCGTTCCTCGACAGGACGTGGCTTCAAGTCCTCGCCAATGTAGTAATGCGCGGTGACGCTCGCATGGCATCGCAATGACGTTTCGATGAAACGACACGCGCATGACGGCGAGCTTACGCCGCCCGAATGCGGCGCGGATTACGGCTCAGAGCAGGTCGGGATTGACCACGGCGCGCAGCACCACCTGGCCGTCGCCGCCGCGCGTGCGCCCCTGAAACCACCAGATGCCCGATTTCTTGATCGGCCATTCCGCTTCGTGGCCGGTCATCAAAAGCGCGGCGACGTGGCCGAGCGTCGGCTGGTGCCCGATCACGACGACCGTTTCCGCGATGCCGTCGGGCCAGCCCGCCGCATCGAGCACGGCCTGCGCGCCGTTGCCCGGCGCGAGCTCGTCGGCGACACGGTAACGGTCCCCGAAGGCTTCGGCGGTCTGGATCGTGCGCGTCGCGGGGCTGGCGAGCAGCACGGCGTCGTCGCCGACGCGCGCTCTCAGCCATTTGGCGATGCCTTGCGCCTGCTTGCGCCCGCGCGGCGTGAGCTGCCGTGCGAGATCGCTCGACGCCTGGTCTTCGGCTTCGGCGTGACGCCACAGAATGAGGTTCATCGAGATCGTCTCCGGTTGATGAGAACATAACTCTGAACTCGCCATTGCGGATGCGCATCGGTCACGTTACAATCTGCGGCTCGACGGAGCGTAGCGCAGCCTGGTAGCGCATCTGATTTGGGATCAGAGGGTCGAAGGTTCGAATCCTTTCGCTCCGACCACGATACACGAAGGGGTTACAAGTTACGGCTTGTAACCCCTTTGTCTTTTCGACGACCGTCCGGGAGATTCATGCCGCGTCTCGTTTCCGCCTTACTCTGCACCGCGTTCATCGCGCTCGGCCTGAGCGCATGCGCCGAGCCCGCGCGCCAGAAGCACCCGCCGCAAGATCCGCCCGACTACAAGGGCGTGCCGACGGACATGACGCCGCCATCGATGATCGCGCCGTCCGCCAAGCCGCAATAATCTTCCACGAAAAAAGCGAAGCCCCGATGCGGGCACACCGGGGCTTCTGACCCGCGCCCCCGTTCGCGCGGAGATCGGGCACGGGCTGACGCCAGTCTAGGGACATCCGCCGCGCGCTTTTGTGTGCGGTTGTTTCGGCACGTAACGGGATGAAAAGCGACGAGGGGAACAGCGAAACCGCGAAGCGCTGCCTGCCGCACGTTTGGCGGCAGTTGGTTTCTGCAGAATGTGGCCGGGGCAGGTATTATCGGGCGGACTTGTTTCAAATTGTGTCTGCCATGAATCTGCTCTGGCTCTTCGCCGCTGTCGCGCCGCTCGCCGTGGCATCGCTCGTTGCGTTCGCCGCGCATATCGATCCGCTGTCGGGACACTGGCGCACGCGGCGCTCGAAACACTCGAAGGACGACACCGCCGACGCCTGATGGCGTCACTGCTTGCAGCGGATCACCATCGAGCGGGTCTTGATGTTCGCCCCGAAAATTCCGCCGACCGAGCCGCCCGCCGTCGCGCCGTTGTCCGCGTCTTTCGACACCACATCGTAGCCATATGCGCCGCATGTCTCGCCCGCCTGCTTGTAGCAGGCCGCCCAGCTCGTGCTCGCATCGGCGCCGCTGCAATTGATCGCGAAGCCCGTCTCGCCGGAAGGCAGATAGGTCATCGTGGGGCCGCTCGCGCAGCCGGCGAGCGCGCCGCTCAGCGCCAGCGCCGCGCCGAGCGCGGCCGTGTTCATCCTCTTCGTCAAACTCATCGATCTTCCTCGTAACGTCCGCCCGGCCTTCAGCGGGGCGGCAGGTAGCGCGCCGGGTCCGTCGAGCGGCCCATGTAGCGCACCTCGAAATGCAGCATCGTGCGATTGCTGTCGGTATCGCCCATTTCGGCGATTTGCTGGCCCTGCTGCACGGTCTGGCCTTCTTTCACCAGCAGCGTGCGATTGTGGGCGTAGGCGGTCAGATACTCGTCGTCGTGTTTGACGATCAGCATGTTGCCGTAGCCGCGCAGGCCATTGCCCGCGTAGACGACATTACCCGTTGCCGCCGCGACGACGGGCGTGCCCGCCGCATTGGCGATGTCGATGCCCTTCGAGTTCTTGCCGTCGAAGCTGCGAATGACGCTGCCCTGAGCCGGCCAGACGAGCGTGACGCCCGGCCCGGCCTTGTTCTGCGACAGCGACTCTGCGCTGGTCTCGCTCTTCGCGCTCGCCGTGCCCGCAGCCGATGACTCCGCCGCGCTCGCGCTGCCCGCCGGCGGCGCGATGCGCAGCACCTGACCGACTTCGATCGCATCGGGATTCGTGAGCCCGTTCCAGCGTTTGATGTTGTTGACCGTCGTGCGATTCGCACGCGCGATCTTCGACACCGTATCGCCGCGCTCGACGCGATAGAACCCCGGCGCGACCGGCCCCGTTCCGCATGCGGCCAACACTGCGATGAGCGATGCGCAGACGAGCCGTCTCATTTGTTTTTGCAAACCTGACCTCGCAAAGCACCGCCGCGAGCCGTGCACGGCACGGTTGCGCGGCGAATCGAAAGGCAGGATTTTACCGTCTCGGGTTTCCCCGGACAGAAAGACGCTTTGAACGGATGCCGCGCGCCTTATTCGCCGGCCGTGACGACGAGCCGGAGCGACGCCGTTTCGGTCTTGCCCGGCGCGAGCCAGCGCAGCCCGCGGCCGTTATGGATCGCGTCGGGCAGGCCGATCCACGGCTCGACGCAATAGAAGTCCGACGTGTCCGATTCGGTCCAGGTCGTGACGGCGTACCACGGCACCGAGTCCGGCTGGTCCAGCTCGAAGCTGACCGTGCGCTTGAGTCCCGGCGTCTTCAGCCGCATCGGCTCGTCGGAAGGGCGCGTGAGGCAGTGGAACGTGTCGATGATCGCCGGATCGGCCAGCGAATAACGCGGCTGGCCCGGCTCGGCCTCGCTGATCGAGCCGTCCGCCAGTTGCCGGCGCCGCTCGGTGCGCGGCAGCTCGACGCTGCTTTCGCCACGCTGCGCGTGCGGCAAATGGAAGTAGAAGTGATGCCCGGCGTAGTAGGGCAGCGCGACCTCGCCCGGATTGGACGTCGTGAGCTCCACCTCGATCGTGTTGCCGTCGACGATGCGGTACGCCGCCTCGAAGCGGAATGCGAACGGATAGCCGTCGCGGGTCGCGTCGCTGTCGACGAGCGTCATGCGCAGGCCGTGGCCATCGGCGTCGCGTGTGCAGGAGAAGGGCAGATTGCGCGCGAAGCCGTGCGTCGGCAGCGCGTGCACGACGCCCTCGGGATCGCGCCATTTGCCGATTTCTCCATCGACGAAATGCCGGCCGAGAAACGGAAAGAGCAGCGGATTGCCGCCGCGGATTTTCGCGGGATTCGACCAGTCGGGCGTGTCGGGCCAATGGATGACCGGCTCGCCGCCGACGCGCCAGGTCATGAGCCGTCCGCCCGCGCGCGGCGCGAGCAGAAGGGCGGCGCCGTCGCGCTCGATTTCGATGACGTCAGTTTCCGTTGACATGATGGCCGTGCGCTCCGTGGATGAACTGGACGCCGCGCATGCGATGGCGCGCGGCTGGAACCGTCGATTCTGCCTTCAAATTTTCTACGGAAAAACCCTTTGCGGGAAATTGCGACTGAGCAAGCGTCATGCAATATGTTGTTATGCGGAACCAGTGTTGGGAATCAGACGGACAAGGAGTAATCATGGATCTGGCGATGGCGATGGGCGTCGCGATGTTCGGCCTTTTCGGCGCGAGCACGGCAATCTTCCTCTATAAGCTGAAGGCCTGAGCGGGCGATCGCCGTTCCGCTGCGCTCGACGGCGTGTCTAAGCGTAATTCCTTTCGGAAGGCTTAGGTTTTCCTTGCGATAGTTGTTCGTTTAACCCACGGTTGACTGTCGATACATTTTGTGTGCAGTTACCGCTTGGCGCTCGATTTCGCGACCGGCATAATCGGTCCCGTTTGCGCGCCGTATCGACTTATCCCTCCTGTTCCACCTTCCCGGTCCGCCTCTTTCGGCTTCGCGAGATGCGAGGGATGGAACTGCACGGCGCGTCCTTTCTCCTCCTCAAAAAAGGACCGACGCGTGACTCTGTGGTTTCTCGTTTTTCTGAGCGTGCTCCAGGGCGTGACCGAACTCTTTCCGGTCAGCAGCCTCGGTCACACGCTGCTCGTTCCCGGCCTGATCGGCATGCATATCGACAAGCACGCGCCGCAATTGCTGCCGTTTCTCGTCGCGCTGCATCTCGGCACGGCCATCGCGCTGCTCTGGTATTTCCGTGATCGCTGGATCGCGCTGATCCGCGGCTTTTTCGCGTCGCTCGGCGGCCGCCGCAACGACGACGGCCACATGATGTGGGCGCTCATCATCGGCACGATTCCGACGGGCATCGTCGGGCTGCTGCTGGAAAAGCGCCTGGAGGCGATTTTTCACGATCTGCGGATCGTCGCGGCGGCGTTGATCGTCAACGGCGTGCTGCTGTGGCTGGGTGACCGCCTGCAGAGAAACCGCGCGACGCGCGCGCCCGAAAAGCTCACGTTCAGGCAGGCGTTTCTGGTCGGGCTTGCGCAGATCGGCGCGCTGATTCCCGGCTTCTCGCGCAGCGGCCTGACGATGATCGCGGGCGTGGGCGCGGGGCTCACCGCGGAGGCGGCGGCGGAGTTTTCGTTCCTGCTCGGCACGCCGATCATTTTCGCGGCGGGCGTGCTCGAATTGCCGAAGCTCTTTCACGCGCCGGGGCAACTGGCCGATGCGGTGCTCGGCGGCGTGCTGACGGGCATCGCGGCGTATCTGAGCGTGCGTTTTCTGATGCGCTATTTCGAGGGGCACGGAAAGCTCGCTTCGTTCGGCGTGTACTGCGTGATCGCGGGCATCTTCTTCTTCGGCTGGTTCATGATGCATCCGCAACCGGTGTAACGAACGCGGGACAGGCGCGGCGGCGAATGAGGTAAAATCGCGGTCTCTTCCCGATCCGTGGCTGAGTTTCGATTGTCAGCCTGGCCGCGCGTTCCGGTTCTCCGCCCTTAGCTCAGCTGGATAGAGCAACGGCCTTCTAAGCCGTAGGTCACACGTTCGAGTCGTGTAGGGCGGGCCAAGTGGTCCGCTTCGAGCCCGGTCTATGCGACTGGGCTTTTTGCTTTTTGAAGCCAGCGCAAACGCGCCGAGCCCCTCCTGGCCTAATTCCTGCCCCTTCTTTCCGCACGAACACAGCGGATCCCGCAATCCCGCGCCCCGCAACGCTTACACACAATTCCGGTTCGACACGCAGCCCGCTCCCGGTGCGCGCATGCCTCACCGTGGCGCGCGCCGCTCCACGAAGGTGACAGGAACGCCTTGAACAACCGAGCCTACGAAACCAGCCCGGCGCAATGCTCGCTATGGACTCGCAAGCAATCGCGTCTGCCGCCCGAATCGCGTCGCGTGCTGCTCGCGCTGTCGGAGCGCGTGCTCGGCGCATCGCTCGTGTCGCTCCTCGAGCTCAAGGGCTTTCCGGCGCAACTGGCCGTCGATTCATCGTCGGTCGGACGGATCGTCGGGCAATGGCGTCCGCATGTGCTCTTTCTCGATACACGCGTCGGCGGCAGCGGCAACTATGCGCTCGTGCGCGCACTGCGCGAAGCCGATGACGACGCCCATCGCCTCGTCATCGCAATGAGCGGCTTTCTGCCCGAAGAGCCGATCGCGAGGCTCAAGGAAGCGGGCTACGACGGACATTGTCGCCGTCCGTGCCCCGTGTGGCAGATGACCGATCTGCTCGACGAATACTTCGCGTGCCGCGCGGTGCGCTGACCTCGCCGCGCGCGGCCATCGCCCGTGCATAACTCCGCGGGCTGAACACGACATTCAGCGCGATCATCGCGACGAGGCTGGCGGCGAGCATCATCCACGACATCGAGAAGCCGCCGCTCACGTCGCGCACCACGCCCGCGACGACCGGCGCCAACGCCGCGATCACGAAGCCCACGCCCTGCACGAACGCGACGAGCCGCCCGGCGAGCTCCGGATCGTCGGCGTGATCGAGCGTCAGCACGAGCGTGAGTGCGAACACGCCGCCAAGCCCGCCGCCGAGCAGCGCGACGACCACGAGCGGCGACGAAAGCGGCGCGACGAGCAACAGGCCGAAGCCCGCCAGTTGCGCGACGAGCCCGAGCGCAAGCCACGGACGCCGGTCGCGGCCGCCGCCGAAGCGCGCGGCCGCCATCGGCAGGAGCAGCGCGGACGACGCCTGAAACACCGTGAGCATCGCGAGCAGCGCGCCGCTTTCGGTTACGCCGCGGCCGAGTTGCTGGTAATGCGCGGGCATCCACGCAACGAGGCTCGTGTAGCCGCCGTTGACGAGCCCGAAGAAAATCCCGAGCGTCCACGCGCGGCGATTGAAAAAGAGCGATGGCGCGCGCGCGGCGCGGCGCGGCGACGAAGCGCGCGGCAATGCGTCGGCGCGCATGAGCAGCAGCCACACCGCGAGCGCGATCGCCGCGGGCAAGGCCCAGAAAGCCAGCCCCGCCTGCCACGACATGCGCGACGCGACCGCCGGCGTGATGCTCGCGCCGAGCCCGCCGCCCGCCATGATCGACGCCGAATAGAGGCCCATTGCGAAGGGCAGGCGCGCGGAAAAGCGCGTCTTCATCACGCCGGGCAACAGCGCCTGAATGACCGCGACGCCCGTGCCTGCGATCGCCGCGCTCGCGATCAGCGCCGCCGCGTGTCCCGCGACGAGCCGCGCTGCGCAGGCCACGACGATCGCCACCAGCCCGATCGCGACGCCGCGTGCATTGCCCATCGCGCCTGAAAGAGCGCTCGCGCCGAACGCGCACACGCCCATCGCCACGACGGGCAAGCCGGTCAGCATCGACGCGCCGCGAAACGACAGCCCCGTCGCGTTCAGGATCACGCCCATCAGCGGGCTGATCGATGTTAAGAGCGGCCGCAGATTCAGCCCGATCGCGACGATCACCGCGAGCCACGCGAGGTTCGATGCGCGCGGGGTCATCGCGTGAACCCGGAAGCGATCGGCGTGCCGTTGGCCATCACGAAGCGGCGCGGCGGGCGCATGGCGACGGCTTGCGCGACGTTCTCCGCGTCGACGAGCACGAGATCGGCGCGCATGCCCGGCGCGAGGCCATAGTCGGCAAAGCCGCACGCGCGCGCCGCTTCGATCGACACGCAATCGAACGCGGCGGCGAGATCGTCGTCGCGGCGCAGGTCGTAACGCATCGCGATCAGCCTCGCGCGATCGAGCATGTCGGGCGAGCCGAAGGGCGTCCAGGCGTCGCGAATGCCGTCGTTGCCGCCGAAGAGCGTCACGCCCGCCGCGCGCGTCTCGCGAAACGGCGGCACCGGCACGGAAGCGGGCGCGGTCGTCAGGAGCGCGACGCCCGCGCGCGCGATGCGTTCGAGCAGCGCGCCGCGCCGCGCATCGGGCAGCGCGCCGAGGCAGAACGCGTGGCTCACGACGACGCGCCCCGCGTAGCCATGCGCCTCCACGCGGTCGAGCAGCAGATCGAACGTGAACGCGCCGAGCTCGCCGGGCTCATGCAGATGCATATCGATCGGCTTGCCGTGCCGGGTCGCGAGTGCAAAGGTGAGATCGAGCGAGGCGGCCGGATCGCCGTCGATGGAAGCAGGATCGAGCGCGCCGAGCACGTCCGCGCCATTCGCAAGCGCCGCATCGAGCAGCTCGCGCGTGCCGGGGCGCTTCAGCACGCCGGATTGCGGGAACGCGACGATCTGCATGTCGAGCACGTCGGCGAGCGCGGCGCGCGTATCGCAGACGCCTTCGAGGTGACGCAGACCCGCATCGGTGTCGATATCGACGTGCGTGCGCAGGCGCGTCGTGCCCTCGCGCAGAAAGGCGAGGGCGAGCGCGCGCGAGGCCGCGGCCGCGTCGTGACCGCTTTGCGCGCGCCAGCGCCGCTCGTTCTCGATGCGGTCGATGAGACGCGGGCCCACCGCATTGCGATACCACGGCATGCCCCACGTGGTCTTGTCGAGATGCGTATGACCTTCCACGAAGCCGGGCAACAGCAGCGCCGACGCGCCGTCGATCACCGTGTCGCCGGGCGCGGGCTGGCGCTCGCCGTGAGGAACGATCGCGTCGATGACCGCGCCGCTCTTCGCACCCGTTATGCGCACGTCCATCGGCGCGCCGCCGAACGGTCGTGCATCGACGATCCAGATCGATGGTTTCATACGATGTATCCTCCCGTGCTCCGTGCATTTGGTTGACCATTCTAGCAGTGTTTGGTCAACCAAAAATACGCCGAAAGTGATAGCCCGAATTCGCATCGGCGCGCGGGCACTGGCTACAATGCGGATCAACGCAAGCACGACAGGCATCATGGCATCTCGCAAGGACACATCATCCAACGAAATTTCCGCTGACGAGCGCGTCTACGCCGCGATCACGTCGGCGCTCCTGCACGGCAAGCTCGCGCCGGGCGCGCAGCTCGTCGAGCGCGAGCTTGCCGCCGCGTTCGACTGCACGCGCGGCACGATCCGCAAGGTGCTGGCGCGCCTCGGCGCGGAAGGCAAGCTGACGCTGGAGGCGAATCGCGGCGCATTCGTGCCGTCGCCGACGCCCGAAGACATCCGCGAGGTCTATCGCGCGCGTCAGGTGGTGGAGGCGGGCGTCGTCGCGGCGCTGTGCGGCACGCTCGCGACGCAGGCGAAGCGCGCGCTGCGCGCGCATGTGAAGGCAGAGCAGCGCGCGGTGAAGGCGGGCAGCGTGGAGGAATGCGTGCGGCTCGCGGGGCGCTTCCATCTGCTGCTCGCGGAACTCGCCGGCGCGCCGGAGGTGCATGTTTTTCTCGCGAAGCTCGTCGCCAAGACCGAGCTCTACAAGGCGCTGTTCGATCCGACCAAGCTGTCGAACTGCGCATCGGACGAACATGGCCGACTCGTCGACGCGCTGGAACAAGGCGATCTCGGCACCGCGCTCGCCGCAATGCGCACGCATCTCGACGAACTGGAAGCGCGCGTGCTCGCGCAGGCGGGCGGGACGCGCACGAACGATCTGGCGTCGCTGTTCGCAGGCGCCTGACGCATGCGAAAAAAAACGGGCCGCGGTTTTCACACCGCGGCCCGTTCCATTGCAGCGCCGAATAACGCTTACTGCGAAAAGTCGAGCGCGCCGGTCAGATCGCCCATCTTCTGCGCGCCGTTGGCGGCGAGCGCGGCGTCGCGCGCGGTGATACCCGGCAACGACGGCAGGCTGAAGCGCCTGGTGATGAAGCGCAGGATCGACGTCGTGTCGTACTGCGTGTGATCGACGAAGCCCTTCTTCGCATACGGCGAGACGATGAGCGCCGGAATGCGCGTGCCCGGACCCCAGCGGTCGCCCTTCGGCGGCGCGACGTGATCCCAGAATCCGCCGTTTTCGTCGTAGGTCACGACGACGACCATGTTCTTCCACTGCGGGCTCTTCTGCAGATGGGAGATCAGGTCGGCGATGTGCTGGTCGCCCTGCGCGACGTCCGTGTAACCGGCGTGCTCGTTCAGGTTGCCCTGCGGCTTGTAGAACGCGACTTGCGGCAACGTGCCCGCGTCGATCGCCTTGATGAACTCCGAACCGTTCGTGCCGCCGTCCAGCAGATGCTGCGCGCGGTTGGCCGTGCCCGGCGCGAGATCGGCGAAGTAATTGAACGGCTGATGGTGCGTCTGGAAGTCAGGCACCACGTTGACCGCGCCGTTGATGACCGAGCGGTCCGCCAGCGCCGCGCCCCACGAACCGCCGTACCACGCCCAGCTCACGCCGGCATTGTTCAGCAGATCGCCGATGTGCTGTTGCGTCTGCGGCGGCAGCGTGGTGGCCTGGCCCGGGTCCGCGAGGTTCGGATCGCCGCCCGTCGCAGGCTTGTTGCCGCTCGGCTGATACGGCGGCTGCATGGTGTTGATCGCGTAGAAGTCCGGCGTGAGGTTGCCCGAATTCACGAAGAGGCCCGACGTATTGCCGGTGAGCGCCGAACCCGGGGCTTTCGCGAGCTTGAGCGAGACGCCGTCCGGATTCACCGCCGAGACCGAGCCGGCCGCGGGGCTCTTGTCGGCGTTCGGATAGACCGGCGTACACGCGCAGACAAGCCACTGGTGGTTCAGGAACGAGCCGCCGAACGCGCCCATGAAGAAGTTGTCCGCGAGCGTGTATTGCTGCGCGATCTTGTAGAGCGGCAGCTTGTCCGGCGGCGTGTCGTAGTGGCCCATCACGAGGCCGCCCGAATCGCCCCACGCGGCGAACATGTCGTTCTTGCCGCCGTCGATCTGCATCTGGTTCTCGTAGAAGCGGTGATACAGATCGCGCGTCGTGACGTTGAGCTGCGTGTTGAAGCCGTTTGCCGCGTCGATCGCGAAGGGCGTGTTCGGCAGGTTCGCCGTCATCGCTTCGGTGATCGCGGGCGTTACGCCCGTCGCCGTCAGGCCGCCCCATATTTTCGGCAGCGTGGCCAGCAAGCTGCCGTCGCGGTCGAGCTGCTGCGAATTGGCGGCCGTTACGTTCTGCAGACCGTTCGCGCCGGGGAAATGACCGTACAGGTTATCGAAGCTGCGGTTCTCGGCGTAGATCACGACAACGTTCTTCACCGAGGAGATGTCGTTGTCGTGATTGTCGTCGCCGCCGCATGCGTAGAGGCCGAATGCGACCGTCGCCGCGAGCGGCGCCGCGCAAACGAGTTTTTTGTTCATTGCGATTCTCTCTTGTGTTGTGAACCGGCGCACGACGCGGGCTTTGTCGTGGGGAAGCCTTTGCCCGCCGGCGTGCGCAGTGTCGCAACGCAAGTTGACGAAGCCATGTAATAAGGCTTTCGTTTGCGTAATGTTCGCTTAATAAATATTACGAAGCAGCCTCGCCGTGAAAGCGTCCGCGTTTGTCACATGAAAGACATACGCCCGACATACGCTTCGGCTTCTTTCAATTCGATGTCACACGTCCATGTCTTCGATGCGTCTGCCGTTCGTTCTCTGCACGCTCGCGTTCGCCGCGTTATCCGCCGCGATGAGCGGCTGCGATTCCCATGCGGCCAGTGCGAACACGAATGCACCGACGCAGCCGTCGGCCCCCGGCGCCGCACCGCAAGCGCAGACGCGCGCCGAAGTCTTCGCGCACGTGAAGCAGATGACGACGCTCGGCGAAAAGCTCTTCTTCGATCCGTCGCTCTCCGGCTCGGGCAAGCTCGCCTGCGCGTCGTGTCACAGTCCGGGCCACGCGTTCGGGCCGCCGAATGCACTGTCCGTGCAGCTCGGCGGCAACGACATGCATCGGCCGGGATTTCGCGCGGTGCCCTCGCTCAGGTATCTGCAATCGGTGCCCGCGTTCACGCGGCATTTCCACGATTCCGACGACGAAGGCGATGAAAGCGTCGATGCCGGCCCGACCGGCGGACTGACGTGGGACGGCCGCGTCGATCACGGCGCGGATCAGGCGCGCATTCCGCTTCTGTCGACGTTCGAAATGGGCAGCACGCCGGCCAGGGTCGCGGCTGCGGTGAAGGCGTCTACGTATGCAGACGACTTCCGCAAGGCCTTCGGCGGCAGCGTCTTCGACAGCGACGACAAGACCTTCACCGCGGTGCTGCAATCGCTCGAAGCGTTCGAGCAGACGCCCGCGCAGTTCTACCCGTACACGAGCAAGTTCGATGCGTTTCTCGCCGGCCGCGCGAAGCTCAACGCCGCCGAGATGCACGGCCTGCAGCTTTTCAACGACGAGAACAAGGGCAACTGCGCGTCGTGTCACATCAGCCAGCGCGCGAAAGACGGCTCGCCGCCGCAGTTCAGCGATTTCGGCCTGATCGCGCTCGGCGTGCCGCGCAATCGCGCGCTGCCGATCAACAAGAATCCGAAGTTCCACGATCTCGGCGCGTGCGGCCCCGAGCGCACGGACCTGAAAGGGCAGGACGACTACTGCGGCATCTTCCGCACGCCCACGCTCCGCAACGTGGCGACGCGCAAGACTTTCTTCCACAACGGCATCTATCACACGCTGGACGACGTGGTGCGCTTCTATGTCGAGCGCGACACCAACCCCGAGAAGTTCTATCCGGTGTCGAAGCAAGGCGTCGTCGAGAAATTCGACGATCTGCCGAAGCGGTATTGGGCGAATATCAATACCGATCCGCCGTTCGACCGCAAGAAGGGCGACAAGCCCGCGCTCGACGAAGCCGAGATCCGGGACGTCGTCGCGTTCCTCAACACGCTGACCGACGGCTACGACCCCGCGAAGGACAAGGATTCGCAAAAGGGCATCGGCATCGGCGAAGTGAAGTCCGCGTCCAACTGAGTCTGACGCGCCCGCGTCATGCTATCCTCGGTGCGGCCCGCTCGCGCGCGCTGCAGTTGGTGATTCCGTTGCCGCTCTGGTTGCACGTGCAGACGGCCAAACATCCGCAACGAGGAGAATCCAATGCCGAACACACATCGGGCGCTCGCCCGCGCCCCGTATCTGACGATCGCCGCCGCCGCGATTCTGGCCGTGAGCGCACAGGCCGAAGCGGCCAATCTGGGCTTTCTGAACGACACGCCCATCACCTACATGAAGCAGCGCGATCTCCAGGCGCTCAACAATGCCGCGCAGGTCGCGCTAAACACGAAGCAGGACGGCGAGTCGCTCGACTGGGACAACAAGGGCGCCGGCAACACGGTGCCGATCAACGGCACCGTCACGCCCGAAAACAGCTTCGAATCGAACGGCCTGAAGTGCCGCAAGATCACGCTCGTCGCGCACGCGAAAGGGCAGACGCAAACCTGGACGCCGGTTGCCTGCAAGCAGAGCGACGGCAAGTGGAAACTCAAGAAGCAGTGATGAACGGGGAACGCAATCGATGACCGGTCGCAGCGTATCGTGCGGCGTGGTCATGCTGAACATGCAAGGCGACGTGCTGCTCTGCCACGCGACCGAGACCACGCACTGGGACGTGCCCAAGGGCGCCGCCGATCCCGGCGAGAGCCCGCGCGATGCGGCCTTGCGCGAGCTCGTCGAGGAAACGGGCATCGTGATTGCGCCCGAGCGCCTCAAGGATCTCGGGCGCTTCGTCTATCGGCGGGACAAGGATCTGCATCTCTTCGCGGTGCGCGTGAGCGCAGAGGACGTGCGGCTCGAGAACTGCATCTGCGAATCGTACTTCCCACGCTATAGCGACGGCACGATGATTCCCGAGATGGATGCGTACCGCTGGGTCAGTCCGGCGGATGTCGACCGGTACGCGAGCCGCAGCCTCGCGCGGCTTTTCCAGACCACGCTGTCGCTCGCGGAACTGCACGAGACGCTTTGATCAGTCGACCGTGCGGTCGTTCGGATGCGCGAAGAGCGCTCTCATTTCCGCCGACATCGGGAATTGCAGGTTCATGCCGTCCGGCGGGATCGGCCGCATGAACCACGTTTCGTAGAGCTTCGCCGCCTCGCCCGAGCGCTGCATGTTGGCGATCACGTCATCGACGATGCGCTTGAACACCGGATCGCCCTTGCGCATCATGCAGCCGTACGCCTCGTTCGCGAGCGACGTGCCCGTCACCCTGTATTCGCCGCGCGCCGCGCCTTCCTGCGCAATCTTGCCGTAGAGCAGCGGATCGTCCATCACGAACGCCACCGCGCGGTCCGATTTGAGCGCGGCGAAGCCTTCCGCATGATCGCGCGCGCTGATGATGCGCAGATTCAGCTTCTGGTCGATGTCCATCTGCCGCAGCATGCGCTCGTCCGACGTGCCTGCCGTGGTCGAGACGGTCTTGTTCGCGAGGTCGGCGTAATCGTGGATGCCCGACTTCTTCTTCACCGCCATGCGGATGCCGTACTGAAAGAAGCTGTTCGAGAACGCGACGAGCGGATCGCGCTCGGCGACATGCGCGGTCGAGCCGCATTCGAGATCGACCTGATTGTTCACGACATAGGAAATGCGATTCGCCGACGTGACCTGCACGTTCTTCACGGCGAGATTCGGCATGTTGAGACGCTTCTTGATCTCATCGACGACCTTCAGCGCGATGTCGTACGAGTAGCCGACCGGCTGCTGCTTCACCGTGTATGAAAACGGCACCGACGATTCGCGCGTGCCCAGCACGATCGCGCCGTTTTCGGCGATCTTGCGCAGCGTCGCGGAGGGCTGCATCTGATCGACGGCGGCCTGCGCCCTTGCGAGTTCGGCGGCGGTGGCGGCATGCGCGCTGACGGCCGCGAGCAGCAGGGAGGCGACGGCGGCAGTTCGTTGCGCCCGTGAGCGGTGCGGCAGCTTCATGATGTCCTCGTGAGGCGGCTTGCGACGATTGCGGTAACGCGCGGGAAGCGCCGCGTGGCCGCGCGGCGCTTCGTACTTCGACTGCTCCGGCGTCAGGCCGGCTTGCCCCAGCTGTCGCGCAGGCCGACGATGCGGTTGAACACGGGCTTGCCCGGCTGCGAATCCACGCGGTCGGCGACGAAATAGCCGTGCCGCTCGAACTGGAAGCGGTCTTCGGCGTTCGCTTCGCGCGCGGAAGGTTCGAGATAGGCGTTCACCACGCGCTTCGAATCCGGATTCAGCGCATCGAGGAATTCCGCGCCGCCCGCGCCCGGTTGCGGTTCCTTGAAGAGACGGTCGTAGAGACGCACTTCGGCCGCATAGGCGCTCGCCGCGCTGACCCAGTGGATCGTGCCTTTCACCTTGTAGTTGTTCGCGCCTTCGGTGCCCGACCGGCTGTCCGGGAAGTAGTTGCAATGGACGGCGATCACGTTGCCGTTCTCGTCCTTGTCCGCGCCCGTGCATTCCACGACGAAGCCATACTTCAGGCGCACCTTGTTGCCGGGGAAAAGGCGGAAATAGCCTTTCGGCGGCGTTTCCTGGAAGTCTTCGCGTTCGATCCACAACTCGCGCGAGAAGGGAAACGAGCGCACGCCGCGATCCGGATGATGCGGATGCACCGGCGCGCTGCATGCTTCGCTCTGGCCTTCCGGATAGTTGTCGATGATGAGCTTGAGCGGATCGAGCACGGCGATCGCGCGCGGCGCTTTATCGTCGAGATCGTCGCGCAGCGCGCCTTCGAGAATGCTCATGTCGATCCACGAATCGACCTTCGTCACGCCGACGCGCTCGACCATCAGGCGGATGCTCTCGGGCGTGAAGCCGCGCCGCCGCACGCCGACGATGGTCGGCATGCGCGGGTCGTCCCAGCCCTCGACGTGATTGTCCTGCACGAGTTGCAGCAGCTTGCGCTTGCTGGTGATCGCATACGTGAGGTTCAGGCGCGAGAATTCGATTTGCTGCGGAAGCGGGCGCTCGAACACGCCGTCGTCGGCGAGTTGCGCGAGGAACCAGTCGTAGAGCGGCCGGTGATCCTCGAACTCCAGCGTGCACAGCGAATGCGTGATGTTTTCGATCGCGTCCGACACGCAGTGCGCGTAGTCGTACATCGGGTAGATGCACCACGTATCGCCCGTGCGGTAGTGATGCGCGAAGCGGATGCGGTAGATGACCGGATCGCGCATGTTGAAGTTCGGCGAGCCCATGTCGATCTTCGCGCGCAGCACGTGCTCGCCTTCCTTGAACTCGCCCGCCTTCATGCGGCGGAAAAGGTCGAGGTTCTCGTCGGGCGTGCGCGTGCGGTACGGCGAGTCGATGCCCGCTTCGGTGGCCGAGCCGCGCGTGGCGCGCATCTCTTCGGCGGTCTGGCTGTCCACATACGCCTGGCCCTTCTTGATGAGCATTTCGGCGTACTCGTACAGCTTGTCGTAATAGTCGCTCGCGAAGTACTTGTGCTCGGTGCCGTTCTTGTTCCATTCGAAGCCGAGCCACTTCACGGCGTCGATGATCGAATCCACGTATTCGACGCTTTCCTTCTCGGGGTTCGTGTCGTCGAAGCGCAGATGGCAGACGCCGCCGTATTGCGCGGCAAGGCCGAAGTTCACGCAGATGCTTTTCGCATGGCCGATATGCAGATAGCCGTTCGGCTCCGGCGGAAAGCGCGTTTCGACCCGCTGCGACCATTTGCCGGAGCGGTTGTCGTCTTCGATGATGTTGCGAATGAAATTGGATGGCGCCGGGGCGTCGTTGCGATCGGTGTTCATGCGAAAGAAGGTGCCAGCGGATGCGCTCGCGCGCGTGAGAACGGTTCGGGAAGCGTGACCCTGCGGGAAACGCGTACGAATGCCTTGAATATTGGGTCGATTCTACCTTACGCAACCGTGCGGGACAGCCCGCGCGGGTTTGCGGCGGTTCCATTACATCGATTACCGCGAAGCGCGGCGTTCGTAACCGCCGTAACGGGACGTAAATCGCGTTGAAAGGGGCGCGCGTGCGATTTTAAGATCGGCTCGCCTGCCTGGAATGCGCCCGCTTCGGCGGCGCCGCGGCAAGAAAAGCACAACACATCACAACGACAACACAAGGATAGCCATCATGAAAAAGATCGCCATCACGACGCTCAAATTCGCCGCCGCGGCCGCACTCGTGTCGAGCCTCGCCGCCTGCGCCAACGTCTCGCGCCAGCAGGCGCACGCCGGCGTCGGCGCGGCCGCGGGCGGCGCGCTCGGCTATCTCGTCACGGGCGGGCCGATCGGCACCGTCGCGGGCGCGGCGGCGGGCGGGCTCATCGGCGCCGGGGTTCGCTAATACTGCGCTCATACAGCGCTGATACCGCGCCGATGCGTCAGATCGCCTTCGCTTCCCGCAATCGCGCGATTTTCGCCTCGTCGTAGCCGAGCACGCTCGCGAGCACGTCCGATGTGTGCTCGCCCAGCATCGGCGGATGCGAGCGCGCCTCGGGCGGCGTCGCGCTCATCTTGATCGGGTTCGCGACGAGCTTCACGGCGCCGCCGGTCGGATGCGGCAGGTCGATCTGCATCTTGCGCGCGAGCACTTGCGGGTCGTCGAACACTTCGCCGAGATCGTTGATCGGGCCGCACGGCACGCCCGCCGCTTCGAGTTCCGAGATCCACGCGTGCTTGCCTTTGAGCCGCACCATGTCCGCGAGAATCGGCACGAGGAGGTCGCGGTTGCGCACGCGCGACGGATTCGTCGAGAAGCGCGCGTCGTCCGCGAGTTCCCCGCGCCCGCCCGTTTCGACGAATTTGCGGAACTGCCCGTCGTTGCCCACCGCGACGATGATCCAGCCATCGCTCGTCTGGAAGGTCTGATACGGCACGATGTTCGGATGCGCGTTGCCCCAGCGCACCGGCGGCTTGCCGCTCGCGAGGAAGTTGGTGTTCATGTTGGCGAGCATCGCGACCTGCACGTCGAGCAGCGCCATGTCGATGTATTGCCCTTCGCCCGTGCGGTCGCGGTGCGCGAGCGCGGTGAGCACGCCGATCGTCGCGTACATGCCGGTCATCAGATCCGCGATCGCGACGCCGGCTTTTTGCGGGCCGCCGCCCGGCTGGCCGTCGCGCTCGCCGGTAATGCTCATGAAGCCGCCGATGCCCTGCACGATGAAGTCGTAGCCCGCGCGCGGCGCATACGGCCCCGTCTGCCCGAAACCCGTGACCGAGCAGTAGACGATGTCCGGCTTCACCGCCTTGAGCGATTCATAGTCGAGCCCGTACTTTTTCAGTTGCCCGGCCTTGTAGTTTTCGAGGACGACATCGCTTTGCGCGGCGAGCTCGCGCACGATCTGCTGGCCCTCCGGCGTGGCGATATCCACGGTCACGGAGCGCTTGTTGCGGTTGGCCGCGAGATAGTAGGCGGCCTCGCGCGTGTCCTCGCCGTCCGGCGTCTTCAGGTAGGGTGGGCCCCAGTGACGCGTGTCGTCGCCGGTTTCGGGCCGCTCGATCTTGATGACGTCCGCGCCGAAATCGGCGAGGGTCTGCGCGCACATCGGTCCCGCCAGCACGCGGGTCAGGTCCAGTACGCGGATATGGCTCAATGCTCCCATTCGATTCGTCTCGCTCGTTGATGTCTCCCGAATCGCGACTGTCGCACAGAACCGCCGCGCGCGCGATAGCGGACACCCTGGCGAGCGCGCCCGCCGGACGGGCCGCGCGCGGCGAATCCCGTATAATCGACAATCACCCTTGCCACGCCGGCAGCGCCCGAAAAGCGTTGCCCGCGGGCGCCATCAAAGAACCGAAGACACGCCCCGTACGCTATGAAAGCCGCCGAAATACGCGAGAAATTCCTGAAGTTTTTCGAATCGAAGGGCCATACGATCGTGCGTTCGTCGAGCCTCGTGCCCGGCAACGACCCGACGCTGCTCTTCACCAACTCGGGCATGGTCCAGTTCAAGGACGTGTTCCTGGGCAGCGAATCGCGTCCGTACTCGCGCGCGACCACCGCGCAGCGCAGCGTGCGCGCGGGCGGCAAGCACAACGACCTGGAGAACGTCGGCTACACGGCACGGCATCACACGTTCTTCGAGATGCTCGGCAACTTCTCGTTCGGCGATTACTTCAAGCGCGACGCGATCCACTATTGCTGGGAACTGCTGACGAAGGTCTATCAGCTTCCCGCCGAGAAGCTCACTGTCACGGTCTACCAGGAAGACGACGAAGCCTTCGACATCTGGGCGAAGGAAATCGGCGTGCCGGTCGAGCGCATCATCCGCATCGGCGACAACAAGGGCGCGCGCTACGCATCGGACAACTTCTGGCAGATGGCCGACACCGGCCCGTGCGGCCCGTGCTCCGAAGTGTTCTACGACCACGGCCCGGAAATCTGGGGCGGCCCGCCGGGATCTCCCGAGGAAGACGGCGACCGCTTCATCGAGATCTGGAATCTCGTGTTCATGCAGTTCAACCGCGACGCGCAAGGCAACATGACGCCGCTGCCCAAGCAGTGCGTCGATACCGGCATGGGTCTCGAGCGTCTCGCCGCCGTGCTCCAGCACGTGCATAGCAACTACGAGATCGATCTGTTCCAGACGCTCATCAAGGCGGCCGCACGCGAAACGAACACGCCGGACCTGGAAAACAATTCGCTGAAGGTGATCGCGGATCACATCCGCGCGTGCTCGTTCCTGATCGTCGATGGCGTGATTCCCGGCAACGAAGGCCGCGGCTACGTGCTGCGCCGTATCGTGCGCCGCGCGATCCGCCACGGCTACAAGCTCGGCAAGAAGGGCGCGTTCTTCCACAAGCTCGTGGCCGATCTTGTCGCGGAAATGGGCGCGGCGTACCCGGAACTGGCGGATGCGCAGCAACGCGTGACCGACGTGCTGCGTCAGGAAGAAGAGCGCTTCTTCGAAACGATCGAGCACGGCATGTCGATCCTCGAAGGCGAACTCGCCGATCTCGACAAGAAAGGCGTGAAGCAACTGGACGGCGAACTCGCGTTCAAGCTGCACGACACCTACGGCTTCCCGCTCGATCTGACCGCGGATGTCTGCCGCGAGCGCGGCGTGAGTGTCGACGAACCCGCGTTCGACGACGCCATGGCGCGCCAGCGCGACCAGGCGCGCGCGGCGGGCAAGTTCAAGCTCGCGGCGGGCCTCGACTACTCGGGCGCGAAGTCCACCTTCCACGGCTACGAGAAGGAGATTTTCGACGACGCGAAGATTCTCGCGATTTACGTCGAAGGCGCGTCGGTGCAACAGGCGAAGGACGGCCAGCAAGCCGTCGTCGTGCTCGATCACACGCCGTTCTACGCGGAATCCGGCGGTCAGGTCGGCGATCAGGGCGTGCTCGCGAATGCGAACGTGCGCTTCGCCGTCGCCGATACCCTGAAAGTGCAGGCCGACGTCGTCGGTCATCACGGCACGGTCAAGCAGGGCACGCTCAAGGTCGGCGACGTCGTGAAGGCGGAAATCGACGGTATCCGCCGCGCCCGCACCGCGCGCAATCACTCGGCTACGCACCTGATGCACAAGGCGTTGCGCGAAGTGCTCGGCGGCCACGTGCAGCAGAAAGGCTCGCTCGTCGATGCCGATAAAACCCGCTTCGACTTCGCCCACAACGCGCCGATGACGGACGACGAAATCCGCCGCGTCGAAGCGATCGTGAACAACGAGGTCATCGCGAACGCGCCGGGCGTCGTCCGCGTGATGTCTTACGACGAAGCCGTGAAGGGCGGCGCAATGGCGCTCTTCGGCGAGAAATACGGCGACACTGTGCGCGTGCTCGATCTCGGCTTCTCGCGCGAACTCTGCGGCGGCACGCACGTACAGCGCACGGGCGACATCGGCTTCTTCAAGATCGTGATGGAAGGCGGCGTCGCGGCGGGCATTCGGCGCGTCGAGGCCATCACCGGCGACAACGCCGTGCGCTACGTGCAGGAACTGGATCAGCGCATCAACGCGGCGGCGGGCGTGCTGAAGGCGCAGCCTTCCGAGCTCACGCAGCGCATCGCGCAGGTGCAGGAGCACGTGAAGTCGCTCGAAAAGGAACTCGGCGCGTTGAAGTCGAAGCTCGCCGCGAGCCAGGGCGATGAACTCGTCGCGCAGGCCGTCGATGTGTCGGGCGTGCAGGTGCTCGCCGCGACGCTCGAAGGCGCGGACGTGAAGACGCTGCGCGAAACCGTCGACAAGCTGAAGGACAAGCTGAAGAGCGCGGCCATCGTGCTCGCATCGGTCGAGGGCGGCAAGGTCAGCCTGATCGCGGGCGTGACGCCGGATGCGTCCAAGAAGGTGAAGGCGGGCGAGCTCGTCAACTTCGTCGCGCAGCAGGTCGGCGGCAAGGGCGGCGGCCGTCCCGACATGGCGCAGGCGGGCGGCACCGAGCCGGCGAATCTGCCGGCCGCGCTCGCGGGCGTTCAGGGCTGGGTGCAGCAGCAGCTTTAAGCCATATGCTTTAAGCGCGGTTCGCGTTCCGCGTTTCACGTTCCGTTAAGGCGGCTCGATCTGATGAAGATCGGGCCGTTTTTCATTACGCACTGTCAGGTATGGCGCGTGCGTCTCTCATCGTGACGTTCAATCAACACAAGGGAGACGACTGATGAATCGCACACTCGCATCGATCATTCTGGCTTCGGCGATGCTCGCCGCCACCGGCGCGGCGCAGGCGGAGGGCTGTCTGAAGGGCGCGGCCGTCGGCGGCGTGGCGGGGCACGTCGCGGGCGGCCACGGCACGGCGGGCGCGGTTGGCGGCTGCGCGATCGGCCATCACGAAGCGAACAAGAAGGAAAAGAAGGCGCAGGAAGCCCAGCAGGCCAACGCCGCGAGCGCGCCGAACGCCAAGTGACCGCTCGCCGGCCGGGTGAACCGCTGAGCCGCTAAAATGGCCCGATTGCCGGCGCGCGCGAAGCTTTCCCGCTCGCGCGCGCCGCGTTCGAACCGGCCATCGAAGCGATCCCATGACAGCACCCACGGACCCGACCCAGCATTTCGCCTCCGACAACTACGCAGGCATCTGCCCCGAAGCGCTAGAGGCGCTGATCCAGGCGAATACGAGCGGCCACGAGCCCGCCTACGGCGACGATTCGTGGACGGCGCAAGTCTGCGACCGCATCCGCGATCTCTTTCAGACCGACTGCGAAGTCTTCTTCGTGTTCAACGGCACGGCGGCGAATTCGCTCGCGCTCGCCTCGCTGTGCCAGTCGTATCACTCGGTCATCTGCCACGAGCTCGCGCATATCGAAACCGATGAATGCGGCGGCCCCGAGTTCTTCTCCGGCGGCTCGAAGCTGCTCACGGCGAAGGGCGAGAACGGCAAGCTCACGCCGGATGCCATCGAGGAACTCGTCACCAAGCGCGCGGACATCCACTATCCGAAGCCGAAGGTCGTCGCGCTCACGCAGGCGACCGAAGTCGGCACCGTCTACACCGTCGAGGAGATTCGCGCGATCGCGGCGATCGCGAAGCGCCGGCATCTGAAAGTGCACATGGACGGCGCGCGCTTCGCGAACGCGGTCGCGACGCTTGGCGTGCATCCGTCGGAGATCACGTGGCGCGCCGGCGTGGACGTGCTGTGCTTCGGCGGCACGAAAAACGGCTTGCCGGTCGGCGAGGCGGTCGTGTTTTTCGACCGTTCGCTCGCCGCCGATTTTGCGTATCGGCTGAAGCAGGCGGGACAGCTCGCCTCGAAGATGCGCTTTATCTCCGCGCCGTGGCTGGGCCTTCTCGATGACGACGTCTGGCTGCGCAACGCGCGTCACGCCAACGCGATGGCGCAACTGATGGCCGAGCGGCTCGTCGCCATTCCCGGCGTCAGCCTGCTGTTCAAGCCCGAAGGGAATGCCGTGTTCGCCGAACTGCCGGCGCACGTCGCCGCGGCGCTGCGCGCGAAGGGCTGGCGCTTCTACCAGTTCATCGGCTCGGGCGGCTGCCGTCTGATGTGCGCATGGGACACGCAACGCGAGACCGTCGAGCGCTTCGCCGACGACGTGCGCGCGTTGGCCGCCGCGCGTTGAATCCGGATTGACACCCGCGCCGCAGCGCTCCACCATGCCCGCACCTTCTCCACCGGACTCGCGTCCATCCCGACGATGACCAAGCCGACGCCGACCACGCGCGCGGACTACGCGCACTTTCTGTCGATCAGCACGCGCTGGTCGGATAACGACGTCTACGGGCACATCAACAACGTCGTCTATTACAGCTACTTCGACACGGTCGTGAACGAGTACCTGCTGCGCGCGGGCGTGCTCGATTTCAGCGAGGGCGAGACTATCGGCCTCGTGGTCGAGACGCGCTGCAATTTCTTCGCGCCCGTGGTGTTTCCCGAGCCGATCGAGGCGGGCTTGCGCGTCGAGAAGCTCGGCAACACGAGCGTGCGTTACGAAGTCGGCATCTTCACGCAAGGGTCCGACGAAGCCGCCGCGCAAGGGCATTTCGTGCACGTCTACGTGGATCGCGTCACGCGCAGGCCGGTGCCGCTGCCGGCGCCGCTCGTCGCCGCGCTCAAGCCGCTCGCCAACTGAGGGCTGCGTCTTGCTTCAGTGGTTGGCCGTGAGCCTGCTCAACGGCGTGAGCGTGGGATTGCTGCTCTTCATGCTGTCCGCTGGCCTCACGCTGATCTTCTCGATGCTCGGCGTGCTGAACTTCGCGCACGCCAGCTTCTACATGCTCGGTGCATATGTCGGACAGGCGCTCGCCGCGTATGGCGGCTTCTGGCTCGCGTTGATCGGCGCGCCGCTCGTGGTCGGCGTGGCGGGCGCAGGGTTCGAACGCCTGCTGTTAAGACGCGTGCATGCGCGCGGCGCGCTCGCGGAAATGCTGCTGACCTTCGGCGCGGCCATCGTGATCGGCGAGGGCGTGAAGCTCGTCTGGGGGCTCGGTCCCGTGCCCGCGACGATTCCGCGCGTGCTCGACGGAGCGCTTTTCACGCTCTTCGGCGCGTCGTTCGCGCGCTATCGCGTGTTCATGATGGCGGTCGCCATCGCGATGCTCGCCGCGCTCTGGCTCGTGCTGCGCATCTCGAAGACCGGCCTCGTCGTGCGCGCGGCGCTGACGCATCCCGCTACGGTGGAAACGCTCGGCCACGATGTGCCGCGCGTATTCACGATGGTCTTCGCCGTCGGGGCTGCGCTGGCTGCCGCGGGCGGCGTGATCGGCGCGCCGCTCGCCGTCATCGAGCCCGGAATGGCCGATGCGGTCGGCCCGATCGTGTTCGTCGTCGTGGTGATCGGCGGTCTCGGCTCGCTCTCCGGCGCGCTCGCGGCTTCGCTGCTCGTCGGCTGCGTGCAGACTTTCGCGGTGGGCGCGAGCGCGTCGGCGGGAAGCATGGCCGCGTCGTTCGGCGTGACCTTGCCGGACGCGTGGGCCGGGCTGACCGTCGCGCAACTCGCGCCCGTGCTGCCGTATCTGCTGCTCGTCGCGATGCTCGCGCTGCGCCCGCGCGGACTCTTCGGCGAGCGCACGCGCGATGCGTAAGTTCATCGCGCTCGCGCTCGTGTGTGCGCTCGCGCTTGCGCTGCCGCCGCTCGTCTTCGATCAATCGTGGCTGCTCGCGTATCTCGCGCAAACGGCGACGCTCATCGTCTTCGCGCTCTCGTACAACCTGCTGCTCGGCGAGACGGGCTTGCTGTCGTTCGGGCACGCGGTGTATTCGGGTCTCGGCGCATTCGCCGCCGCGCAGGTGTTCAATCGCTTCGGCGTGCCGTTGCCGCTCTTGCCGGTCATCGGCGGCGTGGCGGCGATGCTCGTTGCCGTCGTCTTAGGCGCGATCTCGACGCAGCGCGCGGGCACGGCCTTCGCGATGATCACGCTCGGCCTGGGCGAGCTCGTCGCCGCGTGCGTGTGGCTCGTGCCGGGCTGGTTCGGCGGCGAGGGCGGCGTGACGATCGATCGCGCGAGCGGGCCGCCGTTCTTCGCGTGGACCTTCGGGCCGCTTGCCGAGGCGTATGCACTGATCGCGTGCTGGTGCGCGATCTCCGCGCTCGCGATGTTCGCGTTCTCGCGCACGCCGATGTGCCGTCTCGCCAACGCCGTGCGCGACAACCCCGCGCGCGCCGCGGCGATCGGCTTCGCGCCGGCGCGCGTGCGTCTTACCATGCTCGTCGTGTCGGCGTTCTTCGCGGGCATCGCGGGTGTGCTGGCGTTGATCAACGTCGAACTGGTGTCGGCGGAAAGCGTCGGCCTCGCGCGATCGACGAGCGTGCTCGTCGCGACGGTGATCGGCGGCGCGGGCGCGTTCCTCGGGCCCGTTGCCGGAGCGGTGCTGCTGACCTTCTTCAGCGTCGCCGTGGCGAGCGTCACCGCCGCCTGGCCGATGTATCTCGGGCTCTTCTTCATGTGGGTGGTCGTCGCCGCGCCCGAGGGTATCGTCGGGCTGTTCAGGCGCGATGCGCGGGGCTTGTGCTTCGGGCTCGTCAGCGCGATCGCGTGGGGCGCGGCGGTGGTGATCGTCGTCGAGTCGCTGTACTCGCGTCGGCAGGATGCGATGTGGCTTTTCGCGTTGCCGTGCGCGCTGCTCGGTGTCTGGCTCGCCCGCCGCACGAGGCCCGCGCGATGAACGCCGCGCTCGACGTGCGTGGCGTCGTCAAGCGTTTCGGTGCGACGCGCGTGTTGCACGGCGTCGATCTGGACGTCGCGGCGGGCGAGCGGCACGCGCTCATCGGGCCGAACGGCGCGGGAAAGTCCACGCTCTTCGATCTGATTTCGGGGCGCGCGCGGCCCGATGCGGGGCGCATCGTCGCGAACGGAATCGACGTGACCCATCAATCGCCGCAGCGGGTCTCGCGAACGCTCGCGCGCAGTTTCCAGACGACCAGCGTGTTCGGCGCGATGTCCGTGCTCGACAACCTTCGTTGCGCGGCGCTCGGCGCGGCGTCCGCGCGCTTCATCGATAAATGGCTGCCATCGAGACATATCGATGAACGCGCGCGCGCGATGCTCGATGCGATCGGCCTGGCGGAACGCGCCAACGAACGCGCCGCGCGGCTCACGTATGCGGAGCAGCGCGCGCTCGATCTGGGCATCGCGCTCGCCACCGACGCGCCCGTCATCCTGCTCGACGAACCGACCGCCGGCATGAATCGCGCGGAAGCCACGCGCGCGCTCGCCCTGATCCGCGCGACGACGCAAGGGCGCACGCTGCTCGTGATCGAGCACGACATGGACGCGGTCTTCGGTCTCGCGGATCGCATCTCGGTGCTGGTGCAAGGGCGCGTGATCGCAACCGGCACGCCCGCCGCGATTCGCGCGAATCCCGACGTGCAGGACGCTTATCTCGGCGGGGCGGCGACATGAGCTTGTGCATCGAGAATTTGCGTGCATGGTACGGCGCGGCGCAAGTGCTGCACGGCGTGAATCTCGTCATCGGCGAAGGGGAAGCGGTGGCGCTCGCCGGCCGTAACGGTTCGGGGCGTTCGACGCTCGCAAAGGCCATCATGGGCCTCGTGCGCAGCGAAGGCGACATGCGTTATCGCGATGTGCGGCTGGTCGGCTTGCGGCCGTACCGGATCGCGCGGCTGGGCATCGGTTATGTGCCCGAAACGCGCGACGTGTTTCCCGCGCTGACAGTGCGCGAGAACCTCTTGCTCGGCGAAACAAAGGGCACGCGGTTCACGCTGCGTGAAGCGTATCGCCTGTTTCCGGCGCTGGAAGCGCGCGCAGCGGTGAAAGCGGGCCTGCTCTCGGGCGGCGAACAGCAGATGCTCGCGCTTGCGCGCACGCTGGCGGGCGATCCGTCGCTCGTGGTCATTGACGAACCCGGCGAAGGGCTCGCGCCGCACGTGCTCGCGCAAGTGGCCGCGTGTCTGAAGGCGCTGCGCGAACGCGGCGTCGCGATGCTGCTGATCGAAGAGCGCCTGACGATCGCGCGCATGCTCGATGCGCGCGTCGCCGTAATGGGGCATGGGGCGATACGGTTCGACGGTCCGATCGAGGCCTTCGCGCGCGACGCGCAGGTCATGCGCGAATGGCTTTCGGTCGGCTAGGACGACGACGCCTTGCTGTCCCGCTCCACGATCCATTCATGCTTCGGATCGTTCTTGAAATGCCACGTGCGCTTGTCGCCCGCCATCACGTTCAGATAGTAGTTGTCGTATCCATACGGCACGACGACCGGATGATAGCCACGCGGCACCATCACGACATCGTGATCTTCGACGGTCATGGTTTCGTCGAGATCGCGTTCATCGGTATAGACGCGCTGAAACGCGAAGCCTTGCGGCGGATTCAATCGATGGTAGTACGTCTCTTCCAGCGCGCTTTCGAGCGGCACGTTGTCCCGATCGTGCTTGTGCGGCGGATAGCTCGATGCATGCCCGCCCGGCGTGCGCACTTCCACCACGAGCAGCGACTCGGCCGCTTCGGTTTGCGGAAGAATGTCGCATACGTAGCGCGTATTGGCGTTGCGGCCGCGCGTGGAGCGCTTCATCTGCGCGGGTTCGATGAGACGGGGCGGGAAGTCGCCCTTCGCGGGCGCGCTCGCTACGGCGATTTCCGCATCGCGCTCGGCGTGCACGATCGCGGCGAGCTTCGGCGGCACGTAGACCGCGTAGGGCGCGGCGTCTTCGAACACGCTGTCGCGCGTGCCGATCGACGGCCAGTGCTCGTCGCCGGCTTCGACGCTCACCGTGCCTGTCAGCACGACGATGCAGCTTTCGCGATCCGCGTCGTAGACATGCACGACATCGCCCGCGTTCAGGCGATACGCCGCGAAGCCGACATGCTTCCAGCCCGCGGAATCGGGTGTGACGCGCGCGATGGTCTGCTCCTCGCGCGATGCTTTCACTAGCAGGCTCATGCTGCCTCCTTGTATGTCTTGTCGACGAGCGCGCGCAAGGTGCGATAGCCCTTGTCCGCATAGGCGTAGCTCGGCGCGATCACTGGGTCCTGTTCCGCTTCCACGACGAGCCAGCCTTCGTAATCGTGCTTCGCGAGACACGCGACGATGCCCGGATAATCGACGGCGCCATCGCCCGGCACGGTGAATGCGCCGTTGATGACCGCATCGAGAAAGCTCCAGTTGCGGTTGCGCGCGAGCTTCACGATCTCCGGGCGCACGTCCTTGCAATGTACGTGGCACACGCGTGCGATGTGCTTTTGCAGCACGGCGAGGGCGTCGCCGCCCGCGAACGTGATGTGACCCGCGTCGAACAGCAGGCCCACGGTATCGTTGGTGAGCGCCATGAGGCGATCGACATCGGCGGGCGTTTCGACATACGCACCCATATGATGATGATAGGCCACGCGCACGCCGCGCGAGAGCGTAAATTCGGCGAAGCGGTTCAGGCGCTCGGCGTATGCCGTCCATTGCGCTTCCGAGAAGAAGCGCGGGCGCTGGTAGAGGGGGCGTGGCGCGCCCTGGATCGAGTTCGCTACTTCGCCGTAGACCATCACCGTTGCGCCGTTTTTTTGCAGCAGGTCGAGGTGTTTGGCGACTGCTTCGATTTCTTCTTCCGCGCTGCGTTCTGCCAGTCTGCCGGAGTACCAGCCGGAGACGAGCGCCAAGTCGTATTCTTGCAGCAGCGTTTTTAGCGCTTGCGGCTCGCGGGGGAATTTGTTGCCTAGCTCGAAACCTTCATAGCCGATTTGTTTGCCTTCGGTTAAGGCGGTGGATAAGGGTGTTTCGCCGCCGAGGGAGGGGAGATCGTCGTTCATCCACGAGAGTGGGTTGATGCCTATGCGGACTTTCATTTTCTTCGGCCTTTGTTGTCGTCGGGGTCGTAGAACTTGCTTTGTTGTCGGTCTATTAGCACTGCCCCTCCCCGGGGCGGGGGTAACTTTCTTTGCTGCTGCAAAGAAAGTCACCAAAGAAAGCAGCTTTGTCACCGCCCGCGGTCACACGCAGTTTGGCCACTTTTCTCCTCCAAGGCGGCACTCGCCTAAAGAGTGCCCCCATAGGCCCAATCGGGCTTGGATCGCGCACGGTCCGTCACGTCGCGCCGCTTAACGAACTGGTACAGCCATCTCAAGCTCCGGCCCGCTTCGCGGCCGACGGGTTAATCGGGTATGCGTGGGTTTCCCCGGCATACCCGACGGCAGCGCGTAGCGCTGTGCCGGTGCTATTTCGTGCTGGGCCAGTGCGCTTCGCGCACTGGCTTGTCAGACCGTGCGCGATCCAAGCCCGATTGGGCCTGTGAGGGCACTCTTTAGGCGAGGGCCGTTCCCGGAGGAGAAGAATGGCCAACGTGCGTGTGACTGCGGGCGGTGAGAAGCTGCTTTCTTTGGTGACTTTCTTTGCAGCAGCAAAGAAAGTTACCCCCGCCCCGGGGAGGGGCAGTGCTAATAAACCGACAAGAAAGCAGGATTCCATAGCAGCCCAAAAAATAAAAAAAACCTCAAACCCCGCGCGCTCGCAAAGCCCTCTCATACGCCTCCCGAGCCCCCACAACATCACTCCGTTCAGAAACCTCAGGAACAGCCACTTCCCACCACCACCCCCCCTCCTCGGTAGGCCGAGCCCCATCGGTATCGATAGCAATCAAATAACTCCGATCCGCCCCCCGCGCCCGCATCATCGCAGCCTGTAATTCATCCAGACTGGAAACATGCTCAGCCAGCGCCCCCAGCGATCTCGCATGCATCGCGAAATCCACCCGCGGCGCGCCCAAAGAACCCTGCTTGCAATCCTCGAGGAGGTTATTGAACGGCGCCCCCCCACAAGCTTGCTGCAAGCGATTAATGCAGCCAAACCCGCGGTTATCGAGCAACACCACGATCACCTTCGCGCCAAGCATCACGGAAGTCGCAAGCTCGCTATTCATCATCAGATAGCTGCCATCGCCGACCATCACGATGACCTCGCGCTCCGGCCGCGCGAGCTTTACGCCGAGTCCGCCCGCGATTTCATAGCCCATGCACGAATAGCCATATTCGACGTGATAGCCGCCCCGCCCGGCAACACGCCACAGCTTCTGCAAGTCGGCGGGCAAGGTGCCGGCCGCGCACACGACGATGTCCTCCCCAGCCGATGAAGCCGAAGACCGTTGCACCGCGCCGATCACATCCGCTTCGCGCGGCAGGACGCCATCGGCGAGCGGCGTATTCGTCACGCGCGCAACCGTCTCGCGCCATTCGTTCGCGAGCCGGTGCGCGCGCGTCGTCCATTGCGGCGAGGCATGCCAGTCGCCGAGCGCCGCCGAGAGCGCTTCCAGCGCGACGCGCACATCCGCTTGCACCGCCATCGCGTTCTGCTTCAGCGCGTCGAACGGATTGGCGTTGATCGCGATAAGCCGCGCCTGCGTGAAAAGCGTGTTCGAGCCGGTCGTGAAGTCCTGCAAACGCGTGCCGAGCGCGAGCACGCAATCGCTCGCATGCGCGAGTTCGTTCGCCTCGGATGAACCCGTTACGCCGATGCCGCCGACGTTCAACGCATCGTCCCATGCGAGCGCGCCTTTGCCCGCCTGCGTTTCCGCAACGGGCACGCCATGCTTGTGCGCGAACGCGCGCATCGCGTCGCTCGCGAGGCTATACAAGACGCCGCCGCCCGACACGATCAACGGCTCACGCGCTTCACGCAAGATCGCGGCGGCCTGCTCGATTTCGCGCGGCACCGGCGCGGGCGCGTGAATCGCCGCGACGCGCGGCTCGAAGAACGAAGCAGGGAAGTCATACGCCATCGCCTGCACGTCTTGCGGCAGCGCGAGCGTGACAGGACCGCACAACGCCGCGTCCGTCAGCACGCGCATGGCGCGCGGCAAGGCGCTCAGCAATTGCGCGGGATGCATGATGCGATCGAAGTAACGCGACACGGCCTTCAACGCATCGTTCGCGGATACGCCGCCATCGTGACCATCCTCGACTTGCTGAAGAACCGGATCGGGCGCGCGCGACACGAAGATATCGCCCGGCAGCAAGAGCACCGGCAAGCGGTTCACATGCGCGAGCGCCGCAGCCGTGACGAGATTGGTCGCGCCCGGACCGATGGACGTCGTCACCGCCATCATGCGGCGGCGCATGTGCGCCTTCGCATACGCGATCGCACTGTGCGCCATGGCCTGCTCGTTGTGCGCGCGATACGTCGGCAATACATCGCGATGCCGGTACAGTGCCTCGCCGATGCCCGCGACATTGCCATGCCCGAAGATCGCGAACACGCCGCCGAAAAGCGGCTCGCCATGCTCCGTGCGTTGTGCCGCGAGATAGCGCACGAGCGCCTGCGCGGCGGTCAGCCGAATGGTCGATTGCACGGCGGTCTCCGTTTGCGTTGCGCGCTGGTTCATGCGGCTTGCTCCTGTGTGACACGCGTTTCATCCGGCGACGAACGCGCGTCGCGCCACGCGCCGATCAACGCTTCGAACGTGCGGCGCACGCGCGTGATGAGTTCCTTGTCGTCGATCTCGTTCGCGAGCCACGCATGACTCGGCTCATGAAAGATCGTGCGCCCGACCGTGAAGCCCTTGCACGTTGTCGATGCCGCCGCAGCCCTGAAGCCATCGCGCAACTGCTCGACGCCCGCGGACAAACCCAGCAACACGACGCCGCGGCAATATGTGTCGCGTTCGGCGATCAGCGCATCGACGGCGTGCCATTGCCGCGCGCTCATCGGTTCGAGCTTCCACCAGTCCGGATAGATGCCGAGGTTGTAAAGACGCTTCAACGCGCGATACACCGTGTCCTCCTCAACGGGCGGACCGTTCTTCGGCGCGATCACTTCGAGCAGCAGTTCATGGCCGCTTTCCTGCACGGCGTCGTACAGTGCGCGCAACTGTGCTTCCTGTTCGAGGCGCACGTCATGCGGATGATCGGGGTGATACTGCACGAGACACTTCACGACCTGTTCGCGCGGCCATTGCACGAGCGTCGTGCCGACCGAGCGGCCATGATCGAACACGAGCGGCATCGAGCCCGGCAGTTCGACCGGACGTCCGATCCACCAGCCGCGTCCCGTTGCGGCGTTCAGTGCGTCCTGGCCGTAGCGATCGTCGATCAGCACGCCGATACGCCCTTCGAGCCCGCGCTCCTTCTCCGTCTGCGCCACGGCTTCGACGAACAGATTCTTGAGCGTGGCGATGCGCGTGTCGCTCGCGCCCGTCTGCTGCGCGAGTTCGAAGAACTGATTGCGATGATCGAATGCGAAGCCGAGCACTTCATCCCATTGCCGGCGCTTCGGACTCACGCGATGCAGCCGCGCGAGCGTCGTGTCGCGGTCGGGACGGCGCATGCGTATAGGGTCTTCTTTCGCGGCCTGAAGGAAGTAATCGAGTTCGGCGGGCGTGGGCATCGCGGGCGCGCAGCCGTGACGCGACACGACGAGCGCGCCGCACGCATTGGCCGCGCGCGCGCACGCTTCGAGCGGCGCATCGCGCAGCCATCCGGAGAGAAAGCCCGATGCGAACGCATCGCCCGCGCCGAGCACGTTGAGCACTTCGACTTCGACGCCGCCGTGGATCGGCGCATCGTCGATGGAGGCGGGCACACCGCCCTCGATGATCGAGCAGCCGAGCGGCCCGCGCTTCACGATGAGCGTCGCGCCCGTGACCTTGCGGACCATCGCGAGCGCATCGGCGAGCCGGTCCTTGCCGCCCGCGATGCGAAACTCTTCTTCCGTGCCAATGACGAGATCCATCAGCGGCAGAATGCGTTGCAAATGCGCGGTCACGCCTTCGTTCGCGACGAAGCGCGTTTCGCCATCGGCCTTGCCGGTGAGCCCCCACAGCACCGGCCGATAGTCGATGTCGAGAATCGTGCGCACGTCGTTGCGTCGCGCGTATTCCAGCGCGCGGCGGCTCGTGCGGTTCACCTTTTCCGTCGAGAAATGCGTGCCGGTGATGAGCAAGGCCTTCGACGACGCGATATACGTTTCGTCGAAATCGCTTTCATCGACGGCCATGTCCGCGCAGTTCTCGCGATAGAACACGAGCGGAAACGTGTCGCGATCTTCGAGCCCGAGCAGCACGAGCCCCGTGAGCCGGTCGCGATCGATGCGCAGATGGCTCGTGTCGCAGCCTTCGCGTTCGAGCGTCTCCGTGAGAAAGCGTCCCATGTGATCGTTGCCGACGCGCGCGAGCATCGATGCGTTCAGCCCGAGGCGCGCGCATCCGAACGCGATGTTCGCTGACGAGCCGCCGAGATACTTGGCGAACGTCGATACGTCTTCGAGCCGCGCGCCGACCTGCTGCGCATATAGATCGACGGCGATGCGCCCGAGACAGACGATGTCGCGCGCGCGATCGGGAGCAAAACGGGAAGTGATTGGCATGCTGGATAGTCCTCAGATCGTCGCGCCTTCGAGTTCGCTCATCATCTGCTGCATCTCCGCGCCGCCCGCCATCATGTCGAGCACCTCGTTCTTGCTGATGGTGTCTTTCGTGAACGTGCCCATCGAACGGCCGCGATTGAGCAGCGTGAACGAATCGCCGATGGGGTAGGCATGATGGACGTTGTGCGTGATGAAGATCACCGAGATGCCTTTTTCGCGCGCCTTGTGAATGAGCTTCAGCACGTTGAAGCTCTGCTTCACGCCGAGCGCGGCGGTTGGTTCATCGAGAATCAGCACGCGCGCGCCGAAGTGGATCGCACGCGCGATGGCGAGACACTGCTTCTCGCCGCCGGACATCGTGCCGATCGGCTGATGCGGATCGCGCACGTTGATGCCCATTTCCGCGAGCTTCGCGCGCGAGGTCTCGGCGGCGAGATCGAGATCCATCACGCTGATGCCGAAGCGCTTTTTCTGCGGCTCGCGGCCCATGAAGAAATTGCGGGCGACGGAAAGCAGCGGCACGAGCGCGAGATCCTGATACACGGTCGCGATGCCGAGATCGAGCGCTTCCTTCGGCGAATCGAAATGCACGGGCGCGCCATCGACGAGATAGTCGCCGGAAGAGGGCTGGTGCACGCCCGCCAGCGTCTTGATGAGCGTGGACTTGCCCGCGCCGTTATCGCCGAGCAGGCAATGCACTTCGCCGCGCTTCAGGCGCAGGGTGACGCCGTTCAGCGCAATCACCTTGCCGAAGTACTTGCTGACGTTTTCGAGCGCGAGGATGTTGTCGTCGTTCATGTCGTTTCTCCTCATTGCGCCTGCGAAACGCGGCGGCGCACGTAGTGATTGAAGAGCACGGCGATCAGCAGCATCACGCCGAGGAACACGCGGAACCAGTCCGAGCTGACGTTGGTGTAGGTGATGCCGATCTGCACGACGCCGAAGATCAGCGCGCCGAAGCATGCGCCGACCACCGATCCATAACCGCCCGTGAGCAAGGTGCCGCCGATGACCGCCGCGATGATCGCCTCGAATTCCTTCTGCAGGCCGCGGTCGGCCGCCGCGGAACCGATATCGCACACTTGCAGCACGGCGAACAGGCACGAGCAGAACGCGGTCAGCACGAAGAGCGAAATCTTCACGCGCTTCACCGGCACGCCGACGTTCTTCGCGGCATTCGCATCGCCGCCGACGGCGAGAATCCAGTTGCCGTAGCGCGTCTTCGCGAGCACGAACGCGCAGATCGCCGCCAGCACGATCCACCAGATGATGACCTTCGGAATGCCCGGCACGAGCGGCTCGCCGCTGTCGAGCAATTTGCCGACGCCCATGTGCGCGAGCCACGTGAACACGCCATGAAACGCGACGCCATGAAAGAGCGTGTTGGCGATCGCATCGTTCTGCGCGAGATCGCCGACGCCGGAAATGATCGTGCGGTCGGCGAACATGATCGACAACGCGAGCGTCAGTCCGCGCAGAATGAAGAGAAACGCGAGCGTGACGATGAACGAGGGCAGGCGCGTCTTCATCACGAGATAGCCGTTCAGCGCGCCGAGCAGCATCGACATGACGAAGGCGAAGAGAATCGATACGGAGATCGGCCAATGGAAGTAGACCGACGGCAGCGCGACCATCATGCCGGCGAAACCGATCATCGAGCCGATCGACAAGTCGAACTCGCCCGCGATCATCAGGAGGCACGCGCCGACCGCGAGCAGGCCGAGATAGGCGGCCACTTGCGACCAGTTCATCACGCCGTCGAGATTGAACATGCCCGACGATCCGGCGGCGAAGCCGAACACGAGAAACACGAGCACGGTGCCGGAAATCGCCGCGAATTCCGGCCGGTTCAGCAAATGGCCAAACCACGATTGCCGCCGCACGCGCTCGTCGGAAGGCTTGACCGCATCGGTGGTTTCAGCGTTCGCGTGTGGCGGATAGTGCTTTCCGGCTACGCCCATGATGTCTCCTTGATACGTACGTGCAGGTGCCTGCCGCGTCCGCGAACGGACGCAGACGTGCATAGAGAGCGATACGTCTTTGATGAAAGCGGGCGGCGTCAGCAACACCGCCCGAAGTTGATCAACGATATTGGCCCGCGTACTTCACGACCTTGTCGAGGTTTTCCTTGGTGATGAAGCCCGGCCCCGAGCGGATGTTCTTCGGACCGTACGACGGCTGCAATCCGTAGGTGTCGAGGCGCGCCTTGAACTTCGGATTCGCTTCGAGAATCTGACGGATCTTCGCCGGATCGGTGGTGTGCTCCTTCTTCGCGATCGCGAGCACCGCCACCGGGATATAGCCTTGCAGATACGGCTGCTGATCGATGGCGAACTTGATCGTGCCGTCCTTGATCGCCTTGGCGATGTCATCGGAGAAGTCGAAGGTCACGAAATAGACCTTGTTTTGCAGGCCCATTTGCACCACGGCCTTGAGCGTCGCCGAAGCGGGCGTGGGTCCGAGCGTGAGGATCGCCTGCGTGTCCGGATGGTTGCGCAGATACGCCGACACCTTCGACTGGATCTCGGTCGGGTCCTGTCCCGAATCGAGCGTCGAGGCTTTGTAGTCGATGCCGAGCGCATCCGCGAAGCCCTTGCATCGATCGAACGACACCGTGTTCGTCGCGATGTGGTTCACGCACAGGAACGACTTCACGCCCGCGGCTTTCGCCTTCTCGCCGGCCGCCTTGCCCGCGACATATTCCGGCTGCCCAACGTGCATGATCGCGCCGAGCTGCGCGCTTTGTTCTTCGGTGCCCGAGTTGATCGTCACGAGCGGAATCTTCTTCGCGGTCACTTTGTTGATCGCGCTCTTCAGCACGTCGAAGTCCGCAATGGTGGTGATGACGCCGTCGTAATTGCGCGCGGCCGCCTGCTCGATCAGGCGCGACATGTCCGCGATATCGCCGTTCGGCGGATTGCGGTAATCGGTTTGCACGTTGAAGTCTTCGTCGGCCTGCTTGATCGCGTTCTTGATGGTGTTCCACCACGAATCGGAGTCCGGCGCGTGGCTGATCAGCACGAACTTCGCGTCGGGCGCCGCGTGAGCGGGACTCGCCGCCATCATCGCCGCGCTGCAGAACGCAGCAGCAGCCACCAGCGCGCGTAGCGCGGCCCGACCGTTGCAAAGGGTCATTGTCTCCACCTATCTCGGTTGTTGTTTGGTGTGATGTTCCCGCGAGCCGCAGCGTCGTGCTCCGTGCTCACGACCAAGAGTAGGTCAGTTTTCGGTGCTCTGCAATAGAAATTTCATGTGTGCGACAAATGGAAAATACATTCCAATTTGCTTGCCGCCTTCCTATAATCGGTTGCACGACGAACATCGAACAAGAGCCTGTGATGGATGAAGCCAGCACCGACGTGCAGAGCGTCGACGAACTGATGCAGCGGATCACCGATGCATACGATTCCTTGCCGCGCCAGTTGAAGAGCGTGGCGACCTATATCGAGCAGCACCGCCCAAGCGTGATGATGGACCGCACGAGCGATATCGCGAGCGCGTGCGGCGTGCATGCGTCGGCGGTCGTGCGCTTTGCGCAGCGCTTCGGGTTTTCCGGCTTCTCCGACCTTCAGGCCGTGTTCCGGCAGGCGTACGCGGGCGGCGGCGGCTCGCAGCAGAGCTATCAGCAGCGCATACGCAAGCTCATCGACGAAAAAGCGGGCGAGGCCTCGGGCGTGTCGGTGGCGCGCGAGTTCATCGCGGCGAGCCGCACGGGTCTCGACGAACTCGCCGCCGGTCTCGACGACGCACAGTTCGAAGCCGCCGTCGACATGCTGTCGCAGGCGGAAAACATCTACGTGATCGGCGTGCGGCGCTCGTTCGCGGTGGCGAGCTACATCGTCTATGCCTTGCAGCACACGAAAAAGCGCGTGCATCTGATTTCGGGCTTCGGCGGCATGTTCCGCGAGCAGGTCCGCAGCGTGAAGAAGGGGGACGTGGTGGTCGCGATCAGCTTCGCGCCCTACGGCAAGGAAACGCAATATTGCGTGCGCGCGGCGCAGCATCAGGGCGCGGCGACCCTCGTCATCACCGACAGCCAGCTTTCGCCGCTCGCGCGCCACGCGAGCGCGAGCCTGCTCGTGAAGGAGGGCAGCGCGTTCGCCTTCCGTTCGCTCACGAGCACCATTTGCCTGTGCCAGGCGCTGTTCATTGCGCTCGCGTACCGGCTCGAATTGAACGTCGAGGAATCCAGGGAGACAGGTGGCTATGACGATTGATGTGGCGGTGTTCGGCGCGGGGCGCATCGGCAAGATTCACGCGGCCAATCTCGCGCGGCAGCCGGGCGTGCGGCTTCGTTATGTTGTCGATGTGAATCGCGATGCGGCGGCTGCTTTGGCTTCGCTTTACGATGCAAAGGTCGCCGACGTCGATGTCGCGATGGGCGATGCGTCCATCGGCGCGACGGTCGTGTGTTCGAGCACGGATACGCATGCCGATCTGATTCAGGCGTCGGCGGCGCAGGGCAAGCACGTGTTCTGCGAGAAGCCCGTGGATCTGACGATCGAGCGCGCCCGCGCGTGCGCCGATGCAGTGGCGAAGGCGGGCGTCGTCTGCATGATCGGCTTTCAGCGGCGTTTCGATCCGACCTTTGCCGCGTTGAAGGCGCGCATCGATGCGGGCGAGATCGGCGATCCGGAAATGCTGATCGTCACGAGCCGCGATCCGGGCGCGCCGCCGGTCGAGTACATCAGGCACTCGGGCGGCATCTTCAAGGACATGCTGATCCACGACTTCGACATCTTCCGCTGGATTCTCGACGACGAAGCCGAGACGCTGCACGCGACGGGCAGTTGCCTCGCCGATCCGGCGATCGCCGAGGCGGGCGACATCGATTCGACCGCGGTGACGATCCGCACGAAGCGCGGGCGGCTGTGCCAGATCAACACGGCGCGGCGCGCGGCGTATGGCTACGATCAGCGCTTCGAGCTGCTCGGCAGTCGCGGCATGCTGCAGGCGGGCAACGTGCGGCCGACGGAAGTCACGTCGTACACGAAGACGGCCGTGTCGAGCGACGTGCCCGAGGCGTTCTTTCTCGAGCGCTATCGTGCGGCGTACGCGGCGGAAATTGCGCATTTCTTCGATGCAGTCACCAACGGCAAGCCGGTGCGCACGACGGTCGCGGATGGCCTGAATGCGCTGGAACTTGCCGAAGCCGCGAGTGTGTCGTGGCGCGAGAAACGCATTGTGAATCTCGCGGAGCACGTCGCATGAAAACGGTGCGCGTGGGTATTGCCGGATTGGGGCGGCTCGGGCGGCGCCATGCCGCGAATCTCGCGTGGCATGTGCCGGGCGCTGCGCTCGTCGCGGCGTGCAGTCCGGTTCAGGAAGAGCGCGAGTGGGCGTCGTCGAGCCTGCCCGAACTGACGCTTCATGCCGACTACGATGCCATGCTCGCCGATGCGTCGATCGATGCCGTTTGGCTCGTCACGCCGACATCGCTGCACGCGCGGCAGATCATCGCCGCGTTGCGCGCGGGCAAGCACGTGTTCTGCGAGAAGCCGCTGTCGCTCGATCTCGCCGAATGCGACGCCGTGATCGAGGAGGCCGCGCGTCATCCGCATCTGCACGTGATGATCGGCTTCGTGCGACGCTTCGATGCGAGCTATCGCGATGCCTTCGATAGCATTGCGAACGGCGTCATCGGCAGGCCGTTCATGGTGCGCTCGCAGACCTGCGACAAGAACGATCCCGATGGCTTTTTCGTGCGTTTCGCGCCGACATCGGGCGGGCTTTTTCTGGATTGCAGCGTGCACGACATCGATCTCGCGCGCTGGCTGCTCGGCAATCCGAAGCCGAAGCGCGTGTACGCGAGCGGGACGATCGCGATCCACGAAGGCCTGCGTGCGTGCGGAGACATCGATAACGGCGTGGGCACCATCGAGTTCGACGACGGGCGGCTCGCGGTGCTCTACGCATCGCGCACCATGGCGCACGGTCACGACACGCAGACGGAAGTGATCGGCACGGCGGGCGCGGTGTCGGTGGGGCGCAATCCGCGTGCGAACCGCGTCGAGATCGCGGATGCGGGCGGCATGCGCAACGCGTGCACGCCGACGTTCTTTGAGCGTTTCGAAGATGCGTTCTTGCGCGAGGCGCAGGCGTTCGTGGCGTTGCTGGCGGAAGGCAGGCCGACGGGGCTGACGCTCGACGATGCGCGGGAAGCGACGCGCATCGGCATCGCGATGCGGCAGGCGTATGAGAGAGGGGAGGCGGTGGAATTGTGAACGCGGTCGTCAGCCGATGACGAGCTTCACCGGCTTGCCTACGCGAGCAAGCATTTCGACCAGCGTATCGATCGTGAACTTGCTTGTCTTCTTGTTCACGACATCCGAAACGCGAGGCCGTGTGACGTGGAGGATCTCGGCCGCTTCGGATTGCTTGAGATGATGTGCGGCAATCCAGGTCGCGAGTTCTTCCATGAGTTGTTCCTTCAGTGCCAGCGTCTGGTTGATCAGCGCTTGCGACTCGGTTTGATATCGGCGCGCTTCCTCTGGCGAAAAACCGAGTTCGGCAAACAGATTCGCTCCGGGTTTCGTCACATGCCGAACGTGCGTATCGACCTTGCTCATGTTCGTTCCTTTCTGTCTCGGACGATCGCGCGGTAGCGGAGTCTCGCGGACCCCGGAACCTACGTCGTTGTAAGGCTTCCAGTCTTCCGGATCGAGTCCGGCCCGAAGGCGGCCGGGCTGAAAGCCCGCTTCGCGCCGCGCAATCGATGGGAATTCGCAGACGAACGCTATCCTCAATGTCATGACGCATGAACTAGAGGTTTCTCAACTTGGAGGATGGCGCGCGCATCGGCATCGCGATGCGGCAGGCGTATGAGACTGCGCAGCCGGTGAACTTATGACCGCTGCGTTAAAATCGAACCTCACGACCGCTCATCCCACAGGCAAAGGAAAGGTTCAATCGCGATGGAAGTTCACAAGGAAGTCGACGCGCGCGGGCTCAATTGCCCGTTGCCGATTCTGCGGGCGAAGAAGGCGCTCGCGGACATGACGAGCGGCCAGATTCTGAAGGTTCTCGCCACGGACCCGGGTTCGCAGCGCGATTTCGCGGCGTTCGCCAAGCAGACCGGCAACGAGATCGTCGAATCGACGGCGCAGGACAAGACGTTCATCTTTCTGATGCGGCGTCGTTGAAACCGCGAAGTAGCGCGCAGAAACAAAAAACCCGTCACGCGTGACGGGTTTTTAACGCGAAAGCGAAAAATCAGCCTTCGAGAATCGGCGCGCGATTGCGCAGATATTCCTCGAATTCCTGCTTCACTTCCGGGTGGCGCAGCGCGAATTCCACCGTCGCCTTCAGATAGCCCAGCTTGCTGCCGCAGTCAAAACGCGTGCCGTGATACTTGTACGCGAGCACTTGCTCGTCCGACAGCAGCGATTGAATCGCGTCCGTCAGTTGCAGTTCGCCGCCCGCGCCCGGCTTCAGCGCGCGGATGTGATCGAAAACGCGCGGCTTCAGCACGTAACGGCCCACCACGCCCAGGTTCGACGGCGCGACCGCCGGTTCCGGCTTCTCGACAATGCCCGACAGCTTGAAGATGTTGTCCTCCCATTCCTTGCCGTCGATGATGCCGTACGACTTCGAATCCTGCTGCGGGATCTCTTCGACGCCGATGACCGAGCTGTGATAGTGGTCGAAGACTTCGATCATCTGCGACATCACGGGCGGCTTGCCGTACAGCAGGTCGTCCGCGAGGATCACGGCGAACGGGTTGTCGCCGACGAGCTTTTCCGCGCACAGCACGGCGTGGCCGAGACCGAGCGCTTCGGCCTGACGCACATAGAAACAGTCGACATGGCTGGGCTTGATGCTGCGCACGAGTTCGAGCAGCTTGTCCTTGCCGCGTGCTTCGAGCTCCGCTTCGATTTCATAGGACTTGTCGAAATGGTCTTCGATGGCACGCTTGCTGCGGCCGGTGACGAAGATCATTTCGGTAATGCCGGCCGCCATTGCTTCTTCGACCGCATACTGAATCAGCGGCTTGTCCACGACTGGCAGCATTTCCTTCGGGCTGGCCTTGGTCGCGGGAAGAAACCGCGTGCCCAGACCTGCGACGGGGAAAACCGCTTTGGTAACTTTTAGCATGTGATGACCCTGATCCTCTTAAATCATTTAGAACGTCGAGACAACCGGAGCGGATCGGCTAGCGATTCGAACCTCCAATTCAGACAGGCAGACGCAATAATTGCGCCTGGAGCTTCTCGATAGTGGTTCCATATTCTGCCAGCCTTTTGCGCTCCTGTTCAACGACAGCGGCCGGCGCTTTTGCAACAAAGCTTTCATTACCGAGCTTGGCGTTACATTTTCCAATCTCGGCGTTCAGACGCTCCACTTCCTTCGTCAGACGCTCGCGTTCCGCCGCGACATCGATCTCGACTTTCAACACCAGCTTGCTGCTTCCGACGATCGCCACGGGCGCGCCGTGGGCTTCCTTGTCGAGAGCGGCTTCGTCGTCGATGATCTTCACTTCGGACAGGCGCGCGAGCGCGGCGACATACGGAGCGAATGTGGTGAGGCGCGCCGCGTCGCCGTGCGCGAGCAGCGGCACCTTCACCGCGGGCGACAGATTCATTTCGCCGCGCAGATTACGACATGCATCGATGACAGTCTTCAGTTCGGCGGCCCACTGTTCGGCAGATTCGTCGATCTTTTTCTGCTCGGCGCGCGGATAAGCCTGCGTCATGATCGACGCTTCGCCCTCCTTGGCGCCCTGCGGGAAGGCGTCGGTCAACGGCGCGACCTTCTGCCACAACGCTTCCGTGATGAACGGAATGATCGGGTGCGCAAGACGCAGCACCGTTTCGAGCACGCGCAGGAGCGTGCGGCGCGTCGCGGTCTGCTGTTCCGGCGCGCCGGTCTGAATCTGCACCTTCGCGAGTTCGAGATACCAGTCGCAGTATTCGTCCCACACGAATTTGTAAATCGCGCTCGCGACGTTGTCGAATCGATAGTCCGCGAAGCCTTTCTCGACTTCCGCCTCCGTGCGCTGAAGCAGCGACACGATCCAGCGGTCCGCCTGCGAAAAGTCCGTGTAGCCGCCGGGACCGCAATCGCCCGGCTTGCACGCGCCCGGATTCGCGAAGCCGCAATCGTGGCCTTCGCAATTCATCAGCACGAAACGCGTGGCGTTCCAGAGCTTGTTGCAGAAGTTGCGATAACCCTCGCAACGCGCGAGATCGAAGTTGACGTTGCGGCCGAGCGTGGCCATCGAGGCCATCGTGAAGCGCAGCGCATCCGTGCCGAACGCCGGAATGCCGTCGGGGAACTCCTTGCGCGTCTTCTTTTCGATCTGCGCGGCGGCCTTCGGATTCATGAGGCCCGTCGTGCGCTTCGCGACGAGCGCTTCGAGATCGATGCCATCGACGATATCGATCGGGTCGAGCGTGTTGCCCTTGCTCTTCGACATCTTCTGGCCTTCGGCGTCGCGCACGAGGCCGTGCACGTAAACGGTGTCGAAGGGCACCTTGCCGGTGAAATGCGTGGTCATCATCACCATTCTGGCGACCCAGAAGAAGATGATGTCGAAGCCCGTCACCAGCACCGACGACGGCAGGAACGCCTTAAGTTCCTTCGTCTCGTTCGGCCAGCCGAGCGAGGAGAAGGGCACGAGCGCGGACGAGAACCACGTGTCGAGCACGTCTTCATCGCGCTTCAATGCGCCCGTGTAGCCTTGCGCGTCGGCATCCGCGCGCGCTTCTTCCTCGGTCTTCGCGACAAAGATCTCGCCGTTCTCGCCGTACCACGCGGGAATCTGATGGCCCCACCAGAGCTGGCGCGAGATGCACCAGTCCTGGATGTTCTCGAGCCACTGATAGTACGTGGTCGTCCAGTTCTCCGGCACGAACTTGATCTGGCCGCTCTTCACGACGTCGAGCGAGGTTTCCGTGATCGACTTGCCCGGATTGAACGTGCCCTCGGGCGCGGCCTTGCTCATCGCGACGAACCACTGGTCGGTGAGCATCGGCTCGATGACCACGTTGGTGCGATCGCCGCGCGGCACCATCAGCTTGTGCGGCTTCACGGAGTCGAGCAGGCCGAGCGCTTCGAGATCCTGCACGACGACCTTGCGCGCTTCGAAGCGATCCATGCCGCGATACTTCGCCGGCGCGTTGTCGTTGATCTTCGCGTCGAGCGTGAGGATCTCGATCTGCGGCAGCTTGTGGCGCTGGCCGACGGCATAGTCGTTGAAGTCGTGCGCGGGCGTGACCTTGACGACGCCCGTGCCGAATTCGCGATCGACGTATTCGTCGGCGATGACCGGGATTTCGCGATCGCACAGCGGCAGCACCACCGTCTTGCCGATCAGATGCCGGTAACGCTCGTCTTCCGGATGCACCATCACGGCGACATCCCCGAGCATGGTTTCGGGGCGCGTGGTCGCCACGGTGAGATGTCCCGAGCCGTCCGGCAGCGGATACTGGATGTGCCACAGGCTGCCGTTCTCTTCCTCGCTCACGACTTCGAGATCGGACACCGCCGTGCCCAGCACCGGGTCCCAGTTCACGAGGCGCTTGCCGCGATAGATGAGCCCTTGCTTATAGAGCGTGACGAAGACATCGCGCACGGCGGCCGACATCTTGTCGTCCATCGTGAAGTATTCGCGCGACCAGTCGATCGATGCGCCCAGGCGGCGCACCTGATTCGTGATGGTCGAGCCGGACTGCTGCTTCCACGCCCACACGCGCTTGAGGAATTCCTCGCGGCCGAGATCGTGACGCGAGACGCCTTGCGCATCGAGCTGTCGTTCGACGACGATCTGCGTTGCGATGCCCGCGTGGTCCGTGCCCGGCACCCACAGCGTGTTCTCGCCGAGCATGCGGTGATAGCGCGTGAGGCCATCCATGATGGTCTGATTGAACGCGTGCCCCATGTGCAGCGTGCCGGTGACGTTCGGCGGCGGCAACTGGATGGAGAAATTCTTCGCGCCTTCCTGGAATGTCGGCGCGGCGTAACCGCGCTTTTCCCATTCCGGGCCCCATTGGGACTCGATATTTTGAGGCTCGAAGCTCTTGGCAAGCGTGTTGTCGCTCATTGTGAAATCTGCCGAAAAAAGCGTGAAAAAATGCGAGGGAATCTCCAATTATAAGGTTCCCACACGACGGACCGCCGTTTTCGGCCCCCGGTCGAAGGGGATGGGCAAAAACGCTGCCATCGGCGCGGTCTTATAATGGTCGGCCCGCCGATTGCGCCGTTTCTCCGTCGTCTGACTTTCCCATGCCCGACCTGCTCGCGAATCTGAACCCCGAACAACTCGCCGCCGTGACGCTGCCGAACGAGCCCGCGCTCATTCTCGCGGGCGCCGGCAGCGGCAAGACGCGCGTGCTCATTACGCGCATCGCGTGGCTGATCCAGCAGGGCTACGCGTCGCCGCCGACCGTGCTCGCCGTGACCTTCACGAACAAGGCCGCGCGCGAGATGATGGCGCGCCTGTCCGCCTTGCTGCCCATCGATACGCGCGGCATGTGGATCGGCACCTTTCACGGCCTGTGCAACCGCATGCTGCGCGCGCATTACCGCGACGCCGGCCTGCCGCAGACTTTCCAGATTCTCGACACAGCGGACCAGCTTTCGGCCATCAAGCGGCTGATGAAGGGCCTGAACGTCGACGACGAAAAGTATCCGGCGAAGAACCTCCAGTACTTCATCAACAACGCGAAGGAGCAGGGTCTGCGTCCGAAAGACGTCGACGCCACCGACGCGTTCAATCGCAAATTCGTCGAGCTTTACGAAGCCTACGACCAGCAATGCCAGCGCGAAGGCGTGGTGGATTTTCCGGAACTGCTGTTGCGCTGTCATGAACTGCTCGCGCACAATCCGCCGCTGCGCGCGCATTATCAGGCGCGTTTCCGCAATATTCTCGTCGACGAGTTTCAGGACACGAACAAGCTGCAATACGCGTGGCTGAAGCTGCTCGCGGGCGAGCACAACGCGATCTTCGCCGTGGGCGACGACGACCAGTCCATTTACGCGTTCCGTGGCGCGAATGTCGGCAACATGCGCGATTTCGAGAACGAATTCCGCGTGCGCAATCTCATCAAGCTGGAGCAGAACTACCGCTCGCACGGCCATATTCTCGACACGGCGAACTATCTGATCGCGAACAACGCGCGGCGGCTCGGCAAGAATCTGCGCACCGACGCGGGCCACGGCGAGCCGGTGCGCGTCTACGAGGCCGCGACGGATTCGCAGGAAGCGGGCTGGATCGTCGAAGAAATCAAGGCGCTCATCAACACGGGCATTGCGCGCGGCGAGGTCGCGGTGCTGTACCGGAGCAACGCGCAGTCGCGCACGATCGAACATACGCTCGTGAATGCGGGCATTCCGTATCGCGTGTATGGCGGCTTGCGCTTTTTCGAGCGACAGGAAGTGAAGCACGCGCTCGCGTATCTGCGTCTCATCGACAACCCGAACGACGACACCGCGTTCGCGCGCGTCGTCAATTTTCCGACGCGGGGCATCGGCGCGCGCTCCATCGAGCAGGTGGCGGACGCCGCGCGTCTCTATAACTGTTCGATGGCCGCCGCCGTGCCGTATGTCACCGGCAAGGCGGGATCGAGCCTCGGCGCGTTCGCGACGCTCATCGCGAAGATGCGCGCCGAGACGCAGCAGATGAGCCTGCCCGAAACAGTCGAATACGTCGTGCGCGCGAGCGGTCTCGCCGCGTTCTACGAAACCGAGCGCGAAGGGCAGGACCGGCTGGAGAACTTGCAGGAACTCGTGAACGCGGCGGCGGCGTTCGTCAGCGAAGAAGGCTACGGCCTCGACACGCCCGCGCGCTCGATTCCGCTGCGCCCCGACGCTACGGCTGCGCCCGAGATCGTCAGCGAGGACGGCGAGATCGAAGTGCTCGATGCGCCGACCATCACCGATCCCGCGCAAAACCCCGACACCATGACGCCGCTCGCCGGCTTCCTGTCGCACGCCTCGCTCGAAGCCGGCGACAACCAGGCGCAAGCCGGCCAGGACGCCGTGCAACTGATGACCGTGCACGCGGCGAAGGGCCTCGAATTCACGGCGGTGTTCATCACCGGTCTCGAAGAAGGGCTGTTCCCGCACGAGAACAGCGCGCAGGAATCGGACGGGCTGGAGGAAGAGCGCCGTCTCATGTACGTCGCGATCACGCGCGCGAAGGAGCGGCTTTATCTGTCGTTCGCGCAAAGCCGCATGCTGCATGGGCAGACGCGCTACAACATCCGTTCCCGTTTCTTCGACGAATTGCCCGAAGGCTCGCTCAAATGGCTCACGCCGAAGATGGAAGCGGGCGCGCGCTGGGGCGGCCGTTCGGACAACGCCGGCTGGGGCCGCGACTGGTTCGCGCGTCCGGGACAGGAACGCGGCGGCGCCGCGGGCTATGCGCGCGATCAGGGCGCGAGCGCTGCGCTGCCGTCGTTCGCCAACGAGCAGCGCGCCGCCGATGCGGGCTTCAAGGTCGGCCAGGCGGTCTTCCACACGAAGTTCGGCGAAGGCACCGTGACCGCGCTCGAAGGCTCCGGCGGCGATGCGCGCGCCCAAGTGCGCTTCAAGCGCCACGGCGAGAAATGGCTCGCGCTCTCGGTCGCGAAACTGCAGGCCGTCGAATGAAGCGGCTCGGCATCATGGCGGCGTTGCCGCAGGAGCTGGGCGATCTGATCGCGCAGATGCGCGCGGCGGGCGAAGTGCGCACCGTCACGCTCGGGCGGCGCGATTATTACGTCGGCGACGCGCACGGCTTGCCTGTCGTCGTGACGCTCGCACGCATCGGCAAGGTGGCGGCGGCCGCGACGGCGAGCGCGCTGATCCACGTTTTCGAGGCCGATGCGATCATCTTCACGGGCGTCGCGGGCGGCGTGCGGGCCGACGTGCAGGTGGGCGATATCGTCGTCGCGGACGCGCTGATGCAGCACGATCTCGACGCTTCGCCGCTCTTTCCGCGCTTCGAGGTGCCGCTGCTGGACCGTTCGCACTTTCACGCCGACGGCGCCTTTTCCGATGCGCTCGCCGCCGCTGCCGACGCGTTCATCGCCGAGGCGGGCCGCGCGCTGTCCGAGCGCTTCGCGGTGAACGCGCCGCGTGTGCACCGCGGGCTCATCGTGAGCGGCGATCGCTTCATCGCGAGCCACGACGCGCTCTTCGCCCTGCGCGACGCATTGCCGGACGCGCTCGCCGTCGAAATGGAAGGGGCGGCCATCGCGCAGGTCTGCTACGAGCACGACGTGCCGTGCGCGGTCGTGCGCACCATCTCCGATACCGCCGACGCGGCCGCGCCCGCATCGTTCGCCGAATTTCTCGCCTCGATTGCCGCGACGTATTCGTCGGGCATTTTGTCGCGCTTCCTGCGCGCCCGCGCCTGACGCGGTCCAAAACCTTGCCGTGACGAGGAATCATCGATAAGGCGCGCCTTCCCGCGCGCTTTTTCTTCTCTTGTAAGTGAGAATGATTCTCAATACAATGAGCATCACGAATGGAGGACCGACATGAGGAGGGCCGACATGACCACCGAATCCGACGCGCGCACGCGCGGTCCGCAAGGCGAGACGCGCGCGATCGCCGCAAATGCGGCGAAGGTGCTCGAAACGACGCGCCGCGCCTGGAGCGATACATCCACCGCGAGCACACCCGCGCCGAAGCAGGACAAGCGCCGTGCGCCGCGCGCGTTGCCGAAACGGCGCGTCGTGCCGCGACGATCCCGCTGGCCGAGTCTCATTGCCGCGCTCAACTACTGGAGCCCGAAACCACTGTGAACGAAGTGACCGCCGCCGACCTGTTCCCGACATCGACCTCCGCGCCCGCGCTCGATGCGCGCCTCTTCGACACGAGCCGCTTTCCGCTCGTGCGCGTGCGCCCGCGCGCCGTGAAGCCCGGCTATGCATTCGCGTGGAGCGCGCAGATGCGCCGCCTCGTGAAGCTCGGGACGCCTTTCGTGCTGGTGGCCGAGCACGACGAAAGCGAATCCGCCGACGACGCGCGCCTGCGCGCCGCGTGGATGCGTACCCATCGCGCGACGCTCGCCGCCTGCTGCCGCGGAATGATCGTGATCGAGCCGCGCATCGAGGCGCGTGCGACGACGCGCGAAACGCTGCGCGCGCTGACCGATGGCAGCGGCGTGCGCACGGTCGTCGTGTCGAGCATGCGGGTTGCGGGCGAACTCGTGCCCGTGCTGCTGAAGCACACGGCATCCGCTGACGACGCCGCCGCGCGCACACGGGCGCTGTAGAACGCCGATCAGGGCGTCCCCTGTCTAGCCGCGTCCGGTGGCCTGCTCTATGCTGTGTCGGCCAGCGTTGGCGCTGTAGCGCTGACTCTGGCCCCATGCACCGCTAAGGCCCGTCAACGCCGCTTTGCAGAGGACGCGCATGCCGACTTACCGAGAAGCGTATCGCCGCTCGATCGACGAACCCGAAGCGTTCTGGGCCGAACAGGCCCGCCGCATCCATTGGCAGACGCCGTTCGACGCCGTGCTCGACGCGAGCCATCCGCCGTTCGCGCGCTGGTTCGTCGGCGGTAAAACGAATCTGTGCCATAACGCGGTGGACCGGCATCTCGCCACGCGCGCGCAACAGGATGCGCTCGTGTATGTCTCGACGGAAACGGGCATCGAGCGCCATTACACCTATGCCGAGCTGCATGCCGAAGTGAACCGCATGGCGGCGGTCATGCGCTCGCTGCACGTGAAGAAGGGCGACCGCGTGCTGATCTATCTGCCGATGATCCCTGAAGCGCTGTTCGCGATGCTCGCGTGCGCGCGCATCGGCGCGATCCATTCGGTCGTGTTCGGCGGCTTCGCGGCGCCGAATCTCGCGGCGCGCATCGACGATGCCGAGCCCGCGCTGATCGTCACCGCCGATGCCGGCGCGCGCGCGGGCAAGGTGATCGACTACACGCCGCTCGTCGACGAGGCGTTGTCGCGCGCCGAATACAAGGTGCCGCAAGTCTTGCTCATCGACCGGCAGCTTGCGCCCGAGCGTCTGCAGGCGAGCTATCTCGTCGCCTACGAGCCGCTGCGCGAACAGTTTTTCGATGCCCACGTGCCTTGCGAATGGCTCGAATCGAACGAGCCTTCCTACATTCTCTACACCTCCGGCACGACGGGCCGCCCGAAGGGCGTGCAGCGCGATGTGGGCGGCTACGCGGTCGCGCTCGCCGCGTCGATGGAGCATATCTTTCAGGGCGCGCCGGGCGACACGATATTCACCGCATCGGACGTCGGCTGGGTCGTTGGGCACAGCTACATCATTTATGCGCCGCTGATCGCGGGTCTGACCACCGTGATGTACGAAGGCACGCCGATCCGTCCCGATGGCGGCGTCTGGTGGCGGCTCGTCGAGCAATACAAGATCAACCTGATGTTCACCGCGCCGACCGCGATCCGCGTCCTCAAGAAACAGGACCCGGCGCTGATGGAGAAGTACGACCTGTCGAGCCTGCGCACGCTCTTTCTCGCGGGCGAGCCGCTCGACGAGCCGACCGCGCAGTGGATCCAGAGCGCGCTGAAAAAGCCCGTCATCGACAATTACTGGCAGACGGAAACCGGCTGGCCGATGATCGCGATACCGCGCGGCATCGAGGAATTGCCGTCGAAGCTCGGCTCGCCCGGCGTGCCGTCGATGGGCTTCGATCTCAGGCTGCGCAACGAGGCGACCGGCGACGTATGCGCGCCGGGCGAGAAGGGCGTCGTGACGCTGGGCTATCCGTTGCCGCCGGGCTGCATGCAGACCGTGTGGCGCGACGACAAGCGCTTTGTCTCCACGTACTGGCAGAGCGTGCCGGGCCACGAGGTCTATTCGACGTTCGACTGGGGCGTGCAGGACGAAGACGGCTACGTGTCGATTCTCGGCCGCACCGACGATGTGATCAATGTCGCCGGGCATCGGCTCGGCACGCGCGAGATCGAGGAGGCGCTGTCGGCGCATCCGGCGGTGGCGGAGGTGGCCGTCGTCGGCATCGCGGATGCAGTGAAGGGGCAGGCCGCGGCGGCCTTCGTGGTGCTGCGCGACGCGGACCGCATCAACGCGCCCGGCGCGCGCGAGGGGCTCGAAGCGGAGCTGTGTCACGCGGTGGATTCGCAGCTCGGCGCGATCGCGCGTCCATCGCGCGTGCATTTCGTGACGATGCTGCCGAAGACGCGGTCCGGCAAGCTGCTGCGAAGGGCGATCGCCGCGCTCGCGGAAGGGCGCGATCCGGGCGAGTTGCCGACGATCGAAGACCCGGGGGCGCTGATGCAGGTCAGGGAGGCGCTGGGAGACGCGCGACAGGGCAAGGCATGACGAGCGCAACGTCGCGCGTCATTGATAGTTCAATGTGAAGACGGCCGTTGCGCGCACGGTGCCTGCCGTGACGGCAGTGGCGCCCGTGCGGATGTATTGAGTGAAGAAGGGGAACGACATGTTGCCCGTCGTGCTGGACGTCAGCATGAGCGGCGTATCGAGCGTGATGGGCGTTTGCGTGGCGTCGAGCAATTGCACGCCAATGGACTGCGCCGTGCCGGCGTTCCCCAATACGCTTGCCATACCGGACGATCCCGATGTCGAGCTGAACACCACCCAGACGTTCACGCCTGCCTGGCAACTCAGATCCAGTGAAAACTGCGTCCTCGCCGCCGTCGAGCCGAGGGCGGGAAACGCCGAGGGACTGACGGTCGCCAGCGTGATCGTCTGATTCGCGGTCGCGGCGGTGACGTTGCAGGTGATCGCCGTGACGGGCGTGTTGTTCGGCACGGACATGGTATAGGCGCCGTCGTTCAGCGGCACGCCCGTGTTGAGCACGCCGGAATAGTAGATTGCACCCACCAGCAACCCGGACGACACCGTGCCGGTTTTCACGAGTTCGAACGACGCCGTGAAGTTGTAGCGGCCGTCCGCGCCGACGTAGCCCAGAACGGAAGTCATCGAGCAGCCGCCAGTTCCAGAGAGAGGATTTCCGTTGGAATCGCGCATTCTCATGCCGACGCCCGCCACGTTCGTCGGGTAGACGCCGGTCATGCCGGACACTTCGGTGCCGCTGCCCGGGCAAGCGACGATAGGCTTGCCGAACACGCCGCTCGATACGCACTTTCCCACGACAGTGAAGGCCTTCACCGTGCCCGGAATGACGTCGCCCACGGCGACCGTGTTCGAGACGGCCACGGAGCCGTAACTGAACACCGCGGGCATGCCGCTCGACGCGGTGCAGTCCGCTCGCGCCTCACCGATCGAACAGGCCGGCAATGCGAGCAACACGAGAATACGAAACAGGCGAAGCCAATTCGTTCGCGTCATTGTTACGTTCTGTGAAGTGAGCGGCGCCGATGTTTCGCCGCGTTTCATGGGAGACGACGGTCGTCATCGTGCGAGCATCGGCGCTGCGGGCCTTGCGCGGCCAGTGTGCAGAAGTATAGGAAACAGCGGTGATTTCAGAAAGACGCGCGCGTGGGCGCAATGCCGCTGTTCTTTCCCGGAATGAAAATGATACGTAGGGCTAACTTATGAAGACTGCTTCATGTCTTGCCGTTACGCCGACGCTGCCGGTCATCGAAGATGAAACGCGTCACAAAGCAAAACGCCCGGCCGATTCAATCGACCGGGCGCATCGCCCATCCAGACCGCAATAACCTCAAGCCTTCGCCGGCGTCTCCTGCGTCTTCGGCAACACCACCGTCAGCACGCCGAGCAGCGGCAGGAACGAACACACCTTGTACACGTAGTCGATGCTCGTCGTGTCGGCGAGATACCCGAGCACCGCCGCGCCCACGCCGCCCATGCCGAACGCGAAGCCGAAGAACAAGCCCGCCACCATCCCGACCTTGCCGGGAATCAGCTCTTGCGCATAAACGAGAATCGCCGAGAACGCCGAAGCCAGCACGAGCCCGATGATCACCGACAAGACACCCGTCCAGAACAGATTCGCATAAGGCATCAGGAGCGTGAACGGCGTGACGCCGAGAATCGACACCCAGATCACGGACTTGCGCCCGACCTTGTCGCCCACCGGCCCGCCGATGATCGTGCCCGCCGCCACCGCCGCGAGAAACACGAACAGATGAATCTGCGCAGCCTGCACCGACAGGCCGAACTTGCTGATCAGATAGAAGGTGAAGTAACTCGTGATGCTCGCGAGATAGAAGTACTTCGAGAACACGAGCAGCACCAGCACGCTCATCGCCATGATGACCTTGTTGCGCGGCAGCGTCGCGTGCGCGACCTGCTTGCGACCCTTCTTCGTCGCCGGATGGCGCTTGTACCAGCGGCCGATGTTGGCCAGCACGAACATCGCGACGAGCGCCGCCGCCGAGAACCACGCGATGCTCTTCTGCCCGTGCGGAATCACGATCAGCGCGGCGAGCAAGGGACCCAGCGACGAGCCCGCATTGCCGCCTACCTGAAACAGCGACTGCGCGAGACCGTGCTTGCCGCCCGAGGCCATGCGCGCGACCCGCGACGACTCCGGATGAAACACCGACGAGCCGCAGCCGACGAGCGCCGCCGCGATGAGCAGCGTGCCGAAGTTGCCCGCGACCGACATCAGCAGCAGGCCCGACAAGGTGAAGCCCATGCCCACGGGAAGCGAATACGGCTTCGGATGCTTGTCCGTGTACAGCCCGACGAGCGGTTGCAGTAGCGAAGCGGTGATCTGATACGTCAGCGTGATCAGGCCGATCTGCCCGAACGAGAGCGCGAACTCGCTCTTGAACATCGGGTAGATCGCGAGAATCAGCGACTGGATCATGTCGTTCAGCAGGTGCGAGAAGCTGATCGCGCCCAGCACGGAATACACGGTGCGTTGTTGCGTGGCCGTGCCCGCGGAACCTGCGGCGGAAGCGCCGGCCGCTGCGCCGGAAGGCGACAAAGCGCCCTTGTCGATGCTCGTTTGCATAGTGGATGGCTGATGAAGAAAGCGGAAAACCGTCTCGGATTTCGATTTTTTTGTCCCCGCGATTTATGCGTGGACTGAATTTCTGACAAGTTTAGGCTGTCCTTTGCGGGTTGTCCTGCCAAGCTTTGTCGCGAATCGGACAGCTTTCGCCGCGCTGCGAACATGGAATTCCATTGATACGACGAATTTTGGCCGGTTATAACCGAACATAGTGGGCGAACGTCTGTTCGCGCGCCATTTAATACGGCTCAAGAAGCCGAAAAACCTGCCGTACTACCGGCGGGGACCAGACCACGGATGCGCCGCACGACGGCTGAGTCCGCAGATCAAAATCGGGGAAGATCGATGAAACTGTTTTCGCTTCGCGGCGCCAAGGACGCGGGCTTCGTAGCGCAGGCCGAGGCCGCGCCCGCACGACTCGACGCCCGCACGACGGGCACACGCGCGTTGTCCGTCAAGGCATCGCTGAGACTCGCGTTCGGGCTCGTGCTCGCGGGCACGCTCGGCATCGGCGCGATCTCGCTCACGCAGATCAGCCGTCTGAACGGCGCGACCGAATCGATCTACACGCAGGGCTATGTCGCGAGCCGCGCGGCCGAAGAAACGCGCGGTTATCTGCTGCGCGCGAGCCGCTCGCAAAAGATGCTGCTCACAGCGACCACCGCCAAGGAACGCGACGATCTCGGCGCGCAGGTCGAACAGGCGCTCGCGGATATCGGCCGCGAACAGACGCAGCTCGCGCAGTACATCGATCACGCGGATCAGGATGCGCTCGCGCAGCAAAAGCGCTTCGCCGCCGCGCTCGCAACGTGGAGCAAGAACCTGCGCACGTTCGTCACGCTCGTGAAGGAACAGCCGCTCGATTTGTCGCAGATGAACTGGCAAGTCGGCACGCAGGACGTGTCGCTGCTCGTCGAAACCGGCAAGCTCGAAAAAATGGTCGATGAACTCGTCGCGCGCCGCGGCGCGGCCGCCAAAGCCACGATCGATTCGGCGTCGTTCATCTTCCATTCGTCGTTCGTGATGGTGTCGGCGCTCACGCTCGCGTTGTTCGCGCTCGCCATCGTCGTGTCCGAATGGGTCGTGCGGCGTCTGGCCGGTCAGCTCGGCGGCGAGCCCGGCTACGCGAAGGACATCGCGCGACGCATCGCGGCGGGCGATCTCGCGCACGAGATCAGGCTCAAGCGCCGCGACGACGCCAGCATGCTGCACGCGCTCGCTGAAATGCGGGCGGGCCTCTCGGCCACCGTTGGCGATATCGCGGCGAGCGCCGAGGCCATCGCGTCGGCATCGAGCGAAATTTCCACCGGCAACGTCGACCTGTCGCGCCGCACCGAAGAGCAGGCCGTCGCGCTCGAAAAGACCGCGGCCAGCATGGAGCAGCTCACCTCGACGGTGCGCCAGAACGCCGACAACGCCAAGCAGGCGAGCACGCTGGCCGCGAGCGCCTCGGAGATCGCGGAGAAGGGCGGCGCGGTCGTGGGCCGTGTCGTCGAGACGATGCAGCGTATCGACGCGAGCGCGAAGAGCATCGGCGACATCATCGGCGTGATCGAGGGCATCGCGTTCCAGACCAACATCCTCGCGCTCAATGCGGCGGTCGAAGCGGCGCGCGCGGGCGAGCAGGGACGCGGCTTCGCGGTCGTCGCGGGCGAGGTGCGCGGTCTCGCGCAGCGCTCGTCGTCGGCGGCCAAGGAGATCAAGGCCTTGATCGACACCTCGGTGTCGCGCGTGTCGGATGGCTCGACCTACGCGCAGGAAGCCGGCGCCACGATGGACGAAGTCGTGAAGGCCGTGCGCCGCGTCACGGACATCATGGGCGAGATCTCGGCGGCGTCGGCCGAGCAGAAGACGGGCATCGAGTCGATCGGCGACGCCGTGACCAAGATGGACGCGAACACGCAGCAGAACGCCGCGCTGGTCGAAGAGGCGGCGGCTGCCGCGCAATCGCTCGACGATCAGGCGCGCGCGCTGAAAACGCTCGTCGGGAAATTCCAGTTGGCCTGAGGCAAAACATCGGGATAGAATCGCGGACGGGCGCGGCAGGGCGCCCGGTCTCGCGAAAGTCTTACGCACCTGCCACGCAGTTCATCGAGCGCATCGAGCGCATCGACTCTGGATCGAACCGCAACGTCGAACCTTTTCAGCCGCAGCGAGAACGGCGCAACAAAGGAACAACGTCATGTGGTCTACATCCTGTCCTGTCTCTTCTTCCGTTTCCGTTTCCAATAGCGACTATCTGCGCGAGCACGCGCGGCGTCTGCTTCGCCACGCCCGCGAAGGCGACACGAGTGCCGCGATGCCCGTGCTGCGCCGCCTGCTCGCCGCGCGGATCACGCGCGCCGAGAGGCTCGCCGACCTGCACGCGATACGCGGCGAACTGCAACTGAAGCATCTCCTCGCGATGCTCGCGGCCGAACTCGGCTATGCCAATTGGGACGTCTGCCAGGCCGATATCGACGCGCACACGGGCGCAATCATCGACCGCTATCGGCTCGACGCCGGCGCGTTCAACGACTTCGAAAAGAACTGGTTTGCGAAGGAGAGCGAAGCGCGCGAGTGGCAGCGCGAACACGGCGGCTATATCGTGCGATACGGCGAGCAGGCCGTGGCGATTCTGAAGCGGGAGTAGGGGGAGTCTGCGCGCAGGAGGGAAGCCGGTCAGATCAGCTCGACTTCCTTCCAGTTCGCGCTATAAAAAAAACGGCTGAGTTCCTTGGTGAGCTCGTTGAGCGCGCTCATTTCAGGCGGCGAGATCTTGCGCACGTGCTGCGGCAGGGTCCAGTCGCCGTAGATCAGCGCGACGGTCGAATCGCCCGATTTCACCGGCAGCAGCACGAACGCCTGCGCCTCGCCGAGCGTGTCCTTGTACCAGCGCGGCAGGCGCGCGTCGATGCGCGCATCGCGGGCGTTTTCGATGAAGATGCCGACCGGATTCGTGATCGCGAGATGAAACACGTCGGGCCGGAATTCGGCGGAAAAGCGCAGTTGCTGCATCATGGGCTCGACGCCCGCGCCGAGACCGAGGCGCGCGTGGAACTCGTTGTTGGCCTGCCGCACGAAGATGACGGTGCGCGACAGATGCAGGCTGCCGAGTATCGATTCCGACGCCATTGCGAGCGCGGGCGCCAACGCGCTTTTCGATGGCAGCGAGCGCAGATCCTCGACACTCGCGCCGATGCGCGCCTCCGCCGATATGTTCGCGCGCGCCATGGCGTCGGCGTTCGCCTGAAGCTCGGAAATCTCGCGGATCACGCCGTCGCTCGCTTCCTCGTTGGCGAGCGCGAGGCTCATCGACATGAGCGTCTCGGCGTCGGTGGAAAGCGGGCCGCTGTAACGGTTCGAGATGTCGAAGACGAGCGACTCGCGGCCGTCCACGGCGACGTTCTGCGCGGTGAGGGCGTCGGCGACTTCGGTCGAATAGTTGGAGATCGCGCGCAGCCAGCGCACGTGCTTCGGCACGGTTTCGTCGACGGGCGCGTTAGGATCGGTCGCGCGCATGCCTTCGCGGATCGTCTCGGGCAGCCGCCAGCGGTCCGCCGCTTCCAGCCCGATTTCGTCGAACGTCACGCCGAGCAGCGCCGCGCACGCCGCGCTGTCCGGAATGTTTTCCGTGGCCGCCTTGCGCCGCAACTGATCCCACTCGTGCTCGAGATAGAACGCCACGAGCAGCTTGCCGATCTGCCGCATCAGCGTGCAGACGACGGCTTCCTCGGCGGAACGCAGATCCTTGTGCTCGGTGAGCTGGCGCGCGACCGCGCCCGAGAGCAGCGTGCGGTTGAGTTCGAGCTTCGCGTCGATACGGCGCGGCGCGCTCTGATGAAAGTGATCGACGAGCTTCAGTCCGACGACGAGATGCCCGACCGCATCCATGCCGAGCACCATCAACGCGCGTGTGACCGTGGTGATATTGCCGCCGAACGCGATGTACATCGCCGAATTGGCGAGGCGCAGCACCTTCTGCGTGAGGCCGACGTCCGACAGCACGACTTGCACGAGGGACGTGAAGTCGAGGTCGTCGTCGCTCATCGCGGAGACGGTCGTGCGCAGCGCCTGGGAAAGCATGGGGAAGTCCCCGCGCTCGCTCATGCGCGACCACAACTTGTCCAATAGTTCGGCCTTGGTGCGTGCCATTGCTAGAAATTAGAACCCTGCTTGCTTTTTCCGGATACGCGACGGCCAACCCGAGGCGATCCAGCAATTCACTCCAGCGCCCAACAACGAAAGATACACGTTATTAGGGGTTTACGGCGCGTTGCTCGATTAGAACACGAACACTCGTCCACTCATATTGACTCGTGCAGCACGAGCGAGTGCGACTGGAACGAGCGCGCCAGCTCGTCCGACGGTAATGCATGGCTGATGAGCCAGCCCTGAATATGATCGCAGCCGAGGTCGGCGAGCAAGTCGCGCTGTGCCTCGGTTTCGACGCCTTCTGCCACCAGCTCCAGTTCGAGCGATTGCGCGAGCCCGACCACCGCGCTCACGATCGCGCGGTTGTTGCGGGACGTAATCAGGTTCTCGACAAAGCTGCGGTCGATCTTGAGCTTCGAAAGCGGAAAACGTTGTAAATAGGCGAGGCTCGAATAGCCCGTGCCGAAATCGTCGACGGCGAAGCGAATGCCGATCGACGTCAGCGCTTCGAGCAGCCGCGTGGCTTCTTCCGGATCGTGCATCAGGAGGCTCTCGGTGATCTCGAACACGAGCCGCCGCGCCTCGATGCCGGTGAGCGCGAGCGCTTCCTTCACCGCCGCGGTGAAACGTTTGTCGCGGAACTGCTGCGGCGACACGTTGACCGAAACGTAATCGAGCCGGATGCCGATCGCGTCCCATTGCATGATCTGCATGCACGCGGCCTTCAGCACCCAGTTGCCGAGATAGTTGATGAGGCCGATCGATTCCGCGAGCGGAATGAACGTCGACGGCGGCACGAGCCCGTGCACCGGATGATTCCAGCGCATCAGCGCTTCCACGCCGACCACCGCGCCCGTGCGGATCTTGGTGATCGGCTGGAAGTAGAGCGAAAACTCGCCGTTGCGCACGGCTTCGTACAGATCGGCTTCGAGCTTGAGGCGCTCGGCGTCGGCGGGGTCGTCGTCGAGCGTGTGGAAGACGAGCGCGTTGCCGCCGGATTCCTTGGCCTGCGCGAGCGCCTGATCGGCCATGCGCAACAGGCTCGTCTGCACGCCGCTGCGCGCGTTCTTGCCCGGCTGATCCGGATACAGCGCGACGCCCACGCTCGCCGACAAATGCGTGTGTTGCCCGCGATGCCGGTACGGCTGCGCGATCGCGGTGAGCAGGCGCCGCCCGAGACTCTCGGCGAGTTCGGGCGTCGTGCCGGGGGGCAGCAGCACGGCGAACGAATCGCCGGCCACACGCGCGACGCGCTCGCCGTGTCCGGCCGTGTGCTGGATGCGGCGCGCGGTCTCGCGCAGCAGTTCGTCGCCGGCGTCGTAGCCGAGCGCGCGGTTGATGCGCTGGTAATCGTCGATATCGAGCAGTACGAGGCCCGCGTGCGTGCGCGTGAGCTCGGCCTGCGCCTGCGCCGCGGCGATCGCGTCCCTCAGGGAGACGAGATTTTCGAGGCCCGTGAGCGCGTCGTGATTGAGCGTGTGCACGAGCGATGCTTCGCGCTCGCGCCAGTGCGCGACGTCGAAGGCGGCGAGCGCGAATCCGGGCGTGCCGCGCGAGGCGGTCGAGACGAGCCGCAGCTCCACGCAGAGCGGATAGGTCAGCGACTTCACGACGGTCAGCGTCGCCGATTCGAGCTTGCCGCTCGCGCGCGCCCGGGCGACGAGCGCGTGCAGTTCGTCCGCTTCCTCGGAGGCGACGAGATCGTGCAGCGTCAGCATGCTCAGATAGTCGCGGTGATAGCCGATGAACTCGATGCTCGCGTCCGACACATACTGGAAGCGCAGCGCGTCGTCGAGCTGCGCGAGGAAATCGACGGCGCCGAGCGTGGCTTCGGGCACGCCGGGCAGAACGGGCGTGGCCGGGGCGGCGGCGGCGGGCGGCTGCGGCTCTTCGAAAGGCGCGTCGAGCTCGCGCTCCGGCAGCGCGCGCTTGGCGCCCGGCCAGACGCGGGCGAGCGCATCGAGCGCGATGCGCCACGGTGCGCGGCGGGAGACGTTGATCCGATTCGCTTGCATGGTCTCGTAGGGGTTTCGGGCGGCAGCGCTCGCCGGTCGGCGAGTCGGCGCGCGGAACGCGCCGTGTGCTGGTTTCGGGCGGTTCCGGCCGGGACGTGCCGTAACGGGCGCGGCACGCTCTATCAGGCGATTTATCGGCGCGCGGCGCCAAATCTTTAGACGTTAGCGCGGTGCGCGCAATTGATCTCGCGCGCCGACTTGTCCATGAATTGTCGAGTTTCGTAACATGTCGTCTGGCGAATTCGGTTACAGTGGCGCGTTTCGAGCGGAACGGTTCCGCGCCCGTTGCATGCACCATGCGGGGGCATCGCCGGGCTTTGCTCATCAGAATTCGTCCGACTCGTTCGTCTCATGATCGAATCCTTTACACCGCCGGCGGCCGCGTGCGCGCCGCAAAGCACGTCCGGGCCGTTCCCGCCATGCCCCATTCATCCGTGAAGCGCGCGTCGTCCATGAAGCGCGGACCGAGCGTCTATGTCGGACGCCAGCCGATTCTCGACGCCGACGGCGCGCTCGTCGCCTACGAGCTGCTGTTTCGCGACAGCCCCGACAACCGCGCCCGCGTTCACGACGACGTGCAGGCGACCGCGCATGTCGTCGCGCGCACGGTCGGGGAGATCGGCGTGCCGGCGGTGCTCGGGCCGCACTCGGGCTACGTGAACATGAGCCGCGAGCTTCTGTTCGACGACATCGTCCATATCATGCAGCCCGAGCGCTTCGTGCTGGAGCTGCTGGAGAACATCACTTTCGACGAAGCGCTTTTCAAGCGCTGCGCCCAGTTGCGTAACGCGGGCTTTCGCTTCGCACTCGACGACGTGGTGCGCCTCGACGATGCGCTGCTCGCCGCGCTGCCCTCGGTGGATATCGTCAAGGTCGATTTTCTCGTGGCGGACCGTGACCATCTGCCGGAACTCGCGGCGGCGGTGAAGCGGCGCGGCAAGCTGCTCGTGGCCGAGAAAGTCGAGACACGCGACGATTTCGCGCAGGCCAGGCAACTCGGCTTCGATTTCTTCCAGGGGTATTTCTTCGCGCGGCCGCAAGTGCTCTCGGCGCGGCGCGCGAGCCCCGCGCGCGGCTCGCTGCTGCGCCTCATGGCCGTGCTCGCCGGCGAGCCGGGCATGCGCGAGCTCGAAGCCGAACTCAAGCGCAATCCGGACATCGTCGTGCAACTGATGCGGCTCGCGAATTCGAGCGCGCAGACGCGCGGGCGGCGGGTGTCGTCGCTGCGCGAGGCGATCGCGGCAACGGGCACGCGCCAGTTGATGCGCTGGGCGCAACTGCTGCTCTACGCGGACGGCCGCGGCCTGCCGTGGCGCTCGGACCCGCTGCTGCAACTCGTCGGCACGCGCGCGCGCTTTCTGGAACTCGCGGCCTTGCTGCTGCGCCCCGACGACGAAGCGTTCTCCGACGCCGCGTTCATGACCGGCATCTTCTCGCTCGTGCACGTGGTGCTCGACATGCAGCCGGCGGAAATTCTGGATAAGCTGCATCTGGCGGCGGAAATCCGCGCGGCGATTCTCACGGGCGATGGGCCGCTCGGCGCGCTGCTCGGCATCGCGCGGGCGGCGGAGCGGGGCGATGCGCCCGCCATCGACGCGAGCCGCCACGCGCATGCCGCGCTCGACCTGCTCACGCCCGCCGTGCTGGCGAAGTTGCAGTTCGACGCGGCGGCCTGGTTCGCCGAGCATCGCATGGATCACGGCGCGGACGAAGCGTGAGGCAGGCGCGCGCTCGCGCCGCACGAACGAAGCCCACGAACGAAGTCATGAAAAGGAGCGTGCATGAGAAAGCTTTTCAGTCTGATGGCCGGTTGCCTCGTGGCGAGTGCGGCGGCCTTGCCGCTTGCCGCGAACGCGACGCTCAAGCCCGGCGACCCCGCGCCCGATTTCACCGCGCAGGCCTCGCTCGGCGGCAACGTCTACGCCTATTCGCTCGCCGATGCGCTCAAGAAAGGGCCCGTCGTGCTGTACTTCTACCCGGCGGCGTTCACCAAGGGCTGCACGATCGAGGCGCACCAGTTCGCGGAAGCGGTCGAGCAATACAAGGCCGAGGGCGCGACGGTCATCGGCGTGTCGCACGACAACATCGACACGTTGAAAGAGTTTTCGGTGAGCGAGTGCCGCAGCAAGTTTCCGGTCGCGGCGGACCAGGACTCGAAGATCATCAAGTCCTACGACGCCTCCATGCCGATGACACGCACGATGGCCAACCGCGTGTCGTACGTGATCGCGCCGGACGGCAAGGTTATCTACGAGTACACCAGCCTGTCGCCGGACCAGCATGTCGCGAACACGCTTCAGGCGCTGCGTGACTGGAATGCCAAGCACAAGGCGCAGTGATGAGCTGCGCTTTCCTTGATCGATCGCGGGGGGACCCATGCCTATCGTCGTAGGTCTGATCGCTTTAGGATTGCTGATTTATGGCGCGATTTGGTCGTTCAATGCGCTGCACGCGCAGTTTGGCCTGGGGGTGGCAGTGGGCGTCGCGATCGTCGTGCTGCTCGCGATTGCCGCGGGCGTGATGCGCTGGCTCGCGAGCCGCCGCGAGATCGCGCCGAATCTGCGCCGCGGCGAGCACGGCGACTGGACGCACGAGCTTGCGACCGACTGGGGCGGCGTGCGGATCGCGGCGGGCAAGCGCCTGTGCGACGTGCGCCTGCGCGGCGAAACCGGCAGCTACATCTTCGCGGACCTGCGCGGCGCGCGCGCTCAGGAAGCGGGCGGCGCGTGGCAGGTGCTGCTCGACGTGAAGGACGCGAAGCGCGCGGAATGGACCTTGCCGATGCGCGATCGCAACGAAGCGCACAAGTGGGCGCGCATTCTCTCGCTCGCGACGCAGCAGAAGTTGTGAGCCTACTCGGCGTGATAGCCCATGTCGCCGCGCACCTTGCCACGAAACACCCAGTACGACCAGATCACGTAGATCATCAGCACGGGCAGCAGGAACATCGTGCCGATCAGCAGAAACTGATGCGATAGCGGCGCGGCCGACGCGTCCCACAGCGTCACCGAAGGCGGCGCGATGAACGGCCACAGGCTGATCACGAGCCCCGTGAAGGCGAGAAAGAAGAGGCCGATCGAGCACAGGAAGGGCACGACTTCGCGGCCTTTCGCGAGGCTCGACCAGAGCGTCCACGCGAGCAGCACGGTCAGCACGGGCACCGGCGCGAACGCGAAGCTCTCCGGGAAGCCGAACCAGCGCGCCGCGATGCGCGCGTCCTTGAGCGGCGTCCACACGCTGATCAGCAGAATGAACGCGATTACGCCGAGCAGGGCGACATGCGCCATCTTGCGGCTCCACGCCTGCAACTCGCCTTCGGTCTTGAGCACGAGCCACGTCGTGCCCTGCAGCGCGTAGCCGAAGATCAGCCCCACGCCGACGAGCAGCGGAAACGGCGCAACCCAGTTCCAGCTCGTGCCGGCGTATTCGCGGCCCTGAATCGGGAAGCCCTGAATGAACATGCCGAGCACGATGCCCTGCGAAAACGTCGCGACGAGCGAGCCCACGCCGAACGCGCCGTCCCACAGCCACTTGCGCGCGCCGATCACCTCGCGGAATTCGAACGCGACGCCGCGAAAGATCAGCCCGAGCAGCATGAAGAGAATCGGAAAGTAGACCGCCGGCACGATGATCGCGAAGGCGAGCGGAAACACCGCGAACAATCCGCCGCCGCCGAGCACCAGCCACGTCTCGTTGAAGTCCCAGACGGGCGCGACCGAGTTGATCATCAGGTTGCGCGACTCGCCGTCGCGGCGCAGCAGGAACATCACGCCGACGCCCAGATCGAAGCCGTCGAGCAGCACATACATGAACACCGCCAGCGCGAGAATGGCGGCCCACAGCGGCACGAGATCGAGCATCGCGTTCTCCGTCGTCGTTAATTGCGTCCGCGGCCCGGCGGCACGATGTCGTCATTGCTCACGGGGCGGGACGCGCCCGCATGGCTGCCGCCCGCCGACACCGCCGAAAGCGGGCGCGCCGCGCGCGTCTTCGCATCCAGTTCGTCCTTTTCGTGCGCGTGCGCGACTTCGGCAGGCCCGACGCGCACCAGCCGCCGCAACAGGAAAAATCCCGCGCCGAAAATGACGAGATAGGCGCACACGTAAAGCAGCCACGACAGGCCGACATCGGCGGCGGTGAGCGAGGGCGTCACCGAATCCTTCGTGCGCAGAATGCCGTACACGGTCCACGGCTGACGGCCGGCCTCGGTGGTCGTCCAGCCGGCGATCACGGCGATGAAGCCGAGCGGCATCGCCCAGGTCGCCGCGCGCAGCCAGCGCGTGCTCGTCTCGATCCGCCCGCGCGCGAACTGCACGATGCCCCACAGCACGAGCGCGAACATCAGGAGCGCCACGCCGACCATGATGTGAAACGCGAAGAACACGACCGCGACGGGCGGCCGGTCCTCGCGCGGGAAGTCCTTGAGGCCGCGCACATAGCCGTTCGGATCGTGCGTCAGATAGAGGCTGCCAAGCACCGGAATCGAAATCTCGAAGTGATTGCGCTCTTCGTCCTGATCCGGAATCGAGAAGAGATTGGCGGGTACGCGCGTGCCGGATTCCCACAGCCCTTCCATCGCGGCGAGCTTGGCCGGCTGATGCTTCAGCGTGTTGAGGCCGTGCGCGTCGCCGATCACCATCTGGACCGGCACCATGACGATGAGAAAAAGCAGCGACATCTTCACCATCACGCGGCTTTCTTCGAGCGCGCGGTGCTGCCGCAGATACATCGCGCCGACGCCGAGAATGACGAAGGCCGCCGTCACGAGAAACGCGCTGACCGTGTGCCCGAGCCGGTATGGAAACGACGGCGTGAAGATCACGTCGAAAAAGCTCACCACTTCGAAGCGGCCATCCGGCAGCAGGCGGTGGCCCTGCGGCGTCTGCATCCAGCTATTGACCGCGAGAATCCAGAACGACGAGATCACGGTGCCCGCCGCGACGAAAATCGCCGACATCACGTGCGCCCATTGCGGCACGAGCTTGCGCCCGAACAGCAGCACGCCGAGGAACGCCGATTCGAGGAAGAACGCGGTTAGCACTTCGTAGCCCATCAGCGGGCCGACGACGTTCGCGGTGGCGTCGGAAAAGCGGCTCCAGTTGGTGCCGAACTGGAACGGCATGACGATGCCCGACACCACGCCCATGCCGAACGACACCGCGAAGATCTTGAGCCAGAACGCGGAGAGCCGCCGGTAGACGTCGCGCTTGGTGATCCACCAGTTGAATTCGAGGGTCGCGATATAGCACGACAGGCCGACCGTGAACGCCGGCAGCAGAATGTGAAACGCGACGACCCACGCGAACTGAAAGCGTGAGAGCAGGACCGAATCGACATCCATGAACGCTCCTTTGTTCAGGCTTTTGCAGCGGATATGTCGAAGGGACGCCTCGCGCGGGCGTTTTCTCCTTAATACACGGTTTTGACGACGACAGCCACGCGCGGCGGCGCGGGCGAAGCGTCCGAGTGCCGTTTTGCTACAATCGCAGTTCGATCTTATGGCCATGCGGACGACCGCATGCGCATCGTTTTGTCGGGGACGGCCCCATGACTTCAAGGGAGTCGCTCGATGTCCTGGATTCTTCTTTTCATCGCCGGGTTGCTCGAAGTGGCGTGGGCCGCCGGTCTCAAATCGTCGGAAGGCTTTACGCGGCTCGGGCCGTCGATTTTCACGCTCGTCACGGCGATCGGCAGTTTCGTGCTGCTCGCGATGGCCATGAAGCAACTGCCGCTCGGCACGGCGTACGCCGTGTGGACGGGCATCGGCGCGGTCGGCGCGTTCGTGTTCGGCATCGTGTTCATGGGCGAGGCGCTCTCGGCGGCGCGCGTGCTGAGCGCGGTGCTGATCGTCGCCGGGCTGATCGGGCTCAAGCTCTCGTCGGGTCACTGAAGGCGCATCCGTTGCGCCCGCGCCACCCGGCCGTGCGCTGGCACACCGCGAACGGCAAACGTCCGGGGCTTGCTGCACCGCGCGGTTTGGCGTGGATATAATGGTCTGAAGTCAGACGGTTCCTAGTCGTTCCTATGACTCCACGTTTTTGTTGTATCGTCGTGGATGTGGGAGGCTTCTTTCGGCATCTGCCGAAAAGATCGTATCTTCAGCCGGCAAATCGTTCACCTGAAGCGAGCGGCGGCAGCAGGGAACAAGGGAGGCGGCAATGCTTGAGTCACTTTCGCTCGCGGCGGGCCTGTCATGGGCGAGCGGGCTGCGCCTGTACCTCACCGTGTTCATCGCCGGCATGTTTCAGCGCTTCGGGCTGGTCCATCTGCCGGATTCGCTCGCCGTGCTCGGCTCGCCCTGGGTGATCGGCGTCGCGGGCGTGCTCGCGCTCCTCGAATTTCTCGCTGACAAAATCCCCGCCGTCGATTCCCTGTGGGACGCGGTCCACACCTTCATTCGCATTCCGGCGGGCGCGGTGCTCGCGGCCGGCTCGCTCGGCCACGCCGATCCCGCCATGCTCACCGTCGCCGCGCTCGCGGGCGGCACGCTCGCCGGCGCATCGCATTTCGCGAAGGCGGGCACGCGCGCGCTCATCAATCTGTCGCCGGAGCCGGTGTCGAACTGGGCGGCGTCCGCCACCGAAGATGTCGGCGCGGTGACGGGCATCACGCTCGCGCTGTTCGTGCCGTTGCTGTTCCTCGTGCTCCTGCTCGTGTTTCTGGTGCTCGCGGGCTGGGCGCTGCCGCGTCTCGCGCGCGGCGTGCATGTGGGCGTGTCGCGCATGGCCAAGCACATGCTGCCGAATTCGGAGCGCATGAACCGATTGCGGAGCAAGCACGATTGAGCACCGCATTCAGGAACGATCAGGCTGCACGTAAGGCAGGGCATTCGCATCCGGCCATCCGGCTCGGTTTCATGCAGACGGTGCGCCAGGCGTGGCGCATGACGGGGCGCGACTGGCGCGCGGGCGAACTCACGATGCTGCTGCTCGCGCTCGTGCTGGCGGTCGCGGCGCTGTCGAGCGTCGGCTTTCTCGCCGATCGCATGCGCCAGGGCCTCGCGCGCGACGGCCGCCAGATGATCGCCGCCGATTTCGTCGTGCGCGCCGATCATCCCGTCGATACCTTGTTCACGCGCAAGGCCCAATCGCTCGGTCTCGACACCGCGGGCACGACGATCTTCCCCAGCATGATCAGCTCGACGTCCGCGCAGCCGGCCTCCCGGCTCGCCGCGATCAAGGGCGTCACGCCGGGCTATCCGTTGCGCGGCGCGTTGCGCATCGCGCCCGCGCCCGACGCCGCCGATGCCCCCGCGCACGGCATTCCCGCGCCCGGCACCGTGTGGGCCGATCCCGCCTTGCTCGACGCGCTGAAAACGAAGGTTGGCGGCACGGTCAAGGTCGGCACGCGCACCTTCACGGTGGCGGGCGTTATCACGCGCGAGCTGGACCGCGGCTTCTCGTTCGTCAACTTTTCGCCGCGCCTCATGATGCGCGCCGACGAAATCGCGGCGACCGGGCTTGTCGGCTACGGAAGCCGCGTCACGTACCGGCTGCTGGTCGCGGGCCCGGACGCCCAGGTCGAGCAGTTCGCGAAGTTCGCGCGCGACGAAACCGACGGCGGCAAGCTGCGCGGCGTCGCGCTGGAGTCCTTGTCCGACGGTCAGCCGCAGGTGCGCCAGACGATCGATCGCGCGAGCCACTTCCTCACGCTCGTGTCGCTGCTGACGGCGCTGCTCGCGGCCGTTGCGATCGCGATGGCCGCGCATCGCTTCGCGCGCCGGCATCTCGACGGCTGCGCCGCGATGCGCTGTCTCGGCGTCAGCCAGCGCACGCTGCGCGCGCTCTTTCTGAACGAATTCCTGGCGATCGGTCTGATCGGCAGCGGGGTTGGCGTCGTGCTTGGCTTCGGCGGCCATCTCGTGCTGCTGAACTGGCTCGGCGCGCTCGTCGATGTCGAATTGCCGCAGCCGAGCGTGTGGCCCGCGCTGCAAGGCATCGCGATGGGCCTCGTCCTGCTGCTCGGCTTCGCGCTGCCGCCGCTTTTGCCGATCACGCGCGTGCCGCCGGTGCACGTGATCCGGCGCGAGCTCGGCGACGCGGCGCGCGTCGCGCATGCGGCGTACGGCGTCGGCGTGCTGCTGTTCGCGGCGCTCTTGATCGTCGCGGCGGGCGAAGTGAAGCTCGGCGGCATCGTCGCGGGCGGTTTCGCGGCGGGCTTGCTCGTGTTCGGCGCGATCGCGCGCGCGGCGCTCTGGGCGGCGGCGCGCTTCGTGCGGCGAGAGAAGAGCCGCGCGGGCGTGGGCTGGCGTTACGCGCTCGCGTCGCTCGAGCGCCGGAGCGGGTCGAGCGCGCTGCAGATCACCGCGCTCGGCATCGGGCTGATGTGTCTGCTGCTCATCGGCATGACGCGCAACGACCTCATCAAGGGATGGCGCGACGCGACGCCGCCCGACGCGCCGAATCAGTTTCTCATCGACATTCAGCCGGACCAGCGTCAGGGTGTGCTCGATTATCTTCACGCGCACGGCCAGCCTGACGCCGCGCTTTCGCCGATGGTGCGCGCACGGCTCGTCTCGATCAACGGCAAGCCGGTGAATCCGCAAGACTACGACAAGGCCGATGCGAAGCGCCTCGTCGACCGCGAATTCAACCTGTCCTACACGACCGAGCTGCCGGGCGACAACCGCGTCACGCAAGGCGCGTGGTTCGGCAAGGACACGAAGCCGCAGGTGTCGATCGAGGAGGGCATCGCGAAGACGATTCGCGTGAAACTGGGCGACACGCTGCGTTTCGATGTCGCCGGTCTGCCGGTCGAAGCGCCGGTGACGAGCGTGCGCAAGGTCGACTGGAATTCGTTCAAGGTCAACTTCTTCGTGCTGCTGCCGCCCGAGGCGCTCGCCGATCTACCGGCGACCTTCATCACGAGCTTTCATCTGCCGCTCGACGAGCAGCGCGTGATCGACGGGCTGGTGGCGCGTTATCCGAACGTGACGGCGATCGATATCGCGCCGATTCTCGCGCAGATTCACCGCACGCTGGCGCAGGTGATCGGCGCGGTGCAGTTCCTGTTTCTCTTCACGCTCGCGGCGGGCGTGCTCGTGCTGTACGCGGCGCTCGCCGGTACGCGCGACGAACGCGTGCGCGAGTCGGCGCTCTTGCGCGCGCTCGGCGCATCGCACCGGCAGGTGCGCTCGGTGCAGGTCGCGGAGTTCGTCGCCGTGGGCGCGCTGTCCGGCCTGATGGCCGCGATCGGCGCGCAGGCGATCGGCTACGTGCTCGCGGCGCGCGTGTTCGAATTTCACATCGATTTCAATCCGTGGCTCGTGCCCACGGGCATCGTGGCGGGCGTCGCGTGCGCGGGCGTCGGCGGCTGGCTGAGCCTGCGGCGCGTGCTGGTGCGCCCGGCCCTGCAATCCCTGCGCGATGCGTAATTTTTCGTACAAGCAATGACTGAAGACACCGAACAAGGCCAGCAGCCGACCGCTTTCGAGCTGATCGGCGGCGAGGCGCGCGTGCGCGCGCTCGTCGATCGCTTTTACGACCTGATGGATCTCGAGCCGGAATTCGCCGGCATCCGCGCGCTGCATCCGCCGACGCTCGACAATTCGCGCGACAAGACGTTCTGGTTCCTGTGCGGCTGGATGGGCGGGCCGGATCATTACATCGACCGCTTCGGGCATCCGCGTTTGCGGGCGCGGCATCTGCCGTTTTCGATCGCCTCGTCCGAGCGCGATCAATGGCTGCGCTGCATGGCCTGGGCGATGGAAGACATCGGCGTCGACGAAGCCTTGCGCGAGCGCCTTCTGACTTCGTTCTTCGATACGGCCGACTGGATGCGCAACCGACCCGGTTGATTCGCGCCGATTTGTACCGGTTCACGCGGGGCGCGGGTGATGCATCATCGGTGCTTCACCTCTTACGCAAGCATCGGACGCAAGGAACGGCAAACATGAGCACACGCGCACTCTTTCGCGAGGACGCCTATCTGACGCGTTGCGACGCGACGGTGACGGCCATCGACGAGCAGGGCATTCACCTCGACCGGACGGTGTTCTATCCGCTCGGCGGCGGCCAGGCGGGCGACGCCGGCACGCTCACGCTCGCGGATGGCACGGTGGTCGCGATCGCCGATACGCGCAAGGCGAAGTTCGAAGGCGCGACGCCGGACGACGCCGTGCACGTGCCCGCGCCGGGTCAGGAAGACGCGCTGGCTCGCATGAAGGTTGGCGACGCGGTGAAGGCGGAGATCGACTGGTCGCGGCGTCATCGGCATATGCGGCTGCATACGGCGAGCCATCTGATCTGCGCGGTGCTGCCGTATCCGGTGGACGGATGCAGCATCACGAGCGACTACGCGCGCCTCGATCTCGCCACCGTCGAGCCGATCGAGCGCGAAACGGTCGAAGCGAAGCTGAACGCGTTGATCGGCGGCGCGCACGACGTTCACACCGAATGGATCACCGACGACGAAATGGCCGCGCGCCCCGAGCTCGTGCGCACGATGAGCGTGAAGCCGCCGATGGGCCTCGGCCGCGTGCGCCTCTTGCGTATCGAGAATGTCGATTTGCAGCCGTGCGGCGGCACGCATGTGCGCAATACGGGGGAAATCGGCACGCTGCGCATCGCGAAGCTGGAAAAGAAGAGCGCGCGCACGCGGCGGCTCGTGCTGGAACTCGTCTGACGCATGGACCTGCGCGCGCAGGCCGTTCTCGATCTCTGGTTCGGTGAACCGGGCTCGCCCGAGTTCGGGCAGGAACGCAAGCTGTGGTGGAAGAAGAAGCGCGTGGTCGATGCGATGCTCACGGAGCGTTTCGGCGCATTGCTCGAAGAAGCGCACGCGGGCGGTCTGCGCGAGTGGGAGCGCACGCCGCTCGGCACGCTCGCGCTGATCGTGCTGCTCGATCAGTTTTCGCGCAATTGCTATCGGAACACGCCGCGCGCCTTCGCGGGCGATACGCGTGCGCTCGCGCTGGCGAAAAAGCTGGTCGAAAGCGGCGACGATCTGAGTCTGCCGGGCGCGTATCATCGCGCGTTCGCGTATATGCCGTTCGAACACGATGAAACGCCCGAAAGCCAGCGTGAATCGCTGAGACTATTCGGAAAGCTAAACGAGGAAACGGGCGTTTCGAGCTTCTACGAATCGGCCGTCGAGCACGCCGACGTGATCGAGCGCTTCGGGCGCTTTCCGCATCGCAACCGGATTCTCGGGCGCGAGATGTTGCCCGATGAAGAAGCGTGGCTGGCGAAACACGGCGGGTTTTGATTCGCCGTTTCCGTTACCGTCACCGTCCGCCCGTCACGTCCAGAATCGCCCCCGTCACATACGACGATGCGTCCGACAGCAGCCACACGATCGATTCGCCGACTTCATCGGCCGTGCCCGCGCGTCCGATGGGCGTCTGCACGCCGAGCACGTGCGCGCGATCCGGCTTGCCGCCGCTCGCGTGGATTTCCGTGTCGATGAGTCCGGGCCGCAGCGCATTCACACGCACGCCTTCGGGCCCGAGTTCCTTCGAAAGCCCGATGGTCAGCGTATCGATCGCGCCTTTCGAGCCGGCATAGTCGACATACTCGTTCGGGCCGCCGAGCCGCGCCGCCGCCGACGACAGGTTCACGAGCGACCCGCCCTTGCCGCCGCGCGAGGTCGACATGCGCCGCGCCGCCTCGCGTGCGACGAGATAGGCGCCGAGCACGTTGATGTCGAAGATGCGCTTCATCCGCGCGATGTCCATGTCCGCGAGCGCCGAGCCGGGCGCGACGACGCCCGCGTTGTTCACGACGCCGTCGATCTTGCCGAACGCCTTCTCGGTCGCGTCGAACATCGCGATGACCGCGGCTTCGTCGGCGACATCGCCGCCAATGGCGATCGCCTTGCCGCCCGCGGCCTGCACGGCGGCGACGGTGGCATCGGCGGCGGCCGCATTCGACGCATAGTTCACGCCGACCGACCAGCCGCGCGCGCCCGCCAGCACCGCAGCCGAGCGGCCGATGCCGCGGCTGCCGCCCGTAATCAGAATCACCTTTGACATGCGCTTTCGCTCCTCAGACGGCGTTGCGGTTGGTGGCCCACTTGTCGTTCGCGGGCGGCGTGTAGGCCTTGAGCCTCGCGATCATCGCGTCGGGCTCGGCGGCGACCTGGATCATATCGAGCAGCGGCGCGCGCATGAAACCTTCGGCGACCGTGTGGCGCAGCATCGCCATGAGCGGATCGTAGTAGCCGTTCACGTCGAGCAGGCCGACCGGCTTCTGGTGATAGCCGAGCTGCGCCCACGTGTAGACCTCGAAAAACTCCTCGAAGGTGCCGACGCCGCCCGGCATCGCGACGAACGCGTCCGAGAGATCGGCCATCATTTTCTTGCGCTCGTGCATGTCGGGCACGACGTGCAGTTCGGTGAGATCCGTGTGGCCGACTTCCTTCGCGACCAGCAATTCGGGAATGACGCCGACCGCGCGTCCGCCCGCGGCGAGCACTTCATCGGCAATGAGGCCCATGAGACCGACGCGCCCGCCGCCATAGACGAGCGCGAGATTGTTGTCGACCAGCGCGCGGCCGAACGCCTTGGCCGCTTCGGCATAGACGGGGCGGGCTCCGGTCGCGGAGCCGCAATAGACACAGACTGCTTTCATGCTCAGGAATCCTTCGGTGGTTCTGACTTGTCCTCGCGCGGCGGCAGGAAGTCCGCGTATTCGCGCTTCGGAAGCTTACCGGATACGAGGTCGTCGAAGAGCTGGCGCGAGCGCCCGCGCAGATACGGCGCCATGATCGAGATGATGTGCAGGCTCGCCTGATGCAGCTCCGTGCGGATCGCTTCCTGATCGTTGTACTTGCGCGGATTCATCACGTACTGGTACGAGAGCCAGTAGGTCGCGATCACGCCCATGTTGGTCGCGACCACGTTGATCTCCTCGGGCGTCGCGACCATTTCGCCGTCGGCCACGAGCGCCTCGCACAACTGGCTCGCGAAATGCACCTTGTGCGTGATGATCTGCTTGAAGTGCGTTTCGAGCGTGCGGTTGCGCGCGAGCAGATCGTTCAGGTCGCGATAGAGAAAGCGGTACGTCCAGAGGAAATCCGCCATGTACTGCAGGTACGACCACATTTCGTCGATCGTCGGGCGGTGGTCGTCCGGAAAGCGCAGGCGCTTCTGAATCTGCTGCTCGAACTGCGCGAAGATGCTGTTGATGATGTCGTCTTTGTTGCGGAAATGGTAGTACAGGTTGCCTGGACTGATTTCCATCTCCTCGGCGATCGTCGTCGTGGTGACGTTCGGCTCGCCGATATCGTTGAACAACTTCAGCGACAGTTCGAGTATGCGTTCGCGGGTGCGGCGGGGTGGTTTGGCTTCCATGTCGTCCGACCTTGGCATCGGGCCGCGGCGGCTCGGGATGAGCGTTCGCACGGCCGCTTCCGTTGCTATTTTTGAGAATGTCGGACGATTATAAACCGGTCGTTCGGCTGCACCCATGCGGGCTCTACGCGATGGTGCTCTCCTTTATAAGATACGCGCGAGCCACGGGGATGCAAGCGGCCAGAGAATCAGGCCCCAGGTGATGACGCAAACGCCCAGCGCGACCATGACCGCGGCGCTGCCGAAATCCTTGGCCCGCTTCGACAATTCATGTCGTTCGAGCGAGATGCGGTCGATGGCCGCCTCGACGCTCGAATTGAGCAGCTCGACGATCAGCACGAGCAGCACCGACGCGATCAGCGCGGCGCGTTCCACCGGCGCGACCGGCACGAAGAGGCTGACCGGCAGCAGAATCGCGGCGAGCGTCAGTTCCTGGCGAAACGCGCTTTCCTCGCGAATCGCGACGCGAAAGCCGTAGAGCGAGTTCTTCATCGCGTGCCAGGCGCGCGTGAAGCCGCGGTTGCCCTTGTACGGATTGAAGGGCAAGTCGTCGGGGCCGAGCGGCTCGCTGGCCGGCGCGGGCCTGCCGTCGGTTTCGTCGGTGTCTTCGATATCGTCGTCGAAGGGATCGCTCTCTCGCGCACGCTTCCGCGCCACGGCGCGTTGCGTCATGCGGCGGCCCGGTCCTGACTCGCCGCGCGCGGCCCGCACTGCCGCAGATGCGAGGCGAACTGCTCCGACGCCGCGCGCCACGAGAAGCGCTCGGCCCATGCGCGGGCATCGGCGCGTTCGATCTTCAGCGCCTCCAGGCAGGCTTCGCGCAGGTCGTCGTGGAGCGCGCCGGGGCCGTTTTCGCCGAGCACGTCGATCGGGCCGGTCACCGGATACGCCGCGACCGGCGTGCCGCAGGCCATCGCTTCGAGCAGCACGAGGCCGAAGGTGTCGGTCCTGCTCGGGAACACGAAGACATCCGCCGCCGCGTAGACCTTCGCAAGCTCGGGCTGCGACAGCACGCCCAGATAGTTCGCGTTCGTGTAGCGCGATTTCAGCTCGGCGAGGGCGGGGCCTTCGCCCGCGACCCACTTCGAGCCGGGCAGATCGAGCTTCAGGAACGCCTCGACGTTCTTCTCGACCGCGACCCGCCCGACGTACAGAAAGATCGGCCGCGCGGTATTGAGCACCTTCGACTCCATCGGATGAAAGATGTCGAGATCGACGCCGCGCGTCCACAGCACGACGTTGGTGAAGCCGTACTGTTCGAGATCGCTCTTGACGACGGGCGTCGGCGCCATCACCGCCTGCGAGTCCTTGTGAAACCAGTGCAGGAAGCGGTAGGTCATCGCGAGCGGAATGCCGAAGCGCGCCTTCACGTACTCCGGAAAGCGCGTGTGATACGCGGTCGTGAACGGCAGCTTGTGGCGCAGCGCATAAGCGCGCGCGGCGAGCCCGAGCGGGCCTTCGGTGGCGATGTGCAGCGCATCCGGCGCGAATGCGTCGATGCGCGCGGCGACGCGCCGGCCCGGCAGCAGCGAAAGGCGGATCTCGGGATAAGTCGGGCAGGGGATCGTCCTGAATTCGAGCGGCGTGAGCAATTCCACGCGATGGCCCAGCGCGCACAACTCCTTCGTCGTCTGCGTGAGCGTGCGCACGACGCCGTTGACCTGCGGCTCCCACGCGTCGGTAACGATCATGATCTTCATCGAATGGCCCAGGTTGGTGTGACGTGTAATGGCTCGATGCGGCGGCGTTCAGACGGTGGCGCGAGCGCGTGTCGTGCGTGCTTCGCCTGCCTGTTGCGCGCGCATCACGGTCCAGTAGACGATCTTCAGTTCGCCGTCGTAGGTCTCGACGAGCGCGGAGAGGCTCTCGACCCAGTCGCCGTCGTTGCAGTAGAGCGTGCCGTCGATTTCGCGGATCTCGGCCTTGTGGATGTGGCCGCACACGACGCCGTCGCAGCCGCGGCGGCGCGCCTCGTCGGTCATCACCTTTTCGAACTGCGAGATGAAGTTCACCGCGTTCTTGACCTGATGCTTGAGGTACTGCGAGAGCGACCAGTAGTTGAAGCCGAATTTCGTGCGCACGCGATTGAACCAGCGGTTGAGCAGCAGGATCATCGTGTAGGCGGTGTCGCCGAGATAGGCGAGCCATTTCGCGTGCTGGATCACGCCGTCGAAGAGATCGCCGTGCACGATCCACAGGCGCTTGCCCGCGAGCGTCGTGTGGAACGCTTCGCCGCGCACGTGGATGTCGCCGAACGCGAGATCGCAGAACTGGCGCGCGGCTTCGTCGTGATTGCCGGGAATGTAGACGACCTGCGTGCCCTTGCGCGCCTTGCGCAGGATCTTCTGCACGACGTCGTTGTGCGCCTGCGGCCAGAACCAGCCTTTGCGAAGCTGCCATCCGTCGATGATGTCGCCGACGAGATACAGATACTCCGACTCGTGATACCGCAGGAAGTCGAGCAGATACGGCGCTTGGCAGCCGCCCGAGCCGAGGTGAATGTCGGAGAGCCAGATGGTGCGGTAGCGGTGCGGCGCGTCGCCGGCATCGCCGTGTTCGTCATCGTGGAGGCTCGGCGTGTCTGGCGACACCGCCTTGGGCGATTCAGTGGACTCGGATCGCAGTGCGAACGGACCGGGCGGGTCGAATGCCGGGTGAACTGACGAAGTGAAGGCCATTGGCACGCGCATCGGGTTTCGGTATGCGCATTGCACCGTGCGGCCGTGACCGAGCCGTGACAGTCACGAGAAGTTCTTATTACTTGACGACAGCTTGAGTCGCGACGATGCGCGTGCCGGCGAGGCGGTCATGCAGGAACTGGCGCGCGGGATCGAGCCGCACGGCCGCCGCCCACAGCACGACCCACGCCGCAAACACGGCGAACGTCTGCGGCACGGTGAGGGAAAGCAGCGGATGCAGCGCGAGCGGCGGCAGGAACCAGAGCCATGCGAGCGCGTACCGCGCGAGCGCGCGTCCGGCCTTGACGGGCTGGCCGTGCGTATCGACGACCTTCAGGCGCCAGGTTTTCATCGGCAGGGTCTGGCCGCCGTGAGTCCAGAAATACACGAAGTACGCGGCGAGCACGAGGCCGATCCACGACATCAGCCAGTTGTGGTGCGTGAGGCCGTTGCGTTGCTGCGTGAGCGTGCTGAAAAGATATCCGGCGATGAACACGACGCCGAACAGGATAACGCCTTCGTAGAGCATCGTCGCGAGGCGGCGGCGCAGCGTGGGCGCGCGCATCGGCGTGACGGAGGCCGCGGCCGCTTCGGGCTGGGCGCTCACGAGCCGTTGTACATCGAAGGCGCCTGCTGCGGCGACACGGGGATCGGCGTGGCCGGCACGATGCTCGCGGCGTTCGGAATGGCAGGCTGCATCGGTGCGCCGGAGGCGGGCGCGGCCGTGCCGGGCGCCGTGGCGGAACCGGCTTCCGCATGTCCGGAGGCGTGACCCTGCTCACGCGCCGCGACGAGGCGGTTGATGTCCTTCACTTCGGTCTTGCCCGTGGGCGGCGCGGAAACGACGGTAGGACGGCGCGTGCGCTCGCTCGCGGCGAGCTTCTTTTTCTGCTCTTCGGAGAGCTTCTGATACGCATCCCAGGCTTTCTCGCGCTTTTCCAGCGGCACCGCTTTGGAAACCTGATAGTTCTCGCGCGCGACCTTGCGCTCATCGGGCGTGAGCCGCACCCATTCTTCCATGCGCTGATGCAGATGCTTCTGCGCCTCGGGCGACATCCGGTGAAAGCGCGACGCGATCTTGAGCCACTTCTGCTTGCGCTCGTCGGAAAAAGAATCCCACTGCGCGACGAAGGGCGCGAGCGCGAGATGCTGCGCCTCGGTCAGATGGCTCCAGGACAGCGGCCCTTCGGACGAGAGTGCGGAAAGCGGCGAAAGATTCGTGTCGGCGTGAGCGCCCGAGCCGCCGGCGGCCGGCGTGGCGACCGACGACGGCGGGGCGGCGGCAGTGGCGTAGAAGCGCGGATAAGTCGCGGCGAACGCAACCATGCCCGCAATCGCGCAACCAAAGACAATCGCGAGACCGCGCTTGTAACTCACCCGAAAATTCCCCCGCTGTGTTCAGTCCGAACGATGACTTAGTGATTGCGCGTCAGATACGCGTTGAAACCGTGGTCGAGATAGGCGTCGATCGGCAGGCTGTCGCTCATCATGGCCGCGTCGATGTCGGCGAGTTCGGCGCGGCGCTCCTGATCTTCCCAATAGGCGATGCCCGCCAGCCCGATGACGAGCGCCGCGAGCGGCCACGCGAGACCGAGGCCGCCAAGCCGCGCGAGCCAGCCCTTCGGACGATGGCCGTCGCCGGAATCGCCCGTGGTGAGGGTCGAGCCCATTTCGGCGCCCGCACCAGCGAACGCCGGCGTGAAGGCGGGCGCGCTCATCGCGACGGCTGCCTTTTCCGGCTTCTTGCGCGCGATCGCGGCGCGGCGCGCTTCGCGCAGCCGGTCCACGGCGGCAGCCGGCATGTTCGACGTATTTTCGTCGAGCGCGCGCACGACTTTCAGCGCGAACTCGTTTTCTTTCGTTTCAAGTGCGGAACTCATAGCGTGATCCCTTTTGCTTTCAGGGCTTGCGCGAGTGTGTGCGTGGCGCGTGAACAATGTGTCTTCACGCTGCCCTCGGAGCACCCCATCGCAGCGGCCGTCTCGGCGACATCCATATCCTCCCAGTAACGCATGAGAAACGCTTCCCGTTGACGCGCGGGCAGTTTCTGGATTTCGGCATCGATCAGGTTCAGCACCTGTTCGCGCTCCAGCTTGTTCTCGCTGCTCTCGCTGCCGGCCGCGCCGTCTTCGGATTCGAAGGTTTCGAGCGGGTCGAATTCGTCGTCGTCCGCGTTGCCGAAGGACGAGAAGAGGCTGACCCAGGTGTTGCGCACCTTCTGGCGACGGAAATAATCGTGCGTCGCGTTCTGAAGGATACGCTGGAATAAAAGCGGAAGCTCGCTCGCGGGACGGTCGCCGTATTTTTCCGCCAGCTTGATCATCGCGTCCTGCACGATGTCGAGCGCCGCGTCGTCGTCGCGAACGGTATACACGGTCTGCTTGAACGCGCGTCTTTCGACGCCCGCCAGAAAGTCGGCGAGTTCCTTGTCTGATGCCATCCGTTGGGGGCCGGCGCAACGAATTTGCGTCCGTAGTTGCGTCGAAAAAGGGAATCGTGGAGTTCGAGGAAAACCTGCGAATCCTAGCAAAGTTTCGCGGCAGCGGGAGCAAATGAGCGATTTTGTTGCCACTTCCGGTGTTCGGCCGGGCGATTGCATACCACTTCGACAGCTTGAGCTTGCACGGCGCTTTCGGGCGCGGACCGTTGCCAAAAGCCGCTATCGGACGGTTCGCAAAGTTTTTGCTTGACCCGTCGCGCGGCGCGCTGTTACATTTTCTGACTCGCATCATCCAGTGAAATGTCTGCTTTGAGGCGAGCCCAAGAAGCACGCCTGTCAATTCAAGACGCGCCGCTTGAACCCGAGCCACAAGCCCGGCAGAGAGCACCCGATCAATTTTTTGCCGAAAATTCGAAAGGTGATGAATGAACATGCCTAGCGCGGAATTCTCCACGTCGGATACCACTCCTCCTCACGAAGCCGATTCCATCGGCGGGACCGTGCTCATGCGCGCGCTCGCGGATGAAGACGTCGAATTCATCTGGGGCTATCCCGGCGGCTCGGTACTCTACATCTACGACGAGCTCTACAAGCAGGACCAGATTCAGCACATTCTCGTGCGCCACGAGCAGGCCGCCGTGCACGCCGCCGACGCGTATTCGCGCTCGACCGGCAAAGTAGGCGTGTGTCTCGTGACTTCGGGCCCGGGCGTCACCAATGCCGTCACCGGCATCGCCACGGCCTACATGGATTCGATTCCGCTCGTCGTCATCAGCGGCCAGGTGCCCACCGCGGCCATCGGCCTCGATGCGTTCCAGGAGTGCGACACCGTCGGCATCACGCGTCCTTGCGTGAAGCACAACTTCCTCGTGAAGGACGTGCGCGACCTCGCCGCGACCGTCAAGAAGGCGTTCTACATCGCGCGCACGGGCCGTCCGGGTCCGGTGCTGATCGACATTCCGAAGGACGTGTCGAAGGCGCCGTGCAAGTACGAGCCGATCAAGAGCGTGTCGCTGCGTTCGTACAATCCGGTCACGAAAGGCCATTCGGGCCAGATCCGCAAGGCGGTGCAACTGCTCTTGTCGGCGAAGCGCCCGTACATCTACACCGGCGGCGGCATCATTCTGGCGGACGCGTCGCGCGAGCTGAACCAGTTCGCCGATCTGCTCGGCTATCCCGTCACCAACACGCTGATGGGCCTCGGCGGCTACCGCGCGTCGGACAAGAAGTTCCTCGGCATGCTCGGCATGCATGGCACGTACGAAGCCAACATGGCGATGCAGAACTGCGACGTGCTGATCGCCATCGGCGCGCGCTTCGACGACCGCGTGATCGGCGATCCGAAGCACTTCGCGTCGTCGCCGCGCAAGATCATTCATATCGACGTCGATCCGTCGTCCATTTCCAAGCGCGTGAAGGTCGATATTCCAATCGTCGGCGACGTGAAGGAAGTGCTGAAGGAACTCATCGAGCAGCTTCAGCACGCGGAGCACGGCCCGGATACGGCGGCGCTCAAGACCTGGTGGGACGATATCGAAGGCTGGCGCTCGAAGGACTGCCTGGCGTTCGACCGCAAGAGCGAGATCATCAAGCCGCAGTATGTGGTCGAAAAGCTCTGGGAATTGACCGACGGCAACGCGTTCGTGTGCTCGGACGTCGGCCAGCATCAGATGTGGGCGGCGCAGTTCTATCCGTTCAACAAGCCGCGCCGCTGGATCAATTCGGGCGGCCTCGGCACGATGGGCTTCGGCCTGCCCGCCGCGATGGGCGTGAAGATGGCCTATCCGGACGACGAAGTGGTCTGCATCACCGGCGAAGGCTCCATCCAGATGTGCATTCAGGAGCTCTCGACGTGCAAGCAGTACAACACGCCCGTCAAGATCATCTCGCTGAACAACCGCTATCTGGGCATGGTGCGCCAGTGGCAGCAGATCGAGTACAAGAAGCGCTATTCCAGTTCGTACATGGACGCGCTGCCGGACTTCGTGAAGCTGGCCGAGGCGTATGGCCACGTTGGCATTCGTGTCGAAAAAACCGCGGACGTCGAACCGGCGCTCAAGGAAGCGCTGCGTTTGAAAGATCGCACTGTATTTCTCGACTTCCAGACCGATCCGACCGAAAACGTATTCCCGATGGTGCAAGCCGGTAAGGGCATCACGGAAATGCTGCTCGGGTCTGAGGATCTCTAACGCGGGTTTGATTCGCGAGGCTCGCGCGCGCCTGTCTTCACAAAGGACATGTGCCGCGCGCGGGTTTTTCGGACAAGCGCCAATCTGGACACACATCGGGAAACACGAACATGAAACACATCATCTCCGTTCTGCTGGAAAACGAGCCGGGCGCGTTATCGCGCGTCGTCGGATTGTTTTCGGCACGCGGCTATAACATCGAAACGCTGACGGTGGCGCCGACCGAAGACAGTTCGCTGTCGCGGCTGACCATCGTCTCCATTGGCTCGGACGACGTGATCGAACAGATCACGAAGCACCTGAACCGCCTGATCGAGGTGGTGAAAGTGGTCGACCTGACAGAGGGCGCCCACATCGAGCGCGAGCTGATGCTCATCAAGGTCCGGGCGGTCGGCAAGGAACGCGAAGAAATGAAGCGCATGGCGGATATCTTCCGCGGCCGCATCATCGACGTGACCGAGAAGACCTACACGATGGAACTGACGGGCGCGTCCGACAAGCTCGACGCGTTCATCCAGGCGCTCGACGCCACGGCGATCCTCGAAACGGTTCGCACGGGCAGTTCCGGCATCGGCCGGGGCGAGCGGATTCTCAAGGTTTGAAGGCGCCTCACCCATTCATTTGCAGCACGTAGCGCAACCATTTTCCAGGACTCAAGGAACCACCATGAAAGTTTTCTACGACAAGGACGCCGACCTCTCCCTCATCAAGGGCAAGCAAGTCACCATCATCGGTTATGGCTCGCAAGGCCATGCGCACGCGCTCAACCTGAAGGAAAGCGGCGTGAACGTGACGGTCGGCCTGCGTAAGGGCGGCGCATCGTGGAGCAAGGCCGAGAACGCGGGCCTCAAGGTGAAGGAAGTCGCCGAAGCCGTGAAGGGCGCGGATGTGGTCATGATGCTGCTGCCCGACGAGCAGATCGCCGAGGTCTACAAGAACGAAGTGCACGACAACGCCAAGCAAGGCGCGGCGCTCGCGTTCGCGCACGGCTTCAACGTGCACTACGGCCAGGTGATCCCGCGCGCGGATCTGGACGTCATCATGATCGCGCCGAAGGCACCGGGCCACACCGTGCGCAACACGTACCAGAACGGTGGCGGCGTGCCGCACCTGGTCGCCGTGGCGCAAGACAAGTCCGGCTCGGCGCGCGATGTGGCGCTGTCGTACGCCGTGGCGAACGGCGGCGGCCGCGCGGGCATCATCGAAACGAACTTCCGTGAAGAAACCGAAACCGATCTGTTCGGCGAACAAGCCGTGCTGTGCGGCGGTACGGTCGATCTGATCAAGGCCGGCTTCGAAACGCTGGTGGAAGCGGGCTACGCGCCGGAAATGGCGTACTTCGAGTGCCTGCACGAACTGAAGCTGATCGTCGACCTGATCTATGAAGGCGGCATCGCCAACATGAACTACTCGATCTCGAACAACGCCGAGTACGGCGAATACGTGACGGGTCCGCGCATCGTCACGGAAGAGACGAAGAAGGCGATGAAGGCCGTGCTGAAGGACATCCAGACCGGCGAATACGCGAAGAGCTTCATCATCGAGAACCGCGCCGGCGCGCCGACGCTGCAATCGCGCCGCCGTCTGACCTCGGAGCATCAGATCGAGCAGGTCGGCGAGAAGCTGCGCGCGATGATGCCGTGGATCGCAAAGAACAAGCTGGTCGATCAGTCGAAGAACTAAGCTGCATCTTTTCGACTCGCGTCACGCTTCTTGCTTGTAGAAAAGCCGCCCGGTTGCCCTGTGCGCCGGGCGGCTTTTGCTATCCTACGGTTTTTAGTGCGACGTGAGTCGCATCGACTGGACGGCGCAAGCCGTCCCATTGGTGGCACCTTGGGCCACCCCTTGTGTAGCAAACGAAACCGAGTGCGGTTTGGCTTGGAATCGTAGCTTTAGACGCACCGGAGTCTTCGGACCCTTGCGCGTAATCGCATTGACCTGATTACCGTCAGGTTCCGCCCAGTTAGCGGCTTCAACTCCGCTAACAAAGCGGATTGGAGTATGTGATTTCAGGGTAGGTCGAGCGCAAGCTCGGTTTGTCATTGTTCAATCTCACGGGGTTAGCCCCCCTATGAGGTAGAGAACCTGCTGTACGACCAGCAGTAGCCTAGGAGGACATGCGTCACTGGCAACGGTGGGGTGTGAAGCTTCTCTGACAATGTAGCCCCCGAAGTTTGGGTGACTGCCTGTTGTGAAACAGGTATTCAGAGACTCCTAGCAGCAAGGGGGTTGAGGCGCTAGGCTGGCTGATACGGTTAACGGAAGTGAACTGATGATAAACCTCGTAAGTGGGACGATGCCAAAGCTGCTGATAGGCATTAACCAAAACGGTGTGCGGTCGGATAACTCGCTTGAAATTCGGGTTACGTCGTCTTAGGGCCGCCGGGGGAAAGGCAGAACCTACGTCAGTCATGTGGCAGGCCGGGAACACGGTAAGCCCGTATCGTTGCCAGTGCAGTTGGGCTGGCAGGCGGCCCGCAAGGAACGCTGTTGACGATGCGGGTAGAGGATGACGGAAAAAGCGAATGACGGGCTGTAATGGTCCGGATAGGGATTGAGACATCATCCCACGCGAAAGCGGGCAGACTTCCGTCTGGTCTACCGTCGCAAGATGGCTGACAGACCTTGTGACTTGGTGAGACACGAGCGCTCGCGTTCGTGCGTAGTACATGGATGACATATGGGCGCATGCGCCCGTATTTGTTCAACTGTTGTTCCCCAGCGGGGTGTGTCTATCCCGCTGGGGAAGATGCGCCTTCTGCTGTGGGAATGATCAACCCAAGGTAGGAGAGCAGCATGAAAGTATCTGTCCGGAAGGATGGATCTGCGCTTTCCCACGTGCCTGACAACTGGCACGCCGTAGATTGGCGTCGCGTCGAACGGAACGTGAGAGGGATGCAGATACGAATTGCGAAGGCGACGCGGGAAGGCGACTGGCGCAGGGTGAAAGCCTTGCAACGGATGCTGACCCGCACGTTGTCCGCAAAGCTGTACGCGGTACGACGTGTTACGCAGAATCAAGGTGCGCGAACGGCCGGAGTCGATCGCGAACTGTGGGATTCGCCTGAGAGCCGGTGGGAAGCTATCGGCAGGTTGAAGCGGCGTGGGTACAAGCCTTTGCCATTACGGAGAGTCTTTATCCCCAAGGCCAATGGAAAGGAGCGCCCTTTGGGCATTCCGACCATGCGGGACAGGGCGATGCAAGCCCTGTATCTGCTGGCCTTGGAGCCGGTGTCGGAATCGACGAGTGATCCGAACTCTTATGGGTTCAGACTCAATCGCTCGACAGCCGATGCCATGTCGCAGATATTCGTCGCAATGTCCCAAAAGGGCTCGGCCCGATGGGTGCTGGAAGCGGATATCAAAGGCTGCTTTGACTGGATCAACCACGACTGGTTAGAAAGCCATGTCCCGATGGACAAGGAGATCCTCCGGAAGTGGTTGAAGGCTGGCCTGATTTACAAGGGGCAGCTACAGGCGACCGAGGCCGGTACGCCGCAGGGGGGCATCATCTCCCCGACGCTGGCAAATGTGACGCTGAACGGGCTGGAGCGTGAACTGATTGGGCACCTCGGTGCGACGTTGGGAATCGCGAAAGCCAAGAAGCTGAAAGTGAATGTGGTGCGATACGCGGATGACTTCGTGATCACCGGCGACTCGAAAGAGATTCTGGAAAACGAGGTCAGGCCTTGGGTGGAAGCATTCCTTGCTGTTCGGGGCTTGCAACTGTCCGAGACAAAAACGCGGATCACTCACATTGACGAAGGCTTCGATTTCCTTGGGTGGAATTTCCGGAAGTACTCGGGAAAGCTGCTCATCAAGCCGAGCAAGAAGAACGTGCAGACGTTCTATCGCAAGGTGTCGGAAACGATCAGTGGTAACAAGACGGTGAAGCACGAGGATTTAATCCGATTGCTGAATCCGATGCTACGGGGTTGGGCGCAATATCACAGCCCCGTCGTAGCTAAGCAGGCATACAGCCGCATGGAGTCTCTGATCTTCCGAAGACTTTGGTGGTGGTCAAAACGGCGACATCCAAACAAGGGTGCTGAATGGGTGAGGAAGAAATACTTTCATTCCGATGGCACTCGACACTGGATTTTTGCTGTTCCTGTAGTTCGAGACGATGGCAGTAACGGCTTGACCGAGTTGTACCAGCTTCGCGGTACATCGATCAGGCGGCATCGCAAGATCAAAGGCGACTTCAATCCTTTTGATCTTGGTTGGGAGCAGTATGGCGAACAATTGCGACAGGCGCGCATGGAAGTATCAATGCGTCATCGCAAGCAATGGGTTTCGCTATACCTATCGCAAGGCGGGCTGTGTGCGCACTGCGGCGGTGCTCTGACACGAGAGACCGGTTGGCACGATCATCATCTGGAATACCGGATGCATGGTGGTTCCGACGGCCTCTTCAATCGAGTGCTATTGCATCCCGACTGCCACCGACAAGTGCATGTAGGTAAAATTGCGCTAACTAAGCCGGCCCGGTCATAAAACTGGGCTTTGTACGTAGATTGGAGCCGTATGCGGGGAAACTCGCACGTACGGTTCTTAGGGGGCTCTCCTTCTGCGAAGAAGGGGGGCTACCCTCCTAAAACACAGAACTCGTTCATGAACTATCCTCATCCGATCATTGCCCGCGAAGGCTGGCCGTTCATCGCCATCGCGGCAGTCGTGGCCGTCCTCGTGCAGGCGATGGGCGGTTTTGGCTTCGCCTGGATCTTCTGGCTGATCGTGATTTTCGTCGTCCAGTTCTTCCGCGATCCGCCGCGCCCGATTCCGGCGCAGCCCAACGCGGTGCTGTGTCCCGCCGACGGGCGCATCGTCGCGGTCGAAACCGCGCACGATCCGTACGTGGGCCGCGAGGCGCTCAAGATCAGCGTGTTCATGAACGTGTTCAACGTGCACTCGCAGCGCTCGCCGGTGGACGGCGCGATTACGAAGGTGCAGTACTTTCCGGGCGCGTATCTGAACGCGGCCGTCGATAAAGCGTCTACCGAAAACGAGCGCAACGCCGTGGTGCTGCAGACGGCGGGCGGGCAGACCGTGACGTCCGTGCAGATCGCTGGCCTCATCGCGCGCCGCATTCTCTGCTACGTGCATGTGGGCGAGCCGCTCACGCGCGGTCAGCGCTACGGCTTCATCCGTTTCGGCTCGCGCGTCGACGTGTATCTGCCGGTTGGAAGCCGCCCGCGTGTGTCGATCGGCGAGAAGGTTTCGGCGTCGTCGACGATTCTGGCCGAATTCGCGGAATAACGCGGAGGATTCGATGGCGGCATTCAAACCGCGCCGTAACCGCGTGAACGGCGCATCGCCGCGCGCGTTTCGCCGTAACAAGGCCGCGCAGGACGTGAGCGTCGTCGAGACGCGGCGCGCGAAGCGGCAGCAGTTTCTGAAAAAGCGCGGCATCTATCTGTTGCCGAATGCGTTCACCACGGCCGCGCTCTTCTGCGGCTTTTTCGCCGTCGTTCAAGCGATGAACGTGCGCTTCGAGATCGCGGCGATCGCCATTTTCGTCGCGATGGTACTCGATGGCATGGACGGCCGCGTCGCACGCATGACGCACACGCAGAGCGCATTCGGCGAGCAGTTCGACAGCCTGTCGGACATGGTGTCGTTCGGCGTCGCGCCCGCGCTCGTGATGTACGAATGGGTGCTGAAGGACCTGGGGCGCTGGGGCTGGCTTGCGGCGTTCGTCTACTGCTCGGGCGCGGCGCTGCGGCTCGCGCGCTTCAACACGAACGTCGGCGTGGTGGACAAGCGCTATTTCCAGGGCTTGCCGTCGCCGGCCGCGGCGGCGCTGATCGCGGGCTTCGTGTGGCTCGCGACCGACAACCGCGTGCCGCTCAAGCTCGTGTGGCTGCCGTGGGTCGCGTTCGCGCTGACGATCTACGCCGGCGTGACGATGGTCTCGAACGCGCCGTTCTACAGCGGCAAGGCGCTCGACGTGCGCTATCGCGTGCCGTTCGCGGGCGTGCTGCTGATCGTGGTGGCGTTCGTACTGGTGTCGTCCGATCCGCCGGTCATGCTGTTTTGTCTGTTCGTGCTGTACGGCTTTTCGGGTTACATCTGGTGGGCTTATCTGGCGGTGCGCGGGCGGCCGAATCCGGCGCGAAGTTCGCAGCGGGAGCACTAGCGCTTCCTGCACACCCGAAAAAAAGGCGACAAGCTCAATGAACTGACCCCGCAAAGTTGGACAGTTTTGGGCTAGGCCGCTAAGGGCTGAGTTCTGTACATCACAGGACTCAGCCCTTTCAGCTTCAGCTTGATGCGGTGGTGATTGTAGTAGTGAATGTAGCGTCTGATTCCGGCCTGAAGGGCTTCGATGCTCTCGAAGCGGTTGGGGTAGAAGAACTCCGACTTCAAAGTGCCGAAGAAGCTTTCCATGGTGGCGTTGTCGTGGCAGTTGCCCTTGCGCGACATGCTTTGCGTCAGGGCTCGTTGCGAGAGCAACGCCTGGTAAGCGCCCATCTGATAGTGCCAGCCTTGATCCGAGTGGACCAAGGGGCGATCATCGACTTCCAGCCTTCTGAATGCCTTTTTGATCATGTTGGCGACCATCGCGAATGCCGGACGAGTGGCCGTCTCGTAGGCGATGATCTCGCCGTTATACAGATCCAGCACCGGCGATAGATAAAGCTTTCGCTCGCCCACCCGGAATTCAGTGATATCGGTGACCCACTTCTGGTTCGGCCCCGCGGCATCGAACTGTCTTTGCAGCACGTTCGGCGCAACCCGTCCCACCGTCCCGCGGAAGGCTTGAAACTTCTTCGGGCGCACCAGCGACTTCAGTTTCATGAGGTGCATCAACCGCTGGACGGTCTTGTGATTCACAACCGTGCCCAAATGCCGGACTGCGTGAGTAATGCGTCGATAGCCATAACGCCCTTTGTGCTGCTCGAACACAGAACGAATACGCGCCTTGAGCTGCGCGTGTTTGTCCGCCTTGCGTGAAGCCTTGCATTGGTAGTAGAACGTGCTGCGCGCCAGGCCGGCCACTTTCAGCAGGCCGTCGAGCGCAAACTCATGCCTCAACCCGGCCACTACTTGCGCTTTTTGCGCTGCGCTGTAGGGCTTTCCGAGCGGATCAAGGCATCGAGTTTTTTAGGTACGCATTCTCCATGCGCAGATAGTTCAGCTCCTTCAGGAGCTCTTCCTTCGTGCGGGCCTCGTCGGGTTTGGACGAAACAGCTGGCGCAGATGACTTGGGTTGCTTCACGGAGCGTCCTCGGGGGCGCGGCTCAAGGGCCTGCATACCTCCCGAATCATACCGGCGCTTCCAGACATTAATCGCGCTCGGATTGCGGATATCGAAGATCGCGGCCGTCTCTCGGCACGACAGAGCCTTGGTGTGCATGAACTGCAGCACCTTCAGTTTGAATGGGCCGTCGTAGAAACTGTACTTCTTCTTAAACGCCGCCTCGCCATGCGCCCGCCACGCCGCCACCCATTTATGCACCGTGCCACGGCCCACGCCATGTTGACGCCCCACCTCTCCGAAACCGCCGCGCTCGCCTGATAAATAGTCTTGAACGACTCTGCGCTTGAGTCGTGCGCTGTACTTGCTCATGAAAAAACACCCCAAATCGTTGAACGGGTGTCCAACTTTTGGGGTGCAGTTCACAACGGCTCGTCGCCTTTTTTGTGGCCGGTCGTCCGTCGCTTAGCCGGAGACCAGCGTGCCGTTCGAGATATGCACGCGCTCGCCTTGCTGGAACGGCGGCGGGTTCTTGTACGTGAAAGTGCGCGTCTTGCCGTTTTCCATCCGCACGCGCACCGAATAGTCGGTTTCGCTGCGAATATGTTTTTCGACGGAATTTCCCGCGAGACCGCCGCCGAGCGCGCCGAGCAGGGTCATCGCGGTACGGCCGCCGCCGCTGCCGAACTGATTGCCGACGACACCGCCCGCGACAGCGCCGCCCACCGCGCCGATACCCGTTCCGTGACCTTCACGCTTGACGGCGGAAATCGCTTCGACGGTGCCGCAGGTCGAGCAGTACGCGCGATGTTGCGGCGGTTGCTGCGCATACGATGGCTGCGCGGGCTGCGGTTGCGCCGGAGCCTGTTGCGCTTGCTGCTGGGCCGCGGCCTGTTGCGCTGCTTGTTGCTGCGCTGCTTGTTGCTGTGCAGCCTGCTGTTGCTCCGCCTGCTGTTGAGCCGCCTGCTGCTGCGCCGGCGTCGGCGCGGCGGGGCTCGCCACGGGCTGCTGCGCGACCGGCGCGGCCTGCGTTTGCGCGTTCTGCGCGGCGTTGCTCGACGCCTTCGGGAACAACCCCGTCATCGCGGCCGTGGCCACGAGGCTCGCGACGATGACCGCGCCCGCCGCCGTGGCGATGAGCGGATGCAGGCGCCGCTGCTGCGGCTGGCCGCCGCCCGAAGCAGGCGAAGTGTCGAATTTGCTGGTTCCGTTATCCATTGTCGAACCTCCGTGTCGAGGCGAACTGCCGCTACCCATGTCGGCCGTTACGACCCATTCTGGGGGAGACCCGGATTTTTCGCTTTTTCGGGTTGTAACAATTTCGAGGACATGGCGTGTCTGGGCTGAAGCAGAATCGGTGCCAGGGTGCATCGGCACGGCGCGTCGCGGTGGGCGGCATCAGCCGGCCGTGCAGCTTTTACCAGCCGTTACAACACAGACGAAAAAAAGCGCGCCCCGAAGGACGCGCTTTCTAAGCAGCCGAAGCCGAAATCAGTCTTCCCGGCGCAGATGCGGGAACAGAATCACGTCGCGGATACTCGGGCTGTCGGTCAGCAACATCACGAGACGGTCGATGCCGATGCCGCAACCGCCCGTCGGCGGCATGCCGTATTCGAGCGCACGAATGTAGTCGGCGTCGAAATACATCGCTTCTTCGTCGCCGGCGTCTTTCTGGTCGACCTGTTTCTGGAAGCGCGCCGCCTGATCTTCCGGATCGTTCAATTCCGAGAAGCCGTTGGCGATCTCGCGGCCCGTGATGAACAGCTCGAAACGCTCCGTGATGCCCGGCACCGAATCCGATGCGCGCGCGAGCGGCGACACTTCGATCGGGTAATCGACGATATACGTCGGCTCCCACAACTGCGATTCCGCCGTCTCTTCGAACAGCGCAAGCTGGAGCGAACCGAGACCGGCGTTGAGGAACGCCGGCTGCGTCGTATCGACGCCGAATTTCTTCAGTTCCGTGCGCAGGAAGGCGGCGTCGGAAAGCTGCGCGTCGGTGTATTGCGGCGCGAACTTCTGAATCGCCTGATTGATCGTCAGACGATGGAACGGCCTGGACAGATCGAGCTCGCGCCCCTGATACGTGATGGTCGCGGTGCCGAGCGCGTCGATCGCGGCCTGGCGGATCAGCGATTCGGTGAAGTCCATCAGCCACTGATAATCCGTGTACGCGGCGTAGAACTCCATCATCGTGAATTCCGGATTGTGACGCGGCGACACGCCTTCGTTCCGGAAGTTACGGTTGATCTCGAACACGCGCTCGAAGCCGCCGACGACCAGGCGCTTCAGATACAGCTCCGGCGCGATGCGCAGGAACATCTGCATGTCGAGCGCGTTGTGATGCGTGGTGAAAGGCTTCGCCGCCGCGCCGCCGGGAATCGGATGCAGCATCGGCGTTTCGACTTCCATGAAGTCCGATTTCGCCATGAAATTGCGGATCGACGTGACGGCCTTGGTGCGCGCCATGAAAGTCTTGCGCGATTCCGGCGTGACGATCAGATCGACATAGCGCTGGCGATAGCGCGTTTCCTGATCGGCCAGGCCGTGGAACTTGTCCGGCAGCGGGCGCAGCGCCTTCGAAAGCAGCCGCAATTCCGTGCAGCGCACCGACAGTTCGCCCTTGTTCGTGCGAAAGAGCACGCCTTTCGCCGCGATGATGTCGCCCAAGTCCCACTTCTTGAACGCGTCATAGGTCTCCGCGCCGACATCCGCGGGCGTGACGAAGAACTGGATCTGGCCGCTGCCGTCCTGAACCGTTGCGAAGCTCGCCTTGCCCATCACGCGCTTGAGCATCATCCGGCCGGCGATCGCGACGGGCAGGGGGTTCGCTTCGAGCGCGTCCTTGTCGGTCTCGGCGTACTCGCTCTGGAGCGTGGCGGCCTGATGCGTCGGGCGGAAGTCGTTCGGATAGGCGACGCCTTGCTCGCGCAGCGCGCGCAGTTTGTCGCGGCGCTCGGCGATGATCTGGTTCTCTTCCAGTTCGGGAGCGGCGCCCGGTTGAGTCGGTTCGGTCATGATGATTCTTGGCTTGTGAGACGGAGAGTGCGCGGCGGGGTGAAACGAATGCGGCGCGGCCGAAAGGCCACGCCGCTGCGGGAGATCAGACGCCCTGTTTCAGACTCGCGCTGATGAAGTCGTCGAGGTCGCCGTCGAGCACGGCGCGCGTGTTGCTCATTTCCACGTTGGTGCGCAGATCCTTCACGCGGCTCTGATCGAGCACGTAAGAGCGGATCTGATGGCCCCAGCCCACGTCGGTCTTGCTCGATTCGAGCTTGTCCTGTTCGGCCTGGCGCTTGCGCATCTCGAACTCGTAGAGACGCGCCTTGAGCATCTGCATGGCTTCCGCGCGGTTGCGGTGCTGCGAGCGGTCGTTCTGGCACTGCACGACGATGCCGGTCGGCGCGTGCGTCAGACGCACGGCGGAGTCGGTCTTGTTGATGTGCTGGCCGCCCGCGCCCGAAGCGCGATACGTGTCCGTGCGGATATCGGCGGGATTGATCTCGATTTCGATCGAATCGTCGATTTCCGGATACACGAACACCGACGAGAACGACGTATGGCGCCCGCCCGACGAATCGAACGGCGACTTGCGCACGAGCCGGTGAATGCCGGTTTCGGTGCGCAGATAGCCATAGGCATATTCGCCTTCGACCTTGATGGTCGCGCTCTTGATGCCGGCGACGTCGCCTTCGGACTCTTCCAGCACTTCGGTCTTGAAGCCCTTGCGTTCGCAGTAGCGCAAGTACTGGCGCAGCAGCATGGACGCCCAGTCGCACGCCTCCGTGCCGCCCGCGCCCGCCTGAATGTCGATGAAGCAGCTATTCGGGTCGGCCGGGTTCGAGAACATCCGGCGGAATTCCATGTCTTCGACGCGCAGACGCAATGCATCGGCGTCGGATTCGCTGGCGACGAGCGTGTCTTCGTCGTCTTCCTCGCGCGCCATCTCGAACAGCTCGTTCGCGTCGCGCAGGTCGTTGTCGAGCGCGGTGAGCGCGCTTACGACGCCGTCGAGCAGCTTCTTTTCACGACCGAGCGCCTGCGCGTTCTTCGAGTCGTTCCAGACGTTCGGGTCTTCGAGTTCCTTGTTGACTTCGACTAGACGCGCCGACTTGGCATCGTAGTCAAAGATACCCCCGTAGCTCGCCCGCGCGGCGGCGCAGGTCGGCCAGAAGGCTTTCGATCGCGTTGAGACGTTCCGCTTCCATTGTCGATCTTCGGCTTCGTAAAAAGATGAAATTATAGCTGAACGGCAGAGTATTCCCGACCGGCGCGGTGGGGCACACTGAGCACCGGGTGTCGTTCGCGTCATGACAATGTATATACTTCGTCATGACAAAACGGCGAAGAGAAACGTCATGGCGAAGGAAGCGGTTTTTTCGATGAAGCTGGAGCCCGAGTTGCGCGCGGAATTCATGGCGGCGGCTGAAGCGTCGCATCGGCCTGCATCGCAGATCTTGCGCGAGTTGATGCGCGAATTCATCACGCGGCAACGTGAGGCGGGCGAATACGACGCGTATCTGCGCGCCAAGGTGGAAGCCGGGCGGGAATCGATGCGGGCGGGCCGCGGCCAGTCCAATGACGAAGTCGAAGCGCAGTTCGCCCGAAGGCGCGCGCACGCAGCGAACAGGGAGGAATGAAAGTTCTATGGACGCCGATGCTGGCTTAGCTGGCTGTTAGGCCGCGTGCTCCACGATCAACTGCACCCGCGCCACTCCATTCCACGAATCGCTGACCAGCCGGTACGCCACCGTCGCGCGCGGCGGCAGCGGATCGACGTGATTGAACCAGATCGCGTTGAAGCGCTGGCGTCCGCGCAGGAGCGACAGTTTCAGATGCTTGTCCTTCACGAGCGCCTGTGACGCGACTTCGAATTCGCCCGAGAACGTGGGCGCGGGAAAGCCCTGGCCCCACACCGCAGCGTCGAGCATCTCGACGAATTGCGGCGTGAAGTACGCGTCTTCGAGTTCGCCGTCGGTTTCGACGGTGCGCGCGAGCGTTTCCGCCGTCAGCCACTCGCGGCCGACGGTCTCGAACGCCTGCGTGAAGCGCGCAATGTCGGCGGTGGCGAGCGTCAGGCCCGCGGCCATCGCGTGACCGCCGAACTTGTGGATGAGGCCGGGTTCGCGCTTGCTGATGAGATCGACCGCGTCGCGCAGATGAAAGCCGGGAATCGAGCGGCCCGAGCCCTTGCACAGCACGCCGCTTTCGTCGGCGTGCGCGAAAGTGAACGACGGCCGATGAAACCGCTCCTTCAGCCGCCCCGCGACGATGCCGATCACGCCCTGATGCCAGCTCGCGTCGTACAGCGTGAGCGTCGCGCGCTCGCCGCAATCGAAAGTCTGCAGTTCGGCGAGCGCCTGCTGCTGCATGCCGGCCTCGATCTCGCGGCGTTCGCGGTTCATGCCGTCGAGCTGTTGCGCGAGTTCCCAGGCGCGGCCGACGTCGTCGGTGGTCAGGCATTCGATGCCGAGCGACATGTCCGACAGACGTCCCGCCGCGTTCAGGCGCGGACCGAGCGCGAAGCCGAGATCGAAGCCCGATGCCGTGCGCGCATCGCGGCCGGCGGCGCGAAAGAGCGCCGCGATGCCCGGCTGCATGCGCCCGGAGCGAATGCGCTTCAACCCTTGCGCGACGAGAATGCGGTTGTTGCAATCGAGCTTGACGACGTCGGCGACCGTGCCGAGCGCGACGAGATCGAGCAGTCCGTCGAGGCGCGGTTCCGGCGTGCCGTCGACATACGCGCCGCGGCGCCGCAATTCCGCGCGCAACGCGAGCAGCACATAGAACATCACGCCCACGCCCGCGATGCACTTGCTCGGAAATTCGCAGCCCGGCTGGTTCGGATTGACGATCGCGCGCGCGGCGGGCAATTCGTCGCCGGGAAGGTGGTGATCGGTGACGAGCACGTCGATGCCGAGCGCGTTCGCCGTGGCGACGCCCTCGACGCTCGCGATGCCGTTATCGACCGTGACGAGCAGATCGGGCGCGCCGCGCGGCGAACGCGCAGCCAGTTCGACGATTTCCGGCGTCAGGCCGTAGCCGTATTCGAAGCGGTTCGGCACCAGATAATCGACGCTCGCGCCGAACATGCGCAAGCCGCGCACGGCGACGGCGCAGGCGGTCGCGCCGTCGCAGTCGTAATCGGCGACCACGACCATGCGCTTGCCTGCGGCGAGCGCCTCGGCGAGCACGACGGCGGCGGCGTCGCAGCCTTTCAGCGCGGCGGGCGCATGCAGGCGCTTGAACTCGGTTTCGACTTCGTCGGGCGTAGTCACGCCGCGCGCCGCGTACAGGCGCGCGATGACGGGATGCAGACCGTGGCGCATCAGCGCTTCGGCGTCGGCGGGAGAGGGCGCGCGGGTGACGATTCGCGTCATGCTGGGAGCAACCTTATTCGATGAAGAGTGCGGCGATCGGCCGGCGCCGCCAGAACTTGCGCAAGTCCGCGCGCGTGACGGAAAGCGTGACCGAGCCGCTGTCGCCGCACAGCGTGAGGCTCAGGCGGCCGAGCGCGCCATCGGTCAGCGCTTGCAGCGCGGGCGCGAACCACGCGGTTTCGAGCGACTTCAGCGACGCGTTCCAGCGCGCCCAGTCCTGCTCGATGAACGGCGCGGAAAACGGATTCAGCTCGACGAGCGTGCTGCCCTCGGTCAGTCCGCCCGCGAGCGCCGCGAACGATTCGGGCGGCGCGCCGGGTTTGATGCCCGCCGCGATCGCGAGCCCGCGCGTCGCGGCGGCGTCGGACATGACGTGCGCAAAGGGGCTCGTGACGGGCCGCAGCAGCCCTTGTCCGTGCAGCCAGATCGAGTTGATCGCGGGCAGTCCGCGCGATTCGCGCTCGAGATTCAGCGGATGCTCGAACCACGCCATCTGCACTTCGTTCTGCAGCTTCATCCACGCGCGCGAGCGCTCGCCGGTGCGGGCTTCGTGCGGCAGCCAGATTTCGATGTTGCGGCCCGTCGCGCGCAACGGCGACGCGCCCGCGAGCGCGCCGAGCGCTTCGCCCGACACGTACCAGCGCAGCGGCGTCGGCGCCTGCAGGTGCACGCCGAGTTCTTCGATCACGGGCCGCGCGGTGTGCAGCAGCGCGCGCGCTTCTTCGGTATGCACGCCGAGCGTGTCGGGGTCGATCAGCACCAGATGATCGTGCGCAATGCGCACGTGCACCGGCTCGATGCAGGCCCACAGCGCATCGCCGGGCGTGCCGCCGTCGGCGAGCAGCATGTAGGGGGCGAGCGGGGCGTCGTCGGCATAACGCCGGTCGGTGGACGTGACGGCGTCGAAGCGGCGCGCGATCCAGCGTTCGTGCGGCAGCGTGCGCTGAAAATCCTCGCCGATGACGCGCTCTTCCAGCGTGGCGCGGGCAAGCAGCTTGTCGAGCGCCGCGCTCTCCAGTCCGTGCAGGGCGGTGGCGGCGTCCGCGGCCGAGGGCAGCGCGAACGGCAGCAGGAGATGGAGGTGGTGAACGGGCATGATGCTCGGCATTGTAGGGCAAAGCGCTCAGCCGCTGCGTCTGTGGAAAAGCCGCGCGCTTTCACGAACGCTGCCGTCCCATCCGCGTCACATATGGCAAACTTTCGCAAATTTGCGCCATCGGGGCGCAATAACGCTGGGCAGCAGCAGAAAGGAATCGCTTGAAACTTCCGTACGAATGGCAGATAGGCTGGCGCTATACGCGCGCCAGCAAACGCACCACGGGCAACGGCTTCATCTCGTTCATCGCGCTCGTGTCGATGGCGGGCATCGCGCTCGGCGTCGCCGCGCTGATCGTCGTGCTGTCGGTCATGAACGGCTTCCAGAAGGAAGTGCGCGACCGGATGCTCTCGGTGCTCGCGCACGTCGAAATCTTCTCGCCGACCGGCTCCATGCCCAACTGGCAACTGACCGCGCAGGAAGCGCGCAAGAATCCCGAAGTGATCGGCGCGGCGCCCTATGTCGAAGCGCAGGCGCTGCTCACGCGCCAGGGCGCGGTGAGCGGGGTCGCGCTGCGCGGCGTGGAACCGACGCTTGAACCGCAAGTGTCGGACATCGCGAAGGAAATGCGCGCGGGCAAGCTCACGGATCTGAAGCCGGGCGAATTCGGCATCGTGCTCGGCAAGGATCTCGCGGCCAATCTCGGCGTGATGGACGGCGACAAGATCACGCTCGTCGCGCCCGAAGGCACCATCACGCCCGCCGGGATGATGCCGCGCCTGAAGCAGTTCACGGTGGTCGGCATCTTCGAGTCGGGCCACTACGAATACGATTCGACGCTCGCGCTCATCGAAATCCGCGACGCGCAAGCGCTCTTTCGCCTGCCCGCGCCGACCGGCGTGCGTCTGCGCCTGAAAGACATGCAGCGCGCGCCCGAAGTCGCGCGCCAGCTCGCGCGCACGCTGTCGGGCGATCTTTACATCCGCGACTGGACGCAGCAGAACAAGACCTGGTTCTCCGCGGTGCAGATCGAAAAGCGCATGATGTTCATCATCCTCACGCTGATCATCGCGGTGGCGGCGTTCAATCTGGTGTCGTCGCTGGTGATGACCGTCACCGACAAGCAGGCCGATATCGCCATCCTGCGCACGCTCGGCGCGCAGCCCGGCTCGATCATGAAGATTTTCGTGGTGCAGGGCGTGACGATCGGCTTCATCGGCACGGCGTTGGGCGTCACGCTCGGCTGTCTGATCGCGTGGAGCATTCCGTGGCTCGTGCCGATGATCGAGCATCTCTTCAACGTGCAGTTCCTGCCGTCTTCGGTGTATTTCATCAGCGAGCTGCCCTCCGAGCTCGTGCCGGGCGATGTCGCCAAGATCGGCGTCATCGCGTTTGTGTTGTCGTCGCTCGCGACGCTCTATCCGAGCTGGCGCGGCGCGAAGGTTCGTCCGGCGGAGGCGCTGCGCTATGAGTGACATGATTCCCGCAACCAATATCGTTTTGCAGGCCTCCGCGATCTCGAAGACGTTCGTGCAGGGCGGCTTCAACGTGCAGGTGCTCGACAACGCGCAGCTCGACGTGATGAAGGGCGAGAAGCTCGCGATCGTCGGCGCGTCGGGTTCGGGCAAGAGCACGCTACTGCATGTGCTCGGCGGTCTCGACGAGCCGAGTGCCGGCCGCGTCTCGCTGCTCGGCAAGCCGTTCACCGAACTGAAGGAAAAGGAGCGCAACGAACTGCGCAACCGCGCGCTTGGCTTCGTGTACCAGTTCCATCATCTGTTGCCGGAATTCACGGCGCTCGACAATGTCGCGATGCCGCTGCGCATCCGCCGCATGGCGGAGGACGATGCGCGCAAGGAAGCCCAGACCATGCTGGAGCGCGTGGGCATCGGGCACCGCGCGAAGCATCGGCCGGGCGCGCTCTCGGGCGGCGAGCGTCAGCGTGTGGCGATTGCGCGCGCGCTCGTCACGCGTCCGGCATGCGTGCTCGCCGACGAACCGACCGGCAATCTCGACGGCGGCACGGCGGACACTGTCTTCAACCTGATGCTGGAGCTGTCACAGACGCTTGAGACGAGCTTCGTGATCGTCACGCACGATCAGGATCTCGCCGCGCGCTGCGACCGCATCATGCGCCTGCGCGACGGCGTACTGCACGAAGAGCCGTCGGTGCCGGTCTAAGGCGTTCTGTTCGCGGGAGGCGTCATGTGGATCGATACGCACTGTCATCTCGATGCCGGCGAGTTCGACGCCGACCGCGACGCCGTCGCCGATGCGGCGCGCGCTGCGGGCGTCGCGCGCATCGTGATTCCGGGCGTCGATCGCGGCAATTTCGGCACGGTGCGCAAGCTCGCGCATCGCATCGAGGGCGGCGCGTATGCGCTCGGCATCCATCCACTTTTCACGCCGGGCGCGCACGAAGACGATCTGCGCATCTTGCGCGATGAAATCGAGGCGAGTCTCGACGATCCGCTGTTCGTCGGCATCGGCGAGATCGGGCTGGATTATTTCGTGCCGACGCTCGACGACGCGCGCCAGCAGTTCTTCTACGACGCGCAACTGAAGCTCGCTCGCGAATTCGATCTGCCGGTGATCTGCCATGTGCGCAAATCGCAGGACAAGGTGCTGAAGGGCCTGCGCGTGCACGGCATTCATCGCGGTATCGCGCATGCGTTCAACGGCAGCTTTCAGCAGGCCGAGGCGTTCATCGCGCAGGGCATGCATCTGGGCTTCGGCGGCAATCTCACCTTCGAGCGCGCGCGGCAGATCCGGCGGCTCGCGGCCGAACTTCCGCTCGGCTCGATCGTGCTCGAAACCGATGCGCCCGATATCGCGCCGTCCTGGCGCTACAAGCAGCGCAATTCGCCCGATCAGGTCGCGGCGATCGCGAAAGTGCTCGCGCAACTGCGCGGCATCGACGAAAACGCGCTTTCCCTAGGCACAACGGCTAACGCTCACGCCGCGCTCCCACGGCTTGCGCTTGCCTCGTCATAATCGTTTCGATCGACGCTGAATTGCGCCGGAGCGCTTCCGGCGCGCATGCGTTCGCGGTCACGAAACGGCGAGGGAGAAGTGCGGGCGATACTGCTGGGTTTTGCGTTGGGTGTGTGGGGGTTGCAGCAGCAGGCTCGCTTGCCGGATGGCGTTGCATGGTTCGCATGCTGCGCGGTGTTTTCCATCGCGCTGGCATTGAGTGCGATGAAGCCGCGCGTGCGCACCGCGAGCCTGGCGATCGCGGCCTGCGCGGCCGGTTTCGCGTATGCCGCCGCGCGCGCCGACGTCGCGCTGCGCGAGCACTTGCCCGTCGAATACGAGCAACGCGATATCGAACTCACGGGATTCGTGCGCGGGCTGGCCGAGCAACAGACCGACGGCACGCGCTTTCTCTTCGAAGTCGAGGCGAATGGCGCGCGTTTGCATGACTTCCCGCGCATCGTGCGATTGACGTGGATGGAAGCGGACCGCACGAAGCTCCCGGCCGGGTCGCGATGGACGCTCGTCGCGCGCCTGAAACGCGCGCACGCCAACGCGAATTTCGGCCTGCGCGACGGCGAAGCGACGCTGCTCGAACGCGGCATCCGCGCGACGGGTTCCGTGTCGGCGGCGCGCGCGCCGCGGCGCTTGCCTGCCGATGCCAGCGGTCCGCGCCTGGCGATCGACCGGCTGCGCGCCCGCGCGCGCGAACGCATCGAAAACGTGCTTGGGGACGCGCCGCATCGCGGGATCGTCGTCGCGCTCGCGGTGGGCGCGCAGGACGCCGTCAGCGACGCCGACTGGTCGCTCATGCGCGCGACCGGCACGAGCCATCTCGTCGCCATCTCGGGCCTGCATATCGGCTTCGTCGCGGGGCTGGCCGCGTTCGTCGCGGGCTTCGTGTGGAAGCGCGCGCGATGGCGAGGCGCGAGCGCGCCGCTCTTCGTGGCCGCGCCAAAGGTGGCGGCGGCGGGCGCGGCCCTGTTCGCGGCGTTCTACGCGGCGCTCGCCGGATTCAACGTGCCCGCGCAGCGCACGCTTTGCATGCTGCTGATCGTCGGGGCCGCGTTTCTGTGCGGACGGCGGCCCGCATCGTCGCTCGTGCTGCTGTGGGCGCTCGCGTGCGTGTTGCTCGCCGATCCGTGGGCGGTGACGTCGCCGGGATTCTGGCTGTCGTTCGGCGCGGTGGCCGCGATCCTGCATGCGATCGCGGCGGCGGGGCGGGTCGAATCGCAAGCGCCGGCGCAGGACCGCGATGACATCGATCAGTGGGATCGCGTCGATCCGAGCGAGGTCGGGCAGCGTCCGCAGCGTCCGGAGCCGTCACGCAAGCGCAAGCCGTTCGCGTTCGTCGCGCGATTGGGGCGGCGCGCGCGGGCTCACGCCGCGTCGAGCGTGCGCGTGCAATATGCGGTGACGATCGCGCTCGCGCCGCTCACCGTCTACTGGTTCTCGCAAATTCCGCTGCTGGGCCCGCTCGCAAACGCCTTCGCGATTCCGTGGATCAGCGTGCTCGTCACGCCGGCCACGCTCGCGGGCCTGCTGCTTCCCGCGCCGCTCGACGCGCCGATGCTGCACGCCGCGCATGCCGCGCTTTCCGTGCTGATCGATGTGCTTGCGCGCCTTGCCGATTCCCTGCCGGCGCCGCTGTGGATGCTGCCGCGGCCGGATGCGTTCGCACTCGTGGCGGCGTGCGTCGGCGTCGCGTGGGCGCTCGCGCCGCGCGGCTGGCCGCTGCGCTTCGCCGCGCCGCTGACGTGGCTGCCCTTGCTCGCGCCCGCGTCGCATCCCGCGCCCGAAGGCGCGTTTCGCGTAACCGCGCTCGATATCGGGCAAGGCTCGGCGCTCGTCGTTCAAACCGCGCGGCACGCCTTGCTTTTCGATGCCGGTCCCGGCCCCGAATCGACGCATGCGGGTGAGCGCATCACCGTGCCGTATCTGCAGGCGGCGGGCGTGCGCACCCTGGATGCGCTCGTCATCAGCCATTCCGATTCGGATCACGCGGGCGGCGCGCCGGCCGTGCTGCAATCGATCGGCGTGCGTCAACTGCTCGCGTCGCTGCCCGCGACAAACGCACTCTGGCCGGGCGCACGCGCGCGCGGCGCCGATACGCTGCGCTGCGTGGCGGGGCAGCGCTGGACCTGGGACGGCGTCGAGTTTCGCGTGTTGTGGCCCGAGCCGGGGCCGCTCGCCGGCACGCCGAATCATCAGTCGTGCGTGCTGAAGGCGACGAGCGCGGCGGGGCGCGCGGCGCTCTTCGCGGCCGATATCGAAGCGGACGTCGAACGCATGCTGATCGCGCGCGAGGCAGGCGCGTTGCACGCCGATGTGCTGATCGTGCCGCACCACGGCAGCCGCACTTCGTCCACCGAGCCTTTCCTCGATTCCGTCGGGCCGCTCGCGGCGATATTTCAGGTAGGCTATCGCAACCGTTTTCACCATCCGCATCCGACCGTGTTCGCGCGCTACGGGCTGCGCGGCATCGCGCTGTCGCGCAGCGACGACGACGGCGCCGCGCGCATCGACATCGGTTCGGACATCGTGCTCGAACGCTATCGGGACACGCACGCGCGCTACTGGATGAAGCACTAGAAAAAACCAAGGAGCCGCTTGAAGGACATCATCCATTTCTCGCACGCGAACGGTTTTCCGGCGTCGACATATCGCACGATGTTCGCGGAGCTCTCCGACGATTACGATATTCGCAGCATCGAGCGCATCGGGCATGACGCGCGTTTTCCAGTCACGCGCGACTGGCCGTATCTCGTCGATCAGCTCATCGACGACATGGGCCGCTACCGCCGCGAGGCCGACGGCGATCATCCGAAAGTGTGGCTCGTCGGGCATTCGCTCGGCGGCTATCTCTCGATGATGGCGGCGTTGAAGCGCCCGCAATGGGTGAAGGGCGTCGTGATGCTCGATTCTCCGGTGATCGCGGGCTGGAAAAGCGGTCTTCTGCGCGTGACGCAATGGACCGGGCTGGACGAGCGTCTTTCGCCCGCTGCCGCGACCAAGAAACGCCGCACGCGCTGGGCGAGCCGCGACGAGGCCTGGCGGCATTTCCTCGCGAAGCCCGCGTTCGCGCGCTGGGACGAGCGCATGCTGTCCGATTACGTCGATTTCGGCATTCCGCAGACTCAGGCGAATGGCGCGCGTGCGCTCGCGTTCGACCGGCACGTCGAATATCTGATTTATCGCACGCTGCCGCACACGCTCGGCGCGCGGCTCGCGCACGGTGCGCCGGTGCCGGTCGGTTTCGTCGCGGGGACGCGCTCGCGCGAGGTGCGCCAGGTGGGACTCGGCATGACGCGGCGCATCGCCGGGGATTATTTCGAATGGATGGAGGGCAGCCATCTTTTTCCGATGGAACGCCCGATCGACACCGCGCGCGCCGTGCAGCGCCTGCTGGAGGCAATGCGCGTTTCGGCGTGACGCAGCCGGGTAAATCGACGCGCGGGACTTGACGAACCGCCGGCGGCGCGTTCCGCAAAAATGACGCCGAAATGCGCGGTTTTGTAGTCAATTCCGGTCACGCTCGCGCTTCGTGGGAACCTGCCTTTACGGTATAATCCGTTTTTCCCGCGAGCATCTAGCGATGACCAAATATGTATTCGTCACCGGCGGCGTAGTTTCGTCCCTTGGCAAGGGTATTGCCGCCGCCTCCCTCGCCGCGATCCTCGAATCGCGCGGTCTCAAAGTCACTCTCCTCAAGCTCGATCCCTACATCAACGTCGATCCCGGCACGATGAGCCCGTTTCAGCACGGGGAAGTGTTCGTGACGGAAGACGGCGCGGAGACCGACCTCGACCTCGGCCATTACGAGCGCTTCATCAGTACGAAGATGCGCAAGGCCAATAACTTCACCACCGGCCAGATCTACGAATCGGTGATCCGCAAGGAACGCCGCGGCGAGTATCTCGGCAAGACGGTGCAGGTCATTCCGCACATCACCAACGAAATCCAGGCTTTCGTGGAGCGCGGCGCCGCAGCGGCGACGTGCGGCCAGCCGGACGTGGCGATCGTCGAAGTCGGCGGCACGGTGGGCGACATCGAATCGCTGCCGTTCCTCGAAGCCGCGCGTCAGATGAGCCTGCGCATGGGCCGCAACAGCGCGTGCTTCGTGCACCTGACGCTGGTGCCGTTCATCGCGACCGCGGGCGAACTCAAGACCAAGCCCACGCAGCACAGCGTGCAGAAGCTGCGCGAAATCGGTATCTATCCGAATGTGCTCTTGTGCCGCGCCGACCGCCCGATTCCCGACGACGAGCGCTCGAAGATCTCGATGTTCTCGAACGTGCCGGAAGACGCCGTGATCTCGGTGTGGGACGCGGACAGCATCTACAAGATTCCGCAGATGCTCAACGACCAGCATCTCGACGACATCATCTGCGAAGAGCTGAAGCTCGCGCCGCCGCCCGCCGATCTCTCGATGTGGTCTGACCTCGTGCAAAAGCTCGAGAACCCGAAGAGCGAAGTGACCATCGGCATGGTCGGCAAGTATGTCGAGCTCACGGAGTCGTACAAGTCGCTCATCGAAGCGCTGCGTCATGCGGCCATTCATACGTCGACGAAGGTCAACATCGAGTACATCGATTCCGAGCAGATCGACGCCGAAGGCACCGATGCGCTGAAGCATCTCGACGCCGTGCTCGTGCCGGGCGGTTTCGGCCGTCGCGGCACGGAAGGCAAGATCAAGGCGATCCGCTATGCGCGCGAATCGAAGACGCCGTATCTCGGCATCTGCCTCGGCATGCAGCTCGCGGTGATCGAATTCGCACGCGACGTCGCCGGCCTCGCCGATGCGAATTCCACCGAGTTCGATCAGGACACGAACAATCCGGTCGTCGCGCTCATCACCGAGTGGTACGACCGCGCGGGCCGCATCGAAAAGCGCAGCGAAGAGTCGGATCTCGGCGGCACGATGCGTCTCGGCTCGCAGAAGTGCCCGATCAAGCCCGGCACGATGGCCGAGCGCATTTACGGCAGCGATGTGAACGAGCGTCATCGTCACCGTTATGAAGTCAATAACCGTTTCGTGCCCCAGCTCGAGGCGGGCGGGCTTATCATCAGCGCCCGTACCCCGAGCGAGGATTTGCCCGAAATGATGGAGTTGCCGCAGTCGCTGCACCCGTGGTTCGTCGGCGTGCAGTTCCACCCCGAGTTCACCTCGACGCCGCGCGACGGGCATCCGCTCTTCAAGGCGTTCGTCGAAGCGGCGCGCGCGCATGCCGAAGGCGCGGGCGCGAAGACGCCGGTGCGCGCTACGGCCACCGCGGGAGCGCAAGCATGAAGCTGTGTCACTTCGAAGCCGGTCTGGACAAGCCGTTCTTCCTGATCGCGGGCACGTGCGTCGTCGAGTCGGAGCAAATGACCATCGACGTCGCCGGGCGGCTGAAGGAAATCACGCAGAAGCTCGGCGTGCCCTTCATCTACAAGTCGTCGTTCGACAAGGCGAACCGCAGCTCCGGCAAGTCGTTTCGCGGCCCCGGCATGGACGAAGGCCTGCGCATTCTCGGTGAAGTGAAGAAGCAGCTTGGCGTGCCCGTTCTCACGGACGTGCACACGGAAGAGGAAATCGAAGCGGTCGCGTCGGTCGTCGACGTGCTGCAAACGCCCGCGTTCCTGTGCCGTCAGACCGACTTCATCCACGCGTGCGCGCGCTCGGGCAAGCCGGTGAACATCAAGAAGGGCCAGTTTCTCGCGCCGCACGACATGAAAAACGTGATCGACAAGGCGCGCGACGCCGCGCGAGAAGCGGGTCTCTCGGAAGACCGCTTCATGGCATGCGAGCGCGGCGTGTCGTTCGGTTATAACAATCTCGTGTCCGACATGCGCTCGCTCGCGATCATGCGCGAAACCAACGCGCCGGTCGTGTTCGATGCAACCCATTCGGTACAGTTGCCGGGCGGGCAGGGCACGAGCTCGGGCGGCCAGCGCGAATTCGTGCCGGTGCTCGCGCGCGCGGCGGTCGCAACCGGTGTGGCCGGTCTCTTCATGGAGACGCATCCGGACCCGGCGTGCGCGAAGTCGGACGGCCCGAACGCGGTGCCGCTGCATCATATGGAAGCGCTGCTCAATACGCTCATCACGATCGATCGCGCCGTGAAAAGCGGCGCGTTTCTCGAGAACGATTTCAACTGAGCATCGGCAGCAACAGGTAGTGCAACGCGGGCGTCACCATCGGCGCCCGTGTCGCGAGGGGTCACATGGACCGACAACGCCGGTCCCGAACGACCGCTCTGTGCGCCGGAACTGAACCCGGCGGTCATCGGGAAGGTCTGAGCGAAGCCAGTGAAGCGTGCGCCGAAGGGTGTATCGAAGTGTAAAACCGCGCGGCGCGCTTCGTTGTGACTGACAGAATTCATCGTCATTTCTTGAGGAAACCATGAGTGCTATCGTAGATATCATCGGCCGCGAGATTCTCGATTCGCGAGGCAATCCGACCGTCGAATGCGACGTGTTGCTCGAATCGGGCACGATGGGCCGCGCCGCGGTGCCGTCGGGTGCGTCCACCGGTTCGCGCGAAGCCATCGAACTGCGCGACGACGAAGCCGGCCGCTATAACGGCAAGGGCGTGCTGAAGGCGGTCGAACACATCAACACCGAGATTTCCGAAGCCATCATGGGCCTCGACGCCTCGGAACAGGCTTTCCTCGACAAGACCCTGCTCGAACTCGACGGCACCGACAACAAGTCGCGCCTCGGCGCGAACGCGATGCTCGCCGTTTCGATGGCGGTCGCGAAGGCCGCTGCTGAAGAAGCCGGCCTGCCGCTGTACCGCTACTTCGGCGGCTCCGGCGCGATGCAGCTTCCGGTGCCGATGATGAACATCGTCAACGGCGGCGCGCACGCGAACAACAGCCTGGACATCCAGGAATTCATGATCGTGCCGGTGAGCCAGCCGACGTTCCGCGAAGCGCTGCGCTGCGGCGCGGAAGTGTTCCACGCGCTCAAGAAGATTCTGGCCGAGCGCGGCATGAGCACGGCGGTGGGCGACGAAGGCGGCTTCGCGCCGAACTTCGGCAGCAACGACGAATGCCTGTCGACCATTCTGCAAGCCATCGAGAAGGCCGGCTATCGCGCCGGTGAAGACGTGCTGCTCGCGCTCGACTGCGCGGCGAGCGAGTTCTATCACGACGGCAAGTACCAGCTCGCGGGCGAAGGCCTGCAACTGTCGTCGGCGGAATTCACGGACTATCTCGCGACGCTCGCCGACAAGTTCCCGATCGTCTCCATCGAAGACGGCATGCACGAGTCCGACTGGGAAGGCTGGAAGCTGCTGACGGACAAGCTCGGCAAGAAAATCCAGCTCGTCGGCGACGACCTGTTCGTGACCAACACGCGCATCCTGAAGGAAGGCATCGAGAAGGGCATCGCGAACTCGATCCTCATCAAGATCAACCAGATCGGCACGCTGACGGAAACTTTCGCGGCGATCGAAATGGCCAAGCGCGCGGGCTACACGGCGGTCATCTCGCACCGTTCGGGCGAGACGGAAGATTCGACGATCGCCGATATCGCGGTCGGCCTGAACGCCGGTCAGATCAAGACCGGCTCGCTGTCGCGCAGCGACCGCATCTCGAAGTACAACCAGTTGTTGCGCATCGAGGAAGATCTCGGCGATATCGCGAGCTACCCCGGCAAGTCGGCGTTCTACAACTTGCGCTAAAGCTTTTGCCGCTTTAGTCGATAAAGGACGTTAAGTCATCTTTTGAAGCCCGCGGCCCACGGTTCTCGAAGTCAATCGAGGCCGCCGGGCTGCGCTTATTTCGGCTACGTGAATGCGGCTCGTAACTGTCGTTCTGGTTCTGTTGCTGGTGTTGATCCAGTACCCGCTCTGGTGGGGGCATGGCGGCTGGCTGCGCGTGCACGAATTGCAGCAGCAGCTTGCACAGCAGACGGAGAAGAACACGAATCTGCGCTTGCGCAATGAGCGCGTCCAGGGCGAAGTGCAGGACCTGCAAGGCGGCACCGCTGCCGTGGAAGAGCGTGCGCGCTATGAAATGGGCATGGTGAAGGACAGCGAGGTGTTCGTGCAGTTCGTCTCGCCGAATTCGACCGCGCCCGTCAACTCCGCGAACGTGCCGGGCATGAACGGCTCGACGCGCGGGCAGGTTTCGGCGGCGCCGTTGCGCGTGGTGCCGAATCCCGTGTCGCGTTCGAAGCAGGAGTTGCGCGATCTGGACAAGAAAGCGCAGAAGGAAAAAGCGGAAGCGAAGAAGCAGGGGGCAGGTCAGTAGCCTCCCGGTCTTATCGAACTGCATAAAAAAAATGGCGCGGTCATCGACCGCGCCATTTTTCTTTCCGCCGATGTGTTTCCGGCCCGCTCACCACCAGGTGCCGAATCCGACGCCCGTGCCCCAGTACGGGCCGCCCCAGCCGCCGCTCGAATATCCGCCATACACGGACACCGGCATGGGCGCATAGAACTGCGACATCGTCTTCGCGGCATTGCCCGCGGCGGCGGCCTGTTGCGATTCGTTCAGCGCCTGCTTGTCGATGGCGTTGTAGCGTTCCATCTGCTGTTGCGGCGTGAGCGCTTGCTGGGGCGCGGGCGCGCTGTCGGGCAGACGGCTATAGATCGGCGAAGGGCCGGGCGGATCCATCGCGCAGCTGGCGAGGAGCGCCGCGCCGGCGATGCACGACATGAGATTCCGATTGAGCGTTGCGGTTTTCATTTTGCGACCTCCAGCGGGTCGGACAACTAAACAAAAATCACATCATAACGCGCGGCGGATTTCGCGAGAGACCCGCCGCGGGCGGGCGTGGCGATCGCTCGCCGCGCCCCGGCATCCGCGACAAACGCGATGCCATGTGCCAAAGCCGCGCTCAGTGCCGCTGTCCCGGCGCCGGACTGACTCCTTGTGAGAGCTCTTTTGCGACAAAAAGTTGCGCAACGTCGACGGAGTCGAAGTCGTAGCGCTGGTTGCAGAACTCGCAATGCACCTCGACTTCGCCGCGTTCCGCCAGCACGCTGTCGACTTCCTCGCGGCCGAGCATCTTCAGCATGCCGCCGACTTTCTCGCGCGAGCAGGTGCACTGGAAGCGCGCCGCCGCCGGCTCGAAGTGCTGCACGTTCTCTTGCCAGAAAAGGCGCTTGAAAACGGTCTCCGGTTCTTCCTTCAGCAATTCTTCCGTCGAAAGCGTGCTGCCGAGATGGCAGACGCGCTGCCAGGTGTCGGCGTCGTGCTCGCCGGGATGGGGAACGATGCCGCCATCGCCCGGCAGCTTCTGCAGCAGCATGCCGACGGCGCGATCCGTGTCCGCGGCGAGCCACAGGCGCGTGTCGAGCTGCTCCGAGTGATGCATGTAATGCTCGAGCACTTCGGCCATCGAGGAAAGCGGGCCGTGCTCGCCCGAGAGCGGCACGATGCCCTGATACGGCTGCTGTCCCGGTTTCTTGTCTGCGGGATCGAGGGTGATGACGCAGCGGCCGCGACCGTGACGGTTCAGCAGTTCGGGAAGCGACATCTCGTTTTCGAGCTCGGCTTCCACGCCTTCGGCGAGTTTCGCGGTGGCGCGCAGCGACAGGTTCGAGTTGCACTGCACGACCAGCATCTTCACGGGGCCGTCGCCGTAGATCTGCATGACGAGCGTGCCGTCGAATTTGAGGTTCGCAGACAGCAGCGCGCACGCGGCCATCATCTCGCCGAGCACGTTGCGCACGGCCGGCGGGTAGGCGCGGCGCGCGAGCACTTCCTGCCACGTACTGCGCAACGAAACGATCTCGCCGCGCACGGGCGCCGCGTTGAACATGAATTTCTGCAACTGGTCGTTCACAACTCTTCCTTGGGGTTTGGGGCTCGCTCGTTCTTTCCGGTCTTCAGCCGATGCGCACGAGCTGCGCCTTGTAATATTCGCGCCGGTCGGCATAACTTGCCGTGGCCGCGCGCATGCGGGCGATATCCGCCTCGCCGATTTCCCGGACCGCCTTCGCGGGCGAGCCGAGAATCAGCGTGTTGTCCGGGAACACCTTGCCTTCGGTAACGACGGCGCCCGCGCCAACCAGACAGTTGCGGCCGATCACCGCGCCATTCAAGACCACCGCCTGAATGCCGATCAGCGAGCCTTCCTTGATCGTGCAGCCGTGCAGCATCGCCTGATGGCCGACGGTGACGTCATTTTCGATCGTGAGCGGAAAACCCGGGTCCGCGTGCAGCACCGCGCCTTCCTGCACGTTGCTGCCGCGCCCGACGACGATCGGCTCGTTGTCGCCGCGCAGGACGGCCGCCGGCCAGACGCTCGCGTTTTCCTCGAGCGTCACGCGGCCGATGATGGTCGCGGTATCCGCGAGAAACACGCTTTCGTGGATGGTGGGGGCGTCGTCGCCGAGTTTGTAGATGGCCACATTGTCTCCTGGGCGTGGTGTCGTGGGGATGAGGCGCGGGGCGCGCCGCGCGGCGGCGGCGCTAAAATGCGCGCCTGCCGGTGCGGCGTGGCGGATCTTGCCGCGCGATCGTTGCGCGGATTGCGGCGTTCACCGGGATTACTATTTTAGCTGTTTGCGACATCCGTCCGCCGGACTGCCGCCTTCGACGCCGTTTTCGAGATAGTTCGATGCACGACTCCGCGATTGCCCCAAACCCGAGCCACTGCGCGCGCCTCGCGGCGCTCCACATCCTGCGCGAGCGCGAGCCCGCGGCCAAGGCGGCGCACGCCCGCGCGCTGTGGGACGCGGCGCGGGCGGCGCCTGAGCGCATCGAGCCGGGCGCGGCGTTCGACGAACCGGACGATCTGCCCGGCCGGCCCGCGCGGCCCGAGCTCGTCGAACCGTCGTCGCTCAAGCGCCGCGGCATGCAGTCCGAGGCGGGGCGCGCCGTGCTGCTGCATGCGCTCGCGCATATCGAATTCAACGCGATCAATCTGGCCCTCGATGCCGTCTGGCGCTTTCCCTCCATGCAAGTTGGTTTTTATCTTGACTGGTTGAAAGTGGCCGCCGAGGAAGCGCATCACTTCACGCTGCTCAGCGCGCGGCTCGCCGAGTTCGGCCATGCTTACGGCGATTTCCCCGCGCACGACGGTCTGTGGGAGATGGCGCAGCGCACGCGCGGCGATGTGCTCGCGCGCATGGCGCTCGTGCCGCGCACGCTGGAGGCGCGCGGGCTGGACGCGTCGCCGCCCATTAGAAAGCGTCTCGCGCAGGCGGGCGACCACGCGTCGGCAGCGATTCTCGATGTGATCCTGCGCGACGAAATCGGCCATGTGTTGATCGGCAATCGCTGGTTCCGTCATCTGTGCGACGGCGAGGGTCTCGATCCGCACACGACCTACGAACGCCTCGCCGCGCAATACCACGCGCCGAAGCTGCGCGGGCCGTTCAACTTCGAAGCGCGCCGCGACGCCGGGTTCGACGAAGCCGAACTGCGTGCGCTCGCCGGCCTCGACGACGCGACGCAGAACCGGCCGCTATAATCGAACGATCATCCTTTTTCGCAAAGATCCCATCATGAAAGAATCGCGCTCCGATTTCGTCGACGCGCGCGGCGTGCGTCTGCACGTGCGCCGCTGGGGTTCGCCCGACGCACCGATGCTCGTCATGCTGCACGGCTGGATGGATGTCTCGGCGTCGTTCCAGTTCGTCGTCGATGCGCTCGCGGGCGACTGGCAAGTGCTCGCGCCCGACGCGCGCGGTTTCGGCCTGTCGGACTGGCCGGTCGCGCAACACGGCGGCGGTCACTATTACTTTCCCGACTATCTCGCCGATCTCGACCTGCTGCTCGATCACTACACGCCGGGCGCGCCAGCGAATCTCGTCGGGCACAGCATGGGCGCGAACGTGTGCCTGCTGTACGCGGGCGTGCGGCCCGGGCGCGTGCGCCGCGTGGTCGATCTCGAAGGCTTTGGTCTGCCGGCGGCGTGCGCCTCGCAGGCGCCGGGGCGTCTCACGCAATGGCTCGACGATCTGCGCGTGCCGCCCGCGCTACGCAGCTACGCGAGCCTCGACGAAGTCGCGGACCGGCTCATCCGCACGAATCCGCGTCTGCCGTTGGCACGCGCGCGCTATCTCGCGCAGCACTGGTCGCGCGAGGAAGCGGACGGGCGCTTTCATCTGCTCGCCGATCCGGCGCACAAGTTGCGGGGACCGACGTTGTATCGGCTGGATGAAGTGAGCGCGGCCTGGACGCGCGTCGCCGCGCCGGTGCTGCACGTCGAGGCAAAGGATTCGCCGACGCTCGCGGGCTTCGCGGGCGACACGCCCGTCGCCGAGTTCAAGACGCGCTTCGCCGCGTTTCCCGACTGGCGCGAGGAAATCGTCGATGAAGCCGGCCACATGATTCATCACGATCAGCCGGAACGCGTCGCCGCGCTGATCGAAGCGTTTTGCGCATGAACGGCATGGAACCGCACGGAACGCGGCAACGGCATAACCGGCGGGTCTGCCGTCGCATGAGGCCGTTACAGTTAGAATGTCATTGAAACTCACGAGTCCACGATGAACGCCGATCTGCATTGCCATTCCACCGTATCCGACGGCCAGTTTGCGCCCGCCGAGGTCGCGGCGCGCGCGCATGCGAACGGCGTGACGCTGTGGTCGCTGACCGATCACGATCAGCTCGGCGGGCAAGAGGAAGCGAAGAAGGCGGCCGAGGCGCTGGGCATGGGCTATTTGCCGGGCGTCGAGATTTCGGTGACGTGGGCGTCGCGCACGGTGCATATCGTCGGCATGAACGTCGATCCGGCCAATGAAGCGCTGCTGTGCGGGCTCGAAGCCACGCGCAACGGGCGCGCGGCGCGGGGCGTGGCGATCGGCGAAGCGCTCGATGCGGTCGGCATTCCGAACTGCTACGAAGGCGCGCTGCGCTACACGGACGATCCCGACATGATCTCGCGCACGCATTTCGCGCGCTATCTGGTCGAAGCGGGCTACGCGCAATCGACCTCGGAAGTGTTCGCGCGCTATCTCGGCGACGGCAAGCCGGGCTTCGTCGGGCATCGCTGGGCGAAGCTCGCGGACGCGATCGGGTGGATCAGGGGAGCGGGCGGCGAGCCGATCATCGCGCATCCGGGCCGCTACGACTACACGCCGGTCGAATTCGCCGCGCTCTTCGACGAATTCATCCAGCTCGGCGGCCATGCGATCGAAGTCGTGACGGGCAGCCACACGCCCGACCAGTACCGCGAGTACGCCGATGTCGCGCGCCGCTACGGCTTCGAGGCCTCGCGCGGTTCGGATTTCCACGGCGCGGGCGAGGGGCGCGTCGATCTCGGCCGGCTTCCGCCGCTGCCCGACGATCTCACGCCCGTCTGGGAACGCTGGGTTTAGCATCCCTGCGCGCATTCTTGCCGCGCGCACGGTCTTTGCATCAACGGTATTTCCGCACGCAACACCGGGAAGGCGCGTCACTGCGCGCGGTCCGCGCCGCGCGCCGCCTTTTCGATAACGATCGAAACAAGAAGGCGTCGCCATGTCTCAATTCTTTCGCATTCATCCGGACAATCCGCAGCCGCGGCTCATCAATCAGGCCGTGGAAATCATTCGCGGCGGCGGGCTCGTCGCGCTGCCGACCGATTCGAGCTACGCGCTCGCCTGCCATCTCGACGACAAGGACGCGGCCGAGCGATTGCGGCGCATCCGCGGCATCGACGACAAGCAACTGCTCTCGCTGCTCGTGCGCGATCTCTCCGAGCTGTCCAATTTCGCGATGGTCGACAATCAGCAATACCGGCTGATCAAGTCGGTGACGCCGGGGCCGTACGTGTTCGTCCTGCAGGCGACGAAGGAAGTGCCGCGGCGGCTCTCGCATCCGTCGCGCAAGACGATCGGGTTGCGCGTGCCGGATCACCGGATCACGCTCGATCTGCTGGAGGCGCTCGGCGAACCGTTGCTCGCAACGACGCTGATCCTGCCGCCCGACACCGAGCCGATCAACGATCCCGACGAAATTCGCGAGCGGCTGGAGAAGCAGATCGAACTCGTGATCGATTCGGGCGCGTGTCCGGCGGAGCCGTCGACCGTCATCGATCTTTCTTCGGGGGAGCCAGTGCTCGTGCGCGCGGGGAGAGGCAGTCTCGAACCGTTCGGGCTCACGGCGTAAGCGCCGCGCAGTGACGCACACGGGCGTAAGTCCCGATTAAGTGTTCCGGCACATCATGGGGCGAAAATGTGCGCGTGTGGCGCCGCCGCGCGCGCCTGTCCAGCCCTGCCTGCTTGATACAATACCGCCCTATGGATCCTTCCCTGATACAAACCATCGCGGTCTACGCGCTCCCGGTGATCTTCGCGATCACGCTGCACGAGGCCGCGCATGGCTATGCCGCGCGACTGCTCGGCGACAACACGGCCTACGTTCTGGGCCGCGTTTCCATGAATCCGATGCGCCACATCGACCCGATCGGCACAATCGTGATTCCCATCGTGCTCTATTTCGTGACGAGCGGCGCGTTCATGTTCGGCTACGCGAAGCCCGTGCCGGTGGCGTTCGGCAATCTGCGCAATCCGCGCTGGGGCAGCCTGTGGGTCGCCGCGGCCGGTCCCGGCAGCAATTTCGTGCAGGCGATCGTCTGGGGCGTGATCGCGGTGATGCTCGCGGCCTTTCACGTCGACGAGCAGTTCCTCACGCGCATGGCGGCCGCCGGCGTCGGCGTGAATCTCGTGCTCGGCGTGCTGAATCTGTTTCCGCTGCCGCCGCTCGACGGCGGCCGCGTCGTCATGGCGCTTTTGCCGGTGCGCGCGTCGATCGCGTTTTCGAAGCTCGAACCGTACGGTTTCTTCATCGTGATGGCGCTCGTCGTCACGGGTGTGCTGACGCGCTTCTGGCTCGGGCCGCTCGTGAACGTCGGCTATACGGCGGTGTCGGCCATCCTGAATCCCCTCGCATCACTCTTTCCATAACATCATGTTCCCTGACCGTATCTTCTCCGGCATGCGGCCCACCGGGTCGCTGCACCTCGGCCACTACCACGGCGTGCTGAAAAACTGGGTGCGGCTGCAGTCCGAGTACCCGTGCTTCTTCGCGGTGGTCGACTGGCACGCGCTCACGACGCACTACGAGACGCCCGAGGTCATCGAGAAAAACGTCTGGGAGGTGCTCATCGACTGGCTGGCGTCGGGCATCGATCCGGCGCAGGCGACGCTCTTCATCCAGAGCCGCGTGCCCGAGCACGCCGAACTTTCGCTGCTGCTCGGCATGGGCACGCCGCTCGGCTGGCTCGAACGCGTGCCGACCTACAAGGAGCAGATCGAGAAGCTGAAGGAGAAGGATCTCTCCACCTACGGCTTTCTCGGCTATCCGGTGCTGATGGCGGCGGACATTCTGCTGTACCGCGCGTCGCTCGTGCCGGTCGGCGAGGATCAGGTGCCGCACGTCGAAATGACGCGCGAAATCGCGCGCCGCTTCAACTATCTCTACGGACGCGAGCCGGACTTCGAGGAAAAGGCCATGGACGCCGCCAAGAAGCTCGGCGGCAAGCGCGCGAAGCTGTACCACGAGCTGCGCGTCGCGTATCAGCAGGAAGGCGACGACGAAGCGCTCGAACAGGCGCGCGCGATGCTGCAGGAATCGCAAAGCCTGTCGATGAACGATCGCGAGCGACTCTTCGGCTATCTGGAAGGCTCGCGCAAGATCATTCTGGTCGAGCCGCAGGTCTTGCTGACGGAGGCGTCGCGCATGCCGGGCCTCGACGGCCAGAAGATGTCGAAGTCCTACGGCAACACCATCGGGCTGCGCGAGGATGCCGCGACCATCGAGCAGAAAGTCCGCAAGATGCCGACGGACCCCGCGCGCGTGCGCCGCACCGATCCGGGCGATCCGGACAAGTGCCCGGTGTGGAAGCTGCACGAGGTCTACACCGACGAAGAGACGCACAAATGGGTGCAGAAGGGCTGCCGCAGCGCGGGCATCGGCTGTCTGGAATGCAAGCAGCCGGTGATCGAAGGCATCCTGCGCGAGCAGCAGCCCATGCTGGAGCGCGCGCAGAAGTACATGGACGATCCGTCGCTGCTGCGCGCGATCGTCGCGGACGGTTGCGACAAGGCCCGTAAATTCGCCACGGAAACGATGCGCGACGTGCGCGAGGCCATGGGCCTGTCCTACAACTGATGGAAGGCGCGCCGAGCGGTTGGGTCACGCGCTGGGCGCATCTCGTTGCGCCCGGCGGCACCGTGCTCGATGTCGCCGCGGGCAGCGGGCGGCATGCGCGCTGGTTCGCATCGCGCGGAATGAGCGTGCTCGCGATCGACCGCGACGCCGAGGCGCTGGCTTCGATGCACGCATGCGCGGGCGTCGAAACGCTGACGGCGGATATCGAAGGCGCGCCCTGGGCGATTCCGGCGCACCGCATGTTCGACGCGGTGGTCGTCACGAACTACCTGCATCGGCCGCTCTTCGGGCATCTGATCGATGCGCTCGCGCCCGGCGGCGTGCTGATTTACGAAACCTTCGCGGCGGGTAACGGCAGCATCGGCAAGCCGTCGAATCCCGCGTTTCTGCTGCAACCCGGCGAACTGCTCGACGCCGTGCGCGGGCGGTTGCGCGTGGTCGCCTACGAAGACGGATTCGTCGACAACCCGCGTGCTGCCTACGTGCAGCGAATCTGCGCGGTTCGCGAACGGCAGGCAGCGGATGCGTTGGCGCAAACCGCGCTCGCCCCGGAAGACACAACCGGTAACACACCCCCGGGTCCGCCACGTTACGCGTTGTCCGGCTAATCCGCTACAATCGCGTAATATCGCTTTTCGCGATTAAATTTTCGATTAAATTCATAGAGTTTCATGACAAACGGAACACACGGCGGCATCCAGATCCGCGGCAGCATTCCTGCCATCGTCACACCGATGCACGAGGACGGTAGTCTCGATCTGCCGGCGTTTCGAAAACTGGTCGACTGGCACGTCGAACAGGGCTCGAACGGTCTCGTCGTCGTGGGCACGAGCGGCGAATCGGCCACTCTGTCGGTCGAAGAGCACATCCTGATGATTCAGACGGCCGTCGAGCATGCGGCGAAGCGCTTTCCGATCATCGCGGGCGCGGGCGGCAATTCGACCGCGGAAGCGATCGAACTCTCGAAGCACGCGAAAAAGGTCGGCGCCGACGCCACGCTGCAAGTGGTTCCGTATTACAACAAGCCGACGCAGGAAGGCATGTATCGCCACTTCAAGGCGATCGCCGAAGCCGTCGATCTGCCGGTCATCCTCTACAACGTGCCGGGCCGCACCGTTGCCGACATGAGCAACGAGACCATTCTGCGTCTCGCGCAAGTGCCGGGCATCATCGGCGTGAAGGAAGCAACGGGCAACATCGACCGCGCGGCGCATCTGATCAAGCACGCGCCGGCGCAGTTCAGCATTTTCAGCGGCGACGATCCCACGGCCATCGCGCTGATGCTGCTCGGCGGACACGGCAACATTTCGGTGACCGCGAACGTCGCGCCGAAGGAAATGAGCCAGCTTTGCCGCGCCGCGCTGGAAGGCGACGCCATCACCGCGCGCCGTATCCATCTGAAACTGCTGTCGCTGCACAAGCAACTCTTCTGCGAATCGAATCCGATTCCGGCCAAGTGGGCGCTTGCCGAACTGGGCCGCATGGAAGGCGGCATCCGTCTGCCGCTCACGCCGCTCGACGCGCGCTATCACGACGTCGTGCGTGACGCGTTGCGCGAATCCGGACTGCTCGGCTGATCACGCGAGGCGGCGCGCCAAGCCACAAAGAATCGAAATCCCGCGCCGCCGCCAGTGATCGAAATGAACCACGCCTTCAGTCATCAACCGCCGCTCATTGGACTCGTCGACCTGCCTGGCTAGGGCGGAATCGGCGCGAAGCAATGCGTCATCAGCAGCAAAGAAGGACCTCATGAAACGTTCCGCTTTTCTTACTCAAGCCAAACGCCTGAGCGTGCTGTCGCTGGGCGCCAGCGCGCTGTTCGCGCTCGCGGGTTGCGACACGCTCAACGACTGGCTCGCGCCGGATCGCGTCAACTACAAGGCCGCCGAAACCGCGCCGTCACTCAGCGTGCCGTCCGATCTGAGCACGGCCGACATCAGCCAGCGCTATGCCGCGCCGCCCAAGGTCAACGCGCTCGGCGGCGCAGCCGAACGCGCGGTCACGCCCGCAGGCAATGCAACGCTCGGCGTGCCGACGGCGCAAGACCCGTACGGCATGCACGTCGAGAAGGACGGCGACCGCCAGTGGCTCGTGGTCGACGGCCGCTCGCCCGATCAGATCTGGGGTCCGCTCAAGGAGTTCTGGGAAGAGAACGGCTTCACGCTCAAGACCGATTCGGCGCAAAACGGCATCATGGCGACCGACTGGGCCGAAAACCGCGCGAACATTCCGAGCGACTGGTTCAGGAACAGCGTGGGCAAGCTGCTGGATTTCGCGTATTCGTCGGGCACGCGCGACATGTTCCGCACGCAGGTGGACCGCGCATCGGACGGCTCGACCGACATTTCCATCACGCACAGCGCAATGGAAGAAGTGCTGACGGGGCAGGACAAGACGTCCTCGCGCTGGGAAGCGCGTCCGCGCAATCCGGCGCTCGAATCCGCGGTGCTCGGCAAGCTGATGCAGAAATTCGGCCTGACCGAAGCCCAGTCGAAGAAGCTGATCGCCGAGGCGCGTCCGGCCGGTGCGAAGGTGGCGGTGGACCCGGGCGCGAACGGCTCCACGCTCGATCTCGCCGAGCCGTTCGATCGCGCCTGGCTGCGCGTCGGCCTCGCGCTCGATCGCACGAACTTCACGGTCGACAATCGCGATCGCGAGAAGGGCATCTACTACGTGCACTTCTCCGATTCGATGGCCGAGCTGAAGAAGGAAGGCATCTTCGGCAAGATGTTCTCGAGCAACACGCCGAAGCCCACGCGCCAGTTCTTGGTCAACGTGAAGCCGAAGGCGGATTCGGTGACGCAAGTCGGCGTCGTCGATGCGAACGGCCAGCCGGATACCTCGTCCGATGCGCAGCGTATCGTCTCCCTGCTGCACGCGCAGTTGAACTAAACGACATGCCGACGACATCGTGAGATTCGCCAGTCTCGGCAGCGGCAGCGAGGGCAATGCATTGCTCGTCGAGGCATCGAGCGGCACGACCACCACGCGCGTGCTGCTCGATTGCGGTTTCTCCGGCAAGGAAGTCGCGCGCCGTCTCGAGCGCCTGAACTGCCGCGTGGAAGATCTCGACGCCATCGTCATCACGCACGAGCATTCGGACCATATCGGCAGCGCGCTGACGCTCGCGCGCAAATGGTCCATTCCGCTGCATATGAGCTGGGGCACGGCGCGCGCGATCGGCGCCGATGAAGCCGGCGTCGAATTGAACGTGTTATGGGGCGACGAGAGCGTCGCTATCGGCGATCTGAGCGTGCTGCCCTATACCGTCCCTCACGACGCCCGCGAGCCGCTGCAATACGTCTTCTCCGACGGCGCGTGCCGCCTCGGCGTTCTGACGGACGTCGGCGTTTCGACGCCGCACATCACGAACGTGCTGAGCGGCTGTGACGCGCTCGTGCTCGAATCCAATCACGATGTCGAGATGCTCGCCGCGAGCCGCTATCCGCCCATGCTCAAGGCGCGCATCGGCGGGAATCACGGACACCTGAACAACGAAGCGGCGGCGGCCATACTCGCATCGCTCGATCGTTCGAGGCTGCGTCATCTCGTGGCCGCTCATCTCAGCCAGCAAAACAATCTGCCGCATCTCGCGCAGGCGGCACTCGCGGCGGTGCTGGACGCGTCGGCCGTCGATGTGGTGGTGGCGACGCAAGCCGAAGGGTTCGACTGGCTCGCGCTCTAGACACTTCTCCGGGCGCACCGTGCGGCGCAGGAAACCCGCAGAAGAACTGATAAAAAGCAGATACGAAAAAACCGGCCCAAGAGCCGGTTTTTTCGTTGACGGGCCGCATTGAGCGGCCTGTCGCATGACGGCGCAAAGCGCCGGCAAGCCTTACTGGCTTGCGCCCGATGCCGGGGCAGCAGCCGAAGCAGCAGCGTCCGAAGCCGCGCCAGCAGCCGAAGCTGCGTCGCTTGCAGCGGCCGAAGCGCTCGATGCAGCAGCGTTTGCGTCCGAAGCAGCAGCAGCCGGAGCCGAAGCTGCCGGGGCTTCGCTTGCAGCGCTCGGAGCAGCCGTTTCGCTAGACTTGTTGCATGCAGCCAGAGCAACAGCAGCCAACAGGGATGCTACGAGGAGGGATTTCTTCATGATCACGTCCTTTTATGGTTAAAGGTAAGCAACAGCGCAAAGTACCGGTAATGTGTGCTCCAACACCGACCTGGGCCGCTGTGGAGACTCACAATTCATTTTTGTGTGAGACTTCCTACGGCTTGGCCGGAAATTATAGGCACTTTCGCAACGACCGTCGATAAATCAGGGGCCGATACGTTGTCTTTCTCATACAAACTTTCATATTGCGGAACAGCAAAATTTAAGCATCCGCAGCCGTCCGGTAAGTCTCGTTAAGGCAAGCCTGTCAAGGTAAAGCGCCCATCCGAATCCAGCCCGCACGATACCATTCGTGCAGCAGCCCTGTCATTGACGATTCGTCTGTAAGTGTTACAAAGCGTTTCGCTTCCAGACGCCGTGTATCGGCCAATTCCGGGAGCCACTTTTTCAGCTTCGAAGACAGCGCTGCGGCTTCTCCATTTACGAAAAATGACCTTGCGTCATAGAGCAAAATAGTCTTTCTATCCAGTTCGATGCCTGTTTTTTTGGCTCGCTCTACAAACTTTTGCTCATTCAACGCGCGTTCGGGCGAATCGAATACGACATTCGCTTTCGGCTCGCTCAAATAGGTGCCTAAAAATTCGACGATGTCTTTTTCGCTCCAGTCGACGTTCGCAAGGATCGCGCCAACGCGTTCGATGAGAAGCGCCGGCAGCGCCGCCGGATTCGCCACGGGCTCCTGGCCCGGATCGCGATAGCGTGCGTTCGCGCGGGCGCTGTCAGGCGCATCGCCCGTGCGCTCGGCGAGGTGATAGAGGAACTGCGCCGTCAGTTCGTGCGCGGACGGCGCGCGAAAGCCGATCGACGCCGTCATGCATTCGCCCTCGGCGATGCCGTCGTGCGCGATGTGCGGCGGCAGATACAGCATGTCGCCGGGCTCCAGCACCCACTCCTGCTCCGGCTCGAAGTGCTGTAAAACTTTCAACGGCAATCCGGGTTTTAGCGAGAGATCGCGCTGCGCGCCGATACGCCAGCGGCGCTTGCCATGAACCTGAAGCAGAAACACGTCATAAGAGTCGAAGTGCGGTCCCACACCGCCACCGTCGGTCGCGTAGGAGATCATCAGATCGTCGAGGCGCGCGTCCGGAATGAAGCGAAACGGGTTCATCAGCGCGTGCGCGCGATCGTCGTGCAGGTTCACGCCTTGCACGAGCAGCGTCCATTCGCGTTTTCTGACCGAAGGCAGTTCGTCGGGCGCGAAGGGGCCGTGCTCGAGATTCCACGTCTTGCGAAAATGCGTGATGAGACGGCTCTCGACGTCTTCGAGATCGGCGAGTTCGAACAGTTCGTCACGCGCGAGCGGCGCGGCGATATCGGGAAAAGCCTGGCGAATCAGCAGCGGTTTTTTCTGCCAGTAACGCCGCATGAACTGTCGCGGCGTGCGGTTGCCCAACAAGGGCGTGAGTTCGTCCGGCAAAGGCGCGCGAGCATGCGAGCAAAGGCCGGAAACGGGGTTCGAGGGTGCGTGGTGGGGCCGCTTCGGCATCGTATAATCGAGGCTTGTATCTTGGAGGATCCAATGAAAATTGCGAAAGACACTGTCGTTTCGGTCGCGTACAAGCTATCGGATGCGCAAGGCAATCTGATCGAGGAGAGCGACGAGCCGATGGTCTATCTGCACGGCGGCTATGATGGCACGTTCCCCAAGATCGAGGAAGCGCTCGACGGTCACGAAGCCGGTTATGAAACGCTGATCCAGCTGGAACCGCAGGACGCGTTCGGCGAGTACGATCCCGAACTCGTGAAGATCGAAGAGCGCAACCGCTTTCCCGAACCGCTGGAAGTCGGCATGCAGTTCGAAGGCACGCCCGAAGACGGCGACGACGACATCGATTCACTCATCTACACCGTGACGGATGTCGCCGAAGACAAGGTCGTGCTCGACGGCAATCATCCGCTCGCGGGCATGGCGCTGCGCTTCGCGCTCTCGGTGCAGGAAGTGCGCACCGCGACCGAAGACGAGATCGAGCATCAGCACGCGCATGGGGCGGACGGCCTGCATGTCGTCGACGAAGACGAAGACGACGATGACGACGAACCGCGCAAGAACGCAGGTCCGACGCTGCACTGAGCGCATCGGATGAAGAAAGGAAGCGCAGCCGAGGCTGCGCTTTTTTATTTGCCGGCGGCGCTCGCAGGCGTCGCTGGCACGGGGAAGATCGGCGGCAGAGATTGCGGCGACGATGATTGCGGTGACGACTGCGGCGGCGAGGACTGCGGCGGCGTGAGAAGCGGCGGCAAATCGGAGGCCGGCAGCGGCATCGACGGCGGCGCGGGCAGCGACTCGGGCAGATCGTTGCGCGGCAGGCCCAGATGAGGCGCGGAAGAGGGCGACGGATACGCGTCTGGATACGGAACGAAAGGCGTGCCCAATTGTGTGGGCGCTTCGGGCGGCGGCGCGATCGGTTCACGCGCGCGCGTCTCTTTCACGTCGCGCACGCGCAGCCGAAACGGTGGATGCCATTGCGCATCGCTTTGCACTTCGAGCCATTGCGATTGCGGCTTCTTCAACGCGAGCGCCACGCGCGTGAGATTCGTGACGATCAATCCCTTGTCGTTGCGCAAGGGCTGATCGATGTGAAAGCCGTTCGGCTCGGGCGCATCGGTGCCGTGAATCACGATGACCGGCCCGCGAAAAATTTCCGCCGCCTTCACGAGACTGCGCTTGAGTTCGAGAAAACCGTCGCGCGGCTGGTTCGAGCGCGAGAAGCGCAGCCACGCGAAGCGGTCGCGGTGTTCGTAGCGCGAAAAATCCGGATCGCCCTGAAACAGGACGACGAGCGCGCGCATGTCGGTACGCCGCGCCGATTCCGCCGCGTGTTCGAGCCAGAAGCTCGTCGCGACCGCGCGATCTTCGAATTCGCCGTTGCGTCCGCCCGCGGTCAGATAGTGATTGTTCGGGCTCGGCACGTTCAGCCCGATGAACGCAACGCCCTGCGACTGCCAGCGCACGATTTCGCGAAAGGTGCGAAAGCGCGCGACATCGCTTTCGCGCGACAGCGTGAGCGCGCTTTGTCCGAGCGCATTCGCATCGGTGAAAAAGAGCTGACGGACGAAATCGAGCCGTTCGACCGGATCGTAAGCGCCGGCATGCGCGCCGCTGCAATCGGCCCAGTCGTGCTGGCCGAGCAGCAGCACGAGCGGCGTGCGCGACGCGTCGAGCACCTCGTGCCGCGACTGATAGACGCTGTCGCGGCACGGTTCGGCGGCGCCCTTCAGATTGCCGTCGTAGACGGTGAACGCGATGCCGCCGTCGCGCCCGATCGCATCGAGCATGCGGCGCACGGGCGCTTCGTCGGCGGGGCGGGTGAGTGCATCGGCGATAACGGCGAAGGCGAGCGGCGCGTCGCCTTGCGCATGCGCCTGCCGGTGCGTGCCGAAGAAGAGCGCGCCGCAGACCAGCGCGGCCGCTACGGCACGCTCAGCGCGAAGCGTCCGGCGCGGCGTTCGCCAGTTCATGCAGTTCGTAGAGCAGATCGAGCGCATCGCGCGGACGCAGCTCGTTCGGGTCCAGCGCGCGCAGTTTCTGCATCGCCGGATGCTCGGGCGCGTCGGCCTTCGCTTCGTCTTCGTCTTTGTCTTCGTGCGGCGGCTCGTCGTCGTAGGGCGCATACGGCTGGCTCGCGAACAGATCGAACTGCGCCGTGGGATGGCCGATCGATTGCTGTTCGAGATGCACGAGATGCTTGCGCGCCGCGCGAATCACCGCCGCCGGCACGCCTGCGAGCTGCGCGACCTGGAGGCCGTAGCTCTGGTTGGCCGGTCCTTCGCTCACCGCATGCAGAAACACGATGCCGTGATCGTGCTCGACCGCCGACAGATGCACGTTGGCCGCTTGCGCGAACTCCGCGGGCAGTTGCGTGAGCTCGAAGTAATGCGTGGCGAAAAGCGTATAGCAGGCGTTGTGCGTGAGCAGATGCCGCGCGATTGCCCAGGCGAGCGCGAGGCCGTCGAAGGTCGAGGTGCCGCGCCCGATTTCATCCATCAGCACGAGGCTCGATGCGCTCGCGTCGTTGAGAATGGCCGCCGCTTCGGTCATTTCGACCATGAAGGTCGAGCGCCCGCCCGCGAGGTCGTCCGCTGCGCCGATGCGCGTGAAGATGCGGTCGAGCGCGCCGAAACGTGCACGCTTCGCGGGCACGTAGCTGCCGACGTAAGCCATCAGCGCGGTCAACGCGGTCTGACGCATGAAGGTCGATTTACCGCCCATGTTCGGGCCGGTGATGAGCAGCAGCTTGCGCTCGTCGCTCAGACGGCAATCGTTGGCGATGAACTGCTCGACCTGCGCCTCGACGACCGGATGCCGGCCTTGCTCGATCTCGATGCCGGCATCGGCGGTGAATTCGGGCGCGACCCAGTCGAGCGCGCGCGCACGCTCGGCGAACGCGCACAGCAGATCGAGTTCCGCGAGCGCGCCGGCCACGCGCTGGCAATCCGCGAGGAAAGGCAGCAGGCTTTGCAGCAGCGCGTCGTAGAGCGCGCGTTCGCGTGCGAGCGCGCGCTCCTGCGCGGACAGAGCCTTGTCCTCGAACGCCTTCAGTTCCGGCGTGATGTAGCGCTCGGCGTTCTTCAGCGTCTGACGACGGCGATAGTCGTCCGGCACCTTGTCGGTCTGACCGCGCGTGACTTCGATATAGAAGCCATGCACCTTGTTGTACTCCACACGCAGATTCGCGATGCCCGTGCGGGTGCGCTCGCGCGCTTCGAGATCGATCAGGAACTGATCGCAGTTCTCCGAAATATCGCGCAACTCGTCGAGGTCGGGATCGTAGCCGCGCGCCATCACGCCGCCGTCGCGAATCAGCGCGGCGGGCTCGGGTGCGATCGCGCTGGTCAGGAGATCGAGACATTCGCGCGGCGGTTCGAGCGCCGCGCCGATGCGTTCCAGCGCCGACGCATGCGCCGCCACGCCCGCGACGCGCGCTTGCAGGTCGGGCAGCGCCGCGAAGGTGTCGCGCAGGCTCGACAGATCGCGCGGCCGCGCCGACAGCAGCGCAAGGCGCCCCGTGATGCGCTCGATATCCGAGATCTTGCGCAGCGCGCCGCGCAAGGTGTCGAGGCCGCCGCTCGTGGGCGCGTCGAGCAATGCGCCGATGGCGTGCTGGCGCGCCTGCGCAATCGATGCATCGCGCGGCGGATGATGCAGCCAGTGGCGTAAGAGACGGCTGCCCATCGTCGTGCAGCAGGTGTCGAGCAGGGAGAACAGCGTGGGCGATTCGGTGCCGCGCAGCGTTTCCGTGAGTTCGAGATTGCGCCGCGTGGCGGGATCGAGCCCGATGTATTCCGATTCGTATTCGACCTTCAGGCTGCGCACGTGGCGCAACTGCTGACCTTGCGTCGCGGCGGCGTAGAGCAGCAGCGCGCCGGCCGCGCCGCATGCGCACGTGAGCGTCTGCGCGCCGAAGCCGTCGAGGCTCGCGACATCGAGTTGCTCGCGCAGCCGCTGCGTGCCGGAGCCGACGTCGAAATGCCAGGCCGGAACGCGCGTGGTCGCGCCGGGGTGCGTCACGCCGAGGGACGACTGAACGTCCGTGATCGAATCGGCGATGAGCGTCTCGGCCGGACGGATGCGTTCGAGGGCCGCGCTCACTTGTCCCGGCGCGACTTCCGCGAGCCGCAGCGCGCCGCTCGCGAGATTGAGCCACGCGAGGCCGACGCTCGTCACCACGCCGCGCCGGTTGTGCGCGGGGCACAGCGCGAGCAGATAGACGTCGCTTTTGTCGGAGAGCAGGGCGGCGTCGGTGAGCGTGCCCGGCGTGACGACGCGCACCACTTTGCGCTCGACCGGACCTTTCGATGTCGCCGGATCGCCGATCTGCTCGCAAATCGCCACCGACTCGCCGAGCTTCACCAGCTTGGCGAGATATTGCTCGCACGCGTGATGCGGTACGCCCGCCATTCTGATCGGATTGCCGCCGGACGCGCCGCGCTGCGTGAGCGTGAGATCGAGCAGACGCGCGGCTTTCTCGGCGTCGTCGAAGAAAAGCTCGTAGAAATCGCCCATGCGGTAGAAAACGAGCGTGCCAGGATGCTCCGCCTTGATGCGCAGATACTGCTGCATCATCGGCGTGTGCTGGGACAAGTCCGCGAGCGGCGTGGTGTCGGTGGAGGTGTCGGGAGTAGCCGTGTGAGTGCCCATCTTGCGTGCGGTGGAAGCAGGAACGGCCAGACGGCCGGGCGCGACGTGCGCCGGCCGCCGATTGGCCGATAGGGCATGAGTTTAACCTGTCGAGGGATGAGCGCGAGCCGGCCGGACGGCCAACGTTGATCCGCGCCCGCCCCTAGCGGAAGAGACGCGCGGCAACGCCGCTTGCCGCCGGAACGAGCGCAAGCCCGTTCCGGCGGCGCATGCAGAAGAACGCTGCGTTCGTTACGTGCGCCCGGCGAGATAGCCGACGAGCAGCGCGAGCCCCGCCACCGCGCCGAGCGTGTGCCACGGCTTGTCGTGCACGAAGTCGTCGGCGTAACCGGCTGCATCGCCGAGCTTGCCCGAGATCGCGCCGCCCGCGCCGTTCATCTGCGAACGCGCGGATTTGAGTTTCGATTGCAACTCCTTGCGCAGCTTGTCGGCATCGATGTCCTTCGCGTTCAGAATCGAACTTTCCAGATCGTCGAGCAGGCTGCGCAACTGGCCGCTGGCCGAATCGACCGCGTCGCTCGCACCGCGCACCGCGCGCTGGCCGATATCGGCGGCGCCATTGATTTTGCTGTCGAGCGTCGAACGTGTGAACAATCCCATTTTCCATGCTCCTTTATTGACGTTGCCGAGGAAGAATCACGCCGGGTTCGCTGTGTGCGGCCTCGTGCCGCGGGAAAGGCCCGGCGCGCCGCTTACAACCGCCATGCAACCTACGACTTGGCCCCGCCGCCTGCGTTCCCTCCCTTTGATCCGCCTCAGCCGGGCTGGGGGTATGAACCCAGAATACACCGTCGAGCAAGGTTCATTCCTCAACCAGCGCAACAAGGTCGGTTTCGCGTTCGTTGCGGGTGTGACGGCGCATCGCGAGCGCCATCATCAGGCAGACGAACAGCCCGAACACGACGATGATCCACTGCACCGGCACCTTGACCGTGAGCAGCAGGGCGTAGGCGCCGAGCATCGACAGCACGGCGATGTTCTGGTTGAAGTTCTGCACCGCGATCGAATGCCCGGCGGAAAGGAGCGTCGCGCCGCGATGCTGGAGGACCGCATTCATCGGCACGATGAAAAATCCGGACAGGCCGCCGAGCCCGATCATCAGCGGATAGGCCATCAGGATGTACGCGGGCGCGTAAAAAGGGCCGATCTGCACGCCCGCGCCCGCGGGGAACAGGTCCTTGTTGTAGAAGGCCATCGCGACCGCGACCGCGCCGATCAGCACGCCGACCGGCAACACCCTGAGCGACTGGCGCAGCACGATCCACGCGGACGCCGCCGCGGCGCCGAGCGCGATGCCCAGGCCCGTCACGCCCTGAAGCACCGCGGCCTTCGAGAGCGTCAGGCCCAGATTGGCATCGGCCCACTTGAGCACGAGCAGTTGCAGCGTGACGGCCGCGCCCCAGAGCAGCGTCGTGACCCACAGCGCGATCTGCGCGAGCTTGTCGCGCCACAGGACGTTGAAGCCGTGCGAGAAATCGTGGACGAGCTTGGTCGGCTCGTTCAGCAGGTTTGGATAGCGCGCGCCGGTGTCGGGAATGAACATGTTGATGACGGCCGCCGACACGTAAATGAGCATCACCGCGAAGAGCGCGGCGTGCGCGGCGGTGGACACGAACGGCAGATGCGCATGCGTGACCCAGCGCGCGACGACCTGCGACACGAGCGCGCCGCCGATGACGGTGCCGAGGATCGTCGAGCCGACCGTCGCGGATTCGAGCCACGCGTTCGCCGCGATCAGCTTTTGCGGCGGCAGCAGTTCCGTGAGAATCCCGTATTTCGCCGGCGAATACGCGGCCGCGCCGAGGCCGACGACGCCGTACGCGAGCATCGGATGCGCGCCGGCGATCATCATCGCGCAGCCGGCTGCCTTGAGCGCGTTCGAGACGAACATGACGTGGCGCTTCTGGATGGCATCGGCGAAAGCGCCGACGAATGGCGCGAGCAGCACGTAGGAAATCGAGAAGAAGATCTGCAGAAGCGGCGTGACCCACGGCGCCGAATGCACGACGGCTAGCATCGCGATCGCGGCGATCAGAAGCGCGTTGTCCGCGAGCGACGAAACGAATTGCGCGGCGATGATCGTGTAGAAGCCTTTTTTCATGAGCGGGCAGGCGGTGTGGCGCGGCGCGCGCGGCGGAAAAACGGGGGAAGGGCAGAGGGGGCGCGCATCGCCTTGAACGGCGAGGGAAAAAGATGCACTGTAACGGAGCCCTGCATTCGATGCAGAGCAGGCGGCGCGCCCGGCGCGCGGAGAGAGAAGAAACGCGGGGGATGCGGCGGGGCGCGAAGAAGCGCCCCGCCGGTCAGGCTTATTCGCCGGTCAGGCGCGTGCGCGAGTACATGTCGAGAATCTTGACCATCTGCGCGTAGACCTTCGGATTGGCGGCGACGATCTCGTTCTTGAACAGGAAATCCGACTCACCCGTGTAATTGCCGACGAGCCCGCCCGCTTCCGTCACGATCAGGCTACCCGCGGCGACGTCCCACGGATGGATACCCTGCTCGAAGAAGCCGTCCAGCCGTCCGGCCGCGACGTTCGCGAGATCGAGCGCGGCCGCGCCCGGACGCCGCAGGCCGGCGCACGAGAGCGTCATCTCGCTGAAAAGGCGCATGTAGGCGTTCAGGCCCTGCCCATCGCGGAAGGGGAAGCCCGTGCCGATCAGCGAATCGGACAGACGGTCCAGCTTGCCGACGCGGATGCGCCGCTCGTTCAGATACGCGCCGCGGCCGCGCGACGCGGTGAAGAGGTCGTTGCGGGTCGGATCGTAGATGACCGCCTGCTGCACCACGCCGCGATGCGCGAGCGCGATCGACACGCAGTAATACGGAAAGCCGTGGATGAAGTTGGTGGTGCCGTCGAGCGGATCGATGATCCACTGGAATTCCGATTCGCGATCGGTTTCGCCGGACTCTTCGGCGAGAATCGAGTGATCGGGATAAGCGGTGTGCAGCGTCTCGATGATGGCGGCTTCGGACGCCTTGTCGACTTCCGTCACGAAATCGTTGTGCTGTTTCTTGCTGACCTGGATGCGATCCAGATCAAGCGAAGCGCGATTGATGATCTGTCCGGCGCGGCGCGCGGCCTTGACAGCGATATTGAGCATCGGATGCATGAGCGAAATCCTCTGGCCGCCCGGCAAGGCTCGGGCCGAGCGCATGCGGGCGAAAAGTTGGCGACAACGACTAGTCGACGAAAGACGAATTGAATAAGAGCGGGGCGTTCGCGCGAGGGTCCGACTGACTCGGATAACCGTTCGCGGCGCGCGAAGGCGCCATTTTACCCGAAAGTCGCTGTGAAGCCCGTGGAGAAGCGCGGCCAAAGCGCGTTAACATATCGGGTTCGCACATTCAGCACACATCGCGCCTTGGAACACACCGATCTTTCCGCGCCTGCCGGCGGCTTCACGTCCACGCGCTTCATCCTTGTCGAGCCCAGTCATCCGGGCAATGTCGGCGCGGCCGCGCGCGCGCTCAAGACGATGGGCTTCGCGCGCCTCGTCCTCGTCGCGCCGCGCGTGCCCGATGTCAAGAACGAGCCGGAAGCCGTCGCGATGGCCTCCGGCGCCGACGACGTGCTCGCGTCCGCGCATGTCGTCGATACGCTCGCCGATGCGCTCGTCGGCGTGCGCTGGTCGGTCGCGCTGACCGCGCGCATGCGCGAGTACGGCCCGCCGCAGATGCCGCCGCGCGCGCTCGCCGAACGCGCGCACGAATACGTGCGTCATGGCGATATCGCGCTCGTGTTCGGCAACGAGCGCACCGGGCTGTCGAATGCGGATGTCGAGCGCTGCAGCGCGCTTGCGCATATTCCGGCCAATCCCGCGTATAGCTCGCTCAATCTCGCGCAGGCCGTGCAGGTGCTCGCCTACGAGCTGCGGCTCGCGTTCCAGGCGAGTCCGAGCGCGCTCGCGGTCGTCGAGTCGGCGGAGCAGAGCGCATCGAGCGAGGAAATCGAGGGCATGTACGCGCATCTCCAAGACGCGCTCGTCGCGCTCGATTTTCTCGATCCGGCGAATCCGAAGAAGCTGATGTCGCGCGTGCGGCGGCTTTTTGCGCGCTCGGGACTGGAGCGCGAGGAAGTGAATATTTTGCGCGGCATCGCGAAGCACATCCTGCTGCGCGCGAAAAAAGGCTAGCGCTCAAGCGACCGCGCTGCCATCGGGGGCATCGGGCAGACTCGCCGCGCTCGTCCTACAATCGGCGAAAAACGGCGTCAGCCGATATAAGCATTGCACGCTTCGTGCATTAGCCGATACACGCGATACACGCATACCCGCCCCCAATCAGAGACATCGCCATGTTCGAACGACTTCGCGAAGACATCGCCGCCATCCGCGAGCGCGATCCCGCCGCCCGCAGCGCCTGGGAAGTCGTGACGTGTTATCCGGGCCTGCATGCGATCGTGCTGCATCGCTTCGCGCACGCGTGCTGGCGCGGGCAGCGGCGCTGGCTCGCGCGTTTCGTGTCGCAGATCGCGCGCTTTCTCACGGGCATCGAAATCCATCCGGGCGCGACGCTCGGACGGCGCGTGTTCATCGATCACGGCATGGGCGTCGTAATCGGCGAAACGGCCGAGATCGGCGACGACTGCACCATCTATCAGGGCGTGACGCTCGGCGGCACGTCGCTCACGCGCGGCGCGAAACGGCATCCGACGCTCGAACGCGGCGTGATCGTCGGCGCGGGCGCGAAAGTGCTCGGCGGCTTCACGGTCGGCGCGGACGCGAAGATCGGCTCGAACGCCGTCGTCGTCAAGCCGGTGCCGGCGGGCGGCACGGCGGTGGGCAATCCGGCGCGCATCGTGATGCCGGCGGTGTCGAAGCCGAAGGAAACGAAGCGCGAGGGTTTTTGCGCCTACGGCATCACGCCGAACGCCGACGATCCCGTCTCGCTCGCGATCCACGGTCTCATCGATCACGCATCGACACAGACGCAGCGCATCGACGAGATCGTCGCGGCGCTCGAACGGCTCGGCGCGCGCGTGGAGGCGCTCAATGGCGTGGACGGCGCCGCGCTCATCGATCTCAAGCGCCTGTGCACGTCGATGGACGGCAAGAGCGAAGAGCAGTCCGAGCGTACGGCTTCGGTCGGGCGTTAGAGCGGCAGCGCGCGCACGCCGTTTTCGTCGAGACGCAGATAGCCGCCGCGCGGCGTGTTCGCGTCGAGCTCCCAGTCGGGCAGCACCCAGCGCACGCCTTCGACTTCGCGATGCATCGCCGGCCGATGCGTATGGCCGTGAATCAGCGTGTCGGTGTGATTGCGGATGAAAACCTCGGACACGGCTTTTTTCGTCACGTCGTATTTGGCCGAGGCGCCCATCACGCGCGCGCCCTCGCTTTTCGTGCGCATGCGCTGGCCAATGCCGAGCCGCGTGTCGAGCGGCAGCGCGAGAAAGAGCCGCTGCGCGAAGGCGTTGCGCGCGAAGGCGCGAAAACGCTGATAGGCGCGGTCGGCCGTGCAGAGACCGTCGCCGTGCGCGAGCACGACGCGCTTGCCGAATGCGGTGATGACGAACGGATCGGGCAGCGACATCGCGCCCGCGTCTTTCATGAAGCGCTTGCCCAGCAGGAAATCGCGATTGCCGCGCATCACGTAAAGGCCGATGCCGCGCTCGGTCAGCGTGTGCAGAAGACGCGTCATGCGGCGCGCGAAGCTCGCGCGAACGTCGCTTGCGGAGGCGTCGAGGATGTCGTCGCCGATCCAGAACTCGAACAGGTCGCCGAGGATGAAAACCGAGTCGGCGTCGTTTGCCGTGACCTCGATGAAATGCTCGAACGCGGCGACCGTCTTCGGAATCGCTTCGGAGAGATGCAGGTCCGCAATGAAAAACAGCGGGCGCGCGTGATTCGCTGCGCCCGCTGCTTCACGATCGGAAGAAGTCTTCGTATCGATCATGCAACGGCCGGGATCAGACCACGACGGCCTTCTCGATCACCACGTCGTCGACCGGCACGTCCTGGTGGAAGCCCTTCGAGCCGGTCTTGACCTTTTTGATCTTCTCGACCACGTCCATGCCTTCCACGACCTTGCCGAACACCGTGTAGCCCCAGCCTTGCGGCGTCGGCGACGAATGGTTCAGGAAGTCATTGTCCTTCACGTTGATGAAGAACTGGGCGGTCGCCGAATGCGGATCGTTCGTGCGCGCCATTGCGATCGTGCCCGATTCGTTCGTCAGACCGTTGTTGGCTTCGTTGTCGATCGGCGCGTCGGTCGGCTTTTGCTTCATGCCCGGCTCGAAGCCGCCGCCCTGGATCATGAAGCCGTCGATCACGCGGTGGAACACGGTGTTGTCGTAATGACCCTTCTTCACGTAGTTGAGGAAGTTTTCGACGCTCTTCGGTGCTTTTTCGGCGTTCAGTTCGAGCTTGATGACGCCGTGGTTCGTATGCAGTTCGACCATGATGATGTTCTCTCCGGTGTGTTTGATTGAGCCGCGGCGCGAATGCTTGCGCGCGCCGCGGGCGTGAAGGGCGCTGCGTATTACTGCGTGACCACCGCGGCGGATTCGATCACGGCCGGCTTTTGCGGCACGTTCTGCATCGGGCCGCGCGAGGTCGTCGGGCTGCCCTCGATCTTCTTCACGACGTCCATGCCGCCGACGACCTTGCCGAATACCGCATAACCGTTGCCGTCCGGGCTCGGATAGTCGAGACCCGCATTATCGACCGTATTGATGAAGAACTGCGCGGTGGCCGAGTTCGGGTCGCTCGTGCGCGCCATCGCGATCGTGCCGGTGGCGTTCTTCAGGCCATTGCGGCTTTCGAGCGGGATCGGCGCGCGCGTCGGCTTCTCGGCGAAGCTCGTGCTATAGCCGCCGCCCTGGATCATGAAGCCCGGAATCACGCGATGAAAGATCGTGCCGCTGTATTGACCGGACTTCACGTAATCGAGAAAGTTCGCCACGGTCTTCGGCGCCTTCTCCGGATACAGCTCGACCTTGATGTCGCCTTGCGTGGTCTTGATGAGCACGACGGGGTGCGCGGCCTGCGCGTTGGGCTGGGCGAACGCGGGCGCGCTCGCGATCAGGGCAGCGCTCGAGAGCGCCAACATCAGGACTTTCATGAAGGATCGATCCTCGTGTGGTGAATGCAAACAGTCGACCGCGAAGGCAAGCGCCCGATACCGCGATGCGAGGCGACAGCTTACCGCGCGCGGCTGCACACGCGCGGCTCGCGCTTAACGCTTCCCCTTAGGGCTGTGTCTTCGGCGCCACGTAGGGCGCCGTGGGCAGCGGGCTCGTCGGGCCGCCGAACGGCGAGTATTCGTCGGGCGAGGGTATCGCCGCGCCCGTGCCGGCGGACCCGTTCACGCCCGATGCCGGCGTCCATTCGTCCGCGGACGCGCCCGGCGCTGCCGCGGCGCGCGCGCCCGAGGCATCGTCGGCGGTGGCCGCGCGCTTTTTCGGCGGCGCGTAGATTCTCTGGATCGCCGCGATGCGCTGGCTCGTCAGCGGACTCTTCGAGCCGAGCGATTGCGCGCGCTTGTACGACTCGCTCGCAAGCCGCAGATAAAGATCGCCGAGATTGTCATAGGCGAGCGCGTAGCCGGGGTTCGCCTTGACGGCGGTTTCGAGCGCGGCGCGCGCGTCCTCGTAACGCCCCTTCTTGGCATAGAGCGCGGCGAGGTTGTTGTACGGTTCGGGCAGCTCGGGGTACGTCTGCGTGAGTTCGGTGAAAGCGGCGATGGCTTCGTCGTCGCGATTCAGGCGCGCGAGCACGGTGGCGCGCTTGAACTTCGCCTGCGCGTCGCGTGGATTGCTCGCGATGCGCGCGTCGAGTTGCGTGAGCGCGTCGTTCCACTGCTTGTTCGCGATGGCCGCGTCGATTTGCGGCGTGTCGTCGCGCGTGGCGGGCGAAGTCTGCGCGAGCGCGGCGCCCGGCATGCCGATGCAGGCGGCCAGGCCGAGCGTCGCGATGGCGAGCGTGCGTGCGGCGAAAGCGCCGAGCTTTCCGGAAAGCGACCCGGAGGCGGACCGGCAAGAGAGTTGCAGAGGCGTGCGCGCTTGGCGTGGGGTCACTTGAAATCGAGTCAATGAATGATGCAGCGAAAGAAGCCACGAAAGCGGCGAAAGAGACGACGAAAGAGCCGGTAAAAGGAACGGCGCATGCTTCGATGCGAGGCGCGCGAAGCGAGCAGAAACGCCCGATGCGGCATGCTGTCCGGCAAGGCTTTCGACCGGGCGCAAAGCGCGGCATGCGATGCCCGCCGCGCGGCCGCTTCGACATTTCATAGGCTCAGGTCCCGGTGTTATACTCCGACCCATTCTAACAAAAGGTCTGCACGTCCCGCGCACGCGTCTTGCGCTTGCTGTTTCAAGCGCGCATCCGGCGCCGGCCTCAGACTGTCTTTCGCCACTCGTGGCCGTCTCCGTCCTGGTCGCATGACCGTCGTGTTCGCGCTCGCGTGTGCGTCTATCGCGCTCTCGCACGCATCGTTCACGCCGTCTGCTTTCCGGCACGCGGTTGCTTCCGGTCTACGCTTCGCCTTCTATGAATTCGCTGCGCATCTACAACACGCTCGCCCGTGACAAGCAACTCTTCACGCCGCTTCGCGAAGGCGAGGTGCGCATGTATGTCTGCGGAATCACGGTGTATGACTATTGTCACGTCGGTCATGCGCGCATGTTCGTCGTGTTCGATATCGTGCAGCGATGGCTGCGCGAGTCGGGCTACAAGGTCACGTACGTACGCAACATTACCGACATCGACGACAAGATCATCCGCCGCGCGGTCGAGAACAACGAGCCGATCAAGGCGCTCACGCATCGCTTCATCGACGCGATGCACGAGGACATGGATGCGCTCGGCGTCGCGCGTGCGGATATCGAACCGCGCGCGACCGACTTCATCCCGCAGATGCTCGGCATGATCGATGCGTTGCAGGCGAACGGCTATGCGTATCACGCGAAAGACGGCGACGTGAACTACGCGGTGCGCAAGTTCGCCGACTACGGCAAGCTCTCGGGCAAGTCGATCGAAGACTTGCGCGCGGGCGAGCGCGTCGCCGCCAACGACGCGAAGGAAGATCCGCTCGACTTCGTGCTGTGGAAGCAGGCGAAGCCAGGCGAGCCCGTCGACTCCGGCTGGGACTCGAAGTGGGGGCGTGGGCGTCCGGGCTGGCACATCGAATGTTCCGCGATGGGCTGCACGCTGCTCGGCGACCAGTTCGACATCCACGGCGGCGGCATGGACCTGCAGTTCCCGCATCACGAGAACGAGATCGCGCAGAGCGAAGGCGCGACGGGCAAGACGTTCGTGAACTACTGGATGCACAACGGCTTCGTGCAGATCGATAGTGAAAAGATGTCGAAGTCGCTCGGCAACTTCTTCACCATCCGCGAAGTCCTTGAAAAATTTGATGCCGAAGTCGTGCGCTTCTTTATTGCGCGGGCACACTATCGGTCGCCGCTGAATTACAGCGATGTGCATATCGACGATGCAAAGAATGCACTGACGCGCCTATATACGGCGTTGAAGGATGTCGAGCCGGACAATCAGCAACTTGACTGGAACGAAGCGAACGCGCAGCGTTTCCAGTCAGCGATGAACGACGACTTCAACACGCCGGTGGCCGTGTCGGTGCTGTTCGATCTCGCAAGCGAAGTGAACCGCACGCGCGATTCCGCGCTCGCGCGCCAGCTCAAGGAACTCGCGGGCGTGCTCGGTCTGCTCCAGCGCGAGCCGCGCGCCTTCCTGCAGCAGGCGGGCGGCACGGGCTCGCAGGAAGGGCTCACGCCGCAGGAGATCGAAGCGAAGATCGCCGAGCGCATCGCCGCGAAGCAGGCGAAGAACTATGCCGAAGCAGACCGGATTCGCGCCGAATTGCTCGAAGCCGGTATTGCGCTTGAAGACAAACCGGGTGGGTCGACCGAATGGCGCCGCGTTTGAACGCGGTCATTCGAACCCTCTGATCGACTCACCAGGCAGGAGGCAAGATGGCAACGGCCAGGAAGACGCCGGTCAAGCGACCCGCGTCTGTTAGCGACGCGTCGGGCGCAATGAAGCGAACGCGCGGCGCGCAAACGAAAACGAATACGCAGAAGATCGACGGCGCCATCGCGGCGGGCGGTCGCAAGACCACGATCGTCAAGCCCGCGAGAAGTGCCGCGCTGAAAGCCGCGAAGCCCGAAACGGCGACGCGTGTGAACGGCGTCGCGCGTTCATCGAAAGCGGGCACGGAAGAAGCCGAAGCGTTGCCGCTCAAGGGCAACGGGCGCGCCGTCGCGAGCGACGGCGCGAACGCGCAGGCGATCGTTCCGGACACGCAGCACGGCGAAGTCGTGCGCAAGTCGCGCGTCGTGACGGCGGATGCAACGGTGCCGGTGCAGATCGGCGGGCTCACGCGTGAAGTCACGCGTCCCGACTACTGGGACCGCGCATGCGCCGATCTCATGAAGCGCGACCGCATCCTCAAGAAGCTGATCCCGAAGTTCGGCGAGATCCATCTCGTCAATCTCGGCGATCCGTTTTCCACGCTCGCACGGTCGGTCGCCGGCCAGCAGATCTCGACGAAGGCCGCGCAGGCCATCTGGGAACGCGTGAAGACCGCGTGCCCGGAAGTTCACCCCGCGCATTTCATCAAGCTCGGTCACGACAAGCTGCAGGCGTGCGGACTGTCGCGACGCAAGGCCGAATACATTCTAGATCTCGCGCAGCACTTCGAGTCGGGTGCGCTGCATGTCGACGCCTGGACGTCGATGGACGACGAAGCCGTGATCGCCGAACTCACGCAGATTCGCGGCATCGGCCGGTGGACGGCGGAGATGTTCCTCATCTTCAATCTGTCGCGTCCGGACGTCTTGCCGCTCGACGATCTCGGCCTGATTCAGGCGATCAGCGTCAACTATTTCAGCGGCGAGCCGGTCACGCGCAGCGAGGCGCGCGAAGTCGCGGCCAACTGGGAACCGTGGCGCACGGTCGCGACCTGGTATATGTGGCGCAGTCTCAATCCGATCCCGGCTGACCACTGACGTCGGCCAGCGAATCGCGGAACTATCGTTGCTTTATAATCCATAGCTTCCGCGCGCATTTGATTGGGGACGGACGCGGTTAGAATACGCGCTGCCCGATGTTCTAGGATTCGAACACATGAAGACCACGTTTCTGGATTTCGAGCAGCCGATCGCTGAACTCGAAGCGAAGATCGAAGAACTCCGCTTCGTTCAGGACGATTCCGCTGTCGATATTTCGGAAGAAATCGAGCGGCTGTCGAAGAAGAGCCAGCAACTCACCAAGGATCTCTACGCGAATCTGTCGCCCTGGCAGGTTTCGCAAATCGCGCGTCATCCGCAGCGTCCGTACACGCTCGACTATGTGAGCGAACTGTTCACCGATTTCCACGAACTGCATGGCGACCGCGCCTTCGCGGACGACCTCGCGATCGTCGGCGGTTTTGCGCGCTTCAACGGTCAGCCGTGCATGGTGATCGGCCATCAGAAGGGCCGCGACACGAAGGAGCGCGCGCTGCGCAACTTCGGCATGCCGCGTCCGGAAGGCTACCGCAAGGCCGAGCGCCTGATGCGCACCGCCGAAAAATTCAGTCTGCCCATCTTCACGTTCGTCGATACGCCGGGCGCGTATCCGGGCATCGGCGCGGAAGAGCGCGGCCAGTCGGAAGCCATCGGCCGCAATCTGTATGTCATGGCTGAGCTCAAGACGCCGATCATCACGACGATCATCGGCGAGGGCGGTTCGGGCGGCGCGCTCGCGGTCGCGGTTGCAGACGTCGTGATGATGCTGCAGTTCTCCACGTACTCGGTCATCTCGCCGGAAGGCTGCGCGTCGATTCTGTGGAAGAGCGCGGCGAAGGCGCCCGAAGCGGCCGAAGCGCTCGGTCTTACCGCGCATCGGCTGAAGGCGCTCGGTCTCATCGATAAAATCGTGAACGAGCCGCTCGGCGGCGCGCATCGCGATTCGAAGGGCATGGCCGCGCTGCTGCGCCGTGCGCTCGCCGATTCGCTGCGTCAGTTCCAGGGCATGAGCGTCAACGAGCTGCGCGAACGCCGCTTCGAAAAGCTGATGGCGTACGGCAAGTTCAAGGAATCGCTGCCGGGCGCGTAACCGGCTCTTTCTTCCTAATCACGATCTCTCGTGACATCCGATAACGAAACCCCGGCCGGCCGCCTCGTCTTCGAGGCGGTGCGCGCGGCGGTTTCGGACGCGGATCTTTCCTCCGATGCGCTACTCGCCGTCGCACTGAGCGGCGGACTCGACTCGACCGTGCTGCTCGATGCGGCCGTGCGCTGCTTTGGCGCGCAACGCGTCGTCGCGTTGCATATTCACCATGGCCTGAGCCCGAACGCCAACGCGTGGGCCGCGCATTGCGAGCGCTTCGCGGCATCGCTCGGTGTGCGCTTCGCTGCGCGTCACGTCGATGTCGCGCGCGCGGGCGGCGAAAGTCTCGAAGCGGCGGCGCGCGAGGCGCGTTATCGCGCGCTCGACGAACTCTGCGACGAACATGGCGCGCGTGCGCTTCTGATCGCGCATCATGCCGACGATCAGGCCGAGACCGTGCTGCTGCAACTGTTGCGCGGTGCGGGCGTCGCGGGCCTCGCGGCGATGGCGCCGCAGCGGTTCGATGGCGCCGCGCCGCGTCTGCGGCCGCTCTTGCGCCTGCTGCGCGCGCAACTGGAGCAATACGCGCACGAGTACGATCTCGCCTGGATCGACGACGAGTCCAACGGCGACACGCGTTATTCGCGCAACGCGCTGCGGCACGACGTGCTGCCGGTCCTCGCGGTGCATTTCCCTGGTTTTCGCGATGCCCTCGCGCGCACCGCATCGCACGCGGCGTCGGCGCAGCGGCTGCTGGATCAGCTTGCGCGCATCGATCTCGAGCATGTGCAAAGCGCGGACGAAGAGGGCGCGCTCGCGCTCGATGCGCTCCTCGCCCTCGACGACGAACGCGCGATCAACCTCATGCGCCACTGGATTCGCGCGCGCGGCTTGCTCGCGGCGTCGACGGCGCGCATCGCCGACATGCTGCGTCAGTTGCGCGATGCCGCTGCCGCGCGCGACGGCCACGCGTTGCGCGTCGATCATGCGGGGCATAGTCTGCGCGTGTATCGCAACGCGCTGTTCTGGGAACCGGGCGACAGCGGCGACGCGCCCGATCTCGACGACGGCGCGAGCGCGCTCCAGTCCGCGGTGGAACTGCAATGGCAGGGCGAAGAAGTATGGCGTCTGCCGCAGTGGCGTGGCTCGTTCGTGTTCGAGCCAGCCGATTCGTCCTTCGACGATGTGGTCGGCGAGGGCGTGCTGCGCGCCGCATCGCTCGTCGCGCGCCCGCGCGCGGGCGGCGAGCGCATGCGTGTGGCGGGCGAAGCGCCGAGCCGCACGCTCAAGAATCTCTTTCAGGAGCGCGGCGTGCCGGCCTGGAAGCGCGACGTGCCGCTGCTTTTCGTCGGCGAGGCGCTGCTCTTCGTACCGCACGTCGGCGTCAACCGGGAAGCCGCGCCGAGCGCCGCGCATGGGCCGCTGCGCCGCATTTCGTGGCGGCCGGACTTGTTGCTGGCCTGATGGCTGCGGGCTGATTCGAGGCACGTAGCGCAACCGTTGCGCCGGAGCCGGTAAAATCGGCGTTGCGCGGCGGTTATCTTGTAATTTCGGCCTCGATCGGGTACGGTTACTCGTTTCGCCCAAGCGCGTTTTTGCGCGGCATCTGCGTTCAAAAGACTCGATTTCGCCCGCAACCACGCATCCGTGCACCGCGTACCACCTCGTGCGCTCGCACGGCGGGCGTGCGGCAGCGCCCCGCGGCCGGTCGGCTTCGACCCATCCCCTGAAGCGATCGGGCGCGCGTCTCGAGCGCTTTCGCATCGAGCGTGTAAAGCGCGGTTTTCCCTCCAGTTCAAAACGCAAATGGCACTCATCGTACACAAATACGGCGGCACTTCGATGGGCTCGGTCGAGCGCATCAAGAACGTCGCCAAGCGCGTCGCCAAATGGCACAAGGCAGGCCACAAGATGGTCGTCGTGCCTTCGGCGATGTCCGGCGAAACGAACCGCCTGCTCGGTCTCGCGAGAGACATCAAGGCGGACCCGGACCCGCGCGAACTCGACATGATTGCCTCCACCGGCGAGCAGGTGAGCGTGGGGCTTCTCGCCATCGCGCTGCACGCCGAAGGTCTCGAAGCCGTGAGTTACGCCGGCTGGCAAGTGCCGATCAAGACCGACAGCGCCTTCACGAAGGCGCGCATCAGCGAGATCGACGGCGAGCGCGTGCTCAAGGAGCTCGACGCGGGCAAGGTGGTCGTCATTACGGGCTTTCAGGGCGTCGATCCCGAAGGCCATATCGCCACGCTCGGCCGCGGCGGCTCGGATACGTCGGCGGTGGCGATCGCCGCGGCGATGAAGGCCGACGAGTGCCTTATTTATACCGACGTCGACGGCGTCTACACGACCGATCCGCGCGTCGTCGAAGAAGCGCGCCGGCTCGACCGCGTGACGTTCGAAGAAATGCTGGAAATGGCGAGCCTCGGCTCGAAGGTGCTGCAGATCCGCTCGGTGGAATTCGCCGGCAAGTATCAGGTGAAGACGCGCGTGCTCTCCAGCCTGACCGATCCGCTGATGCCGCTCGCCGACGAGATGCACTCCGGCACGCTGATTACTTTTGAAGAAGACGAGAACATGGAAAAAGCAGTGATTTCTGGCATCGCGTTCCAGCGCGACGAAGCGCGGATCGCGGTCATGGGCGTGCCCGACAAGCCGGGTGTCGCGTATCAGATTCTCGGGCCGGTCGCCGATGCGAACATCGACATCGACATGATCATTCAGAACCAGAGCGTGAACGGGAAGACCGACTTCACGTTCACGGTCGGCCGCGGCGACTATCAGCGCGCGCTCGAAATCCTGAACAACCAGGTGAAGGGCCACGTTCAGGCCGAAACCGTGCTGGGCGACCCGAAGGTGTCGAAGGTCTCGGTGGTGGGCGTCGGCATGCGCTCGCACGTCGGCATCGCGAGCACGATGTTCCGCACGCTGTCGGAAGAGGGCATCAACATCCAGATGATCTCGACGTCCGAAATCAAGATTTCGGTGCTGATCGACGAGAAATACACTGAACTCGCCGTGCGCGCGTTGCACAAGGCGTTCGAGCTGGATCGCGCGTAAGGTCGCGTGACACGCGCGTGAAGGCTCGCGGGCCTTTACGCCGTTGCGGTTCGCGAAGCAAAGGCGTTTCGCTTTCGATGATCTGAAAAAAATCGTCATGCGAATTTGACCGGCGTGAGCGAACACGCTATTATCTCGATCTCGTTGCACTGCACTCCCGGTGCAACGAAAAGTTTGGGAGACGTGGCCGAGAGGTCGAAGGCACTCCCCTGCTAAGGGAGCATCTGGCTAAAAACTGGATCGAGGGTTCGAATCCCTCCGTCTCCGCCAGTTGTCGTAGAATGGCCCCGCAAGGTTAAAAACTTGCGGGGCTTTTTCTTTTTGCGCTCTGCACTCGCATTCGTACCGACATCCCCGCCGGGTCAAAACGTCACGATTGATCCGATCCCTTTAGGATAAGTCCGCTTCCGGGCGTCGCCGCTGCTCACTATCCTCCCGTTGCTTGCAACAAAGCAGTCAGTTGCAAGAAAAGCAACCATCGCGTTGTCTGCCTTAAGGCGTTCTCCGCGCATCCGCATACAAGCGAAGCAGCGCTCCTCTCCAGGATTCACTATTCACATGTCTCGTTTGAAAAAACTTCTCGCTCCGGCGCTGGTTTCGTTGCTCTGCATCGGTCATGCGCACTCCGAAACACTCGATCCGACGCTTCTCAAGGTGATGGGTGTCTACGGACCGCACAGCCAGTTCGCCGGTCCTTACGTCGGCGCGAAGCTCGGCGTCAACTGGTCGAATATCAGCGGCGACAATGGCCGCTCGCATACGACGATGTTCCCGGGCATCCTCGGCGGCGTGAACTATGATGTCGGCCCCGTCGTGCTCGGCTTCGAAGGTTTCGCCGACTTCCACGGCGGTTCGGTGACCAAGAAGGATGGCGGCCTCGACCTCAAGGTTGGCATGCCGGTCAACGGCAACATCATGCCGTACGCTCGCGTCGGTTTCACGGCATCCTGGCCGACCACGCGCATCCACTACGGCGCGGGCGTCGAATACAAGTTCGCGAAGAACTGGAGCGTCGCGGGCGAGTACACCGGTGACACCACGAGTCACAACGGCGCCAACTGGAACAACAACAGCCTGACGCTCGGCCTGCACTACTACTTCTTCTAATCCTTTCTCGCCGATGCGCGAGCGTTCGCACGCCCGCGCATCGTGTCTACGCCGGCGTCACTTCCCCGACGCGATCCGATCCTGAATGTGCTTCGCCCGTGCGGGCGACGACGGATGCGAATCGAGCATGCTCGATTTCCCGCCGTCGATGGTCGCCAGTTTCTGGAACGCCGTGACGAGCCCGGCCGGGTTGTATCCCTTCTGCTTCTGCGTGTCGAACGAGTAGTCGTCGGCAGCAGTTTCTTGCGATTGCGAGAACTGCGCGTTGACGAACTTCTCCGTCAGATCGCCGAGCTGCGATCCGGAAATGCTCGCGATCACGCCCGAACTCGACGACGCAATCGAGCGCGCCGCCGATGTGGCATACGCGACCTGCATCGCCTTCTTGGTGTGGCCGAGCGCCACATGCCCCATCTCGTGGCCGACCACGCCGCGCACTTCGTCATCGTTCATCAGGTCCATGAGGCCGCTGTAGACGCGCACGCAGCCATTGGCCATCGCCCACGCATTGACGTCCTTCGTGACGTAGACCTTGTAATTGACCGGCACGCCGTTGATGTTGTCGCCGAGCTGCTTCGAAATCTTGTTCAGACGCTGCGTGTACGGACTCGACGCCGGCGCGATCTTGTTCTCGCTGTCCATCTGCGCGCACGACTTGTCGGAGAGTGTGCGGACGTCGCCGTCGCTCAACATGAGCGCCTGCGTGGCGAGTTGGCCCGACTGGGCGAGCGAGTCCGGATTCAGGCTGCTGATGCTGCTGCACGAGGCGAGCGCGGTGACTGCCGATGCCGCGATCGCCAAGCGGATGATTCTCATGATTGCCTCTTCTGTACGTTGTGGTTTCGAGCCCGCATCGAATGCGGGTCGGGGCGAAATGCTCAACGGAGATCGACCCGATGCATACCCGAAAATTCCGATTTTCTTACAGAAGCTGACAACGGCAAGACAAATATCCGATTCAGTGGGGCGCGCGAAACGAATCAGTCCCGCGCGCGGCGGACGGCGGCGCGCACGCGGGCGGCCAACGAGGCGACCGTCGATGCGTCGGCGGCGATTGCCGACGCGTCCGGCAGGGCTTCGGCGGCGAGTTGCGTGAGTGTCTGGCCCGGCGGCATCTCGACGAAGACGTTCGCGCCGAGTTCGGAAAGCGCGATCGTCGAATCGTGCCAGCGCACCGGATGGCGCAGGTTGGTCGCGAGGTCTTCGCGAACCGCGTCGGCGTGGCGCAGCACGCGTGCGCCGCGATTGCCGACATACGCGATGCGCGGTGTCTCGACGCGCACGTCGCGCGCCGCTTCGATCAGCCGGTTGGCCGCGTCTTCGAGCAGCGCGCAATGCGACGGCACGCTGACGGAGAGCCGCTCGGCACGGCGCGCGCCACGCGAGAGCGCGATATCGCGAACTTTCGCGAGCGCGGCATCGCTGCCGGATACCACGATCTGACGCGGCGCGTTCAGATTGCCGATGTAGGCATCGGCGCCGCTGTCGGCGATGGCGCGGGCGATCTCGCTTTCGTTCAGCCCGAGCACCGCGAGCATGCCGTAGCCATGCGGATAGGCGTCCTGCATCAAGCTTGCGCGCAGGCGCACGAGGCGCAGCGCATCGGCGAAGCCAACCGCGCCGCAGACGACCGCCGCGCCGTACGCGCCCACCGACAGACCCGCGACGGCTTCCGGCTCGATGCCTTCTTCCGCGAGTGCGCGCGCCGCCGCCACGCCCGCGGTGACGAGCGTCACCTGCACCGCGACGGTCGATTTCAGCGCATCGGCTTCATCGAGCTGGAGGATATTCGCGCCGAGCACATCCGACGCCTCCGCGAGGGTGCGCGCGATCGCCGGATGCGGCTTGCCGCCGCCGAGGCGATGCAGGAATCCGGGCGTTTGCGCGCCCTGTCCGGGAAAGAGAAACGCGATCATGACGCGGCCCACGGATCGGCGACGAGACGCGGGCCGTCGGCGTGCCGCAGCATGACGCGCAGGCCCGCGCGCGCGAATTCGGCGAGCGAGAAGGCGGCCTCGGGCGTTTCGATCTGCACGTCGATGCGCGTGCCCGCTTGCTGCGCCGCATGCGACAGCGCGTCGAGCAGCGCGGACGCATCGGCGCGCGGCAGCGGCGTGGGCGCGCGCACGACGATATCGAGGTCGCTCGACGCGGTGATCGCCGGCATCGCGGTCGCGAGTTCGAAGCCGGCGCTGCCTGCCGGTCCCCAGGCCAGCGCGCGCGCATCGAGGATCGAAGCAACCGCGCGCAACAGCGCGAATGCGGGCAAGCCGGCGCGCGCGGGCCCGGGTGTGCGCGTGCACAGATCTTCGGGCGTGAGGATCGCATCGATCCAGCGCGCTTCGATCCACGCGCCGAAACGCTCGCTGCGCACGTCGCCGCGCACGCCGACCGCGATCTGATCGCCGATGCGCGGCGCACGCCGCACGACCGCGAACGGCGCGCGCTCGAGCGCCGCCGCGACCCAGCCGGGCGCATCGGCGAACGGCGGCGCGCCGGGCGCGAGGCGCACCAGATCGTGCGGCCGCACGTTCACGCGTTCCATTGCTCGCGCATCCGTTCGCGCACGGCTATCGACGCGGCGCGCGTGCGCTTCGCGGCGGCGGATGAAAGACGATTCGACAGATCGCGCGGTCCGTTTCGCGTATCTTTCACGGCGGCGGCGAGCGACGCCTTGACGCGTTCGATATCGGCGGAAGAGGGTGCATCCGCATCGATGCCTTCGATGAGTTCGTGCAGCAGCCCGAGCTTCGCGTACGCGCTCATCTTGTAGGACATCGGCAGAACCGTGTCGCCGAGCGCGTCGAGACTTTCGACGCTGCGCCGCGTGACGCGCGCGGCCGCTTCCTTGCCCATCGCATGCACGGCGGTGCCGGGCGCATCGAGCGCGATGATGCGGTTCGCCTGATAGCCGTGCGCGAGATACGCGCCCGACATGGCCGGCCCGACGATCAGCGCGATCACCGGATGGCCGGCGAGCCGCGCGCTGGCATACGCATCGACAGCGGCCGCGCACGCGAGATGAACGCCCAGCAGTTCTTCGCGGCGTCCGTACGCCTGGCTCTTCACGTCGACAACGGCGACGATCGGGCGCTTCACGCCGGCATCGCGATCGGCGTCGATGACTTCGCGGACCGCGCGCGCGAGCAGCCAGCCCTGTTCGAGCCCGACGACGTTATCGGTCGCGCGCGGGAAGCGGTTTTGCGGATCGGGCACGACGGCGAAGAAACGGGCGCGCTCGTCGTCGATATGGCCGTCGCGGGCGCGGATCGGGCCGCTTTCGGCGTGTTTCGCGGGCATGCTCAGCGCATCGAGCCAGCGCGCGCCGCGGGAAAGTGTGTCGGTCATGATGTGCCCCACAAGTTGCGCAATGTATCGGGATCGATGGCGTCCGGGTTCACTTGCGCGAGCCGCTCGATGAAACCATCGACGTCCGCGCTGCGATGCCGCTGCGGCACGCCGCGCTCGAACGCGGCGACGACGGCCTCGCGCACCCGGGCGGTGTCGTCTTCGACGAGCGTATCCGCGAGCCCGACGGCCACGCGCTCCTCGCCGCCGATCATCGACCAGATGAGGCGCCGGTCGCCCGAATCGAGTTCTTCGATGCCCGCTTCCTGTTCGATCACTTCCGGACCGTTCATGCCGAGCCGCGCCTGACGCGTCATCACGAGCTCGGTGCACAGCGCTGCCGCGAGCGACATGCCGCCGAAGCAGCCGACCATGCCGCCGATCACGCCGATCACCGGCACATGACGGCGCAACGCAACGATCGCCGCCTGGATCTCCGCGATCGCGGCCAGCCCGAGATTCGCTTCCTGCAAGCGCACGCCGCCGGTTTCGAACAGCACGACGGGACGAATCGCGCGTCCGGCCTCGAATTCGTTCGCGGCCATTTCGAGCGCCGCCGCGATCTTCGCGCCCGAGACTTCGCCGATGCTGCCGCCCTGAAACGCAGGCTCGATCGCGGCGATCACGGCGGGCTCGCCGGCAAGCGTGCCGCGCGCGACGACCACGCCATCATCCGCCTGGCAGACGATGTTCTGCATCGCGAGCCACGGCGATTCGATCCGGTCGAAGGGGCCGAGCAGTTCGCGGAACGTGCCTTTGTCGAGCAAGGCTTCGGCGCGTTCTCGTGCGGTCAGCTCGATGAAGCTGTGGCGCGCGAGGAAAGTGTCGTGCGCGTTCATTGCGTGTCTCCTTCGCTGGCTTCCACCGCTTCGCTCAGGCGCAGCATCACGACGCCGGGCGTCGCGCCAAAGTCGTTCAGTTCGATCTTCGCCGCGCCGTCGTAGCGCTGGAAGAAGCGGTCGAGCACGCTTTTCCAGACATGGCCGTAACCATCGACGCTCGTGCGGATGATCACTTCCGCATGCGCGCCCGCCGACGGCGAGAGCAGCACCTCGAGATCGCCCGAGCCGACCACGCCCACGTGCGCGTTGCGCGTGACGGGCCGCTTGGCGGGATATTCGTATCGCATGTTTTCCATCGTTCGCTCCTCTTCAGGGCAAGCGCCTGAGACTGTCGAGAAAGAGTGTCGCCGCGAGCAGATCGGCGGCGCCGCCCGGCGATGCGTTCAGCTTCATCAATGCTTCGTGAAGCGCTTTCAATGCGCGACGGCCCGCGCCGCTCGCGACACCGCCGCAATCGATCACCGTGCGCGCGCCGCGTTGCGCCGCTTCGAGCGCCTGCAAACCGCCGCGATGCAGCAGACACGTATCGTCGAGCGACGCGATGATCGCCATGAGCGCATCGAGCCGCGCGTCGGCTTCGTTCGCGCCGCGTGCGCGGGCGTCGTCGAGGGCGGGCAGGCCGATGCGCAGCGCATGCGGAAAGCCGTCGCGCGCTTCGCCGCGCGCGCCTTTCACGTGGAATCGCTCCACGGCGCGCGCGCCATGCGAGGTCCCCACGGAAGCGGGCGCATAGCGATCGTCGAAGCGCGCGATGTCCGCCGCCGATAGACAAATGGATGCGCTGTCGTCCGACGCTTGCATGGCCGCGCCCGCGCACAGCAAGCCGATGATCCAGATCGCGCCGCGATGCGCGTTGCTGCCGCCGGTCGCGCGCATCATCGCGGCTTCGCCTTCGCGGCCGATGCGTGCCAGTTGCTCGCGCAAGGCCTGCGACGGCCGAGCCTGCGAAGCGGCGCGCGCGATCGCGAGAAAGGTCGGCTGCAGCGCGTTCGCGGAACACAGCATCGTGCCCAGATCGAGATCGCGGTGCGCGCCGCTGCCGTTTTCATCGACGAGCGCGGGCTTGGGCGTGAGACGCGCTTCGGCGATGAGCGCATCGACGGCTTTCGCGGCGATGACCGATGGCGACGCAATCGTGTATGAGACTTCACGTAAGGCCAGCTTCATCACCAGCTCCGGAAGCGCGCGGGCGGCGCGTACAAGCCGCCCGACCACGCGACGAGATCGTCGATGCTGCGCGCCGCGAGCAGCGAGCGCTTCGCTTCGCCGCGCCGCACGCCCAGATCTTCCGGATACGCAACGATGCCGCGTCGGCGCAACTCCGCCGACTTCGCGGGATCGGCGCGCATGCCGATGGGCGTCACGCCCGCGATCGCCGCGAGCGCCGCGCGCCGCTCGTCCACGCCTTCGGCCGCGTGCAGATATGCGATGCCTTCTTCCGTCACGACGTGCGTGACGTCATCGCCGTAGATCATCACGGGCGCGATCGGCATGTTGCTTTTCTCGCCGACGGCGATCGCGTCGAGGGCATCGACGATGGTCGGCTCGCCGCCTTTCTTGTACGTCTCGGCGGTCTGCACGACGAGCTTGTGGCCGCGCGCGATCTTCGGATTCGGGCCGTCGTTCTTCAGGAGCTTGAGCCATGCCTCGCTCGAATGGCGCCGGCCGCGCGGATCGTGTCCCATGTTCGGCGCGCCGCCGAAGCCCGCGAGCCGCCCGAGCGTGACTGTCGATGAATTCGCGTCGGCGTCCATCTGCAAGGTCGAACCGATGAAGAGATCGACGCCGTATTGCCCGGCCAGCTGGCAGAACACGCGGTTCGAGCGCAGGCTGCCGTCGCGCCCGGTGAAGAAAATGTCGGAGCGCGCCGCGATGTAATCCTCCATGCCGACTTCGCTGCCGAAGCAATGCACGCTGTCCACCCAGCCGGACTCGATCGCGGGAATGAGCGTCGGATGCGGATTGAGCGCCCAGTTCGTGCAGATCTTGCCTTTCAGGCCGAGCTTTTCGCCGTAGGTCGGCAGCAGCAATTCGATCGCGGCCGTATCGAAGCCGATGCCGTGATTGAGCGACGTGACGCCGTAGCGTTCGTAGATGCCGCGAATCGTCATCATCGCCATCAGGATTTGCAGCTCGCCGATGTGACGCGGATCGCGCGTGAAAAGCGGCTCGACCGCAAACGGACGATCCGCCTCGACGACCACATCGACCCACGAGCCGGGAATGTCGACGCGCGGCAGTTCATCGACGATCTCGTTCACCTGCGCGACCACGATGCCGTGGCGGAACGCGGTGGCCTCGACGATGGTCGGGGTGTCTTCGGTATTCGCGCCGGTGTAGAGATTGCCGTGCCGGTCCGCCTGCACCGCGCACACGAGCGCGACGTGCGGCGTGAGGTCGATGAACATGCGCGCATACAGTTCGATGTACGTATAGATCGCGCCGATTTCCAGCTTGCCGTCTTCCAGCAGTTGCGCGACGCGCAGGCTCTGCGGGCCGGCGAATGCGAAATCGACCTTGCGCGCGATGCCTTGTTCGAAGAGCGCGAGATGCTCGGGCCGGCTGATGCTGGAGAGCAGCAGGTGGATGTCGTGCACGCGCGCGGGATCGAGCTTCGCGAAGGCGCGCGACAGAAAATCCGCCTGCTTCTGATTGTTGCCTTCGAGCGCGACGCGGTCGCCCGAGTGAATCAGCGCCTGCAGCGCATCGACGATGCGCGCGGGATCGAGCACGGCGCCGTCGAGCCACGGCTCGATGAGTTTGAGGCGGCGCGCCTTTTCCTGCGCGCGCGTGTTCCAGTTTCGGGTTTCGGCGATGACGTCGTTCATTGGTCGGCCTTGGGGGAAGTCGAACGGGAAGATGCGCGGCGTCGCTTTTTGGTGTGTGTGTTCTGGGCGAGCGCCTGGGCATCGGCGAGAAAGCGGTAAATCAGATCGCCCGTCGCGAGCAGATGACGCGCGACCAGCGTTTGCGCCTGTTCGATATCGCGCGCGGCGAGCGCTTCGAAGATCGCGCGATGCTCGGCATCGGACGATTCCTTGTGAATCGGCGCGCCGAGCTTCAGGCGCAGGTAGCGCTCGCCGCGGCGATGCATCTGACCGATCAGTTCCATCAGGCGAGGGCGGTTTGCGGGCGCGTAGAGGCTCATATGGAACTGCTCGTTTCGCACGACATAGAGCGCGGGATCGGGCTCGTTTTCTGCGGCTTCGAGCAGGTGCTGCGCATGGGCGAGCGTGTCCGGCGTGTGATGCCCGATTGCGATGCCGATGGCGAGGCTTTCGAGCGATGCGCGGATCTCGTAGATCTCGCGCGCCTCGTCGGCCGATTGCAAGCTCACGGCCGCGCCGCGATTCGGCTCGATCGTGACCCAGCCTTCGCTTTCGAGCTGACGGAAGGCCTCGCGCACGGGAATCGCGCTGACGGAGAACTGACGCGCGACGGCGTCCTGTCGCAGCGGCTCGCCCGGCAGAAGCGCGCCTTCGACGATCGCGGCGCGCAACGCATCCGCGATAAAGCGCGACGTGCTCTGGCGCGGTTCGAACTGCGCGTCGCGAAACGAGGCCGGAGGCGGCGATCCGGCGGAAAGATCTGTGGACATGGCTAGGTAGAAGTGCGGGCTTGTCGGATGTCGATGTTCAAATATTATATATAAAAACGCGCACGGAACCCCCGTGCTTTCCCTAGACGCCACAACAAACACCTTTCACTCGCGCGTCGCTAATCCTTTCGGAGACATGGCATGCCGACAACAGTCGATGGACAGACAAGCGCCACGCGCGCCAAAAGAACGCCGCTGAACCGGTCTCAGATCACGGGTTTCTGGGGCGCGTGGGCGGGCTGGACGCTCGACGGCATGGATTCGTTCATCTACGCGCTCGTGCTCGCGCCGGCGCTCACGGAACTCCTGCCGCGTTCGGGCTACGCGGCGACGCCGGCGAACGTCGGCCTCGCGGGCTCGATTCTCTTCGCGCTCTTTCTCGTGGGATGGGGGCTGTCGTTCATCTGGGGGCCGCTCGCCGACCGCTTCGGGCGCACGAAAGTGCTCGCGGCGACCATCTTCACGTTCGCCATCTTCACGGGTCTCGCCGCGACCGCGCACACGGTGTGGGAACTCGGGCTCTATCGGTTTTTCGCGGGCGTGGGGATCGGCGGGGAATGGGCGCTCGCGGGCACGTACGTCGCCGAGGCGTGGCCGGAAGATCGTCGAAAGATGGGCGCGGGATATCTGCAGACCGGTTATTACGCGGGCTTCTTTCTCGCCGCCGCGCTGAACTACACCATCGGCGCGGCGTTCGGCTGGCGCGCGATGTTTCTCGTCGGCCTGTTTCCGGTCGTGGTGTCGATCATGGTCCTGCTGCGGGTGAAGGAAACCGACAAGTGGGAGCGCGCCGAGGCCGTGCATCCGCACGTCAAGCATGAAAGCCCGCTCAAGGCGATTTTCAACGCGCAGTACCGCAAGCGCACGATCGTCGCGGCGGTGTTGCTGACGGTCGCGATCATCGGCCTGTGGGCGGGTGCGGTGTACGAGCCGTCGGCGGTGATTCAGCTCGCGACGAAAGCGGGCATGGACAAGCACGACGCGGCGCGCATGGCGTCGATCGCGACCGGGCTGCTGTCGATCGGCACGATCATCGGCTGTCTCGCGCTGCCGCCGATGGCCGAGAAGATCGGCCGCAGGAAGACGCTCGCGGTGTATTTCGTCGGCATGGCGGCATCGATCGCGCTCGCGTTCGGCTGGGCCTTCTATCTGCCGAACGGGCTGGTGCCGTTCATCGCGCTGCTGTTCGTGCTGGGCTTCTTCGGCGGCAACTTCGCGCTCTTTTCGCTGTGGCTGCCGGAGCAGTTCGAAACCCGCGTGCGGGCGACCGCGTTCGCATTCTGCACGTCGGTGGGGCGCTTCTTCGGCGCGATCGTGAACTTCGGCATCGGCGCGATGGTGCTCAATATGAAGACGCTCGGCGTGCCGATCGCGATCACGGCCGTCGCGTTTCTGATCGGCCTCGCGGTCATTCCGCTTGCGCCCGAGACGAAAGGGCAGGAACTGCCGAACTGATACGCGTTTAAAAGGCCGCCGTTTTCTCACGGCGAGCCTTACTTTTCGAAAGCTTTCCCGCGGTAATAGGACGTTACCAAGCGGAAACACTTAGCCGCGCGCCGGTCCGATATAGTCCCCTCAACACAACACATGACCCATCGAGGTGGGGCTTCACATGAACAAGGTATCGAAGGCTTCCGTGCTGGCCGGCGCCGTGATGATCGGCGGCATGACATTGTCCGGCGCAGCGTTCGCGGGCGTGTCCGTGGGCGTCAACATCGGGGTGCCCGCGCCCGTGTACGTCGCGCCCGCGCCGGTCTATGCGCCGCCTCCGCCGCCCGTCGTGTACGCGCCGCCTCCGCCGCCGGTGTACGCGCAACCGGTCATCGTGGTCGGCTGGCATGGCGACCGCTACTGGGACGGCCGCCGCTACTGGGATCGCGATGATTACTATCGCTATCACGGCCACGGACACGGCAATGGTCACGCCTACGGCCACGATAAAGGGAATCACGGCTGGCATTGACCGCCGCGCGTCACCTGAGGCAAGCAAGAAGCCACCTGTCCGCTGCGGGTGGCTTTTTCATATCTGATGAAATCCATCAGAGCCGAATCCGCCAGCGCGACGACGTCCGAAGGCAATTTCACCCTCCACACAATGTAACAAAAGGTAAGCTTTCTCCTGACATTTGGTCCAGACGCGCAAAAACTTACAAAGATGAAATATTGCGTTGAAAGCTGTCCGTTATATTTTGTTGCAAGCGAACAAGCATAAGAGCGAGGTCCGTTTGCAAATGAAGATGAAACTCCCGGGGAAGGTTCTGGCTGGCGTCGTCGCCATCACCGCGTTGAGCGGGACGGGCATCGCCCGCGCGGATGTGCAGGTCGGCGTGAATATCGGCATTCCCGCGCCGGTCTACGTTGCACCGACGCCGGTGTACGCGCCGCCTCCGCCGCCGGTCGTCTATCAGCCGGTGCCGGTCTATGCGCCGCCGGTGGTGATCGGCTGGCACGGCAGCCGCTATTGGGACGGGCGCCGTTACTGGAACCGCGACGACTGGTATCGCCATCATGGGCGCGGGCCGCATCATGGTCCGCCGCCGGGGCATGCCCACGGCCATGGGAACGGCCACGGCAATGGCCACGGTCACGGACATCGCTGAAGCCACGCGCCCAACGCGGCGCCGGCCACGAAAAAGGGCCGCTCACGCGAAGTGAGCGGCCCTTTTTTGCAAGCGAAGAACGGGGCGCTTATTCCGCCTCGGCGCCCATGCCGCCGACGACCGCATGGAAGCCGGCATCGACGTGCACGACTTCCGCGCTCACGCCCGCCGCCAGATCCGACAGCAGGAACGCCGCGACATTGCCGACCTGCTCGATCGTCACGTTGCGCTTGAGCGGCGCGTTCTCTTCGACGAAATTCAGGATCTTGCCGAAGCCCTTGATGCCGCTCGCGGCGAGCGTCTTGATCGGGCCGGCCGAAATGGCGTTCACGCGCACGCCGGTTCCGCCGAGCGAGGGCGCTGCCGCCATGTAACGCACGCTGGCTTCGAGCGAAGCCTTCGCGAGGCCCATGGTGTTGTAGTTCGGCAGCGCGCGTTCCGCGCCGAGATAGGAGAGCGTGAGCAGCGACGAGCCGTCTTTCAGCATCGGCCGCGCGGCCTTCGCGAGGGCGGGGAAGCTGTAGGCGGAGATGTCGTGCGCGACGCGGAAGTTCTCGCGCGACATGCCTTCGAGGAAGTCGCCGGCGATCGCTTCGCGCGGCGCGAAGCCGATGGAGTGCACGAGGCCGTCGAGCGAGTCCCAGCGTTCCTTGAGCGACGTGAAGAGGCCTTCGATCTGCGCGTCGTCGGCGACGTCGCACGGGTAGACCATGTCGCTGCCGAACTCGGTCGCGAATTCGGTGATGCGCTCTTTGAAGCGCTCGCCGACATACGTGAACGCCAGTTCCGCGCCTTCGCGCTTGCAGGCCTCGGCGATGCCGTACGCAATCGAGCGGTTCGACAGCAGGCCCGTCAGCAGAATTCGTTTTCCAGCGAGAAAGCCCATGAATGCTCCTTCTTTGATGTCAATGTCGCGCGTCGGCGGCGGCCAGGCGCTGTGCGGGCCTTGTGGCGCAAGCCGAACGGTGCGGGATTTTGGGTAGAACGCCCGCTATCAATAAAATCAATGACTTAGCGAGCGCCTATGTACCGTGTGGACTATCCACCTGGGGCGGAAGTGTAGCAGGCGTGTCCGTCGCTGTTTCGCTCCGCTCATCGGCTCGCGCAAGTACGTTCCTGTATCGCGTAGCTCGCGAGAGATCGGTAATTGACGATAGCGCCATGAGCAAGAACACAAGCGTAAAAACAGCCGTAACCCATTGCAACGCTACGGATTGCGGTTCAAAGGGCCAAGTGAGGATCGGCACGTGTCCGGGCGTCCCGCGCAGTACCTCCGCAAGAGACCCCGCGAGTAGCCCCGTGCACGCAATAACTACCACGTATATCGCGTTTAGCCGACAGCGCACCTCTTGGCGTTCGATACGGCGGTAGATTCTCTCGTCCGAACTTGCGCGCAGAACGAGGGCATCGTAATCAGCACGAGACTTATTAGACCGTTCTTGCCAGTGTGTGCTTGCCTTGCCAAGTAGCCCATAGAGCGCGCGCCGGAATAGGTCCGAGCACAGCGAAAGCAGGATAGACCCAATCCCGGCTGTCACCCACCATTGCCACGACATGAAATTTTCAAGGCGCATCGGGTTTGCCCTCGTTGAAGTATTCCCCACGGGCGAGGCGCTCCCCGGCCTTCCGGAGCTTGTCTTCGTGTTCGGCTATGTAGGCCCGCAGGGCGGCCCGCACTACGTCCGCCGTAGATGTCTTAGTGATGGTCTGGAGTAGGGCGAGCTTTTCCAGGTCTGATTCCTCTACCCGCACGTTGAGCGAGCGGGCGGGAGCTTTCTGTGGTCTACCTCTTGGCATTATTCGTAACCCTCTTTACGTGTAGGCCCGCAGTCTAGCACGGATTTTCATAGTCATAACTACGAATAAAAACATAACTTTTCTGTCTAACGTCAACTATTAAACATAGTCGTCTTTACGTTTATCATGCTCCTCATGCGGTCAGGAAAGGCCGCTCCTATTGACGAAGGACGAGGACGACCAAATGACCACGCTTGTTATCAACACCCCGGACGCTAGCCGTAACAACTTCAAAGCCGCGCAAGTAACCCTCAATCATTACGGGTTCGAGCTTTCCCGCTACCACGCAACCAACACGGATGGCGGTATGTGCATCGTGGCCCATGTGCGGCATTGCAGCGGGGAGGATCACGCGGCGGCAAATCAGGCGCTTGCGGTAATGCCGGAGGGAACAACGCTGTACGTGCTGCACTGATAGACAGGGCGGGGCGGGGAAAGGGCGGGGCAGGCTGAAAGGCTTGCCCCGTTTTGCTTTTCAGCGCCCGCGTACAAGTCGGTAGAGAGACTAGGAGAGGCCAAGTAAGTACCCGCACACAAGTTGCCCCACAGACTAGAGAGCAGCGGCAGGAAATAATTAACGGGCCGTTTAATTGTTGGTACGGAGACCCAGAGAGAAGCGACCTTAAGTATCCACTTACAAGTTGCGTGACAGACTAGGAAGGAGCTAGCCCGCACAAGGCCTCCGGGCTTTTCAGAATCCGCTTACAAGGTGGTCAGCAGACTAGGAGAGAAGCAACCTCGATAAACGCCCCGGTTGGGCCTTTGAAACATCCTACATTCGGTTTGTAATAGAAAGGAGTACACACCATGACACACAAGCATCACAATGGCGGCAACGCCCATGCGGTGGTTAGCGTCCGCATGACCCCGGAGACCCACCACGCTATGCGCCTGCTGGCGGCACATTCGGATAAGACCGTATCCCGAATCCTGCGGGAGTATGCAGAGCAGATCACAGGACGCAGTGGCCGCCCGTCATTCCGCGACTACAGCCCGCACGGTGGCTAAGAACAGCGTAACCATAGAAAACCCCGATGCTCTTACGGACGTCCTCCGTAACGCGAGCGTGGCGGCCTCGGAGTCTGCTTTACGCCAAGCAGCTATCGCAGGTGCGCGGGTTTTCTACCGTGAGATCAAAGTTCGGGCCATGCCGCATTACCGGACAGGCGTTCTCGAAAACAGCATTAAAACCGTATTCGTCCCCGAGGATTCAGTAACGGGCGAGATTGCTACCTATGCAGTAACCGTAAATCAAAACGCGTGGTATGCCCGTCTGTTGGAATTCGGTACCTCCAAGATGGCCGCCAAGCCTTTTATTCGCCCCTCGTACGAGGCAAAGCGACAGGAAGCGGGCCAAGCCGTTATCAATTCACTTCAGGAGGCCGTTAGCAATGGCGGACAATAAGACTACAGTTAAGGTAAGCGCGGACGCCTCGGGATATACCGCCGAGCTAGACCGTGCGGCCAAATCTGCCCGAGCCTTTCAACAAACGCAGGATCAAGCGGCGGCCCGCATTAAGGTAGCGCAGCAAGCAATTGCAGAGGCGGCCACGGCAGGCTCTACCGCCTCGGCCCGGGCCATTAACTCCTTTGTGAGCCAAATGGACCGCATGGCGCAGACGGCGGGCAAATCGCAAGCCCAAATCCTGCAAATGAAGGCGGCGCAGCTTGGCGTTACGGATTCAGTATCCGGCTATATCTCGGCAATTCAGCAGGCCAGCGAGAAAACCCACGAGTTCAACCTTAATACCACGGCCTCCCGCCGCGAGCTTATGGTTTTGGCACATGAGGCCTCGCAAGGTAGTTGGACCAAGTTTGGCGGTTCAATGATGGTCCTTGCGGAAACGATGGACCTTACCCGCTTGATTATGTCCCCGTTGGGCGTAGCATTTCTGGCGGCGGGTGGTGCGGCATACGGGTTTCTCAAGACGGTGCACGATGGTTACGCACAGGTTGAGGAATTTAATAAGGCCATTAACGCTACGAGCGGCTATGTGGGATTATCCGCCGCGCAGATGGCGGAAATGTCTAACGGTCTGCAAACCGGGACGACTAATCTTAAGTCGGTCCGGGAGGCGATGGCGCAGGTTGCGGCCACAGGCGCATTTACCGCCGACTCTATCCAGCTAGCGACACAGGCCGCTATTGCTATGTCCTCGGATATTGGCATTGGCACGGATAAGGCCGCCGAGAGCTTGGCTAAGATTCAAGACGACGTGCTTAAGTGGGTTGCCGAGTATCAAAAGGCGCACCATACTTTTAGCGCGGGCCAAATTGAGGAGATTGATAATTTCGTCAAGCTCGGGGATACGGCCAGTGCGGTCAAGGTCATTATGCAGGACCTTTCTAAATCGCACGCTGCGGTGGAGGCCGATGCTAATAAGCACATGGGCGTAGTCGTTGATTGGTGGAACCAACTCACTTACTCTGTTACCCGGGCCAAGAACGCGATAATGGGCATTGGCGTTCCGGACTCAATCGATAAGCAGGTTGGAGACCAATACGCCAAGGTTGAGGCCGCAGAGCGTAATCTAGCTCAAGCCAAATCAATGGGCGCAATGGGTAATCTCTCGTCCGCCCAAGAGCTGCTCGATAAAGAAAAGGCCCGCTTAGACGTATTGCGAGCGCAACAGGGAGTTATTAATACGCAGCAACGAGCACGGGAGGCTTTGGCTAAAGGTGGGGACGCTAAGGTTGCTGTAGATAGTTACCTCCGCTCCGATAAATACGCCTCGCCGGGCCAGAAACATAGCCTAGAGCTTGGGGACGAGGATAAGGCGTTTGCTAAGGCTACGGCGGGTCTGGATAAGGGTAGTGCGGATTATCAGGCGGCCCTTAAGCGGCATTACGACAACGTAGCCAAGATTAACGAGGACTACGCTAAATCCACGCGCAAGAACGGTAATAACTCGGAAGCGTTCCACGGTGCGCTAACGGCAATGGTTGCGGCTAATCAGCTAATCGAGGCCGAGGAAAAGCGTTCACAGGCAACCCTTAAGGCGCAACGCTCGGCGGGCCTAATTGACGTTGACAGTTATTTCCAACGACTGCACGACATTCAAGCCAAGGCGGTGGACGAGGAGATTGCTAACGCTCAGAAGCGGGTAGACCTTGCCAAGGCCAAGCCGGAATCCTCGGCGTACCAAGAGGCCCTCAAGACATTTAAGGAACTCACGGCGCAGCGTAAGCAGATTGACCAAACGCTTACCGATAATCTCCGGGACCTCGCGGCGCAGCGGTCCAGCGACATTACCCGCTTTGCCGAGCAACAATCGGCCTCGTTGCGGAGAACGCAAGCGGCGCAGCAACAGGCGTACGCGACGATGTTCTTAGCCCCGGATGCCAAGGCGCAGGCGGACGCGGCGTACCAACTGCTCGCCAGCTTCGAGGAGGAAAAGGACGCCCTCCGCAAGCAATACGACTCGCCCACGGCGGACCAAACGGAGTACCAAGCCAAGCTCGCCATCGCCCAGTCTTATTACGATGCGTCCCTGGCCCAACTCCAGGCGGACCAAGCCAAGCAAATGGCCGTACGGCGGAGCTACGCCGATCAAATCCGCCTCTCTATGGTCGGGATTGCAGGCGTAACGCTGACCAATGCGGAGGTTGCGGGTACCGCGTTCTCTACGGCGTTCGGGGATATGAATACCGCGCTTGAGGAGTTCGTGACTACGGGCAAGTTCTCGTTTAGCTCGTTCGCGTCTAGCGTTATGGCAGACCTCGCCAAGATCGCACTCAAGGCGGCGGAGTCCCGCATCTTTGAATCGGTCCTCGGGTCTACCTCGTTCTTTAGCTCGGGCGGCGGGGTGGGGCATTACGCCACTGGCGGCCATATCGTGGGCGCGGGTTCGGGCACTAGCGACTCTATCCCGGCAATGCTCTCTAACGGGGAGTTCGTGGTTAATGCCGCGAGCACCAAGAAATATCGCTCGTTGCTTGAAAGCATTAACGCGGGGCAGGCGCGGCACTTCGCTACGGGCGGGTTAGTCGGTTCCGGTTCTACGGCCTCGGCGGGTAGTGGTTCCCCGGTATCCGTTGTCGTCAATAACAACGGCGGCAGTATGACAGAACAGGACGCAAAGGACCTCCATAACGTTGTTAGGTCGTGGGTAGACAAGCGGACTGTCCAGAATTTCAGAGGCCAAGGCGGACTTGCTTGGCAAATGAAATATAACCAGATTTGAGAGGATTAACCTTTGTCGGCAGGACTTCGTATTTGGGACGCGTCCGGTAATTTGGTGCTGGACGCCTCGCACCGCATTTCGCGCATTATCTCGTCCAAGCCGTTAGTGGGCGGGTTTAACGATAGCGCCCAAGACGACCGCATGAAATCCGGGGCGTTTATATCTATTCAACCCGACTCATACATTGGGTTTCTCTCGGGCGGGTTGATTCACCCCACTTTCTCGTTAGACACCAATACAGGTACGGTATCGTGGACTTGGGCAGCTAAGAATTCGGCCCAGTACGATACGTACGTGCAAGGGTTCGTCTTTTACGGAGCGTATTAATGATTAAAAAGGACGTGGTAACGCCCTCAACGGGCGCGGTTGCCGCCGTGCATGTGGTTATGCAGGTGTCGCTTGATTACACAGGGGCCGGGGCTACGGACGCTTACGTGTCCTCGTACCTGTCTCAGGAAATGTATGAGGCGGGGAAATTTCCTCTCCAGACGCAGCAAATCAGGCTCGACGGTCTCCCCGCTGCGGGCCAAGACCCGCGCGATTACGCCGAGGCTCTCCTCGTGCAGCCGGTTCCGGATGAGGGCGCGTCAACGTACCCGAATCGCTACGTGCTGGCCGGTGGCGGGATCGTAGTAGCAAGCTAAGTCGTGCATGTAGGCGGGCCGCCTGTAGATCCACTGGCCTAGCCGATTCCCTCGGGATCGTTACCTTTAACTTTAATTAGGAATACAAATGGGTATTTTCAAGAAAGCAGAATCCGCAGCGGTTCAATTCGACATTAACGCCGTGGTTGCTGAGGCCCAAGCTATGCCCAAGGTGCTGCAACGGCCCACCTTTAGGGACGGTGCCGTGTACGCGGACGCTATCGCCCGTTCGGTGGGTATGTGGGCGTACCAGAACGCCGCCGCGTTGAAGTACCAAGGGGATTCGGTTGAGACACTCACGGCCAAGATTGCGGAGGTTAGCGCGGAGCGGGCCGCACAGAACCGCGTCGCTACGGAGGCCCGGTTGGCGATTCATAAGGAGGTTGGTGGATTCGAGGGCTTGCATATGTTCTCTACCGCTGGCCTCAGTCCGAATGTTGACGTGGATACGTTCGCCCGCCAACGGGCCGCAGAGTCGGAGGTGCATCGCCTGAGTACCGAGTTGGCGGCTCTTCAACCGCAACTACACGCAGCGAAGCAGCACGAGGCCGTGAAGCAACAAGCGGCGGCTACGGTGGCGGCGCTCCTGTCGGTGTTCAACTAATGCGGGTCCTGAAAGGCTACGCCACTACGTCAGATGTTGACGTGGTGGGCGACATTGTGAAGCCCGGGGGCGTGATTTTTAACAAAATGCCGCTCCCGCTCCTCGGCGGCCACGATCACAAGCTACCTATCGGTACGGTGGTCTCGGCCAAGGCGGACGCCAAAGGCGTAATGATTACGGCGCACCTGATCCCCAAGGGCGAGAGCCGGACGGCGGACGATTGGGCGGCGGCGGCTAAGTTTGGCGCGGCGCAGGCTTTCAGCATCGGATTCCGTAGCGCGGGCGCAACGCCTAACCAGCACGGCGGCAAGACCTACGATACCTCGCTAGTGCATGAGGTCTCGCTCGTGGTTGTCCCGGCTAACTCTGCCTGTGTGGCTAAGTACTCGGAGACCCCGGACGCCGCCCCCGCTGCGCCTGCCAAGGTTAAGCCGCAGGCAGCAAAGCCTAGTCCCAAGGCCACAGAAACCACTAAGCGTTACTCCCTGTTGCCCTTTCTCGCAGATTAACCCGCCCCAGGACACACATGAACTTTTTCTCTCTCGGCATGAAATACCGCGCAACCATGAGCCAACCGGACCGCAAGGCCGCTGTTCTTCATGCTCAAGGCGCAGGGACCAATTGTGGCAACCCAGTAACCGTTACGGTCAAGGACGCAGACGGTAATGACGTGGTGCTCAAGATTGACCAAGACGAATTTATTGCTTTCCTCTCGGGCTTTTCCGCCTACTAACCAGAACTCCCCGGGCGGCCCAAACCGCCCACTTACAACTAAGGATAACTTATGGAATTTGTAATCGACCCTAGCATGACGGAAGAATCGCTTAACACGCTCATTCGTGGAAAGGAGATCGCTAACACGATGCTCCGCAAGGACATTGCAATCAACGATCGACTGATCGCGCAGGCCAAGCTCCGCCTCATTAACAAGGACTTGGAAAACGCGGAGGTGGAATGAATCAAGACATCGAATTCCGCATTAGCCGAGCCGCTCTCGAAAGCCTGCACCGCGAGGCGGCGGAGGCGGGGCGCACCGTTGGAAACATGTTTCGTTCTAAGGCGTTCGCCCTCGCGGGGGCGGAAAGCCCGTCTTTCTCCCTCTCGGGGGAGGAGACCAACCGCGCGTTTAATTGCGGCGTCCATCCGAGCGTGTACGCCCGCCTTGTGCGGGTTGCGCAGCGTATGGGCGTTTCCGTGTCCTGCCTCGGGGAGTTGGTGGCCTCGTTCGATATGGAGCAGGCGTGAGTTACCTACGCGATTACCACGCACAGCGCCGACACCTGACCCGCCTGTGCCGTGCTCTCGGTCTGCCCCTGTCGGAGCAAGGCCCCAAACGTAAGGTCCCGCTGCATAACAATCTCCTCCGCGCCCACATTCACGACCACTGTTACGGGCCGGATTGGGGCGAATGCACCGGAGGCATGAACGCGGCGGACATGGACCGCAGTTTGGCCCACATGGTGGACACGCTCGAAATGCGCAACGGGTACGCCCTGGCCGTGGCTCAGGCGTGTATCCGGGCCGGGAAGCATGAGACCCGTATGGCTCGGGCAGATATGGCGGTCGTACGGGACGCCAAGGGCCGAACGGTAGTGCGGCCTATGACCCACGCGCACCGTATGGCCCGCTACAAGGCCGCCAGTGAGTACTACGCCCTTGCTCGGGAGTATCAGGCCAAGCACGAGGCAGAACGGGCCGGTTAGCCGCGTCCTACTATGGGTGCTTTCCACGGGAGGCACTCATGGCGAAATACATAGGCAAGAACGACGGCAGGAGCGGCGAAGAGATAGCCCGGGATATGGTCCGGAAACTTGAGGAGACATTGGCCCGAGGCAAGTCAGAGGCGGAGATAGGTCCGCCTAGGCCTTTGGAAAGGGAGCGAGCCGAGGCCGGAGCACGGTGGGATAAGGAAATGTCCTTGATAGCTGACCGCCTAGCGGATATGGCCGCTCTCCAACGTATTCAAGACATATTTATGTCCGATGTTAAACGCCGAATAAGGAGATTATTAGAGTATGGGCAGAAAGAGTAGAAGCGACCGCATTAGCGAGGTACTGAGAAATAATCCCTCCCTTAACCGGGAGGACCCGCGTATTGGAGAGTTACTCGCATCCGAGGACCTATTACGCAGAGCGCAACGAGCAGCATCTAAGGCCCCCATTACGGTAACGACCGCGAACGGCGGGACTAAGCGTAGCCCGGAGTATGTGGCAGTAGATAGGCTTGAAAATACCCTCCGCCGCCTCCGTAACGAGCTTGGACAGGATAGGCTCTCGATTAAGCGTAGCGAGGCCGCAGGTATCAAGATTAAGCGTAGCCCGAGAGCGCAACATATTCTAGACCACTGCGCCCATGATTACCCGGACCACGCAGACTTAATGCCCGGGAGCGCCGCACTATGGGCTGCCTACGGAATTGTGGCCGAGGACTTGCCCGAGGAGTACCAAGAGCAATTCCGTAATGACCTTGCGGAGTATGCGGACGAAATACAGCCAATCCGGGACCGCCTCCGCCAACACGGCATGCTGTAACGCGTGGTGCTAAAGAGTGCACGTTTTGCCCGATAGTTTTAGAGGGCGATTCCTTATGCAATAAGGGTTTCCGGCCGATTTAAGGCGTTAAAAAGTTTTATTTTAGCTTTTGTCGTTAAAACAACTGAGGCCAGTCGGTGTCACGTCGAAATTGCCTAACATTTGAGCGTACCCCCGGTATTTACCTCAATCTCGGCTACCAGAATGCTGAAAATCTGCGGCAAAACCGCATTTTTGAAAAGCCCAAACCCTTATGGGGTAAGGCTCTCCAGCATTCCGCCTAATATATACAACGCGTTCCTCACGGAGGTACCCACGAGGCTACATGACCTACAATCTAGACCACGTAATTGCGGAGGCGGCAGCTAATGCAATTGACCCGGATAGAATCAATTATCCTCACCTGTTCAAGGAATACCGATTCACACAGGAGGAGATAGATAAGCATCAAGCGAGATTTAAGCCGCAAGCTACGGTAGTTGAGCACTCTTACCAGTATCTTGGTACCCTAGCTAAGAAACAGCCTAAGGTAATCAAGCTAGAGGAGCCTAAGTATCTACCTTGGTCAGGTAGGATTAAGGTTGTTCCAAGGTCTAGGCTCAAGCAGGCCGGTTGGAATAGTAATAAGCGGGCCGAGCGATCTACAGTTACTTACCTTGAGCCGGATACTTGGCTAGATGAAACTACAGGCGAGTTGATTACCAAGGCCTCTGCACGTAGAGACAACATACGCATTCCCTTAGCTAAATCCATATCGGCCCGAATGCTGGACACACTCCAACGCATTAAGCAGTGTGCGCCTAGCGAGCGGGATTTTGTTACCTATGTTCTAAAGATGCGGAATAATCGAGGCGGTCTAGTGGTTGACCTTAAAACCGCTATCGAACTTTGGATAAATCAGGCCTACACCGATACTCGCAGTAGGGACAAGGCTAGATTGCGTAACAGGTTGGCCGCAATTCTCGATAAGCGGCGCATCATGGTAAATAGTCAGACCTTGGCTAGCGACCTACAGGTTTTAGGTAATCCCTCCAAGCAGGAGATTATCGAAGAATCGGCCCGGGTTTATGACGTTCTTAAGCCTCGGGCCAAGCCGGGTATGGGTGCGGTGTAATCACATATCGGACGGTGTTTTCTTAATGAGATTATTGGCGGCCTTCGATGAAAGGGACACATTCCGAAAGTCGAAAATCTGTCCATTAATAACGTGGTGGGAGTGTACATAAGCCACGGTGTCTCCGCTTTGCATATCCCACCGCTTAGTCCAAAGTGTGCCACCTTCTACGGTAACCGGCCATTGTGTTTTGTTGGGTTGGCCGTATTGCTCCGCTAGTTGATTGGGGACGATAGTATCGATGATTGCACCTTGAGTAATATCGCTAGAAGGAATATCTAGGGAGATAACCATTAGGGCTAATTTATCGTCAAAGAATACGGCCACTGTATCAGCTTTGGCGTTTGCGTAAGTTGCTAATGCGCTCCTGCATTCGCGGCCCGAGTAGATGCGACTATCTGAGCAGACGAACCCTTGGTTAGGGTGTTGTTTTATAAACTCGCCCTCCGATACGCCGAACTTTGTTCCCTTGTACGTTAGTATGCTGCCGCTCGCGTTCGCGGTGGTGGCAAGTAAGAAGCAGCTAGCGGATAACGCTAGATTCCGGATAAAGACTCGCATATTTCTAATTTTTCCTTTTAAGTGCAGTTAATCCATATACCGTGTATTTATTCATAGCCTCTACGAGCGGGGCCAGTGGATAGAGCAGGCCGCCGTAGCCTCCCGAGGCCGTGTTATCCGTGTGGCCTTGGATTGCGTCCGCAAGCTCCTTGCTAATCCCAAGTTGGCGGCATACGTCCTTGAACGTGTGGCGGAACGAGTGAAACACCATATTGGACGCGGACGGCTCACAGTATCGCCGCAAGTAATCCCGGTGCCACCACTTAGACCATATCGTTGATTCGAGGCCGGTCGGGTCTTTACGGAGCAGCGGGAATATCCGGGAGCCGATCTGTTGCTGGCAGTACTCCACAAACCCTAGTTGGATTAGCTCCGGGTGGATAGGGATACGGCGTATACTTCCCGCGTTCTTAACGCCTAGCCCCTCGTCCTCGTCCTCGGTAATCTGAAGCACCCACGCCTTACCCGCGTTACCGCTAGAGTCCCGGTATTGCTCCTCGAATATGTCGGCGGGGCGCAGTTGGCAAAGCTCCTCAATGCGCGCGCCTGTGTAGAGGCCGAGCAGCGGTAACCAGTATTGCGCCTCGCCCGCGCCCTGCGGCGCACGGAACCCCTCTGCATATATCTTGGACGAGAACAGGCGGTTAAGCGTAGCCAGATCGAACGGCGGGCGGCTAGCCTTAGCGGACGCCTTGCTCTTGTCGGTAACCGTAACTCCGTCTGCCGCGTTGTGCTCTATCCAAGCTCGGCCCATTGCGAACTTAAGCAGGGTGGAGAGTTGAGAGAGGGACGCCCGCGTTGTTATCTTGCTGTGTCCCCCCGCTACGAGTTTGTCCTTGAACGCCACTACGTCCGCTTTCTTAATCTGCGGTACGGGAATGTCCCCAACGAGGGAGCGGAACCGCTCGGCGGCCCGGGAGTACGCGGACGCGGTGCGCGTGTCGGGTTTGCGCTCCTCCTGCCAGAGGCCTACGAGAGTCCGTAGCGTGCGGTCCTCCGTTTCGGTCACAGCGGGGCGAGGAGCGGCGGGCGTGGGGTAAGATGCCCGAGCGGTTACGGTGGGCGTGTGGGCGGGCGTGAGGCCTAGAGCCTCCCGGGACATACCGAGGCGTGCGGCTATCTTATCGGCGAGTCTGTCGGCGATAGCGTCCTCCTCCTCCTCTTGGAGTGCGTTCTCCTCGTGGTCTCCCCACTCCTCGGGCAGCATGCTTTCTAGACTGGCGGGGTTGATTTTGGACGGTGCGCTAGCTTGCTTGAGCTTGGCCCGGACTTGGGCGAACTCCACGTTAAGGGCGTCGTCCGCAGCGGTGCATAGGACGACAGCAATTTGGCGGTCCTTGGTCCCGAGAGCCTTAACAATCTCCCCGCGCTTGTAGTGCGCAACGAGATCTTGAGGCACTCTCCGCCGTAGGTAGTACGCGGCACCGCGCCGAATTGGTTTGCTCATATGTGTTGAATTCTCACTGCTACACACGGACTATTGACATGGACTGTGTACCCCTCGGAGGCCCACCAGTGGCGGGACTCAAGCCAGTAAAGGGAGTTTAGACCATTGTTGTCTGTGTATCAATTTTTGGGTAGAATTCTCTCACATCGCAATGCTTCGCCGGGCAATCTCGCGGCGTTCGCAAGGTTCGTCCCGGGCGTTCGCCGGGGTCATTCGAACGCGTCCCCCATTCACATCGCGCCAAGAGGCACATGACGGCACATGACGACTCGCACGACGATCCGCTCATCCCGCGCCTTGCTCGGATTCATTGCCTGCGCGCTGGCCGGATCGATCGCATCGGTGGCGAGCCCGGCTTACGCCGTCCACGCGATCGCGCAATACGGCGAGCCGAAGTATCCGGCCGGCTTCACGCACTTCGATTACGTCAATCCCGACGCGCCGCGCGACGGCACGCTCGTGCTCGCCAACCCGAACCGCCTCACGAGCTTCGACAAGTTCAATCCGTTCACGCTGCGCGGCAATCCGGCGCCGGGTCTTTCACTGATGTTCGAGAGCCTGACCACGGGCAGCTCCGATGAAGTATCGACCGCTTACGGCCTGCTCGCCGACGATATCGCCGTCGCCCCCGACGGCATGTCCACCACGTTCCACATCAATCCGAAAGCGCGCTTCTCGAACGGCGATCCGGTCACGGCCGAAGACGTGAAGTTCTCGTTCGAAACGCTGAAGAGCCCGAAGGCCGCGCCGCAGTTTTCGGTGTATTTCGGGCAGATCGCGCGCGCGGTGGTCGTCGATCCGCTCACGATCCGCTTCGAGTTCAAGATCGCCACGCGCGAGATGCCGCTGCTCGCGGGCGGCATTCCCGTGTTCTCGCGCAAATGGGGGATGAAGCCGGACGGCACGCGCATCGACTTCGACAAGATCGCGTTTCAGAAGCCTATTGGCAGCGGGCCGTATCTCATCGACCGGTACGACAACGGCCGCACGATCTCGTACCGGCGCAATCCGGATTACTGGGGCGCGGCGCTGCCGGTGCGCATCGGCATGTTCAACTTCGCGCATATCGACTACAAGCTGTACGGCGATCCCACCGCGCGGCTCGAAGCGTTCAAGGCGGGCGAGTACGACGTGCTCGTCGAATACGTCGCGCGAAGCTGGGTGAGACGCGACATCGGCAAGCGTTTCGACAGCGGCGAGCTCATCAAGCGCGAGTTTCCGCAGCACAACGGCACGGGCATGCAGGGCTTCTTCATGAACACGCGGCGGCCGCTTTTCAAGGATGTGCGCGTGCGCCAGGCGCTCGATCTCGCGCTCGATTTCGAATGGCTCAACCGGCAGTTGTTCTTCAATCAGTACAAGCGTATCGACAGTTTCTTCGTCAACACCGATTTGCAGGCCAAAGGCAAGCCGGGCGAAGGCGAACTCGCGATACTCGACCCGCTGAAAAAGCAGCTCGATCCGTCCGTGTTCGGCGAGATGCCGCGCCAGCCGGACACCGATCCGCCCGGTTCGTTGCGCGCCAATCTGATCAAGGCGCGTGAGTTGCTGGCGCAGGCGGGCTGGACCTACCGCGACGGCGCGCTGCGCAACGCGAAAGGCGAGCCCTTCGTGTTCGAGATCCTCGACGACACCGGCGGCGGCGCGTCGATGGAGCCGGTCGCGGCCGCCTTCGGGCGTAATCTGCAAAAGCTCGGCATCACGATGAACTTCCGCACGGTCGATTACGCGCTGATCCAGAAGCGTCTCGATGCCTTCGACTTCGACATGACGAGCGTGCGCATGCCCGACGTGCAGGTGCCCGGCACCGAGCAGGTGTCGCGCTTTGGCAGCAAGTCGGCGGACGAGCAGGGCTCGGACAATCTCGCGGGCGTGAAGTCGCCGGCCGTCGATGCGATCCTGCAAAAGGTGATTTCCGCGCAGACGCGCGAGCAGCTCGTCGACGCGACGCACGCGCTCGATCGCGTGCTGATGCACGGTTACTATGTGGTGCCGCACTGGTTCTCGGCGACGCATCGCGTGGCGTATCGCAATACGCTCGGCTTTCCGTCCACGTTGCCGCTCTATTACGGCGCCGAGGAGTGGGTGATATCGACGTGGTGGGCGAAGCCCGCGCACGCCGCGAAGTGACGAGGACCGCGCGCCATGTGGAGCTACATCCTTAAACGCATTCTGTTGATGATCCCGACGCTCATCGGCGTGCTCACGCTCACGTTCGTCGTGATCCAGTTCGTGCCGGGCGGTCCGGTCGAACAGGCTGTGCACGATCTGCGCCGCGGCCAGACCGAAGGCGGTGGCGGCGGCTTTGGCTTGCGCACGCATACCGGCGTGGACGCGCAGCAGGTCGAGCAGCTCAAGAAGCTCTACGGCTTCGACAAGCCGCCGCTCGAACGCTACGTCTCGATGCTCGGCAAGTTCGCGCGCTTCGATCTCGGCGAGAGCTACTTCAGGCATCAGAGCGTGTGGTCGCTGATCGTGTCGAAGCTGCCGGTGTCGATCAGCATCGGCTTGTGGACGTTCTTCATCACGTATCTGATATCGGTGCCGCTCGGCATCGCGAAGGCGGTCAAGAACGGCTCGAAGTTCGATGTCGCGACGAGTCTCGTCGTGCTCGTCGGCTTTGCGATTCCGGGCTTCGTGCTGGGCGTGCTGCTGCTGGTGCTGTTCGGCGGCGGCACGTTCTGGCAACTGTTCCCGCTGCGCAACCTCACCTCCGACAACTGGGCGACGCTCTCGCTCGGCGGCAAGATACTCGATTATCTGTGGCACATCACGTTGCCGGTGGTGGCGTCGGTGGTGGGCAGCTTCGCCATCGTCACGATGCTCACGAAGAACGCGTTTCTCGACGAAATCCGCAAGCAATACGTGCTGACCGCGCGGGCGAAAGGCCTCTCCGAACGGCGCGTGCTCTGGAAGCATGTGTTTCGCAATGCGCTCCTGCCGCTGATCGTCGGCTTTCCGGCGGCGTTCATCGGCGCGTTTTTCACGGGCAGCCTGCTGATCGAAACATTGTTCTCGCTCGATGGGCTCGGGCTGCTCTCGTATGAATCCGTCGTGCGGCGCGACTATCCCGTCGTGCTCGGCACGCTTTATCTCTTCACGCTGATCGGCCTCGCGACGAAGCTCATCTCGGACCTCTGTTACGTCTGGGTCGATCCGCGCATCCAATTCGAACAACTGGAGCGCTGATTTGAATCGAGCCGCTTCATCGGAATCGTCACGGCGCGCCGCCAACGGCAGCGACGCGCAACCGTTGCGCGCGGAAGCGTCGGTCTCGCCCGGACGGCGCGTGTGGCTGCGCTTCAAGCGAAACAGGCTCGGCTACTGGAGCCTGATCGTGTTCGTCGCGGCGTTCGTCATCAGCCTCGCGGGACCGCTCTGGTCGAACGACAAGCCGCTCGTCGTGCGCTATCAGGGCCACTTTTATTTTCCGCTCGTGAAGACCTACGCGGAGACGACGTTCGGCGGCGACTTTCCGACGCCCGCCGATTATCTCGATCCGTTCGTGCGCGACCGCTTCGGCGCGCCGGGCAACTTCGCCATTTATCCGCCGAATCACTACTACTACGACACGCTCAACTATTTTTCGAAAGGCTCGAATCCCGCGCCGCCTTCGCGCGAAAACTGGCTCGGCACCGACGATCGCGGCCGCGACGTGTTCGCGCGGCTCGTCTACGGCTTTCGCGTGTCGGTGCTGTTCGCGCTCGTGCTGACGGCGATCGGCACCGTGCTCGGCGTCGTCGCGGGCGCGGTGCAGGGCTATTTCGGCGGCAGGATCGATATCACGGGACAGCGGCTGATCGAAATATGGAGCGCGTTGCCGGAGCTGTATCTGCTCATCATCTTCGCTTCGATCTTCGAGCCGAGTCTTATCCTGCTGATCATCCTGCTGTCGCTGTTCGGCTGGATCGGCCTGTCGGATTACGTGCGCGCGGAGTTTCTGCGCAATCGCACGCAGGACTACGTGCGTGCGGCGCGAGCGATGGGCCTCTCAAACTGGCAGATCATTTCGCGGCACGTGCTGCCCAATAGCCTGACGCCGGTCATCACGTTTCTGCCGTTTCGCATGAGCGGGGCGATTCTCGCGCTGACGAGCCTCGATTTTCTCGGCCTGGGCGTGCCGTCGCCGACGCCGTCGCTCGGCGAGTTGCTCGCGCAGGGCAAGGCGAATCTCGACGCATGGTGGATTTCGCTCTCGACCTTCGGCGTACTCGTCGCGACATTGCTTCTGCTCACGTTCATGGGCGATGCGTTGCGCAACGCGCTCGACACGCGCATCGCCGACGCGGTGAAAGCGGGAGGCGGGCAATGAACGAGCCGCTGCTTTCGATTCAAGACCTGCGCGTGCGCTTCGGCGATACGCTCGCGGTCGATGGCGCCAATCTCGAAATCCGCGCAGGCGAGCGCGTGGCGCTCGTCGGCGAATCGGGCTCGGGCAAGAGCGTGACGGCGCTGTCGATCCTGCGCCTGACTGGCGATGCCGAAGTGACCGGCTCGATCCGCTTCGCCGGCGACGAACTGCTGTCGAAGAGCGAGCACGCGATGCGCGGCCTGCGCGGCTCCGATATCGCGATGATCTTCCAGGAGCCGATGACCGCGCTCAATCCGCTCTACACCGTCGGCGACCAGATCGGCGAGACGATCCAGCTGCACGACGGCGCGAGCCCGCGCGAGGCGCGGCAACGGGCGATCGCGCTGCTCGCGCGCACCGGCATCACGGAGCCCGAACGGCGCGTGGACAGCTATCCGCATCAGCTATCGGGCGGGCAGCGCCAGCGCGTGATGATCGCGATGGCGCTCGCGTGCCGTCCGCGCCTCTTGCTCGCCGACGAGCCCACCACGGCGCTCGACGTGACGATCCGCGCGCAGATCGTCGAACTGCTTCTGGAACTGCAACGCGACGAAGCGGAAAAGCGCGGCATGGCCGTGCTGCTCATCACGCACGATCTGAATCTCGTGCGGCGCTTCGCCGAGCGCGTCGCGGTGATGGAAAAGGGCGTGCTCGTCGAAAGCGGCACGGTGGAGGCGATTTTCACGTCGCCGCAGCATCCCTATACGCAGCGCCTGCTCGCCAGCAAGCCGAAGCGCGCGGTGCTGCCGGTGCTGCCGATCGCGCCCGTCCTGCTCGACGCGAAGGACGTGTCCGTCGAATACCCGACGCGACTGCGCGGGCTCGAAGGCTGGTTCCGGCGCGGCCGCTTCAGGGCCGTCGACGACGTGTCGCTGACGGTGCGCCAGGGCGAAACGCTCGGCATCGTCGGGGAATCGGGCTCGGGGAAATCCACGCTCGCGATGGCGCTGCTCGGCCTGCAACGCATCTCGAACGGCAGCGTGCAGTTTCAGGGCCGCGCGCTCGGCGAATTTCGCGGCCGCGAAAAAACCGTGCTGCGCTCGAATCTGCAAGTGGTGTTTCAGGACCCGTTCAGTTCGCTCTCGCCGCGTCAGACGGTCGAGCGGATCGTCGGAGAAGGGCTCGCGCTGCATCGCCCGGAGCTGGACGCGGCCGCGCGGCGCGCGAAGGTGATCGCCGTGCTGCGCGAAGTCGGCATGGAACGCTCGGCGCTCGAGCGCTATCCGCACGAATTTTCGGGCGGGCAGCGGCAGCGCATCGCGATCGCACGCGCGCTGGTCCTGGAGCCGAGCATCCTGATCCTCGACGAGCCCACCAGCGCGCTCGATGTTTCCATTCAGACTCAAGTACTTGCGCTGCTCGCCGACATTCAGAAGAAACACAATCTCGGCTACGTTTTCATCAGCCATGATCTGCAGGTGATCGGTGCGATGGCGCACCGTGTTGCGGTCATGCGAAATGGAGTTGTCGTCGAATCCGGGGATGCGGAGAAAATTTTTTCGAACCCTTCCGACGAATACACAAGAAAGCTTCTGAAAGCAGCGTTGGTTTCCTAAAAATCTTTCTTTTTAATCAATTGGGTAGGTATCTCAATTGTATTTTTCTATTTCTTTTGACAGTTAAATAATTTGTGGCTAGTATCCCTCCAAACTTTCACGTATCTTCCTGATTTAGCAGCCTTTAATTGTAAAACCTACCGACCGATGCAGCCACTAACGATGACTCAGACATGCGCGCGCGCCGCCGCGGGCATGTTAATCGGCCTCCTGATGACAACAGCTTCCGGCGCGTTCGCCGACGAAGTCAGCAGTAGTAGCCAAAATGCCCGCAATGGCATTTTTTCCTCCAGCAAGTCCACCGACGCAGCAAGCGCAGATGCCGCCAGCAATCCGGGCGGCGCGAAGTCGTTTCTGTCGGGCGTCGCGAGCAAGGCGGGCGACGTCGTCGTCGGCGCGCTCAACATGATCGGTGTGCGCTATCGCTGGGGCGGCAACACGCCGGATTCCGGCCTCGATTGCAGCGGCTTCGTGCGCTACGTGTTTCAGGACACGCTCGGCATGACCCTGCCGCGTCGCGCCGAGGAAATGAGCCGGGTCGGCGAGAAAGTGACCGTCGCCGATCTCAAACCGGGCGACCTCGTGTTCTTCAACACAATGCGCCGCTCGTTCTCGCACGTCGGCATCTATATTGGCGACAACAAGTTCGTGCATTCGCCGTCCACCGGCAGCACGATCCGTGTCGACGACATGGAAGACGGCTACTGGGAAAAGCGCTTCCAGGGCGCGCGCCGTATCGATAACGCGCAAGTCGGCGACGGTTCGGAACTGCGTCAGCGCGTCAGCGCTTCGATCGGCGGTTACTGACCGGTCCTGCCAGCTTGAAGAAAAGCCTGCCTCCTTCGGGACGCAGGCTTTTTTTTCGCGCCCGCCCGAAGCGGGCGATGCGTCAATCGGCGCGATCGGAAAGCCTCATTGCACGCGCCTGCAAAAGCCGTTATAGTTTTTGAATGAACTTTCTGCCGTTCCCCTTCTCGCTGTTCCCGGCTGGTGCGTTCGCTGTTTCGACGGCGCGCGCGCTATCGCTACTAGCGCGCCTACCGCGCTGATTCTTCTCGCCTCCCGTCTGCTCGTCCATTCAGGTTTTCGACGCCAGCGGTGGCGCGAACACCCGAATTCCCTTTTGCCTTATCGTTATTTCGATCCCGAAATTTCCAACAATCGATAAATCTCCCCACAGGAGCCCAACATGGCAGCAGACAAGTTGATCATCTTCGACACGACCTTGCGCGATGGCGAGCAGTCCCCCGGCGCGTCGATGACGAAGGAAGAGAAGATCCGCATCGCGAAGCAACTGGAGCGCATGAAGGTCGATGTCATCGAAGCGGGCTTCGCCGCCAGTTCGAACGGTGACTTCGACGCGATCAACACGATCGCGTCGCTCGTGAAAGACAGCACGGTCTGCTCGCTCGCCCGCGCGAACGACAAGGACATCCAGCGCGCCGCGGACGCACTTAAGCCCGCGAATCAGTTCCGGATTCATACGTTCATCGCCACGTCCGCGCTGCACATGGAAAAAAAGCTGCGCATGACGCCGGAACAGGTCTACGAGCAGGCCAAACTCGCGGTGCGTTTCGCGCGCAAGTTCACCGATGACGTCGAGTTTTCGCCGGAAGACGGCAGCCGCTCGGATATCGATTTCCTCTGCCGCGTGCTCGAAGGCGTGATCAACGAAGGCGCGCGCACGATCAACATCACCGATACGGTCGGCTACGGCATTCCCGAACACTACGGCAATCTCGTGAAGACGCTGCGCGAGCGCGTGCCCAATTCCGACAAGGCGATCTGGTCCGTGCACTGCCACGACGACCTCGGCCTGGCGGTCGCGAATTCGCTCGCGGGCGTGCAGATCGGCGGCGCGCGCCAGGTGGAATGCACGATCAACGGTCTGGGCGAGCGCGCGGGCAATACCTCGCTCGAAGAGATCGTGATGGCCGTGAAGACGCGCAAGGATTACTTCGGCCTCGATGTCGGCATCGACACGACGCAGATCGTGCCGACGTCCAAGCTCGTCTCGCAGATCACCGGTTTCGTCGTCCAGCCGAACAAAGCAGTGGTCGGTGCGAACGCGTTCGCGCACGCGTCGGGCATCCATCAGGACGGCGTGCTCAAGGCGCGCGACACCTACGAAATCATGCGCGCGGAAGACGTGGGCTGGAGCGCGAACAAGATCGTGCTCGGCAAGCTCTCCGGCCGCAATGCGTTCAAGCAGCGCCTCGAAGAACTGGGCGTGACGCTCGAATCCGAAGCCGACGTGAACGCCGCGTTCGCGCGCTTCAAGGATCTCGCCGACCGCAAAGCCGAAATCTTCGATGAAGACATCATGCAGATCGTCTCCGAGGAATCCGCCGAGGCGCAGGCGAAAGAGCACTTCCGCTTCGTATCGATGAAGCAGCACTCCGAAACCGGCGAACAGCCGCAGGCGAAAGTCGTGTTCGCGGTGGAAGGCGCCGAGGTCACGGGCGAGGCGCGCGGCAACGGCCCGGTCGATGCGACGCTGCACGCGATCGAATCGAAGGTCGAAAGCGGCGCGGAACTCGTGCTGTACTCGGTCAACGCGATCACCACCGGCACGCAGGCGCAGGGCGAAGTGACGGTGCGTCTGTCGAAGAGCGGGCGCATCGTGAACGGCGTCGGCACCGATCCGGACATCGTGGCGGCGTCCGCCAAGGCGTATATCGCCGCGTTGAACAAGCTGCACTCGAAGGTCGAGAAGCTCAATCCGCAGCTTTGATTTTTTCGCTTCGAACGCAAGAAAGCCCTCGCGAGAGGGCTTCAGACTGCTGACCAACCCCACGTTTTCTCAACGTGGGGTTTTCTTTTTCACCCGAAGGCGATTTGAGGGCTCACCGGATCGAAGCACCCCCGTGACGCTCGGAATTGCCTCCTCGGCGGTGTGTGGCGCGCTTCGCAGTGGCTTAGACGACGTAAAAGCCGCCGCAGGCGGGCCAGCAACAGGGCAATCTTTTTGATGTTTTGCGCCGCAGCCGCCAGCAGGCACTGCTCGGCGAGTTTGCGCAGCCCTCGCATGCGCGCGTAGCGATGCCCATGCAACTGCTTGGCATCGGCGAAGCTGCGCTCCACCGTCTCCTTGCGACGCGCGTAGATGCGTCGGCCCCATTCGCTCAGCCGCCGCGCATCCACGCGCTCCTTGGCGCGCTCCCAGACATGGCGCACCACGAGTTTCACCGCGTTGGCGCTTTGCGTGCAGCGCTCGCGTACCGGGCAACGCTCGCAGATCGCACGATCGGACTTGTATTGCCGATAGCCCTGCCGGTTGGTCGTACTGTACGACAGCGCGTGGCCTTGCGGACACACGTATTCGTCGCGATACGCGTCGTACCGATACTCGCGCTTATAAAACCTGCCCGGCTTGTGATTGGGCGTGCGATACCCCATCACCCCGGCCACGCCGCGCTGCTCCAGACCCTGGCAAATCGCCGGCGTGAAGTAGCCCGCGTCCAGCCCCACCGCCTGCACCTCGAACCCGAAGCGCGCGCGCTGGCGATCCAGCCGCGCCAGATACGGCTGGCTGTCATGCACTGAGGCAGGCGTGACGTGCGTGTCGGTGATGATCGCGTGTTTGGCGTCCACCGTACGATGATCCAGATAGAAGAAGCCCTTGGGCTTGTCGTCGCGCACCATGTAGCCGCTTTCGGGATCGGTGCGGCTAACCTTGATGTCCTTGCCGGGCCCCGGCGTGTCATCGTCGTCGCGCTTGAGCGGCTTCTTGTCGTGCGCGGCGCGGTCCGCGTCGATGGCCGCATCCAGCTCGGCCAGATAGGCCGACGGCGTTTGCTCCACGCGCACCACATCGAACTTGTTCTTGTTGGCGTTGGCCTTCAGATGCGTGCTGTCGCTGTAGAGCACGCGGCCATCGACCATGCCGTGACCGATCGCCTGACGCACGATCTCGTCGAAGATCTCCTGATACACGCTCGTATCGGTGAAGCGCCGCCGACGATTCTGCGAGAAGGTCGACGCATCGGGCACCTTATCGGTGAGGCGAAAGCGCGCGAACCAGCGATAGGCGACGTTGACCTGCACTTCGCGCATCAACTGGCGCTCGCTGCGCACGCCAAACAGGTAGCCGATGAACAGCAGTTTGAACAGCACCACCGGATCGAGCGCCGGACGGCCGTTGTCGGCGCAGTAAAGATGCGCCACCTTCTCGCGGATGAACTCGAAATCCACCGCTGCATCGATCTTGCGCAACAAGTGGTCCTTGGGCACGAGTTCCTCGAGCGTGACCATCTCGAGTTCGTGCTGGGTAGGCGTCGGTTTCTTGAGCATGACGCTCATTTAACGACAAAGCCCCGGCAAGAGCCAGGGCTTTGTCAGCAGTCTGAAGCCCTCGCGAGAGGGCTTTTTTCATGGCGCGGCGCTCAGAAGAGATTGCGCCTGTCCGGGTCGTGCAGCGGGTCGGGCGTCTTCTGCGTCATGCGCAAAATGCCCTGATCGTCGAAGTAGAAGTTGTACATCAGATACCAGATGTTGGCTTCCATATAACGATAGGTCCAGACTTCGCGCTTCATCAGCGGAAAGTACGACGTCTCCACCGGCCGGCCGAAATTCACGAGTACGTCGGCTCGCGTCCAGGTGCCGATCTGCGCTTTGTAGAACTCGTTTTCGTCGAGTACCTGCCGCACGCTCACGATTTTGCCGGATGCGTCGATATCGGCAGCGGTGGTGAATTCGCCGAGCGGCTGCGTCGGCCACATCAGGCGCTTGCCGCCGTTGGGCAGATCGTAGACTTCGCGCGGCGGGCCCAGGCGGGTCGTGATCGCCGATGCATCCGCGCCGGTCTGGTAGTTTTGCCACGGCTGCGCGCAGGCCGAGAGCAGCAGGGCGGCGCCCGCGACCGCGAGTGCGCCGCGCAGGCGATGGAATGTGTGCAGCATGGCAGCCTCCACGTGCTGATTCGTTCGTTGTTTGTGGTGATTTTGACATGCGCGCGCGACAAAACATTCTCCACGGCGTCGCGGCATTCGAGCGGAAGTGTCGGCAATGCCGGGCTTGCGCGGTGAGCGCCGCGCGGCCTATGATCCGCGCTTTCAGCGGATCGGCGAAAACCCATGAAGAATGAAACCGGCGGGCGTGTGATGCAATGGCTGCGCATCCTGACGGCGACGTGCGTCGCTTTGTCGTGCGCGGCGCAGGCGGCCGATCTGCCGCCCGTCAAGCTCGCACTGATCGAAGGCATGTCCGGGCCGTTCGCGAACGCGGGCGCGATGGTCGAGCGCAATCTGCGCTTCGGCGTCGAGCGCGTGAACGCGAACGGCGGCGTGAAGCTCGCCGACGGCATGCATCCGCTGCAACTCGTCGTGTTCGACGGCAAGGGCAGCAGCGAGGCGACGCTCGTGCAGTTGCGCGCGGCAATCGACGACAAAATCGGTTTCGTCATGCAGGGCAACAGTTCGGCGGTGGCGGCGGCGCTCGTCGGGGCGATCGACAAGCAGAACGCGCGCGAACCCGAGCGGCGCGTGCTGTTCCTGAACTATTCCGCGGACGATCCCGCGCTCACCAACGACGCCTGCAGCTTCTGGCATTTCCGCTTCGACGCCCACGCCGGCATGCGCATGGACGCGCTCGCCGACGCGCTCAAGGACGATCGCGCGGTGAAGAAGGTTTATCTGCTGAATCAGGATTACAGCTTCGGCCACGATGTGAGCCGCGAAGCGCAGCGTGCGCTCAAGGAGCGGCGGCCGGATGTCGCGATCGCCGGCGATGAGTTTCATCCGATCGGGCGCGTCAAGGACTTTGCGCCGTACATCGCGAAGATCCGCACGAGCGGAGCGGATGCGGTCATCACCGGAAACTGGGGCAACGATCTGACGCTGCTCGTGAAAGCGGCGCGCGAGCAGGGGCTCGACACCAAGTTCTACACGTTTTACGGCAATGGGCTCGGCGCGCCGGCGGCGCTCGGCGACGCGGGCGTGAAGCGCGTGATCGCGGTCGCGGACTGGCATCCGAATGCGGGCGGGGCGGCATCGGACGCGTACTATCGGGCGTTTCGCGCGCGCTATCCCGCCGCGGCCGACGACTACCTCGTGGCGCGCATGCCGCTGATGATCGACATGCTCGCCTCGGCGATGACGCGCGCCGGCAGTGCGGACCCGCTCGCGGTGGCGCGTGCGCTCGAAGGCATGAAATTCGATGGCGAAAACTTCCATGCGATGACGATGCGCGCCGAGGATCACCAGGTGATGCAGCCCCTTTATGTCTTGGAAATGGACAAGGCGGGCACGAAGGGCGTGGGCTTCGACAACGAAGGCTCCGGCTACGGCTTTCGCACGTTACTGGCCGTTTCCGCCGACAAGACCGTCCCGCCGACGACCTGCAAGATGACGCGCCCCGCGCGTTAGTCCGGAACCGCGTCTTTGCCGGCGTGCGGTGTGCTATACTCCACGCTTCGTCTTCGGCTTGTCCGTTGCGAAAAATCTGAATTGGCCAACTGGCTGAATTGCAAAACCCCCACGGCACGGCCTTTCTTCCGTGACCGCCTGTCTGTATCAAAGGAAATGCAAATGTCCGTAGCAGAAATCAAGAAGTCCGACATCGTCGCAGAATACGCGCGCGGCACGAACGACACCGGCTCCCCCGAAGTGCAGGTCGCACTGCTCACGAGCCGCATCAACGAACTGACCGTCCACTTCAAGTCGCATTCGAAAGATCACCACAGCCGCCGCGGTCTGCTGCGCATGGTGAGCCGCCGTCGCAAGCTGCTCGACTACCTGAAGGGTAAGGACGCGGATCGTTATCGCTCGCTGATCGAGAAGCTGGGTCTGCGCAAGTAATTGGCGCATATGTGGCTTCGCGGCCGCTGTTAGACCGAAGGTGCCTGTGTCAGTCCGCTGATACAGGCACTTTGTTTTTGTGCGTTTCGGCCGCGAAGTGGTGCGCGATCGCGATATCCGCGATCACGACGATGTAGTCGGCAGTTTCAGCGGTTCAGTTGCCGCAGCGCAGTTTGATTCACCCGGATGCATCATCCGGTTCGACACCCGGTCCGGCCTCGCAGCAGAGCTTTGTGTCATTCCACCGCGGCGCGTGCCGCGCGCACGTCGGGCAAGCCCCGCGCTGGAATGGCATAACACACCTCTCACGCGTGGCTCGCGACCGTCCATGCCAGCGCCATCGGGCCGGCGCGGCGCAACGTGAAAGGAGTCACAATGTTCAATAAAATCGTCAAAGAATTTAAGTGGGGACAACACAACGTCCGCCTCGAAACGGGTGAGATCGCTCGTCAGGCAAGCGGCGCGGTGATCGTCGATATCGAAGATACCGTCGTGCTCGCGACCGTCGTCGGCGCGAAGACCGCCAAGCCGGGCCAGGATTTCTTCCCGCTGACCGTCGATTACCTCGAAAAGACCTATGCCGCCGGCAAGATTCCGGGCGGCTTCTTCCGCCGCGAAGGCCGTCCGTCGGAAGGCGAAACGCTCATTTCGCGCCTGATCGACCGCCCGCTGCGCCCGCTTTTCCCGGAAGGCTTCTATAACGAAGTGCAGGTCGTGATCCACGTCCTGTCGCTGAACCCCGAAATCCCCGCGGACATCCCGGCGCTGATCGGCGCGTCCGCCGCGCTCGCGATTTCCGGTCTGCCGTTCAACGGCCCGGTCGGCGCTGCGCGCGTCGCCTATCTGAACAACGAGTACGTGCTGAACCCGACGCGTGCGCAGATGAAGGAGTCGGCGCTCGATCTGGTGGTCGCCGGTACGGAACGTGCGGTGCTGATGGTGGAATCGGAAGCGCAGCAGCTGTCCGAAGAAGTGATGCTTGGCGCGGTCGTGTTCGGCCACGACCAGATGCAGACCGCCATCGACGCGATTCACGAACTCGTGCGCGAAGGCGGCAAGCCGGAGTGGGACTGGGCGCCCGCACCGAAGAACGAAGCGCTGATCGCGCGCGTCACCGAGATCGCCAAGCCGGAACTCGAAGCCGCTTACCAGTTGCGCAACAAGTCGGCGCGTTCGGCCAAGCTGAAGGAAGTGTACGCAGCGGCGTCGGCGAAGCTGGAAGCAGATGCCGCCGCGAGCGGCACGGTCGCCGCCGACAAGGCAACGGTCGGCAACGTTCTGTTCGACATCGAAGCGAAGATCGTCCGTACGCAGATCCTGAACGGCGAGCCGCGCATCGATGGCCGCGACACGCGCACGGTCCGTCCGATCGAAATCCGCACGGGCGTCCTGCCGCGCACGCACGGTTCCGCGCTGTTCACGCGTGGCGAAACGCAGGCGCTGGTTGTCGCGACGCTCGGCACGAAGGGCGACGAGCAAAGCATCGACGCGCTCGAAGGCGAATACCGCGAGCGCTTCATGCTCCACTACAACATGCCGCCGTTCGCGACGGGCGAAACCGGCCGCGTCGGTTCGCCGAAGCGCCGTGAAATCGGCCACGGCCGTCTCGCCAAGCGCGCGCTGGTCGCGTGCCTGCCGAGCGCCGACGAATTCGGCTACTCGATCCGCGTCGTGTCGGAAATCACGGAATCGAACGGTTCGTCGTCGATGGCTTCGGTCTGCGGCGGCTGCCTCGCGCTGATGGACGCCGGCGTGCCGATGAAGGCGCACGTCGCGGGCATCGCGATGGGCCTGATCCTCGAAGGCAACAAGTTCGCGGTTCTGACCGACATCCTCGGCGACGAAGATCACCTCGGCGACATGGACTTCAAGGTGGCCGGCACGGCGCAAGGCGTGACCGCGCTGCAGATGGACATCAAGATCCAGGGCATCACGAAGGAAATCATGCAGGTTGCGCTCGCGCAGGCGAAGGAAGGCCGCATGCATATCCTCGGCAAGATGACGGCCGCGGTGCCGCACACGAACACGGAACTGTCGGACTACGCGCCGCGCATGATCACCATCAAGATCAATCCGGAGAAGATCCGCGACGTGATCGGCAAGGGCGGCTCGGTGATCCGCGCGCTGACGGAAGAAACCGGCACGACCATCGACATTTCGGACGACGGCGTCGTGACGATCGCGAGCACGTCGAGCGAAGGCATGGCGGAAGCCAAGAAGCGCATCGAGAACATCACGGCGGAAGTGGAAGTGGGTCAGGTCTACGAAGGCCCGGTGCTCAAGCTGCTCGACTTCGGCGCGATCGTGAACATCCTGCCGGGCAAGGACGGTTTGCTGCACATCTCGGAAATCGTCAACGAGCGCGTGAAGGACATCAACGACTACCTGAAGGAAGGCCAGATCGTGAAGGTCAAGGTCATCCAGACGGACGAAAAGGGCCGCGTGCGCTTGTCGGCGAAGGCGCTGCTGAACGAAGGCGCGCAGCAGGCGGAACCCACGCACCCGCAGCAGTAATGCGGTAATGTGTAGACGGCCGGCCGCGGATGCGAGCCGGCCGTTTTCATGTATGACGCTTGGGACGCTATGCATTGTCCGATGCGTCGTCGGACCCGATGGCAGTGTGGAGCGCGGATTGCTTTAAGCGCGCGCAGTGCCATCCGGTTCGGATGCACACTAACTCTGATCGGCACAGGGAGATGTCATGAAGGCCATCGAAATCACCGAGTTTGGCGCACCCGAAGTTCTGAAGCTGGGCGAGCGGCCGACCCCGACGCCGGGAAAATGCGAGGTTCTCATCAAGGTGGCGGCCTCCGGCGTGAACCGCCCGGACGTGTTCCAGCGCAAGGGCGCCTATGCGCCGCCGCCGGGCGCGTCGGATCTGCCGGGGCTGGAGGTTGCGGGTGAAATCGTCGACGGTGATTTCGATCCGAAGCACAACCCGTTCGGTCTGAAAAAGGGCGATCGCGTGTGTGCGCTGCTCGCGGGCGGCGGTTATGCCGAGTACGCCGTCGCGCCGCTCGAACAATGCCTGCCGGCGCCGAAGGGCCTGTCGGATATCGAAGCGGCATCGTTGCCCGAAACGTTTTTCACCGTGTGGAGCAATGTCTTCGAGCGCGGCCAGCTCGGTTTGGGCGAAAACGGCGAGGAAGAGACGCTGCTCGTTCAGGGCGGTTCGAGCGGGATCGGCGTGACGGCGATTCAGATCGCGAAGGCGCTCGGCTTTCGCGTCTTCGCCACGGCCGGCACCGATGAAAAGTGCCGCGCGTGCGAAGCGCTCGGCGCGGAGCGCGCGATCAACTACAAGACGGAAGACTTCGTCGACGTGGTGAAGTCGCTGACGAACGATCGCGGCGTCGACGTGATTCTCGACATGGTCGCGGGCGATTATCTTCAGCGCGAGCTCAAGGCGCTGGCCGACGGCGGACGCATTTGCGTGATCGCGCTTCTTGGCGGCGCGAAGGCGGAGATCAATCTCAACGACGTGCTGCGCCGGCGTCTCGTCATCACCGGTTCCACGCTGCGTCCGCGTCCTGTCGCGTTCAAGGCGAAGCTCGCGGCGAAGCTCAAGGAGCGCGTCTGGCCGGAGATCGAGGCGGGACGCATCAAGCCGGTGATTCACCAGGTCTTCCCGGCAGCCGAAGCTGCCGCCGCGCATGCGCTCATGGAAAGCAGCACGCACGTCGGCAAGATCGTGCTGGACTGGCGCGAGAAAGCGTGAGCTCGTTCGCGGGCCGCGACGCCAAAGCGTTGCGGCCCGCTTTTGGCGGTTTGACCGGTTTCCTCTTAACACAGTAAAATCGCCTGTTTTGCAAGCAGTTTGCAGTTCGTAGCGGGTTCATTCCTATAACAGGGCGGCTCATCGAAGCCGCCGCCGACTGACGAGACTTATGTCCAGAGAACGAGCGAAACTGGTGGTGGGCAACTGGAAGATGCACGGCCGCATCGGTGACAACGCGACCTTGCTGACCGAAGTCGCCGCAGGTGCATCGGCTTTGCAAAAGGGCGTGCGCGTCGGTGTGTGCGTGCCGTGCCCGTATCTCGCGCAATCGCAGGCGCTCCTCGCGGGTTCGGTCGTGCAGTGGGGCATTCAGGACGTGTCGGCGCATGAGGGTGGGGCCTACACCGGCGAAGTCGCAGCCGAAATGGCGGCGGACTTCGGCGTGACCTACGCGATCGTCGGGCATTCGGAGCGACGCGCGTATCATCGCGAAAGTCCGGAACTCGTCGCGGCGAAGGCAAAGCGCGCGATCGAGGCGGGTCTCACGCCGATCGTCTGCGTCGGCGAGACGCTCGAAGAACGCGAGTCCGCGCAGACGGAGCAGGTCATCGGCACGCAACTCGACGCCGTTCTGCTCGTGCTGACGGAAGAGCAGGCGGCTGGCATCGTGGTCGCCTACGAACCCGTCTGGGCGATCGGCACGGGCAAGACCGCGCGGCCGCTGCAGGCACAGGACGTTCACGCATTCCTGCGCCGCAAGCTGCTGGAGAAGGGGGCGTCGGTAGCGCACGTGCCGCTCTTGTACGGCGGCAGCGTGAAGCCCGAGAACGCGGAAGAACTGTTCGGGCAGAAGGACATCGACGGCGGGCTGATCGGCGGCGCGTCGCTGAAGTCGAAGGATTTTCTGGCGATCTGCCGGGCCGCGCAAACCGTGTTGCATTGAGCATCGAACGGCGAGCGGGCAGGGCAGGCGAAAGACTACATTGCGACACGAAGGTGTCACGGAAACATCAGGAACCAGGTGAGTTGAAATGCTGTATTTGAAGACATTGATTATCGTCGTTCAGTTGTTGTCGGCGCTGGGCGTTATCGGCCTCGTGCTGCTTCAGCATGGCAAGGGCGCGGACATGGGCGCGGCCTTCGGCAGCGGCGCGTCGGGTAGCCTTTTCGGCGCGACCGGCTCGGCCAACTTCTTGTCGCGTACCACGGCGGTGCTGGCGGCGATCTTCTTCATCACGACGCTCGCGCTGACCTATCTCGGCAGCTATAAGCCGCAGACGTCGGCGGGCGTGCTCGGCGGCGCGGCCCCCGTGCCTGCCTCCGCGCCGGCCGCGGCGGCATCCGCGCCTGTATCGGCACCGGTTGCATCGTCCGCGCCGGGCGCCGATGTGCCCAAATAACGGCAGAACGAATTTTTCGCGAAATCTGCATTTTGTGCGTTGAACAATTCGTAGGGCCCAGTTATAATTCAAGTCTTGAAGCGATTCGCGGCAATTAAGAAGTAGTTTTCCCGGATTGCAGTACAGTGCCGACGTGGTGAAATTGGTAGACACGCTATCTTGAGGGGGTAGTGGCGAAAGCTGTGCGAGTTCGAGTCTCGCCGTCGGCACCAACAGTTATCCAATGCCAGCCGCTTGCATCGCTTCGGCTGGCATTGTCACTTCTGGAGTACGCTTACGTTTTCATAGCGGCACCGGCATCGTCAAAGCAGATGTCACAGTGTGCTGATATCGTGAGCGGTCCCAAGTGATTCTCCCGCCGGGTGGTCCGTCCCGGCTGAAGCGCTCCAATCAATAACAGACCATATCTACCGATCTGAGGATAGCCTTGAACCTCGCACCCTATTACCCCGTCTTCTTGTTTCTTGTGGTGGGCCTTGGTTTAGGTATAGCGTTGGTCAGTATCGGCAAGATTCTCGGTCCCAACAAGCCCGACACCGAAAAGAACGCGCCGTACGAGTGCGGCTTCGAAGCGTTCGAAGACGCGCGTATGAAGTTCGATGTGCGTTACTATCTCGTCGCGATTCTTTTCATCATTTTCGATCTTGAGACGGCGTTCCTGTTTCCGTGGGGTGTTTCCCTGCGCGATATCGGCTGGCCTGGCTTCATCGCAATGATGATTTTTCTGCTCGAATTTTTGCTCGGTTTCGCCTACATCTGGAGAAAAGGCGGACTCGACTGGGAATGACAGTTAGATCACCGGATTCATGGGCGGCTTTGGCTGGCTGCTCATCTGGAGTGGAAAACAAATGAGTATCGAAGGGGTCTTGAAGGAAGGCTTTGTCACCACCACGGCTGACAAGCTGATCAACTGGACGCGCACCGGCTCCTTGTGGCCGATGACGTTCGGTCTCGCGTGTTGTGCGGTCGAGATGATGCATGCGGGCGCCGCCCGTTATGACCTGGACCGTTTCGGCGTGGTGTTCCGTCCGAGCCCGCGCCAGTCCGACGTGATGATCGTCGCTGGCACGCTGTGCAACAAGATGGCGCCCGCGCTTCGTAAGGTGTACGACCAGATGGCCGAGCCGCGCTGGGTTATCTCCATGGGTTCGTGCGCGAACGGCGGCGGCTATTACCACTACTCGTATTCCGTCGTGCGTGGTTGCGACCGGATCGTGCCGGTCGATGTCTACGTCCCCGGTTGCCCTCCGACCGCCGAAGCCCTGGTCTACGGCGTGATCCAGCTGCAGGCGAAGATTCGCCGCACCAACACCATCGCCCGTCAGTAAGGGCTGAGCCTCCCCAATTATGGCAAGCAAACTCGAGACCCTCAAAGCGAACCTCGAGACGGCGTTTGGCGACCGTCTCCAGAGCGTTACGGAGTCGCTTGGGCAAGTGACAATCGTCGTCAAGGCGGCCAATTATCTGGACGTCTGCAAGCAGCTTCGCGACGACACCTCGCTGCGCTTCGAACAGCTCATGGACCTGTCCGGCGTCGATTATTCGACCTACGGCGACGGCGTCTACGACGGTCCGCGTTTCGCGGCGGTCAGCCATCTTCTTTCCATCACGCATAACTGGCGTGTGCGCGTGCGCGTATTCGCTCCGGACGACGAAGTGCCTATCGTGCCTTCGGTGGTCGATGTCTGGTCGTCGGCGAACTGGTACGAGCGTGAGGCATTCGATCTCTACGGCATCGTGTTCGAAGGTCATCCGGACCTGCGCCGCATTCTCACGGACTACGGCTTCATCGGCCATCCGTTCCGCAAGGACTTCCCGGTTTCGGGCTACGTCGAGATGCGTTACGACCCGGAAGAGAAGCGCGTCGTGTATCAGCCTGTGACGATCGAGCCGCGCGAAATCACGCCGCGCGTGATTCGCGAAGATCGCTATGGCGGTCTGAAACATTAAGAGAGCGTCATGGCAGAGATCAAAAACTACACGCTGAACTTCGGCCCGCAGCACCCGGCAGCGCACGGCGTGCTGCGCCTCGTGCTCGAACTCGACGGCGAAGTGATCCAGCGCGCCGATCCGCACATCGGTCTGCTGCATCGCGCGACCGAGAAGCTCGCCGAAACCAAGACCTTCATTCAGTCCGTGCCGTACATGGACCGTCTCGACTACGTGTCGATGATGGTCAACGAGCACGGCTATGTGCTCGCCATCGAGAAGCTCCTCGGCATCGACGTCCCCATTCGCGCGAAGTACATCCGCGTGCTGTTCGATGAAATCACGCGCGTGCTGAACCACCTGATGTGGATCGGCTCGCACGCGCTCGACGTCGGCGCGATGGCGGTGTTCCTCTACGCGTTCCGCGAGCGCGAAGATCTGATGGACGTCTACGAGGCGGTGTCGGGCGCGCGCATGCACGCGGCGTACTACCGTCCGGGCGGCGTGTACCGCGATCTGCCGGACGCCATGCCGCAGTACAAGGCGTCGAAGATCCGCAACGCCAAGGCGCTCGACAGGATGAACGAGACCCGTCAGGGTTCGCTGCTCGACTTCATCGAAGACTTCTTCAAGCGCTTTCCGCGCTGTGTCGACGAGTACGAAACGCTGCTCACCGACAACCGCATCTGGAAGCAGCGTCTCGTGGGCATCGGCGTCGTGAGCCCGGAGCGCGCGTTGCAGATGGGCCTTTCCGGCGCGATGCTGCGCGGCTCGGGCATCGAGTGGGATTTGCGCAAGAAGCAGCCGTACGAAGTGTACGACCAGCTCGATTTCGATATCCCCGTCGGCGTGAATGGCGATTGCTACGACCGTTATCTGGTGCGCGTGGAAGAAATGCGCCAGTCGACGCGCATCGCCGAACAGTGCATTGCGTGGCTGCGCAAGAATCCTGGCCCTGTGATGGTCGATAATCACAAGGTTGCGCCGCCGTCGCGCGTCGGCATGAAGAGCAACATGGAAGAGCTGATTCACCATTTCAAGCTCTTCACCGAAGGCTTCCATGTGCCGGAAGGCGAAACGTACGCGGCGGTCGAGCATCCGAAGGGCGAGTTCGGCATCTACCTGGTGTCGGATGGCGCGAACAAGCCGTATCGCCTGAAGATTCGGGCGCCGGGCTATGCGCACCTCGCAGCGCTCGACGAAATGGCGCGAGGCCACATGATCGCCGACGCTGTGACGATCATCGGTACGCAAGACATCGTGTTCGGCGAGATCGATCGCTGATCTCACCGCCGGCCGCATGGCGCGCTGCGAAGGCCCCATGCGCGCCAAGCGCGAATGCAATTACAGGAACCCGCAGGAACGCCAGGTCTGCCGCAACACGAAGGACGCGGCGGGTTTTCGTTCGGTAGGAATTGAAAGAGTCGTGTCTGAAAATGATCTCAGCTGAAGGCCTGAAAGAAATCGATCGCGCGGTCGCGAAGTATCCCGCCGAGCAAAAGCAATCGGCGGTGATGGCGGCGCTCGCCGTTGCTCAGGAAGAGCATGGTTGGCTCTCGCCCGACATCATGCAGTTCGTGGCCGATTACCTGAGCATGCCGCCCGTCGCGGTCCAGGAAGTCGCCACGTTCTACACGATGTACGAACTGAAGCCGGTCGGTAAGCACAAGATCACGCTCTGCACGAACCTGCCTTGCCAGCTCGGTCCGGACGGCGGTTCGGACAGCGCCGCGGAGTATCTCAAGCAGAAGCTCGGCATCGATTTCGGCGAAACCACGCCGGACGGCAAATTCACGCTGAAAGAAGGCGAATGCTTCGGCGCGTGCGGCGACGCACCCGTGATGCTCGTGAACAACCATCGCATGTGCAGCTTCATGAGCCGCGAGAAGATCGACCAGTTGATCGAGGACCTTTCGAAATGACGTCACTCCACGATCGTCACATCAAGCCGCTGATCCTCGCTGGCCTTAACGGCGAGAACTGGCATCTCGAAGATTACGTCGCGCGCGGCGGCTACAAGCAGCTGCGCCGCATTCTCGAAGAAAAGATTCCGCCCGAGCAGGTCATTGCCGACGTCAAGGCGTCGGGTCTGCGCGGCCGCGGAGGCGCGGGCTTCCCGACCGGCCTGAAGTGGAGCTTCATGCCGCGTCAGTTCCCGGGCCAGAAATATCTCGTCTGCAATTCGGACGAAGGCGAGCCGGGCACGTTCAAGGATCGCGACATCCTGCGCTGGAACCCGCATTCGCTGATCGAAGGCATGGCTATCGGCGCGTACGCGATGGGCATCACCGTCGGCTATAACTACATCCACGGCGAGATCTTCGAGGTCTATCGCGTGTTCGAGGCGGCGCTCGAAGAAGCGCGCCAGGCCGGTTATCTCGGCGCGAACATCCTCGGCTCGGGCTTTTCGTTCGAACTGTATGCGCACCACGGTTACGGCGCGTACATCTGCGGCGAGGAAACCGCGCTGCTCGAATCGCTGGAAGGCAAGAAGGGCCAGCCGCGCTTCAAGCCGCCGTTCCCGGCGAGCTTCGGCGTGTACGGCAAGCCGACCACCATCAACAATACCGAGACGTTCGCCGCGGTGCCGTTCCTGCTGGAAATCGGGCCGCAGAATTATCTCGAGATCGGCAAGCCGAACAACGGCGGCACGAAGATCTTCTCGGTGTCGGGCGACGTGAATCGTCCGGGCAACTACGAAATTCCGCTCGGCACGCCGTTCTCGACGTTGATGGAATTGGCGGGCGGCGTGCGCGGCCAGTCGATCAAGGCGGTGATTCCGGGCGGTTCGTCCGCGCCGGTCGTGCCGGGCGACATGATGCTCGCCACCGACATGGACTACGATTCGATCGCGAAGGCAGGCTCGATGCTCGGCTCGGGCGCGGTCATCGTGATGAACGAGACGCGCTGCATGGTGCGCTCGCTCTTGCGCCTCTCGTACTTCTATTACGAAGAGTCGTGCGGCCAGTGCACGCCGTGCCGCGAAGGCACCGGCTGGCTGTATCGCGTGGTGCATCGCATCGAGCACGGTCTCGGCCGCAAGGAAGATCTGGATCTGCTGAATTCGGTCGCGGAAAACATCATGGGCCGCACGATCTGCGCGCTCGGCGATGCGGCGGCCATGCCCGTGCGCGGCATGCTCAAGCACTTCTGGGACGAATTCGAGTATCACGTCGAGCACAAGCATTGTCTCGTCGGCGGGCATGCGCATCACGCGCGCACCGAAGCGCTTACCGCGTAATCAGGCGCGCACAGTCAGATGCGCGGAAAGTAGTCGAGAGACAAGGGTTGAGGATCTCTATCCATCATGGTTGAACTAGAAATTGACGGCAAGACGGTCGAGGTGCCTGAAGGCAGCATGGTGATCCAGGCTGCGCACAAGGTCGATACGTACATTCCTCACTTCTGCTATCACAAGAAGCTATCGATCGCGGCGAACTGCCGGATGTGCCTCGTCGAAGTCGAGAAGATGCCGAAGGCCGTCCCCGCCTGCGCGACGCCCGTGTCGGCCGGCATGATCGTGCGCACCACCTCCGACAAGGCCGTGAAGGCCCAGCAGTCGGTGATGGAATTCCTGCTGATCAACCATCCGCTCGATTGCCCGATCTGCGATCAGGGCGGCGAATGCCAGTTGCAGGACTTGGCCGTCGGATACGGCAAGTCGCAGTCGCGCTATAGCGAAGAAAAGCGCGTGGTGTTCCACAAGAACGTCGGTCCGCTCATCTCCATGGAAGAGATGTCGCGCTGCATCCACTGCACGCGCTGCGTGCGCTTCGGCCAGGAAGTGGCCGGCGTGATGGAACTCGGCATGCTGGGCCGCGGCGAACATTCGGAAATCACCTCGTTCGTCGGCAAGACCGTGGATTCGGAACTGTCGGGCAACATGATCGACCTGTGCCCGGTCGGCGCGTTGACGAGCAAGCCGTTCCGCTACAGCGCGCGTACGTGGGAACTGTCGCGCCGCAAGTCGGTGAGCCCGCACGATTCCGTCGGCGCGAACCTCGTGGTGCAGGTGAAGAACAACCGCGTGATGCGCGTTCTGCCGATGGAAAACGAAGCCATCAACGAATGCTGGATCTCGGACAAAGACCGCTTCTCGTACGAAGGCCTCAACGGCGACGAGCGTCTGACCACGCCGATGCTGAAGCAGGGCGGCAACTGGATCGAAACCGACTGGCAGACCGCGCTCGAATACGTGGCGAAGGGTCTCAAGGGCATCAAGGCCGACCACGGCGCGAACGCGATCGCCGCATTGGCCACGCCGCACAGCACGGTCGAAGAACTGCATCTGCTGAAGCAACTGGCGGAAGGCGTCGGTACGCCGAACGTCGATTTCCGTCTGCGCCAGAACGATTTCTCCGCGCCGGTGGGCGTCGGTGCGCCGTGGCTCGGCTCGAAGATCGCAGATCTGTCGCTCGTCGACACCGCATTCGTGATCGGCTCGTTCCTGCGCCGCGATCATCCGCTGTTCGCCGCGCGTCTGCGTCAGGCCGCAAAGAGCGGCGCCAAGATCACGTTCCTCAACGCCAGCAACGACGATTCGCTGATCCCGACCGCGCATCGCCTGGTCGCGGCGCCGTCGGCATGGCTCGATCAGCTCGCGGGTATCGCGGCGGCCGTATCCGAAGCGCGCGGCGTCGCGCTGCCGGACGCGTTCGCGGGCCGCGAAGTATCGGCGGCGGCGAAGGACGTGGCGGCATCGCTGTCGGCGGGCGAAAAGCGCGTCGTGCTGCTCGGCAATCTCGCCGTTCAGCATCCGGACTTTGCACAGATTCAGGCAGCCGCCCAGTGGATCGCCGACAATACCGGCGCGACGCTCGGCTTCCTCACGGAAGGCGCGAATTCGGTCGGCGCGCATCTCGTCGATGCGCTGCCGGGCGAGGGCGGTCTCAACGCACGCGAAGCATTCGAGCAGCCGCGCAAGGGTTACGTGCTGCTGAACGCCGAGCCGGAATACGACACCGCGAACCCGGCGCAAGCCATCGCCGCGCTGAAGGCGGCGGAAATGGTCGTCGTGATGTCGCCGTTCAAGCACGGTATGGACTACGCGGACGTGCTGCTGCCCATCGCGCCGTTCACGGAAACGTCGGGCACGTTCGTCAACGCGGAAGGCACGGCACAGTCGTTCAACGGCGTCGTGCGCGCGCTGGGCGATACGCGTCCGGGCTGGAAGGTGCTGCGCGTATTGGGCACGATCCTCGGCCTGTCCGGTTTCGACTACGACACGGCTGAAGAAGTGCGCATCGCCGCACTCGGCACGGGCGATCTGTCCGCGCGTCTGTCGAACAAGACGTCGGTGCAGGCAAAGCGCGCCGCGTCGAACGTCGTGCTGAACGGCAGCGGCCTGCAGCGTCTCGCCGATGTGCCGATCTATCACGCCGACGCACTCGTGCGCCGCGCGCCGTCGCTGCATCTGACGGCGGCCGCCCGCGATGCGAACGTGGCCGGCCTGCCGACCGCGCTCTACGACAAGCTCGGCCTGAAAGATGGCGAAGCAGTGCGTATCAAGCAGGGCAACCTGTCGGTGACGTTGCCCGCGGTCCGCGATGCGAATCTCGCGGAATCGGTGGTCCGCGTGTCGGCGGGCACGACGGCTGGCGCCGCGCTCGGCGGCCTGTTCGGTGAACTGGTAGTGGAGAAGGCGTAAAAATGGGCTTGTTCGATACGATCAACGCAGGTGGCACGCAGCTTCTGGGCGTCGCATGGCCGACGGTGTGGGCGCTGGTCCGCATCCTGGTGGTGGCGGTTGTCATTCTGCTGTGCGTGGCGTACCTGATTCTGTGGGAACGCAAGCTCATCGGCTGGATGCACGTGCGTCTCGGCCCGAACCGCGTCGGCCCGGCGGGTCTGCTGCAGCCGATCGCGGACGTCTTGAAGCTGCTGCTGAAGGAAGTCATCCAGCCGACGCAGGCAAGCCGCTGGATCTACATGATCGCGCCGATCATGACCGTGGTTCCGGCTTTCGCCGTGTGGGCGGTCATTCCGTTCCAGGCGGAAGCGGTGCTCGGCAACATCAACGCGGGTCTGCTGTACGCCATGGCGATTTCGTCGATCGGCGTGTACGGCGTGATTCTGGCCGGCTGGGCGTCGAACTCGAAGTACGCGTTCCTCGGCGCGATGCGCGCGGCGGCTCAGATGGTGTCCTACGAAATCTCGATGGGCTTCGCGCTCGTCGTGGTGCTGATGGTCGCGGGCACGCTGAACATGTCGGAAATCGTGCACTCGCAGCAGCGCGGGATGTTCGCGGGCTGGGGCGTCAACTTCCTGTCGTGGAACTGGCTGCCGCTCTTGCCGATGTTCGTCGTGTACTTCATCTCGGGCATCGCCGAAACGAACCGTCACCCGTTCGACGTGGTTGAAGGCGAATCGGAAATCGTCGCGGGCCACATGATCGATTACTCCGGCATGGCGTTCGCGCTGTTCTTCCTCGCCGAGTACATCAACATGATCGTGATCTCCGCGATCGCCACGACGCTGTTCCTCGGCGGCTGGGATGCGCCGTTCGGCTTCCTGTCGTTCATTCCGGGCGTATTCTGGTTCGTTTTCAAGGTTTTCCTGCTGCTGTCGGTCTTCATCTGGGCGCGCGCGACATTCCCGCGTTACCGCTACGACCAGATCATGCGTCTGGGCTGGAAGGTGTTCCTGCCGGTATCGGTGATCTGGGTGGTCGTGGTCGGTTTCTGGATCATGTCGCCGCTCAACATCTGGAAGTAACGAGAAGCGCGCACACGAAACCATCATGAACGCAATCCAAAACTTCTTTAAGACCTTCTTCCTGACCGAGCTGCTGAAGGGTCTCGCGCTGACGGGCCGTTACACGTTCCAGCGCAAGATCACCGTGCAGTTCCCGGAAGAGAAGACGCCTATCTCGCCGCGTTTCCGCGGCCTGCATGCGCTGCGCCGTTATGAAAACGGCGAAGAGCGCTGCATCGCCTGCAAGCTGTGCGAAGCGGTATGCCCGGCCATGGCGATCACGATCGAATCGGAAACGCGCGCGGACAATACGCGCCGCACGACCCGCTATGACATCGACCTGACCAAGTGCATCTTCTGCGGTTTCTGCGAAGAAAGCTGCCCGGTCGATTCGATCGTCGAGACGCACATCCTCGAATATCACGGCGAGAAGCGCGGCGACCTGTATTTCACGAAGGACATGCTGCTCGCGGTGGGCGACCGTTACGAAACGGAAATCGCCGCATCGAAGGCAGCGGACGCGCCTTATCGTTGATTGAAGGCAGATGCCGGAGCCTTGGGCTTTAGCCTCTGGGTTCCGGCGTCGGGCCGAAGCGATTTTGTTGTTGCTGTTTGGCACACTGCGGCGCGCGCCGAGGGCGGCTCCTGCCCGAAAACGCCGACACACCATGCCTGATGATGGCCTAACGATGAACCGGTAATCATGGAATTCACAACCGTACTGTTCTATATCTTCGCGCTGCTGCTGACCGTGTCCGCGCTGAAGGTGATCACCTCGCGCAACCCGGTGTCGTCCGCGCTCTTTCTCGTGCTCGCGTTTTTCAACGCGGCCGCGATCTGGATGCTGCTGCAAGCCGAATTCCTCGCGATCCTGCTGGTTCTCGTCTATGTCGGCGCGGTGATGGTGCTGTTCCTCTTCGTCGTGATGATGCTCGATATCAACATTGATGTCCTGCGGCGCGATTTCAAGCGTTTCGTGCCGATCGCGAGCATCGTCGGCGCCATCATCGTGATCGAAACGGCACTGATCCTGTGGCACGGCTACGGCGCGACGACTACGCCGCTGCGCGACGCATCCGCCGGCGCGGGCGTCTCCGGCGCGGCGCTGATGCCGAACACGCAGCTCATCGGCAAGGTCATCTACACGGACTACATCTTCGCGTTCGAAATCGCGGGCCTCGTGCTGCTCGTCGCGATCATCGCGGCGATCTCGCTCACGATCCGCGACAAGAAGGACAAGAAGACGCAAACCGTCAGCCAGCAGGTCAAGGTGCGCCGCGAAGACCGCGTGCGTCTCGTGAAGATGCAGGCGGAAAAAGATGCGCCCGATGCCACCACGGAACCGGCCGTGACCGGCAACATCGGCGCGGGCGCGGTCGACAACAAGGGCTGAGCGCGAAGGAGAAATCGAATATGTTGAGTCTTGCCCATTACCTCGTGCTCGGTGCGATCCTTTTTGCGATCAGCATCGTCGGCATCTTCCTGAACCGCCGCAACGTCATCATCATCCTGATGGCGATCGAACTGATGCTGCTCGCGGTGAACACCAATTTCGTCGCGTTCTCACACTATCTGGGCGATGTGCACGGCCAGATCTTCGTGTTCTTCGTGCTGACCGTGGCCGCGGCTGAAGCCGCGATCGGTCTCGCGATTCTCGTGACCCTGTTCCGTAGCCTCGACACGATCAACGTCGAGGACCTCGATCAGCTCAAAGGTTAATTTCAGGCAAGGCTGTTATGTCCACGACACTCAATGAAAACCTCCTGCTCGCGGTTCCGCTGGCGCCGCTGGCCGGCTGTCTGATCGCGGGGCTGTTCGCGAAGTGGGTAGGGCGCAAGGGCGCGCATCGCGTGACGATCCTCGGCGTCTTCATCTCGTTCATCCTCTCGGCGATCGTCTTCAACGACGTGATGCACGGCGCGAGCTTCAACGCGACCATCTACGAATGGATGAACGTCGGCCCGCTGAAGATGGAAGTCGGCTTCCTGGTCGACTCGCTCACCGCGATGATGATGGTCATCGTGACCTTCGTCTCGCTGATGGTGCACATCTACACGATCGGCTACATGGCGGACGAGGAAGTCGGCTACGAGCGCTTCTTCTCGTACATCTCGCTCTTCACGTTCTCGATGCTGATGCTCGTCATGAGCAACAACTTCCTGCAGCTGTTCTTCGGCTGGGAAGCGGTGGGTCTCGTGTCGTATCTGCTGATCGGTTTCTACTTCACGCGTGAAAGCGCGATCTACGCCAACATGAAGGCGTTCATCGTGAACCGCGTGGGCGACTTCGGCTTTCTGCTCGGCATCGGCTTGCTGCTCGCGTTCTCGGGATCGCTGAACTACGGCGACGTCTTCGCGCAAGGCGACAAGCTCGCGGCGATGACCTTCCCCGGCACGGACTGGGGCCTCCTGACGGTCGCGTGCATTTGCCTCTTCATCGGCGCGATGGGCAAGTCGGCGCAATTCCCGCTGCACGTGTGGCTGCCCGACTCGATGGAAGGCCCGACGCCGATCTCCGCGCTGATTCACGCGGCAACGATGGTGACGGCCGGCATCTTCATGGTGACGCGCATGTCGCCGCTCTTCGAGCATTCGGATGCGGCGCTGTCGTTCGTGACGGTCATCGGCGCGATTACGGCGTTGTTCATGGGCTTTCTCGGCGTCGTGCAGAACGACATCAAGCGCGTGGTCGCGTACTCGACGCTCTCGCAGCTCGGCTACATGACGGTCGCGCTCGGCGTGTCGGCGTATCCGGTTGCCGTGTTCCACCTCGGCACGCACGCGTTCTTCAAGGCGCTGCTGTTCCTCGGTGCGGGCTCGGTCATCATCGGCATGCACCACGATCAGGACATGCGCAACATGGGCGGCCTGCGCAAGTACATGCCGATCACGTGGATCACCTCGCTGATCGGTTCGCTCGCGCTGATCGGCACGCCGTTCTTCTCGGGCTTCTACTCGAAGGATTCGATCATCGAGGCCGTGAAGTACTCGCATCTGGCGGGCTCGGGCTTCGCCTATTTCGCGGTGGTCGCGAGCGTGTTCGTCACGTCGCTGTACTCGTTCCGCATGTATTTCATGGTGTTCCACGGCGAAGAGCGCTTTCGCGGTCCGAAGCATCCCGACTCGCCGATGGGCCAGGCCGAAGCGCATGGTCACGGTCATGGTCATGACGACGGTCACGGTCACGACGATCATGGCCACGGTCACGCTCATGTGCCGCACGAAACGCCCTGGGTGGTGACGCTGCCGCTCGTGCTGCTCGCGATTCCGTCGATCATCATCGGCGCGATCATGATCGGCCCGATGATCTACGGCGACTTCTTCTCTCACGGCGTGGTGTTCGACAAGGTGATCTACATCGCCGAGAACCACGAAGGCCTGAAGGAAATGGCCGAAGAGTTCCACGGCTGGGTTGCGATGGCGCTGCACGGCATCATCACGCCGGGCCCGGTGTGGCTGGCGGCACTCGGCGTGATCGTCGCGTGGTTCTTCTACATGAAGCGCCCGGACCTGCCGGCCGTCGTGGCCCGCACGTTCCGCCCGATCTACGTGTTGCTCGACAACAAGTACTACTGCGACAAGATCAACGAAGTCGTGTTCGCGAAGGGCGCGGTCGCGATCGGCCGCGGTCTGTGGAAAGAAGGCGATGTGGTCGTCATCGACGGCATCGTCAACGGCAGTGCGCGGTTCATGGGCTGGTTCGCCGGTGTGATCCGCTTCCTTCAATCCGGTTACATCTATCACTACGCGTTCGCCATGATTATCGGCATGCTGGGGCTCTTGACCCTGTTTGTGACGCTCGGCGGCAAATAAGGCGAGGGGACCTATGCACTCTTTTCCGATTCTCAGTGTCGCGATCTGGCTGCCGATCGTTTTCGGTTTGCTGGTTCTCGCTGTAGGCAACGACCGCAATCCGGCGCCGGCGCGCTGGATTGCGCTGATCGGCTCGGTGCTCGGGCTGATCGTCACGATTCCGCTCATCACCGGCTTCGATACGTCGACGGCCGCGCTGCAATTCGTCGAATTGTCGCCGTGGATCGAGCGCTTCAATATCACGTATCACCTCGGCGTCGACGGCATTTCGATGTGGTTCGTCGTGCTGACCGCGCTCATCACGGTGGTCGTCGTGATCGCCGGCTGGGAAGTGATCACCGAGCGCGTGTCGCAGTACATGGCCGCGTTCCTGATCCTCTCGGGCATCATGATCGGCGTGTTCTCGACGGCGGACGGCCTGCTGTTCTACGTGTTCTTCGAAGCCACGCTCATTCCGATGTACATCATCATCGGCGTGTGGGGCGGCCCGAATCGCGTGTACGCAGCGTTCAAGTTCTTCCTGTACACGCTGGCCGGTTCGCTGCTGATGCTGGTCGCACTGCTGTATCTCTACACGCAGACGCACACGTTCGATCTCGCGACGTGGCAGGCCGCGAAGCTCGACATGACGCCGCAGGTGCTGCTCTTCATCGCGTTCTTCCTGGCGTTTGCCGTGAAGGTGCCGATGTTCCCGGTGCACACGTGGCTGCCGGACGCGCACGTCGAAGCGCCGACGGGTGGCTCGGTCGTGCTGGCGGCGATCATGCTGAAGCTCGGCGCGTACGGTTTCCTGCGCTTCTCGCTGCCGATCGCGCCGGACGCGAGCCATTTCCTCGCGCCCGTGGTCATCACGCTGTCGCTGATCGCGGTGATCTACATCGGCCTGGTCGCGATGGTGCAGACCGACATGAAGAAGCTCGTCGCGTATTCGTCGATCGCGCACATGGGCTTCGTCACGCTCGGCTTCTTCATGTTCGGCCCGTCGAGCCAGCTCGGCATGGAAGGCGCGATCATCCAGATGATCTCGCACGGCTTCGTGTCGGGCGCGATGTTCCTTTCCATCGGCGTGCTGTATGACCGCGTGCACTCGCGTCAGATCGCGGATTACGGTGGCGTCGTCAACACGATGCCGAAGTTCGCCGCGTTCGTGATGCTGTTCGCGATGGCCAACTGCGGCTTGCCGGGCACCTCGGGCTTCGTCGGCGAATTCATGGTGATTCTCGCGGCGGTGAAGTACAACTTCTGGATCGCGTTCCTCGCCACGTTCACGCTGATTCTCGGCGCGGCGTACACGCTGTGGATGTACAAGCGCGTTTATTTCGGCGCGGTCGCGAACGACCACGTCGCGAAGCTCGCGGACATCAACAAGCGCGAATTCCTGATGCTCGCCATCCTTGCGGTGTTCACGCTGTACATGGGCCTGCATCCGAAGCCTTTCACCGACGTGATGCACGAATCGGTGGCAAACCTGCTCTCCCACGTCGCGCAGTCCAAGCTGCCGCTGGCTCAGTAACGTCGTGAGGAGGAACTAAAAGATCATGCAAAACGCTCCCATGAGTATGTTGTGGCCCGACGCGATCCTGATGGCCGCGGTCGTCATCGCCTGGCTCAATGACACGGTATTCGGCCCGAAGAGCCGTGGCACGACGTATCTGATCGCGCTCGTCTCGACGATCGTCGTCGGCGTGTGGTTCGCCTTCACCGCGCTCAATCCGACGCCGGCTTACTTCTTCACGCGCATGTATATCGTCGATCCGTTCGCGAGCGCGATGAAGGCGGTGGTCTGCCTCGGCTACGCGGTGTCGATCATCTACTCGAAGAAGTATCTCGAAGACCGCGACCTGTTCCGCGGCGACTTCTTCCTGCTCGGCCTGTTCTCGCTGCTCGGCCAGTGCGTGATGATTTCGGGCAACAACTTCCTCACGCTGTATCTCGGCCTCGAACTGATGTCGCTGTCGCTCTACGCGGTCATCGCGCTGCGCAAGGACGCGCCGCAGTCGAACGAATCGGCGATGAAGTATTACGTGCTTGGCGCGCTCGCTTCCGGTTTCCTGCTCTACGGCATCTCGATGCTCTACGGCGCGACCGGCTCGCTCGAACTGAACGAAGTGCTGAAGGCGGTGGCGTCCGGCCGCATCAACGACGCGGTCCTGCTGTTCGGCGTGATCTTCGTGGTCGCGGGCGTGGCGTTCAAGATGGGCGCGGTGCCGTTCCATATGTGGGTGCCCGACGTCTATCAAGGCGCACCGACCGCGATGACGCTGCTCACCGGCGGCGGCCCGAAGGTCGCGGCGTTCGCGTGGGGTCTGCGCTTCCTCGTGATGGGCCTGCTGCCGCTCGCGGTGGACTGGCAGGAGATGCTCGTGATCCTCGCGGCGCTGTCGCTGATCGTCGGCAACATCACGGGTATCGTGCAGAAGAACATCAAGCGGATGTTGGCTTACTCGGCCATCTCCAACATGGGCTTCGTGCTGCTCGGGCTTCTGGCCGGCGTCGTGAACGACAAGGTCGATGGCGCGGCGGGCGCGTATAGCTCCGCGATGTTCTACAGCATCATCTATCTCGTCACGACGCTCGGCAGCTTCGGCGTGGTCATGCTGCTCGCACGCAAGGACTTCGAAGCCGAAATGCTCGAAGACTTCAAAGGCCTGAACCAGCGCAGCCCGGTGTTCGCATTCGTCATGATGGTCATGATGTTCTCGCTCGCCGGCATTCCGCCGACGGTCGGCTTCTACGCGAAGCTCGCCGTGCTCGAAGCGACGATGAACGCGGGCCTCACGTGGCTTGCCGTGCTCGCCGTGATGACCTCGCTCGTGGGCGCGTTCTACTACCTGCGCGTCGTGAAGCTGATGTACTTCGATGCGCCGACCGACGCATCGCCGATCGTCGCCGGCAGCCTGAACCGTTCGCTTCTCGCGTTCAATGGTCTTGCCGTGCTCGTGCTCGGCCTGGTGCCGGGTCCGCTGATGACGGCCTGCCTCACGGCGATCTCGCACACGCTGCCGCTGTAATGTCGGCGGCAGGCTGGTTCATCGTGCTGTTGGCGCTCGTTTTCGCCAACGTGCCGTTCCTGAATCAGCGCCTCTTCGCCGTTGTCCCGTTGCCGCTTCCGGCGCCGACGGGACACAAGGCGGCGAAGAAGAGCGCCTGGATTCGCATCGGCGAACTGATCGTCCTGTACTTCGTGGTCGGCGCGCTCGGCTTCATGCTCGAAGCGCGCGCCGGCAACCGGTTCGATCAGGAATGGCAGTTCTACGCCATTACCTTCAGTCTCTTCGTGGTGCTCGCCTTTCCGGGCTTCACGTTCCAGTATCTCGTCAAACGCCGCTAAGGGCTCGCGCCCTTGGCGGCTTGTTTGCTTCAAAGCACAGGGCTCAAGATGGCAGATCATTCCTCGATTCCCGGCACGGACGACGGCCTCATCGAAAAGAAGGTCGAGAGCGTCACGCTGCACGAAGGGAAATTCCTCACGCTCAAGTGCGATACCGTCGAGTTGCCCGATGGCAAGCACGCGACGCGCGAGTTTGTCGAGCATCCCGGCGCGGTGATGATCCTGCCGGTCTTCGACGACGGCCGCGTGCTGCTCGAGCGCCAGTTCCGCTATCCGGTGGGCCGCGTGCTGCTGGAGTTTCCGGCAGGCAAGCTCGATCCGAACGAAGACGAACTCACGTGCGCGAAGCGCGAGCTTCAGGAGGAAACGGGCTATACGGCGCGTGAATGGACCTTCCTGACGCGCATTCACCCCGTGATTTCGTATTCGACGGAATTCATCGATATCTATCTTGCGCGCGGCCTCACCGCCGGCGATGCGAGACTCGACGAAGGCGAGTTTCTCGAAACCTTCATTGCCGACGAAACACAATTGATGGACTGGGTGAAGGACGGCAGCATCAGCGACGTGAAGACGATCATCGGCGTGTTCTGGCTGGAGAAGATCCGCTCGGGCGCGTGGAAGCTCGACTGAAACGCTCGTCGCAAGAACATGCACTCAGCGAAAGCGGCCTCGATGGCCGCTTTCGTCGTATTTGCGCCACCAAAAGCGTCGTCAGGGGCGAGCGGCTAGAATGGATGTTTAACCTATTGACCGCGCCGTTCCATTCGTCCGACGTTGCGAACGACCGTTCAAAAATCTCGAATTTGAGATAAACTTCAGCGAAGCCCATCAGCATGAAGGTCCTCGATTTAAAGTGCTCGCATGAACATCGGTTCGAAGGCTGGTTCGCCTCGACCGAAGAGTTTGAGTCGCAGTTGTCGCGCAAGCTGGTCGCATGTCCGGTGTGCGCGGCGACCGATGTGAGCCGCATGCCGTCCGCGCCGCGCCTGAATTTGTCGTCGGCGCGAGGCGATGCGTCGCCGGCGCAACACGCGCCGAATGCAGCGCAGGCGGCGGCCGCGCCTGAAGCGGCCGCCTTGCAGGCGCGCGCGTTGAAGTTCATGCGCGAACTGATCGAGAAGACCGAAAACGTGGGCGACCGGTTTGCCGAAGAGGCGCGGCGCATTCACTACAACGAGGCGCCGGCGCGCAACATTCGCGGCGTCACGACGCCGGAAGATGCACATGCCTTGCTCGAAGAAGGCATCGACGTGATGCCGTTGCCTGTTCCGGACGCATTGAAAGAGCCGCTGCAGTAACGCTTGCGCGCGGCGTCTCCACAGGCTCCGGAGCGAGCCAGGACTGGAGACGCCGCGCACCGCCGTTCTCCATTTTTTCGTCGCCAACATTCGCCGTCACGGGAAGGAGAACCGCATGACCTACGCTTATGAAGATTTCGACATCGGCAGCGCGGTGACGCTGAGCGCGCACACGTTCACCCGCGAGGAGATCGTCGAATTCGCGACGCGTTACGATCCGCAGCCGTTTCATCTGTCGGACGCGGCGGGCGAAGCCTCGCATTTCGGCGGGCTGGTCGCGAGCGGCTGGAACACGTGTTCCGCGATGATGGGCATTCTCGTGCGCGACATGGTCGGCGATTCGACCTCGATGGGCTCGCCCGGCCTCGACAACATCCGCTGGATCAAACCCGTGCGCGTCGGCGACACGGTGCGGCTCACCGTGCGCGTGCTCGACAAGCGCGTGTCGAAGAGCAAGCCGGACCGCGGCATCGTGCAGACGCGCTGGGAGGCGCACAATCAGCGCGGCGAGCTCGTGCTGACGGTGGATTCCGCCGCGCTCTTCGGTCTGCGCAATCCGGATTCTTCAAGCGCCTGACGCGTACTTCCCGAGTTCGAGCTTCGCGATCGCATTGCGGTGCACTTCGTCGGGACCGTCGGCGAGACGCAGCGTGCGCGCCGATGCATACGCATACGCGAGCGGAAAATCGTCACAGACGCCGCCCGCGCCGTGCGCCTGAATCGCCCAGTCGATGACCTGACACGCGACGTTCGGCGCAACCACCTTGATCATCGCGATCTCGCCGCGCGCGCCCTTGTTGCCGGCGGTGTCCATGATGTACGCGGCCTTGAGCGTCAGAAGCCGCGCCTGCTCGATCATGATGCGCGCTTCGGCGATGCGCTCCTGCGTCACGCCATGCTGCGCGATCGGCTTGCCGAACGCGACGCGCGCAAGCGTGCGCTTCGTCATCAGTTCGAGCGCGCGTTCCGCGAGACCGATCAGGCGCATGCAATGGTGGATGCGTCCGGGCCCGAGGCGGCCCTGCGCAATCTCGAAGCCGCGGCCCTCGCCGAGCAGCAGGTTCGCCGCGGGCACGCGCACGTTGTCGAGCGTGATGTCCATATGGCCGTGCGGCGCGTCGTCGTAACCGAAGACGTTCAAGGGACGATGCACCGTGATCCCGGGGGCATCGGCGGGCACGAGGATCATCGACTGTTGCGCGTGCTTCGGCGCTTGCGTGTCGGTCTTGCCCATCACGATATAGACCTTGCAGCGCGGATCGCCCGCGCCCGATGACCACCACTTGTGGCCGTCGATCACATAGCTGTCGCCGTCGCGCGCGATGCTACACCGGATGTTCGTCGCATCCGACGAAGCGACTTCCGGTTCCGTCATCAGAAACGCCGAGCGGATCTCGCCGTGCAGCAGCGGTTCGAGCCATTGCGCCTTCTGCGTATCGGTGCCGTAGCGTTCGATGGTCTCCATGTTGCCGGTGTCCGGCGCGCTGCAATTGAACACTTCCGGCGCCCACGGCACGCGGCCCATGATTTCGCAGAGCGGCGCATATTCCAGATTCGTGAGACCCGCGCCGCGTTCCGATGACGGAAGAAAGAGATTCCACAAGCCATCGGCGCGCGCGCGTTCTTTCAGGCTTTCGATGAGGCGCGTCGGAACCCAGGCATTGCCCGACGCGCGGTTCGCGGCGATCTCGTCGGCATAGGCGCGCTCGTTCGGATAGATGTGCGCATCGAAGAAGGCGAGCAGCTTCTCGCGCAATGCCGCTACTTTGGGCGTGTAGTCGAAGTTCATGCCTGGCTCTCCACCTTTTGCGCGTACTGCCATGCGAGCTCGGCCATCGGACGCGCGCGCCTGCCCGCATCGATGGCTTGCGCGCTCGCGGCGGTGCCATCGACGACGCGCTTCATGATGCCTTGCAGAATCGCCGCGATGCGGAACATGTTGTAGGCGAGATAGAAGTTCCAGTCGCCTTCGATCGTGAAACCGGTGCGCTCGCAATAGCGTTTCACGTAATCGCTCTCGTCCGGAATGCCGAGCGCGGCCCAGTCGAGTCCCGCGATGCCGCGAAACTGCGACGGATCGACATGCCACGCCATGCAGTGGTACGCGAAATCGGCGAGCGGATCGCCGAACGTCGAGAGCTCCCAGTCGAGCACGGCGAGCACGCGCGGCTCGTGCGGATGGAAGATCAGGTTGTCGAGCCGGAAATCGCCATGCACGACGCTGACCTTCGCCTTGTGTGACACAGGAATGCGCCGCGGCAGCCACTCGATCAGACGATGCATCGCGTCGATCTTTTCCGTTTCCGAGGCGATGTACTGCTTGCTCCATCGCCCGATCTGACGCTCGAAATAATTGCCCGGCTTGCCATACGTCGACAGGCCGGCGGCTTCGACATCGACGGTATGAAGCGCGGCGATCACGCGATTCGTTTCGTCGTAGATCGCCGCGCGTTCGGCGGGCGTCATGCCGGGCAGCGAGGGATCCCACAGCACGCGGCCCTGCACGAACTCCATCACGTAGAAGGCGCGGCCGATCACGCTTTCGTCCTCGCACAGCGCGAGCATGCGCGCGACGGGCACATCGGTCGGGGCGAGGGCGTCCATCACGCGATACTCGCGCTCGATCGCGTGCGCGGAGGGCAGCAGCTTCGCCGCGGGGCCGGGCTTCGCGCGCATCACGTAGCTGCGGCCGGGCGTGACCAGCTTGAACGTCGGATTCGACTGGCCGCCGGCGAATTGCTCGATGCTCAAGGGGCCGTCGAAGCCATCGACATTCGCCGCGAGCCATGAGGTCAGCGCGCCGGTATCGAAGCGCTGTGCGTCCTGCACGGGGCGCGTGCCTTCGAACGCGGAGAAATCGGACGGCGTCTGTGTCTCGTTGCTGCGTGTCTCGTTGTTTTGCATCGTCTCCTCCAGGCGGCTTGGTCAGGACATGCCGCCGGCCTTGTAGCGTACGAATTGAGCGTAGAGCAGTTCCATCGTCGTGTTGCGCACGCCGGCGTGAAGCGGCGAGGGCGGCGAATGATTGATCGCGTGCACGACCCAGTCGCCGGGTTTGTCGCCCACATCGAGCGCGTTGATGCAGCCCGTCGCTTGCGACAGATGCCCGAAGAAAGCCCGCCCGCCCGCGGTGATCGCATGCGAGAGCAGCGCGCGGTTGACACCGCCGTGCAACACGAGCAGCACCGTGTCCCACGAACGGTCTTCACGCAGGCGCGCGATCGCGGGCAGCGCGCGATCGAGCAACTCGCCGATGGTCTCGCCGCCGAGAAACCGCGTCTCTTCCGCCACGACGCCGTCGAACACCGAGAGGAACGCGCGTTCGATGTCCGACACCGTGAGGTCCTTGAGCTTGCCGCCGCGAATCTCCTGCCATTCGGGCCACGTTTCGATGTCGATGCGCTGTCCCGTCGCTTCGAGCACGCGTTGCGCGGTTTCGATCGTGCGCGGCAGGCCGCTTGCGATCACACGATCGAAGCGCACGTTCTGCGCGGCGAACTCGCGTCCCGCCGCGCTCGCTTCCTCGCGGCCTTGCTCGTTGAGCGGCACGCTTTCAGGGTCGATCGCGCGGCCGCTATCGTCGAAATAAGTGACGTCGCCATGCCGCATCAGGAAGATGCGCCGGCGCTTCGGCAGTTCGTAATGGGCCATGTGTGCGTTACCGATAGTTCGGCTGGCGTTTCTCCAGAAACGCGCTGATGCCTTCGAGCGCGTCGCCGTGATGGAGCGCATCGACGAAGCTGTCGCGCTCCATGTCGAGATGCGCGGCGAGCGGCTGCACGTCGGCGGCGTTGATGAGCGACTTGATGCGCGCCATCGCTTTGGGCGACACGCTGCCGAGATCGTCGGCCCACGCAATGGCCGCATCGAGCGCGATGCCTTTTTTCGTCAGCCGGTTCACGACGCCGACTTCATGCAGCCGCGATGCGCCGATCGGCTTCGCTTCGAGCAGCACTTCGCTCGCGAGCGTGCGCGGCACCGCGCGCGCCAGCAGCCACGATGCGCCGCCATCCGGCGTGAGGCCGACGCGCGCATACGACATGACGAACTTCGCGTCATCGGCGGCGACGATCAGGTCGCAGGCGAGCGCGAGCGAAAAGCCCGCACCGGCCGCCGCGCCTTCGACGGCGGCGATCACCGGTTTGGTCGAAGCGCGCAGCGCGCTGATCCACTCGCCGAGCAGACCGATGCTGTCGCCTTGCACCGACGGATCTTTCGCGCGGTTTTCCAGCAGGCGATTCAGGTTGCCACCCGCGCAGAAGAAGTTGTCGGCGCCCGTCAGCACGATCGCGCGCACGCTGTTGTCGCGCTCGGCGGTGTTGAGCGCTTCGATGCCCGCCGCGTACATGTCCGGATGCAGCGCGTTGCGCGCGCCGGGATTGGAGAGCTTGAGAACGAGCGTGGTGTCGCTGCCCGCGGGACGGTCTGTCAGTAGTTCGGCGCTCATCTGAGCTCCTCGGTATGGGTAAGCGAAAGTCCGAGCTGCGCGCGGCGCGTGAGCCAAGGCGTCGGCCGGTAGCGCGGATCGCCGAGCACGGCGGTCATGTTGCGCAGGATCGTGAGAATCGTCGGCGCGCCCAGCGTGTCGCCGAGCGCGAGCGGGCCGTGCGGATAACCGAGGCCGAGCATCACGGCGAGATCGATATCCTCGGGCGTCGCGATGCCCTGCTGCGCGATATCGCAGCCGATGTTCACGATCGTCGCCACGACGCGTTGCGCGACGAAACCGGCCGAATCGCGGATCACGGTGACGGGCACGCCGTCGAAGGCGAAGAGGGCGTGCGCGGCGTCGCGCATCGCGGGCGTGGTCGCGGGCGTCGTCATGATGGTGCGCCGCGCGACCGTATCGAGCGGGAACAGCGTATCGACGGCGACGACGCGCGTCGCGTCGAGATGCTCGTTGACGGAGGCGGTCGTCGCATCGAGGCCGAGCGGCGTCACGATGATCAGCGAATCCGGCTCCGGCGTGTGACCGCCGTCGATATGCACCGAGCAGTCGCAGCGGGCGATCAGCTTCAGCACGTCCTCGCGACCGGCGTGCGAGGCGCGGCTGATCCACACGCGCGTCGGCAGTTGCGTGGGCGCGGCGGGCTCGGGCGGCACTTCCTGCTTGCCGTCGACATAGCGGTAAAACCCTTCGCCCGCCTTGCGCCCGATGAGCCCGCCCGCGAGCCGCGTGCCCGTGATCGGCGACGGCTTGAAGCGCGGCTCTTCATAAAACTGGTGATAGATCGATTCCATCACCGGATGCGAGACGTCGAGCGCGGTGAGATCGAGCAGCTCGAACGGCCCGAGGCGAAAGCCCGCTTGTTCGCGCATGATGCGGTCGATATCCGCAAAACTCGCGACGCCTTCGCTCGCCACGCGCAGGCCTTCGGTGTTCATGCCGCGCCCGGCGTGATTGACGATGAAGCCCGGCATGTCCTTCGCGCGCACCGGCGTGTGGCCCATGCGGCGCGCGAGGTCCATCAGGGCATCGCCCGCGCGCGGGTCGCCGCGCAGTCCGTCGATGACTTCGACGACGCGCATCAGCGGCACGGGGTTGAAGAAGTGAAAGCCCGCGACGCGTTCGGGATGCGCGCAACCCGCGGCGATCGCGGTGATCGACAGCGACGACGTATTCGACGCGAGCACGCAATGCTCGCCGACCACCGCTTCGAGCTCGCGGAACAGTTCGCGCTTGATGTCGAGATTCTCGACGATCGCCTCGACGATGGCGTCGCAATCGGACAGTTCGCTCTTGTCGCCCGCATCGCGAATGCGCGCGAGCGCCGCGTGCGCGTCCGCTTCCTTGAGCTTGCCCTTCGCGGTGAGTTTCGCAAACGTCTCGGCGAGATACGCGCGCGCGGCGGCGAGCGCGTTCGGGTTCGTATCGTAGAGGCGCACGTCGAGCCCGGCGAGCGCGGCGATCTGCGCGATGCCGCGCCCCATCGCACCGCTGCCGACAATACCGAGCGTCTCGATCCTGTATTCGTGCTGACTCATGATGCGGCTCTGCTCCTCAAAAGGATGGAACGCGCGCGGTGTGCGCGCGTCCCGGCGGTGAACCGATCCGGCGAGACGCGCCGTTGCGTTAGAGCTTGGCGAGACGTTCGAGCGCGAGCGCGAGCGTCTCTTCCTTCTTCGCGAAGCAAAAGCGCACGACGCCCGATTCATGGCTCTCGTGATAGAACGCCGAGACCGGAATCGCGGCCACGCCGATCTCGCTCGTGAGCCATTGCGAGAATTCGGCCTCGGGCATGTCGCTGATCTTCGAGTAATCGACGCACTGGAAATACGTGCCTTCGGACGGCAACAGCGAGAAGCGCGTCTTCGCCAGGCCCGCGCGGAAGAAGTCGCGCTTCTTCTGATAGAACGCGGGCAGATCCAGATACGGCTTCGGGTCTTCGAGGTAATGCGCGAGCCCGATCTGCATGGGGGTGTTCACCGTGAACACGTTGAACTGATGCACCTTGCGGAATTCGGCGCTCAGCGCGGCGGGCGCGGCCACGTAGCCCACTTTCCAGCCGGTCACGTGGAAGGTCTTGCCGAAGCTCGACACCACGAAGCTGCGTTTGGCGAGTTCCGGATAGCGCGCGACGCTCTCGTGCGGCGCGCCGTCGTAGACCATGTGCTCGTAGACTTCGTCGGAGACGATCAGCACGTTGGTGCCGCGCACGATTTCTTCGAGCTTCTTCATGTCGTCCGCATGCCACACGCGGCCGGTCGGATTGTGCGGCGTGTTGATCATCAGAAGGCGCGTTTTCGGCGTGATCGCGGCGGCGATCTTGTCGAACGGCAGCGCGTAGTCCGGCGCTTCGAGCGACACGAATACCGGCTTGCCGCCCGCGAGCTCGATCGACGGCACGTAGCTGTCGTACATCGGCTCGATCACGATGACTTCATCGCCCGGATGCACGCAGCACAGAATGGCCGTGAGCAGGGCCTGCGTCGCGCCGGCGGTCACGGTGATCTCGGTGTCGGGGTTGTACGCGCGGCCATAGAGCGCGTCGATCTTGCGCGCGATCGCATGGCGCAAGGGCGCGGCGCCCGCCATCGGCGGATATTGGTTGTGGCCTTCGCGCATCGCGTTCGCGACGGCATCGACGATGCGCGCGTCGCAATCGAAATCGGGGAAACCCTGACCGAGGTTCACGGCGCCTTTTTGCGTCGCGAGCGCGCTCATCACGGTGAAGATGGTCGTGCCCACATCGGGCAGACGCGACGGGAAAGAAAGCTCGGGCGGTGTCGGCGGCAATTCGTGCGTGGCGTTCATGGTCGTGTGGGCGAAAAGTGGCACGCGGTTATTTTAAGACAGCGTCAGCCGATGGCCGTGGTCGCGTCGAGTTCGACGACGAACGGCCTGGGCTCGGCGATGCGAAACGCGAAGTCGCGCGCGATGCGCCGCGCGAGCTTCAGCACGGCGCGGTCTTTCGACACGAGCCAGGCGGCGCCCGACGCGTGCGCGAGTTCCAGGAACTTCTGATCGTCGCGGTCTTTGCATTTCGGTAACGGACGTTCGCTTTCATCGAGCGTCGCGGCGACGAGCGTCGACAGACGCGCGAGGGTCGCGAGCGCGGCGGCCTTATCGACTTCCATGCGCACGAACTGCGGGTAGTCGAGCACGTGCGTGAGCTCCCTCAAGCAGCGCTCGTCGATCAGCGCTTCGAGCGTGCGGGCAACGAGGGCCGCGTGAATCGGGCGCGTGGCGGGGTCGTCGAACACGAGGATGTCGATCCACACATTCGAATCGAGCACCACGCGCATCGGTGGCGGCGGCGCGGCGGAATTGTCCATTCGATACAATCGGGGGTTTATGCCAATGATCGCCGGCGGCGTGCCGGCGAGCCTCCATGATAATCGTTCTCTCGCCCGCCAAATCGCTCGACTACGAGACGCCCCCTCATATCAAGAAGCACACGCTGCCGCAATTCGTCGATGACGCGGCCGAGCTGATCGAGGGCCTGCGCGAACTCTCGCCGCAGCAGATCGGCGGCATGATGAGCATTTCCGATCAACTGGCGGCGCTGAATTTCCAGCGCTACGCCGACTGGTCGACGACGTTCGATGCGAGCAACGCCAAGCAGGCGGTGCTGGCGTTCAACGGCGACGTGTACGAAGGCTTCGCCGCGAAGACGCTCTCGGCGAGCGATCTCGATTTCGCGCAGAGCCACGTGCGCGTATTGTCGGGGCTGTATGGCCTGTTGCGGCCGCTCGATCTGCTGCAGCCGTACCGGCTCGAAATGGGCACGCGATTTCCGAACGCGCGCGGCAAGGATCTGTACGCGTTCTGGGGAGACCGCATCACGGCGGCGCTCAACGAGCAACTCAAGAAGCAGCGCGGCGCGCGCGTGCTGGTGAATTGCGCGTCAGAGGAATATTTCAAGTCCGTCAAGCCGAAGCTGCTCACCGCGCCCGTCATCTCGCCGGTGTTCGAAGACTGGAAGGGCGGGCGCTACAAGATCATCAGCTTTCACGCGAAGCGCGCGCGCGGCCTGATGGCGCGCTATGCGGTCGAGAACCGCATCGACGAGCCGCAGGCGCTCAAAGGCTTCGACAGCGAAGGCTATACGTTCGACGCGAAGGCGTCGAACGACACGACATACGTATTTCGACGCCGCGTCGCGGAATGAGACCCGCACGGCAAGCACGCAAGGAACCGCACATGAGCCTCTCCATCTCCAGCAACTTCGACGCGGGCGCGATCGAAGTCATCAACGCCGACGATCCCGCGGACATCCGTCTGCGCGTGCGCCCCGACTCGCACGCCGATTTCGCGCAATGGTTTTACTACCGAGTGTCCGGCGCGCGCGGCGAGCGTCTCGTGATGACCTTCGAGAACGCGGCGCAGTGCGCGTTTCCCGAAGGCTGGCGCGACTATGAAGCGGTTGCGAGCTATGACCGCGTGAACTGGTTCCGCGTATCGACCGAGTACGACGGCCAGGTGATGAAGATCGATCACACGCCGGACTTCGACCGCATCTACTACGCGTATTTCGAGCCGTACAGCGAGGAGCGCCATTCGGAATTTCTCGGCGCGGTTCAGCAGATGCCGCTCGCGACGCTGACCGAGCTCGGCAGCACGGTGCAGGGCCGGCCGATGTCGGTGCTCTCGCTCGGCATACCGGATTTTGGCGACGCCGAGCCGAAGAAGAAAGTCTGGATCATCGCGCGCCAGCATCCCGGCGAGACGATGGCGGAATGGTTCGTCGAAGGACTCGTGAAGCGGCTCGCGGGCTTTGGCGACTGGGCGGGCGACCCGGTTGCGCGCACGCTTTTCGATCGCGCGATCTTCCATATCGTGCCGAACATGAATCCCGACGGCAGCGTGCTCGGCAACCTGCGCACCAACGCGGCGGGCGCGAACCTGAATCGCGAATGGATGGAACCGAGTGCCGAGCGCAGCCCGGAGGTGCTTGCCGTGCGCGAGGCCATCGAGGAGACCGGCTGCGACCTGTTCTTCGATATCCACGGCGATGAAGCCATTCCGTATGTGTTCGTCGCGGGTTCGGAGATGTTGCCGGGCTTCACCGAGCAGCAGGCGAAGGAGCAGAAGGCATTCGTCGATTTCTTCAAGCAGGCGAGCCCGGATTTCCAGACCGTGTACGGTTACGAGTCGAGCAAGTATCAGACGGATGCGCTCAAGCTCGCGTCGAAGTACATCGGTAACGAGTACAAGTGCCTTTCGCTCACGCTGGAGATGCCGTTCAAGGACAACGCCAATCTGCCGGATGAGAGCGTCGGCTGGAACGGCGCGCGCAGCGCGGCGCTCGGCGCGTCGATGCTTCAGGCGATCCTGTGGCATCTTCAATCGTTCGACGCCTGAAGGCCGGCGACTTTCGGGGCATGCGCTTTCGGGGCATGTGAAAAGGGCGTGGCCGCTTCGTGCGGCCACGCCCTTTTTCGCGATGTCTTGCGCGCGGATTTGCGCGGATGAGCAGCGGTCAGTGCTTCTTGGTTGTCTTCTTCGTCGACTTGGTCGAAGACTTCGACGTGCTCTTGGCCGCGCTCTTCGTCTCGCCCGATGACGCCGTGCTCTTCGCGCCATGCTTGCCCTTCGTGCTGCGCGCCGGATGCGGCTCGGCGCGTGCGCGCAGCGGCGGCACGGGATCGTTCCAGCCGAAGGCGAGCATCTGACTGCCCACATAGCCGCAGCGGAACTTGAGCGGCGTGGGATCGCGCTCGCCGCTTTTCGGCATGCCCTGACCTTCGACGGTCACGACGTTGTCCACCTTGATTCGCTGCTTCTTCTCGTCGAACGAATCGTTCCACGGTTCGATGCTGGAATGAGCGGCGTCGAACGAGGTGGCGGGAAACTCGACGCGATCGAAGGCCGAAGATGTGCTGGCGATGAAGTTGCCATGCGCAGCGCAATCGGCGATGAGCGGATTGGCCTCGAAGTCGATGACGAAGTGGTGAATCAGTTCATTGCGCTCGTCGAGCGAATCGGCAAAAGCGGACACCGCGCATGCCAACGATGCGCATACCGCCAACCGGCCGACGAGCCGCAATAGCCGGCGCGGTGCGTAGTTACTTTCCATCAAGTCTGGGCGCTAAGAAGACACGGGCAAGTAAGATGCGCCGTGTAGGGGAGGAGTTCAATCTTATCGTACTTTGCGCGCATGCCGATGGCCGGAAATCCGATAACCGGCGATGCCCGTGACGATGGCGCGCTTCGATTCGCGAAAACTAGACGCGCGGACCGCGATCGAGGCGATACCGGCGCACGTCATACGTGGTGATCCACGCGGGCTTGTACACCGTGATCAGAATGATGAGCAGGCCGGTGAAAAGCGCTTCGCCTGCACCGAGCAAGAGGGAGCCGCGCGTAAATGCCGCAGGAATCACGACCGGTCCTCCCGCAAGCGCCATCTCGAGCAGCACGGTCGCGCCGCATGCCGCCGCGACCGCGGCCGCCGACGTGATGAAGCCGTGCCCGGCGATGAACGTGAAGAGGTTGCGCGGCAACAGGACGTTGCTCAGGCGTTGCAGAAGGGTGGAGACCGCAACCGGCAGCGCGCCGAAGAGGATGTACGTGGTCGCGACCGAGAGCCATGAAGCGTCGAGCACGACGGCGGCGAGTCCCGTGGTCGCTGCCGTGCCGATGAGCGCGAGCCGCCAGTCGAACAGCGTGACCATGAGCGTCGCGCCGAGCAGATGAATCACGGGTCCGTCGTCGAACCATGCGTTGCATGCCCACAGCACCGAAACCGCGACGATGATGCCGAGCCACACATTCTGCAAGGTGGCGTCCTGCAGGCGCGCGAAGGGGCGCTGCAGCAGCGCGGGCGCGAGCAGTCCCGCGGCGACGATCCAGCTGCCGACGGTAAGCCAAAGCGGTAGCGGTGTGTAGAAGAACCCCATGCCTTGCATATTACTCGTTGCGCGTAAAACGTGTGCGCAAAGGACGGACCCGTTTGCCTCGTTTGTTGCTAGAACGTCGCTTCCGGCTCAGCGGCCATCGGGAGCGCGGCCGCGTCGTTGTCGAGAAGCGACGGATAACGCGTCTTCGGTCTGCGCAGCGGAATGATTCCCGGCTCGCCCGATATCACGCGCCTCGATCTCTCGTTGCCGCTGCGCAGGATTTCGAGGTGCGAGTTCTGCACGCCGTTGTAAATCGCGACCGCGGCGGCCCGATTCGCCGCGCCCAATTGCTGGAAGATACTCGCAAGGTGAATCTTCACCGTGCCTTCGCTGATGCCCAGCGTCTTTGCAATCACCTTATTCGTGCTGCCCATGTGTACGCAGCGCATGATCTGCTGCTGCCGGGGCGATAAGGTCGGAAGAAGGCGAGTCGTGCGCGGAAGCCTTGCGACGCCTTGTGCACGGCGCGCGGCGAGTTCGAGTGTCAGCTCCGGGTCGACGACGTCGGATGGGATGTAATGGCCACCGAGCAGGACCATCTCCAGCGCGCGAAGAATCAGGATCGGGTCGAGCGCGCGAGGAATGACGCCCATTGCGCCGGCATTCAGAAGCGCATAGACCAGCGCGGCGCCGCAGCGGTCGACCATGATGGACGCGGGCACGCGGGGCACTTCGTCGAGCAGGTTCTGCAAGTCGCCGAGGCGCAGGTTGGGGGCCCAGTCGACCACGATCATGTCTGGGGTGGAGCGTTTCAAGGCGGTGCGGGCTTGTCTCCAGTCCTTTGCCTCGGTGAATTGCGCCTGGCGCGCAATACGGCGCAGCAATGTTTTAAGGCCCGCCCGGCGCTCCGCGTCGGCACCAATAATGTTGATTATCATGCTTTACCTCTTGTCAATACACCCGTAGCCAACGGCTTCGGGACTTCATGCCGCCAGACTTGCCGGCGGCAATAGCTATATTGACAAATTTCCGGTGATTTGGCCCCCTATCCGAACGGCATAGGCATAAATACACAAAACCCCGCGCGAGGGCGGGGTTTGTTGCTTTTAGGCAGCCTTATGGGCTCAGTGAAAATGAGGCTGCGCGGGCTCGGCGTCTTCGGGCATCTCGGCATGGACGATCTCGCCCAGCGGATCGGCATAAAGCGGCACGCCGCAGTCGTCGCAGAACTCCGGTTCGAAGCGTCCGGCGTGACGGCGCACATCGGAGACGCCTGCCTTCTTCAGCAATTCGACGATCTCTTCGACCGGGCCGTTGGCGCCTTCGAGATCGACCGCATCCTCTTCCATGCCCAGCTCGCCGTTTTCACGCCCGTAGAGCGGCCACACGACGCCGTAGATCACGTCGTTGCTGCCGCGCCGCGTGAAACCGATGCGATATTCGTCGATGCGCCGCTCGCCGAAACCGGCGATGACCGCGCGCAGATCCTGCGGCGCGGTGCCGAGCGTATCGAACAGATATCGCACGGCGGTGCGCACGGTGTGCGGGCGAACCTGTTCGTCCGCGTCGCGGCAGGCCGAATAGTAGGCGTCGGGAAGCAGGCACTCGAATTCGCAGCCGGGCAGGATGGCGGCGAAGCTCGGCCCGCCTTGCGCGGCCCACTGCTCAAGACATTGACTTCGTTCGACGCGGCCGCCGTTTTCGTCTTCCTGCCAGCGGAACAAGGCCCCGCCCGCTGGCACGACGACCAGCGCCAGCAGGAATCGCGGGTCGGCGAGAATCGGCGAGGTCTCGGGAAGATCGGCCAGGTTCAGGCGCGCGGCGTTGCCGGTCAGGACGGTTTGCAGCAGCTGTTGCGCGAGGCGCGCCGTGTCGACGTGGTGGCGCGGCAACTGATCGATGCTGTAGAGATAAGGCGCGATCGCCACGCGCGCGCCCGCGGCCAGGACGTGCGCCTGCATCTGCGTGCGCAGCGCATCGACGGCGTCGCCCTTGAGCGCGCCCGAGGGGATCGCATAGCGCGTCCACGCGAGCACGGGCGCCGCCATGAGCAACGCTTCGTGAGGCGCACCGTCGATGTCGATCCTGAACGACTCGCTGTGCGTCTCGGCCATGTCGGCGAGCGCCCCGTAGGCATCGGGATGATTCTGCTGCAGATGGTCGAGCGCGGCGTCGAGCGTCGTCTGATTGCCGTTGCGCACGAGCTTGGCGATGAGGGTGTCGAGGCGCGCTTCCCAGAAGCGGTCCTCGACACGGCTGCCGGACGCGAAAAGCGCGAGAGAGAGGCTGACGAGCTTGTCGGCATCCGGGGGAATACGTTTTGCGATTCGCGAGCGCATATCGATACGAGAGTTATTGGTGCGGTGAACCTTTAATTGTAGTCGCTCCGCGCGCGCTTTTACCGTATGGCGCTGCAGCGGGGCCATCTGCCGTACGGGATCGCGTTCTTGGAAGGATCGAAAAGTTATTTTTCCACACCCCTTGCGGAGGCTCGAATCACTCACTAGAATTCCGTTCCTTCGCGATTCGATGAACGCGAAGGGAGCGGGAGAGCGGCATCGGTTGGTGTGCCTTGCGGTGGTTTGAGGCGCAGTCAGTCGGCAAGAAAACTTCGAAATTCTTGTTGACAGTAACCGAAGCGTTGTTCATAATCTCGTTTCTCTGCTGCAGACAACGCAGCGACGCAAGACGGTGGTGAGGTTGGATGTCTTGCGATGTGCTCTTTAAAAACTAACAGCCGATAAGTGTGGGCGCTTGATAGCGAGTGCGGCTGGTCTTTCGGGATCAGTCATAGCAAAAGTATCAAGAGTCTCACACGAAGTATCAGAGGAAGGTTTTTCTGTTTTAGGACAGAATAATCATCGTCAGTACGTTGAGTGAGCGACCGGTTCTTAACGGAACCGAAAACAGTAACAGGTTTGAACTGAAGAGTTTGATCCTGGCTCAGATTGAACGCTGGCGGCATGCCTTACACATGCAAGTCGAACGGCAGCACGGGGGCAACCCTGGTGGCGAGTGGCGAACGGGTGAGTAATACATCGGAACGTGTCCTGTAGTGGGGGATAGCCCGGCGAAAGCCGGATTAATACCGCATACGACCTAAGGGAGAAAGCGGGGGATCTTCGGACCTCGCGCTATAGGGGCGGCCGATGGCAGATTAGCTAGTTGGTGGGGTAAAGGCCTACCAAGGCGACGATCTGTAGCTGGTCTGAGAGGACGACCAGCCACACTGGGACTGAGACACGGCCCAGACTCCTACGGGAGGCAGCAGTGGGGAATTTTGGACAATGGGGGCAACCCTGATCCAGCAATGCCGCGTGTGTGAAGAAGGCCTTCGGGTTGTAAAGCACTTTTGTCCGGAAAGAAAACTTCGTCCCTAATATGGATGGAGGACGACGGTACCGGAAGAATAAGCACCGGCTAACTACGTGCCAGCAGCCGCGGTAATACGTAGGGTGCGAGCGTTAATCGGAATTACTGGGCGTAAAGCGTGCGCAGGCGGTCTGTTAAGACCGATGTGAAATCCCGGGCTTAACCTGGGAACTGCATTGGTGACTGGCAGGCTTTGAGTATGGCAGAGGGGGGTAGAATTCCACGTGTAGCAGTGAAATGCGTAGAGATGTGGAGGAATACCGATGGCGAAGGCAGCCCCCTGGGCCAATACTGACGCTCATGCACGAAAGCGTGGGGAGCAAACAGGATTAGATACCCTGGTAGTCCACGCCCTAAACGATGTCAACTAGTTGTTGGGGATTCATTTCCTTAGTAACGTAGCTAACGCGTGAAGTTGACCGCCTGGGGAGTACGGTCGCAAGATTAAAACTCAAAGGAATTGACGGGGACCCGCACAAGCGGTGGATGATGTGGATTAATTCGATGCAACGCGAAAAACCTTACCTACCCTTGACATGGTCGGAACCCTGCTGAAAGGTGGGGGTGCTCGAAAGAGAACCGGCGCACAGGTGCTGCATGGCTGTCGTCAGCTCGTGTCGTGAGATGTTGGGTTAAGTCCCGCAACGAGCGCAACCCTTGTCCTTAGTTGCTACGCAAGAGCACTCTAAGGAGACTGCCGGTGACAAACCGGAGGAAGGTGGGGATGACGTCAAGTCCTCATGGCCCTTATGGGTAGGGCTTCACACGTCATACAATGGTCGGAACAGAGGGTTGCCAAGCCGCGAGGTGGAGCCAATCCCAGAAAACCGATCGTAGTCCGGATCGCAGTCTGCAACTCGACTGCGTGAAGCTGGAATCGCTAGTAATCGCGGATCAGCATGCCGCGGTGAATACGTTCCCGGGTCTTGTACACACCGCCCGTCACACCATGGGAGTGGGTTTCACCAGAAGTAGGTAGCCTAACCGCAAGGAGGGCGCTTACCACGGTGGGATTCATGACTGGGGTGAAGTCGTAACAAGGTAGCCGTATCGGAAGGTGCGGCTGGATCACCTCCTTTCTCGAGCTTCGCACTTTAAGTTAAGCGCTCACGCTTATCGGCTGTTGTTTAAGACAGGCTTTGGGTCTGTAGCTCAGTCGGTTAGAGCACCGTCTTGATAAGGCGGGGGTCGATGGTTCGAATCCATCCAGACCCACCACGGTCAGGATGAGTCGATCGCGTGATCGAGCAGACTCGAGAGACTTGGGGGATTAGCTCAGCTGGGAGAGCACCTGCTTTGCAAGCAGGGGGTCGTCGGTTCGATCCCGTCATCCTCCACCAATCCTCAATGCACAGTGTTTCGTGAAGCACTGCGCATTGGCGATTGAAGCCAGTTGATGCTGCAGGAATTGAAGTGATCCTGTCGGCTAAACGTTCTTTAACAATCTGGAAGAAGTAGTAAAGAGACTATCTAAAAGCACTTAGAGATGGGTGCGAGTCGGGTAGTCAGGGTAGTGATTGTATCAAGTATGAAAAGGTAATCGAAAGATTGCTTTGGAATACGGCACAACGCGAATACTCAGCCTATGACGTGGTGAGTCGAGAGACACACTCGTTATAGGGTCAAGCGAACAAGTGCATGTGGTGGATGCCTTGGCGATCACAGGCGATGAAGGACGCGGTAGCCTGCGAAAAGCGGAGGGGAGCTGGCAAACGAGCTTTGATCCTCCGATATCCGAATGGGGAAACCCGGCCCGTATGGGTCACCCGCAACTGAATACATAGGTTGCGTGGAGCGAACGCGGTGAACTGAAACATCTAAGTAACCGCAGGAACAGAAATCAACCGAGATTCCCAAAGTAGTGGCGAGCGAAATGGGACCAGCCTGTACTCTTTATCTATCGTATTAGTCGAACGCTCTGGAAAGTGCGGCCATAGCAGGTGATAGCCCTGTAGACGAAAATAGGATGGAAGAACTAGGGGTACGACAAGTAGGGCGGGACACGTGAAATCCTGTCTGAAGATGGGGGGGGACCATCCTCCAAGGCTAAATACTCGTGATCGACCGATAGTGAACCAGTACCGTGAGGGAAAGGCGAAAAGAACCCCGGGAGGGGAGTGAAATAGATCCTGAAACCGCATGCATACAAACAGTCGGAGCCTCGCAAGGGGTGACGGCGTACCTTTTGTATAATGGGTCAGCGACTTACGTTCAGTAGCGAGCTTAACTGATTAAGGCAGGCGTAGCGAAAGCGAGTCCGAATAGGGCGATCAGTTGCTGGGCGTAGACCCGAAACCAAGTGATCTATCCATGGCCAGGTTGAAGGTGCGGTAACACGTACTGGAGGACCGAACCCACTAACGTTGAAAAGTTAGGGGATGAGCTGTGGATAGGGGTGAAAGGCTAAACAAACTTGGAAATAGCTGGTTCTCTCCGAAAACTATTTAGGTAGTGCCTCGTGTATCACCTTCGGGGGTAGAGCACTGTCATGGTTGTGGGGTCCATTGCGGATTACTACGCCATAGCAAACTCCGAATACCGAAGAGTGCAATCACGGGAGACAGACATCGGGTGCTAACGTCCGGTGTCAAGAGGGAAACAACCCAGACCGCCAGCTAAGGTCCCAAAGATTGGCTAAGTGGGAAACGAAGTGGGAAGGCTAAAACAGTCAGGAGGTTGGCTTAGAAGCAGCCACCCTTTAAAGAAAGCGTAATAGCTCACTGATCGAGTCGTCCTGCGCGGAAGATGTAACGGGGCTCAAGCCAGTCACCGAAGCTGCGGATGCGCACGTAAGTGCGTGTGGTAGGAGAGCGTTCCGTAAGCCTGCGAAGGTGTGTCGAAAGGCATGCTGGAGGTATCGGAAGTGCGAATGCTGACATGAGTAGCGATAAAGGGGGTGAAAAGCCCCCTCGCCGTAAGCCCAAGGTTTCCTACGCAACGTTCATCGGCGTAGGGTGAGTCGGCCCCTAAGGCGAGGCAGAAATGCGTAGCTGATGGGAAGCAGGTCAATATTCCTGCACCATTGTTAGATGCGATGGGGGGACGGATCGCGGAAGGTTGTCCGGGTGTTGGAAGTCCCGGTCGCTGCATTGGAGAAGGTGCTTAGGCAAATCCGGGCACGTAATTCAAGGGTGTGGCGCGAGCTTCTTCGGAAGCGAAGCAATTGGAAGTGGTTCCAAGAAAAGCCTCTAAGCTTCAGTCTAATAGTGACCGTACCGCAAACCGACACAGGTGGGCGAGATGAGTATTCTAAGGCGCTTGAGAGAACTCGGGAGAAGGAACTCGGCAAATTGGTACCGTAACTTCGGGATAAGGTACGCCCTTGTAGCTTGACTGGCCTGCGCCAGGAGGGTGAAAGGGTTGCAATAAACTGGTGGCTGCGACTGTTTAATAAAAACACAGCACTCTGCAAACACGAAAGTGGACGTATAGGGTGTGACGCCTGCCCGGTGCCGGAAGATTAAATGATGGGGTGCAAGCTCTTGATTGAAGTCCCGGTAAACGGCGGCCGTAACTATAACGGTCCTAAGGTAGCGAAATTCCTTGTCGGGTAAGTTCCGACCTGCACGAATGGCGTAACGATGGCCACACTGTCTCCTCCCGAGACTCAGCGAAGTTGAAGTGTTTGTGATGATGCAATCTCCCCGCGGCTAGACGGAAAGACCCCATGAACCTTTACTGTAGCTTTGCATTGGACTTTGAACCGATCTGTGTAGGATAGGTGGGAGGCTATGAAACCAGGACGCTAGTCTTGGTGGAGCCGTCCTTGAAATACCACCCTGGTTTGTTTGAGGTTCTAACCTTGGTCCGTGATCCGGATCGGGGACAGTGCATGGTAGGCAGTTTGACTGGGGCGGTCTCCTCCCAAAGTGTAACGGAGGAGTACGAAGGTACGCTAGGTACGGTCGGAAATCGTGCTGATAGTGCAATGGCATAAGCGTGCTTAACTGCGAGACCGACAAGTCGAGCAGGTGCGAAAGCAGGTCATAGTGATCCGGTGGTTCTGTATGGAAGGGCCATCGCTCAACGGATAAAAGGTACTCTGGGGATAACAGGCTGATACCGCCCAAGAGTTCATATCGACGGCGGTGTTTGGCACCTCGATGTCGGCTCATCTCATCCTGGGGCTGTAGCCGGTCCCAAGGGTATGGCTGTTCGCCATTTAAAGAGGTACGTGAGCTGGGTTTAAAACGTCGTGAGACAGTTTGGTCCCTATCTGCCGTGGGCGTTGGATATTTGAAGGGGGCTGCTCCTAGTACGAGAGGACCGGAGTGGACGAACCTCTGGTGTACCGGTTGTGACGCCAGTCGCATCGCCGGGTAGCTATGTTCGGAAGAGATAACCGCTGAAAGCATCTAAGCGGGAAACTCGCCTTAAGATGAGATATCCCCGGGGCTTCGAGCCCCTTGAAGGGTCGTTCCAGACCAGGACGTTGATAGGTCAGGTGTGTAAGTGCAGTAATGCATTGAGCTAACTGATACTAATTGCCCGTAAGGCTTGATCCTATAACCAGTGTGTCTTCCTGGTTGAGTATCGTTGTGCCACGATCACCACCCCAAACACTGCTACTTCTTCCCAGATTGGCTGTCGCGTCCCCAAGACGACACAGCAACAAGTCATGCCTGATGACCATAGCGAGTCGGTACCACCCCTTCCCATCCCGAACAGGACCGTGAAACGACTCCACGCCGATGATAGTGCGGATACCCGTGTGAAAGTAGGTAATCGTCAGGCTCCTCATGCCGCAAACAAAAACCCCACCCCGCAAAGGTGGGGTTTTTGCGTTGGGCGCGCCGTTTGCGCGACTCTCCAGCGTGCTCCTTCCCTCCGTCAGCGCACGCCTGTCAGCGGTTTACCTTCCCCCGTCAAAATACTGTATAAATATACAGTAAAAGCCATAGGCCATTGTATGCTCGAAGCCATGAGCAGGCCCTTGCATTCGCGCTGGACGGGGGAAACTCATGGGTGCCGCACTTTCACTGCTCGATATCGGGCTGACATCGCATCTGCAGCGTCAGGTCTGGCAGGGCAATCCGATCCACGACCCTGACTCGAACATCACATCGAGCGGCTTTCCGGCGCTCGATGTCGCCTTGCCCGGTGCGGGCTGGATGCCCGGTTCAGTCACCGAATTGCTGATCGAGGAAAGCGGCGTAGGCGAAATCAGGCTACTCGCTCGCACGCTTCGGGAACTGACGGCGAACAAAGGCCGCTCGGTCATCTTCGTTGCGCCGCCGTGGAAGCCCAATCTGGCTGCGTTTCGGACGATGAACATCACGGTGGAGAAACTGGTCTGGGTCAAGGCGCCCGAGGATCAGGTGCTCTGGGCTGCGGAGCAATCCTTGAAACAGGACGGCATCGGCGCTGTGTTGATCTGGCTGCCGCAAGTGCGTCCCGAAGCGCTGCGAAGGCTGCAAGTAGCGGCTCAGGAAGCGCAGTCGCTGGCGTTTCTCTTTCGCCCGCTCAAAGCGGCGAAGCAATCGTCCGCCGCGCCATTGCGCATGGTCTGCAAGCCGATCCTTCCCGCCAACGCGCAGACGATGAATCGCCGCGAATGGATGCAGGCCGTCATGCTCGAAATCGACATCATCAAGCGGCGTGGTCCGCTGCTGGAAAAGCCGTTGCGGTTGAACTTGCCGTTGCAGTTGCCCGCGCTGCCCGAACCTATTCGCCGCGCGCACGTCGGCAGGAAAGCACGAGAGGTCAAACATGTTGTGGATAGCGGTGACATTGCCGCTTTTATCGCTCGAAGCCGTCAAGCCGCCTTCGATGCCCTCAGCGCCGGCGAACTCGACATCGCCTGGAGCGAGCTCGACGGCGAATGACGATATCGATCAGCCATGCTTCGCGCTTGCCGATCACGCTCGCATCCTGATGCCCGATCTCGTCGCGTTTCGGCTCGGCGTGCGGCCCGGCAGCACGCGCGCGCATGCGTTCGCGCTGGCGCCGCAACTGACGCTGCTCGCCGTCGATATCCGCGAAGAGCAACGCGCGCTCGAAGCCGTCGCGCTGGCGCTGCTCGCGTTCACGCCCAAGGTCGTGCTCGCGCATGCGAATACGGTGCTGCTCGAAGTCGGTGCGAGCATGCGGCTCTTCGGTGGATTGCGCGCGTTGCTGTCCAAGGTCGCATCGACGGTGAAAGGATGCGGTTTCACTTCGCGCTCAGGCTGCGCGCCGACCGCGTGGGGCGCGTGGTTGCTGGCGCACGCACGCACGCGCCGTGTCGCGCGGCGCGTGCGGATCGTGAAAGAGACGACGTTGATACATGTGCTCGATGCGCTGCCCGTGTCGCTCGTCCCGTCGGCGCATTCGCACGGCAACGTGTTCGAGCAGATCGGCTGCGCGACGCTCGCCGATTTGCGCCGTTTGCCGCGCAAGGGCGTCGCGCGGCGCTTCGGGCAAGGCGTCCTGCAATGGCTCGCGCAAGCGTACGGGCAGGCGCCCGATCCGCGCGAGGCGTTCTGCGCGCCAGCGTCCTTCGAAGCGCGCCTCGAATTGCAGGCGCGCGTGGAAAGCGCCGACGCGCTGCTGTTCGCCGCCCGCCGTCTCGTGCTGCAACTCTCCGGCTGGCTCTGCGCGCATCATGCGGCGGTCAGTGAATTTTCGTTGCTGCTCGAACATGAACTGGCTGCTCGCCATGCGCCGAAAACATCGATGTTCAAAGTCGCGTGGGCCGTGCCGACGCGCGAAGCCGATCACATCCTCTGGCTGCTGCGCGAGAAGCTGAATCAGACGGCGCTCGCAGCGCCCGTGATCGAGATGAGGCTTCTTGCCGACAAAATCAGCGAGCACGCACCGCCGCCCGACACCCTGTTTCCGATGCCCGGTTCCGACAGCGAATCGATGGCGCAACTGCTCGAACGCCTGAGCGCGCGGCTCGGCGCGGAGAATGTCGTGCAACTGGTCGCGCGGGACGATCACAGGCCCGAAGCGGCGATGACGGTCGAAGCCTATAAGCCTGCGCGTGAGACCAAGCCGAAACGCGGAAAAAAGACGCCGGCAACAATCGCAACACAAGCCAGTGAGCCCGAACCGGAGGAAACGCAAATCCAACCCGGCGAACCACTCGAACTCCCCGATGTCGCGGTGCCTCAGCAACCGCGCCCGGCGTGGATACTCGAAATGCCGCAAAAGCTGATGTTGCGCAACGAGCGGCCGTTCTATCGCCGTCCGTTGAAGCTGATCAGCCGGACCGAGCGCATCGAGGCGGGATGGTGGGACGGCAACGGCGTGCAGCGCGATTACTACGTCGCCGCCGACGACCGCGGCCGCATGTTCTGGCTGTATCGCGAGCGTCTCAGCGGTGACTGGTTCCTGCACGGTTTTTTCGGATGATGCGTGATGGATGATCTGAACGACATCATCGGACTGGATGAAGACACTGGGTTTCCCGGCTCGATGTCGGCGTCGGCGCTATTGCCCGACTATGCCGAGCTGCATTGCCTGAGCAACTTCTCGTTCCTGCGCGGCGCGTCGCATCCGCAGGAGCTGGCCGCGGCCGCGCTCGAACACGGCTATACCGCGCTCGCGATCACGGACGAATGCTCGCTCGCGGGTGTCGTGCGCGCGCATGCCGCGATCAAGGACATCGAAGCGAAAGCGCAAGCCGCAGCTGACGCGGCGCGGGAGGCCGGCGAGCCGCCGCCGAAGAAGCAGAACCTGAAGCTGATCATCGGCAGCGAGTTGCATCTCACCGATGCCAACGGCGAGCCGTTCTGCACGCTCGTCGCGCTCGCGACGAATCGCGCGGGCTACGGCAATCTGTCGGAGCTGATTTCGCTTGCGCGCTCGCGCTCGCCCAAGGGCACATACAGGATCGGTCCGGAAGACTTCACCAATCCCGCCGCCTCCTCCGATACGGCAGACCTGCGGGGCGATATCGCGCATCTGAAGCACTTGCCCGATTGCCTGCTGATTCTCGTGCCGCAGCGCGCAGCGACGCTCGCCGACACGCTCGATCGCGCGCACTGGCTGGCCGGTTTTGCGGCGGGCCGCGCGTGGCTCGCGCTGGAGTTGTGGCAGGACGGCAGCGACGACGAGCGTCTCGCCTCGTCGCGCGTAATCGCCGAAGCAAGCGGATTGCCGCTCGTCGCGGCAAGCGGCGCGCTCATGCATGCGCGTTCGCGCAAGCCTTTGCAGGACACGCTGACCGCGATTCGCCTGAACCGGTCGCTCGCCGAATGCGGTTATGCGCTCGAAGCGAACGCGGAGCGGCATCTGCGCACGCGGCTGCGCATCGGCGCGCTGTATCCGAAAGAGGCGATCAGGGAAACGCTGAAGGTGGCCGCTCGTTGCACTTTCAAACTCGACGAGCTCAAGTACGAATACCCCGAAGAACTGGTGCCGCCCGGCGAAACGCCCGCGAGCTATCTGCGCAAACAGGTGATCGCGGGCGCGCTCAGGCGCTGGCCGAACGGCATGGATGCCGAGACCATCGGTCTCATCGAAAAGGAGCTGGCGCTCGTCGCGAAGCTGGAATACGAGAAGTACTTTCTGACGGTCTACGACATTGTCGCTTTTGCGCGCAGTCAGGGGATTCTGTGTCAGGGGCGCGGCTCGGCGGCGAATTCGATCATCTGCTATTGCCTTTCCATCACCGAGCTCGACCCGGTTCGAATGGACCTGCTGATCGAACGCTTCATTTCGCAGGCGCGCAACGAGCCGCCCGATATCGACGTCGACTTCGAGCATCAGCGGCGCGAGGAGGTCATCCAGTACATCTATCGGAAGTACGGACGACATCGCGCGTCGCTGGCAGCGTCGGTCATCACGTATCACACGCGCAGCGCGCTGAAGGATGTCGGCCGTGCGCTCGGGCTCGATGCATCGCTGATCGAGCGGATCGGCAAGTCGCAGCAGTGGTGGGACGGGCCGTCGGCGGTGGCGGGCTATCTCAGGGAAGCGGGCTTTAGCGAGGACTCGCACGTCACGAAGCATCTCATCCGGCTGACGCGCGAACTGCGCGGTTTTCCGCGGCATCTGTCGCAGCACGTCGGCGGGTTCGTGATCGCGCGGGAACGTCTGTCGCGGCTCGTGCCGATCGAAAACGCGGCGATGAAAGACCGCTGCGTGATCCAGTGGGACAAGGACGATATCGATCAGTTGAAACTTCTGAAAGTGGACGTGCTCGCGCTCGGCATGCTCTCGGCGATCCGGCGCGCGCTCGAATTCGTCGCGCTGCGGCGCGGCGTGCCGGGCTTCGGCATCCAGCACATCCGCCGCGAAGACAAAGCCGTCTACGAGATGTGCTGCCGCGCGGACACGATCGGCGTGTTTCAGATCGAATCGCGCGCGCAGCAGAGCATGCTGCCGCGCTTGCGGCCGCAGAAATACTACGACCTCGTGATCGAAGTGGCGATCGTGCGGCCCGGCCCGATTCAGGGCGGCATGGTGCATCCGTATCTGCGTCGCAAGCAGGGGCTCGAAGAGGAGGAGTATCCGAAAGAGGAATTGCGGCCGGTGCTCGGCCGCACGCTCGGCGTGCCGATCTTTCAGGAACAGGTGATGAAGCTCGCGATGGTCGCGGCGGGCTACACGGCGGAACAGGCCGATCAATTGCGCCGCGCGATGGCCGCCTGGCGTCGCGGCGGCTACCTGGAAGCCTATCAGGCCGATCTGATGAAGAAGATGCTCGCACGCGGCTACGAGCACGATTTCGCCTCGCGCGTGTGCAAGCAGATCGAGGGCTTCGGCGAATACGGCTTTCCGGAGAGTCATTCGGCGAGCTTCGCGCTGCTCGTCTATCTCAGCGCGTGGATCAAGCGTTACGAACCCGCGGCGTTTCTGGCCGGCCTGCTGAACAGCCAGCCGCTCGGGTTTTATTCGCCTTCGCAACTCGTGCAGGACGCGCGGCGTCACGGCGTGGCGGTGTTCGCGCCCGATGTTTCACTGAGCGACTGGGAATCGGTGCTGGAAACGCGCGCGGGCGAAGGCGAGCGCATCGCGTTCGATGACGGCAAGGAGCGGCGGCGCCAGCAGTTCTATGGCATGCCGTTGCCGGATCAGGTGTTTCGCAAGACCGTGCGGCGCGGCGCGCGCAGGCTCAGAAAGCGCGTCGAACTGGATGGGCGCCGATACGGCGCGAGCGGGCCGGGCGTGCGCATCGGGTTGAGTCTCATCAAGGGTCTGCAGCAAGCCGCCGCCGAGCGCATCATGGCCGCGCGCGCACAGGCGCCATTCATCGATGTCGACGATCTCACGCGCCGCGCCGCCTTGTCGCGCCGCGATCTCGAAGCGCTCGCGGCGGGCAATGCGCTCGCGAGCATCGCAGGGCATCGGCGTCAGGCGTGGTGGGCGGTCACGGCGCAGCAGCGCGCGCCGGAATTGCTGCGCGACGCGCCGATGACCGAAGCGCCGCTTTTGCTGCCGGAAGCACCGGAAGGCCGCGAAATCGTCGATGACTACGCGAGTCTCGGGCTCACGCTCAATCGTCATCCGCTTGCGCTTTTGCGCTCGAAACTCGCGCGCATGCGCTTCAAGACCGCCGAGGAACTCGCTCATCACAAGAGCGGGCGCTTCGTGCGGGCATGCGGCATCGTGACGGTGCGGCAGCGGCCGGGCACGGCGAACGGCACGATCTTTGTCTCGATCGAAGACGAAACCGGCGCGATCAACGTGATCGTCTGGCCGGGGCTCGTCGAGAAGCAGCGCAAGGTGCTGCTAGGGGCGTCGCTGCTCGGCGTGCACGGCGTCTGGCAAATGGAAGGCGAGGTGCGGCATCTGGTGGCGCAGCGGCTCGAAGACCATAGCGCGCTGCTCGGCCGCCTGGCCGCGCCGAGCCGCGATTTTCACTGATCCGGCACGTCCGGATAATTTGCGAGCAGCCCGGCGATCGCGATGTCGAACGCCGTGCGCCGGCCGATGCCGAGCGTCTCCAGGCGGCCGGAATCGAGATGACAGTCGCGCGGGCGCGGCGTCGCATCGGTTGGCGTGTGTTGCGCGACGAGCTTCGCGTCCACGTTCAGCACACGCGCGATGCGCCTGGCGATATCGAATTTCGTCATCGGTTCATCGCCGGACCAGTGCGTGATGCCGGAGATCGTCGCGCCTTTCGCGTGATGTTCGAGCAGGCCGCGGATCACGACGGCGACATCGCACGTCAAGGTGGGATAGCGCGTCGCCCAGGCATCCATCGGCGCGGGCGGGTTTGCCGGATCGGCGGATCTGACGATGGCGGGCGTGAGGCACGTCACCGCCGACTCGTTCCAGTCGGTGAACGGCCCGTAGAGCAACGGCAGGCGCAGCACGCAGGCGGCGGGATCGCTCGCGAGCAGGGCGCGTTCGCCGTCCAGCTTGCTTTGCCCGTACGCGTTGAGCGGCGCGGGCGTGGCGTCGGGGAGATAGGGCGGGGCGGCACCGTCGAAGACGTAGTCGGTCGAGATCGACAACACCCACGCGCCGAGCATGCGCGCTTCGGCCGCGATCACGCGCAAGGCATCGACGTTCAACGCGCGCGCGAGCGCCGGATCGTTCTCGCAGATATCCGGACGCCGCTCCGCTGCCGCGACGACGATCGCGTCGGGCGCAAGTTCGCGAAGAAACGCGCGCACCGCGTCGTGGTCCAGCAAATCGAGTTTCACGCGCCGGGCGTCGGCGCGGCTGCGGGCGGTCTGCACGACGCGCCAGTCCTTCGCGCCGGGCGCGCTCGTCAGTTCGCCGGCAATGGCGCGGCCGAGCAGCCCCGACGCGCCGATGAGTGCGACAGTAAAGCGCTCGCCCGTCCTCATGCCGACGCGATACCGACGACCGTATAACCGGCCTCGTCGATGGCCTCTTTCAGCGCATCGTTCGATTGCGCCGACTCGACCGCGACGCGGCCGCGCTCCAGATCGACGCGAACCTGCGCCTGCGGATCGATTTCCTGAATCGAGCGCGTCACGGCCGCGACGCAGTGCTGGCAACTCATGCCTTGAACTTCGAATTCGGTCATTGCGGTTTCCTCTTGAAAAGACGTCGATCGATGACATCGTATACCTTGCCATCGTGGGAAGGTGTAGAGTCGGAATGACATTTTTTCGGAGCAGACCATGAACATTGGCGAAGCGGCCCGCGCCTCGGGCGTCACGGCGAAGATGATTCGCTACTACGAGAGCGTCGGCTTGCTCAATCCGGTCGGCCGGACGTCGTCGGGATATCGCGTTTATGGCGACCAGGAGGTGCACGCGCTGCGCTTCGTGCGGCAGGCGCGCAGGCTCGGTTTTCTCGTCGAGGATATTCGGAAGTTGCTGGCGCTTTGGCAGGACCGGTCGCGGGCGAGCGCCGAGGTCAAGTCCATCGCGCTCGAGCATGTCGCGGAACTGGACCGGCGCATTGCCGAACTGACCGAAATGCGCGACACGCTGTCGCATCTGGCAAAGAACTGCCACGGCGATACGCGGCCGGATTGCCCGATTTTGGATGGGCTCGCGCAGTGATGCCCAAATTGGGTGCAATGGATGAGCGAAAAAACGGGTAATCCTCCGAGAAATCAGCCGCTTGAAGCAAGGATCCGGCCTGCACCATTCCGAAACCGAATGCACACTATTCAAGCATTTCACTACCACAACGCAGATGTTCTCCTCTATAATCCGGGTATTCCCTAGTACGGGTAATCCCTGACCCCGAAATGCCAGGGACTTTTAAAGACCTTGGAGAACATCATGTTTGCATTCCTGATCGAAAAACTGAGCATCTGGTTTGAAGCCGCCGAGCAGCGCCGCCGCGAAGCGTTCCTTGCGCAATCGACGGACATCGTCCAGCTCGAACAGCGCATCCGCTCGCTCGAAACGAACGGCTACAACGCGTAAGCGTTTCGTTCCTGGCGCCAGGCGCCGAACGTAAAATCGAAAAGCCCCGCAACGCGGGGCTTTTGTTTTGGTGCCCGTTCAGCGGCGGGCGCAACGCGGGCCTTTGGCCTCAATGCTTTGGCGGATGCTGCTCCAGCCATTGCTTCATGAACGCGATTTCCTTGTTCTGCGCGGCGATGACGTCTTTCGCCAGCTTGCGCAGCTTCGCGTCCTTGCCGTACTTCAGCTCGACCTTCGCCATTTCCACCGCGCCCTGATGGTGCGGGATCATGTGCGCGACGAAATCCCGATCGGCGTCGCCCGTGTATTCGATGCTGGACATGCCCGTCATCATCTTCTGATCGGCGGCCTGGAATGCCGCGGTGGACGAGGTGTCCGTGGGCTTGGGCGCGTGTTGCTCCATGTTCATGCCGGGCATCGCATCGCTTGCCGGCGCGGCGGTTTGCGCGAGAGCGCTGGCGCTACAGAGGGCGGTGAAGATGGCAAGCGCAATTCTCGTTGATTTCATCGTTTCTCCTGTGAGGGGCGGATCGCGTGCTCGTACCGAGCTAGAACGCCTAGCTTAAAGCTTGCCATCGGGGTAAGGTAAAGCGGTTTCGTCTATATAAAGAGCGCGCGATGCCAGGCCACATCAACGACACGACGAATAGCCGTTTGCGTAACTCCCTTGCGCGAATTGCGCGCATCGCCCCCGCGTTCGCGGTGGCTTTGCTCGGCTCGCAACTGGCGCTGGCCAAGCCGGGCGGCGAGCCGCTCGTGCTCGATACGCAAACCGGCATTCACAGCGGCGTGAGCGGAACCGTACTTCAAAGCGGACCGCTCGGCGGACCCGGCATGGTGCCGATGGCCACGCTGCCCGGACTGCCGCAGCAGCCGGACCCACCCATCGTGGTCTCGCCTTATGTGGAATATGGCGGGCAGAACAGCGTCCCGGTACAGCCCGGATATCCGGGGCGTCCCAGGGTTCCGCGCACGCCTTATCCCTGATGCTCCAGCCTGAATGAGGCGTTGCCGTCCTCACCGAGCGCGTCGACGAGATACGGGAGCGACTCTTTCAGCGCCTTCGTCAGCGTGTACGGCGGATTGACGACGAACATGCCGCTGCCGAAGAGGCCGAAGCCGTCCGTCGGCGGTTTCTTCACGGTCAGGGACGCGTGCAGCCAGTTGTCCGGCTGCACGGCTTTCAATTGATCGGCGAAGCGCTGCGATTCCATGCGCGTGACGATCGGGTACCACACCGCATACGTGCCCGTCGCGAAACGCTTGAGGCTTTCTTCGAGGCACGTGAGCGTGCGCGCGTAGTCGCGCTTGTCTTCGTACGAAGGGTCGATCAGCACGAGCGCCCGGCGCGGCGGCGGCGGGAGAATCGCCTTGATGCCGTCGAAGCCGTCGCCGTCGTAGATCATTGCGCGGCGGCCGGCGTCGCGAAAATTGTGGCGCAGCACATCGATCTCCGTGCTGTGCAGTTCGAAAAGACGCATGCGATCCTGCTCGCGCATCGTGCGCCAGGCGAGATACGGCGAACCGGGATAAAAACGCAGACCGCCGTCGGGATTCAGCGCCTTCACTTCATCGACGTAATCCGCCAGCAGCGGCGGCAGATCGTCCCGATCCCATAGCTTTCCGATGCCCGTCTCGAACTCCGCGTTCTTCGTGGCGAAGCCTTCCGTCAGCGAGTAGACGCCCGCGCCGGCGTGCGTGTCGATGTACCAGTACGATTTGTCCTTGAGGCCGAGATAGCGAAGCATCTGAATGACGATCGCGTGTTTCAGCACATCGGCGTGATTGCCCGCATGAAAGGCGTGACGATAACTAAGCATGAAAAGCCGGAATGAAGGCGTGCAGGAAAGAGGTCTATTTTAGCCGACGTCATTCCGGTTCGATGTCGCCGTGCGCAGTACCTTGCTGCGGCGCACCGCGTCTTTATGCACAATAGCCGCTCGCGTACGATCGCAATAGCCGGCCAAACGGAAAACTCGGAAGTCCCACCAGACTTAAGGAGGTTCGCATGTCATCAAACGGTAAGCTCGACGGCAAGACCGCGGTCGTCACGGGCGCGGCGAGCGGCATCGGCCGCGCGATCGCATTGACGCTCGCGGATGCCGGCGCTGCAATCGCCATCGCGGATCTGAATCAGACGGGCGCGGACGCGGTCGCGGCCGAAATCCGCGGCAAAGGCGGCAAGGCCATCGGCCTCGCGATGGACGTGACGAACGAGGACGCGGTGAATCAGGGCATCGATCGGGTCGCCGCGGAATTCGGCGCGGTGGATATTCTCGTGTCGAACGCGGGCATCCAGATCGTCAATCCCATCGAAAACTACGCCTACGCCGACTGGAAGAAGATGATGGCCATCCATGTCGACGGCGCGTTCCTCACCACGAAAGCCGCGCTGAAGCACATGTACAAGGACGATCGCGGCGGCGTCGTGATCTACCTGGGCTCGGTGCACTCGCACGAAGCCTCGCCGCTCAAGTCCGCCTATGTGACCGCGAAGCACGGACTGCTCGGCCTCGCTCGCGTGCTCGCGAAAGAGGGCGCGCGGCACAACGTGCGCTCGCACGTCGTCTGTCCGGGCTTCGTGCGCACGCCGCTCGTCGACAAGCAGATTCCCGAGCAGGCGAAGGAACTGAAGATCAGCGAAGAAGAAGTCGTCCGGCGCGTGATGCTGGGCGGCACGGTGGACGGCGTGTTTACGACCGTCGAGGATGTCGCGCAGACGGTGCTCTTCCTGTCCGCATTCGAGACTGCGGCGCTGACGGGGCAATCGTTCGTCGTCAGTCACGGCTGGTTCATGCAGTAACAAGGCGAGGACGCATGGCAGAAAACGACCAAACCGGCGTCCTGCAAGGGACGCAGCCGCAAGAATGCATCCACTTGCCGCCCTACGAAACGATCGCGCTGATGCTTCAGGGTGGCGGCGCGCTCGGCGCTTATCAGGCGGGCGTCTATCAGGGGCTTCACGAGGCGGACATCCACCCGAACTGGATCGCCGGCATCTCGATCGGCGCGCTCAACACCGCGATCATCGCCGGCAATGCGCCGGAGCATCGCGTGACGCGTCTTCTGGAATTCTGGGAGACGATCTGCCAGCCCGCCTTCGGTTTCCCGCTCCCGGCGTTCATCGAGCGCGCGCTGTTCGATTCCGCCGACGACGTGCGCAAGGCGTTCACGGCGCTGCAGGCGTTCGGCGCGCTCGTCGAAGGGCAAAAGGGCTTTTTCGTTCCGCGATTTCCGCCGCCATCGCCGATCACGTCGAGCTCGCCTCAAACCGCGAGCTATTACGATACGACGCCGCTCAAGGCGACGCTCGAGCGTCTTTGTGACTTCGATCGCATCAATTCCGGCGAGACGCGGGTGTCGGTCGGTGCGGTGAACGTCGCGACAGGCAATTTCGCCTACTTCGACAACACACAGATCACCTTGCGGGCGGAGCATTTCATCGCTTCGGGCGCGCTGCCGCCGGGTTTCGCCGCCGTGGAGATCGACGGCCAGTTCTACTGGGACGGCGGCCTGATGTCGAATACGCCGCTCTACGAGGTCGCGCAGACCACGCCGCGCCGCGATACGCTCGCTTTCCAGGTCGATCTGTGGAGCGCGCGCGGGCCGCTGCCGGACAGCATCGTCGACGTGATGGGGCGCATGAAGGACGTGCAGTTTTCGAGTCGCACGCGCCTCGTCACGGATCAGATGCAGCGCGCCCAGCGCTACCGCAACGTCTTGCAGCACGTGCTCGATCTCGTGCCCGAAGAGGTCCGCAAGCGTGACGAATGGTGCCGGCTCGCCGCCGACCTTGCGTGCTCCAAGCGCTACAACATCATTCACCTGATCTATCGGCACAAAGAATACGAGGGCCACTACAAGGACTATCAGTTCGGCTTCTCGACGATGCGCGAGCACTGGGAAAGCGGCCTCGCCGACATTCGCCGCACCCTCGCGCACCGCGACTGGTTGGACATGCCCAACGGCGAATCGCGCTTCGTCACGCACGACATTCACCGCGGCGAATAGGGGCGTTCGGGCGGAAAAGTGTGCCGCTTTGTATAATCCGGGACGCATTGCGGCGCTTCCGGGCATCGTCCGGGCGCCGCGCATAACCACTTTTTCTGCCTGATGAAATCGATCGCGGTCTGCTTCGTCTGTCTCGGCAACATCTGCCGCTCGCCCAGCGCGGAAGCGGTGATGCGCGATCTCGTCGAGCGCGCGAAGCTCGCCGAGCGTATCGTGATCGACTCGGCGGGAACCGGCGACTGGCATATTGGCGAGCCGCCCGACGAGCGCGCCCGCAAGGCGGCGAAAAAGCGCGGCTACGATCTGTCGAACCTGCGCGGCCGGCAGGTCGCCCCCGACGATTTCGCGCGTTTCGATCTCTTCATCGTCATGGACGACGCTAATGCGACCGCGCTGACGGCGGTCTGCCCGCCCGAGCATCGAGACAAGATTCGTCTGCTGATGGAATTCGCGACGCGCGACGACAGCCGCGTGGTCGTCGATCCGTACTTTGGCGGCGAGGAAGGCTTCGAAAAAGTGCTCGATCAGTGCGAAGACGCCTGCGAAGGCCTGCTGAAGGCGTTGCGCGCTCAATTGACGGCTTGAGTTGACAGCCTTAGCGCACGCCTCGCGCGCAGGCATGAAAAAACTCAATTAAAAAACTACTTATCGCGCCCGAGATACTTGACTAAAACTGTGGGATATTTATACTTGACGAAAATCATCGAGTATTAGCGGTAGCCCCCAATTATGAGACTCACCACGAAAGGCCGTTTCGCCGTCACGGCGATGATCGACCTGGCGTTGCGCCAGGAGCAGGGCCCGGTGACGCTGGCAGGCATCAGTCAGCGCCAGCGCATCTCGCTTTCCTACCTCGAACAGCTCTTCGGCAAGCTGCGGCGGCATGAGATCGTCGAATCGGTCCGCGGGCCGGGCGGCGGCTACAACCTCGCGCGTCGCGCCGAGAACGTCACGGTGGCCGACATCATCATCGCGGTGGACGAGCCGATCGACGCTACGCAATGCGGCGGCAAGGGCACGTGCGAAGGCACGAAGCAGCACGACGGCCATTGCATGACGCACGAGCTCTGGGCGACGCTCAATCAGAAGATGGTCGAGTATCTCGACTCCGTCTCGCTGAAGGATCTCGTCGACCAGCAGCGCGCACGCGAAGGCTCGTCGGCGGTGCTGCGCGACCGGCGCACCGAATCCGCTGGCGCCGAAGCCGCGCGCGTCGTGCCCAAGGGCCCGAATTCCATTTTCAACCTGGCCGGATGACCACCGCGTCGCGCCGGCACGCGCCGTGCGCGAGAGACAACGAGCGTCCCAGCCAAGAGCTTTGACCGATTTTCCGGAGCGACTGATGAACAACGATATTCCCCACCTGCCCATTTACATGGACTACAGCGCGACGACGCCCGTCGATCCGCGCGTGGTGGACAAGATGATCCCGTATCTTCGCGAGCAGTTCGGCAATCCGGCCTCGCGCAGCCACCAGTACGGCTGGGATGCGGAGCGTGCAGTCGAGGAAGCGCGCGAGAACGTCGCGGCGCTCGTCAACTGCGACCCGCGCGAGATCATCTGGACCTCGGGTGCGACGGAATCGGACAACCTCGCCATCAAGGGCGCGGCGCACTTCTATAAGAGCAAGGGCAAGCACATCATCACCGTGAAAACCGAGCACAAGGCCGTGCTCGACACCACGCGTGAGCTCGAGCGCGAAGGCTACGAAGTCACGTATCTCGACGTGAAGGACGACGGTCTCATCGACCTGGACAAGTTCAAGGCGGCGCTGCGCCCGGACACGATCCTCGTTTCCGTGATGAGCGTGAACAACGAGATCGGCGTGATCCAGGACATCGAGGCGATCGGCGAGATCACGCGCGAGAAGGGCATCATTTTCCACGTCGATGCGGCGCAGGCCACCGGCAAGATCACCATCGACCTGCAAAAGCTCAAGGTCGATCTGATGTCGTTCTCGGCGCACAAGACCTACGGCCCGAAGGGTATCGGCGCGCTGTACGTGCGTCGCAAGCCGCGCGTGCGCATCGAAGCGCAGATGCACGGCGGCGGTCACGAGCGCGGCATGCGTTCGGGCACGCTGGCTACGCATCAGATCGTCGGCATGGGCGAGGCGTTTCGCATCGCGCGTGAAGAAATGGCCACCGAGAACGAGCGAATCCGCATGCTGCGCGATCGCCTGCTCAAGGGGCTGCAGGATATCGAAGAGGTGTACGTCAACGGCGACATGGAGCGCCGCGTGCCGCACAACCTCAATATCAGCTTCAACTTCGTCGAAGGCGAATCGCTGATCATGGCGGTGAAGGACGTCGCGGTGTCGTCGGGTTCGGCGTGCACGTCGGCGTCGCTGGAGCCGTCTTACGTGCTGCGCGCGCTCGGCCGCAACGACGAACTCGCGCACAGCTCGATCCGTTTCACGGTCGGCCGTTTCACCACCGAGCAGGACGTCGATTACGTGATCAACCTGCTGAAGAGCAAGATCGCGAAGCTGCGCGATCTGTCGCCGCTCTGGGAAATGCACAAGGACGGCATCGACATCTCGACCATCCAGTGGGCCGCGCACTAAGCGACACGCGTCACCGAATAAAGGAGAGTTTGAATCATGGCTTATAGCGACAAGGTTCTGGACCATTACGAAAACCCGCGCAACGTCGGCTCGTTCTCGAAAGACGACGACACCGTCGGCACTGGCATGGTCGGCGCGCCCGCATGCGGCGACGTGATGAAGCTGCAGATTCGCGTCGGCGCGGACGGCGTGATCGAGGACGCGAAGTTCAAGACGTACGGCTGCGGCTCCGCGATCGCATCGAGCTCGCTCGTCACTGAATGGGTGAAGGGCAAGACGCTGGATCAGGCGCTCACGATCAAGAACACGCAGATCGCCGAAGAACTGGCGCTGCCGCCGGTGAAGATCCACTGCTCGATCCTCGCGGAAGACGCGATCAAGGCAGCGGTCGCCGACTACAAGCAGCGTCATGGCGCCGCGGCGCCGGAAGCGACGGCGCAAGCCAAGCAAGCGGCAGCGTAATGTAAGCGACGGGCGCCGTTCGCGGCGCCCCGACGAAGAGAAGCGCGAAGAGAAGCGGATGACTATGGCAATCACGTTGACGGATAAAGCGGCACAACACGTGCAAAAGTATCTGACGCGGCGCGGCAAGGGCGTCGGCCTTCGGCTGGGCGTGCGCACGACGGGCTGTTCGGGTCTGGCCTACAAGCTCGAATACGTCGATGAGCTCGCGCCGGAGGACACCGTGTTCGAGTCGGCGGGCGTGAAGATCATCATCGATCCGAAGAGCCTTCCGTATCTCGACGGCACCGAACTGGACTTCGCCCGCGAAGGCCTGAACGAGGGCTTCAAGTTCAATAACCCGAACGCGAAGGACGAGTGCGGCTGCGGCGAATCGTTCCGCATATGACGTGCAAGACGCCGGCGGCATCGGCAAAAGAGGCGGCGCGTGCCGCCTTTTTCATTCGCGCACACTGAAAACCTTAAGACAGCATGGCCTCGCTCACCGACAGTCACTTCGATCTCTTTCATCTGCCGCCGACCTTCGCCGTCGATCAGGAGAAGCTCGACGACGCCTATCGCACCGTGCAGGCGCAAGTGCATCCGGACCGTTTCGCCGCGGCCGGCGACGCCCAGAAGCGCGTCGCGATGCAATGGGCGACGCACGCAAACGAGGCGTATCAGACGCTGCGCGATCCGTTGAAGCGCGCGCGCTACATGTTGAAGCAGCGCGGCGTCGATGTCGGCGCGGAGAACAACACCGCGATGGAACCGGCTTTTCTCATGCAGCAGATGGAATGGCGCGAAAATATCGAGGATGCGGCGGGCGCGAAGAATATCGGCGCGCTCGAAGCATTGCTCGACGAACTGCGCGACGAAGAGCGCGTGCGCTTCACGAAGCTCGCGGCGCTGATCGACAGCAACTCGGATCAGGCGGCGGGCGAAGCGGTGCGTCAGTTGATGTTCATCGAACGCGTGGCGCATGAGATCGGCGCGCAAATCGAGCGGCTCGAACACGTATAAACACGCCGCACCACACCCCACAAGATCAACGATGGCTTTACTGCAAATTTCAGAACCCGGCATGGCGCCGGCGCCGCATCAGCGGCGCGTGGCGGTCGGCATCGATCTCGGCACGACGAATTCGCTCGTCGCGGCCGTGCGCAACAGCGTGCCCGAAGCGCTGCCCGACGAGGACGGCCATGTGCTGCTGCCGTCGGTCGTGCGCTATCTGGAGAAGGGCGGACGGCGCATCGGCCGCACCGCGAAGGAAGAAGCCGTCATCGATCCGCGCAACACGATCGTTTCAGTCAAGCGCTTCATGGGCCGCGGCAAGAGCGAGGTCGAGGGCGCGGAGAACGCGCCGTACGAGTTTCTGGACACGCCCGGCATGGTGCAGATCCGCACGGTCGATGGCGTGAAGAGCCCCGTCGAAGTGTCCGCGGAAATTCTCGCGACGCTGCGCTATCGCGCGGAAGACACCCTCGGCGAGGATCTCGTCGGCGCGGTGATCACGGTGCCGGCCTATTTCGATGAAGCGCAGCGCCAGGCGACGAAAGACGCGGCGAAGCTCGCCGGCCTGAACGTGCTGCGGCTGCTCAACGAACCAACCGCGGCGGCCATCGCCTACGGTCTCGATAACGGCGCCGAAGGCCTGTACGCCGTCTACGATCTCGGCGGCGGCACCTTCGACCTGTCGATCCTGAAGCTCACGAAAGGCGTTTTCGAAGTGCTCGCGGCGGGCGGCGATTCCGCGCTCGGCGGCGACGATTTCGACCACGCGCTGTATCGCCATGTCGTGGCGCAGGCGGGCGTCGCGATCGACACGCCGGAAGACGTGCGCCTCATGCTCGACCGCGTGCGCTCGGCGAAGGAAGCGCTCTCGTCCACGCCCGAAACGCGCGTGCAGGCCACGCTGTCCACGGGCGTCGAAATCGACGTCGCCGTGACCGAAACGCAATTCGCCGCGCTCACCGAGGCGCTCGTCGCGCGCACGCTTACGCCGACCAAAAAGGCGCTGCGCGACGCGAAGGTCGCAGCGAAGGACATCAAGGGCGTCGTGCTGGTCGGCGGCGCGACGCGCATGCCCGTGATCCGCCGCGCCGTCGAGGGTTACTTCGGCCAGCCGCCGCTCGTCAATCTCGATCCGGATCAGGTCGTCGCGCTCGGCGCGGCGGTGCAGGCCGATCTGCTCGCCGGCAACCGTCGCGGCGAAGGGGACGACTGGCTGCTGCTCGACGTGATTCCGCTGTCACTCGGCGTCGAGACGATGGGCGGTCTCACCGAAAAGATCATCCCGCGCAATTCGACCATCCCGACGGCGCGCGCGCAGGATTTCACGACGTTCAAGGACGGCCAGACGGCCATGGCGATTCACATCGTCCAGGGCGAGCGCGAGCTCGTCTCCGACTGCCGCTCGCTCGCCCGCTTCGAGTTGCGCGGCATTCCGCCGATGGCGGCGGGCGCGGCGCGCATCCGTGTGACGTATCAGGTCGACGCGGACGGGCTGCTCTCCGTGTTCGCGCGTGAGCAGACTTCCGGTGTGGAGGCGTCGGTGGTCGTGAAGCCGTCGTACGGGCTGGCTGACGACGAAGTCGCGCGCATGCTCGAAGAAAGCTTCAAGACCGCGGACACCGACATGCGCGCGCGTGCCTTGCGCGAGGCGCAGGTCGAAGCGGAACGTCTCATCGAGGCGACGCACGCCGCGCTCGAAGCCGACGGCGAATTGCTCGACGACGACGAGCGCGCAGAGATCCAGACGCTCGTGGCCGGCCTCGCGGCCATCGCGAACGGCGATTCGGTCGAAAAGATCGAAGACGCCACGAAGACGCTCGCCACCGGCACCGACGAATTCGCTGCGCGCCGCATGAACAAGAGCATTCGCCGCGCGCTCGCGGGCCGCAAGCTCGACGACGTCTAAATCACCCCCATTCGAGAAATACGGAACATGCCTCAAATCGTTGTGCTGCCCCACGTGGAGCTGTGCCCGGACGGCGCGGTGATCGACGCCGACGTCAGCAAGAGCATCTGCGACAACCTGCTGGATCACGGCATCGAAATCGAGCATGCCTGCGAGAAATCGTGCGCATGCACGACGTGCCACGTCATCATCCGGGAAGGCTTCAATGCGCTCGAACCGTCCGAAGAGGACGAGGACGATCTGCTCGACAAAGCGTGGGGTCTCGAACCGACATCGCGGTTATCATGTCAGGCAATGGTGCCTGCCGACGAGGATCTGGTGGTCGAGATCCCGCGGTACTCCATCAATCACGCCAAAGAAAATCACTGACAGGAGCAATCGCCATGAAGTGGACGGATACTCAAGAGATCGCGATGGCACTCACCGACGCGCATCAGGATATCGATCCCCAATATGTGCGTTTCACCGACCTGCATCGCTGGGTGACGGAACTCGACGGATTCGACGACGATCCGCAAAAATCCAACGAGAAGATTCTGGAGGCGATCCAGGCGGCCTGGATCGAGGACGCGGACTACTGATCCGTCGATCGCAAATTTCCCGCGCCGGCCTGAACGCGCCGGCCAAAGAGCGGCGGCTTCGCAAGAAGCCGCCGCTTTGTTTTTGGGCGCACGTGCGCCATCTCCGGCACCCTGCGTACTTCGGTCACTTCCGATTTGACGAAACTTGACGCCCCGAGCGTTGTTGTCGAAGTGTCACGCACTTAGAATCGCGGCCGCTGCGACCTGGCAAGAAGCGCCAGGCATCCACTCGTTACGCGACCGGCATCCGGAAATCCCGTAACACTAATTTGCAATGCAAATCAATCTCGCGTCCCCGATCGTGCGACGTGAGGCCGGGTCGCGCGCAGACGGCCTTCGGGCGATCATTTGAGGAGAAATTCATGGGGAAACCCGGCCTGTCCCGGCGCGGCTTTCTGAAAGCGAGCGTGCTCGCGGGCGTTTCGGTGTTTGTCGCGCCGCTCGGCAGCCGCGCGTTCGCCGCGTTGTTCGAAGAGAAAATCCTGACGCCCGTGCAGTGGGATGCGAAGAACGGCGACGCGCGATTCCGCATCGACGGCATTGCGAAAGTGACGGGCGCGAAGGTGTTCGCGCGCGACATCCGCGCATCCGACATGCCGCACTGGCCCAAGGAGCAGGCGCACGCGCTGATCCTGCGCACGACGCTCGCGGACCGCCTCTACGAAGGCATCGATCTCTCGTTGCTCGATGCGGCCGGGCTCGCGCCGGACCGCGTCGTCACCGCCGATGTCCTCGCGCGCGACCAGCTCGCGTTCCCGGCCTTCTATGGCGACGACATGCTGCTGCCCGCGGGCAAGACACCCGCCTATCTCGGGCAGGCCGTCGCGATCCTGATCTTTCACGACTTCGCGCGCTTTCGCTTCGCGAAGGAAAAGCTCCAGTTCCGCGACGGCGTGATCCGCTACGGCGCGACGACCGGACCGCTGGAACGCGATCCGTGGGCCGCGTTTCGCTTCGTGCGCGTCGGCGGCACAACGCCTTACGACGACGACACGTTCTCGAGCCTCAAGGACACGTCGCTTTTCCCGCACATGATGAAAAAGCGCGAGCCGGTCTGGGCCGATGCCGCCGAGCACGGCAAGCTCGACGAGCAGGGCATGTTCCACGCGCAGCACATCGCCGACGCGCTCGACCATCCGCCGGAAGACTGGCTCGTCGTCGATCGCCACTATCGCACGCAATCCGTCGATACGGCCGCGCTCGAACCGGACAATGCGAACTGCTGGTACGACGCCGCGACGCAATCGCTGCACATGGTCATCCCGACGCAGGGGCCGACCGAAGTCACGCAGAGCGTCATCGAAATGACGTCGAAGTCGCATTTCGCGGTGAAGAAGCTGTTCCTGCATCCGTGCTACACGGTGGGCTATGGTTCGAAAGATCACTACAACATGCCGTTCTACGGCCTTGTTGCGGCGATGTACGGCGACGGCCGCCCGGTGCGTCTCGCCAACGACCGCTTCGAGCAGTTTCAGTCGTCGCTCAAGCGTCATGCGTTCGACATGCGCTATCGCATGGCGATCGACAAAAAGACCGGTCTCATTCAGGCGTTTAAGGGCGATTTCGCGGCGAACGGCGGCGGCCGCTGCAACTTCTCGCCTTCGGTCGCGATGGTCGGCGCCACGGCCGCGCAATCGATCTACAACATTCCGAAGAGCGATCTGACGGCGGTCGCCACGGCCTCGCGCGCGGTCGACGCCGGCTCGGCGCGCGGCTACGGCACGCTGCAAAGCATGGCCGCGACCGAAATGATGATCGACGATATCGCGGAGCAGCTCGGTATCGACCCGATCGAACTGCGCGTGAAGAACGTGTTCCGCACCGGCATGAAGAACACGCAAGGCGCGATTCCCGCGGGCGTGCTGCGCGCCGAGGAAGTGCTGAAGAAGGCGCAAGTTCATCCATTGTGGACGGACCGTGTGAAGCGCAAGACCGACTTCGAGGCCACGCATCCGGGCAAGCGATACGGCGTGGGCTTCTCGTGCGTGCAGAAGGACTTCGGCACGGGCGCGGAAAGCGCGTTCGCGAAGGTCGAGTTCACCGCCGACGGCCGCATCTCGCTGTTCCATTCGGGCGCGGAAATCGGCACGGGTTCTTCGACGGCGCAGGCGCTCGCGGTCGCGAAGTGGCTGGGCAAGCCGGCCGTCGATGTCCATATGGCCGTCACCGACTGGTCCGATCTGCCGGTCGTGTCGAGCGGCGATCCGTACATCATGTCGCAGGCCGAGCAGGATCGTCTGAGCGCCAACCCGCGCTGGTCGCCGACCTACGCGTCGCCCGCCAGCGCGACGAACTCGGCCTACTACTACACGCACGCCACGCGCGAAGCGGCGCGCGCCGTCTTCCGCCAGGGACTTTGGCCGGCCGCAATGGCGCTGTGGGGGCAGGGCATCGGCGGCGGGCAGGCGGCGTCGTTCGTGGTGCGTATCGAGGATGCGCGCTGGGTCGACGGCGCACTCTCCGCCGGCGGCATGGCGCCGTTGCCCTTCGAGCAGCTCGCGAAGAAGGCGCACGAGCTTGGCCTCGCGACGGGCGCGGCGGTGCACACGTTCAACCGCTGGCAGTGGAGCGAGGCGCTGTTCGATATCGCCGGCAACACGGAGCGTCTGCCCATCGACGGGCTTTCGCTGCGCTCGGGCGCGGTCAAGCACGGCGCGCTCACGCCCAACGGCTACGCGGTGCTCGATCGCAAGAAGGTGTTCATCGCGCCGGTGAGCCGCAACAACGCGGCCGTCACGTACTACAGCGCGATGGGCACGCTCGTCGAGCTCGCGATCGACGAAGGAAGCGGCAAGGTCGACCTGCTCGCGCATCACTCGATCTTCGAGTGCGGCAATCAGCTCTCGCCGGCGCTCGTGTCGGGACAAGTGCAGGGCGGCATCGCGATGGGCATCGGTCACGCGCTGCACGAGTATCTGCCGCTCTATGAAGACGGTCCGGGCAACGGCACGTGGAACTTCAACCGCTATCACCTGCCGCTCGCGAGCGACGTCGCCGTGTGGAAGCAGACGAGCGAAGTCCTGCCGCCGCTCACCGAAACCGATCCGCCGAAGGGCATCGCCGAAGTGGTGATGATTCCGGTCGTCGGCGCCATCGTCAACGCGATCGCGCATGCGATCGGACATCGCTTCACCGATCTGCCGGTGACGTCGCAAAACATTCAGGAGGTGCTCGCATGACGGCGACCCAAACCGCCGCGGGACTCGAATCGCGCGCGCTCTCGATGACGATCAACGGCCAGAAGGTCGGGCCGATGCAGGTGCCCGCCGGTCTGCCGATGATCGATTTCCTGCACGAGTATGTCGGGCTCACCGGCTCGCGTCTCGGTTGCGGGCAGGGCATCTGCCACGCGTGCGTCGTGATCGTCGATAAAGCCGACGGCACGAGCGAGGAAGTGCGCACCTGCATCAACGGCGCGCATTTCTTTGACGGCAAGACGGTGCGCACCGTCGAGGGCCACGCGAAGCGCAACGAGCACGGCGAGGTCGTCGAGCTTGCGCCAGTGCAGCAGAAGTTCCTGGAGCACTTCAGCTTCCAGTGCGGCTATTGCACGCCGGGCTTCGTCAATGCGACGACGGTGCTGATCGAGAAGCTCAAACGCGAGCCGATCGCGAAAGACCAGATCGAAACGACGATCATGAACGCGCTCGACGGACACATCTGCCGCTGCACCGGCTATGTGCGCTACTACGAAGCAGTGAAGGATCTCGTGCTTGGCACGCCCGGACTCGTGAAGGACGCAGCATGAAGAGATCCATCCTCGCTCGCCTCGTTGCGCTGCTCGCGGTTGCGTCCTTCGTGCTCGCCGGATGCGGCGGCGCGGGCGACGGCGCGACGCCGCCGAAAAGTTCACCCGAACAGATCGCGCGCGGCCGTTATCTCGCGCATGCCGCCGATTGCGCCGCGTGTCATACCGCGTCCAACGGCGCGCCGTTCGCGGGCGGCGTGAAGCTCGAATCGCAGTTCGGCACGTTCTATGGCACCAACATCACGCCCGATCCGAAGCACGGCATCGGCAAATGGAGCACCGACGATTTTTACGGCGCGCTGCACGATGGCGTGACGCCGAAGCACAAGCTTTACCCGGCAATGCCCTACACGTCGTACCGGCAGATGTCGCGCGAAGATAGCGACGCGATCTACGCCTTTCTGATGGCGCAAAAGCCCGCAGCGACGCCGAACATCGACGCCGATGTGAAGTTTCCGTACAACATGCGCTTCGCCGTGCGCTTCTGGGACATGTTGTTCCTGAAGGACACGCTGCCGGATGCGTCGCCGGGGCAATCCGCCGACTGGAAGCGCGGCCGCTATCTCGCCAACGCGCTGGGTCATTGCGCGGAGTGCCACACGCCGCGCGGCGCATTCGGCCAGATGGACGGCGCGAAGACCTTGCAGGGCGGCGCGCTCGGCCGCATCGGCGCGCCGGAGATCACGCCCGCCGCACTCGCCGCGCGCGGCTGGACGGGCGCGGACCTGCAGGCGTTCTTTGCAACCGGTTTCGCCAGGCAGGGCTCGGCGTTCGGCGAGATGCATCCCGTGGTCTACCTGAGCACGCAGCATCTGAGTGCCGACGACCTGCGCGCGCTCGCGACGTATCTGCTCGGCGATGTGCCGCCCAACGCCGCGCCGCGCTCGACCGTCAAGATCGACGATCCCGCGCGGCTGGCGGCGGGGCGGAACCTGTTTCTCGATTCCTGCGCGGGCTGTCATGGCTTCGATGGTCAGGGCAAGCCGCATGTCGCGGTGGCGATGGACGGCAACTCGACCTTGCGTCACACGGACCCGCGCAACCTGATCGTGTCGATGCTCGACGGCATCGAGGCGCAGCGGTTTGCGGGCGTGGAGAACATGCAGCGCATGCCGGGTTTCGCCGATGTCTATAGCGACGAACAGATCGCGCAGCTTGCGAACTATCTGCGCGCGACGTGGGGCGGCCAGCCCGGCGACGTCACCGCCGACAAGGTGAAGTCCCTGCGTTAAAACGATCGAGGCCACGCAATTCGCGTGGCCTCTTCGTATTCAGCGTCCCAGAGCGCTCACACCCGCGCGCCGCTTTCCGCCAGTTGACGCTGCAGCGTCGGCCATATCTTCGCGACCGCTTCCTCGCCGGCGAGAATCGACGCATTGCGCTGACTGAAATCGCTGCTGCTCATCGCGGCGAGATTCGGGCGAATGACCGCGCTCGCGTATTTGTCGAGTTCATAGGCCTTGATGGTCTGGCCCATGATCGTGAACGTCTGCATCAGCACGTCGAAGGAACTCGACGTGAGCCCGCTTTCCGGACGCGCCGAAATATCGACCGCGATGACGAAATCGGCGCCCATCTTGCGCGCGAACGCCGCCGGCACCGGGCTGACGAGACCGCCGTCGACATACTCACGCTCGCCGATCTTCACCGGCTCGAAAATCGACGGCACGCTGCACGACGCCCGCACCGCCACGCCCGTGTTGCCGCGCTGAAAGAGAATCGGCTGGCCACTTTTCAGATCGGTGGCGACGATGCCGAGCGGCTTCGCCATCTTTTCGATCGGACGGTTGTCGAGCGTCTTGTTCAGGTAGTTCTGGAGCGCCACGCCCTGCAGGATGCCGCGCGTGCGAAAGGGCATCGCCCAGTCGCTGATCGAGGCTTCGTCCATCGTCAGGGCGAGTTTGTTGATGGCGATGCCGTTCATCCCCGACGCGTACAGCGCCGCGATGACCGAGCCCGCGCTCGTGCCCGCGACGAGATCGACGCGGACGTTGCGCGCCTCCAGCGCCTTGATCACGCCGATATGCGCGAAGCCGCGCGCGGCGCCGCCGCCGAGCGCGAGCCCGATGCGCATCGGGCGCGGCGGTTCGGTCTTCGTCGGCGTGGCCGGCGCGCCGGTTGCGGGTCCGCCCGACGACACGGATGAGCCGCCGCCCGTGGTCGTGCAGGCGGCGAGAACGGACGAGACGGCCGCGAGCGAAAACGCGCGGCGCGAAAGACGGGGTGAAGATGAATTCAAGATGTGCTCCGGCGATGCAGCGGTCCCGGACGACCTGTCCGCGAAAAGCTTGGCTTCGCGGGCGTGCCGGGAGATCGGGAAAAGCGCGCACATCATAAAACAAAAGGCGCCCGGGCCGACACGATGCGGGCGGCGAGTATAATTTCGTCTCATTTTGAGCGGGTTTCGAGCGCGATTCGAGCAAGAAGGCGCGCGCGGCCCACCATCGAGCAAACAGCAATGACCACCCAAGTCCGTACACGCTTCGCACCGAGCCCGACCGGCTTCATCCATCTCGGCAACATCCGCTCCGCGCTCTATCCGTGGGCGTTCGCGCGCAAGATGAAGGGCACTTTCGTGCTGCGCATCGAGGATACCGATCTGGAGCGCTCCACCGAGGCGTCCGTCGATGCGATTCTCGAAGGCATGGCGTGGCTCGGCCTCGACTTCGACGAAGGCCCGTTCTATCAGATGCAGCGCATGGACCGTTATCGCGAGGTCGTCGCGCAGATGATGGAGAAGGGCCTCGCGTACCACTGCTACATGTCGACGGAAGAGCTCGACGCACTGCGCGAGCGCCAGCGCGCCGCGGGCGAGAAGCCGCGTTATGACGGCACGTGGCGCCCCGAGCCGGGCAAGGTGCTGCCCCCGGTTCCGGAGGGCGTCGCGCCGGTCGTGCGCTTTCGCAACCCGCTCTCGGGCGCGGTCGCGTGGGACGACGCGGTGAAAGGCCATATCGAAATCTCGAACGAAGAGCTCGACGATCTCGTGATCGCCCGTCCGGACGGCACGCCGACCTATAACTTCTGCGTGGTCGTCGACGATCTCGACATGAAGATCACGCACGTGATTCGCGGCGACGATCACGTGAACAACACGCCGCGTCAGATCAACATCCTGCGCGCGCTGGGCGGCGAGGCGCCGGTCTACGCTCACTTGCCGACCGTGCTGAACGAGCAGGGCGAGAAGATGAGCAAGCGTCACGGCGCGATGAGCGTGACGGGCTACCGCGACAACGGCTATCTGCCCGAAGCCGTGGTGAACTATCTCGCGCGTCTTGGCTGGTCGCATGGCGACGCGGAGATCTTCTCGCGCGAGCAGTTCGTCGAATGGTTCGATCTCGAGCATCTCGGCAAATCGCCCGCGCAGTACGACCACGACAAGCTCAACTGGCTGAACGCGCATTACATCAAGGAAGCGGACAACGGCCGGCTCGCGGAACTGACGAAGCCGTTCCTGGCGCAGGCGGGCATCGACGCCGCCGCGATCGATGCCGGCGCGCCGCTCGATCAGGTCATCGGGCTGCTGAAGGACCGCGCATCGACTGTGAAAGAGATCGCCGATAACGCCGCGATGTTCTATCGCGAACCCGTCATCGCCCCGGACGCTTTCGCGCAGCATGTGACCGATGCGGTGCGGCCGGCCATCGCGGAGTTGCGCGCGGCGCTCGAAAGCGTGGAGTGGAGCAAGGAGGCGATCTCGGCGGCGCTCAAGGCGACGCTCGCCGCGCACAAGCTGAAGATGCCGCAACTGGCGATGCCGGTGCGCCTGCTGGTTGCGGGCACGACGCACACGCCGTCGATCGACGCGGTGCTGATGCTGTTCGGCCGCGATGTCGTGAGCAAGCGCCTGGAGAAGGCCGCAGGGTGAAGTCGAGGGATGGATGACGCGCCAATTTCCTCCGCGAAGCAGCGGCGCGTCATCCATTGCGCGCGATCGCTTGAAGCGGGCGAAAAAAATTTCGATTAAGTCGTTAGACAGTATTTACATCTTCGAAAACGCCCTATACAATCTCGTTTCTGTTCTGCAAGGGGGTATAGCTCAGCTGGGAGAGCGCTTGCATGGCATGCAAGAGGTCAGCGGTTCGATCCCGCTTACCTCCACCAAAGAACAGTTGAAGTAGCGCGAAGATCTTCTCCGGAAGATCGGAAGCCGCAAAAAATACTTCACAAGTAACACAAAGTTGTATAGAATTTCGGTCTTCGCTGATCGGCGGCAAGTAAGTCGGCAGATACGCGAAGCAGTAGTAAAAGACAGATTCACAAGTTTCTGTCCCCTTCGTCTAGAGGCCTAGGACATCACCCTTTCACGGTGAGTACAGGGGTTCGAATCCCCTAGGGGACGCCAGAACATCGGCGGCTGCTAGAAAAGCGCTGCAAGTTCGCAAGTGACATCGCGAACAGATGGAAAGAAGTGGAGCGGTAGTTCAGTTGGTTAGAATACCGGCCTGTCACGCCGGGGGTCGCGGGTTCGAGCCCCGTCCGCTCCGCCAACAGTTGTACTAAGATTGCGAGCAGGAACACTCCGGCTAATGAGAGCCGGTTTTTTTTCGCCGCGGCTTGGTTGCAGGTGAGTAGAAGTTGAAGTCCCCTTCGTCTAGAGGCCTAGGACATCACCCTTTCACGGTGAGTACAGGGGTTCGAATCCCCTAGGGGACGCCAGAACATCGGCGGCTGCTAGTAGAAGCGCTGCAAGGTTCGCGGGCGACACTGCGATCCGATGAAAAGAAGTGGAGCGGTAGTTCAGTTGGTTAGAATACCGGCCTGTCACGCCGGGGGTCGCGGGTTCGAGTCCCGTCCGCTCCGCCAAAGTCGTAGAAAAATCCAGCCTTCGGGCTGGATTTTTTTTGGCCATTTCATTCCCGGCGCGCTCGCCGTCAATCGGGCGAACGCCCTTTCGTACACGTTCCATCCGCACTCGACGGCAATAAGCCCATTGCAAGCCCGCGCGCGCTGCCTTAGTGTTTAGGCACTTGTTCGCGTGCCCGTGCGATGCTCGACCCGACCGAAGACCTCTCGCTCTACCAACTGCGCCAGGCGACCATGGCGGACTTCGCCTTCGCCGAAGCGCTCACGCACGACAACATGGTCGGCTATTACCGGCGTCACAACCTCGTCTGGCGCGGCGATCTCTTTCTTTCCAGCTGGCGCGAATCCGAGAACTTCATCCTGCAGGCCGACGGCATGCCGATCGGCGTCATGCGTGTGACCGAGGAAGACAATTCGCTGCATATCCGCGACGTGCAGATCGCGCAGGGATATCGAGGGCGCGGGGCGGGCACATTCCTGCTCAACACCGCGCATCGCTGGGCGAGGGCGCGCGGCCTCGCCGAGTGTCAGTTGCGCGTGTTCGTCGATAACCCGGCGGCGCGTCTCTACATACGTCTCGGCTACCGGCCGGCCGGGCCGCGCCTCGCGCAACTCGGCGCGATCCGTCACATGGTCCGGCGCATCTGATGGAAGCGCGTCGGGCGTGTGCTAGGCGCCGTCCGTATCGCGTTCTTCACGTCCATCACGATTGTCGCCGCCGTCACGCGCGAAAAAGGCGCGCGGGCTTTCACCGAACGCACGGCGGAACATCGCGGAGAAGGCGCTCTGGCTCTGATAGCCCAGTTCGCGCGCCACTTGCGCGAGCGGGCGCCCCTGACTCAACAGGGGAATTGCGCGCGCGAGCACGGCCTGCTGACGCCATTGCGAAAAGCTCACGCCCAGTTCACGCCGAAAGAGCCGCGCGATCGTGCGCGTGCTTGCGCCGGCTTCCGAGGACCATCGTTCGAGATCCGAGTGCGATGGATCGGCGAGGACGGCATTACACAGCGCGCGCAGGCGCTTCTCGTTGGGCATCGGCACGGAGAGCGGCAGCGGCTGCGAACGGATGATCTCATCGAGCGCGAGCGTGCCAAGCAGCCGTTCGCGCTGCCGGGAGATCGACTCTTCGTCGAGCGCGGCGATCACCTCGCGCAGGAGCGGCGACACCTCGACGACCCGGCACGCGCCGAGCCCGGCCGGCACGACGCTGGCATCGACATACAGCGTGCGAAGATACGCGTCCTCGACGATCACGACCTCATGCGTCACGTTGGGCGGTACCCAGATCGCGCGCGAGGGCGGCACCATCCATGTCGAATCGACGGTCGCGACGCGCAGCACGCCGCGCGACGTATAGGCGACCTGCGCCCACGGGTGCGTATGCAGCGCAATGCGCACGCCGTAGGGAACCGGCCGCGAGCGCACGCGAATCGGATGATCGAGCGTCGGCGAATGCTCGATGGGGATGTCGAGATGTTCGACTTCTTCGCTCGACGATCTCGCTTCGACAAACGTAGGCATGTTCGCTCGGATGATGTGTTTCACGCCCGATGTTAGCCGAAAGTGCAGCGCATAATGCCATTGGTCAACTTTCGGATAACAGGAGCGCGATTCCCGATGCAATACGTTTTTGTCTACGGCACGCTGCGAGCGGGCGAAGTCAACGATATCAGCCGCGCGGCCGAGCGGCACGCGATTGCAACGCCCGAATGCATCGGCGCGGCGCACGTCCGGGGGCGGCTCTTCGACTTCGGCACGTATCCGGGACTTGTGATCGACGAGGAGGGCGCACCGATTCGCGGCGATGTGTATCGGATCGAGGATGCGCTCGTGCCCGTGCTGGATGAAATCGAGGACGTGTATCCGGGCGTGGAGGGGTTATTCCGCGCGCATCGTCTGCATGTCGAAGTGGATGTGGAGGGGACGAAAGACAGGATCGACTGCCTGATTTATCCGGTCGCGGCCTCGGCGGTCTCAGGTTTGCCGCGCATCGAGAGTGGCGACTGGGTCACGCATCGCGCGACGCGAGCGTAACGGCCGCGTGCGGCGAGTGAAAATGCTCGCGCCGCCCTGAAGCCGGTGTGTCGACTCCAGGGCGGCGTGATTGGCCCCGCGCCCGAGCAAGTAAAGCCGCTATATCGAGCCCGGCGTTATTGGCCGGAGCTGGACATCGGCTTGCTGTGCGACTTCTTGTGATGCGTCGATTTGTGTGAAGGCGTCTGCGTGCGCGTGTTTTGCATGTTGTCCTGCTGCGATTGCAAAGTCTGCGCGCGCGATTCGATGTCAGCGATCTTCGAAGGATCGGTGCTCATCGTCACGCCTTGATCGCTCTGGGCAAATGCGCCCGATGCGACCACGCCAAGGGACAACAGAACAGCCAGGGACACTTTCTTCATTTTTACCTCCTAATAGCAGTTGAACCCGGGAATCGCCTGTCCGATCCGGTGGAACGACGGTGTCAGTCTGAGCAAAAAACGCTCCCGCTGCAGCGCGAGCCGTCGGCGCGGACGCCGCACTCGACGGTCAGACAATCTCAATCATAAGCCCGGAATCGGGCATCGGTGTGTCGCGCGTTCATTTGCAGCTAGCAGTTCATGATGATGCGCAAAGCTCCAGTTATTTCAGACTGCTTACTATTGCGGGTGTCCGGTCACAACTGCTTCAATAGAGATGCAGCCAGCGATACACGTCGAAACGCGCGAGTCCGACGAGTTCGTGCAAGGCGAGTTCGCTGTTCGAGAAGCCCCACCTATGCGGCAAGAGCGTGACGCCGTAATGCCGCACATCCGAGACATAGGGCACGGGCGCATAGCCGAACGCCTCGAAAGCGCGCACCGAGCGCCGCATGTGATAGGCGGATGTGACGAGGATCAAACGATTGTCATGTGAAGGGCCCAGAATGTTCGCCACGTTACGTGCGTTTTCGTACGTGTTGAGGCTCTGGTTCTCGCGCACGAGATCCCCTGAAGGCACGCCCAGCGCGAGCACGTAGGGCGCGTAATTGTCGGCTTCGGCTTGCCCGTGATCCTGCGGATCCCCGCCGCTCAGGATCACCTTGCAGGACGCGCCGGTTTCGCGGCACTGCCGATAAAGCGTCGCCACGGCCGCGATGCGCGGCATCGCATCGGACTTCGGAACGAGGCCCGACGCGCGGCGGCTGGTGCCGGCGCCCATCAGCACGATTGTCGTCTTCGGCGCGAACGTCGGCGTGTCCGTGTAACGATAGCCGAGCTGGGCGAGATCGAGCAGAGGATTGGCGAACCACCCCGAGCCGATGGCCCACACAAGCGCCGCCACGACGATGGCGATTTGCATGCGGCGGCGTCGCCACAGCGCGAATAGTGCAAAAAAAAGCAGCAATAAAGTGAATGAAACCAATTTGATTGGGGTAACGTATTGGTTTTAGGGCAATTCGTTCCGTCATCGCGTGCTTCGGAACGCATCGGCGGGGTGTCGCAGCAAAGCGCGTGATCAGCGCGCTGTCAACGGGGGCTTGTAATAGAAAGCAGCACCTAACGCAAGCGGCGGCCAAACATTCGACTGCATGAATTCACCTGGCAGACGAAATTCGGCGCGCCGCGTTTAGTCGACGTCGCGGACCGTCTTGCGACCGTCACGAGCGTCGTCATGGCTGCACAGGAAGAAAGAACGAGATGACCACGTATTCCAACGAAGTTGTACTCGAAGCACTTCGCCGAGCGCAGTATCGTCAGGTTCCCTGGGCGAAACGCCCCAACGTTTTCGATCTTCTGCGCGCGCTCGGACTGCTCGAACTCGCCCGGCAACGCACCGTGGCTCCCGCGCCCGGATTCCATGCGCCGGTCGATATCGCGGTCGTCACCGATCGCGGCAAGCAGGAATTCTCGCGGCTCTCCCGCGACGAGCGCTCCACCGACTGGGATTTGCGCCGCTCGGAACGTTACACCTTTGGCGGTCAGGAAGCGGTTCTGGAGGCGCGCGTCTGATACTGCCGGGTGCGGTCGACGGTCGACGCATGGGTCGAGGGGGCCTTGTCGCCGTATGAAAGACGCCGACGATCGGCCTACGCTAGCCAGCAAAAAAATGCCCGTATCGCGAAGGACACGGGCAGACCGGATCTCACTGTTGCCACGCTGTGCTCATGGCATAGGGTGTGACTGACATGCGCCGCAGTGGTTCCGCGCAAGTGCGCAACCACCTCGCGCTACGCGCTTAATGATGCCGGGAACGCCCGTCGCGATCCGAATCGGGGCGAGCGCGCACATTACTCGCGATGTCGCCACGCAGATCGCCGCGCGGCGCGGGTGGCGACGCATCGCGCGTGCGGCCGGCATTCTGCGAAGCGGCCATCGACGCCTTCGTGCTCACATGAAAATCGGATGCCGGAGGCGGCGGCTGGGCCTGGCTCATCGCCGCGGTGCTCGTGAGTGCGGCAAGAGCGCCATTGACGAGCAGAGTCGATGCCTTCATGGCGAAATCCTCGAAGCCTTTGTGAGGCTTGTTCGATCACCACCACGCTAAGCTTCGAGCCGCCAAAGCGCTGTAAGGAATGGTAAAGAGTTGTTTCGTGCCGGACGCGCGGCGCGCCGCTGTGTTAAAGCGTGACCGGGCGCGTCGAGCGGAATAAGTGGAGAGGCGCGCGGGCCGCGGCCCGCACGAGAACTGACATGTCGAGCGAAGCCGGCGAGCGCCGGCCTCGGTGCTGCAAGCGAAATCGCTCAGGCCATCTTGGCCGGCGCGCGCCAGGATTCCGGGTTGGTCCAGAAAGCGCCACGCAGGCGGTCGCGGCTCGGCGGCGCAGGCGGCTTCGCAGCGCTCGATCCGATGCGCCCGCGCAGCGACACCTCGCGGCCGTTGCTGGAAAGGCGCTTCACGATCTCGGCCAGCGTGCCGTCCGCCTGCCATTCGTCGAAGCGACGGCGGCAGGTCGGGGGCGAAGGATACCGCCCGGGCAGTTTCGACCAGCCTTCGCCCGTCGACAATACCCACAGAACCGCGTTGACCACGGCGCGCGCCTCGACGCGCGGACGTCCACGCCGTTCGCTACGGGCCGGCTCGGCACAAAACAATGCCTCAACCAGCGCCCACTCGTTATCTCTCAAATCGTCGAACAGCACCATATCTCACCTCAGCGAAGCTAACCCCGGTGCGCTGCCCCGCGCCGCGCACTCTGGTCGGAATCCGATGAACGAATACCAGGGAAGGCCGGAGCGGTTGCGGCGGACGTTGTTCGATGTAACCGCGTTTGACTCCGACTTCTGTGCGCAATGAAATGCGAGAACCGTGCCATGCATGTCGCGAAATCCGGGAGACCCGCATGGCAGTAGGCTGACGCGATGCCAGCATGGCCCGTATCAGACCCGAAACAGACTGATTAAGAAATCGGGACAATCACCAATCAAGTGCAATAGGCCCATCTGACGTGCGTTTCCGCAATCTGCTGCACTGCAGCGAAACGTACGTTCGCGCCTCAAGTCGGATCATTTCTCTGTTACGATTTCTCATAGAGCAGTGTCATTGATGAACATTCCGAATGAACGCGCCTTTTAACGTGACGTTGCGGCAACTGCGCGTCTTCATCGAAGTCTCCAGGCTGCGCAGCTTCAGTCGCGCAGGCGACGAGATCGGTCTCACCCAGTCGGCCGTCAGCCGGTGCGTGCGCGAACTGGAAGGCGAGATGGGCCTGAAGCTCATCGACCGGACCACGCGCGAGGTCCAACTGACCGACGTCGGTCTGAACCTCGTCGGCACCGTATCGCGCCTTCTGGCCGACCTCGACGAAGCGCTGCGCGAAGTGCGCGATCTGAGCCAGCAGCGGCGCGGACGCGTGATCGTCGCGGCCAGCCCGACGGTGGCCTGCCGGCTGATGCCGCGCGTCATTGCATCCTGCATGCGGCAATTTCCGCTGGTGACGCTGAGCCTGCGCGACGACGTGCAATCCGATGTCCTGCGCAAGGTGAAATCCGGCGAGGTCGATTTCGGCGTCGTGATCGGCCCGTTTTCATCGGATGAATTGCACGGCGAACCCGTGATGACAGATTCCTTCTGTCTCGTGGCGCGGCGCGATCACCCGCTCGGGCGCGAAACGGCGGTCCCGTGGGAAGCGCTCGCCGGCGAGCGCCTCGTGATGCTCGATCATGCGTCCGGCAGCCGGCCGATCATCGACGCCGTGATGCAGGAGCACGGCGTCGAAGCGCAGGTCGTGCAGGAACTCGGGCATTCGGCGACGGTGTTCGGGCTCGTCGAGGCGGGTGTCGGCGTGAGCGTTCTGCCGTGGCTCGCGCTGCCGCTTCCGGCGGAATCGTCCCTCGTCGCGCTGCCGATCGAGCCGCGCGCCGAGCGCACCGTGGAGCTCGTGCGGCGGCGGGATCGCTCGCTCTCGCCCGCGGCGGAGTCCGTCTGGTCGCTGATCGCGTCATTGCCGAGACGTGCGGAAGACCTCGAATGACGCGTCTTCACATCTCGAAAAGATGGCGCGCGCGTTAGACTTCATTTTTTAGACAAGTCGACGGGGCCGGCGATGAGTGAATCGGAAGGGGCGGTGATCAGCGAACTGAGCCAACTGGCGGGTGCCCACGGAGCGGGTGCGCCGAATGCGCGCGACGCCGTGCGCGCGCTGCGGCCGTCGCAAATTCGCGAGGTCGCGAACGCGGGCTTCGGCATTGCGGACGTGCTGCCTTTCTGGTTCGGCGAATCCGATCGCGTGACGCCGCAGTTCATTCGCGATGCCGCCAGCCGCGCGCTCGCCGACGGTGCGACCTTCTACACGCACAATCTTGGCATCGCGCCGCTGCGCGATTCACTTGCCCGTTACGTGAGCGCGCTGCACGGCCCGACCGGGCGCGAGCACATCGCCGTGACGAGCGCCGGCGTGAACGCGCTGATGCTGGCCGCGCAACTCGTCGCGGGCGCGGGCGATCGCGTCGTCGCGGTGACGCCGCTGTGGCCGAACCTCGTCGAGATCCCGAAGATTCTGGGCGCGAGCGTCGACACGGTTGCGCTCGACTACGGTCCGCGCGGCTGGACGCTCGATCTCGAACGCCTGCTCGCCGCACTCACGCCGGGCACGCGCATGCTGATGATCAACTCGCCGAACAACCCGACCGGCTGGACGATGACGCGCGACGAGCAGCGCATCGTGCTCGACCATTGCCGGCGTCATGGCATCTGGATCGTCGCCGATGAGGTCTACGAACGCCTGTATTACGGCGACGGCGCGCCCGGCCAGGCGGCGCCGTCCTTTCTCGATCTCGCCGCGCGCGACGAACGCGTGATCGCGGTGAATTCGTTTTCGAAGGCGTGGCTCATGACGGGCTGGCGGCTCGGCTGGCTCGTCGCGCCGACGCAGCTGATGGACGATCTCGGCAAGCTCGTCGAATACAACACCTCGTGCGCGCCGTCGTTCGTGCAGCAGGCGGGCGTCGTCGCGGTCGAGGAAGGCGGGCGTTTCACAGAGGCGCTCGTCGCCGATCTGCGCGCGAGTCGCGATCATCTCGTGAAGGCCTTGCAGACGATCGACGGCGTCGATGTGCGCGCCCCCGACGGCGCGATGTACGTGTTCTTTTCGCTGCCGGGAGCGCGAAACAGTCTCGACCTGTGCAAGGCGCTCGTGCGCGAAGTCGGTCTCGGGCTCGCGCCGGGCAGCGCGTTCGGTCCGGAGGGCGAAGGCTTCGTGCGCTGGTGCTACGCGTGCGACCCCGCGCGGCTCGACGCTGGCGTCGAGCGTCTGCGGCGCTTCCTGGCGTCGCGCGCCGCCGCCTGAAACTCACTGCTCGGCGTCAGGCATGCGGAGCTGGCGTCGAGTGAGCCCGGGCGTGATCAATCGATCACCTTTACGCCCCGGTTGTTTTTGCGTAATATGGCGCTCAGTCACGCGCTTTCGCCTATGAAAGCGCCACCTCGTCCGGCTGGGATGGCCCCGCGATTCGCTCACCGATCGCCCGATACGCCTCTCCCCGGTGCGTGCTCCCAATCAATATGACCGATTACAATCGGGCGAGCGCGTCTTGAAACTCCGCGTCCAGTTTTATCGTTCGCACCATTTTGGTTGCGTTCGGTCCCGCGCAAGCTCGTTTTGAATTGAATCATTGACCATACAGGGTTGACTCAAGCTGCATGAATACCCAAGAGGCGAAGATCGTCCTCGAGACTGCTTTGATCTGCGCGCAGGAACCGCTCAGGCTGAATGAATTGCGCAAGCTCTTCGCCGACGACATTTCGGCGGATACCGTGCGCGCGCTGCTCGAAGCGCTCAAGGCCGACTGGTCGGGCCGCGGCGTGGAACTGGTGGCGCTCGCTTCGGGCTGGCGCTTTCAGAGCAAGCCCGCGATGCGGACCTATCTCGACCGGCTGCATCCGGAGAAGCCGCCCAAGTATTCGCGGGCCGTACTCGAAACGCTGGCGATCATTGCGTATCGGCAGCCGGTAACGCGGGGCGATATCGAAGAGATTCGCGGCGTGACGGTCAACACGCAGGTCGTGAAGCAGCTCGAAGACCGTGGCTGGATCGAAGTGATTGGTCATCGCGACGTGCCGGGCCGCCCGGCGCTCTACGCGACGACCAAGCAGTTCCTCGACGACCTCGGACTGACCGCGCTCGACGAGTTGCCCGCGCTGGATAATCCGTCGGCGCAACTGGAAGCATCGTTGCTCGCGCAGCATTCGATCGAATTCCCCGACAGCGTGGCGGGGGATGCGCAACCCGTGGCGAGCGAGCCGCAGGAAACGCCGGCCGTTGGGGAACGCGACGCCGCCGCGCAGGTCAACGCTCTCGAGGCGGTTGCGCCGGCCGAAGCCGCGACGCCCGACAGCGATCAGCGCGGTACGAGCATGGCCGTTGTGATCGCCGCTGACCAAGAAGAGACAGAAGAACCGCAGGAAACGCCCGGAATGGAACATGCGCACGCGCAGGATGAGCGCGCCGCATTGCCTACCGGGATTCACGCGCAACCGTCGAGCGCCGCGCAAGATGCGCCCGACGTGCATGAGGCGCAGGCCGCGCCCATGCCGATGCCGCGTGAAGAGCAGGAAGACACGAGTCCATCGAACGACGACGAACTGGACGACGACTCCGAAGAACCGAGGGCGCGCCGCGCCTGACGCAGATTGCATGGCCCCTGATTTCGCAAACCGGCTCTCCATAAAGATCATTTCGAGACGACCAGCCGGTGCGATCAGCGGATTTTTAGACGCGCCCGCGACGGGCGCGCGATTCGACATTTGAGGTTGTTTTGACACACTCCCACGACAGCGATTCGCCCGAATCCGCGCGCCCCGTGCACGCCGCGGACGCCCCTGAGTCGGCCGACGCCGGCGAACGCACGCGCACCGATCGCACCGAGGAAGGCGGCGAGGGCGATGACCGTCCGCGTCGCGGACTGCGCCGCGGACCGCGCAGCCTGATCGCGCGGCGACGCGCTGTCGCAAAGACGAAGGGCGGCGAAGGCGAACCCGCGGCTCCGGGCGCGGTGAACGAGACGCCGCCCGATGGCGTCGTCGCCGCGCAGGTGCGCACGCCGCGCAAGGACCCGAACGCACGGCCGCGCAAGAGCGAAGGCGCGAATCCGCGTGGCCGCAAGAACGCGCGCCCCGACGCCGCTGAGGCCGGCGCCGGTGCTCCCGACGAAGCCGTGGCGCAGGTCGCCGCGCCCGCGCCCCGCGAAGGCGGACAACGCAAGGGCGCGCAGCAAAAGCGCGGCAAGCGCAACGACGCGGGCCCCGCGACGGTCGAGAGCGCCGCGCACGCCGCCGTCGACGATGTCTTCGCCTATGTGACCTCGCCCGCCTTCGACGCCGACAACGGCTCGGGCGGCGTGCGCGCGCCGATGCTGCGCCGTGGCCGCAATGCGCCCCAGCAAAAGCGCGTGCTGGAACCGGACGAGGACGCGCCGAAGCTGCACAAGGTGCTCGCCGACGCGGGCATGGGCTCGCGCCGCGACATGGAAGAACTGATCATCGCCGGGCGGGTGTCGGTGAATGGCGAGCCGGCGCACATCGGCCAGCGCATCATGCCGACGGACCAGGTGCGCATCAACGGCAAGCCGCTCAAGCGCAAGCTCGCGAGCAAGCCGCCGCGCATTCTGCTGTATCACAAGCCGACGGGCGAGATCGTCAGCCACGCGGACCCGGAAGGCCGTCCGTCCGTGTTCGACAAGCTGCCGTCGATGAAAACGGCCAAGTGGCTCGCGGTCGGGCGTCTCGACTTCAACACCGAGGGCCTACTGCTGCTCACGACGTCGGGCGATCTGGCGAACCGCTTCATGCATCCGCGCTACAGCGTCGAGCGTGAATACGCGGTGCGCGTGGTCGGCCAGCTGTCGGAAGCGATGAAGCAGAAGCTGCTGAAAGGCGTCGAACTCGACGACGGTCCCGCAAACTTCCTGCGTATTCAGGACGGCGGCGGCGAGGGCACGAATCACTGGTATCACGTCGCGCTGGCGGAAGGCCGCAATCGCGAAGTGCGCCGCATGTTCGAAGCGGCGGGACTCATGGTGAGCCGGCTGATCCGCACGCGTCACGGTCCGATCGCCCTGCCGCGCGGACTCAAGCGCGGCCGCTGGGAAGAGCTCGAAGACAATCAGGTGCGCAGCCTGCTGGAATCGGTCGGGCTGAAAGTGCCCACGGCCGAGAAGGGCGGACGCAGCGCCGCGCCGCGCGTGCAACCCGATCCGATGCAGACGTCGATGGGCTTCATCACGCGCGAGCCGGTGCTGAGTTCGCATTCGCGCATGACGCAGCAGACGCCGGGACGCGGCGGCCGGCGCGGTCAACCGGGCGGCGGCATGCCGGGCAGCTTCGGACTGGGCGGCATGGGAGGTTTTGGCGGCGGCAATGCGGGTCCCGGCAATGCCGGCGGCACGGGCCGTCGCGGCGGACGCGAACCGAACGGCAACCGCATCGGCAACGAACCGAACGGCAATCGTGCGAATGGCGCCCGTCCGGCCCCGCGCGGCGCCCGCCCGCAAGGCGCGCCGCAGGGCATGGGCGGCGGCGCGGGCAAGCGCACGGCCGGCGGCAACGCGCAGCGCGGCAATCGTCAGGGCGGCGCGCAGCAAGGCACGGGGCAGGGCAAGGCCGGCGCCGGGCGCGGCGCGCGTAATCGCTCGCGCGGTCGTTGAGCGAACGGGAAGCGTAACGAAGTGCAAAAAAGCTGCCGTGAAGCAGTGTTTGGGCAAAGCATTCCGCCCGGCCGCGCTTTCGGCGGTGCAAAATCGTGCGCTTCGGTTCGGGGACCACGCAGGCGGAATTGGCGCGAAACGGGCTTCAACACGCTCGAAAGCGCGCTTTACGTTTGCGTTTATCCTGAAAAATGGCTAAAATCATGAAGTCGCTGGGCACGTAGTTTTCTTTCTGCCCTGAGTGCGATCTCGGTTGAAAAAGATGGGCGTTGCGCCCATTTTTTTTTGGCTTTTCGGTTCGGCATCTCGGGAGAGAGGGGTGCGCGCCCGCATGAGAGGCGCTCGCCCGCAGGTGTTTTCGGCGTGGAGCGCGCGAACACCTTGGAGTTACTGTGCAACTGACGGAATTGATAGAAACCACGGTCTCGGGCCTGGGCTACGAGCTTGTCGATCTCGAGCGTTCGGGAGGCGGCATGTTGCGTGTGTATATCGACCAGCCGGCCGGTATCGCCATCGAAGACTGCGAGAAGGTCACGCGCCAGCTCCAATACCTGCTCGAAGTCGAGAACATCGACTACGACCGGCTCGAGGTTTCGTCGCCGGGGCTCGACCGCCCGCTCAAGAAGCTCGCCGATTTCGAGCGCTTCGCGGGAAGCGAAGTCTCCATTACATTGAAAAAGCCGCTGGACGGACGCAAATCGTTCCGCGGCATCCTGCACGCCCCCGAAGGCGACAAGATCGGATTGGAATTTGAAGGGAAGGACGGCGCCGCGATGCTCGATTTCACGCTCGCGGACCTCGATAAAGCTCGTCTCGTCCCCAAGGTTGACTTTAGGAGCCGCAAACAATGAGTCGCGAAGTACTGATGCTGGCGGATGCGCTGGCACGCGAAAAGAACGTCAACAAGGACGTCGTGTACGCAGCCCTGGAAGCTGCGCTTGCTTCCGCTACGAAGAAGCTCTTCGAGGAAGACGTGGATATCCGCGTCGCGATCGACCGTGAAAGCGGCGAGCACGAAACTTTCCGCCGCTGGCGCGTGGTGCCGGACGAGGCCGGCCTGCAGGAGCCGGATCAGGAAATCCTGCTGTTCGAAGCGAAAGAGCAGAAGCCGGACGCGCAAATCGACGACTTCATCGAAGAGCCGATTCCGTCGATCGAATTTGGCCGCATCGGCGCGCAGGCCGCCAAGCAGGTCATTCTGCAGAAGGTGCGCGACGCCGAGCGCGAGCAGATCCTGAACGACTTCCTCGAGCGCGGCGAAAAGATCATGACCGGCTCGGTGAAGCGCCTGGACAAGGGCAACTTCATCGTCGAATCGGGCCGCGTGGAAGCGCTGCTGCGCCGCGATCAGCTGATTCCGAAGGAAAACCTGCGCGTGGGCGACCGCGTGCGCGCGTACATCGCGAAGGTCGACCGCACCGCGCGCGGTCCGCAGATCGAGCTCTCGCGCACCGCGCCCGAGTTCCTGATGAAGCTCTTCGAACTCGAAGTGCCGGAAATCGAACAGGGCCTGCTCGAAATCAAGGCCGCCGCGCGCGATCCCGGCGTGCGTGCGAAAATCGGGGTGATCGCCTACGACAAGCGGATCGACCCGATCGGCACCTGCGTCGGCATCCGCGGTTCGCGCGTGCAGGCCGTGCGCAATGAGCTCGGTGGCGAGAACGTCGACATCGTGCTATGGTCGGAAGATCCCGCGCAGTTCGTGATCGGCGCCCTTGCGCCGGCAGCCGTCCAGTCCATCGTCGTCGATGAAGAAAAGCACGCGATGGACGTCGTCGTGGACGAGAACGAACTCGCGGTCGCCATCGGCCGCGCCGGCCAGAACGTCAGGCTCGCCAGCGAGCTCACGGGCTGGCAAATCAATATCATGACGCCGGACGAATCGGCGTTGAAACAGAACGAAGAGCGTGGCAAGTTGCGCGAGCTGTTCATGGCGCGTCTGGATGTGGACGAGGAAGTCGCCGACATCCTGATCGACGAAGGCTTCACGAGCCTCGAAGAGATCGCCTACGTGCCGCTCAACGAAATGCTCGAAATCGAAGCCTTCGACGAAGACACCGTGCACGAGCTGCGTAATCGCTCGCGTGACGCGCTGCTTACGATGGCCATCGCCAACGAAGAGAAAGTCGAAGGCGTCGCGCTCGATCTGAAGAGTCTCGACGGCATGGACAACGAGCTGCTGGCCAAGCTCGCGGAGCACCAGATTCAGACCCGCGACGACCTCGCGGAGCTGGCTGTAGATGAACTGGTCGAAATGACCGGTATGGAAGAGGATGCCGCTAAGGCGTTGATCATGAAAGCACGTGAACACTGGTTCCAGTGAGAAATGACCATGGCGCACTGAAATTTGGCGGCCAGTTCGGCCGCGTGACCCCGATCTAACCGCAAGGGTATGTCCTTGCATCAAGAGGAATGAATGGCGAGTAACAACGTAGCCCAATTTGCCGCGGAACTCAAAATGCCTGCGGGCGTCCTGCTCGAGCAGTTGCAGGCGGCTGGCGTCCAGAAAGCGAGCGCGAACGACGACCTGTCCGAGACGGACAAGGCGCGTCTGCTCGATCATTTGCGCAAGTCGCACGGTTCCGCCGACGCCGACAAGCGCAAGATCACTTTGACCCGCCGGCATACGTCGGAAATCAAGCAATCCGACGCAACGGGTAAAGCTCGCACCATTCAGGTCGAGGTGCGCAAGAAGCGTGTTTTCGTGAAACGTGACGAAGCCGGTCTGGAGCAGACCGAAGCGGCGGCGAATCACGTCGAAGAGCCGGAAGTCGACGAAGCCGAACTGCAGCGCCGCGAAGAAGAAGCGCGCCACGCCGCCGAGCAGCTCGAGCGCGAAGAGCGCGAGCTGAAGGAGCGCCAGGCGCAACTCGAACGCGAGGAAGCCGAACGCCGCGCCCGCGAGGAAGCGGCGGAAGCCGAGCGCAAGAAGCAGGAAGAAGAGGCGGCGCGCCGTGCTGCGGCTGCGGCTCAGGCAGCGGAAATCTCGCGTGCGGCGCAGGCCGCGCGTCAGGAAGCGCGCACCCAGCCGGCGGCGGAAGCGAAGCCGGCCGATAAGCAAGCGGACAAGCAGGCCGACAAGCAAGCGGAAGACGCACAACGCGAAGCCGCCGCCAAGGCCGAGAAGGCCGCGGAAGAAAAGGCCGCGAGCGAGCGCGCCGCGCAGCGCGAAGCCGCGAAGAAGGCGGAAGAGGAAGCGAAGGCCGCCGCCGAAAAGACGCGTCTGGAACAGGAAGCCATCGCGAAGCGCCGTGCGGCCGCGGAAGCGGAAGCGCGCGCGATCCGCGAAATGATGAACACGCCGCGCAAGGCGCAGGTCAAGGCGCCGGAACCCGCGCCTGCCGCTGCGAAGCCGGCGGAAGCGAAGGCAGCCGAAGCGAAGGGCACGCTGCACAAGCCCGCGAAGCCGGAAGGCGCGCAGGCTGCGCGTCCCGCTGCGAAGAAGCCGGCGGCTGGCGGCGCGCCAGCGCCCGCATCGACGGCTCCGGCAGGCGCTGGCGACAAGAAGAAGGCCGGCGGCAAGGGCGGCTGGTCGCAGGACGACGCATCGAAGCGCCGTGGCATCAAGACGCGCGGCGACTCCAGCGGCGGCGTCGATCGCGGCTGGCGCGGCGGTCCGAAGGGACGCGGCAAGCATCAGGAACAGACGTCGTTCCAGGCGCCGACCGAGCCGATCATCCGCGAAATCCACGTGCCGGAAACCATTTCGGTGGCGGACCTCGCGCACAAGATGTCGGTGAAGGCTTCGGAAGTCATCAAGGTGATGATGAAGCTCGGCCAGATGGTCACGATCAATCAGGTGCTGGACCAGGAAACGGCGATGATCGTCGTCGAAGAACTGGGCCATCGCGCGGTCGCGGCGAAGCTGGACGATCCGGAAGCGTTGCTGATCGAAGGCGAAGCTACCGAAGACACGGCGGAAAAGCTGCCGCGTCCGCCGGTCGTTACGGTGATGGGTCACGTCGACCACGGCAAGACTTCGCTGCTCGACTACATCCGTCGCGCGAAAGTGGCGGCGGGCGAAGCGGGCGGCATCACGCAGCATATCGGCGCTTACCACGTCGAAACGCCGCGCGGCGTCATCACCTTCCTCGACACGCCGGGTCACGAAGCCTTTACGGCGATGCGTGCGCGCGGTGCGAAGGCAACCGACATCGTCATTCTGGTCGTTGCAGCCGATGACGGCGTGATGCCGCAGACGAAGGAAGCGATCGCTCACGCGAAGGCGGGCGGCGTGCCGATCGTCGTCGCGATCAACAAGATCGACAAGCCGGACGCCAATCCCGACCGCGTGAAGCAGGAACTCGTCGCGGAAGGCGTGGTGCCGGAAGAGTACGGCGGCGATTCGCCGTTCCTCGAAGTGTCGGCGAAAACCGGCAAGGGCATCGACGATCTGCTGGAAAACGTGTCGCTGCAAGCAGAAGTGATGGAACTGACCGCGCCGGTCGAAGCGGCCGCGAAGGGTCTCGTGATCGAAGCCAAGCTCGACAAGGGCAAGGGCCCGGTCGCGACCATTCTGGTGCAGTCGGGCACGCTGAACCGCGGCGATGTCGTGCTGGCGGGCAGCGCTTATGGCCGCGTGCGCGCCATGCTGGACGAAACCGGCAAGTCGACCAAGTCGGCGGGTCCGTCGATCCCGGTGGAAATCCAGGGTCTGTCGGAAGTGCCGGCCGCGGGCGAGGAAGTCATCGTGCTGCCGGACGAGCGCAAGGCGCGCGAAATCGCGCTGTTCCGTCAGGGCAAGTTCCGCGACGTCAAGCTCGCGAAGCAGCAGGCCGCGAAGCTCGAAAACATGCTCGAGCAAATGGGCGAAGGCGAAGTGCAGAACCTGCCGCTCATCGTCAAGGCGGACGTGCAGGGCTCGCAGGAAGCGCTGGTGCAATCGCTCCAGAAGCTCTCGACCAACGAAGTGCGCGTGCAGATCGTGCACAGCGCGGTCGGCGCGATCAGCGAATCGGACGTCAACCTGGCAACCGCTTCGAAGGCGGTCATCATCGGCTTCAACACGCGTGCGGATGCACAGGCGCGCAAGGTGGCCGAGGCGAACGGCATCGATATCCGCTACTACAACATCATCTATGACGCAGTGGATGAAGTGAAGGCGGCGATGTCCGGCATGCTCGCGCCGGAGAAGCGCGAGACGGTGACGGGCACGGTCGAGGTGCGTCAGGTCATCCGCGTGCCGAAGGTCGGCCTGATCGCGGGTTGTATGGTCACGGACGGCGTGGTCAAGCGTTCCTCGTCGGTGCGCGTGATCCGCAACAACGTCGTGATCCACACCGGCGAACTCGATTCGCTCAAGCGCTTCAAGGACGACGTCAAGGAAGTGCGTCAGGGCTTCGAGTGCGGTATGTCGATCAAGAACTTCAGCGACATCGTCGAAGGCGATCAGTTCGAAGTCTTCGAAGTGACGGAAGTGGCGCGCACGCTGTAATGCGCTAGCCGCTGAGAAAAGGGCGGGGTGGGCCTGGCGGCTCGCTCCGCCCTTTTCATTTGAAGCGGCGGCGGCTAAGAAAACGGAACGACATCATGGCTAAAAGAAAGACATCCACCAACCGCAACGTGCAGATTGCGGATCAGATCCAGCGCGATCTCTCGGAGCTGATGCGCGAGGTGAAAGACCCGCGCATCGGCCTCGTGACGATTCAGAGCGTCGAACTCACGCCCGATTACGCCCACGCGAAGGTCTACTTCACGACGCTGACAGGCGATCCGAAGGCGACCGAGCAAGGGCTGAATCACGCGGCGGGTCATCTGCACAATCTGCTGTTCAAGCGCCTGCACATTCACACGGTGCCGACGCTGCATTTCCACTACGACCAGACGATCGAAAAGGCCGTCGAGATGTCGCGCCTCATCGACGAAGCGAACGCGACGCGCGCGAAAGACGCTGAAGACGATCAGGAAGGCGCATAAGTGAAAGGCGGTCCGAAGATTCCGCGCCGCGCGCTCGACGGCGTGTTGCTGCTCGACAAACCGCTCGGGCTGTCGAGCAACGATGCGCTCATCAAGGTGAAGCGCATCTATCTCGCGAAGAAGGCGGGCCACACCGGCACGCTCGATCCGCTCGCGACCGGTTTGCTGCCGTTGTGCTTTGGCGAAGCGACGAAGTTCTCGCAAGACCTGCTCGACGCCGACAAGACCTACGAAGCGACGATGCGTTTGGGCATCCGCACGACGACCGGCGATGCCGAAGGCGAAGCCATCGACACGCGCGACGTGACGTGCGACGAAGCGGCAGTTAGCGACGCGATGACGAAGTTTCTCGGCGACATCGTGCAAGTGCCGCCGATGTACTCGGCCTTGAAGCGCGACGGCAAACCGCTCTACGAATACGCGCGCGCCGGGCAGACCGTCGAGCGCGAAGGCCGGCCGGTGACGATCCACGCATTGCAGTTGATCGCGTGCGCATTGCCGCTCGTGACGTTTCGCGTGACGTGCAGCAAGGGCACCTATGTGCGCACGCTTGCCGAGGACATCGGCGAGGTGCTCGGTTGCGGCGCGCATCTGACGGCGTTGCGGCGCACGGGCGTCGGCGCACTGACGGTCGACCATGCCGTGACGCTCGATGAGCTGGCGATCCTGAGCGAAGCCGAGCGCGACGAACGTCTGCAACCGGTGGACGCGCTGTTATCCACGTTTCCCGAAATCCGTCTCGACGAAGAAGCGGCGAGACGCTTCCTCCACGGCCAGCGCCTTCGTCTCGCGGATGTCGCGACGACGCGGCTCGACGAAGGCCGCGTGCGGGTTTATGCGCAAAATGACGGCCGCCTGCTGGGCGTGGCGAAAGCCGGAGAGGGCGTGCTGGCGCCGGAAAGACTGGTCGTCACGGCGCAATGATTCAGGCTGTGTAGAGAAGGCGAGAGATATGTCTCTCGTCTGTTCCATTGTGAAACGCGATTGATGTTTCGATATTTGTTGAAATGTCGAATCATCTACGCTAACGTTGCGAACATGGACTCGAACCTCGTCGTACGCGCGCTCGGCGCGCTCGCTCATGAATCCCGACTCGCGGTGTTTCGAGCGCTCGTCGTGGCCGGCCCAGAAGGCATGGCCGCCGGCGAGATCGCTCAGCAGGTTGGCCTTGCACCATCGAGCCTGTCATTCCACCTCAAGGATCTGTCGCACGCGGAACTCGTCACCGCGCGTCAGGAGGGGCGCTATGTTTTTTACACGGCGAACTTCGGGGCCATGAGCAGCCTGATCGGTTTTCTGACCGAAAACTGTTGCGCGGGCGCGCCATGCGAGCTCGGCAAGCCGTCGAACTGCTGCGGCGATTCGGCGTGAAGCGCAGCGCCATGCAGACCGAGAAGCAACCCGTCGAAAAACCGATGAGCACGACCGACACGCCACGCAGTCACACCGAGCCGTCCATCGGCTTTTTCGAGCGCTACCTGACACTGTGGGTGGCGCTGTGCATCGTCGCGGGCATCGGGCTCGGGCAACGCTTTCCGGGATTCTTTCGCGCGCTCGGCAGCATGGAAGTCTCGCAGGTCAATCTTCCCGTCGGCGTGTTGATCTGGGTGATGATCATCCCGATGCTGGTCAAGATCGACTTTGCCGCGCTCGCGCAAGTCGGCCGTCACTGGCGGGGCATCGGCGTGACCTTATTCGTGAACTGGCTCGCCAAGCCGTTTTCGATGGCCTTGCTCGGATGGATCTTCGTGCGCCACCTCTTCGTCGGCTGGCTGCCTGCCGACCAGCTCGACAGCTACATCGCGGGCCTGATTCTGCTGGCGGCCGCGCCTTGCACGGCCATGGTTTTCGTGTGGTCGCAACTGTGCAAGGGCGATCCTTATTTCACGCTCTCGCAGGTGGCGCTCAACGACGCGATCATGGTCGTTGCCTTCGCACCGCTGGTCGCGCTGCTGCTCGGGCTTTCTTCGATCACGGTGCCCTGGGGAACGCTGATCGCCTCGGTTGGCCTGTACATCGTCATTCCGGTACTGCTTGCACAATGGCTGCGCAAGCGCTTGCTGGCACGCAGTGAAGCGCACTTCCGGCACACGGTCGCCCGCCTGGGTCCGTGGTCGATCGCGGCGCTGCTCGCGACGCTCGTGCTGCTGTTCGGTTTTCAGGGCGAAGCGATCGTGCGGGAGCCGCTCGTCATCGCGATGCTGGCCGTGCCGATCCTGATTCAGGTGTTCTTCAACTCGGGCCTCGCCTATCTGCTCAATCGCCGCCTCGGCGTCGCGCATTGTGTCGCCGGACCGTCGAGTCTGATCGGCGCAAGCAACTTCTTCGAACTGGCCGTTGCCACCGCCGTCAGCCTCTTCGGCTTTCACTCGGGCGCGGCACTCGCCACGGTCGTCGGCGTGCTCATCGAGGTGCCCGTCATGCTGCTGGTGGTGGGCGTCGTCAATCGCTCTCGACGCTGGTACGAAGCCACTTGATCGATTATCAAAGACATGTTTTCAGATCTCCCGAACCTGTGCGCCGCCCACACTGACATCCCGGACAACGAGAAGTTGCGCCCTCGATGGGTCTCCACGCACGCGCCGCGCATCTTGTTGCTGTACGGGTCGCTGCGACCGACGTCCTACAGTCGCCTGCTCACGCACGAAGCCGAACGCCTGCTGCAAACGTTCGGGGCCGAAACGCGCGTCTTCGATCCCTCCGGCCTGCCGATGGTCGATAGCGTGCCGGCCGATCATCCGAAGGTCGTCGAACTGCGCAAGCTCTCCGAGTGGTCCGAAGGGCAAGTGTGGTGCAGTCCGGAGCGGCACGGCACGCTCACCGCCGTGTTCAAGAATCAGATCGACTGGCTGCCATTGGAGTCTGCGGGCATTCGGCCGACGCAAGGCCGCACGCTCGCGGTCATGCAGGTTTGCGGCGGTTCGCAGTCTTTCAATGCGGTGAATGCGTTGCGGGTGCTCGGCCGCTGGATGCGCATGGTGACCATTCCCAATCAGTCATCGGTCGCCAAGGCCTGGCAGGAGTTCGACGAGGCAGGACGAATGAGGCCTTCGTCCTACTACGATCGCGTCGTCGATGTGATGGAGGAACTCGTGAAGTTCACGCTGCTGATTCGCGACCGTTCCGACTACCTCACGGATCGTTACAGCGAACGCAAGGAATCGGGCGGTGAGCAGGCAAGGACACTCGCTGCGACGGCCATGGATCACGAAGCCAACGCCGATACCGACGAAGGCGAGGCGCAGTGAGCGATCAATGTGCCGCCGAAGCCGCCGCCGCGGAATCCCCGCTGCCAGAACGCTCGGGCCGCGTGATCCAGATCAGCACGATCAGCGCGACGAAAATCCCCGCCGAGATATAGAACATGTCGTTCACGCCGAGCTGCGCGGCCTGCTGGGTGGCCATGCTGTTGTACAGGCCGTAGGTCTGCTCCTGCGAGTAGCCAAGCGCGTGCATCTGCTGCATCGAGTTCGCGAACACGGGGTTATACGAATTCGCACCTTCGACCAGTTGCGCGTGATGCACGATCGAACGATGTTCCCACGCCGTCGAGAAGATCGACGTGCCGATGCCGCCGCACATGATCCGCACGAAGTTCGACAGCCCCGACGCCGCTGGAATGCGATGCCCCGGCAAACCCGACAGCGTGATCGACACGAGCGGAATGAAGAAGCCCGCCATGCCGATACCCTGAATCAGCGTCGGCACCGTGAGCGCCCACGTATCGACGCCGGTCGTATAGCGCGAGCGCATCCAGAAGCACAGCGCGAACACGAGGAACGCGGCCGTCGCGATATAGCGCGGGTCGGTGCGCGGCAGGAACTTGCCCGTGATCGGCGAAAGCAGGATTGCGAAGAGACCGACGGGCGCCATCACGAGACCGGCGTTCGTTGCCGTATAGCCGATATCCGTCTGCAGCCACAACGGCAGCAGCACGAGATTGCCGAAGTAGAGTCCGTAGCCGATCGACAGCGCGATCGTCCCGCCCGTGAAATTACGCAGTTCGAAGAGCGAAAGATCGACGACCGGATGCTCCGCCGTCAGCTCCCACACGATGAAGAACGCGAACGAGATCACCGCGATCAGCGCGAGCACGACGATCGTCGTCGAGTTGAACCAGTCGAGATCCTTGCCCTTGTCGAGCATGATCTGCAGCGAGCCGACCCAGATCACGAGCAGCCCGAGACCCACGCTGTCGATGGGCGCCTTGCGGATCGCCGAGTCGCGGTCGCGGAAGATCGCGAATGTTGCAATGGCCGCCGCGATGCCCACCGGGATGTTCACGTAGAAGATCCACGGCCACGAAATGTTGTCCGAGATCCAGCCGCCGAGCACCGGACCGGCGACGGGCGCGATCAGCGTGGTCATCGACCACATGGAGAGCGCCATCGGCGCCTTTTCGCGCGGATAGCTCGCGAGCAGCAGCGTTTGCGACAGCGGAATCATCGGGCCGGCGACCGCGCCTTGAAACACGCGCGCGGCGAGCAGGAAGGGCAGCGTCGGCGCGAGACCGCAGAGCCACGACGCGATCACGAACAGGATGATCGAGCCGAGAAACAGCTTCACTTGCCCGATGCGCTGCGTGAGCCAGCCGGTGAGCGGCACCGAAATGGCATTGGCGACGGCGAACGACGTGATGACCCACGTGCCCTGGTCCGACGACACGCCGAGATCGCCCGAAATCGACGGAATCGAGACGTTCGCGATCGACGTGTCGAGCACGTTCATGAACACCGCGAGCGACACGGCGATCGTCCCGATGACGAGCTTGCCGCCCGAAAGCGGCGGATGAACGACGTTTTGCGAAGACATGAGGCGAGTCCGCTTACATCAGCTTCGCGGCCGATGCGGACTTCGTCGCCTTGCCGCGCGCGGCCGACGACGACGTTCCCGCGCCCGTGCCCGCGTTCTGCTGAATGATGCGCGCGATTTCCTGATCGGCCTGCGCGCCGTAGTTGTCGAACACGTTGGTCTGATAGACCGTGTTCTGCGCGTTGCCCAACTGGCCGCCTTGCTCGTCCTTGATGGTCACGTCGGCATTCATCGACAGCCCGATGCGCAGCGGATGCTGCTCCAGTTCCTTCGGATCGAGTTCGATACGCACCGGCAGGCGCTGCACGACCTTGATCCAGTTGCCCGTCGCGTTCTGCGCGGGCAGGAGCGAGAACGCCGAACCCGTGCCGGCCGAGAAACCGATCACCTTGCCGTGGAACACGACGCCCGAGCCGTACAGGTCGGCGGTCAGTTCGACCGGCTGGCCGATGCGCATGTGCTTCAACTGCACTTCCTTGAAGTTCGCATCGACCCACACGGCGTTGAGCGGCACGATCGCCATCAGCGGATTGCCGGGCGACACGCGCTGGCCGACCTGTACCGAGCGTTTCGCGACATAGCCCGTCACCGGCGCGGGCAGCGTGTTACGCGCGAAGTTGATGTACGAGTCGCGCACCTTGGCGGCGGCGGCGAGCACGTTCGGGTGATCGGCGATCGTCGTGTTCGCGGTCAGCGAGCGGTTCGACGCGAGTTCCTGCTCAGCGGCGTCGAGCGCGGCCTGCGCGCCGCGCACCGCGTCGCGGGCGTGCGAGATTTCTTCCTGCGAGACCGCGCCGGTCTGCGCCACCTGCATGCGGCGCTTAAGATCGTCCTGCGCGCGCGATAAATCCGAGCGGCGCAGCGCGATCTGCGCTTCGTACTGGTTGTTGTTGACGAAGAACGTACGCACCTGACGCACGGTCTGCGCGAGATTCGCCTCGGCCTGATCGAGCGCGACCTTGGAGTCGGCCGGATCGAGCGAGACGAGCGGATCGCCGATCTTCACGGTTTGCGTATCGTCCGCGTTCACGGAGATCACCGTGCCGACGACCTGCGGCGTGATCTGCACGACGTTGCCGTTCACGTAGGCGTCGTCGGTGGATTCGTGAAAGCGCGCGACGAGGAAGTAGTACAGCCCGTACGCGACGGCGGCGATGATGATGACGAGCACGATCAGCGTCATCAGCCGGCGGCGTTTGCCGTTGCTTTGCTTCGGCGCGGGCGCGGCTGCGGTTTGTTGAGGGTCGCTCATGAAAGACTCCGAATATTCCGTATTGGTCTTGATGCGTGTTCTTGCGTGTCGCTTACTGCGGCGCGGCCTGATTCGATGCCTGGGGCTGCCCGCTGCCGTCGATCGCGAGATTCGTGCTCGTCGCGTCGAAGCCGCCGCCGAGCGATTTGATCAGCGCGATCTGCAGGTCGGTGCGTTTCAGGCGCAGGTTCGTCACGGTCTGCTCGTTGGCGAGCCGGTTTTCGTCGGCATTGAGCACCTGCAACTGCGGCGACAGACCGGCCTTGTAGCGGATCACCGCGAGCTGGTAGGCGCTCGTCGCCGCCGTGAGCGCACGTTGAGCGTCGGCCGCCTGCCGGTCGAGCGCGCGAATCGCGGAAATGTTGGTCGCGACATCGTTCAGCGCGCTGATGAGCGTCTGATTGTAGTTCGCGACATCGCCTTCGAAATCGGCGTAACGGCCTTTCAACTGCGCGCGCAACGCGCCGGCGTCGAAGATCGGCAGGTGAATTGCGGGCCCCATCTGAATCTGCCGGCTGCTCGCCTGCAGGAAGCGGCTCCAGCCGAACGCGTCGAAACCGAAGGCTGCGGCGAGATTGACGTCCGGGAAGAACTCGGCCTTCGCTTCCTTGATGTTGTGCGTCGCGGCCTCGACCTGCCAGCGCGCGGCGACGATATCCGGGCGGCGCGCGACGAGATCGGCGGGCACGTTGTCGGGCAGCGTCACGTTCGCTTTGGGATCGATCACCGGCTTGGCGATCTGCAGGCCGCGGTCCGGGCCTTTGCCGAGCAGCGCGGCGAGCTGATAGCGGACGGTTTCGATCTGGCCGTCGAGTTCGGAAAGATTGGTCTGGCTCGTCGCGACGTTGCCTTCCGCCGTGCGGCGCTCGACGTTGGTGTCGAGCCCGGCCGCGACGCGCCCGTCCGTGATGCGTCCCACGTCCTGCCGGTTGGCGATCTCGCGCGCGGCGACATCGCGCAGCGCGTAGAGCAGCGCGAGCTGGTTGTACGTGCGCGCCACCGACGCCGCGAGCGTCACGCGCGCCTGCTGCATGTCGGCCTCGGCGGCCTTTTGCTGCGATACCGCCATGTTCAGGCGCGAACGGTTCTTGCCCCAGAGATCCAGTTCCCACGACGCGCTCGCGAGCGCGTTGTTCTCGCTGAACCACGTGCCACCGTAGGGCGGCGGAAAGAGGGCGTTGGCGGAGTACAGCTCGCGCGTCCACGAATACGAGCCGGTGACTTTCGGATAAAGCGCCGAGCGCGAGCTTTCGATATACGAAGACGCCTTCGCGATGCGCGCCTGCGCCTGCGCGATGCTCGGGCTGTCCGCGAGCGCCTCGTCGATGAGCTGCGGCAACTGCGGGTCGCCGAACTGCTTTGCCCAGTCGAGCGTCGGCCACTGACCGCCTTGTCCGGGCACGCTTTGCGCGGCTTCGAAATGGTCCGCCGACGCGATCTGCTTGTCGCTCGAAATGCCCGCGTAGTTCGCGCAGCCGGCGATGGCGAACGCCGTGACGGCCGCGGCCGCGGCGCTTTTCACACGGCTTCGCGAGCGTTGCGCGGACTGGGAGATGAAGTTCATAACTCGTCTCTCGGGATGAGAGTTAAAAGTGGACGTTGCAATGAATTTGTAGGCTTCGGGCCGACGATTTGCTTGACGCCGCAATTACGTACCAGGCTTATCGTTTCCGCCGACCAGCGATGCGACGGACGGATCGCAGGAATTCGCGAGGATGCGCCTCATCATGCTCTTGAGGAAGCCGACTTCCTCGGGCGTGAAGCCCAGAAGCAGATGATCGAGCACGCGCGCGAAGATGGCGGGAATCTTTTCGGCGGTCGCCTGGCCTTCGTCGGTGAGCGCGAGGCGCACGACGCGCCGGTCTTCCTCGCTGCGCACGCGTGAGAGCAGGCCGCGCTTTTCGAGCCGGTCGATCAGGCGCGTCACCGCGCTGGCGTCGATGCCGTATTCGCGCGCGATATCCGCCGCTGTCCAGCACTTGCCGACGGCCAGCATGAAGACGATGCTTGCCTGTGTGCCGGTGATGCCAAGCTCCGACGACGTGTGCTGCGTGACCATGTTCCACATGGTCGAGCGTACTCGGCCGATCAGATAGCCGACGCTTTCAGCAAGCACGTAATCGCCGATCGCCGAGGATTTCGGGGTGTCGCTCATCGAAATAACGGTGCGGATGCAATAGTTGACTAGGCAGCATTATAGTCGCCGTATATCGAAAACGGCAAGAGTATTTATGAAAACGCTTAACAATCCCCGGGCGCCGCGGTCGTGCGCAGGGCGGGCGGATTTTGCGGGTTGCGTCCTATTGCGAGGAACCGTCATTCGTGCGTGCTATAATTTACGGTTCTCACCGCGCCGGGCCCGTTTTGTCATGCTTGCATGACGCTATCGAGAGGGGCTTGCCGAGCCATGGAGTCTCATTCAGGAGACTCGCTCCGACGGCGCACAACCAAGACATCTTTCTATGACTCGCGCCCTCCGCAATATCGCCATCATTGCCCACGTCGACCACGGCAAGACCACGCTCGTCGACCAGTTGCTCCGCCAGTCGGGCACGTTCCGGGAAAATCAACAGGTCGCCGAGCGGGTCATGGACTCGAACGACATCGAAAAGGAACGCGGCATCACGATTCTGGCGAAGAACTGCGCCGTCGAATACGAAGGCACGCACATCAATATCGTCGATACGCCCGGACACGCGGACTTCGGCGGTGAAGTGGAGCGCGTGCTGTCGATGGTCGATTCCGTGCTGCTGCTCGTCGACGCCGTCGAAGGCCCGATGCCGCAAACGCGCTTCGTCACGAAGAAGGCGCTCGCGCTCGGCCTGAAGCCGATCGTCGTCGTCAACAAGGTGGACCGTCCGGGCGCGCGCATCGACTGGGTGATCAACCAGACGTTCGATCTCTTCGACAAACTCGGCGCGACCGAAGAGCAGCTCGATTTCCCGATCGTCTACGCATCGGGCCTGAACGGCTTTGCCGGCCTGAATCCGGACGTGCGCGAAGGCACCATGCGTCCGCTGTTCGAAGCGATTCTCGAGCACGTGCCGGTGCGCCCGGCCGATCCGGACGGTCCGTTGCAACTGCAGATCACGTCGCTCGACTACAACTCGTATGTCGGCCGTATCGGCGTGGGCCGTGTCGCGCGCGGACGTATCCGCCCCGGCATGCAGGTTGCCGTGCGCTCGGGTCCGGACGGCGCGATCATCAACCGCAAGATCAACCAGGTGCTGTCGTTCCACGGCCTGGAGCGCGTGCAAGTGGAAGAGGCGCAGGCCGGCGATATCGTGCTGATCAACGGCATCGAGGAAATCGGCATCGGCGTGACCATCTGCTCGCCGGACAATCCCGAAGCGCTGCCCATGATCACCGTCGACGAACCGACGCTCACGATGAACTTCCTCGTGAACTCGTCGCCGCTCGCGGGCAAGGAAGGCAAGTTCGTGACGAGCCGCCAGATTCGCGACCGTCTCACGAAGGAACTGAATCACAACGTCGCGCTGCGCGTGAAAGACACCGGGGACGAAACCACGTTCGAAGTGTCGGGCCGGGGCGAACTGCATCTGACGATTCTCGTCGAGAACATGCGCCGTGAAGGTTACGAGCTCGCGGTGTCGCGTCCGCGCGTGGTGCTGCAGGAAATCGACGGCGTGAAGTGCGAGCCGTATGAAAACCTGACTGTCGATATCGAAGACCAGCATCAGGGCGGCGTGATGGAAGAGCTCGGCCGCCGCAAGGGCGAAATGCTCGACATGACCTCCGATGGCCGTGGCCGCACGCGTCTCGAGTACAAGATTTCGGCGCGGGGCCTGATCGGCTTCCAGAGCGAATTCCTCACGCTCACGCGCGGCACGGGCCTGATGAGCCACACGTTCGATTCGTACGCGCCGGTAAAAGAAGGCTCGGTCGGCGAGCGTCGCAACGGCGTGCTGATTTCGCAGGACGATGGCGCGGCGGTCGCCTACGCACTGTGGAAGCTGCAAGATCGTGGCCGCATGTTCGTGTCGCCGGGCGATGCGCTGTACGAAGGCATGATCATCGGCATTCATAGCCGCGACAACGACCTCGTCGTGAACCCGATCAAGGGCAAGCAGTTGACCAACGTGCGTGCATCGGGCACTGACGAAGCCGTGCGTCTCGTGCCGCCCATCCAGCTCTCGCTGGAATACGCGGTCGAGTTCATCGACGACGACGAACTCGTGGAAGTCACGCCGCAGTCCATTCGCCTGCGCAAGCGCCATCTGAAAGAGCACGAGCGTCGCCGCGCGAGCCGCGAAGCCAACGCTGAGTAAGCTGCGCGTTTCGGTGCACAAAAGCCGCCTTCGGGCGGCTTTTGTTTATCCGCCGCCGCCTCTTGCTAATCCCGAAAACGCCCGCAAATGCCCGTTGCAGAAGGAACGCGGGCAGGGCGCACATGCGACCTTCGGTCATATGACCATTGGTTCTGTGCTATGCTTCGCAGATTAGCTGTCGCTTTTTAGGTCCTTCCAAGCAGACTTGATTCGCGCAATCCGCTAAACGGTCAGGCCGTGGCGCGGAAGGTTTCGTAACCCGCACTTCCTCGAGAAACTCGAAGAAAGGTGAGCGTAAAATGATGAAGCAATTCCAGTCGAACTCTTATCTGTTCGGCGGTAATGCTCCGTACGTCGAAGAGTTGTACGAGCAATATCTCGATAATCCTGCGTCAGTGCCCGAGACCTGGCGCGCCTACTTCGACGCGTTGCAGAACGTGCCTGCCTCCGACGGCACGGCGCACAACGACGTGGCTCACGGCCCCATCGTCGAATCCTTCGCCCAGCGTGCGAAGGCGAATGCCTTCATTCCCCGCGAAGGCACCGGCGATCTCACGACCGCGCGCAAGCAAGTCCACGTTCAGTCCCTCATCGGCGCGTATCGCTTCATGGGCACGCAATGGGCCAATCTGGACCCGTTGAAGCGCCGCGAGCGTCCCGCCATTCCCGAGCTCGAACCCGGTTTCTACGACTTCACCGAAGCCGACATGGACCAGGTGTTCAACTCGACCAACCTGTACTTCGGCTTCGAGCAGGCGTCGCTGCGCGACATCGTCAAGGCGCTGCGCGACACCTACTGCGGCACGATCGGCGCTGAATTCATGTACATCAGCGACCCGGAGCAGAAGCGCTGGTGGCAGGAGAAGCTGGAGTCGATCCGCTCGACGCCGAACTTCTCGAACGAGAAGAAAAAGCACATCCTGAACCGTCTGACGGCTTCCGAAGGCCTCGAACGTTTCCTGCATACCAAGTACGTCGGCCAGAAGCGCTTCTCGCTGGAAGGCGGCGAGAGCTTCATCGCGTCGATGGACGAAGTCGTGCGTCACGCGGGCAAGAACGGCGTGCAGGAAATCGTCATCGGCATGGCGCACCGTGGCCGTCTGAACGTGCTGGTCAATACGCTCGGCAAGATGCCGGCGGACCTCTTCGCCGAATTCGAAGGCAAGCACGTCGATGACCTGCCGGCCGGCGACGTGAAGTACCACAAGGGCTTCTCGTCGGACGTCGCGACCGAAGGCGGCCCGGTTCACCTGTCGCTCGCGTTCAACCCGTCGCACCTGGAAATCGTGAATCCGGTGGTCGAAGGCTCGGCCAAGGCGCGCATGGACCGCCGCGGCGACGAGGAAGGCCTGCAAGTGCTGCCGGTGCAAGTGCACGGCGACGCGGCCTTCGCGGGCCAGGGCGTCGTGATGGAAACGCTGAACCTCGCGCAGACGCGCGGTTACGGCACGCACGGCACGCTGCATATCGTCATCAACAACCAGATCGGCTTCACCACGTCGGACCCGCGCGATGCGCGCTCGACGCTGTATTGCTCGGACGTCGTCAAGATGATTGAAGCGCCGGTGCTGCACGTCAACGGCGACGATCCCGAAGCCGTCGTGCTCGCGACGCAACTGGCGATCGACTTCCGCATGAAGTTCCACAAGGACGTGGTCGTCGACATCATCTGCTTCCGCAAGCTGGGTCACAACGAGCAGGACACGCCGGCGGTCACGCAGCCGCTGATGTACAAGACCATCGCCAAGCACCCGGGCACGCGCGCGGTCTACGCCGAAAAGCTCGTGCAGCAAGGCGTGATCACGGCCGAAGACGCGGACACCTTCATCAAGGAATATCGCCAGGCGATGGACGAAGGCCATCACACGGTCGATCCGGTGCTCTCGAACTACAAGAGCAAGTACGCGGTCGACTGGGTGCCGTTCCTGAACCGCAAGTGGACCGATGCCGCGGATACCGCTGTCCCGCTCGCTGAACTGAAGCGTCTGGCCGAGCGCATCACGACGATTCCCGAGAACTTCAAGGTTCACCCGCTGGTCGAGCGCGTCATCAACGATCGCCGCGCAATGGGTCTGGGCGAAGCCAAGCTCGACTGGGGCATGGGCGAGCATCTCGCGTTCGCGTCGCTGGTGGCGTCGGGCTACGCCGTGCGCCTGACCGGTCAGGATTCGGGCCGCGGCACGTTCACGCACCGTCACGCGGTGCTGCACGACCAGAACCGCGAGCGCTGGAACGACGGCACGTACATTCCGCTGCAGAACATTGCGGAAGGCCAGGCCAAGTTCACGGTCATCGACTCCGTGCTGTCCGAAGAAGCGGTGCTCGGTTTCGAGTACGGCTATTCGACGGCCGAGCCGAACACGTTCGTCGCGTGGGAAGCGCAGTTCGGCGACTTCGTGAACGGCGCGCAGGTCGTGATCGACCAGTTCATCTCGTCGGGCGAAGTGAAGTGGGGCCGCGTCTCCGGCCTCACGATGATGCTGCCGCACGGCTACGAAGGCCAGGGTCCGGAGCACTCGTCGGCGCGTATCGAGCGTTTCCTGCAACTGTGCGCGGATCACAACATGCAAGTGGTTCAGCCGACCACGCCGGCGCAGATTTTCCATCTGCTGCGCCGCCAGATGATCCGCCTGTTCCGCAAGCCGCTCATCATCGCCACGCCGAAGTCGCTGCTGCGTCACAAGGAAGCCGTGTCGGATCTGTCGGAACTGGCGAAGGGCTCGTTCCAGCCGGTCATCGGCGAAGTCGACGAAGCCATCGAAGCGAAGAAGGTCAAGCGCGTGGTCGCGTGCTCGGGCCGCGTGTATTACGACCTCGTTGCGCATCGCCGCGAAGCGAAGAGCAACGATGTCGCCATCGTGCGTATCGAGCAGTTGTATCCGTTCGCGCACAAGCAGTTCGACGCGGAGCTGAAGAAGTACGAGAACGCAACGGAAGTCGTGTGGGTGCAGGACGAGCCGCAGAACCAGGGCGCCTGGTTCTACATCGAGCACCATCTGCGCGAAGGCATGCGCGAGGGCATGAAGCTGGCCTATAGCGGCCGTCCGGCTTCGGCGTCGCCTGCGGTCGGCTACTACGCGAAGCACTACGAGCAGCAAAAGGCGCTCGTGGAAGGCGCGTTCGGCCGCCTGAAGGGCGCGCAGACCATCGCGAAGTAATTCGGCTTGATCGGGACGGCAGAGGCGAAGCGCTTCCCGTCCCGATGTTCGACCACCCAGACACGCATCAGGACAATACAGAAATGGCTATCGTAGAAGTCAAGGTTCCCCAGCTTTCCGAGTCGGTCTCGGAAGCGACCATGCTGCAGTGGAAAAAGAAGCCGGGCGAGGCTGTCGCCCAGGACGAAATCCTCATCGAGATCGAAACCGACAAGGTCGTGCTCGAAGTGCCCGCGCCGTCGGCTGGCGTGCTCGCGCAAGTCATCAAGCACGACGGCGATATCGTCACCGCCGACGAACTCATCGCGAAGATCGACACCGAAGCGAAAGCGGGCGAAGCGCCGGCAGCCGTCGCCGCTGCAGGCGACGCCGAAGTGAAGCCGGCTCCGCAAGCCGAGCCGGTCGCCGCTGCCCCGGTCGCCGCGCAAGCGGGCGCTGTGGGCGGCGCGGCGTCGCCTGCCGCGACCAAGATTCTGGCCGAGAAGGGCGTGTCGGCGGATCAGGTGCCGGGTTCGGGTCGCGACGGCCGCATCACGAAGGGCGACGCGCTCGCCGCACAGGCGGGCGCACCCGCCTCCGCGAAGGCTGCTGCGCCCGCCGCCGCACCCGCGCGCGCTGCGAAGCCTTCGCTGCCGTCGGTTGCCGCGCCGGCATCGGCCGATCAGTGGCTCAAGGACCGTCCGGAACAGCGCGTGCCGATGTCGCGCCTGCGCGCGCGTATCGCCGAGCGTCTGCTCGAATCGCAGCAAACCAACGCCATCCTGACGACGTTCAACGAAGTCAACATGGCGCCGGTCATGGACCTGCGCAACAAGTACAAGGACCGCTTCGAGAAGGAACACGGCGTGAAGCTCGGCTTCATGTCGTTCTTCGTGAAGGCGGCCGTGCACGCGCTCAAGAAGTTCCCGCTCGTGAATGCATCGATCGACGGTAACGACATCGTCTATCACGGCTACTTCGACATCGGTATCGCGGTTGGTTCGCCGCGCGGTCTGGTGGTGCCGATCCTGCGCAATGCAGATCAGATGAGCCTCGCCGACATCGAAAAGAAGATTGCCGAATTCGGCCAGAAGGCGAAGGACGGCAAGCTGTCGATCGAAGAAATGTCCGGCGGCACGTTCTCCATCTCGAACGGCGGCGTGTTCGGCTCCATGCTCTCGACGCCGATCATCAACCCGCCGCAGTCCGCGATTCTCGGCGTGCACGCGACGAAGGAACGCGCGGTCGTCGAAAACGGCCAGATCGTGATCCGCCCGATGAACTACCTCGCGCTGTCGTACGACCACCGCATCATCGACGGCCGCGAAGCCGTGCTGTCGCTCGTCGCGATGAAGGACGCGCTGGAAGATCCGGCCCGCCTGCTGCTGGACCTGTAAGAGCACAGTGCCTTCGGGCGCGCGCGATAGGCTCGCGCGCGCCTTTCTAAAAGGCTCCTCCGCAAGAGCGGAGATAGACCAAGGAAAGTCATGTCCAAAGAATTTGATGTCGTCGTGATCGGCGCGGGCCCTGGCGGCTATATCGCGGCGATTCGCGCAGCGCAGCTCGGCAAGTCGGTTGCGTGTATCGAGAAGTGGAAGAACCCGGCCGGCGCGCTGAAGCTCGGCGGCACGTGCCTTAACGTGGGCTGCATTCCGTCGAAGGCGCTGCTCGCGTCGTCGGAAGAATTCGAGAATGCGTCGAAGCATCTGGCCGATCACGGCATCAGCGTGTCGGACGTGAAGCTCGATGTGTCGAAGATGCTCGCGCGCAAGGACGGCATCGTCGAAAAGATGACGAAGGGCATCGAGTTCCTGTTCCGCAAGAACAAGATCACGTGGCTCAAGGGTCACGGCAAGTTCACCGGCAAGAACGCTTCCGGCGTGCAGATCGAAGTGTCGGGCGAAGGCGAGACGGAAGTCGTCACGGCGAAGAACGTGATCATCGCGACGGGTTCGAAGGCGCGTCATCTGCCGGGCATTCCGGTCGACAACACGCTGATCGCCGACAACGAAGGCGCGCTGTCGTTCGACGCCGTGCCGAAGAAGCTCGCCGTCATCGGCGCGGGCGTGATCGGTCTGGAACTCGGCTCGGTGTGGCGGCGTCTCGGCGCGGACGTGACCGTGCTCGAAGCGCTGCCGCAATTCCTCGGCGCAGCGGACGAATCGCTCGCCAAGGAGGCCGCGAAGCAGTTCAAGAAGCAAGGCCTCGACATTCATCTCGGCGTGAAGATCGGCGAAGTGAAGACGTCCGCGAACGGCGTGTCGATCGCCTACACGGACAGCGCGGGCAACGCTCAGACGCTGGAAGCGGATCGCCTGATCGTGTCGATCGGCCGCGTGCCGAACACCGACAACCTCGGTCTGGAAAGCATCGGCCTGAAGGCCAACGAGCGCGGTTTCATCGACGTGGACGACCATTGCGCGACGAGCGTGCCGGGCGTGTACGCGATCGGCGACGTGGTGCGCGGCCCGATGCTCGCGCACAAGGCGGAAGACGAAGGCGTGGCGGTGGCGGAAATCATCGACGGCCAGAAGCCGCATATCGACTACAACTGCGTGCCGTGGGTCATCTACACGGAACCGGAAATCGCGTGGGTCGGCAAGACGGAACAGCAACTCAAGGCCGAGGGCCGCGAGATCAAGACCGGCCAGTTCCCGATGATGGCCAATGGCCGCGCGCTGGGCATCGGCAAGGCGGAAGGCTTCGTCAAGATGATCGCGGATGCCAAGACCGACGAGATCCTCGGCGTGCACGTGATCGCTGCGGACGCATCGGACCTGATCGCGGAAGCGGTCGTCGCGATGGAGTTCAAGGCGGCGTCGGAAGATATCGGCCGCATTTGCCATCCGCACCCGTCGCTGTCGGAAGTGATGCGTGAAGCGGCGCTCGCCGTCGACAAGCGCGCGTTGAACATGTAAGACCCGCCTTCGATAGGCATCGCTAAACGAAGGCGAGCGGATCAAACCGCTCGCCTTCGTCACTTCAAACGGCAGAAGATGAACGTCACCGAGTATTACGAAAACGAACTGCGCACGCGCGGCTATCGATCCGACGAGGCGCAGCTCGCGGCCGTCGCGCGCCTGCAGCGCTGCTACGAGGAATGGGTCGCGTACAAGTCGCGCCGCTCCAACGCGCTCAAGAAGTTTCTCGTGCATCCGGATCTGCCGCGCGGTGTCTACATGTGGGGCGGCGTCGGGCGTGGCAAGAGCTTCCTGATGGACAGCTTCTTTGCGGTCGTACCCGTGCAGCGCAAGACGCGTCTGCATTTTCACGAGTTCATGCGGGAAGTGCATCGCGAGCTGGAGGAGCTGAAAGGGCAGGCCGATCCGCTCGACGAACTGGCCAAACGCATCGCCAGGCGTTTCCGGCTGATCTGCTTCGACGAGTTCCACGTCTCCGATATCGCCGATGCGATGATTCTCTATCGCCTGCTGGACCGGCTTTTCAAGAACGGCGTGCAGTTCGTGATGACGTCCAACTACGAGCCCGACACGCTGTATCCGGAAGGGCTGCATCGCGATCGGCTGCTGCCGGCGATCGAACTCATCAAGGAGCATCTCGACGTGCTCAACGTCGATGCCGGCACCGATTACCGCCGGCAAACGCTCTCGCAGGTGAAGGCGTATCACACGCCGCTCGGCGCGGCGGCGAGCGAAGCGCTGCGCGCGGATTTCGCGAAGCTCGCGGCAGTGCCCGACGAAAGCCCGATCCTGCATATCGAAAAGCGCGAGATCAAGGCGCTGCGCAAGGCAGACGGCGTCGTATGGTTCGATTTCGCGACGCTATGCGGCGGCCCGCGCTCGCAGAACGACTACCTGGAACTGGCGAACCGCTTTCACGCGGTGATTCTCTCGGACGTTCCGCAGATGACGCCGCGCATGGCGTCCGAAGCGCGCCGGTTCACGTGGCTCATCGACGTGTTCTACGACCACAAGGTGAAACTGCTCATGTCCGCGGCCGTGCCCGCCGAGGAACTCTACGTGGAAGGCCCGATGGCCAACGAGTTCGCGCGGACCGTCTCGCGCATCGTCGAAATGCAGTCGAAGGAATATCTGGAGGCGCCGCGACGCGTCACGGATATCTCGCTGACTTAATACGAGAATCAAAAACAGGCGGTTAGCCAAACGGCGTAAGCCTTTCCGGGTAATTTAGAGATTCGGACCACTCCGATTTGCTGGCTTGGGGGTACTCGGTATCGTCGATACCAGTTATCAGTCAGCTAATTGGAGATTTTTATCGTGAAGCCCTATCGCGACATGTCCGACGAGGAATGGCAGATGGTCGCACCGCTGCTTCCCGAACTGCGTCCCCGTTCGGAGCTGCGAGGCCGGCCCCTCGCAAACACGCGCGCCGTGCTGAACGGTGTGCTCTGGGTCATGTACAGCGGGGCGTCGTGGGCCACGCTGCCGCGCAAATATCCTTCGTATCAGACGTGTCACCGGCGGTTCAAGGCATGGCACGAGTCGGGCGTGCTGCTGCGTGTCATGACGCAGTTGTTCGGGCCGTCCGGTGAATCGCTTTATTCGCTGATGACCTCGCGCATGCGCGTGCCGGGTGAACACAGGCCCGAGAACGCGGACCTGCCCGACGATGCCACTGCAGAGGCAGCCGCGGATGCGGCACATCGGCGGCGCGCCGCATGATCGCGTAGCAAGCCGCGACGAAATGAGCAAAGCCGGCGGAAGACATTTGTCTTCCGCCGGCTTTGTCGTTTATGTCCTTTCGCGACTTTACGGCTGGCGCAGCCAGGTCTGCGAGCGCCCTAGCAGCGACACGCCGATATATCCGCGCACTACGAGCTTCTGCCCGCCGTCTTCGAGCGTCATCTTGCACTTGTAGAGCTTGCCGCTTTCCGGGTCGAGAATCTGCCCGCCTTGCCACGTATCGCCGTCGCGGCGCATGCCGCTGATGATCGTCATGTTTCTGAGCAGTTGATCCTTGCGCTCGCCGGTGCACGCCGTGCAGCGCTTATCCGGCTGATCCAGCTTGCCGATGCCGCGCACGATCTTGCCCGACAACTCACCGCTGCCGTTGTCGGTGATTTCGATGATCGCTTTCGGCTGGCCGGAGGCATCGTCGATGGTTTGCCAGGTGCCCGCCGGTGTCGTCTGCGCAAAGGCGCTCACCGACACGATCGCCAGCAGCACGCCGGCCACCCGGCGCGCTCCGATGAAACCGCTCATCTGCATCTCCTTGTTCTTCGTTTGGACGTGGGAGAGCTTACGGGAAAGCGCCCGCACTCGGCCGAGAGGAAACGTTCTAGCGCAGAGCCGCTTCGAGCGTGGCGAAAGTGCGTTCGTCGGTGCGATCGAAATGCAGCGGCGTGACGGACACGCGCCCGGACGCGACCACCGCCGTTTCGCTATCGGGCGAGTTCGGGCGCGGGCCGCGCTGAAAGCGCAGCCAGTGATACTCGATGCCGCGCGGATCGACCATCGGCAGCACGTCGATGCCTTCCACGAGCCCTACGCCTTGTCGCGTCACGGTGAGCGGACCGGCGGCGGACGCATCGCAATCGGGGAAATTGACGTTGAGGCAGGTCGGCGCGTCGTGGGAAATCGAAAGCAACTGGCGGATCACGCCGGGCGCGAGCGTGCGGGCCGTATCCCAGCGCACGTTCTCGCGGTCGGTGAAGGTCTGGCTCAGCGCGATCGACGGCAGGCCGAGCAGCAAACCCGTCATTGCGGCGCCGACGGTGCCGGAGAACATCGTCTCGACGCCGAGATTCGCGCCGCGGTTGATGCCCGACAGCACGAGCGTGGGCGGCGCGTCTTTCATGATATGGCGCGCGGCCATTACGACACAGTCGCCGGGTGTGCCTTGCACGCCGTAGCGCCGTTCGCCCTGACGCGAGACGCGCAGCGGCGAATGCAGACTGATGGAATGCGAGGTGCCGCTTTGATCGTGCTCGGGGGCGATCACCCAGACTTCATGCGCGAGTTCGGCGGCAACGGCTTCGAGCACGGCCAGGCCGGGCGCGTCGATGCCGTCGTCGTTGGTGATGAGCACACGCTGCACGATGGGTGAGAGGGCGGACATCGCGAATCACTCCTGGGTCGATGATTGAACGGATCGACCGATTATTACAGAGTTCGCGTGACGCCGGTCCAGATCGGGTGTAAGGCCTTACTTCACGCCCAGCCCGCGCAGCAGCGCGTTGCCGTCTTCGGTCAGGCGCACTTTCGGCGTGCCGGCTTCCGGCGACACGATCTCGACATAGCCGTATTCCGTCAGCGACGCGACGTCGGGCGTGGCCGCCATCACGTCGATGGGCGCGTGCATCAGCAGAAGCAGCGTGGCGATTTCGTGATGGCTCAACAGTCTTTTGATGGCTCGCACAGGAGCGGAAGCCGGGCGGCGGAAGTTCATGAACGAAGCCCTCAGGTTTGCATGACGATTACGCGGCGCGGCGGGCACGTCGCCCTCGCGCTGACCTTGATGTCGATGGAGTGCGGGCAGGTTATCGGCCGACTCTTAGGCGAAACTTAAAACGCGCGGCGCGCGGTGCGGCGAGTTGTTACATGCGGTGTCACCAGTTCAGCGGGCGTTTCACAGCGGCGTAATCAGAAGCGGTAATCCGGGTTTTTGGGATCGAAAGTCAGATCGTCGAAATGCTTGGGCTCGATGCGCTCGAACACCACGCTTTCGAAGATATTGCCGTCGTTGTCGTACGACTCCAGCGTGCGAAAGACCGGCCGTTCGAGGTCGAGCCCGAGCACTTCCTTTTTCGCGTAAAACTCGGGCTGTCCTTCGGGCGTCTCGTAGGTGAGCGCGAGCACGCGCAGCCCGCCGATCGTCTTCACCTCGATATTCGTCGGCTTCGTGATGCCAGCCTCGGCGAATTTGTGCCCCTCGTCGATGAAACGCCGCGTGATCGCGTCGACGCCAAGCTCGCGGATCGAATGGTTGGACTGCGCGCGGGCGAGCGCGCCGTTCACCGATGTCCACATCGGCACGATGCTGAGAAAGCCGCCGAGATGGCCGTAGAGTTCGTCGGGGCGCACGGAATCGTCGTAGATGATTTCCTGGCCCGCATGCGCGCCATCGGGCAGCCATTTCGCGTATATGCGCAGTGGCTCGCGCGTCACGCGCACGAGCATGTGATCGGCGCGCTTCGGCCATTTGCCCTTGATGCGCTCGCGCCTTCGCATGGTGAACTCGCAGGACGCGAAATCGCTCAGGCCGTCCTGCAGATAACGCGGCAGCGTGCGCGCGTCGAGCGAACGGAAGAGGGCGACGAGCTGCGCGTCGTCGAGTCGCGCGAGCGCGCCGCTTGCGGCGGCCTGCGCGAGCCATTGCGCCTGCTGCTCGACACCGAGTTCGCCGACGCGCGCCGCATCCAGCGCGGACTGCGCATGCGCGGGCGCCTTCATGAAGAGCAAACAGACCCATAGCAAGCCTGCGCACGCGCGCCGCCAGTCCGGCATGAGCTCAATCCTTTTTGGTTGCGGTTTCGCGCAGTTCGCGCCTGAGCACCTTGCCGATCGTCGTGAGCGGCAGCGCGTCGCGAAACTCGATGTAAGCCGGCACCTTGTAGCCGGTCAGGTGTAAACGTGCGAACTTCAGCAATTCTTCCACCGTAAGCGTTTCATCGCGACGCACGACGAACGCCTTCACGCGCTCCCCCGTGACGGGATCGGGCACGCCGACGGCCGCCACCGCGCGCACTTTCGGATGCGCCGCGAGCACATCCTCGATTTCGTTCGGATACACATTGAAACCCGACACGATCATCATGTCCTTCTTGCGGTCGATGAGCCGGATGATGCCGCGCGCATCCATCACGCCGATGTCGCCGGTCGCGAGCCAGCCGTTCGCGTCGATGACGCCCGCCGTTTCCTCGGGACGGTTCCAGTAGCCTTTCATCACTTGCGGGCCCTGCACGCAAAGCTCGCCCGGTTCGTCGATGTTCGCCCACGCGCCGTCCTCGCGGCGCATGCGCACGAGCGTCGACGGCACCGGCACGCCGATGGTGCCGTCGAACGCGGCGTCGCCGTGCACATCGAGCGGCGTCGCGGCGACGAGCGGCGAACATTCGGTGAGGCCGTAGCCTTCGACGAGCGTGCGGCCCGTCAGCGCCCTGAAGCGCTCGGCGACCACGCGCTGGGTCGCCATGCCGCCCGCCATCGCGAGCTTGAGCGCGGAGAAGTCGCGCTGGCGGAAGGCGTCGTTGTCCATGAGCGCGCTGTAGAGCGTGTTGAGCGCGGTGATCGCCGTGAAATTTTCGTGACGCAGCGTGCGCACGAGCGCGCGAATGTCGCGCGGATTGACGATCAGCACGTTGCGCGCGCCGATCGCGAGAAACGCGAGCGCGTTCACCGTCAGCGAATAGATGTGATACAGCGGCAAGGGCGTGACGATGGTCTCTTCGCCGTCGACGAGTTGCCCGCCCGCCCACGCGAGCGCCTGCAACAGATTCGCGATGACATTGCGATGCGTGAGCATCGCGCCCTTCGCGACGCCTGTCGTGCCGCCGGTGTACTGAATGAACGCGATATCGCCGTGGCCGATCCTCACCGGTTCGAACTTGCGCCGCGTGCCGCGTGCGAGCGCTTGCGGCAGGCGCACCGCATCGGGCAGCGCGTAGGCGGGCACCTGCTTCTTCACGTGACGCAGCATCAGATCGATCACGCGGCCTTTCACATTGAGCCCGCCGCCGAGCAGATCGCCGAGCCCGGTCACGACGATGTTTCTCACGCGCGAGCCCGGCTGCGCGTCCTGCACCGTCTTCGCGAAATTCTCGAACACGACGACGGTCTGCGCGCCGCTGTCCTTCAGTTGCTGGCTCAGCTCGCGCACGGTGTAGAGCGGATTCACGTTGACGACGATCGCGCCCGCGATCAGCGTGCCGAACAGCGTGACAGGATAGACGAGCGTGTTGGGCATCATCAGCGCGACGCGGTCGCCGGGCTTCACGCCGACGCTTTGCAGATACGACGCGAACGCATGCGCCTTCGCGCCGAGCGCAGCGAAGCTCAGTGTGGAGCCGAGACTCACGAACGCGACCCGATCGGCGAAACGTCCGACGCACTCGTCGAAGAAATGCGCGAGCGAACGGTAGCGCGACGGATCGATCTCCCGCGCGATGCCGGGCGGATACGACGCGTACCAGATGCCGTCCGTCGCGTGCGGCTCCGAAACCCCGCGCGGCGCTGCCTGTTCCGGGCTCATGTGGTGTCTCCGTTGGCTTATATTTTTTTCGCCAAGGCGTCCTGCCTACCGCTCCAGTATCGCGACGACGCCCTGGCCGCCCGCCGCGCAAATCGAGATCAGTCCGCGCAGCGGTGTGCCGTCGCTGCGTGCCGGCGCCTGCGCGAGCATCTTCGCCAGCGTGCCGGCGATACGTCCGCCCGTCGCCGCGAACGGATGGCCCGTCGCGAGCGAGCCGCCGTTCACGTTCAGACGCGCGCGGTCGATGGAACCTAAAGGCGCGTCGAGGCCGAGCGCGGTGCGGCAGTATTCTTCGTCTTCCCACGCGGCCAGCGTGCACAGCACTTGCGCCGCGAACGCTTCGTGGATTTCGTAGAAGTCGAAGTCCTGCAAGACGAGCCCGGCGCGCGCGAGCATCAATGGGACCGCGTAGGCGGGCGCCATCAGCAGGCCTTCACGCTTGTCGAAGAAATCGACGGCCGCGGTCGCGGAAAACGTCAGGAACGCCTGCACCGGGAGCCCGCGTTCGGCGGCCCATGCTTCGGAGGCGAGCAGCACGGCGGACGCGCCGTCGGTGAGCGGCGTCGAATTGCCCGCGGTGAGCGTGCCGGCGTCGCGGTCGAAGACGGGCGTCAGCGCGGAAAGCTGGTCGAGCGAAAGGTCGGGACGCAGGTTGTTGTCGCGCGCGAGTCCTTTGTACGGCGTCATCAGATCATTGAAGAAGCCGCGCCCGTAGGCCGCCGCGAGCTTGCGATGACTGTCCTGCGCGAGCGCGTCCTGCGCCTCGCGCGCGATCTTCCAGCGCTTGGCCATCAGTTCGCAATGCTCGCCCATCGACAGGTTCGTGCGCGGTTCGGCGTTGCGCGGCAACAGCGGCCTGAAGAACATGCCGGGACGCAGCTTCGCGAGCGCGCCGACGCGCTGTCCCGCCGAGCGCCCGCGATTCGCTTCGAGCAGGATCTTGCGCATGCGCTCGTTCACGGCGATGGGCGCGTCCGACGCAGTATCGACGCCGCCCGCGATGCCCGCGTCGATCTGTCCGAGCGCGATCTTGTTCGCGACCAGAATCGCCGTCTCGAGGCCGGTGCCGCAGGCCTGCTGCACATCGTAGGCGGGCGTTTCCTTCGCCAGCGTGGTCGAAAGCGCGGCTTCGCGCGTCAGATTGAAATCGCGCGAATGCTTGACGACCGCGCCCGCCGCCACTTCGCCGAGCCGCAGGCCGTGCAGGTCGAAGCGATCGACGAGCCCCTGCAGCGCGAAGCTCAGCATGTCCTGATTCGAAGCGCTCGCGTACGCCGTGTTCGAGCGCGCGAACGGAATGCGGTTGCTGCCGATGATCGCGACTCTGCGAACCTCCCTCATGGCAGCTCCCATTCGAAATGGCCGCGCAGATGCGGCCGGTCGCCCGCGAGATCGCGCACTTCGAAATCGCGCGCGGTGGGCGAGGGCGCGGCGGTCCATAGCGTGGCATCGCCGGGCAGGTAGAGCGGCAGCTTGAAATCGCCGTGCGCCTCGCCCGCCGCGAGCGATTTGATCGGATGCAGCGCGGCGAGCGTGCGCGCGAGCGTCCACATGCCGTGCGCGATCGCGCGTGGAAAGCCGAACGCCTTCGCGCTCAGCATGTGCAGATGGATCGGATTGAAATCGCCGGATGCCTTCGCGTAATCGCGGCCGAGTTGCGGCGGAAGCTGCCAGCGCGCTTCGCGTGCGAGAAGCGGCGCGGGCGCATCGGCGATGCTCGCGCGTTCGCTCGACGGCGCCGCGCTTTCGCTGCGCACGCCGCGCTTCAGATAGACGCTGTCGCCGTCCCACACGGCCTCGCCGCGCCGGTAGATGCGCGTATGCAGCGTGAACGCCTGACCTTTCTGATGCGGCGTCAGCGGCCCGCATTCCACTTCGATGCGCAGATTCTGGCCCGCCGCGAGCGGCCGCCGCAGCCGCACGCTATTGGACAGATGCACGACGCCGAGTGCGGACCACGGAAACGAAGGGTCCGTGAGCATCATCAGATGCAGCGGAAACGCGAGCACGTGCGGGAAGGTGAGCGGCACGCCGTGCTCGGGAATGAACCCGCACACGCGCGCATAACGGCCGACCTCTTCGGGATCGAGCCTGACGTCCGGGCGCACAAGCCTGATCGCCGGCAGTTCGGGCGCGCGCGAGCGCCTGAAAAGCGCGGGCAGCGCGCGGCCGTAGAGCTTCGCGGGCGCCGGCAAGGTATCGATTACGACGGTGCGGGCGCGGGGCATCGTGGGAGCGTGCATCGCCATCGTTCTCCTTAGGTTCTCCTTGTCTCTACGCTCCGATCAGGCTTTGCCCGCACACGCGGACCACGTTGCCCGTGATGCCCGCGCTGCCCGGATTCGCGAGCCACGCCACGGTCTCGGCGACATCGACGGGCAAGCCGCCTTGTCCCATCGAGTTGAGCCGTCTGCCGGCCTCGCGCACGCCGAAGGGCATGCGCGCGGTCATCTGCGTTTCGATGAAGCCGGGCGCGACCGCGTTGATCGTGATGCCGCGCGCGCGCAGCAGGGGCGCCATGGCGTGCACGCGGCCGATGACGCCGGCCTTCGACGTCGCGTAGTTGGTCTGTCCGCGATTGCCCGCAATGCCGCCGATCGACGAGATCGCGACGATGCGCCCGTCGTCGCGCAGCGTGTTCTGTTCGAGCAGCACGCCGTCGATGCGTTCCTGCGCGAGCAGATTGATGTTGATGACACTGTCCCACATCTCGCCGGTCATGCGCGCGATGGTCTTGTCGCGCGTGATGCCCGCGTTGTGCACGACGATATCGACGCCGCCCGACGCGGTGAGCGCCGCGGCGATGTCGGCGGGCGCTTCCGGCGCGGTGATGTCGGCGACGAGCGCCGCATGCGCGCCGCCCGAGGGCGACGCGTCTTCGATGGCGAGCATGGTCTGATCGAGCGCATCGCGCGCGGCCTCGACGTCGAGCCCGGTGACGATCGCGCCGCGCTCCGCCAGCACCGTCGCAATCGATGCGCCGATGCCGCGCGCCGCGCCCGTCACGAGCGCGCGTTTGCCTGCGAGCGGCCTGGCCCAGTCTTGCGGTGTGGAAGAAGGGCTGTCGATGGTCACGACCTGACCCGACACATAAGCCGAGCGCGGCGACAGGAAGAAGCGCAGCGCAGATTCGAAACTCGCGTCGTCGGCAACGCGCAGCAGATTCGACGTGATGCCGTTGCGCGCTTCCTTGCCGAGCGAGCGGACCATGCCTTCGAGGGCGTGCTGCGCGGTGGCCGCCGCCACGCTCGCGCAGGCCGCGCTTGCACGGCCGAGCACGACGATGCGGCCGCTTTTCGCGAGCGAGCGCAGCGCGTCGTGAAAGAACGCGTAGAGCGCATGCAACTCGCTGCCGTGCGCGATGCCGGTCGCATCGAAGATCAGCGCTTCGACGCGCTCGCTCGCGAGCGATTCGCGCACGCGCGGCTCGAAGCGCCCGCTCATCGCGCCGTGGCGCGCGGCGACGGGCAGCCAGCCCGCGGCGCTTTCGTGCGCGACGCTCGTCATGCCGATGGCGGACAGCACGGCCATGAGGTCGTCGAAGCGCGCCGGCGACGGCCCCGCGCCGATCGCCGCCATGCCGCCGAATTCGGCGCGATCCGCGCGATGGCGGCGTAAAACCTCGGGACGCGGCAGGCCGAGCGAGCGCGCGATGCTCGTGCCGAAGGGCGAATTGACGAAGTCGAGATAGCGGTCTTTCATCGATTGGCAATCGGTCGTCGAAGGGGCGCGGCGTGGTTTCGGGGCCTTCCTGCTTCAGTCGATGCGCTCGGGCCACTGCCGTTCGAGCGCCGCGTTGCGCTTTTGCAATGCTTCGAGGATACCGAAGTCTGCGGAAAAATCATCGACTTTCACGGCTTCGCGCGCATGGGCGGCCCATTCGGTCAGGAGCGTCCGCTCGTTTTCGTCGATGAGGCCGCGCCCGGCGGCGGCTCGCGCCCACGCTTCGATGTCTTGCGGGCTTTGCGGCAGCGGCGCGGTCTGGCCCGCTTTGACGGCATCGCGCAGACGCGTCTCCAGCGCCGCGACGGCGGGCGTCAGCGCGAGCAGCTTCTCGCCGCGCGCGACCGGATCGGTGTCGAACGACGAAACGTGCGAGCCCGCGAGAAGGCGCTCGCGCGCGGGGCCGGGCGTTTGCATCAGCATGGCGATGTCGTTGCCCAGCGCGTCGGCGCTCGGCGCGTGCGGCAGGCCGAAAGGAAACGCGATGGCGCGCAGCAACGCCGCCGCCGCGCGGTTCGGATAGTTCGCAAGCAGGCCATCGAAGGCGGCGCGCGCCTGATACAGCGTGTCTTCGGCGGCCCAGCGCACGAGCGGCAGATCGCTATCGGGACGGCCGTCGTCCTCGAAACGCTTGAGCGTCGCGGAGAGCAGATACAACTGCGAGAGGATGTCGCCGAGCCGGGCCGAAAGCCGTTCGCGCCGCTTCAGATCGCCGCCGAGCGCGAGCATCGACACATCCGCGAACAGGGCGAACGCGCTCGAAAGCCGCGTGGCGGCGCGGTAGAAGGGCGCAAGACGCGCATCGGCGTGCGCGGGGCCGCGGCTCAGCGCGCCCGCGCCGAACGCGTAGAGCAGACTGCGCATGGCGTTCGACGCCAGAAAGCTCGCATGCCCGAAGAACGCGGCATCGAAGGCGCGTGAATCGTCGTCGCGCGTGGCGGCCATTTCCTTCAGCACGTACGGATGACAGCGAATCGCGCCCTGTCCGAAGATGATGAGACAGCGCGTGAGAATGTTCGCGCCTTCGACGGTGATCGAAATGGGCATCTGCTGATACGCGCGCGCGAGGAAGTTCGATGGCCCCATGCAGATGCCCTTGCCCGCGACCACGTCCATGCCGTCGTTGATCACCTTGCGCGCGCGTTCCGTGATGTGATATTTCGCGATCGCCGATATCACCGAGGGCTTTTCGCCGAGATCCACCGCCTGCGCCGACAGGCGGCGCGCGGCGTCCATCACGTAGAGGTTGCCGCCCATGCGCCCGAGCGCTTCCTGGATGCCCTCGAAGCGTCCGATCGGCGTGCGGAACTGGCGGCGCGCGGCGGCATATGCGCCCGTGCCGCGCACGGCGAGCTTCGCCATGCCGACGTTCGACGAAGGCAGCGAGATCGCGCGCCCGGCGGCGAGGCATTCCATCAGCATGCGCCAGCCATTGCCGACCTGCGCCCGTCCGCCGATGACCCAGTCCATCGGGATGAAGACGTCGCGGCCCCAGTTCGGGCCGTTCTGGAACACCGCGTTGAGCGGCCAGTGTCTGCGGCCGATATGCACGCCGGGATGCTTCGTCGGAATGAGCGCGCAGGTGATGCCGGGCGCGTCGGCGTCGCCGAGCAGATGGTCGGGGTCGAGGGCGCGAAAGGCGAGGCCGAGCACGGTTGCGATCGGCCCGAGCGTGATGTAACGCTTGTCCCACGTCACGCGAAAGCCGAGCGTCTCGCGGCCTTCGTGCTCGCCGCGGCACACGACGCCGACATCGGGAATCGCGGCGGCGTCCGATCCGGCATAGGGGCTCGTGAGCGCGAAGCAGGGAATGTCGTCGCCGCGCGCGAGCCGCGGCAGATAGTGATCCTTCTGTGCCTCGGTGCCGTAGTGCAGCAGCAGTTCGGCCGGACCGAGCGAATTCGGCACCATGACCGACACCGCCGCCGCCGACGAATGCGTCGCGAGCTTCATGATGACCTGCGAATGCGCATACGCGGAGAACGCCTTACCGCCGTATCGCTTCGGGATGATCATGCCGAGAAAGCCCTGTTCCTTGATGTACGCCCACGCTTGCGGCGACAGGTCTTGCCAGATCGCGGTCGTGTCCCAGTCGTTCGACAGCTCGCACAGCCGCGCGCATTCATGGTCGATAAAGCTTTGTTCTTCCGGCGTCAGCGTCGGCGCGCCGTGTGCGAGCAGGCGATCCCATCGTGGACGGCCGGAGAAAAGCTCTGCGTCCCACCAGACGGTGCCGGCTTCGATGGCGTCGCGCTCCGTCGAAGACATCTCCGGCAGCATCTTGCGAAAGGCGACGAACACGCGCCGGCTGATGAGCGCGCGGCGCAACGGCGGGACGGCGAGCACGAAAGCCGGCAGCACGAAGACGATGGAAAGCAGGGCGACGCCGATCGCACCGGTCACGCCGATGAACGGTCCCGCGGCCACCCAGAGCGCGAGCGCGGCGAGCCACGCCAGAGCGGGCGCTTGCACGAAGGTGAGCGCGCCGCCGAGCAGGAGGAAAGCGATGACGTAGAGAGCGGGCATCACGGATCTCCGAGGTTGCTTACCGCTGAGCATCCTTTATGCCACGGAGTGCTTTTTCGCGCACGACGGGGCGTTTAAGACGGATCTACTTCGGCACCCAATATGCGGGAGCTATTCTGCGTTCTTGACTGTTTGCGAAATACTCAAACGCGATTAGTTCGAAATACTAAACAAATAAATCCGAGAGATTTTTGACGCCCCGCCTCTGCGGGGCGTCAAAGGGTGCTGCGCGACATTCTTTGCGGGACTGGCCGCAGCAAGTCACAACACGGGGGCTTTTGTTGTGACCACCTGCCACGAGCGGGGTGGCCATGGGAGCATATTTGAACGTGGAGAATAGCGATCAATTAGTCAGGCTAAACATCGGCGCGGTGCCGGATTACCTCGACATTGCGGATTGGGTTTTGCAAACGGGCGACCTGCTGTACTTTCTGATCCCGGAAACGCGTTACGTGCATGTCCGGCTGGATATGGAAATGCTGGGGCACGTCCGTGAATCGACGGCGCGCAAAGGAGATGGCTTGTACCGAGACGCCAGGGGTAAGCCGACGCTACTTGCCACCTATCTGGCGCTCGTTTTCCTGGAACGTGAGGTGCCGGTTTCGGCAATCGCGCGCGAACTCGGCTTGTCCGAGATGACGATGAACTGGCTGCGCGATGTCTGGCATCATGCCGACGGCGTCATCGACCGTGGGGAGCTCTTGCGGTTGATTCGTCTGCTGACGTTCGAGGACGATGAGCAGGACTAGCCCGGACGGAAGGTTGGGCGGCCCTGAACCGGCCGCCTCGCTTCGTGCGCGGGCGGCCGTTTCACGTTTCGAATAGGGGAGCCGGAAAGCAAAAACCCCACGACGATGCGTGGGGTTTTTGCTTGCGATGCGCTTATTCAAGCGTCTCGCGAAAGAAGGACCTTGGTGCCCAGGAGAGGACTCGAACCTCCACGGTGTTGCCACCGCTAGGACCTGAACCTAGTGCGTCTACCAATTCCGCCACCTGGGCCAAGGGGTACAGCGAGCCCGCTATTTTAGCGGGAACGGACGCCGTGTCAATCGAAACGTCATACAACGCATCTGAAACAAAAACACGGTCTCCGCACAAAAAGAAAAAGCCACCCGAAGGTGGCTTTTCCCGACATCTGGTGCCCAAGAGAGGACTCGAACCTCCACGGTGTTGCCACCGCTAGGACCTGAACCTAGTGCGTCTACCAATTCCGCCACCTGGGCAAGGTGCGTTGCTTAACAGCAGAGAGCGCAATTATAGCGGGCTCTTTGCGCCTGTCAAGCGTTTCGATGCAATGCGTATCGCGCCGCGCCGGGCGGGCGCGCTCGGCCCGCAAGCCCCGTGGCGCTTAAAGGACGGGTGTTAGAATGACTCGCAACGATGACCGCCTTCCTGTTTGCAAAGCACCGCAAAAGTCCCGTCCAACGAGAAAAATCACGACTACGCCCTTGAGCAAATATCCGTATCCGATTCCGAGCCGCGAAGAAATTCTCGGCGTGCTGCGCACGAGCGAGACACCGCATGCCGCGAACGACATCGCCGAAGCGCTGTCGATCAAGCGCCAGGAGCGCGAAGGATTTTTCAAGCGACTGGCGGCCATGGAACGCGACGGGCAGATCCGCCTCGACAAGCGCGGCCACTATCAACTCACGCATCCGTCGAATTTCGTGGCGGGCCGCGTGCAAGGGCATCGCGACGGCTTCGGCTTCCTGATTCGCGATGACGGTCAAGACGATCTCTTCCTGCCCAACGGCGAAATGCAGAAGGTCATGCACAACGACCGCGTGCTGGCGCGCATCGTCGGGTATGACAGGCGCGGGCGGCCGGAAGGGCATATCGTCGAAGTGACCGAGCGCGCGAACAAGCGCGTGATCGGGCGGCTCGTCAATGAAAACGGCGCGCTCATTCTCGTGCCGGAAGACAAGCGCATCGGGCACGACATCCTCATCACGCAGAATCCGAAGAAGGCGAAGGTCGGCCAAGTGGTGTCCGTCGATCTGACGGATTTCCCGAGCCGCCATTCGCAGCCGCTCGGGCGCGTGATCGAAGTGATCGGCGATATCGACGATCCCGGCATGGAAATCGAGATCGCCGTGCGCAAATACGGCGTGCCGCATGAGTTCAGCGACGCAGCGCTCGCCTCCGCCGCGAAGCTGCCCGACGAAGTGCGTCCGGTGGATATTCGCCATCGCGTCGATTTGCGAGACGTGCCGCTCGTCACCATCGACGGCGAAGACGCGCGCGATTTCGACGACGCCGTCTATTGCGAGCCGGTCGCGGTCGGACGCGGCCAGGGTTTCCGTCTGCTGGTCGCGATCGCCGATGTCTCGCATTACGTGCGCCCGAACGAAGCGCTCGACATCGACGCGCTCGATCGCAGCACGTCGGTGTACTTCCCGCGCCGCGTGATTCCGATGCTGCCGGAAAAGCTGTCAAACGGGCTGTGCTCGCTGAATCCGCATGTCGATCGCTGCGTGCTCGTGTGCGACATGGTCATCACCGCGCGCGGCGAGATCAAGGCGTATCAGTTCTATCCGGGCGTGATGCATTCGTCCGCGCGGCTGACCTACACCGAAGTCGCGGCCGTGCTCACCAACACGAAGGGCCCGGAAGCGGCGAAGCGCGCCGATCTGCTGCCGCATCTGCAAAATCTGTATGGCGTCTACAAGGCGCTGCATGCCGCGCGTCAGAAACGCGGCGCGATCGATTTCGACACGACCGAGACGTATATCGTCGTGAATTCGCAGGGCAAGATCGAGCAGATCGTGCCGCGTCATCGCAACGATGCGCATCGGCTGATCGAGGAATGCATGCTCGCGGCGAACGTCTGCGCGGCGGATTTTCTGAAGCGCAACAAGCATCCGGGGCTGTATCGCGTGCATGCGGGCCCGACGGAAGAGAAGCTCGAGAATCTGCGCGCGTTTTTGCGCGGCGTCGGCCTGACGCTGACCGGCGGCGACAAGCCGCACGCGAGCGACTACGCCGCGTTGATCGCGCAGATTCGCGACCGGCCCGACGCGCAGATGCTGCAATCGATGGTGCTGCGCTCGATGCAGCAAGCCGTGTACAGCCCCGACAACATCGGCCATTTCGGTCTAGCGTATGAGGCGTACGCGCACTTTACGAGTCCGATTCGCCGTTATCCCGACTTGCTCACGCATCGCGCGATTTACGCGATCCTGCAGGGCAAGAAGTATCTGCCGGACGTCGGTCACGATGTCTCGCTGAGCACCGGCCTGACGAAGGCCGCACGCGAAATGCAGAGAGCCGACGACACGGCGCGCGGCCGCGCGCGCAACAGCGTGGCGATCTGGGAGGAGCTGGGGCTGCACTGCTCGTCGAACGAACGGCGCGCCGACGAAGCCTCGCGCGACGTCGAAGCATGGCTCAAGTGCTACTTCATGCGCGACAAGCTCGGCGAGGAATATGGCGGCATGGTGAACGGCGTGACGACGTTCGGCATCTTCGTGCAACTGGATTCGCTGTTCATCGAAGGGCTCGTGCATGTGACCGAGCTCGGCTCCGACTACTTCCAGTACGACGAGATCAAGAACGAACTGCGCGGCGAGCGCACCGGTATCCGCTACCGCATGTCGGATCGCGTGCGCGTGCAGGTGAGCCGCGTCGATCTCGATGCGCGCAAGATCGATTTCCGTCTCGTGCGCGATACGCCGGTGAAGCCGCCGTCGCCGCGTCCGTCGGCGTCGCCGGCGGGCGGTGCGGAGCTGGCGTCGGGCGGCAGCGGGCTTTCGGGTCCGCGCATTCGACCGTTGCCCGACGACGACATGCCGAGCACGCGCGCGCGCGGCGGCACTAAGAAGGGCGCGGCGCCCGGCGCCGGTGCGCGTGCGGGCGCGCCGAAGAAGCGCGGCACGGCGAAGACGGCGTCGAGCGGACGCGCGGCGCGCAAAAAGCGGTAACAGGCATCAGGAAACGATAAACGAGCGGCGCGCACGACGCCGCCCAACGAATACGCGCGGCCCGATGGCGATTGCTTCGGGCCGCGTCGTGTTTTTCAAGTTCTCAGCGAAGGTTCGGATCAGTCATGTCACGTCTCAAGGTTCTATACGGTTTTCACGCAGTCACCGCGCGTTTGCGCGCGGATGCATCGTCGATCGAGGAGGTGCTGTACGACCCGTCGCGCAAGGATCGGCGCATGCAGGATTTTCTGCGGACCGCGAAGGAAGCGGGCGTGCGGCTGATCGCGGCGGACGAAGCGCGCCTGTGGGGGTTGTCGGGCAACGTTCAGCATCAGGGCGTGGTCGCGCGCGCGCATGATTTGCCGCTCGCACAGAATCTGGCCGAACTGCTCGATGGCATTTCGGGCACGCCGCTCTTGCTGGTGCTCGACGGCGTCACCGATCCGCATAACCTCGGCGCGTGTCTGCGCGTCGCGGATGCGGCGGGCGCGCATGCGGTGATCGCGCCGCGCGACCGGTCGGCGGGCTTGAATGCGACGGCCGCGAAAGTGGCGAGCGGCGCGGCGGAGAGCGTGCCGTACATCACCGTGACGAATCTGGCGCGCGCGCTGCGTGAGTTGAAAGATGCGGGCGTCTGGGTGATCGGCACGGCCGGCGAGGCGACGGCATCTCTCTACGAGACGAAGCTGGATGGCCCGGTCGCGATCGTCGTCGGCGCGGAGGGTGAGGGGATGCGTCGCCTGACGCGCGAGACCTGCGACGAGATCATGAATATTCCGATGGCGGGGGCGGTTGAAAGTCTCAATGTTTCAGTGGCGTCGGGGGTTTGTTTGTTTGAGGCGGTGAGGCAGAGGGCGGTGAAGAAGTAAGCCGTGACCCGCATGAAAACGCCGCTGCGCCTCGCCGCATTGCTTTCGGCCTGCCTGCTCACCGCCTGCACAACCACCCAGATCGACCGCACCACCTACATCGCCGACACGCGCTACCACGCAAAAAACGCCGACTCCCGCATCCGTTTTCTCGTGATGCATTACACCGAGATCGACGAAGCGCGTTCCATCGAAGTCCTCACCGGCGATGCCGTCAGCGTCCACTACGTCGTCCCGGACGCCCCGCGCATCGAGAGGAGCAAACCGGTCGTCTTCCAACTCGTGCCCGAAAGCCAGCGCGCCTGGCACGCCGGCGTGAGTGCCTGGCAAGGCGCGACCGAGCTGAACGCTTCGTCGATCGGCATCGAAAACGTGAACCTCGGTCCCATCGGCGACGGCAAATGGCAACCGTACCCGCCCGCGCAAATCGAGGCGCTCATCGCACTTTCGCGCGATATCGTCGCGCGCTACGCGATACCGCCAACGCGCGTCGTCGGACATAGCGACATCGCGCCGCAACGCAAGATCGATCCGGGGCCGCTCTTTCCCTGGCGCGCGCTGTACGATGCCGGCGTAGGCGCCTGGCCCGACGACGCAAACGTCGCCGCGCATCTCGCCGGCCGCGACAAACGAGTCCCCGCCGACGTGCGCGCGTTGCAGGAAAAGCTGAAGCGCTACGGCTACGACGTCGCGACCGACGGCGTGCTCGACGAAAAGACGCGCCGCGTCTTCAGCGCCTTCCAGATGCACTTCCGCCCGTCGGACTACGCGGGCAACGCGGACGCGGAAAGCGACGCCATCGCCCAGGCGCTCCTCGACAAGTACTTCGCCAACTGACAAGGAATTCACGATGGGCGACTATTTCCTCCCGCTGCGCGCGATCCACATGGCCTGCGCAGGCATCTCCATCGCCGGATTCGTGCTGCGCTGGATCTGGATGCTGATGGATTCGCGCCTGCTCGCCGCGCGCCCGGCCAAGATCCTCCCGCATATCGTCGACACGCTTTTGCTCGCGAGCGCCATCGCGCTGGTCGCGATCATCGGCTTCAGCGCGAATGCCGCGTGGCTCGGCGCGAAAATCGCGGGACTCGTCGTCTATATCGTGCTCGGCACGCTGGCGCTCAAACGCGGCCGCACCAAAGGCGCGCGCGCCGCGTATGGCGTGCTGGCGATCATCGTGTTCGCGTTCATCGCGTCGGTCGCGCGTTCGCACGATCCGCTCGGCTTCCTGCGCGCGTTGGCGTGATCCGCGAGACCCGACCGCGCGCTCCGATAAAATCTCAGTTTTCTCCGATAAGCATCACCGCTCCCATGACTCAAGACGAACTCAAGCAACTGGTCGGCCAGGCCGCCGCCGACTACGTGAACGCGAACGTGCCGGAAGGCGCGATCATCGGCGTCGGCACCGGATCGACGGCCAATTGCTTCATCGACGCGCTCGCGAAATCGAAGGCGCGCTATCGCGGCGCGGTGTCGAGCTCGCTCGCGAGCACGGCGCGGCTGCAGTCGCACGGCATCCAGGTGTTCGATCTGAACGATATCGAGTCGCTTCCCGTGTACGTCGACGGCGCCGATGAAATCGACGCCAGCGGCGCGATGATCAAGGGCGGCGGCGGCGCGCTGACGCGCGAGAAAATCGTCGCGTCGGTGGCGGACGTGTTCGTGTGCATCGCCGATGCGAGCAAGCGCGTGCCGGTGATGGGCGCGTTCCCGCTGCCCGTCGAGGTCGTGCCGATGGCGCGCACGGCGGTCGGCCGCCAGCTCGCGGCGCTCGGCGGCGTGCCGGTGCTGCGCGTGAACAAGGACGGCGCGCCGTACATCACCGACAACGGCAACGAGATCATCGACGTGAAAGGCCTGAAGATCGCCGATCCGCGCGCGCTCGAAGCGCAGATCAACGCGTGGCCGGGCGTCGTGACGGTCGGGCTCTTCGCCGCGCGCGGTGCGAATATCTGCCTGCTCGGCACGGAAACGGGCGTCGAGCGGATCGACTACAAGTAAGAACTCAGGCGCGCGGGGACGGGCGCGTCAGCCGTCCTCCACGCTGATCGCGTTCAGAAAGGGCTGGTTCTCGTCGAGATAACGGCGTCCGGTGCGCGTGATCGTGTAGCGCCTGCGCGCGCCACCCGGCTCATGGGGCTCGTGCGCCGCGATGTAGCCCTGATCTTCGAGCAGCGACAGCATCGGGTAGACAAAACCCGGGCTCGGGCCGTAGAAGCCGCCGCCGCGGGCCGTGAGCGCCTCGATGACGCCCTCCGCATCGCGCGCGCATTCGCCGATCGATTCGAGTATCGCAAGCCGTAAATGGCCGGAGTCGGACATGCGGCGGCGTTTCTTTCGTTCGCCCTGCATGCCGCCCGCGACGTGAAGGGCCGCGCCCTCGCGCGGCGTCCGATGCGCGTGTCTGCCGAACATGATCGATTTCCTCGCGGCCACGGTCCCATGGCGATGCAGTCACGATATCGCTTTTTTCGGGCCGTCGCGCGCGCCGGTCAAAACGCGTTGCGTCCGATGAATCCCTTGAACATCGTCATCGCGACGATCTTGATGTCGAACCAGAACGACCAGTTGTGGATATAGAAAAGGTCGAACTTGACGCGGCTCTGCATTTTCTCGACTTTTTCCGTCGCGCCGCGATAGCCGTTCACCTGCGCCCAGCCCGTGATGCCCGGCTTGATGCGGTAGCGGAACATGTAGCCGTAGACGAGATCCTTGTACAGATCGTCGTGCTCCAGCGCATGCGGACGCGGGCCGACCACCGACATATGCCCGAACAGCACGTTGAAAAACTGCGGCAGCTCGTCGAGGCTCGTGCGCCGCAGAAATGCGCCGACCTTCGTCACGCGCGGATCGTTGCGCGTCGCCTGCGTGACGTGGCCCGTGTTTTCCCGGTGCACCGCCATCGAACGGAATTTGTAGATGCGAAACGGCCGTCCGTCCGCGCCCTTGCGATGCTGCGTGAAGAACACCGGGCCCTTCGACGTCGCCTTCACGGCGATCGAAATCGCGACCAGGAGCGGCGCGAGCGCCAGGATCGCGGTCGCGGCAAAAAGACGGTCGAAAACGAGCTTTGGCCACATCTGCAAGCTGTTGCCGGGCGAAGTCGTCAGGTTGATGGTGGCGAGCCCCGCGACGTCGGTCATCGAATGATTGAAGAGCGAGATGCTGCGCGTGTCCGGAATCAGCCGCAGATTCACGAAGTCGTGACGCAACGCATGCACGAAGCGGTAGATGGTGTGCTCCTGCGATAGCGGCAGGGCGAGCCAGACTTCGTTGATTTCCTCGGCGCGGATCTTGTCCACGAGCTCGTCGAAGTCGTTCAGCACAGGCAAACGATTGCCTCCCATGCCGACAGCGGTCGTCGGCGCGGGCACGGCGTCGAGGCCGGTCGCCTGAAGTTCTTCGTCGCTGGTCGTATCGAGCACGCACACGGGCGTGAAGCCTTGCTCGGGCGTGCTGCACAGATGCGCGAGCAGCGTTCGTGAAAAGCCTTGCGCGCCGACGATCGCCACGGTGCGCTGATTCAGCCCGCGGCCGCGCATCAGGCGCAGCGCCGAGTAGGCGACCAGCTTCGCCGCGATGATCAGCGCGCCGGAAATGAGCGTCGAATAGGCGAACCAGAGGCGCGACACCGCATCCATCCGATGCAGCGTGAAGGCGAGCAGGAGGCCTGCCGCCACGACCGCCATCCACGCGAGCGTGACGCGCGCGAACATCTCCGCGAGCGGCTTGCCGCGCCAGGTTTCGTACACGCCGAATGCGGGGAAGAGAACGAGAGCGAGTGCGGAATTGAACGCGATCAGAAGCCTTTCGATGTCGCTGATATCCAGCGACGAAAAGCGTAGGTCATGCGCGATCAACCCGCCCGCAATGATGAGACTTACATCGAGACAACGTGCCAGCCAAGCAAACAAACCGTGATTTTTTTCTCGCATTAATCCAGACCGTTAAACGCTCGAGGCCGATGCCGCCTCGGTTGCACGAAGACGCGGGAGCAGCCGGTCGAATTCGCGCTTGACGAGGCCGTAGCACTCGCACGCGCGGGCTTCGAGGCCTTCGCGATCCACGACCTTGATGCAGCCGCGGCTATGATGGATGAGACCCGCGTCATGAAGTTTGCCGGCCGCTTCGGTCACGCCTTCGCGGCGCACGCCGAGCATGTCGGCAATGAGTTGCTGCGTGACTTGCAGTTCGTTCGACGCGGTGCGGTCGATTTCGATCAGCAGCCAGCGGCAAAGTTGCTTGTTCAGCGAATGATGCCGGTTGCATGCGGCCGTCTGCGCGACCTGCGTGAGCAGCGCCTGCATATAGAGGAGCATCAGGCGGCGCAGGAAGTCCGAGCGGCCGAACTGCTCGCGCAGGGCTTGCGCGCTCATGCGATACGCAAAGCCGGGGCACTGCACCTGTACGCGCGTCGGCATGGTTTCGCCGCCGGTCAGCACGGGCACACCCGTCATGCCTTCGCGGCCCACCGCCGCGATTTCGACCGAGCCGCCGTCTTCCATCGTGTGCAGCAGCGAGATGATCGCCGTCGTCGGGAAGTAGACGTGATGAATGCGTTGGCCCGAATCGCACAGCAACTGTTCGGTGCGCAGTTGCACGAGTTCGAGGTGCGGCGTGAGCGCTTGCCATTCGTGCGCCGGAAGTGCGCCGAGCAGATGATTGCCGTGCAGGTCGGACTGGAGGGTCAGCATGATTGTTCTCTCTCGAAACTTCGCGCGTTGCGCTTCACTTTTTATTTACTGGTGTGATCTTTCCGAAATATGTCGCGTGCGACTCAATCGATGAAACGTCATACCAGCCCCGTAGCTACCCCGTCGGCGCATGAATCAATTTTTTTATTCGCGTCGGTCCGGGTTGCGAGTCTCTATTAGCGAGGACCGTGCCAACGAGCCCAATCACAATGCTGGCGGGGCCTCATAGCGGATGAGTTTTCCGTGGTGCAGCGCAGCGCAGCGTTTTTGTTTCAGTATTGAACATGGGTGGTCTTAGGAATGGGCGCGTGCACCGATGAGTTTCCTCAGTGCAATCCCCCTGAATGGCGATTCGGATGAATCTCTCCACCGTGCGACAGGCCTCACACGCCGACGCCCCGTCGAAAGGGCACCTTCTTTCGTAGGGACATTGAAAAATGATTCATCTGTGTTTCATGCGCTCGGTGGGTTATCGAACGCGCGTTAATTTCCCTCTCTCTTGATTCCCCGCGAAGCCTTACTGGGCGTGCGTTTGCGGGAAACGCCAAAAGCTTCCGGCAAGACTCGGCGTGAAGCGGAAACGTTGCGCTCGTTGCACGTTCTGAAAAATGCGTGCGCCGCGCCACGCGCATTCGTGCACCGGTGGCGGCCAGAGAGCGTGGCGCAGCCCGCAGAGCCCCGTACGCGGGCGCGGTACGCAGCAAACCGCATTCGTCAGCGAAACGTTTGCCCGCATATCATCGGAAGGGTGTTGCACAGGACGTCTTCATGCCGACGAAAGACGTCGCGAAATGTTTCATCGCGGACAATCTCATGCGGAACCGATTATTCCGCGCGAAATGGATTGCGCGCGAATTGCGGAAAAGACATCACGAGGTCATGAAGTCTGATACCCGGTGCGCGAGTAAGCGAATGAAAAACCCCTTGAAACAAGGGCTCGAATGTGGTTTTGCAGCAAGCGTTTGCTGAATCGCGAATGCACTCAGCAAACGATATTCGCGAGAGAAGGAATCACGCGTTCATAGGCGTCTTCGATCACGTCGAACGACGCCTCGCAATGCTCGCGCCGTCCGCGCGAAATGGCGCGCGCGAGGCGGCACTGCATGACCATGGTTTCACTCGCGATCTTGCGTGCGGCCGCATGCGTCTGAACGGGAATGTCGAAGCCTTGCTCGCGCATCCAGTGCAGATAATGCGCAAGCAGTTCGAAGTTCGCTCCGAGCTGCCGCATCACGTTGAACGCATACAGGTGCGCGTAGTTTTCGCCGCGCGCGATCATCGCTTCGACGTGCTCGGGAAAAGCCGCACGCCAGCGCGAAATGGGGTTGTGCATCGGGCGCCGCAAAAGGTGCATGCACAAGAGGTCCGCCGAAGTTTCGGCGAGCGGCGTGCCGGCAAGCGAATCCTTCACGCGCTTCACGAATTCCACGTGAGGAAAGAGCGCGGACGCGTGCTTGCCGTGCGCATCGTGCGAGGGCTCGGGGCGCAGAACGCCGTCGTAGTCGTCGCCGTCGAGCAGGTGATATCCCGTGTGATGAAAGTAGCCGAGACGCCGCGCATCCGGATCGATCACATCGATGCCGATGGTCGTCTTCGCATGCTCGCGATGGTACGACACGGCGCGCATGTCGGGCAGAAAGAACGCGTCCACTTCGACGAGCACCGTGTTGGCCCGGCGCGTCTGCACGAGCGCGCGCTCTTCGAGCGAATCGAAGACGGCAAGCTCCTGCACCTGCAGGCCATAGAGCTTTTCGATATCTTCGTACGGCAGCTTGCCGAGCGTGAACTGATCGGCTTCGAAGTCCTGCGCGACGGTGAACGCGAGGGCCGCGCGCGGTTCGAGGCCATTGCCGTGCAGGAGTTCTATCCAAAGATCGATGGGCGCGAAGCCCTCGCGCCAGATGCGTTCGCCGCGATGCAGCGCGTGCGCATGATGACGCCGCGCGCGCATGCGAAGAGGATCGAGCGACACGACGCGGGAACGACTCGCGCCTGAATTCGTCACACCGCTCGTATGGAACGCGCTCATGCCGTGACCTCGGGCCGGAAATACCGGTATCCGATACCGCATGCGCACGAGAGCGAATAAATTTTTAGTTGTGCGTCTCTGTCGCGTCCGATGGCGGTATGCATTGTGATTTTCCCATGAAGGTGCCGTATTACGCGAGCGCTATCGACGCAAAGCGAGTGCGCGCGGCGGTCCGCATGGCGGGCTGTCGCGTGATCGTTCGAATGGTCGGGCAGGCGTCTTTTTCCCCGTGACGCCTTTTGCGTGTGGTCGATCTTATTTGAAAGGCGCACGCGTCCTGGGTCGGTGCGATGGCGCACTGAATCAAGGGCGGTCGGAACGTAACGTTCAATCGTCGCAACGCCGGTTATTACCGGTCATGCATGGAGATAATCAATGAACTGGAAAACCCTGGATTTCGAACAACTCACTGCGCGTGAGCTTTATCTGATTTTGCGCGCGCGCAGTGCGGTGTTCGTCGTCGAACAGTCGCATGTCCATCTCGATGCGGATGGCCGCGACGAAACAGGCATTCATGTTTTCGCAGCCGAAGACATGAGCCGTTCGATGCCCGTGCTCGCTTACGCGCGGATTCACGCAGGCGATGCGGACGATCCGGAAGTCGTGGTGGACAAAATCCTGACGAGCCCGCTTCGCCGCGGCGACGGCACGGCGCACGCATTGATCGAGCGCGTGCTCGCGGTGACTGCCGAGCGCTGGCCTGGCCGCAGCGTGCGCCTGAGCGCGCCGGTGAGCCTGCGCGCGTTTTACGAAGCATTCGGCTTTCGCAAGACGGAAGGGCCGTTTCTCGAGCACGGCATGCCGTACATCGGTCTGACGAGAAAGAGCCGTCAGCCGCGCGAAGCCTTCGGGGCGAGCAAGCAGCGACTCGCCGCCGAAGACTACGCGAAGAACACCTACGAGTTGCTCTAGGCGCAACTCGCGCAACTCGCGCAACTCGCGCAACCCGCATCGCACGGAGTGGCAGGCACATCGCAGCAGCAGTACCCAAGGCGTGGACCGTCGGGCATCGAGGCAAGAACAACGAACAAGGCGGCGCGAGCCGCTTCGAAGCGCGTCCTCGAAACAATAAGAACGATGCCGCCGGCATGGGCCGGCGCGCGCATATACAGCTCTTCTCATGCGAATAGTCCATCTCGCCAATCACGCGCAGATGATCGGCAACGGCACCGTCAACATGATGGTCGATCTCGCGTGCGCCCAGGCGCGCATGGGTCAGGACGTGCTGGTCGCATCGTCGGGCGGCAGCTTCGAGCCGCTCCTGCGGCGTCACGGCATCACGCACATTCCGCTGCAGCAGTCGCGGCAGCCGTGGCGCGTGCCGTCGATGATCGCGGGCTTCAATCGTCTCATCGATCGCTTCGATCCCGATATCGTGCACGCGCACATGATGACGGGCGCGCTCATCTCGCGTTTCGGCAGCATGCGGCGGCGCTTCGCGCTCGTCACGACCGTGCATCACGAGCTGCAGAAAAGCGCCTCGCTCGTGCGCGCCGGCGATCGCATGGTGGCCGTGAGCCGCGCGGTGGCGATGGATCTGGAAGCGCGGGGTATCGGGCCGGAGCGTCTGGCCGTCGTGCTCAACGGCGCCGTGAACGCGCCGCGCCTTGTCTGCCGTCCGGCCGCGAAGCCCGTGCGCCTGCGGCATCCGAATATCGTCTGCGTTGCGGGCATGTATCGCAGGAAGGGCATTGCTGATCTGCTGAGCGCGTTCACGCTCGTGCGCGAGCAGGCCGCGAACGAGCGCGATTTTCTGCCGGAGCCGCATTTATATCTCGTCGGTGAAGGCCCCGATCGCGGCTCGCTGGAAGCGCTCGCGGACCGGCTCGGCATCGCGGCCGTCACGCACTTCACCGGCTTTGTCCCCGATGCGCGGCCGTACTTCGCGAACGCCGACGTGTTCGCGCTGCTTTCGCATCAGGACCCGAGCCCGCTCGTGATCGCCGAGGCGCGCGAGGCAGGCTGCGCGATCGTCGCGACCCGCGTGGGCGGCATACCCGAAATGCTCGATGACGGCGCGGCGGGCGTGCTCGTGCCCGCGGGCGACATCATGCAGGCGGCGGAGAAGCTGCACTGGCTGCTGCTCGACCGGCCGGCGCGCGCTCAATTCGCGGCGCGCGCGCGGCAAAATCTGCAGCCGCTTTCGGTCGAGCGTGTGAGCGCCGAGTACATGGCGATCTATCAGCAGACGCTTGCTGAGCGCGATTCGATGCGCCTGCGTCAGGCCACACTCGATGCGCGACGCGCGCGCACGCAAGATGGCGCGATTTAAGCATAGCGCTGACAAATGGCTGCGCTGCGTTGCGCCACGGTACTTTCGTCCAATCCGTCCGATCATACAAAAGGCTCATGCCAGCGGGCTTGCGTTCGCGTTCGCACAGAAAGCCTACTGGATGCTTGCTCAAATGAGTGCATGATCGGTCCGAGGAGAAGTTGGGCCGCAATCGAAGCCCTCGCCGCGCCGCGACGCTGCCATTCTTCAGTTTCCCTGATGAATGCCTGCGCGCGCGCGGCGCGGGCGCAGCAGATGCACGTGCAGCGCCAAAAAGAGAAAAAACCAAACTGCGATATCGAGGTCAGAGGGAATACCCTGTCAGGAAATTCCTCACTGGCATTCGAAGCAACGAAGACGCAACGTATCAAGCACGACGAATGGACCTGTCGGGAACCCGTCGTGCCTTTCGCAGCCCGGGGAAGCGAAAGCGATGCGCTCATACACACGGCTACGGAACAGGCGGAAGGGGAGAAGCGAGATGGATGAAAACAAAGAGCGATCGCTGGTGGCGAAGGTCATGGACGGACTCGTCTCCGGCATCGTCGAGCAAAAATATGGCGCGATACTGCCACCGCAGGACATCCTCTCGAAGGAGTTCGACGTGAGCCGCACCGTCATGCGCGAGGCGTTGTCGATGTTGCTCGCGCGGCACATGCTGGACGTGCGGCCGAAAACAGGCACCCGCATTCGTCCGATGAGCGACTGGCGTCTCATCGACGAAGACGTGGTGAGCTGGCGTTTTCGCGCGAAACCGGATCAGACGTTTCTGCGTGATGTAATCGAATTCCGCATGCTGATCGAGCCGCGCGCGGCTGCGCTCGCGGCGGCGCGCGCGACGCCCGACGAAATCGCCGGCATCCGCGATGCGTTCGATACGCTCTCGCGTCTGCAGGTGGGCGAGCCCGAGTATCAGGCGGCCGACGAAGTGCTGCACACGCGCATCGTCGCGGCGAGCGGCAACCAGTTCTTCCGCCAGATGACGGCGATCGTGCGCGGCGCGCTCGTGACGGTGAACCCGATCGTCGACGGGATCGAGTCGGTGCGCGAGGCGACGCTCGCGGCGCAGAAGAGTGTCGTCGAGGCGATCGAGGCGAAGGATTCCGCCGCCGCCGAAACCGCGACGCGCGCGCTCGTCGATCTCGCCGCGGAGGAAGTGGGCCGGGCGTTTTCGCTGGAGCGCGTGAGCAGTCAGCCCGCCGCGCCGAATGTGAACGCGTCCGCGGGCGTATAAGGCGCGTAACCATCGGACGTTTTGCATCGTTCAGCTTCGTGCATGAAGCCGGGAGGGGTCCCGGCTTTTTGTCGTCTGCATTTTGTCGTCCGCGCGCGGATTCGCGATGCGTCGCGTTAAGGCACAATCGCCGGACGACGAACATGGCGCACGGAGGCAGGATTGACCGATTCGAACATCGAAGCAAACATCGAAGGAACGACGATACGCTGGGGCATCGTCGGCGCGGGACGCATCGCACGGCGCTTCGCCGATAGCCTCGCGCACGTGGAAGGCGCGCGGCTCGCGGGTGTCTGCTCGCGCCGCGAGGAAACGGCGCAAGCGCTCGCCGATGCGTTCGATGCACGCGCCTACAGCGACTTCGACGCCATGCTCGGCGACATCGACGCGCTCTACATCGCCACCTTGCAGGACAGCCATCCGCACTACGCGTTGCGCGCCTTCGCGGCCGGCAAGCCCGTGCTCTGCGAAAAACCCGCCGCCGTGAATGCGCGCGCGCTGCAGGAGATGATCGACGCGGCGCGCGCGCCGAACGTGCTTTTCATGGAAGCGATGAAGCCGCCGTTCTACCCGCTGTACCGCCGTTTGCGCGCGCATCTGCAAGACGATCCGATCGGCGACATCGGCCTCGTGCGCGCGGGCTGCTCGATGGCGAACGTGCCGCTCGATCATCCGTCGTTCTCGCTGGAAGCGGGCGGCGGCGCGTTGCTCGATATCGGCATTTACGAGGCGTTTCTAGCGGTGGACTGGCTCGGCGAGGCACTCGACGTGCAGACCATCGGCCGGCTCGGCGCGACAGGCGTCGACGTGTTCGCGAGCCTCAACGTGCGCCACGAACGCGGCATCGCGCAATTGTTCTGCGGACTCGATCTGCAAGGCCGCGGCGATGCGCTGATCGGCGGCACGCTCGGCACGGTGACGATTCACGAGAACTGGTGGAACCCGGCGCGCGCGACCATCGCTTATACGGATGGCCGGAAAATCGAGCTCGACGAGCCGTTCGCGGGCGGCGGCCTCAACTACGAAACCGCGCATTTCTGCGAGCTGCTGCGCAACGGAGAAACCGAAAGCCCGGTGATGCCGCACGCCACGTCGATGCGCATGATCGCGATCATCGACGCCGCGCGGCGCGATCTGAAGCTGCGCTTTCCGTTCGAAGAGGATTGATGCCCGAGCCTCAGTGCCGTCCCGGCAGCGCGAGGCGACGCTCGAAGATCCGCTGCACGAATTCGAGCACGCTGCACAGAATCCAGTACACGAACGCCGCCGCGAGATAGAGCGGCAACGGCTGATAGGTCGCCGCGATCACTTCCTGCGCGCTGCGCAAAAGCTCGGTGACGGTGATCACCGAGACGAGCGACGTGTCCTTGATCAGACTGATGAGACTGTTCGACAAGCTCGGCACCGCGATACGCAGCGCCTGCGGCCCGATCACGTAACGCAGCGTCTGCACGCGCGAGAGGCCCAGGCTGTAAGCCGCGAGCCATTGCCCGGCGTGAATGCCGAGAATCGCGCCGCGCATGCTCTCGGAAAGATACGCCGCGACGTTGGCCGACAGCGCGATCACGCCCGCGGGCGTCGGCTCCAGCGAAATCCCGATGCTCGGCAAGCCGTAATAGATGACGAAAATCTGCACGAGCAGCGGCGTGCCGCGCATCACGCTCACGTAGCAGCGCCCGATCGCGACGAGCGCGCGGTTCTGGCTGATGCCCATCAACGCCAGCACGACGGCCGCGATGAGGCCGAAGAACATCGAGTAGAGCGCGAACTTGATCGTCAGAAGCGCGCCTTGCGCCAGCACGGGGGCCGATTGAACGAGCAGGGATGTCGTGGACATGGATGAGACGCGTTGACTGAAACGGTGCCGAAACGAGACGGAGCGAAACAAATCGGCACATATTAAACCGAGCCGGCAAAAGAGAAGGGCGGCACCGTGACGATGCCGCCCTCGCGACGCCGGAAACGAAGCGAATTACTTCGCGGGCTTGGTCACGTCGATGCCGAACCACTTGTCCGAGATCTTCGTGAACGTGCCATCGGCTTCGAGCTGGGTCATGGCGTCGCCGATCGCCTTGGCGAACTTCGGATTGCCCTTCTTGAACGGAATGCCCGACGGATTGCCCGCGCCGACGTTCGAGCCCGGACGCAGCGGCAGATTCGAGTTTTTCGTCAGATACGCGAGCATCAGGCGGTCGTTGAGCGCCGCGTCCAGACGGCCGGCAGCCAGATCGCGCAGATATTCAGGCGCGCCCGGATACGTTTTCACGTAGATGCCCGGCACGGCCTTGGCCATGTCCATGTAGTTCGTGCCGAGCGCGACGCCGAGCTTCTTGCCCTTCAGTTCTTCGAGCGACTTGAATTCGCGCGTGTCGTCCTTGCGCTGGATCAGTTGCGCGTTCGAGTACGTGTACGCCGGCGAGAAATCGAGCGTCTGCTTGCGCGCGTCGGTAATGCCGACCTGATTCACGATCACGTCGAACTTGCCCGCCTGCAGGCCCGCGATGATGCCGCTCCATTCGGTCGTCACGAACTCCGGCTTCACGCCGAGCTTGGCGGCCACGGCCTTGGCGATATCGACATCGAAGCCGACCAGTTCGCCGCTCGGCGATTTGGAGTTGAACGGCGGGAAGGTGCCTTCGAGACCGATGCGCAGCGTGCCGCGCTGCTTGACCTGATCGAGCAGATCGTCGGCGTGGGCGGCGGTGGCGACGGCGGTGAATGCCGCGCCGATCAGGCTGGCGGCGACGAGCTTCTTGAGCGTGGACAGTTTCATCGTGTTGTTCTCCTCTTGGTGACGACGGCGTCTTGCTTGAGATGCGGCGATCATATAAGAATGCAATCGCGGCGTAATATCGTTTGCTTATGTCTATATGCGATGCGGCACGGCCGGGCTCAGGCGAGCGCTTCCACGCACTCCTTCACGAGCGCCGGCCCGCGGTAAATGAGCCCCGTATAGATCTGCACGAGCGACGCGCCCGCCGCGAGCTTCGCGCGCGCGTCCGCGCCCGAGAAAATCCCGCCCACGCCGATGATCGGCAGGTCCGCGCCGACTTCCGCGCGCAGCTTGCGAATCACTTCGTTGGATGCATCGAACACCGGGCGGCCCGACAGCCCGCCGGCTTCGTCGCCGTGTTTCATGCCGGTCACGGCGGTGCGCGAAAGCGTCGTGTTGGTGGCGATCACGCCGTCTATCTTGTGAGCCAGCAGCGTGCCCGCGATCGACTTGATCTGTTCGTCGTCGAGATCGGGCGCGATTTTCAGCGCGAGCGGCACGAGCTTGCCGTGCAGGTCGGACAGGCGCTGCTGCTTGTCCTTGAGCGCGCCGAGCAGCGCATCGAGCTCGCCCGCGCCCTGAAGCTGCCGCAGATTCTTCGTGTTCGGCGACGAAATATTGATCGTCACGTAGCTCGCGAACGGATAGACGCGCTCGAGACAGTAGAGATAGTCGTCGGCGGCGCGCTCGATCGGCGTATCGGCGTTCTTGCCGATGTTCAGGCCCAGCACGCCGCGATACCGCGCGGCCTTCACGTTCGCGACGAACTGATCGACGCCGCGGTTGTTGAAACCCATCCGGTTGATGAGCGCGTTCGCTTCCGGCAGCCGGAAGATACGCGGGCGCGGGTTGCCGGGTTGCGCGCGCGGCGTCACCGTGCCGACTTCGATAAAGCCGAAGCCGAGCGCGGCGAGCCCGTCGATGCACGCGCCGTCCTTGTCGAGACCCGCCGCGAGCCCGACGGGATTGCGAAACGTGAGGCCCATGACGGTGCGGGGCGAATCGGGGCCGCGTTCGGCGAGCGCGCCGGCGAGCCCGGTGCGGCCCGCCGCGGACAGCATGCGCAGCGTCAGGTGATGAGCGTCTTCCGCGTCCATCTTGAAGAGATGCGAACGCGCGAGCGGATAGAGGGAACTGAACACGAAGTGGAAGCCGGCGACGGCGATTTTTTTAAGACCGCTATTTTAGCGGCTTTGGGCGACGCACCGGGCTGGACCGGATCGGACTCGACCCGCGCCGCCCTCCGGGCGTTACTTCGGCTGCCCCGGACCGTGGATGCGTCCGGGCATCGGCAGCGTGCCGGCGGAGCGCGTGTTGACCGGATCGAGCAGCGTCCAGCGCCCGTCAATCAGGCCTTCCAGCGGCCGGAAATTGGCCTTGTAGGCCATCTTGTCGCTTTCGCGAATCCAGTAGCCGAGATAGACGTGCGGCAGGTCCAGACTCTTCGCCTGCTCGATCTGCCAGAGGATGTTGAAGGTGCCGTAGCTCGTCTTCGGCATGTCCGGCTCGAAGAACGTGTACACCGACGAAAGCCCGTCGCCGAGAATGTCGATCATGCTGATCATGCGCAATTCGCCGGGTTCGCCGGGATGCCCCGGCTCGCGGAATTCGACGAGCCGCGAGTTGATCCGGCTTTGCAGCAGGAACTGCTCGTACTGGTCGCGGCTGTCGCGGTCCATGCCGCCGCCCGCGTGACGCGCTGACTGATAACGCATGTAGAGCGCGTAATGCTCTTCGTCGTAATGCAGCGGCGCGACGCTCGCCACGAGATTGCCGTGCTGCTTCCACACGCGGCGCTGCGCCCGGTTCGGCACGAAGCGCGCGACCGGCACGCGCACCGGTATGCACGCGCGGCAGCCGTCGCAATACGGGCGGTAGGTGAACACGCCCGAGCGCCGGAAGCCGGCCTTGACGAGTTCGGTGTAGACGTCGGAATTGATGAGATGGCTCGGCGTCGCGACTTGCGAGCGTGCGACGCGCCCTTCCAGATAGCTGCAAGGGTAAGGCGCTGTTGCATAGAATTGCAGCGCGGAAAGCGGTGACAGCGGCAGCTCGTTCGGATGTGTCACGTTGGCGGCTCTCGCAGGCGTCGTCTCGTCGTTGCCGGCCTGGCGCGCGGCCGGCGGCTGCAGTTCGTGGGTCGATCGGCGTTACGCGTGTAGCGGTTAGCGTGCCAGCACGTCGAGAAGGGCGGTTTTGTCGAAGCGCCAGCCGATCGCCGGTTGCGCCGTGGCCCTTCTGAGATGCGCGACGAACGCGCGGCGGGCGATCTCGCGGCCGCCCAGCGACGCCAGATGCGACGTGTTCTGCTGGCAGTCTATCATCTCTATTTTGTGGCGGCGCAAGTGCCCGACGAGCGCCGCGAGCGCGATTTTCGACGCATCGGTGCGGTGCGCGAACATCGATTCGCCGAAGAACATGCGCCCGAACGACACGCCATACAGCCCGCCCACGCGCACGCCGTCGTGCCACGCCTCGATGCTGTGCGCGCTGCCCGCGCGATGCAGCGTGGTGTACGCATCGACGATATCCGGCGTGATCCACGTGCCGCGCTGGCCGCTGCGCGGCGTCTCGGCGCAGGCGCGCATCACGGCGGGAAAGTCGTCGTCCACGCGGATTTCCCAGGCCGCTTCGCGCACCACGCGCTTCAGGGTCTTGCGCAGCGACTCCGACACCTTGAACTCGGCCGGAAAGAGCACCATGCGCGGATCGGGGCTCCACCAGAGCACGGGCTGGCCGTCCGAATACCACGGAAAGATGCCGCGCCCGTAGGCATCGACGAGCCGCGAGGGCAGCAGGTCGGCGCTGGCGGCGAGCAAGCCCGGCGCGCCGCTCGATGCGCCGAGCGCGCGCTCGACGGGCGGAAAGGGATCGTCGTCGGCGAGCCAGGGAACCATGTTCTCGGGATTCAGCCGTCGCGCAGCGTGCGGAAAATGTCGCCGGTATGCAAGGTGAAGTTGCCCGCGGCGCGGTCGGCGAAGAAAAAACGCAGCGTCTGGCCGACGGTCGGAAACGCGATCTCGTCCCACGGAATCTCGCTTTCCTCGAACAGCTTCACTTCCAGGCTTTCCTCGCCGGGATCGACTTCGATATCGAGCAGCCGCGCGAGATAGAACAGATGCACCTGATGCACGTGCGGCACGTTGAGCAGCGTGAAAAGGCTCTGAATTTCCACGCGCGCGCCCGCTTCCTCGAGCGTTTCGCGCGCGGCGCCTTCGCTCGTCGTTTCCTGCATTTCCATGAAGCCGGCGGGCAGCGTCCAGTAGCCGTAGCGCGGCTCGATCGCGCGGCGGCAAAGCAGCACCTTGTCGTCCCAGACCGGCACGGTGCCCACCACATTTCGCGGATTCTGATAGTGCACGGTGTTGCAGTTGCCGCAGACGAAGCGCTCGCGGTTGTCGCCGGGCGGAATGGCGAGGCCGACCTCGTGGCCGCAGACGGAGCAGAATTTCATGGAAATGGACGTGGGAAGTGTGGTGCGAGTGTATCACCGCGCCGCGGCGGCTTTGAGGCGCTTTGGCGTGGCGCGAATGTCTTCGGGCCGAAGATGCGACGCCTGTCTTCTGGCTACAATAAGTGGCTGCCTATTCTTATTGCCTATTCTTATCCGCGCTTGTTCGCGCGCCCTCAAGCACACTCCATGTCATCCACGCCCTCCGCTTCCAGCCGTCCCCCCATGCTCGCAACCGCCGAAGCGCTTGGCCGTCTGCTCGAGGCCGCGCGCCGGGTGGACGGGCGCGAGCGCGTCGATACGCTCGATGCGCTCGATCGCGTGCTCGCCGCCGACGTGACTTCGCCGCTCGACGTCCCGCCGATGCACACCAGTTCGATGGACGGCTACGCGGTGCGCGCCGCCGATCTCGCCGGCGCGACCGATCACGCGAGCGTCGCGTTGCCGGTGTCGCAGCGCATTCCGGCGGGCCACGCGGCCGCGCCGCTCGCGGCAGGCACGGCCGCGCGCATCTTCACGGGCGCGACGGTGCCGCCCGGCGCCGATACGGTCGTGATGCAGGAGATGGCGCAAGTCGCGGACGACGGCCGCGTCGCGTTCGCGCAGACGCCCGCCGCGGGCGAATGGATCACGCGGCAAGGCGCGGACATCAGGCGCGATTCCGTCATCCTGCCCGCGGGCACGCGCCTCACGCCGCAGGCGCTCGGGCTCGCTGCTTCGGTCGGGTGCGCGCAACTCGACGTGGTGCGCAAAGTGCGCGTCGCGATCTTTTTCACCGGCGACGAATTGCGCATGCCCGGCGAGCCGCTCGAACCCGGCGCGATCTACAACTCCAACCGCTTCACGCTGCGCGCGCTGCTCGCGAAACTCGGCTGCGAAGTGACGGATCTCGGCATCGTGCCGGACCGGCTGGACGCGACGCGCGAGACGCTGCGGCGCGCGGCCACCGAGCATGATCTGATTCTGACGTGCGGCGGCGTATCGGTCGGCGAGGAGGATCACGTTAAGCCCGCGGTCGAAGCCGAAGGCCGCATTTCGATGTGGCAGATCGCGATGAAGCCCGGCAAGCCGCTCGCGTTCGGCGCGGTGCGGCGCGGCGCTTCGGACGGCGAGGCGTATTTCATCGGTCTTCCGGGCAATCCGGTGTCGAGTTTCTGCACGTTTTTGCTGTTCGTGCGGCCGTTTTTGCTGCGTCTCGCGGGCGTCGAGCACGTCGCGCCGCGCGTTCATTCGATGCGCGCCGACTTCAGCCAGAAGAAGGGCGACCGCCGCAACGAATTCCTGCGCGCGCGCGTGAACGAGGCGGGCGGCCTCGATCTTTTCGAGAACCAGAGTTCGGCCGTGCTGACATCGACGGTCTGGGGCGACGGCCTCATCGACAATCCGCCGAATCATGCGATCAGCGACGGCGGAATCGTGCGTTTCATCCCTTTTTCAGAACTGATGCGGTAGAGAAATGAAGATCGATCTAAGATTTTTCGCGAGTGTGCGCGAGGCGCTGGGCGTCGCGAACGAAACGGTCACGGTGCCCGACAGCGTGGTCAACGTCGGCGACGTCCGTGCGTGGCTGCGCGTGCGCGGCGGCGTCTGGGAAGACACGCTCGCCGAGGGCCGCGCGCTGCGCATGGCCTGCAATCATGTGATGACAGGGCCGTCGCAGCGCATCACCGAAGGCTGCGAAGTCGCGTTCTTTCCGCCGGTCACGGGTGGCTGAGCGATGTCGACACATGCCAAGATCCGCGTGCAGGAAGCCGATTTCGACATCGGCGCGGAAGTCGCGGCCCTGCGCGCCGACAATCCGAAAGTGGGCGCGGTCGCGTGCTTCGTCGGCACGGTGCGCGATCTGAACGAGGGCAGCGCCGTCGAGACGATGGAGCTCGAGCACTATCCCGGCATGACGGAAAAGTCGCTGGAAGCGATCGCCGATCAGGCGCGCGCGCGCTGGCGCGGCTCCGACGTGCTGATCGTGCATCGCGTGGGAAAGCTGAAGCCGCTCGATCAGATCGTGCTCGTCGCGACCACGGCGATGCATCGCGCGGAGGCGTTCGAATCCTGCGCCTTCGTGATGGATTACCTGAAGACGCAGGCGCCGTTCTGGAAGAAGGAAAAGACGGAGGCCGGCGAGCGCTGGGTCGATGCGCGCGAATCCGACGATGCGGCGCTCGCGCGCTGGCAGAACGCGAAGTCCTGAGCGCTCGCCGCTAGGGTTGCCGCTATTGCTCGTCAGCCGGTTTGCCGATGAACTTCGCCGGAAACGGCTCGGCGTCCGGCCGTTCGGGAAAGCGCGGCTCGGGCGCGCCGCCCGTGCGCTGGTGCTTGAGCGCCGCGAGCAGGGCCTGCTGCTCGGCGGGAATCTGATAGTCCCAGCCGAATTTGCTCAACTGGAGGCTCTGCGCGATGCGCAGCGCGGGCTCCATGAACTGCACGGCGGCGGCGGGCTCGTAGCGCGCTTCCACCGTGTTCAGAAAAAGCGACAGCCAGCGCGCGAAGTGGCGCGGCTCGATATCGTCGATCGGCCGATGCGCTTCCTGCACGTTTCCGCGATATTGCTTCGACCCGAGCACGAGGCTCGACCAGAACGTGGTCATCTTCGCGAGATGCTCGTCCCAGCGGCCCGCGAGCGCGCGGGAGAAGATCGGGCCGAGGAGCGGATCGTCGTCGACCCGGCGGTAGAAGGCGTCGACCAGCGCGCGGACGTTGGTCTCGTTGGGTTCGCGTTCCCGCGCGGCCGTGGCGGGCTGTTGGTCTGAGTTCATGGCGAAGCGATCATGCGTTCGGTCGGCGGTTCGAACCGGCAGCCGTGTTTTACTGACGAAAGGCGGCGATATGAAGCACAATGGCGATGACCCGCGCGAGGCTTCCCCTGCAACGGCGGCTGGCGCGCGCCGTATCGGCTCCATTGTGCCAGCCCGCGTACGGATAGTGCGCCGCTTCCGTCTCGAATCCTTCTCGTTGTTCCGCCGTTCGTCGATGCGCCGAGGCGCTTAATTCAATCCCAATCTTCAATCTGAATCGCGCGACATCATGCGACTGACCGACTACACCGATTACGCGCTGCGCGTTTTGCTGTATCTCTCCGTCCGGCCTTCCGGCCTCTCGACGATCCAGGAAATCTCGGACGCCTACGGCATTTCGAAGAATCACCTGATGAAGATCGTCCAGCAACTGGGCGAGCTCGGCTGGGTCGAGACCGTGCGCGGGCGCAACGGCGGGCTGCGGATCGCCGCGCGCACGAACGACCTCACGATCGGCGAGATCGTGCGCAAGACCGAGAGCGATTTTGCGATCGTCGGCTGCTTCGCGGAACGGGACACTGCGGCGCAACGCTGCGTGATTCAGCCGCATTGCCGCTTGCGGGGCGTGCTCGCGGCCGCGCGCGATGCCTTTCTCGCCGAGCTCGACAAGCACACGATCGGCGAGCTCGCGCATCCGGCGAACGAGCTTGCGGCGCTGCTGGGCATTGCCGCCATCGCGCAGGTTCCAGCGGAAGCGCTTGCTGCGGGCGGCGGGCCTTCCTGATCGGCCGGCGCCGCCGCGCCCATGATTGTCGAAGATCGAAAAATGCACTAATCGAGCCAAACAACGCTTGAAAGTGATGAAAAGCGCCTCATTTTGATCGTATTCAGAATTGGAGCTTCGAAAAATGAGAATCGACAAACTCACCACCAAATTCCAGGAAGCGCTGTCGGACGCGCAGAGCCTGGCAGTCGGGCACGACAACCAGTACATCGAGCCGGTTCACTTGCTGGCGGCGCTGATCGCGCAGCAGGACGGGTCCGCGCGCTCGCTGCTGTCGCACGCGGGCGTGCAGGTGCAGGCGTTGCAGGCGTCGCTCAACGATGCGATCGCGCGCCTTCCGCAAGTTCAGGGCACGGACGGCAACGTTCAAGTGAGCCGCGAACTCGCGGGCTTGCTCAACGCCGCGGACAAGGAAGCGCAAAAGCTCAACGACACGTACATCGCGAGCGAAATGTTCCTGATCGCCGTCGCCGATGACCGCGGCGAAGCGGGCCGCCTCGGGAAGCAGCACGGCTTGACGCGCAAGGCGCTCGAAGCGGCGATCAACGCCGTGCGCGGCGGCGCGCAGATCGACAGCCAGGACGCCGAAAGCCAGCGCGAGGCGCTCAAGAAGTACACGGTCGATCTGACCGAGCGCGCCCGCGCCGGCAAGCTCGATCCCGTGATCGGCCGCGACGACGAAATCCGCCGCTCGATCCAGATCCTGCAGCGCCGCACGAAGAACAATCCGGTGCTGATCGGCGAACCGGGCGTCGGCAAGACGGCGATCGTCGAAGGGCTCGCGCAGCGCATCGTCAATGGCGAAGTGCCGGAAACGCTCAAGGGCAAGCGCGTGCTGTCGCTCGACATGGCGGCGCTGCTCGCGGGCGCGAAGTATCGCGGCGAGTTCGAGGAGCGCCTCAAGGCCGTGCTCAACGACATCGCGAAGGACGAGGGCATGACCATCGTCTTCATCGATGAAATCCACACGATGGTCGGCGCGGGCAAGGCCGAAGGCGCGATGGATGCGGGCAATATGCTAAAGCCCGCGCTCTCGCGCGGCGAGCTGCATTGCATCGGCGCGACCACGCTCGACGAATATCGCAAGTACATCGAAAAGGATGCGGCGCTCGAGCGGCGTTTCCAGAAAGTGCTCGTCGACGAACCGTCGGTCGAGGCGACCATCGCGATCCTGCGCGGCTTGCAGGAGAAATACGAGCTGCATCACGGCGTCGAGATCACCGACCCGGCGATCGTCGCGGCGGCGGAACTGTCGCATCGCTATATCACGGACCGCTTTTTGCCGGACAAGGCCATCGATCTGATCGATGAAGCCGCGTCGCGCATCAAGATGGAAATCGATTCGAAGCCCGAAGAGATGGACAAGCTGGACCGCCGTCTCATCCAGTTGAAGATCGAGCGCGAAGCCGTGAAGAAGGAGAAGGACGAAGCGTCGCAGAAGCGTTTGCAGCTCATCGAAGAGGAAATCGAGCGGCTGAATCGCGAATATTCCGATCTCGAGGAAATCTGGACTGCCGAGAAAGCGGCGGTGCAGGGCAGCGCGCAACTGAAGGAAGAAATCGAGAAGGTGCGCGCGGATATCACGCGCCTGCAACGCGAAGGCAAGCTGGAGAAGGTTGCCGAGTTGCAGTACGGCAAGCTGCCCGAGCTCGAAGCGCGGCTGAAGCAGGTGACGCAGGCCGAGTCGCAGGAGCAGAACAATCCGACCCGGCCGCGCCTGTTGCGTACGCAGGTCGGCGCGGAAGAAATCGCGGAAGTCGTGTCGCGCGCAACCGGCATTCCCGTGTCGCGGATGATGCAAGGCGAGCGCGAAAAGCTGTTGCAGATCGAGAGCAAGCTGCACGAGCGCGTGATCGGTCAGGACGAAGCGATCGGCGCGGTGGCTGACGCGATTCGCCGTTCGCGCGCCGGTCTGTCGGACCCGAACCGGCCGTATGGCTCGTTCCTGTTCCTCGGCCCCACGGGCGTCGGCAAGACGGAGCTGTGCAAGGCGCTGGCCGCGTTCCTGTTCGATTCGGAGGACCATCTCGTTCGCATCGACATGAGCGAGTTCATGGAGAAGCACAGCGTCGCGCGGCTGATCGGCGCGCCGCCGGGATACGTCGGTTACGAGGAGGGCGGCTATCTGACGGAAGCGGTGCGCCGCAAGCCGTATAGCGTGATCCTGCTCGATGAAATCGAGAAGGCGCATCCCGATGTCTTCAACGTGCTCCTGCAAGTGCTCGACGATGGCCGCATGACCGATGGCCAGGGCCGCACCGTCGATTTCAAGAACACGGTGATCGTGATGACGTCGAACCTCGGTTCGCAGGTCATCCAGGGCATGATCGGCGAGCCGCAGGAAAGCGTGAAGGACGCCGTCTGGGAGGAAGTGAAGCTGCACTTCCGGCCGGAGTTCCTGAACCGTATCGACGACGTGGTCGTGTTCCATGCACTCGATCGCTCGAACATCTCGGCGATCGCGAAGATCCAGCTGCAGCGTCTGCACGACCGTCTGGCCAAACTCGACATGGAGTTCGAGGTGTCGGATGCGGCGCTCGAACAGATCGGCAAGGTCGGCTACGACCCGGTGTTCGGCGCGCGGCCGCTGAAGCGCGCGATTCAGCAGGAGATCGAAAATCCGGTCGCCAAGCTGATCCTCGCCGGGCGGTTCGGGCCGAAGGACGTCATTCCGGTCGACGTGCGCGAGGGCAAGTTCGTGTTCGATCGCGTGGTGCATTGAGGCGGGATTCCGCTGTCCGGCAGGTTGGCCGGACGGCGGTTCGATCGAAAAAGGCAACGGAGCGATTGAACTGCACCCCAAAAGTTGGACACCCGTTCAACGATTTGGGGTGTTTTTTCATGAGCAAGTACAGCGCACGACTCAAGCGCAGAGTCGTTCAAGACTATTTATCAGGCGAGCGCGGCGGTTTCGGAGAGGTGGGGCGTCAACATGGCGTGGGCCGTGGCACGGTGCATAAATGGGTGGCGGCGTGGCGGGCGCATGGCGAGGCGGCGTTTAAGAAGAAGTACAGTTTCTACGACGGCCCATTCAAACTGAAGGTGCTGCAGTTCATGCACACCAAGGCCCTGTCGTGCCGAGAGACGGCCGCGATCTTCGATATCCGCAATCCGAGCGCGATTAATGTCTGGAAGCGCCGGTATGATTCGGGAGGTATGCAGGCCCTTGAGCCGCGCCCCGAGGACGCTCCGTGAAGCAACCCAAGTCATCTGCGCCAGCTGTTTCGTCCAAACCCGACGAGGCCCGCACGAAGGAAGAGCTCCTGAAGGAGCTGAACTATCTGCGCATGGAGAATGCGTACCTAAAAACTCGATGCCTTGATCCGCTCGGAAAGCCCTACAGCGCAGCGCAAAAAGCGCAAGTAGTGGCCGGGTTGAGGCATGAGTTTGCGCTCGACGGCCTGCTGAAAGTGGCCGGCCTGGCGCGCAGCACGTTCTACTACCAATGCAAGGCTTCACGCAAGGCGGACAAACACGCGCAGCTCAAGGCGCGTATTCGTTCTGTGTTCGAGCAGCACAAAGGGCGTTATGGCTATCGACGCATTACTCACGCAGTCCGGCATTTGGGCACGGTTGTGAATCACAAGACCGTCCAGCGGTTGATGCACCTCATGAAACTGAAGTCGCTGGTGCGCCCGAAGAAGTTTCAGGCCTTCCGCGGGACGGTGGGACGGGTTGCGCCGAACGTGCTGCAAAGACAGTTCGATGCCGCAGGGCCGAACCAGAAGTGGGTCACCGATATCACTGAATTCCGGGTGGGCGAGCGAAAGCTTTATCTATCGCCGGTGCTGGATCTGTATAACGGCGAGATCATCGCCTATGAGACGGCCACTCGTCCGGCATTCGCGATGGTCGCCAACATGATCAAAAAGGCGTTCAGAAGGCTGGAAGTCGATGATCGCCCCTTGGTCCACTCGGATCAAGGCTGGCACTATCAGATGGGCGCTTACCAGGCGTTGCTCTCGCAACGAGCCCTGACGCAAAGCATGTCGCGCAAGGGCAACTGCCACGACAACGCCACCATGGAAAGCTTCTTCGGCACTTTGAAGTCGGAGTTCTTCTACCCCAACCGCTTCGAGAGCATCGAAGCCCTTCAGGCCGGAATCAGACGCTACATTCACTACTACAATCACCACCGCATCAAGCTGAAGCTGAAAGGGCCGAGTCCTGTGATGTACAGAACTCAGCCCTTAGCGGCCTAGCCCAAAACTGTCCAACTTTGCGGGGTCAGTTCACGATCCGTTGCTTTTTTTATGCCCGTGACATGACCCGCAAGCTCGCCGCCCGAAATGCAAAAAGCCCCGCACGGCGAAGCGCCTGCGGGGCTTTGGGGAGATACGGAAGTATCGCCGGAAGCGGAAAACGCGCTTAACCTTGCTTCGGCTCTTCGCTCTTGCCGAAGAGACCCGCCAGGCCGCCGAGCGAGCCGAGCACGCCGGTCAGGTCGAGTTGGCCTTCGGGCGGCACTTCGCCGTTCGGCGTCGCGCGATCGACGATATGCGGTAGCACCGCCGCCAGCATGCCCGAAAGCTGGTCGCCCGAGACGCCGGCCTTCTGCGCGAGCGCGCCGACGTTGTCCTGACCGAGCACATTCGTGAGCGTGTCCGGGCTGATCGGCTTGTTCTCGCCGGTGCCGATCCACGATTGCACGACATCGCCCGCGCCGTGTTGCTGGAAGCGCTGGATCAGCCCCATGATGCCGCCCGGCTGGCTATTGATGTACTGGAGCGCCATGCCGATCAGTGCGGCCTGGCCGGACTGAGCCGGTTGCCCGCCTTGTTGCGACGAATTGCCGAGGGTGGATGCGAGGATATCGAGTAGGCTCATGGCGGTCTCACTACGAAAGGTTACGGGGTAGGTTCGCTTGGCGCCGCCGAATCCGGATGCAGGACGCGGCGGCGTGGGCATGGGCCGCGAGCGGCCGTTCGACGATGGTCCTACGAAGGCAGTTTTCCTTCGACAAGGTTCCCCGAAGAATCACTGACTGGCGGCCGCGGCGCTGGCTGCCTTGTCCTTCTTGCTGCGCTTCGATTTGGCGGGTTTCGCCTCGCTCGCGGCCGCCGGGGCGGATGCATTCGCCGTGGTCGCGGCCGCGCTTTCCTTCTTCGATTTCTTCGATGCCTTAGCCCCCGATGCAGCCGCGGCGGGCGCCGTGGCCGGCGTCTGCGCCGTCGTGGCCGCGGGCGAGGTCGCGGCGGTGGCCGCTGTCGACGACTTCACCGTCGAGTTCGGCGCGGCGCTGCCGCCTTGCGTCGTCGTTGCGGGCTTCGCTGTCTTGCCTGTCGGCGGCAGCGACGAGCCGCCTATCGTCAGGCCATTTTGCTCCAGCGTCGCAACGGACTTGGTGCCCAGACCCTTGACGCGGGTCGCGAGGTCGTCGGCGTCCTTGAACGGGCCGTTCTTCGTGCGCTCGTCGACGATCGCCTTGGATTTCACCGGCCCCAGGCCCTTGACGGATTCAAGCGCGGCCTGATCGGCGGTGTTGACATCGACCGCGGCAAACGCGGCGCCAATCGAAACCATGAACGCTAAGCACAGCATCAGCAGCTTTTTCAGCATGACGGCACTCCAGGCATAAAAGATAGGATAGGTCGATAAGTTCGGGCCGATCGAGAAAGTTGCCGTTAAGCATAGGGCAAAAAACGTCCCGAACCATGACGGTCCGCATTGTGCACGACCCCTTCGCGTGCGCCGCGCTTTCCGCACAATCTTTAACGTTGCATAACACGAAGCGGATGACGGCGGACGTTTCGCGGATCAGCGTGACGCGGCCGTTTTGGCGAACGCGCCGCGAACCTCGAAGCTCACTTTATCGACGACGTCGCCCTTCGCATCGACCAGTTCGAGCACGTGACGCCCCGGCCACGGCAACCATGCGGCGCGGGCGTCGTGGCCGTAGGGCTTGCCGTCGAGCCGCCACGCAAGGCGCGCGCCGCTGCCGGCGCGCTCGAACCACACGCGCTGCCGTGCCGGCGGAATATCCGGGTCGAGCGCGAAGATCGTGCCGTTCGTCGGCGCGCCGATGCGCGCGGCGGCCGCATCGGTCATATCGGCCGCGTTGCTCTTTGCGCCGCGCACGGCCTGCGCCGCATTGGCCGTGAGACCGATCTCGCTCATCTGCGTGCCGCGCACGAACCATTCGCCGCGCGCCGGTTCGATGTCGTTCTGATACGTGACGCGCGTCGCGATCACGCCCGCCGGGGCGCGCGGCGCGCTGCTATCCGATCGCCGGTTCAGATAGTTGACGATGGCATTCCACGCCGGCGCCGCGCCCGTCACGCCTGAAACGTCCCACATCGGTGCGCCGTCGGCATTGCCGACCCACACGCCCACGGTGTAGCGCGAAGTGAAACCGACCGCCCAGTTGTCGCGCATGTCCTTGCTGGTGCCGGTTTTCACGGCGCTGAACGTGCGCGTGGCGAGCACGCTGTCGAAGCCAAAGGTGCGCGTGCGCGCGTTGTTGTCGGCGAGGATGTCGGTGACGATGAAACTCGCCTCCGCGCTGAACACGCGCGTGCCGCCGTCCGCCGCCGGGCGATGGTCCGCGAGATCGAAGACGGGGCGCGCGAGCCCGCCGTTCGCGAGCGTGCGGTAGGCGTTGGCGAGCGTCGCCAGCGTGACGTCGGCGCTGCCGAGCGCGAGGCTGAAGCCGTAGTAATCGCCCGCTTTCGTCAGCTGCAGGCCGAGCGCGACGAGCGTCTTCGCGAAACGATGCGGCGTGACCATGACGAGCGTGCGCACCGCGGGCACGTTCAGCGACGAGCCGAGCGCCGTGCGCACGCTCACCCAGCCCTTGAAGTCGTGATCGTAGTTCTGCGGAATGTAGAGGCCGCCGCCGGTCGCGAGATCGAGCGGCGCGTCGTCGAGCAGGGTGGCGGCGGTGACGCGCTTTTCGTCGATCGCCTGCGCGTAGAGGAAGGGCTTGAGCGTCGAACCGGCCTGGCGCGCGGCGAGCACGGCATCGACTTGCGGCGCGTTCGACAACCCGCCCGCCGAGCCGACCCACGCGAGCACGTCGCCCGAGCGATTGTCGATCACGATGGCCGCCGCGTCGTGCACATTGCGCGGATGCGCGCGCGCATTCAGTTCGGCGAGCGTGCGCGCAAGCGTGTCGCGCGTAAAGCGCTGCAAGCGCGCATCGACTGTGGAGCGCACGCGCGCGCCCGCCGCCGGATGCGCTTCGCTTGCGATACGCCGCGCAAGATGCGGCGCGAGCGCGTCATCGCCTTGCGCCGTGGCGGGTGTGGATGCCGTGCGCGTGAGCGCGAGCTGCACGTAGCTGCTCAGGTTGACGCACGGATCGCCGCCGCGCGCGCCGTGCAGCGCCTGCATGTCGCGCAGGATCGCGCAGGCGCGCGCGGCGACTTTCGGATACGGCGCGTTCGGCGCGCGCACCAGCGCGGCGGCGAGCGCGGCCTCGCGCTCGTCGAGACCGGAAGGCGCCTTGCCGAAGAGCGTCTGAGAGAGCGCCGACAGTCCGACGATCTCGCCGCGAAACGGCACGAGGTTCAGATACGCTTCGAGAATCTGGTCCTTGCGCCAGCTTCGTTCGAGCCACAGCGCGCCGATCGTCTGCTGCGCTTTTTCTCCGATCGAGCGGCGTCCCGCCGGCTTGCCTTCGCTGTCGATGAGTCCGGTGAGCTGCATCGTCACCGTGGACGCGCCGCGCGTGCGCGTGTTCCACAGATTGCCCCACGCGGCGGCGGCCGCGCCGCGCCAGTCGACGCCCGCGTGCTCGTAAAAGCGCTTGTCCTCCGACACGACGATCGCTTCGCGCAACGCCGGCGACACGTCCGCGAGCGCGATCCAGTCGCCGCGCCGCGCGCTCGTGTCGATGCGCGTGCGTGCGAGCGTCTCGCCGTCGCGGGCGAGCAGCACCCAGTCCGAGCTGCGCCATGCCGCGCGCACGTCGTCGAAACCCGGCGACGCGTGCGCGGCCGTCGACACAACGCCTACGATGCACGCGATGAAGGCGAGGGCGGCGCGCTTCATCGCTTCACTTCGCCGCGAGCGGTTTGACGACCACCGGCGCATTGGGCAGCGCGCCGAACGTCGAAGGCGCGTAGAGCGCTTCGACGCGCGTCGGCGGCAGGCCGAACGTGCCGGGATTGTTCAGACGCATCGTGTATTCGACCTGAAGCTTGCCCTTCGGCAGATAGCCGTAATACGCGCGATAGCCGTCGAAACCGCGCTCGACGAAAGCGGGCCACGCATCGCGATCCCGTTTTTCGCCCTGCGTGGCGGCTTCCGAATCGCGCCCGAGGCCGGAGCCGAGAATCGTCGCGCCGGCGGGAATCGGATCGTTCACGACGACCCAGGTCATGTCGCTTTGCGCGTCGATGTCGAGATGCGCGCGCACGATGTCGCCGCGCGAGAGCACGCCTTTCGCGGCGGGATCGACTGGCGTGAGCGTCTTCGCGATGCGATAGCCCGCCGCGAACGGCGCCTTCAGCGCGACGGCTGCGAGGCTTTCGATCGTCGCCCACGGTTTGCCCGTGCCGTCTTGCGTGAGCGTGAGCGAGCCGGCCGACCACGGCAGCAACACGCTGCGCGCGTTCGCGGTCTTCGTCGCGGGCGTGGCCGAGGCGGGCGCGGGTGTCGACGCTGCCGCTGCGCTCCAGTTCACGCTTTGCGACGACGCGCCCAGCTGGATCGACGTATGGCCCGTCACCGGCGTGCTCTCGAACAGGCTGGAGAAGCGGCCGACCGCGAGCGCGCCCCACAGGTTGGCGGTCGTCGTCTGCCATGCGCCGTTTTTCTGCAGCGCGAGCAGCCCTGCGACGAGGCGCGGCATCTCGTCCTTCCAGCCCGGCGACTGCGCGAAAACGAGCGCGGTGCGCGCGGCGTTGGTCTCGGGGCCGGTCATGAGCCACCAGAGATCGTCGTCGCGTTCGGTCGAAAAGGTGAGGCGCGTGCCCTGATAAGTCAGCCGCGCGCGGATGATCTGCTCGGCCTGCGCGCGCTTTTCGTCGCGACCGGCGATGCCGTCCACGCGCGACAGGATCGCGTAGTAATCGAGCACCGCCGAGGTTGGCCATTGATCCGGCGCGACCGTGATCGAGCCGAGCATGCGCGGCTGCGCGACACCGTAGCGCGACAACGCCTCGATCGCCGCGAGCTTCTCGTAGTCGAGATCGTTACGCGGCGTCCAGACCTTGCGCTCGATCTTGCCGTCGACGAAATTCGCGAGACCCGCCGCCATCTGGTTGCGCAGATCGTCGGGCAGGGCGAAGCGGCGATCCTGCTTCGCGGCTTCATCGCTGACAGCGAGCAGATAGGCGGTGAGCGTCGGGCTGCCGGTCGGGCGTTCGTCGTCGGCGGGCGGGAAGTAGTTCGCGAGGCCGTCGCGGTCCAGATAGGACGGCATCTTCGCGAGCACACCCTGCCATTGCGCGGCATCCATCAATCCCAGCGCGCGCGACGTCTGCTGCTCCAGGCAACTGTAGGGATAGCGCTCGAACCAGCGGCGCACGCCGGGCAAGCCGTCCGCGAGCTTTGGCTGCAAGGACACGGCGATACCGCCGCGCACCGCGCCGTCGCCCGCCCTGTCCGCGTCGGCGGGCGGCGCGACGGGCAGCGCGAGCGTGCCGTCGACCTGCGTGATGGTCGCCTGCTGCACGGTGACGGGAATGGCCGCGACGACTTTTTGCGTCAGCTTCACGGCGTCGCTCGCCTTTGGCCCGGCCTGTTCGGATGCGCTCACGTTCCAGTCGAGACTCGCGGTATCGCGCGCGCCGAGCACGTCCGGCGTCTTCACGTCCCAGGCCACTTCCTGCGACGATTCCGGCGTGAGCTCGACCGTGCGCGCATCGAGCGCGAGCGCTTCCGCGTGCGGCGTGACGACGACACGCATCGTGCGTGCCGTCGTATTGCGCAGCGTGAACTGCGCGCGGAACGCATCGCCGACGCGCACGAGCGGCGGCAATCCCGAAATCAGTTGCAAGTCCTGCGTGCTTTGAATCGATGCGCTGCCGCTGCCGAACCGCCCCGCGCCGACCGTCGCGACCGCGACGATGCGAAAGCGCGTGAGCGCGTCGTTCAGCGGCACATCGACGGCGGCTTCGCCGTTTGCATCGAGCGTCACGCGCGGATTCCACAGAAGCAGGGTGTCGAAGAGTTCGCGCGTCGCGCTGTGTCCGCCGCCGCCGCCCGCGGGCACGGCCTTGCGCCCGAAATGCCGCCGCCCGACGATCTCCATCTGCGCGGTCGCGGTTTCGACGCCGTACGCGCGCTGCTGCAACATCGCGTCGAGCACGTCCCAGCTTGCGTTGGGCATGAGTTCGAGTAGCGCTTCATCGACCGCCGCGACGGCGATTTGCGTGCCGGCGGGCGCGGGCTTGCCGTCGGGCAATGCGACTTTGACCTTCACATGCGCGCGGCTTCGCACCGTGTATGACTTCGCGTCCGGGCTCACGCTCACCGCGAGCTTGTGCGCGGCCGCGCCGACCTTGATCGACGCGAGCCCGTAACGGAAGGCGGGCTTCGACAGATCGACGAGCGGCGTGGGCGCCTGATACTGACGGCCCTCGTACCAGAACGCGCGTGCCCATTCGACGGGCGCCTTCCAGCCCCACGTGAAGAACGAATACCACGGCACTTCGCGGATGCGTCCGCGCAACGCGAGCACCGACACGTAGACGTTCGGCCCCCACGCGTCCTCGACCTTGAGTTCGACGGTCGGGTCCTTGCCGTTCAGTTCGACGACGCGCGTCTCCATGATGCCCTCGCGCTCGACCGCGACGAGCGCCGTCGCCGAACGGAAGGGCATGCGCACCTGGAAGCGCGCGGTTTCGCCGGGTTCGTAGCTGGTTTTTTCGGGCAGCACGTCGATGCGGTCGGTGTTCTCGCCGCCGAACCACAATTCGTCCTCGCGCGTGACCCATACCGATGTGCTCGCGTTGGCTGCGCGTCCGTCGCCGTCTTTCGCGACCGCGATCAGATCGACGTTGCCCGGCTCTTTCAGTTTCGCGTCGCACGAGACGATGCCGTGGTCGTCGCTCTTGCCGCTGCACAGCGTGCCGAGATCCTTGATTTCGGTGTGGTTGTCGTACGCGTAAAAGCCGCCGACCATGCGCTTTCTCGAACTCGACATCACGCGCGCCACCGCCTTGATCTCGACCGCGACACCCGCGCGCGGCTTGCCCGCCAGATCGAGCGCGATGGCCTGCACCGGCAGCGCGCCGCCGACCGACACCCAGTGCCCCGCCTTCACGCCGACCGCCACCGCGGCGGGCCAGAGCGTCGCGCCGCCGCTGATCGTCTGAATTTCGCCGTTCGGATCGGCGAAGCTCGCTTCCAGCGCGAGGCGCTTCGGCGATTCGACCGCCGGCAGCGGCTTCACCGTGACCTTGCCCGCGCCGTCGCGATCGAGCGTGACACGCAGCTTGTCGGCAATCAGTTTGGCCGTCGCGTTGTCCTGCGCTTCGCTGTCGTCGTCCTCGGCGGGTGCGCTCGCGCCGTCGTCCGCGGGTTTCCGATAGGGCGCGAAGCTGAACGCCTCGTACTGCGAAGCGAAAGGCGGCGGCACGTCGCGCACGAGCGCGGACACCTGCACGGGCAGATTCGACGCCGGTCCGCCTTGCACGTATTCGAGCCGCACCGCGACCGGCGCTTCCTGTGCCGCGACCAGACCGGGCGATGCGCCGTCGCCCGCCGTGATCGAGCCTTTGAAGACGGGCAAGCGGAATTCCTCGACGCGGAAGCTGCCCGATTCGTACGACTGCGTGATGGCGTTGTCGTTGTCCTCGTCGTCGTTATTCGCGCTGCCGTTGTCCAGCGTCACGCTGTATTCGCCGAGCTTCGCGGCGGGCGGCACGGTGAAGGTGGAATCGGCGCTGTGATCCGCGGCCCATTTGAGCGGCAGATGCCATGTTTGCCCGCTGCCGACGTGGCGGATCGTCACGCGCGTCGGATTGTTCGGCGCGAACGCGAAACCGTTCAGCGTTTCGACGCGCAACAGATGCTTCATCGACACCGTTTCGCCGGCCCGCAGGAGCGTGCGGTCGAACACGGTATGCGCGCGCGTGGTGCGCGTCGCGCTCATGTCGGTCGGGACGTGGAAGCGCCACGATTCGATGCCGCGGTTCCAGTCCGACATCGCGAACGCCATGTCCGGCCCGCTGACCGGATCGTTCACGCGCGCCGACACGAAGAAACCGCCCCACGCGAGGCTGCGCTCGTTGCATTCGCGCACGGCGGCGAGCGGCTTGCCGATTTTCGCGATGCCTTGCGCATCGGTGTTTGCGGTCGCGATCTCGTCGCCGTTGCAATCGGTCACGCGCACTTGCGCGTTCGCGACGGGCTTGCCCTTGTCGAGCGTCGTGACCCACACGAGGCTGTTTTCGCGTCCCTGCTTGAAATGCACGCCGAGGTTCGTGACGAGCACCGAGGTGCGCACGTACATCGCCTGATTCTTGCCGATGAGCGATGCGCCGAGCGTGGGCGAACGCATCTCGACGACGTAAAAGCCCGGCTTGCCGAACGGAATGCCGACGACTTCGAAGGGCCGCAGCGCTTTCGGATCGGCGGCGGGCAGGGTGAGCGTTTCGACGCCGCGTTGCTTCGCCAGCATCGAAAGCGACCGGATATCGATTTGCGGGTCTTTCGACACGCTGCCGTCGCTGTTCGGGATGACGACCGGCTCGATGCCGTTGTTCAGCATAGCGGGCATGCGTTCTTCGATCGACGAGCGCGACATCGAGATGCCGTCGAACGTATCGACGGCGCGCATCCAGTGGCGGATATCCGCGTCGGCGTCGAGCTTGAGCTGCGTGATCTGCGACGTGCCGGCATTCAACCCCTGCACATGCAGGTCCGCTTCGACGTGACGCAGCGTCACCGGAAGCATCGCGGGCATGCCGGGCTCGGCGAATCGCTCGATGATGCCGAACGTGCCCGACGAAAACTTCGCGAGCGGCGGCATCGCGGCGGTCGCGGTTTTGAGCGGGAAGAGATCGGCGTTCGCGAGCGCGCGGCCGCTCACGTCCTTCAGGTTCGCGGGCGCTTCGATGGTGAGATCGGCGCGCTCGGGCAGCGGCGCGGCGAACTCGACGGCGCTCACTTCCGCGTCTTTGTCGCTTTCGTCGAAACGAGGTGAGGCGTTGCCCTTTGGCCCGCGCAGCACGAACTTCTGGGCATCGGCGCGGCTGATCGGCGCACTGAAATTGAGCCGGAGCGGGCGCAACGGCGTGCACGGCGCTTTCGCGTTCTCCCGTTCGCACGAGAAACTCGCCGCGAAGGGCTCGCGCACCGTGAAGTCGAAGCGCTTCTCGACGTCGTTGGCGATGCCGCTTGGCCCGGTCACGCCCGGGCCGTATACGAACTGCATCTTCGTCGCGGAAGGCAACGTTTGCTGGCACGCGAGCGTGAGCACGCGGTCGCTTTCCTTGTCGAGCCGGAAATGCTTGAGCAGGGCGGCGCGCGACGCATCATCGACGGCGCGCACCGGAATGCGGTTGCCGAGCGCGCTCGACTCGCACCAGACATGCTGAAGCACGGAAGCCTGCGTTGCCGGTCCGTTCAGGCGCAGTACGAAGGTCTGATTTTCTTCGACGTCGCCATAGCTCGGCATGATGCGCGTGACGAACGGGCCGCCCGTCTGAAACGCGAAATGGCGCGGGCCGGAAAGCGCATTGCCCGCGACGGATTTGAGGCTATCCGCGAGATCGAGCGCGCAGCGCACGCCGGGCGGCAGATCGTGTTCGAAGTCGAAGGCCCAGGTTTTCGCGTCGACCCAGCGGCCCGAGCCTGCCAGCGCCGCCGCGCTCGCGCCGCTACAGGCGACCTTGCCGGGCGCGGCGGCCGACGCGCTGCCGAAGGCGATCATCGGTTCGTCGAATTTGGCGACGACCTGCCGCACTTGCGCGACCTTGCCCTGCGGCGACACGGTCGCGATGCGCGCGGCATCGGCCCGATGCATCGCGACGCCCGCCCCGAGCGCGGCGATCAGCGTGGTTGCGGGCAGGATCCATTTTATTTGTTGCGTGATAACGCGGCTCATCCACTCGCTCCGAGTTTTTCCTCGACGGGAAATTCTACTGGAGCCTTACGTCAATCTTTACGTTGAGACGTTTTTCCACGAGGACTCAGACCGCATCGACCCGCGACACGCGCCGCGCGCTCACGCGCCGCCAATAGACGAAGAGCCCGATGCCCGCGATGCCGAGGCTCGCCGAGTTGGCGATCCAGAAGCCGCGCGCGCCCTGCAGCCATTCGGGCACGCCGCCGCCCACGTCGAAGCCGAGCAGATAGCCGCCGCCGAGCCCGATGCCCCACAGCGCGACGGCATAGATGACCGTCGGCACGACCGTCACCTTGTACGCGCGCAGGATGAACGCGACGGTGATCTGCAGGGCGTCGCCGAGGTGATAGAAGAAGATGATGAGCACGAGCGGCATCGCGGCGGCGATCACGTGCGCATCGGGCGTGTAGGCGGCGATGACATGGGGGCGCGCGGCGAGCAGGATCACGCCGTACACGAGCGCGAGCACGCACGCCATGCCGATGCCATGACGCCCGATCGAACGCGCGTCGTCGAAGCGCCCCGCGCCGAGCGCCTGCGACACGAGCGTCGTCGATGCGATGCCGATCGACAGCGGCGTCATGTACAGCACCGCGCCGAGATTCCCGGCGATCTGATGGCCGGCGAGCGTGGTCGTGCCGAAGCGCGAAATGAAGAGCGCCATGAACGTGTACGACGTCACTTCGATGAGATACGAGAGACCCATCGGAATGCCGAGGCGCAAGAGCGCGAACTGCCGCCGCCAGACCGGCCAGCAAAAGCGCGAGAAGATGCCGAACGGGCGGAAGAATTCGACCTTGAAGAGCACCGTCATGCCGACCATCGCCAGCACCCAGTTGATGAGCGTGCTCGCGAGCGCGCAGCCGGGGCCGCCGAGCGCCGGCACGCCCGCGCCGCCGAAGATGAACCAGGTGTTGAGCGGAAACTTGAGCAGGAGGCCGCCGACTTGCAGGAACATCACGAGTCGCGGTTTGCCGACCGCGTTCGTGAGCGAACTGTAGACGCGAAACGCGAGGCTCGCGGGCAGGCCGAACGACAGGATGCGCAGATAGTCGACGGTGCGCTCGTGCAGCGCGGGCGGCGTTTTCGCGAGTGAGAGAATCGGTTCGGGAAAGTAGAGCAGCACGAAGCCGATGATCGTGAGCGCGGCGGCGAGCCACAGCGCCTGGCGCGTTTCCTCGCCGATTTCGCTTTCGCGGCCCGCCCCGAAAAGCTGCCCGGCGATGGGCTGCAACGCGACGAGGATGCCCGTCAGCCCGATATACACCGAGATGTAGACGGAGCCGCCCAAGCCGAGCGCCGCGAGATCGGTGGCGGAGAAGCGGCCGACCATCGCGGTGTCGATGACGCCGAACGCGATCACCGCCAACTGACCGATCAGAACCGGCCACGCGAGCGCGGCGATCTTGCGCACGTCGCTCAGCATGCCGGTTGCGCTGACGGAGTGGGGGATCGCGCGCATTGCCTTACTGTGCCCGGCGCAGGCTCTTCGGACGCAGCGGTTTCTTCGCCGGCGGCGTCGGCCGCTCGATGCGCACGTAGAGGCGGAAACGCTCGTCGCGGTCGGCAACGCGCCGGCCTTCCCAGACGAGCTTCCACTGGAACGCCGACATCGACGACGGCTCGCCGTAGTCCGCCGGATCCTGGCGCAGGATCACGTCGCAGTCTTCGTCGAACGCGAAATGCATGCCGCCGAAATAGGCGAACGTCGCGATCTGCGCGTCGCCCAGGCGCACGGGCGAGATGCACGTGTAGTCGGGCGGCAGGTGCCCGGCGATCTGCTCCGCCACGTCGCGATAGGTCCGGCTGTAATTCACCACCGGCAGCCACAGCGTCATGAGCAGCACCCACATGAGCGTGGTGCCCGCGCTCGACAGCACGACGCTGCGCCACAGCACCTTCGGATGACGCGCGAGACGCCAGCGCGCGAGCATGAACCAGCAGGCGGTCACGGCCACCGCGCAGACGAAGGAAATCAGCTTGAATTCCGGATGGAAGCCCGGCGCGAGACGTGCGAGATTGCGCGCCATCGACGCCGGAAAACCGAACATGCCCGCGGTCCAGACGAGCCACACCAACGAGCCGATGACGGTGAAGCTCAGCATGGCGAACCAGTCGATCGCGTTGATCGCGCCGCGCTTCAGCGTGGGGAGCGCGAAAGTCGCGAGCACCGAGAGCGGCGGCAGGAGCAGCATGAAGAGCCGGTTGGTTTCGTGCGCCTGCAAGACGACGAGCACGAGCAGCGGCCCGATGATCGACAGCGGCACGCCTACGTGCGGCGAGCGGCGTAGCCCGCCCCAGCTGACGAAGGCCCACAACGCGAGCGGCCACGCGGGCCAGGTGAAAAGCGGCAGGTTCTTGATCGCGTACGCGAAGATGGTGCCGGGCGTGCCGGAGAAGAACGAGAAACTGTTGCGCCACCATTGGCGCAGCCACCATTCGCCGTCTTCGGGAAAGTAGTGCAGCGTCGGCAGCACCCATGCGGCGATCAGCAGGATCGCGACCGGCAGGCCGAAGATCAGGAGCGGGGCGGCGCGCACCTGCTTCACGATGATCGTCATCGCGAGCGTGCAGAGCAGGAGCGCGAACACGAGCACGGGCGAACTCGACAAGCCGACCACGCCGATCGCCACGCCCCACACGAGGCCGCCGTGGATCGGCTTGTCGAGGCTGCGTACCAGGCCGTAGATGAGCATCGCGGTGCCGGCGAACTGCGCGAGCTGCGGCGTGGTTTCGTGGCCGCGCTCGGCGAGTCCGAAACACGCGAGCAGGATGAGCAGCGCGCCGTCGGCGAGCGTGCGGCCGTAGTCGCGCGGCTCCGGCTCGCCGCCGAAGGCGTATTTGAACGGCTGGGCTTCGTCGCGCCGGCCGAGCAGGTAGGTGGAGTACCAGACGAACGCGCACGCGAGACAGAAGAGCAGACCCGTGACCACGCGCGACGCATTGCTCGCATCGACCCACGGGCTCAGCAGGCGGATGGCCGATGCGCCGAGCCAGTACATCAGCGGGCCGTCGGCTGTGGGCGCCTTGCCGACGAGGTTCGGCAGGAGCCAGTCGCGCGCGTCGCCGTTGGCCATCGTCCACATGACGCCGAAGCCCGCCGCATCTTCATTCTTCCACGGATCGCGGCCGAACAGGCCGAACGACGCGTAGGTAATACAGATGGCGAGCAGCAGCCAGCGCGGCAGGGCGCTGGTGGCGGAGGCGGTCAGACGAACGACAGATCGCATGCGGGCAGGCTTGATTGGATAAGGGTCCGCTTATCGGGCGCAAGGCGCGGGCGGAGCCGGAGCAACCGGCATTGTAGTCGCGCGGCGGCATTGAAGGCGGATCGGCGGTGCGCGCCGTGGCCGGACGCAACAGCGTTTCACCGATGCAGCAAAGGCGGTGCCGATGCGCGCCGTGGCGAGACGAAAAGCAATCGGCGACAAAAAAAGGGCAGCCAAAGCTGCCCTTTCTTTCTGAAGCTCGAAGTCCTGCTTACTTCTTGGTGGAGAAGCGCGCGAACTTGTTGTTGAACTTCTCGACGCGGCCGGCCGTGTCCATGATCTTTTGCTGACCGGTGTAGAACGGGTGCGATTCCGACGACACTTCGATCTTCGCGAGCGGGTAGGTCTTGCCGTTGAATTCGGCGGTTTCGCGCGTCTGAATGGTCGAACGCGTCACGAACCTGAAGTCGTTCGACATATCGACGAACAGAACTTCGCGGTAATCCGGGTGAATGCCTTGTTTCATGGTCTTTCCTGGTATCTGGCGGTAGCCAACCCGCTGCGCTGCCGATCGATGAAGGTCGATTCGACGGCGCGAGTCACTTGCCTGGGGTCGAAAAACGGCGATTATGCCAGAAAATCAGTTGCTTGACATCTTTTTCGGACGCTACGGCTCAGGTCACGCCGACAGCGCGCCGACGCCCGCCGGGTCTTGCCGGTAATAGCGCGCGAGCAGGCGGTAAAGCTCCGGATAGTCCGCCTCGAACGCCTGCGGCGTCACGAAAAGCGCCTCGCTGCACACCGCGAAAAATTCCGACGGATGGTCCGCCGCGTAGGGATCGATCAGCGATTCGCGCTCGAAGCGGTTCCAGCGGCGCTCGGGCACGGCGTCCACGCGCGCGCAGAACTGGTCGTAGGCGTTGTCGAAGACGTCCGCCCAGGCGGTCGAATCGAGCGGCGCGTGCCAGCGGCGATAAAGCGGCGGATGACCGTCGGCGATGCCCGTCACCATGTCGATCTTGTGCGCGAACTCGTGGATCACGACGTTGTAGGCTTCCGCGCCGTCCGACATCTGCGCATCTTCCCACGACAGCACGACCGGTCCGCCTTCCCACGCCTCGCCGCTCGCATCGTGCTCGACTTCGTGCACGACGCCGTCTTCGTCCTCGACCGTCTTGCGGATCACGAATTCGCCCGGATACACGATCACGCCGACCCATCCGCGATACAGGTCGAGATCGAGATTGAGCACGGGCAGACAGGCTTGAGCGGCGATGGCGACCATCATCTGATCGGTCAGTTCGAGATCGTGCGCGGTCGAGAATTCCTTTTGCGCGATGAAAAGGCTCGCACTCTCGCGCAGGCGTGCGAGATCCAGCGCGTTCAGATGGCCGAAGCACGGATACGCGTCGAGCGTGCGCTGCCAGAGCGCATCGTCGATGGCGTATTTGCGCAGTGCGCGCTCGCGGCGTTGCGCGCCGAACCAGCGAGTGAAAAGATTGGCCATGCGTCGAACCGGAAGACGGGAACAGTTGCGGATTGTACGCACCGGCCCAATAAAAAACCGCCTGACGAAAGCAGGCGGTTTCTCTCGGCGCGAAGGCGGAATCAGCCGCCGCCGCGACGCATCATGTCGAAGAACTCGGCGTTGTTCTTCGTCTGACGGATCTTGTCGAGCAGGAATTCCATGGCTTCGACTTCGTCCATGTCGTGGATGAACTTGCGCAGCACCCAGACCTTTTGCAGCAGGTCCGGCTTGATGAGCAATTCTTCGCGGCGCGTGCCCGACTTGTTCAGGTTGATCGACGGGTAGACGCGCTTTTCCGCGAGACGGCGTTCGAGGTGCACTTCCATGTTGCCGGTGCCCTTGAACTCTTCGTAGATCACGTCGTCCATGCGGCTGCCGGTTTCGATCAGCGCAGTGCCGATAATCGTGAGCGATCCGCCTTCCTCGATGTTGCGAGCCGCGCCGAAGAATCGCTTCGGACGCTGCAGCGCGTTGGCGTCGACACCGCCCGTCAGCACCTTGCCCGAGGCCGGCACGACCGTGTTGTAGGCGCGCGCGAGACGCGTGATGGAGTCGAGCAGAATCACGACGTCGTGCTTCATTTCGACGAGACGCTTCGCCTTTTCGATGACCATCTCGGCCACCTGCACGTGACGCGCGGCGGGTTCGTCGAAGGTCGACGCGATGACTTCGCCCTTCACCGAGCGCTGCATTTCCGTCACTTCTTCCGGGCGCTCGTCGATGAGCAGCACGAACAGGATGACGTCCGGATGATTCGCCTTCACCGCATGCGCGATGTGCTGAAGCATCACGGTCTTACCCGACTTCGGCGACGCGACGAGCAGGCCGCGCTGGCCCTTGCCGATCGGCGAGATCATGTCGATGATCCGGCCCGTCACGTTTTCCTCGCCGCGCATTTCGCGTTCGAGCGGCAAAGGCTTGTTCGGATGCAGCGGCGTGAGGTTCTCGAACATGATCTTGTGTTTCGAGGCCTCGGGCGGCTGCCCGTTGACTTTGTCGACCTTCACGAGCGCGAAATAACGCTCGCCGTCTTTCGGCGTGCGCACTTCGCCTTCGATCGTGTCGCCGGTATGCAGATTGAAGCGGCGAATTTGCGACGGGCTGATATAGATATCGTCCGTGCTCGCGAGATACGAAGTCTCGGGCGAGCGCAGGAAACCGAAGCCATCGGGCAGCACTTCGAGCGTGCCGTCGCCGAAAATCGTGTCGCCCGCTTTGGCGCGCTTTTTAAGAATCGCGAACATGAGTTCCTGCTTACGCAGGCGGTTCGCATTTTCGATCTCGAGGCCATTGGCCATCTCGATCAGTGCAGACACGTGCTGAGACTTGAGCTCGGATAAATGCATACGGATTTCCCGCCGGGGAGAGAGGTGCGACGAAAAGATTTGGGAGAAGAGGTGAGCGGAACCGCTCGAGACTTAATACTTCTGGAACTCTTATGATTCTAGCATAGCACACGCCACACGGGCCTCGGGTGGGCTTTGGGCGGGGCTTTTCGGCCGATGTTGTCACGCGACAACATCGGCTGCATCGTCGTGCGCGTGAATTGCGCCGTGGATGCCGCAGGCAAACGCCGGGAGATGCCGGCGTTTGCCGTCGATGCCGTTACAGGTTGCTGTCGAGGAACGCGGTGAGTTGCGACTTGGACAATGCGCCGACCTTCTGCGCGGCCACGGCGCCGTTCTTGAAGAGGATCAGCGTGGGAATGCCGCGCACGCCGAACTTCACCGGCGTCGACTGATGCTCGTCGACGTTGATCTTCGCGATCTGCAGGCGATCGCCGTAATCCTTCGCGACTTCGTCGAGGATCGGGGCAATCATCTTGCACGGACCGCACCACTCGGCCCAGAAGTCGAGCAGGACAGGTTTATCCGACTTGACGACATCTTGTTCGAAAGAAGCGTCGCTGATGTGCTTGATTGATTCGCTCATTGTCTGAATACCTCTATTGATTCGAGGCCCGCGTTTGAATGCTCGCCACGATACACCAAAACTGGAAAAAGATTCTCGTCGCCAACGGGCAGTTTCAGGCCCGCTCGCCGTGCGCCAAAACTTAGCCACGCGGCGGCGAATGACGCGCGCAAGGGCAAAATGCACCACTTCCGCACAATTCAAATGCCATCTTAGCCTACTTTACTATCCGTTGCCGGGTGCTGATAGGCCGAATCTGAGGGCGGAAAACCGAAGCACAAGAGGGCATGTCGAACCGGCGCGATGAGCCGACGCCTTCCGGCATCGCGTGGCCCCGTGGTATGATTCGATGTGACGGGCCTCCTCGCATGGCGGCGCGGTCAACCTGGTCAGGTCGGGAACGAAGCAGCCACAGCCGTTTTCCACCAGTGCCGAGGGTCGGGCTCGTCACCTTCCGCTTTTCTCCGTCGTTCTTCTGTCTCGTTTCTCCCCTCGTTTTAATGATATGCGCGCCCTGCGGCGTGCGGCGCTCACGTGCGTCCAGTCGCGGCCGTTCGCCCCGCCGGGGCAGCCTTTGCGCGAGGTCGTTACTGATACAATTTCGCGCATGACCTATCAAGTTCTCGCACGCAAATGGCGGCCGAAATCGTTCGAGTCGCTCGTCGGCCAGGAGCACGTCGTTCGTGCGCTCACGCACGCGCTCGACGGCGGCCGCCTGCATCACGCCTATCTGTTCACGGGCACGCGCGGCGTCGGCAAGACGACGCTCTCGCGCATCTTCGCGAAAGCGCTCAATTGCGAAACCGGCGTGACCTCGAAGCCGTGCGGCGTATGCCGTGCGTGCCGGGAAATCGATGAAGGCCGCTTCGTCGATTACGTCGAGATGGATGCGGCGAGCAATCGCGGTGTCGACGAAATGGCCGCGCTGCTCGAACGCGCCGTGTACGCACCGGTCGATGCGCGCTTCAAGGTCTATATGATCGACGAAGTGCACATGCTCACGAATCACGCCTTCAACGCCATGCTGAAGACGCTCGAAGAGCCGCCGCCGCATGTGAAGTTCATTCTCGCGACGACCGATCCGCAGAAAATTCCCGTCACGGTGCTCTCGCGCTGCCTGCAGTTCAACCTGAAGCAGATGCCGGCGGGGCACATCGTGTCGCATCTGGAGAACATTCTCCAGGAAGAGCAGATCACCTTCGAGTCGCAGGCGCTGCGCCTGTTGTCGCGCGCGGCGGACGGCAGCATGCGCGACGCACTGTCGCTCACCGATCAGGCCATCGCGTATTCGGCCAACCAGGTCACCGAGGAAGCCGTGCGCGGCATGCTCGGCGCGCTCGATCAAAGCTATCTGATTCGCCTCGTCGATGCGCTCGCCGCAGGCGACGGCGCGCTCGTGCTCGCGATCGCCGACGAAATGGCGCTGCGCAGCCTGTCTTTCTCGACGGCGCTGCAGGATCTCGCGAGCCTGCTGCATCGCATCGCGTGGGGGCAGTTCGCGCCGTCGTCGGTGCTGGATGAATGGCCGGAAGCGACGGACATCCGCCGCTTTGCAGACACGTTGTCCGCCGAGCAGGTTCAGCTTTTCTATCAGATCGCGACCGTCGGGCGCAGCGAGCTCGGCCTTGCGCCGGACGAATACGCCGGCTTCACGATGACGCTCTTGCGCATGCTCGCGTTCGAGCCCGCGGGCGGGCCGGGCGGCGGCGGTATCGCGGTGAGCGCGCCTTCGGCGGCGAAGCCCGTGGCGCGAAGCGCGGCGCTCGCCGGTGCGATGGCCGAACGCGCGGTCGCGCCCGCGCCGGTGGCGAAAGCGCCTTCGGTGGAAAGTGTCGACGTGAAGGCGGAAACGGCGCCGCCGGCCGAAATCGCCGTCGCGCCTGCCGAGGCCATCGAGAGCATCGAAAGCATCGAGCCGAAAGCGATCGAACCCGTGCCCGCGAAGCCCGCGCCGGTGCCGGAAGCAGTGCGACAGGCCGTCGAGGAAGCCGCGCCCGCCGCAGCGTCGCGCGTACCCGAGCCCGAGGCCGCCGCATCGCGCGCGGGCGGCGGCGCGAGCGCGGCGCTCGAAGTGCTGCGCAGCGCAGGCATGCGTCTTTCGTCCGATCGCGGTGCGCGTGGCGCATCGACTGCGCCGGCTGCCGCGCCCGCCGCGCCGAAACCGGCCGCGAAGCCCGCGGTGCAGGTTCAGGTCCCGACGCCCAAACGCGCGGCGGCCGCACCCGAACCCAAGGCCGCAGCCAGCGAGGCGAACAAGGGGCGCGTCGTCCCGCCGTGGGAGGACATGCCGCCCGACGACTATCCGCCGGCGGGATCGGCAGACGAATACTTCATGCCGCCGGACGACGGCTTCGTGCCCGCGTTCGACAGCGGTCCCGACGACATGCGGTTCAACGCCGAGCCGGCGGCGAAGCCCGCGCCCGTCATCGACATGACGCCGCTGCCGCCCGCCGTGTCGCTCGATGCGCTCGGCGTGAGCGTCGAATGGCCCGCGCTCGCGATCGATCTGCCGCTCAAGGGCGTCGCCCATCAGCTCGCGTTCAATAGCGAACTCACCGCCTGCGACGCGAACTCCGTCACGCTCGCCGTGGCCGTTCAGATGTACACCGACGCCTCGCACGTCGCGAAGCTCAAGGCCGCGCTCACCGACAAGCTCGGCCGCGCGATCGAAGTCAACGTCAATGTCGCGCCCGCGCGCCGCACCGCCGCCGCGCTCGATGCAGCGGATCGCGCCCGCCGTCAGCAGGAGGCCGAGCAGGAGATCAGGCAGGACCCGTTCGTGCAATCGCTGATTCGCGATTTCGGCGCGAGCATCGTGCAGGGCTCGATCAAGCCGATTGCCGCATCGGGCGCGAGTCCGTCTTGAATCGATGCGCGAAAACGCCGCGCTAGCCAATCGAATGCCGGGCGCGTGAAGCAAACGCGCGCTCACCCGCCACACGTTTTCCAGTAAGGAGCCGAACCATGATGAAGAACCAACTCGCCGGGCTGATGAAGCAGGCTCAGCAGATGCAGGAAAACATGAAGAAGATGCAGGATCAGCTCGCGCTGATCGAGGTCGAGGGCCAGTCCGGCGCCGGTCTCGTGAAGGTGACGATGACCTGCAAGAACGATGTCAAGCGCGTGTCGATCGACCCGAGCCTGCTCGCCGACGACAAGGACATGCTGGAAGATCTCGTCGCCGCCGCGTTCAACGACGCCGTGCGCAAGGCCGAGGCCACCACGCAGGAAAAGATGAGCGGCATGACGGCCGGCATGCCGATGCCGCCGGGCTTCAAGCTGCCGTTCTAAATCAGCGCGCCGGAGCGATTCCGGCGTGTCATGAGGACACATGAAACAACCTTCCGCTTTGTCGGCGCTCGTGGAAGCGCTGCGCGCGCTGCCCGGCGTCGGACCGAAATCGGCGCAGCGCATGGCGTACCACCTGATGCAGCACGACCGCGCGGGCGCCGAGAAGCTCGGCGCGTCGCTGCTGTTCGCGACCGAGCATCTCAAGCACTGCGAGAAGTGCAACACCTTCACGGAAAGCGAAATCTGCGAAGTCTGCCTCGACGAGGAACGCGATCCGGCCTTGCTGTGCGTCGTCGAGACGCCCGCCGATCAGATCATGCTCGAACAGACGCTCACGTATCGCGGGCTCTATTTCGTGCTGATGGGGCGGCTGAGCCCGCTCGACGGCATCGGTCCGAAGGAAATCCACTTCGAGCGGCTCATCAGCCGTGCGCTCGACGGCATCGTGGAGGAAGTGGTGCTCGCCACCAACTTCACCAACGAAGGCGAAGCGACCGCGCACTATCTCGCGCAGACCTTGAAGAGCAAGGGCCTGAAGGTGACGCGGCTCGCGCGCGGCGTGCCGGTGGGCGGCGAGCTCGAATACGTCGATGCGGGCACCATCGCGCGCGCGGTGCTTGACCGGCGCTCCGTTTAAAGGATTCAAACCGATGACAGAAACCGAAGCCCTCGCGCTCGCGACGCATCGCCATTACAAGGGCGGGCTGTATCGCGTGATCGGCGTGGCGCGCCACTCGGAGACCGAGGAAGCAATGATCGTCTACGAGCATCTCTGGCCGCATGATCGTGGCCTGTGGGTGCGTCCGGCGGCGATGTTCAACGAGACGCTCGCCGACGGCGCGCCGCGCTTCAAGCCGCTCGACATTCCGCTGTAAAAAGACCAGCAAAAAAAGGAGACGCAACCATGAACGCAACGACGGGACCACTCGCCGGCGTCAAGGTTCTGGAACTGGGCACGCTCATCGCCGGCCCGTTCGCCGCGCGCTTCATGGGCGAATTCGGCGCGGACGTCATCAAGATCGAAGATCCGAACGGCGGCGATCCGTTGCGCAAATGGCGCAAGCTGTATCCCGAAGTGGGCGGCACGTCGCTGTGGTGGGCGGTGCAGGCGCGCAACAAGAAATCGGTGACGGTGAATCTCAAGGCCGAAGAGGGCAAAGAGATCGTCCGGCAGCTCGCGAAGGAAGCCGATATCGTCATCGAGAACTTTCGGCCCGGTTTGCTCGAGAAGCTCGGGCTCGGTTACGAAGTGCTCTCCGCGGAAAATCCCGGCCTCGTGATGGTGCGGCTCTCGGGCTATGGGCAGACGGGCCCGTATCGCGATCGGCCGGGCTTCGGTGCGATCGCCGAATCGATGGGCGGGCTGCGCCACATCACGGGCTATCCGGATTTGCCGCCGCCGCGCATCGGCATCTCGATCGGCGATTCGATCGCGGCGCTGCATGGCGTGATCGGCGGCATGATGGCGCTGCATCACGTGCGCGTGAACGGCGGCAAGGGGCAGGTCGTCGACGTCGCGCTGTATGAAGCCGTCTTCAACATGATGGAAAGCGTCGTGCCCGAGTACGGCGTGTACGGCATGGTGCGCGAGCGCGCGGGCGCGTCGCTGCCGGGCATCGTGCCGTCGAACACGTATCCGTGCCGCGATGGCAGCATCGTGATCGGCGGCAATAGCGACCCGATCTTCAAGCGTCTGATGAACGCGATCGACCGCGCGGATCTCGCCGACGATCCCGCGCTCGCCTCGAACGACGGCCGCGTGCCACGCACGCAGGAAATCGACGACGCCATCGCCGCGTGGCTCGCGACGCGCAGCATCGACGAGGCGCTCGCCGTGCTCAATGCCGTCGATGTGCCCGCGGGCCGCATCTACAGCGTCGCGGACATGTTCACCGATCCGCAATACATCGCGCGCCAGATGTTGCAACGTTTCCCGTGGCAGGACGGCCGCGAGATCGCGCTGCCGAATGTCACGCCGAAGCTCTCGGAAACGCCGGGAGAAACGCGCTGGCTCGGCCCGCAACTCGGTGAACACACGGATGAAGTACTTCAGACGCTCGGGTATGATGCCGACCATATTGCGCGGCTGCGGGCTGCCAACGTGATCTAGCGCGCTCGCAGACAACAAAAATTTCGAAGGAGACGAAGACGATGAAACGCAGAACGTTCATCGCGAGCGGCGCCGTGCTCGCAGGTGGAGCTTGGTCGGGCATGCCGCTCGCGTTCGCACAGAACAAGCCGGAACAGGCCAAGGTATCGATCGCGGTCGGCGGCAAGAATCTCTTCTACTATCTGCCGCTCACCATCGCGGAGCGCCGCAATTACTTCAAGGACGAAGGGCTCGAAGTCGAGATCGCGGATTTCGCGGGCGGCGCGAAGGCGCTGCAGGCGGCGGTCGGCGGCAGCGCGGATGTCGTGTCGGGCGCGTTCGAGCACACGCTCCTGCTTCAGGCGAAGAATCAGTATTTCCGCGAGTTCGTGCTGCAAGGACGCGCGCCGCAGATCGTGCTCGCCGTGTCGAAGAAAACGATGCCGAACTACAAGTCGGTCGCGGATCTAAAGGGCAAGAAGATCGGCGTGACGGCGCCGGGCTCATCGACGTCGATCATGGCGGGCTTCGTGCTCGCGCAGGCCGGGCTGAAGGCGACCGATGTGTCGTTCATCGGCGTGGGCGCGGGGGCGGGCGCGATCGCCGCGATGCAATCCGGGCAGATCGACGCCATCGCCAACCTCGATCCGGTGATGACCAAGCTCGACCGCGCGGGCGATATCCGTATCGTGTCGGACACGCGCACGCTCGCGGATACCGTCAAGGTGTTTGGCGGCAACATGCCGGCGGGTTGCCTGTACGCATCGCAAAGCTTCATCACGAAGAATCCGAACACGACGCAGGCGCTCACCAACGCGATGGTGCGCGCGTTGAAATGGCTGCAGAGCGCATCGGGCAAGGACCTCATTTCGACGGTGCCGGAAAGCTATCTGCTCGGCGATCGCGCGCTGTATCTCGATTCCTGGCAGCACGTCAAGGAAGCGCTGTCGCCGGACGGCCTGATGCCCGCCGACGGCCCCGCGACGTCGCTCAAGACGCTGCAGGCCTTCGACGAAACCGTGAAGGGCAAGCCGATCGACCTGTCGAAGACGTGGACCAACGACTTCGTGAAGAAGGCGCTTGCCAACGTCAAGGTCTGATCGATGAACGCGCCATCGACTCATGCTTCAGCGACTCACGCGCTCGCGCTGGAAGACGTCACCTGCACGTTCGCCTCGCGCGAGAGCCGCAAGGACCGTTACACGGCGGTTCGCAATACGACGCTCGGCATCGCGCCCGGTGAATTCGTCTCCGTGGTCGGGCCGACCGGCTGCGGCAAGTCCACGCTGCTCAACGTATCGGCGGGGTTGCTGGAGCCGTCATCGGGGAGCGTGAGCGTCTTCGGCGAAAAGCTCACGGGCATCAACCGGCGCGCGGGCTACATGTTCCAGGCCGACGCGCTGATGCCGTGGCGCTCCGCGCTCGACAACGTGACGGCCGGCCTCGTATTTCAGGGCGTGTCGAAGCAGGAAGCCGATGCGCGAGGCGAGGAGTGGTTGAAGCGCGTGGGCCTCGGCGGCTTCGGCGACCGTTACCCGCATCAGCTGTCGGGCGGCATGAGAAAGCGCGTCGCGATGGCGCAAACGCTGATTCTCGATCCCGACATTATCCTGATGGACGAGCCGTTCTCCGCGCTCGACATCCAGACGCGTCAACTGATGGAAAACGAGCTGCTCGATTTATGGGCGGCCAAGCGCAAGGCGGTGCTTTTCATCACGCACGATCTGGATGAGGCGATCTCGATGTCCGATCGCGTGGTCGTGCTCTCGGCGGGGCCGGGCACGCACCCGATCGGCGAATTCGCGATCGATCTGCCGCGCCCGCGCGATGTCGCCGAGATCCGTTCGCATCCGCGCTTCGTCGAACTGCATGCGCAGATCTGGGGCGTGCTGCGCGAGGAAGTGTTGAAGGGCTATCAGCAGCAACTGAAGCCCGCCGCCGCCGAATAAGACGAGTCGACCATGTGGAACAAGCTGCGCCCGAATCGGGGCAATCTCATCGTGTGGCAATGGCTGCTGCTGCTCGCGTGTTTCGTGTTGTGGTACGCGCTGACGAGCCCGACGCTCCTGCCGCCTTTCTATTTCGATGACGCCAACAAGGCCGCGTTCTTCTTCGGCGAGCCGCAGAAGGTGCTCGTGCGCATCTGGGAGTGGTTCACGAGCGGCGAGATCTACATCCACCTCTGGGTGACGCTGATCGAAACGGTGCTCGCGTTTGTGATCGGCACGGTGTTCGGCCTGGGCGTCGGCCTCTGGCTCGCGCTCGCACCGACGACGAGCGCGCTGCTCGATCCCTACATCAAGGCCGCCAATTCGATGCCGCGCGTGATTCTCGCGCCGATCTTCGCCGTGTGGTTCGGGCTCGGCATCTGGTCGAAAGTCGCGCTCGGCGTGACGCTCGTGTTTTTCATCGTGTTCTTCAACGTCTATCAGGGCGTGAAGGAAGTGAGCCCGGTCGTGCTCGCGAACGCGCGCATGCTCGGCGCGAACCGCAAGCAATTGCTGCGCTTCGTCTATCTGCCGAGCGCGACGAGCTGGGTGTTTTCGAGCTTGCATACGTCGGTCGGGCTGGCCTTCGTCGGCTCGGTGGTCGGCGAATATCTCGGATCGGCGCGGGGCGTCGGCTATCTGATCCTTCAGGCCGAAGGCACCTTCGACATCAACACGGTCTTCGCCGGCATTCTCGTGCTGACGGCTTTCGCGCTCGTGCTCGACGGCCTCGTCGCGCTGGTCGAGCGGCGCCTCATGCGGTGGCAGCCGAAAACCGGCGAGACGGAAAAGCTCTGACGGGATCGGCCCGGCGCGCGGCCGGCGTGCTCGTGACAAAACGCGTCAGACCGGTTTCGGATGAATCGGTTATGGTCATGCGCGGCTGATAGCTTTATCATGCTGCGCTATTCCTGCGCCGCGCGACGCGGGTCCGCTGGCCAGGCGGCGTGACCCGCCGGAGCCGGCGTCGAAGCACATCAAGCCGTCACGCAACCGGGGCGACACTCTGAATCCGGTGCGACCGCGCCCCATCGGCGCGGCGCTCGTCCGCGCGATTCCGCGAGAACAAGAATGAATTTGCGAATTGACAGTTCGATTGCGGTGGCGCTGCCATCGCCGATCGGTGACAGCCTCATCGGGCTCGTCCTCGTCAACAATCTCATCCGCAACGGTTATCGGCCCGTCGTGTTCGGCTGGGTCGCCGAGCATCTTGCGGACTGGTTTCCCCATGTCACCGTGGGTCAGGCCGATGCCTGGCAGGGCGCGTTCGATACCGTGATCGAGCTGCTGCCGACCGGCTATGCATCGGCACTGAGCCGCTCGGGCGAAACCTTGTGTGTCTCGACGCTGCCCGAATATCGCGGCTCGAAGCATATGGTGGACCGTGCGGCCGAGGTCGCGACGAAAGTACTCGGCCTGCGTGACGTCACGCGCGAGAACGGTCTCGTCGTTCCGGCAGGCATCGTGAAAGGGCGCTTCGCCAATCGCGTCGCCATTCATCCCACGGGAAGCCATCCCGAAAAGATGTGGGGCCGCAAGAAGTTTCTGGGGCTCGCGCGCGGACTCTCGCATCGTCGCTGGCAACCGAGTTTTCTCGTCGCGCCTGCCGAGTTCGGCGTCTGGGGCGATCTCGCGGAAGAAGGATGGGAGGTCAACGCGCTGCCGAAGCTCGGCGAAGTCGCGACGTGGATCGCCGAGTCGTCCTGGTTCATCGGCAACGATTCGGGGCTCGGGCATCTCGCGTCCGCCATCGGCGTGCCGACCTTGTCGCTTTTCATGCGTCAGGGCCTCGCGCGCTCGTGGCGTCCCGGCTGGGGGCCGGGCGCCGTCGTGCTGCCGCTTACAGTGCTGCCGTTCGGCGCGCTCAGGGAGCGGCTCTGGCAACGCATGCTGACGGTGCGGCGCGTGCTGGCGGCCTTCCAGACGCTGCACGATACGCACGCGCAGCCTCATTTCGCCGCCGCCGATTTCACCGACGCGGCAACGCCGCCGGCCGCGCGCATCGGCATGCTGCCCGGCGCGCAATCGCGGCGCCTTTAGTTCTTACGGCTCGATCACGACCTTCCCGGTCACGCGGCGGTTCATCATGTCGTCGAGTGCTTGCGGCGTTTCATCGAGCGAATAGCGCTTCGTCACGACCGGACGCAACTTGCCCGCCTTGATCCAGTCGACCATCGTCGCGAACTCGCCATCGGCGAGGGCGTGTTCGCGCTGCATGTGACCGCCCCAGAACACGCCGACGATGCTCGCGCCTTTCAACAGCGCGAGATTGAGCGGCAGCTTCGGAATCTCGCCGTTCGCGAAGCCGACGACCAGATACCGCCCGCGCCAGCCAATGCTGCGAAACGCGGGCTCCGCATACGCGCCGCCGACCGGATCGAAAATGACATCCGGACCGTTGCCGTCCGTCAGCATTTTGATGCGCTCGCGCAGATCTTCTTTCGCATAATCGATGATGTCATCCGCGCCATGTTCGCGACAGAAGGCGAGCTTCTCCGCGCTCGACGCCGCCGCGATCACGCGCGCGCCGACGATCTTGCCGATCTGGATCGCCGCCATGCCGACACCGCCCGCGGCGCCAAGCACGAGCAGTGTTTCGCCCGCCTGCAACGCGCCGCGATCCACGAGCGCGTGATACGCGGTGCCGTAGGCGAGCGTGAACGCGGCAGCTTCGGCGAGATCGACGTCATCGGGCAGCGCGATGCAGGCCGCTTCCTTCGCGCGCGCCTGTTCGGCAAACGCGCCCTGCGCCGTGTAGGCGGCCACGCGCATGCCGGGCGCAAGGCGCGTCACGCCCGCGCCCACTTCGCGCACGACGCCCGCGAACTCCGCGCCGGGCGTAAACGGCAGCGGCGGCTTGAACTGATACTTGTTCTGGATGATGAGCACGTCGGGGAAATTCACGCTCGCCGCTTTCACGTCGATGACGACTTCGCCGGCTTGCGGATGCAGGTCGGGCAGCGTTTCGATGGAAAGCGTATCGGGCAATCCGTGTTCGTTGCATCTGACGGCGCGCATGTCTTCTCCTCGTTGAAGTGGCCTCAGTGTAGGGCAGGGAAGGCGTTCGAAGCGAGCTTGCGAGTCGTCGTCGCGCCATGTTTCCTCGGTTACAATCGTCGGATGCGAATCCTACTCAGCAACGACGACGGTTATCTGGCACGCGGCATCAATGAGCTGCATGGCGTCCTGCAGCCGCTCGGCGAAGTGACCGTGATGGCGCCCGAGCAAAATTGCAGCGGCTCCTCCAACTCGCTTACGCTGTCGCGACCCTTGAGCGTTCATCAGGCGCCGAACGGTTTCAACTTCGTGAACGGTACGCCGACCGATTCCGTGCACATCGCGCTCACCGGCATGCTCGAACATCAGCCGGATCTCGTCGTGTCCGGCATCAACAACGGGCAGAACGTCGGCGAGGACACGCTGTATTCGGGCACCGTCGCGGCCGCCACCGAAGGCTTCATGTTCGGCATACCGGCAATCGCGTTCTCGCTCGTCGGCCGCGACTGGCTGCATCTCGAAGACGCAGCGCGCGTCGCCGCCGAGATCGTCGCGCATTTCCTCGAACATCCGATGCCGGGTCATCCGTTGCTGAACGTGAATATCCCGAGCCTGCCTTACGACCAGCTGCGCGAATGGAAAGTGACGCGCCTCGGCAAGCGCCATCCTTCGCAGCCGGTCATTCGCCAGAGCGATCCGCGCGGCAATCCGATCTACTGGATCGGCCCGTCCGGCGACGCGCTCGACGCGAGCGAAGGCACCGATTTCCACGCGGTCGCGAACGGCTTCGTATCGATCACGCCGCTGCAGCTCGATCTGACGCATACGAAGCTCATGGCCGAGACTCGCGAATGGGCGCGCGCCGGGAGCGGCCGCACATGACCGACGAGCGCGCCAAGCGCTTTCCGCTGGCGCTCGCGGATCTGGTTCGCGAACGGCGCTCGCCCACGGCCCGCGTGCAGGACGCGCGCGGCAGGCAAGGCGGCGCGGCCACGCTCAAGGCAGCGACGCCCCAAGCGGCGAAACCCGGGCCCGCGCGCGCGGCGAACGCGGCGATGAAAAATCCGGCAACGGCTGCCGCCTCCGCCACGCCGGCCACTTCCGTCTTTCCCGTGCGTTCCGGCGTCAAGCCCGCGGCGCCGGGCGCGGCGAACGCGAAACCGGTTCCGGGTGCGAACAAGAGCGCCGCGCAGACGCATCACGCGCCGCGCATGAGCGCATTGCGCGCCGCGCCGCGCCCGGCCGAGCGCCCCCTGAATGCCGCCGCGGCCGCCACCCGAAAGGGCGCGCCGAACGTCGCGCTCGCGAGCACGCAGACGCTCGCCTCGGAACGGGTGCGCGAGCGCATGGTCGAACGGCTGCGCGCCAACGGCGTGACCGACGCGCGCGTGCTGAACGCGATGTCCGTGGTGCCGCGCCACATGTTCGTCGATCCGGGGCTCGCCGCGCAGGCTTACGAAGATGCCGCGTTGCCCATCGGCCATCACCAGACCATCTCCAAGCCGTCCGTCGTGGCGCGCATGATCGAACTGGTCGCGGCCGGGCGCACGCTCGCCAAGGTGCTGGAGATCGGCACCGGCTGCGGTTATCAGGCGGCGGTGCTGTCGCAGGTCGCCACCGAGGTTTATTCGATCGAGCGCGTGCGCCCGCTGTCGGAGCGCGCGAAGCTCAACCTTCGGCCGCTGCGCGTGCCGAACATCAGACTGCATTACGGCGACGGCCGCCTGGGCTTGCCCGCGGCCGCGCCGTTCGACGCGATCGTGATCGCCTGCGCCGGCCTCGACGTGCCGCAAGCCTTGCTCGATCAACTGGCGGTGGGCGGCAAGCTCGTCGCACCGGTCGGCTCGCAGGCCGCGCAGTCGCAAGTGCTCACGCTCGTGACGCGCGTGTCGGCCACGCAATGGCGTGAAGAGCAGCTCGATCGCGTTTTCTTTGTACCCTTAAAATCCGGAGTGATTTGAAACCGATGAGTATCCTGCGTGCTTTGCGAGTAGAAAGTGCGGACCAGCGCCTGAGCGTCGTGCAGCGCGGCGCGTGCGTGCTGGCGTTGTCCGCGCTGGCGGCGTGTTCGACGCGCATGGACATGGCGCCGGTCGTCGACCGAACGGGCGCGCCCATCGGCACTACCGCGGCGCAGACGCCGGACAACGGTCCGCCGCCGCCGGGTTATTACCGCGTAAAACCGGGCGACACCCTATATCGGATCGCACTGGAAAACGGTCAGAATTATCACGACATCGCAGCGTGGAATAACCTGACCAACCCGAACCAGATCGAAGTCGGCCAGTTGATGCGCGTGGCGCCTCCGGGCGCGAACGTCGCGGCGGCGACGCCCGGTGTGGCGACCGCGCCGATCGTGGGCGGCGGCGTGCAGGCGCAGCCGCTCAACGGCGCGAACGCCTATGCCGCGCCGCAGCCAGGCACGGCCGCGCAGCCGCCGTATTACGGTCCGAATTCGGGCATGGGCGCGGCGCCGGGAGCGACTGCGGGCGCGGCGGCGGGCATGGCATCGGGCGTTCCGGGCGCGGGCGCAGACGCGACAGCGCCGGCGGCTCAGCCGGCGTTCATCTGGCCGGCGCGCGGTCCGATTCTCGGCACGTTCAACGAAGCGAGCAACAAGGGTTTGAATATTGGCGGTGCGGCGGGAGATGCAGTCAACGCCTCGGCGGATGGCCGAGTGGTTTACTCCGGAAATGGGCTGCGCGGCTACGGCAATCTCATTATCATCAAACACGACGCGACTTTTCTGACAGCGTACGCACATAACCGTGCTTTGATGGTAAAAGAAGGAGACGCGGTAACTAAAGGGCAGAAGATCGCTGAGATGGGGAACAGCGATTCGGACCGCGTGATGTTGCATTTCGAAGTTCGCCGGCAGGGAAAACCTGTTGACCCACTGAAGTATTTGCCGCCGCAATAAAGCGAAACCATCATGCCAAAAACGAAGCGCCGCCTGCCGCAAGCCGAGACTGAGACGATCAGCCGACCTTTGCAAGTGTCGGTGGAAGACGGTGCTTCGACTCATGACGACGAAATCGAAAACGTCGACGTCGATATCGATTCGGAATCCGATTCCGAAGAAGAGCGCGGCAGCCGGGGAAAGGGCAGTGACGAAGCGGGTGAGAGCGCAAACGATTCCCCTCCGGACGCCGACGACTTCCGCTCGCTGCTGCAGGCCGAGCTCACGGCCGACACCATTCAGCATTACCTGAACCGCATCAGCGTGAAGCCGCTGCTCACCGTCGAGGAAGAGCAGCGCTATTCGCGGCTCGCGAAGGCGGGCGAATTCGAGGCGCGTCAGGTCATGATCGAGCGCAATCTGCGGCTCGTCGTCAGTATCGCGAAGGGTTATCTGAATCGCGGCGTGCCGCTGCTCGATCTGATCGAGGAAGGCAATCTCGGTCTCATGCATGCGATCGAAAAGTTCGACCCGACACGCGGTTTCCGGTTTTCGACCTATGCCACCTGGTGGATTCGCCAGAGCATCGAGCGCGCGATCATGAATCAGGCGCGCACGGTGCGCCTGCCGGTGCACGTGATCCGCGAGCTCAATCAGGTGCTGCGCGCGAAGCGCCACATCGAGAAGAATTCCGCCAATTCCACCGACAGCGTCGCGCCCGAGCGCCGCGACGCGAGCATCGACGACATCGCGTATCTCACGGGCAAGACGCCCGAGGAAGTCACCGATATCCTCGCGCTCAACGAGCACACCGCTTCGCTCGACGCGCCGCTCGACCTCGACCCGGGCAGCAGCCTGCTTGATCTGCTTTCCGACGACCAGAGCCAGTCGCCCGACGCGGAAGTGCAGCATCGCGAGCTCGAATCGCTTACGCGCCTGTGGCTCTCGCGTTTGTCCGATAAACACCGGCATGTGATCGAACGGCGCTTCGGGCTGAACCATATCGAGCCCGCGACGCTCGAAGAGCTCGCCGACGAGATGGGCCTCACGCGCGAGCGTGTGCGCCAGATCCAGCAAGAGGCGCTCGTGCGGCTCAAGCGCTTTTTCGCCTCCAACGGCGTTCGTAAGGACGCCGTGCTTTAACGCTTTGGCGGCGCCCGGAAGGGCGTCGCGTTCCAGGATTCAATGACACCGATTCTCGTTTTCGACATCGAGACGATCCCCGATGTCGACGGCATTCGCCGTCTCGAAGATTTGCCCGGCGATCTTTCCGACCGCGAGGTGGCCGAACATGCGTTCGAAGCGCGCCGCGAGCGCGTCGGCAACGATTTCCTGCCGCACCATCTCCAGCGCGTCGCGGCGATTTCCTGCGTGTTCCGCGACAACGCCGGCTTTCGCGTGCGCTCGCTCGGCACGCCCGGCGATGGCGAGGCGGCGCTGATTCAATCGTTCTATCGCGTGATCGAAAAGTACACGCCGCAGCTCGTGTCGTGGAACGGCGGCGGCTTCGATCTGCCCGTGCTGCATTACCGCGCGCTGGTGCACGGCATCGCCGCGCCGCGATACTGGGACCTCGGGCAGGACGACCGCGAGTTCAAGTTCAACAATTACATCAGCCGCTATCACATGCGTCACATCGACCTGATGGACGTGCTCGCGATGTATCAGGCGCGCGCCAACGCGCCGCTCGATGCGCTCGCGAAGCTTTGCGGCTTTCCCGGCAAGCTCGGCATGGACGGCGGCAAGGTATGGGACGCGTACTGTGACGGCCATCTCGACGAAATTCGCAACTATTGCGAGACGGACGTCGTCAACACGTACTTAATGTATTGCCGCTTCCAGATGATGCGTGGCGGCTTCACGCCCGACGAGTATGCTGACGAAATCAACTTCGTGAAAAACGCGCTCGCGCAGGAAACGTCGCCGCACTGGGCCGAGTATCTGGCGGCATTCGGGAAGTAAGCGAAGCGCCGGGGTGACGTTCGTCTACAATCTCGCCTTCAATCGTTAGCCAGGAAGTACGCAGGTGTCTGAAGCCGCTCGAAAAACTTCGCATCGCCGCCGCGCCGCGCCGGCGAAATTCGTCACGCCCGATCCCGATTTCGTCGCGCCCGAGCTGGAAATAGAGTCGCTCGATATGGAAGCACGCGGCGTCGGCCGCACGGTCAACGAGGACGGCGAGCCGGGCAAGGTCATTTTCGTCGAAGGCGCGCTGCCGGGCGAGCGGGTCAGCTATTCGAGCTATCGCAAGAAACCGAGCTTCGAGCAGGCGCAAGTGGTCAAGGTGCTGCGCGAAAGCGTGATCCGCGCGAAGCCGAAGTGCCAGTTTTTCGGCATCTGCGGTGGCTGCTCGATGCAGCATCTCGACGTGCTCGCGCAGATCGCGGTCAAGCAGCGCGTGCTCGAAGACAGCCTGCAGCATCTGTCGAAGCTGCGCGCGGAGACGATGTTCCGGCCGATTCACGGGCCGTCGTGGGGCTATCGGTATCGCGCGCGCCTGACGGTGCGGCATGTCGAAAAGAAGGGCGGCGTGCTGGTCGGGTTTCACGAGCGCAAGAGCAGCTACGTCGCGGACATGACGAGCTGCGAAGTGCTGCCGCCGCATGTGTCCGCGATGCTCGTGCCGCTGCGTCATCTGGTGGCCGGCTTGTCGATCCGCGATCGCATGCCGCAGATCGAGCTCGCGGTCGGCTCCGACGTGACCGCGCTCGTGCTGCGCATTCTCGAACCGCTGACCGAGGCCGACGAAGCCCTGATCCGCGCATTCGCCGACGAGCATGATGTCCAGTTCTGGCTCCAGCCGAAGGGCCCGGACACGGTGTATCCGTTCTATCCGCTCGATCGCGAACTGGCGTACACGCTGCCGGAATTCGATATTCGCATGCCGTTCAAGCCGACCGATTTCACGCAGGTGAATCATCAGATCAATCGCGTGCTGGTGAGCCGGGCGCTGAGTCTGCTTGCACCCGAAAGCTCGGACCGCGTGCTCGATCTTTTCTGCGGCATCGGCAATTTCACGCTGCCGCTCGCGCGGGTGTCGCGCGAAGTCGTGGGCATCGAGGGCAGCGAGGCGCTGACCGCGCGTGCGCTCGAGAACGCGAAGGCGAATGGCGTCGATGCGCACACGTCGTTTGCGTGCCGCAATCTCTTCGAAGTCACCGCCGACGATCTGCGCGCGCTCGGCGCCTTCGACAAGTTCCTGATCGATCCGCCGCGCGAGGGCGCGCTCGCCGTGTCGAAGGCGCTCGCGGACATTGCGCAAAGCGGCGACGGGCCGTTGCCCGAACGCATCGTGTATGTATCGTGCAATCCGGCAACCCTCGCGCGCGACGCGGGCCTCCTCGTGCATGAAGCCGGCTACCGCATGAAGGGCGCGGGCGTGGTGAACATGTTTCCGCATACGTCGCACGTCGAGTCGATTGCGTTGTTCGAGCGCGACTGATCCGGCTGCGGAATTCTGCAGGCACAAAAAAACCGGCCCGAAGGCCGGTTTTGCGTTTCTGTCAGCGTGAGGCAGATCAGTTGCGGTTGCCGCCGAAAATGCCGAGCAGCGCCAGCAGGTTCGTGAACACGTTGTACAGGTCGAGATAGATCGCGAGCGTCGCGCTGATGTAATTCGTCTCGCCGCCGTTCACGACGCGCTGCACATCAAAAAGCATGTACGCCGAGAAGATCACGATGGCGAGCACGGAGATCGTCATCATCAGCGCCGGCAACTGCAGGAAAATGTTCGCGAACGCGGCGAGCAGGATCACGAGCACGCCCATGAACAGCCACTTGCCGAGGCCGGAGAAATCCCGCTTGCTGACGGTGGCGATGGTCGCCATCGCGGCGAAGATCACGCCCGTGCCGCCGAACGCCATCATGATCAGCTGCGGCCCGTTCGAGAACCCGAGGATGAAGCTCAGCAGGCGCGAGAGCATCAGACCCATGAAGAACGTGAAGCCGAGCAGGACCACCACGCCCATGCCGCTGTCTTTCGTCTTTTCGATCGCGAACATGAAGCCGAACGCGATGGCGAGGAACGCGATGAAGCTCATCGCCGGGCTGGTGGCGGCGAACAGCGAGAAGCCCGTTGCGACACCGACCCACGCGCCGAGCACCGTCGGCACCATCGAAAGCGCGAGCAGCCAGTAGGTATTGCGCAGCACGCGGTTGCGCACCTCGACCGAGGTGACGCTGCCATTACGGCCAAAGCCATAGGGTGATTCGTTCATGGTTTCTCCTTGCTCCAATTGTCGTTCGGTCTTCCCGCGACTTCCGTCATACACGAATGATAAGTTCTCGGACTTAAACCAGCATTAGGGCCGTTTTCGCCGCACCGCGCGCTTCTCGGTTGCAATCCCGGTTGCAATGCGGCGCTCTGCTCCAATATGGCCCCGGCGCGCCCCGAATTCAATAGTTCGAAAGGCTGATTCGGACGCCCCGACGTTTAAGGTCTTGCTGGTTTGATTCTTACGGCACCGTAAGGTTTCAATCGCAATGATACCTTGCTTCGTGCTACAATTGTCGATTCGTTTTAATCCGTAAACCATTCATTTTCTGGAGTTTTTCATGGCGATCGAACGCACCCTGTCGATTATTAAGCCGGACGCAGTGGCAAAGAACGTTATCGGCCAGATCTACAGCCGTTTCGAGAACGCAGGCCTGAAGATCATCGCGTCGCGCATGGTTCACCTGTCGCGCGCCGACGCGGAGAAGTTCTACGCCGTGCACGCTGCGCGTCCGTTCTTCAAGGATCTCGTGGAATTCATGGTTTCGGGCCCGGTCATGATCCAAGTGCTGGAAGGCGAGAACGCCATCGTCAAGAACCGCGACCTGATGGGCGCGACCGATCCGAAGAAGGCCGACAAGGGCACGATCCGTGCCGACTTCGCCGACAGCATCGACGCGAACGCGGTGCACGGTTCGGACGCCGCGGAAACGGCAGCCCAGGAAGTGGCGTTCTTCTTCCCGCAAGTGAACGTTTACTCGCGTTAATTTTCGCGTGGGTCGCCGTGTTGGCCGTGCGGCCAGCCCGGCATCGCGCCTCGAGGCACAAGAAGTCGTAAGAAAGCAGGAATTGGCGCGAACGGTCCCGGAGCACATCCATTCCGGGCTTCGCAATCAGAAATGGCAGAACTCGACATGACGAGCAGCACCACCGTCAACCTTCTCGATCTCGACGCCGCCGGGCTGACCGCGTATTGCGCGAGCCTCGGCGAGAAGCCGTTTCGCGCCAAGCAATTGCAGCGCTGGATCCATCAATACGGTGCCGACGATTTCGACGGCATGACGGATCTAGCGAAATCGCTGCGCGAAAAACTCAAGGGCCGCGCCAATATGGCGATGCCCGGCATTATCAGCGACCACGTTTCCACCGACGGCACCCGCAAGTGGCTGATCGACGTCGGCAACGGCAACGCGGTCGAAACCGTGTTCATTCCCGAAGAAACGCGCGGCACGCTGTGCGTGTCGTCGCAGGCGGGCTGCGCGGTGAATTGCCGGTTCTGTTCCACCGGTAAGCAAGGCTTTTCCCGGAATCTCACGACGGGCGAGATCATCGGCCAGTTGCGCATGGCGGAATTCGCTCTGCGCCGCTCGCTGGGGCGCGAGGTCGGCGGGCCGGGCAAGGGCGAGCGCGTCGTCACCAACGTCGTCATGATGGGCATGGGCGAGCCGATGCTCAACTACGACGCCGTCGTGCCGGCAATGCGCCTGATGCTCGACGATAACGCCTACGGTCTGTCGCGCCGGCGCGTGACGCTGTCCACGTCCGGCGTCGTGCCGATGATGGACCGTCTCGCCGCGGACCTGCCGGTGGCGCTCGCGGTATCGCTGCATGCGCCGAACGACCCGCTGCGCGACATGCTGGTCCCGCTCAACAAGAAGTACCCGCTGCGCGAGCTGATGGCCGCGTGCCAGCGGTATCTGAAAGTCGCGCCGCGGGACTTCATCACGTTCGAATATTGCATGCTCGATGGCGTGAACGACAGCGAAGCGCATGCGCGCGAGTTGCTCGCCGTCACGCGCGACGTGCCGTGCAAGTTCAACCTCATCCCGTTCAACCCGTTCCCCGAATCGGGGCTGACGCGTTCGAAAAACGAGCAGATCAAGCGCTTCGCGCAGGTGCTGATCGACGCGGGCGTTGTGACCACCGTGCGCAAGACGCGCGGCGACGACATCGACGCCGCCTGCGGCCAGCTCGCGGGCGCGGTGCAGGATCGCACGCGTCTTGCGGAGCGCACGGGCCGCGCCGGAAGCAAGACGATCGAGGTGCGGGCGGTCTGACGGGGCGTTCGAATCAAAAAAGCCGCGGAGCCCGGCGCAGCACGCCGGGACGCGGCACGAAAAGCCGAACATTTTGTTATAAAGCGGTCTGCAATGGCGCCGGAGTTGTATCGTGCACGGGGTTTTGGAACCGAACGAAGCAACAGCGTTATAGCGATAGAGAAGAATCGATGCGAGGAATTTGGCATGAGTGAGCCGCAGCACCCGACGCCTTTTGGTAGTCATACCGGCAACCGGGCCGGCGGTCAGCACGACGGCGAGGCCGGTGCGCAAGGGGCGGCATTCGGCGCGAGTCAGGCGGGGCCCCTGGACTCGGTGCAGGCGGTCGGCGCGCGTCTCGCGCAACTCCGTCAGGCGAAGGCATGGTCGATCGACGATGTGTCGGCGCGGCTCAAGGTGTCGCCGTCGAAACTGCTCGCGCTCGAATCGGGCGATATCAGCCAGATGCCCGACCGCACGTTTGCCGCGGGCATCGTGCGTAGCTATGCGAAGATTCTGGGCGCCGATCCGGCGCCGTTCACGCAGGCGTTCCGGCGCGACGACGGCGCGATCGAGCACAATCTGAAGGTGCCGGTATCGTCGGGCGCGGGCTTGCCGCGCGGGCGCGTGTCGGTGCCGCTCGGCAATTCGTCGGGCCGCCGCAAGTCGTGGCTGTGGGGTGTGCTCGCGATCATCGTCGTACTGGCGGCGCTCGTGATGTGGCATACCGGCGGCGATTCGAGCAACTGGCTCGCTCGCCTGAAGGCGACGACGGGCGTGGGTTTGTCGTCGGCGCCGGGTTCGAACGAGCCGGCCGCTGCGTCATCCCCGCCCACGCCGGATGAAGCCGCCGCGGCCAACACGGGCGAGGCCTCGCTGCCCGAAGTCGCGGCAGCGCCCGGCGAGCAGCCGATGCCGCGTCCGCTCGGCACGAACGCGCTCCCGGCTTCGTCGTCCACGCTTTCGGCGGTGCAGGGTGCAAGCCAGGGTGCAAGCGCGCCCGGCGCGGCGGCGCCCGCATCGGCGGCGAAATCGGCGAAGGCGGCATCGGCGGCGACCGCGGTGGCTGCTGCCGCGGCGTCCGCACCGTCGGTCGCGGGCAGCGGCTCGGGCGCAATCGAACTGAAGGTCAAGGAAGATAGCTGGTTCAGCGTGCGCGGCAAGGACGGCAAGGAACTGTATTCCGGTCTCGTTCGCGCCGGCAGCACGCAGCGCGTGGAAGGCGAGGCGCCGTTCAAGGTGACCGTCGGCAACGTGAAGGGCGTCGAGTCGTTGTCGGTCGACGACGAACCGGTCGATGCCAAGCGCTATTCCTCCGCTCGCGGAAACGTCGCGCGCCTCTCGCTGCCCTAAGGCGCGAGGCGGCCCGATCGAGACGATCGATACGCGCGACGGACAAGTCAGGGGCGTCACGGTGCAAGCCGCGACGCCCGTTTGAGGTTTCACTCACGCAACGCGGCGCCTGATCGGCGCGCAGATTGCCAAAGGGTTTTTCGATGCAATCCGAAGCTCAATCCCTGATCAGCAGCAAGATTTGTTCGACCGAGCCGGTCTTCGGCGGGCCGCTGGCGCGCCGCGCATCGCATGCGGTCGACGTGCGCTGGGGCGGCCAGCTCGTCACGATCGGTGGCAACGCGCCGGTGCGCGTCCAGTCGATGACCAACACCGACACCGCCGACGCCATCGGTACCGCGATCCAGATCAAGGAACTGGCGCAGGCGGGCTCGGAACTCGTGCGCATCACGGTGAACACGCCGGAAGCGGCGGCCGAAGTGCCGCATATTCGCGACCAGCTCGATCGCATGGGCGTGTCCGTACCGCTCGTCGGCGATTTCCATTACAACGGCCATCTGCTGCTGCGCGACTATCCCGCGTGCGCGGAGGCGCTGTCGAAGTACCGCATCAATCCGGGCAATGTCGGCCAGGGCGCGAAGCGCGACACGCAGTTCGCGCAGATGATCGAAGCCGCCGTCAAGTACGACAAGCCGGTGCGCATCGGCGTGAACTGGGGCAGCCTCGATCAAGACCTGCTCGCGCGCATGATGGACGAAAACGCCGCGCGCTCGACGCCGTGGGAACTGCAAAGCGTGATGTACGAAGCGCTGATCCAGTCGGCGATCGGCTCGGCGGAGCGCGCGGTCGAACTGGGTCTCGGCCGCGACAAGATCATCCTGTCGTGCAAGGTGAGCGGCGTGCAGGATCTGATCGCCGTGTACCGCGAGCTCGCGAAACGCTGCAGCTTCGCGCTGCACCTCGGGCTCACCGAAGCGGGCATGGGCTCGAAGGGCATCGTCGCATCGACGGCGGCGCTTTCGGTGCTGCTGCAGGAAGGCATCGGCGACACGATCCGCATTTCGCTGACGCCCGAGCCGGGCGGCGCGCGCACGGGCGAAGTCGTCGTCGGCCAGGAAATTTTGCAGACGATGGGCCTGCGCTCGTTCACGCCGATGGTCATCGCGTGTCCTGGCTGCGGCCGCACGACGAGCACGCTGTTCCAGGAGCTCGCGTCGCAAATCCAGACGTATCTGCGCAGCTCCATGCCCGAATGGCGCGACAAATACGCCGGCGTCGAGAAGATGCACGTCGCGGTAATGGGCTGCATCGTCAACGGACCGGGCGAATCGAAGCACGCGAACATCGGCATCAGCCTGCCGGGTTCGGGCGAGAATCCGGCGGCGCCCGTGTTCATCGACGGCGTGAAGGTGAAGACGCTGCGTGGCGAGAACATCGCCGGCGAATTCCAGCAGATCGTCAGCGATTACGTCGAGCGCACCTACGGCAAGCGTGAAGAGACTTCCACCGCAACACTCTGAAGACAGATGACTGAACAGAAGAAACGGCTCGACAAACTGAGCGGCGTGAAGGGCATGAACGACATCCTCCCGCAGGATGCCGCGTTGTGGGAGTTCTTCGAATCCACCGTCAAGTCGATGCTGCGCGCATACGGCTATCAGAACATCCGCACGCCGATCATCGAGCATACGCAGTTGTTCACGCGCGGTATCGGCGAAGTGACCGATATCGTCGAAAAAGAGATGTACAGCTTCACCGACGCGCTGAACGGCGAGCATCTCACGATGCGCCCGGAAAACACGGCGGCGGTGGTGCGCGCGACCATCGAACATAATTTGCTGTACGACGGCCCGAAGCGTCTCTGGTACATCGGCCCGATGTTCCGTCACGAGCGTCCGCAGCGCGGGCGTTATCGCCAGTTCCATCAGGTCGGCGTGGAAGCGCTCGGTTTCGCGGGTCCGGACACGGACGCCGAAATCATCATGATGTGCCAGCGTCTGTGGGACGATCTCGGACTCACCGGCATTCGCCTCGAACTGAATTCGCTCGGTCAGGCGGAGGAGCGCGCGGCGCATCGCAAGGAACTGATCGCGTATCTGGAGAAGCACGTCGATTCGCTCGATGAAGAAGCGAAGCGCCGCCTCTATACGAATCCGCTGCGCGTGCTCGACACGAAAAATCCGGCGATGCAGGAGATCGCGCAAAACGCGCCGAAGCTCGTCGATTTTCTGGGCGAGACGTCGCGCAAGCACTTCGAGGGCGTGCAGCGTCTGCTCAAGGCGAACAACATTCCGTTCACGATCAACCCGCGTCTCGTGCGCGGTCTCGACTACTACAACCTCACGGTCTTCGAGTGGATCACCGACAAGCTCGGCGCGCAGGGTACGGTCGCGGGCGGCGGACGCTACGATCCGCTGATCGAGCAGCTCGGCGGCAAGCCCACCGCGGCGTGCGGCTGGGCGATGGGCGTCGAGCGGATCCTCGAACTGCTGAAGGAAGAGCAGCTCGCGCCGGAAGCCGAAGGCACGGACGTCTACGTCGTGCATCAGGGCGAGAAGGCGGCCGAGCAGGCGTTCATCGTCGCGGAGCGTCTGCGCGATACGGGTCTCGACGTCATTCTGCATTGCAGCCCGGACGGTGCGTCCGCGAGCTTCAAGTCGCAGATGAAAAAGGCCGACGCGAGCGGCGCGGCTTTCGCGGTCGTGCTCGGCGAGGACGAACTCGCGCAGGGCACGATCGGCGTCAAGCCGCTGCGCCGTGCGGGCGGCGAAACGTCCGAAGGTCAAAAGAACGAGCAGGTGAACGTTCCGGCGGAAGACTTGACCGAATACCTAATCAATGCGATGGTTGCAACCGCCGAAGACGAGGGCGACTGACATTCAGGCGCAATGCCGCGCGAGAACGCGCCCGATCACCACGATCCGGACTGGCGCGCGGCGCTCGTCGAGGGAATTGAAACGCAGTAAGGACTAGCTGGACGATGAGCTATCACGACGAACAAGAATCACTCGAAAGCGTAAAGGCCTGGTGGGCCAAATGGGGTAACGCCACGACCTGGATCGTGCTCGTGGCGCTCGTCATCGGGGCCGGCTACAACGGATGGAACTTCTGGCAGCGTCGTCAGGCGGCCGAAGCGTCGGTGCTGTACGACCATTTGCAGCAGGCGGCGAACAGCAACGATCAGGCGCTCGTCGCGCGGGTCGCGGCGGACATGGAAGACAAGTTCGGCCGCACCGCTTACGCGCAGATGACCGCGCTCGCAGCCGCGAAATCGCTGTATGGCGCGGGCAACACGGCGGGCGCGAAGGCGCAGCTCCAATGGGCGATCGACCACGCGAAGGACGACGAGTACAAGCAGATCGCGAAGCTGCGTCTCGCGCTGGTTCTGCTCGACGAGAAGAACTATGACGCGGGCCTGAAATTGCTTGCGGATCAACCGCTCGACGCATTCAAGGGCGTGATCGCGGACCGCCGCGGCGATCTGCTCGCGGCGCAAGGCAAGCGCGACGACGCGCGTACGGCGTACAAGGTCGCGCTCGACGCGCTGCCCGCGAACGATACCTCCGCGCGTCAACTGGTCCAGTTCAAGCTCGATGCGCTCGGCGGCTGATCCGCGCCGTTTTCGTATCGACCCGAATCGACCCGATAGGCTCCCGCTGGCCAGCCCCGCCGCCATGAAGCGACGCGGCGGTCAGCGCCGACCCACCCAATTCACTATTTCATATTGCGTCCACCGATGATTTTTTTGAAACGCTACGCCGTACCGCTCGCTTGCGCGATGACCGTCTTGTTGGCCGCTTGTTCGTCGACCAAGGATGAACGCCGCGTGCCGGTGCCGCTCGCGGACTTCAAGCCGGTGCTGAACGTCAACCAGGCGTGGAAGGCGAGCGTCGGCAAGGCAGGCCGCTATCTGTTCTCGCCGGTCGCCGTGGACGACTTCGTGTTTGCCGCGGGCACCAACGGCACCGTGGCCAAGATCGACGCGAAGACCGGACAGGATGTCTGGCGCACGAAGCTCAAGGACGATCTGTCCGCGGGCGTCGGCAGCGACGGCAATCTCACGGCGGTGGGCGGGCTGAAAGGCCAGGTGGATGTGCTCGGCGCCGATGGCAAATTGCTGTGGACCGCCACGGCCCCCGGCGAGATCGTTTCGCCGCCGCTCGTCGGCAACGATCTCGTGATCGTGCGCACGATCGACGGCAAGGTGATCGCATTCAACGCGCAAACGGGCGAGCAGAGGTGGGTGTTCCAGTTGCGCGCCGTGCCGCTGAATCTGCGCGTCGCGGCGGGCATGACCTTCGCGGGCGACCAGGCCGTGCTCGCGGGTTTCCCTGGCGGCACGTTCGCGGCGATCAACCTGCAGACCGGCGACGCCTACTGGCAGGCGCCCGTGTCGTATCCGAAGGGCGTGACCGAAGTGGAGCGCATCAATGACGTGACCGGCGCGCCGGGGCTCGTCGGGGCGCAGACGTGTGCGGTGACGTTCCAGGGCCGCATCGGCTGCTTCGATGCGAATTCGGGCCGCCCGGTGTGGGAAAAGAACTTCTCGAGCGACAGCGGCCTCGCGCAGTCCGAACAGTTGGTCGCGGCGGGCGACGACTGGTCGGTCGTCAACGCGTTCCGCGCGTCGGACGGCTCGCAGATCTGGAAGACCGACACGCTCAAGAACCGCAATGTCAGCGTGCCGTATATTCTCGGCCGCGCGGTCGTGGTGGGCGATTACAAGGGCTTCGTGCACTTCCTGAACACGGAGAACGGCGAGATGATCGGCCGCACCCCGACCGACGGCACTGCGATCACCGCGGCACCCGTGATGGCGGGCAACACGCTCGTCGTGCAGACGCATGACGGCGATCTGTACGGCTTCCGCCCGAGCAACTGAGCGGCAGCAGCGAGCGCGCCGTCGAACCGGCGGCGCGGCAGGCTCGCCACGACGAGCCGCACGAGAAAGAAGCGGTGCGCCGCGTGCGCATCGCGATAAAACCCGCACGCAAGAGCAGGGTCGCAAGACTGAAGCACCTCGCACGAAGCCGACGTGCGAAGTACAAAACGCGCCTCCACAGAGGCAACCGGCACGACCGCCGAAGGGCGAGTCCCGACGCGCCTCGCGTTCGGCAAGCCGAATCCATGCTAATTTTGACAAGCGCAGCCATTGCGCGGCGTAGCGGAACGCAACGAGATGTTTCTACCGCCCGTTCCGCGTTCGCCTGGCGTTCAACCTTGAACAACATCAGATGAAACCCGTGATTGCCCTCGTCGGGCGCCCCAATGTGGGGAAATCGACTCTTTTCAACCGGCTTACCCGCTCGCGCGACGCGCTCGTCGCGGACCTGCCGGGCCTGACCCGCGACCGCCATTACGGCGAAGGCCGCGTGGGCGGCGAGCGTCCGTACCTCGTGGTGGACACGGGCGGCTTCGAGCCCATCGCGAAGGACGGCATTCTGCACGAGATGGCGCGCCAGACGCGTCAGGCGGTGGAAGAGGCCGATATCGTCGTGTTCATCGTCGATGGACGCAACGGGCTCGCGCCGCAGGACAAGGCTATCGCGGACTATCTGCGCAAGACCGGCCGTCCGCTCTTTCTCGTCGTGAACAAGGCCGAGGGCATGAAGTACTCGGCGGTCGCGGCGGACTTCTACGAACTCGGTCTCGGCGATCCGCGAGCGATCTCGGCCGCCCACGGCGACGGCGTCGTCGAAATGATCAACGACGCGCTCGACATCGCGTACAAGGATCAGCCGGAAGAGACGGAAGAAGAGAAAGCGAAGCACGGCGTCAAGATCGCGATCGTCGGTCGTCCGAACGTGGGCAAGTCGACGCTCGTGAATACGCTGATCGGCGAAGAGCGCGTGATCGCGTTCGACATGCCCGGCACCACGCGCGATTCGATCTATGTTGATTTCGAGCGGCAAGGCCGCAAATACACCTTGATCGACACGGCCGGCCTGCGCCGTCGCGGCAAGGTGTTTGAAGCGATCGAGAAGTTCTCGGTGGTGAAGACGCTGCAGTCGATCGCCGACGCCAACGTAGTGATTCTCCTGCTCGACGCGCAGCAGGATATTTCCGACCAGGACGCGCACATTGCGGGCTTCGTGGTCGAGCAGGGCCGCGCGCTCGTGGTCGGCGTGAACAAGTGGGACGGTCTGGATTCACATGTGCGCGAGCGCACCAAGGCGGATCTGTCGCGCAAGCTCAAGTTCCTGGATTTCGCCAAGTTCCACTATGTTTCGGCGCTGGAGAAGACGGGCATCGGCGCGTTGATGAAATCGGTCGATGACGCGTACGCCGCCGCGATGGCCAAGCTGCCGACGCCCAAGCTCACGCGCGCGCTGATCGAAGCGGTGGAATTCCAGCAGCCGCGCCGTCGCGGCCCGGTTCGGCCGAAGCTGCGCTATGCGCATCAGGGCGGGCAGAATCCGCCGATTATCGTCGTGCACGGCAACGCGCTCGACGCGATCACGGACACGTACAAGCGTTATCTGGAAGGGCGCTTTCGTGAAACTTTTGGTCTCGCCGGCACTCCACTTCGCATAGAGTTTCGGTCGAGCCGAAACCCTTACGCGGACAAGGAATGAGAACCGCGTGAAGCCTTGCGTTACGGCGCTGCTGGCCATTTGGCCGACCCGGCGCCGAAAACGTAAAACAGCGAAAATCAGCTATAGTGTAGCGATTGTCGGCGGATCTCTTTTTCTTCGTCCACAATACTTCCAACCTGCAAAAAAACACGGAGTTTGCTATGAGCAACAAAGGGCAATTGTTACAAGACCCGTTTTTGAACGCACTGCGTAAAGAGCACGTGCCGGTGTCGATCTATTTGGTCAACGGCATCAAGCTTCAAGGGAACATCGAATCTTTCGACCAGTACGTCGTGTTGCTCCGAAATACGGTCACTCAGATGGTCTACAAGCACGCCATTTCGACGGTCGTGCCGGCTCGTCCGGTGAATTTCCACCCGGACGCTGAATCGTCCTAAACCTCGTCGCGACCGGCGCGATTTGCATTCCGAACATCAACATTAAGCAACTCGCCGGTCGCTTCAAAAAATCTGAAAACATCAATTTGATCAACGCCGCGCTCGTCGGCATCGATTTCGGCAAGATCGATTTCGAAGCCAGTCTCGAAGAACTCAGTCTGCTCGCACAAAGTGCGGGCGCCCATCCCGCCGTCACGCTCACCGGCCGCCGTCAGAGTCCCGATGCCAAGATGTTTATCGGCAGCGGCAAGGTCGAGGAATTGCGCCTTCAATGCGAAGCGAGCGACGTCGAACTCGTCATTTTCAATCACGCGCTCGCGCCCGCGCAGCAGCGCAATCTCGAGGTTGCGCTCAACCGCCGCGTGGTGGATCGCACGAGCCTCATTCTCGATATTTTCGCGCAGCGCGCCCGCAGTCACGAAGGCAAGCTGCAGGTCGAACTGGCGCAATTGCAATATCTGTCCACGCGGCTGATTCGCGCGTGGACTCACCTCGAACGGCAGAAGGGCGGGATCGGCCTGCGCGGTCCGGGCGAAACGCAGCTCGAAACCGATCGCCGGCTCATCGGCGAGCGCATCAAGGCGCTCAAGTCGCGGCTTGAAAAACTGCGCCGTCAGCACGGCACGCAGCGGCGTCAGCGCGTGCGCAACCGCACGATGTCGGTGTCGCTCGTGGGCTATACGAACGCGGGCAAATCCACGCTGTTCAACGCGCTCACCAAGGCGCAGGCGTATGCGGCCGATCAGCTCTTTGCCACGCTGGACACCACCTCGCGCCGCGTGTTCCTCGGCGAGGAAGCGGGCCATGTCGTCGTGTCGGACACGGTCGGGTTCATCCGCGAACTGCCGCACCAGCTCGTCGCCGCGTTTCGCGCGACGCTGGAGGAAACCATTCACGCGGACGTGCTGCTGCACGTCGTCGATGCGTCGAGCGCGGTGCGCCTCGATCAGATCGATCAGGTGAACGAGGTGTTGCGCGGCATCGGCGCGGACGGCATCCGCCAGATTCTCGTCTTCAACAAGATCGATGCGGTGCCCGAACTCGCGGCCCGCGGCGAGGCGGTTGAAAGGGACGAGTATGGTAATATTTCGCGCGTTTTCTTGAGTGCACGCACGGGTCAGGGGCTCGATGCGCTGCGCGCTGCCATCGCCGAAATCGCCACGGCGGAAGCCGAAGAAACCGATGCGGGCCTACCCAGCGTGCTCGCCGAATTTCCGGTGCCGCAAGAGGCTTCCGAAGCAACGCAATCCACGCAGGCCGGGTCTAACGACATACACGGCACGAACGCGCAGCCGGAAGACCACCGGCAGGACGCTGAACGTGACGATCACAAGGTTCCTGAGCACGGACACTGATCCGCTTCGGAATCGCATCGGCCCCGCCCGGCCTTGACCCGGCTGTCTAATGGTGAATCACCGAGTGAACGACTACAAAGAGCGGACTATCCGGCAAGTTGAGCATGCCGTCTTTTCGATCAACGATCCGCGCTGGGGGCGGGGCGACGGCAATGGCGTGAAGAACGACACGAAGCGTCCGCAGGACGGCAAGCGCCCGAACGGCAAGGACGAGGGTCCGCCCGATCTGGACGAGATGTGGCGTGAGTTCAATCGCCGCATCGCGGGCGTGTTCGGCAAGAAGCCCGGCAACGGCGCGCCGCGCGAGAACGGCCGCGGCACGAAGATCGGGCTCGGCATCGTCATCGGCGTGCTGATCGCCATCTATCTCGGCAGCGGCGTGTTCGTCGTGCAGGACGGGCATGTCGGCGTCGTCTCGCAATTCGGCAAGTATCGTCAGACGGTCTCGCAGGGGATCCACTGGCGTTTGCCGTATCCGTTCCAGTCGAGCGATATCGTCGATACCTCGCAGATTCGCTCGGTCGAAGTCGGGCGCGGCGCGGCGCTTTCGCAGGGCAACGTGCGCGACGCCTCGCTGCTCACGAACGACGCCGATATCGTCGACGTGCGCTTCGCCGTGCAGTATCAGATCAAGTCGCCCACGGATTTCCTGTACCGCAGCCTCAACGCCGAGGACAGCGTCACACAGGCCGCGCAGGCGGCGATTCGCGAGATCGCGGGTAGCCTCACCACGGACGACATGCTCTACAAAGACCGCGAAGCGCTGCGCGCGCGCCTGATGGAATCGATCCAGCGCTCGCTCGATACGTATCGCACCGGCCTGCAGGTGACGGGCGTCGCGGTGCAGAGCGTGCAGGTGCCGCAGCAGGTTCAGTCGGCATTCGAAGAAGCGTCGCGCGTGCGTCAGGACAACGAGCGCGCCCGCGATACCGCGCAGGCCTATGCCGATCAGCTCTTGCCGCGCGCGAAGGCGGACGCGGCCAAGCTGATCGACGAGGCGCGTGCCTACAGCAATCGCGAAGTCACGCAGGCGCAGGGCGACGCGGAGCGCTTCAAGGAAGTCTACGCGGAGTACTCGAAGGCGCCCGCGGTCATCCGTCAACGCATGTACCTAGACACGATGCAGCAGATCTATTCACGCACCACGAAGGTGTTCGTCGACAGCCGTGCCGGCAATAACGTGGTGTATCTGCCGCTCGACAAGCTCGTCGAAGCCAATCGGCAACAGGCAGCGTCGTCGTCGGCGGCGAACGCGAGCGGTGCGGCCGCGACGGGTGCAGCGCCCGCAGCGGAAGGGCCGCAGGCCCGCGCTCAGGCCGCGGCGAGCGCATCGGCTCCCGCAGCCGCGGTCGCACCCGCCAGCGCGGCAAGCGCCGCCAGCGGTGCGAGCGGCGCCAGCGCGAACGCGGGCAGCGATCCGCTGCGCTCGCGCGATGCGTTCCGCTCCCGCAGCCGCTCCGAAGACCTGCAATAAGGAGCGCGAACATGAATCGAATCATCGCGCTCGTCGTCGCCGTCGTCATCGTGCTGTTCATCGGTTCGTCGATGATCTTCACCGTCGACGAAAGACATGCCGCCATCGTCGCCGCGCATGGCGAAGGCAACCCGCGTCTCGAAGGCCCCGGCCTGCACTTCAAGCTGCCGCCGCCGTTCCAGACGCTTACGCTCATCGACACGCGCACGCTCACCATCGACGAATCCGGCGCGGACCGCTTCTCGACTTCGGACAAGAACGAAGTGCTGGTGAACACGGTCATCAAGTATCGCGTCGCCGATCCGCTGAAGCTTTTCGAGAGCAACGAGAAGAACACGCAGACGGCCGAGGAGCGCATCCTCGCGCTCGCGCGCACGGCGCTCGCGAGCAGCTTCGCGAAGCACACGCTCACCGAGTCGCTCGGTAATCAGCAGGCGCTCGCGAGCGACGCGCAAAAGAGCGTCGAAGGCGCGGCGGCGGCGTTCGGCGTGCAACTCGTCGATCTGCAGATGACGCGCATCGACTTTCCGTCGGCGGTGGCCGATTCGGTCTACAAGCGCATGATCGCGGCGCGGCAGCAGGCGGCGGCGAACGAGCGCGCGAAGGGCACGGCGGAAGCGGACAAGATCAAGGCCGACGCGGAACGCACGCAACAGGCGATTCTCGCGGACGCCTACAGCCAGGCGCAGTCGATCAAGGGCGAAGGAGACAGCAAGGCGGCGGCCATCGCGGCCGATGCCTACGGACGCGATCCGCAGTTCTACCAGTTCTATCAGAGTCTCGAAGCGTATAAGAAGACGTTCAAGCCGGGCGATGTCATGGTCGTCGACCCGAGCAGCGATTTCTTCCGCTTCATGAAGAGCCCGACGGGCGGCGCGGCGGACACGTCGCCTCCCGCCACGGCGAAACGCTGATTCCCGCCCGCGCCACGCGCCGGCTTCCGGCCGGCGCGGCGCCTACGATCCCCTGGACATGGCCGAGACGTTACTGCTCGCTGTTGCGTTGATGCTGATCATCGAAGGCATGTTTCCCTTCGTTTTTCCGACCGCGTGGCGCGATACCTTTCGCCGCATCGCGGAGCGGCCCACGCACCATATCCGCATCGGCGGACTGGTCGCGATGGTGCTCGGCCTGATCCTGCTGCTGATCGCCACGTAAACCGCGGCGGGCAGCGCGCCGCCATATCGCCTATCTTGTCTTTATCCTTTCGTCCCTGACCGTCGAAGTCCTCGCGCCTGAAGCGCGAAGGCTCGCGTCCCGTAGGAATCGCATCGATGTCCACCTGGTTACTTCCTGAGAATATCGCCGACGTTCTGCCGTCGGAGGCCCGCAAGATCGAAGAGCTGCGCCGCCGCCTGCTCGACCGGTTCCGTTCGTACGGCTACGAGCTCGTGATGCCGCCGATGCTCGAATACCTCGAATCGCTGCTGACGAGCGGCGGAAGCGATCTGAACCTGCGCACCTTCAAGCTCGTCGATCAGTTGTCCGGCCGCACGCTGGGCCTGCGCGCGGACATTACGCCGCAGGTCTCGCGCATCGACGCGCACCTGCTGAACCGGAAGGGCGTGACGCGCCTGTGTTATGCCGGCGTGGTGCTGCACACGCGGCCGCGCGGGCTGCACGCGACGCGCGAGCAGATCCAGATCGGCGCTGAAATCTACGGCCACGCAGGGCTCGAAGCGGATCTCGAGATTCAGCAACTGATGCTCGATTCGCTGCATCTGGCAGGTCTGAGGAAAGTGCGTCTCGATCTGTGCCACGCGGGCGTGCTCGCCGCGCTGCTGGAGCTCGAACCGGCCGCGGCGTCGCTCGGCGAAGGGCTTTACGACGCGCTCGCGAGCAAGGACGTGCCGCGTCTGAATGAACTCACCGCGCATCTCGGGCAAGTGCCGCGCGAAGCGTTGCGCGCGTTGCCGTCGCTGTATGGCGATGCCTCGGTGCTGCAAATTGCGCGGGGCCGTCTGCCCAATCTGCCGGTGATCGCGCGCGCGCTCGACGACCTCGCGTTCCTCGCAAGTCAGGTCGAAGGCGCGGAACTGATGATCGATCTCGCGGATTTGCGCGGCTACGCGTACCACAGCGGCGTCATGTTCTCCGCCTACATCGATGGCGTGCCCAATGCCGTTGCACGAGGCGGCCGTTACGACGACGTTGGCCTCGCGTACGGTCGTGCGCGGCCGGCGACGGGCTTCTCGCTCGATCTGCGCGAAGTGGCGCGCATCTCGCCCGTCGACGCGCGCGGCAGCGCGATTCTCGCGCCGTGGAAGCACGACGAACCGCTGCGCGCGGCGATTCTCGCGCTGCGCGATGCGGGCGAAGTCGTCATTCAGGCGCTGCCCGGCCACGACCACGTGCTCGACGAATTCGCGTTCGACCGCGTGCTCGTCGAGCGCGACGGCGCATGGACGATCGAGCCGCGCACTTGAGCACGGCAAATACAGTCGCTTGATCGGAAAGGACTTTTTATTAGCCGATGTCGATCATGCGAGCGTGACGAAATCGCGAAACGCGGCCCGAAAAACTCGGAACCTTCCGCGAACCTAGGTAAAATACGTTTTTAACCAGCTAACGAATCAACATGTCTGCCAGTGCAGTGAATGTGAACCCCGGGCGCAACGTCGTCGTGGTGGGCACCCAGTGGGGTGATGAGGGCAAGGGCAAGATCGTCGACTGGCTGACGGACCACGCCCAGGGCGTCGTGCGCTTCCAGGGCGGTCACAACGCCGGCCATACGCTCATCATCGGCGGCAAGAAAACCATTCTGCGCCTCATTCCGTCGGGCATCATGCGCGCGGGCACGGCCTGTTACATCGGCAATGGCGTCGTGTTGTCGCCGGAAGCGCTGTTCAAGGAAATCGACGAACTCGAAGCCGCGGGCATCGACGTTTCGAAGCGCCTTTTCATCTCCGAAGCCGCCACGCTCGTTCTGCCGTATCACGTCGCCATCGACCAGGCGCGCGAAGCCAAGCGCGGCGCGGGCAAGATCGGCACGACCGGCCGCGGCATCGGCCCGGCGTACGAAGACAAAGTGGCCCGCCGCGGCTTGCGCGTGCAGGATCTCTTCGAGCCCGCCGTGTTCGAGGAACGCCTGCGCGAAGCGCTCGATTTCCATAACTTCGTGCTGACGCAGTATCTCGGCGCGAAGGCCGTCGACTTCCAGGAAACGCTCGACACGATGCTCGGCTACGCCGACCGTCTCGCGCCGATGGTCACGGACGTCTCCCGCCGCCTCTACGACGCCAACCACGCCGGCAACAATCTGCTGTTCGAAGGCGCGCAAGGCACGCTGCTCGACATCGACCACGGCACGTATCCGTTCGTCACGTCGAGCAACTGCGTCGCGGGCGCGGCGACGGCTGGCGCGGGCATCGGGCCGCAGCGGCTGAACTACATTCTCGGCATCACGAAGGCGTACTGCACGCGCGTCGGTTCTGGCCCGTTCCCGAGCGAGCTGTACGACGCCGACAATCCGCAGCGTCAGGAGAAGGTCGGCCTCGATCTCGCGACCGTCGGCAAGGAATTCGGTTCGGTCACGGGCCGTCCGCGCCGCACCGGCTGGCTCGACGCCGCCGCGCTGCGCCGCTCGATCCAGATCAACGGCATTTCGGGCCTGTGCATGACCAAGCTCGATGTGCTCGACGGCCTCGACGAAGTGAAGCTCTGCACGGGCTACACGCTCGACGGCAAGCCGGTCGACATCCTGCCGCGCGGCGCATCGGAAGTGGCGCGTTGCGAGCCGGTGTATGAAACCTTCGGCGGCTGGAAGGAAAGCACCATCGGCATCACGCAATGGGATGCGCTGCCCGCGAACGCGCGCGCTTATCTCACGCGCGTGCAGGAAGTGGCGGGCGTGCCGATCGACATGGTGTCGACCGGCCCGGACCGCGACGAAACCATCCTGCTGCGCCATCCGTTCAAGGTCTGAGCGCTTCCGAGCCTCGACCCGAACCGGACGCTGTAAAAAATGTGGCCGCCTCCCTGCGGCCACATTTCGTATATAACCTAAGCATTTGAAAGAGCCTCACCATGATCGCGATGACGGACCCGCGCAACGACGAAAAGAACCTCTGGGTCGGCTGGGATGAATACCACCGGCTGATCGAAGTCCTCGCACTGAAAGTGCACGAGTCGGGCTGGAAGTTCGACAAGATCCTGTGTCTCGCGCGCGGCGGCCTGCGCGTGGGTGATCAGCTTTCGCGCATTTACGACCTGCCGCTCGCCATTCTCGCCACGAGCTCGTACCGCGAAGCCGCGGGCACGGAGCAGGGCGAGCTGGACATCGCGCAGTACATCACGATGACGCGCGGCGATCTGTCCGGCAACGTGCTGCTCGTCGACGATCTCGTCGATTCCGGCGTCACGCTCGCGCGCGTGCAGGAGCATCTGAAGGAGCGCTACCCGGGCATCACGTCGGTGCGCTCGGCAGTGCTCTGGTACAAGGCGTGCTCGAAGATCAAGCCCGACTATCACGTTCAGTTTCTCGAAACGAACCCGTGGATTCATCAGCCGTTCGAGGAGTGGGACACGGTGCGCCCGCACAACCTCGGCGCGTGGATCAAGCGGGGCATGCAAAACGGCCGCGGGTAAGGTGAGACGCCTGATCGTTTTTTACAGCATCACGAGACGAGCGCCGTTGGTCCGGGCACGCTGCCCGGGCCAACGGCGTTGTCGTTTGCGGGCACGGCTGGCGGGCTTCGCAACCCGTGCCGAGCGCGCCCGCCGACGCGCACGGGGCGCGATGCTAAACTCTCACTCGCGGCTCTCGTGGCGCATGAGCAACACGCAAGAAGACATCTTCGCGTGCGACGTTAGATAGAATGGCGTTCGTTTTATTCCGCTCTGGACGGATACATCGCTTTTATGACTAACACGACTCACGCGCACGAGCATAAACAACCCATGTCCTCGCTTGCGCTCGCGGCCATCGGCGTAGTTTTCGGCGACATCGGCACGAGTCCTCTTTATTCGTTGAAGGAAGCCTTTAGCCCATCGCACGGCATCGGCTTGTCCGAGGCGTCGATCCTCGGCGTCATCTCCTTGCTCTTCTGGGCGATCGTCATGGTGGTCGCCGTCAAATACGTGCTCTTCGTCATGCGCGCCGACAACAACGGCGAGGGCGGCGTGTTCGCCATGACCACGCTCGCGCTGCGCAGCGTGAATCAGGCGGGCAAGGTCTCGGGCGTGCTGATGATGCTCGGCATCTTCGGCGCGTGCATGTTCTACGGCGATGCGGTCATCACGCCGGCGATGTCGGTGCTGTCGGCGGTCGAAGGTCTCGAAATCGCCGCGCCCAAGCTCACGCCCTACGTGTTGCCGATCACGATCGTCATCCTGATCGCGCTGTTCTGGATTCAGCGCCACGGCACCGCGGTGGTCGGCAAGCTCTTCGGCCCGATCATGGTCGTGTGGTTCGTGACGCTCGCCGTGCTGGGCGCCGCGCACATCATCATGGAGCCGCGCATCATTGTCGCGCTCAATCCGTATTACGCGTTTTCGTTCATGAAGGAGCACGTGCTGCAGGCGTATATCGTGCTCGGCTCCGTCGTGCTGGTGCTGACGGGCGCGGAAGCGCTGTATGCCGACATGGGCCACTTCGGCGTGAAGCCGATCCGCTACGGCTGGTACGGCCTCGTGATGCCCTCGCTGCTGCTCAATTACTTCGGCCAGGGCGCGTTGCTGATGCATTCGCCCAAGGCCATCGAAAGCCCGTTCTTCCTGCTCGCACCCGACTGGGCATTGCTGCCGCTCGTGATTCTGTCGACGGTCGCGACGGTGATCGCCTCGCAGGCAGTCATTTCGGGCGCGTACTCGCTCACGAGTCAGGCGATCCAGCTGGGCTACGTGCCGCGCATGAAGATCCTGCATACGTCGGAACTCGCGATCGGCCAGATCTATATTCCGCTCGTGAATTGGATGCTGCTGTTCATCATCCTGTGCATCGTCATCGGCTTCAAGAGTTCGGAGAATCTCGCGGCGGCGTACGGTCTCGCCGTTACCGCGACCATGCTCACGACCACCATCCTCGTGTCGGTGGTGATGGTGAATCTGTGGGGCTGGAACCGCTTTCTCGTCGGCGGGATGATCGCGGTGTTCCTGATGATCGACATCGGCTTTTTCGGCGCGAGCCTGCTCAAGATCGAGCAGGGCGGCTGGCTGCCGCTGTGCATCGGCGGCGCGCTCTTCTTCCTGCTGATGACGTGGTACAAGGGCCGCATGATCGTGAAGGATCGCACGGCCGCGGACGGCATTCCGCTCATGCCGTTCCTGCAAGGCCTGCTCGCGCATCCGCCGCATCGCGTGTCGGGCACGGCGATCTATCTCACCGGCAGCGATTCGCTCGTGCCCGTGAGCCTGCTGCACAACCTGAAGCACAACAAGGTGCTGCACGAGCGCACCATCTTCATGAACTTCACGACGCGCGACATTCCTTATGTCGATGACGCGCATCGCCTCGAAGTGAAGGACATCGGCGGCGGCCTGTTCCTCGTGAAAGCGGCGTACGGCTTCAACGAGACGCCGGACGTGAAGGCCGTGCTGGAGCAGATCACGCGCACGCACGCGATGACCTTCGAGCTGATGGACACGTCGTTCTTCATGGCGCGCGAAACCGTTGTGCCAACGGAACTGCCGGGCATGTCCGTGTGGCGCGAGCGCGTATTCGCGTGGATGCATCAGAACGCGGCAAAGCCGACGGACTTCTTCAGCATTCCCGCGAATCGGGTCGTCGAACTGGGAACGAAGATCGAAATCTGACGCAGCGTTTTTCAGGCGCGCAAAAAGAAACCCCACGTCGCAAGACGTGGGGTTTTTTGTTGGCAGCCTGAAGTCTCAGCGTTTCAGTTTCGCGAACGCCGCCGCCATTGCGCCTCCCGGTTCCGGCTCGCGGCGCTGGTTCGGACGTGCATCGCGCCGGCGATCTTGCGACGCACCGCGCGGCTGCGATCCGGCGTTGGAACTGGCCGGCGCAAGGTCGTCGTCGAGGCGCATCGTGAGCGAAATGCGCTGGCGTTTCACATCGGTTTCCAGCACCTTCACCTTCACGACCTGGCCCGCCTTCACGACTTCATGCGGATCCTTGATGAATTTCGTCGACAGCGCCGACACGTGCACGAGGCCGTCCTGATGCACGCCGATATCGACGAACGCGCCGAATGCGGCCACATTCGTCACGACGCCTTCGAGGATCATGCCCGGCACGAGATCCGAAATCTTCTCGATGCCTTCCTTGAACGTCGCCGTCTTGAATTCGGGGCGCGGATCGCGGCCCGGCTTTTCCAGTTCGGCGAGAATGTCGCGCACGGTCGGCAGACCGAAACGATCGTCGACGAATTCCGTCGGCGAGAGTCCCGTCAATGCCTCGCGCTTGCCGAGCACATCGCCGATATGCTTCTTGATTTTCGCGAGCATGCGCTCGACGACCGGATACGCTTCCGGGTGCACCGACGAGCGATCGAGCGGATTCTCGCCGTTGTTGATGCGCAAGAAGCCTGCTGCCTGCTCGAAGGTCTTGTCGCCGAGACGCGGCACCTTTTTCAGATGCTCGCGCGACGGGAACGGCCCGTTGGCGTCGCGATAATCGACGATATTGCGCGCGAGCGTGCCGTTCAGCCCCGACACGCGCGCGAGCAGCGCGACCGATGCCGTGTTCGCATCGACGCCGACCGCGTTCACGCAATCCTCGACGACCGCATCGAGCGAGCGCGCCAGTTCGCGCTGATTCACGTCGTGCTGATACTGGCCGACGCCGATCGCCTTCGGCTCGATCTTCACGAGTTCGGCGAGCGGGTCTTGCAAACGCCGCGCGATCGACACCGCGCCGCGCAACGAGACGTCGAGTTCCGGAAATTCCTTCGCCGCCAGTTCCGACGCCGAATACACCGACGCGCCCGCTTCCGAGACGACGATCTTTTGCAACTTCAGGTCCGGATGCTTGGCCATGAGCTCGCTCGCGAGCTTGTCGGTTTCGCGCGACGCGGTGCCGTTGCCGATCGACACGAGCTCGGCCTGCGTCTGCGCCGCGATGCGCGCGAGCTTCGCGATGGAGCCGTCCCAGTCGCGGCGCGGCTCGTGCGGATAGATGGTGTCGGTGGCGAGCAGCTTGCCCGTGCGATCGACGACCGCGACCTTCACGCCCGTGCGCAGACCCGGGTCCAGACCGATGACGGCCTTCGGACCGGCTGGCGCGGCGAGCAGCAAGTCCTTCAGATTGCGCGCGAACACGCGAATGGCTTCGTGTTCGGCTTCTTCGCGCAACTGCGTGAGCAATTCCGTTTCGATGTGCGGCTGCACCTTCACGCGCCAGCACCAGCGGCACACGTCGGAGAGCCATTTGTCGGCGGCGCGTCCGCGATTGGCGATGCCGAAATGGCCCGCGATCATCGTTTCGCACGGGTGCGGAATCTGCGCGTCGAGTTCTTCGCCCAGGCCGAGCTTGACGCTTAGAACACCCGCATTGCGGCCGCGAAACAGCGCGAGCGCGCGATGCGACGGCACCGTGCGGATCGTTTCGCTGTAGTCGTAGTAGTCGCGGAATTTCTCGCCTTCTTCGCCTTCCTTGCCGGCCACCACACTCGACATGACGAGCCCCTGGCCGAACAGATGCTCGCGCAGCTTGCCGAGAATTTCCGCGGTTTCGCCGAACTGCTCGGAGAGGATGTCGCGCGCGCCGTCGAGCGCGGCTTTCGTATCGGCGACGCCCTTGTCCGCATCGACGTACTTGGCGGCTTCGGCTTGCGGGTCGAGTGTCGGGTCGGCGAGCAGCGCCTGCGCGAGCGGCTCCAGTCCGGCTTCGCGGGCGATTTGCGCGCGCGTGCGGCGCTTGGGCTTGTAGGGCAGGTAAAGGTCTTCGAGCACCTGCTTGCTGTCGGCGCCTTCGATGGCGTTGCGCAATTCGTCGGTGAGCTTGCCTTGCTCGTCGATGCTCGACAGAATCGCGGCGCGGCGGTCTTCGAGTTCGCGCAGATAGAGCAGGCGCTCTTCGAGCGTGCGCAATTGCGTGTCGTCGAGGTTGCCCGTGACTTCCTTGCGGTATCGGGCGATGAACGGGACAGTCGAGCCTTCATCGAGAAGCTGCACGGCGGCGGCGACCTGGCGCGGCTGCACGGTGAGTTCGGTGGCGATGCGCTGTACGATCTTGAGTGCTACGGTTTCCGTCATGATTCTGCGCTGTCTTCGGCTCGGCGGCGCGGTCCGCGCCGCGTGCGCCGGATTCGCGTGAGCGAGGCGCTGCGGGCGGGCGGCCGCGTGACGAGCGGGGTTCGGACCGGGTTGCTGAGCCGGGCATTTTGCCATAAATGCCGGAGCGCTCCGGCGCGCGATGATAGAATTTGGGCATCGGCGAAGCCGCTTCGCACCTGATTCCTTATCACGTTGCCCGTCATTCATTTGCCCAACTTTCGCCTTTCGTACCTGCCGGCCGCGGCGGCCGTGTTGCTGTCGTGCGTAACGGGCGCAGTTGCTCCGTCCAGCGCGCTCGCTCAATCCGCCAAACCGATCGATCCCGGCACGTCCGTGAGTGCGCGTCCGCTCGACGCCGCGCCGTCATCCGAAAAGAGCGCCGACGACGCGCTGAAAGCCGGCTTCGTCGAGCGGCAGAAAGTGCTGGATCAGCGCACCGAAGAAAACAACTACCGCTACGGCGTGAAGCAGCACGACTGCTATAGCAAGTTCTTCGTGAATCATTGTCTCGACAACGCGCGCAACGAAATGCGCGACGCGCGTCAGCAGATCCGTCAGGAGCAGCTCGCGCTCGACGACGAGCAGCGCGCCGAACATGCGAAGGAGCGCGATCAGCAGGCCGCGATCAAACGGGCGCAATATCAGGCGGAAGCGCCGCAGCGCGCGGCGAACGAGCAGGCAAGCCAGAAGGCTTTCGAGGACAAGCAGCGTCAGAACGCGCTCGCCGCCGCGCAGCGCGAGGGCGAAGCGCCGCAGCGCGCGGCCAATCAGAAGGCCTACGACCAGAAGCAGGCGGACTACCAGAAGAAGCTCGACGAAGCGCGCGCACGCGGCGTGCAGGACGCGCAGGAACGCGACGAGAAAGCGCAGCGCTTCGAGCAGAAGCAGCAGGAAGCGGCGCAGCATCGCGCGGAAGTCGAGGCGCGCCAGAAGGAAGCCGCGAGAAAGGCGCAGGAAAAGGCGCAGCAGCAGGAGCAGGAGCGCCAGGAACAACTGAAGCTCAAGCAGCAACAACAGCAGCAGCAAGGTAAATAGGGCGGGCTGTGGCGCGAGCCGGGCAAGCCCGAGCGAAGAGGATGAAAGGAGGCGAGCATGCAGCAGCGCTTGAACGCACCCCGTCAACCCGCCACGGATGCCGCCGTGCTTCGCGATCGCATCGCGCAATTGCAGGACGAGCATCACAGCCTGGACACGCTGATCGACAAGTTGTCCGGCATCGACGATCTGGAGCTGAGGCGCTTGAAAAAGCGCAAGCTCAAAGTGAAGGACACCATTCTCCTGCTGCAATTGCAGCTGGACTCGGACGCGCACTGAACGCCGCGCGCCGGCCGCGGGCTCGCGCTGGCGCCGGCGTCTCGCGAAGCTGAGCGCGCCGGAACCCGCAGGAATTAGCACGCCTTGAACTCATCCGCACAAACCAGCGACGACGCGACCGCGTCGCTCGCGCTGACGACCAAGCGCAGCGCCGAGCTCGACGCTATCTTCTCCGCCCAGGGGCTTCTCGCACGCGCGATCGACGGTTATCGATCGCGTGCGTCGCAGATCGAAATGGCGCGCTCGGTCGCGGCCGCGATGGAAGCGTCCGGCCGCGCCATGCCCGAGCCCGCGATGTTCGAGGCGCAGCGCCGCCCCGCGCGCAAGCTCGGCCCGTCGGACAAGCCTTATGAGCCGGAAGAGCAGCCGGCCGGGGATATCGGCATCGCGACGGCGAAGACGGCTATCGACGGCGGCGAGAACACGCTTATCGTCGAGGCTGGAACGGGTACGGGCAAGACCTATGCCTATCTGGTTCCGGCCATGCTGTGGGGCGGCAAGGTCATCGTCTCGACGGGCACGAAGCACCTTCAGGATCAGCTCTTTCAGCGCGACATTCCGACCGTGCGCGACGCGCTTGCCGTGCCGGTGTCGGTGGCGATGCTGAAGGGCCGCGCGAACTACCTGTGCCACTATTACCTCGAGCGCACCGCCGACAACGGCCGTCTGCCGTCGCGCCAGGACACGTCGCATCTGCAGGAGATCGTCCGTTTCGCGAAGATCACGCGCACCGGCGACAAGGCCGAGCTCGCGAGCGTGCCGGAGAATTCGCCGGTCTGGCCGATGGTCACGTCCACGCGCGACAACTGTCTCGGCCAGGAATGTCCGCACTACAAGGAATGCTTCGTCATGCAGGCGCGCAAGGAGGCGCAGCAGGCGGACATCGTCGTGGTGAATCATCACCTGTTCTTCGCCGATGTGATGCTGCGCGACACCGGCATGGCCGAACTGCTGCCCACGGCGAACACGATCATTTTTGACGAGGCGCATCAGTTGCCCGAAACGGCGACGCTCTTTTTCGGCGAGACGCTTTCGACCACTCAACTGCTCGAACTCGCACGCGATACGGTCGCCGAAGGTCTTTCGCATGCGCGCGACGCCGCCGACTGGACGAAGCTCGGCGCCGCGCTCGAACGCGCCGCGCGCGACGTGCGGCTCGCGTTCAAGGAAGATTCGGTGCGCCTGTCGCTCGGCCAGTTGCCGGATGGCCATCCGATCTTCGAAGCGCTCGACACGCTCGAAACGCATCTCGCGGCGCTCGCCTCCGCGCTCGGCTCGCATGCGGAGCGCGCGGAATCGTTGCAGGCGCTGGTGCGCCGCGCGCGCGAGTTGCAAGATCTGCTCGCGGGCTGGACCACGCCGCCGACTTCGCTGGAGCGCGCTGTCGTCGCCGACGAGGACACGGCCAGGGAAGCCGCGAAAGAAGAACCGAACGAAATGGTGCGCTGGATCGAAGTGTTCTCGCACACGGTCCAGTTGCACGAAACGCCGCTGTCCGTCGCGCCGATTTTCGCGAAGCAGCGCGCGGGCGTGCCGCGCGCGTGGATCTTCACGTCGGCGACGCTTTCCGTGCGCGGCGATTTCACGCATTACGCGGCGCAAATGGGCCTGAACGCGCGCCGTTCGATGACCTTGCCGAGCCCGTTCGACTATCCGTCGCAGGGTTTGCTGTACGTGCCGCGCAACCTGCCGCAGCCTTCGTCCCCGCAATTCACCGATGCCGTGTTCGAAGCGGCGCTGCCCGTTATCGAATCGGCGGGCGGCGGCGTGTTCGTGTTGTGCACGACGCTGCGCGCGGTCGATCGCATCGCCACGCGTCTGCGCGAGGTGATCGAGCGGCGCGGCTGGGACAATCCGCTGCTGGTGCAGGGCGACGCGAGCCGGACCGAATTGCTCGACCGTTTTCGCGCCTACGGCAACGCGATTCTCGTGGGAAGTCAAAGCTTCTGGGAAGGCGTCGATGTACGTGGCGACGCGCTTTCGCTCGTCGTCATCGACAAGCTGCCGTTCGCGCCGCCGGACGATCCCGTGCTCGCCGCGCGCCTCGACGCGCTCACCAAGAAGGGCCTGAGCCCGTTCGCCGTGCATCAGTTGCCGCAGGCCGTCATCACGCTCAAGCAGGGCGCGGGGCGTCTGATTCGCGCGGAAACGGATCGCGGCGTGTTGATGATTTGTGACACGCGCCTCGTCGACAAGCCTTACGGCCGGCGCATCTGGCAAAGCCTGCCGCCGTTCAAGCGCACGCGCGAACTGGACGTGGTGCGCGAGTTTTTCACCGACGCGGCGAAATGGAAAACGGAACTGGCGGAATAACGCTCGGAGTCCTGACTATTTGTCGAAACAAAAAAATGGCCGGTTGATAACCGGCCATTTTTGCGTCGTGCCTGAATTACCAGATCTGGTACCAGGGCTTGTCGGCGTTCGCGCGGCGCTTGCCCGTCACGTACGGGCTGTCCGGGAACGTCGCGGCGAGCACGCGCTTGGTGTCGTCGGCGAGTTGCGGCTGATCGAGCTTCTCGTACGACAGCATCATGATATGCAGCGCGTCTTCCGTGGCCGGCGCGTTCTTGTATTCGCGAATCGCGAGTTGCGCGCGATTGATCGCGGCGACATACGCGCCACGGCGATAGTAATAATCTGCCGCGTGGACTTCGTGCGAAGCGAGCGCGTTCACGATATAGCGCATGCGCTGCGCGGCGTCGGGTGCGTACTTGCTTTGCGGATACCGGTCGACCACGACCTTGAACGCGTCATAGGACTCGCGCAGCGACTTGGGATCGCGCTCGCTCATGTCCTGACCCGAAAAGCGGCCGAAGAGGCCGAGGTCGTCGTTGAAGTGGATCATGCCCTTGAGATAGTACGCATACGCGATCTCGGGATGATCCGGGTGCAGCTTGATGAAACGGTCGATGGCCTGGTCGGCGTTCGCGGTTTCACTGTCCTTCCAGTTGCAGTACGCGACGTTGATCTGCGCCTGCTGCGCGAAATGGCCGAACGGGTCGCGCCCTTCGAGCGCCTCGAAGTACTTGGCACACTTGCCCCAGTCGCTGCCGGAGAGCGCGTCCTGAGCCTCCGTATATAATTTGTTGTTATTCCACGTTGCCGTTTCGTCGGTCTTCTCGGGCAGTCCGTGACAGGCCGCGACGACGGCGACGCTCGCGGCCAGCGCCAGATACTTGATCGATTGACGCATCGAGTGATGAATGGTGTTGAAGGCTCGCATCAGTGCTTGCTGTTCCTGGCTGATTCTTGCAGATTCTTCGCTGTTTCTAGCTGTGTTTCCGGCGTGGCTTGCCGCTTCATGGGCCGCTTTATGCAGCCCGCCTTTGCAGCCTCATGCCGCCGAATTTTCGTTCAAATGACCCGCTCAAGTACTCGTCGTACCAAAGACCAACTCAAAGATTATAGCCGAAGCGCCACCGGCGACGACTCGGCATCCGCCGATTCCGCAGCCGGCGCGGACCGCGAAGCGCCGCGCGAGGCGCGCGTGCCCGACGCGCTCGCGGGCGAGCGGCTCGACAAGGTGCTCGCCAGGATCTTCCCCGAGTTCTCGCGCAACCGCATGCAGGGCTGGATCGAGGAAGGGCGCGTGCTCGTCGACGGCGCGCTCGCGAAGGTGCGCCAGCCCGTGCCGCTTGGCGCCATGATCACGCTCGTGCCGGACCTGCTGCCCGAGCAGCTCGCGTTCGCGCCGGAAGCCGTGCCGCTGCATATCGTGTATGAGGACGAGACGCTCGTCGTCATCAACAAGCCCGCGGGCATGGTCGTGCATCCGGCGGCGGGCAACTGGAGCGGCACGCTGCTCAACGGTCTCTTGCATCGTTACGGCGAGGCGGCCGCGGGGCTGCCGCGCGCCGGCATCGTGCATCGGCTGGACAAGGAAACCTCCGGGCTCATGGTCGTCGCGCGCACGCTGCAGGCGCAGACCGACCTCGTGCGTCAGTTGCAGGCGCGCACGGTGAAACGCCGCTACGTCGCGTTCGTGTGGGGCAATATGCGCGACGAAGGCACGATCGACGCGCCCATCGGCCGCGATCCGCGCGAGCGCACGCGCATGGCGGTGGTGCAGAGCGCATCGGGCAAACCGGCGCGCACGCACTTCAAGACGATCGACCGCACGACGTGGCACGGCCAGCCGGTGAGCGCCATTCATTGCGATCTCGAAACCGGCCGCACGCATCAGATTCGCGTGCATTGCGCGCACGCGGGGCATCCGCTGCTCGGCGATCCCGTGTACGGACGCGCGCGCGGCAAGCGTTCGGTGACGCCGTTGCCGAACGGTTTCGCGCGTCAGGCCCTGCACGCGTGGCGGCTCGGCTTGATCCATCCCGCGACCGGCAAGGACGTGCACTGGCGCGCAGACGTGCCGGAAGACATCGCGGCGCTCGCCGCGGAACTCGGCTTCGGGCAGGATGAGGAAGTCGAATTCGACGAGGAGGGCGACTTCGCGCAAGCCTACGAAATGGGCGAGGGCGAAGACGACTGGGACGACGAAGACTACGAGGACGACGAAGCATGACGCACGACACCGCCGATCTGCAATCGAAGGACTGCCTCTGGCCGCAATGGAAGGTGTCGCCGCGCGTGCGGGCGTTCGTCACGACGCGCGCGGGCGGCGTGAGCATCGCGCCTTTCGGTGGCGGCGCACCCGGCGCGGGCGGGCTCAATCTCGGCTTTTCATCGGGCGATGCACCGGAGTCCGTGCGCGAGAATCGCCGTCGCGCGCTCGCCCTGACGGCTTCGCCCCATGCCGCGTGGCTCGAACAGATTCACGGCACGCAAGTCGAAGACGCGCACGCGGTCATCGAACGTCTGGCGCAAGGCGAACGCACGCGCGCCGACGCCAGCGTGACCGACCGCGCGGGCGTCGTGTGCGTCGTGATGACGGCCGATTGCCTTCCGGTGCTCTTTTGCGACGACGAAGGCCGCGCCGTCGGCGCCGCGCACGCGGGCTGGCGGGGGCTTGCGGGCGGCATCATCGAGAAAACGGGCGAGCGGGTCGCGGCGCTCGCGGGCGTGCCGGCCTCGACGCTCAACGCGTTTCTCGGACCGGCCATCGGCCCGGCCGCGTTCGAAGTGGGCGAGGACGTGCTCGATGCCTTCGCCGCCGCCGCGCCGCCCGATCGCCGCGACGCGACGAAAGCGGCGTTCAGGGCCGCTGGCGGTGCGCCCGCCAAATACTTCGCCGATATTTACGCACTCGCGCGCCTGCGCCTCGCCGATCTGGGCGTCGATGCCGCGCGCATTCACGGCGGCACGCATTGCACGGTCACGGAAAAAGAGCGTTTCTACTCGTATCGGCGCGACCGTGTAACCGGCCGCATGGCGGCGATGATCTGGCTCGCCGATTAACTGCGCGCAAATCGTGTTGGATGCTATCCGATAATCATTGCCTCGTTGTGACGAAACTCCGTACGAAACCGGAAACGAAGCCGCCGACGAAACCCCATGTGAAACACATATTTCGCATGGGGGAAAACGATAATTAAAAAAATATCGCACTGCGGCAAAATCGGGACGAAGCATTGACATGCCTGACATCCTGGAGCAAGAATGTTCCCGGAATTCATTCAATCGGGCACGGCGTAGCAAGGCTCTTTCTTGCCACGCGCATAAGGCGCACCAATACTTGCGCGCTGGTCAGGAAAGCCCGGCGATGCCTGCATTAGCAATCCAGGTCTTACGAGACTCACAGGTCAAAAGCGGGTATGGCTTCCAAATCTACTTCCTCCTCTTCCCGCTCCCGTACCGCCGACAGCACTTCGGCTCAGGCGTCATCTGCCGAATCGACAGGCGTACAGCAGGCGTTCGATCAATGGTTGAACGCGTGGCGTTCCGTCGCGGACCCCGCGCAATGGGCGAAGCTCACTCAACAGACGAATAGCGCAGCTGCGTCGAGCGCGCCGAACGCCGCCGACACCGCGAATGCAGCGGCGTCGCCGTTCGCGGCATTCAGCGCATTCGCCAACGGTTTTCCGAACGGATTTCCCTCGGCATTCCCAAATGCCTTCCCGACGCTCGGCGCCATGCCGCAGATGCCCGACATCACGAAGATGGACGGCCTCGCGGAATTCGCCAAGCTCGCGAGCAGCATGCCGGGCTTCGGCGCGGCGATGCAGGGTCTGCCCACGCTGCCGAAGATTCCCACCGCCGCGATCCCGCCCGAGCGGCTCCAGCAGTTGCAGAGCGACTATGCGCGCGATACCTCGGAGCTGCTCAAGCAGGCCGGCGCGCAGGCCATCGATCCGACCGCGCTGAAAGACCGGCGCTTCACCGATGTCTCGTGGCAATCGACGCCCGCGTATGCCTTCACGGCCGCGTGGTATCTGCTCAACGCGCGCTATCTGCAGGAACTCGCGGATGCCGTGCAGAGCGATCCGAAAACGCGCGAGCGCATTCGCTTCACGGTGCAGCAGTGGGCGGCGGCGGCTTCGCCGAGCAATTACCTCGCGCTCAATCCCGAGGCGCAAAAGGCGCTCATCGAGAGCAAGGGCGAGAGCCTGCGTCAGGGCATGCTGAACCTGCTCGGCGACATGCAGCGCGGCAAGATCTCGCAGTCGGACGAATCGCGCTTTTCAGTGGGCAAGAACATTGCCTCGACCGAGGGCTCGGTCGTGTACGAGAACGAACTGCTGCAACTGATCCAGTACAAGCCGCTCGCGCCGAAGGTCTACGCGCGCCCGCTTCTGATCGTGCCGCCGTGCATCAACAAGTACTACATCCTCGATCTGTCGCCGGAAAGCTCGCTCGTGCGCTACGCGCTGCAAGAAGGGCATCAGGTGTACATCCTCTCGTGGCGCAACGCGGATCAGTCGATCGCGCACAAGACGTGGGACGACTACGTCGAACAGGGCGTGCTCGAGACGATCGGCGTCGTGCGGGAGATCAGCGGCGAAGACCAGATCAACACGCTGGGCTTCTGCATCGGCGGAACGATTCTCTCGACCGCGCTCGCCGTGGCAAAAGCGCGCGGTGAGGAGCCGGCCGCTTCGATGACGCTGCTCACGTCGATGCTCGACTTCTCCGATACCGGCGTGCTCGACGTGTTCGTCGACGAGGCGCACGTGCAGATGCGCGAGCAGGCGATCGGCGGCAAGGGCGGCGCGCCGGCGGGCCTCATGCGGGGCGTCGAGTTCGCGAACACGTTCTCGTATCTGCGCCCGAACGATCTGGTGTGGAACTACGTCGTCGACAACTATCTCAAGGGGCGCACGCCGCAGGCCTTCGATCTGCTGTTCTGGAACAGCGATTCGACGAACCTGCCCGGCCCGATGTGCGTCTGGTATCTGCGCAATACCTACCTCGAGAACAAGCTCAAGAATCCGAACGCGCTGACCGTGTGCGGCGAGTCGATCGACTTGTCGAGCCTGGAGCTGCCGACCTTCATCTACGGCTCGCGCGAAGACCATATCGTGCCGTGGAAATCGGCTTATGCCTCCGCGCCGCTCCTCACGGGCCCGCAAAAGTTCGTGCTGGGCGCGTCGGGGCATATCGCGGGCGTGATCAATCCGCCGTCGAAGAACAAGCGCAGCTTCTGGATGATCGACAGCGACGACAAGCGCCTGCCCGACAATCCCGACGCGTGGTTCGACGCCGCGGCGGAGCATCCCGGAAGCTGGTGGCCGACCTGGTCGAAGTGGCTCGCGCAGAACGCGGGCGAACAGGTCAAGCCTCAAGCGGCGCAGGGTTCGAAGAAGTATCCGGTGATCGAGGCCGCACCTGGCCGCTACGTTCTGGAACGCGACTACTGAGCGGCGCGATCGTGCATGAGAGCACGCGATGCCGGCCCAAAGCCGCATTAACATTCGATACCAAAGGAAACTGAAATGACTGACGTAGTGATCGTATCGGCCGCGCGTACGGCGGTAGGCAAATTCGGCGGTTCGCTCGCGAAGATCGCGGCGCCGGACCTGGGTGCGACGATTATCAAGGCCGTGCTGGAGCGCGCGGGCGTGAAGCCGGATCAGGTGAGCGAAGTCATCATGGGTCAGGTGCTGGCCGCAGGCTCGGGCCAGAATCCGGCGCGCCAGTCGCTGATCAAGGCCGGCTTGCCCGACATGGTGCCCGGCATGACGATCAACAAGGTCTGCGGCTCGGGCCTGAAGGCGGTGATGCTCGCCGCGAACGCGATCATCGCGGGCGATGCGGATATCGTCGTCGCGGGCGGCCAGGAAAACATGAGCGCCGCGCCGCACGTGCTGCCGGGCTCGCGCGACGGCTTCCGCATGGGCGACGCCAAACTCATCGACACGATGATCGTCGACGGCCTGTGGGACGTCTATAACAACTATCACATGGGCACGACGGCGGAAAACGTCGCCAAGGAATTCGGCATCACGCGCGAGCAGCAGGATGCGTTCGCGGCGCTGTCGCAGAACAAGGCCGAGGCCGCGCAAAAGGCAGGCCGTTTCAACGACGAAATCGTGCCGGTCGCGATTCCGCAGCGCAAGGGCGACCCGATCCAGTTCGCCACGGACGAATTCGTGCGTCACGGCGTGACGGCCGAAGCGCTCGCGGGCCTGAAGCCGGCGTTCTCGAAGGAAGGCACGGTGACGGCGGCGAACGCATCGGGCATCAACGACGGCGCGGCGGCGGTCGTGGTGATGTCGGCGAAGAAGGCCGAGGCGCTCGGTCTGACGCCGCTCGCGCGCATCAAGGCGTACGCGAACGCGGGCGTGTCGCCGAAGATCATGGGCATGGGCCCGGTGCCGGCGTCGAAGCGCTGTCTGGAGCGCGCGGGCTGGAGCGTGAACGATCTCGATCTGATGGAAATCAACGAGGCGTTCGCGGCGCAGGCGCTGGCGGTTCACAAGCAGATGGGCTGGGATCAGGAAAAGATCAACGTGAACGGCGGCGCGATCGCGATCGGCCATCCGATCGGTGCATCGGGCTGCCGGATTCTCGTCACGCTGCTGCACGAAATGCAGAAGCGCGACGCGAAGAAGGGCCTGGCGTCGCTGTGCATCGGCGGCGGCATGGGTGTCGCGCTGGCGGTGGAGCGTCCGTAACAAGGCAACATTGGGAAGGGCAAGCGGGCGGTGTAGTTCGAGCGCCGCTCGCATAACAAAATGGAGTGAGGAATGACGAAGCGCATAGCGTATGTAACGGGCGGGATGGGCGGCATCGGCACCAGCATCTGCCAGCGCCTGCTCAAGGATGGCTTCACGGTCGTCGCGGGTTGCGGTCCGAACTCTCCGCGCCGGGTGAAATGGCTCGAAGACCAGAAAGCGCTCGGCTTCGACTTCGTCGCCTCGGAAGGCAATGTCGGCGACTGGGAGTCGACCAAGAACGCGTTCGACAAGGTCAAGGCGGAAGTCGGCGAGGTCGACGTGCTGGTCAACAATGCGGGCATCACGCGCGACGTCGTGTTCCGCAAGATGACGCATGAAGACTGGACCGCCGTCATCGACACGAACCTGACGAGCCTCTTCAACGTGACCAAGCAGGTCATCGACGGCATGGTGGAGCGCGGCTTTGGCCGTATCATCAACATTTCGTCGGTGAACGGTCAGAAGGGTCAGTTCGGCCAGACGAACTACTCGACCGCCAAGGCCGGCATCCACGGCTTCACGATGGCGCTCGCGCAGGAAGTGGCGACCAAGGGCGTGACGGTCAACACCGTGTCGCCGGGCTATATCGGCACGGATATGGTGAAGGCGATCCGTCCGGAAGTGCTCGAGAAGATCGTCGCGACGATTCCCGTGCGGCGTCTGGGCACGCCCGACGAGATCGGCTCGATCTGCGCGTGGCTGGCGTCCGACGAATCGGGCTTCTCGACCGGTGCTGACTTCTCGCTGAACGGCGGCTTGCACATGGGCTGACGGGCGGCGGCTTCCCGCGACGCGCCCGAGTGCGCGCGGGAAGCCGCCACTCGCCGGTTTAATCAACGATGCGGCGAACACGCAGCAGCGCTTTTTTGCGACAACGCAAGACCTGCTTGCTGCCATCGCAGTAAAGTTTTGCGTTTAAAGGCGTTAAATGACCACTACTACTACAAAGAAAGCCGCCGAACGACTCATCAAAAAATATCCAAACCGTCGGCTATACGATACGGAGACGAGCACTTACATCACGTTGTCCGACGTGAAGCAACTCGTGCTCGATCAGGAAGACTTCAAGGTCCTCGACGCGAAGTCCAACGACGATCTCACGCGCAGTATTCTTTTGCAGATCATTCTCGAAGAGGAAAGCGGCGGGCTGCCGATGTTCTCGTCGGTGATGCTGTCGCAGATCATCCGCTTCTACGGCCATGCGATGCAGGGCATGATGGGCACGTATCTGGAGAAGAACATCCAGGCGTTCATCGACATTCAGCAGAAGCTGACCGAGCAGAGCAAGGGTATGTACGACGGCAACGCGCTCAACCCGGAAGTCTGGTCGCAGTTCATGAACATGCAGGCGCCGATGATGCAGGGCATGATGACGAGCTACATCGAGCAGTCGAAGAACATGTTCGTGCAGATGCAGGAGCAGATGCAGTCGCAGGCGAAATCGATGTTCAACACGTTTCCGTTCCCGACGCCCACGCCTTCGTCGACGGAAAAGAAGTAGCCGGTTTCACGGGCGCGGCCGGCGTCGAGGCTTCTCGCGCCTTGGCGTGAGCGCCCGCATGCCGTCCGCTCACAGTCCGCCCACCGCGCGCGCCGGGTCCTGCGCCCACGCCGCGCTGAAATCGCCGCGATACGTGAACGCGCCGTGATGGGCGAGCTTCGAGCGGGTATCCACATAGACCTTTCCGCCCAGATCGCGCCAGCGCCGGCAAAACGCGTAGTCTTCGGAAAGATAGCGCCCGGTTCCGGGCTCGACCATCACGTCGAAAAAGCGATGGCAGTGGCCGTGCAGCGGCGAGTCCGGCGGCGCGTCGGGCACGTAGCGCAGTTCGGGCATGCGCTCGATCATCGTTTCGAGCACCGCGCGGCGGATGCACATGAAGCCCGTCGGGGCTTCGCTCACTTCCATGAACCCGTCGTCGTCGATTGTCCCGCGCGCGCCGTCGTGCGAATTCACCGGATAGCGCAGGGCGCGGGCAAAAAATTGTTCCTGCGTGAGTCCGGCGGGAATCTCGCCCGCCCAGTCGATGCGCTTCAACGGATACACGCCCGCGACCACATCGCGGTCCGCGAGCAGAAGGCGCAGCGCCTGGTCCGGCGTGAAGGCGATGTCCGCATCGATCCAGAAAAGATGCGTGTGCTGCTTCTGAGCCAGGAAATGCGCGACGGCTTCGTTGCGCGCACGGGTGACGAGGCTTTCGCCGGCGCGGATGCGCATGGAGCCCTGCACGCCGAGGCGCCACAGTTCGTTCGTCAGCGTGAGCATGCTGGTGGCGTAGCCCGACGTGACCTGGCCGGAATAGCAGGGGGTGATGAAGAGCGGGTTGAAATGGCGGAGCGCGGAGTGGTCGAGCATATTGCCTACGGATTGCGGAGCGAGGACGTGATAGTAGGGCGCGTCATGGCTGCAAATTGTGGAAAAGTGTGTGTTTTTCCGGTCTGCGCCACGTACATTCGCTAAAATTCGGCCATTGCCTCAGTCCCAATATGGGACTAAAGTGGAGCCGTATGCGAATCGTCGCGAGAAAATCGTTGTCTGCTTTCATCCGAAGGCATGCGCAGGCCGAGCAAGCCTTGTTGGCGTGGTACGCGGAAGCATCCAAGGCGGTGTGGAGAACGCCTCAGGACATCAAGGAGCAGTATTCGTCCGCGAGTTTCGTGGGCCGCAATCGCGTCGTTTTCAATATCAAAGGCAACGAGTATCGACTGATCGTGGCTGTGGCGTATCGCGTGGGCGTCGCCTATATCAAATTCGTCGGCACGCATGCGCAATACGACAAGGTCGACGCGGCAACCGTCGAGATGGAGTAAGACCATGGAGATTCATCCGATTCGCACCGAAGCCGATTACACCGCATCGCTCGCGGCCGTGGCGGTGCTCGTGGACGCCGATCCCGCTCCCGGCACGCCAGAGGGTGACGCGCTCGACATCCTGACGATCCTCATTGAGCGATACGAAGCCGAGCGCTTTCCGCTGGCCGCTCCCAGCCCGATCGAGGCGATCAAATTCCGCATGGAGCAGGCGGGCCTGTCCGTGCCCGATATGCAGCCGTACATCGGGAACCCGAACCGGGTCTACGAGGTGCTCGCGGGCAAACGCGCATTGAGCCTCGCGATGATTCGCCGCCTGCATGAAGGCTTGAACATTCCGGCCGACGTGCTCATCGGCGCGGCATAGCGGTTGTGCGGTCTCCGGCGGCAATCGCAAAATCCGCCGCCCCAGCGCGCCGGGGTAAAATAATGGATTGGCCTCGTGCGACCAGAAACGACATTCTCCCCGTGAAAAACACTTTAGATTCAATCGCCAAGACGAATCCCGCGCCGAAAATCGGCATGGTTTCCCTCGGCTGCCCGAAAGCGCTCGTCGATTCCGAGCAGATCATGACCCAGTTGCGCGCCGAAGGTTACGAAATCTCCGGCACGTATGACGGCGCGGACCTCGTCGTCGTCAACACCTGCGGCTTCATCGACGAAGCCGTGCAGGAAAGCCTCGATGCCATCGGCGAAGCGCTCTCCGAAAACGGCAAGGTCATCGTGACCGGCTGTCTCGGTGCGAAAAAGAGCGCGAGCGGCACGGGTCTCATCGAAGAAGTGCATCCGAAAGTGCTCGCCGTCACCGGCCCGCACGCGACCAACGAAGTGATGAACGCGGTGCACACGCATTTGCCCAAGCCGCACGATCCGTTCACCGATCTCGTTCCGCCCGCCGGCATCAAGCTCACGCCGCGTCACTACGCGTATCTGAAGATTTCCGAAGGCTGCAACCATCGCTGCACGTTCTGCATCATCCCGTCGATGCGCGGCGATCTCGTGTCGCGTCCCGTCGCCGACGTGATGCTCGAAGCCGAAAATCTCTTCAAGTCCGGCGTGAAGGAACTGCTCGTGATTTCGCAGGACACGAGCGCCTACGGCGTCGATGTGAAATACCGCACCGGCTTCTGGAACGGCAAGCCGCTCAAGACGCGCATGACCGATCTCGTCGGCGCGCTCGGCGAACTCGCCTCGCAGTACGGCGCGTGGGTGCGCCTGCATTACGTGTATCCGTATCCGAGCGTCGACGAAGTCATCCCGATGATGGCCGAAGGTCCGCTCAGGGGCCACGTGCTGCCGTATCTCGACGTGCCGTTCCAGCACGCGCACCCCGACGTGCTCAAGCGCATGAAGCGCCCGGCCAACGCCGAAAAGGTGCTCGAACGCGTGAAGACGTGGCGCGAAATCTGTCCGGACCTGACGATCCGCAGCACGTTCATCGCGGGCTTTCCGGGCGAAACGGAAGAGCAGTTCCAGACGCTGCTGGATTTCCTGAAGGAAGCGGACCTGGACCGCGTCGGCTGCTTCGCGTATTCGCCGGTCGAAGGCGCGAGCGCGAACGAGCTCGACGGCGCCTTGCCCGACGATGTGCGCGAGGACCGCCGCGCGCGCTTCATGGAACTGGCTGAAGAGCTGTCGGCCAAGCGCATGAAGAAGAAGGTCGGCAAGACGCTGAAAGTGCTCGTCGACGAAGTGAGCACGGATGGCGGCGTCGGCCGCACGGCAGCGGATGCGCCGGAAATCGACGGCGTCGTCTACATCGCGCCGGCGACCAAGGCATCGAAGCGCTACAAGGCCGGCGACTTCGTTTCGGTGAAGATCACCGGCGCGGACGGCCACGATCTCTGGGGCGAGGTGTAAGCACATGCCAGCGATGCCGCACGTTCTCGCGCTCGGCGAGGCCATGGTCGAGTTCAATCAGTCCACGCGCGATCAGCCGAACTATCTGCAGGGCTTTGGCGGCGATGTCTCCAACTTCCTGATCGCGGCGTCGCGTCAGGGGGCGTCGACCGGTTTCGTGTCCGCCGTCGGCAACGATCATTTCGGGCAATTGCTGCTCGATCTGTGGCGCGCGGAAAACGTCGATACATCGACCGTGCGCGTCGATCATGACGCCCCCACGGGCGTCTATTTCGTGTCGCACGGCGAGAGCGGGCATCGCTTCGACTATCTGCGCGCGGGCTCGGCGGCGAGCCGCTACGCGCCGTCGCATTTGCCGCTCGATGCCATCGCGGCGGCGAAGATCATCCATCTGTCGGGCATCAGCCTCGCGATCGGCGTGGCGGCGTGCGACGCCGCGCTTGCCGCCATCGATCATGCGCGCTCGCACGGCGTGAAGGTCAGCTTCGATACGAACCTGCGCCTGAAGCTGTGGCCGCTCGCGCGCGCCCGCGCGGTGATGACCGAAGCGATCCGCGCGACCGATATCTGCCTGCCGAGCTGGGACGACGTCACCTTGCTCACGGGCCACGAGGACAAAGACGCCATCGTCGACGCATTGCTGGCGCTCGGCCCGACAATCATCGCGCTGAAGCTCGGCCGGGAAGGCGCGTATATCGCGACGCCGGACGAGCGGCGTGTCGTGCCGGGCCGCGTCGTGCAGGCGGTCGATGCGACCGGCGCGGGCGACTGCTTCGGCGGCGCGTTCATCGCGCGCATCGTCGCGGGTGACGACGCGTTCGCGGCCGCGCGCTATGCGAACGCGGCGGCGGCTCTCTCGACGCAAGGCTTTGGCGCCGTCGCGCCGATTCCGCGCAAGGACGAGGTCGAGCGCGCGCTGGCGGAATAATCGAGCGGAATAAACGAACACCCAGGCAAAGGAGACGACAACATGCAGCGAGAAGTGGTGGTGGTAAGCGGCGTGCGCACGGCGATCGGCGATTTCGGCGGCGCGCTCAAGGACTTCAGCCCGACCGATCTCGGCGCGCGCGTCGTGCGCGAGGCGCTCTCGCGGGCGAACGTGAAGGGCGATGAAGTCGGTCACGTGGTCTTCGGCAACGTGGTCCATACCGAGCCGCGCGACATGTATCTCGCGCGCGTCGCGGCGCTCGACGGCGGCGTTGCGCAGCACGCGCCCGCGCTCACCGTGAACCGTCTGTGCGGCTCCGGCTTGCAGGCGATCGTCTCGGCGGCGCAGGCCATTTTGCTCGGCGATGCCGATGTCGCCATCGGCGGCGGCGCGGAAAGCATGAGCCGCGCGCCGTACATCATGCCCGCGGCGCGCTTCGGCCAGCGCATGGGCGATGCGCGCGTCATCGACATGATGGTCGGCGCGCTCAACGATCCGTTCGACAAGATTCACATGGGCGTGACGGCGGAGAACGTCGCGCGGAAGTTCGGCATCACGCGCGAGATGCAGGACGCGCTCGCGCTCGAATCGCACCGCCGCGCGGCGCATGCGACCGAAGCCGGTTACTTCAAGGAACAGATTCTGCCGATCACGATCGCATCGAAGAAGGGCGACATCGTCTTCGACCGCGACGAACACGTGCGCATGAACGCGACGCCGGACGACTTCACGAAGCTCAAGCCGGTCTTCGCGAAGGAAAACGGCACGGTCACGGCGGGCAACGCGTCGGGCATCAACGACGCGGCCGCAGCCGTCGTGCTGATGGAGCGCGCCGTCGCGGAGAAGCGCGGCCTGAAACCGCTCGCGCGCCTCGTCGCCTACGCGCACGCCGGCGTCGATCCGAAGATCATGGGCATCGGCCCGGTGCCGGCGACGCAAAAAGTGCTGGAGCGTGCGGGGCTTTCCGTCGGCGATCTCGACGTCATCGAGGCGAACGAGGCGTTCGCCGCGCAGGCGTGCGCCGTGTCGCAGGAACTGAAGCTCGATCCCGCGAAGGTCAATCCGAACGGCTCGGGCATTTCGCTCGGCCATCCGATCGGCGCGACCGGCGCGCTCATCACCGTGAAGGCGTTGTACGAGCTGCAGCGCATCGGCGGGCGTTACGCGCTCGTGACGATGTGCATCGGCGGCGGGCAGGGCATCGCGGCGATCTTCGAGCGCATCTGAAGGACGCAAAAGGAAGCAAGGATGACGCACAGCATGAAGGGGCCGCGGATGCTCGCGGCTTTGGCCATCGCGGCGACGCTCGCCGCCTGCAATTCGCCGATGCCGAAAAGCTCGACCGGCGTGATTCCGCAAAACGAGCGGGAGCCCGCCGGCGCGGATGTGCACGGCGCGCAGGCGGCGATCAAGGAACTCGCGCTGCCGCCGCAAAAGCCGCTCACGCCGAATCCGGAGTTCGCGCGCTTTCCGCGCTATGTCGGCACGCTCGGCGGCAGGCAGATCGAGATGAAGCTCGGCGCGAAAACCGACGACCCTTCCGGCCTGCACGGCGAGTATCGTTTCGCCGGCAGTCCGAATGTGATTCTCGTCGCGGGCGATCGCGACGGCGACACGCTGGAGATCGAGGAATCGAACGACGGCACGCACATCACGGGCAACTGGGTCGGCAAGATCGCGGCGGACGGCAGCCTGTCGGGCGAGCGCATGGACCCGGACGATTCCAACGGGCAGCCGTTCGATCTGCGTCCGGCCGTGGCGGGTGTGAAATTGCCCGCGATACCGCCGGCAGGTGCGGCGAAGGCGCCACCCGCGCCGTCGCTGGAACCGGCGCCGCCTGCGCCGCCCAAGAACGCCGTGGGCGGCACGAGCAACGTCATCATCGGCGAGTAGCCCGACTTGTTTTTACGCCGCCGGCCCGATCCGGCGGCTTTTCTTTTTTGCGATTCACATCGAAGCCATGACCGATTCACGCAAGAACACTAACGACCACGATCTGCAAACCCGCATCGTGCAACCGAAGGATCGCATCACGCCCGGCTTCGAGTCGTTTTCGGTGCCGGTCGCGCGCGCATCGACGGTCGTGTTTCCCGATCTCGCGACGATGCGCTCGCTCGTCTGGAGCGACGATTCAAAATGGCGCTACGGCCTGCACGGCACGCCGACGACGATCGCGCTCGCGCAGCGCCTCGCCGTGATCGAGGGCGGCGAACACGCGCTGCTGCAGCCGTCGGGGCTGGCGGCAATCTCTAACGTCTACTTCGGGCTGGTGAAGGCGGGCGACCACGTTCTCGTGCCCGACAACGCGTATTCGCCGAACCGCGAGCACGCGGACTGGCTCGCCGCGGACTTCGGTCTCGAAGTGACCTACTACGATCCGATGACAGGCGCGGGCATCGCCGATGCGATCCGCCCGAACACGAAGATCATCTGGCTCGAAGCGCCCGGCTCGGTGACGATGGAAGTGCAGGACGTGCCGGCGATCGTCGCGGTCGCGCGGGCGAAGGGCATCGTCACCGCCATCGACAACACGTTTTCGGCGGGCCTCGCGTTCAAGCCGTTCGAGCATGGCGTCGACATCTCCGTGCAGGCGCTGACGAAGTATCAGTCGGGCGGCAGCGATCTGCTGATGGGCGCAACCATCACGCGCGATATCGAGCTGCACAAGAAGCTGAAGCGAGCGCGGATGCGCATGGGCATTGGCGTGTCGGCGGACGATGCATCGCTCGTGCTGCGCAGCCTGCCGACGATGCAAACGCGCTACGAGGCGCACGACCGCACCGCGTTCGCGCTCGCGCACTGGCTCGAGACGCGCCCGGAAGTCGCCGCGGTGCTGCATCCGGCGCTGGAAGACTGCCCGGGTCACGCCTTCTTCGAGCGCGATTTCAAGGGCGGCGCGGGCGGGCTGTTCTCGATCGTGTTCGATGGCCGCTACAGCGCCGCTCAGGTCGATGCCTTCGTCGAAGCGCTCGAACTGTTTTCGATCGGCTGGAGCTGGGGCGGGTCGCACAGCCTCGCGATGCCGTACAACGTGCGCTCGATGCGCACCGCGTCGCAATGGCCGCACGAGGGCGTGCTGGTGCGCTTCTATATCGGGCTGGAAGCGGAAAGCGACTTGCGCGCGGACCTGGAAGCGGCGCTCGCAAAAGCGTTCGCCTGAACGACAAACGGCGCCGGAAGGCGCCGTTTCGCCGTCAGAACAGGCGCAGCAACCCGTCCAGGCCGACGAAGTTGAACGCGACGCTCGCCGACTGCCGCACCACCGGCTTCGCGCGAAACGCCACCGACAAACCGGCTTCGGCCATCATCTTCAGATCGTTCGAGCCGTCGCCCATGACGATGGCTCGCTTCGGATCGATGCCGATCGCCGCGCACGTATCGATGAGCGTGCGCGCCTTCTCATCGGCGTTCACGATCTCCCCGACGACCTTGCCGGTCAGCTTGCCATCGACGATTTCGAGCGTGTTCGCGCGCGCGTAGTCGAGGCCGAGGCGCGCCTTCAGCCGCTCCGTGAAAAACGTGAATCCGCCCGATACGAGCAGCGTTTTCAGGCCCGCCGCGCGCGCGCCTTCGAGCATGCGTTCCGCGCCCGGCGACAACGTCAGACGTTCCTCGTAGACCCGTTCCAGCGCGCTCGCCTCCAGGCCCTTGAGCAGCGCGACGCGGCGCGTGAGGCTTTCGTTGAAGTCCTTGATCTCGCCGCGCATCGACGCTTCCGTGATCGCCGCGACTTCCGCTTTCAGGCCGCAGAAATCCGCAATCTCGTCGATGCATTCGATCGTGATGAGCGTCGAATCCATGTCCATCGCGACGAGGCCGAAGTCCGCTAGCTTCGCGCCGGGCGCGACATAGGCGTAATCGAGCGCGTGCGCGCCGCAATAGGCGTCGATGTCAGGACGCTGCAATGGATCGGCGCCGATGAGACGCAGGAGCGTGTCGTCGATGCGATGCGTTTCACGCGAGCGGGCGAGCGCCGCGAGCGGCCGCAGATGCGAATCGGAAATCGGTGCCAGGGCTTGAATGACGAGATTCATCGAAAAAAGAGCAGAAGAAGGGCGGCGAAACCGACATTGTAAAGAACCTTCAGCGCTGCACGCGCGCCGGATCGACATCCCAGTACGGCGGCTCGCCGAACTGCGCCGCCAGAAAGCCGATGAACGCGAGCGTCTTGGGCGGCACGAACGCGCGGCTCGGATACACCGCCCAGATGGCGACCTCTCGGGCGAGCGGGTAATCGTCGAGCACGGTAACGAGCTCGCCGCTCGCGATGAGCGGCGCGACGCTCCATGTCGATTTCAGCCCGATGCCGATGCCCGCCGCGAGCGCATCGCGGATCACTTCGCCGTTGTCGGTCACGAGCCGTCCCGACACGCGCACGTCGAACACGCCGGTCGGCGTCACGAAGCTCCAGTCGCGCTGATCGGCGAGGATCACGCATTCGTGCTGGGCGAGATCGGCGGGATGGCGCGGCGTGCCGTGCGCCGCGAGATAAGCGGGCGATGCGCACAGCACGCGCCGGTTGCTCGCGAGCTTTTTCGCGACCAGCGTCGAATCCTTCAGCGCGCCGATACGGATGGCGAGATCGATGCCTTCATCGACGAGATCCACGATCTGATCGGTCATGCGCAGCTCGACCGCGACGCCGGGATACTGGCGCAGGAACGCGGGAATCAGCGGCGAGATGTGCTGCCGGCCGAGCGACGAGGGCATCGTCACGCGCAGGCGTCCGTGCGGCTGCTCCCGCGCCCGCCCGACCGACGCGCGCGCGGTCTCGGCGGCGTCGAGCAACTCGCGCGCGTGCGCCGCGAAAATCTCGCCTTCCTGCGTGACGGATACGCGCCGCGTCGTCCGGTGCAAGAGCCGCGCGCCGAGCATGCGCTCCAGCCCGGCGATGCGCGCGCTCGCCACCGCCGGCGACAGGCCGAACTCGCGCGCCGCCGCCGAGAGATTCGCGAGCGCCGCCGCGCGCATGAAAAGCCCGACATCGAGCAGATCGAGGCGGTCGCGCGTCGTGGCATCCGCGAGAGCTTCGCTCGTCATTTGATGGATTTCCCGAAGAATGTTTCAGCGATTATGACGGTTTTACAGATGCCGGTCGCGTACTAACATCGGAACCAGTTCAATCCATGAATGGAGCCCGCCCATGAAAGCCATCGGCCTTACCCGTTACCTTCCGATCTCCAACCCCGAATCGCTCGTCGATATCGAACTCGCCAAACCCACGCCCACGGGCCGCGACCTGCTCGTGAAAATCGAGGCCATCGCCGTGAATCCCGTCGATACGAAAGTGCGCGCGCCGAAGGACAAGGTCGAGGACGCGCCGCGCGTGCTCGGCTGGGACGCGGCGGGCGTCGTCGAAGCCGTCGGTCCGGACGTCACGCTCTTCAAGGCCGGCGATCCGGTCTACTATGCCGGCGACATCACGCGGCAGGGCGCGAACAGCGAATTTCACCTGATCGACGAGCGTATCGTCGGCGCCAAGCCGAAGTCGCTCGATTTCACCTGCGCCGCCGCGCTGCCGCTCACGACCATCACCGCGTGGGAAGCGCTGTTCGAGCGCCTGGGCGTGTCGGCGGAAGGCAAGGACGCAGGCAAGTCGGTGCTGATCATCGGCGGGGCGGGCGGCGTCGGCTCCATCGGCATTCAGCTTGCGAAGCGCGTCGCGAAGCTGCAGGTGATCGCGACCGCGTCGCGGCCCGAATCGGTGAAATGGGCGGAAGACCTCGGCGCGGATCACATCGTCAATCACTTCGGTGACATTGCGCAGCAGATGAAGGACATCGGTTTCGCGCAAGTCGATTACGTGCTCATCTTCAACGACACCGACCGGCACTTTCCGGCCGCCGCCGAAGTTGTCAAGCCGCAGGGCGGCATCTGCACGATCGTCGAAAACGCGAAGCCGGTCGCGGTCGAATTGCTGAAATCGAAGAGCGCGGCGTTTCACTGGGAGTTCATGTTCACGCGCGCGATGTTCAAGACGCCCGACATGATCGAGCAGCACAAACTGCTGTCCGAAGTGGCGCGGCTGATCGACGCAGGCACGATCCGCACGACGCTCGGCAGGAATCTCGGCACGATCAACGCGAGCAATCTGCGCGAGGCGCATCGGCTTCTGGAGGAAGGGCGCACGGTTGGCAAGCTGGTTCTGACCGGCTTCTGATCGCGCGTTGACGAACGTCATTGACTTTGCCGCTCACGCGGGTTTTCCACTAGGATGACCCGGCATGCGGGGCGCTAGACTTGATCCGCCCTACAGCATGCCGGCGCGCTTGCGACGCCGGCCTTCCTCAGCGCTCGATACGGAGGTGGCGGCATGAACCGTCTTTCGAACGTTCGTCGCATCGTTTCCGTCGCCGCGCTCGCGATGTTCGCCGCGACGGCTCACGCGACGCCAGGCATCAAGGTTCTCTCCGAAGCGCCGAACGACGGACCGATCAAATACACCGTGAAAATGGTGTCGAAGAACTTTGGCAACGAGCAGGAAACGCGCACCATCCGCTCCGGACAGACCGATGACTTCACCTGGCAGGGCACGGCGCCAAGCGGCGCGCAGGCCGTGCCGGACGGCTGCCCGGGCGCGGCTGCGGTGCCGAAGAGCGCGGACGGCCAGGCCGTGCGGCAAGTGCAGATCCGTTTCGCGCCGGTCGTCGGCGACAACGGTTCGGCCAACGTGCAGATCAGCTTTCGCGCCTACGCGCCGAAAGGCACGAACAAGGTCACGGTCGGCGGCAAGAGCCTGCAATGCCCGGTCGATAACCGGTTGAGCCAGATCGTCCGTTTTTCGATGCCGACATCGACCGGCTCGAAGAAAACCGTCACGCTCGACGACGGCACGCAACTGACCGTCACCGCAAGCCGGAAGTGAGTTTTTGGATGCGCCGATTCCCCGTCGGCGCGTTTTTTTATCGATCGAATCGCAACTAACCGTCTTTTCGTTCCGCGCACACGAGAAACAACACGGCAGTAAGGCTTACAGACGGTGAGGGCGCGGCGACAGCGCACGTTTACGCCATCGCCCGAGCGCGACGCGCCTATCCGTGTGTGCGCTTCTTGGCACGCTTCGTGCGATTCCTTACGATGCCGCGCCGCGTCCGCGCGCGGCGCAAGCCTCGAACCGACAGCGAAGGTGCCGCGATGCCGCATATGATCTGGAAAGGCGCGATCAGCTTCGGGCTGGTCCACGTGCCCGTGCAACTCTATCCGGCGACGCAGTCGGAGAAGGTCGGCTTCAATCTGCTCGACAAGCGCTCGATGGACCCCATCGGCTACAAGCAGATCAACAAGAACACGGGCAAGGAAGTCACGCGCGACAACATCGTGCGCGGCTTCGAATACGAGAAGGGCAAATACGTGGTGATGACCGACGCCGAAATCCGCGCGGCCAATCCCGAATCGACGCAGACGGTCGATATCCTCGCCTTCGTCGATGCGCCCGACATCTCGTTTCTCTCGCTCGATACACCGTATTACCTCGCACCAGACCGCAAGGGCGAAAAGGTCTATGCGCTGCTGCGCGACGCGTTGAAGGACACCGGCAAAGTGGGCATCGCGAGCGTCGTGCTGCATAACAAGCAGCATCTCGCCGCGCTGATTCCTGTCGGGCCGGCGCTCGCGCTCAACACGCTGCGCTGGGGCGACGAAGTCCGCGACTTCACCGAATTCAAGTTCCCCGACGAAAACACGAAGAAGGCCGGCGTCACGCCGAAGGAACTGGAGATGGCCAAGCGCCTCATCGACGACATGAGCGACACGTGGGACCCGTCCAAGTATCACGACACCTTCAGGGACGACATCATGGCGCTCGTCGACAAGAAGGTGAAGGAAGGCAAGGTCGCCGAAGTCATGACGATCGAGGAAGGCGGGGATAAGCCGTCGGCGGATATTCTGGATCTGTCGGAACTGCTCAAGCGCAGCCTGAAGAAGGGCGGCGCGGCGCCGGCCAAACGCGGCGGGAAAGCCGCGCAAGCCGAGGACGAAGCAGCCGCGGAAACCGCGCGTCCCGCACGCAAGACGACTACGCGCCGCAAGCGCGCGTGAGTCTGGAAGCACACGACGATGGCCGAGAAACTCGACACCTATCAGCGGATGCGGCGTTTCGACAAGACGCCGGAACCGTCCGGCGCGGCGAAGCGCAGCGGCGGCGCGCGCGCGAAAAAGACCGCGACGAAGAAGACCGCAAAGCGGGCCATGTCCTTCGTCATCCAGGAACACGACGCGCGCCGTCTGCATTACGATTTCCGGCTCGAACTCGACGGCACGCTCAAGTCATGGGCGGTGCCCAAAGGCCCGAGCCTCGATCCATCGGTGAAGCGTCTCGCGGTGCATGTCGAGGATCATCCGCTCGATTACGGGTCGTTCGAAGGCGAGATTCCGGAAGGCAACTACGGCGCGGGCAGCGTGATCGTGTGGGATCGCGGGACCTGGGCGCCGCAGTCGGGCAGCGTGGAGGAAGCGGCGCGCGAATACGAGAAGGGCAAGCTCAAATTCGTGCTCGACGGCGAAAAGCTGCATGGCGGCTGGACGCTCGTGAAAAGCCACATGCGCGGCAGCGGCGACAAGGAGCAGTGGCTGCTCATCAAGGAACGCGACGACGAAGCGCGGTCCGAAGCCGAGTACGACATCCTGCTGAAAAAACCGGGCAGCGTGCTTTCCGAATCGCTCGGCGCGCGCGCGAAGAACGGCGCGCTCATCGACCGTGCCGAACGCAAGGCCGCCGCGAAGAAAGCGCCCGCGCGCAGGACAGCGGCGCGCAAACAGTCGGACGGGCACGCGCATCCGGATATCGTCGCGAACCGCAGCGCGGAATCGTTGCGCACCTTGTCGCACGAGCCGGCCATCGAAGGCGCGGTCAAGGCGAAACTGCCCGCGACGTTCAAGCCGCAGCTCGCGACGCTCGTCGATGCCGCGCCGCCCGGCGAAGACTGGGCCTACGAAATCAAGTTCGATGGTTATCGCATGCTGGCGCGCATCGAAACGACCCGCGGCAAGCGCGACATCCGCATCTATACGCGCAACGGCAACGACTGGAGCGCGAAGTTCTCGAAGCAGGTGAAGGCGCTCGAGAAGCTCGATATCGAAAGCGGCTGGCTCGACGGCGAAGCCGTGGTGCTCGACGAGCGCGGCCTGCCGGATTTTCAGGCGCTGCAAAACGCCTTCGATGCGGGACGGCCGCAGGACATCGTCGTGTATTTCTTCGATGTGCCGTATCTGAACGGCTACGACCTGCGTCACGTTCCGCTCGTGCAGCGGCGCGCGATGCTGAAGGCGCTCATCGAGCCGGTCGACGATTCGGTGCTGCGCTATTCGCAGGACTTCGCCTTTCATGCGGACGAGCTGCTCAAGAGCGCGTGCGACATGGCGCTCGAAGGGATCATCGGCAAGCGCATCGACAGCGCGTATGTGCCGGGGCGCGGCAATTCCTGGATCAAGCTCAAGTGCAGACGCCGCCAGGAGTTCGTGATCGGCGGTTATTCGGAGCCGTCGGGCAGCCGCGGGGAGTTCGGCGCGCTTCTGCTCGGCGTGTACGACAAGAGCGGCAAGCTGCAATACGCGGGGCGCGTGGGCACCGGCTTCGATCAGAAGATGCTCGTCGCGGTGAAGAAGGAGCTCGACAAGCGCGAGACGCCGCGCATGCCGTTTGCGAGCGAGCCGCAGGAACGCAGCCGCACGCCCGTGCATTGGGTGAAGCCCGAACTCGTGGCCGAGTGCAATTTCGCGGAATGGACCAAGGAGCGCATCGTGCGACAAGCATCGTTCGTCAGTCTGCGTGACGATAAACCCGCGCGTCAGATCGTGAAGGAAGAGCCGGTGGCGGCGAAAAAAGTGGCGGCGAAGAAAACCGCTGCCGTGAAAAAGGCCAAGGCAAGCTCGGCCGAAGTCGAAGGCGTGAAGATCAGTCATCCCGATCGTGTGATCGATAAATCCGCCGGCTACACCAAGCTCGATGTCGTCGAATATTACGCATCGGTCGCCAAGTGGATGCTGCCGCATCTCAAGGATCGTCCGGTGTCGCTCGTGCGCGCGCCCGAGGATATCGGCGGCGAGCTGTTCTTTCAGAAGCACAGCGCGAAGCTCGCGATTCCGCATATCACGCAGCATCCCGATATCGATCCGGGACATCCGCCGCTGCTCACGATCGAATCGTCGAAAGCGCTCGTCGGCACCGCGCAGATGAGCACGATCGAGCTGCATACGTGGAATGCGGTGGCATCGAACATCGAGAAGCCGGATCGCATGGTGTTCGATCTCGACCCCGGCGAAGGCGTGGGCTGGGAACGCATGATCGAGGCTGCGAAGCTCACGAAGGAACTGCTCGCGGAACTCGGGCTCACATCGTTTTGCAAGACGAGCGGCGGCAAGGGATTTCATGTGGTCGTGCCGCTCAGGAAGCACGCGGACTGGGACGAGATGAAGGCGTTTTCGCAGGCGGTCGCGCAGCACATGGCGAACGCGCTGCCCAAGTTCTTCTCGGCGAAGATGGGCATGCAGAACCGCAAGGGCAAGATCTTCATCGACTATCTGCGCAACAACCGCGGTTCGAGCACGGTCGCGGCATTCTCGCTGCGCGCGCGCCCCGGGCTCGGCGCGTCGATGCCGCTATCGTGGGACGAGCTCGATGACGTCACGAGCGGCGATCAATGGAACATCGGCAACGCGCGCGAGCGGCTCGACGCATTGAAGCGCGATCCGTGGGCGGATTACGAGAAGGCGCGTCAAAGGCTCACCGCGGAGATGAAGAAGCGGCTCGGCATGAACGGCGAGCGCAAGTGAAGTGGCACACACAGGGAGACGATGATGAAACAGTCGAACACAGCGCCGCAAAGCGTGCCCGAGCAGGGTCGCGAGATGGCGAGCAAGGACCGCGATACGCAAGCGCATGACGATGCATCGAATGCGCCGCTGCCGCACGAGACCGATCAGAGCGTCGAGTCGCAGCACGAAGAGGAGGCGCGCGATATCGGCAAGCAGGCGCACGAGGATATCGAGCGCGGACTCGTCGATACGGACCGGCGTGGCGGAAGCGAGTATCAACGCCAAACTCAAGGCAAGCGCTGAAGCGCTGCGGCGAATGGCACCGCGCGGTGCGCTTGCGTAGAATGATTCGTTGATCGAAAGCGGATTTGAAAAACAACACTCGCCGCGTTCTTTCTACCGATGCACCCGTTGCGCGAGCCTTCGAACCGGTAAGCCCTTCCGATGCATGCATCACGCCCGCACAGCGCCCAGCAGCCAATCCAACGCAACATGCCACTCGACCTCCTGTCCCGTCTGAAGCACGAAACCGCCGCGTGTCACGCGCGGCTCGAAGATGCACTCGACCTGATGCGGGACGACCTTCAACGCGACGAATACATCGCACTGCTCGAACGTTTCTATGGTTTCGTCGCGCCGTGGGAAGACGCGGCTGCCGCGTGCATGCCCGCATCGCTCGCGGACTTCTTCGATGCGCGACGCAAGGCGCCGCTGCTCGCCGCCGATCTCGCCGCGCTGACGGGGAAACAGCCGCAACTCGATCCATGCCATGACTTGCCGCGCATGCATACGCTTGGCGAGGCGTTCGGCTCGATGTACGTGATGGAAGGCAGCACGCTCGGCGGGCGCTTCATCGCGCCGCATGTCGCCACGCGTCTCCATCTCGAACCGGGTGTCGGCAACGCCTACTTCGACGGCTACGGGCCGCGCACCGGCAGCATGTGGAATGCGTTTCGCGCGACCGCGGCGGCGTCAGTGCCGGAGCGCGAGTACGACGACGCGGTGCAGGCCGCCATCGCGACCTTCGAAAGCCTGCGCGTGTGGCTGTGCCCCGAAGCGGCCGAGATCGAAGCGGCGCCGGGAGCGGCGTCATGAGCGACGCTTCGAGCAAACGGCCGTACGGGCCGCCCGATGCCGAAGCGCGCCGCCGCACGCTCAGCTCCGGCGTCGCCTCGAAGGACTGCGACGCCGAGCCGATCCACATTCCGGGCGGCATCCAGCCGCACGGCTTTCTGCTCGTGCTCGCCGACGATCTGCGCATCCTGCAGGCGAGCGAGAACATGTCTTCGCTGACGGGCGCGAGCGTCGATACCTTGCCCGGCAAGCCGCTCGATGCCGTGCTCGGCGCGCAGGGAGCGCGACGCATCGAACAGGCGGCCGCTTCGGCTGCGCTCGACGATGCGCCGCTTTATATCGGCGCGATCGAACTCACGTCCGCCGCGTCCTTCGACGTCACGCTGCATCGTCATGACGGCGCGCTCGTCGTCGAAATGGAAGCGGCCTCCGCGACGGGCGATGCGTTCGCCTCCATGTACCCGCTCGTGCGCACGTTCGCGCGCGTGCTGCAGGACGCGCCGACCGTGCAGGCGCTCGCCGAGCTCGCGGTGCGCGAAGTGCGCGCGATCACCGGTTTCGGCCGCGTGATGCTCTACAGCTTCGACGAGGAAGGCCGCAGCCATGTCCTCGCGGAAGACCGCGACGCAAGCTACGTGTCGTTCCTGCATCAGTTCTTTCCCGCGTCGGACATTCCGCGGCAGGCGCGCGCGCTGTATCTGAAAAACCGCATCCGGCTCGTTGCCGACGTGAACTATCGGCCCGCGCGCCTCGTGCCCGCGGTGAATCCCGTCACGGGCCGTCCCACCGATCTCACCTACACCACGCTGCGCAGCTTCTCGCCGGTGCATCTGGAGTACATGCGCAACATGGGCACGCATGCGTCGATGTCGGTGTCGATCGTCGTGCGCGGTCAGCTGTGGGGTCTCATCTCGTGCCACGATCACGACCCGCGCATCGTGCCGTTCAACACGCGCGTCGCGGTCGAGCATCTCGGGCACATGGTGTCGTTGCAGATCGAAGCGAAGGAAGAGCGCGCCGAAGGCGAGTATCTCGCCGCGCTGCGCCGCACGATGGGCCGCCTGATCGGTGCGATGGGCGAGCATGACGACTTCGTCGCGGGTTTGCAGGCGGTGCCGCAGGAGGTGCTGAGCTTCGCGCGTTCCGCGGGCGCTGCGATCGTGTTCGACGATCACGTCACGCTGCTCGGCGCCACGCCCGACGAAGACACGGTGCGCGCGCTCACGCACTGGCTCGCGGAGCACACCTCGGGCGTGTGGGCCACCGACTCCCTCGCGCGCCAGTGGCCGCCCGCGAAGGCGCACGAGGACAAGGCGTGCGGCGTGCTCGCGGTGCCGGTCTCGCAGATCTTTCGCAACTATCTGCTGTGGTTCAGGCCCGAGGTCATGCAGACCATCAAGTGGGCGGGCGAGCCGGTCAAGATCGAGCAGTCCAATGGCGCGAGCGCGCCGCGCACGAGTTTTTTGCCGTGGCTCGAAACGGTGCGCGGTCATTCCGCTTCGTGGCGTCAGGGCGAACTGGAAATCGCCGGCGAATTGCGCGGCGCGCTGCTGAATATCGTGCTGCGCCGCGCGGAGAAACGCGCCGAACTCGCGACCGAACTCGCGCGCGCGAACAAGGAACTCGAAGCGTTCTCGTACTCGGTGTCGCACGACCTGCGCGCGCCGCTGCGCCATATCGCGGGCTACGGTGATCTGCTGCGCGAGCAGGAAGGCGAGCGCATGTCGGACAAAAGCCGGCGCTTTCTGAACAACATGCTCGATTCCGCGCGTTTCGCGGGCACGCTCGTCGACGACTTGCTGACTTTCTCGCAGATGGGACGCGCCGCGCTGCGCCCCGCGCCCGTCGATCTCAATCTGCTCGTGCGCGGCGTCGTGCAGGAGTTCGAGCAGGACAGCGGCGGGCGGCGCATCGAATGGGCGATCGGCGATCTGCCGCGCGTGACCGGCGACGCCGCGTTCCTGCAGCTCGCGCTGCGCAACCTGATTTCGAACGCGGTGAAATATACGAGAACGCGGGAATCGGCGAAAATCGAGATATTCGCGTCCCGAAGCGGCGACGAATACGTGATCGGCGTGCGCGACAACGGTGTCGGCTTCGACATGAAGTATGGCGCGAAGCTGTTCGGCGTGTTCCAGCGCCTGCATCGCGCGGAGGAGTTCGAAGGCACGGGCATCGGACTCGCCAACGTGCGGCGCATCGTCGAGCGGCACGAGGGACGCACGTGGGCCGAAGGACGGCTGGGAGAGGGCGCGATATTCTACTTTTCCCTGCCGGTCGTGTTCCGCAACGCCGGCGGAGCGCAGGGGATGTCAGCAATGAAGCCAAGAAGAGACCATGCTTAAACCGATACTGCTCGTCGAAGACAATCCGAACGATCTCGAGCTCACACTCGTTGCGCTCGACAAGAGCCAGCTTGCGAACGAAGTGATCGTGGCGCGCGACGGTCAGGAAGCCATCGACTATCTCACTTGCGAAGGCGAGTGGAAGGAGCGCGCGCCCGGCAATCCCGCCGTGATTCTGCTGGACCTGAAGCTGCCGAAAATCGACGGTCTCGAAGTGCTCGACATGATCCGCTCGAACGCGTCGTTGAAGAGCGTTCCCGTTGTCATGCTGACGTCGTCGCGCGAAGAGCAGGACCTCATTCGCAGCTACGAATTGGGCGTCAACGCGTATGTCGTGAAGCCGGTGGAGTTCGCCGAATTCGTCGAGGCGATCAGCGATCTCGGCGTGTTCTGGGCCGTGCTCAACGAGCCGCCGCCGGGGTCCACGCGCTTTCGCCGTCCGCCCTCCGCGCCATGATCGCCTTGCCCATGTCCGCGCTCCCGTTCAGTGCGTCCTTTTGCGAGGGCGTCTAGATCATGCAGCCGCTGCATCTGCTTCTCGTCGAAGACAACGCACTCGATGCGGAGCTGACGATCGCCCAGCTGGAACGCGCGGACTATACGGTCGATGCGTCGATCGTGTACGACGCCGCGAGCTTCATCGCCGAGCTGGACAAGAAGCGCTTCGACGTGATCCTCGCCGACTTCGTGATGCCGACCTTCTCGGGCATCGAGGCGCTGACCATCGCGAGCGAGCGAACGCCCGACACGCCGTTCATCTTCGTGTCGGGATTGCTCGGCGAGGAGCACGCCGTCGATATGCTGAAGCGCGGCGCGACCGATTACGTGCTGAAGCAGCGTCTGCAGCGCCTGCCCGCGGTCGTGCGCCGCGCGATGCGCGAGAGCGCCGAGCGCGCGCAACGCATCGCGGTGGAACGGGCGCTGCGCGAGACGGAGACGCATTTCCGTCTGCTCATCGATGCGCTGAAGGATTACGCCGTCATCACGCTCGATCCGGAAGGGCGCATCCGCACGTGGAACGCGGCCTCGGAGCGCATTCTGGGCTTTCCCGCGCAAGACGTGCTCGGCCAGTCCGCGAGCATCTTCTACGCGCAGGAAGACCGCGAAGCGGGCGTGTTCGACAACGAGCTCGACACCGCGCGGCGCGAAGGCAGCGCGAGCGACGACCGCTGGCTCTGGCGCAAGGACGGCCACTCGTTCTTCGCCTCGGGCGTGACGACCGCGATCCGCAGCGAGCACGACGAGCTGATCGGCTTCTCGAAGATCGTGCGCGACGCGACCGACGCCCACATGGCCGCCGACGCGCTGCGGCTCGCGAAGGATCAGGCGGAATCGGCGAATCGCGCGAAGGATCATTTTCTGGCGGTGCTGTCGCATGAATTGCGCACGCCGCTCACGCCGATCCTCGCCGCCGTGCGCCTGCTCGAAATGAAGCACGCGCTGCCGCGCGAGGCGCATCCGACGCTCGATCTGATTCGCCGCAATGTCGAGCTCGAAGCGCGCCTGATCGACGATCTGCTCGATCTCACGAGCATCGCGCGCGGCAAGCTGTCGCTGAATTTCGCGAGCGTCGCGCTCGACACGCTGCTCACGAGCGCGCTCGACATGTCCGAGGCCGATCTGCGCGGGAAGACGCTCACGCTCGAAACCCGTTTCGACGCGGCTTTTGTGGTCGTGCTGGGCGATGCCGCGCGGCTTCAGCAGATCGTCTGGAATCTGATGAAGAACGCGGTGAAGTTCACGCCGGCGGGCGGGCGCATCGAGGTGCGCACGTGGAACCCGGATGCATCGACGATCGCCGTATCGGTGACGGACAGCGGCATCGGCATCAGCGCGGAGGCGCTGCCGCGCATCTTCTCGGCGTTCGAGCAAGCCGACGATTCCATCACGCGCTCGTTCGGCGGTTTGGGGCTGGGCCTCGCGATCGCGAGCACGCTCGCGCAGAAGCACGGCGGCACGCTGTCGGCATACAGCGAAGGCCGCGACGCCGGCGCGCGCTTCACGCTCACGCTGCCGCTCGCGAAGGTGCAGCCCGCGCGCGCGGACGAGCCGCTCGTCGAGCGGGCGAGCCGCGAGCACGAACGCGCGCTGCGTGTGCTGCTCGTGGAGGACAACGAGCAGACCTCGTCCGCGATGGCCGAAGTGCTCGAAATGCTCGGCCACGAAGTGACGGTCGCGGTGACCGTCGCCGAGGCGCTCGAACGCGCGAAGGCCGGGCCGTTCGATCTGCTCGTGAGCGATATCGGCCTGCCGGACGGCAGCGGTCTCGATATCGCGCGCGCGTGGCAGAACCTGCAGCCCGACCGGCCCTCGGTCGCGATCACGGGCTACGGCATGGACGAGGACATTCGCCGCTGCCGCGAAGCAGGATTTCGCGATCATCTGACCAAGCCCGTCAACTTCTCGCGGCTCGAAGCGCTGATTCAATCGCTTGCGGAGCAGCCTTCGAAATAAGCTATAGGCAGCCGATTCGCTCACGCCGTCGAAAAAATTTAACGTTCGGCGCGCGTCGATGTCGATTCACGGCATGCCCGTTCGTTGTAGGGTATGAGTGCGCCGAACCGGGCGCGTCTCATTTACTCAACGGAGCCGATCCATGTCCAGTCCCGCTGTCGATCCCATTCCTCAAGGCATGCATTCGCTGACCCCGCATCTCGTGTGCGCGGGCGCGGCCGATGCGATCGAGTTCTACAAGCGCGCCTTCAACGCCGTCGAGCTGGGCCGCATGCCCGCGCCGGACGGCAAGCTGATGCACGCGATGGTCAAGATCGGCGACTCGATGCTGATGCTCGTCGACGAATTCCCTCAATTCGGCTCGGTCGGCCCGAAGGCGCTGAAGGGCTCGCCCGTCACGATCCATCTGTATGTCGAAGACGTCGACGCCACCGTCAAGCAGGCCGAAAGCGCGGGCGCGAAGGTCACGATGCCCGTCGCGGACATGTTCTGGGGCGACCGCTACGGGCGTCTCGAAGACCCGTTCGGCCATCAATGGTCGGTGGCCACGCACAAGCGCGACGTCACGCCAGAGGACATGAAGCAGGCCATGTTGCAGCAGCCGTGCCAGTGAGCACGATTCCAACGAACGGAGACTCGCACATGCAAAAGATTTCGCCCTGTCTTTGGTTCGACGGCAGCGCCGAGGAGGCCGTGAACTTCTACGTCGAGACCTTTAGGAACGCGCGCATCACGGAGATCATGCGCCATACCGAATCGAGCCCGGGCCCGGCCGGCAGCGTGCTCGCGGTGCTGTTCGAGCTGGAAGGCGAGGACTTCATGGCGCTCAACGGCGGTGCCGAATTCAAGTTCACGCCGGCGATCTCGATGTTCATCAAGTGCGATACGCAGGATGAAATCGACCACTACTGGGACAAGCTGCGGGACGGCGGCCAGACGATATCGTGCGGCTGGCTCACGGACCGCTTCGGCGTGACGTGGCAAATCGCGCCGCGGCGCCTGCTCAAGATGCTGCAGGACCCCGACCCGGTGAAGGCCGATCGCACCATGAAAGCGATGATGGGCATGATCAAGCTCGATCTCCCGGCGCTCGACCGCGCCTACAACGGCGAATAAGCGCGCTCAGGCGGCGCGCTTTCTGGCTTTTCGTTCGACGAGCTTCGACGCCATGAACCGGTGATCCGGCGAGAACAGCCGCCGGTAAGTCAGCAAGACCGCGCCGACCACGCCGAGCCCCGAGGCCGCCGCGATCAGAAACATGATGACGATCTGGTATCGCACCGCCTGCAACGGCGACTGCCCGGCGAGCACCTGACCCGTCATCATGCCCGGCAGGCTGACGAGGCCGACCACCGCCATCTGGTTCAAGGTGGGAATCATGCCCGCGCGCACGGCCTGGCGCGCGGGCCCTTGCGCGGCTTCCCAGCGCGACGCGCCGAGCGCGAGCGACATTTCCACCGCCGCGCGGCCGGCGGTCAGTTCCTCCGTCATGCGTTCGATGCCGAGCGACACGCCCGTCAGGCAATTGCCGAGGATCATGCCGAGAATCGGAATCGCGTATTGCGGCTCGTACCACGGCTGAATGCGGATCACGACGAAGAGCCCGAACGCGCCGATGAGCCACGAGCTGCCCCAGATCGAGAGAATGCTGTCCGCGCGCTGTCCGGCGTAGGTGCGCCGCCCGCGGTCCGAGGCGGCGAAACCGGCGATGACCGTCATGACCACCATCAGCGGCAGCACCACGTACCAGCGGTTGAACGCGAACACCCAGCCGAGCACGTAGCCGATCAGCAGCAGTTGCACGATGGTGCGCACCGCCGCGACGAGCAGCTTGCGTTCGAGCCCGAGGTTGAGCGCGACCGACAACGCGCCGTTCACGACGATCAACGCCGCCGCAAGGCCGATATCGATGAGAGAGAGGTCCTGATAGCCGTTCATCGCGTGTTGTCTCCGAGCACGCCGGCATGCATCGTCAGATGGCGCGTGGCGACGCGGCGCGCCTGGTCCGGGTCGTGTGAAACCCAGATGCAGGCGCGGGCCGCGTCGGCGTCGAACCAGGTCCGCACGAGCGCCTCGATCGCGCGCGCCGACCCCGGATCGAGCGATGCGGTCGGCTCGTCGAGCAGCAGCACGTCCGGCGCGAGTTGCAGCACGCGCACGAGCGCGGCGATCTGCGCCTCGCCGCCCGACAGATCGCTTGCGAGCTTGTCGAGGAAATCCGCGGTACGCCCGGCCGCGAGCGCGAGCCGCATGGCCGTATCGCGATCGAAATGCGCATCCCGATAGGTTCTGAGGGAGAACGGATAGCGCAGATTGTCTTCGACAGTGCCGTCGAGCATTGCGGGGCGCTGCGCGATATACGCGACGCGCCGCCGATACGCCGGAATGGCCGATCGGGCGATGCGCTCGCCGCGCCATGCGACGAAACCGTCATCGCTCGCATCGAGCAGCGCGAGCGTGCGCAGAAACACGCTCTTGCCCGAGCCCGAAGGCCCGGTGATCGCCGCGCGCTGTCCGGCGTAAAGCGTGAGATTCGTGGGATGCAGAAGCACCGTGGCGCGCCGCGCGTCGCGCCGCGTGACGCCGTGCGTGGAGACGAGCGATGTCGCGTCGGGCATCGTAGGGTGGGTTGTCGTTCTTGGAGCGCACATCTTACGTTGCATTGGCCGCGCCGCAGCACGGCATCGCGCGGGCACACGATGTGCTACCGCACACATAATCAGAAAAAACGGATGGAGCATCATGGCGCAGGCCCGAACGCCCGGAAAAATCGGAAGGATCGTCGCGTGGTTTTTTGCCGTTCTGGCGGTTCTCATCGCAATACTCGTCGTGATTTTCCTCACTTTCGACTGGAACCGGCTGCGGCCCTGGATCGACGACAAAGTCTCGGAAGCGATTGGCCGGCGTTTCGAAATTACCGGCGATCTGAAAGTCGGCTGGCAGCGCCCGCCCAACGAAACGGGCTGGAAACGCTGGGTGCCGTGGCCGCGCTTCTCCGCTGAAAAAATCACCATCGCGAATCCGGACTGGGCGCGGCAGCAGCACTTCGCCACGCTCGACGAAATCGACTTTCAGGTGCAGGTGCTGCCGCTGCTCGCGCACGACATCGTGATCCCGACCATCAACCTCGTGAACCCGTCGATCGATATCGAGCGGCTCAAGGACAATCGCAACAACTGGACGTTCAAGTTCAAGCAATCGACCGAGCCTTCCACCTGGAATCTGAAGCTCGGCGATATTTCGCTCGCGAAAGGCACCATCGGCGTGCGCGATGAAGTCACCAAGGCCGAGATGCAGATCGTCGTCGATACGCTCGGTCAGCCCGTGCCGATCGGCGAGGCGATGAAGCAGCAGGAAGCGGCGTCGGCGAAATCGTCGGCGGAGATGGTCGGCAAGAGCGGCGCGGCGAAGCTCAACAAACAGGCCGATGCGGCCGCGGCATCCGAAGCGTCGGCGGCATCGGCGGCGTCGGCGGCGGCCGCCGCGAATGCGTCGTCACCCAATCCGGCGAGCACGTCGGCCAATGCGAGCATCACCACCAAGGAAGGGCCGAAGCCGCCGATTCCGCCTTATGCGTTCGGCTGGACCGTGAAGGGCACCTACAACGGCGGCAAAGTGTCCGGCGACGGCAAGCTCGGCGGCGTGCTCGCCGTGCGCGACGCGCAGCGCCCGTTCCCCGTGCAGGCCGATGTGCGCCTTGGCGACACGCATATCGCCTTTGTCGGCACCGTGACCGATCCCGCGCATCTCGCCGCGCTCGATCTGCGCCTGTGGATTCAGGCCGTGAGCATGGCGCATCTGTATCCGTTCACCGGCGTGACGTTGCCCGAGACGCCGCCGTTCGCGACCGAAGGACGCTTGACCGGGCAGTTCCGCGAGGACGGCAACGTGTTCCACTACGAGAATTTCACGGGCCGCGTGGGAGGCAGCGACATCAACGGCTCGCTGGTGTACGCGGGCAGGAAGCCGCGACCGCTGTTGCAGGGCGAACTGGTGTCGCATCTGCTGCAATTCAAGGATCTCGCGCCGATCATCGGGGCGGATTCGAACGCGAGCAAGGCCAAGCGCGGCGAGACGGAGAAGCAGCCGTCGTCGAAGGCGCTGCCCACCGAGGAGTTCAAGACGGACCGCTGGAAGGCCATCGATGCCGACGTGAAGTTCACCGGCCAGCGCATCGTCAAGGACCCGGACTTGCCGATCACCGATCTGTACACGCACGTCATCATGAAAGACGGCGTGCTGTCGTTCGAGCCGCTCAAGTTCGGCGTGGCGGGCGGCACGATGGCGTCGAACATCCATCTCGACGGCAGCGTCGCGCCGCTCAAGGGCCGTGTCTCTGCGCAGGCGCGGCATCTGAAGCTCAAGCAACTGTTCCCGACCGTCAAGACGATGCAGTCCGCGCTCGGCGAAATCAACGGCGACGCCGCGCTCTCCGCGACCGGCAATTCACCCGCGGCGCTCGCGGCTTCGTCGAACGGCGAGGTGAAGGCGCTCATCACCGAGGGCACCGTGAGCCGCCTGTACATGGAGGCGGCGGGGCTGAACGTGGCGAACGTCGTGTACGAGAAGCTCTTCGGCAAGCGCGACGTGAACATCAACTGCGCGGCGGCGGATTTCGTCGTCACGGACGGCGTGCTCGATTCGCGCGTCTTCGCGCTCGATACCGACGATGCCGTCATCAACGTCGATGGCACGATCAATCTGAAGACGGAGGACATGGATCTCGGCGTCCATCCGCATACGAAGGGCCTGCGCATCTTCTCGCTGCGCTCGCCGCTGTATGTGAAGGGCACGTTCAAGGATCCGCACGTCGGCGTGAGCCCGGTGCTCGCGCTGCGCGGCGCTGCAGCGGTGGGGCTGGGTCTCATCAACCCGTTCGCCGCGCTGATTCCGCTCATCGCGCCGAGCAACAACAAGCCGCTGCCGTGCCAGCAGATGCTCGCCGACATCAGCCGTGCACCGACCGCGCCGCCGGCCGGCCAGAAGCAGAAGGCGAAGGCCGCGCCGGCTTATATGTCGTCGGACGCGGCGGCGGGCGGGGCGGCCGACAAGGCGACGAAGAAGCCGACTGCGCCGGCGGCGGCGAGCGGCGCGGCGTACAAGGGAAGCTGAGAAGCCCATCGCGTCTGACAAATGCTTATTCATCAAGCACTTAAGTCGCATGTTGATGGCCTTCTCAACAAAGCTGTCCACAGAAATTGTGGATAACTCGGGCATCGTGTCACGGCATGGCGCGAGCGTGGCAAGTGACGCGATCCGCATCGCACGGGGATTTCGCCGCGAAATCAAGAAACTGCTTGAGACACTCAGGCGATTTCCACAGGCCTTTCCCCATTGCCTGGGGATAACTTATCCGCAAGCAAGCGCGTGATCCGAAACGAAGTTGGGGTGCGCGCTGAACGCGAATGGCCCGGGCGACGCCGCGCTGCGAGGCAGCGGCGGTTTTCTCTTGCAAATCAGGGGTGTGCGCCAGTTTTCAGCGACTTTTCAACAGAGTGCTCCCCATCCGCTGGGGATAACCCGCCGGGTTCAGATCGATAGCCCCGATGCGCCATTGCTGCCCAGCAACTGCTCGACCGAATCCGCGTCGCGGTAGTCCTGCTCGGGCAGGCCGTCGAACAGCGTGATGACGTCGTTGGAGACGCCCGCCGCGCGCGCCGCATCGACGATCGCATCCTTGTTGGCCGGGTACCTGACGGTGCGCAGCACCTGGGCGATCTCGTCGTCGATCGGCTCGTCATTCAAGGCGTGTTTTGCGTGCGTGTCGGTCATTCGGAGTCCCGTGTCGAAGTGCGAAAGAGGAGGGTGTCAGGTCTGCACCTGGATTCGCTGGCTCGCCATGCCGTGGCTCGGCGCGCGCGACTTCGGCATCGGCACGTGACGCCAGCGGGCGTGATCGAGATCCTGCGCGGAGATTTCCGGCGCGGGCGGCGAAACGGGCGCGGCGTTCACGCGCAACGCGGCGCGAATCGCGGCGGCGTTGGCGGTGGGTTCGTCCGTCGAACCCGTGTGCAGCGGCGCGGCGTAACACGACACCGAAACCAGCGCCATCGACAACAACGTTGAGGTCTTCATCGGGCAACCCCTCCTCTGTCAGGCAGCGAGAAGCATCAAGCAAAGCCTATGCCGATAATCTTCTGCACTGCCCGCCGTGCACGCGGCCCGTCAGGGCGATGCATGCACGGGCGCGACGAGCGGGCGTCGCGCGGAAACACTTCGAGTGAAATGTGAAGTCGTCCGAACTCGCCCGAAAGGCGATCGCAAAGCGGCCTGCGCGCCGCGAAATTGCACGGCTGCGCAGATTCAGCGCGAGGTCGGATTCAAACGGAAGTATGCGTCCAGAAGCGAGGTTTTGTACACGACGCCGAGCAGGAGCGGCTGCGTCTTTTTTTCGATCACCGGCAGCCGCTCGCCCTGGAACGCGAGGAAATGCTGCAACGCTTCGCCGAGCGACATGTCGGGCGTGAGCACGTCGAATTGCGGCTGAAGATAGTCCGCCGCGGTTTTGGTTTTCGTGTCCTGCTCGTCGAGCAGATCGGACGTGATGTCCTTCAGCGCGACGACGCCGCGAAAACGCTCCGCTTCATCGACGACATAAAGATACTTCACCGGATATTCGAGGAACACGCGCGTCATGTCCTTGATGTCCGCCGTGAGCGGCACGACGGTATCGGCGGGTTTGACGAGCTCGCGCATCTGCGTCGCGGCGAGCCGCAGGCGTTCTTTCTCCTCACGATTGCGGCGCAGCGTGACTTCGTACATCGACGTCTGCTCCGAGGTGCGCGCGATGAAATACGCGATCACGCACGAGAGCATCAGCGGCAGCATGACCTGATAGGACAGCGTCATCTCGAAGATCATCAGGATCGCCATGAGCGGCGCGTGCGTGGCGGCGGCGAGAAACGCGCCCATGCCGACCATTGCGTAGGCGAAGGGCGCGGACGTGTATTGCGGGAAGATCGCATGCACGCCGATGCCGAAGAGACAGCCGAGCACCGCGCCGACGAAAAGCGTCGGCGTGAAAATACCGCCGACGGCGCCCGAGCCCGCCGTGGCCGCCGTCGCGATGATCTTGAAGACCAGCACGACGAGCAGCGTGGTCCACGCCCACGGCTCGTGCAGCAGCGAGTTCACGACTTCATAGCCGTTGCCCCAGACTTCGGGCCACCAGACCGAGATCACGCCGACGATCAGGCCGCCGAGCGCGAGGCGCACCGGCAAGGGCAGGGGCAGCGTCGAGAAGCGTTTTTTCGATGCCGCGAGCAGCCGCAGGAAATGCGGCGCGAGCACGCCGCACAGTAGGCCGAGCACGACGAAGAGCAGTATTTCGATGCCCGTGACGGCCGGGAACACCGGCATCTCGTACGGCGGCTTGTAGCCCGCGAATTCGCGCATCGTGATATTGGCGACGACCGACGAGACGACGATGGGGCCGAAGCTTTCCATCGCCATCGAGCCGAGCACCAGTTCGGTGACGAAGAACGCGCCCGCGATCGGCGCGTTGTACGCCGACGTGATCCCCGCCGCCGCGCCGCATGCGACGAGCAGCCGCAGGCGCGGCGGATCGAAGTGGACCCAGCGTCCGATGAGCGACGAGGCGAGCGCGGCGAGCTGAACCATCGAGCCTTCGCGGCCGATCGAGCCGCCGCTCGAAATCGTGATGAGCGAGGACAGGCTGCGCCAGAAGCTCTGCCAGACGGGCACGACGCCATCGCCGATGGTGACGGCTTCCATATAGTCCGTGTTCGCGTGCTTGCTGGCGCGTTTGCGCGCGATCAGCAGGCAGCCGCCCGCGACGAGCCCGCCCACTGCCGGCAATGCGATGCGCGCGGGCCAGGGCAAGGTCTGCGCGAGCGCAACGAGGCCTTCCGAATGATTGCCGAAAAGCCGTTGCAATAACTCGATGCCTTCGCGGAAGAGGGAGGTCGCGAAAGCCCCGGCCACGCCGACGACGACCGCCCAGACGAGCATCGTATGCGAGTCCGACAGACGGAAGAGCCGTTGGGCGCGTGTACGGAGCTTGAGCAGGAATGAAAGCACTTTTGCGAAATCGTGGATAGCTTAGAAGCAAATGGAATAAGCGACTCGCAAGGATAGCATTGCAAGGCGGTTGTGCAGACGAAAAAAAGCCCGGCGCCAGCCGGGCTGCGTGCGATGCAGTGCGCAGCGTTCGCGTCTCACCACTGCGGCGCGAACGGTGGATTCGCGTTGCGCTTGCCTTCGTCGAGCGCGTCGATCTTTGCGATATCGCCGGCGTCGAGCCTGAGTTTTTGCGCGTCCCAGTTGCTTTGCTGATGCGCCGGATTCGTCGAGGCCGACAGCACCACGATGTCCCGCGACAACAGCCATGCGAACGTCACCTGCGCGGGCGTCGCGCCATGCTTCTCAGCGATCGCCTTAAGCGTCGGGTCCGTGTGCGCGCGACCTTCGCCGAGCGGCATGTACGCCGTCACCTTGACGCCGAGCTGCTGCGTCGCTTCGACGAGCTTGCGGTTCGCGAGGAACGGGCTCACCTCGATCTGATTCGTGACGATCTCCTTGCCGCCGGGCGCGTTCAACGCTTCTTCGAGCAGCGGCGCGGTGAAATTCGACACGCCGTAATGACGGATCAGGCCGAGCTTCTGCGCTTCCTGCAGCGCCGCGAGCGTTTCGGCGATGGGCACTGCGCGATCGGGCGACGGCCAGTGCACGAGCGCGATATCGAGGGTGCCGATATCGAGCTTCGCGTGGCTGTCCTTGAGACTCGCGATGAGCGCATCGCGCGAAAGCCGCTCCCACCAGACTTTCGTCGTGATCCAGATATCGTCGCGCGGCACGCCCGAGTCGCGCACGCCCTGACCGACGGCCGCCTCGTTGTTGTAGAACTGCGCGGTGTCGATATGCCGATAGCCGATCTGCAATGCGCTCTTCACGGCGTTCGTGGTCTTCGCTGCATCGACGCGGAACGTGCCGAGACCGAAGGAAGGAATCGTTTCTACCATGCTGGCTCCTGGTTTGCGTTGAGGCTTCGAACAGGCGTCAAGCGTCCTGATCGAGTTCGGGATAGTGCCTGAAAATGCCCGATTCGTTGAACGGGATACGCCGTTCCGAATCGACATAAGCCGCGATGTTCGGCCTTTGCAGCACCGCATCGTGCAGCGCGCTCACGTGCGGATACTGCTTGCCGAACTTCTTCGTCGCGCGTGGGAAAGCGTAGTGCAAGCCCTCGACGATCTGAAAGATCGAGAGATCGACGTAACTCGCCGCCTCGCCGACCATCTGCGCCGGACCATGCGGATTCTGCTTCAGCACGCGCTCGAAGTAATGCATGAATTTGGGCACGCGCTTGTCGAGAAAATTCTGCGTGCGGATTTTCGCGGCGTCTTTCTGATCCTCGTAATAAAGATCGGTTGCGAGCGGATGATGCGTGTCGTGCACTTCCGCGACGAAATCGGCGATGGTCAACTGCAAGCCGTGCGCGACGTAGCGCAGGCCTTCGTCTTTTGGCTCGAGCTTCAGCTTCGGTCCGAGATACAGCAGAATGTTCGCGACGTGCGGCACGATCAGCTCGCCGTCTTTCAGAAACGGCGGGGCGAAAGGAATGTGCGGCTCGGTCTTGCTGTTCAGGACTTTCATCATTGCGTCCATGCCGTAACCGCTTTTCTTCGATTCGCGCGCGACGTCGATATATTCCGCGCCCGCGTCTTCCAGCGCGAGCCGCACGAATTCGCCGCGGCCCTGCAAGCCATCCCAGTAATAAAGTTCGTAAGCCATGAGAAAGGGGTCTCCGAAAGAGTGCGCTTGTTACTGATAGCGCAAATACCGCACGGGCGAGCAACACGCATTCCCGCATCGCGGCGACGCGGGATAGACACGTATCCGTCAGAAAATCGGGCAAAATCGATGTTTTGCGTATCGACACGTAGCGGAGATGGGATGGAAAAGCTTGGCTTCACCACAGGCATCGTTCACGGCGACAGAACCACGGGCGTGGAGCACGGCGGCGTGCGTCAGGCCATTCACACGTCGGTGCAGTACGGATTCGAGCGCGTCGAAGATCTGATCGGCGTGTTTCAGGGCACGAAGAAGGGCGGCTTCAACTACGCGCGCCAGGGCACGCCCACCACGGCCGCGCTCGAACGCAAGATCACGCGCCTCGAAGAGGGCGTCGGATCGATCTGCTTCAGCACCGGCATGGCGGGTCTGTCGGCGATCTTTCTCACCTTGCTGCGCGCGGGCGATCATCTCGTGTCGAGCCGCTATGTGTTCGGCAACACGAATAGCCTCTTCGGCACGCTGCGCACGCTCGGCATCGACGTGACGATGGTCGATGCCACCTCCGCCGAGAACGTTGCGAACGCGATCCAGCCGAACACGCGCATGGTGTTCGTCGAGACCATCGCGAATCCGGGCACGCAGATTCCCGACCTCGAAGGCATCGGCGAGCTGTGCCGCGCGCGCGGCCTCGCGTATGTCGTCGACAACACCATCACGTCGCCTGCGCTCTTCAAGCCGAAAGCGGTCGGCGCGAGTCTCGTCCTCAATTCGCTGACGAAGACCATCGCCGGTCATGGCGCGGCGCTCGGCGGGGCGGTGACGGACACGGGTCTCTTCGACTGGAGCGCGTATCCGAATATCGCCGACGAGTATCGCCGTTCGGCGTCGAAAGAGCAGGGGCTGTTGCAGATCCGCAAGAAAGGGCTGCGCGACATGGGCGCGGCGCTGTCGTCGGAGCAGGCGCACTCCATCGCGATGGGCGCGGAAACGCTCGCGCTGCGCGTCGCGAAATGCAGCGAGAACGCGCTCGCGCTGGCGCAGTTTCTGGAAAAGCACGAGGCCATCGGCCATGTGTTCTATCCGGGCCTGAAGAGTCATCCCCAGTACGAGATCGCGCAGGCGCTGTTCAAGGGCGCGTCGTGGCTGCTGTCGTTCGAACTGCGCAACGCCGAACGCATGATCGACGTCGTGAACGCGCTGCAATTGCCCGTCAAGGCGACGGGCCTCGGCGACACGCGCACGCTGATCATCCCCGTCGCGCCGACGATCTTCTATGAGGCCGGCCCCGAGGTGCGCAAGTCGATGGGCATTTCCGACGGCATGCTGCGCCTGTCCGCGGGCATCGAAGATATCGACGATCTCATCGCCGACTTCGATCAGGCGTTGAAGCTAGCCGTCTGACGCGCTCTAGCGAGTTTCACGAAGCGCGCGCGTAGTAGATATTCTGCGGATGCCGCGCTTCGGCGAAGAAGAACCATCGCTCGGCGACGAGCCCCAGGTATTGCGTGACGCACGCAAGGCAGAACAGCGCGACCGATTGCGCGCCGATCCCGAGCACCATCAGCACGAAGGGCACGCCGAACGCGCCGACGAGAAACGTCCACTTGATGCGCGCGATCGCTTCGGCCGATCGTCCGTGGAAGAACTCGCGCAGATTGAACGCGCCCGCCGTGAAGCCGCGCGATTTCTGCACGACGTTCGGCCCTTTGATGCCCGTCGCGCTCTGCACGGTGGACTTCGGACGCAGACGCGCATTGCGCCGTAGCGACGCCACGCGCGAGATGCAGCCCGCGAGCGTCAGTGCGCACGCACAGGCCGCGAGTCCCGCCGCGAGCGATGGCGCAAGCCACGCGGCGCAAGCCGTTGCGAGCGTGAATCCGGAGGCGCAGCCGAGCAGCACGAAGTTGACCATCGTGAGCGGCGTCGCCCATTCCTGAAGAAAGCGCAGGCACGCGTAGATCATCGCGGTGCACACGAAAAGCGCCGCCGATGCCAGCACGCCCGCCACGCCGACGGCAAGCGACCACGGCGAACCGAACCAGTGCGCCACGCCATACGCCGCGCCGCATGCGAGAAACACGGGCAGGCACAGGCATTCGCGCGAAAGCCACGACGTGCGCCACATCGCGATGGCGCGCCACGCGCGCTCCGGATGCCCGAGATGGAAAAACGAAGCGACGAGCCCAAGGCCCCCCAGCACGACGGACAACGCCGCGCCAGCGACGAAGAACATCTGCGAGGGCGCGGCGACGAGGCCGAGCTTCGCGAGTGCCTCGACGCCCACGAGCGCGATCAGCAAGCCTTGCGCGGCGCCGCTCAGTGTCGTGAGAAACACGACGGAAAACGCGGGTTTCATGTTCGAGCTCCGATGAAAGTCAGACGCGCACGGCCATCGCCGCGAGATTGAGATCGCCGTGCGCTGCCGTGTCGTTGTCATGGCAGCCGCACTGGCTGTCGCCACTGCACGCATTCACCGGCCGGCGCGGCAAATAATGATTCGCGGGCCGCGTCTCCCATTCGGGCATCAACTGATAGCCGCCGCGTTCCTCGATCGCCTTCGACACGACCGACTCCGGATCGTGGATATCGCCGAAAAGCCGCGCCGATGTCGGGCACGCAAGCACGCATGCGGGCTTGCGATCGCGCTCGGGCAGCGCCTCGTTGTAGATGCGGTCGGCGCACAGCGTGCACTTGGTCATTTCCTGGCGCGCTTCGTCGAGTTCGCGCGCGCCGTAAGGGCACGCCCACGCGCAGTACTTGCAGCCGATGCACTTGTCGAAATCCACGAGCACGAGCCCGTCTTCCTTGCGCTTGTAGCTCGCGCCGGTCGGACAGACGGGCACGCACGGCGGGTCTTCGCAGTGCAGACACGACTTCGGAAAGTGGATCGTATCGGCGAGCGGAAATTCGCCGGCTTCATACGTCTGCACGCGGTTGAAGAAGGTGCCGGACGGATCGGCGTCGTAAGGGCGCTGGTCCGCGAGACTGCCCGCTTCGCCGGACGTGTTCCACTCCTTGCAGCTCGTCACGCAGGCGTGGCATCCGACGCACACGTTCAAATCGATCACGAGGGCCATCTGGGTCATGTCGGTCTCCTTCAGTCGTTCGTGTTTCGCTTGACGGCGTTGCGCAATCGCGCCGCGAATTCGCCGCGCCCGGCGAAGTAGGTCTGCACGACGCGTTGAATCGAACCTGCCATGCCGGGCGGGGGCGGCATCGGCGCGAATTGCGGCAGCGTGTGGCGCGCATCGCTTTCAGCGGGATAGACGCGCACGCGCACGTCGTACCACGCGGCCTGTCCCGTGATCGGGTCCGAGTTCGAGAAGCGCGCGCCTTCGCGCGAAGCATCCGGAATCTCGTCCGTGATGAGGTGATTGAGCAGAAAGCCGCGCTGCGATTCGTTGGCGTTGGGGCCGAGGCTCCACGCGCCCGCCGCCTTGCCGATCGCGTTCCACGTCCAGACCGTGCCCGGCTCGACGGTCTCGCTGTAACGCGCCATGCAGCGCACCTTGCCCCATTGCGATTCGACGTAGATCCAGCCGCCATCCTCGATGCCGTTCGCCTTCGCCATGCGCGGATTCATGTACAGCAGGTTTTCGCCGTGAATCTGCCGCAGCCACGCGTTTTGCGAGTCCCACGAGTGATACATGGCCATCGGGCGCTGCGTGACGGCCGCGAGCGGAAACTGCGCGAGATCGGTCGTCTCGAGTTCGAGCGGGGCATACCAGAACGGCAGCGGATCGAAATACTGCTCGATGCGCGCACGCAGATGATCCGGCGGCTGCCGGCCTTTCGTGCGGCCTTGCGCGGCGAGCCGGAACTTCTGCATCACGTCCGAATAGAGCTGGATGAGGATCGGCGTATCGAACTTGCGAAAGCCCTTGTCGACGGCGAATTGCAGATACGGTCCGTTCTGGCCGCGCATGTATTGCAGTTCTTCGGGCAGCGTGTAGTGATAGACGCAGTCGTGCTTCGCGTACTCTTCCCACTGATTCGGGTTCGGCTCGCCGACGAGCGCGTCACGGCCGTCCTTGCCGCGCCAGCCGATCAGAAAGCCGACGCCCGAACCCGGCGCGGTCTGATGGTTGACGATGAAATCCGGATAGTCGCGATACTTGCGCGCGCCGTCGGGCGTGGTGAACGCGGGCAGCTTGAGCCGGCTGCCGAGCTCGACCAGCACTTCCTGAAACGGCCGGCATTCGCCCGTGCGCGGCACGACCGGCACGCGCACCGAATCGACGGGACCGTCGAACTCGGAGATCGGGCGATCGAGCATCGACATGGCGTCGTGACGTTCGAGATAGGTCGTGTCGGGCAGGATGAGATCGGCGAACGCGGTCATCTCCGACTGGAACGCATCGCACACGACGATAAACGGGATCTTGTACTCGCCGTTGTCGTGGCGGTCGGCGAGCATCTTGCGCACTTCCATCGTGTTCATCGACGAATTCCAGGCCATGTTGGCCATGAAGATCATCAACGTGTCGATGGTGTACGGATCGCCGCGCCACGCGTTCGTGATCACGCTGTGCATCACGCCGTGCACCGCGAGCGGATACTCCCACGAGAACGCCTTGTCGATGCGCGCAGGCGTGCCGTCGTCGTGAATGAAGAGATCTTCGGGCGCGGCGGGCCAGCCGAGCGGGCCGCTTGCGAGCGGCGTGTTCGGCTTCACCTGATCGGGATGATTCGGCGGTTTCGCGGAGGGCGGCGCCGCGCGCGGAAACGGCGACTTGTGCCGGAAGCCGCCGGGCCTGTCGATGGTGCCGAGCAGCGACATCAGCACCGCGAGCGCGCGGATCGACTGGAAGCCGTTCGAGTGCGCGGCGAGTCCGCGCATCGCATGAAAGGCGATCGGGTTGCCCGTGACCGTCGCGTGTTTCTTGCCCCATGCGTCGGTCCATTCGATCGGCAGCGTGATCTTGTGATCGCGGCCCGCCTGGATCATTTCGGCGGCGAGGCGCTGGATCGTCGCGGCGGGAATGCCGGTGATCTCCGCCGCCCATTCGGGCGTGCACGACGCGACCTGCTCGCGCAGCAAGGCGAAGGAAGGCGTGACGGGCGTGCCGTCGGGAAGCGTGTAGCGTCCGTCGAGCGCGGGTTCGGTATCGTCGGCATGATGCGCGACCGCGCGATTCGTCTTCTTGTCCCACCAAAGATGATTCTGCGGAAAGAGCGCGTTCGACTCGGGCGCGTTGCCGTCTTTCACGAACAGCCCGAACGTCTCGCTCGATTCGTTCATGTCGAGCAATTCCGCCGCGTTCGTGTAGCGCGTGACGAACTCGTGATCGTAGGCGTCGGCGGCGATGAGCTCGTGGATCAGCGCCATGAAGAGCGCGCCGTCGGTGCCGGGGCGGATCGGCACCCATTCGTCCGCAATCGCCGCGTAGCCCGTGCGGATCGGATTGATCGCGATGAAGCGTCCGCCCGCGCGCTTGAACTTGGACAGGGCGATCTTGAGCGGATTCGAATGATGATCCTCCGCCGTGCCGATCATGAAGAAGAGCTTCGCGCGGTCCAGGTCGGGGCCGCCGAATTCCCAGAACGATCCGCCGATGGTGTAGATCATGCCCGCGGCCATGTTCGCGGAGCAGAAGCCGCCGTGCGCGGCGTAGTTGGGCGTGCCGAAATTTTTCGCGAAGAGGCCGGTCAGCGCCTGCATCTGATCGCGGCCCGTGAAGAGCGCGAACCGCTTCGGGTCGGTCGCGCGCAGATGCGCGAGCCGTTTTTCGAGCATGTCGAGCGCGACGTCCCACGACACCGGCTCGAACTGCGCTTCGCCGCGCAGCGCGTCCTTCTTGCGCATGAGCGGCTGCGTGAGGCGCGCGGGCGAGTACTGCTTCATGATGCCCGACGCGCCCTTCGCGCAGATCACGCCCTGGTTGAGCGGATGGTTCGGATTGCCGTCGATGTAGCGGACTTCGCCGTCGCGCAGATGCACGCGGATGCCGCAGCGGCATGCGCACATGTAGCACGTCGTGGTCTTGACATCGAGCTTCTCGTTCTGGGTGCGAGTGCCGTGTTCCATGAGTGCTCCTTCAAAGCGTTATCGCGCGAATGGGGTATTCGCGCGATGGGTGCTTCAGTGCTTCAGTGCATCGGTCAGCCGAACAGCTTTTCCACGCCGAGCGTGATGGCAAGACCGCCGCCGACGAGCCACGCATACAGGATCGCGCCGGTGGCAAGGGCCCGCGGGCCGGCTTGGCGGATCTGCGCGATGCGCGTTTCCATGCCGAGCGCGGTCATGGCCATCGTGAGGGCAAACGTATCGAGCGTGTTGATGGTGCTGGTGGCGGCATCGGGAAGGATATGCAGCGAGTTCACGATGACAAGCGCGAGGAAACCGAGCGCGAACCAGGGCACCGCGATCTTGCCCTTGCCTTGCGCTGCGCCTTCGCTACGCGAACGGCTGATCCAGAAACCGACCACGAGCAGCACGGGCACGAGCAGCATCACGCGCGTCATCTTCACGATGGTGGCGATATGCGTGGCTTCCGGGCTCACGTTGCTCGCCGCGCCGACGACCTGCGCCACTTCGTGAATCGTGCCGCCGAAAAAGAGGCCCGCGCCGAGCGTATCGAGATGCAGCCAGCCGGCGTTGAGCGCGAGCGGGTAGAGGAACATCGAGAGCGTGCCGAACAGTACGACGCTGCCGACCGCCATCGCGCTCTTGTGCGGCTTCGACTGCAGGGTCGATTCGAACGCGAGCACGGCCGCCGCGCCGCAGATCGCGCTGCCCGCCGCCGTGAGCAGGGCGGTGTCGCGGTCGAGCTTCATCAGCTTCATGCCGGCCCACGTACCGATCACGAGCGTGCTCACGACGACGAGCACCGACACCGTGAAGCCCGACACGCCAACTTGCGCGATTTCCTGAAGACTCACGCGCAGCCCGAAGAACGCGACCGCGATGCGCAGCAGCTTGCGCGCCGAAAAGTTGACGCCGGCGGCCCAGCTATCGGGCATACCGTGACGCAGCGCGTTGCCATAGATCGCGCCCGCGACGATGCCGACGATCAGCGGGCTGATGCCCAGTCCGGCGACGGCGGGCACGGCGGCGAGCCGGGTGACGGCCGCGGCGAACAACGCGACGAAAAGAATGCCGTTGAGCTGTCCGCGCGTGGAGGACGCGGCGGGCGCCAGGGAATGGGCGGACTGTACCGTAGACATGGATGAACCCGTTGGTAAGTTGGAGGATCGATGGGCTAATCCTATTCTCGATATATGAATATGAAAAATCGTGATTTAGAATGTGAAGTATCGGATAAACTGATATTTGCGATTTATGACCCCGGAACAACTGATAACCTTTGCCACCGTCGCGGAACACGGCAACATCAGCCGCGCGGCCGTGGCGTTGCATCTGTCGCAGCCGGCGGTGTCGGGCCAGTTGCGGCTTTTGCAGGAAGAATTCGGCGAGCCGCTTTATCAGCGCGATGGCCGCGGCGTGCGTCTGACCGCCGCCGGTGAACAACTGCTCGGTCACGCGGAGCGTCTGCGCGAGAATTTTCGCCAGGCGCATGCGCTGCGCGACGCGCTGCGCGGGCTGGAGCGCGGCACGCTGCGCATCGGCGCGAGCACGACGCCCGCGAGCTATCTGCTGCCGTATCTGATCGCGGCGTTTCACCGGCTTTTTCCGGACGTCGTCGTGACCACCATCGACGGCAATACGGCGGACATCGTCGCCGCGCTCGGCTCGCTCGATATTGCGCTCGTCGAGGGCGCGCCGGGCCATGATCTGCCGCTCGGCACGACGGTCACGTCCTGGCGCGAGGACGAAATCGTCGCGATCCTGCCGAACGGCCATCCGCTTGCCGATGGCCGCGAGGCCGTCACGCTCGACGCGCTCGGCGAGCACAAGCTCGTGCTGCGCGAGCCCGGCTCGGGCGTGCGGCAGATCGTCGAGCGCGCGTTCGCGGACGTCGACGTGCCGATGCGTGTCGCGCTCGAAATCGCGGGCGTCGAGGGCGTGAAGGAAGCGGTGCGCGCCGGCATGGGCATCGGCTTCGTTTCGGCGATGTCGATCCGCCACGAGGACAGCGCGCTCAGGCGCGTGCGCATCGCGCCGGCGCCATTTACACGCCGTTTTTCGATCCTGTTGCCGCATGCCGCGACGCCATCGCGCGCCGCGGCGCGCTTTCTCGAACTGTGCGAGGAGCCGGGCGCGCTCGGCTAGGGAATTCCACTATGGCGTGCGGACGCCGGTCTGACGCACCATTCGTTCTCAACAGGGCGCTGCGGCGTCCTTTTTGAAAATCGTAAATGGAACCGGTTCCATATGTTGTTTGGGGCCGGAACGGCGGCAAAAAGCGAGCAAATCAGATGACAGTCTCTTCGAGCGAAGTACAGCGCGCGGCAGTCGTAATCGTCGCAAGCGCCTTCGGCGCGGATGCGATCCGTCGCGACGGCCACGCGGTCTGGGCGCAAGCCGCCGCACGTGCCGGCGCCGATGGTTTCGAAGTGCGCCGCGAACTGTTCGCCGACGAAACCGATGCCCAGCCCGAAGCGCTCGCGCGACTCGGCGCGCATATTCGCGCGCAGGGCGCATGGGCTGTCTATTCGACGCCCGCGACCTTGTTTCGCGACGACGGCGCGCTCGATAGCGACGCGCTGCGTCTCGGTATCGACGAGGCGGCGGCGCTGGGCGCGCGCATCGTGAAGCTGCAACTGGGCGGCACCGAAAGCGCGGTCGCGACCGACGCCGTCACGCTCGATCGCTTGATGTCGGGCATCGCCGCATCAAAAGCGCGCGTGGTCGTCGAGAACGGGCAACTGAAGGCGGGCGGCACGATCGGCGCGTTCGAAGCGCTGTTCGCCGCGCTGCCGGAATCAAGCGGCCTCGCGATGACGTTCGACACCGGCAACTGGCATTGGGCGGAGCAAGACCCGCTCGACGCGGCGAAGCGCCTTTCGCGGCACGTCGCCTACGTGCATTGCAAGGCCGTGATGGGCGAGGGCGCGCGCCGTTTCGCCGCCGCGCCCGCGAACGGCGACGCGCGCTTCGCGACGCTGCTTTCGCAGTTGCCGAACGATGTGCCGCGCGGCATCGAATATCCGTTCATTCCCGGCGTCGACGTCTCGCTCGACGCGGACGCGGCGCGCCAGGTCGCGCGCATCGCGGCATTCTGAATTACGCATCAAGCATTCAGCATTCAATTGCAAGGACTCGACATGCAAGCCAAGCCTCACGCTCTCGATATCGTCACCTACGGCGAAGCGATGACGATGTTCGTCGCCGCCGAAACCGGCGATCTCGCGAAGGCCGCTCAATTCACGAAGCGCGTCGCGGGCGCGGATCTGAACGTCGCGATCGGCCTTTCGCGTCTCGGCTTCAAGGTGGGCTGGATGAGCCGCGTCGGCAACGATTCGTTCGGCCGCTACGTGCTCGACGTGCTCGCCGCCGAAGGCATCGATGCGCGCCGCGTGACTATCGACGAGCGCTATCCGACCGGCTTCCAGCTAAAGGGCAAATGCGACGACGGCAGCGATCCGGCGGTCGAATATTTCCGCCGTGGCTCGGCCGCGAGCCATCTGTCGCTCGACGATTACGCCGCGGATTACGTGCTCGGCGCGCGTCATCTGCATCTGACGGGCGTCGCGCCCGCGATTTCGGCGAGTTCGCGCGAGCTCGCGTTCCACATGGCGCGCGAAATGCGTGCGGCAGGCAAGACGATCTCGTTCGACCCGAACCTGCGCCCGACGCTCTGGCCGTCGCGCGAGGCGATGGCCGAATCGCTCAACGCGCTCGCCGCGCTGGCCGACTGGGTGCTGCCGGGTGTGTCCGAGGGCCTGACGCTCACCGGCTACGCGAAGCCCGAAGACATCGCCGCGTTCTATCTCGACCGTGGCGCGAAAGGCGTGGTCGTGAAGCTGGGTGCGCACGGCGCGTATTTCCGCACCGTCGATGGCGACGCGGGCATCGTGCCGGGCGTGCCGGTCGAGAACGTCGTCGATACGGTCGGCGCGGGCGATGGCTTCGCGGTCGGCGTCGTGAGCGCGCTGCTGGAAGGCCGCGACGTGCGTCATGCGATCGCGCGCGGCAACCGCATCGGCGCGCTGGCGATTCAGGTGATCGGCGACAGCGAAGGGCTGCCGACGCGCGCCGCGCTCGATCTGCTCGAAGCACAGGATTCCAGCGACAAGACGGTCAAAACCGCGTTCGATCTGGCCTGACGAATACATCAATCACAGCCCTTCGAGGGGCGAACCTGAGAGATCAACCGAAATGTCTTCGGAGACAACCATGCAATCTTCCACTCCCAAGCTCGCGGTGCGCCGCTGGTGGGCGATCATGCCGATCGTTTTCATCACGTACAGCCTCGCGTATCTCGACCGCGCCAACTACGGCTTTGCCGCGGCTGCGGGCATCAACCAGGATCTCGGCATCAGCAAGGGCTTGTCGTCGCTGATCGGCGCGCTGTTCTTCCTCGGCTACTTCTTCTTCCAGATTCCGGGCGCGATTTACGCCGAGCGCCGCAGCGTGAAGAAGCTCGTGTTCTGGAGCCTGATTCTGTGGGGCGGGTGCGCCACGCTCACGGGCATGGTGAGCAACATTCCTTCGCTGATGGCGATTCGCTTCGTGCTCGGCGTCGTCGAGGCGGCGGTGATGCCGGCGATGCTCGTGTTCATCGCGAACTGGTTCACCAAGTCCGAGCGTTCACGCGCGAACACGTTCCTGATTCTCGGCAATCCGGTGACGGTGCTGTGGATGTCGGTCGTCTCGGGCTACCTCGTGAACTCGTTCGGCTGGCGTCACATGTTCATCGCGGAGGGCTTGCCCGCGGTCGTGTGGGCGGTGATCTGGTGGTTCATCGTGAAGGACAAGCCTGCGCAGGTGAGCTGGCTGTCGGATCAGGAAAAGCGCGATCTCGATGCGACGCTGCGTGCCGAGCAAGCGGCGATCAAGCCGGTGAAGAACTATCGCGAGGCGTTCAAGTCGCCGGCTGTGATCAAGCTGTGCGCGCAGTACTTTTGCTGGAGCATTGGCGTGTATGGTTTCGTGCTGTGGCTGCCGTCGATTCTGAAGAGCGGCTCGACGCTCGGCATGGTCGAGACGGGCTGGCTTTCGGCGGTGCCTTATCTGGCCGCGACCATCGCGATGCTGCTGGCCTCGTGGGCTTCCGACAAGCTGCAGGCGCGTAAGGTTTTCGTGTGGCCGTTCCTGCTGATCGGCGCGGTGGCGTTCGCGGGATCGTATCTGCTCGGGTCGACGAACTTCTGGGCTTCCTATACGTTGCTCGTGATTGCCGGTGCGGCGATGTATGCGCCGTATGGACCGTTCTTCGCGATCGTGCCGGAGTTATTGCCGAAGAATGTCGCCGGGGGGGCGATGGCCCTTATCAATAGCATGGGGGCGTTGGGGTCGTTTGTCGGGTCTTATTTCGTTGGATATCTGAATGGGGCGACGGGGTCGCCGGCTGCCTCTTATGTGTTTATGAGTGTGGCGTTGTTGTTGGCTGTTTGGCTGACTTTGGCGGTTAAACCGCAGGGTTCTGTGCGGGCTGGGGTGGCTGTTCGGTCGTGAAAGCTTGTTTTCGTGTTGGTCTATTTGCGCTGCCCCTGTGCGGGGCGGCACCTACTTTCTTTGCTGCTGCAAAGAAAGTAGGCAAAGAAAGCAGCTTTCCCCAGCCTAAGCACTTCACGCCGGCCGCGGCACAGGCGATTGGCTGAATGGAACCCAGAGTAGCGAGTGTTCCCGTTGCCGCGCTGGGCGTGGACCGCGCACGGTCCGACAAGCCAGTACACAAAGGACACTGGTTCAGCACGAAATAGCTTCGGCACAGCGCTACGCGCTGCCGTGGGGTATGCGAGGGAAACCGGCGAACACGAAGGCACTCGCGTACCCGATTGACCCATCGGCCGCGAAGCGGCTGGAGCTTGAAATGGCTGTACCGGTTTGTTGTGTGGTGCGATGTGACGGACCGTGCGCGATCCAAGCCCGACTGGTCCTTCGAGGGCACTCTTTAGGCGAGTGTCACCTAGGAGGAGAAAAGTGGTCAAACTACGTGTGACCGCGGGCCTGAAAAGCTGCTTTCTTTGGTGACTTTCTTTGCAGCAGCAAAGAAAGTTACCCCCGCCCCGGGGAGGGGCAGTGCTAATAGAGCGACGCGAAATCAGGATTCCACGAAAACCCAAACCCACCCGAACCATGAAAAAAATCGTAGCCTACAAACCCTTACCAAGCGACGTAGAAACCTACCTCCGCGCCCACGCCGAAGTGATCAAAGTCGACCCCAACGACAAACCCGCCTTCGTAGAGGCGCTAAAACACGCCACCGGCGCCATCGGTGCAAGCGTAAAAATCTCCCCCGACATGCTCGAAGGCGCAACGAACCTGAAAGCACTCTCGACGATCTCAGTCGGCTTCGACCAGTTCGACGTCGCCGACCTCACGCGCCGCGGCATCGTCCTCACCCACACCCCCGATGTGCTCACCGAGTCCACCGCCGACACCGTCTTCGCGCTGATCCTCGCGAGCGCGCGCCGCGTCGTCGAACTCGCCGAATGGGTGAAAGCAGGGAACTGGAAAGCCAGCATCGGCGAAGCGAACTTCGGCGTCGACGTGCAAGGCAAGACGCTCGGCATCGTAGGTCTGGGACGCATCGGCGGAGCGGTCGCGCGCCGCGCCGCGCTCGGCTTTCGCATGAACGTGCTCTACACCAACCGCAGCGCGAACGAGCAGGCGGAAAAGGAATACGGCGCGAAGCGGGTCGAACTCGATGAACTCCTCGCGCAATCCGATTTCGTGTGCCTGCAAGTGCCGCTCACGCCCGAAACGCGCAATCTCATCGGCGCGAACGAACTCGGGAAAATGAAGCCGGGCGCGATACTCATCAACGCATCGCGCGGGCCGACCGTCGACGAAGCCGCGCTCATCGAAGCCCTCAAGAACGGCACGATTCGCGGCGCGGGCCTCGACGTGTTCGAGACCGAACCGCTGCCCGCCGATTCGCCGCTGCTCGCGATGAAGAACGTCGTCGCGCTGCCGCATATCGGCTCGGCGACGCACGAAACGCGGCACGCAATGGCGCGCAACGCCGCCGAAAATCTCATCGGCGCACTGAACGGCACGCTCACGCAGAACATCGTCAATCGCGACGTGCTTGCGCGCTAAAAGCAAAAGGTCGGGCGCGCGCATGCGCTAACATGCGATGCGAGGAGAACGATAACGACGGCATCGCGTCACGCTTAACCGCGAGGCGCGCGCCCACGACCACTATGTCCGACGATCCCACATTGACCAACCGCCCGGTCGCATTCGGTGCGCGCCGCGCGACGATCACCGATGTCGCGCGCGAAGCCGGCACCGGCAAGACCAGCATCTCGCGCTATCTGAACGGCGAGATGAGCGTGCTGTCGCCCGATCTGCGCGAGCGTATCGAGGCGGCCATCGCGAAGCTCGACTACCGGCCGAATCAGATGGCGCGCGGGCTGAAGCGCGGCCGTAACCGCCTGATCGGCATGCTGCTCGCCGACCTGACCAATCCGTATTCCGTCGAAGTGCTGCAAGGCGTCGAAGCCGCGTGCCACGCGCTCGGCTACATGCCGCTCATCTGTCACGCGGCCAACGAAATCGACATGGAGCGGCGCTATCTGCAACTGCTCACCACGTATCGCGTCGAAGGCGTCATCGTCAACGCGCTCGGGGTGAAGGAAGAACTGCTGCAAGGCTTCGCGCAAGGCGGCATTCCGGTCGTGCTCGTCGATCGCTCCGTGGAAGGCTTCATCACCGACATGGTCGGGCTCGACAATCCCGCCGCCGTGCAACTCGCGACACGTCATCTCGTCGATGAAGGGTTCGACGAGCTGCTGTTCATCGTGCAGCCCGTCACGCACGTCAGCTCGCGGCGTCTGCGCGAAGCGGCGTTTCGCGAGACCGTCGCGGCGCTCGGCGCAAGCGGCTCGACGCTCGTGATCGATCTCGCCGATGCCTCGCCCGCGCTCGCCGCGCTCGATACGCGCGTGACGGCGGCGCAGGCGGCGGGCCGGCGGGTCGCGCTCTTCGCGGCGAACGGGCCGGTGGCGTTGCGCGTCGCGGTGCATCTCAAGGAGCGGCACGGCCCGGACTGGCAGGCGAGCGTCGCCTTGATGTCGATCGACGATTCCGAATGGGCGCAGCTTGCCGGCATGACAACCGTGCGTCAGCCGACGTACGATATCGGCCGGCGCGCGGTCGAATTTCTCCACGAACGGCTCGGCGGCGCAGCGATGCCCGCGCGCGAATGCCTGCTGCCGGGCGAACTGGTCGTGCGCGCATCGACGGCACGAGACAAGCAACACGCATCACAAGGAATCTGAATGGTCAGTGGTTCGACCTTGCTGTGCCTCGCGGTGGCGACGCTCATCGTCGCCGCCATGCCTGTCGTGCTGTACCGGAAGCTGCGGCCGCGCTTTTCCATCGCGCCGCGCGAGGCGATTCTCGGCATCGCCGTGTTCGCGCTCTTCGCGATGGTCATCGAGCGCGCGCTGCACGGCTTCATGCTGAGCAACCCGGTCACATCCGCGTGGCTGATGAATCCCGCGGTCTTCGTCATTTACGGCGCGGTCGCGGCGGGCCTGTGCGAAGAGGTCGGGCGCTTTCTCGCGATGAAATGGCTCGTCTCGCGCGAGCCGGGCGCGCTCGATCGCCACGGTCCGGCGCTCGGATACGGCATCGGGCATGGCGGGGCGGAGGCGTGGATCGTCGGCGTGTTCGTCCAGGCGCAATGGATCGTCTACGCCGTGCTTGCCAATCGCGGCACGCTCGATGCGCAATTCGCGCACGCGCCGCTCGAAGCCATCGCGCGGATCCATCTCGTGCTGCTGAGTCTTTCGCCCGTATCGGCGGGCATTTTTCTCGTCGAGCGCGCGAGCGCCTTCGTGCTGCAACTCGGCTTTTCCGCGCTGATGTGGCAGATGCTGCGCGAGCGCTCGCGTCATGCGCTGGCGTTTCTCGTGGCCGCCCATGCGCTCGTCGGCTTGCCCGCCGCGCTCTTTCAGGCGCGGCTCGTGCCGCTGATCGCCGCCGACGCCGTGTATCTCGTGCTCGGCGTGATCGTTGCGGTTGCGCTCGTGCGCTACTATCGCCGTGCCGCCGCGCGTACGCCCGAAGGGGCCTGAACGCACCTGAGCGGCGATTCAATCGACTATCGACATCGAATGGACGACTATCAATACGACTGTCCGAGCGCGGACATCGACATGCTCGCGCACGTGATCTGCGATCTCTTTCCCGAGCAGACGCAATTCGCCGAACGCCGGGACGAAGCGGGACGCACGTCGCTCGTGATTCACTATGTGGCGATGCGCTTCGGCGCGACGGCGCGGCGCATCACGATCGACGTGCGCTTCGATCCGGCCGCGCTCGCACGTTATCGGGCAATGCCGCCGCGCATGCACGCGCGCAGTTACGCGGTGCTGCGCGCGTATGTGGAAGCGACGCTCGGATCGCTCGAAGAGACGTATGCGAACGGCGAGACCGTGCCGCGCGAAGTGGAAATCGAAATGGGCGAGGACTTCGCCTAGGCCTTCCGGTAGACGCTGGCGAAGCGCGCCGCCTTGACGACGCCGTAATCGCCGGGCGCGTACTGCATCACCCAGTCGCCTGCGTCGCCGGTGAGGATGTCGCCCGCGGCGGATCGCGCAATCGAAAAAGGCTCCTGCATCTGCTTCGCGAGCACGATGCTCGGCCGGTTGCGATACGTGCCCGCGTCGCCATGCGCGATGCCGCCTTCGGGCACGTACTTGGCGTCGAAGCGTTCGCGCGACACAACCCAGCGCTCGCCGCCGCTGCCGGTGACGATCGCATCGCCGCTCGCATAGCGGTTCGGGCCTTCGAGGCTCATCAGCTCGCCTGCCGACATGGCGAATTCGACGGTTACGGCTTCGTCTTTCACGACGCGGCATGCGGCGGGATCGGCGGCGAGATCGAGCTGGGACAAATGGAGCATGGTGCTATCGGGAAGGGCGGTGGCAGTGACGGTGCCGGATCGTAACGGCATTCGCGCCATTTTGCATCCGGCGAAAGAAAAAAACCCGCATCGCGATGCGGGTTCTCTCTGCGACGTGTGCCCGGCTCAGGGCTTCGTCGTGGACGCGGCGTCGGCGCCTGCCGCATGCGAACGGCGATGCGCGCGATGCTGCCGCGCCTTGCCGTGATCCTCGCGGAAGTTCGTGTCGGCCAGCTTCTTCTGCTCCGGCGAAAGGCTCGCGTAAAGCGGCTCGAAAGCCTCGACGAGACGCTTGGTGCCGTCGGCGTTCGCCTGCGTGATCTGCTCGTATTGCTTCATGTCGTCGAGCGCGGACATGGTGTCGCGCTGCGCGATGCGCTGACGATACAGATCCGCCATCGTGCGGCCGTTGTCGCGCATCACGTCGGCGAATTTCGACCACTGCGCTTCCTGTTGCGGCGTGATCTTGAGGCTCGAATGCAGTTCCGCGATACGCTCTTCGACGCGCGCCTCGCGCTTGTTGGCGGCGGGGGCGGACGCCGCAGCCTGTACCGCGGCCGCCGATGCCGCAGCGGGCGCTTGCGTTTGCGCGAATACCGGGCTCAGTGCGCAGAACGCGGCCAGTGCAACGAGAGTTCTTTTCATTCGGAATTTACCTTCGATCGATAAGGAATAGCGGCAAGGAATAGCGGCGCGCTTCGTAAGCCAGCCTGTAAGGCGACGTGAGCACGCCATCGGCGGATATTAGTATCACGATTGCACGCGGAATCGCCCGCATTGCCACAACTGCTTACATTCGAAACGTCTCTGGAAAATAACGCAGTGGATACCTTGTTGAGCATGCGGGTCTTCGTCGCCATCGTCGAGGCGGGCAGCCTGAGCGCCGCCGCCGAGCGCTTTTCCATCTCCGCGCCGATGGCGGGCAAGCATCTTCAGGCGCTGGAGGCGCGGCTCGATGCGCGGCTCATCGTGCGCACGACGCGCCGTCAGAGTCTGACGGAGATCGGGCGCGCGTATTACGAGCGATGCCGCCGCATCCTCGCGGAAGTCGACGCCGCCGATTCGCTCGCCGAAGCGATGGGCGCAACGCCGCGCGGCGTGCTGCGCGTGACGGTGCCGCTCACGTACGGCGTGCAGTTCGTGACGCCCGCCGTGACCGAGTTTCTCGCGGCGTTCGGGCAGATCAGCGTCGAACTGGATCTCACGAATCGCATGGTCGATATTGTCGAGGAAGGTTTCGATGCAGCCGTGCGCATCGGTCCGCTCGCCGATTCGAGCTTCGTCGCGCGTCCGCTAAAAGCCTACGCGATGACCGTCTGCGCTTCGCCCGGCTATCTCGCGCGCGCGGGCACGCCTGCGACGCCCGCGGATCTTGCCGCTCACGAATGCCTCGGCTTCGTGCATCAGGGGCGCGAAGCAGGCTGGCGGCTCGAAGGCGAAGACGACGCCACGCTCGCCCGCCGCGCGCAGTCCTCGCGCTTTCGGGCGAACAACGGCCAGGCGCTCAAGAAGGCCGCGCTCGCGGGCTTCGGTCTGGTGCTTCAGCCGCACGCGCTTGTGGAGGATGAACTGGCGAGCGGCGCGCTCGTCGCGGTGCTGCACGACTTCCTGCCGAAGCCTTCGCCGGTGCATCTCGTCTATCCGCGCGATACGCGTGCGACGCCCAAGCTCGCGAGCTTCGTCGATTTCATGGTGGCCCGGCTGGGCGTCTGACGGGCACGCGGGTCGGCGATAATGCAAAACACAAAACGCGGAATGCCCGATGGCATTCAAAACGCATAACTCAAAACGCAAAATGCCAAGGACGACACCCGCATGAGACCGCCGCGCCTCGATCAGCTCGACGACATCGACCGCAATCTCATCGCGCTCTTGCAGATGAACGCGCGCGAAAGCGTCGCGAACCTTGCGCGGCAACTGGGCGTCGCGCGCACGACGGTGATCGCGCGCATCGCGCGGCTCGAAAAGAACAACGTGATCGCGGGCTATGGCGTGCGGCTCGGGCAGGACGTGCTCGATGCGAGCATTCAGGCGTATGTCGGCATCAAGCTCACGCCGAAGTACGGCCGCGATCTGCAAAAGCGCTTCGCGCGCATGCCGGAGATCCAGTTGCTCTGCGCGGTGAGCGGCGAGTTCGATTACGTCGCATGGCTGCGCGCCGATTCGCCCGACCGGCTGAACGACCTGCTCGACGAAATCGGCGCGCTGGAAGGCGTCGAGCGGACCACGACATCGATCATCCTGGCGCGGAAGATCGATCGCGCGGGGTGAGCGCGCGGGTTGATCGCGGCCGGGCACGACGATTCGTCGCGTTTCATCGTCGAAATGACGAAATTCATCGTCGAAGCGCATCATTTTGTGTCTAGGATCAGTATTCGCCCGCTCCTAAACTGTGTGAGTAAGTGGTTATGGCCCAAACGCACATAAAGGAGATGAATATGAAAGTGGCCCTCGTCGGCGCCGGACTGATCGGTCAGAGCATTGCGCATTTGCTGCGAGAAACGGGGGACTTCGACGTCGTCGCGTTCGATCGTGACGAACACGCGCTCGCGCTCCTCGATGCGCAGGGCATCCCGACGCGCCGTGTCGATTCCGCCGATACGCCCGCGTTGCGCCAGGCGCTCATCGGCTTCGATGCGCTCGTCAACGCGCTGCCTTACTACCTCGCGATCAATGTCGCGTCGGCGGCGAAAGCGGCGGGCGTGCATTACTTCGACCTGACCGAAGACGTGCGCGCGACGCACGCGATCCGCGCGATCGCCGACGATTCGGAACTCGCCTTCATGCCGCAATGCGGTCTCGCGCCGGGCTTCATCGGCATCGTCGCGCACGATCTGGCCAAGCGTCTGGACGACGTGCGCGAAGTGAAGATGCGCGTCGGCGCGCTGCCCGAGTTTCCGACGAATGCGCTGAAGTACAACCTCACGTGGAGCATCGACGGCCTCATCAACGAGTACTGCCAGCCGTGCGAAGCCATTCGCGAAGGCCGCACGCAATGGGTGCAGCCGCTCGAAGGCGTCGAGCATTTCTCGCTCGACGGCATCGAGTACGAGGCTTTCAACACGTCGGGCGGTCTCGGCACGCTGTGCGAAACGCTCGCCGGCAAAGTCGAGACGCTCGATTACAAGTCGGTGCGCTATCCCGGCCATCGCGAGCTGATGAAATTCCTGCTCGACGATCTGCGCATGTCCACCGACCGCGACGGTCTGAAGACGATGTTGAAGCGCGCGGTGCCGTCCACGGCGCAGGATGTCGTGTTGATCTTCGTCACCGTCACCGGCATGCGCCGCGGCCAGCTCGTGCAGGACGTGTTCACGCGCAAGATCTTCGCGAAGGACGTGTGTGGTGTGCCGATGAGTGCGATCCAGATCACGACCGCCGGCGCGATCTGCGCGGAACTCGATCTCTTCCGCGAAGGCGTGCTGCCGCAACGCGGCTTCGTGCGCCAGGAGCAGGTGCCGCTCGACGCGTTCCTCAACAACCGCTTCGGCAAGCTGTACGAAGGCGCGAACGCGCTGGCGACGGCGCGGCAACTCGCGGCGGCCTAAGTCAGTAATCAGGCCAGCAGGCGCGCGAGCAATGCCTCGCGCGCGGCATCGTCCGGCGCGGTGTTGTCGAACATGACGAGCGTCTGCGCGAGCGCCGCGTCCGGCACGAACAGCCGCTGCCGATAGTCTTCCCAATGCGCGAGCTTGTACGCATCGTTCGGATCGCCGCGCGCGACGATGCGCTCGCGCGCCACGTCTTCATCCACCTGCACCCACACGACGCGAATCTCCACATCCTCGCCGATGCCGAGCCACGCGCGATCGAAAAGCCGCGAGCCGCGCACTTCGCGCGTGAGCGGCGCGACCACCACGACGCTTACGCCGAGCGCGAGATTGTCCGCGGCGGTATCGAGGAGACAGCGATACTCCGGATCGCGGAAATGCTCGATGAAAAGCGGGCTGTCGCGATCGTGCGGATCGCCGGTCAGCGCGCCGATCGCCGCGGCGCTGTAGGCGCCGTAGAGCGTGTCCTTGTCGAGCAGGCAGAAGGGCTCGCGGCTCGCGTGCATGAGCGGCGCGAAGAGCCGCTTCGCGAGCGTCGTCTTGCCCGCGCCCGCGTGCCCGCAGAAGAAAATCAGATGCTTCACGCTTCGTTCCTTGAAATCAGTCGTCGGCTATCGTGCGTCGATATCGCTTCATGAGCGGCGTCGCGGTGATGCCATGCACGACGACCGATGCGGTGATCGTCGCGATGACGAGCGGCACGAGCGGCGCGGCCACGTCGTGCGGCGCGTGCTCGAGCGCATAAAGCAGATAGTAAAACGAGCCGACGCCGCGTATGCCGAACCAGCTCATGAGCCGCCGTTGCGCGCCGGCCGCGTGCGAGCCGATGAGCGATGCTTCCACCGCCGCGGGCCGCAGCACGAGAAAGAGCGCGACGATGAGCGCGGCCGCCTGCCATGTGAAAAGCTCGCGCCATATCGTCGCAAGCACGGCGCCGACGATCAGCATGATCGCCACTTCGGCGATCCGTTCGAGTTCGAGCGTGAAGCCGTGCACGCGCTCGGCCATGAATGCGTGCGCGCGCTCGGGATCGGACGCGGCGGCGCCGACATCGTCCGCATCGATCTTGCCGACCGCCTCGCGCGCGGACTTGCCGCCGCTTGCCTTCTGCTCGACGCGGCGCATCGCGAGACCCGCGGCGAAGACCGCGAGAAAGGCATAGGTGTGCAGCAGTTCGGCGACGCCGTAAGACAGCGAGATCAGGCCGAGCGCATAAAAGCCCTCCGGTCCGAGCGCCTCGCCGTGGCGTGTGCGCAGCCAGGCCACGAGCCGCACCGAGAGCGCGCCGAGCAGCCAGCCGCTCACGAGCGCGCCCGCGATGCCCCACGCCGCCTGCAACGCGAAGCTCCAGTGCAGCGCTTCGCTGGGCGTCGCCTGCATGCGGCACACCGCGATGCCGAGCAGCGCGAAGGGCAGCGCGATGCCGTCGTTCAGGCCGCCTTCGCCCGTCAGCGAGAAACGCAGCAAGTCGATGTCGCCGGGCGCTTCGACCTGCACGTCGTGGGCGAGCACGGGATCGGTCGGCGCGAGCATCGCCGCGAGCAGGAGCGCCGGGCCCCAGCCGAGTCCGAGCACGTACGCGCAAAAGAGCGTGAGCACGGCGACGGTGAGCACCATCGCGACGAGGCCCAGGCGGATCGGCAGAATCCAGATGCGGTCGGTGGGCGGCACGCGCAGGCGCAGGCCGATCGCGAAGAGCGACACCAGCATCGCGACTTCGGTGATGCGTCGAAGGACCGTCGCATCGCTTGTGAGGTCGAGCGCGAGCAGATTCGACGCGGCGGGGCCCATCGCGAAACCGATCGCGAGATAGCACATCGCGGTGCTGATCGGCAGGCGCTTGAACGTCGAGCTGGCGAGGCCCATGAAGATGAGCACACCGCCGACGACGAGAAACCAGATCGTCTCGGTCATGAATGCCTTCGGGCTTCGGGTGCGGGTTTCGACTGCTTGCCGCGGGTTGTCGAGGGGCCGCGCGCCGCAACGCGCGGCGCGTTCCGGAAAACGCAGCACGAGCCATGCCCGTGTCCGAAGCGCGCGCCTCAAACGGTGGTTCGAGCAGCGCGTCTGCCTGCTTATCGACTTGCGCGTAAGATGCATTTCGGTTCGGGCATCTCCATTCGTCATCCGCTTTATTTGCATGTTTTTTTGCATGACGGATGCAAAAAACCAGGGAGAACGCGACATGTCACAGCACTTCGATGCGGTCGTCATCGGCACGGGGCAGGGCGGCTCGCCGCTTGCCGCGCGGCTCGCAAAAAGCGGCAGGCGCACGGCCGTGATCGAGCGGCATCTGTTCGGCGGCACCTGCGTGAACGTCGGCTGCACGCCGACCAAGACTTATGTCGCGAGCGCGCGCGCGGCGCATGTCGCACGCACGGCGGCACGGTACGGCGTGATGATCGGCGGCGATATCGCCATCGACATGGCGCGCGTGAAGGCGCGCAAGGACGAGGTGATCGGCGGCTCGCGCACGGGCATCGAAAAATGGCTGCGCGGCACGAAGAATCTCACTGTCTTCAAGGGCCACGGACGCTTCACGGGCCCGCATGCGCTTTCGATCGAAGCGAGCGATGGCTCGACGCAAGACATCGACGCCGATCTGATCTTCATCAACACGGGCACGCGCGCGACGGTGCCGGAGATCGACGGGCTCGAACAGGTTCCGTACCTGACCAATTCCACGATTCTCGAACTGACCGAGGTGCCGGCGCATCTCGTGATCGTGGGCGCGAGTTACATCGCGCTCGAATTCGGGCAGATGTTCCGGCGCTTCGGCAGCCGCGTGACCTTGCTCGTGCGCGGCGAGCGCATCCTGACGCGGGAGGACGAGGATGTCGCGCGCGCGATGCAGGAGGTATTCGTGCGCGAGGGCGTCGAGTTTCGCTTTGGCGCGCAGATTGGCAAGGTGGAGCGGTCGGCGGGCGGAGTGCGCGTTTTTGTCGGCGATGAGACGATCGACGCATCGCATCTGCTGTTCGCGACGGGCCGCACGCCGAACACCGACGATCTTGGTCTTGCGCATGCGGGCATCGAGGTGAACAGGCACGGCATGATCGATGTGGACGGGCAGTTGCGCACGGGCGTCGAGGGCGTGTATGCGCTCGGCGACGTGAACGGGCGTGGCGCGTTCACGCATACGTCGTGGAACGACTACGAGATCATTGCTTCGAATGTGCTCGATGGCGAATCGCGCAGCGTCGATACGCGCATTATGGCGTATGCCGTTTTCGTGGATCCGCCGTTCGCGCGTGTCGGGATGAGCGAAGAGGAGGTGCGCAAGGACGGCCGCGAGGCCCTGATCGCGACGATGCCGATGACACGGGTGGGGCGCGCTCGGGAGCGCGGGGAAACCGATGGGTTCATGAAGGCGCTGGTGGATGCGCGTACGCAACGGTTTTTAGGCGCGGCGATTTATGGCATCGAAGGGGATGAGGTGATTCATACTTTCATCGAGATCATGAATGCGGATGCGCCGTTTGTGACGCTGCAGCGGGCTATGCATGTGCATCCTACTGTGAGTGAGTTGGTTCCTACTTTGCTTGAAGGGTTGGGGCCGTTGAGGTGAATTGCGGGTTTTGGTTTTCGTGGAACTTGCTTTGTTGTTGGTTTATTAGCACTGCCCCTCCCCGGGGCGGGGGTAACTTTCTTTGCTGCTGCAAAGAAAGTCACCAAAGAAAGCAGCTTTGTCACCGCCCGCGGTCACACGCAGTTTGGCCATTTTTCTCCTCGGGGAACGGCCCTCGCCTAAAGAGTGCCCTCAAAGAAACAACCGGGCTTGGATCGCGCACGGTCTGACAAGCCATAACTTTGAACGCGCTGGTTCAGCACGAAATAGCTTCGGCACAGCGCTGCGCGCTGCCGTGGGGTATGCGGGGGAAACCAGCGGAACACGAAGGCGCACGCAAACCCGCTCTTCCCATCGGCCGCGAAGCGGGCCGGAACTTGAAATGGCTGTACCAACACATTAAGTGGCGCGATGCGGCAGACCGTGCGCGATCCAAGCCCGATGGGTCCTGTGAGGACACTCTTTAGGCGAGGGCCGTTCCCCGAGGAGAAGAGTGGCCAAACTACGTGTGACCGCGGGCGGTGAGAAAGCTGCTTTCTTTGGTGACTTTCTTTGCAGCAGCAAAGAAAGTTACCCCCGCCCCGGGGAGGGGCAGTGCTAATAAACCAACAACAAAGCAAGTTCCACGAAAAACAAAACCAACCCCTCAAACCCCCACCCGAGGCTCAGCCTCATCCTCCTTAACACCATCCGCCCCCCGCGTCTCCGGCATAGCAAGCCAAACCATCGCCACCGCAAGCGCCCCCGCCCCGGCGAGCCCAAAGAAGCTCATCGCAGTCCCGAACCGATCAGCAGCGAACCCAGCCGCAGCCGTCGAAAGCGTCGCCCCAACACCAGCAGCCAACCCGAAGAACCCGATCGTCAGGTTGTAGTGCCCCCGCCCACCGGCGACATCCGCGGCAATGAGAGGCAGCATCACCCCAAACACAGCAGCGCTGATGCCATCGAGCATCTGCACCGGCACGAGCAGATACGGACTCGACACCCCCGCGAACAGAATCGCGCGAACGGGAAGCGCGCAGAACCCGAGAATGAGCACCGGCCTGCGCCCCCATTTCTGTGCCTGCCGCCCCACCCACGGCGACAACGCCGCAACGATGAACTGCGGCACGATGATGCACGCCGCGATCACGAGTTGAACGTTGTCGCCCATGTGCGCAGTGACTTCGCCGGCCGCGAGATTGAGCATCGCCGCGTTCGACAGGTGAAAGAGCACCACGCACGCCGCGAAAATCAAAAGGCGCCGGTCCTTCAGCAGCTCGCGCAAGGATTCGCGCTCTTCACCTTCGGGCGTCCTCTTCGGCGTGCCCTTCGGCACGCGCGGGACGGCGGGCGGAATGTCATAGTGAATCATGCGCAGCGCGACGATCGCAGGCAACGCGAGCGCCGCCGTCAGAAAGAACACCGAGCGCAGCGACAGATACTCGCCGAACGCGCCCATCAACGCCGCGGTCAACGCGCTGCCGATCGACGCCCAGCGCGCATTGCGCCCGAGCCGGTCGCCGAGATCGGCGCGGGAGACGAGGGCGAGCGAGATCGCCGCCATCGCCGGGACGAGCATGCAGCTCGCGAAGCCGTGCAGCACTTCGGCGGCGAAAACGGGGACGAAGGTCGGGCTCGCGGCGAGCAACAGCGCGCTCACGATGATCGCGACGATCGCGGAAAGCGCAGCGAACTTCTTGTTGCGCATCGCGTCGACGAGCGCGCCTGCCGGCAACTGGCTCGCCATCGCGCTGATCGTGCCGACGGAAAGCATCAGGCCGATCTCGCCCTGCGTCCATTTATTGGCCGCGAGGTACGAAGCAATGAAAGGGCCGAAGCCGGTCTGCACGTTGGCGACGAAGAAGTTCAGCCAGTCGAGCGCGCGCAGACTGCGTGCAATTACCATGTTGTGAATCTGTTTCCGATGTCGTTATCCGTTATCTGGCGAGACGCGCGCCGGAAGCCTGCGCGGGCGTCGAGACGGCGCCGGAAGCCGTCGCGCCCGCTGTCCCCGATGCACCCGGCGCCGATGCAGCGCTTGCCGTCGAAGCCGGCGCGGGCACCACGGGCGACACGATCTTGATCGGCTGCTCGGGCGAGTAGGTCGGCGCGGCCTTCAGTTGCGCGTCGTTGAAATCCATCTGCAAAAACCATTGTTTATTGCGCGCGAGGACGTGCAGGTCGCTCCAGTTGGCCGCGACATGCCGCTTGTCGCCCGCGAGCGAACTGGAAAGATCGACCACGAGCGCCTGCGGCTGCGCCTGCGAATCGACGAGCACATCCACCACGCGCCCGATGCGCGCGCCGCTCTTTTGCGCCACCGTCGAATCGACGAGCTGCATGAGGTTCGCGGGCGCCTCGTTGACAGGCTGCGGCTTGACCACCGGTTCGGCCGGTTTGCCCTTGGCGGCCGGCGCGGGCGGCACGAACGTGATCGGCGCGGTCTTCGAATTGGGCGTGAACTTGAACGCGTTCCACGGGAAGTTGACCTTGCGGTCGCCGACGCCCATGAAGCCCGCCAGATTGACCATCAGGAGCTTCGGCTTCGCGGCCGCATCGACATACATGTCCACCGCGCGGCCGACGACCTTGCCGTCCGGCCGCTGCACCTCGGCATCGAGCAGGCCGTGCAACTGGTCGTGCTGCATGATGCGCGTCGAAATGATCTGCGGCGGCGGTGGCGGCTCCGGCGGCTCGGGCGGCGGGACCACGACCGGCTCAGGCGGCCTCGGCTTGATGACGCGGCGCCTGGGCTTCGGCGCGGGCGCGGGTTTGACGGCGGAGGCGGGTTCCGGGGCCTGCACGGCGGGCAGCGGTTCCTCGGGCTCGCCGGAGCCTGCCTCGTCCGGCGTCGGGATATAGGAGTGCTCGACGATCGGCGCGGGCGTCTGCTGCGGCATCAGTCCGCACGCGGAAAGCGCGAACGTGGCGGCGATGGACAGGCTCGTCGTCAGGCGCAGCGCGCGCACGCTGCGCACGGTCGCGACGATGAGCGCGGCCATCCGCACGATCAGGCGCGCGGCGGCATGGAAGGCGCCCGCCGCCCGACACGCTCGCATAAGCACCTGAAGGCCGATCGACGACGCATCACCCCGATGCGGGAAACCGCCTGTCATCGCAAAAGCTCCATGGTTCCAAGTCACCTGCTTGTTTTGTTCGTTGTCGGATCGCTTCGACGCGCGCGCGGGGGCATTCGTTCGCTTTGGTTTGTATTTTGCGTGCGCGCGAAGCGGATTGAATCATGCATGCAATGAACATCGCGTCATGAGCGTGCGTCCGTCATCACGCCTTCGGCGTGCGCGCATCGGACGCTTTCGCGAGTTGCGCGGGCGTATCCGCTGCGCCCATTTTCGCGGCGGCGTCGCGCGCGGAAAAGCCGCCGGCATCGCGCGCATCGGGATCGGCGCCGCGCGCGATCAGCAAGTCGACGATCTCGACGCGGTTGAACATCGCCGCGATCATCAGCGCCGTGCGGCCGTCGGGCGATGCGCCTTCGACATCCGCGCCGTGATCGAGCAGCGTCCGGATCACCTCCGCGAAACCCTTGAACGCGGCACCCGCGATCGGCGTCTGGCCATTGTCGTTGCGCAGGTTCGGATCGGCTTCGTGTTCGAGCAGCACGCGCACGGCGTCCGCGTGGCCGTGGTAGCTCGCGAGCATCACGAGACTGTCGCCCTTGTCGTTGCGCAGGTTGGGCGGCAAGCCCTTGGCGAGGAGCGCTTCGAGCATCGCGGCGTCGCCGCGGCGCGCGACATCGAACACCTGGCTCGCGAAGGCGATCATGTCGTCGTCGGGGCCGTCGTTCGATTGCTTCGGTGGATTCTGGTTCGAGTCGTGCTGCATGTTCGTTTACTCCATGTCGATCGCGATGCATGCGTGCGCGACGCATTCGGGCGGCATTCGATTTGGCATTCAGAATGCATCGTGCGTGCATGCAAAATGCGAATGCGGACGCGGGATCAACCCGGAGCATACACAGGTTTGCTCGCGGGCCGCGCTTTTAAGCGCGGCAATGCAGCACGAATCGCGCCACGCCTCCCGCGCGCTCGCCATCGTCAGGAAAGCGCGCTTGACGCTTCGCTGCGGGTCCATTTAGGCTCGATACGACTTTGCTACCGCGCGCATGCGCCATCGCTTTATGAATCGAGTGCCTCCCGTTGCATCCCACTCCGACGGCGACACGCCGCATCCCGAATCCGCCGTGCGCCGCCGCGCGCCCGCGGCCGAGCGCAATCGCGATGCGATCCTGTCGGTCCTTGCGCGCGTGCTGCCGCCTGGCGGTGTCGTGCTGGAAATCGCGAGCGGCACCGGGCAGCACGCCGTTCACTGCGCGCAGGCGTTGCCGGGCATCGTGTGGCAGCCGAGCGATCCGGATGCCGGCGCGCGCGATTCCATCGCCGCATGGCGCGCTCACGCGGGGCTCGTCAATCTGAACGCGCCGCTCGCGCTCGACGTGACGAACGAGGATTGGGGCATCGCCGAAGCGGCGGCCATCGTGTGCATCAACATGATCCACATCGCGCCGTGGGAAGCGGCCGAAGCGCTCTTTCGCGGCGCGGGCGTGCGCCTGAGCGCGGGGGGCGTGCTGTTCATGTACGGGCCGTACCGGCGCAACGGGGCGCATACCGCACCGAGCAACGAGGCGTTCGATCAGCAATTGCGCGCGAGCGATCCGCGCTGGGGCGTGCGCGACATGGAAGCCGTCGAAGCGCTGGCAAAGACGGCCGGCTTCACGCTCGTCGAAACGGTCGCGATGCCGGCCAATAACTTCAGCGTCGTGTTCGAGAAGAACGCGTAAGCCGGCGCGGGCTCAGGCTTCGCTCGGACGCGCCGCGAAGAGGCTGCGCCAGGGCGCGGTCGCCATCAGCGAAGCCGCGACGATCATGCCGCCGCCGATCCAGCCCGTCATCGACACATGCTCGCCGAGCCATACGCTCGCGAAGAGCGCGCCGAACGCGGGCTCGCTGCCCATCAGAAGCGAGACGCGTGTGGGACTGCTGCGTCCGATCGCATAGTTTTGCGCGAAGAAGGCGAAGAGCGTGCAGGCGCCGACGAGATACAGCACCGAAGCCCAGAAGACGCCGTGTCCGGCGAGCGCGGGCAAGGGCTGCCATTGCGACGGCGCGAACAGCAAGGCGAGCGCCGCGCTGCCCGACGCCACGACGCCCGCCTGCACGGCCGTCACGGTGAGCGCGGGCAGGGGCGTCGCGCGCAGCACGCGCTTGGTCACGCAGACCGCGAATGCGCGCAGCACGGCGGCGGCGAGAATCAGGCCATCGCCGAGATTGAAGTCGAAGGACAGGGCGCCGTCGCCTGCGAGCAGCCACGCGCCCGCCAGCGACACGCCGACCGCGAGCCACTCGGCCGCGGCCGGACGGCGCTTGAGCAGCGCCCATTCGACGAGCGGCGTCAGCACCACGCACAGGCTGATGAGAAACGCGGCGTTCGCGGCGCGCGTGTGGAGCACGCCGAAGGTTTCGGCGAGAAAGATCGACAGCAGCAGACAACCCAGAACGAGCACGCCGCGCAGCGCCGCCGCATTGGCGTGCCGCAGATGCCGCAGGTTCACGGCCAGCAGACAGAACGTGATGCCGAAGCGCAGGGCGAGCAGCGCCAGCACCGGATAGAACGCGAGCGCGCTCTTGACGATGCCGTAGCTGCTGCCCCACACCATCGCGACGGCGAAGAGCAGCAGATCGGAGAGAGGGAGGAGGCGTCGGGCGGTCATTGTGCGGCTCCGGGAGCGGGAAGCCGCCATTGTCGAATGATGCAGCCGGCGCGATAATCGGGTCGCGACGCACAGCCTTGTTGTCGATAACGCATAAAAGCCCGAATGAATTCCGCCGATCTCTTCGACCTGATGCCCGACATGGCCGTGTTCGCGCGCGTCGTCGATACGGGCAATTTTTCGGTCGCGGCGCGCCAGCTCGGCAGCACGCCATCGACCGTCAGCCGGCGCATCAAGCGTCTCGAGGAGGCGCTCGCCACGCGGCTGCTCGAACGCTCGACGCGCAAGATCCGCGTCACCGAATCGGGCTATCAGGTGTATCGGCATTGCCGCGACATGGCGGCCGCCGCATCCGGCGCGGTCGATGCCGCCGGGCAGTCGTCGGGCAAGCCGCAGGGCCGCGTCGCGCTCTCGGCGCCGACCGCCTATGCGAAATCGGTCATTCATCCGCTCGTGCCGGCGTTTCTTGCGGCGTATCCGGATGTCGACCTGCAGCTCGTCTTCGCCGATCACGACATCGATCCGCTCGACAGCGATGTCGATCTCGTCATTCGCGCGACGAGCGACCCGCCGCAAGGGCTCGCCGCGCGGCAACTCGGACGCGTGCGCTGGCTGCTGTGCGCCTCGGCGGTCTATCTGCGCGAGCATGGCGCGCCGGCGCATCCGCGCGAGCTCGCGCAGCACGCCTGCATCCCGCTGGGCGAAACCGCCGACGACAACCGCTGGCGCTTCGTGCGCGACGGCGAGACGGTGACGGTCGCCGTGCGCGGGCGCTATCTCGCCAATCACGCGGGCGCGCGGCTAGAGGCGGCCGAGGGCGGGCTCGGCATCGCCACGCTGCCGGATTTCGCGGCCCGCGACGCGCTCGCCGCGGGCCGCGTGCAGCCGGTGCTCGCGGACTGGGAATTGCAGGCGCGCGCGTATCGGGGGCCGGTCTGGCTGCTGTATCCGCCCAACCGCTTTCTGCCGCCGAAAGTGCGCGCGCTGATCGATCATCTGCACGCGCATCTCGGAGAGCGAGCATGACGCCCGCGCGGATGCGCACATTCCCCGGCAATTCGCCGCGCGCCGAATTGTTCGACGCCGTGTAGACTGCGAATGGTCGTTCATTGCGCCGCAGGTGAACGCGGCGCTCCATCCGATCTCCTTTTTAGCGGAGGCGTCGTACATGCACGCAGCGTTGCCGCAGGGCGAGCAGGAAGCCGGTTCCATCGATACCCCGACGAGGCCGCCGCGCGATCTGCGCCGCATCGACATTCATCCGGATCATTGGTATCCGCTCGCGTGGTCGCGCGAGGTCAAGACCGGGCACGCGCACGCCGTGCGCTTTGCGGGCGACCCGATCGTGCTCGTGCGCACCGCATCGGGCAGCGTGTTCGCGCTGGAAGACCGCTGCGCGCATCGGCAGGTGCCGCTCTCGGCGGGCGTCGTCGACGGCGAATCGATCCGCTGCTGCTATCACGGCTGGACGTACGACTGCACCGGCCGCTGCACGGACATTCCCTATCTCGGCCGCGAACGGCTGCCCAACGGCGTGCGCGCCTATCCGTGCCGCGAGGCGGGCGGGCTCGTCTTCGTCTTCACGGGCGACCCGGCGCTCGCCGCGACCGCGAAATTCCCCGACCTCGTCTCCGCCAGCGATCCCGCGTACAAGACGCGGCGCTTCGGCCAGGAAGTGAAGTGCCACTACACCTTCATGCACGAGAATCTGATGGACATGAACCATCAGTTCCTGCATCGGCGGCAGATGGGCAACATGCGCGCGCGCTCGCTCGGCAGACGGCGCGGCGACGACTGGATCGAGGTCGATTACACGTTCGCGCGCGAGGCGGGCAAGCAGCCGATCGGCGAGGCGCTCGTCTTTGGTCAGAAGCGCGGCTCGAAGCCCGACGACGGCCACAAGGACGTGATGACGATCCGCACCGAATACCCGTATCAGACACTCAAGATCCGCACGAAAGACGACACGATGGTGATGGACCTGTGGATCGCCTACGTGCCGCTCGACGCTGAACAGCGCACGAACCGCACGTTCGGTCTCTTGTCGATCAAGCGCCCGAAGATTCCGGGCCTGCTCGACGCCGCGTGGCCGCTGCTCGTCTGGTTTACCGAGCGCATCTTCAAGGAGGATCGCTGGATCGTCGAGCGCGAGCAGGAGGCGCACGACAGGCAGGGCGCGGACCACAACCACGAGGTCTTTCCGGTCATCAACGAATTGCGCGCGCTGCTGATGGAGCGCGGCGTGCCGCATGGCGCGGGGAAGGGCGCGGGCGAGACGCGGCGCGTGCATTTCATCCAGCCGGTGCAGGACCTGCCCGCGTCCTGACGACTGCGGCAAACCGCTATTTGCGCCCGTCGCGCCGTCGCGTTATACAGAAGGCAGACACCACGTAAGGAGGACCCTCATCATGAACAGCGACCCGACCGACCCGCGCGACGACGCACCGGAGATCGGAGACGCGCATCCCGAGGTCGAACAGTTCGATGCGGCCATCTCCCACGTCGACGAATCCTATGCCGCGGGCAAGATGGCGGCGGGCGCGGCGAAGGGCATTCTCTACAGCATCATCGAGACGCTCGGCACCCTCGTCGGCGACCCGGATCTGCCCTCGCATGCCCGCTCGGGCTACGAAGGGCTGCTCGAAACCGCACGCGAACTGCGCTCGAAGATCGAGCATTGACGCTTCGCGCCGCCTCCGGGCGCAGCCTGTTTTGACGCCGGCGCATCGAAAGGTTTTCTTGCGAAAACCTTTCGATGCGCCGGCGTTTTTCATCGTTCTGAAAAGCGGCCGCCGGTCTGGGCGGATTCCAGCCTTCATCCTCGTTTCCTCACGCCACGCCAGGCGGGGCAATCTTCGCGTAACCCTTGCGCGATAAGCCTGCGGGCGATTCCGCGGCGGCTTTTCCAGCCGCTCATACGCCCCGTTCTTGTCAGCTCACCGTCAGTTTCGTGACGGATTGCCCAATATCTGCATGCCGGAAAATACTGGTTAACCAGACAGTGAAAAAAAACGACACAAAGATGCGTCTTTCTTTCCCATTGCGGCTGTAAGCCATACACTTGCGAGCGACAAAAGTTACGAGTTGAAACAATACGAAGTCGCCACGGCGGCACCGGTTCCAAGACTCGCCCGGAAGTAATTGCCCACCGCTTGAGGAGAAAAAATGAAGGGTTTCACGATGACCAAGGTCGCCATCGTCGCAGCCACGGCGTTCGCAGCCGCGGCGCCGGCGTTCGCGCAAAGCAGCGTCACGCTGTACGGTATCGTCGACGATTCGATCGTCTATCAGAACAGCCAGACGAACCTGAACCGCACGCAGCCGGGCCGCTCGAACGTCAAGATGGCGTCGGGCATCTGGGCGGGCAGCCGTTTCGGCCTGAAGGGCGCTGAGGACCTGGGCGGTGGCAACAAGGCGATCTTCCAGTTGGAATCGGGCTTCGACATCAACAGCGGCGGCCAGCAGTTCTCCAACGCGATGTTCGGCCGCCAGGCATGGGTCGGTCTCACGAACCCCGGCTACGGTACGCTGACCCTGGGCCGCCAGTACACCTCGTACTACACGCTGCTCTCGCCGTATAGCCCGACGAACTGGCTGACCGGCTACTTCGGCGCGCACCCGGGCGATCTGGACGGCCTGGACACGATCTACCGCGCGAACAACTCGGTGGTGTATACGTCGCCGAAGCTCTACGGCTTCACGGTGAGCGGCTCGTACTCGTTCGCGGGCGTGCCCGACAGCGTGTACCAGGGCTCGACGTGGTCGGCTGCGCTCCAGTATCAGCAAGGCCCGATCGGCGGTGCGGTGGCGTTCTCGCGCATCAACAACGCGGCTAACGGCGGCGGCATCTACAGCGGCCAGTCGACGACGGTCAACAACACGGCGGCGACGGACGGCTCGGGCCAGCCGGGCGTGTCGGCTGTGACCGCGGGTTATCAGCGCGCGCAGGCTCAGCAACGCTTCGCAGTCGCGGGCGGCTACCAGTTCAACAGCGCGTGGGATATCTCGGTCACGTACACGAACGTTCAGTACATCCCGGGCATCAACTCCGGCTTCACCGACGAAGCCGTGTTCAACACGGCCGGCACGGTGCTGCACTGGAAGGCGACGTCGGCATGGGACTTCGCGGCAGGCTACAGCTACACGTGGGCAAGCAAGTCGAACGGCATCAACGACGCGGCTTCTTACCATCAGTTCAACCTGTCCCAGTACTACTCGCTCTCGAAGCGCACGGGTCTGTACGCACTGGAAGCGTTCCAGCGCGCGAACGGCAATACGCTGTTCTACCCGAGCAACGGCGCGACGACGCGCCCGGTTCAGGGTGCTGCGATCGCGACGATCGGCGACGGCTTCCAGAGCGCGCCGTCGGCATCGCGCAGCATGTTCGCGGCGGGCGTGGGTATCATCCACCGCTTCTAAGCGACGTGTAAGCGACGCGGCGTAATGCATCAAGCATTACGCATGCTGCATGCAAAAAACCGGACGCCGCGGCGTCCGGTTTTTTTTTTGCGCGCGCGGGGCGAAGAGGGCGCGTCAGATGAACATGCCGCCCGACACCTCGACGCGCTGCGCCGTCATCCATCGATTGCCGTCCGAAAGCATCGCCGCGATCGCGCCGCCGATATCGTCCGGCACGCCCGCGCGCCCGAGCGCCGTGTTATCCGCGATGAACCGGTTCGTGTCGTGATCGTCGCGCACCACGCCGCCGCCGAAGTCCGTTTCGATCGCGCCCGGCGCGATGGTGTTGACCGTAATGCCGTGCGGCCCGAGTTCCTTCGCGAGATAGCGCGTGAGCACTTCGATTCCGCCTTTCATCACGGCATAGGCCGCGAAGCCCGGCAGCGCGAAGCGCGTGAGTCCGCTCGAGACGTTCAGGATCGCGCCTTCCTCGTGCAGATACGGCAGCAGCGTCTGCGTCAGAAAGAACGGCCCCTTCAACTGGATGTTCACGAGTTCGTCGAACTGCTCGGGCGTCGTTTCGGCGAAGAGCGCGTGAATGCCGATGCCCGCGTTGTTCACCAGAAAATCGAAATTCTCGCGCTCGAAGGTCGTTTCGAGCGTCTTGCAGAGCGCGTCGCCGAACGCCGCGAAGGTGTCGCATCGCGCGACGTCGAGTTGCAGCACGGCCGCCTTGCCGCCGGCCTGGGCGATATCGTCGACGAGCGATTGCGCGGCTTGCGCGTTGTGCTGGTAAGTGCCGATCACGCCCGCGCCTTGCTGTGCGAGTTTCAGCGCGGCGTTGCGTCCGAGTCCGCGGCTCGCGCCCGTGATGACCGCGACTTTGCCGCTCAAGTTTCCATTCACGATGACTGCTCCTGTCGTTGGGCCGATGATGGTCACTGTAGGACGGCGCGGCGCGCGCAGGAAAGGCATCTCGATGCTGCATTGCACACGCGCCGGGCGCGGGCCTTGCTGCACGGCTTTATCGATGTAAATGCGCGGAGAACCGCACCATGAGCGATGAGAGAGGTAAGGAAAGCTTCGAACGACCGTTCAGGCTGTTTGCCGTCGAAGACCGCGTGCTCGCGCAGAACGTCGATGGCAAGGTGATCGACATCGGCGCGATGGAATCGAAGAACGGGCAATTCTGTGCGCGCCTGGATTCAGGGGATCTCGCGACCGAGCCCAGGCGCAGCCCCGAACTTGCGCTGAAGGCGCTCGTCGGCAAGCTGTCGTTCGACTATCTCGACGGCCTTTTCACGAGCGAGCGCGAAGCCGAAGTGAGCGGCCGGCTGCAGGACTATCCGAGCGTCGAATTCGAGCTCGACGAAAGCTAGCCGGGTGACATGAACAAGCGCACGCTCAGACGCTAGGCGGCGGATTGCCAGGCAGCGCGGTCTTCGCAGCGGGCGCGACGGCACGAGACGCGCGTGGGGCGCCGCCGTCGTTGCGCGTGATATGGGCGGGCGGATCGCCGCGTGGCGGAAACATCGCCCCGACGAGCCGGTCGACGAAAAAGAAGAACTTGTCCGACGCATAGCCCGCGACAAACGCGATCGCCAGCGGCGACACATCCTTGCCGCCTTCGAGCAGCTTGCTGAAAAGCCCGATCGAAATGCCGACGATGATCGCGCTCGTCACATGCGCGCGATTCGCGACCTTCGAATGCTCAGGATGGAACGTGTTCGCCGCCGAGTCGGCGGAAAGCTGACGCAGGATTGCCGCGCACGCGCCGAGCCACGCGTAGAGCACCGGCAACAGAAAACCCGTCACCGCGCCGACGATCGACAGGATGATGTCATTGGCATAGAGCGCCATCGCGCGGATGTCCTGATACACCGCGATCTTCTGAAAGCCTTGCGCGACCGCGTCGAGATCGGTCGGCGGATTGGCGGCGCCCGGTTCGGCGTTGGGCTTGGCGAGCAGCGGCAGCGTGATCTCCAGCACTTTGCGCGCGACATCCGGATTGCACTGCCAGTCGCCGCTCTCCACTTTGCCGCTGTAGTATTTCGGCGAATGCGACGTGCGATACGCACCCTGGAAATTGAGCACGTTTTCTTCGGCATCGCAGGGCGCTTTATACGGACTACGAATTGCTCCCAGACCGAGACTCGTCGTGAATGCGCTGATGCGCGACACATCGGCGAAAAGCTGCCGGTTGTTGGTCGCGAAGCTCTGCAACGCTTCCTTGATCTGCAATGCGGGCTGCGAGTTCTGCAGCGCGATGATGGCGAGCGCGTCCTTCTTTTTGTCCGCATCGGCGATAGCGACCGCGTGAGCCTGCAACTGATTGTGCAGCGTGAGCGCGGCGGCATCGTTCGCCTTGACGACCGCGGCGATATCGGTCGATACCTGATTGGCAACGAACAGCAGACACGAAAGCGACACGACGAGCAGTGTCAGCGCGATCGCCGAATGCGTGTAGATGCGGATCGCGCGCCGCGCGCCGCGCCGCGCTTCGTCTCCCGCCGTTTCCGCGACGACCGGCGTCACGGCATGCGCGATGCGGCTCATCGCCGCGTAAAACGCGCTCTCGATTTCCGGATTCCACGTATGGTCCTGCTGTGCGGCGCGCGCTTTCGACATCGCTTCGACGTCGCGCTCGTCGAGCGGTTTGCCGTTTTGCGCGCCATAGGAAACCATGTCGCGGCAGTGATCGAGATCGTCGACGATGCGTCTTCCAGGATATTGCACCGATGCCGCGATGCGGCTCATCGCGCCGTAAAACGCGCTGCCGATCGCGCGGCTCCAGATGCCCTGATCGAAGGCGGATCGCGCGCCGCGCACCGCATCGACATCGGCCTTGTCGAGGCGCGCGCCGGTCTCGGCCGCATGCGAGATGAGCGCTTCGCACTTGGCAATGTCCGCTTCCGCGCGCGGGCCGGGCTGACCGTCGCTCAAGTCGTCGGCGTTCGTAGGGTCATCGACGTCGCCGCTCGGATGCCCGGCGAATTCCGGGGTCGTAGGTACGCTCATGCCGGTCTCCCATGTCCGGGCGAAGCGCAGGCTGCGGGCGGACGTGCTTGCCGGCCGCGCGCGTCGTGTTGTCGTTGTTCGCGGCCGGTTATCGAAACTATGCGTCTCACGACGCGATGCGTTTGCAGCGCAAACGTTTGTAGCTGAATTCTAGGCGTCGCGATCGCACAGCGTGTGCGTGCATGCGCACACAATCCGGCAAATGATTCGGATGCCTGAGTTATTTTCCAATCGGCAGCGCCTTCAATTGCGCGACGAGTTCCGGATACATGTCGAGAAAGCCGGGCGCTTCGAGGCGCGCAAGCAGGCTCGGGTCGATCGTCTCGTTGATCGCCGTGCCCGCCACGCGCGGCTTTTTCTCGCACACCATCTGCAGGAAAGGATGATGCGCGGTGAATTCGGCGTACGAGTCGATCGGCTGCGACTGGAACGCCTGCGGCGGAATCGTGATCGGCCCGTCGATCGTAAGTCCCGTGTCCGCCGCCTTTTGACGAAGCCACTCGGCGGGAATGAGCGGCAACAGATCTTCGGGCGTGCGCGGCGGCGTCACATAGCCGCCGCCCACGTTCGCATGCGCGCCCGCGAACCAGCGCTGTTCGAGCGGCAGATGGCTGCCGCGCACGTCGGCGCCGGGCGTCCACAACGTCGGCTTGTAGAGCGAGCGGAATTCATTCGCCGCGACCGCGTGATAAGCCGCCTTCGTGCTGTTCGAGAGCGTCGTGTCGTGGAATTTGTAGTAGCTCGAAAATCCGGGCACGGGCAGGCCATCGAGCGGAATGCCGAGATCGCCGACCGTATCCCACACGCCGATGAACTCCACATCCACTTCGCGCGTGAACTGCTTACGAAAGTCCACGACCGATTGATCCGACGGCCCGACGTCCTTGTCGCGATAGATGCCGTAAGCCTGATCGATCGACTGCGCGCTCCAGTCTTTGGCGAGTCCGCATTTGCGGATCAGCCCGGCGAGGCTGCGCGCGGAGTACGCGCCGCGGCTGAAGCCGAAGATGAAGATCTTCGCATCGGGCTGGTAGCGCTGACACAGCCATGCATAGCCGCTTTTGATGTTCTCGCTCAGGCCGTCGCCGAATGCGCCGCCCAGAAATTTGTTGGCAAGCGCAAACAGCCCTTGGCCTTGCGTGCCGACGCCGGCCACGTAGAAGGTTTCCTGCTGGTCGGTCTCGGGTGCGAGCTTGTAGAGCAGATAGGCGTTGGTGCGGTCGTTGGGCTCGTTCCACGTGCCGTCGAAGAAGATGGCGAGGTTCATGAGCGCGGGTCTCCGTGGTCTTGCAGGCGCGTCGGCGCGGAGTACGCAACGCCGTGTCTCGAACTAAGGAATAGGCAATCCGGGCGCGGACCGCAAGCACGCGCATGGTGCAAAGCGCGGCGCATGCGGGGCCGCGCTGGATTTTGGCGGAAAGACGAGGGATGCGAAGGGTCGATGCGACGCGCGCCGGGCGGCTTCGGCGTCGATGTGCGATGCTAGTCGGGCGGCTGCAATGGGGAATGCCGCGCATGGAAAAACGCGGGGTGAATCATGAAAAGAACGCCTTTCGCCATAGTCGCCGTTCTCACGGCGACGCTCGCTACGCCTGTCTTCGCACGTGACGACGGTCCGCGCTTCGCGCAGGACCGGCTCGATACGCTCGTCGCGCAGCACAAGGAAGCGAGCCGTCACATCGCGCAGGGGCAGGGTCAGGCGCAGACGCAGCGCGCGCAGTCGGAAGCGCAGCACGGCGCTTCGTGACCGGAAGTCGGTCGCGGTACGGCCGTTAGCATCGGCCGCGACGCTCGAAGGAACCGGCGTGCAACGCGCCGGAGGGGATCGTTCGCACCTGCCGCCTACGCAAAAGGTACGAAATTTGCGACCGCGGCCCGGGTGTTCCGCGGCCAAGCGCCGACGATCCTCCCTCCACCTTCAATGAGCGCCATGACAAGGAAAGCCCTATCGATCGCCGTTCTCTCTGTCTCCTTTCTCGCAGCGGGCTGCGCGGGCATTGGCCCGGGCCGTCTGAAAGCCGATCAGGTCGATTACGCCCGCGCGCTCGGCGATGCGAAGAAGCGTGAAATTCTTGCAGCGATTGTCGGATTGCGCTTCGCGGACGCGCCGTCGTTCCTTACGGTGAGCAGCATCATCGCCGCGTATTCGTTCGATACGTCCGGCGGCGTCATTCTGAATGCCGGCTCCGGCGCGCAGCCGAATTACGCGCAGGCGACGGGCAGCGTCTCCTATTCGAATCATCCGACCTTCACGTTCACGCCGACCACGGGCGATGCCTACGCGAGCGCCTATATCCGGCCGCTTTCGCCGACGCTCGTGATGCCGCTTGCCGAAAGCGGCATTCCGATCGATCTGTTGTTGCGCATCACGGTGCAATCGATCAGCGGCCTGCAGAACGGCACGGCGCTGGGCGGGCCGAACGCAGCCGGGTCGTCCGATTTCTTCCTGCTGCTGCAGGCGTTGCGCAGGCTGCAACTGGCGGGCGAATTGAACATCGAAACGCGCAATACGGACGGCAACAAGCCCGTCAAGACCGAGTCGAGCGTGAAGGGCGGCAATAGCGGCGACAAGGGCGGCGTGTTCATCACGCTCGGCGCGACGCGCAGCGGCACCTCGAAGCAAGTCACGGATGATCTCGCGCTCGTGAGAAGGCTTCTTCATCTCTCGCCGAAAATGAAGACGTATGAGTTTGTCTATGGACAGTCGGCGGATCAGAGCCGCATCCCGATGGTCACACGCTCGGTGCTCGGCATCCTCACCGACCTCGGCGCGCAGATTTCGGTGCCCTCGGATCAGATAGGCAGCGGCGCGACCAAACCGACGATTGGTCTCATCGGCGGCGAAACGCGTCCGACGATCGTCGTGAAGACGGGAGAAAAAGCGCCGCAGGACGCTTACGTGAGCGTGCTCTACGACAAGTCCAACTACTGGATCGATCGCGGCGACTTCGATTCGAAATACGCCTTCACGGTCGTGCAGAATCTGATGGCGCTCGCCGAAGTGACAGACACCGCGAAATCGCCCGTCGTGACGATTCCGGCGAACTAGACGCGGCGGGCGCGGCGCGGTCTGTCGCGCGGAATGCGAAATGCCATCGGCAATCGGGCATTACGCATTTCGCATTTCGCATGCAAAAAGCCAAAGGGCGATATCGCGAGATATCGCCCTTTGGTTTTTCGGCCGATCGCGGGATCGGCCGAGACTTCGACGCTTACTGGCCGAAGTACGTGTTGAGCGCGCGCGGCTGTGCGCCGATCGTGCGGCCCGACTGCGACGAGCCGTTCGCGACCGAACCGTAGTCGCTCGACTGCACCGGCGCTTGTGCGACCGTCTGGGCGCTCACGCGCGCTTCGGCGGCCTGGATGTTCGACGGATACGACGGGTCGCTGATGTTCGGGTTGTAGCCGGCCTTTTCCAGCTGAACCAGATCCGCACGCACTTGGGCGCGGGTCAGCGGCGCGTCGGATTGCGCGAACGACAGGGCGGGCGCGGCAAGCGCGGCGGCAACGACGACTGCGGAAATGAGCGTTTTCATGATGAACTACCTCCGATTCGGATTTCTGATCGTGCTGCCGGTTTCGTGTTGAGCAGCTTGTGAACGGAGTGTAGAGACGACTTCATAGAAGATCATTCTCGTTTCTGTTGAATGATCTTTGTCGGATTGCGAATAATCGCGAAGACGCTTCGTTGCGGCGCAGGAAGTGTGGTCCGTGTCGGGCAATTGGAATCTGACGCCAGCCCCGGCCGCCATCTTGCGCTGCAACAGCACAATCCGACATCTTTGCAAATTTTGCAAAGATGCTTCCTTGGACCGGCGAATGATCATTTGCGGACATCTCCCTACACTTCGGTCATCTGCTCGGCGTGCTTGACGTTCTGAAGTCGCCGCGCTTCATCTAAAACTGGGAGAGCCGATCATGAAATCGTGGGTCAATGTAATCGCCGTAGCCGCCGTCCTGTCCGCACCGCTGGCATCGTTCGCGCAATCGAGCGCGCCGGCGAGCCGTGCCGCAGTGCGCGCGGAACTCGTTCAGGTGGAAAAGGCGGGTTACTCGCCGGTCGCGGAAGACGCCTCCTATCCGGCGAAGCTGCAGGCAGCCGAGGCACGCGTCGCCGATGTGCGTCTTGCTCAGGCGCAAGCCGAAGGTTACGGCTCGTCGACGGGATCGGCGTCGCAGTCGGGGCACGCGGCCAAGCGCGTCGATCCGCAAGGCGTGTTCTTCGGGCAATAACGTAAATCGAAGCTCGGTTCATTGCATACAAAATTCGAAAGGCACTTCTGGCGTGGGTGACGCGGTCGTGAAGCAACCTCCGCCGCCGGATTCCGGTGGTTTGCCCAGCCGTTCTAGCGGCTGGGCTTTTTTGCATTCATCGGACGCATCGTTTCCGGGTTAACGCGACGCTATTTGTCTCGAAATAGTTCGCTATAAAATTAATCAACCGTCCGGTCGGTTAATAGTTATACTCGCTCCATCGCATCTCAAAAAAGACGGCGGAGCCCCATGTACACCCAATCCCTCGACCTCCCGAGTACCACACCCGCAGCCGAGGCGTCCCCATCCGCGGCCTCGCCCGAGCAAGCCCGCTTCGACGCGGTCATGCAGGCCGACGGCAAGATCGAAGCGCAGGACTGGATGCCCGAGGCGTATCGCAAGACGCTGGTGCGTCAGATTTCGCAGCACGCGCATTCGGAGATCATCGGCATGCAGCCCGAAGGCAACTGGATCAGCCGCGCGCCGAGCCTCAAGCGCAAGGCGATTCTGCTCGCGAAGGTGCAGGACGAAGGCGGCCACGGCCTCTATCTCTACAGCGCGGCCGAAACGCTCGGCGTCTCGCGCGATCAACTGGTCGCGGCGCTGCACGCGGGCAAGGCCAAGTATTCGAGCATCTTCAATTATCCGACGCCCACCTGGGCCGATGTCGGCGTGATCGGCTGGCTGGTCGATGGCGCGGCGATCATGAATCAGATTCCGCTGTGCCGCTGCACCTACGGCCCGTATGCGCGCGCCATGATCCGCATCTGCAAGGAAGAGTCGTTCCATCAGCGCCAGGGCTTCGACGCCTTGCTCGCGATGATGAAAGGCACGCAGGCGCAAAAGGATCTGGTGCAGCAGGCGGTGAACCGCTGGTGGTGGCCGGTGCTGATGATGTTCGGTCCGAGCGACAAGGACTCGATCCACAGCGGCCAGTCCTTCGCGTGGGGCATCAAGCGCATTTCGAACGACGACCTGCGCCAGAAGTTCGTCGATGCCACCGTCGAGCAGGCGAAGATTCTGGGCGTCACGCTGCCCGATCCGGATCTGAAGTGGAACGCGGCGCGCAACGCGCACGACTACGGCGAGATCGACTGGGAAGAATTCTGGCGCGTGGTCAACGGCGACGGCCCCTGCAACAAGGAGCGTCTCGCCACGCGCGTCAAGGCGCACGACGAGGGCGCATGGGTGCGCGAGGCCGCGCTTGCCTATGCCGAGAAACAGAAGGCGCGCGCACATCGCGAAGCGGCGTAATTCAGGAGACGAGAGAGATGAACAAGGAATGGCCGATCTGGGAAGTGTTCGTGCGCAGCAAGCAGGGACTGGATCACAAGCATTGCGGCAGCCTGCACGCCCCGGATGCGGGCGCGGCGTTGCGCATGGCGCGCGACGTGTACACGCGTCGTCAGGAAGGCGTGAGCATCTGGGTGGTGCCGTCGGCGGCGATCACTGCATCGGACCCGGCGGACAAGGGCGAACTGTTCGAGCCGGCGGCCGACAAGATCTACCGGCATCCGACGTTCTTCGTGCTGCCCGATGAAATCAATCATATGTGAGGCGCGATTCATGACACACGCGCATCAACATCTCGCTTACGTCCTGCGACTGGCCGACAACGCGCTGATCCTCGGCCAGCGCAATGCCGAATGGTGCAGCCACGGCCCGGCGCTGGAAGAAGACATCGCGCTGGCGAACATCAGTCTCGATCTGATCGGTCAGGCGCGGCTGCTCTACACGCATGCAGCAACGCTCGAAGGTTCGAATAAAACCGAAGACGATTACGCGTACTTTCGCACCGAGCGCGAGTTCGGCAACTACACGATCACGGAGCTGCCGCACCTCGGCCCGCTCGCGGGCACGGCGCGCACCGGGCGCGATTACGCGGTGACGATCGTGCGCAACTTCCTGTACTCCGCGCTGATGGCGCAAGTATGGACGGCGCTGCAAACGTCAAGCGACACGCAACTCGCGGCGATCGCGGCGAAGTCGATCAAGGAGACGCGCTATCACCTGCATCACGCGCACGACTGGCTGGTGCGTCTGGGCGATGGCACGGAGGAATCGCATCGGCGCACGCAGGCGGCGCTCGATTATCTGATGCCGTACACGCATGAATTCTTCGCGGCCGATGACATCGAGCGCGCGGTGGCCGAAGCCGGCATCGCGCCGCTCGCGAGCGACTTCGAAGCGGCGTGGCGCGAGCAGGTGCAAGCCGCGCTCGACGAGGCGACGCTCACCGCGCCCGCCGCAGTCAAGCACGTGAGCACGGGCAAGCTCGGCGAGCACTCGGAGCACATGGGTTATCTGCTGGCGGAGATGCAGAGTCTTGCGCGTCAGCATCCGGGCGCGAGCTGGTAAATGAATACGGCCCACGCAAACACGACGATCGAGCGCGCGTGGTCGGTGCTCGAAGCGGTGCCCGATCCGGAGATTCCGGTGGTCTCGATTCGCGAGCTGGGCATTCTGCGCGACGTGCGTCACGGCGCCGATGGCGTGCTCGAAGTGGTGATCACGCCGACGTACTCGGGGTGTCCGGCGATGTCGCAGATCGCGGAGGACATCGCGCAGGCGATCGACAGCGCCGCGCTCGGCGCGCATCGCATCGAGACGGTGCTGGCGCCGGCGTGGACCACCGACTGGATCACGGACGAAGCGCGCGAGAAGCTGCGCCGCTATGGCATCGCGCCGCCCGCGGGCGCGTGCGGCAACGCGAACGTGCCAGCGGAGAAGCCGATCCGCTTCGTGCCGCGCAAGCGAGAAGTCGTCGCCTGCCCGCACTGCGGCTCGACGCACACCGAGACGCTGGCGCAATTCGGCTCGACGGCGTGCAAGGCGCTGTATCGCTGCATCGATTGCCGCGAGCCGTTCGATTACTTCAAGCCGTACTGAACCGACTTCACATCATCGACATCATGGCGACTCCGCAATTCCATCCGCTGCGTATCCGCGACGTGCGTCCCGAAACCGCCGATGCGGTCACTGTTTCGTTCGACGTGCCGCCCGCGCTGCGCGACGCATTTCGCTTCACGCAAGGGCAGTTCGTGACGCTCAAGACGCATATCGACGGCGAAGAGACGCGCCGTTCGTATTCGATTTGCGTGGGCGTGACAGACTACGATCGCGACGGCGAATTGCGTATCGGCATCAAGCGCGTGCGCGGCGGGCGCTTCTCGAACTTCGCGTTCGACACCTTGCAGCCGGGGCACGAAATCGACGTGATGACACCCGACGGGCGCTTCTTCACGCATCTGAACGCGGATCACGCGAAGCATTACGTGGCGTTCTCGGGCGGCTCGGGTATCACGCCGGTGCTGGCGATCATCAAGACGACGCTCGACATGGAGCCGACGAGCCGCTTCACGCTCGTGTACGGCAATCGCAGCGTGGACGCGATCATGTTCGCCGAGGAGCTCGAAGATCTGAAGAACCGGTATATGGACCGGTTCTCGCTGTATCACGTGTTGTCCGATGATTTGCAGGACGTCGAGCTGTTCAACGGCGTGCTGGATCAGGCGAAGTGCAAGGCGTTTCTGGAGACCTTGCTCTCGCCCGAGGAAATCGACGAAGCGTTCATCTGCGGCCCGGGCCCGATGATGGATGCGGCCGAAGCGGCATTGAAGGACTCGGGCGTGGCGCCCAGGCAGATTCATGTCGAGCGCTTTGGCTCGCCGCTGCCGCAGGCGGGCGCGCCGACGGTCGAGATCACGGAAAACACGCCGGCGGCGGATCTGGAGCTGATCATCGACGGCAAGAAGCGCAAGCTGCGTCTGCCGTATGAAGGCGTGAGCGTGCTCGATGTGGGTCTCAAAGCAGGCCTCGCCTTGCCGTATGCGTGCAAGGGTGGCGTGTGCTGCACGTGCCGCGCGAAAGTGCTCGAAGGCGAAGTGAAGATGGAGAAGAACTACACGCTCGAACAGCATGAGATCGATGACGGTTTCGTGCTGACGTGTCAGTGCCATCCGGTGAGCGAGCGTGTGGTCGTGAGTTTCGACGAGCGCTAAAACCATACGACTAGGGCCTGAGAGCCGCCGCATCCCATCGCGCGTATCGCAACGATGCGCGCGAACCCGAAGCATCCAAAACCAGTTCAGGCGAGAAGTCGCTGGCAATGCGAGCATTGCGCGGCTTCGTCGCGGCCGATCATCCAACACATCGAGACTTGTCATGACTGAAGCCTTCATCTGCGACGCGATTCGCACGCCTATCGGCCGCTACGGCGGTGTTTTCAAAGACGTCCGCGCGGACGATCTCGGCGCCGTGCCGATCGCGGCGCTCATGAAGCGCAACGCATCGGTGGACTGGACGCAGATCGACGACGTGCTCTACGGCTGCGCGAATCAGGCGGGCGAGGACAACCGCAATGTCGCGCGCATGTCGGGCCTGCTGGCGGGCTTGCCCATCGACGTTCCCGGTTCGACGATCAACCGTCTGTGCGGCTCGGGCATGGACGCGGTCGGCAGCGCCGCACGCGCGATCAAGTCGGGCGATGGCGCGTTCTATATCGCGGGCGGCGTCGAAAGCATGACGCGCGCGCCGTTCGTGATGGGCAAGGCGTCGAGCGCCTTCTCGCGTTCGGCCGATATCTTCGATACGACCATCGGCTGGCGTTTCATCAATCGTGCGATGCGCGAGCGTTATGGTGTCGATTCGATGCCCGAGACGGCCGAGAACGTCGCCGTCGATTTCGGCGTCTCGCGCGACGCGCAGGACCGCTTCGCGCTGCGCAGCCAGCAACGCGCCGCACGCGCGCAGGCGGACGGCACGCTGGCGCAGGAGATCGTTGCGGTTCACGTGCCGCAAAAGAAGGGCGAAACGATCGCGGTCGAACGCGACGAGCATCCGCGCGAAACCACGCTCGAAACGCTCGCGAAACTCAAGGGCGTCGTGCGTCCGGATGGCAGCGTGACGGCGGGCAATGCATCGGGCGTGAACGATGGCGCGTGCGCGCTCATCATCGCGAACGAAGAGGCGGCGAAGCGTAATGGACTCACGCCGCGTGCGCGCATCATCGGCATGGCGACGGCAGGCGTCGCGCCGCGCATCATGGGCATCGGTCCCGCGCCCGCGACGAAGAAGCTTCTGGCGCGCACGGGTCTCACGCTCGAACAGTTCGACGTGATCGAACTCAACGAAGCCTTTGCATCGCAAGGCATCGCGGTGCTGCGTCAACTGGGGCTCGCCGAAGACGATCCGCGCGTCAATCCGAACGGCGGCGCCATTGCGCTCGGCCATCCGCTTGGCGCATCGGGTGCGCGTCTCGTGACGACCGCGATGTATGAGCTCGAGCGACGCAATGGCCGCTATGCGCTGTGCACGATGTGCATCGGCGTGGGGCAGGGCATCGCGATCGCGATCGAGCGCGTCTGAGGGCCGCACGACATGGCACAGGCTATTCAGGCATCGGACATCGTCGGCGTGATCGGCGCAGGCGCGATGGGCGCCGGCATCGCGCAAGTCGCGGCGCTCGCGGGCCATACCGTGCTGCTGCACGATCTCGATGCGCATGCACTCGACCGGGCATGCGCCGGCATCGCGGCGAACGTGCAGCGTCTCATCGACAAGAAGAAGCTCGATGAAAGCGCGGGACGCTCGGCGATCGACCGCGTGCGCAGCATCACGAATCTCACCGACATGCGCGCCGCGTCGCTCGTCATCGAAGCCGTTGCGGAACGGCTCGACGTCAAGCGGGCGCTGTTCGGCGAGCTCGAACGCATCGTGACGTCCGATTGCATTCTCGCGACCAACACGTCGTCCATTTCGATCACGGCGATTGCCGCACCGCTGACACATCCGTCGCGCGTGGTCGGCATGCACTTCTTCAACCCCGCGCCGTTGATGGCGCTCGTCGAGGTCGTGCGCGGTCTTGCCACCTCCGAAGCCGTTGCGCAGACGGTGTACGCGACATCGGCGGCATGGGGCAAGAAGCCGGTCCATGCGAAGTCCACGCCGGGGTTCATCGTCAATCGCGTCGCGCGACCGTTCTATGCAGAAGGCCTGCGCGTGCTCAACGAAGAGGGCGCGGACGCGGCTTCGATTGATGCCGTGATGCGCGATGCGGGCGGCTTCAGAATGGGCCCGTTCGAGTTGATGGACCTGATCGGTCACGATGTGAACTTCGCGGTGACGCAATCGGTGTTCAACGCGTATTTCAACGATCCGCGTTTCACGCCTTCGCTGATTCAGCAGGAACTGGTGAATGCGGGCTTTCTCGGCCGCAAGACCGGCCGCGGCTTCTACGACTATGCCGATGATGCCGGAAAGCCCGCCGTGCGCATCGAGACGAACATGCGCACGCCTTCGCATATCGTGCTCGGCGACAGTGCGCCGCTATACGAACGCCTGCAATCGCGCATCGCAAGCGAGAGCACGAGCCGCAATGCGCTGCCCGGCCTTATCGCGCAGATCGACGATGCGTATCTCTTTCTCACCGATGGCCGCACCGCGACCGCACGCGCGCATGCGCTCGGCATCGACAACGTCGTGCTGATCGATCTCGCGCTCGACTATGCGAATGCAAAAAGCATTGCGGTGACGCGTGCGCGTCAATGCGCCGACGAAGCCTATGCCGCGGCGGTCGGCGCGCTGACGAAGGCCGGCTATGCCGTGGTGCCCTTGAAGGACGTCGCCGGCATGGCCGTGATGCGCACGGTCGCGATGCTCGTGAACGAGGCGGCGGATGCGGTGAATCAAGGCGTCTGCACGAGCGCCGATCTCGATCTCGCGATGGAGAAGGGCGTGAACTATCCGCTCGGACCGCTCGCGTGGGGCGAACGTATCGGCATCGCGCGTATTCACGATGTGCTGCTACACCTCGCGGCGCACTATGGCGAAGACCGCTATCGCGCATCGCCGCTCATCGCGGCCTTGCGTCAGTCGGGGCAACGTTTTCATTGATGCTTTCGCGTCATTATTTTTCGGGCATTCATGCAGGAGACAACCGTGGTCCAAGCCATTGCACAACAGAGCGAACTGGAACCGATCGAACGCGCGAGCCGCGACGAACTTCAGGCATTGCAACTCGAGCGCCTCAAATGGACGCTGCGTCACGCCTATGAAAACGTGCCGCATTATCGGCGCGCCTTCGATGCGGCCGGCGTGCATCCCGACGATCTGCGCGAGCTTTCCGATCTCGCGCGCTTTCCGACCACGTCGAAAACGGATCTTCGGGATAACTATCCTTTCGGTCTCTTCGCGGTGCCGCGCGATCAGGTCGTGCGCGTGCACGCATCGAGCGGCACGACGGGCAAGCCCACGGTCGTAGGCTATACGGCGAAGGACATCGACACATGGGCGAACGTGACCGCGCGCTCGATTCGCGCGGCAGGCGGCCGTAAGGGCGACACGCTGCATAACGCCTTCGGCTATGGCCTTTTCACGGGCGGCCTCGGCATTCATTATGGCGCGGAACGTCTCGGCTGCATGGTCGTGCCGATGTCGGGCGGCCAAACGGAAAAGCAGGTGCAGATGATCCGTGACTTCGAGCCGAAGATCATTCTCGTCACGCCTTCCTACATGCTCAATCTGATCGACGAGATGGCGCGTCAGGGCATGGACCCGGCGAACACGTCGCTGAAGATCGGCATCTTCGGGGCCGAGCCGTGGAGCCAGGGCTTGCGCAGCGAGATCGAAACGCGTGCGGGCATTCAGGCGCTCGACATCTACGGCCTGTCGGAAATCATGGGGCCGGGCGTCGCGTGCGAATGCATCGAAACGAAGGACGGCCCGACGATCTGGGAAGATCACTTCTATCCCGAGATCATCGATCCGATTACCGGCGAAGTGCTTCCCGAAGGCAGCACGGGCGAACTGGTCTTCACGTCGCTCTCCAAGGAAGCGATGCCGATGATCCGCTATCGCACCCGCGATCTGACTTCGCTTCTGCCGCCGAGCGCGCGTTCGATGCGCCGTCTCGCGAAGATCACGGGCCGCTCGGACGACATGCTCATCATTCGCGGCGTCAACGTGTTCCCGAGCCAGATCGAAGAACTGATTCTTGCGATTCCGCGTTTGAGCGGCCAGTATCAGTTGTGCGTGTCGCGCGAGGGACATATGGATTCGCTGGCCGTTTCCGTCGAAGCGCGCGCCGAAGTCTGCGCGACCTTGAGTGAAGGCGATCGCGCCGGACTGTCGCGTGAGCTTCAGCATCGCGTCAAGACGATGGTCGGTGTATCGACCCAAGTGCGCGTGCTCGATTCCGGCGAAATTCCGACAACCGCCACCGGCAAGGCGAAACGCGTGGTCGATCTGCGTCCCGCGACCGTCTAAGCCTCTTCGAAGTCAAGCGCCCCGCGTTCCGCGGGGCGTAACGTCATTCCCACCAAGTGGAGCGCGTGTTCCACTTTTGTTGCGGCCTCGCATTCCTCTGCAGAAATAGTTCCGCATAAACCCTCGCAATCGTTTGCGCAAATTGTTATGTAAGCTTTAGTTGTGTCATCGTAGCGGGTGCATTCGCTCGGACAAGCTTGAGCAGGCGAACAGTATTCGAATAACGAACACCAAACGGGGCAGGCGGAACTTAGATGTGGATCGTCAGACTCGCGCTCAGGCGCCCGTACACGTTCATCGTTCTGTCGCTGCTTTTGCTGATCATCGGTCCGCTCGTCATTGTGCGCACCCCGACCGATATCTTTCCCAACATCGATATTCCGGTGGTCAGCGTCATCTGGTCTTATACGGGACTGCCGCCCGATCAGATGGAACGCCGCATTACGCTCAACTATGAGCGCGGCTTGTCGGTGGCGGTGAATGACATCGAGCATATCGAGTCGGAATCGCTCCCGGGCATCGCGGTTATTCGCATCTACTTTCAGCCGAACGCGAACGTCGACGAAGCGATTGCCGAGATCACCGCGCTTTCGCAGACGCAATTGCGCTCGCTGCCGCCGGGCATCACGCCGCCGAACATTCTGCGTTTCAACGCATCGACGGTGCCGATTCTTCGGCTTGCGTTATCCTCGGCGGAACTCACGGAGCAACAACTCTACGACTTCGGCAACAGCTTTCTGAAGACGCAGCTTGCGACCGTGCAGGGCGCATCGGTGCCGCTGCCTTATGGCGGCAAGCAGCGCCAGATCATGGTCGATATCGATTCGCGCAAACTGCAGGCGAAGAACCTCGCGCCGACCGATGTCGTCAACGCGATCAGCGCGCAGAATCTCATCCTGCCCACGGGCACGACGAAGATCGGCTCGACGGAATATTCGGTCGGCCTGAACGCGAGTCCGGGTTCGATCGAAGGCCTCAACGACATACCGATACGCACCGGCCCGGGCGGCACGATCTATATCAAGGACGTCGCGCATGTGCGCGATGGCTTCCAACCGCAAACCAATATCGTGCGCGTGGACGGCACGCGCGCATCGCTACTCACGATCAACAAGAGCGGCAACGCATCGACGCTCGATATCGTCGCGCGCGTGAAGAATCTGTTGCCGACGCTGCGCGGCATGGTGCCCGAGTCGCTGAAGATCGAGCCGGTCGCGGATCAATCGCTTTTCGTGCGTGCATCGGTGGAAGGCGTCTTGCGCGAAGCGGTCATCGCTGCGGGGCTGACTGCGTTGATGGTCCTGCTCTTTCTCGGAAGCTGGCGCGCGACGCTCATCATCGCGATCTCGATACCGCTTTCCATGCTGACATCGATCGTCGCGCTCTCGGCGATCGGGCAGACGATCAACATCATGACGCTTGGCGGCCTCGCGCTCGCGGTCGGCATTCTCGTGGACGACGCGACCGTTGCGATCGAGAACATCAGCCAGAACCTTGAACAAGGCAAGGAACTGGAGCAGGCGATTCTCGATGGCGCGCAGCAGATTGCCGTGCCCACACTCGTCTCGACGCTGTCCATCTGCATCGTCTTCATTCCGATGTTCCTGCTGACGGGCGTCGCGCATTATCTTTTCGTGCCGATGGCCGAGGCCGTCGTGTTCGCGATGCTCGCGTCCTACTTCTTTTCGCGCACGCTGGTTCCGACGCTCGCGAAGTATCTGTTGCGCCATCACGAGCATATGGGCGGCGATGTCGAATCGATGAAAGGCTCGCGGAACGTTTTCGTGCGCATTCATCTTTCCTTCGAGCGTCATTTCGAATCGGTGCGCAAGCGCTATCGCGGCTTTCTCGAAGCGCAGCTCGCGCATCCGGGCCGCTTCGCATCGATCTTTCTCTTATGCTGCCTGCTCTCGCTCGGCCTTGCGCCGTTTCTCGGACGCGACTTCTTTCCGTCGGTCGATTCCGGCGTGATCGCGCTGCACATGCGCACGAAAACCGGCACACGTATCGAGGAAACGGCGGCGTTGACCGATCGTGTCGATGCGCGCATCCGGCAACTGATTCCACGCGGCGAGATTCGCTCGATCATCGATAACATGGGCTTGCCGGTATCGGGCATCAATCTCTCGTATAACAACACGGGCACGGTGAGCGCCGCCGATGCTGATGTGCTCATCAGCCTCAATGAAGGTCATGCGCCGACCGAACGCTATATCCACGAACTGAGAAAGCGGCTGCCGCAAGAGTTTCCGGGCGTGACGTTCTCGTTCCTGCCCGCGGATATCGTGAGCCAGATCCTCAACTTCGGCGTGCCCGCGCCGATCGATATCGCGATTACCGGGCGCGATGTGCGCGGCAATCGCGCCATTGCGAACCGTGTGCTCGAAAAGATCCGCCGTGTGCCCGGTCTCGTCGATGCGCGCATTCAGCAGCCGTCCGATCTGCCCACAATCAACGTCGAGGTGGATCGCACGAAGGCGTTGCAGGCGGGCTTCACGCAGCGCGATGTCGCGAACAATTTGCTCATCACGCTATCGGGCAGCCAGCAGACCACGCCCACGTTCTGGCTCAATCCGATAAACGGCGTGAGCTATCAGGTCATCACGACCGCGCCGCAGTACGACATGGATTCGCTGCAATCGGTCGCCAACATTCCGGTCACGTCCGCGAGCGGCAAGACCAATATTCTCGGCGCGCTCGCAACGCTTTCGCGAGGCGCGCGCGATGCGGTCGTGTATCACTACAACGCGCAGACCACCATCAATCTCTATGCGAGCACCGAGCGGCGCGATCTCGGCGCGGTGTCGGACGACGTGCAGCGTATCCTCGACGAAGTGCGCGGCGAGTTGCCCAAAGGCTCGACGATCGAGATGCGCGGCCAGGTCGAGACGATGAACGGTTCGTTCTCCGGTCTCGCGTTCGGTCTCATTCTCGCGGTCGTGCTCGTGTATCTGCTGATCGTCGTGAACTTTCAGTCGTGGCTCGATCCGTTCATCATCATCACCGCATTGCCGGGCGCGCTCGCGGGCATCGTCTGGATGTTGTTTCTCACGCACACGACGCTTTCGATTCCCGCGCTGACGGGCGCGATCATGTGTATCGGCATTGCGACGGCGAACAGCATTCTCGTGGTGAGCTTCGCGCGCACGGCGCTCGCCGAGCACGGCGATGCGATGCTTTCCGCGCTCGAAGCGGGTTATACGCGCTTCAGGCCCGTGCTGATGACGGCGCTCGCGATGATGATCGGCATGGTGCCGATGGCGATCGGCCTCGGCGAAGGCGGGGAGCAGAACGCGCCGCTCGGGCGCGCGGTCATCGGCGGGCTCATGGTCGGCACCATCGCGACGCTGTTCTTCGTGCCGATCGTTTTCTCGATGATCTATCGGCGCATGGAAGCGCGCGGCAAAGGCCCGAGCGCGAAGACCCGTGAAGCGGCGCAATAAACAGGAAGCGGAGCAAGAATGGACGAGCAGTTGTCGCAACGATCGGGTAACACGAAACGCACACGCCTAGTGATCGTGCTTGCGTTGATCGTGATCGTCGCGCTCATCGCGCAGGGCATCTGGTCGCGGCGCGCGGCGCATGCGGAACTCGAACGCGATGCCAGCGAACATGGCGTGCAGACGGTCGAGGTCATCAAGCCGCTGCGCATGAAGGCCTCGCAGGATCTCACGCTCGCGGGCGATATCCGCGCGTATTCCGATGCGCCGATCTTCGCGCGCACGAATGGTTATCTCAAGCGCTGGACCGTCGATATCGGCACGAAGGTGAAGAAGGGCGAATTGCTCGCGGAGATCGATGCGCCCGAAATCAACGATCAGCTTCGTCAGGCGCGCGCGGACGCGCAGACCGCGCGCGCGAACTATCTGCTTGCGAAGACCACGTCCGAGCGCTGGGCGCAGATGCTCAAGAACAACTCGGTGTCGCGACAGGAGACCGACGAGAAGAATGGCGACATGCTCGCAAAGGAAGCCGCGCTGAACGCGGCGCAGGCGAACGTGTCGCGGCTCGAGCAGCTCGTATCGTTCCAGAAGATCTATGCGCCTTTCGATGGCGTCGTCACCGCGCGCAATACGGATGTCGGTCAGTTGATCGATGCGGGCAGCGGCGCCGCGGGCCGCGAGCTCTTTCACATCCAGGATGCGTCGACGCTGCGCGTGTTCGTCGATGTGCCTCAGGCGTATGCGCGCATGATCACGGTGGGTCTGCCCGCCGAGCTGCTGCTCAACGAAGAGCGCAACCGCAAGTTCGAGGGCGTCACGGTGCGCACGGCGGGCGCGGTCGATCCGGTCGCGCGCACGATGCGCGTCGAAGTCGATGTGAAGAACCCGACCGGCGAGTTGCTCGCGGGCGCGTATGCGCAGGTGCGCTTCCGTCTCACGAGCGCCAATCCTTCGTACACGCTGCCGGGCAATGCGCTGCTGTTTCGCCCCGATGGCGTGCATGCCGCAAGCGTCGACGCGAACAATCGCGTGAAGCTGTTGCCGCTCACGCTCGGCACGGACTACGGCACGCGCGTGTCCATCGTCTCGGGATTGAATGGCGACGAGCGCGTGATCGTGAATCCGCCCGATTCGATCATCGACGGCGCGACGGTGCGCGTCGGCCGGGCGGATGCGCATGGCGGCGCATCGAAGACCGAAGGCAGCGAGTCGTGACGATGCGCCATCTAGTCCGATCCATCGCATTGCTAACGATTTCCGTTCTTGCCGGATGCACGGTCGGACCCGACTATGTGCGGCCCGACTTACCCGTGCCAGCCGCGTACAAATCGCAGCCGTCTTCGGATGCGGCATCGCAGGACTGGAAGGCCGCGCAACCCGCCGACGCGAAGCCGCGCGCGCCATGGTGGGAAGTCTATGGCGATCCGCAACTCAATGCGCTCGAAGAACGCGTCGCGAGCGCGAATCAGACCGTGGCCGCGGCCGCCGCGCGTTTTCGCGGCGCGCGGGCAGCGGCTGCGCAAGCGCGTTCGGCGTGGTTTCCGACCGTCACGGCAAACGCGGCGTTCAATCAGACGCGGGCGTCGTCGAACGTGCTGTACAAATCGAGCGCGGGCGTGACCGTGCCCGATTATCTGGTCGACGCGCAAATCTCGTGGGAGCCCGATCTGTGGGGCCGCATATCCCGCGCGGTCGAAGGCGGGCGCGCTGAAGCGCAGGCGAGCGCGGCGGATCTGCAAAGCGCGCTTCTATCGATGCAGGCCGAGCTTGCCACGCGCTACTTCGAACTGCGCGGCACGGTGGAGGAGGAGCGCTTGCTGCAGGCGACACTGCAAGCCTATGAAAAGGCGCTCGCGCTCACCCAGGACCGGTTCGCGGGCGGCGTTGCGGCGGAATCGGATGTCGCGCAGGCGGAAGAGCAATTGCGCGCGACACAGGCGCAACTGATCGATCTGGAGACCACGCGCACGAGCCTCGTGAATGCGATCGCGATTCTCGTCGGCGAGACGCCTTCGAGCTTCACGCTCGATGTCGCGCCGCTCAACGAGGCGCATGCGCCACATCCCGCAGCGGCGCTCGACGCGCTGCCGCTCGGCGTGCCGTCCGCGCTGCTCGAAAGGCGGCCGGATATCGCGGCGGCCGAGCGCCGCGTCGCCGAGGCCAATGCGCGCGTCGGCGTGGCGACGGCGGCGTTCTTCCCGAATCTCCTGCTTGCCGCGACTGGCGGTCTCGAAGCGACGCGCTTTTCCTCGTGGCTCGAAGCGCCCAGCCGTTTCTGGTCGCTCGGTCCGCAGCTTGCGTTCACGGTGCTCGATTTCGGCGGCCGCGCGGCGGCACGCGATGCCGCGCGCGCGGCCTATGACGAGAGTGTCGCGGATTACCGGCAAACGGTGCTGACCGCGTTCGGTCAGGTCGAGGACAATCTGAATGCGCTCGACGTGCTGCGCCGCGAAAGCGAAGCGCAGCGCAAAGCCGTCGATGCCGCGCAGCGCGCGCTCGGCAAGGTGAGCAACCGGTATGAAAACGGCGCGATCACGTACTTGAGCGTGGTGGTGACACAGGCCATCGTGCTGTCGGACCAGCGCACGGCGGTGAGCATCGAGCGGCGGCGCATGGCGGCGAGTGTCGCGCTCGTGAAGGCGCTGGGCGGCGGATGGAGCACGGCGGCGCTGCCGAGCGCGGAGGAAGTGTCGCGCCGAGATTGAATTTTGCGCGATGCATGCAAAATGCCATCGCGCATGATGCATGCAAAATGCCGCACGCCGAATGCCGGCGCTATACGAAGAGAAACACGCCGCATCCGATCAGCGCCGCGCTCCAGATCCAGTCGACGTTGATCCATCCGCTACGCAGAAAGCCGAGCCCGCCGCGTGCCTGCACGGACATCGCGAACATCGAAATCGCGGCGATCACCGCGAGCATCGCGGCCGTGTGCACCGTCAGCGCGATCGCGCTGGCTTCGAATGCGCCCGCCGCCACCTTGCCCGTGCACAGCGGCAGGAGCGCGGGCACGAGCATCAATCCCGCGCCGTGCGCGCTCGACATCACGAAGGACCACAGCGCGAGCCCGGCAAGCCCGGTGCGCATGCCCACGGTCGGCCGCCCGCGATGCCCGCGCCATGCGCGCCACACGCCCCAGCCGATCAGGAGCACTCCGCACGCGCGCGCCAGCATGTCGTGGCCGGCGAACGCGCCGAGCGTGAGCGCGCCCGCGAGCACGAGCGCAACCGATACCGCGTGCCCGAGCGCGATCGGCACGAGCGAGACCAGCGCGACGCGGCGGCTCTGCGCGTAGAGGCCGAGCGCGACCGCGAAGAGCCAGCCCATCGCGGGTTCAGGCCGTGGAACGCGCCGAGCCCCGCGGCGGTGGCGACGAGCGCGGGCGACGCGGCGTCCATCACGGATAGCAGTACGAATCCGACGAGCAATCGCCGCCTTGCAGCCGGATCTGGTGCGGCCGCTGCCCCTTCGGCCAGTCGATGAAAAACTTGTCGTCCACCGCGAGGCCGCCGTTGGGATCGGCGTCGAGCTTCACCATCCAGCCTTCGATGCCTTCGGGATAGAACTGCGCATCGACCGCGCCGTACAGCGAGTTCGTGAAGTAGACGCGGCGGCCGTCGCGGCTCACTTCGACCATCTGCGGGCCGCCGTTCAGCGTGCCGTTGCTTTTGCCGTTCGCGGCGCCCGGATGCGTCGCTTTCGCGACCACGCCGCCGATGCGCACCTTGCCCGTCAGCTTCGGCGCGAAGGGATCGGAGACGTCGTATTGCAGCATGTCGCCGGTGCCCCAGCACGACACGTAGAGGAAGCGGTCGTCCATCGAGAGATCGATGTCGGAGACGAGCGGCGGCACCGCGCCGAAGCCCTGCAGGAGCGGCGGAAGCAGGGACGCGTCGGCGGGCTCAGCGGGAATGTCGATGATTTTCTTCACCGCCCATTTGTCCTTGTCGCGATACCAGGTCCAGATCGACGACGACAGATCCTTGAGGCTGATCACGCAGTTGACGAAGCCGTAGGCCTTGGTCGGATCGTGCGCGGGGCGCAGTTCGAACACGAGCTGATATTCGTCGCCGAAGTCGATTTCCTGTATGTGCTTGCGCTTGGTGAAGTCCCAGAAATGCAGCTTGCGCCCGTATTTCGCGCCGAGCAGGATCTCGGGCACGAGGCCGTTCTCGAAGGTATCGGGCGTGCCCCATTCGCTCGTGACCATGGTGTCGTAGCCGAGATGCCACCAGCCGTCATAGGCGAGTTGTTGCGGGCCGCGATCCACTTCCCAGCGGCCAAGCGGATCGAAACTCTGCTGATCGAGCATCAGCACGCCGCCGGGCGCTTTGCCTTCGGCGTTGCCGAGCGCGGTGATATAGATGCCGCCCGGCCCACAATGCACCGTGTGCGGGCGCGTATAGCCGGTTTTTTCCGCGAGCTCTTCCGGCTCGATCGTCTTCACGATGACCGGCTGCTTCGGATCGGGCTTCGTGTCGATGATATGAATGCGCGACGAGCGCAGCCCTGGCACGACGAGATAGCGCCGCTCCATGTGCGGATGCGGCGCGTTCGGGCACAGGCACGACGAGCAGGCATTCCAGCCGAAGTGATGCAGTTCGTCGCCGGTATCGGGCATCGCGATTTCACCGACGATCTTCGTATAGTCCGGCGAATCCGGATCGACATCGACGACGGCGATCTTGTCCGGCGACTTGCGCTCGGGATCGAACGTCGCGACGTAGGCCAGCGTTTCGCGCGGCGCCTTGGCGGCGAGCCGCGGGGAAGGGTAGAAGCTCGGATCGGGTTTCCAGGTCGCCATGCTGCGTCTCCCAGTTGTTCGCTAATGGCAAAACACTCACGAAGCACACACGTGCAAGCACTATAGGACACAAGGGCGCGGCATGCTTTCGCCTGTTTCGTGGAGGCTTTCTCGCGCGTCGCGCTTTTTCGGCATGCAAAACTGTGCTTAAAATAGAGGCATTGCCCCTTGACCCACAGAGGAGGTTGCAATGGCCGAGCCGATGATCAGCCTGATGGCGGGAATCGTCCTGGTGCTATGCATCGCGGTGGTTCTCGTGATGCATCACCGACACCCGCATATCCAGATTCCGAAGGCGCGCTGGCTGGATACGCATCCGCCGCGCGACTGGCGGCACAGGCATTGAGCGTGCAGTGCAACGTGAATTAAGCGCATGCGGCGCCGGCATCGACCGGCGCTTTTGTGGGTGCGGCTATCCGCGTCGTGGCCCTTTCATGGCTTCGGCTTCCATCGCGGCGTGCCATTCCTCGCTGTTCTCGATCGGGTCCATGCCTTCGTCGATGAACGCCGACGCGCGCTCCGCCGCCGAGCGCGTTTCGTCCTCGGTGTCGTCGTCGGTGACGCCGTCCTCCTCGGCGGGCGGCTCCAGCATGTCCTGCAGCATCGCCTCCAGTTCGGGCGTGTCCCACGGCTCGTCGCGCTGATTCTTCTTCTTGATGTAATGCCTCACTTCGGCATCCTGCTCGGGTGTCAGCGGAAGGCCGCGGAAGGTGCGGGTGGCGTCGAAGTCACTCATGTTCGCTCCTTGCGCGCATAGCCCCCTCAGTGTAACGCCGTTCGTCTGCAGGTAAAAACGCGCAATGCTCAGCCGAGCGGCGGCAGGCGTCTTTCGATGGGCGTCGCCTTCACGATGGCCGTGCTCGTCGCGGCGCGCTCGGTGACGCGCGAGAGGATGTCGTCGAGATGTTCGATCGAGCGCAGCCAGAGGCGGCATACGAAACAGTCGTCGCCCGTGACCTTGTCGCATTCGACGAACTCGGGAATGCGCCGGATCGCGTCTTCGAGGAGATGCAACTGGCCGGGCAGCGGCTGCACCCGCACGATCGCCTGCAGCGTATAGCCGAGCGCGCGCGGATCGATATCGACGGTGAAGCCGCGAATCACGCCTTGCGTTTCGAGCCGCCGCACGCGCTCGGCGGTGCTCGGCGCGGACAGTCCCACGCGTTTGGCGAGCTCGCTGATCGCGATGCGCCCGTCGCCGGCCAGCACGCCGATGAGCTCGCGGTCGATCGCATCGATCGCTCCGTATTGCGGGGCGTTTAGGTTCTTTCCCATGATGGCCTTCGAATCCGAGGTCGAAAGAAGCATGCGCCTCATTTTAGGCATGGTTTCGCGGGAAGTGCATCGATAGACTGAACACATCGAAACCCGCATGGCAGACCCCTCATGACCACCGAAAGAATGAATGCCCGCATGACCGCCGCATCGGGCGCGAACGACCTGCGTCGCGGCACGATCGAGATGTCGCTCGCCATGCTGATGTCGGGCACGATCGGCTGGCTCGTCGTGTCGTCGGGGCAGACGCCGTGGAACGTCGTGTTCTTCCGCTGCGTGTTCGGCGCGGCGACGCTCATCGCCGTATGCGCGGCGCTGGGCTTTCTGAAGAAGCGCTATTTCTCGTGGCGCGTGATCGGGCTTGCGGCGCTCGGCAGCGTGGCGATCGTCGGCAACTGGCTGCTGCTCTTCGCCGCGTACTCGCGCGCGTCGATCTCGATGGCGACGACCGTCTACAACACGCAGCCCTTCATGCTCGTCGCCCTGGGCGCGATCGTGCTGCGCGAGCGCGTGTCGGCATCGACGCTCGCGTGGCTCGGCATTGCGTTCGTCGGGCTCGTGATGGTGGTGCGCGTCGAGCCCGCCGTGCTCGCGACGCCGGGGCAGTATCTCGAAGGCATCGCGTATGCGCTCGGCGCGGCCTTCCTGTACGCGATATCGTCGATCGTCACGAAGCGCCTGCAGGGCACGCCGCCGCATCTCATCGCGATGCTGCACGTGATCTTTGGCATCGCGATGCTCGCGCCGTTCGCGCGCTTCGACGCGGCGCCCGCATCGTTCGCGGGCTGGGCCGATCTCGTCGTGCTGGGCGTCGTGAACACAGGGCTCATGTACGTGCTGCTGTACGGCGCGATCCAGAAGCTGCCGGTGGCGACCACGGGCGCGCTGTCGTTCATCTATCCGGTGGTGGCGATCATCGTCGACTGGCTCGCGTTCGGACAACGACTCGCGTGGCTGCAAGCGGCCGGCGCAGTGCTGATTCTGCTCGCGGCGGCGGGGGTGAATCTGAAGTGGCGGATCGTGCCGCGCAGGGCAGGCCGCTGAGCTTGCGCGCGCTTTACGCCGCGCGCGGCAGGTCGCGCAGCGCTTCCGGATGCGCGACGGCTACACGCAATAGTGTTTGCGCCGCGCCAGTCGGATTGCGACGGCCTTGCTCCCAGTCCTGAAACGTGCGAATCGAAACGCCGAGCAACGCCGCGAACTCCGATTGAGAGACACCGACCTTCGCACGCGCCAGTGCGGCGACCGTCGGCTCGACGCGCGTCGTACGCGCGGTGCGCCCCTTTTTCATGTCGCGCACCGATTGGAGAAGATCGGCCTGAAACTTCTCGAGTTCCTTATCCATGTTGAATTGCCTCACGAAGCTGGTTGAGGAAAGCCGTTGGCAGATTGTCGAACTTGGCTTTCGAGTACGCGATCAACAGCCATATCTCGCCGTCATCCAGAACGTTGTAGTAGATGACGCGCGCGCCGCCACGTTTTCCTCTGCCGGGCGTGCTCCAGCGGACTTTGCGCAGCCCGCCCGTGCCGGGAATCACGTCGCCCGCGAGCGGATTGTTCGCGAGCCATACGATGAACGCCTCGCGTTCCGGGTCTTGCCAGATCTCGGCAGCATAGCGTTGAAATACGGCGGTTTCGATGATCGTGTACATCGAACGATTATACGGCATTGCCGTATAGCGTCCAGTGTCATGAAGCGGCCGCGTCGTGCGGACGAATTCTTCGTCACGAGCACCGTCGTATAAAATGACGCCCCCTCCGACTACATCGAAACTCCGCGCCATGTGGTTCAAGAATCTTCAGCTTCACCGTCTTCCCGCACACTGGTCCGTCACGCCGCAGCAAATCCAGCAAGGGCTCGCGCCGCTCGCGTTCAGCGCTGCGTCGAGCATCGAAAACGAGCGGCGCGGCTGGGTCTCGCCGCGCGGCGACGACGAGCTCGTCTACTCGGCGAACCGTCAGATGCTCATCGTCTATCGCGCGGAGAAAAAGCTGTTGCCCGCTTCGGTCGTCACGCAGTTCGTCAAGGAACGCGCGGCCGAGCTCGAAGAGCAGCAGGGCTTCAAACCCGGCCGCAAGCAGATGAAAGAGCTCAAGGAACAAGTCACCGACGAACTCCTGCCGCGCGCCTTCAGCATCCGCCGCGACACGCGCGTGTGGATCGATCCGGTCAACGGCTGGCTCGCGATCGATTCGGCATCGGCGACTGTGTGCGACGACATCATCGGCCTGCTCGTGAAATCCGTCACCGATCTGCCGCTCGCCAGCGTGCGCACCGCGCGCTCGCCCGTCTCCGCGATGACCGAATGGCTGCTCTCGGGCGATGCGCCCGCAGGTTTCACGCTCGACCGAGACACTGAATTGCGCTCGACGGGCGAAGGCAACGCGACGGTGCGCTACGTCGGCCACGCGCTCGAAACGGATGACATGCGCCGCCATATCGAAGCCGGCAAGCAATGCATGCGTCTCGCGATGACCTGGAACGACCGCGTGTCTTACGTCCTCACGCCGTCGCTCACCCTGAAGCGCGTGAGCCCGCTCGACGTCATCAAGGACGCGGCCGATCCCACCGCCGCGAACGACGACGAACGGTTCGAATCCGATTTCATCCTGATGACGGGCGAACTCGCGCGCATGCTCGCCGATCTGACCGAGGCGCTCGGCGGCGAAGAGGATCTACGCGCGGCGGCGTAAAAACCCCGCTTATAGGCGCTTATAAGCGTTTGTGGCGCCTTACGCCGAAGCCGGCGCGGAAGCGAACGCGTAATTGTTCTTGCCGTTGCGCTTGACGGTGTACATCGTTTCGTCGGCGGCGGCGACGAGCCGCCAGTAATCGTGGCAGCGATCCGGAAAACTCGCGATGCCGATGCTCGCGCGCACGATCGACAGCCCCATCTGCGCATCGGTCTCGGCGACGCACGCGATGATCCGCTGCGCGATCACGGCAAGCTCGCCATCGCTCGAAAACTCGCGCACGAGCAGCGCGAATTCGTCGCCGCCGATTCTCGCGACCATGTCGCCGCCGCGCACCGTCTGGCGGAAACGCCTCGACACGGCGATCAGAAACTCGTCGCCGATGCGGTGGCCATGCGTATCGTTGACGCGCTTGAAGCCGTCGAGATCGATGTACAGCACCGCGATGCGCTTCGTGCCGCGCGCGCCGCCCGCGAGCGCATTCGCGGCTTCCTCCAGCGCCGCGAAGAGCTTGCGGCGGTTGGGCAGGCCGGTCATCGGATCGTGCAGCGAAGCCTGCTCGAACTCGTTCGAGATGCCCAGAAGCTGCCGGTTGCGCTTGGCGTACATGCCGAGCGCGGTGATCAGCACGCCGAACACGATCGCCGACAGCGCGATCAGCGTATGCGACACGCTCAGAATGCGCTCGCGCACATCCGCGCTCGTGCGGTCGCGCTCGGTGCGCCACCAGGCGTAGGTGGTATCGAGCGCGGTGCTCGCTTCGCCGAGCGCCGCCGAGGGCGACAGCACGGCGGCGGGCACGGAGGGCGCGGACATCGGACTGGACGCGACGAGCGCATGCAGCGCGGCAAGCCGGCCCGCCAGTTCGATGCGTGTCTCGCGATACGCGGCCTGATGCTTCGTATCGTCCGAGGGAAGGTTCTGCAAGGAGAGGGCGGCCGCGCGCGCGGTGTCGGCGCGTTCGACCGCTTCGAGCACGAGCCCGACGTATTCCTGCTGCAATTGCGCGGAAAAGATCGCCCGGACCTGGAACGCCAGAAGCAGCAGCCCGATCAGCAGGCACAACAACGCCGCGCCCGCGAGCGGCGCGGGGCCGGGCACGGGCACGCGCCTGAGTGCGCGCCGCACGCGGCTCGCCAGCGTCGCCTCAGGGACGTGAATACTCCTCTCGCTGACGGTTCGGAACATTGTGTCGATAGCTCACTCGATGGAAAAACGCGCCTACGCGGGCGAACAGTCCGCTTTCGGGCTTCGCGCGCGTCTGCTGCCTGCGTGCCTGCGCGGCCGCACTGGCGCGATTCGACGCGGTCTGCTGCGCCGCCGCCGGATTGCCGCGGCGCTGCACGGCGGCGCTCTGCACGGGCGGGGCGGATGTCGGTTCGCCGGCCTGCGCGGAAGCCGCCGCAGCCGTCGCGAGCACGGCCGCGCCGGTAGCGTCCGCAGTGTCGGACGTCACGGCGAGCGAGGGTTCGTCGGCGGCGTCGCCGGGCGGCGGGTTGTCGGCGAGCGTGGCGGTCTCGACGGGCGGCGGTCCTTCGGTCGTCGCGGACGGACTTGTGTAACCGGCAACCGTGGTGGTCAGCGGTGTTTCGACCATGCCCGACGACTCCGTGCGCGCGACGATCGCCGGCTGATCGATGCCGAGCGTCTTGCGCGCGCTCGCCATCGCTTCGGCGTAGACGCGCTGGTCGTGGTTGAACCACATGCTGTAGGCGACGGTGCCGAGCACGCCGATCCCGAGCGCCGTCGCGGACGCCATCCACAGCGCGAGGCGTCCGAAGCGCAGCGGCGTACGTGCGGGGCCGGGGTCGTCGTCGTAATCGATTGCAGGCTCCGCCAGGTTGAGGACAGTGGGATCGTTCGCCGGACTCGCGTGGTCCGCGACGCTCTCTTCGGGCAGCTTTGCTTGGTGAGGCATGACAGCGCTCTCCAGTACGTATTCATCACACGGCGCGTCGGACGGTGAAACGTCCGCCGACGGCGCGAAATCAGCGCGTCTCAAGCTATGAACCATCGAGCGCGATGCGGCTTGTCGGAACGACAGCCGGATGCCGGTCCGGCTCACGCCGTCCGGCTTCATTTTTTGCCAATCAATGTAACCCGCACCTCATACCGCGACAATCAGGGGTGGCGAGGTGATGCTCGAACGGACGCGCGAAAAGCGCGCGGATGCCCGCTGCATCGGACCGGTTAAGCGTCACCCCGCACCGGGCGCGAGGCGCTTCCCACATCGCGGGACGCCGTTGCAGGCATAACCGCGCACTACTTCAGCACTTTTCGTTCCCACCCCGATTTGATGAATCGTCCATGCATCATTCTTCAGAGGAAGTTCCCGCGCGTATGTGAGTTGCCGCACATACGGACTGCGGCGCGGCGTGAGCGCGCGGGCGGCGGGCTCGGGACGGTCGGCTCAGTGGCGTTTCGACAACACGACGAGCGCGATGCCGCCGAGAATCGCGACCGAGCTCGCGACGAGCCGCGCGCCGAGCGTCTCGCCGAGCAGCAGCACGCCGCCCGCCGCCGTGATGACGGGCACGCTCAGTTGCACGGTCGCGGCGATGGCCGGCTTGAGCCCCTTCAATGCCGCGTACCAGATGACGTATCCGAGGCCCGAAGTCAGCGCGCCCGAGGCGGCGGCATAGGCGAAACCGGCGGCGTCGAAGCGCGCGTGCGCGAACGCCGCCGCCGATAGCGCCGCCGCGAAAGGCAGTGCGCGCACGAAGTTGCCCGCCGTCGCCGCGACCGGTTCGGCCTGGCCGCGTCCGCGCAGCGAGTACACGCCCCAGCCGATGCCTGCAACGATCATCAGCGCCGACGAGAGCGGATCAGGCGCGGCCAGCCCCGGCAGCACGAGCCAGACAAGCCCGGCGAGCGCGAGCGAGAGGCCGAGCCACTGCATCGCCGCGAGCCGTTCGCCGATCGCGATGCTGTAGCCGATCATCGTCGCCTGCACCGCGCCGAAGAGCAGCAGCGCGCCGGTTCCGGCCGCGAGCCGCACGTAGGCAAAGGAAAACGCCGCCGCGTAGCCGATCAGCGGCAACGCCGACGCCCAGCTTCCCGCATGGCGAAAAGCTTGCCGTGCGCCGCCGGCACGGGCCATCAGAATCACCGACAGCACGAGCGCCGCCGCCGCGATGCGCACGAGCGTGAAGCTTGCCGCGTCGATCTGCGTGCCCTTGAGCGCAAGACGGCACAGCAGCGAATTGCCCGCGAAGGCGAGCATTGCGAGGGCGGTGAGCATCGCGATGCGCGCGCCGTACTGCGCGGGCGCGGGGAAAGCGGAGTGGGAGCCGGGCTTGGACATCGGCAGCGCGACGAAACGAGGGGCGCCTCACTGTAGCGCACGTCCGCCGCGAAAACACGCTGCGTCGCTTCAATCGGTCGTGAAGGGCTGCGGCGGCGTTTCGTCTTCCATGCCGAAGCGCTCGAATTCCGAGATCACCTGCGCGCCGAAGAGCAGCAGCGTCGCGAGCGCTTCGAGGCTGAACAGCACGACGATCGACGTCGTCAGCGAGCCGTACACGACGCTCACCTGCGAGAGCGTCGCGAAGTACCACACGAGCACGTGCCGCGTGATTTCCCACAGCACGGCCGCCGTCACGCTGCCGAGCAGCGCCAGCCGCAGCGAGGGCCTGCCGACCGGCATCACGAGATAGATCGACGTGAGCACGAAGATCTCGCCCGCGACGCCGAGCAGATAAAGCAGCAGGCGCGACACGCCTTTCAGCGACACTTCGACGCCGAGCAGATCGACGCTGTTGGAGCCCATCGCCTGCAAGCCGTTCGACACGAGCGTGACGATCAGCATGCCGACGCCGAGAAACAGGATGTAGCAGTAAGGCAGCAGCGCCGAGAGCAGAAAATGCCGGCGGCGGATCGCGACGCGATGCACGAAGATCACCGACATCGCGTTTTCCAGCACCGTGAAGGCGAGGGAGGAAAAGAAGATCATCGTGACGAGCAGCAGCCAGCCGAGCACCGCGCGATGCGCGAGAAAGTTCGCAAGCTCGCGCACGATCGCGCGCGCCTGGCCCGGCACGAGCCATTCGAGCAGATGCGTGAGGGTATCCAGCAAGGCCTGCTGTCCGACGAATTTGGACAGCACGATCACGATCAGGATCAAAAGCGGAATGATGGACAGCAGCGCGTAGTACGCGACCGCGCCCGCAAGCAGCAAGCCCTGATTGGCGCGAAATGCCTTGATCGTGCGCATCGCGAAACCGAACGGATGCTTCGCGACGCTTCTCACCTGCGGGCCCAGCACGGGACCGAGAATCTTCGACATGGGACCTCCGCGGCGCGGGCGCTGCCCATCCTTTTCGGCCGAGCAAATTTCGCGCCCATGGCGAGCGTCGCGCCAGGGGGGCCGCAAAAAAACGCGGGTCAGCTCGGGCGGCGGGCCTCGCTGCGCGCCGCCGCGTGTTGCGCGGCTTCCTCGAACGCGAGATCGAGGATGATGTCCACTTCGCGCGCGGGCAAGTCCGCCGCGTCGATGTTGCGCAGCCGGCAGAAAAGCGCGAGCGCCTCGGCTGCGGCGGCGAAGGCGTCGTTCATGTCGCGGGAGTGAAGGCGTCTTTTTCTCATGATGCACATAACGGCAGCCGCACGGCCGGACTTTAATGCCCGAAAACGCCGTCCGATGCCTTCACTTTCTCATTTTTGATCATCTACTCTAAGTACATAACTCGCGCCCGCCGAAGGCACTGGAGGACAACATGGCCGCTTCCCACACGACCTCCGCCGACGATGCCGCGCATGGCGCCGACGCCGAAATCGTCAACGCCGACGAGCGTCTCTACAACCACGACCTCGCGCCCGTGCCGCGCGCGAAGCGCACCTGGAACGGCTACAGCATCTTCGCGATGTGGATGTCGGACGTGCACAGCGTGGGCGGCTACACCTTCGCGGCGAGTCTCTTCCTGCTCGGCATCTCCGGCTGGCAGGTGCTGCTCGCGCTCACCATCGGCATTCTGATCGTGTATGTGCTGATGAACTGGGTCGGCAAGCCGAGCCTCGTGCACGGCATTCCGTTTCCGGTGATGGCGCGCGTCTCGATGGGCGTCATGGGCGCGAATCTCGCCGCGCTGATTCGCGGCGTGGTCGGCATCGTGTGGTACGGGGTGCAGACGTATTTCGCGTCGAAGGCGGTGGCGACGCTGCTGCTCCTCTTCGTGCCATCGGTCGCGGCGTGGCGCGATACGAGCTTTCTCAGGCTCGACATGCTCGGCTGGGTCAGCTTTCTCTTCATGTGGCTGTTGCAGCTCATCATCTTTCAGCGCGGCATGGAGATCATCCGCAAGTTCATCGATTTTTGCGGGCCGGCCGTGTATGTCGTGATGTTCGTGCTGATGGGCTGGATTCTGTATCGCGCGGGCCTCGGCAGCCTGAACCTCACGCTCTCGGGCAAGGTGCTTTCCGGCGACGAGCAGCTTCACGCGATGATCAACGCGACCTTGCTCGTCGTGAGCTATTTCGCCGCGCTGCTGCTGAATTTCGGCGACTTCTCGCGTTTCGCGAAGAGCGAGCGGCAGATGAAGGTCGGCAATTTCCTCGGGCTGCCGTTCAACTTCGTCGCGTTCGCGATCATCACCGTGATCGTCACCGCGGGCAGCGAGAAAGTGTTCGGCACCATGATCATGGACCCGGTCGAGATCGTGTCGCGCATCGAGAACAAGGTGTGGGTCGCGATCGGCAGCATCACGTTCATCATCGCGACGATGGGCATCAATATCGTCGCGAACTTCGTCTCGCCGGCCTACGACATCGCCAATCTCTTTCCGAAGCACGTGGACTTCAAGAGAGGCGGGCTGATCGCGTCGATTCTGGCGGTGGTCGTGTGCCCGTGGATTTTCGTCGACAGCCCGAAGGCGATCACGATTTTCGTCAGCGTGTTCGGGGCCGTGCTCGCGCCGATGTACGGCGTGATGATGTCCGACTACTACCTCGTCAAGCGCCAGCAGGTGCGCACCGCCGAGCTCTACACGATGCAGCCCGACGGACGCTTCTATTACGACGGCGGCTGGAACAAGGTCGGGCTCTTCGCGCTGATCGCCTCGGGCGTGATTTCGGTCGGCTGGGAACTCTCGACGCAGATGCTCAAGCTCCTGCCGCCGAACAATCTCGGCTGGCTGATCGGCGCGGTGGCGGGCGCGCTGCTCTACGTCGTGTTCATGCGCCTCGCGAACCGGAAGTAGGCGCTCATTTGAGCCACTTGCGCACGTCCGATTCCCATTCGGGCTGGCCGCAGTTCGGCGGATTCTCCGGGCCGAGCACGGTGATATAGCCCTTGTCCTTCATGCACGCCTCGTAGGCGCGCACCTGCGTGCAGCGGCCTGCGCCGGCTTTTTTCGCGACGGCCTTGCAGGCGGACATCGAGTTGTCCATGCCGCTGAAGTCGGCGTCGCCGGTGTCGTTCCACGGCGGCGGATTCGCGCTCGCCGAAAATTCGACGGGCGTGCTGCACGCGGCGAGCATGAGCGCGGCGGCGGCGGGGACAAGGCACAAGCGGAAGAGTCGGTTCATCGGCGGGAACTCCTTTTTCTTAAGCTCTTGTTGAAGGTGCGAAATCCGCCGCCTATTATTCCTCGCGGTTGCGGCGCGCGCCGCTTTTTTTGTTCATCGAACCCGCCCGGAGCGCCGGATGAAATTCCTCGTGTCGTTGCTGACCGCCGCCGCGCTGTCGATGCCCGCGCATGCCGACGATGTCTCCTTCGGCCCGAATCAGCTTTGCGGCCTGCAGGCCTCGCGGCCCGACACGAACCCCGCCGTGCGCGTGAAGACCGTGCAGGGCAGAAACGGTCCGATCGGCTACGCGCGCTTCGGGCGCGGCACGCCGCTTCTGCTCATCACCGGCTATCGCGCGACGCTCGGCGAGTGGAACACGTACTTTCTCGGCGAGCTGGCGAAACATCACGACGTCATCGTGTTCGACAATCGCGGCATCGGGCGCACGGCCGCGATCGAGGGGCGCTTCGGCCCGGATTACGGCATTAGGGACATGGCCGCCGACGCCGCCGATGTCATCGCGGGCCTGAAGCTGTCGCGCGTCGATGTGCTCGGCTGGTCGATGGGCGGCATGATCGCGCAGCAGCTCGCGCTCGATGCGCCGGAGAAAGTCGAATCGCTCACGCTGATTGCCACCGCGCCGCCGGGGCCGCAGGCCGTGCCGACTTCGCCGGACGTGCTGGCGGTGCTGTCGGGCTCGGGCAAGGACGCGTTTCCGCAGATCATGCGCGTGCTGTTTCCGGCGAACGTGGCGGGCGAGGCGTCGCAATGCTTCGTCGGCGACATGTTCGCGCCGCACGGCTACAAGGGCCGCCCGGTGCCGGATGCGGTGGCCGCGCAGCAGAACGCGGCGATGACGCGCTGGTTCGCCGATTCCGCCGCCGCCGATGCCTTGCGGCGCTCGCCGGTGCGCACGCTGATCGTGGCGGGCGCGAACGACGAGGTGCTCGCCGACGCCAACGCGCGCCGTCTCGAACAGATCATTCCGCGCGCGACGCTCGATGTGGTCGCGGACGCGGGCCATGCGCTCATGTTCCAGTATCCGGTCGAACTGGCTCGGCACGTCGATGCGTTCGTTTCGAAGTAGAACGCGACGCGCGCTTCTAGAGTTGCACCCGAAGCCAGTGCCAGGCGAGCGGGCCGCCGATCACGGCCCACGTCATCGCCGCGATCACAAGCGCGATCGTCACCGCCGCGCTGCCGCAATCCTTCGCGCGCGCGGAGAGTTCGTGACGTTCGAGCGAGATGCGGTCGATGGCCGCCTCGATGCTCGAATTGATCAGCTCGACGAGCAGCACCAGCAGCACCGACGCGGCGAGCATGACGCGCTCCGCCGCGCTCACCTGCACGAGTGCGGCGATGGGCAACAGCACCGCCGCGACGCAGACTTCCTGACGAAACGCGCTTTCCTCGCGCCACGTCGCGACGAGGCCCGCCCATGAATGGCGCAGCGCGAAGACGCCGCGCAGCAGGCCGCGGCGCTTGACGGATGCGTCCTGCGCAGGCGTGGAAGAGGAGTGCGGACCCGAACGGTTCATGGGCCGATGTTACCGCTTCGCCCGGCGCGCAAGCGAAAGGGAAAACGAAAGCGAAAGCGCCGTGCGCTCGGAAGTCCACGTATCGCGTGCGAATCGCCTTGTCAGCACGATCGGCGCGCCGTCATACTGACCCGCGCATCGACAACTACAAAAGAGACCGGGGAATTCGCCATGAAGTCACGCTTTACCGCTGTTCATCTGCGTCCCGTCGAACTGGCCGATCCGCATGTCGCGCACCTGTACATGGCGTGCGCCGATGCCGAAGCGCGTCTGTCGGGCGCGAGCAAACTTGCCGCCGCGGCCGTGTACGAGGCGCGCGAAAAAACGCTTGCGGCGTTGTGGGCGCGTCTCGATGCGCTCGACCCGAAGCTCGGCCGCGAACTGAAGCGCGCGGTGAGCGACTGGCACGACATCGCCGTGAAGCTGCGCGGCGGCGAATGACATGAGACGCGCGAGCAGCCGAACGAGACGTTGCGACATTCGCACGCGAGGCCGCGGCCGCTAATCTTTCTCCAACGACGCACCGAGAGCATGACGCTTTCGACGGACATCCAAGGAGAAGGGCAATGAACAGCAATAATGGTACGAACAATCGCGCGCCGATGCCGGTGGCGTTCTTCGGCATCGCTGTGGGTTCGCTCGCGCTCGCGGGCGCATGGCGCGCGGCGGCCCATGTATGGTCGATGCCCGCCGCCGCGCCCACGCTGCTGACCGCGGCCGCGCTCGTCGTGTGGCTCGCGGTGTCCGTGGCTTACGGACGCAAGTGGCTCGTCGAACGGGACGCCGCCATCGAGGAAATGCGTCATCCGGTGCAGTCGTCGTTCGCGGCGCTCGCTCCGGTTTCGACGATGCTGGCCGCGCAAGCCGTGCAGCCGTATTCGCGCGAACTCGCGATCGCACTTTTCGCGATGGGCGCGGCGGCTGCGCTCGCGCTCGGCGCGTATCTCCACGGACGTTTCTGGCAAGGCGGCCGCAAGCCTGAACAGACCACGCCCGCCATCTATCTGCCGACGGTCGCGTCGAGCTTCGTCGCGGGAACGGCGGCGGCGGGACTCGGCTTCACGCAAGTCGGAATGTTCTTCTTCGGCGCGGGCGTGTTCTCATGGCTCGCGATCGAATCGGTCGTGCTGCACCGCGCCGCCGTGCACGACCCGCTGCCCGATGCGCTGCGCCCGAGCCTCGGCATCCAGCTTGCGCCGCCGGTCGTGGGAGGCGTGACGTATCTCGCGATCACGCACGGCGCGCCGGACACGTTCGCGTACATGCTGCTCGGCTACGGCCTCTATCAGGCGCTGATGCTTGCGCGCCTCGTGCCGTGGATCCGTCAGCATGCGTTCACGCCGTCGTATTGGGCCGTCAGCTTCGGCGCAGCCGCCTTGCCGACGATGGCGATCCGCATGCTCGAACGCGGCGCAACGGGACCGATGGCGTGGATCGCGCCGGTCGCCTTCGTCGTGGCCAACGTGGTGATCGGCCTGCTGATCGTTGGAACGGTGCGGGCGATCGTGGGCGGTACGTTGTTGCCCGCTGCGGCTCCGGCTGTTGCGGCGGTGAGGGACAACGTGCGGTCGATCGAGCAGCGGGCGGTGGGGGTATCGCGCTGAATCAGTGTCGAGATTCACGTAAGTTTGAATCGCAGTGACGGCGAAGCGGGCGAAGGGCGACGCGCTGTTCAGTCAACTCTGAATCGACGGTTCGTTTAACTTTGAACACCGAACGAGCTACAACCTCGAAAGGAGGTAAGCGCAATTCTGGGACGCCACGTTTGCGGGAAACGCTGTCACGAAATCCAGACGATATTCCTTGTTTCGAATAGCCCTGCGGAGCCTTGTAATCCATACCGGATTGACTAATCTGTCTTCGATAGTCCCACGACTTGCAAGACAAGTATGGAAAACACGCATAATCCTCCTTTTTCCGCACTTTTCTTGTCAAGGGAAAGCCAATCTCCAGACGCTATGTGACGATTGGCGCCAACGATTTGTGGAGGAACGAGCAATGTCCTCGAAGATAGAATCCATTGACTTAGCTTGGAATTTACAGCACCGGCAAGGCCTTGTCAGAATAAGGTTAGCGTCGGGTCAGACGGCGGATTTTGCGGTTGACGGTATAAGTGACCTTGCAGGGTGGGCAGCTTTGAAAAAGCAAGGGCCGCTTGTGCTCTCTTCGAATGGTTGGGTGCATAAGGAAGATGAGGCCCCGCTTGAAGGCACAGAAGTTCCGTTTCCATTTGCATAGTTTTATGTGCTTTCCCCGCGCAACCGAAGCCTGTTTGGATCGGCAGGGAAATTCTGTTCCACAGAAACTTCAGGAGCGGTCGTGATCCGAAGAACTGTGAGTAGAAATATCGTCATTTCAGTGTCTCTTGCGGCTAGCGCTGCAGCGTTTCATTCAAGTGCTTCTGCTTGCGATATCTCGAAAATGCAAGACTGGATTGGAAAAGCTTAGAAAGATAGTTACACAAAGAAGAGTCCGTGAGAAGGGTCAGACCTAACGAGATGGTCTCACAGGATTACGATCCCGATCGGCTGACAGTGAATCTGGATTCGCGTCGAAAGGATTGCAAGGATCGCCTCATTCAAGCGTGGGCAAGCGCACATTGGGCCTGCGTCGAGCGAGTGAGTGAAAGCTGACTTGGCCGCTTATCTCGGCAATTCTGACCGTCAAAATGGATACGCGATGCCCAGGCGGATGGCGGCTCATGGCCGAGTCCTGACTCATGACGAATGGTGGCCCCTCGGCACCTCGCCCATAATCGAGGCTATCCCAAATTGACTTGAAGCGCCGCCCGAAAGATGATGCATCGTCAGACCGCGCAGGCGCCGCATTTTGCCGGGGTCGCCAGACTATTGGATCAGACAAATAGAGGCAACCGGTATTCCAAACTGTTACGCAGCATACGATCCTGCCAAAAAGGAGATCACGATGACCGTCCAGAAGAATAGAGAAATGGTGGGGATTGTTGGCGGCGGTGTCACAGGACTGTTCTGCGCTCTGGCACTGCAGCACCTCAATATCCCGTTCAAGCTGTTCGAGTCGACTGACCGGCTGGGCGGCAGAATCAGAACAGTGAGACTGAAGAAAGATGGTACGGTCTGGAAGGATTTCGCTCGGTGCGTCGAACAAGGAGAGGACGTCGGAAAACACCTTGACCACTATGCGGACTTTGGTCCGATGCGCCTGGAACTAGATTTGCAGAAACTCATGGAAGCGCTGCTTTCTATGCTGGAAATCACAAGAGCACCTCAGAATGAGCTGGGGCACTGGAAGCCGCATCTGATCGAGTTCTCTCCGTACTCGTCTTCGGTGTCCACTCTGGATCCCGACTTTGGTGGTCCCGAAACGGAGAAGTGCATTTCACCTCTGGGCCTTCTGCGCCTCGGCATCATCAGAGTGCTCCTTGCAATACAGATTGATTCTGCGTTTCCCGTATCCGAAAAACTGCAGCGTTTTCGGGAAACCAAGAATATCGACAGTTTTGATGAGGAAGGGCAGAAGGAACTGCTTGTAGACTGGCTGGCAAAACTGAATGATGGTGACTACGCCGACCTGCAACGAAACGGAAAGTGGCTAGAAACTCCAAACATCCACAAAAACGGAGAAGCCGCGCCCACCAATCTGTGCCAGATGGGCTTCTGGAATTTGCTGTCGGATGTTATTTCCCACAGCTCGATTATGAAAATTCAGACGCTGGGAACCTTCTACCATCTTCTGCCCGATAATCCCAACGCAGCGGAATGGCTCATATGGTGGATGAAGGGGATGGCTTACGGTCACCGGCTGTCTGGCATCTGCGGGGGGGCGGAATCGATCATAGATCGAATGCGCGTCAGGATCACCAATCCTGACTTGAGAATCAAAACGAAGCATACCGTCAGGCGGATGATCAGAGACGGCCGAGGATGGGTGCTGGGATTTGGTCAGAAAGGGGCCGACGCGCATTGTTCGCGAGTAATACTTGCCATACCAGCAGCCCCGCTCAACGGCCTTGTGAGGGGGAATATCGAGTACTTTAAAAAGATTGAGCCTCGAATCTTGGAGCTGACTGATTCTGCATTCGGATTTCCCATGGTCAAAGTGTTTGCCTTTGTCGATAAGAGATGGTGGAAGGAGCCGATGTCTGGTAATCAGTACGCCACCCTGATCCCAACACGCGAACTGTACTATTGGGATGGCATGACCGAGGGAAGTCCGACGGGCATGATCATGGCCTATACCGACCGCCCCGCGACCGCCTTCTGGTCCAATTACGCACCTGCCGGAGACGAAACGGACGTTGTCGACTACGCAGGGGTAGGACTGAATTCTAGACTCAAAGGAAAGATCCTCAGCTATATACAAATGGCGAGCGGCGACAAGGTAATCGCGAACAACATTCCATGGTACGGAATTCGTGACTGGGGTAGAGAACCGTATGGGGCGGCCAACCACGCCTGGCGTCCGGAAAGAAGGTTCTGGGTCGTCATGAGACGACTTGCGGATGTGGGAAAGGGCAGCGGGATCCATATATGCGGAGAGGCGTACTCCGACTATCACGGCTTCATCGAAGGTTCGTTGCGCTCAGCGGTGTACGCGATACATCGTTTGCTCATTGCCATGGGAGAACGCGATGATTTGCAGTGGGTGAACGCAGTCTTGGGAAACAAGTTGGGGAGCGAGGACTTTGCGGCCCTTGACACATGGGTCAGGTCGCTCGATGCGATCGACACCAGCGAGGAGTTTGTGCTACGTGAGTCACCCGACATGGGAAAAGCCGCTGCGGAACCTGACGCTCACTCAAAAGCGCGTACGTAGCGAGAATCGGGCGCGGAGAACGGTGGGAGAAGGTGACAACCGCTGATCAGTCATCTCAAGAACGACGCTATGACCACGGGTTGAAATCGATTTGGTCCGACATTCACGGCAGCGCGAATGAACTGCGACGAACCTGATTGAATGTCTTGCACCGGACCCGATGCGCTCCGTTGGGCTTCGCATCACCTCGACGGCAGATCCTGACGCAAAGGAGCCTTTCAAGCGTCTTCAGAAGAGGCATCTCAAATGTCCCCTCGTGGCCGAGACCGGGCACACAACTCCTGCTGCTAGCGTCGGTCATTCGCCGCCCCTCCACGTCATCGCCGTCCTCGCGACCCCCCGCCGACTCTCGCCTCCATCGCATCGGCTCAACCGCCAAAAGCCAGCGATAACCGAACAGAATTCAGAGCTAAACCGAATCCCGACAATCACACGCTCAACACCTCTCCAGCCCGCAACGCCCGCAACGCAACGCCCGGCAACGCGGCGCGCAGTTCCGTGAGGATCTGCGCGCCGTGCGGCGGCTTCAAATGCGAAATCAGCAGTTCCGCCTTCAGCCCGATCCCGCGCAAATCTTCCGCGATGAGCCGCGGACAATAATGATGCGCCGCATGCGCCGTCGCGATCTGCGCATCGGGAAACGCCGTCTCGACGATCACATAGCGCAAGCCCGGCAGCGCGGCGGCGGCCGACCAGAAATCCGGATTCGTCGTGGTGTCGCCGCTGAACGCGAGCGAGGCAGTGTGGCTTGACACGGCGAACCCCACTGCCGGCACCGCATGACGCGCGGGCAGCGCGGTCACGATGCGCCCGCCCAGCATCGCGCGCTCGCCGGTTTCCAAAGGCTCGAACCGCACGCCGGGCGCCTCGGGCGACGGAATGCGCGTGAAGTCCGGCCAGATGAGATTGTTGAAGATATGCGCCTGCAGGATATCGAGCGTCGCGCGGCTTGCGTGAACCGTCAGCGGCGCGGCGCGCGCATCGCCGACGGCATCGATCATCAGCGGCAGATACGCGATGTGATCGAGATGCGAATGCGTGATGAATACGTGATCGATGCGCGCGAGCGCCTCGTCGCCGAGCACGGCGACGCCCGTGCCCGCATCGATGAGCATGTCGTCGTCGACGAGCAGCGCGGTCGTGCCGACCGGATCACCAGCGCCGTCCGGCCCGCCGCCGATCGCGCCGCTACAGCCGAGTACCCGAACGTTCATGCTGGATCTCATTTGACATCGAACGCGCTCACGCAGTCCCAGTCTTCGGGCAGCTCGACGCCGCGCAGCGCGTCGATACGCTTCCGGTACAGCGCATACACCTGCCGCTCAGGATACTGCGCCGCGAGCGTCGCGAGTAGCGTTTCGGCCTCGCTCCACTCGCGCGCCCGGTAGTGCGCGAGCGCCGCGTGCCAGCGCGCGAGCGCATCGGCGTGTTCGTGCGGCGGCTGCGGCTCGAACACCGCGATCGGCGCGACGCGGCCTTTCACGCGCACGCGGTCGATCTCGCGGAACACGAATTCCGGCGCCTGCTCGCGCGTCGCCTCGCCGACGATGATGTCGATATCGAAGCGCCGCGTCAGTCCTTCGAGCCGCGCCGCGACGTTCACCGCATCGCCCATCACGGTGTACGCCTTGCGCACGGACGATCCCATGTCGCCGACCGTCATCGGCCCCGTATTGATGCCGATGCCGATCCACAAGGTCGGCCAGCCGCGCGCCGTGAGCGTGCGGTTCAGATCGACGAGCGCCGCGCGCATGCCGAGCGCCGCCGCGACGGCATGGCGCGCGTGATCCGGATCGTCGACGGGCGCGCCCCAGAAGCCCATGATCGCATCGCCGATGTACTTGTCGAGCGTGCCGCGATGCGCGCGGATCACCTCGGTCATCGTGCCGAGATACTCGTTCATCAGGCGCGCGAGCGCTTCCGGTTCCAGCGTCTCGGCTATGGCGGTAAAGCCGAGCACGTCGCAGAACAGCACGGTGAGTTCGGCGCGGCGGCCCGTCATGCTGTAGTCCTCCGGGCTGCGGCTCATTTCCTCGACGAGTTCCGGCGGCACGTATTGCCCGAAGAGCGCGGCGAAATGGCGTTTCGCGCGCGCCTCGACGAAATAGCCGTAGGACATGTTGAGCACATAGAGCGCGAGCACGGCGAGCAGCAGCGGCGCCATCGGAATCGACCAGCCGAGCCGCGCGAATGCGTAAAGATCGGCCGCGACGATCGCCGCGAGCAGGAGCACGGTGCCGAGCGTCGCGCGGGCGGGCATGTGCCACGGCCACAGGAAAATCATCGCGAGGCCGGCTGCGGCGAGCGCGAGCGCCTGCAACGCTGACGCGAACGGCGGCCTGAAGCGGATCGCGCCGTCGAGCATGCCGCCGATCAGGTTCGCGTTCACTTCAACGCCGGGATACACCTCGCCGGCGGGCGTCGTGCGCTGATCCATCAGGCCGGGCGCCGTGGTGCCGAGGAGCGCGATCTTGCCCGCGAGCGCGCCCGCCGGAATGCGCGCGGCGAGCACATCGGCGACGGAGTAGTAGGGGAAGCTTCCCGCCGGCCCGCGATACGGCACGAGCGCCGCGCCGTTTTCATCGACGGGAATCGTACGCGTGCCGCGCGGCGTCGTCAGCGCGAGGCCGGAAAGTGGGGCGGCCGGGTCGGCGGGATCGTCGAAAAGCGGGGTGACGGCGGCGTCGCCAAAGAGCGCGCGGATCACTTCGAGCGAGAGCGCGCCGTATACGCCGTCGCGGTAGGCCGTGATGAGCGGCACGCGACGCACGGAACCGTCGAAATCGATCACCGGGTTGAAGTAGCCCGCGCGTCGCGCCGCCTTTTGCAGCGCGGGCAGGTTGCCGCCGTAACTGGTCCAGTCGAAGAGCGTGAACGGATGCGTGCCGAACGCGCGGTCCGAAAGAAGCGGCGCGCCGATTGCGCCGCTCGACGCCTCTCCGTTCGAAAAGTAATAGCCGAGCACGACGGGGCGGCCCGCGAGCGCATCGGCGAAGCGCCGGTCGTAGTCGAGGCGCGGCGTAAGCGCATCGAGCGCGCGGCGGTAGGCGTCGTCGCCGGCGAGCGCGCCGTGCGCGAGGTCGTCGAGCACGGCGAGGCCCGAGCTGGCGTCGGGTTCCGCGAACACCATGTCGAAGCCGAGCACGGCCACATGCTCGCGCGTGAAGAGCGCGTCGATCAGTTCCGCCATGCGCGCGCGATTCCACGGCCAGCGGCCGAGTTCCGCGAGGCTTTTCTCGTCGATGTCGAGTATCGCGATGCGTGTGTCGGCCGTGCGCGGCATGAAGAGGCGCACCTTGGCGTCGTAGATGAGCGCGTCGAGCGTATCGGCGAAACGGATGTCGTAACGGCCGAGCGCATGACCGGCGAGCGCGGCGACGAGCGCGAGTCCGAGCGCCCAGCGCAGTCCGGAGCGCCTGAGCGCGAACGCGAAGGGCTCGCGCGTGCTCACGGCGGCTCCCGCTAGCGGCACGCCGCCGACGGCACCACCGGCGTCACGCGCGACGCCGGCAGTACGCCGAACGGCAGCCGCGCGCTGACGACGATCGCGCCTTCGCCCGCGCGCACGATCTGCCGGTCCACCTGATTGATCACGACGATCTGCCCGTCGTAGACGACGATCTGATCGCCCTTGCAATCCGCGGTGGCGCCGGGCTCGAGATTCGCGCAGTCGGTCACGGAATATTCGGTGCCGCGTATGCCGATCGTGGAGGTCGGCGTCTTCACGCGATAGTTCTCCGGTTTCCCTTCCTTCGCGACGAGCCCGTCCACCGCGCGCAGCCCGCCCTTCACGAGCGACAGAAAACTGCGGTCCTCCTGCGGCGCGCCCGCTGCGTAGTGGAAGTCGTCGACGCGAAACACCGAGCCCGGCTTGAGATACACGCGCTGTTTGTCGGTGAAGATCATCACGATTTCGGAGCCGACACCGGTCTGCACGGTGTCGCCGTTGTCGATGCCGCCGCCCACGGCCGCCACGCGCTGAGCGCCGCTCGCGGACTGGATCGCGACATTGCCGACGAGCGCCGTGATGGTCGCGACGTTTTCGGCGTGCGCGGCATGCGCGGCCAGGCTGAGGAAGACGAGCAGAAGAAAATATCGGGCGCGCATCATGTTCGGGACTCAGAAGGACTTCGTGAGCGCGACCCAGAAGCGGTTCGCGTGGCCCGCGCCTGAGGTCGGCGGCACGTAGCCGAGGGTATGGGCGTAGGCCATCGAGAGCAGAAAGTCGTGCGGCGCGGCGAAGGTCGCGCCCACGCCGATGCCCGACAGCCGGACGTGATTCGTGCCCGGCACGACCGGATGCGCGACGATTTTCCCGTCGGCGGTATCGATGAAACCGGACAGCGTGACGAGCACCGGCACGAGCGATTGCCGCACCGTCTGCCGCACTTCGAAGGTCGCGATATACGCTTCGTCGACCGGCGCGTCGCCCGTGGCGTAGGCTCGCACCGCGTACGGCCCGCCGAGCGAGATCTGCTCGGACGAATCGAGATTGTGCGAGCTTGCCTGCGCCGTGAGCGCGAAATAAAGCTGCGTGCCGTTGGTCTGCGCGCCGATCACCTGCGTATGCGTGAGCGTGAGCACGAATTTCGTGAACGCGCCGGCGATCTGCGACGCAAGCTGTTCCGGCTGCGGCGACTTGAAGCGCAGGTTGCCTTGCTGGAGGCTCGTATCGAACGTCGTGATGCTTTTTTCCAGCGTCAGATTGCCCGACAAGCCGAGCCGTCCGACGTCGCTCGTCTTGTCGCTGACGGAATCGAATGCGCCGATGTGATCCGACAACAGCTTGTGGTCGTAGCCGAGCGTCGTGAACACGTTCGCCGACGGCGAGCGCAAGAGCGGATAGCTGAAAAACGTCGAGAACACGTTGGCGCTGCCGTAGGCGTCGAGTTCGTCGAACTGGCCGCCGACGGAATAGGTCGAGCGCGTGTAGGCGACGCCCCACGCGAGCCCGCTGCCGCCCACCGGCACGGTGTAGCCGATGTTGCCGTAGAACTGCCCGGTGATCGAGCCGAGCAGCCGCGCCCCCAGTTGATCGCCCAGGCCGAGCGGATTGTTCCATTGCAGCGCACCGATGAGACGCGCCGTGCCGGTCGTCGTCTGGCCGTAGTTGTCGGCCTGCACGCTGCCCGACAGGGGCCGCACCGCCGGCACCCGAAGCGTCATGTCCGATGTGCCCGGCAGCACGCCCGGCGCGATCGTCGCGTTCGCGCCGGTCGTGCCGGCCGCGTCCTGCGCGAGCAGCGTCGCGCGGGTGAGGGCGTGCTCGTCGATGACATCGCCGGATTTGAGCCCGCCGAAAAAGCGCGCGATGACGGCATCGCGCGTGCGCGACTCGTTGTCGATATCGATGCGCCCGTAGCGCCCCTCGCTCACCGCGATGCGCACGATGCCGTGGTCGATCTGCTGCGGCGGCACATACGCCCGCGCGACCAGGTAGCCGTGGCGGCGGTAATGCGCGCTCACGCGGTCGGCGGCGGCTTCGAGATCGTCGAGCGAACGGTCCGGCCCGACGGCGGGGCGCACCACGTCCATGAGTTCCGCGGCAGAAAAGAGCGTGTTGCCGGTGAAGTCGAAGCCCTTCACCTCGAAGCGGATGCCGCCCGGCGCGGGCGAGGCGGGCACGGGCTCGGGCGCGGGCGTCACGTTCAGGCGAAGGTCGGACGGCGGCGGCGGGGCGGGCGATTGCTGCTGCTGTTCACGCAGGATGCTGCCCGCGTTCGGCAGCGCCTGCGCCCGCGCATCGCGCGGGTCGCGCGCGGCGGCCGCCACCAGCGCCGCGAACAGCACGGCGAGCCGGCGCGACGCCGCGCGGCCGTGTCGGGGGGGAAGTGAGCGTCGCACGCGCCGCGCGCTCACATGCGGCATACGAGACCGGGCCATGCGTCGTCCGGCAGGCGGCTGCCGTCGCTCGACGAACTGGTGCGCTGCTGCACGAGCGGCGCCGATTCCGGCTGAAGTCCCGGTGTCGCATTGGAAAGCGGCACGGGGTTCGCCGCGTCGGTGCGTACGGAATCGAGGATGCCGGGAACGGTCGCGGCTGTCGTGATGGTCGAGCCGGGTGTGGCGGGCGTTGCGGGCGTTTCCGGCGTCTGAGGCGTTTCCGGGAGCACGGGTTGCACGGGCGGCGGCGGAATGGGCGCTCCCGCGATGCGCAGCGTGCCGCCCTGCGTCGTGATCCGGTAGCCCGTGGGCCCGCCCGTCGCCGTGACCGTGATCGCGTATTCGCCGCTCGCCGCGCCGGGCGTCGCGCCCGTGCTCGTCACCGTGAACACGAAAGGCTCGTGGACCCGCGGGCTGTCCGCGAACGCGTTGCCGTAGTTCGTGCCGTCGTAGCGCAGCGCGATGGCGACGTCGTTCGGGCCGAGCGTGCGCGGCGTGTCGAAGGGCACGTCGATGTTCACCGCCGTCAGCGTCACCTGCTGCACCGTGCCGAACGCGAACCGGTTGCCCGGCGACGCAGCGGCGCGCGCATCGGCGCTGCCCGTGTAGGTATCGCCCCAGAGTGCGAGGTTGCCGCTTTGCAGGCCGCCGAACGCGGCGCTGTCCGGCGAATCGGTGTAGACGAGCCAGCGGCCGTTGGGCGCGGCGAGCGCGCCCGCGCCCGCGCGGTTGTCGAAGCTCGCGGCGGCGAGCGTGATGGCCGTGCCGCTCGCGCGGCTCGTGACCGGCGCGGCCAGCGTGAGCGACGGCGCGGCGAGCGTCACCGTGCCGTTCGTGGTCACGCCCGTCAGGCTCGCGACGCTGCCGACGACGAGCGGCGCGGCATCGCTGAGCGTGAGCGACCCGGCGTTCGCGGCCAGCATGCCGATGCGGTTGCCCGCATTCGTCAGCGTGTACGCGCCGCCGCCTTGCAGCGCGACGCCCGCCGCTTCGATCGGCGCGCGCTGCGTGGCTTGGCCGGCGGTGGTCATCGAAAGCGTGCCGCGTGGCGCGCCGATGGCGGCATCGACACGAATGCCGCTGTGCGCCGCGAGCGAAAGCGTGTTCGCGCCGCGCCAGGCGACGGGGCCGTCGATCAGCACGAAGCCGAACGGCTGGAAGCCGGACGGCGCGGCGGCGCTGATCGACACATTGGTCGATTCGAGCACGCGCGAGAGCGTCGCGCTCTGAATCGTGCCGAAGCGCTGTCCGAAGCGATTGTCCGCGCCGACGAGCGCGACGAAATCGCTCGCGATGCGCCACGTTCCGGTTTGTCCGGTGCTCGCCGCCGTCGTGATCTGCGCGTCGGGCGCGACACGCACTTGCGTGCCCGCCGTTTCGATGAGGCCGCCGTTGCCGCCATTGGGCGCGGACGCGTCGAGCGTGCCGCCCGCGCGCACCACGCCGCTGTCCGCGACGAGCCGGATCACGCCGTTCTGGTTCACGGCGCTGCGCGCCCGGATGACGCCCGTGTTGTTCACGACATTGGCGAAGAGCGCGTCTTCGGCGCTCGCGGCGAGCCAGGCCTGGCCGCCATCGGCTTCGATCAAACCGTGATTCGCGGCGAGCGCATCGAGCGCGCCGCGCTCTACCGACAGGCCGATCATGCTGTGATCGCCGAGCGTGACGGCGATGCGCTCGCCCGCCGCGAGCGCGGCAAAACCGCCGGGCGAATCGATCGTGCCGGCGTTGATGGCGCGCGCGCCGATCAGCGCGACGTAGCCGCCCGGCGCGCTGCGGATCGTGCCGAGATTGACGACCGCCGCGCCGTCGCCGTCATGCCGCCGCCAGTGGCGACGTCCGCCCGCGAAGGTGTAGCGGCCGGCCATGAAGTCGTTCGACGACAGATCGAGCGACGAGGCGAGCAGCCCGCCCACGTTCACCTGCGCGCCCGGCCCGAAGATCACGCCATTCGGATTGACGATGAACACCTGGCCGTTGGCATCGAGCCGGCCGAAGAGCGCCGACGGGCGCGGCCCGGTGACGCGGTTGAGCGCGATCGCGTTCGCGCCCGGCTGATTGAACGTGATGGATTCGCCGGGGCGCGTGCCGAACGAACGCCAGTCGATCGAAAGACGGTTGCTGTTTTGCTGGATGGTCGTGTTCGCGCCCGCGGACGTGACCGAGCCGGAACCGGCGACCACGCGCGCGCCCGTGGGCTCCGCGTGTGCCTGCGCGAACGCCGCCGCGATGAGCACGGCGGTGCAGAGCCGAAGCGCGGGGCACGCGATGCTTGCACGCAGAGTCTCGTTCATGTCGGCCGACTCCTTTCTGTTGCGCTGCATCGTCGTGACGCGATGCGAGCCCACCATCAAGCAGTTTAGTGTTCCGAACCATGCTTGCAACTACGCGTTTAAGTCGATGTACGCAGGCGTTTCGTCTTAGGGATGCGATGTTTCCGTATTGCTCAGGCGAGTTCGTTCGCGAGCGTGCCTTCGACGAATTCGCGCAGAAACGCCACCCACGTCCGGATCTTCGCATCGAGATACTGGCGCGACGCGTACATGGCGTAGACGGTCATGCTCTGCAGTTCCCAGTCGGGCAGCACGCGCACGAGCGCGCCGCTTTGCAGCCACGGCAGCGCCGCGAGCATCGGCAAGGGCGCGATGCCGAGACCGTCCGCGAGCGCGGCGGCGAGCGCATCGGCGGAATTGACGCGCAGGCGGCCGGGGTTCAGTTCCAGTTCGACCTGTCCGCGCGGGCCTTCGAAGGTCCATCGGTCGATGGGAAAGAAGGTCGTCACCAGTTGCAGGCACGCGAAGTTCGGCAGGTCGCCGATGTCCGCCGGGACGCCCGCGCGCGCCAGATACGCGGGCGAGGCGCACAGCACGCTCGGCATCGAGCAGATTTTCGTGGAGACGAGCGCGGAGTCGGGCAGGGTGGACGTGGTGACTTGCAGGAAGACGTCGAAGCCTTCGTCGAGCATGTCGGGCACGTTCTGCGACAGCGTCAGCTCGACGCGCACTTGCGGATGCGCTTCCAGATAGCGCGTGAGCGCGGGCACGACATAGTGCTGGCCGAAGGTGATGGGCGCGTGCATCCGCAACGTGCCGCTCGGCGAGCGCTGCGCGTTGCTCGCTTCGGCTTCGGAGAGATCGACGAGCTCGAGCACTTCCTTGCAGCGGGCGAGGTAGCGGTTGCCGGCGTCGGTGAGCGCCACGCGGCGCGTCGTGCGATTCAGAAGGCGCGTGCGCAGGTGCGATTCGAGTTCGGTGACGGCGCGCGACGCCTGCGCCGTGGTGATGTCCATTTGCTGCGCCGCCGCGGTGAAACTCGCCGCTTCGGCCACGCGCGCAAAAATCTTCATGCTCCGCAGTAAATCCATCGTCCCGCCGTCCGTTCGAGGAAGCCGGAACTATCCCACGGCGGCGCAACCGCGCGCAACCCGCGCGGGCGGTGACGGTTCCTGACGCCTCGTTTCAGCACTCACATCTGTTACAGGCCTTGTAACGCAACGCGCGAGCCGCGCGGCTAACATGGATTCATGGTCGCATATGAATTCAGGATCGCATCGCGGTCTTCGTGGCGGCCCTCCAAGAAGAGGAAGAAATGAACGCCAAGGGCTTGATCGGGGTAGGAATCGCGCTGTCCGCGGGGCTCGCCTGCGAAGCCGCGACGGCGGGCGTGAACGTCGGCATCAATCTCGGGATTCCGGTCGCACCCGTTTATGCCGCGCCGCCTGTCTACGTCGCGCCCGCGCCTGTGTATATGGCGCCGCCGCCGCCACCCCCGCCCGTCGTGTATCAGCCTGCGCCGGTCATGGTCGCGCCCGCGCCGGCCGTCGTCATCGGGTGGCACGGCGATCGTTACTGGGATGGCTATCGCTATTGGGGACGCCGCGACTATTACGCGCATCGCGGCGGGTATTACGGTTATCGCCACTGGTAATCACAGGACTATCCGGGAGCGGGACACATCATGACAACTTCATCTCGAACTCGAAGCGGGGCGCGCCTCAGGCGCTCGTTGGGCGTATCCGCCGCGCTCGCGCTGGCGGCCGGCCTCGGCGGCTGCGTCTATGCGCCGCCTTACGGGTATGCACCCGCGCCTGCGCCCGTCTACGGCTACGCGCCCGCCTACGGCTATGGGTACGCGCCGGGGTATTACGCGGCGCCGTCGGTGTCGCTCGGCGTCGGCTTCAGCAGCGGAGGCGGCCGCTGGCACGGCCGCTAGCCGCGCGCTGGAACATCGGTTGCTGCACGTTCTTCTGCTTTTCCGGAGAACGTGCACTATGGCTGAACACACCCTGAGCGTGCTGTCGCAGCATGCGCGCTGCGAGCATTTCATGCTGCCGCCGAACGGCTGGGTGCCGAACAATTCGCGCTTGCCGGTGCTCGTATGGCGCGGCGCGATCGATGCCCGCGCCGCCGAAGGCCTCGCCCGTTTCGAAGCGCTGTTCGAGCAAAACGGCTGGCCGCCGCAATGGCGCGACGGCGTGTTCGACTATCACCATTTTCATTCGACCGCGCACGAGGCGCTCGGCATCGCGTCGGGCGACGCCGAACTGATTCTCGGCGGCCCGCATGGGCGCGTGATCGCGGTCAGCGCCGGCGACGCGCTCGTTCTGCCGGCGGGCACCGGCCATTGCCTCCTGGCAGCGGGCCGGCGCTTTCAGGTGGTCGGCGCGTATCCGCCAGGCCAGCAATGGGATATCCGGCGCGAAGCGATCAGCGAGGCCGAACGCGTCGCGATGGAAGCGCTGCCGTTTCCGCGCTGCGATCCCGTTGCCGGGGAGGATGGGCCGCTATCGCGTCACTGGCACTGAAGCGCGGCGGGCTCACGCCTTGGCGCGGCGCGCGCCCGTCAGCGGCAGGCGTTTCACGACGCCCGTCGCGAGCGCGGTGCCGGCGAGCACGATGACGCACGCCGCCGCCATCCCCAGCGACACGCGCTCGGCCAGGAACAGCGCGCCCCACAGGATGCCGAAGATCGGTATCACGAAGGTGACGGTGATCGCGCGCGCGGGACCGGCCACCGCGATGAGATGGAAAAACATCATGTAGGCGACGCCCGTGCACGCAACGCCGAGTCCGAGCACCGCGCCCCACGACGTGAGCGACACCGCGCCCGCCGGCCAGAAGACGAGCGCGAAAGGCAGCAGCACGAGGGTTGCCGCGCTCATCGTGCCGGCCGCGACGGTCAGCGAATCCACGCCCATCAGATGCTTCTTCGTGTAGCTCGCGGCGATGCCGTAGCAGAGCGTCGCGGCCAGTCCGGCGAGCGCGGCAAGCGCGGTCGCGAGCGGCGAAGCGGCGGCGCTCGCATCGTGCGCGAACATCTGGTCCCACACGAGCGCGAGCACGCCCGCGAAGCCGATCGCGAGCCCCGCGACACGCATGCGCGTCAGCCGGTCGTCGAGCCAGAAGAAGGCGACGAGCGCGCCCCAGAGCGGCGTCGTCGCGTTGATGACGGACGTGACGCCCGCCGACAGCGTCAGCTCCGCATAGGCGAACAGGCAAAAAGGCGCGGACGAGTTCAGGATGCCGACGACCAGAAGCGGCCAGGCGCGCTCGCGCATTGTCGAGAGCGCCTGCCGCACGGTGCCGCGCAATACCAGCATCAGCAGCAAAAACGCAGCGCCGATGCCGACGCGCAGCGCCATCAGCGGCGCGACGCCGAGATCGGCGACGCCGACCCGGATGAAGAGGAACGAGCCGCCCCACAGCGCGGCGAGAATGAACAGTTGAGCGAGATTGACGGGATTCATGGCGGGCTTCGCAAAAGGAGTCGAAAGCGAAGCCATCGTAGCGGCGCGCGGACCGCCGACGTTTCGGCCCGGCGTGAAACGAAAGATGCAGCGCTGGCGCTGCGGCTCGTGCTGCGCCGCTTCTTCCGGAACACACGCCCGGCTTCGCTCTACGCCACGAATCGTAAGGCCCGCACGGATACCGCGACAAACGAGCAATTCTCACCGTTATGTGAAAAAAATTGCCATGCGGTGGATGCGTTGCGTGACGCTCGACGACCGCCGCGCGCCCGGGTTGCCGGGGCGCGCATTCGGTGCGACTCTTGCATCATCGGATCGCGAACGGTGTTTTTTGCAGCGCGATGGATGCAGTCAACCGGAGAAAAGCCGTGGACAATGCAAACGGGAACGCATCTCCTATCCCTTCGATGCCATCCGCCGAGCCGGCGCTCGCACGCCGCGCGGTAGCCAGCGCCATGGATGCGGCGCTCGCGCCGGGCATGGCGCAGGCGCAGGCCACGAACGTCATGCCGCTCGCGCCCGGCGCGGCGCACAAGCCCGCGAAGTACGCGCCGTACCATGTGCACGGCAGCGTGCTCGAAGGCGGCGACAGCCCAACGGTGCTCGCCCAGCCGGCGTCCGCGTCGGCCGAAGGGCAGGGCAGCGAGTTTCATCCGGCGCGGCCGGTGCCGAGGCGCGCGCGTGCCGTGCTCGCCGGCGCGCAGGACGCTGTTGCGGTGCGGTACGCCCGAGCGAAGGAAGGCACCGACGACTTCGTACACGACAATCCGTGGAAGTCGATTGCGCTCGCGGCGGTCGGCGGGCTGATCGTGGGCCTGCTCGCTTCGCGCTAGCGGCCTCCCGAATCGAAAAAACGCAGGCGGGCCTCGACCTTGCTGAAACGACGGTGCCGGTGCGGCGTCCATCGCCGTGCCGGACCGATATGGAAGAACGTTCGTACGACATGCGCACCGAACGGTGCGAAATATGGAATCCGCACACCATGACGATTGCCGGTCCGCGGCGCGTGCTGGTCGTGCATTCGGAATCGAACGTCGGGGATTCTTTCTCGCTGCTCTTCGCGATGCGCGGCTTCGAGGCCGTGCAGATCGGCGAGGAAACCAGCGCCTTGCGCTTCGCCCGCGAGTGGCGGCCGCAGGTGCTGTTCGTCGACACACTCATCGGCGACCGGCGCGTTCACGGACTCGCGCACGCGCTGCGCGAGGCGTTCGCGCAAAATCGCCAGGAAGGTGAAGAACACTTGCTGATCGCGCTGGCCGCCGACGCCGTGCGCGACCCGCGCGACGCGCTGTTCGACGCCGGTTACGACGGCTTTTGCAGAACGCCGTGCCCGGTCTGGTGGATGTTCGACGTATTGAAGTGCTTCTATGCCCACTGACGCGGGCGGTGTTGCCGATGCAGCCGATGCATCGCCGCCCGCTTCATAGCCCGCGTCAAAGCCCGCTTTCAGGCCCGCGCGTCAGGTGGCCCGGGACGCTTTGAAATCGTTGGTTTCCAGTTCGACCGACTGGCCGTGATTGCGCTCGAGCGCGCGCCGGGCCGCATCCTCGATTTGCATGCGTCCTCCTTCGAACGCGGAGAGTAGATCGTGCGAAGACGTCCCGCTGTTGCCGAAGTGATCGTTGAGCGCATCGAGGGAGACGCTGCACCAGACCTCGCGCCCGTCCACCCTGGCTTCGAAAGCGACACGCGCTGCCGCCACGACATGACGTCGCCCGCTGAACTCTATCGTCATCCTTATCACCTCCTGTTATTCGTTCGGAACACGCTCAAGCGCGCGCACCGCAAGACGCGAATACGACAGAACGCAGCGCGCCTTGCAATGGCGATGCCCTTGACGGCGCGCAGCCTTGCGCACGACGCGCCGTCGTCTTGCATGATACGCCCGCGCTGCGCGAGGCGGGCGCCACGCTGACCTTGCAATGGCCGTGCCCAGCGCGGCGATGAAACATTAGCGGCAACAGAGACAACCGCCGCGATGCGACATGCCGTAGCTGCCGGTTTCCTCCGCGCCGCCATCCGGCGAACTCGGGCCGCCGACGCTCGGCGCGCCGACGGTCACGCGCGCGGCGATCGCACCGCAATGCGGACAGGCGGCGGGTTCGTCGCGCTCGGCGATACGGCGGACGGCTTCGAATGCGCCGCATTCCGCGCATTCGTAATCGTAGACAGGCATGGCGCTCCCATTCGAAAAAATAACGACTCGCGACCGGCGAGTTTAGCAAGCATGCCGCACGCCCGGCCTGGCCCCGGCTGGCTGTGGCATCGGCATTGCTGAAAAGATCACAACATACCTTGCCCAGGGAGGCCCCATGAAACGCAATGCCACTACTCTATGCGCGGCGCTCGCCGCGACCTTCATCGCGGCACTGCCGCTTTCCGCGCTCGCTCAGACCCAGGCGGCCAGCGCCACGATGGGCAACGACCTGCCGCCCGCCGACAAGGCGTTCGTGCAGGCGGCGTCGGCGGCGGGATCGACCGAGATCGACGCGGCCAAGCTCGCCACGAAACAGTCACAGGACAAGGACGTGAAGAACTTCGCCCATCACATGATGATCGATCACACCAAGCTCACGATGCAGCTCAAGATGGCCGCGCCGCACGGCGTGACGGTGCCGAAGGACAATTCGGACCCGGCGGTGCTGGATTCGCTCAAATCCCTGCACGGCAAGGAATTCGATACGGCGTACATCCAGAAGGTTGGCGTAGCGGGCCACGAGGAAGCCGTGAAGGTGTTTCAGACCGAAATCGACCAAGGCCAGAACGCCGATCTGAAGAAGGCCGCGCAAAAGGCACTGCCGACGATCCAGAAGCATTTGAAGATGGCGCAGGATCTCGCCGCGAAGAAGGGCGTGCAATAACGCCCGCGTGGCGGCCGGCTCCGGCGTCCTAACGCGCGCCTGTGCGCAGCATGCGCAGGCGCGCTTCTTCCAGCGACTCGAACTTGCCGTCGGCTTCGTCGAAGACCGAGACCTTGCCGCGTCCGATGTCGTACACCCAGCCCTGAACCTGCAGCTTGCCGAGCGCGAGATGCCCCGCGACCGCCGGGTGCGTGCGCAAATGCGTGAGTTGCAGGCGGATGTTCTCTTCGACCATCGCGGCGACGATGCGCTCCTCTTCCAGCTTTCTCGCCATCACGACGCTGCGCGCGGCTTCGGCATTGCGCAGCCAGGCGTGGACCGTCGGCATTTCGTCGGCGATGGTTGCGCCCGACGCCAGGCCTTTCATCGCGCCGCAGTCCGAGTGGCCGCAAATCACGATCTGGCGCACGTTGAGCGCGAGCACCGCGAATTCCACCACGGCGGACACGCCGCCGAGCATTTCGCCATAAGCCGGCACGATATTGCCGATGTTGCGGCACACGAACAGCTCGCCGGGGCGCGTCTGGGTGATCATTTCGGGCGACACGCGCGAATCGGCGCAGGTGATGAAGAGCGTATGCGGCGCCTGCTGGTGCGCGAGGCTTTTGAAGAGCGCTTCGCTATCGGGGAACACGAGGCGGCTGAAGTCGTCGGCGCCCTGCAGCAGATACAGAAGATCGCGCTTGTCGGCGCCGTCGCGTGCTTCGCTCATCGCGGATTTGTCGTGCATGGTGATGTCGCCTGTCTGGTGCGGTTGTGGCGCGCGCCCGCGCGCCGTCTCGAAAACGAAGCTTGCGGGGTTTTGAGATGGATCGCAAGTCGGCGTTGCATGACGGGCGCGTGACTCGCCGTATTTCGGGATTCGGCACGATAAAGGCGGGCAGGCGCGGGCGCAAGCGACGAACAGTTTTTGTTTCGCTTTGCGCACCGCTTTATAGTTATTGACGAATCAGCTGCACGGGTCTGTTAGTTTTAATCTGCCTGAGACCGTTAAAAGAGAACGGATTTTCCGTCGAACGGGCTCAATGCCGAATTAATCGACCCAATGTCATTCGATCCGAACGTTTATCAGTCGGCCGCCGCGCATTTTTCGGGCGGCCGGTATCACGAAGCGCTGGCGGCGCTAGGCGCCATGCTGGAAGCCCGTCCGGCGCATCCCGAAGCGCTCAATCTCGCGGCGACGTGCTGTTATTGCCTGAATCGTCACGCCGAAGCCGAATCGCACTGGCGGCGGGCGATTGCGGAACATCCCGATATCGCGGGCAATTACGCAAATCTCGGAAATCTGCTGCTGGCGCAAGGCCGGCTGTCTGACGCGGAAACGATTTATCGGCAAGCGATACGGTTGAAACCCGATTTCGCGGAGGCGCACTATAACCTCGGCAATCTGCTCAATCGGCTCGGCCGTCACGAAGAAGGCGCGGCGGCGTTGCTGGATGCGCTTTCCGTCAGGCCCGACTTTGCCGAAGCGCATTTCAACCTCGGCAATCTCCGCAGGACGCAAGGCCGCGCGGACGAAGCCGAGCGCGCGTTTCGGGCGGCGATCGCCGCGCGTCCCGCCTACGCCGAGGCCTGCAACAATCTCGGCAATCTATTGCGGGAGACCGGGAGAACGGACGAGGCGAGGGCGGCGCTGCGGCAGGCCGTGGTATTGCGTCCGGATTTCGCGGAGGGGCATCTGAATCTCGGCCACGTGTGGCGCGATGCGGGCCGATGGGCGCGCGCGCTGGCGCACTACCGGCGAGCGTGCGATCTGCGGCCCGATCATGCGGACGCCTGGCGGAGCCGCGCCGGGGTGTTGTCGCATCAGGAGCGTTTCGCCGATGCCGAGGCGGCCTATCGTCAGGTGCTCGCGCTCGATCCCGGAGACGCCGCCGCCCGTGGGGCGCTCGCCTACGCCTTGCATCGGCAGGAGCGCATCCGGGAAGCCGAAGCGGCGTATCGCGCGGCGCTGGCGTTAAGGCCCGATACCGCCGAACTCCACTACAACCTCGGCGTGCTGCTGGGCGACCAGAAGCGCCTCGACGAAGCGGAAGCAGCCTACCGCAACGCGATCTCGCATGACCCGGACCATGCGCAGGCGCACAACAACCTAGGCCGGATCGTGCGGGATCTCGGCCGCCTGCCGGAGGCGGCCGAGATTCTCCGCCACGCGGTCGCGCTGCGTCCGGACGTCGGCGAAGCGCATAACAATCTGGCCGCGACGCTGAAGGACATGGGCGCGATGGCGGAATCCATCGCCGAATTTCGGCTGGCCGTCGACTGCGCGCCGGATAACGAATGCGTGCATCGCAACCTGAACTACGCGCTGACCTACCACGCGGAAGATCCGCACGAGATTCTGGACGAGTGCCTGCGTTTCGCCGCGCGTCACGAAGCGCCTTTACGGCCGGCACGGGTGGATTATCCGAACAGCCGCGATCCGTCGCGGCGCGTGCGCATCGGCTATGTCGCGCCCGATTTCAACATGCATTGCCAGTCGATGTTCACCGCGCCGGTATTCGGCGCGCACGATCACGCGGCATTCGAGATCGTCTGCTATTCGAGCACGTCGGACACGGACCACATCACCGCCTCGATGCGCGCGAAGGTCGATCTGTGGCGCGACGTGCACGCCCTCTCCGACGAAGCGCTCGCGCAGCGCATTCGAGACGACCGTATCGACGTGCTGGTCGATCTGACGCTGCATATGTCGCGGGGCCGTCCGTTGCTGTTCGCGCGGCGCCCCGCGCCGGTGCAGGTGCAATGGCTGGGCTATCCCGGCACGACGGGCAGCAGCGCGATTCGTTACCGGCTGACCGATCCGTGGATCGACCCGCCCGGCCGCCCGGACGTGGACGCGCGCTACAGCGAACGTTCGATTCGCCTGCCCGAAACGTTCTGGTGCGTCGATCCGCGCGTCACGACGCAGCGTGTGCCGGAAGTCGGACCGCTGCCGGCGCTCGCCAGCGGCCACATTACGTTCGGCTGCCTGAACAATCCCTGCAAGGCGTCCGACCGCACGCTCAACATGTGGGCGGCGGTGCTGGCGGCGACGCCGGGCGCGCGTCTCGTGCTTCTCTCGCCGCACGGCGCGCGCGAGCGTGCTGGGGAGCGGCTCGGTGCGCTTGGCGTCGATATCGCGCGCATCGAGTTCCTGGATTACCAGCCTCGCGACGCGTATCTGCGGACCTACGACCGAATCGACATCGGTCTGGACACGTTTCCCTACAACGGCCACACGACGAGTCTCGATGCCTTGTGGATGGGCGTGCCGGTGCCGTCGCGCGCGGGCGAGACCGCGGTGAGCCGGGCCGGCCTCAGCTTTCTGATGAACCTCGGCCTCGGCGATCTCGCCGCGCATGACGACGCCGCCTATGTCGATATCGTCAGCCGTCTCGCCCGCGATCTGCCGCGCCTCGCGCACCTGCGGGCGTCGCTGCGCGCGCGTCTCGAAGCCTCGCCGATGATGGACGCGCCGCGTTTCACGCGCCATCTCGAAGCGGCGTATCGCGCGATGTGGCAGGCGTGGTGCGCCGCGCCGGACTGAGTGCGTCGCCGCCGCACTGCGGATTTTCCGAAGTAACACGCTCAAAATCTCACGTTTTTCCATGTCGAACGTTCCGTTAGATTGTTTTCATTGAAAGCAATCAGAAAGGAATCGACATGAAATGCCCCGTGTGCCCCGCGACGGATCTGCTGATGACCGTGCGCGAGGGCATCGAAATCGACTATTGCCCGCAATGCCGCGGTGTGTGGCTCGACCGCGGCGAGCTCGATCAGATCGTGCGCCGCGCCGCGCAGGCGTCACTCGAAGACGTGCAGGCCGCCGAGCGCGACGCGTATCGCGAGCGCGAACACCGGCCGCAACGTCACGGCGACCATCGCTATGGCGATTCGCGCGGCAGGCACGAGCATCCGCGGCGCAAGAAATCCTTCCTCGGCGACCTGTTCGATTTCGATTGAACGCACCGCCGCGCGCTTCATCGACGCGCTTTTCGATACGCAACTGAAAACAGCACACGGAGAACGGCAAATGGCAACGGTGAAACAAGTCCTGAAGGCGAAGAGCGACGCGGCGGTTCATACGATCGACGCCGAGGCGAGCGTCTACGAAGCGGTCGCGCTGATGTCGAGAGCGGAGGTCGGCGCGCTCGTCGTCACGGTGGGCGGCGCGGTGTGCGGCATCGTCACGGAGCGCGATTACGCGCGCAAAGTGATCTTGCAGGACAAGGCTTCACGCACGACCACGGTATGCGAAATCATGACCGCGCCCATCATGTCCGTGAGCCTCAGGACGAGCGCCGACGAATGCATGGCGATGATGACGCAGCAGCGCATCCGTCATCTGCCGGTGATCGAGGGCGGGCGGCTCATGGGCATGATTTCGATCGGCGACATGGTGCGGCATCTGATCGAGGAGCAGCAATTCGCCATCGACCAGCTCGAAACCTATGTGCGCGGCGCGCATTCCGAGCTGCCGACCTGTGCGCTCACGCGCCGCAGCGCGATTCCGCAAACATTCGCGGCGCGCTTCGCCTGAAGCCCGCGTTGAAGATTCAGCCGGGAAGGGCGTCGGCGGCGAGTCGCTGTCGCAGCTTGCGCACGACGTCGTCCCAGTCGCCCATGCGGCCGGCGCGGACGAGGCGCATCGACGCGTACCACGGCGTGCGATCCAGATCGCGCTCGTAGCGCCAGTCGGCCACCTGATTGAGGAACGTGTACGCGGGTTTGCCGAGCGCGCCGGCGAAGTGGGACAGACCGCCGTCGTTGCCGACGAACGCATCGAGCCGGTCGATAAGACTGATGCTCTGCGCGAAGGTGAAATCGGGCGGCACCGTCGTGAAGCGCTCGGCGTCCGCCGAGCGCGGATCGCTCAGCCAGCGCTTGTACTCGTAGCCGCGCTGCATGATGACCCAGTGGATGTCGTCGGCGCCGTTGAAGAGCGGGTTGAGGTCTGAGAGACGCAGGCTGCGGTTGGCGAAGTTGTTCGCCGATTCGCACGACGACCAGAAGATGCCGATGCAGCGCCGTCCGCGCGCGCGGCGACGGATATCGTCGACGATGGCATCGGTCGCGCGGGGATCGGCGGGCTCGATATGGCGCTCCGATGACGCGTAGCCGAGCACGGGAAACAGCGCGGTGAAGAGGGCGAACGGATCGCTCCACTGTGTGCTGCCGGGCGCCACGATGAAGCCGGCTGCGCGCAGGGCTTCGGCGTATTTCGCCTGTTCGGGCTCGGGCATGATGAGTCGATAGTTCCGCTCGGCGTTATCGGCATACGTGATCTGCACGCCGAGCGCCTGAAGCGCGCCGGCGTAGCGCACCCAGTTCACCTGATCGCCGAAACCCGACGCGATCAACGCGATATTCAGGTGCGCGGGCAGAACGCGTTGCCCGCACCAGTATTGTTCGACATCGACGTGCGGAAACAGCACGCGCCGCGCTTCGTGCGACGACCAGTAGCGGTGCATCTGTTCGACGCCGCTTGCGACGCCGTTGAGCCGCATCGCGCTGCGTGCCTGATGATGGCCGAGCACGTACGTCGAATGAGCATCGAGGCCTTCGGCGCTCAGTTCCAGCACGCGCTCGTCCTCGCCGACGTAATGCCAGCCGTAGACGCGCCAGAGAAAGGCGGGCAGCGGCGCGCTCGCCGGCTTGCTCGCGTGATACTCGATCATGCTGAGCGCGACGTCCTTGAGGCCGAGATGCGCGCACGCGTCGCACAGGCAATGAATCTGAAACTTGAAGGTGTCCGATAGCCGGGTGATGTAGCAGCAGAGATCGAGCGCCCGCAGGAAGTCTCCCGCGCGCAGGTGCGTGACCGCGCGCCAGTGCCAGTGCTCGGGATCATGTCCGTCCTGGGCGTTGCGTTCGTCGAGGAAGCGGAAGCATTCCTCGATTTCGCCTGCGTAGAGTTTGGCCGGAAGCTGGTCGTAGTTTTCGATCATTGGTTCGGAATGTTGAACAAAGATTTGAAAACACGGTGGTCTTTGGAAGAATCGTGCGCGGGCGGGCTTGAGGTTGATTATAGGCGTCGAGCGTCCTTAGATTCGGTCCTTACACCGTGTATAGCGTGATCAGGAAAACAGCGAATCGATAGGCTACGACGATGACGCCAGCGGCTAGCGCCATAGCGCCTGAAGTAATGAGCCGAGCCACGCCGTATGAGCCGAACACAGGCTTTAAAGCAAAGTATAGGTACGCCCCACAGACACCAAGATTGATGATCGAAAGAATCTTGTCGACGATGGGTGAATCGAGTCCCAGGCCACCCAGACGGACCTCGATGGCCGCGACCGCTAGCGCGAGTGAAAACAACAACAGCAAAAATGCATAGAGATGGAGCGAGAAATAAACAAACGCGACAAAGGGTTTTCGCGTGCGTGGAAGGGCAATCCAGAGTAACAAAGAGAATGGGACCACCATAAGAATGATGAGCGATTTCGCATTGAGCACGGCCGCGCGGTCGAAAGTAGCGGTGTACCGCGGAAGGTCCGTGCCGAGTTTTGCCAGGCGCTCGGCTACTAACGACTGCGCGAGCGGACTCCAGTCCTGATGATGAAGATGGGACTGAAGTGTCGAGCCGAAGACTTGCGTATCAGTCAGCGACTGCATCGCGAAAAAGATCGCATTTGAGATTAGAAACAGTTGGAACGGCGGGACATAAGGCATCCGCTTTCCGTGCAGATGCGCGACTGTCAACTCGCCCGGATGACGTAACAAAACACTGATAGTGCGAAGAAGTCGCCCGTCAATGCTCGTCGCTGCATGCAGGATCTTTGCTCCGATGCCGCGCAATGTCAGGTCGGGCGGCCGAAGCGGGCTCTCTCCGCACATCGGACAGAAAGGCGTGGTGACATGGATGGCACAGGTCGGACATGTCCATGCTTCGGTTTCAGACATTATTCCCCCGTTGGACTGCTTGTACAGGTGGACTGGTTCCGGCCGCATGCCGAAAGTTCAGCAACATATAAAAAAGGCGGCACTATCAAGCGCCGCCGATTCATAAGAGCGCCGAACGCCGTCAGAAAGGCTACCGAACCTTGCCCGCCTTCCAGGCCGACAGCAGTTGCTCATACTTCACTGTCTCGCCCTTCGGTTTTTCGTTGGCGAGTTTTTTCCACGGCGCGTGCTGGTCGGACAGCCACTTGGACGGATCGCTTTGCGCATTGAGCTCCGGCGCGCAAACCTTCATCCCGGCACGCTGCAAACGGGATAACACCTGGTCCATTTCTTTTGCGAGATTGTCCATTGCAGCCTGTGGCGTTTTTTCACCTGCGACAGCGGTGCCGACGTTCTTCCACCAGAGTTGCGCCATCTTCGGATAGTCGGGCACGTTGTTGCCGGTCGGCGTCCACGCGACGCGCGCCGGGCTGCGATAGAACTCGATCAAGCCGCCGTACTTGTCCGCGTTTTTCGTGAAGTAGTCGCTATGAATGTCGGAGTCGCGAATGAACGTGAGACCGACAATCGACTTCTTGAGCGACACGCTCTTCGACGTCACGAATTGCGCATACAGCCACGCGGCGGCCCGCTGATTCGGCGGCGTCGACTTGAAGAACGTCCACGAGCCCACGTCCTGATAGCCGTTTTGCATGCCGTCCTTCCAGTAAGCGCCGTGCGGGGAAGGCGCCATGCGCCACTTCGGCGTGCCGTCCGCATTCGTGACGTTGCCCGGCTTGAGCATCGACGCCGTGAACGCGGTGTACCAGAACACCTGTTGCGCGATCCGGCCTTGCGCGGGCACAGGGCCGGCCTCGCTAAAGGTCATGCCCGACGCTTCTGGCGGCGCGTATTTCTTGAGCCAGTCGATGTATTTGGTCGTCGCGTAGACTGCTGCCGGGCTGTTGGTGCCGCCGCCGCGCGACACCGACGCGCCTACCGGATGACAGCCGTCAGGCGTCACGCGAATGCCCCATTCGTCGACGGGCATGCCGTTCGGAATCCCCTTGTCGGCTGCGCCAGCCATGGAAAGCCATGCGTCCGTGAAGCGCCAGCCGAGCGAGGGGTCTTTCTTGCCGTAATCCATATGACCGAAAACTTTCTCTCCGTCGATGTTCTTCACATCGTTCGTAAAGAATTCGGCGATATCTTCATACGCGGACCAGTTGACCGGCACGCCGAGATCGTAGCCGTATTTCGCCTTGAACTTGTCCTGCAAGTCCTTGCGTGCGAACCAGTCCGCGCGGAACCAGTAAAGGTTCGCGAACTGCTGGTCGGGAAGCTGATAGAGCTTTTTGTCGGGCGCGGTCGTAAAACTCGTGCCGATAAAGTCTTTGATGTCGAGACCGGGGTTCGTATATTCCTTGCCTTCGCCCGCCATGTAATCGGAGAGCGGCACGATCACGCCATAGCGATAGTGCGTGCCGATCAGGTCCGAGTCCGAGATCCAGCCGTCGTAAATGCTTTGCCCGGATTGCATCGAGGTTTGCAATTTCTCGACGACGTCGCCTTCCTGAATGATGTCGTGCTTCACCTGAATGCCGGTGATTTCACTAAACGCGGCGGCGAGCGTTTTAGATTCGTAGGTATGCGTGTCGATGGTTTCCGACACGACATGAACCTCCTTGACGCCTTGCGATTTGAGTTTCGCCGCGGTGTCGATGAACCATTTCATCTCGTCCATCTGCTGCTGTTTCGAAAGCGTGCTGGGTTGAAACTCGTTGTCCACCCATTTCTGCGCCTCGGGCGTGCCCGCCAGAGCCTGATTTGCGAAGGTGCCTGACACGATGCTTGCCAATGCCAGCGCGACGATCCGTCTCCTCTGATGCATGGTCTTCTCCTGTGTCTTTCGTGCCCCTTCGATCTTGTCGGCGCCCGCTGGGGGCCATCAGCGGAACCGGCACTTATCAGCCTTCATTGCATGCGTCCGCTTGCTAACCCTTCCACATGATCGCGAGCACGACCAGCACCGAGGCTGCGAAGCCCGGCCACGAACTCGAACCCTCGGCACTGATGGCGAGCCAGGCGAGATTGACATACGCGGCAGCCAACAGGCCGATGAACAGGCGATCGCCGCGAGTCGTCGCGATAGGCAGAAAGCCCTTGCGTTCATGAGTGGGCGAGCGCAGTTCCCATACCGTCATGCCGCACAGCATGACGACGATGCAGCCGAAGAAGATCGCCACCTCGGGCGTCCAGTACATCCAGGTGAACATCACACCCTCCCCATCGCGAAGCCCTTCGCGATGTAGTTGCGCACGAAGTAGATCACCAGCGCGCCGGGCACGATAGTCAGCACGCCCGCCGCCGACAGCACGCCCCAGTCCATACCGGCAGCCGACACGGTCCGCGTCATCACGGCAGCGATAGGTTTCGCGTTGACCGACGTCAGCGTGCGCGCGAGCAGAAGTTCGACCCAGCTGAACATGAAGCAGAAAAAGGCCGTGACGCCGACGCCCGACTTGATGAGCGGCAGGAAGATTTTCACGAAGAAAGCGGGAAACGTATAACCGTCGATGTACGCGGTTTCGTCTATTTCTCGCGAGACGCCCGACATGAAGCCTTCGAGAATCCATACGGCAAGGGGCACGTTGAAGAGCATGTGCGCAAGTGCGACGGCAATATACGTGTCGGTCAAACCGACGCTCGAATAGAGCTGGAAAAACGGCAGCAAAAATACGGCGGGCGGCGTCATGCGGTTAGTGAGCAGCCAGAAGAACATGTGCTTGTCGCCGAGAAAGCGATAGCGTGAGAACGCGTACGCGGCAGGCAGCGCGACCAGCACCGACATCACCGTGTTCATCAGCACGTAGATGATCGAATTGATGTAGCCCCAGTACCACGAAGGATCGGTGAAGATCACCTTGTAGTTGTCGAACGTCACGTGCTGCGGCAGAGTGGCGAACGTCGACATGGTCTCCTCGTTCGTGCGCAGCGAGATCGACAACATCCAGTAAAGCGGAATCAGCGCGAACAGCATATAGACGACGAGCATCAACGTCCGCATCCAGCGGCGCTTATCCTGCATGGTCGTCTCCTTGCGCGGCGGGTCCACCTTTGCCTACGCGGCTCATCCAGTTGTAGAGAATGAAGCACAACAGCAGAATGATCAGGAAATAGATCAGCGAGAAAGCCGCAGCCGGGCCGAGATCGAACTGACCGACCGCTTTCTGAGTCAGGTACTGACTGAGGAATGTCGTGGAATCGCCAGGACCGCCGCCTGTCAGCACGAACGGCTCGGTGTAGATCATGAAGCTGTCCATGAAGCGCAGCAGCACGGCGATCATCAGCACGCCGCGCATCTTCGGCAATTCGATGTAGCGGAATACCGCAAAGCGGCTTGCGCCGTCTATTTCCGCGGCCTGATAGAAGGCGTCCGGAATCGCGCGCAGGCCCGCATAGCACAGCAGCGCGACGAGCGGGGTCCAGTGCCAGATGTCCATCACCAGCACGGTGATCCATGCAGCCGTGGGACTCGCCGTGTAGTTGTAGTCGAAGCCAAGACTATTGAGCCAGTAGCCGAGCAGTCCGATATCCGGGCGCCCGAAGATCTGCCAGATCGTGCCCACCACGTTCCACGGAATCAGCAACGGCATGGCAAGCACGATGAGTGTGGCCGATGCACGCCATCCCGAAGCCGGCATCGAAAGTGCGAGGCCCACGCCCAATGGAATCTCGAACAGCAGAACGCACGCGGAGAAAATGACCTGTCTGCCGAGCGCTTCGCGCAGATCCGGATCGGTCATGATGTTGCGAAACCACTCCGTACCGACGAACACATGCTGTGTCGGGCCGATGATGTCCTGCACCGAATAGTTGACCACCGTCATCAGCGGCAGGATCGCGGAGAACGCGACGCAGATGAACACCGGAACGACCAGCAGCCATGCCTTCTGATTGACGGGCTTGTTCATCGCGCGGCCCCTTCGAAGATGCGCGTTTCGATTCGTTCGTCGTTGCAGAAGTACACGGTTTCAGGCGCAACGAGATGCAGCCAGGCGGGTCCGTCGACAATCCGCAAATGCGGTTCGAGCCTCGCATTGAAGACATGGCCGTCGCATTGCAAGGTGACGAGTTGATAGTTGCCAAGCTGCTGCGCGCGCAGCACTTGCGCGTCCACCGCACCGGCGCCTCCTTCCTGCGAGAGGCGGACGAACTCCGGGCGAATCCCCAGTTTGAGCGCGCCGTTGGTCTGCTGATGCGCGTCCCGTAGCGTCGCAAGCGTGCCGGCGTCGAGCGGCAGGCGCTGCGAGCCGATTTTTGCGCCGTCGGCGTCGAGTTCGATCGGACAAAGGTTCATGCCCGGGCTGCCGATGAAGTAGCCAACGAAAGCGTGGTCCGGCCGCAGGAAAAGCGCGTCGGCGCCTCCCTTCTGAACGACGCGGCCATTTGTCATGACCACGACTTCGTCGGCGAAAGTCAGCGCTTCGACCTGATCGTGCGTCACGTAGATGAGCGTGAGCTTGAGTTGCTGGTGGATCTTCTTCAACTGGCGGCGCAGCATCCACTTCATCGCGGGGTCGATCACCGTCAACGGTTCGTCGAAGAGGATCGCAGCGACGTCCTTGCGCACGAGGCCGCGCCCGAGCGAGATCTTCTGCTTGGCGTCGGCGGCCAGATTGCTCGCTTTGAGCGGCAGGTCGCGCGTCATATCGAGGATATCCGCGACTTCGTGCACGCGCTTCGTGACTTCGGCGGCTGACAACTTGCGATTACGCAGCGGAAACGCGAGGTTATCGAACACGGTCATCGTGTCGTAGACCACGGGGAACTGGAACACCTGGGCGATGTTGCGCTGACGTGCGCCGAGCGCCGTCACGTCGCGTCCGTCGAACAACACCGTGCCCTCCGACGGCTTGACGAGCCCCGAAACGATATTCAGCAGCGTGGTCTTGCCGCAACCCGATGGACCGAGCAACGCATAAGCGCCGCCGTCGTCCCAGACCATGCTCATGGGTTGAAGCGCGTAGTCGTCGACCGTCGCGGGGTTCGGTCTGTACGCGTGTGCGAGATTTCTAAACTCAATGCACGCCATGCGCTGCCTCCGGGCTGGACACCAGTTGGCTTTCTGCGCCGAACACAAACAGTTCTTGAGGGTCGATGAAAACATCGAGCTGCGTGCCGAGCTCGATCTGATGCACGCCCTGCAACTGCGCAACCAGGTTGACCGCGCCGGTCAGCGTGCGCAAGTGCAGGTACGTTTCGGAGCCGCTCAGTTCCGCGAGTTCGAGTCGGCATGGAACGGCGATCGCGTGAGAGGCCTTCGCCTGAAGACGCAGATGCCCCGGCCGGATGCCGATGCGGCACGCGCCGTTCACAGCGGCACCGTGCCGGACTGGCACCTCCACGCCGATCGGCAGACGCGCGCGGCCGTTGGCGCAGTCGCTCGTCAGCATGTTCATCGGCGGGTCGTTGAAAATGGCCGCGGCCGCGACGTTGACCGGTGCGTTATAGACGTCGAGGGTGGGGCCGAACTGCAGAACCTGGCCTTTATCGACGATCGCCGTATGGCCGCCCAGCAGTAACGCTTCAAGTGGTTCGGTCGTCGCGTAGACGACGGTGGTGTTGCCGTCGGCGAAAAGCGTCGCCAGTTCCATGCGCAATTCCTCGCGCAGCTTGTAATCGAGATTGACGAGCGGCTCGTCGAGCAGCACCAGCGACGTACGCTTCACGAGTGCACGCGCGAGCGCGCAGCGCTGCTGCTGGCCGCCTGACAGTTCGCCCGGCCGCCGCTCCAGCAAATGATCGATATGCAGTTTGGCTGCCACTTCCCGCACGCGCCGGCGGATTTCATCAGGGTCGGTCTTTTGCAGGCGCAAAGGCGAGGCGATGTTTTCGAAGACCGTCATCGCCGGGTAGTTGATGAACTGCTGATAGACCATCGCGAGATTACGCTGGCGCACGCTGACGCCGGTCACGTTCTGGCCGTCGACGAGCACTCGGCCGTCGCTCGGCTTGTCGAGACCCGCCATCACGCGCATCAGCGTGGTTTTACCGGCCTGCGTGGGTCCGAGAAGCACATTGATGGCGCCTGGGACGAGGCGCAAATCCACGCCGTACAAATACGGTTGCCCGCCAGAAACGACACTGACTCGCTCCAGTTCCAGGACCAAATCGCTCTCCTTTGCGGCGTGCGCGACGCCAGTCGCAGAGGCGGCGCTTCAAGGTGGCGTCAATTGGGTTTCGCATGGATTACGTGCTGCAGTCAAAATGTCCCTTTTGTTGGTTTGCGTTTAAATCGGGGTAAACCTTACGACAGGAAGAAATGGGGAAAATGTGGGATAGCGGGTGGGGAAAGTTCGGCAGGAGATAGGTTGAAATGTAATGTTGGCTTCATTTTCAGCAATCGGCAGTGAGGCTCGTGCGAGTGCGCCGGCGTTAGTGCTTCCTTACGCCAGCATTAGCCCTTCCGGTTCGCTTCTGCGCATAGAAATCGTCCGATCTAGAATGGCGCGACATTGGCCACGACACAGAGACCATCCCCATGATCGAGTTTTACTTTCACCCGACGCCCAATCCCGCGAAGATCGCGCTCTTCCTCGAAGAATCCGGGCTGCCATATGAACTGAAGCCGGTGGACACCAGCAAGGGCGAGCAGCATTCGGCCGAGTTCCGCGAGATCAACCCGAACGGCAAGGTGCCCGCCATCGTGGACAGGGAAGGGCCGGGCGGCAAGCCGGCTGTTGTGTTCGACTCCACCGCGATCCTTCTTTATCTTGCGGAGAAGACGGGTCAGTTCGCCGGCGCGCCGGAAGATCGCCCGCAGCTTCTTTCGTGGCTGATGTTCGTGGCGAGTGGGCTCGGACCGTATTCCGGGCAGGCGGTGCACTTTCAGTATGCGGCGCCGGAAGGGCTCGACTATGCGGTGAATCGTTATCGGCGAGAGGCGGATCGTCACTATCAGGTGCTGAACGACAGGCTCAAGGGCCGCGAATACATCGTGGCCGACAGCTATACGATCGCGGACATGTCCGCGTGGGGCTGGCTCGATCGGGCATCGCGCGTGTTCAAGTCGAGCGAGGATCCGCTCGGGCCTTATCCGGAACTCAAGCGCTGGTTCACGAGGATCGATGCGCGGCCCGCCGTTGAACGCGCGCGCGCCGTGAATAAGAAGCATGCGTTCAAGACGGTCAACGACGATGAGACGAAGCGTGCGTTGTTTCCGTCTAACTATCCGAAGATGGTTTGAGAGAAGGGGACGTGCGGGGTGCCGCGTTCGCGTGGTTCGATGAGGGGGCCGCACTTGACGGAGCTACTGTGCCGTTCTGGTCGCACGGTTATGGAGTGACCTCCGTACGCGATCTTGGCGCAGCGATGGCCCTCACGGACGTGAGCCAATACAACGCTTCGGCGACAAGCGTGGGCTAGGAACGCGTGCTCGAATGACACGTCGCGGTGAAGTCCCCTCGCGACCCACGAGGGACGTTCGAATGAGAAAAAGCATGAAAAAGTCCAGCTTCCCCACAGGAGAGCGCGTGGTCGGAAGCTATCTGCTTAGCGTAACGGTAGGAGTAGCTTTCTTAATCCTGATTTTCCTCGTAGCCGTCCCGGCTGGAGGACATGGCGCCATACAGGTCACGGTCATGACAGTGATGGCGTTCGCAGTGACGTGGCTGACGGGGGTGATTGTTGCAGCTCTGCCTTGCGCACTTTTCGCGCTTTTGGCACGCTACTTCGCAGTCAGGAACTTGCTTTTCTACCTGGTCGCCGGTGTTGGTATAGGGCTGCTTCTGGTACCGGTGTTCCTGGGAATCACCAACTCCTTCTCTTCGTACGCCGATCCGCCTGACCGAACGGACCTGACGATGCTTCAAGGGATGAAGCAAATAGGGGCAGGTTTTGCGATCGCGGGCGCTCTCGCTGGCGCAACGTTCTGGCAGCGGGCCGGGCAGCATTATCACTAGGGTCGGTTTTCGCTTCTTCGGGCGCTTGACGAGGAGTGCCGCCTCGCACGTTTCTTTTCCGTGGTTCCGTAACGCTCCTCAACAGCGGCGGACAACCGCGCGAAACAAAAGCTCAAGTTTTTGTCTTGCGGGCCGTTATCCCATCCGTCGACGACCATTGCCCGCTATCAGGATGAACTTTCGAACGAGAATTATAAGTGCCATTGCGTTAGCAACTCTTCTGTCCGGATGTTTGACGACAGTTCCAAATGTCGAGGCGCAGCAGTCTGGGAGCCCACGGACAAAAGCTCAAATCGCAAGAGGAATCCAGAGCCCAAAGATCGACGCCAATGGCTTCTTAGTGACGCCATGGATTCGCAGCGCAATGATGTCCGCCTTCGCTGTTCGTGCAAATCAACTCGGACTTCAAATCGAGCCGAATGGAGTGCCGGTAACAATTCACATCACGGGTGTCCGGTCCAAGTCTGACACGGCGCGGATTGTTTTCAATTTCCTGGACGGAGCGGAGTGGGTATCGGGAACGGTCGACGTTGGAGACGCTAGCTTCAACGTGCAGGAGAATACTTGGCTGTATTGGATGCCAACAGGATACCGGACCATCCAAGACGTCGCTGAAGCCGTGGGCAAGCAGGTTGCCAATGGTGTCGCCCTCATTGCCGGTATGCCGATGGACGATTAGAGCAGACCACGCGAGCGCTTCATTGGTCCAATCAGAACGCGGAAGTGCCGCAATTTTTCCGAACCCTGGCTCAAAACGAACGCTGCCGCCTCGGCCAAAGGCGACGTTCGTGGTTCGGAAGTTGTGTGGCGGCTGAAGGCCACTTTGCTGTCGTTGGCGATCAACGGCCGCTGATGGGTTTTTTCGTTTTGGCATACATACGGTGTGTCGCCCTCGTCCAGCTTGTACTCGACCAACGCTAATAACTTCGGGCGCTCCATCGCGGCGACGCAAAGGTATTCACATACTGCATGTGTTCAACAACGTGTCAACGGACTCTTTGCACACCGTACCGATCCCACCACGGCGAAGGACAGCTCGAATATCTGAAGTAAATTTTGTTGTGTTCAGCCCGCTATCTAAGCGTTTCCAGCGTTAGGGCGTAACGGTCCATCTGGCGGTTCGCTCGCCGCACGCGAAGGGTGGGCGCATGTCTAGCTGCTAGGTCGAGCACATGGTCCGCGTCGCACTGGCACCCGACTACCAACCCGACTAGCGCGCCCCGAGCTAGGCGCAGATTCGATTCCACAGTGCGCGGCATGTTCGGATTCGTGCTTGTCTCATCGGCCAGCAACCGGTATTCGGCCTCATACGCCCAAACGTCAGACTTCGTGAACACCGGCACAAGGTTCGCATTATCGGCATCCTCGTACATGCGGATCGTCGGATACGTCTCGCGATAATGCACGCGGTACGCCCAAACCACCTGATTTGCCCGCGTATTGAACTCAAGCGCGACGCCTCGATGGCTGTCGCCATAGTGCGCCCACATCAGCGTATTCAGGGGATCAGGTGACAGGCAGTACACGCGGTACTGGTCATCAAGCTGCTGTGTCAGGCCGTCACGGATTAGCGCGATCGTGGCGTCAAAGAGCACCGGATTCGCCCGCAGTTCCGCCTCGTGCTCGGGTTGTACGTTCGATGTGCGGATCAGCCATTGCAGGTGCAGCTCGCGCTCTATCGGATCAGCGAGAATGCTCACATCGAACCACGGCTTGAAATCCCACGGATCGTTGAACGCCGAGGGCCGCGACATGTGGATCGTACCGTCACGTAGCGTTCGTTCAAGCCGGTCGGCTGTGCGCGCATTGAATGACTGGAAATGGTACAGATGCCGATGGTGGTCTTGTTGAGCGTTGATGAGTTCCATATGCGGCTGAACTGGCGCGATCAGGCATCGTACACGCTCGCGCTTGCAGGCGGTCGTGCGGTTCCGGCATGGGCTGCCATTGAAGTGCTACGCATTCCCACCCCACACGGGGCGATGGAATGAAAGCCAAGTGACTGATTTTAATGGAATATCGAGGTTCAACTCGAAGTTGAAATCGCCTCTCGGACCGTTTCCAGCGTCAGTGCGTACCGGTTCGACTCGAGCTGCGCCCGTTGTACTCGAAGGTCAGGTCCGTACTTGTCGATCACCGCCATTGCCCGCTTAACGTCGCACCGGCATCCAAGCACTACTCCCTTCAACACACCCGACTCAAGTCGAAGCGTCGACTCGTTCACCGTCGGAACGCCATGTTGCGGCTTCTCCGAGAGCGCGGACCTGCGTTCCTCTCCGACCAATCGGTACTCACGCTCGTATTCCCACACGTCCGACTTCGTGTAGATTGGCACAAGGTCGCCGCCCTCGCTCTCGTCGTACATGCGTATCGGCGGGTAGTGTTCGCAGTAAGCGACCCGATACGCGTATTGCATCTGGGGAGTTGCGGAATCGAACTCCAATGCAATGCCAGTATGCCCGCCTCCGTAATGGGACCACATGAGCGGGTGTAAAGGCTCGGGCGTGAGGCAATACACGCGGTACATGTCGTCAATGGTCCACAGTAGAAACTGATGTGTTACTGCCACATTGGAGGACAATTCTTCTGGATTTTCACGCAATCTCTGGGCTTCGTCCGGCTCCATTCGATCAATACGAGCAATCCAATCCAAATATTTCCCGCGTTCAGCGGGATCGTCTAACTCGCTCGCGTCGAACCAAGGCCGACAGTCCCAAGGATCGTTGAAATCAGAAGGTTTCGACATGTGAATCGTCCTGTCACGCAGCGTCTGAATGAGGTAGCAGATGCTCCGTTCTTGGAACGATTGATAGTGGTACAGCAGCGGGAAGTGATCCTGCTCGGCGCTGGTCAGGTCCATGTGCATTCAGGTGTCAGGAGTGTTGCCCAATCCTACACGGTAAGCCCGGTAGCGGGCTTGTTCTACTGGGACAATGCTGGGCAGTCAGCCTGCAAAACCCGGTCCGAGCGCCACACCTCACCCGACGAGCCCCGCGCCGCAAGGCTTCCGCAAGAGCACGCCCAACTCGAACCACGTCTTGAAACGCCGATGACACGTTTGATACAACGGATACTTCTGCGGCAGCGTGGACCACGACGCACAGCTGGCATCACCCAAAGCGCAAGGCCTCAGGGGAAGCCAAATGTCGCGGGAAGGCTCTCGGCCATTGCGGACGTTCGTCGTTCAGCCGATGTGCGGCTGCTGCACGTCGCTTTGCGGTCGTTGGCGACGCAGTACAGTTGAATGTCGGCTTTGCCGTTTGATCCATAGAACCCTCTGGCGCATGAGCTGACGCCCAACCCCTCATTCCAGCGGACCGCCTTCGGCGGCCGCTGAATTTCGAAGTTGAGCGACCGCTTTCTGCCGTCGAATCCCGCCGTGTCGAAGTTCGCTCAGGGTCGTCAAGACTCGTTCGCCGTTCCGGGAAGCCGACGTTCGAGGCGCCGCATCGCAAATGACAGCAATGCGACGTGCAGCCGCCGCACATCGGCTGAACGGTGAACGTCCGCAATGACCGAGGAGCAGCAGAGCTCCCGCGGACCATCCGACGCCGCATGAGACTCCCTCTTAACAGCCTGGAAGTCCAACAGACAGTTGACGGTCGATACGGCAAATCCCCGATCCCAGAATCGCTTATCCACCTTCACGATCCCACACACCCGCCAACGCGCCATCACGCCGACGCAGAACACGCTACGCGCAAGCGCCGCCTCGACCCAACGTGTCCGCACTGCCGACGAGGCAGGCTTCGGCCATCCATCAACCACCGCCGCCCCATCATTTCCAAATCTGTTCCATATTGACGTTAGTTCAATCGCCAGTTCGCACCCGCAGCCACACCACGCCGCCGATACGAGACCAGAACCATGAACTTACAACGCATGCTGGAAGCGATCGACGCCAACAAGGCACAACTGGACGCGACACGCCCGCTTTCCCCTCCAGTCTTGGCATCGCTGCAGCAAAGGCTGAGGCTCGAATGGACGCCTGATGCGAACGCAACCGAGCACCAGACGCGCTCGCTGCGCGAAGCCCAGGTCGTACTCGACAATTTGGAGATTGGCGACAAGTCGCTAAGGCAGCACTGCGAGACCATGGGCCGTCCCAACGCGATGCGCTACATCGAGGAGATCATCGCAAACAATGAGCCAATCTCGACCTGGCAGATCCGCAACATCCACAACGCCGTGCTGAAGCGCCGCGTCGGTGAGGAGGCGTGTCGCTACCGTCATGTGAATGTGGCGATCGCCGACGCGCGAACCACGCCGCCCGGCTTCCTGGATCTTCCGGCCGAACTGGCGGCGCTCGTCGAGTGGCATGCGGGAGCAGGGCACATGCATCCCATCGAGCGCGCAGCGGAACTTCATACGCGGTTCGTCAGGATCCATCCATTCGCTGACGGAAACGGCAGAACAGGTCGCCTGCTTTTGAATATCGAGTTGATGAAATCGAGCTATCCCCCGGCTGTTATCCGCAATGAGGATCGCGCAGCCTATTGCGATTCGCTGGACGACGCTTGCGTGAGCAACAACTACGCGGGCATCGCTCGGCTGATCGCCGAATCGGTCCTGCGTTCATTCGACCTCTACTTCGACGCGCTCGGTTTGACTGTCTTCCAAGGACCTACCTCGGCCCCTCGATAAATAATAAGGATACCGATATTAACGCGTCCCGCCGCGTTACCGATAACGTTCCATGTCGATGGCGTGAGGACGCGCTCGAGCGGCCGATGTTAGACTAATAGCCCTAATCTGGCCCGTCATCGTGAGGAAGAGCGCCGTTCCATATCGATCCAGCGGCCACCTTTGCCCGTCGCGCCCGTCGCATCAACCACTTTTCGGTCCGACGTTTGTTTCGCACTTCACGAGGAGGAGAGTTTAGATGGACGAACAAGGCGTTTGTGCCCCGATTGTCACGGGAACATGCGCACGCTGCGGTGGCAAGGCGCCACGGCCGAATTTGTCCTGTCCTCATTGCGGTGCGCCTGCGCGGTTTGTGTTCGGCGATCGTGTCCCCACCGCGAGGAAGCCTGGAGCGGCAGCGCACGGCGTACCGAACGGGCGTCTCGATCTTCCGCCTGACCCGCCGGCGTGGCCGCGGCAAAATGCATCCTCGTTCGCATCGAACGACGCCGTTTATCCCGACGACGAGGACCGTCCGCCACCGCGCCGCGATACCGGTCGTCGGGGCATGAAAAAGGGGGCAGTGCTGACGCTTGCGCTGGCCTTCGTGCTCATCGGATCGGGACTCTCGTACTGGATTCGGAATCATGACGCGCGCGAAGAGCCGACGAGATCGATCGGCGCGCAAGGCGTGGTGACGTCGAACGACTTGAATCAGCCCGCGCAGGCCCCGGCCGTGCCGCAGGCTCCGACAATTGCCCCACGCTCGGAAGCGCCGCCGCCGAGTAACAAAGCATCCGCCGACGAAAATCAGAAGTTGATGCCGCTTGCGCTCGCGCGAGCGCGCGACGGTCTCGGAAAAAACAACCTGCAACTGGCGCGGTCCGGCATTTCTTGGGCGCTTTCGTTGCAGCCGGACAATCCCGAGGCCCTCCGGCTCAAACAGGATTTGCTGTCGCGGGAGACGGTTCGCAATGCGGCCTTGAAGGCGGCACGCAGTTGCGTCGTGCAGGAGCGTGCCATGTGTGCTTGGCAAAATGCCAACACCGCACTGTCGATCGATTCGAGCAGCAACGAAGCGAAGGGACTCATCGCGCGCTCGATGAAGTAGCTTCCCGTCATGAAGTATCAGAAGCACTTTTGCGGTGCTTCACCGCGGCCACGATCAAGTCCGGAACAATCATAAAGCCGAGGCACCAGTAGGCCCAGCGGATCGCTCTCCGCGATGCTGGCCTGCACGCCGGTGATCGCATCGCAATGCATGTCGATGCGCGGACGCGGCAGACTGTGCTCCGCAAACAACTCCTCATTGGTCGAGCGGCGCTTGCTGCTCGCCGCGCCGACGCCTTTTCGTGTCGGGCGCCCCTCATCCATTCACGATCGTGAATTCAAACCCTAACTTTTTATAACTTTCCCGTATCGTTTCTCTGCCGCAGGATGTTCCCGTGTTTTCCCGTGTTCGAAGGCTCTAGCTCGCGAGGCGACTGAGTACTTACCCTGAGCAAACGCAGCGATCTCAGCACTACATTCAAGCGCCGAACGAGCGCAATGACACATAACGGAGACAGACATGGCAAGCGCAGACACGGTTGCGTCCGGGCAGTCGTACGGACGACGTCAGAACAGGTGGGTGCAGTTGGTGATCGGTATCGTCTGCATGGGGCTGGTGGCCAACTTCCAGTACGCGTGGACGCTGTTCGTCATACCGATGGATGCGAAGAACCATTGGGGCCAAGCCGCGATTCAGATGGCCTTTACCATCTTCATCGTCACGGAGACGTGGCTCGTGCCCGTCGAGGGCTGGCTCGTCGATAAATTCGGACCGCGGCCCGTGGTGATGGGCGGCGCGATCTGCGCGGCGATCGGCTGGATCATCGACGCTCATGCGACTACGCTCATGCATCTATACATCGCGGCAGTCGTCGCGGGTATCGGCGCGGGGTGCGTGTATGGCACGTGTGTCGGCACGGCGCTCAAGTGGTTCCCGGACAAGCGCGGTCTCGCTGCCGGTCTGACCGCCGCAGGCTTCGGGGCGGGCGCGGCCGTCACCGTGATTCCGATCTCCAATATGATCCAGAGCTCGGGCTACGAGCACACGTTCATGTTCTTCGGCATCCTGCAAGGCGCGGTCATCTTCGTGCTGGCGCTGCTGCTCGTGCGCCCGAAACCGCCTGCGAACATCGTGCCGGCCAAGCGCATCGTGGCGACCAAGGTCGACTACACGACCGGACAGATGGTGCGGGCGCCTATCTTCTGGGTGCTCTATCTGATGTTCGTGTGCGTCGCGGCGGGCGGCGTGATCGCGACCGCGCAGTTCGGGCCGATCGCCAAGGAATACGGGTTCGCAAGCATGCCGGTGAGCCTGTTCGGCGCGACTTTGCCGCTGCTCGCGATGACGCTCTCCATCGATAACCTGTGCAACGGCTTCACGCGTCCGCTGTGCGGCTTCATCTCCGACAAGATCGGCCGCGAGAACACGATGTTCATCATCTTTCTCGGCGAAGGCGTCGCGCTGCTCGGGCTGATGCAGTTCGGACAGAATCCGTACATGTTCATGCTGTTCGCGGCGCTGACCTTCCTCTGCTGGGGCGAGATTTTCTCGATCTTCCCCGCGACCTGCGCCGACACCTTCGGCAGCAAATACGCCGCCGCCAACGCCGGCACGCTCTATACGGCGAAGGGCACGGCGTCCATGCTGGTGCCGCTGGCCTCGGTGCTGGCGACGGTCGGCTCGTGGAATACCGTGTTCATCGCTACCGCGATCACGTCGATCGCGGCGGGCGTGTGCGCCAAGTTCGTCCTCGCACCGATGCGCAAGCGCTGGATCGAGAACACGGTCACGCAGACATCGCCGGAGCCGTCGATCGACCTGTCCTTTCACGCTGACTGGGCGGAGGCGCCGAGCAAGTCGTCAGCCCGATGAAGAGGTCTGTCATGCGTGGGTCTGGGCGTCGCACCGATTGACGTTGCTTGTCGCGTCCGCGTGGCGTTGAAGGTTCATGCGTTGTTAGGGGCAGCATCCGCGAACTCGAAGATGAGGTCGGGGGTGCTGCCTTGTGCTTTTCGCGCACTTTGCGCCGGCCTATCGATCAGCGGCGCGGCCCGACTGTCTTGCTGCTTGCGGTCATGGGCAACCTCACACTGAAGCTTCTCCCATCCCGATGCGCGCGCGTTTGCGAGGCGCTCGAACTTTGCCCTATCACTGGCATTCTGAATGTAGTATGTTGTATATCAGAAGCTAAAACCAAGCGGTCGGTGAACCCACACCTGGGCACGTCCGCATATAGGGAATCGAGCAACCGATGCTATCTGAAACGCAATCTCTGGAGGGGGCCGGCGGATTGACGCTGTCGCTCGAGCCCATCAGCGTAGCCGCCTCGCTTCGCGATCAGGCCTACGTGAAACTGCGGCAGGTGATTGCCGAAGCGGATATCTACCACTCGCGAAACGAAATTCGTCTCGACGAGAAGGAGTTGACGGAGGCGCTGGGCGTGTCGCGTACACCGATTCGCGAAGCCATGGCGCTGCTCCAGCAGGAAGGCTTTCTGCGGACAGGGTCGCGCCGCGGTGTCTATATCCTGCGCAAGACCAAGCGCGAGATTGTCGAGATGATCCACATGTGGGCGGCACTCGAGAGCGCGGCGGCGCAACTTGCCATCCAGCGCGCGACCGACGAGGAGATCGCCCAGCTTCGCCGGATGTTCGACGACTTCCGCGATTCGACGCCTGCCGAGAATATCGACGAGTACTCGGAAGCGAACATCGCGTTCCATTCGGCTATCGTGCGGCTATCGAAGTCGGACGTGATCTTCGACACGATCAAGAACATCTTCGTGCACGTGCGGGCCATTCGAAAGATGACGCTTCCGCAAAGCGACCGTGCGTCGCGTTCCATCGTCGATCACATGCGGATCATCGAGGCGCTCGAGACGCGCAATTCGGACTTGGCGGAGCGGCTCGTGAAGGAGCATTCACTCGATCTTGCCGCGTTCGTCGAGGCCAAGTGCGATTTTCTTGATTGAGCGATGCATTCGCGGGTTGCGCCCTCGATGTTCTGGTTCACCCCTATGACAAAACCCAAATAAACCTTTGACAGATACAGTATTCGGTATCTAGTATATCACCAACATAACCGGCCCTCAGGGGGAGACAAATGGCAGACGTACTCGAGGCAAGAACACAGGAAGCCGTGGAAGTGAAGGCGCCGCAATTGACCGACGGTTTCCATCTCGTCATCGATGCGCTGAAGCTGAACGACATCGACACGATCTTCGGCCTGGTCGGCATTCCGATCACCGACCTCGCGCGACTCGCGCAGGCGGAAGGCATGCGCTTCATCGGCTTTCGCCATGAGCAGCATGCGGGCAACGCGGCCGCGATCGCCGGCTACATGACGCAGAAGCCGGGCATCTGCCTGACGGTGTCGGCGCCGGGCTTCCTGAACGGATTGACCGCGCTCGCCAACGCAACCACCAACTGCTTCCCGATGATCCTGATCAGCGGCTCGAGCGAGCGCGAGATCGTCGACCTGCAGCAGGGCGATTACGAAGAGATGGACCAGTTGAACGCCGCGAAGCCGTATGCGAAGGCTGCGTATCGCGTGCTGCATGCAGAGGACATCGGCATCGGCGTGGCGCGTGCGATCCGCGCAGCCGTGTCGGGCCGCCCGGGCGGCGTCTATCTCGATCTGCCGGCCAAGCTGCTGTCGCAAACGATGGAAGCGCTCAAGGGCCAGCAATCGCTCGTGAAGGTCGTCGATGCCGCGCCGCGTCAGTTGCCGTCGCCGGATTCGGTGAAGCGCGCGCTCGACGTCATCAAGGGCGCAAAGCGTCCGCTGATCCTGCTGGGCAAGGGCGCAGCGTACGCGCAAGCCGACGCGCAGATTCGCGAACTGGTCGAGAAGAGCGGCATTCCGTATCTGCCGATGTCGATGGCCAAGGGCCTGTTGCCGGACACGCATGCTCAATCGGCGTCGGCGGCGCGCTCGTTCGTGCTGCAGGAAGCGGATTGCGTCGTGCTGATCGGCGCGCGTCTGAACTGGCTGCTTGCGCACGGCAAGGGCAAGACCTGGGGCGCGGCGCCCAAGCAGTTCGTGCAGATCGACATCTCGCCGACCGAGATCGACAGCAACGTCGCGATCGCCGCGCCGGTGATCGGTGACATCGGTTCGTGTGTCTCGGCGCTCGTTGCGGGCATCGACGCCGGCTTCCCGAAGCCGTCGAGCGAATGGACGGGCGCGATCAACGAGCGCAAGAACAAGAACCTCGAAAAGATGGCGGCGACGCTCGCGAAAAACCCGTCGCCGATGAACTTCCACAGCGCGCTGCGCGCCATCCGCGACGTGCTGAAGACGCGCCCGGACATCAACGTCGTCAATGAAGGCGCCAACACGCTCGACTATGCGCGCAGCATCATCGACATGTACGAGCCGCGCAAGCGCTTCGATTCGGGTACGTGGGGGATCATGGGCATCGGCATGGGCTTCGCCATCGGTGCGGCGGTGACGAGCGGCAAGCAGGTCGTCGCGATCGAAGGCGATAGCGCGTTCGGCTTCAGCGGCATGGAACTCGAAACCATCTGCCGATACGACTTGCCGGTGTGCACCATCGTGTTCAACAACAACGGCGTATATCGCGGCACCGATGTGAACCCCACGGGTGGCAAGGATGTCGCGCCGACCGTGTTCGTGAAGAACGCGCGCTACGACAAGATGATCGAGGCATTCGGCGGAATCGGCTTCCACGCGACGACGCCGGAAGAACTCACGCATGCTCTGGAAGAAGCGATCAAGTCGGGCAAACCGACTCTGATCAACGCAGTCATCGACGAAACGGCCGGCACGGAGAGCGGTCGCCTGACGAATCTGAACCCGCAAACCGCGGCAGCGAAAAAGTAACCAAGACGAGCCACCCAGGAGAATCCCTTGAGCAACAAACCACTCGAAGGCATCAAGATCATCGACTTCACGCACGTGCAAGCCGGTCCCGCATGCACCCAGATGCTGGCATGGTTCGGCGCGGACGTGATCAAGGTGGAGCGTCCCGGTTCGGGCGACGTCACGCGTAACCAGCTGCGCGACATTCCGGACGCGGATGCGCTGTACTTCACGATGCTCAACAGCAACAAGCGCTCGTTGACACTCGATACGAAGAAGGCCGAAGGCAAGGAAGTGCTGACCAGGCTGATCAAGGAATCGGACGTGCTGGTCGAGAACTTCGGACCGGGCGCGCTGGACCGGATGGGTTTTTCCTGGGAGAACATCAAGGCGCTGAATCCGAAGATGATCGTGGCGTCTGTCAAGGGCTTCAGCGACGGCCATCACTACGACGACCTGAAAGTCTACGAAAACGTCGCGCAATGCGCGGGTGGCGCGGCGTCGACGACGGGCTTCTGGGACGGCCCGCCCACCATCAGCGCGGCCGCGCTGGGCGACAGCAACACCGGCATGCATCTCGCGATCGGCATTCTGACGGCGATCATCGGCCGTCAGCAAACGGGCAAGGGACAGAAGGTCGCCGTGTCGATGCAGGACAGCGTGCTCAATCTGTGCCGCGTGAAGCTGCGCGATCAGCAACGTCTGGATCGCGTGGGCTATCTGGAGGAATATCCGCAGTATCCGCACGGCACGTTCAGCGACGTCGTGCCGCGTGGCGGCAATGCGGGCGGCGGCGGCCAGCCGGGCTGGGTGCTCAAGTGCAAGGGCTGGGAAACCGACCCGAACGCGTACATCTACTTCACGATTCAGGGCCACGCGTGGGCGCCGATCTGCCGCGCGATCGGCAAGGAGCAATGGATCGACGACCCGGACTACAACACGGCCGAAGCACGTCAGCCGCACATCTTCGATATCTTCGGCAAGATCGAAGAATGGCTCGCGGACAAGACGAAGTACGAAGCGGTCGATATCCTGCGCAAGTTCGATATTCCGTGCGCGCCGGTGCTCACGATGAAGGAACTCGCGAACGACGAATCCTTGCGCAAGAGCGGCTCCATCGTCGAAGTGGATCACAAGGTGCGCGGCAAGTACCTCACGGTCGGCAGCCCGATCAAGTTCTCGGACCTGAAGCCGGAAATCAAGGCCTCGCCGCTCCTGGGCGAGCACACGGCGGATGTGCTGGCCGAGCTGGGTTATAGCAGGGAGCAAGTCGCGCAAATGCAGGAATCGGGAGCCGTTTGACGCAGTTGTTTGGTTGTATCGGCAGGTGAAGGTGAGCGCTGCCTTCTGTCTTTCTTGTGCGGCAGTCGTGCAGAAGAAGGCATAGGCAGCGCCCCTTATAAAAATCAGATCGATTGAGGCGTAAGCTTCGATTCATACCCCACGATCCGGATAACTTTATGACCCACCCAATCGACTACGAACAGCTCGTCAATGCGATCGGCGATGCCGTGATCATTTCGGATGCGAGCGGAGCGATCACGCTTTGGAATCCGGCGGCGGAGCGCATGTTCGGCTTTACCGAGAGCGAGGCAATGGGTCAGTCGCTCGATCTGATCATTCCGGAGCGTCTGCGCGGCCGGCATTGGGACGGCTATCACAAGACCATGGCGACCGGCGAGACGCGTTATGGACACGATCTGCTCAAGGTCCCGGCCGTCGATAAAGCCGGACGCGCGATGTCGATTGCGTTCACCGTCGCGCTGCTGCAATCGCCGCAAGGTGAAGTGACCGGCATCGTCGCGATCATCCGCGATGAAACGGCGCGGTTTCAGGAAGAGCGTGCGCTGCGCAAGCGCATCGCCGAGCTGGAGGCGAACGCCAACGCCTGAAGGGTCGTCGATTCACAGAATAAAAAGCAATCAGGAGAAGACAGCTCGCGTCCGCGCACCAAAAAATGCACCCGACGCAGCTGAAGGAAGAAGCGGCCACTCATCCCGCCGGCCGCTTTACTCGATGCCCGCATTCGCGGCTGACCGACCAGAAAATGACCACTATTCGTACCTTGCGACAGCTTCGGGCTGACGCGAGGCGCCGGCGGCTGCGTGCGTGCGGATGATATCCACGCATCAGCGCGAAAGGTTTTGCGACATCGGGAAAAAACCATCATGAGTTTGTGGATCCGCTATACGCGCGCGACGGCAAAGGGTGAAGGCCGCGCTGGTTTTGGCATGCTCGAGAACGGGCGCGTAGTCGAATACGAAGGCGACATGTTCGCTTCGCCGCATCGGACAGGGCAGGTGTTCGACCTCGACGATATTTCGCTGACGAGTCCGTGCGTGCCGAGCCGAATCGTCGCGTTATGGAACAACTTCCGTGCGCTTTCCGCGAAGCTGGGCAAGGCGCTGCCCGCGCACCCGCTGTTTCTGATCAAGCCGTCCACCTCGCTCGCGGGACCCGGCGATACGATCCTGCGCCCAGCGGGATACGGCGGCAAGATCGTCTATGAAGGCGAGCTCGGCATCGTGATCGGAAAACGGTGCAGCAACGTGAGCATTGAAGAAGCGGCCGATTACGTGTTCGGCTACACGGTCGTCAACGACGTCACCGCTGCCGAGCTGCTGTTCGAAGATGCGAACTTTCCGCAATGGTGCCGCGCCAAGGGCTATGACACCTTCGGCTGCATCGGTCCTGCGATCGCAACCGCGCTCGACTGGAAAAACGCCCACGTCGTGACCACGCTGGACGGCGTCGAACGACAGAACTATCCGCTTGCCGACATGGCGTTTTCACCGCTGGAACAGGTGAGCCTCATTTCTCGCGACATGACCTTGCTGCCGGGCGACGTGATCGCGTGCGGCACTTCGCTGGGCGTGGGTTCGATGCGCGACGGCGCGACCGTCGAAGTCTCGATCGAAGGCATCGGCACGTTGACGAACCATGTGTCCGAAGTCCTCGCGAAGGCCTGAAGCACGAAAAGACGCTTCAGACGCGCGCCACTCAAGAATACAAACCGTCGATTGGGAATTTAGTCATGCAAATGATGATTGCTGTGCCGCGGGAGCGCTATCCCGGGGAGCGTCGCGTCGCGTTGACGCCGGAGGTAGTCGGGCATCTGCTGAAGCTCGGCTTTGAGGTCACCGTCGAGGCCGGCGCGGGTGAACTCGCCGCATTCTCCGACGACGCCTATCGCGCCGCGGGTGCGCGGATCGCAGAGAATGCGCCGTCACTCTATGCGCGCGCGGATATCGTCGTGAAAGTGCGCGCGCCTTCCATTGCGCCCGTGGGCGATGAAGTCGAGTGGTTGCGCGAAGGATCGACGCTGATCAGCTTTATCTGGCCCGCGCAGAACGCGGCGCTGTTGACGCGCCTCGCCGCGCGCAACGTCACCGCGCTCGCGATGGACTGCGTGCCGCGCATCTCGCGCGCGCAGAAGCTCGATGCATTGAGTTCGATGGCGAATATGGCCGGCTATCGCGCGGTGATCGAAGCGGCGCACCAGTTCGGCCGTGGCTTCATGGGGCAGATCACGGCGGCAGGCAAGATCGCGCCGGCGAAAGTGATGGTGATCGGCGCCGGCGTGGCAGGACTGGCGGCGATCGGCGCGGCGCGCAGTCTCGGCGCGATCGTCCGTGCTTTCGATACGCGGCCCGAGGTGCGGCAGCAGGTCGAGAGCATGGGCGCCGAGTTTCTCGAACTCGACTATGTCGAGGACGGCGGCGGCAGCGGCGGCTATGCGAAGGAGATGAGCGCGGAATTCATCGCCGCGGAAATGGCGCTGTTCGCGGCGCAGGCAAAGGACGTCGACATCATCGTGACGACTGCGCTGATTCCGGGCAAGCCCGCGCCGAAACTGATCACCGCCGACATGGTGCGCAGCATGCGCCAGGGCAGCGTGATCGTCGACATGGCGGCGGAGCAGGGCGGCAACTGCGAGCTCACGCAGCCGGGCGAGGCGGCATCCGTGGAGGGCGTCACGATCGTCGGGTATACGGATCTCCCGTCGCGCATGGCGACGCAATCGAGCCAGCTGTACGCCACGAATCTGCGGCATCTTCTGACCGATCTGACGCCGCAGAAGAACGGCGAGATCGTGGTCAATACCGATGACGAGGTGATCGGCGGCGTGACTGTGGTGCTGCGCGGCGAGGTGAAGTGGCCGCAGCCCAGGAAGCCTCAGCCTGCCGTTGCCGCGCCCGCTGTGCCGAAGCCCGCGCCGACGATTGCCGTGACCGTCGAGCAGAAGCGCCGCGCAGGATGGATCGGCGTGGCCGGGCTCGTTATCTCGGCGGCATTGCTCGCGGCGCTGGGGGCCTTTGCGCCGCCCGCGTTCGTCGCGCACTTCACCGTGTTCGTGCTCGCCATCTTCGTCGGCTATCAGGTCGTATGGAACGTGACGCCCGCATTGCACACGCCGCTCATGAGCGTGACGAACGCGGTCAGCGGAATCATCGTGACGGGCGCGCTGCTGCAGGTCGGCACGCCGAATCATCTGGTCGCGATTCTCTCCGGCCTCGCGATTTTGGTCGCGACGATCAATATCGCGGGTGGCTTTCTCGTCACTCGACGCATGTTGAACATGTTCCAGCGCTAAGGAGATCGGCATGCAGAATGGAATCGGAAGCATCGCCTATCTGGCGGCGAGTGTGCTGTTCATCCTGAGCCTGCGCGGGCTCAGTCATCCATCGACGGCGAGGCGCGGCAACCTCTATGGCGTCGCCGGCATGGCTATCGCCATCGTCACCACGCTGTGGCTCAACGGGGGAGCCGCGTTGCCGGTCGTCGCCGTGCTGATGGCGATCGGCATAGCGGGCGGCGCGCTGCTCGCACGACGCGTCGAGATGACACAAATGCCGCAACTCGTTGCGGCGCTGCATAGCTTCGTGGGTCTCGCGGCCGTGCTGGTCGCCATTGCGAGCTATCTGTCGCCGGCGTCGGGTGCGGAATCGGGCGGCGTGGCGCAATCGATCCACAACGTCGAGATTTATCTTGGCGTGTTCATCGGCGCGATAACCTTCACCGGATCGATCGCTGCGTTTCTTAAGCTGCAGGGTGTCGTAGGAGGCAAGCCGCTGCTGCTGCCGATGCGGCACACGCTGAATCTCGTCGGCGTGATCGCGTGCATCGCGCTCGGCTATCTGTTCCTCACGGCGCCCGATGCGAATGAAGGCATCAGCACGCTGCTCACGATGACCGCGATCGCCGCGCTGATCGGTGTGCATCTCGTGATGGCGATCGGCGGCGCGGACATGCCGGTGGTCGTGTCGATGCTGAACAGCTACTCGGGCTGGGCCGCCGCCGCGACCGGCTTCATGCTCAGCAACGATCTGCTGATCGTGACCGGAGCGCTGGTCGGATCGAGCGGGGCGATTCTGAGCTACATCATGTGCCGCGCGATGAACCGCAAGTTCCTCGCCGTGATTCTGGGCGGGTTCGGCACGGCGACGTCGACGGCTGCGAAGGCGATCGAGGGGGAAGTCGCGCCAGTCACCGTCGACGAGGTCGGCTCGCTGCTGCGCGATGCGTCGGAGGTCGTCATCGTGCCTGGCTACGGCATGGCGGTCGCGCAGGCTCAGGCGACGATCAGCGAGATCACGAAGAAGCTGCGTAGCAAGGGCGTGAACGTGCGATTCGGCATTCATCCGGTGGCGGGCCGCTTGCCGGGGCACATGAACGTGCTGCTGGCGGAGGCGAAGGTGCCCTATGACATCGTGCTCGAGATGGATGAAATCAACGACGACTTTTCCAACACGGACGTCGTGCTGGTGATCGGAGCAAACGACATCGTGAATCCGGGCGCGCTCGAAGACCCGGGCAGTCCGATCGCCGGCATGCCGGTGCTCGAAGTGTGGAAGGCGCGAACCGTGGTCGTGTCCAAACGAAGCATGGCGGCAGGCTATGCCGGTGTCGACAATCCGCTCTTCTATAAGGAGAACACGCGGATGCTGTTCGGCGATGCGAAGGGCAGTGTCGATGCCTTGCTCAGTCATCTTGGCGCGTGAGAACGCGTCCATTGCGGTGACAGAGCACTGCATATAGCGAAGCATTGGCTTCGGGAACTGAAGCGAAGCGGCGTTTCAGTTCCCGGCATTCTTGATGTGGGACAGGGAGTAACGATGAAGATCTGTGTCTATGGCGCCGGTGCTATCGGTGCATACCTTGGTGCGCAGCTGGCGTCTGCCGGCGCTGACGTGAGCTTCGTCGCGCGTGGTCCACACCTCGCTGCGATGCAGGAGAATGGCGTACGGCTGCAAATCGATGGCGAGGAACGTGTCGTCAAGGTCCGTTGCGCGTCGGATCCGCGCGAGCTGGGTCGACAGGATTACGTGGTCGTCGCATTGAAAGCGCATTCGGTGCCGGGTGTCGTCGATCAGATGCAGACGTTGATCGGGCCGGACACGGCGATCGTCACGGCGGTCAACGGGATTCCCTATTGGTACTTCTACAAGCATGGCGGGGAACTGGAGGGCACGACGCTCGATAGCGTCGATCCCGGAGGGAAGCAATGGAGCGCGCTCGGACCGGAACGCGCGATCGGTTGCGTCGTCTACCCGGCTGCCGAGGTCGTGGCGCCGGGTGTCATCCGCCATGTGTATGGAAAAAAATTCCCCATCGGCGAACCCAATGGGGAACGTAGCGAACGCGTTCAGAAGCTACATGAAATCATGACCGCGGCGGATCTGGACGCGCCTGTCCGCGAGAAGATTCGTGATGAAATCTGGCTCAAGCTGTGGGGCAATCTCTGCTTTAACCCGATCAGCGCATTGACTCATGCGACACTCGATGTCATTACGGGTAATCCGGCTACGCGCGCCGTGTCCAAGGCGATGATGCTGGAGGCCAAAGCGATTGCCGATCGCTTTGACGTGCATTTTCGTGTCGACGTCGAAAGACGTATTGACGGCGCGGGTGCTGTCGGCGCGCATAAGACGTCGATGCTCCAGGATCTCGAGGCAAACCGTCCGATGGAGATCGATCCACTCCTCACCGTGGTTCAGGAAATGGGGCGTCTCGTCGGGCAGGCGACGCCGACGATCGATACGGTGCTGGCGCTCATCAAGCTGCGAGGACAGATTGCGGAGCAGTCGTACCGGCCCGTGGAAAAATCGGCGCCTGTAGTCGCAACGGCCTAACGGACTTGTGCGGGGAGGCGCGCACGACTCTTTTCGACATGACTTGCGCTCTTCTCTAAGCATGCGAAGCGAGTGTCGCTTCGATGCGTTCGGCGACCGCGCAAACCGTCTCGTCCTCGCCTTTCCGGCCGACGATCTGCAACCCCGCCTTCAGCGACGTTCCTTCGATCGGGACGGGTAACGTCAGCGCCGGATGTCCGCTCAGGTTGAAAGGCCGGATAAGCGACGACATTGCGATCACCGAAGTGCCGGCTCGCGCGGCCTCGATCGTGATCGGCAGTGACGGCATGGTCGGAAGGACGAGGACGTCCGCGTCTTCCAGCACGTGGTCTACCTCATTGGTGAAGTCCCGTCGAATGCGCTCGGCTGCGTCGAGCTCGGAAACCTGGGTGTTAGCGGCTGTGCGCAGACGCGCGAGGATGTCGGCGCCAAGCTTGCCGCTGTCGACGAGATGACCGAACGCACGCCACGTCTCGGCGTTGATGATGGCAAGCCCGGCCGTGAAGGCATCGCGCATGAATTCCAGCTGTACGCCGCGCGATGCAAAGCGGCTGCGTGCGACGGCCGCCGCCACCGCATGGCGGATTTCGCCGGCGGCTTCCACTTCGGGCAGCGCGACGCGCAGCCCTGTCGCGTCGCGGCGCGCACGACCGCCCTGGAATGACGGATCGATGGCGAGCATGACGTCGATGATCGTGTTCATGTCCCGTGCAAACGGGCCAACACAGTCGAGCGATGTTTGGCGCGGGGCGACGCCTTCACGCGACACGCGCCCGAAGGTCGGCTTCAGACCGATGACGCCGCAGCATGCCGCTGGGCAACGTACAGAGCCGCCGGTGTCCGTGCCGAGCGCTGCATCGACGAGGCCCAAGCCCACCGCTGATGCCGAGCCGCTCGACGATCCGCCGGGAATGCGCGCCGGATCTTGTGGGTTGACAGGCGTCCCACTGAATTCGTTGATGCCCGTCATGCCGAAGGCGAGTTCGTGCATGTTGGCCTTGCCGGAAATGCGCCAGCCCGCATCGAGGAGACGCTGCACGACGGGCGCGTGCCGCAGCGCGGGCGCTGAATCAGCGAGCGCTTCGCTAGCCGCGGTCGTCGGATAGCCGGCTATGTCGATGCTGTCCTTGATCGCAATGGTGGGCGCATCGTCGGTGGCATGCGAGGCGAGATCGAATTCCTGCAAAAAGGCACTCATGCACGGACTCCTTGAGCGGCGTTGACCAGCCACGGCGCGTCGAAAAGGCGCTCGGTACGAAAGTGACGAATCAGCCAGACGTCGTCACGGTGCGGCGACGGCGTGAAATCCACTTCCAGCCGCGCCGCGATGAGTTCGGCTTTTGCATCGACATAGCCGGATGCCTGCAACATGATCCAACGGCCTTTTGCCGTATCGCCCTGCACGTCGATATGCTCGCTCGTCAGAAAGTGAACGTTCGTCGCGAAGTGCGGTGTGGGCGGCAGGTAGCGTTGCAGCATCTCGACGATAGCGCTCGGCCCCTGCAAGTGGCCGAATTTGTCCGCATACTGCGGACCGATCCCTTCCCACACGGCGTCATGGCAGAAGAGCGCTGCGAGCGATTCGCCTTCCAACGCGCGTGCCGGCACATCGCAAAGCGCCATGTACCGCGCGATGGTCTTGCGCACCGCGTCCTGCGCTTCGAGCAGGCGCAAGCGTGCCTGCAGGCTCCTGATGATCGTGTCCGTCATGGCTTCACGCCTTGTTGGTAACGGCGGGTGGGTCCGTCAAGAAATTCTGCGTGAGGCCGCACCAGAAAAGCACGCGCATTGGACTTATCGCCCCAACGCGCGTGCGGTCTTGCCGCCGAGGCCGAAATCGGTATTGGGGATGTCTTTGATCATCACGCGCGTGGACTGCAAGGACACATCCAGCACGGATGCACTGGTCTCGGACAGGTGCGCGATCAGCGCTTCTTTTTGCGCCTCCGTCCGGCCTGCAATCAGAATGGCGATGATGACCGGCAACGCAGCGGGCGTCGGCTTTCCGCCCAACCCGATGTTCGAGACCGGCAACTCAGACAGCAAAATGCGAACGGATTCGGCGGGCGCACCGATGGCGTCGACGGTCGCCCGCGTCAGACCGTCAATGAGCGATGCTTTGCGCTCGTCGGAGTGACCTTGAGGCAGATAAACTTCGAGGGTCGGCATGATCAGGATAAGAATGCGCATCGGCGCAATGCATGCACCGATGCTCGATTGAAGTTCAAAGCAGGAAGCCGATGGCGTTCAGTGCTTCGGTTGAATTGATCAGGCGGATAACCTTCTCGACGAGCCGAAGTTCGCCGTTTGCCATGCTGATCTTGTGCGTCAGGTCCGCAGCGAAGATAGTCGATACGCCGCGCTTGTACGCAATGATGATCTGCGACGAGTTCACTTCGACGATGTCCGCGCTGTCTGAAGACCGCGTGAAGCGCGACAAGGTACGCACAGTACGCGCGGCGTCGGAGGCGGACGCCGAATAGCCGGATGTCATGCGTTGCACACGCAGCTCGCGCATGTGCTGGTCGTCGAACGCATAGTTCAGTGTCGCGGCGTAGTCGGTCGTGTCGGGATCGATCGGCACCACATAGATACCTTTCGGATCCCATAGTTCAAGCCATGCGCGGTAGTCGCGCCGGTCCAGGAGTTCCGCTTCGCGCCAGAGGAATTCGATTGCCCGCGCGAACGTCTGATCGGTGAAGAGTGCGTTGCGTTCGTCCATCATGCTTGCTCCATCATTGCGCGCCATTGCTTATAGGCTTCGCGCATGCCGGTTTCGTCGGTTGCGTGCGCAGTCTTCTCACCGTTCGGTGCGGTGGTTTCGCGGTTAAGGCCGCGGTTCACGAGGTTAGGTACGTCGGGACCGGCGTATGAGCCGCGCTGCACGCGTTCCCATGCTTCGGCATCGTCGGGGCTGCCAAATCCGAACGGCCCCTGGAAGTGTTCGTGAATGCGCAGCCGCACCCGGTTCGCTTCCTCGGGGCCGCCGTCCATGGCGAGCGCAACGTGGCGAATCTCTGTCTCGTCCGCCGAGATCGGGCGCAGCACGCGGAAGAACGCCATCGACAAGGCGAGGTTCGGGAACAGATTGAGATTGAAGCCGACGCCCATAAGCGAACGCACGATTCGCCGCACTTCCTCCGGCGTTTGCTTTTGTGCGAGTTGCGCGGCGAGTTCGTTGAAGCGGTCGGGCAGCGGCGCGCCATCGTCCTTGTCCAGGTCGACGATTTCCGGCACCAGCACCGCGAGGCTGTGGCCGTTGCCGAGCGAGCGGCAGAACGCGTCTTCGCTCGTCATGAAGCTCGTAATCACAGCGGCCGTTTCATCGTCGATGGACTTCATCCAGGACTTATGCACGACGGGGAAGTGATAGAGGTCGGTCGTGTTCTCGAGCTGGATTTTCCAGTTGCCCTTGAACTTGAACTTGTGCTCTCCGTTCGCCTTGATCGGATAACCCGCGCCCTGCTTCATGAAAAGATCGATCCACGGCTTGGCGCCGCCGAGGAAGTCTTCGAGCGATTCGATGTTTTCATTGAAGCTCGCGAAAATAAGGCCCTGATACACGCCCACGCGCAACTTCTTGAGCGGCAGATCGCCCTTCTCACACACGCCTTCGTAACCATCGCCGTAGGGCAGGGCGCGCAGCGCACCGTCGAGCGCATAGGACCAGCTGTGATACGGGCACGTGAAGCCTTTTGCGTTTCCCTTGTGCTCTTCGCACACGGTTGCGCCGCGATGACGGCAACGGTTCTGCAACACGTTGACGGCCCCGGTCTTGTCGCGCACCACGATGACGGGCTGACGGCCAATGGTCGTCGTCACGAAGTCGCCCGGTTTGGGCAATTCGCTTTCGTGTGCAACCCAGACCCACGTCTTGTAGAAGATGCGTTCGAGTTCGGCTTCGAACAGGTCAGGATCGTAGTAGAGCGAAGGGGCAATGCGATCGTGCTCGGCGCGCCTGGCGAGCGCGCTGGTGTCGATGGTTTGGTAGATCGGCGTACTCATCGTATTCCTGGGGAGAAGTTGAGTGGCTGAATGAGCGACTAACACGAGCTTGACCATGCACTCGGCGCATCCTCTCGATGACATCAGTCTCGCTATTCAACGATCATGCGTCAAATCGATTAAAAACAGGGCGACAAATCAGTGAGGCTGATATCTGAAACGTGCACGCCAGCACGGGGGAACGGGAACGCGACACGCAGCAGCAGTTAGCGTTTGTGCAGTGAACGCGTGGGCGATGGGCGAGTGTCATGATCGTCAGCGCGATCAAGTGCGAGAGGTACCGGCTTAGCGCTGACGCGTTTCCCGCGTAAAGCGCAGCGTGACGACCGTGATGAGACTGAGCACGATGAGGAAAACCGCGACGGGCCAAGACGCGTGATAGTGCGACAGTAACGCGGTTGCGAGGAGCGGCGACAGACCGCCCGTGAAGATCGAGGCCACTTCATGCCCGAGCGCGACGCCAGAGTAGCGCACTTCCGTGCTGAACAATTCGCCGACAAGCGCAGGCAAGGTGCCGATCATCGCGCCGTGGCAGACGGCGGTGCCCAGAACCAGCGCAAGCCAGATAAGCGGGGTTGAATGCGTGTCGAGCAGCCAGAAGAACGGGAAGGCCATCACCGCAAGCGAAGCGGCGCCGATCATGTACACAGGCTTGCGTCCGATGCGATCGGAGAGCTTGCCCCACAGCAGCATCGCGACCATTTCGACGACCATCGCGAGCATGACGCCGGTGAGCATCGTCGAATTGGGAATGCCGACAAACTTGCCGTACACGAGCGAGAACGCGAGGAAGATGTAAGCGCCGCCGTTTTCCGCGACACGCAGACCCATCGCCATCAGAATTTCTTTCGGATGACGCTTGATGGCTTCGAGCACCGGCATGTGTGATGTCTTGCCGGCTTCTTCCGCGTTCTCGAAGTCGCGACTCTCGGGCAGGCTATGACGAATGTAGACGCCAAGCGCAAAGATCACGATGCTCGCGAGAAACGGCAGACGCCATCCCCACGAGATGAACTGCTCGTGCGGCAAGGCTTGCACCGCGAGGAACGCCGCCGAAGACAGCACGAAACCGCCGCCCACGCCGAGCTGACTCCATGCCGCGTAATAGCCACGCTTTTCGGGTGGCGCGTTCTCGCTGATCATCAGCACGCCACCGCCCCATTCGCCGCCGGACGCGATACCTTGCAGCAGGCGAAGCGCGACAAGGGCGACCGGCGCCCACAGACCCACGTGATCGTAAGTCGGCAACAAGCCGATGCCGAAAGTCGCGAAACCCATGATAAGCAGCGTCCAGACGAGCGACGCGCGCCGTCCGTAACGGTCGCCAATATGGCCGAACACAATGCCGCCGAGCGGTCGCGCGACAAAGCCCATTGCGAACGCGGCGAACGCGCCGAGCGTGCCGATCAGTGGATCGGCGTTGGCCGGAAAGAACAAGGTGCCGAAAACCAGCGCGGCCGCCGTGCCGTAGACGAAGAAGTCGTACCACTCCATCGCATTACCCGCGACCGACGCGATGACAATACGTCTGAGGGCGCGATCCGGCGTCGCCGCGCTGCGCTCGGCGCTCGGGGAATGAACTGTTGCCATGTCTGCTCGCATTGAATGAGTAGGACTGAGGCCTTTGGAAGCCTTCGCATGACAGACAGTGTCGAGTTGAGACTGATAGCCGTCAAATTCGCCGAAAAGAAGTCCTGATATCAGCGCGGCAAATAAGTGTCAGTTTTCGGGCTGACGAAACATCGCGGAGAGGGTCTCGCGCAACCACGCGACGCCCGGATCGTTGGCGAACTGTGTGTGCGAATGAATCTGTATTTCGATGGGGGGTAAAGCGAAGGGCAGGGGCAGAATGCGGAAGGCCTTGCCACGATTGAACCGCCGCGCAATGCTCTTGGGGAAGATGACGGCGAGGTCCGTGTTCATCACGATCTCAGGCGCAACGACAAAATGCGGCAATCGGACGATGACATCGCGCTTGAGATTAAGCTCGTCCAGCCATTGCTCGACCATGCGATGACCCGTCGCGTTGGTGCTGGCGTAGACGTAGCGCAAGGCGGCCAGGTCTTCGCGTGTCGGCCGTGACTTGGCTAAGGGATGATGTGCGCGCACCACGCAGACATGCTCGTCGACGAATAACGTCTGGCTCACACATCCCGCGTCGAGACCCGGCACATAGCCCAGAGTAAGATCGATTTCTCCGGCGCGCATGGCGGCGCTTACGGATTCCACCGGAACATTGACCACTTCGATGCGAACGCCGCGCGCCTCGCGGTCGAGCAGCGCCAGAAGCGGTGGCAGGAAAAAGAACTCCGACATGTCCGACATCGAGATGCGAAAGACGCGTCTCGCCGTCGCGGGATCGAACTTGGCAACCTGCTGGACGGCTTCATTGATGATCGACAACGCCTGCGCGAGCGGCGGGTACAGTCGATGCGCAGCATCGGTCGGCACCATGCCGCTGGGCGTGCGCACGAAAAGTGGATCGTCAAACAGCGTGCGTAAGCGACGTAGCGCGTGACTGACCGCAGGCTGCGTCAATTCCAGACGGTCGCCGGCGGCGGTGAGGCTGCGCAGATCCCAGATGGCGAGGAACACGCGCAACAGATTCAGATCGGCGAGACCGAGGTTGAGCTTGGTCATACGGTTCACTCACGAACGAGCGCAGGTCGCGCCATGCGGGTATCAATGTGTGGCGAGATTACCGTATGTGCTGCGCATTGCAAAATGCGGCGTGCCTCCTTGATAGGGTGGCAAGGTATGGAAATCGCGGCGCATCAGGTCGCGCACCGGCGAAGCGAGTGCGTCGGCGAGCGCTGACGCGTCGTCGAATACGACCTTGTTGCGTTGCATCGCGTCCGCGCGCGCACACGGCAGGCCGATGGCGCACTCGATGCGCGTATAGATCTCCACCTCACGCAGCGCGGGCAAGGTGGACATCAGAGGCGCGTGATGCTGCAGGTAATGTGCGAGCCATGTGTCGAAGTCTTCGGCCGGGCCTTCGTACGCGACAAGATAAGTACACCGCTGCGGGCGCGCTTGGCCTCCCGGCGTGGATGACACTAGCGCGCGCACCGCCATGACTTGCTGCGCGAAGCGCTCGACTTCCGATTGTGCCTGCAGCACGCGGTGAATCGGCCCATCGCGGGTCGCGGCCGCTTCGAGCGCGGCGAGTTCATCGAAATATAACTGCAGCACGCACGATGGCGCATTGGCAGCCGGCGGTATGCGCGGATCGACCCTTTGCGCGATAGGTTCATGCTCGATGAGGTTGCGCAAGCCGTCGATGCGCCGCAGCGGCGCGACATCGAGCAGCGGTTGCTGTTCGCTCGCACCGATCAGAAACAGGCACACTTGCATGGTCACGCCGTCTCGCAGGATACGGCCGCACGGGCAAGCCGATGAAACTGCCGGCCGAAGTACACGAGGCCGTCGCCGCCTTCCCCGGAGCCGATGTGTTCTACCTGTACGAAAAGAACCGAATGCGAGCCGACCTGTTTGCTGTCGACGATGCGTCCTTCGAGACTCGTAATGGCATCGTCGAGCACAGGAAGTTGCAGTGCGCCCGGCCGCGAGCCGCAACGCGCGAAGCGTTCCTCCATCGAGCATCCATCCATGCCCGCAAAAATGCGCGCCAGTTCCTGCGCGTGCGCGCCGAGCACATTGATGCACGCGCGGCCGTTGTTGAGCAGCACGTCGTGAACATAACTCGACTGATTGATGCAGACGAGCATCGTTGGCGGCGTATCGGTCACCGAGCAAACGGCGCTTGCCGTGATACCGCTGCGTCCGTGTGGTCCGTCCGTGGTGATGACGTTGACGGCCGCGCCGAGCGAGGCCATTGCGTTGCGAAATTGTGCACGCGCTTGATCGTGGGTCATGGCTGGTGTCCTTTCAGGGTTCGCAGATTCAGGGATACGGCGTGACGGGCGGAATGCCCACGAAGATCGCGCCCGATGCGTCGTAATTGCCTTCGCCGAGGAAGGCGTGTTGGGTGACAACGATCGAATCGCGTACCAGACGCTGCATCCGGTTCTCGCGATAGATCGCGCCGATGCCCGCCATCTTGTACGCCTGCATGACGATATCGGCGCAGGTGTGGGCCGCGTGCGTGGCCGACAGACGCAACAAATTGGCTTCTGCCGGCAACACCGGGTCGCCAGCGAGCACCGTGCGCCAGGATGTTTCCGCGCACTCGAAGAAGAACGCCCGCGCACTGCGCAACTGCGCTTCCGCGTGTGCGAGCCCCGAGCGATAGTAGGCGCGATCGGCAAGACGCGGCGCACCTGTCGTCGTCTTTGTCACCCCGGACATTCCCGCCAGCAGATCGAGCGCGGCGCGCGCGAGACCGATGTTCACTGCCGCATGGACCTGGGCCTGGTAGGCAACGGCGGGATACCGATAGAGCGGTTCGTCGATCAATGGCGTGCCCCCGCGCACGAAGGTCCATTGCTCCTCGACGTATTTGTCTTTCAAACGCAGATCGTGGCTGCCCGTGCCCTGCATGCCGACCACATTCCAGTTATCGACGATCTCCACTTCGCTCGCCGGGAAGACGGCAGTGAAAGGCTTGCCGGCGTTCTTATCGTCTGTGCTAGCAGGTGCCCCGCCGATTCCTACGCCGATCCAGTCCGCACCCTTGCAGCCGCTGGCGAAGCGCCATTGTCCCGACACAAGGAAGCCGCCGGGCGCGCGCTCGGCCTTTTGCAGCGGATACAAGCCGCCCGCGAAAACCTGATCAGGACCGGTTGCGTAAGTACGCGCCTGCGTTTCGACCGGAAGTGACGCGAGGTACGTGTTGGCGGAGCCGAATGCTGCGACCCAGGCGGCTGAACCGTCCGCGATCGCGATGCGTTCGAGCATCTCCAGGAAGCGCGCAGGCGGCAGCGCGTCGCCGCCAAAACGCTTGGGTGTGCTCGCGCGGAAAATGCCCGCGCGCTTCATCTTGCCAACCATATCGCGCGGCACGTGAGACACGACATCGAATTCGTCGCGGCGGCGCTCGATTTCTTCGATCAGCGCATCGAGCGACAGGGTTCCCGCGTACTCGGGATAGTCGTTTTGCGAATCGATGATTGCTTCGCTTTGAAGGGCTTGCATGCTTGATACCTCTCGGTTAATGGTGTGTCGATGTCATTCGGCTTGCTGACGTGCTGCGGCGCGCATCGCTTTGGGATACGTCTCGCGCGCGAGCAAGGTAGCGATGACGGTGATGAGTCCGAGCACGCCCAGGTAGATGGCGACCGGCACGGCGCTGTGATAGTGCGCGAGCAGCGCGGTGGCGATCATCGGGGAGAGGCCGCCACCGAGTACGGAAGAGACTTCGCGTCCGATGCCGAGTCCGGAAAAACGCAGATGCACCGGCAACATTTCGCTGATGAACGCGGGTTGTGCGCCTTCGAGAATGCCAAGCGTGATGCTGTTCGCCAGGACGAGCGCGGCAACGACCTTCCAGTACTCGCCTGAGCCGAGCAGCGCAAAGTACGGCCATGCGACAAGCACGATGGCGATCGCACCGGCGAGATACACGGGTTTGCGTCCGACCTTGTCGGTTACCCAGCCGAAGAACAGCGAAACCGGGATCATCAACAGCATCGAAATACACAGACCGCTGAGAATCCAGCTCGACTTGATGCCGAGGAACTGCCCGTAGGCGATCGAAAATGCGAAGAAGAGGTAGGACGCCGCGCCTTCGCCGAAGCGCAGGCCGAACACCGTGAGCACTTCGCGCGGGCATTGGCGCAGCACTTCAATGACAGGCATCCGGCTTTCGTGGCGCGTCTTCTTCACTTCGGCGAACGCGGCGCTCTCTCCAACGGAGCGGCGCATCCAGAGGCCCAGGAGGACGAGTGCGGCGCTGGCGAGAAACGGAAGGCGCCAGCCCCAGCTCTGAAAATCACCCGCCGGAAGGTTCTGCACCAGAAGGAAAGCGCCCGTGGACAAGACAAAGCCGAGTGCGGCGCCGCAGGGGCTCCATGCCGCGAGCGCACCGCGCTTCGATTGCGGCGCGTTCTCGTGAATGAGCAGGATACTGCCGCTCCATTCACCGCCTGCTGCCAGCCCCTGAAGAATGCGCAGCAATACCAGCATGACGGGCGCCGCAATGCCGACCTGCTGATACGTGGGCAAAACGCCCATCAGGACCGTGGCGGTGCCCATCGTGAGAAGGGTAAGCATCATCACCACCTTGCGGCCGTAACGGTCGCCGATATGGCCGCAAAGCACTCCGCCGATCGGCCGCGCAATAAAGCCGACCGTGAAGCCGCCGAATGCGGCGATGGTGCCGGTCAGCGGATCGGTGCCGACGGGAAAGAACAGCTTGCCGAAAACAAGCGCGGCGGCGGTGCCGTACAAGAAGAAGTCATACCACTCAAGGATTTGGCCGAGCACTGCCGTGGTGACGGCACGGCGCACATTGCTTACGGGACGCGCGGGTCGGGATTGAGCGAGCGCGCCTAGATCGGAGTTCAGAGCTTCAGGGTTCATGGTGGGAGAAAACATGATGTGATGGTTCCCGCTTCCCTGATGCTCAAGAAGCGGCGCGGGTCGTATCGATGCGATGTGCCCACGATATGAGCCTCGACAACAGCGGTCAAATTCGGGACAAAAATGGGCGACATGAATTTGGTGCATGTGCCTCCGCGTTCCGTACGTGCTAACCCTCGCGTTGCATCACATATCAATCACGCTTATCGACCGTCATGCTTTTGGTTTATTTGCCGCGTGAAACGTGCGACCGCAGACTGCGTGGCGCATCGCCCTCATCACTGCAATGAACCTTCATTGCGTCATTAAATAGAACGGCTCGCATGGAACCCGAACGTATGAGACTTGCCTTGGGAACTTCTCTGGCGCTACTTGCAATTGCAGGCACGGCGCAGGCGCAAAGCGCGGTGACCCTGTACGGAATCGTCGACGATGGCTTCAACTGGACCTCGAACTCAGGCGGTCACAATCTCTACAACCTGTCGAGCGGCGTTATGCAGGCCAGCCGCTGGGGGCTGAAGGGTAGGGAAGAGCTTGGTGGCGGACTCGCCGCGTTGTTCGTTATAGAGAACGGCTTCGATCTCAACAACGGCTCGCTCGCGCAAAAGAATCGCGGCAGTACCCAGGGCCTGATGTTCGGTCGGCAGGCGTACGTGGGCTTGTCCAGTGCTTACGGCACCGTGTCGATCGGGCGTCAATACGATTCAGTCGTCGACTATGTGGGCCCGTTCGAGTCCGGCACGCAGTGGGCGGGATATATCGGCGCTCATCCGGGCGATTTGGACAACCTCAACAACGCATATCGGGTGAACAACGCCATCAAGTTCGCTAGTACGCAATACTACGGATTTACGTTTGGCGGCGTCTATAGTCTCGGCGGTGTGGCCGGCGCGGTCTCGCGCAACCAGCTATGGTCGCTCGGTGCGGGCTACGCGAACGGGCCGCTTACGCTGGGCGTCGGCTACCTGAACGCGCGCAATCCGAACGTCGGTTTCTTTGGTGACAACGGCGCGAGCACCCCGCCCGCCGCGAGCGCGAACTTCATCTCGTCGCCGGTGTATAGCGGCTATGCGTCGGCGCGCACTTATCAAGTGGTCGCGGCGGGCGCGGCCTACGCATTCGGACCGGCCACCCTGGGTGCGACATACTCCAACGCGCAGTTCAAAAACCTCGGCGATACCGTGAACTCCGGGCCCAATCCGCGGGGGTACACCGGCAATGCAAACTTCAACAACGTCGAAGTCAACTTCAAGTATCAACTGACGCCCGCGCTCGTGCTCGGCGCGGCATTCGACTACACGAAAGGCGGCGATGTCGATTCGGCTACCGGCAACGTTCCGGGCGCGAAGTACTATCAGGGCGCCCTGGGCGCCGACTACTTCCTGTCCAAGCGAACCGATGTCTATTTGATCGGCGTGTACCAGAAAGCATCAGGCATCGATTCCACCGGCACCGCTGCGGTTGCGGCGATCAACAACCTCACGCCCTCGACGAGCGACCGCCAAAGCACGGTCCGCGTGGGCATCCGCCACAAGTTTTGAAGCGATGTCTCGAGTGCGAGCGTGCGGGCGCACCTAGGGCATGCTCGCTCTTCAACGTAAATCGAATCATCAACGGTATGGATAACATCACGCACATTTGATCTATTTGACGAATGTGGTGCGACCAAATTAACGTGTCGTCGAACTGGCCAACATCCTGTCGGACGTACCGAACCTATCGCAATGACTTCAGCGACGATCGAACGCATCGAAACCTGTCTCGTCGACCTGCCGACGATTCGCCCCCACAAGCTTTCCGTCGCCACCATGCACGGCCAGACGCTCATGCTGGTGAAGGTGTTCTGTAGCGATGGCATCACGGGAATTGGCGAAGCCACGACGATCGCCGGCATGGCGTATGGTCCGGAGAGTCCAGAGTCGATGAAGCTCGTGACCGATGCGTATCTTGCACCCGCCAGCATCGGCCGCGATGCGACGCGCGTTCAGTTGCTCATGGCACATCTCGCCAAGCTTGTCAGGGTCAATCACTTCTCGAAAAGCGCGCTGGAAACCGCGTTGCTCGATGCGCATGGCAGGCGCCTCGGCGTACCGGTCAGCGAACTTTTGGGCGGGCGGCACCGCGAGCGTCTGCCGGTGGCCTGGACGCTCGCATCGGGCGATACAGACAGGGACATTGCGGAAGCAGAGATGATGCTCGAGCGCCGTCGGCACAGGATCTTCAAGCTCAAGATCGGCGCGAAGGAAGTCAAGGCAGACATCAAGCACGTCGCCGACATCAAGCGCGCACTCGGCGATCGAGGGTCCGTGCGGGTGGACGTCAACATGGCCTGGAGTGAAACGCAGGCGGCATGGGCTATTCCCGCGCTTGTCGATGCAGGCTGCGATCTGGTCGAGCAACCCGTCGCATCCGCGGCAGCGCTCGCGCGCCTGATGCGCCGTTTTCCCGTCGTCTTGATGGCGGACGAAATCCTGCAAGGTCCCCAAAGCGCGTTCGAAATCGCGAAGCAAGCAGGCGCCGACGTCTTCGCGATCAAGATCGAACAAAGCGGGGGGCTCTTTGCGGCGCAGCGTGTCGCCGCCATTGCCGACGCGGCGGGGATCGAGCTTTACGGCGGGACCATGCTGGAAGGGGCGGTTAGCACGATCGCGTCGGCACAGCTTTTTGCGAGCTTGCCCAACCTGCAATGGGGCACCGAGCTTTTCGGTCCGTTGCTCATTACGGAAGAAATCCTCACACAACCGCTGGATTACAGTGACTTTGGACTCACCGTGCCGAACGGCCCTGGCCTCGGCATCGAGTTGGACACAGACCGGATCAAACGCTTTACGCGTGACGGACTGGTCAAGGTCATCAAGTAGCCGAATTTCTGACGAGAAAACAAGATGCTTTTCCACGTACGCATGGATGTGAACCTTCCGCCGGATATGCCCGCGAATGCCACCGACGAAATCAAGGCGCGTGAGAAAGCCTATTCGCAAGCCTTGCAGCGCAGCGGCAAGTGGCGGCATATCTGGCGGCTCGCAGGCGAGTACGCGAACTTCAGTATCTTCGACGTCGAAAGCAATGCTGAACTGCACGACATCCTCACTGCTTTGCCGTTGTTCCCGTACATGAGCATTTCAGTGACGCCGTTGTGCCGTCACCCGTCGTCGGTTCGCGAAGACGACGCGTGACATCCAGCGTGGTGTCGCAAGAGAGCAGACGCTGCGCCATACCCCGCAATACCCTATGGAGACAACATCGTGAGCGTCAACGTTTTTGAAGCGAAGGAAGTTCAGGACCTGCTTTCGGCCGCTGCCAATCTCGGTAGCGAGGACGGCAATGTACGGGCAAAGCAGATCACGCATCGGCTGCTAAGCGATCTGTTCAAAGCCATCGACGATCTTGACATGACGCCCGATGAAATCTGGGCCGGCGTGAACTACTTCAATCGACTCGGTCGCGATGGGGAAGCGGCATTGCTCGCCGCGGGTCTCGGTCTCGAGAAGTTCCTTGATATTCGCATGGATGCAGAAGACCGTCACGCGGACATTCACGGCGGCACGCCGCGCACCATTGAAGGTCCGTTGTATGTGGCAGGCGCGCCGCTGCGCGACGGCGTCGCGAAGATCGACATCAACTCAGACGAAGAGGCTGGGCCGCTTGTCATTCGCGGCACCGTCACTGGTCCCGACGGCAAGCCTGTCGCCGGTGCCGTCGTTGAATGCTGGCATGCCAATTCAAAGGGTTTCTACTCCCATTTCGATCCGACCGGCGCACAAAGCGACTTCAATTTGCGCGGTGCGGTGAAGACGGGACAAGACGGCAAATACGAGTTCCGTACGCTCATGCCCGTAGGCTACGGGTGTCCGCCGCACGGTTCGACGCAGCAATTGCTGAACGTGCTCGCACGGCATGGCAATCGTCCGGCGCACGTGCATTTCTTCGTCACAAGCGACAACTTCCGTAAGCTGACCACACAGATCAACATCGAAGGCGATCCGCTGATCTGGGACGACTTTGCGTACGCGACGCGCGAGGATCTCATTCCTCGCGTGGTCGAGAAGACAGGCGGCGCTGCGCTGGGTCTCAAGGCCGACGCATATAAGGAAATCGAATTCGACATCGGGCTGACTCGATTCGTCGAAGGCAAGGACAATCAGCTCGTTAATCGTCAGCGTACGTCGGCGACGGCATAAGTTCGCGAAGCGACGGCGTTCGCGTAGGGCGTTAGCGACGTCGCCAACGCCTCAAGCCGAACCGGGACCGGGTTGCGGGCGGGCGGCCGAGCCGGCAGCTCGGGGCAATAAGCCCCTGGATAGAAGCCGGCTCAACCGCAGCGGCCTTAAAGCGGGAACGCCTGCGCCGAATCTCCAAAACCCCCACCGCCCGGCGTTTCCACCACGAACACATCTCCCGGCCCCATTTCGACACTCGCGATATGACCTAGCGTGACGATCTGACCATCCGCGCGCTCCACGCGATTGCTGCCGCGTTTTCCCGCCAGCCCGCCACGCGCGCCGAAAGGCGCATGAATGCGGTTATTCGACAGAATCGACGCCGTCATTGGCGCAAGAAAACGGATGCGCCGGATCGCGCCATTGCCGCCGCGCCAGCGTCCCGCGCCACCCGATTCCGCGTTGATCAGATGCGATTCGAGCCGCACCGGGTAGCGCCATTCGAGCACTTCGGGATCGGTGAGGCGCGAATTGGTCATGTGCGTCTGCACGGCGTCCGCGCCGCCGAAACCATCGCCCGCGCCGCTGCCGCCCGCAATCGTCTCGTAGTACTGGTAGCGCGCGTCGCCGAACGTGAAGTTATTCATCGTGCCCTGGCTCGATGCCACGATGCCGAGCGCGCCATACAGCGCATTCGTGATCACGGACGACGTCTCTACGTTGCCCGACACCACCGCCGCCGGATAAACGGGGTTCAGCATCGAGCGCTCCGGCACGATCACCGAAAGTGGCTTCAGGCAGCCGGCGTTGAGCGGAATATCGTCGCCGACGAGGGTGCGGAACACATACAAGACCGCCGCCATGCACACTGCCTTCGGCGCATTGAAGTTGTTCGGCAACTGCGCGGATGTGCCGGTGAAATCGACTGTGGCACTGCGCGTGGCGGCATCGACGCGAATCGCCACGTTGATCACGGCGCCGTTATCGAGTTCGTAGCGATAGCTGCCGTCCTTCAGTGCGCCGATCACGCGGCGCACCGCTTCTTCCGCGTTGTCCTGCACGTGACGCATGAAAGCGAGTACCACGTCGCGGCCGAATTGCGCGACCATGCGGCGCAACTCGTCCACGCCTTTCTGATTCGCGGCCACCTGCGCGCGCAGATCGGCCATATTCTGCGCGATATTTCGCGCGGGATAACGGCCCGATGCGAGCAAGGCGCGCGTTTCGGCGTCGCGCAACACGCCCGCGGACACCAGTTGCCAGTTGTCGATCAGCACGCCTTCCTCGTCGATATGCGACGAAGAAGCCGGCATCGAACCCGGCGTAATCCCGCCGATATCCGCATGATGACCGCGCGAGCCGACGTAAAAGAGCGGCTCGGAAGAACCGTCGGCGAACACGGGCGTAATCACGGTCACGTCGGGCAGATGCGTGCCGCCGTGATACGGGTCGTTCAGCATGAACACGTCGCCGTCGCGCATCGCACCCCGGTTGCGCTCGATCACCGTCTTGATGCTTTCGCCCATCGAGCCAAGGTGCACCGGCATGTGCGGCGCATTCGCGATCAGGTTGCCCGCGTCGTCGAAGATCGCGCACGAGAAGTCGAGGCGCTCCTTGATGTTCACCGAATACGCCGTGTTCTGCAGACGCAAACCCATCTGCTCGGCAATCGACATGAACAGGTTGTTGAAGATTTCGAGGCGCACAGGGTCGGCGTCGGTGCCGATGGAGCGGCGCGTGGCGAGCGGTTGCACACGCGTCATCACCACGTTGCCCTGGCTGGTCAGCACCGCTTGCCAGCCCGGCTCCACCACGATCGTGCCGTTCTTTTCGGCGATGATCGCGGGACCGTCGAGCGTGTCGCCCGCACGCAACGTATCGCGCTGATAGAGCGCGGTGTCGTGCCATGCACCGCCCGAATACATCCGCACGACAGTCTGCGCACCGAGTGCGTTGTTTGCGTCGCGAGGCGCAAGGTCGCTCGTATCGACGGGAGCATCTGAATGACCGATCGCTTCGACGGACGCAAGCTCGGCGATGAGCGGCGTATCCGCCATCAGAAAAGCGTAGCGTTGACGATAAGCCGCCTCGAACGCGGCGCGCATTTCGTCGACAGGGCCTGCCGGCACGGAGAGCGGCGAATCGGTTCCCTGATAGCGCAGATGCACGCGCCGCTCGGTCGTGATGAGCGCGGCATCCACGTTCTGTTCGAGCAGGGCACGCGTGGCTTCGTCGGCGAGGGCATCGAGTGCGGCTTCGATCGTGGGCAGCGAAGTGTCGTCAAGCTTGATTTCGAGGGCGCGTTCGCGCATGGCCGTCTGGTCCGCGAGACCCATGCCGTAAGCGGAGAGCACGCCCGCAAGCGGATGCGCGAACACGCTCGTCATGCCGAGCGCGTCGGCCACGCCGCATGCGTGCTGGCCGCCGGCGCCGCCGAACGTCGTCAGCACGTATTGCGACACGTCGTGGCCGCGCTGCACGGAGATTTTCTTGATCGCGTTCGCCATGCTGCCGATCGCGATCTCCAGATAGCCTTCCGCGAGGGCTTCGGGCGTGCGACGCTGGCCTGTCGCCGCGAAGATTTCATCGGCGAGTGTCTGGAAGCGTTTTACGACCACGTCGTGATCGAGCGGCTCGTTCGCATGCGGACCGAACACGCGCGGAAAATAGTCGGGCTGGATCTTGCCGAGCATCACGTTGCAGTCCGTGACGGCGAGCGGACCGCCGCGCCGGTACGCAGCCGGGCCGGGGTTCGCGCCGGCCGAATCGGGGCCGACACGCAGACGCGCGCCGTCGAAGCCGAGCACGGAACCGCCGCCGGCCGCCACCGTGTGAATGCTCATCATCGGCGCACGCATGCGCACACCGGCCACCTGCGTTTCGAACACGCGCTCGAACTCGCCGTTGAAGTGCGAGACATCCGTCGACGTGCCGCCCATGTCGAAGCCGATCACACGCTCGAAGCCCGCCGCCTGTGCCGCGCGGACCATGCCGACGATACCGCCCGCCGGTCCGGAGAGAATCGCGTCCTTGCCCTGGAACACGTCCGCGCGCGTCAGGCCGCCGCTGCTCTGCATGAATTGCAGATTCACGCCCGGCATTTCGTGCGCGACCTGATCGACGTAACGGCGCAGGATCGGCGAGAGATACGCGTCGACCACCGTCGTATCGCCGCGCGAAACCATTTTCATCAGCGGCGACACTTCGTGCGAGACGGAGATTTGCGTGAAGCCGATACGACGTGCCAACGCCGCCAGTTCGCGTTCATGCGAGGTATGGCGATAGCCGTGAATCAGCACGATGGCGAGCGCGCGGATGCCGCTGCCATAGACTTCACGGAGCGCGCGTTCGGCCGCGGCGTGATCGAGCGGCGCGACGATGTCGCCTTGCGCACTCATGCGTTCGTCAATTTCCACTACGCGCTCGTAGAGCGCCTCGGGCAGCGCGATGTCGAGATCGAAAAGACGAGGACGGTTTTGATACGCGATCCGTAGCACGTCGCGAAAGCCGCGCGTCGTGACGAGCGCAACCGGTTCGCCTTTGCGTTCGAGCAGCGCGTTCGTCGCGACTGTCGTGCCCATTTTCACCATCTCGACGTCGTGCGGCGTGATGGCTTCGCCGTCGCGCAGTCCGAGCAGATGACGAATCCCGGCGACCGCCGCATCGCGATACTGCTCGGGGTTCTCGGAGAGCAGCTTGTGCGTGGTGAGCGTGCCGTCCGGGCGGCACGCGACGATGTCGGTAAAGGTGCCTCCGCGGTCAATCCAGAATTGCCAGCGGGATGGCGTGCAAACATCGGAGTGGTGATCTTGCTTCATGGTGTCGAGAGGTGCGATTCGAAAGAGGTAACGGAGTGAGAGCGCGTTGTTCAGGCCGATTCGAGTTCGCGGCCACGCGTTTCCGGCAGCGTGAGCGCGGCGAGGATCAGCACGCCATACGCCGCCACCGCGAACATCCCGATGCTCGTGCCGAGCCCGTAGCGGCTCGACAGCGTGCCGATCAGCACGGGAAAGAGCGCGCCGATCGCGCGGCCGACGTTGTAGCAGAAGCCCTGTCCGGAGCCGCGTACGCGGGTCGGAAAGAGTTCCGTGAGAAACGCGCCCATACCGGAGAAGATGCCCGACGCAAAGAAGCCGAGCGGAAAACCGAGCCACAGCATCGACGCATTCGTGAGCGGCAACGACGTGTACGCGAAGGCAATCGCCATCGAACCGAGCGCGAACAGAATGAAGTTCGGTTTGCGGCCGATGCGGTCAGTGAGCCAGGCGCTGCACAGATAGCCGACATACGAGCCCGCGATGATCATCGCCAGATAAGCGCCCGTACCCATCACAGTGAGATGACGCTCGGTCTTGAGGAAGGTCGGCAGCCACGTCGTGATCGCGTAGTAGCCGCCTTGTGCGCCGGTGGTGAGGAGCGCGGCGCGCAGCGTCGTCGAAAGCAGGCGCGGCGCGAAGATTTCGGTGAAGCGCGGTTTGTCTTGTGCCTCCTGCTGCGCCACCTTCGCCTGTTCGAACACTTCAGGCTCTTTCACGTAGCGGCGAATGAAGACCACGAGCAGCGCCGGCACGAGACCGATCAGGAACAGCGCGCGCCATGCAAGCTCGGGCGCCATCACGGAGAACAGCACGGCATAGAGCAGGGCGGCCATGCCCCAGCCGAGCGCCCAGCCCGATTGCACGAGGCCGACCGCCTTGCCGCGATCGCGTGCGCGGATCACCTCGCCGATCAGCACGGCGCCCGCTGTCCATTCGCCGCCGAAGCCGAAGCCCATCAGCGTGCGCGCGGCGAGCAACTGGCCGTAGTTTTGAGCGAGTCCGCACAACGCGGTGAACACCGCGAACCACAGCACGGTGAGCTGCAACGTGCGCACGCGGCCGATGCGGTCGGACAGAATCCCCGCGATCCAGCCTCCAAGCGCGGACGAGAGCAGCGTCATCGTGCCGATGAAACCGGCGTCCGCGAGCGAAAGGCCCCACGTGGCGACGAGCGTCGGAATGACGAAGGACAGCATCTGCGTGTCCATGCCGTCGAGCATGTAGCCGACCTTGCAGCTCCAGAACGCGCGGCGTGCGCGCGGTCCCGCTTCGGCGTACCAGGAAAGCTGCGCGCCGTCTGCCGTCGCCTTCAGATCGGCGGCATCGTCGACGTTTGCCGTGAATGTCTTGCTGTCCATCTGCTGCTCCTGTGGATAGACGCATGAGTAACAAGCGAAGCCGCTTCGAAGCGTGGGGATGCGTCATTCCCTCCGGACCGCGGGGCCGGATAGCTTCGAATTGCCGTGAATGGAGCGCGGCGCCGTGTTAGGCCGCGCGTGCTGCGCAGGCGCTCAGAAGACGGCCAGCGATGCGTTGGTGATGTCGGTCATCAGCATGTGGCCCGGCGCGTGTGCGATGGCGATGGGCAGCTTCGCGCCCATGAGCGCGGTTTGCGGTGTCACGCCGCACGCCCAGTAGACCGGCAGCTCGCCCGGATGGATCGTCACCGCGTCGCCGAACTCGGGGCGCGCGAGATCGGCGATGCCGAGTTCCGCAGGATCGCCGATATGCACGGGCGCGCCGTGCACGCCCGGAAAACGGCTTGTGATTTGCACCGCGCGGATCGCGTCTGCGCCGCGCAGCGGACGCATCGACACGACGAGTTCGCCACCGAACACGCCCGCGCGCTGGTTCGGAATGTCGGTGCGATACATCGGCACGTTGCGGCCTTCTTCGACGTGGCGCAGCCCGATGCCTTCCTTCGCGAGCATGTGCTCGAACGAGAACGAGCAGCCGATGGCGAACACGACGAAGTCGTCCTGCCAGAGCGCTTCGATCGACTCGACGCGTTCGCTCAGTTCGCCGTGACGATAGACGTTGTAGGCGGGCACGTCGGTGCGGATATCGACGTCGCGCCCAAGCACAGGCACGCGAAAATCGCCGGGCTCGCCCACGCCGAGCAGCGGACACGGCTTCGGATTCGCATGACAGAAGCGCAGGAAATCGTGCGCGTGTGCGGCGGGCAGAATCGCCAGATTGGCTTGCGCGTAGTCGCCACAATGGCCGGCTGTGGGGCCGCGGAAGTCACCGTGGCGGACAGCTTTGCGGAATTCAGATGGAGTCATGGTATCGGCGTGCGGTGTGTATGAATTGCAGCGTTAGACGAAGCATAGAAAAGAAGAAAATCTGACGCCAACTAGTTTTATTTGTGCAGAGTGAATAGAATTTATTAACGGAATCGCGGGTTTTCCCGAATCACGTTGAGGTTTTTGGAGCGTTTCCCTTCGTTGTTTTTGCCCCGCATTTGCGTCGCTTTTTGTTTTCCAGCCTATGAACACGCGCTTTCTCGAGACCTTCGTCACGCTTGCCAAGCTGCGCAGCTTCCGCACCACGGCAACGGCGCTGCACGCCACGCCCGCCGCGATATCGCAGCGTCTGAAGGCGCTCGAAGACGAATTGCAGACCACGCTTGTCGATCGCGAGAGCCGCGATTTCCGGCTCACGCCTAACGGCGAATATCTGCTGGGCTACGCGAAGGCCGTCGTGGAAGCGACGCGCCAGTTGCAGGCAGCGGCGTCGCACGAAGGCGCCATGCGCGGCAAGCTGCGGCTCGGCGTGATCGAAACAGTGGTGCATAGCTGGCTCGCCGATTACATGCGACGCCTTTCGACCGACCTTCCGCAACTCGAAGTGGAACTTGCAGTGGACGTGAGCGTGGTATTGCAGCGTCGCCTGATGGCCGGCGAGCTGGATCTGATCATTCGAGTCGAAGGCAGCGACGAGGAAACCGTGGTGTGCGATGCGCTCGCGAACTATCCGGTGCACTGGGTCGCGCGCGCGGGGCTGCTTCCGCTGTCGCGCAGCGGGCTCGCCAAGCGCGTGCTGCGCCATCCGATCCTCACCTTCGGACGCGGCACGGCACCGCATCGCGCGCTGGAGGACATCGTCGGCAAGCTTGCGCTCGCGAACGGCGTGCCGCTCGCGGATACGCGCATTACCGGGTCGCCGTCGATCTCAGTGATTGTGCAACTGGTGCGCGATGGCTTCGGTGTGGCGGCGATCCCTCGTCTGTTCGTCGCGGATCTCATCGCGCGCGGAGAAGTGGTGGAGTTGCCGTTGCAGCCTTCGCCGCCGTCGATCGTGGTGTCGATGTCGCGCCGCGCGGATGCGCCGCTATTCGTGCACGGCGCGGCGAACGCGGCGCGTGCGGCATGTCATGAGTATTGTGAGTCGGGGGATCGGCGCTTGATTGAACGCTTGTAGAACCGGAGCCTCGCTCACGCTCGTTGGGTCTGCGCCTCACCGCAGAATGCATAAGAGCCGCTCTCCAGGAGAAGCGGCTCTTCCATCCACCCTAACCCAATCATCAAGACTTCGGCGCCAACCAGGAATCTTCCGCTTCGATGCCGTCCGGGTCGAAAGTCCACGTGATCTTCTCGTACGTGAACGACACGTCTTCCATATGCCCCATCTGGCGGTTCTCCGGATCGAGCGCATTGGGCGTCCACGACTTCATGTTCGTCAGAATCGCATTCGACAGCTGAACGGTGTAGTACTTCTCCTCCGTGCCCTTCGGCGAGATGCGATAAAACTCCAGCGTCACAACCTTCATCTGCTCGCCCGACGTCAATGCCTGATAAAGCTTCGGCGACGACTTGTCGATTTCCTTCGTCAGCGTCATCGGCAAATGCACACGCTTGCCGGTGGGCAGCCCCGTTTGCGGGCTCTTCGGAATCTCGATGGTGTGATCCACAGCCTGCACGAGGATCTTTCCTTCGTGGCCCGTCACCTTGATGGAGCCTTCGATTTTCCCCTGGTTCTGTCCTTCGAGCGTGAGGTAGCAAGGCATCGGCATGATTGTGTTCTCCGGTTGTTTTGGCGCAGTTCGTTCTGCGCATGGGATGAATTCTGTGCGCGCGCCGTTACGGTCGCGTTTCAGAAAATCGAGCCCAAGTTACCGATGAAACATGGCGCCGCGCCGGATCGCGGCATGATCACTCGTCCGATCCAAGCCGCCGTTCCAGCATGTCGATGTCGTCCCGCAGCAACTGGATCACCGCGCCGACGCTCGGCTCGCGCAGCTGCCGTCCGTTTTCCATCTGCACGGCATGCAGGGCCATGTCGGCGATCTGCTCCGAAATCTGCTCAAGCGAGCGCGGCCCGTCGGGCGAGTACCACCACGCGCTCCAGTTGCACATGCCGATGATCGAGAAAGCCGCGACCTTGGCATCCAGCGCGCGAAATTGTCCCTGCTCGATGCCGAATTCGATCGCGTGCTGAAACTGCTCCAGCACGGCGCGCCGCGCCTGTTCCGCCAGCTCGCGTTGCTGCGGCGGCAGGTTGCCCTCGTTTCTTTCCACCACACGAAACTGCAGCGGATGCGTGAGGATCAATTGCGCATGCCGCAACACCAGATGCCGCAGCATGCCGGCGGGATGCTGCATGTGCCCCGGCACGGCTTCCGACGCCAGTTGACCCGCCGCGCGCGTCACCGTCTCCGTGAGCACTTCGAGAATCGCTTCCTTGCTCTTGAAGTAGTAGTAGAGCGCGGGACGGCTCACGCCGATTGCGTCGGCGATGTCGTTGAAGCTCGTGCCGTCGAAGCCGCGCTCGATGAAAAGGCGCGTCGCCACTTCGAGGATGTTTTCGCGCAAGGCGTCGCTCTTGGTCTGGGTTCGGGTCATACGGCGTTTTCGACGGTTGTGTCAGAACGATCAACACGATAACCCAAACCGGCCTCCTGACAGGGTTCGTCACGCGTCGAATCAACACATCCGTAAAAACCATAACGAAAAATCAACACATAAGTAAAAAGATTCGACTAAGATGTAAAAAAAGGAGATGACTCGATGAACCGAACTGAGCAAACGCGCGCCGGCTCTGGCGGCGCGACCGCAGGATTTCTCAACACGGACTGGAACCCGCGCGAGCTGCCCGCCGGTGTCGGCACGCGTAATGTCGTGTTGCGCACGCAGGACGGCGCCGCGACGAGCGGCTCGCTGTATTCGCCCGGCGCGACGGATACGGTCGTGTGCATCATGCATCCGCGCGAGTTCATGGCGTGCCACTACCTGATTCCGGATATCACTGGCGCGGGCTTTGCGGCGTGGACGCAAGCGCCGCGCTCGGTCGGCAACGACATGCGCCTCGAACACGAGTTCGCGCTCTACGACGTCGCGGCCGGCCTGCGCTTTCTGCGCGACGCGGGCTTCAGGCGAATCGTGCTGCTCGGCAACTCGGGCGGCAGCGGGCTTTACGCGCTCTACGCGCAGCAATCGAACCTCGCGCCGGACGCGCGTATCGAGCGCACGCCGGGCGGACGTCCTACGAAACTCGCCTCGCTCGACATGCCTCTGGCGGATGGCGTGATCTTTGTGGCGCCGCATCCGGGGCAGGGCGCGCTGCTGCAGGGATGCATCGATCCGTCGGTGACGGACGAGAACGATGCGCTCGCCGTCGATGCATCGCTCGACCCGTTCGCGCCGGCCAACGGCTTCAACGCGGCGCCGCATTCGTCGCGCTACGACGCGGCGTTCGTCGCGCGCTATCGCGCGGCGCAGACCGCGCGCGTGGAACGGCTCGACGCCATCGCGCGCAATCTGATCGCCGGGCGCCTCGATGCCCGCGCGCGCGTCAAGTCGGCGGGCGATGCAGCCGATCCGCGCACGCGCCGCCTAGCCGCGCACACGCCGCTGATGACGATCTGGCGCACCGACGCCGATCTGCGCTCGTTCGATCTTTCGCTCGATCCGTCCGACCGCCACTACGGCTCGCTGTGGGGCGCGGACCCGTTCGCGTCGAACTACGGCTCGGTCGGCTTCGCGCGCTGCTGTTCGCCGGAAGCGTGGCTCTCGACGTGGTCGGGCGTGTCGTCGAATGCGCTGTTGTCGAAGACCGCACCGGCGATCGTGCAGCCGTCGCTCGTCGTCGAATACACCGGCGACCAGGCGTGCTTTCCGACCGTCATCGCGGACATCTACGCGAGTCTAGGCTCGGCGGTGAAAACGCATCGTCGCGTGCGCGGCGATCACCACGGCCGCGCGCTCGCCGAGGGCGAGGAGGCGGGCCGCTATGTCGCCGGGCGCATCGTGCGCGACTGGCTGCGCGAAAACTTTCCCCAATGACATCCGCCTGATCCGATACGGAGTACCGACATGAAGATGAGCGACATTCCCGCCGCTGACCTGCGCTTGTGCCTGCGCGGCGTCGATCACACGGCGCGGCCGACCTGGAGACTGAAGGAGACCGTCGAGTTCTATCGCGACGTGCTCGGCCTGCCTCTCATTCACACGATTTCCGCGCGCGGATGGGGCCCCGCGACGCATCCGGATTTCCTTCACTTCTTTTTCGATAGCGGCAACGGCAGCACGATCGCGTTCTTTCATTACCTCGGAAGCCAGGAGCCCGAGGCGCTGAACGGCAGAGCGGCGCATCCGCCGCGTCCCGACGATCACGTATTCGATGCGACGCACACGGCCTGGCTCGTCGATACGCAAGACGAACTGCAGGCGTGGAAGTCGCGACTGGAGGCGCGCGGCGTGGAGGTGTCGGTGGAGACGGCGCACGAGGTGATCGAGTCGATCTACTTTCGCGATCCGAACGGCTATTTCATCGAGATCACACGCAAGCTGCGCGCGCTCGCGCCGCTCGATGCACGCGATGCCGCCGCGACGCTCGAAGCAGCGATCGAGTTGCAGAATGGCGCGACATGTATCGATGAAGTCTGGGCGCGCAAGGCGGCGCGCCTGAGCGAAAGCCGCGCGACGGACGGAAAGACGCTCGAATTATTCGTGCTCAACGTGCCGGAGTTCTCGACGCTGATCGACGCCGCGCGCAAGCTCGACACGTGCCGCGTCGAAGACCAGGGCGATTACACGGTGATCAGCGCCACGGAGCCGGTTTCGTTCGAGCGCCGCGCGCTCGGCCTGAAGCCCGCCGTCTGGTACGGGCTTTTCACCGGCGGACTGAACGGACGCATCGAGTGCTACGACCGCGATGTCGTGCGCATCGCGCCGCGCGTTTGAAACGGCACGTGGACTTGCAGGAGACACCAACCATGAGAGGCATCTTTCATCCGATCGACGGCGTGATCTATTGTCCGCCCGAGCTTGCGCAACGCTATTTCGAATCGGGCGCATGGCCCGACATGACGCTCGGCGACGCGCTGCGCGCCACCGCCGCGCGCATGCCCGAGCGGCCCGCCTACATTTCCGACGAAGCCACCATCACCTTCGCGGAGCTCGACGCGCGCAGCGAGCGGCTCGGCGCGGCCCTCATCGAAACCGGCCTTGTGCCGGGCGATCGCGCGATCTTCCAGATGGGCACGACCATCGACACGGCCGTTGCGCTGATGGGCGCCTACAAGGCGGGCATCGTGCCGGTGTGCGCGGTGCCGCAGTATCGCGAGGTCGAGATCGGCCAGCTTGCGGCGCAGTCCGAACCGCGCGGCTACTTCGTGCAGGCGGATTTCTCCGCGTTCGATCTCGTCGGCTTCGCGCGGCAGATGTTCGGACGGATCGCATCGCTCGAACATCTGGTCGTTGCGCGCGGTAAGGGTGAAGAGGGCGATCACGCGATCGACGCGCTCATCGAGTCGATGCCGCTGGCGCGTGCGCGCGCCCTGCTGGCCGATATCCGCATCGGCAGCGAGGACGTGCTGAGCTTCCAGCTTTCCGGCGGCACGACCGGCGTGCCGAAGATCATCCCGCGCTTTCATGCGGAGTACATCGGCCACGCGCTCGACTGGATGCGGCATATCGGCATGAGCGAGGCGAGCCGCATGATCTGGTCTCTGCCGCTGCTGCATAACGCGGGGCAACTGTATGCGCTCGTCTCGACGGTCGCGGCCGGCACGACGACCGTGCTGATGCCGCGCGTGGACATCGCGCGGATGCTGGAACTCATCGAGACGCATCGGGTGACGCACGGGCTGTCCATCGGACCTGTCGCGCCGCAGATGATCGCGTATCAGGAGATCGCGCGACACGATCTGTCATCGCTGCAACTGTTCGGCACGATGAGCCGCGCCGATTCGCTCGAAGCGCATCTCGGCGTGCCGTGCTTCAACCTGTACGGCACGACCGAAGGGCTGCTGCTCGGCGCAGGACCGGCGCATGCCGCGCGTTTGCGGCACTTCACGCAAGGGCTGTCGGGCAGCGCGGCCGACGAGATCCGCGTGCTGGTGCCGGGCGCCGACGATCCCGCGCCCGACGGCGAGGCGGGCGAGCTGTGCTTTCGCGGACCGTCGAGCCTGCGCGGCTACTTTCGCGCGCCCGAGGCGAGCGCGCAGACGCTGACGTCCGACGGCTTCGTGCGCACCGGCGACATGGTGACGCAAAGGATCATCGACGGCGTGCGTTGCTTCGCGTTCGAAGGGCGGCTGCGCGACAACATCAATCGCGGCGGCGAGAAGATCGGTTGCGAGGAAGTCGAGGCCTATGTGAGCCATCATCCCGCGGTCGCCGACGCGAAGCTCGTCGCCATGCCCGATGCGCTCTACGGCGAGAAGGCCTGCGCCTATCTGATCCTGCGTGCGGACCATGCCGCGCCGACCGTGCGGCAGCTTGCCGATTTTCTCGTCGCGCAGGGGCTCGCGAAGTTCAAGTGTCCGGAGCGCATTGAGATCGTCGACGAGTTTCCGGTGACGCGCGTCGGCAAGGTCGACAAGGCGGCTTTGCGTCACGACGTCGCCGCGCGTCTCGCGGATGAGCATGCCGCGCGTGCCAGGGAGGACGCATGATCTGCACCGAATACGTGGCCGGCACGCAACCGTTCGTCGTGCGCCGCCGCGTGCGCTGGGGCGAGTGCGATCCGGCGGGCGTGGTCTACACGGCGTCGTTTTCCGATTACGTCATCTCGTTCGCCGAGCTGTTCTACGGCTTTCTCTTCGATGGCGCGCCGCAGGCGGTCAAGAATCATCACGGCTTCGGCACGCCGACGCGCGCGCTCGAATTCGACTTCCGCCGCTCGCTCAAACCCGACGAAACCTTCGACGCCACCGTGGAAGTCGATGCGATCCGCACGCGCACGTTCACGCTGGTCATCACCGCGCGCATGGCCGATGGCGAGATCGCGTTCATCGCGCGTCTCACGCCGGTATGCATCCGCCGCGACGCGCGCGAATCGATCGAGATGCCCGCCGTCCTGCGCGACGCGCTCGAAGGATATCGGGCGCGCTGCGCAGAACAACCTTACGCTGGAGAAACGCAATGATGCAGGCAGTGACCCGAACCTATCGAATCGGCCAGATCGTGCCGAGCTCGAACACGACGATGGAAACCGAAATCCCCGCCATGCTGCGCGCGCGGGAAGCGATCTTGCCCGAGCGCTTCACGTTCCATTCGAGCCGCATGCGCATGCATCGCGTCGTCAAGGAAGAACTGGAAGCGATGAATCGCGAGGGCCTGCGCTGCGCGGCCGAACTCGCCGATGCGCGCGTCGACGTGATGAGCACCGCGTGTCTCGTCGCGATCATGGCGATGGGGCCGGGCTATCACCGGCAGGTCGAGGAAGATTTGCGCCGCATCGCGCGCGAGAATCATTGCGAGGCGCCCGTGATGACTTCGGCGGGCGCGCTCGTCGCCGGTCTGAAGGCGATGGGCGCACGCAGGATCGCGCTGATGGCGCCGTACATGAAGCCGCTGACGGCGGCAGTGGTTGCGTATATCGAAGAGGAAGGCATCGAAGTGCTGGATGCGCTTTCGTTCGAGATTCCCGACAACCTCGAAGTCGGCCGACGCGATCCGCTGCAATTGCTCGACGACGTGAAGCGCCTTCGTATCGCGAACGCGGATGCGGTCGTGTTGTCCGCGTGCGTGCAGATGCCGTCGCTCGCGGCGATTCAGACCGCGCAGGACAGGCTTGGCGTGCCGGTGACGTCGACGGCCGTCTGCACGACGCGTCAGATGCTCGATCATCTGGGCCTAGCGCCGATCGTGCCGAATGCCGGCGCGCTGCTCGGCGAGACCGCATTCAATTGTTCTGAATATTAAGGAGTACACCATGAAAATCGCGGTGATCGGCGGCGGCCCCGCCGGACTCTACTTCTCGATGCTGATGAAACAGCGTCATCCCGGCGACGAGATCGTCGTTCATGAGCGCAACGAAGCCGGTGCGACCTACGGCTGGGGCGTCGTGTTCTCCGATGTCGCGCTGAGTTTTCTGAAAGAGGCCGACGAAGCGTTCTTCCGCAGGTTCACGGCGCATCACGAGCGCTGCGACTATATGGAGGTCGTGCATCGCGGCGTGCCGGTGCGGCTGTCGAACAATCATTTCTCGCGCACATCGCGCATCGATTTGCTGACCGTGTTGCGAGAGGCGTGCCGCGATGCGGGCGTCGATGTGCGTTACAACAGTTGCGTGAACGATCCCGCCGCGCTGGACGACTACGATGTCGTCGTCGCCGCCGATGGCGTGAACAGCGAAGTGCGCGCGCGTCTTGCCGAGCACTTCCAGCCGAGTTTCGACGAGCGGCGCAACAAGTTCGCGTGGTACGGCACGACGCGCCTGTTTCATCCGGTGTCGCTGATTTTCCGCGAGACACCGCACGGCGTTTTCATCGCGCATGCGTATCAGTACAGCAAGACGCATTCGACGTTTCTCGTCGAAGTCGATCCGCAGACGTGGCAGCGTTGCGGGCTCGATCACGCGACCGAAAACGAGAGCCGCGCGTTCTGCGAAAACGTCTTCGCCGACGACTTGCAAGGCGAAGCGTTGCTGACCAACCGCTCGCAATGGTTCCAGGCGAAAGTCGTGAGCAATGCGCGCTGGTCGCACGGCAAGGTCGTGCTGCTCGGCGATGCGCTGCGCAGCGTGCATTTCTCGCTCGGCTCGGGCACGCGCATGGCGATGCAGGACGCCATCGCGCTCGCGGAATCGCTCTCGCTTCATCGCGATGATGTTCCCGCTGCCTTCGCCGCCTTCGAGGAAAGCCGAAGGGACGCGTCGAACCGCTTTCAGGATGCGGCGCGCAAGAGTCTCGACTGGTACGAGTCCGTCGATACGCGCATGAATCTCGATCCCGTGAGCTTCGCCTACGACTATATGCGGCGCACCGGGCGAGTCAGCCATGCAGACCTGCGCGAACGCGATCCCGCGTTCATCGAACAGGTGGAAGCCATTGCCGCAGGCAAGGCGCAAGCCGCGCACGCGTGAGCATCACGTCAAGGTCAACGTCAACGTCAACGTCAGGTCAAGGAGACTTCATGGACGCCAACGAATTGCGGCGCGAGCCGGTGAACGTGCGCGACATCATCGACGCGGGGCGCGTGTCGCGCTTTCAGGTGATGATCGGCGTGCTGTGCTTTCTGATCGTCGCGCTGGATGGATTCGATATCGCGATCATCGGCTTCATTGCGCCGCATGTGCGCAGCGACTGGAACCTGTCCGTGATTGCGCTCGGGCCGCTCTTCAGCGCCGGTCTTCTAGGGCTGATGATGGGCGCCTTCCTGAGCGGCCCGCTTGCCGACCGCATCGGGCGGCGCGGCGTGCTGATCCTGTCGGTCGCGTGGTTCGGCGCGGCGTGCCTCGGATCGGCGGCGGCGCCGAACATCGAGTGGCTGGTCGTGCTGCGCTTTCTCACCGGATTCGGACTCGGCGGCGCGATGCCGAACGCGATCACGCTCACATCGGAATTCAGTCCCGAGCGGCGGCGCGGCACCTTGCTGACCTTGATGTTCTGCGGCTTCTCATTAGGCTCCGCGCTCGGCGGTGTGGTGACAGCGTATCTCGTCGCGGAGTTCGGCTGGCGCGGCGTGCTCGTCATCGGCGGACTGCTTCCGTTGATGCTCGTGCCGGTCTTGTGGTTCGCGTTGCCGGAATCGGTGCGCTTTCTCGCGCTCGGCACGGGGAACGAAGCGCGCATCGCGGCGATCCTGAAACGCGTGGCGCCGGATCGCGCGGCCGCCGACACGCGCTATTTCACCTCGGGCGAACGCGCCAGTGCTTCGCCGGTCGCTCGTCTCTTCGATGCGGACTATCGGCGTGGCACGTTGCTGCTGTGGCTCGCGTTCTTCATGAGTTTGTTGCTGCTGTACATGCTGATCAACTGGCTGCCGATACTCGGCGCGAGGGCGGGCCTGTCGCTCAAGCAGGCGTCGGTGTTCGCGGGCCTGCTGCAAGGCGGCGGCGTGCTCGGCGCGATCGTGCTGGGCGTCCTGATCGACCGTTTCGATGCGTACAAGGTCGTGAGCGCGGCGTATCTCGTCGGCGCGGCGGCGGTGGCATCGCTGGCGGCCGCGGGTTCCGCGTGGTGGCTGGCGGCGGGCATCTTCGTGACGGGGTTTTGCGTGAGCGGTTCGCAGGTCTGCGCGAACGTCATCGCGTCCGGCTTCTATCCGACATCGAGCCGGGCGACGGGCGTTGCGTGGGCGCTCGGCGTGGGCCGCATCGGCGCGATCGCCGGATCGTTCGGCGGCGCGTTGATGTTATCGGCGGGCTGGTCCAATGCCGCGCTCTATCTCGTTCTGGCGCTGCCCGCGGGGCTTTCGGCCGCCGGCATCTTCTGCGCGGGCGCCTGCCGTGCGCGAGCGAAACCGCTTTCGCCCGATGCGGACGGCGCGCTCGAGATGCCTCGGGCGGGACTTGGATCGTAGTTGCGCCGACTATATGCGCGGATTCAATACTTTGGCATATCCGTCGGATCAACCTGCGCGCCGGGTATGCCTCGCGTCTGCGCACTGACCGCCAGTTCGCGATCCATCTGCGCGCGAGCTCGCGCGGACGGCTGCGCATGGCTCCGGTTGTCGAGCGCCGGAATCACATAACCGTTCACCATATGCCGGAATTGCTGAAGGTTCTTCGCGTCGCGCAATCCACCATCCACCGACATCACGCTCGTCATCACGATCACGGTGTTGCGCTTCGGCAGCACCGTGATGAATTGCCCCTTGAAGCCCATGGCGTCGAACTCCGGCTCGCTCTGCACGACGTTGTTGATCCACCAGTAATAGCCGAAGTACGGCGCGACCGCGGGCGATGTCATCTTCGCGATCCATTCCTCAGGCACCACCTGGCGGCCCTGCCAGCGGCCATGATCGAGCACGAGCATGCCGATCTTCGCCATGTCGACCGCGCGCAAACGCAAACCCCAACCCGCCGAGACGAGACCCGAGCGGTCGGCGCGTTCCCACGTGGCGTGCTTCATGCCGAGCGGACCGAAAAGCTTCGCCTGCGCGTACCGTTCGACCGGTTCGTGGGCGGCTGCACTCAGCATCGCGGCGGCGAGAATCGGATTGATGTCGGTGTATTCGAACTGCGAGCCGGGCGCGACCTTGGGACTGGTTTCCGCCGCGAGCTTCAACCGATCCGGCGCGGCGTAGTAGATCGGATCGTCCTTCGGCCTGAAGTCGTAATGCAGCCCGCTCGACATCGACAGGAGGTGCTTCAGTTCGACATTGCGCTTGTCGGCGAAATCGGCGCGCAAGTCGGGACGCCACGCGGCGAGGCGGGTCGCGACCGAATCGTCCAGACTGACCTTGCCCTGGGCGATGAGCATGCCCGCGACCATCGACGTGACGGACTTCGTCACGGAGTAAAGCTCGTAGTTCGAATCACGCGATGCGCCCGCGCCATAGCGCTCGAAAATCAGCTTACCGTCTTTCACGACGAGCAGACTGTAGATATCGAGCTTCTCGTCCCGAATCCACCGCGAGAGGCGCACGAGTTCGCGCGAATCGACATTCGCATCTTCGGGCTGCGCCTGCGCGAGCCCGGCTTCGTGCAGCGGCGCTGCCTGCGCGCTCGCAATCGAGATCGCGACGACGCCCGCGAACAGCAAAGGTCTTTTCATGGTCACGTCTCCGGCGTGTCGTTGAATGCGGCTGCCGTGCCGGGCACGCCTTGCGTCTTGTTGCTGCGTTCGAGCTCGTTCTTCAGCGCTTCGGTCTTCGATGCCGTGACGACGGGGCGCGTCGCCGGCGTCAGCGCGGGCAGAATGAAATCGTTGACCATGTGGCGATATCGATTGAGATACGTCGCGTCGCGCAGGCCGCCATCGGTCGGAAGAAGACTCGTCATCACGACCACCGCGTGCTGCTTCGGCAAGACGGTGATGAACTGCCCCTTGAAGCCCATCGCGCCGAATTCAGGCTGGCCCTTCTCGACCACATGCTGAATCCAGCAGTAGTAGCCGTAATCGGCGGCGGCGGGCGAGGGCGTGGTCATCTGCTTGATCCATGCCTGAGGCACGATCTGTTTGCCTTGCCAGCGGCCGTTGTCGAGCATCAGCATGCCGATCTTCGCCATGTCCACGGCGCGCAGCCGCAAGCCCCAGCCGCCCGCTACAGCGCCGGTTTCATCGACGCCGGTCCAGCGGTAATGCGACATGCCGAGCGGCTCGAACAGCCTCTTCTGTGCAAAACGGTCCTCGCGTTCGTGCGCGGCCACGCTGACGGCCGTGCCGACGAGCACCGGATTCACGTCGATGTAATCGAAGTCGGTGCCGGGCGTCTTCGCCGCACGCGCCGTCACGGCCACGCGCAGGCGATCCGGGGCGCCGTAGTAAAGCGGATCGGTCCCTTCGCGCGTCTGATAACTGAGGCCGCTCGACATCGACATCAAATGACGCAGTTCTATGTCCTGCTTGTCCGCGAGTTGCGATGCGAGATCGGGTCGCGCCCTGGCGATGAGCGGCGCGACCTTCATCGACGGGTTCAGCTTGCCTTCGCCTTCGAGCACACCGACGAGCAGCGACGTGATGGTCTTCGTGACCGAATACAGCTCGTAGTTGTTGTCGCGCGTGAGACCGTCGCCATATCGTTCGAACACGATCTTGCCGTCCTTCACGACGACGAGACTGCGCACATCCATCTTGTCCGCACGCATCCATGCCGACATGCGCACGAGCGGCGCGGAATCGACGCCGATGGATTCGGGCACGACCGTCGGCATGTCCTTATCCGCCGCGTGCGCCGCGTGCGCCGCGTGCGCCGTGATGCACAACATCGCCGCTGTCAGCGATAACAAACGTAGCTTCATCGCATGCTCCTGATGTCATTCGAGATTAGGCTTCCCCGCGGGCAGGAACCGTCCGCGTCCGGCTTTCACGTCGAGGAGCCTGCCGTCTTCGACGAGCAGTTCGCCGCGCGAGAAGCAATGGCGCGGCCATCCCGTGACTTCGAGCCCTTCGTACGGCGTGTAATCGACCGCGTGATGCAGCGTCGAATTGGCGATGGTCACGCGCTTTTCCGGGTCCCACACGACGATATCCGCATCCGCGCCGACCGCGATGGTGCCTTTCCTCGGATAGAGGCCGTAGAGCTTCGCTGGCGCAAGCGCGGTGAGATCGACGAACTGATGCAGCGAGATGCGCCCTTCCTTCACGCCCTTGAAAAGCAGCGGCAAACGCGTTTCGAGACCGGGAATCCCGTTCGGAATGTGATCGAACGATACTTCCTTGCCGCCATGCTTCTTGCCTTGCGGATCGTCATAAGAGAAGGGCGCATGATCGGACGACACGAGCGAGAACACGCCCTGGCGCAACGCTTTCCAAACCGCGTTCTGATTCGCCGGGTCGCGCGGCGGCGGGCTGCAAACGCACTTCGCGCCTTCATATTCGCCGTGCCCGAGATCGTCGGCGGTCAGGTACATGTATTGAGGGCACGTCTCAGCGAGAATCGGCAGTCCGCGCGACTGGCCCCAGCGAATCTGCTCGATCGCATCCGCGCCGGATACGTGCACGATGAGTATCGGCACATCGACCAGTTCCGCGAATGCGATCGCGCGATGCGTCGCTTCACGTTCGACGACAGCCGGCCGCGCGAGCGCATGTGCGTGCGGCGCGTGCAGGCCCTTGCCCAACAATCGCTCGGTGAGCCAGCCGATGCAGTCGGAGTTCTCCGCATGCACCATCACGAGCGCGCCATGCTCGCGCGCGACGGTGAGCACGTCGAGCATCTGACGGTCGTTCAGCTTGAGATCGTCGTAAGTCATATAGACCTTGAACGACGTGTAGCCGCTTTTGATCAGACGCGGCAGTTCTTCCGCGAGCACGTGCGGTGTCGGATCGGCGACGATCAGATGAAAGCCGTAATCGATCATCGCGCGTCCCTCGGCGCGGCCGTGATAGTCGTCGACAGCGGCTTGCAGCGATTGCCCCTTTGCCTGCGCGGCGAACGGGATCACCGTCGTCGTGCCGCCGCACAATGCGGAGCGCGTGCCGGTGAGAAAGTCGTCGGCCATGCGCAGGCCATCGGGCATCGGCTGATCGAGATGACAGTGGCCGTCGACGCCGCCCGGCAGCACCAGCATCCCGCTCGCGTCGAGTTCGCGCGGCGCGCCCGGCAGGCCTTGCCCGAGCATCGCCACGCGGCCGTCGCGAATGCCGATGTCGCACGAAAAGCGGTCCGACGCAGTGACGACGTCGGCGTGACGAATCACGAAATCGAGATCGTTCGACATGGCATGTCCCTTTAGACGACGTCGCTGAAGAGACGCCCCCAGCCCTTCACGTTGCGCGTGTCGTAGTCGGCGAGTTGCAGCGATTTCCATACGACCGTCGTGATGGTGTCGTAGATCGGAATGCCGGTTTCTTCTTCGAGCTCGGGCACGAGATGCGCGGCGTTCAGGTTCGTGCAGAAGATGGAAATCGCGCGCGGCTTGTCCTTCGCCACTTCGCGCACCATGCGGCGAATTTCGTCAGGCTGCACTTCCGAGAACGAGAAGTTGACCTTCAGATTCAGATGCCGCTCCGCGATGCAGTCGAGGCCCTCGCTGCGATAGTTCGAGATGATCTTCTCCTGCACGTCGTCGAGGTAAGGCGTGACGAGGCCGAACTCGCGCGCATCGGTCTTCTTCAGTACTTCGTTCAGCGCGAGAACCGAAGTCGTCGCCGGAATGCCCGTCGCTTCCGTGATGCGGCGGCACAGGCGCTCGTCGGCTTCGAAGCCGAGCCAGCCCGACGACGTGCCGTTCCATGCGATCACGTCGACTTTGGCATCGGCGAGCAACTGCGCCGCCTGCAGGATCTTCGAGTCGTCGAACTGGCCGAGCGCGTGATCCGCGAGCGAGATCTCCGTCACCGGAAAGCGCGCGAAATGCGCGGACACGCCGGGCAAGCCCGAAACCATCGCGCTCGTGAGCGGTTCGAGCGACGTGTTGGACGAAGGCGTGAGCATGCCGAGCAAGGTGCGTTTTTTCATCGTGATATCTCTGGTGTGAATTGAGCGAAGCGTTGCTGCATTGGCGATTCCGCTTACACGGGAATCTTCTTTTCGTAATCGATGGCGCTGGAGCACAGCAGCAAGCCGACGCCGGCCGCCGCGAAGAACATCAGCGCGAGAAAGTAGGAGTGCGTGAACTGCACGATCGCGCCGACGATGATCGGCACCGCAATGCCGCCAATGTTGCCGCCGAGATTCATGAAGCCGCCGAGAAAGCCGATCTTGTTGCGCGTGCCGAGCGACGACGGAATGCACCAGTAGAGACCGCACCAGCGCAGGAAGAAGAGCGTCGAAGAGAGCAGGGCGACGACCGCCACGGCATTCGTCACATACGCCACCGAGAAGATCGACACCGTTGCGATGACCGCCGCGATGCTGAAGAGCGTGCGCATCACGACATTCGGACGTCCGCCGGCCGCCTTCCATTTGTCCGCGATCCATCCGCCGATCAGCTCGCCGACGAAGCCGCTGAAGAAGATGATGAAACTCGAACCGCCCATCTGCTTGATGTCGAAGCCGTGAACCATGTGAAGGTAGTTGGGCATCCACGTGAGCAGGCCGTAGAACACACTGTTGAAGCACATCCAGCCGAAAAACATGCACCACACCGAGCGGTACTTGAAGAAGTCGCGTGAGCGGCCGGAGAGTGACGACGGTTCGGCGGCGGCGTCGCGGGCGTGCGATTCCTCGATATACGCAGCTTCGAGTTCGTTGACGCCCGGATGCTCGCGAGGGGTATTGCGCACGTAGGACCAAGCGAGGATGCCCGCGAGCACCGTGCCGATGCCCGCCACCGCGAACGCGAGCCGCCACGAGCCGAGCATGGCGATGAGGCCGGTGATCAGGATCGCCCCCAGCGCCGCGCCGAGCGGTGCGCCGCCGTCGAGCAGCGTGGCGCCGCGGCCGCGCTCGGTCTGCGTCATCCAGATCGCGTTGAGCTTGCCGCCCGCCGGGTAGATCGGCGCTTCGGATGCGCCAAGCCCGAGGCGCGTGAGCAGCAGGCTCGGCGCGTTCGTGCAGACCGCCGCGATGGCCTGGAAAAAGCCCCAGAAGACGGTCGCGGAGGCGATCACGATGCGCGGCTTGAAGCGGTCGGCGAGCATGCCGCCGGGAATCTGCATGACCGCATAAGTCCAGAAGAACGACGAGAGGATGAGGCCCTCCATCGCCGGACCGATGTCGAACTCTTTCGAAATGAGCGGCATCGCGACCGACAGCGACGCGCGGTCGATGTAGTTGATCGCGATGAGGCTCAGCATGACGACGAAAATCTTCCAGCGGACGGTGGACTTGCCCACCGTCATTGCGGCAACACCGGATGTTGAAGACATGAACGGGCTCCTGGATAGGCGGATGTTTTCGTGACGTCGCGCAACGTTGGACAGAGTATAGGATTAGAAATTTATAATTACAAACAGTGTAAACGCTTGGTTTTATTGAAATTTGACTGGCACGATCTCGGTGCAGGGTTTTCACCAACTTCGTGATAAGCTTGCACTACGATGAACCAGACGACCAAGAATCCCCTTCTCTTGCGCACCCGCGGCATGGCTGCGGAGATCGCCGCGCGCCTGCGCGTCATGATCGACGAGGGCGAACTGCCGCCCGGCGCGCGCATCGACGAAAAGGAACTGAGCACGGCCTTCGACGTTTCGAAGACGCCATTGCGCGAGGCGCTGAAGGTGCTGACCTCGGAGGGGCGGGTGACGCATCGGCAATACATCGGCTATCGCGTGGCCGAAATCGACCTCGACGATCTCGTCGCGACGTTCGAACTGCTGCATGGCCTCGAAGCGATGGCGGGTGAACTGGTGAGCCAGCGCATCACGGATAACGAAGTCGCGGCGATCGCGGCCCGGCATCGGCGCATGGTCGAATATCACCAGGCCGGCAAGCGGCTCGAATACTTCAAGCTGAATCAGCAGATCCACCAGGCGATCATCGACGCCGCGGCCAATCCGGTGCTCGCGGGCGTGTATTCGACGCTCATGTCGAAGGTGCATCGTGCGCGCGGCGCGGCCAACGCGGATACCTTGCGTTGGGCGGAGTCCGCGAGCGAGCACGAGGCGATTCTTGCCGCGCTCGAAGATCCTGCGCATCGCGATTTGCCGCGAATTCTGCGTGAGCATTCGGAGAACACGGCGCGCGAGGTGCTGGAGGTGTTGATGCGCTCGCAGGAGGACCCGGTTTCGGGCAGGACGGCATGACCTGCCGGTGGACTCACCCGCGCTAAAAAGAGCCGCTTCCACGAAGAAGCGGCTTCAGACTGCTGACCAACCCCACGTTTTCTCGACGTGGGGTTTTCTTTTTCAACTGAAGGCGATTTGAGCGCTCGGTGCATCGACGCGCACTTGTCTGTGAGTCCTCATATCCCGCCACCCTTTTAAGCTTTGCTTCAGCTTCGATTCCCTAGCATTCATTCTGCGAAGTCCATGTTGCGACGTGCGTTGATGAGAGGAGTCGAAAATGAGCATGAGTCGCACTACCGTTGATATGCTGCGCGCCTATCTTATGACCGCTTCTATTGTGGCGGTCTGTATCAACGGAGGCATTGTGATTGCGGTTTTAATCTTTCACATGTCCGACACTATCTTTGAAGGCTCCTTGTTCCGACTTATCGCGGTATGCAGTCTCGCCGTGTCCATCATGGCAGTCAGGCATCGAGCAATGCGAGCGTTTCGGCGAGCCCTCGAATGTCAGAATGTCTTCGACGCAGGCTTCGGCCGCCCCGTGCTCGTCGATAGCAGTTGTCCCTCACTTGCACTCGTGATTCTCTATCTTCGTCTGGCCCGCAAGGAATTTGTCATTCGACCTTAGGTAAAGGGCGTCACGCCACTGCTGTGCGGTCGTTGCGAGCAGACGTGTTGCTTGAAGAGTCCGGCAGATTGCTGGAGCTTGGGGCGACGGGGAACGTGACCCAAACCCCAAGCCCTTGTCCGTTGAGTCCGGTGTCGAGCCTCATCTCGCTTCCGCATCGACTTGCAATACGGGAAACGATAGACAGGCCCAATCCGCTGCCACTTGCTGTCGCAGACGAGCCCCTGAAGAATCGGTCGGTCAGGCGGTTCATCTCCTCGGGACTTACGCCAGGGCCATCATCACGAACTGTCAAACGAACCGATTGCGCATCCATGCCCAGATTGAAATCGACCATCCCTCCGGTCTTGCCATACTTGATCGCATTGTCGAGCAGATTGTCGACTAGCACCCGTAGGAGAACTCGGTCCGCGTAGACTTCCGCTCGTTCGTCGCCCGAGATTCGCAAACTTATCGACTTGTCATGGGCCGCCTGCCGTCTGAAGGCTATCGCCTCAGCAACAACATCGCGAATCGCGAGCTTTGACAACTTGATCCCGGCCTCCTCATCGAGACGCGCGAGCAACAGCAATTGCTCGACGAGACGAGCGCTCCGGTCTACCCCAAGGACCACCCGCTCAAGCGCCAGACGTTGTTGAGCAGCATCGTCCGAAGCCATGGCGACCTGGGCCTGCACTTTGATGGCGGCAAGGGGCGTCTTCAGTTCATGCGCTGCATCGGCGGTGAAAGTCCGCTCTCGAGCGAGCGACATGCGTAGACGCTCGAGGAGGCCGTTCGTGGCCGCCACGACCGCGCTAAATTCCCTCGGCGACCGCGCAATTTCAATAGGGCGAAGATTCCGGCCGTCTCGAGCCTGTACTGCCTTCGAGAGCGACGCAAGGGGGCGCAGGCTAAACCCGATGCTAAACCAGACCAAAGCCATCATGATGGGAAGGATGAGGAGGACGGGTCGTGCGATGCGTGCCGCCACGCCGCTTACAAGGTCGCTCTCTTCGTTGACGGGCTCCATGAGGCTGATGGTTCTCCCGCTTTGGGCGTCGCGAGCGGTGTATCGCAGCCACCTTCCGTTTCCCGCATCGACCTCCGTGATTCCGTTAGTAGGATAGGCGGCGACGTCGCTAACGGGAAAATCGCTGCTTCTAGCGATCGTACCGCCATCCGGCCCGATCACATGAACGTGCACAAACCGGTCGCCGTAATCAGAATCATGTTCAACGGAACGAGCATGATCGGGAATCTCGTTACGAGCATCGATACCATGCGCTGCCAACTTTGCCAGATCGTCGGCGTCAAGTCGGGAAAGCAACGGAACAAGCTGAATCAGTCGCGTTTCATCCCACTGGGTCACTTCATGACGCGCCGCGTGGAAGCTCCATATAAACATTGCGACCCACGAGAGCCCGACACTCAACAGAACAAGCGACATCAAACGGTTTCGAATCGACGGCTGTCTCGAGTTCATGGTTTCTCCATCACGTAACCCACTCCACGAATGGTTCGAATTGCGTCCATGCCGATTTTCTTTCTGAGCCCAGAGATATAGACCTCGATGGCGTTGCTTTCCACCTCCTCATTCCAGCCGTAGATGCTTTCCTCGATTTTGGCCTTGCGTTGCGGTTCGCCGACGTGCACGAGCAGGTGAACCAGTACGCTGAATTCGCGTGAGGTGAGTGGGAGGAGCGCATCACCCTTCATGACGGTCATCGCCGCCGGATCCACGGTCAGGTCGTGCCATACGAGCTTCTCTGCGGCGCGGTTCTGCGAGCGCCTCATCAACGCGCGACAGCGCGCGATGACCTCGCCGAGATCGAAAGGCTTTCCGACATAGTCGTCGGCGCCGGCGTCCAGTCCCGCTATGCGGTCCTCGGCGGTGTCCCGCGCTGTCAGGACGAGAACGGGTACGAGGTTGCCTTCTGCCCGCAACTGAGCGAGCAAACTCGTTCCCGTAAGACCGGGCAGTCCCAAGTCGAGCACAACCATGTCGTAGTGTGTCGTCGACAACGCAAGTTTGGCGTGGCGTCCGTCTTTCGCCCAATCGATCGCGAATGTTGCATTGCGCAGACCTGCTTCAAGGCCGCTGCCAATAAGGTCATCGTCTTCAACCAACAGGATGCGCATGTTCGTTCCACCAGGTCTGCAACCAGGATTTCCGTCGGTAGTCTAAGGGGTTAGTCTTTCAAAGCAGGAACAGGCCTTTAAGGTTGTCCTCAGGTCGGCCGCGCTAATATCGGCGCCTTCGCCTTTATAGGAGTCGGACGCAAAGTGGTTGAGAATCATTCGCAGAGTTACGTGTACAGTCCGGTCGCCCGTGTACTCCACTGGCTTATCGCCGGTCTCATTCTGGCTCAATTCATCATCGGTTGGACGATGCCGGACGTGCATCGCGATACGTTGCCGACTGGCGAGATAGCCTGGCACTTGAGCGTGGGTGCGGCGATTGTCGCAGCCATGGTACTTCGAATCATCTGGCGCGTCACCCATGCGCCGGAACCGGCCAGGCTCTCGCCCACACTGATGTTCGCATCAAAAGCGACTCACCTGCTTCTGTACGGCTTGCTTCTTGCGGTGCCGCTTGCGGGATGGGCAAATGCGTCGGCACGTGGCTGGATGGTGAACCTATTCGGCATGCTGCCTTTTCCGGCGCTTGCGGCGAAAGGTTCATCCGTTGGAATGGCGCTGGGGGACATTCACAGCGTGCTCGCGTGGGTATTGTTTGCGGTAATTGCTCTGCATATCGCTGCCGCCTTCTTTCACCGCTTTGTATTGCGTGACTCCGTGCTTCGACGCATGCTCTGATTCTGATTGAGGTTCAAAAGGGCACAGTCGACGTAGCCGGGCCGACAGGTTCGGCAGTTGTGCAATCCGATTTCTGAGTTTGGGCGGCCAGTCGAATGATCTTGCTCACTCGCGGCTTCCGATAACCCATCGCTTCGCAAGCGTTCGCGAGCAGCGTTCGCGCCATCTACGTCGTATCGCAGATCCTCTCACAGACGGGTTATTGACCTCGTTCAAGTCACGGACAGTGGGCCAGCATTTCGCCGCTTGCAGCAATCGCATCGTTTGCCCGCTGCCTACTGCTTCTTCGTTGACCAGCGTCAAGGGAAGGTCGGTGCAGACCTGTAGCCTCGTGTGCACGATGACTGCACACGCTCTGTTCGTTGTCGAATGGCGCGTCCAGGGAGGAGATATGAAAAGGCTTCTAGTGGCCTGTAACGATTGAAACGGGAGTAATTCGACGTGTTGGGTCAAAGTACTTCCACTTTACGGGTTTGGGTTGCTCGTTGTATTTGCGGATGTAGCGCATGAGCTTTCGCTTGAGATCGGGTACCGAGGTGAACACGCCGCGCGAGATCACGTCACGCTCGATCTTGGCGAACCATAACTCCACCTGGTTGAGCCAGGACGAATAGGTCGGGGTGAAGTGCATATGAACTTGCGGGTGCTCGCTGAGAAACGCATCGACCTGCCGGGTCTTGTGCGCCGAGAGGTTGTCGGCAATGACATGAATTTCTTTGCCGCGGGGTTGGTTGGCCACGAGGTCGCTCAGGAACGCTACGAACTCGGCCGAGGTATGCCGCGTTGCCGTCTTGCCGAGGACTTCGCCAGTCTTTGTATTGAAGGCGGCGTACAGCGAAAGCGTGCCGTGTCTGAGGTACTCGAAGCCGTGACGCTCGGCGCGTCCCGGCGACAGGGGTAGCACAGGGTCTTTGCGATCGAGCGCCTGAATGGCAGTCTTCTCGTCGACGCTGAATACGGCCGCATGCTGCGGCGGGTTGAGATACAGCCCGATGACATCGGCCGCCTTGGTCTCGAAGTCCGGGTCATTGGAGGCAAGGTAGCCCTCCAGCCGATGCGGCTTGATGCCGTGTTTGGCCCAGATGCGGGCCACAGTCATGTGCGAGATGTCGCCGCCGAGTTCGGCCGCGAGCTTGCGCGTGGACCAGTGCGTGGAGCCGTCCGCGGGCGTGTGCCTGGTCGTACGCGCAAGCACTCGTGCTTCCACGCGATCGGTCACCTTGTAGCGTTCGCGCCCGGTGTGACGAGCGAACAAGCCCGCCAACCGCTCCGCAGCGAAGCGCTTGCTCCAGCGATCGATGTAGCTGTCGCTGCAATCGAGCTTGGCTCTGATCTCCGACCAGGTCAGCCCGTCAGCGAGCAGCAAGATCAGGCGAGCGCGACGTGCCGAATCCGCTCGCACGGTCCTCGCACTGGCTCGCCGCTGCAGTTCCATGATTTCGCTTTCGGTCAAGTTCATCGCGTCCTCCCAAGACGCAATGATACTTCCCATTTAAACGTTACAGTCCACTAGTTGCGCTGACTGTCGGTGTCGCATTGACATTCCCCGTCCTGCACGCTGCTTCCAAGGACACAAGTGCGGCGCAAGTATGGTCGGTTTCATTGGATGAAACTTCCGCGTAGTCAGACTGAGCTTGATTGCGCCATCTCCGTAAGACAGGCGGCGACGCTCAAGTAAATGCATAGCATCTTAGGCCCGCTGCCGCGTCAGCTTCGCGCGCTCGATGAACTCGAACACCATCATGCCGCCCAGCATCGCGCCCACAAAGCCCCACGCCTTCGGAAAGCCGGCGCCCATTGCGACCAGTGCGGGCCCCGGGCAGAATCCTGCAAGCCCCCAGCCAACGCCGAACACCGCGCTTCCCAGCACAAGTCTCAACGTCACGGAGGTACCGGCAGGAATCTGCATGGGCAGACCCAGCAGCGATATTTTGCGGCGCTTTGCAAACAGGAACGCGATAGAGCCGACCGCTATCGCCCCTGCCATCACGAATGCAAGTGACGGGTCCCATCGTCCCGCGAGGTCGAGAAATCCCAGCACCTTCGCTGGATTGGCCATGCCGGAGACCATCAGACCGACGCCAAACAGAAGCCCGGACATTAAAGCTGCGAGCAAGCCCATTTCAACCTCCCAGCAGATGTCGGGACACGAATACGGTCAGAAAACCACTTGCCATAAACGTTGCCGTTGCGATAAGTGACCGGATGGATCCCCGCGAGATGCCGCAAACACCATGACCGCTTGTGCAACCGCTTGCGTAACGCGTGCCGATGCCAACGAGAAAGCCTGCGACAAGTACTACGCCCCACCCAGCCTGAATATCCGGCGCGACCGGGTTTCCGAGCAGACTTGCCAGCACAGGTGCTCCAATTAGCCCCGCAAGAAAAGCGACACGCCAACCCGCATCTTTCTGCGGCGCGCCCAGCAGGCCACCGAGAATGCCGCTGATGCCGGCGATACGTCCGTTTAACAAAACAAGCACGGCAGCCGCAGCGCCAATCACCGCGCCGCCAGTCATCGACAGGACGGGCGTGAAACTCGCGATATCAATCGACATGGCCATCTCCGCATCTTCATTGGGCACATTCATGACCGCGAGCGCTTCTGTGCTCGCGATGGAATGAAGGATACTTTTTCCTTCCCGGCGTGTCTCGACAAGCGCGTTGGTTCGCGCTGCGTGAAAAGCAGAAAGTCTTAATCCAGGTCAATCAGCCACGGTGCTCTCGGTCATAACCTGAACGCTCGGACCAACACTCGTGAGCTGATGCAATGAGCAAGATTCTGGGGTTAGTCGGTATCGCCGTGCTGATTGTGATTATTATCGGAGTCGCGGTCCTTGAGTACACGATCTGGAAAAACGCCGACTGACAAGACATCGCTGATATCCGCAGGCCTAAGGCCGTTTTCAGTGCGACAGCAGAACCGGCAGCGTCGAAGTCTCCAGCAGAGTGCGCGTGACTCCGCCAAGCACCTGTTCGAGTCCGCGCGAGTGGGCATAGGCACCCGCGACAAGCACGTCGGCGTGCACGCTGTTCGCTCTATCGATCAACGTCATCCCCGTGTTTTCGCCGCGAAGGCGGGGCGTCGATGAAAAGCTCGCACGCACGCCTTGACGCTCGAGATAGGCGGCGATCTCGATGCCCGCGGGCGCTTGCTCGTTCCGGTTGCGCTCGACGGTCATGACCTCGACGAAACGCGCGCCACGCAGGATGGGCAGCGCGTCAGCGACGGCGCGAGCGGCTTCCCGACTGTCGTCCCACGCGATGGCCACATTCTCGCCGAGCGTCCCGATATCGCCAGCGCGCGGTACGAGCAGCACCGGGCGGCCAGAAGCGAACACGATGTTCTCTACAAAGTGTCGGGCGATGAAGGCCTCGGGATCGTCGGCGTCGTCCTGTCCGAGTACGATCACATCGGCATGGCGGCCATGCAACGTAGCCGCATCGTGCACGGAGCCGGTCGGCGCACGCCATTCCCCGATGACGCCGGCTAGCTGTGCTGCGTGCTCGAACGCCGCACGTGCGTTGTCGCGAGAGATCCGAAGCGTCTCTTCACGTGCAAGGCGCACCAGCGGCTCGTCCGGGTCGAACAGGTGATGACCCAGATCCTGACACACCAGGTAGAGCCCGACGACATGGCCGTCGAAACGACGAGCGATATCCAACGCCAAGCGCGTGCGCGTCTCGCAACGGCGGCTGTCGTCCAGATGCACAAGAATGGTTTTCCAGTTCATGATGCCGTTTCCCTCGAAAATGGTCCCCCGCGTCATGAAGGTCAGTGAGACATCAGGACGGGCACAGTCATCGCCGCCAGGAACGTTTTCGTTGCGCCGCCGAGCACGAGTTCCTGCCATCGTGCATGTCCATAGCCGCCCATCACCACGAGGTCCGCTCCCAGGTCCGCAGCCCGGGACAGCAGCAATTCGCCCGCGGATGTATCTGACGTGATGCCGGCCGACAAGACTTCGGCCTTGACGCCGTGCCGCGCGATGCACGCAGCGATGTCCGCGCCCGGAATCGGGTCGCCGCGCGCCTCGCCTCGGGCCGTATCGATGCTGACGATCGAGACACGCTCGGCTCCCTTGAGAAAGGGCAGGGCATCATGCACGGCGCGTGTTGCTTCCCGGCCGCCATCCCAGGCGATCATCGGATGTTGGCCGACTGAAGAGAAGAAGCCGGTGTACGGGAGGAGCAGGACCGGGCGGCCAGAGGAGAGGATGACGGTTTCCGGGAAGTGATCGCCGACGTAGGATTCGGGGTCGCTCGGATCGTCCTGGCCCGCAATCACGAGATCTGCGCATCGTGCATAGCGCGGAACAGCATGGTTCGCCCGCTCATGCGTTTCGACCCATTCGCCCGACACGGCCGCGCGCTTGATCTCCGCATGAAAAAGCCGCTCGATCGCGCCGCGCTGTTCTCTGCGCATGGCCGCGTGCTGCTCGTAATATCCGGCGGTGCCCGCCATGACTTCGAAGGCGCGCGGTGCGGGCTCGAAGACGGCAAAGAGTCCGATGAAATGCGCGTCGAAGCGCTTGGCCAACTGCAACGCGGCTTCCAGTCTGGGGTGTGCGCGCACGCTCGTGTCGAGGTGCACCAGAATCGTTTTATAGCTCATGCCTGACTCCTTTGAGTCGAGACCTGCAAAAGTGAACTGACAGGCACCGAGTCTAAGGAGGCGGCGCGGCGACCCGGTTGACGCAAGTCAATCGCACCATGCTTTGTCGGCGTGGCATGCGGGATGACCTGCGCGTGCTGCACGAGCTTCTCGCGCCCGAAGCTTCAAAAGCAGTCGAGGCAAAGCGCCCGCTTCGGTGAATCTGCTGTAACACGGCGCGCTTCGCTGAGCCAGATCAATCGGCAAACGATCCGGGCCGGTATCGTCCTTTCATCAACGGAAAGAGGAACGGAGCCGAAGATGAAGAGGCGGGCTATCTGCGCAATCTTGCTGGCAGGTCTCGGCGCGTGCGCATCGGAAGCGCGTTGGACTCGATTCGAGCAGACCGAAGCAGCGCTTATGCAGGCGCGAGAGTTCGCGTCGGTCGACTGTTCCGGCATCAGCGAGTGTACGCAACGTTGGGAACGCACGCGCCAGTATGTCGCGCGTTACTCCGCCACGCGCATACGACGTGCGGACCAGGCCCAAATCGAAACAGGACGGCCGCTCGAAGCCGGCGTCGTCTATCTATGGGCCACGCGCACCGCAGTGGAACCGGGAAGTGAGCGCGCGCGAATCAGGCTCAAAGGAATGTGCAAGGGCATGTACGGCATGGACGGTGGCCCTGGTTTGCTCTACACGCAATGCGCCGCTCAGATCCGTAGTATCGAGACGAATTTTCGTGGCTTCATCCTGGCGCCTCTCCTTGGACCGGCGGACGACGCCGCGTGATCGCACACAAGTTGATGTGGGTCAATTCAGGGCAAGCGTCGAAAGCAGAGGATGGGTAACGTTGCAACGTGTGTGTCGAACGCCAGGTCCATCAGGCAAGCTGGCAACGAAAGCAGTCGGCGGGAGAGAAAACGTCATGGGCCTCGGAATGCAAATCGCCTATCAAGGCTTCATCGGTAACAACAACGTTGAACGCGAAGCTGGCGTCGAGCTCGTGAGGCTCGAACGCGCCGCGCAAGACATCGCCAATTGCCATCTCACGATCGAAGCGTATCGCGACGCGTCGGGGGACCGGCGATACGATGCCAGGCTCGATCTGGTGACCCGTGAATTCAACCTGATTCCTATCGAACGGGGTTCGGACGCGGATGTCGGGGTGGCCATTCACCAGGCATTCGACAATGCCATGCGCCTGCTTCGGCAAAGGCGCAATGGGTGAGCGCTTCTGGGCTGACGCTTTCGAGCGGGTCCGAGCGCATCTTACGTTGCAAACGAGCCGGGATCGCCTGGGCACGCACTGCCGCCGCTAACCGCATCTGGCTCGTCGGAAAAAACCTCGTGCTCGGCAACGATGCGCTCGCGATCGACGCACTGCACATGCCAGTGGCCGTGGTCCAGCGGACGAGGTTCGCTGTTTGCGCCGCATCCGAAGTAATCGGCGCGGCCTCTTTGCGATTCCCACTTCTTATCGGCAACGTTTTGAAGCGCGCCTTCCGCAGAGCGCCCGTCGCCCGTTGTGCTCAGCCGCAACCCGTGAAGCATGAGAAGCGCATTCGACGTGGCCGCATCGAGCAACAGCATGCCGCCAGCTTCGGACTTCCACGTTCCCCACACTGGAATGTCGAGGCACTCGTGTCCTTCGCGGGACCAGCGTCCGTTTTCCCGGTCGAGCCACAGTACGGCGAAAGCGGATTCGCTGGTGTGATCGAATGCATCGAGCTTGATGGTGATACGCATAGCCGATTTCCTTTGACAGAGAGTCAATGACGCAGCACCCATTCGACGAGCGTATGCGCGTCCTCGGGCGAGAGCGGGCCGCCGCGCTCCGCGGGCGACGGCATGGCCATGTTGCCCCAGTGCGCTCGGCCGCCTACACGGAGCTTATGTTCGAGCATGATCCGGGCATCCGGGTCATCGCGGTAACGGTTCGCGATCTCCTGGAACGACGGAGCGAGGAAAGGCGCATCGATGGTGTGACAGAACATGCAATGCTGCTGATCGATAAGGGCAGTCGGCTCGGACTGGGCGAGCGCTCGCGAAGCGAAGAGCAGCAACCCGGCAAGAAGCGCAGCCAGCGCGATGTGGCGGGCGCGAACATGGACGACGTGTGACCGGGCGTGCGAGTCGGGAGGAAGGAGAGTGAGCATGGCGCATAAACGGAAGGGGGACACTGTGATGATGCGAGCGTGCCCGTCCCGGACCGTTGACCTGAATCAATGCTTGTCACGCGCCAAGCGCGAACGCTGAAGCGGCCATGCTCACACGCTTTCGAGACCTGCCTGATCCAGGATTCGCACTTCCTTGCCACGCGCATCGACCACGCCGGCCTTCTGCAGCTTCGAGAACATCCGGCTCACCGTCTCCAGCTTGAGGCCGAGATAACTTCCGATCTCTTCGCGCGTCATGCGCAAGACGAACTGAGCGGGTGAATAGCCGCGCGCTTTCATGCGCGTCGAAATGTTGAGCAGAAATGCTGCGACCCGTTGCTCCGCCGTCATCGTGCCGAGCAATAACATGAGGTTGGACTCGCGCACGATCTCGCTGCTCATGAGGCGATGCACGTGATGCTGGATCGTCTTGACCTCGCGGCAGAGCAGTTCGAGGAGGTCGAACGGGATGATGCAGACCACACTGTCTTCGAGCGCGATTGCATCGCATCCGTGGTGATCCGAGCTGACGCCGTCGAGACCGAGTGCATCGCCCGCCAGGTGAAAGCCCGTGACTTGCTCATTCCCGTCACGATGCACGACCACCGTTTTGAAGCAGCCGCTGCGCACCGCGTAGACGCTCTGGAAGTCGTCTCCGGTCCGGTACAGCGTTTCGCCGCGCCGCACGGTTCGCGTCGAGCAGATGATCTCATCGAGCCGCTCACATTCGTCTGCCGAAAGTCCGCTCGGCATGCAGACATCCTGCATCGAGCAGGTTGAGCAACGCACGGCCTTGCGTGCAGCGGGAGGCCGAGAGACATCCGCTATCTGGAAAGCGCGGCGCGGTGCGGGGGCTTCCGATCGCGGGCCGAGGGACCTGCCTTCGTTCACTGGGAACATGCTATGTCTCCTGTCGAACTGGGTTCGCGCGTACGGGCCAGATGCCGGGAAGCTCAGCCTCTCGATGCGCGGCGGATGAATCCATGCATCGAATTATTGGCCGCGTCATCTCAAAATTAAATCGGCGATCGCGGAAAGTTCGGTAGGGATTTCGGCAGGCGTGTAGGGAAATCCTGACGGATCATTGACCGCAGGACTCAGGCGTCGTCGGTGTCATCGTCGAAAAGTTTGTGACGTACCGCATAGCGCACCAGCGCCGCCTCGTGCGGCATCTGCATCTTTTCCAGAATGCGCGCCTTGTAGGTGCTGACGGTCTTCGCGCTCACGGAGAGCGTCTCGCTGATCCGATTGATGGATTCGCCCGCGCAAAGACGGCGAAACACCTCGAATTCCCGGTCCGACAGGCGTTCATGCGGCAGCGCGCCGGCCGGTTCGGTCAGGCTTTGCGCAAAGCGCTCCGCCATCGCTACGCTCACGTATGCGCCGCCTGCGGCCACCTTGGTGATGGCGGCAAGCAATTCCGCGCTCGCGCTCTCCTTGGTCAGATACCCCGATGCGCCGCCCTTGAATGCGCGTGCGGCATATTGCTGCTCGGCGTGCATCGTGAGCACCAGAATGCGCAGCGCGGGTATCTCGTCCTTGATCTGCTTGAGCAAATCGATGCCGCTTCGGCCCGGCATAGACAGATCGAGCACCAGGACCTGCGCTGGTGTCGAGCGCACCAAGGCGAGCGTGCTCGCGGCGTCGTTGGCTTCACCGGCCACTTCGAAATCGCGGGCGTTGGCGAGGATTTGCCGTAGCCCGTCGCGCACCATTGCGTGATCATCCGCAATCAGCACTCTCGTGGTCATGGTTGCGCTTCCTTGTCTCGCACCGCCTCGCGCGGCAGGACGACTGTCAGCACGAAGCCGTTTTCCGGCATTGAATCGATGAAGACCCGGCCGCCTAGCGCGTTGGCCCGTTCACGCACGCCGAGCAGGCCGAAGGATTTGCTGTTCGCGGCCGGCAAGGCCGAGGCGCCGATGCCGTCGTCCCCGATACGCAGCACGCAATTGTCGCTGTCGGCACGCAGCGACAGATCGACATGGCTCGCATGCGCATGCTGCACGACATTCGTCAGCCCTTCTTCGATGATACGGAAAATCGCCGTGGCCGCGTCGGCCTTGAACGCAATTTCGCCGGTCTCGATGCTGTGTTCGATGCCGATTCCGTGACGTTGCATGAAATCGTCGACGAGCCAGTCGATGGCCGCCTGCAATCCGAGGTCGTCAAGCATGACGGGCCGCTGATGCGCCGCGATACGTCTGAGCGATGCGATGTTGCGATCGATCAGACCGACCATGCGCTGCAACTGCGTGCCAACGTCCTCATTCAGCAAGACATGTGTGCCAAGCTGCGCGTGCAGTGCGAACACGTTCATCTTGAGCGCGCTGAGCGTTTGTCCCAGATCGTCGTGCAGTTCACGTGCGACCCGGGTCTTTTCCTGCTCGCGAACATCCTGGAGATTCGCGGAGAGCGCGCGCAATTCCTCGCGTGACTGCCTGAGCGCCGCGTCCGCCTTCACGCGCTCGGTCACGTCGCGCAGAATCACGGTGAATAGCTTCTCATCGTCATCTTCGACCTGCGATATCGATGCTTCGATGGGAAACTCCTCTCCGTCGGCGCGCAGTCCGTACAAGACGCGCTGCGGACCCATCTGACGATCCGAGACGCCGGTCTTGCCGAACTGCCGAACCTGATGTTCATGCCCCGCACGGTAACGTTCGGGGATGAAGCGCGACAGCGGGCCGCCGATGGCATCGCTTGCAGCGCACTGAAAAACACGCTCCGCCATCGGGTTGAACAGGAGAATGCGCTGCGCGGAGTCGATGGTGATGATGGCGTCGGTCGTAGACCGGATGATGCTCTCGAGTCGAGCGTGGCTCATGCTTGTCCGATCCACGCCCGCCTGCACGGCGCGTTGCCTGCCGAGGACGAAAATGAGGCTCGCGAGCAGCAGGGCGGACACGGCTGCTCCCGCGAGCAGCCACGCGCGGGCCGACGCGGCAAAGGTGCCGATGGGACACATCAAGAGAAGCTGCTGGATGCCAATCCACCACACGCCGAAGAGCGCCGCACCCGCGAGGATTCCGTATGCAATCACTCTGTACGACGGGGCCTGGAGGACGGCCGAACCGTTCGCTTGCGCGGAGCTGTGGCCTGCGATTTTGCTCATAGTGGCCTTGGACGAACGGCGGTCAGCCGCCCGTGCTTGCGTGTGGAAAGACCGCACGGTAAGGGAATGGCGAGTTCATTATATTTCCAGATCGGCGCATGCGGCGCACGCAGGGAAAAGGCGTCCGCGCCCGCGATGCGACTCGTCAAAGCGTGGAAGCGGTTTCGTTCAATGCGACATGAGGACAGGCACCGTCATCGAGCGCAGCATGGTTCGTGTAGCGCCCCCGAGCACGACTTCCTTCCAGCGAGCATGGCCGTAGGCGCCCATGACGATGAGATTCGCACCGACGCCTCGCGCCTCGGAGATGAGCGCGTCGCCCACGGATGCGTCAGCGGTTTCGCCGGTTGCGCCGGTTTCGCGGACCGTCACATGCACGCCGTGCCTCGCGAGCGTCGACGCGATATCCGCGCCGGGGATGCGGGCGCCGGTCTGCTCGCGTTTCATCGCATCGATGGCGACGAGTGTGACTTGCCTGGCTTCCCGCATGAACGGCAGCGCGTCGTGCACCGCTCGCGTGGCTTCCCGGCTGCCGTTCCAGGCGACCAGGATGTTGTTGCCCACGTTGGCAAACACGCCTGAATAGGGAACCAGCAGCAGCGGTCGTCCCGCCGTCATGACGAGCGTCTCGGCAAAATGATCGGCGATATGAGTATCCGGATCGTTCGGATCGTCCTGTCCGGCGATGACGAGATCCGCGCTCCGTCCGCGTCGGGCGACTTGCTCACGCGGGCGTGTTAGCTCATCGATCCACTCTCCGGAAAGGCCCGCGTGGGCGAGGCCGGCATGAAATAGACGTTCGAGCGCTTGGCCACGCGCCTGCCGATCGCTTTCGAGCTTTTCGTACCATCCGGCGGAGCCCGCCATGACGCCCCAAGGCGAAGGCTCGGGCGTGAACGTCGCGTAGATGGCGGCCAGGTGCGCCTTGAAACGCTTTGCGATCGAGAGGGCGCTGTCCAGGCGATACGTGGCGCGCTCGCTTGCATCCAGATGGACGACGATGCTCCTGTAGCTCATCGCAGACTCCTGAAGCGGATTGCATCGAAAAGCGATGCGTCATTGAGTGAGATCGAGTCTGCGGCCGTCGCCCCGGATGGACGTTGACCGAAATCAAGCGATTACACTGCGCCGCCGATCGGGGATTCCGTTGATCTGGCTCAAGTGTGCGCGGTTCGCCACCCGTAGAGTCGGCGTGTTCAACCGCGCCAGTGCATTACGTCAATCAAGCGTTCGATCTTCAGCCGACGTTGAAAGCCAATACTCTTGATCTCGATCTGCCGCGCGCTGCGACGCATTTTCCGAATCACTCGAAGGAGAACCGACATGTCGCTCAAGGGATCTATCGACAATAGCGATTGGACCGTCAGTTGCAGCACGGAGCACACGCCGCGGGGCATCGAATGCGCGGTCAGCGTCGAGCAGCGCAACGTCGACGGCGGACGCTTCATGCATCGGTTCAAGCATGCGCATACCTACGACAACGAGCACGAGGCCATTCTCGCAGGGCTGCGCGAAGGCATGACCTGGATTCGTCTCAAGGCTTCGAACACGATCGGCGTTTAACCCGGTTCGGCCGATACGTCGTGACACTGCCGGCCGATTCGCGCGAAGCGTCCGGCCGGATGCGGATAGATCGCGGACCGTCGCGTTGCGTGTCCTGAAGTCGAAGACGACTGTGCGCGTGGAACATGTGCTTTCGTTTGACTCAAGTCAATCTGGGCGCGCCATGCAAACGCGAGCATGGTCTGGCTCAATCGATTGTCTCTTCGAGGGATGGATGAAGCGATTCTTTCGTGCCGTGCTGATCAGCTTGATCGCTTTGGGCATGTTCGGATGTACTAACGCACCCGTCAACCCGAACCCGCACGCGGACGACATGCTCGTACCGGTGCTCGTGGATCTGCCGCGCTACATGGGTCGCTGGTACGTGATCGCGAATATCCCGATGGTGGATGAGCGTGACTATGTGGCAAGTTGCGCCGTGTGGACCTTGCGCCCGGACGGGCGCATTGAGGATGCCGTCGTGGGCCGAAAACACGGGTTCGATCAACCTGAAACAGGCACAACGTTCATCGCGAAGCCCGGGCACGGCGCGCACAATTCGGTTTGGCGAGTGCGTCCCTTGTGGCCGTTCGAGTTCATCGTCATCACGGTGTACGTCGACGCAGACTATCAGTACACGGTTCGTGCAACACCGGACAAGGATTTCGCCTGGATACTCTCGCGTCGCCCCGACATGAGCGAAGAGGTATACCAGTCTCTGCTCGCCCGGCTCGATCAAATGGGCTTCGACACGCCACGCTTCAAAAGAGTGGTGCAGTTTCCCGAGCAGATCGGCCAGCCCGGCTTTCACGCCGTGCGCTGAGGCGTGCTCGCATCGGCGTCGACGATACATGCTCGGCTTTCTCAAGCGCTCTTCACATCGATTGAACGAGGGTTCGCCATGGGTGCCGCCGGGTGAATCTCCAGAGGTATTGCGTGGGACATGCGTCCTTCTTCCAGACAGGCTGGTTCGTCGAATCGCTGATGAGCCAGACGCTCATCATTCATATCATCCGGACGGCGAAGGTGCCGTTCGTCGAGAGCCGCGCGAGTGCGGCGTTGATCGCGACGAGTCTGTCGGTCGCGGCCTTCGGCACGATCCTGCCTTATCTTTCGCTCGGTTCATAGCTCGGCTTCGTTCCCTTGCCGAGTACATACTGGATCGGACTGCTCGCCATGCTCACAGGCTACGCATTGCTCACGCACATCCTCAAACGCTGGTTCGTACGCCGGTTCGGGCTGAACTGAGCGGACATGGGTTGCGTGCATCGTGAGTCGCATGCAAAGCTCGCTGAGCCATGCGAGCAACCACACGACCAACCCTCAAAGGACGACCATGTCCGACATCGCCCGCCGCGGCGTATGCGGGCACTTCGGGCCTCGGCCGATGCGCAACAGCAACTGAGGCAGCGTTGCCATGCCGGTTTCGCGCCGCAGTACATCACGAAGCGCTTCGACCTCGATCGGCTGATTCAGATACGACACACAGAGTCCGCGACTGACCGCCGTGAGAAGCACGCGTTCGAGCGCCTGCCCGGCAGCGAGCCACGCGGCGGGATTGTCTTCGCCGGTGCCGATGCAAAGCAACATCGGGGAATGTTCCACCAGGCGCCGATGGGCTGCCGCAGCGCCAGATCCGAGATCGAACGTACGCAGCACGGACGATGCAATCGGCGATGCGAAATCGAGCAGAGCGCTTACGCCCGCCGAGTAGGCAGGCATGCCGTCCTTGCGCCGGCTTGCGTGAATCCAGCTTGCGAGTTCGCGACGAAAGCGAGGATCGCGGAATTGCTCGAGATCCGCCTGGGCGACGAGTTCGCCAATACTTTCACGCGTGGCGGCCCACGCGAAGCACTGCGCGTCCACACCTTCCGCTACGGCAGCCTGCACGAGTTCATCCTGGACGTCCATCGGCACCGGCTCGATGTCGAACGCTTCACGCGTGGTAACGCGCTCTGTCATCGCCTCGAAGAGCCCCGTGAGGCTCGCATCGCCCGCGCCCTCGAGAACGCGCACCTTGGCTAGAACGTCCGGGTCGAGGCGATCGGGCAGCAACGTGATCGCGTAGCCGAGGCCGAGACGCTGCAACGCGACCCTCAAGTTGAAGAGCGCCGCGCCGCATCCGATGATGAGCTCGCGATCGTAAGGATCGACAACGGGCAACGCGCGCGTGCGATCGGCGCACAGAAATACGTTCGTCCCGTCGACGATGAAGCGCCATGGCTGCGCATTGTGATTCGAGGGGGCAAGCACGGCGTAATGGAGCGCGAAGCGCAGTTTGGCGGCGTCATCCGCGAGCGGAGAAAGGTCGGCCTCTTTGATGCTCCAGGGATCGTTTGAGACATTCGAAAGCATGACGTGCCTCGGTGAGTGGCGTTGAATGGATCTCCCCTAGCTTGAGCCGGGTTCATGCGCCTCGATTGATCCACATCAACGGCAGGCAGACGGAGGAAGTCCCGGTGCCGTTGATGTGGATCAACCGTGCAGGGTGGTCTGAGAATAGAGTCGGGGCGTACGCACAGCGGTCGCGCCGTGCAGAGCAGAGGGAAGAGGTTGCGGCTCTCGTCGCATTTCCTTGTACCGACGAAGCTGCGTTCAGGGCATGAGGATCGTATGAACAACACACCAACTCCGCGCAAGCATCGCGCATCCTTCGGGCGCATCATGCTATGCATTGATTCGACCGAGGACTGGGCCAATGCCGCCGCGCTGATCGTCTCACTCGCCGACGCCGACACGAAGGTGCGCATCGTCGGATTGCTCGAAAACGCACGCGCGATGATTCCGCATGCGCCGCTCGCGTTCTTCAATCTGAGCGCCGCACACGCGCACTTGCAGCGCGGGGTGGAGGCGAGCGTGAGCCGCGCGCAGGCTTGCCTGAATGACGCGGGCATCGACGTCGACATGCTCATCGCCGATCTGTTCGAAGGCGGCGGGGACGCAGCCCACGCGCTCACGCGCGCCGCGCAGGCGTGGCGGGCGGACCTCGTGGTGCTCGGCGCGCGCCAGCACCTTGCCATCCTGCAGTGGACCGAGCGCGCGGCGCGAGAAGCGCCGGGCACGGCCCATTGCTCGATGCTCGTGCTGCCTGAGAAACATCCGCGCAATCTGATCACACGCCCCAGCCGGCTTCTGTGCGCGGTGGACGGCAGCCCCGGTTCGTTGGAATCTTTGCGTGCGGGGCTCAGAATCGCCGAGCCTGGGGCGCTCGTGAGGGCGATCTACGTCGTGGATCGATCGGTGAGGGGAACGGACGCCGCCTCGCGTGCGTCGCTTCAGGAAGCGTTCCGCGACGAAGGGCAGTTGGCATTGGCCAAGGCGCGCAGCATGTTTTCGCAGTCCTGGAGCACGAAAGACTTCACGTTCGAAGCGGCGATCGTACCCACTGAGGACGTCGCGGACGATGTCGCGCATGCGATCGTCCGGGAGGCGGCGCGCTGGAGAGCCGATGCGATTCTCATGGGCACGCACGGGCAGCGCGGCGTTGCGCGGTGGATGCTCGGCACCGTTTCCGGGCGCGTGACCGAACTGACGGAAGTGCCGGTTCTGCTATCACGCCGTCGGCCGTTCGAAGCGATTCAGAACGCCTGATCGACGCTCTTTGACCGGCTTTGCTTGACTCATGTCAATCGGGTCAGGGACGCGAAAGTTACAGTGGTCCGGTACTCCATCAACGCGATGAGGAGTCCAAACACGAGCCGATCGTCAGACACCGGTCCGTCATTTTTCGACTTTGCTCTCAGGGAGACTGTCATGAGCCATCTAACCCGTTTCGATCCCTTTTCCATCGAACCCGTATCCGACATGTTCCAGGGGCTATTCCGGCCACTGCGCGGCCTCTCGCCGGAGGAGTTGCCCCTCGGCCAGGTCAAGATCGACGTGAGCGAAACGGACGCGGTCTATCAAGTGAAGGCCGAACTGCCCGGCGTCGAGAAGAAGGACATCGACGTCAAACTCGACCGCAACACCGTGTCCATCCATGCCAAGTCCGAGCGCAACAAGGAAGTGAAGGAGGGCGAGCGTCTGATTCGCCGCGAGCGCTATGCCGGTGAAGTGAGCCGCACATTCTCGCTCGGCAGCGAGATCGATGAAGCCGGCGCGAGTGCGCAATATCAGGACGGCATTCTGACGCTGACGCTGCCGAAGAAGGCATCCGCGGACCAGAAACGTCTGCAAATCAGTTAAGGACCAGGGCAGGCGCGCGGCCTTGGCGCGCCAACGATCGAAGCAGGAGGTGCGCCTCATGAAAGAGGACTGGAAGATCAAGCAGGACGTGGAAGAAGAACTCGAATGGACCCCGGGCGTGGTCGCGACCCGCATTGGCGTAGAGGTTGCGAACGGGATCGTCACGCTATCGGGACATCCTGCGAGCTACGCCGAGAAGCTCGCGGCGGAGGACGCCGCACGTCGCGTGTCGGGCGTGCGCGCGGTAGTGGTCGAGATGGAGATTCGGCTGCCTCATCATGATGTGCGTAATGACGCCGATATAGCGAGCGCAGCGGATACACTGCTGCGCTGGACAGCGGGTCTGCCTGCGGGCGCGGTGTCCGTACAAGTGGAAAAGGGCCATGTCACTCTGCGCGGAGACGTCGATTGGGCGTATCAAAGCCATCGCCTTACCCGTGGAATAGCCCGCATGAGAGGGGTAACCGGCGTAACGAATGCGATTCGCGTGCGCGCGGACCTTGCCGCCGAAGATATTGGCGATGCGATCTCACGCGCGCTCAAACGTCACGCGGAGCGTGAAGCCAAACACATCGACATCAAGGTGGAGGGCGGAACCGTGACGCTCACCGGCAAGGTCGACAGCGCGTCAGAGCGCGATGCTGCCCGGGGTGCGGCGTGGGCGACGCGCGGCGTGACGGCGGTGGTCGACAACCTCGAGTTCACTTGATAAGGCCGAAGCTTCGAAGGGCGAGCGAGTTCGTGTTCAGGGCGCATGAATCGAAGAGCGGAGAGAATTGTCAGCAAATCCGGACCGTTTCGGAAGCGGAGATGATACGCAACCGAAAACGTGTCACAACTCCGCGCTCTCCTTGTAGACGGGCACGGAGCAGGGCCAGTGCAGGGTCTCTTCGATCCGGCGCCTGAGCGCATCTGCCGCCGCCGGTTCGCCATGCGTGACGAAAGTCTGGCTCGGCGCCTCGGGCATGCCGCGCAGCCAGTCGAGCAACTCGGCATAGTCGGCATGGGCCGACATCGAGTCGAGCGAGGCGACACGCGCACGAACCGGAACATATTCGCCGAAGATCTTGATCGCGGGCGCATGCGCCGCCAGGGCGGCGCCACGCGTTCCGGCTGCCTGATAGCCGACGAGCAGGATCGTGTTGCGGTCATCCGGCGCGAAGACTTTGAGGTGATGCAGAACGCGGCCTCCCGTCGCCATGCCGCTGCCGGCAATGACGACCATGGGCCCCTTGCGCGCGCAGACGGCTTTCGACTCGTCCACGGTGCGCACGATGGTCGCCACGTGCTCGATCGCTTCGAGTTGCGAACGCGTCAGGCGGTGCTCGCTTGCGTGGCGAACGTAGGTCTGCGTGACGCTCGTGGCCATGGGGCTGTCCAGGAACACGGGCACCCGCGCAATGCGCCCGGCCTCCCTGAGCGAAGCGATGAAATGAAGGAGCGTCTGCGCACGTCCAACCGCGAAGCAAGGAATGACCACTACGCCCCCACGGCGGAAGGTATCGGCGAACACGGCAGCGATTTCATCGAGAGGGTCGACCGTCGCATGAAGCCGGTCTCCATAGGTCGATTCGACGACGAGCACATCCGCGCGCGGAGGCGCCTGGGGCGCGCGCATGAGCGGATCGCAAGGGCGGCCGACATCTCCCGAGAACAGCAGCGTCTGGCCGCCGAGCCGCAACTCGACACTCGCCGCCCCAAGAATGTGTCCAGCGGGCAGAAACCGAAATGCCGCATGGTGGCCAAGCTCTGTCGTCACGTCGAAGGCGCGCGGCGCGAGCAGCCGGAGCGCGTCCTGCGCGTTCTTGAGCGTGTAGAGCGGCAGAGCAGGATGGTGCCGGGAGAAGCCGTGTCGCGTCGAGAATGACGCTTCTTCTTCCTGAAGCTTCGCGCTGTCGAGCAGCAGGATCTCGCACAGATCGCTCGTGCCGGGCGTGCAGTAGACGGGCCCTCGATATCCCGCCTGAGCGAGCACGGGCAGATAGCCCGAGTGGTCGAGATGCGCGTGCGTGAGGATGATTGCGGTGAGCGAATCGACCTCGAACGCCGGACTTGCCCAGTTGCGCAGACGAAGGTTCTTCGTGCCCTGAAACAGGCCGCAATCGACGAGGATGCGCTTGTCCTCATATTCCAGCAGGTATTTCGAGCCGGTGACCGTTTCGGCCGCGCCAAGAAACGTGAGTCGCACGATGTCTCCGAGTGTTTTTCGTCCATGAGCGTGAAGGTACTCGCGTTGACCTGACGGGATTTGACGCCAGTCAATTTCGCGCATCGAGCCGAATCCGCCGACCTGGTTGATCTGAGTCATGGGTTCGGGAAGGGCCGAACGTTAGGCTGGCGTGCATGGATCTGCGCAGAGCGCGACGGGAGGAGCAATGGAAACCGATACAGACGTGCCGCCACGGACAAGCGGCTTCAGACGCATCGTTCTTTGCGTCGATTCTTCCGACGCATCGCACTGTGCCGCCAGGTTTGCCCGGCGATTCGCGCAGCACGGCGTCGAACTGACCATCGCCGCTGTGGCGCTGGATCCGCGTCCGCTCGCACCGCACGCCGCGCTCGCAGGTCTGGATCTGGGCGTCGCGCGCAGGGAATTGCTGGACGACGCACAACGCGCGATAGCCGAGTCCAAGAGTGCGCTTGCGAACACGGCCGCCAGCGTGCGTGAGCACTTGATCGATCTCGCCAAAGAAAATGGCGATGTTGCGCATGCGCTCGCCGACAAGGCCAAAGCCGCTCACGCAGATCTGATGATTCTCGGCACACGCCAGCATCACGGCCTGGTGAGGTGGCTCGATCCGTCCGTGACAGACAGGCTCAGCCAGCTCGCGCCCTGTGCGATGGTCGTCGTGCCGGACAAATACGAAAGTGCGCGCGAGGCCGGATTTCAGCGCATTCTGTTTGCGGTCGACGGCAGTCCGACGTCATACGCTGCGGTAAACATGGGCGCTTTGCTCGCCACGCCCGAGACAGAAATACGCGTGGTCTACGTCGTCGATCGCGCGATACGCTACAGCGAGTTCGTGCCGATGACACTGCTCGAAGACGCCTTTGTCAAGGAAGGCGAGCTGGCGATCGCAGAGGCGGCACGGCGCCTCGAATCGCTGCGCAATGTGACGCGCGCGCATGTTTCGGCCAATCTTGTCAGCACCGACATCAGCGCAGACGATGTTTCCCATGCACTGCTGCGCGACGCCGAACGCTGGAATGCCGATCTCATCGTAATGGGCACCCACGGCAGGCGTGGCGTGGCGCGTGCGTTCTTTGGCAGTGTCGCCAACCGGGTGGCCAGTCTCGCCAGGATTCCCCTGATGCTGGTGCGCGACCAGCACGAAGAGATCACGCCAGATGGCGAATCGAAGAACGCGAGTTGACGAGCAGTCGGCGGACACGAAGAAGTGATATGCGACGGGCCGCCGGCATCCGGGCAGGGTAGTTCGGCGGCCTCTATCGTCATCAAATCGCAGGCTTGCCGATCGTCTGCGCGAGAACCGGCAACTCGTCCTCGTTCAGCCGCAAGGCATCGGCAAGTACGCGATGATTGATCCAGCCACGCACCACCGTGGCCAGCCCGCTGCGGGACGAAAAGCCCTTACTCGAAAAGCTCGCCCGCCTGCTGCTGGCACGGGAAGTCGTCGATCACGAGACCTTGCGGCAGCTGATGGCAAGCGACGCCTCTCGGCAGGCCAATGGGCAACACGCGTCTGAATCGATGGCGTTGCAGACGCAGACGCCTAACGAGGCGATTCATACCAGCGGTTGACGGTTTCCCAGGTCTGCGCCGCCGATTCCGCAAAGCTGAACAACGCGAGATCCGCCGCGGACACCAGTCCTTCCTGCAAGAGAAAATCGAAGTTCACCGCCTTGCGCCAGAACGCCTCACCCACCAGCACGACCGGAAGAGGCCGGATCTTGCCCGTCTGCAAGAGCGTCAGCACTTCGAAAAGCTCGTCGCAGGTCCCGAATCCGCCGGGAAAAAACACGGCTGCCATCGCGCGTTCCAGAAGATGCAGCTTGCGGATCGCGAAGTAGTGAAAGCGCAGGCACAGCTCCGGCGTGATGTACGGGTTCGGATACTGCACGTGCGGCAGGGTGATGTTCAGACCGACGCTGGCGTGCCCCGCTTCGAACGCACCGCGATTGGCGGCTTCCATGATGCCGGGGCCGCCACCTGTCACGACGGTGAGCTTTGGCAACGTCGCGGTCGCTGGCGCGCGGCCGACGATCTCGCCGAGCGCACGCGCGATCGCATAGTAGCGGCTATTGGACGCAATGCGCGTGCTGCCGTAGACGACGATGGTGTGGTCGACTGCGTGAGCCTTCAACAGCGCTTCGGCCTTCCAATAGTCGAGTTGAAGCCGCAAGCCGCACATCTCCGGGCGCTGCAGGAACTCCGCGTCCTGGTCCGCCTGGACGTAGCTCGGGCTATCGATCAACTTCTGCACGCGGCGCGCGACTTCCGGATCGTCGTTGCGATGCGGCGTGAATCCGTTGGAATCCGGCATTTCTGGCAGGGAGGCGGCCATTTCGTTGCCTCGTCGGCATCTGAGTGAGGCGATCGTCGCGCCTTACCGGCTGTGTGATCTTGATGCGAGTCAAGGCTGCGCTATTCCCGTATCGGGGGACCGGCGCACCTTCAACTACGTTGCAAGCCATTGATGCATGTCAACGGGGTAAAGGCCGCGCGCGGTATCGTGGACACGCACTAGACGAGTTGGCTTTTTTTCCTGCTCCGATATCCGAACCGCCTGGAGACCATGATGCAAGCACGCGATGTAATGACCACCACTGTCGTTTCCGTGACGCCCGAAACCACGGTGCATGAGCTGGCCTTGTTGCTGGTGCAGCATCGCATCAGCGCCGCACCGGTCATCGACGCGAACCGGCGTGTGATCGGCATGGTGAGCGAAGGCGACTTGCTTCATCGCGAGGAAATCGACACCGAGAAGACACAAGGCCGCCAGTCCTGGTGGCTCGAAATGCTCGGCGCCGACCGCGGCGCCGGAGACTACATCAAATCGCATGCGCGCACGGTCGGCGAGATCATGACACGCGAACCCGTTTGCGTGAACGAGGATGCCTCGCTCGCGAACATCGCGTCCGTTCTGGAGAGCCGTCACATCAAACGCGTTCCGGTATTACGCGACGGGCGCCTCGTCGGCATCGTGAGCCGCTCGAATCTCGTGCAGGCGCTCGCATCCGCGCTGGTTGACGACCGCGCCCCCGGTGCAAACGATGCGGAAATCCGCGCAATGCTCATGGGCGAGCTTGCCGGGCGAGATTGGGCATTCCCCGGACGCAACATCGTGGTGCGCGACGGCGTGGTGCATTTGTGGGGCGCCGTCTGGTCCAGCGATCAGCTCGACGCCATGCGCATTGCGTCGGAAGCCATTCCCGGGGTCAAGCGGGTGGAAGACCATACGATTCCTTATCCGATCATGCCGGGTATCTGAACGTGCGAATCGAAGCCCGGACGAGGAGCGAAGCCATGATTCAGGATTTGATGCTCGATGTACCCTTGCGCGTCGACGCGGACGGCGTTGAATTCAGCGGGAGTCTGGATGGACGGCAGCAGGCTTTTCGCGTCGATGCCAGCGTGTTTAGAGACATGCTGCAGGTCAGGCATATCGACGAAACCAGCATGAAAAATCTCTTCCTGGCCGACCCGGAGCACTTCTTGTTCGTCGCGGCGCGCAAGTTCGCCGAGGCGGGTCCGAGCAGCACGCCGATCCAGTTGACGCTTGCCGATCTGCTTCGTTGAGCGCGCCGGATCGGTCTGTCCGTTCGAGATCAGTTTGACATCAAGACGGGCAGATCCGCCTCGCGCAGTGCGGCCCGAGTGAAGCCGCCGAGGAGGGTCTCGCGCACACGGCCGTGATGGAAGGCGCCCATCACGAGCAGTCGCGCGCTCGCCGAACTCAGATAAGACGTCAACGCTGATTCGACGTCGGCCTCCCGTCGGACGGCGAGTTCGACGACATTCACATGCACCGAGTGCCTGATCAGGCTTCGCGCGAGGTCCGACGCGGCTCGTCCGTCCCCGAGCGAAGGATCGCCATCGGCACGGACCGATACGATGTCCACGCGCTTCGCCCGCCGCAGAAACGCAAGCGCATCGAAGGCGGCGCGCGCGGCTTCCCGGCTTCCATCCCATGCGACGACCGCCGTTCCATCAAGCGGACTCGACGCGCCTGTGCGGGGCCAAACCAGTACCGGGCCGCCTGCGCCCATGATCGTGCTTTCGGGGAAACGGTCGGCGAGATAAGCATCCGGTTCATTGGGATCATGCTGTCCGACGATCGTGAGATCGGCGCATCGTGCATACGGGATGATCGAAGACCCGCCGGTCGTCTCACTCGCCAGCCAGTCGTGCGCGAGCTTCGTTGCAGCAAGTCGTTCCCGGAACACGTGTTCGACGCTTTCGCGCCGCGCGCGGCACACCTCCGCGAGCGACATCTCATAGCGGTGCGCACTGTCCGCCTGATAGTAGAAGCGCGGATCGAGCGTGAATTCCGAGTACACGCCGCGCAGATGAGCGTCGAAGCGCTCGGCCAGCGCGACGGCGGCATCGAGCCGGTTCGCCGCGTGGGTGCCCGTATCGAGTCGAACGACAATCGTCTTGAACGTCATCTTGGTCTCACTAGCCGGGTTGTTGAAGGCGCAACTTGACCTTACTGGCTCAGGACCCACTGAACGAGCTTGCGGGCATCGGCGGCAGAAAGCGGCCCGCCGCCTCGCGCGGCCGCGGACGGCATCGCCATCTTTCCCCAATGCGCCTCTCCACCCTCGCGCAGCTTCTTTTCCAGCATGCTGCTCGCATCCGGCACGTCCCGGTAGCGGTCGGCGATCTGTCTGAACGACGGCGCACGGAAAGGCGTGTCGACCGTATGGCAGAACATGCAGCGCTGCTCATCGACCAGCCTGGTCGGTTCCGGCGTGGCGAACGCGAGACAGGTCCCGCAACTACTCACCCATAGGAATGGGGCGAGCAACTTGAATGGGTTCGCGCGGTACCGGAGCGGCCGCGACGACCGCCGTTGAGTCGCCGCGGCCTTCGTGTTCATGCGTCCTGGCGGGTTTCGGCGATCGCCGGCACCGCATTGACGATCAGACGATAGAGGCTTTCGAGGCTCTCGCCTTCGAATGTCGCCTCGCCAAACGGGTCCAACCGGTTCTCAACAATCGCGTCGATGCGGGCCCAGTCACTCTCGGAGAGGAAACGCTCGACGGCAGGAAGAATCACCGTCTCCTCGACGCGCCTGTGGTTCGCGCAAAAGTTGACGTATTGCTCCATCAGTGTGCGCAGACCCAGGAGGACCGCCTCGCCCTTTAACTCGAAACGCGTGAGCGCATGCTCGAGATTGCGCAGGCGCAGGTCGCCTTCGATGTGCTCGCATTTCAGCTCGACCAGCACGTCGTCGAAGTCGTCCGTGCGGCTTCGCAACGCGGCGAAGAGCAAGCGGTCCGCCATCGGGTGATGGAACTGTTCCGGATATTCACGGATGTAGTAAAGCATCGCGCGCAGGAGGATAGGGTCCGGCGCGGCTCCGTCTTCGCCAAGCATGCGAACGAAATCAAGCATGGCTGCCGTGACGGAGGCGAGGCGCTTGTGGTCGAGACGGATGACATGCACCGCGAGGTGTTCGGGTTTGCTGTTCATCACTGTTCCACTTCGAAGTCATTGAGCCGATTGAGTGCGCGCGAAATGGCCCACCGTTTGCGCCAGTACCGGCGTCGATCCGGTGGGCAGTTTCAGGTTGACCGCGAGGGCCGTGCGGTTCATCCAGCCGCGCGCACCCACCGCCAGACCGGCGGAAGCGCAATACAGATAGACGTTTTGCACGATCGCGCCCGCGCTGGCGTAAGCGAAGCTTTCGCGTTGGCGGGCGGGCACATCCTGCATGCGGTTCAGGTCGGCGACGAAGACGAGATCGACAGGCGCGTAAGACAGAAAGTCCTGATAACCCGTCGTCGCGCGCAGATCGAACGGCGCGGCGAGCACGAGCCGATGTCCATCGGGTTCATATCGATACGAGCCCGTCGCAAGCAGCACGTAGATATCGATCTCGTACCCGCCTAGCGCGGAGGGCGCCGTGCGGCCGCCCTCGGCATCGCGGTTGATGCCATTGGCGGCCCACAGTAACTCGCTGAGCAGATCCAGATTGACGGGTTCATCCGCGAAGTCGCGCGACGTGCGGCGCGCAGCGAGCGCGTCCAGCAAAGGCATGCCGCCAAAGCGCTGCGGCCGGGGAAGATCGACGACGGCGCGAGGCGGCTTGTCGAGCGGTCGCGGAGACGGTGCGTTGAGCACGGCGCCGATACGAAAAAGAGGCTTGGCCATGGCTGCAGGCTTGCGCAAGCAAGCAGGTGACGGTGAGTTGTCCGATTCTTGCACCGCATGCGGCCCGGCGATTGATCTGGATCAGTCTGCATGGGCTTGCTGCCATGTCCCTCGCGTCAAACATCGCTCAAGGTTCTTGCCGCACGTCCCGATTGACTCATATCAACGACTTGCCTGTGCTCACGCTTAAGCTGGGCCGAATCGATCGACAGATCGTGACGGAGGCGAGGCGATGAACTGGCTCAACGAATACTTTCTGCAGAAGACAAGCCCTTTGACGCTTTATCTTTGGGCCTATCCACCGCTGTCTCTCGGGCCTGAAGGACCGCTGGCGCCGGCTTGCTGGCGGCTGCCGCATGGGGGCCTGCCGCTTTCGTATGTCGCCGGAGGCAAAGTCGAAGCCGGCGGCAGAGCGTACGCATTGCCCGCGCGCTATGAAGGCACGCAGCAGCCCGGCTCGCTGAGCGGCGCTTCGACCGACGAAACCGGCAGGCCGCTGATCAGGCAGATTTCGATCATCGCGCCCTCGTCGTTCAATTCGGACTTCACTGTTCGGATCGATGACGCATTCGCGTTCACGCCTGTCTTCGCGAAAGACGGCGGCCCCGGATTCGTCGGCACGTGCATGGCGAAAGAAGATCGGGAGAGCGAGAGCGGCTCGGGCATGAACTGCCCTGGCTCTTTCAGGGATATCTGAGCATCTGAAAGAGCGCGCGCTCGCTCAAGGCGAAAGGAGCTGGAGATGGACGCTTGCATTTCACAGATCGTCTGGTTCGAGGACCTGAGGCGCACGGATATCGCACGCGTGGGCGGAAAGAATGCATCGCTCGGCGAGATGGTGGCGATGCTGCAAGGCGCCGCCGTCAAGGTGCCGCCCGGCTTCGCGCTCACGTCAGAAGCATACTGGGAATTCATTGACGCAAACGGGCTGCGCGAACCCATATCGTCCCTTCTCGAACAATGGGCGCAGGGTAAGCGCTCGCTCGCGGAGACTGGCGACGCAATACGTCAGGCGATCGTTCAAGGCGACTGGCCCCCGGCGACCGCGCAAGCGGTGCGCAGCGCCTATGCGGCGCTCGGCAGTCGGTCGGGACAAGAGCAGTGCGACGTCGCGGTGCGATCCAGCGCAACGGCTGAGGACTTGCCCGACGCCAGCTTCGCGGGACAGCAGGAAACCTATTTGCACATTCGCGGAGAAAAGGCGCTGCTCGATGCCTGCCGCCGTTGCTATGCGTCGCTATTCACGGATCGTGCGATCAGATATCGGCAGGCGAAGGGATACGATCACATGAAGGTGGCGTTGTCCGTCGGCGTGCAGCGCATGGTCCGCTCGGACCGCGCGGGGGCGGGCGTGATGTTTTCGATCGACACGGAAACCGGTTTCGATCGCATGGTGCTGATCACGGCTTCATGGGGACTCGGAGAGAACGTGGTTCAAGGCGCGGTCGAGCCCGATGAGTACGAGGTGTTCAAACCGCTGCTCGCGAACGAGCCGCTCACGCCCATCGTCAGCAAGAAGCGGGGCGCGAAGCGCTGCAAGCTCGTCTATGCGACCCAGGGCGAGCACCCGACCCAAAACGTGCCGACGTCGAAGCATGAGCGCGAGTCCTTCGTGCTCGACGACGCGGAAATCCTGAAGCTCGCACGCTCTGCTTGTGCGATCGAGAAACACTACGGCCAGCCGATGGACATCGAATGGGCCAAGGACGGCGACACGGGCGAACTCTTCATCGTGCAGGCGCGGCCGGAGACCGTGCAGTCGCAGCGTGCGGCCGGCGGGGTGCGGAGCTGGCGCATCAAGCAGGCAGGCGCGCGGCTCGCGACGGGCATCAGCATCGGCGAGGCGATCGCCTCGGGGCGCGTATGCATCATCTAGAACATTCGCGATATGGGGCGGTTCGTGGATGGGGCGGTCCTCGTCACGCAGACGACCGATCCCGACTGGCTGCCCGTCATGCGGCGCGCGACCGCCATCGTCACGGATCACGGCGGCCGCACTTCGCATGCGGCGATCGTGAGCCGGGAACTGGGGCTGCCGGCCATCGTGGGCGCGGGAAACGCGACCCGCGTGCTTCACGACGAGCAGGACGTGACCGTCTCGTGCGCCGAAGGACGCGAGGGCTTCGTGTATGAAGGCGTGGCGGACTTCGAGGTCGAGGACATCGATCTTTCATCCATTCCCGAAACCCGCACGAAGGTCATGCTCAACCTTGCCAATCCTGCCGCCGCGCTGCGCTGGTGGCGTCTTCCGGCGGATGGCGTGGGACTCGCGCGCATGGAATTCGTGATCGGCAATCACATCAAGGTGCATCCGCTCGCGCTCGCTCGCTACGACGCGCTCGAAGACGAAGACGTGAAGCGCCGGATCGCGGCGCTTACGCAAGGCTACGCCGACAGGACCGATTACTTCGTGGATCAGCTTGCAAGCGGATTGGCGCGCATCGCGGCCGTGCTGCATCCGCGGCCCGTCATCGTGCGCATGAGCGACTTCAAGACCAACGAGTATGCCAATCTGCTGGGCGGCGCACAGTTCGAGCCCAACGAAGAAAACCCGATGCTCGGCTTTCGCGGCGCCTCCCGCTATTACTCCCCTCGCTACCGTGACGGCTTTGCACTGGAATGCCGCGCCATCCGGCGTTTGCGCGACGAGCTCGGGTTCAGCAACGTGATCGTCATGATTCCCTTCTGCCGCTCGATCGAAGAAGCGGACCGCGTGCTGGACACCATGGCGCAGAACGGCCTGCGACGCGGCGAGCGCGGTCTCCAGGTCTACGTGATGTGCGAAATTCCGTCAAACGCGATTCTGGCCAGGTCGTTCGCGGCGCGTTTCGACGGGTTCTCCATCGGCAGCAACGATCTGACGCAGCTCACGCTCGGCGTGGATCGCGATTCGGCGGAACTTGCAGCGCTCTTCGACGAACAGAACGCAGCGGTCGAGTGGATGATTCGCAGCGTGATCGGTGCGGCGCATGAGGCGCAGGCCAAAGTGGGATTGTGCGGACAGGCGCCTAGCGACCATCCCGAGTTTGCCGATTTTCTGGTGGACTGCGGCATCGATTCGATTTCCGTCAGTCCCGACAGCTTCGTTGCCGTCAAGCGGCGCGTCGCCGCCGCGGAACGGCGGCAGGATCACGAGCGTCAGCACGGTGCGGCCGTAGCGTGGTGATGGGCGGCAAGGGGAATCGAGATGACAGACATCGTGACGGTGACGTTCAATCCCGCCGTGGATGTGGCGACGTCGGTCGACGTGGTCCACTCGCTTTGAGCAGAAACACTGGGGCAGCCAGGGTCGCGGCCAGCGCCGTGCCTGAACTGTCTATGACGGCGCGCGTCCCGCAGGAATGCTGTTGAGCGAAGGCACCGGGCTATGCGAAGCGTCGGCCGTGGCGGCGATGTATCGGCGTGTCTGCGACGCCGCTCCACTGATACCTGCGGCCGGCGCATTGACCTCGTAGTGCTGCCTGATCGATCCTGCGCTGGCGGACGACGCGGGCCCAGTCATCCGCTCTTGCTCGCAACCCGGCGGCCGGTTTCCGTCTTGTTCCGGCCGATACCGCTCGTCTGCACGAGCAGCGTGGATCACGCTCGCTCCGCCGGTGTGTCGGCCGCGCCACCGAGTACGTCATGCCGATGCTCGGGCGCATCATCGCCAAGCGGGCCGATAGCGTCTACGTACTTGCCGATCGCGGGAAGCGCCGTGACACCGTGAGCGAAAATGCTGAGCAGGATAGTCGCCATGACGACCAGTTTGATGGTCGGCTCGCCGGGCAGGGCGGTTCCCCCGTCGAGATAGACGAGACCGAGCACGATCGACGCCAATCCGCGCGGGCCGAACCATCCCATGAACAGGACGGACGGCCGGCTAAGCCCGGTGCCCCATAACGCGATTGCGACCGGTATGACGCGAATCAGGGTGAGGCTCAGTACGCCATAAGCGACGATCGCAAGACTGAACTGCGTCCACACCTGCGTGACGAGCAAGCCGAATATGAAGAAGACGAAATAGTTGAAGAACTGCCCCCAATCCTCGGCGAACCCCAGACTATGCTTGCCGACCTGGCCGAAGCCGGCCTGGGTTGCGAAGCCGGCGACGAATGCGGCGATGAACATGCTGGCGTGCGTCGCTTCGGACGCCACCACGCAGCCAAGCGGCAACGCGACCACGCCAAGTTGCGCGGCCGCTTCCGCCATCCATTGCTTTCGCTGGGCGAGACCCAGCAACCAGCCGCCGAGCAGGCCGATCCCGAGTCCTATCAGCGCGCCATAGCCGAGTTGCTCGATCAGGAAACGCGTGAGGAGCGCGCCACCGCGGTTTGTCTCGTGGGCTTCCGCCAATGCGATGAAGAACATCAGGAATGGCACCGAAAGGCCATCGTTGAGACCCGCCTCGACGTTCAATGCCTGGCGGATGCGTGGTGGCACGCGCGGGCTATTGACGATGACCTGCCCGAGCCCTGCATCGGTTGGCGCAAGAATGGCAGCCAGGATCCCTGCCTCCCACCAGCTCAGCGTCCCGAGAACGACCATCGCGCACAGCACGCCGAGCGCGATGGTGAGCAACATGCCGGTGCTCAGCAGGCGCGCGGGCAAATTGGTCTCACCCTTCAGCATGCCGGGACTGACTCGCGAAGCGTCGGCGAAGAGTGTCATCACGAGTCCCAGTTCGGCAACCAGGAGCAGATCCTTGCGGTCGAGCGCGAGCTCGTTCAGTGCTTCATGCGAAAGAGACATGAGCGCGCCAAGCGCCGTGAACAGCATGGGTGCAGTGAGGACCGTTCGCTCGAGCGCCCGGGACATGAGGCTATACAGAAAGACCGTCGAGATAAACGCGGCAATGATCAGCATCAGCGGCCTCCTGTGGAAAACGAAAGCTCACCCCGGTATCAAACCGTAGATAAAGGCGATGTTGGCTGACCCAGGTCAAGCCAGTGTTGATGGTGCGCATCGCTCGCTGTCTCGTCGAGTGTGCGATCGAATTGATCTCGGTCAAGCGCGTGAGATGCGGCTAGGCGAACAATGGCGCAAAGCCGTGCGGCATTCCGCGGCCCGATGCCGTCGTGGCGACGGCGCCAACTTTCTCGAAGGGGATGAGCATGCGAGCAGCCGACATCATGACGACGTCCGTCATCACAGCCGACCCGGAAATGACCGTGCGCGACGCCGCAAGAACGATGGTGCTCGGGCACATCAGCGGAATGCCGGTGATCAACGAGACCGGCAGGCTCGTCGGCATGGTGACCGAAGGCGATTTGCTGCATCGGCAGGAGATTGGCACCGGCTTCAAACATCGCGCGTGGTGGCTCGAGCTTCTTTCTTCGACGCGGGAACTTGCAAGCCAGTACGTCAAGGAACACGCAGGCAAGGTCAAGGACGTCATGTCGACGGAGGTCGTGACCGTCAACGAGAACTGCACCGTTGCGGAACTCGCCGAGCTGCTCGAGCGGCGGCGCATCAAGCGGGTGCCTGTCATGCGCGACGGAAAGGTCGTTGGCCTGATCAGCCGCGCCAACCTGTTGCGCGCGATCGTCACCCTGGCCCCCGAGCCACCCGCGCCGGTTGATCACAACGATGCCTGGATACGCAACGCCATAGTGCTTGCCATGAAGGGCCAGCGCTGGGCGGTCGCACCGGAGAACGTCATCGTGAAGGAAGGCGTCGTCCATCTCTGGGGTGTCGTGATGAGTGAGGAGGAACGCCAGGCCGCTCGCATCGCGGCGGAGAACGTGGAGGGCGTGAAAAAGGTTGTCTCGCACCTCGAGTTTCCCGTGGTGATGCCGGCCGCTTAGCGGAAAGAGATGCACGTTCCGGCTACCCCGATCGACTCGATCACGTGATCCTTGAATGACGAACCCAGTCCTTACGCCCAACTCGAGGTGACCATGCGCGCCGGCCAAATCTGCACGCTTAACGTGGTGACATGCGATCGCAACACAACGGTCCTGGAGGCTTCGAAGCTCATGCGAGCAAGCCATGTCGGGGACGTCGTGGTTGTCGAGAACAAGCATGATCGCATCGCGCCCCTCGGCATTGTCACTGACCGCGACATCGCCATTTCCGTAGTGGCCGAAGAAATCGAGCCGGGATCGGTTCTCGTCGCGGACATCATGACCTCGCCCGTCGTGACAGCCTTCGAATGGGAAGACGGCTTTTGCCTGCCACGGCGCATGCGACGGCTCGGCGTTCGACGCATTGCCGTGATCGACGACGCGGGCAGTCTCGTCGGCGTGGTCACGGAGGACGACTTGTTGCAATTCATCGGCGATTATCTCGTGGAGCTGTCCCACGTCAGCACGCGCCAGACGATACTCGAAGAGAAGCGGCGCGCCTGAGTCCGATTGTGGGCGAGGTATGGCGTCGAATGTCATGCTGAAAAAATACCCCTCGTTCCACGTTTGCATCTTTGGCATGACGGCGCTCGGCCTTGCAGCTGGCGGAGTCCTCTTCATGACTCGCATGGTGGGCATGGCACATGCAATCTGGCTTGCGTGTGTCGTGCCTTCATGCGTGGTCTTGTGCATTTCGGCGGTCAATGCGTTGCGTAGACGAGAGGTCGGCATCGATGTGCTGGCGCTCTTCTCGATGATTGTCGCGGCGGCCACCGGCGAATTCTTTACCGCAGCGGTGGTGTCAATGATGGTGGCAGGCGGGCGCGCGCTCGAAGCTTTCGCGCAGGCCCGTGCGGGCGCCGAGATGACGGCGTTGCTCAAGCTTGCTCCGAACTTCGCCAACCGGTACGAAGCGGGCGAATGGCGTCAGGTGAACCCGGAAGCGATTTGCGCGGGAGATCGCCTGCTCGTGCGGGCGGGCGAAAGAGTGCCCGCCGACGGAGCGCTGGCGCATCGCGCAGAACTCGACGAGTCAGCGCTCACCGGCGAGGCGGCCATCAGGTCGCGAAGCGCCGGCGAGGGCGTGCAGAGCGGCGTGTTGAATGCCGGCGCCCCTTTCGAGATGATCGCGGCGGCGACCGTGTGCGACAGCACGTTCGCCGGGATCGTCCGTATGGTCGAAGCGGCGCAGAAGACACGCAGTCCGACCGCACGTCTGGCAGACCGATACGCGATCTTCTTCGTCCCCGTGACCCTCCTGATCGCGGGCGCGTGCTGGATCGCGACAGGCGATGTAATCCGCGCACTGGCGGTTCTCGTTGTCGCCACGCCATGCCCGTTATTACTCGCGGTGCCGGTCGCGATCGTTTCGGGCATGTCCGCTTGCGCAAAACATGGCGTGCTGGTCAAGAGCGGCGACGCAATCGAGCGTCTGGCGCAAGCGCAAATCCTCTTCTTCGACAAGACCGGCACGTTGACGAGTGGTCGAGCCCGGCTGGTCGCAATCGAGAGCAGTCCCGGCATCAAGCCTGAACGTGCGTTGCATCTGGCCGCTTCCCTGGCGCAGGCGTCGTGCCATGTCGTGGCGCACGCGCTTACGCTGGCGGCGCGCGAGCGCGGTCTCGCGCTCAGTGCGCCATCGCAGGTCACCGAGTGTCCGGGAGCGGGACTCATCGGCACCGTCGACGGGTCCGTCGTGGCGATCGGTTCGTTCACGCATGCAGCGGCCCAGGCGCAAGCTGCACCGTGGAGCGCCGCGTTCTTGCGTCGTCTCGGCCACGAAGACGGTTCGGCGGTCTTCGTCGACGTCGACGGCGTGATGGTTGGCGCATTCAGGCTCGCGGACCCCATCCGGCTCGACACGCCCCGCGCATTACGCCTGCTCAGACGCGCAGGAGTCTCGCGAATCGCCCTGCTGACGGGTGATCGAAGGGACGTCGCGGAAAGCATCGGCGCGAGTCTCGGAGTCAGTGAGATTCATTCGGAACAGACGCCGGGCGGCAAACTCGCGTTGATCCGGTCGGCGCGCGAGCACGGCGTGGTCGTCATGGTCGGGGACGGGATCAACGATGCGCCCGCGCTCGCCGCCGCCGACATCGGCGTGGCAATGGGCGCCCGGGGTGCGGCGGCATCCGCGCAGGCTGCCGATATCGTGCTTCTGACCGATCGGCTCGACCGCCTCGTGGACGGACTTGAAATTGCCCGACGATGCCGGCGCATCGCGATACAAAGCGGCACGGCAGGGATGGGGCTATCGATCGCGGCGATGATCGTGGCCGCTCTCGGCTATCTGAGTCCGCCCTACGGCGCGGTATTGCAGGAGGTCATAGACATTGCGGTGATCGGTAACGCACTTCGCGTTCTGCGCATGAGACCCGGATCGCATCACCAGGTGCTGCCGCGAGGCGATGCAAGTCGCTTGCAGGCCGCCCACATGAATCTGGAGCCGGTATTGGGCGAGCTGAGGCGTCTCGCCGAAGCGCTGCCGGAGCTTCCGAGGCAATCGGTGCCGGCCGAGCTTGCCCGAATCAACGAGCTTCTGCTGCGCGTTCTGCTTCCGCACGAAAAGGAGGACGATGTCCATCTGTACCCAGACCTCGCCAGCAGACTCGCCGGTGAAGATCCCCTGGCCGCGATGAGCGGCACCCACGCGGAGATCTTTCGCACCATTCACGTGTTGCAGCGCATAGCGGCGGACCTTCCGGCTGAAGGACCGGACGAAGAGGGCATGCGAGAGCTGCAACGGCTTCTTTACGTCCTCGATGCCGTCGTTCGAATGCACTGCGCGCAGGAAGACGAGCTTTTTCATACGCTCGACGAAGGTGCCTGAGCGAAGGCGATGACATCGAGATGCAAAAGAAACCGCCTGTTTTCGACGCCTCGTGGCTCCCCGTCATCCTGATCCTCGCGTTGGGCATCGTGGTGTTCCGCCCGTTCATCGGCCCCGTATTGTGGTCGTTCATTCTCGCCTATGCGACCTGGCCGTTGTTCGTCATCGTGCGCCAGGGCCTGGGTGGACGGGCCTCGCTGAGCGCGCTTGCGACGACCGTGGCAGTCGCGATTGTCATCATCGGGGCGATGATTGCCATTACGGTGCCTCTGACGCGTGAAGTCGTCGACGTCGTTCGTCGGCTCGTCGCTTGGAGCGGAGGCGAGCCGAACCGGCTCGTGGCGATAGTCGCGGATATTCCTGTCGTCGGCCCGAAGCTGTCCGAGTTGACACGCGAGATGCCTGCATGGAGCGCAGAAGTCGAAGCCCTGCGCAACGGATGGCTGAGCGCTCTTCCGAAGGCGGGGCGTCTCGCGGGTCAAAACGCGCTCCAATTCGGCTTTACGTTCATTGCGCTCTACTTCACTTATCGGCACGGTGAATCGCTGATCGTGAAGGCGCATCGGTTGCTGGAGCCGCTCATCGGTCCGAGGCTCCAGCTTTACGTGGCATCGCTTCGACGTGTCACGCGCGCGGTGCTCGTCGGCGTGCCCATCACCGCGATCGGACAGGCGGCCGTGGCGGGCATAGGCTACTGGGCGGCAGGCGCGGACGGGCCCGTCCTGCTTACGCTGCTCACCATGCTCGCCGCGCTCGTTCCATTCGGGGCGCTGTTCGTCTGGCTGCCCACTGGCGTTGCTCTGCTCGTGGATGGAAACCTGTGGGGCGGCGTCGGACTGTTGCTATGGGGCGCAGTGGTAGTGAGCCTGATCGACAATGTCATACGCATGGTAGTCGTCGGCAACGCGATCCGCATGCCGTTCGTCCTCGCGCTGGTCAGTATCCTCGGAGGTGTTGCCGCATCCGGGCTGATCGGGTTGTTCGCCGGTCCGCTCGTGGCGGAGATGCTTCGCATGCTGTGGGATGCACGCACGCCGGCTCGCGTCATCAGGCCGAAGGGTGGCGGCTGCCTGCTGGTTCACCGTCACCATCCGACAGCCGCCGCGCGCGCGATGGCGCGCCGCAGCGCGCGACAGCAGCGGAGTCGGGAAGAAGAGCGGTTGCGTCCGGTTCACCATGCGAGGCGGGACCCGCCTTCGAAGGCTCGGTCCACTTGATGTGGGTCAACCGGAAAGAGTACGACGGTGGGATGCTTTTATCACCGGGCGGATAGACGATGGCGGCTCGGCGTAGACCAAGCAAGGGCATTTCAGGCTTTGTTCGAGCGGATTGCGGCCGTGGCGCGACGGGAGCACACAGCGTTCTGACGCAAAGCGGATGGTCATTCTCCATACGAGCGTCGCGCGGTCCTCAAGGGCGTGCGAACCGAAGAGGAGAGTCAAATGCGAATCGAACACCAACGCGGACACAGCCGTGACCATTCGGCGTGGCTCGACCTGAAAGTCGAATGCGGCGAGGACGACTGACATGAGCACGATGACTATGCGCGCAGCGGAGGCCGCCGCACCCGGCCCGATCATGTTCCCAAAAGGGCATCTTGCAACTGAAGGCTCGCCGCAATCCGACAATGCCCTGTTCGTCGAGGCGATCAACGCGCTTCGGCGCGACCCGCTCCTTGCTTCGGAAGCGGTGTTGGTGGATGTCCGCGACGCACGCGTGACGTTGCGGGGAATCGTCGCAAGCTATGCCAGGAAGGTGGCAGCATGCGAGCTCATTCGGGGCCTGCCAGGCGTTGCCGCGGCAAGCGACTGCCTGGTCGTGGAACTGTTACCTGACGCTCGGCGCACCGACGCCGAATTGACTTCGGACGTTCGCTCATCCTTGAAATGGGAGGCATGCCTTCCCGCCGACGCCATCGATGTCGAGGTCGGCTTGGCTGTGTCACATTGACCGGTCAGATGCCCTGGTCTTTCCAGAGAAAGCTTGCAGAGCGCGCCGTCGCGCGTCTGACCGGCGTCACGGGAATAGTCAACCTGTTGCGGGTGAGCGACCGGCAGACGCAAATGCAGGCGGTTACGGATATTCACGCGGCCTTGCGCCGGGCGGCCGATATCGAAGCAGACGCCATCGAAGTGCTGATTGCCGACGGCACGGTGACGCTGCGAGGAACCGTATCGTCGGCACGCGCAAAAAAGGCCGCATACGACGCGGTTTGTTCGCTTGATGGCGTTCATACGGTGCGCGACGAGATTCGCATCTGGAAAGACGACTGACCGGCGGAGCTGTCAGTTTGCAGCGGCGAAGTGATTTAACACTCTCTGCAAGGCTTCCTCGATTCCAAGCTGTAGAGAACGACCATCGCAAGGAAGGGTGAAATGAGGATCATCGGTCATCTCCCGGACCGCAACATGAGGCCGCTCATGCATGCCGACACGCAGTCGGATTGTTGCAACGACGAAGAGAAGGCGCCTGATCGCGCTGGCTAGTGCGTGAAAACGCATTGATCGCCTACACTGAATCAACGCGCTGATACAGGTTGGTCGCTGTATCCCTCCGCTGGGCTGATGCATCAGTTTATCTGTCGCATCGGCCTGTCCCATCATGTTGAACGGCTGCCGCACTGCCTGTCTCAAGGGAAGCTGCGTGAAGCAGCGCTATATCACTTTTCAAAAATTAGAAGAGGTTTGGCGATGAATCAGCAACTCATCCTTCATCCCGTCATTGTCATGTTTATCTTGACCGGCATGGTTTGGCTGTTCATGTACATCAGACGCCTCGTCTATATTCTCGGCAACAAGATAGACGCACAGAGCGTGGCCACGCCCGAGCTTTTGAATTCAGTCATTCCCGCCAATATCAACAGCCCGTCCAACAATCTGAAAAATCTTTTCGAACTTCCCGTACTTTTCTATGCCCTTTGTCTTACTTTGATACTTACTCAAAGGGTCGATGAGGCTTACCTTTATGCCGCCTGGACATACGTCGGTTTGCGCATCGCTCATAGCGCGATTCATTGCACGGTCAACATTGTCATGTGGAGATTCATCGTCTACGCGTTGTCGTGCCTTGTTCTGTGGCTCATGGTCATCAGGCTCGCACTTCAGATGCGTTGAGACCCAATCAGATGCTGCCCGTGCAGTTCGAGGTCTGGAAGGCTTGCGAAACCACGAGTCGTCATGTCAATGGCGAAGTAAATCATCCTAGCGCTCGTTCGAACCTCGGATCGCCCAGATACGCGACATTGAAGCGAAGCCAAGGCGACACGCCATTCGCATGCGCGGAGAAGATCGTCCCTGGCGCGAGAATGACGTGCTTGTCCAGCATCTCTTTTGCAAACGCGATCGAATCGTCGCGCCCCGGCAAACGCGCCCATAAATAAAGGCTCTGATCGCTCACCTTGAAGATGGTCGCGTTCAGACGCATCAATGCTTCCACGCCCGTCGCCGTCGCGCGCTTGAGCCGCTCCTGCAAACGGTTCGTGTGACGCAGAAAGTGCCCGTCGCTCACGATCGCATCGAGCGTGCGCTCGCAGTACTCGCTGCTGCTCACGTGCGTGAGCATCTTCACGTCGGCAAGATCGCTCGCGAGATCGGCATCGCACGCAAGAAAGCCCACGCGCAGCGCGGCCGACACCGACTTCGAAAAGCTGCCTATGTAAATCGTGCGGCGCAACTGATCCAGCGCGCTGATGCGCGTGGCCGAGCGCGGTTTGAGATCGGCAAGCGCGTCGTTCTCGACGACGATCAGATCGTACGTCTCCGCCAGTTGCAAGATGCGATGCGCCTTGGCCGCGCTGATGTCCGTCGCGGTCGGATTGTGCCCGACCGATTGCGTGAAGAAGAGCCGCGGCCGATGCGTCTTCAGGCGCTCTTCGAGCGCGGCGATATCGGGTCCGTCGACGCCGCGCGGCACGCCGACGATATTCGCGCCCGACAGCTTGAGCTTGCCGAACAGCGCGTAATAACCGGGATCGTCGACGAGCACGGTATCGCCTGCGCGCACGAAGTAGCGCACGACCATATCCATCGCCTGATTCGCGCCGTGCGTGAGCACGATCTGTTGCGGCGCGGCTTCGATCTCATAGCCTGCAAGCTTCTGCTGCAAGTGCTGGCGCAACGGCAGATAGCCGAAGCGGCTGCCATAGCGAAACAGCGATGCAACGCCAGTGCGCACCACACGCTGATGGAAGTGATCGAGCCGGGTTTCTTCGAGCCACGTAACGGGCGGAAAGCCTTCGCCGAGATTGAGGAAGTCCGGCTTGCTCTGCAACTGTTCGCGCATGAGCCAGACGGAATCCATCGCGCGATCGAGCGTAGGCGCGTCCTCGTCCTGATGCTGCGGCTTCGCGACGCTCGCGACGTAAAAGCCCGCGCCGCGCCGTGGCTCGATGAGACCGTTGGCCGTCAGCATGTCGAACGCGCTGATCACGGTGTTCTTCGCGCAACCGTTCGCCTCAGCGTATTCCCTGATCGACGGGAGTTTGTCGCCTGCACGCAGGACGCCTTCGGTGATCTGTTTGGCGAGATTGTCCGCGAGTGTCGCCGACAGGCTCGGCTTCTCGTGCCGCATCGTCTTGACCTGTTCTGAAAGTGATTCGGCTGTATTGGGTACAGCCTTCTCACTGTTTGCCGGAATTGTACCTTTCCAATGGGTACAGTAAGCCTATTATTCGCCCATCCGGCGCGCGGCTGCAAGCGTTGCAAGCGAAACCCAGAACACACATCCAGTCAGCAGAGGAAGACACATGATCGATTCGAAATTGCCGAATTTCCGCGCGATGTCGCCTGCTCAGCGCCTTTCCCACATCGCGCAGGCGGCGGGTCTCGACGATGCCGAGCACGCGCTCCTCGCCAAACCCGGCGCGCTGCCGCTCGACACCGCGAACGGCATGATCGAGAACGTCGTCGGCACGTTCGAATTGCCGATGGCCGTCGCGGGCTACTTTCAGATCAACGGCCGCGACGTGCTCGTGCCGATGGCGGTCGAGGAGCCGTCGATCGTCGCAGCGGCGTCGTACATGGCGAAGCTTGCGCGCGAGGCGGGCGGCTTTCGCACGTCGAGCACGGGGCCGCTCATGCGCGCGCAGGTGCAGATCGTCGGCGTGACGGATCCATACGGCGCGCGGCTCGCGATCCTAAAGCACCGGGACGAGCTGATCGAGATGGCGAACGCGCGCGACAAGGTGCTGATCGGCCTCGGCGGCGGCTGCCGCGACATCGAGGTGCACGTGTTCCCGGATACGCCGCGCGGCGCGATGGTCGTCGCGCATCTGATCGTCGATGTGCGCGACGCGATGGGCGCGAACACCGTCAACACGATGGCCGAGACAGTCGCGGGCCGCATCGAGGAAATCACGGGCGGCAAGGTGCGTCTGCGCATCCTGTCCAATCTCGCCGATCTGCGCCTCGCGCGTGCGCAAGTGCGCTACAGCGCAGCGACGTTGCAAACGAAGGAATACGCGGGCGAGGATGTGATCGCAGGCGTCGTCGATGCGTACCTCTTCGCCGCGATCGATCCGTACCGCGCCGCGACGCACAACAAGGGCATCATGAACGGCATCGATCCCGTCATCGTCGCGACCGGCAACGACTGGCGCGCGGTCGAAGCGGGCGCGCATGCGTACGCGAGCCGCGGCGGACGCTACACGTCGCTCACGACGTGGGAAGTGGCGAACAACGGCGACCTCGTCGGCACCATCGAAATGCCGATGCCCGTCGGCCTCGTCGGCGGCGCGACCAAGACGCATCCGCTTGCGCGGCTCGCGCTGAAGATCATGAACGTCACGTCCGCGCAGGAGCTCGGCGAGATCGCGGTCGCGGTCGGACTCGCGCAGAATATGGGCGCGTTGCGCGCGTTGTCGACCGAGGGCATTCAGCGCGGACACATGGCGCTGCACGCGCGCAACATCGCGCTGGCCGCGGGCGCGAGCGGCGCGGACATCGACTGGGTCGTGAAGAAGATGGTCGCCGCGCGCAACGTGAGCGTCGACTACGGCATGAGCCTTCTGCAAGGGTCGCGCGATGAATGAGACGCTGAGGCGTGTGCGCATCGTCGAAGTCGGGCCGCGCGATGGCTTGCAGAACGAACCCTCGCCTGTATCGGCGGAAGTGAAGGCCGAACTCATCGAACGCCTGATCGATGCGGGCGTGCGCTATGTCGAAGCCGCATCGTTCGTGTCGCCGAAATGGGTGCCGCAGATGGCCGATGGCGCGCAGGTGCTTGAGCGCGTGCGCGACAAGGCGCGCGCGACGAACACGACGCTCGCCGCGCTCGTGCCCAACATGAAAGGACTCGAAGCAGCGCTCGCATCGCATGTCGATGAAATCGCGGTCTTCGCGGCGGCCTCCGAATCGTTCTCGCAGAAGAACATTAATTGCTCGATCGACGAGAGCATCGCGCGCTTTGCGCCGGTGATTGCCGCCGCGCGCGACGCGAACGTGCGCATACGCGGCTATGTGTCGTGCGTGCTCGGCTGTCCGTTCGAAGGCGAGATCGCGCCGCAGGCCGTCGCGCGTGTCGCGAAGAAACTGTTCGACATGGGCTGCTACGAGATCAGTCTCGGCGATACCATCGGCGCGGGCACGCCGTCGAAGACGCAGGCGATGCTCGATGCGTGCATCGACTCCATGCCCGTCGATGCGCTGGCGGGTCACTTTCACGATACGTGGGGCATGGCCGCCGCGAATGTGCACGCGGCGCTGCAACGCGGCGTCGCCGTGTTCGACAGCTCCGTGTCGGGCATCGGCGGATGCCCTTATTCGCCGGGCGCGACGGGCAATGTCGCGACGGAAGACATCGTCTACCTGTGCGAGAACATGGGCATCGAAACAGGCATTGATCTGATGAAGCTCGCGGAGGCGGGCGCGTTCATTTCGCGTGCGTTGAAACGCGATACGTCATCGCGTGTGGCGCGTGCGCTCGAAGCAAAGCGGCTTCGGCAAGAACAGCAGTGCATCTAAAAACTCCATCAAAGGAGGAGACATGGAGCAGCAACTCGCCGCGCACGAGCGCGGTCATGCGTCATCGAAGAGCGCGGACAGAGCGGACTTTCAGCTCGTCGAAATCTGGGGCGATACGGTCGATACGCGGCATCTCGCGTGGTCGGTCGTGCTCGGCATCGCGATGAGCTACGGCGCGTTTGCGATCGCTAATCGCGTGCTCGCGGCATACGTGCCCGACGCCGCGATGGCGCGTGCCTACGCGATGCTCGTCGGCCTCGGCGGCTGTCTCGTCGCCGGTGCGGTGTGCGCGAGGCTCTTCAAGCCGAAGCGCGAAGTGATCGAGGAAGCGCACGGCGCGGCCGGTCGCGAAGAGGTGCTCAGGCAGCTCGCGAGCGAAGCGGGCGGGCTTGGGCGTGTCGCGGATCTGCCGCCCGCGGTCGTCGCGGAGATGAAGGAGCTCGGCCTGTACGAGCTGTTCGCAGAGTACGAAAAGCGCGAAGGGGCACATTGATGGAACCGTTCGTCACTCAACTGCTCGTCGCGCTCGGCATGGGGCTGATCGGCGCGATCGTGTTCTCGGGCATCGGCCTCATCTCCGGCACCGATGAAACCACGACGCTCGCGCCGCTCACCTTGCTTGTCGTGCTGCTCGGCGTGCCGCCCGTCGGCGTGTTCTCGTTCTTCATGGCGGGCGCCGTGTCGAAGCACATGACGCACGCGATTCCGACCGCCTTGCTCGGCATCCCCGGCGATACGCTCGCGACGCCCTTGCTGCAACAGGCGACGATGCTGCGCAATCTCGGCGTGCCGCATATCGCGTTGCGCAAGATGATCTCGGGCGCGATCGTCGCGGCCTTCGTCGCCGTGCCGCTCGCGGTGCTGTTTGCCGTGCTGCTTGCACCGTTCGGGCCGGTCATCACGAAGGCCGCGCCGTGGGTGTTCCTCGCGGCATCGATCTTCATCGCGTACTTCTCGTCGGGGCGATGGGCTTCGGTATTCCTGCTCGTGCCGTTCGTGCTGGTGATCGTCGGCTTGCAGGCGCTGACGGGCAAGTATGGCGTGAAGCTCTCCGTGAGCTACTTCCTCGGCATCGCGATCGGGCCGCTCATCGCCGATCTCTTTTCGATTCTTTCGCCGGCCGATCGCGCCCGCATGCGCCGCGAACGCGTGCGCACGTTCTCGCTCGCGCCGGACGTGAAGGGCTGGAGTGGCTACTTCCCGAATCCGATGAAAGTGCTCGACGGCCAGCAACGCGGCTGGGTTGCGGCGACCGCTGCCATATCGAGCGCGACGTTCGTGTTCAGCCCGGTCGCGATGACGGTCGTGCTCGGCGAGCTCGTCGGCTCACGCGTGAAGCATGCGTATCACCGATTGACGACCGTGATCTCCGCGCGCAACGGCGTGACCGAAGCGACGTACATCGCCGAAGCGCTGATTCCGCTGATCGCGTTCGGGCTGCCGTTGAGTCCGGTTGCGGCGGGACCGGCCGCGCCGCTCTTCAACGCACCGCCGCGCTTTTTCGTCGATACGGCCACGGGTCACATCAACAATCTGCACACGCTGATGACGACATGGCAGTTCCTCGGCTTCGGCTTGCTCGCGGTCGTGCTTGCCGCGCTCGTCGCGTATCCGCTGTCGATGAACTACGCGCATCGTGCGGCTTCGTTCGTCGCAAGGAAGCTGAGTCACGAGGCGATCATCGCGACGTTCGTCGGCCTGATCGTCGTCATCAGCGTGTGGGAAGGGCAGTTGCTCGGGCTTCTCGTGATTCTGAGCGTAGGCTTGCTCGGCGGTTTGCTGTCGCGCAACTTCGGCTTCAATACCGGCGTGCAGTTCATGGGGTACTACACGGCGGTGCTGAGCGTGCCTGCGCTCACGAAGGCATTCGGCGCATGAAGCAGCGCGCTCGTGTCACAGCGAGCGCGCCGCGTGCTGCAGACAGCGGTGACTTTGTTTTCCGCGCAGATTTCCAGTCACGCGGCTTTAGGCAAGGACTGTGGTCACGACCGACCCCGCGTCGTACTCCAAGAGCTTTACTGCATAGCGTCGGGCGGGAATGTCGACGTCACGTTGTTCGCGTCGGCGATCAGCTACGTTTGCGCTCTTGCGTAACCGCCCGCTTTCGAAGCGGGCGCACGCGCTTATGGACGGCGCGCCGCCGCTTCCAGAAAGGTCATCTGTCACGACAGCAACGCAAACTTCTGAATGAATGTCTCAGCTACTTCGCCATGAAACAAGTCATCCGTTCCGCTTGGTCGGGCGATATCTTGGGCAATGAGATGCGGGCACTCATCGGTGTGTCGATGGGTCCGGGATAGACCCCGATAACGCGCATACCCAACGGCCGAAGCTGTGCCTCAACCGTGAGCCCTTTGGCCCTCGATTTATACGAATTGCACCGCGCTTTTTGTCGGACGCGTTCAAGCGAGCACGATGTCGCTTGCTCCTCCCGACTGCACCATAACGTAAATGACGTCGTCAGCCGTTTCATTCTTAACGTGATGCACGACACCTTGGTCCACAGTGTAATGGTCACGTACTTGTCGACTGACAATCCCTTCGGGCGTTCTTGTCTCAACGGTCAAAACGCCCTGTACAACAAGAAATCGGTCCCTCACATGGGTGTGGTGGTGCCACTGTGTCTCGCCGCCCGGCTTGACGGTGGTCTGAGCGACGACGTAACTGTCGGCCGTCAACAGCGTCTCATAGACTACTTTCTGGTTAGCCAGGGGAATGTATTTGTCGTTCATTTAAGGTGGGCCTTTTTTTTCCACGAGAATCGATGGGCGCTGACGGGTTCAGAACACGCAGTTTCAAAGCACGCCTGGTTGCTCATCATCACGGCCTCTACTGTAGGGGCCGGCGCATTTTCCCGGTAGCGACCAATTTGTGCACAATGACGTGAATTAAATTGACACCCTAGCCAGATGCGCCGACTGCCACCCCTCAATGCACTCCGCGCGTTCGACGCCGCAGCCCGACACCTGAATATCTCGGCGGCAGCACGCGAGCTTCATGTTACTCACAGTGCCGTGAGCCACCAGGTCCGGCAACTGGAAGAATGGCTCGGCAAATCGCTCTTCGTCCGCCACGCGGGCGGCGTTCGTTTGACGATTGAAGGACAGCGTCTCAAGCAGGCTGCTGATCAGATCTTTTCGCAGTTGCAAACCTGTTGCGAAGAGCTTGTGGAACAGGCGCAAATTGCCGAGATTGTGCTGGGAGCGCCAGCGAGCTTCCTGTCCAACTGGCTCATTCCGCGCCTGGAGCGGTTCGAGGCGACCCATCCAAACGTGCGGGTGCGCCTGCAGACGAGCGGAACCCTAGAGGACCTTCAGAAGCAGATCATCGATTGCCTGGTCGTCAGTGGTGAAAGCTGGCCAGCGGATGTTGACGCCGTCAGCCTCTTTGACGAGACAATTGGTCCCGTGTGTGCGCCGGATTGGGCCCCTCGTTTTAAGGGACCGGACGATCTGGTCGGCCAACCCTTGCTCCATACCAGTTCGCGTCCGCACGCGTGGGAAGCATGGGCGGCGAGTAATAGGCTGGACCCATCGTTGTTCGCGATCGGCCGTCGCTTCGATCACTTGTCTTTGCTCCTGGAAGCAGCCGCCGCGCGTCTTGGCGTTGCGATCGCCCCTGCATTGCTTGTGGAGCGCGAGATATCGCAAGAACGATTGATTGCACCGCTCGGTTTTATCAAGACTGACGCCACCTTCGCTTTTTGTTCAAAGCGCGATCAGCAGGGCGGGCCAGTGCGTATCCTTCGCGAATGGCTGTGTATAGAGGCCTCGACAGAGATCCGGCCATAGCCGCTCGGGTTTCCGTGAAAGCGGGAGTGGTGTGCTTGGCTATGCGACAGACCATCTGCGGATAGCTAAGGGATTGAGCGGGCGAGTGCAGCACGGCGAGTTCGCCGGCTCGCCGTCCCGACTCTGCTACAAGCATTCCTGCGCTTGCTCAGGTAACGCGCACGAAGTCTCCTTCGGCGAAGAACCACGCCGCCATCGTCCGTGCCAGTTCGAGCACGACCTCCGCGTCGGTCCGGCCGAAGGACGCGCGCACGTGGAACGAATGATCTGCGTCGTCCACCACATGCAGCGTGGCGCGCGGCCCCAGCGTCTCGACGACAGACCTCAGCAAGTGAAGCTCGGCCAGCTTGTCGCGCGTGCCCTGCAGGAAGAGCATCGGCACCGTGACGTCCGCCAGGTGCTGTGCCCGCTCCACGCCGGGCGCGCCCGCCGGGTGCAGCGGGAACGCGACGAACGCGAGGCCACGCACGCCGTCGAGCGGGGAGATGGCTTGGGCCTGGGACGTCATGCGGCCGCCGAACGACCGGCCGCCCGCGAACAGCGGCAGGGCTGGCAGCCGCCGGCGTGCCTCCGCGACGGCTGCCCGCACGGCAACATGTGCCACGGCCGGCGAGTCCACCCGCTTGGAGCCCCGCTCCATGTACGGAAACTGGTAGCGCAGTGTGGCGACATGGGCCGCCGCAAGCGCCTCGGCCAATGACGACATGCCGGCGTGCTGCATGCCCGCACCGGCACCGTGCGCGAAGACATAGACGGCTCGCGCGTCCTCCGGCACTTGGAGAAGCGCAGAGACCTTAGTGTCGTCGGGCAGTGTCAGGGAAAGCGATTCTGGGTCGTCCATCGTATTCAGGTCCTGTCGTTGTGGCCTTTGCGCCTATTCTGCATCACAGCCCTGCATCGAGATGCGAGCGCGAATCTATCAGAATTTCACCTATACGAGGTGAAGCGTGTTTCACGAATCTGAGATAAACGAAACCATGGATCACAAGATAATCTCAAGAGATCGTGATTCAGATGAGCCTTTGAAAATATCTGGCCTATATCACAACTTGCTGTGTTCCCGGATACAACTGAGCCCGCATAATTCATAAAGTTAAACAGCGTCGCTAAAATTCAGAGTGTGTTCTTCACTTCATCCGCGCCTCATGATGCTCAGCTTAACCGAGCGCCGCATACCCTCAACCGCGACGCGCAAAATCAGACTCCAGGGTAAGTGACCGGAATCACGGGTAAGCAGGAAGACAGGCATTACTCGATACTCGAATCATCAAAACTCTCCTCGCGAGTGTCTGCTATATCTGAACCATCGGTGTCGGATCCGTGATAACCCTGATTAATCTAGCCGGAGAAGAGGAACCTTCATGAATCAGCTCATCCATAAAGCGCATCAGTTGCTCGCAGACCTTGATGGCTTTCGCGTCGAAATTAACGAGGCGGGCTCGCGTGCCGACATTATTCTTGACCGCCCGCCCTTCAATATCGTGTCGATGCTGCAGCGCGAACAACTCCGCGTGGTGTTCGAGGCCCTGGATGACGATCCCAAAGTACGCGTGATTGTCGTGCGCGCCGTCGGAGAACATTTTTCGAGCGGCGGCGACATCAAGGGATTTATCGAGTCATCGCCGGAGCATGTGTCGAAGCTTGCCTGGAACATCGCTTCGCCGGCTCGCTGCAGTAAGCCCGTGATTGCCGCCAATCGGGGCTATTGCTTCGGCGTCGGCTTCGAGTTGTCGCTTGCCTGCGATTTCCGCATCGCCACCGAGACGACCCTTTACGCGCTGCCCGAACAGAAACTCGGGCAAATCCCCGGCTCGGGCGGCTCGGCACGTCTGCAGAAAATGGTCGGCATCGGGCGGACCAAGGATATCGTCATGCGCTCGCGTCGCATTCCTGGCGAGCAGGCGTACGATTGGGGTATCGCGACGGAGTGCGTAGCCGATAGCGATCTCGAAGCTGCAACCGATGCACTCGTTCGCGAACTGATCGCGTTTTCTCCGCTCGCTCAACGCACCGCGAAGAAACTGCTGAACGATACAGAGGACGCTCCGCTTTCGATTGCGATCGAGCTGGAAGGACACAGCTACAGCCGGCTTCGCAGCTCGGAAGACTTTCGCGAGGGCGTCGAGGCGTTTCATGAAAAGCGCAAGGCAACCTTCACGGGTAACTGAGTAGTGCCTCAGGATGACGACCGGGCTCAAAGCCAGATGTGTTTTGTGAGAGGCCGCAAGAGTGTCGAGCGCGATAAAAATCTACCAGGGCAGATTCGGGCGGGTCGCACTGCTGGATATGGATGCGCCCCTCGTTCACCATGCACATCACCACTGCCATCTGCTCATCAAGGCGGCGGGGCCTGACACGTTCTTCGCCGTGCATGATGAGATGCAGCCGCTCACGGCCGACACAGCAGTACTCGTCAATCCCTGGGAACCGCACGCCTATAAGCACAATGCGAACTCGGAGCAGCATACGGTCATTCTGGCGATGTACATCGAACCAGACTGGCTCACGGATATCCAGCATCCGTTGGGCGGCAGCGGTCATCCGCAATTTTTCCCGCAGGCTTGTGTGCGGATGTCGGCGCATGCGCGCAAGCTGTCGGAGGAGCTTGCGCTGGAAATGTGGTGGTCCGACAGCATTGCATCCGAGCGGCTGGAGGGGCTTCTTTGCGAGGTGATGATCTCGGTGATCGACCCCGACCGGAGCTGGGCCGATTTGTCACGGCAAATGGAGTTCGCCAGCCGCCGCCCGAGCGATCCGCGCATTCGCCGTGCGATCGCCTGGCTTCGCGAAAATACGGGAGGCGAGCCGGATATGAACAGGCTCGCAGAACACTGCGGCTTGTCACGCGCCCATTTCTTCGCCTTGTTTCATCGCTGCACCGGGGTCACGCCAAACGTGTACCTCAATGTATTGCGCATGGAGAGTGCGATCAGGGATCTGGCGTCCGCAAAGACGTCATTGACCGACATCTCATACGATCTCGGATTCTCAGCCCCAGCGCATTTTTCCAGGTTTTTTCGACAACATCTCGGCATCACGCCGAGCGAATACCGCCGCGTGGTCGAACTCTACGACGATCGCGGTGAGGTGCAGATATAGGCGTCCATTCGTGGCCCGAAAGTGCAGTCGAGCTTTCGGAAATGACGGCCGCTCGCCCGAACGTCCCCTTCCCGCGACAACATTCGATTCAACATTCGATGCACGCGATGCGCGTGGTCACCGCTGCTGCCCGCGTCCGAAGACGATCATCGAGAAAGCATCAGACTCCAGGGTAAATCGCCCGATCTCCGGGTAAAACGATTCGGGATATCCGGCTTTACATTGAAGTCAACGGAGCATGCTGACTTGCCTCGAAGCGCACGGCAAGCAAGGCATCAGCATCCATGTGAAGACAGATTCATCCATGCGGGAGACACGCGTGAGCGAACACGAAACCGGGCTCCTCCTCGAAAAGGAAGCTCGCCCAGCACCAACCGTCGAACCATCGAACGACGGGCGGCGATTACATCGCCATGTCGGTCGGCCGATGGAACGGCTCGAGGATGCAGCCATCCTCACCGGACGTGGCCGCTACGGCGACGATATCGCCGTGAAGCCCGGCACCCTGCATGCGGCCGTGCTCAGATCTCCTCATCCCCACGCCGTGATCAAAAGCATCGACGTTGCGGGCGCGCTCGCGCAGCAAGGCGTGCATGCCGTTCTGACCGGCGACGATGTACGCGCCTGGTCTCAGCCCTTCGTCGTGGGTGTCAAGTCGCCGATGGAGCATTGGGCGCTCGCGATCGACCGTGTGCGTTACAGCGGCGAACCCGTGGCCGTGGTCGTTGCGGAATCGCGGGCACAGGCCGAGGATGGGCTCGAGCACATCAAGGTGGACTATTCACCGTTGCCGCCCGTCACGTCGATCGAGGCAGCCATCGCCGACGATGCGCCTGTCCTGCATCCGAAGGTCGGCTCGAACGTCGTGAGCGACCGCCGCTTTCGCTATGGCGACCCCGAAGCGGCATTCGAGAAGGCGCCTCATCGGGTGACGCTCGAAGCACATTACCCGCGCAATACCTGCACGCCGATCGAATGCGCCGTGGTCGTCGCGGAGCATCTGGCCGGCAACGAAGGTTACGAGGTCACGTCGAACTTCATGGGACCGTTCTCGCTGCACGCGGTCATGGCGATGGCGCTCAAGCTGCCCGCCAACCGATTGCGGCACAAGGCGCCGCGCGACTCGGGCGGCAGCTTCGGCGTCAAGCAGGCCGTCTTTCCCTACGTAGTGCTGATGTGTCTTGCATCCCGCAAGGCGCGCGCGCCGGTCAAGTGGGTCGAGGACCGGCTCGAGCATCTGAGCGCCGCCACGTCGGCGACCGCGCGTCTGACTAAGCTCGAGGCCGCTGTCGAGCGCGATGGCCGCATCACGGCGCTCTCCTACGATCAGATCGAGGACTGCGGCGGCTATCTCCGTGCGCCAGAGCCCGCTACTTTCTATCGGATGCACGGCTGCCTCACGGGCGCGTATGCGATTCCCAACCTGCTCGTGCGTAACCGCGTAGCGCTGACCACCAAGACGCCGACCGGCCTCGTGCGCGGTTTCGGCGGCCCGCAGGTCTACTTCGCGCTGGAGAGACTGGTGCAGCGCATTTCGATCGAGCTGAAGCTCGACATCGTGGAGGTCTACCGGCGCAACTTCATCCCCGCCGACGCGTTTCCGTATCGCACGCCATCAGGCGCGCTTTACGATTCGGGCAACTATCAGGAAGCCCTGAGACGCGCGCTGTCGGATGGCGGTTTCGATGAGCTGGCCGCACGGCGCGATGCCGCGCGCAAAGAGGGGCGACTTTACGGCATCGGATTCGCGGCGATCATCGAGCCTTCGGTGTCGAACATGGGCTATATCTCGACCGTGCTGCCGGTGGAGGCGCGGCGCAAGGCCGGTCCGAAGAACGGCGCGATCGCCAGTGCGACCGTGAGCGTCGACCTGCTGGGCGGCGTGGTCGTCACCGTGGCGTCGACACCCGCTGGTCAAGGGCATATGACCGTGTGCGCGCAGGTCGTGGCCGACGTGCTCGGGCTCGACCCGGCCGACATCGTCGTCAACGTCGAATTCGATACGCACAAGGACGCGTGGTCGGTGGCGTCGGGGAACTACTCCAGCCGCTTCGCCGGGGCCGTGGCGGGAACCGTTCATCTGGCGGCCATGCGCGTGAGAGACAAGCTCGCGCGCATCGTCGCGAAGCAGTTCGGTTGCGCGCCGGAGCAGATCACGTTCGAAGGCGGCCGCATCGTGCCGATGGGCGACGAAGCAAGCGCATTGCCGTTCAATCGCGCGGCGAGCAACGCACCGCATTGGGCGCCCGCGCTTTTGCCTGACGGGGAGGAGCCCGGCCTGCGCGAAACGGTCTTCTGGACGCCTCCGAACATGGAACCGCCCGACGAGCACGACCGGATCAACACGTCGGCCTGCTACGGCTTCGCATTCGACATGTGCGCCGTGGAGATCGACCGCATGACAGGCCGTATCCGAATCGACCGCTACGTGACCGCCCACGATGCCGGCACGTTGCTGAATCCCGCGCTCGCGGACGGACAGATTCGCGGCGCGTTTGCACAGGGGCTCGGCGCATCGCTGCTCGAAGAGTTCAGGTACGGCGCGGACGGCAGCTTCCAGTCGGGCACGCTCGCGGATTACCTGATGCCCACGACCTGCGAGGTTCCGGACCCGCTGATACTGCATCTCGAGACGCGGTCGCCATTCACGCCGCTCGGGGCGAAGGGCCTCGGCGAGGGCAACAACATGAGCACGCCGCCGTGCATCGGCAATGCGGTCGCAGATGCATTGGGCATCGAGGATGTGCGCTTGCCTGTCACGCCAGCGAAGGTGCTTGCGTTCATCGGGATCGACGATCCGGAGCCGTCGCGGCCCGAGTATCGCGCGGCGGCTCCAAAGAAAAAAGCGGCTGGCGCAGGTAAGGCGCTCACGGCGCAAGGCACGGTCGAGTTCGACGCAACGCCGGAGGCGGTCTTCGCGGTTCTCATGGACCCGGCTGCGCTCGCCAGGGTGGTGCCGGGCTGCAACGCGCTCGAAACGACAGGCGCGAATCAGTATCGCGCGGATGTCACGGTCGGGGTCGGCATGATCAAGGCGCGGTTCGAGGCCAGGATCGGCCTCTCCGATATCGAAGCGCCGCGCAGGCTTCGGCTCGCGGGCGCAGGGATCTCGCCGCTCGGCACAGCCGAGGGAGAGGGACTCGTCGAACTCACGCCCACCGCGAAAGGCACGTTGCTGACGTACGACTACGAAGCACAGGTCTCCGGCAAGGTCGCGGCCGTCGGCGGCCGAATGCTGGAAGGCGCCGCCAAGGTCGTGCTGAATCAGCTCTTCGAATCGCTCGGCCGGCAGGCTGCGGGCAAGCCCGTCGGCGATGGCGGCGGGTCGTGGTTGCAAAAGCTGCTGGCCCGGTTCCGGAGGAAAGCATGAAGCCATCGCCATTCAGTTATCTACGCGCGGAAAGCACGCAGCACGCGCTCGAGGCGCTGCATCACGGCGGCGCGGATGCCCGCATCATGGCCGGCGGCCAGTCGTTGATGGCCGTCCTGAACATGCGGCTGTCGCAGCCGCGCTGGATCGTCGACGTGTCGCGCACGGGCGATCTGAATGTCGTGGAGGTCGATGAGGACGGTGGTTATCTCGTCGTCAAGGCCGCAGCGACACAAGGCAGCGTGGAGTGGCGCAAGACGCTGGAGCAGGAAGTGCCGCTCTTGCGCTACACGTTTCCCTACATCTCGCATTTTCAGATCAGAAACCGGGGCACGGTATGCGGGTCGGTGGCGCATGCGGATCCGAGCGCCGAACTGCCGCTCGTTCTCGCGACGCTGGGCGGAGACGTGATGCTGCGCTCGCAAAAAATGAAGCGGCGGCTTCCCGCCGATGCCTTCTTCCAGGGGATGCTGATGACCGCCCGCGAACCCGACGAGCTTGTCGAGGCCGTGCGCTTCCCTCTCAGGAAACCGGGCGAGCGCTTCGCGTTCACGGAGTTCTCTGCGAGGCACGGCGACTTCGCGCTGGTGGCGTGCGCGGCGGTCGTCACCGACGACTCGATTCGCATTGGCGTGGGCGGCGTGGCCGATCGGCCCGTCGTCGAACAGCTTCCCAGGCTGACCGGTGACGATCTGCGTGCGGCACTCAACGATCTTGCGTGGAAGCTGGGCGCTCAGGACGACGCGCATGTGAGCGCGAGTCATCGCAGGCATCTCGTTCGACATCTCGGATGGAAAGCGATACAGGAGGCAATGTGAGACAAGCAAAGAACGGCAATCCGCTGCACGACGCTCATCAGGCAGGGGCGCTGTGCAGCATTACGGTGAATCTGAACGGCGTGAAGCGAAGCGGTGCATGCGAACCGCGCGAGTTACTTTCCGATTTCATCCGGCACGAACTGGGGGCAACCGGAACGCATGTGGGCTGCGAGCACGGCGTATGTGGTGCGTGCACGGTGCATGTCGACGGCGTGGCATGCCGATCCTGCCTGCTGCTCGCCGTGCAGGCCGACGGGCGGCGCATCGATACGGTCGAGGGACTGTCCGACGGCAATACGCTGAGCGATCTGCAAGCGGCCTTCCAGCGGCACCACGCGCTTCAGTGCGGGTTCTGCACCGCGGGCATCCTGATGTCATGCGCCGATTATCTGCAACGCGCCACGAATCCGAGCGAGGAACAAGTGCGGGAAATGTTGTCGGGGCACATCTGCCGCTGTACCGGCTATACGCCCATTGTGAAGGCCGTACTCGACGTGGCCGCACGGCGACGCAATAACGACAACACGATAGAGGTGAGCCATGCTTGATCTGGGACGAACGTTTCTGCAGGCAGTCGAACGCAATCCGAATGCGCTTGCAATCGTCGACGGTGAGGTGGAACTGACGTATTCACAGTGGTATGCGCAAATCGCTCGCTTCGCTGCGGGTTTGCGGAGCCTCGGACTCGAACGCGGCGACAGGTTGATCGTCGTGCTTCAGAACCGCTGGGAAATGGCGACGCTGCATTGGGCCTGCCAGTTCGTCGGCATTGTGATCGTGCCTGTGAACTGGCGCGCCAAACCGGAAGAGCTCGACCACACGATCGCCGATGCGGGCGCCACGGTCGTGATCTACGAACCTGCTTCGGCCGATGCCGTCATCACAAGCGAAGCAGCCCGGACGACGACGCGCGTCGGTCTCAATCAGGTCGAAGGCGCGACTTGCAGCTTCGAGGAACTGATCGCGACGCAAGAGCGGGATGCTGCCGCGCTCGCGCCGCGGCCTGCCGCATCGGCCGACGACTACTCTGTGATGCTCTATACGTCCGGCACGACAGGTTTGGCCAAAGGTGTTCCGCGGCGGCATCGTCACGAGCGCGCCGCGGCGCTCGCGCATGTCGCGCAGAACCTCTACCGGCGCGGCGAACGCACGCTTGGCGTGATGCCGCTCTATCACACGATGGGCGTGCGCTCATTGCTCGCGATGGCCTTGGTCGACGGTGTCTTCGTCTGCGTACGTCGCTGGAATGCTTCATTCGCGCTGCATTGCATCGCGAAGTACGGGATCACCTGTCTGTATCTGGTTCCGACGCTGTATCACGATCTGCTCGCGGCGCCCGATTTTGCACGAACGGAAATCGGCTCGATAACGAAACTCGGCTTTGCCGGCGCGCCCATGAACGATGGCCTGCTCAGGCGTTGCGCGGCTGCTTTCAGGCCCGAGCTGTTCGTGAATCACTACGGCTCTTCCGAGGTGTACACCTTCAGCGTCGATCAGGACGCCACGATAAAGCCGGGAAGTGCGGGACGCGCAGGCATCAACACGCGCCTGCGGGTCGTCAATCTCGACGCATCGAGTCCGGAGGCGCTCGCGCGCACGGGTGAAGAAGGGCAGATCATCGCCGAACTCGCGGGCGACGAAGCCTTCGAAGGCTACTGGAAACGTCCCGATGCAAATGCGAAGGCGATCAGGGAGGGCTGGTACTTCACGGGCGACACGGGCTATCTGGACGCGGACGGCGATCTCTATGTGACGGGTCGCGTCGACGACATGATCATCAGCGGCGGCGAGAACATTTCTCCCGTCGATATCGAATCGATTCTCTCGCTGCATCCCGCGGTGGATGAGGTGGCGGTCGTCGGCCTGAAGGACGAGCGTTGGGGCCAGAAGGTGGTGGCTTTCATCAAACGCTCATGCGCGGTCGACGCGACGGCACTCGACGAGTTCTGCCGCACATCGGATCTGGTCAATTTCAAACGGCCGCGCGAATACATCTTCGTGGATGCGATACCGAAGTCTCCGGTGGGCAAGATCCTGAGACGAAAGCTCTCAAGTGGCGAATATGCGCGCGAGAACCGCGCGGCAGATGTGGAGGGCGCGGGCGAGCAGATCTGAAGCGCGTAAAGGACCATCAATAAAAAACCATGAATAAAACATGGTAATCCTAACTATATTTAACATCGGATGGAGATCCTCATGGAAGAAGTGTTTCGAAATGACCGCATGGTCAGAAGTGCGGACAGCAAGCAGGTTCTCGCCGCCGTCGGCGCCTCGTGTCTGGGCTGGGCATTGGACCTGTTCGATCTGTTCGTCGTGCTGTTCGTGGCGCCGGTGGTCGGGAAACTCTTCTTCCCTTCGACGGACTCGATGCTTTCACTCGCAGCGGTGTATGCGTCCTTCGCCGTCACTCTGTTGATGCGGCCGCTCGGCTCCGCGATCTTCGGATCGTTGGCCGACCAGCATGGCCGCAAGCGATCGATGATCATATCGGTCGTGGGCGTCGGCCTTTCGACCGCAGCGTTCGGATTGCTGCCGACCGTTCAGCAGGCGGGCGTCATTGCGCCGGTCTTGTTCCTGGTGCTGCGTCTGGTTCAGGGCGTGTTTGTCGGAGGTGTGGTCGCATCGACGCATACCATCGGTACGGAAACGGTGAGCCCGAAGTATCGGGGCGCCGTCTCGGGATTCGTCGGCGGCGGTGGCGCGGGACTTGGCGCGCTGCTCGCCTCGCTGGTCTATCTGGCCATGTCCGCGGCTTTTCCCGGCGCGCAATTCGAAGTATGGGGATGGCGATGCATGTTCTTTGCCGGAATCGTCAGCTCGATTCTCGGTGTGTTCGTGTTCAACAGCCTCGAAGAGTCTCCCGTGTGGGCTGCGCTTGCCGCCGAAAAACGCAAGGCCGCTTCCGTCGCCGGACGCGATGAACAAAAGCCCGCCAGGTCGCCGCTTCGAACGCTGTTTTCGAAGCGGTATCGCGCCATTCTCATGGTGAACTTGTTGCTCACGATCGGGGGCGGAAGCGGCTATTACCTGACATCGGGCTTCCTGCCCACCTTCTTCAAGGTCGTGAATCACGCGCCCAACAGCGTGGCCGGCATTGTTCTCATGATATCGAGCGTCGCCGTGATCGTCGCGTCGACGGCAGCCGGTCATATGAGCACGCTCATCGGGCGCAAGCGTAGTTTCATCTGGCTCGGCGTGGCACGGCTCGTCGGCTTCCCACTGCTTTTCATCGCGTTGGCGCGGGCAGACAGCGTTGTCATGATTGGCGTTTGCGCGGTGCTGCTGAGCGCGTTGGGAAGTGCCAGTTATGCGCCGATCCTCATCTTCCTCAACGAACGTTTTCCGACCGCAATCCGCGCATCGGGCACCGGCCTTTCGTGGAACATAGGCTTCGCGATTGGCGGCATGATGCCTACCGTGGTTTCTATGATCGCTCGCACACCCGCCGATCTGCCGATCGTGCTGGCCGTGTGTCTGGCTGCCGTGAGCGTACTGTATCTGGTCGGTGCTTTCGTCATACCGGAGACCCAGGGTAGTCTTGCGGACGAAAAATGACCGGTCGCGCGTGAGGTGAATGCGATGCCCGAACATCGGGCATCGCATTCAGTGGGCCTTCACTACGCCCTGGAAGAAGGGCGGTCCGATATCCTGTCGTACCATGCCTGCAATGCATCGAAATCCGCAGGAATGTTCATCTTCATCGCGCCCGCCGCGAAGTCGACGGTCACGAGCGCCGTGATGTCGGCTACCGAGAACGCTTCGCCTGCCACGAAAGGCACTGTCTTCAGGCGCTCGTTGAAATCAGCGTAAAAGTTCGCGACGCGAAGCTTGCTGCGCTCCACGATCTCCGGAATCTGCTCATACGCATGCGGACCCGACAACGCGCGCCCCTTCAGTCCGGCGACCGCGTTTCGCACGCCTTCCATCACGGCCGCGAATCCGTCGAGTTCGGCGCGCCGCTCCCACATCGTGACGAGCGCCTTTTCTTGCGGCGTGGTCCCGAGCAATGCACGCGTGCCGGGATGCGCTTCCTCGATGTAGCGCCAGATTGCGGGGACTTCTCCGATCGCCGTGCCGTTTTCCAGCACGAGCGTCGGCACCTGCCGGCGCGGGTTGATGGCGACATAGGCGTCGGAAAATTGCTCTTTTGCGCCGAGGTCCACGGCCCTCGTCGACACTTCGATCCCTTTCTCGGCCAGGAAAATGCGAACCCGGCGAGCGTTGGGAGACGCCTTGGATTCGTAAAGCGTGAGATCGGTTTTCATGTACGTGTTCATTCCGATAAAAGTTTCAAGCTGCCCGCCTGACAGTGACCGCGCAGGCGAGCATGTGAAGTTGCCTTAGCCTGCCGTCTTGCCGCCGTCGACAGTCAGAATCTGCCCGGTGACGAAAGCCGCGCCGTCGGCTGCGAGATAGAGCACCGCTGCTGCTATATCGTCAGGCTTGCCGATACGCGCAAGCGGCACCGTGGCGGCGAGCGCTGCCTTGTTTTCAGCGGTGCTGGTGAAGCGATCCAGCATGCCCGTGTCGGTCGGTCCGGGCGCGACGGCGTTGACGCGAACGCCCGTCGACGCAACTTCGAGCGCGGCCGATTTCGTGATGCCTTCGACGGCGTGCTTGCTGCCCGCATAAACCGATGCGAATGCGGCGCCTTCATGACCGTAAGTCGACGAAATGTTGACGATGCTGCCGGCCTTCTGCGCGGTCATCACGCGCAGTTCGTGCTTGAGGCTCAGCAGCGTGCCGAGCACGTTGATGTCGAACGTGTCGGCATAACTTTCGGCGGTCTGCTCGACGACAGGTCCCGGCCGGCCTTCCGTGCCGGCATTGTTGACGGCGACGTCCAGACGGCCGAAGCGGGCGACGGTCTGATCCACGAGGTTGCGGACTTCTTCGTCGCGGCGCACGTCGGCCTGGACGAAGTGTGCTTCGGCGCCGGCTTCGCGCAGTTCGGCTTCGAGTGCGGCGCCTTCCGCCGGGCGGCGGCCGGATACGACGAGCCGCGCGCCCGAACGGGCGAACGCCAAAGCGGTTGCGCGGCCAATGCCCGTGAGGGCGCCAGTGATAAGAACGACGGGTTGGGACATTTGAGGCTCCTGTCAATAAGGTTCACGACACGTGGCTCGCGTCGCGCTGCTCGGTGAGCATGACGGAGCTAACTTTAGGCGTCTCTTTCGGCCGTGAAAAAGACTTTTAAGGCTGGAGGGCATGCTTGCGAGGCATGCGAGCCGTACAGATCAGAGCTTCGATCCGCCGTCGACGCGCAACGTGTCGCCCGTGACCCAGCGCGCATCGTCGGAGGCGAGGAACACGGCGGCGCCGGCGATATCGTGCGGTTGCGCGACGCGTTTGAGCGCCTGCATGCCTAGCGTGAAGTCGCGGCCCGCGTCCGTCTTCGCGAAGTTCGACATGTCCGTTTCGACGACGCCCGGCGCAATCGCGTTGACGCGAATGCCGCGCCCGCCGAGCGCGGACGCGAAGTGGCGCACGACCGTATCGACCGCGCCCTTGGTCGCGGCGTACGCCGACAGATTGTTCACGGATGCGCGCGCCGCGAGCGACGACAGCAACACGATGCTGCTTCCATCGCCCAGCACGGGCAGCAATTGCTGCACGAGGAAGAACGGCGCGCGGACATTGACGGCGAAGAGGTCATCGAAATCCTCGACCGTCGTTTCTTCGATCGGCGCGGCCTTCGAGATGCCGGCGTTCGCGACGAGAATGTCGAGCCGTTCGCCCGTCAGCGCGCGCACGCGTCTCGCCAGTTCGTGTGGTCCGCGCGCATCGCGCAGATCGGCGGCGACCTTGTCGGCTTGTCCGCCCGCTGCGCGAATGGCCGCAACGACGGAATCGGCGGCCTGCTCGCCGTTGCTGTAGTGGACCAGCACGCGTGCGCCTGCATGGGCGAGCGCGATGGCCGTGGCGCGGCCGATGCCGCGGGATGCGCCTGTCACCAGGGCGGTTTTGCCTGTGAGTTTGGTCATGGCGGGTTTCCGTTGAGAGTCGTGTAGGGGTGCGTTATTCCGAGAGAAACTGATCGACGTGCGCGACGAAACGCTCCGGGTACTGGTACAGCGAGCCGTGATTGGCGTCGGGATAGAGGATCAGTTGCGCGTTCGGCATGTGCTGCTGCAGGTGCCACGAATTGATCGAATAGATGATCACGTCGTTGTCGCCGTTGACGACGAGGGTCGCTTGCTTGAGCGCGTGCAAGTAGTCGTACGGGTTCTCGCGCGGCGCACCCCACTTCGCGAGTGCGGCGAGCTGCGCGGGCGCGACCAGGTCGTTGGCTTCGGGATCTCGATTGTCGGCGCGCAAACGGAACCGCTCGACAAAGCCGCGGCCCGCCGCCTGGCTCGCCTCCGAAGGCGAGAAGTGCACGCGCAGCCACAGATCGTCGGGGTGCGCGTATGACGCGCCAAAAATCTCCTGCGCTTCAGGCGTGAGCGTCGCCATGCCTTCGCCGCTGCGCGGGCCCGTGCCGACGAGAATCACGCGACGCACGAGTTGCGGCTTCGTGATGGCAAGCTCCTGCGCGATCAGTCCGCCCATTGAAAAGCCGAGGACGTCGATCTGTTTCAGTTCGAGTGCTTCGATAAACGCGGCAGCGTTAGCGGCCATCTCCTCGATCGACTCGGGGACCGTGCCGGAACTGCTGGAGATGCCCGCATTGTTGAAGAGGATCACTTCGCGGTTTTGCGCGAGTCCATCGGTGACGGCGGGATCCCAATGATCCATCGTGCCGGTGAAGTGGATGTTCATCACGAGCGGCACGCCGCCCGGATTGCCGAAGCGGCGATACGCGAAGCGGATGCCGTTGGCTTCGACGAACTGAGTCGGCGCGGTCTGGTGGGTATGGCGGGTCATGGCAGTTTTCCTTTGAACCGTTGATCGTCATTGCGGTGCGATATCGCTGAAGCGTCGCTTCGCGTAACACCGGCCTGACGCGTAATGTAGGCGCGCCGGGCTAAGAGGAAAAAGACTTAATAAGCTGCGCGGCATGCCTGAAAAGCATGAGCGGACACGGCGCGGTCCGTGAAGTTGCCGTTGGACACGGCTTGCTCTTCGAATCAGACGGTTGCATGGCTGCCCGTCTCGTCATGGGCGGGAAAGTCGATGTAGGCGCGTTCGTCTCCGCCCCAGAAGGCATCGCGCTGATAGGGCGTGAGCGGCAGGTCGCGACGCAGGCGCTCGGGCAAATCCGGGTTCGATGAGAACCAGCGGCCGAAGGCAACGAGATCGGCATCGCCACGTTCAAGAATCTGCTCGGCCCCGGCACGATCGAAGCCGCCGGCGGCGATGATCGGTCCGTCGAATACCTTGCGCAGGAACGATGACGCAACGGCTGGCTGGGCTTCGTCGAGCGTTTCTGTGCCCATCACGCGCGGTTCGATGACATGCAGATACGCGAGGCCATAGCCGTTCAGATGCGCGGCGAAATGGCCGAAGGTTGCTTCGGGATTGCTGTCGGAGATGGCGCCCCAGCGGCCACTCGGCGACACGCGCACGCCTACGCGATCCGCACCCCACACGGACGCGAACGCGTCCACCAGTTCCAGCGAAAAGCGCGCGCGCTTCTCGATCGTGCCGCCATAGGCGTCCGTGCGTTTGTTCGTGCCGTCCTGCAGGAACGTGTCGGCGAGATAGCCATTCGCGTTGTGCAACTCGACGCCGTCGAAACCCGCTGCTTTTGCGCGCTCCGCTGCGCGCCGGAACGATTCGACAATGGCCGGAATTTCATTCGTTTCCAGCGCGCGGTGCGGCGAGTTCGGCACCCAGCCGTTCTGCGTGAATACGGTGGTTTCGTACGGCACGACGGAGGGCGCAACGGGCGCATTGCCCCAGCTCAGATCGACGTGCGACTGACGGCCGTCGTGCGCGATCTGCATGAAGATGTGCGCGCCTTTCGCGTGAACGGCGTCGGTGATCTTCTTCCACGCTTCGATGTGTTCGTCGGTGTAGATGCCCGGTGCGCCGAGATAGCCGCGGCTGTCGTACGAAGGATGCGCACTCTCTGTAATCAGCAGACCGCCTTGCGAGGCGCGCTGCTCGTAGTACTCGATCATCATCGCGCTTGGGCTGTCGTCGGAGTCGGAACGCAGCCGAGTCATCGGCGCGTGGACGACACGATGTGACAGTTGCAGTCGTCCTACCTTCGTGGATGAAAACAGTTTCAAGTTTTTTTTCATCATTCTGGATACCTTATTGATTGATACGGTTATCACATCATGATCAGAGCTTCGATCCGCCGTCGATGCGCAGTGTGTCGCCCGTGATCCAGTTCGCTCTGTCGGAAGCAAGGAAAGTCACTGCACCGGCGATATCGTCGGGCTGCGCGACGCGCTTCAGGGCTTGCAGGTTCAGCGCGTAGTCGCGGCCCGCGTCGGTGGTCACGAAGCTGGACATGTCGGTCGCGACGACACCGGGCGCGACCGCATTCACGCGCACGCCACGCTCGCCGAGCGCGGACGCGAAATGGCGCACGAGCGTGTCGATGGCGCCTTTGGTTGCGGCGTACGCGGCCAGTTCGCCCACCGCCGCGCGCGAAGCCAGCGAAGAAAGCAGCACGACGCTGCTGCCTTTGCACAGCATCGGCAGAAGCTGCTGGACGAGGAAGTAGGGCGCGCGCACGTTGACGGCGAAGAGGTCATCGAAGTCTTCGACGGTCGTCTCTTCGATGCTCGCGGCCGTGGCAATGCCTGCATTGGCGACCAGCACGTCGAGCCGTCCGCCGACGATCGCACTGACACGGCGAGCGAGCGTATGCGGACCGTCGGCGGTGCGCAGATCGGCGGCGACTTTCTGCGCATGGGCGCCGCTCGCCATGATCTCGGCGACGACCGAATCGGCGGCCGATTCGTTGCTGCTGTAGTGCACCAGCACCTGCGCGCCGGCTCGGCCGAGTGCAAGCGCGATGGCCCGGCCGATGCCGCGCGACGCGCCCGTGACGAGCGCGGTTTTTCCTGCGAGGTCGTTCATGACGAAGCTCCGTTAGGTTGACGAGCGGGTCGTTCCCCCGGCTCGATGTGCGATTGGCAGGTAATCTAGCCGTCGCTTGCGCAACCGAAAAAGACTTTGTAGGCTTGCTGGCATGCCTTGCAAGCATGGCCACGAGCGGCGCGGCACAGCGAGGCGGAACCGGGAGAAAGCATGGAGCTACGCCATCTGCGCTATTTCGTTGCGGTCGCGGAAACAGGTAGCCTCACCGTCGCCGCCGAGCAGCGGCTGTTCACGTCGCAACCTTCGCTGAGCCGGCAGATCCGCGATCTCGAAGACGAAGTGCGCGCGGAACTGTTCAGCCGCAGCGCGCGCGGCGTCGAGTTGACCGCGTCGGGCAAGGCTTTTCTCGACCATGCACGGCTGGCGCTCGCGCAGGTCGATGCCGCGATCGAAGCCGCGCGCCGTGCCGCGCGTCCCGCGAAGCAGATCTTTGCGCTCGGCTTTCTGACGGGACAGGAAATGACGTGGCTGCCGCGAGCGATGCAGGTGTTGCGTGACGAGCTGCCGAACATCGACGTCACGGTGTCGAGCGGCTACTCGCCCGATCTCGCCGACGCCGTCGCGCGCGGCAAGCTCGATCTTGCGTTCGTGCGCACGGAGCCGGGTCTGGATCTCGAGTATCGCGTCGTCTATTGCGAGAAGCTTGTCGTGCTGATGCCGAGCGATCACCGGCTGACGGCGAAGACGGCGATCCATCCGTCGGACCTGCGGGGCGAGACGTTCGTGATGGCGTCGAACAAGGCGCGCGTGCTGCATGATGTGGTTGCGCGATATCTGCACGAGAATGGGCTCGATCCGAAGCCCGCGCATGGCGTCGACAATCTCGCGATGGCCATGTCGCTCGTTGCTTCGACACGCGGCCTGTCGCTGATGCCCGAGTATGCGAACAATCTGCTGCCGTGGTCGGTCGTGAGCCGGCCGCTCGAAGGCGAGGCGCCGACGGTCGATCTCGCCATCGGCTACAGTCGTTCGAATGCATCGCCCGTGCTGAAGCTGTTTCTGTCGAGAGCGGATGAGCTGATTGCCGCCAAGTGAGGGCGGGAAATGGCGGTGGACCGCCATGACCCCGGATCAGATATCCGCTGCACCTTCTCGTGGAACCACTTTTCTTAGGCGGCCGCGTCCGAGTGGGTCGGTACCCGCCGTTCCATCCGACTAATCAATATCTAACTCATCGCGCACACTATGCAGCCTAAGGGCAAGCGATTGATGTGTGTTTCAGGTCGGGATTAAGTGCGTCGGCCTGAAGTCTTCTCGTCCATTCCTGGTTAGGGCTCAATTTCGTAGATCTCACGCGCAGGTGCGACCTTCATGTAATTCGCAGTGCAAATCAATTGGATTATGACATCGGCCATTTGCATCTGTTAATGCGACGGAACCAAAAAGGGAAAAGATCATGTACATGTTCAAGCATTCATCGCGTTGTGGGTCTGCGCGGGCAGTGACGTCGGCACTTTTTGTGGAGGATGGCTGCGGGAAGAAGCGCCGGATTGTGGTTGCGCTGGCATTGGCCGTAGCGTCAGTTGCCCCGCTATTCGTTCCGGTCGCGGCGCGAGCCCAGTGCAACAGGAGCGCCAATCCCGCGCGGCCTTCGGCGCCGGCACAGACCAACTTTTCCAATCAGTCGTTTGGCGCAGCGCCGCTTCCCCAGTATTACCTGGACGCCTCGGGGCAGGCGGGATGCAAAGGCGCCGACGACGGCTCCTGGAACGGAAAAGGCCAGGATGGCTTCGCTGGTCAGTCGGGTGGTTCCTTTAACAGCGTCAACAGCGGCATTTCGGTGAAGGGGGGCTTCGCGCCGACGCCCATCAGTCCCACGATCGGAGCGGGATGGTCTGTCAACGGCGGTGACGGCGGTGCCGGCGGACAGGGCGGTTATGACGATGATGGCTCCGCCCACACGGGAAACGGCGGAGCGGCTGGCAATGGCGGCGCGGTCTCCGTGCAGTTTAGCGGCACGGTGGGTCCCGACTCGAAGGGCGTCCTTCCGGAAGTTGCTCTCGACGTAGAAGCCAATGGCGGCACCGGCGGAGCGGGCGCCGTGTCCAATGCCCAGGGCATTGAGCCGCTCTATGGCGGCAACGGGGGATCAGGGGGACAGGGTGGTCAGGCAGCGCTTGACGCCTCCGGCAATATTCAGTTCTATGGCGTCGGCCTGCGAGCGTCCGCCCGGGGCGGAGCCGGCGGGGCAGGTGGCGACTCGCCGACTCCGGGCGATCTTGCCGTGGAAGGCCATGGAGGCAAGGGCGGCAATGGCGGCGCCGGCGGTACCGCGACACTTGCGTATCAGAACGGCAGTCTGACCGCCAGCACCCCTTTAGGCCAGATCTTCCCGATGCAGGCTAACGCCGATGGCGGTAGAGGCGGCAATGCGGGTGGTGCGCTCGGTGGAAGCGGCAGTTTTGGCGGGACCGGCGGCAACGGAGGTAACGGCGGCACAGCCAGCGCGGCACTCGGCAGTGGTGGCCAGATTGTTTTCTCCGATCAGATGCAGCCGGTGAACAGTCAGTATCAGCCGGGCAGCGGCATCACCGCCACGGCGAATGGTGGCGCGGGCGGTGGCGGTGGCGCTGCCATCGACGGCACGATCCGCAATGAGGGTGGTACGGGCGGCAACGGCGGGAATGCCGGCAGCGCGAGCGCCACCGTCCTTGGTGCGATCGATTACACCGCGAGTGTTCCGGCCGGGCAGACCACTGCCGGGTTGATCGGGGGTGAGGGGGTGCTGGTGCAGGCCAACGGAGGCGCCGGCGGTGTCGGTGACGGCGCCCAGAGCACGATCGTGGGTGAAGGCGGTAACGGCGGTAAGGCAGGCGCTGGCGGGAGCGCGTCGCTGACCCTCGGAGACGCGACGAACACGGCGACCATCAAAACGAACGGCCCCTATACGCATGGCGCCCTGGTGCAAAGTATCGGCGGCGGCGGGGGCAATGGCGGCAGTGTCAGCTTCGCGCTGTCCGGCACGGGCGGTGCAGGTGCCGCGGGCGGCGATGGCGGTGCGGTCACGGTGAACTCGGACCACGCCTTTGTCACGGCCGGCAGCACTTCAGGCGAAGGCAGCATCCCGCTGATCGCGCAAAGCATCGGCGGTGGCGGCGGAAGCGGCGGCGACGCCAGCGGCGTCACCGCGGGTGCGGGTTTTCAGATCGGCGGCAACGGCGGTCAAGGCGGCAATGGCGGCGCGGTGAAACTCACGCTGGGCCAGAACAGCGTATTTGGCAGCCTCGACCAGAGCGGTGGCGCGGGGATACTCGCGCAAAGCATCGGCGGCTCCGGCGGCAACGCCGGCAGCGCGACGTCGAAAGGCGGAGGGCTGATCACTATGGTGATCGGCGGGGATGCCCACGGTGGCGGCTCGGGCGGCCAGGTCACGGTCGACAACGGCGCACTCGTCACGACCTACGGCGACCACGCAGCCGGTATCAAGGCCCAGTCGATCGGCGGCGGCGGCGGCAATGGCGGCAACGCTACAGCGTTCACGGTCGGCGGCCCCCTGACGAGTTCGGTTGCCATTGGCGGACAAGGCGGCGGAGGCGGCGCGGCGGGCGCGGTTTCGCTGACCAACACGGGACAGGTTGCGACGTATGGTTCGGATGCCGAAGGTGTCGTGCTGCAAAGCATCGGCGGCGGCGGCGGCTCCGGTGGCAGCGCCACGGCGCGTGCCGTTGCCGCATCGGGTAGCCCCAACATTCCATCGATCAGTGTCAGCGCCGCGATCGGCGGCGCCGGCGGGACCGGAAACACCGGCGGCAATGTCACGCTCGATAATTCCGGTCTGATCACCACAGCGGGCGACAGCGCGACCGGCGTTTTCGCGCAATCCGTCGGCGGTGGCGGGGGTACGGGCGGCGACGCGACCGCCGCGTCCTACTCCGCGTCGCCTGCCAAAGGGGCGTCCCTCTCGGTCTCCGTGGCGCTCGGCGGCAGCGGCGGCAGCGGTGGCACGGGCGGCGCCGTCAGCCTGGAAAACTCGGGGCTGATCGCCACCCTGGGCCAGGACGCCCACGGCGTGTTCGCACAGTCGATTGGCGGTGGCGGCGGCAATGGCGGCACGGGCGATGCCTCGGCCACGGCGGCCAACGCCAAAGCCAGCTTCAGCGCGTCGATCGCGGTGGGCGGAACGGGTGGAACCGGGGGCACGGGCGGCACGGTCGGCCTGACCAACGACGGTTCGATCGCGACGCGCGGGGACGGCGCGGATGCCGTGTTCGCCCAGAGCGTGGGCGGCGGCGGCGGCGCAGGCGGCGGCGGTACCGCTGCGGCCAGCGGCGGCAAGGCTGCCATCGCCGTGGGTGTGGGCGGCAAGGGCGGCGTCGGCGGCGACGGCAACACGGTGACGACGACCAACAACGGCAACATCGTCACCCGCGGCGCGGCCTCGACCGGCATCTTCGCGCAAAGCGTCGGCGGCGGCGGGGGCAAAGGCGGCAAGGGTGCGGCGGCTGCGGGCGGCAGCGGCGGCCTCGACACGATTTCCAACGCCCAGACCCTGTTCGGTATTCTGGGTCAGGGCCTCGGCCTCAACCAGGATGTGCAGAACCTGGGCGACAACATCCTGCAGGTCGGCGTGCTCGGCGAAAAAATCAAAGCGACTTATGGTGATCTGCAAAAACTCTTCACGCAGCCGGATGGGGTATCGAAAGTTCTGGGCACCGTGTCACAGATCAGCGTTGGCGTGTCGGTCGGCGGCAGCGGCGGCGCGGGTGGCCAGGGCGGGGCGGTGAACACCACCAACGCCGGCGCGATCGGCACCTATGGCGCGCAATCGCACGGCATCTTCGCGCAGAGCATCGGCGGCGGCGGCGGCAGCGGCGGCGCGGCGAGTTCGGTCGGCAAGTCGAACAATGATTCGAAGGTGCAGGCCGCGGTCGCCGTGGGCGGCAGCGGCGGCGCGGCCGGCTCGGGCGGTGCGGTGAGTGTCGTGCAGAAATCGGGTGGCGCAGTCGAAACGCAGGGTGTGGAAGCGTTTGGCGTGTACGCACAGAGCGTAGGTGGCGGGGGCGGCAACGGCGCGATGTCGGGGGCGGTCAGCGGTTCGCTGAAAAGCCTGTCGATCGCGGTGGGCGGCAATGGCGGAGGCGCCGGGAATGGCGGCACCGTGAGCGTCGATAACAACGGCGCGGTCACGACACTGGGCAAGCACAGCGTCGGCATCTTCGCGCAAAGCATCGGCGGTGGCGGCGGTGTCGTCACGACCGCGAGCAGCGACGAGACGTTCGATCCCTCCAAAATCTTCGTGAATCCTCAGGGACGGCTCGCCGACGTCTACGGTGTGACACTGAGCTTCGGCGGTCAGAACGGCAGTTCGGGAAATGGCGGCGAAGTCACGGTCAACACGGAAGGCAACGTGACGACGAGCGGGCTCGACGCGCACGGTATCGTCGCGCAATCGATCGGCGGCGGGGGCGGCTTCGTGGCGGGCGGACAGATCGCGAACACGACCTCCGGCGCCGGCAACGCGAAGGGCGATGGCGGCAAGGTTCTCGTCGTGGACACCAATAACACTGTCGCCACCTCCGGCGACGGTGCGTATGGGATCGTCGCGCAATCGATCGGCGGTGGCGGGGGCTTTGCGGGCGACCCGTCCGCCCCGCAGGGCTACGGTGGCGCGACGAACACCGCGGTACTGGCCAACAGCGGCAATGGCGGCACCGTCAACGTCCTCGTGGCAAACGGCGGGAAGGTTGTGACGACCGGCCGGTACGCGCCGGCGATCTTCGCGCAATCGATCGGCGGTGGCGGTGGTCTGGTGGTCGCTAACTACAGCGCAGCCAACCTGCCGAATGTGATGGGAGAGGGCAGCGCGGGTGGCGCGGGCGCGGGCGGCCCGGTCTTCGTCAACGTGAGGAATAACGACACGGTCATGGCGACAGGCGTCGGGTCTGCCGGCATCCTGGCCCAGAGCGACGGCCAGACAGGCGGGCAAATTTCGATCAACCTGGCGCCCGGCTCGAAAGTCATCGGCGGCACGACCGATCCCAATTTCCCGACGGGCAAAATGGTTGGGCAGTACGACGAGTATCGCGACGCTGCCGCGATCCGCATACTTGGGGGCAATAACAACGTCATCAACAACCAGGGGACCATCCAGACCTTGGGCAAATACGCGATCCTGGTGAACCCCACGACGTACGGGGGCGTGCCCACCGGCACCATCACGGTCAACAACTCCGGCACGATCACCGGTGACATCGATGCCCTTGGCGGCCCCAGCAATATCCATAATCTGCCCGGTGGCGTGATCAACACACCCACCACGCTGAACGTCGGAGGGGGCACGGTGAACAATGCCGGCACGCTCACAGTCGGCGGCGCCAACTCGGCCGGCAAGACGGTGCTCACCGGCAATCTCGTGCAGAGCCCGACTGGCGCGCTGAACGTCCAGATCGATCCAGCCAACAAGCGCTCCGATCTGCTCGACATCACGGGTACCGCCGCGCTTGCCGGGAAGGTGCAGGTTGAGCCGGTGAGCTATCTGAAGAGTACGAGCACCGTGCTGACGGCGGCCGGTGGAATTCAGCCGGATGCGACGCTCGCGGGCACCTCGACGCCCGTCTACCGCTTCACGCCATTGATGCAGGGCAACACCGTCGCCATCAGGACCGATGCGGATTTCGTGGGTGCGAGCAAGGGTGCTTCGGCCACACAGCAGAGCGTCGCCGCCAACCTGGACCGGCTGTGGAATAGCGCCGATCCCGCCTTCGCGCCCATCTTCGGCGCCTTCGGCAACGTCGGTAGCGCGGCGGGCTATGCCCAGACGCTGACTGCCGTCTCGGGCCAGGAGCTGCTCGGCATCGCTGCGGCGCGCTACCAGGCCAGCCAGGCATTCGCGCGCTCCGTATTCAGTTGCCCGGTGTTCGCCGACGACGACACCGCCGTGAGAAAGCAGGGCTCGTGCGTGTGGTTCCGCGCCACGGGCATGTGGGAAAACCGCAGCGCCGACGCGTCCTTCCCGGGCTTCGGCTGGCAAGGTACGACGATGAAGGTCGGCGGACAGATCGAGCTGCAGCCCGGCTGGTTTCTCGGTGGCGCCCTTGGCTACGAGACCGACCGTTTCACCGGCAACGACAACCTGACGAGCGCCAATGGCAATGCCCTTCTTGGAGTCGTCGCGCTCAAGCACGAGGTTGGGCCGTGGACATTCACCGGTGCGGCGGACGCCAGCTACGGCTGGATGAACAGTTCGCGCGTCATTCCGAGCGCCAATACGGTGGCGACTGCCTCGCCCGATTCGTTCAATGTCGGACTGCACTTGCGCGCGGCGTACCAGATTCCGTTCGATCGCTTCTACCTGGAGCCTGCGCTCGACGCCGATCTGAACGATATCAATCTGCCGGGCTACACGGAGAGCGGTGCGGGCGCACTCAATCTGAAGGTGAAGAGTGCGAATAATTTCATTGCGACCGGCACGCCGAATCTGCGGATCGGGACGCGCGCGCAGGTCGGGTCAGCGACAGTCGACGCCTATGTCGGCGCCGGGGTGAGCTTCATTGCGGGCAATACTTACACGACCAACGCGTCCTTCGCCGCTGCCCCGGGTTACGGCAGCTTCACGAATACCCTCACCAACGCGCACGTCGCGGGCAAGTTCTCCGCCGGGGTGGAGGTGTTTACGGCCAAACGCGTCGATGTGCGTCTGGAGTATGACGGCGTAGTGGCCGCACATGAAGTTGAAAACGGCGGACAGGTGCGGCTGAAGTACAGGTTTTGAGGGGGGGCTGCAACATAAACAAACACCCGAGTGCTTATAATCTCGATATATCGATTCACCGAGCGCTGTTCGAAATTTTCGTCAACGCCGAAAAGCCCATGTCGAAACTGAAAGCACCAGAGTCCGCATCGCCTTCCACGCGCAGCCGAAAGTCGCCGCAAGGGTCGCCGACCGTCCAGGATGTCGCGCGTCTCGCCAAGGTGTCCGTGGGCTCGGTATCGCGCGTACTCAACGGGCGCGACAACGTCGCCCCGGAAATCCGCGAGGCCGTGACGAAGGCGGTTGCGCGGCTGAACTTCGTGCCGAACGCGGTGGCGCGCAGCATGCGCAGCGGAAGCTCGAAGGCCATCGCGTGCCTCATCTCGGATATCGCACAGCATACGGCGGCGCAGATGGTGAGCGCCGCCGAAACGCGCTTGCGCGAGCGCGGCTACGAGATTCTCATCGCCAATTCGCATTACGATCTGGAGCGCGAGCGCGCCTTTCTCGAGAGCCTGCGTCAGCGGCGCCTCGACGGCCTGATCGGCGTGATCTCCGATGACGAGACGCCTTCGTACTACAACATCCTCCATACGCTGAACATGCCTGTCGTGCTGTGGGAACGCGACGCCCAAGGCCAGTTCCACTCGGTTCTCACCGATCACGCCGATGGATGCCGGCAGGCCGTGCGTTATCTAACATCGCTCGGACACAGGCGCATCGGGCTGGTCGCGGGGCACGAGCACACGTGGGTCGGGCGGGAGATGGTCCGCGGGTACACCGTCGAGTGCGAAGCCGCCGGCATCCTGGTCGATCCCGCGCTCATCCAGCGGACGGACGCCTTCGACGAAACCGCCTGTCACGCGCTGCTCGCGGGACCGTCGCGGCCGACCGCGATCGTCGCTCCGCTCAACGATACCGCGCGCGTGCTGCAGGCCGCCCGCGAACTCGGTCTGAATGTGCCGCGCGATCTCTCGGTCGTGTCGGTCGGCGATCATCAGTACGCGAGCCTCTGCGCGCCGGCGCTGACCGTCGTGACGCAGGAGCCGCGCGATATCGGCACCGAAGCGGCGGACCTGATGCTGCAACTGCTCGACGGCACCGCGCCGCCGGGCATCCGGCGATCGCGCCACCCGATGCGCATGATCATCCGTGAATCGTGCGCAGCCCTGCCTGCCGGGTCTGCCAAGCCGGGTCGCCGCCGGGCGCGGTCCGTTCAGCCCGGCTGAGACACTCAGGGTCAACCCGATTGACAGCGCACCTCAAATCGACGATCTTTAGTGAATCGATTCACCGAATCAGCGAACAACGAGCCCGTGGCAAATTTTCATCTCGTTGCGCGAGTTGGGATCGCAATTCAGGCGTTCTTTATTTTTGATTGGTTGACGAGCAAACATCGGGCTCGTACTGTTCGTGAATCGATTCATCAGATTCAAACGGGCACGCCGGTGACACAGAGGACATCAATGAGTTTCGACAGAACCCGAAGACAGGTGCTTCGAATCGGCGCGGCAGGCCTCGCGGGATGGTCGCTGCCGCTTGCGTTCGGTGAGCGCGCGCTGGCGGCGCAGGGCGGGGTGCTGACCGTCGCGATCCCGAGCAATCCGCAGACGCTCGATCCGATCAATCAGCCGAATCACGACGTGATGGCGATCAACCAGTTGATCTTCGAGAATCTCGTCGGCATCGATGCGCACGGCCAGCGCGTGCCGCAACTGGCGCGCGCATGGACCGTCACGCCCGACCGTCTGGCATACCGCTTCGATCTGGCGCGCGACGTGACGTTCCAGAACGGCCAGCCGTTTTCGTCCGCCGATGTGAAATACAGCTTCGATTACGTGCTCGATCCGGCGCACAAGGCGTTTCGCCGCCCGTTCTGGACCGTCATCGATTCGGTGAGCGCGCCGGACGCGAACACGGTTGTGATTCGCCTGAAGCGGCCGTATCGGCCCTTGCTCGATTACATGTCGAAGTACATGGGCATTTTTCCGGCGGGCAGCCGCGAGCAGCATCCGGGCGACTTCTTCAGGCATGCACCGGTGGGCGTCGGCACGGGACCGGGCATTTTCGTGCAGTCGCGCGCGAACGACTTCGTCGAGCTGCGCCGCAACCCAAATTACTGGCGCCACGGCGAGCCGCAATGGGAGCGCGTGATGTTCCGCATCATCCCCGAGGAGTCGTCGCGCCTTGCTTCGCTGATGTCGATGCAGACGCAGGTCATCAGCGCGCCGCCCGCGCAGCTCTTCGGGCAGATTAGCCGTTCGCCTGGCATCGTCGGTGAAAGCCGGCCGTCGCCGACAAGTCCGCTCATGCTGTGCCTCAACACGCGCCGCGCACCGTTCGACGATCCGGCGTTCCGTCAGGCCGTCTCGCTCGTGCTCGACCGCGTGAAGATCTGCCGCGACCTGTGCTACGGCGCGGTGAAGGCGAGCAGCATGCCGTTCGCGCCGGATTCGCCGTGGTACGACGCGGCCAGCGCCGCGCGCCTCGATTTCGATCTGGCGAAAGCCCGCGCGGCGCTCGCGCGCTCGAAGTACGCGACGGGCGCATCATTCGATCTGCTGTACGTGCAGCCTGCGTATCTCATCGATACCTCGATGACTGCGCTCTTCATGCAGTCGCAGCTCGCGTCGATCGGCGTGCGCGTCAACCTGCGGCCGCTCGACTTCGGCCAGATGATCTCGCAGGCGATGGTCGGCAATCATCAGGCGGTGCTGACGGGCTTCATTGCGCCGCCGGAGGCAACCTATCTGCTGAACGCGCTGTTCCGCCCGACCGAGAGCCTCTGGAAAGCGACCGCCTACGACAATCCGGCCTTCGTCGATCTGATCGATCAGAGCTACGGCGCGGACGAACCTGCCGAACTGAAGGCGCTGCTTGCGAAGATGCAGCAGACCATCGCGCGCGACGCGCCCGCGATCTGGATCGGCGCGCTGGAAGTGCAGAACCTCTGGCGCAGCGAAGTGAAGGGCTTCGAGGTGAACACGGGATTTTCGCTCGCGCTGGGCGGCGTGTCCGTCGGGCGGGCATAAAGGATACGCGATGAGAATTTTTTCCAGGCTGCTGTCTTCGCTGATGCTGCTCGTCGTCGTGAGCGCGCTGCTCTTCGCCATGTGCCGCGCGACGCCCGTTTCGCCCGCGCGCCTCACGCTGGGCAGCGACGCGAGCGCCGATCAGATCGCGTCGTTCAACCGTCAGTACGGGCTCGACCGGCCGGTCGTCGCGCAATACGGCACGTGGCTCGGGCAGGCGGCGTCGCTCGATTTCGGGCGCTCCTATGTCTCCGGCAACGACATCGGGCCCGAGATCGCCGATACGCTGCCGGGCACGGTCGAACTGGTCACGCTGTCGTTCGTGTTCACGGTCGTCATGTCGATATTGCTCGGCACGATCGCGGCGTTGAAAGAAGACGGCGCCGCCGATCACGTGTTGCGGATCGCGGCGATCGTCGGTCTGTCGATCCCTTCGTTCTGGCTCGGCCTGCTGCTGATCCGCTATGTGTCGCTCAAGACGGGCTGGCTGCCGGTCGGTGGAGTCGCGTCGTGGAGCGACGGCATCGGCGCGCATCTCGGCTCGTTCGTGCTGCCGGTGCTCACGATGTCCGTGTACTACATCGCGGTGCTGAGCCGGCTCGTGCGCACGAACATGGTGGATGCGTTGTCGCAGGACTATATCCGCACGGCGCGCGCGCTCGGCCTCCCGCGCGGACGCATTCTCGTCTATGCGCTCAAGAACGCGTTGCCGTCGCTCGTGAGCACGGCGGCGATGAGCTACGGCTACATGTTCGGCTGGGCGCTGATCGTCGAGCAGATCTTCAATTTGCCGGGCGTGTCGCGCGCGCTGCTGACCGCGATCTTCCAGCGCGACTATCCCGCCGTGCAGGCAATCGTGCTCGTGATCACGACGATTTTCATTGTGTCGAATTGCTGCGCCGACCTCGTGCAAGGCGCTCTCGATCCGAAGGTGAACCGCAAATGATGGCCGATTCCTCCTTGCCCGCCGTGCCCGACCGGCCTTCCGCGATGACCGCCACCGCGCGCGGCGCGGGCCGCTTCGTGCGCGCGCTGATGCGTGAGCCGACCGGTGCGGTCGGGCTCGTGCTGATCGTCGTGCTGCTCGGCGTCGCGCTGTGTGCGCCGCTCCTGCCGCTGAAGGATCCGTTGAAGCTCTTTATCGAACATCGTTTGCAGGCGCCGGGCGCGGAGTTCTGGCTCGGCACCGATCAGGTCGGCCGCGACGTGCTGAGCCGCGTGATCTGGGGTGCGCGGGCGTCGCTTGCCATCGGGCTTGCGGCGGTCGCGATCGGCATCGTGCTCGGCACCGCCATCGGCCTGATCGCGGGCTACAGGGCGGGCACGTGGATCGACGAGTTGCTCATGAAAGCGATGGAGGTGCTCGCGTCGATCCCGCTGCTCATCTGGGCCATTGCGCTCGTCGGCATCACGGGAACGGACACGATCCGCGTTGCGGGTATTGCGCTCTCTAACGAGACAAAGCTCGTGCTGCTGATCGGCGTGCTCTATGCGCCGGGTCTCGCCCGTCTCACGTATGGTCTGGCACGCGCGGAGGTGCAAGCGGAGTACGTCGCCGCGCGCCGTCTTCAGGGCGCGAGCGCAACGCGCATCGTACTCTCGGACGTGCTGCCGAACATCATTTCGCCCGTGCTCGTTCAGGCGACGCTGCTGCTCGGCGTGACGATCATCGTCGAGGCCTCCCTGAGTTTCATCGGACTGGGCGTGCAGCCGCCGACGCCAAGCTGGGGCGCGATGCTCTCCGATTCGCGCGCGCTCATCTTCACGGATTTCTGGTGGGTCTCGATCTTTCCCGGCGCGGCAGTGTTCGTGAGCGTGCTGGCGTTCAATCTCGTCGGCGACGGCATGCGCACGATTCTCGATCCGCGACGTCGCCGCCGCGTGGCCGACGCAACGCAGGGAGGCACGGCATGAACGGCGCGCTGCTATCGGTGGAAGGTCTGCGGGTCGCGTATGGGCAAGGCCGCGATGCGCTCGACGTGCTGCACGGTCTGGACCTGACGGTGAGGGCAGGCGAGGCCGTGGGCCTGGTCGGCGAATCGGGCTCGGGCAAGAGCGTGGCGTCGCTTGCCGTGCTCGGTCTGCTCGGCGCGGGCGGGCACGTGACCGGCGGGCGCATCCTCTTCGAAGGCGAAGATCTCGCGCGAGTGGGCGAAGCGCATCTGCGCGAACTGCGCGGCAAGCGTCTGTCGATGATCTTTCAGGACCCGGGCACCGCGCTCAATCCCGCGTTCACGGTCGGCACGCAGATCGCCGATGTGATTCGCGCACATCGTCCGGCACGCGGCCGGGCGCTCACGGCCGAGATCGAAGACATCCTCGCGCGGGTCGGCTTCAAGGATCCGCGTCGGGCGGCGCGCGCCTATCCGCACGAGCTGAGCGGGGGCATGAAGCAGCGGGCGCTGATCGCGGCGGCGATCGTCTGCGAGCCCGCGCTCCTGATCGCCGACGAACCGACCACCGCGCTCGACGTCACCGTGCAGGCGCAGATCGTTGCGTTGCTGCGCTCGCTGGTGCGCGAGCTGAACATGGGTCTCGTCTTCATCACGCACAACCTCGACTTGATGGCCGAACTGTGCTCGCGTGCTGTCGTGCTGCGTAACGGCGAAGTGGTGGAGCACGGCGGAGTTTCGCAACTTTTCAGGCAGCCGGCGCACGCGTACACGCGTCAGTTGATCGACAGCATTCCGCGCCTGCCGCGCGACGCCATGGCCGGGGAGGGCCGCAATCATGCCGCAATCTGATCGCGCCGTGCCGCTGCTGCGCCTGTCCGATGTGGGCAAATCGTATGCGCTGGGGCGCTCCGTGCTGACGCGCCTTCTGAATCGCGAGCAGTTTCACGCGGTGTCGGGACTGTCGTTCGATGTCGCGGCGGGCGAGTCGTTCGCGATCGTCGGCGAAAGCGGCAGCGGCAAGTCGACCGTCGCGCGCATGATGGTGCGCCTCGTCGATCCGACGACGGGCGAACTCGCGTTCAAGGGGCAATCCATCGCGCAACTGGCGGGCCGCGATCTCGCCGCATTCCGCCAGCAGGTGCAGATGGTGTTCCAGAGCACGATGAACTCGCTGAATCCGCGCAAGACGGTCGCCACGACGCTCACCGAAGCCATCGGTCGCGACGGCGTGCCGGTCGCCGATCTGCTCGACATGGTGCGCCTGCCGCGCGCGGTGCTCGCGCGCCTGCCGCATCAGTTGTCAGGCGGACAGCGGCAGCGCGTCGGCATTGCGCGGGCGCTGGCGCGCCGGCCGACGCTGCTCGTCGCCGACGAGCCGACCTCCGCGCTCGACGTATCGATTCAGGCGGAGATCATCCGCTTGCTGCGCGAGCTGCATCGCACGGCGGGTGTGACGCTCGTGGTCATCAGTCACGACCTCGCGCTTGTCGGTGAACTGTGCGAGCGCGTCGCCGTCATGCAGCACGGGCGTCTCGTCGAAATCGGCAGTGCGAGCCAAGTGCTGCACGCGCCGCGCGAACGCTACACGGCGGAACTGCTGGCGGCCATTCCGCGAGGGCTGGCAGGACAGCACGCGTCCGCTTGAGCGGCGCGACAAACCCACTACGCGACTGAATCGAAGCCCGGACATTCGGTGGACTGCCTGAAAATCCATGCGGAATGAATCGATTCACTCACGAATATCAACTGTCGCCGGGACCGGGCCATCGGCGACGCCAGTCTGGAGAGAAGCAGTGAAGATCAGATCGCTCGGCATGCTCGCGCTCGCGGGCGCGAGTTGTGCGGCCCACGCGCAGAGTTCCGTCACGCTGTATGGCGTCATCAACGAGGCACTGACGTGGTCGTCGAATCAGGGTGGCCATCACGCCGTGCAACTGACGGGCAACGGCGAATATGGCAGCCGCTGGGGCCTGAAGGGGGCGGAGGATCTGGGCGGCGGAACCCAGGCGATCTTCACGCTGGAGAACGGCTTCAATCCCGTCAACGGCGCGCTCGGCCAGAACAACCGCATGTTCGGGCGTCAGGCCTACATGGGTGTGACCAACGCGCAGTACGGCACGCTGACGTTCGGACGCCAGTACGACGCCATCGTCGGCACGCTGCAGACGATGACCTCCAACGGCGCGTGGGGCGGCGTGATGTTCTCGCATCCCTACGACAACGACAACACCGACAACTATCTGCGCGTGAACAATTCGGTGAAGTACACCTCGCCGAATTTTCATGGGTTCACCGGCATCGCGATGTATGCGTTCAGCAACGCCGCCGGCGACTTCTCGAACAATCGCATGTGGTCGGTGGGCAGCATCTATACGCAGGGCCCGTTCTCGATCGCGGCGGCCTATTCGCTCTACGACAGGCCCGGCGTCAACACCACGCCGACGGTCAACACCGGCGGCGCGATCACCTGCTGCGACGCGCCGATCACCTCGAAGCGCGAACAGATCGCGGGCATTGGCGCGTCGTACATCTACGGGCCGGCGAAGTTCAGCCTGATGTACAGCAATGCGATCTATACCGACGTGGGCACGTCGCTCACGAGCGGCATCAACTATCGCTTCAACAACTACGAGGCGAACGTGCGCTACACCATCACGCCGTCGCTCATCGTCGGCGCGGCGTACACCTATACGAGCGACAACATCACCGGCGGCCCCGATGGTCCCGCGCAGGTGCACTGGCATCAGGTGAACCTGCTGGTCGACCAGTTCCTGTCGAAGCGCACGTCGGTCTATCTGGAAGTGATCTGGTTGCGGGCAGGCGGCGGGGTGTTTCCGCGCCCGGTCGGCGGTCCGCTGCCGGCGACCTCGGATGGCACGCTCGCTTCGCAGATCCAGACGATGAATCCGTCGTCGTCGAAGAATCAGGCGGTGGCGAGCATCGGCTTCGTGCACAAGTTCTAACCGCTTTTTTTGATGCGGATAATGAATCGATTCACCAACGCGGCTCTGGCTGCGTCGAACATGAAGAGGCGGTGAGCATGTCAGAAAGACTTTATCGGGCAGGCGTGGATATCGGCGGGACGTTCACCGATATCGTCGTCATCGACGATCAGGGCGTGGTGCACACGAAGAAGGTGTCGTCCACGCCGCAGGACTACGGCGTGGCGATCGTTACGGGACTCGAGGCGCTGCTCGCGTCGCTCGGCGCGACGCCGCGTCAGGTGACGGAACTCGTGCACGCGACGACCATCGCCACCAACACGGTGCTGGAGGGCAAGGGCGCGCGCACGGCGCTGGTGACGACGCGCGGCTTTCGCGATGTGGTCGAGATCGGCCGCCTGCGCGTGCCGATGCTTTATAACCTCGCGTATCGCAAGCCTGCGCCGCTGGCGAAACGCCGTCATCGCTACGAAGTCGACGAGCGCCTGAATGCCGACGGCTCGATTGCGAAGGCGCTCGACGAAGCGGAAGTCCTCGCGGTGGCCGAGCGAATTGCGGAACAGAACATCGAAGCGGTCGCGATCAGCCTGCTGCACGCCTATGCGAATCCGGAGCACGAGATCCGCGTTCGCGAACTGTTGCGCCGCGTGCTCGGCGAGCGCGTGTATCTGACGTGCTCGCACGAGATTCTTCCCGAGATCCGCGAATACGAGCGCACCAGCACGACCGTGGTGAACGCCTATCTCGGCCCCGTCGTGGTGAGCTACCTGCACTCGTTGATCGCCCGGCTGCGCGATGTCGGCATGCGCGGGCCGGTGCAGATCATGCATTCGAATGGCGGCGTGATGAGCGCGGCGGCCGTCATGCAGAAACCGGCGGCGATCATCGAGTCCGGTCCGGCGGCGGGCGTGATCGCGGGGGCATCGGTGGCCTCGGCGTCAGGCTATGCCGACTGCATCACCGTCGATATGGGCGGCACGACCGCGAAGGCCGCGATCATCGAACGCGGCGAACCGGCGCGCACGACGGAATATGAAGTCGGCGCGGGCATCAACCTGAGCAGCAAGCTCGTGAAGGGCGGCGGCCATGCGGTGAAGCTGCCGTTCATCGATGTGTCGGAGATCGGCGCGGGCGGCGGCAGCATGGTGCGCATCGATGCGGGCGGCCTCGTGAAGGTCGGACCGGACTCGGCCGGTTCCGTGCCCGGTCCGGTTGCCTACGATGCCGGCGGCACGACGCCCACGCTCACCGACGCGGTGCTCGCGCTCGGCTATCTGAATCCCGAGTATCTCGCAGGCGGCGAGTTACGCATCAACCATGCGAAAGCCTGCGACGCGATGCGCGCGCATGTGGCCGTTCCGACGAACACTGAACTCCACGAAGCCGCCTACGGCGTGTTCTCGATCGCCGCATCGACGATGACGCGCGCCGTAAAAGCCGTATCGACGTATCGCGGCCGCGACCCGCGCGACTTTGCGTTGTTCGCGTTCGGCGGCAACGGACCGATCATCGTGCATGCGATCGCCGCGCTGCTCGACATGCGTACGGTCATCGTTCCGCCCAGCCCCGGTGTGTTCAGCGCGCTCGGTCTGCTGTTCTCGACGACGCAGCACGAATTCATGCAGACGATGTTCCGCCGCCTCGACGCCGATGCCGCAGCGCCGCTTGGCGATGCGCTCGAAGATCTGGCCGCGAGCGCGCGCGCGGAGATGATGGAAGAAGGCCTCGCGCGCAATGACATCGAAATGCGCTGCTCGCTCGATCTGCGTTACGCGGGACAGGCGTATGAACTAGCGGTGCCGCTCGCGTGGCGATCGGGCGAGACCGTCGATATCGAAGAAGTGAAGGGCGCCTTTCACGCGGAGCACGAGCGCACCTACGGCCACGCGTCGCAGGACGATGCCGTCGAGCTCGTCAATCTGCGCGTGCTCGGCAGTCTGAAGTCGGAGCGCTCGCGCGTGTACGACGCACGGCGCGCGGGAGGGAACCGAGCCGATGCGGCCACATGCGTAACGCGGCGCGCGTACTTCGGCCCCGCTCATGGATTCGTCGATACGCCCGTAATCTCGCGCGCAATGCTGCGCGCCGCGCCGCTCGACGGACCGGTCATCGTCGAGGAATACGACTCGACCTGCGTCGTGCCGCCGGGCGCGCGCGCCCGCGTCGACGCGCATGAAAACATCGTCATTACGCTGGGAGAGAACGCATGACCTCCGCACCGCACACGCCGTCTTCGGACGACGCCATCACGCTCGAAATCGTCAAGAACGCACTCGGCTCGGTGGCGGACGAGATGGCGCTCGTCGTGCTGCGCTCGGCCTATTCGCCGATCGTGCGCGACTCGATGGACTTCTCGACCGCCGTCTTCGACCGGCAGGGCCGCGTGATCGCGCAGGGTCTCACGCTGCCGATCCATCTCGGCGCGTTTCCGGCGGCAATGCGCAACGTGATCGAACGCTTTAGCGCGAACGGCCAGCCGGGCGATGTCTATGTGATGAACGATCCGTACACCTCGGGCGGCATGCATCTTCCCGACGTGTATCTGATCCAGCCCGTCTTCTTCGACGGACGCATCGAAGGCTATGTCGCGACGATCGTGCACCACGCCGATGTCGGCGGCATGGCGCCGGGCAGCATGGCGATCGGCGCGACCGAGATCTTTCAGGAAGGCTTGCGCATTCCGCTGCTCAAGCTTTTCGACGCGGGCGAGCCGAATCACACGCTGATCGCGCTGCTCGAAACCAATTCGCGCATGCCCGATCAACTGCGCGGCGATCTGCGCGCGCAGGTCGCATCGTGCCGCGCGGGCGCACGCGGGCTCGCGCAACTGATCGAGAAATACGGCGCGGATGGCTTCGCGCGGCTCGTCAATGCGCTGCACGGTTATGCCGAGCGTCTGACGCGCCAGGCGATCGCCGCGATGCCCGACGGCGAATACGGCTATGAGGACTTCATCGACGGCCTGGGCGAGCGGCCGCAGCCGATCCGCTTTCGCGTCAAGGTGACCGTTGCCGGCGACGAAGTGACGATCGACTGGAGCGGCACCGATGCGCAGGTCGCCGGCGCGATCAACGGCCCGTTCGCGACGACGCAATCGGTCGCGTACGCGGCGGTGCGCTGCGCGATCGGCGTCGACGTGCCGAATTGCGAGGGCTTCTCGCGGCCGGTGCGCGTGTTCGCGGAGCCGGGCTCGATCGTCAATCCGGTGGAGCCGGCGGCGTGCGCGGCGCGCGGCATCATGGCGTATCGCATGTTCGACGTGCTGCAGGGCGCGTTTGCGCAGATCGTGCCGGACGCGATGCCGGCGCTCGGCGAAGGCGGCCCGTCGGTGGTGTCGATCTCGGGGCGCGGCGCGGCGGGCAACTGGCTGATCACGGACGGCATCCTCGGCAGTTGGGGCGCAAGCGGGCAGCGCGACGGCAGCGAAGGCATCGCCAATCCGCTCGGCAATCTGTCGAATCAGCCGGTCGAACTGATCGAGGCGCGCTTGCCCGTCGTCATCACGGATTATGGTTTCGTGCCGGACTCGGGCGGCGCGGGCAAGCATCGCGGCGGTCTCGCGATGCGCCGCACCTACGCGCTGCGGGCGGAAAGCGCGTCGCTCGGCTTGCGCTCGGACCGGCGCGTGCATCGGCCCGCGGGATCGCACGGCGGACTGGACGGCTCGCCGTCGTTCAATCTGCTCACGCGCGAGGGCGAAGTCACGCTGCTGCCGAGCATGCCGAGCGCGGTCATCGCGCTCGGGCGTGATGACCGGGTCTGTCATATCGCGGCGGGCGGCGCGGGCTACGGTCCGCCTTGGGAGCGCGAGCCGCGAGCAGTCTTCGAGGATGTGCTCGACGGACTGATTTCCGAGCGCATGGCGCGCGATCTGTATGGCGTGGTCATCGACCGGGGCGAAATCGATCCTGCCGCGACCGAAGCGGCACGCGCCGCGCTCGCACGATTGCCGGCCGATGAACTGCGCGCGCGGCAGGAACGCGTCTTCGCCGAATCGAACGGTCTGCAGGAAGCGCTTTCTTCCCAAACCGGCGAGGTGCGGACATGAACGCATGCGCCGACGACCTGCGCGAATACCGTTTGCTGCGCCCCGCATGGGCGGAAATCGATGAAGGCGCGATCGCCGCGAATCTCGCGGTGGCGCGCAAGCTCGCGGGCGACGCGAAAATCTGGTTCGTCTGCAAGGGCGACGGCTTCGGTTTCGGCGCGGCGAAGGTTGCACGCTTGGCGGACACAGCGGGTGTCGATGGCCTCTGTGTCGGCAGTCCGGAGGAGGGCATGGCGATCCGCGCGGCGGGCGTCACGCGCGACATCCTGCTGTTCGCATCGACGCTGCCGGAGGACGCGGCGCGCGTCGCGGCGCTCGGCCTGACGGTCACGATCCAGAGCATGGAGAGCCTGCGCGCGTTCGTGACGGCGGGCGTTCCGGTCGATGCGTTCATCGAGATCGATCCGGGCTTCGGCCGCTTCGGCTTTCTCGCGTCGCAATGGCCGGAGGCGTTCTCCGCGCTGGCGCATCAGCGCACGGTTCGCCTGAAGGGCATCTATACGCACCTGAGTTCGCCCGGCGACGACGCAATCACTGCGCGCCAGGCTGGCGTCTTCGATGCCGCGCTCGCCGATGCCCGTTCAGCGGGCTTTGACGATCTGGAAACCATGCTCGCGAGCTCGCGCGTGATGATCGCGCATCCGGAACTGCGTTACAGCGCGGTCGATCCGGGACGGCTGCTCTACGGCGCACTCGATGCCGAATGGATGGCGCGCGTGCCGTTGCGCCCGATGCTGCGCGCCATTCGCGGACGCATCATCCATGTGCAGGAACATCCGGCAGGATCGATGCTCGGCATCGGCTATGCGGCGCCCATTCGCCTCGAGCGCGCGGTGCGCGTGGGCGTCGTGCCGATCGGGTTCGGGGATGGGCTGAATCACGTGCCGCCGCTCGGGCGCGTGCTCATCGGCGGACGCGAGGCGACGATCATGGGGCGGCGCTCATTGCAGCACACGGTGATCGATCTGAGCGCATTGCCCGAGGCCCAAGTCGGCAGCGTCGTGACGTTCGTCGGCGAGGACGGCGGCGGGTTCATCGGCATCGACGAACTGGCGGATGCGGTTCGCGTTCCGGTAATGGAGTTGCTGCCACGGGTCGTCCGGATGCTGCCTCAGATATCCCAGATTTGAATTTGGAGGCGGGAAACGCGGGTTGCCCCTAGATTGGCTCGCGGCATCGTTAGCTATAATCGCGCGGTCAGGCGCTGTGATCCAGCGTCTCGACAGGCAGGAAGGGTTACCCCCCATTCCCTGATCAACGCAATTGCCGTTCCCCACAGGAGACTGGCATGTCAGACCGCCTCATCATTTTCGACACCACCTTGCGCGATGGAGAACAGTCGCCGGGTGCGTCGATGACCCAAGACGAAAAACTGCGCATCGCCCGACAACTCGAACGCATGCGCGTCGACGTGATCGAAGCGGGGTTCGCCGCGAGTTCCGAAGGCGACTTCCAGGCGATTCGAGCCATCGCGAGCGAGATCAAGGACAGCATCGTCTGTTCTCTGGCGCGGGCGAACGAGCGTGATATTTCGCGAGCCGCCGAGGCGCTGAAGCCGGCCAGCCGGTCGCGCATTCATACCTTCATCGCCACGTCCGCGCTGCACATGGAGAAGAAACTGCGCATGTCGCCTGATCAGGTCTATGAACAGGCGCGGCGCGCGGTGCGTCTGGCACGTGGTTACACCGATGACGTCGAGTTTTCGCCGGAAGACGCAAGCCGCTCCGATCTCGACTTTCTCTGTCGCGTGATAGAAGGCGTGATCGACGAAGGTGCGACTACCATCAACGTTCCCGATACGGTCGGCTATGCCGTTCCGGATGGCTATGCCGCCTTGATCCGCGAACTTCGCGAACGCATCCCCAATTCCGACCGGGCGGTCTTTTCGGTCCACTGTCACGACGATCTCGGCCTGGCCGTGGCCAACTCGCTGGCGGCCGTCAAGTCGGGCGGGGCCAGACAGATCGAATGTGCGATCAACGGCCTGGGCGAGCGAGCGGGCAATACGGCGCTCGAGGAAGTCGTGATGGCAGTCAAGACGCGACGCGATGTCTTCGGCCTCGATGTGCGCGTAGACACGACTCAGATTGTCGAAGCCTCGCGGCTGGTGTCGGAGATCACAGGGTTCACGGTGCAACCTAACAAGGCGGTAGTGGGCGCTAATGCATTCGCACACGCATCGGGTATCCACCAGGACGGCGTCCTGAAAGCGCGCGACACCTACGAAATCATGCGCGCCGAAGACGTAGGCTGGAGCGCGAACAAGATCGTGCTCGGCAAACTGTCTGGACGAAATGCATTCAGGCAGCGGTTGCAGGAGTTGGGAATCGAGATGGCCAGCGACGCTGAACTGAACGCCGCGTTCGTTCGCTTCAAGGCGCTCGCCGATCAGGAAGCAACCGTGTCCGACGACGCACTCGTCGCTTTGTCGCAGCAAGGCAAGGTCACGGATACTACCGGTTTGCAACGTTGACGTTCCATTTCAATCCATCGCGGGTCGCCGTGTGAGTCTGGTGCCCCGTCTTGTCTTTGGTCGAATGAAAGCATGAAAACTGATATGCCCACACAGTTTGTCGTTTCCCCGAGCGCGACGCCGACTCCGCACGATCAGATCGTCGCGAGCATTTCAAACCCCGTATTCGGCCGGGTGTTCACCGATCACATGGCGACGATGCGCTGGACCAACACCCTTGGCTGGCACGATGCGAAGGTCGAGCCTCGCCGGCCGTTTCAGATCGATCCCGCTTGCGCCGTGCTGCACTATGCGCAGGAAATTTTTGAAGGCATGAAAGCGTACCGCGGCGAAGACGGCTCGATCTCGCTATTCCGCCCGTTCGAGAATGCCAAACGATTTCGGGCCTCGGCCGCGCGTCTTGCCATGGCCGATCTGCCGGAAGCGCTCTTCGTCGGGGCGGTGGAGTCTCTCGTCAAGGTAGACCGGGACTGGGTGCCGGGTGGCGATGGCAGTCTCTATCTACGTCCGTTCATGTTTGCCTCCGAGAGCTTCCTCGGCGTGCGCGCGTCACACGAGTACGTGTTCTGCGTCATCGCCTGCCCGGTAGGTCCGTACTTCAAGGCAGGGAAGTCGTCGGTGACTGTCTGGGTGTCCGACCAATACACGCGCGCGGCGCCGGGCGGAACGGGTTCGGCCAAATGCGGGGGAAACTATGCTGCCAGCCTGATCGCGCAGACCGAGGCTGCGGCCAAGGGCTGCGACCAGGTCGTTTTTCTCGATGCCGCCGAGCACAAATGGATCGAAGAGATGGGCGGGATGAATCTTTTCTTCGTCATGGACGATGGTTCCCTGACAACGCCGCCACTCTCAGGCACGATTCTGCCGGGCATCACCAGGGCTTCGATCATCGAGCTTGCCAGGCGTGAAGGCATCGTAGTCAACGAAACGCCGTATGCTTTCGACGCGTGGCGTGCCGATGCCGCGAGCGGCCGTGTGCGGGAGGCATTCGCTTGTGGGACCGCTGCTGTCGTCACTGCGGTCGGTGAGGTTCGCCATGCCGCTGGAGAGTTTAAGATCGGCAACGGGGAAGAAGGGCCGGTGACGCAACGCATCCGCACGCAGCTGACCGGAATTCAGCGTGGTAAGCTCGCCGATCCTCTTGAATGGGTTTATCGCATCGACTGAGGCTGATTGGAGCTGGTTTGCGCTCATCCTTGCCGAAGTGGGTGCGTGGCGCCATGCGTCGCGCACTCGTGCGGGAAAACGCCGCGCCAAGAGGCAGACGTGATTATCGTTGAGCTTATTGCGCGCCTGGAGCAGTATCCCGAGATGGGTTGTCGAGCGGATTTCTATTCAGTGATCGGACACGATCGAATATGCCTGAGCCCATCAAAACTTAAGGACAAAACTGAAATGGCGCAGAACCAACCCGGTGTACAAGGCGACTTTCTCAATGCGGCGAGAAAGGAAGGGAAGCGCGTGGCGATCTATCTGGTCAACGGAATCAGATTGGTTGGACACATCCAGTCATTCGATACGTACATGCTTTATCTCAGTTCGACCACAGGATCCCAGATGATCTTCAAGCACTCGATCTCGACGATCGGCGAAGACACGGGTCCGGCCGTTCGGTCGAACAGCCGAGCGAGCGGACCGCGCGACTTCACAAATCGTTCTCACGCAAAATAGGCAGCTACGGCGTTTCCAGGGGGTGGCTTCGCTGCGTTCCAGCCGCGTTCGTTTTCAGCTAAAGACCGTACGAGACGATGAATAAGGCAAAGACGAAACTAACCCGTCAAGACGCTGAGCGCCTTTTCGAGGGTCTGCCTGCGGGAGCAACCGCGAAGGCGTCGAGCCGTCCTGAGAATCCTTTCGGGCCAGAAGTGTCCGACGTCGTCAAGCGCGTCGAAGACGAATCCGCGCTCTGGAAAGACAACCTGATCACGCTCCCGGTGGCAATCGAGTTGCCCAAAGGCTATGACTCGGTGTCGCGCATGCGCGAAGCGATGACGCGGGCTCTGCGCGTGAAGTGGGTCAGGGAGGGCAAAGACGAGGTTGTCGCCGAGTTTCCGGAAGGCTGGACGGCGATTCGCCCAGTAAGTGGCCCCAGCGAGTTGCGAGATCCGTCCGGCGTAGTCCGCGGCTTGTTCGGATGGGCCAAGAATGCTGAGCTCAGGCTCCTGCCGCGTTATCAGATCGAGTCACAGACAAACACTTCGAACGGATTGGGAAGCGTGCTTGTTCGCGATCGCGGGAACGGTCAAATTCTCGAGCGGTCTTCCAATTGGTCGGCGCGCACGGGCACCCAGCATCCAGATTGGACGAAGCTCGCAGCGTGGCTTGATTTACGTTATCCAGATCATCACGACCCGCTGCGGTACTGGGACGATTGCGAGAAAAATCTCCGAAGCTGAGTTGGTGTGGGGGCTCGTTGTTCTTGCGAAGAATCGCGATCTGTTTGGCGGTAACGCGACATTTGAACTTGGGACCTACAACCAAAACGTTGATAATTTATCTTATGTAAAATCAAATTTTCACCGCAACAAGACCCCCTCAACCCATCTCCCCAGCCCGCCTCATCAAAAACTCCTTTTCCCGCGCATTCTTCGCCAGCGACGCCGCGCGCTCGAACTCCGCTCGCGCTTCATCTCTACGCCCAAGCCTCGCCAGCAGATCCGCGCGCACGCTCGGCAGCCAGTGATACCGGCTGAGCGATGCCGCGTCGGTGAGCGCATCGACGATCGGCAGCGCCTTTTCCGGCCCATACGCCATGCTCACCGCGACCGCCCGGTTCAGTTCCACGACCGGCGTCGGCGCGGTCTGCATCAGCGCGTCGTAAAGTGCGACGATCATCGGCCAGTCGGTGTCGGCGGCGCTCGCCGCGCGCGCGTGGCATGCCGCCAGCGCCGCCTGCAGCGCGTACACGCCGCGCGCGCCGCCCAGCGCCTCCGAACGCTTCAGCGCCGCCAGCCCGCGCCGGATCAGCAACGGGTCCCAGCGGCTGCGATCCTGATCCGGCAACAGCACCGGCCGCCCATCCCGGTCGACGCGCGCCTTCATGCGCGACGCCTGAATCTCCATCAGCGCGACGAGCCCGTGAACCTCGCTCTCGTTCGGCGTCAGTTCCGCGAGAATCCGTCCGAGCCGCAGCGCGTCCTCGCAGAGCGCCGGACGCATCCAGTGGTCGCCGGCGGTCGCCGAATACCCCTCGTTGAAAATCAGATAGATGACTTCGAGCACCGAGCCGAGCCGCGCCGCTCGCGCATCCGCCTGCGGCACCTCGAACGGCACGCGCGCCGCCGACAGCGTGCGCTTCGCCCGCACGATGCGCTGCGCGATGGTCGGCTCGGGCACGAGAAACGCGCGCGCGATCTCGTCCGTGGTGAGCCCGCCGATCAGGCGCAGCGTCAACGCGGCCCGCGCATCGACGGACAGCACCGGATGGCACGCCGTGAAGATAAGCCGCAGCAGATCGTCGCCGATGTCGTCCTCACGCGCGGCGTCCAGCGCATCGACGAAATCCGGCGTGACGTACGCCTCCTGCGCGTCGAGATCGCGGCCGTATTCCTCGTGTTTTCTCGCGTGCAGCGCGTGCTGCCGCAGCCGGTCGAGCGCCTTGTTTTTCGCTGTCGTCATGAGCCACGCTCCCGGCTTATCCGGCACGCCCACGCCCGGTTGGCCCCAGTGTTCGAGCGCCGCGACGAACGCATCCTGCGCGAGTTCCTCGGCGAGCGCGACATCGCGCACGACGCGCGCGACGCTCGCAATCACCTTCGCCGACTCGATGCGCCAGACGGCGTCGATCGCCCGCCGGGCCGCATCGCCGGCTTCTGCCGCCTTCGCTTTTCCGCTCACGCCGCTTCCGGATTCATATGCACGAGCTCCCAAATGTGACCGTCGAGATCCTCGAAGCCGTGGCCGTACATGAAGCCGTGATCCTGCGGCTCGCGCGGCGCGCGCCCGCCCGCGGCGATGGCCTTCGCCACCAGATCGTCGACTTCCGCCCTGCTCTCGCATGACAGACACACGAGCGTTTCGGTGCTTTTGTGCGCGTCGGCGATGGGCTTTTCCGTGAAAGTCTGGAAGAACTTCTCGACGAGCAGCATCGCGAAGATGTTCTCGCCGATGACGAGGCACGCGGCGTCATCGTTCGTAAATGCCGGGTCGAAACTCAGGCCCAGCGCCTTGAAGAAGGTCATCGAACGCTTGAGGTCGCGAACCGGGAGGTTCACGAAAATCTGTTTGTGCATGACAGGGGTCTCCGGGGTTTTCAATACCACGACGAACGACTCACGCAAAAATCGACACGAAAGCGCTCAGGAATAACACGGCCCGACTTTGCGGACTTCGATCGTGCACCACTTCGCCGCCGGGCATTGCGCCGCGATCTCGACCGCCTGCTCGCGCGTCTCGCAATCGATGAGAAAGAAGCCGCCGATCATCTCCTTGGCCTCGGCGAAAGGACCATCGACGACGCGCGCATCGCCATTGCTCGCAGTGACGCGCGCCGCATCCTTGAGCGAGCTCAGCGATTCGACCGCGCGCAGGATGCCGCGCGCGTTCAGGTCGTCGGCGAAGCGCACCATCTGGTCATACGCCTCGCGCCCCTCCTCCTGCGTGCGCTGGCCACGTTGTTCAACCGGTTCCACGACGAGCAGCAGATAAGCCACGACAAGCCTCCGGAAGTTTTTTGATGCGTTCAAGTCTATCTCGATATTGACAAACACAGATGCGCCCCTCGATACTGCGACACATGCACGCAGCCATCCTTTTCTCCATCGCCGCGATTAAAAACCGTATGAACGCCATGTGTGGCGGGTCATCGGAAGAGCGTGTGCGCTAGCGAGACAGGCAAGCAAATCGATTCCGAAGGCCCCGCCGCAAGACGGGGCCTTCTTGTTTTTGCGTGCAAGGTTTCCGTCTTCGGCTCACATCATGGAGAGCAGAGATGGAAGAAGTGTCGCAAGTTTTCGCGCGTCATGGCGTCGGCCACGGCGTCGCATCGGGTCGCCTGAGCACATCGGGCGCGCGCGTCGTGGTCTATGTCGAAGTGCATCCGCATCAGATGGTGTCGTGGCGGGTCACGCGCGATGCCGAGCTGCGTATCGGCGATGTATCCACGGGTTCGCTGTGGCTCACGCGTCATCGCGATCCGTATGACTACTGGATGAAGCCCGGCGATACGGTGCGCCTGTCGCGCGGCGAACGCGTGTGGCTCACATCGGAAAGCGACGAGGCGTTCGAGGTGTCGCTCACGTCGTATCGCGTCGAACGGCGCGGCGTGATCGCGCGCTGGCTCGGGCGCTATTGGCCGCGCATGGCGGGTGCGCACGCGAACGCGCTTTAGCCGCTTATGCGTGTGTCAGGGCTCCACGCAGCGAAAATTCGCGGCGGCGTTGACGCTGCCCTTGCCGACGTAGCGCGGATAGTTCGGATAACGGCATATCGGTCGCGTGCGTCCGTTGGTGGCGGGCGCGATGTCGCTGCCGACGAGCGTTTCCGGCGCCATGCCGTTGCTCACCCAGTCGTCGAGCGCGCCGAGTTCGTCCCAGGCGGGAATGAACACGCCGTTGCCGTGCTGGAAACCCGGCACCATGTAGAGCCGCATGAACGAATCGACGGTGTCCTGCCCGTATCGTTCGACGAGCCCGTGATAGAACGCGATCGTCTGCTTCGGGCTGATGACTTCGTCGGCGAGTCCATGCATCGCGATAAGTTTGCCGCCGCGCGCGATGAACGCCGAGAAGTCCGGGTTCATCGCGCCGACGGTGTACGCGAGCGTGGTCAGCCGCTGCTTGAAGCGGCCGGGATTGTCGAGGTCGAATCCGAGTGCGTTGAAGCCGAGATCGCGCGTGACGAAGTGCCGGATATACGCGTCGCCCTGGGCGAAGAGGTAGCCGTTCGCGGCGAAGGTCGGCGGATTGAGCAGCACCGGCGAGTCGCCAAGTCCGAGCGAGCCGGAAAAATCCACGCCCTGAAACACGTTGTAGCCGGGATACGTATCGACGCCGTAGGCGAGCGGATACGGCAGGCTCACGCCGTCGCGCAAGGTCTGGAGCGTGTCGATCTGCGCATCGGACAGGCAACTGTCGCGCAAGGAAGGACGCTGGCCGTTCGCGCAACGCAGCGACGCGATGATCTGCGGCTCCAGCTTTCTGCACGCCTCCACGTTGCTGACGATGCCGTCCGCCGCGCCGTCGAGCTTGTCGCAATCGTGCACGACGGTTTCGAACACGCGGCGCTGCTGCGCAATCCCGACAAAGCCGCCCGGCTTCGCATACGACGCCTGCCCGACTTTCACGCCCATCAGCCGCACGCCCGAGAAGTTGATCGCCGGCGCGTTGGCGATCACGCCGTCGTAGTCGTTCGGAAAGCGCTCGATCACGGTGAAGCCTTCGCGCCCGCCCGTGGAGCCGCCCGCGAAATAGGTCTTTTCCGGCGCGCGCCCGTAGCCCATCTGGATCAGCGCGAGCGCGACATCGCGCGTTTTCTTGAGATGCCCGAAGCCGAAATTGACGATGGCTTCGTCGTTGCCCGCGAAATCCGCGCGCCCCGAATTGCCGACGTGGCCCGAATCGGAGCCGAAGGTTGCATAACCGCGCGCGAGCGGCGTCGAATCGGGTGCGAAAGGCATCGGATCGGTGCCGGACACGATCGTGCCGTTGTAGCCGCCGCCGCCCATCTGCAGCGCGCGGCCGTTCCAGCGGCTCGGCAGATTCACTTCGAAGCGGATATCGGGCGTGGTGTCCTGCAGCGCCTTGATGAACCCGGTGATGCGGCAGTACTCGCCGTTGCGGTTGCCGGGCGCGGCGGCTTTCACGACCCACGCGGAGACGATCGTCCCGCCTCGCGTCGGCAGGCCGATGATCGACGCGGGCACGGTCTTGCCTTCGAGGTCGTCGCAATGCTTCGTCACGTACGCGGCGGCCTGGGCGGTTGAGCACGCGACGAGCGCCATCGCGGCGAAAAACACCGGAAAGCGCAACGGAGCGAAAGAAAGGATACGGAGGAAGCGGAACACGTCCTGAAAGCGGCTACTTCAAACGCCGCACAATATATAAGAACAGTCTTTCGACCGCCATTCGGAACGTCCGGCCGTTGCGGCGGCACAACCGGCCTGCCGCCCTCGCCTGCTTATTTGCCCGCTTATTCGCCGGTCCATTCGCCGCGCAGGTCGCTGCGTTCGAGAAGCTGAAGCAAGGTTTCGGCCGGACGGCTCAGGTGCTTCGCGCCGAACGCGATGAATTCCACCTCGGGCAATTCGGGCAAGTCCGCGCGGTTCACGGGCGGTGCAAGCCCGCGCGCGGCCAGAAAATGCGAACGCACCGTCAGCCCGAGCCCGCCGCGCGCCGCGGCGATACAGCCCGCGTGGCTGCTGCTCGTGCAGACCATTTGCCAGCTCGCGCCGGTCATCGCGAGCGAATCGAGCACGACGCCGCGCGTGACGCTCGGCTCCGACACCAGAATGAGCGGCAGCGGCTCGCCCGTATCGACCACCGTGCCGGGCTTCGCGAGCCATTCGAGGCGGCCGGAAAAAAGCCGCGTGCCGCGCGCATCGCCGATCCGCCGTTTGCCGACCGCGAGGTCGAGTTCGCCCGCATCGACCATCTGATAAAGCCTGCCCGTCATACCGATGGTGATTTCCAGCTCGACGTCCGGATGCGTGTCGCGAAACGCGGCGAGCACGCTCGGCAGCGGCCCGAGCGCGATATCGTCCGACGAGCCGAGCCGCACGCGACCGCGCAGCCGCGGCGAACTGAACTGCGACTCCGCGTGCGCCATCGCTTCGAGAATCACGCGGGCGTGGACGAGCATGGCTTCGCCGTCGGCGGTGAGCGCGAGCGAATGCGTGTCGCGCACGAAAAGCCGCCGCCCGACGCTCTCTTCCAGCCGCCGGATATGCTCGGAGACGCTCGACTGCCGCAGGCCCAACTGACGGCCGGCGTCGGTGAAGCTGTGCGACGCGGCCACGGTCGCGAAGGTATTCAGCCAGACAGGATTCAGCATGCGCCATTGTGATCGTTAATGCCGATGACAGTCAATGCGGTTAGCGGTCTTCCCGATGACGCCGGAAGTCATTAATATTTCATCAATCGCGCAATGCGCTTGTTTTCAAACGGCTTTCTGCTGGCGGTGCGGCCACCGCACCCTCGTTTTCTCATGACCAAAAGTTCTTCGCACACGGCTTTGCTTTGGATCGTCGCCGTGGGCTTTTTCATGCAGGCGCTCGACACGACGATCGTCAACACGGCGCTGCCTTCCATCGCGCGCAGCCTGAACGCCGCGCCGCTCGCGATGCAGTCCATCGTCGTCGCCTACACGCTCACGATGGCGCTCTTCACGCCCGCTTCCGGCTGGCTCGCCGACCGTTTCGGCACGCGGCGCGTGTATCTCGTATCGATTTCGCTGTTCGTCATCGGTTCGCTCGCCTGCGCGAGCGCGCATTCCCTGAATCAACTCGTGCTGGCGCGCGTGCTGCAAGGCATCGGCGGGTCGATGCTGCTGCCGATCGGCCGTCTCGCCGTGCTGCGCGCCGTCTCGGGCGAAGCCTACGTCTCCGCGCTCGCGATGATTTCCATTGCCGGCCAGGTCGGCCCGATTCTCGGCCCGACGCTCGGCGGCTGGTTCGTCGAGTCGTTTTCGTGGCACTGGATTTTCCTGATCAACGTGCCGATCGGCGCGGTTGGGCTCTATGCGGTGCAGCGCTTCTTGCCGAACGACACGCTGCACGATGCGCCACCCTTCGATTTCGTCGGCTGCGGATTGCTCTCGATGTGCATGGTGTCGTTCTCGCTTGCGCTCGATAGCCCGGTCGAGACGCATCGCGGCGCGGTCTCGGCGGCGCTGTTCGCGCTGGCGGCCGTATCGGCGTTTGCGTATGTGCCTTACGCGCGCCGCAAGCGCAATCCGCTCTTCGATCTCGCGCTCTTTCGCGAGCCGAATTTCAGCGTCGGGCTGATCGGCAACCTGCTCTGCCGGGTCGGATCGAGCGCCGTGCCGTTCCTGCTGCCGCTCATGATGCAGCTCGAACTCGGCTACAGCCCGCTGCATTCGGGGCTGATGATGCTGCCCATCGCCGTCGCCGGGACGATCAGCAAGCGCTGGATTGCGCAACTCGTGAAGCGCTACGGCTACGAGACCTTCCTGCTCGTCAATACGGCGCTCGTGGGCGCGTCGATCGTCGCGTTCGCGCTGTTTTCGCCGACACTGCCGCTCGCGGTCGAAATCGCGATTCTCGTGGTGTTCGGCGCCTGCAACTCGATGCAGTTCGCCGCGATGAACAGCGTCACGCTCAAAGGCCTGGCCAGCAAGGACGCGGGCAGCGGCAACAGCCTGTTCTCGATGGTGCAGATGCTCGCGATCGGCCTCGGCGTGTCGATCGGCGGCTCGCTCGTGCAGCTGTTCCAGGGGCCGTTTTCGACATCGACGGGCTTCAGGCTGAGCTTCGTGTGCATGGGCGTGGTGACGCTTTTCTCGGGCGTCGTGTTCCGCCGCCTCGATTCCGCGCCGGCCAAGCCGGGCAATGCCGCGCCGGCCGGCGTCGGCAAGCGCGCCGCTTAACGATTATTCTGTCGGTCCAACCGATTTCTGGAGCGCAACCGTGCAATACCGCAAATTCGGCAATACCGGTCTCACCGTTTCGCGTCTCACACTCGGCACGATGACGTTCGGCCTTCAGACCGACGAAGACGTGTCGCGCAGCATCATGGACCGCGCGGCGGACGCGGGCGTGAATTTCATCGATACGGCGAACGTCTACCCGCTCGGCAGCGGCCACGATCTCGCGGGACGCACCGAAGAAATCGTCGGGCGCTGGCTCAAGGGCCGTCGCGATCATTACATTCTCGCGACGAAGGCCGCGCATGAGATGGGGCCGCTCGCGTGGCACAAGGGCACGTCGCGCAAGCATCTGCTCGACGCCATGGACGCTTCGCTCAAGCGTCTGGGCACCGATTACGTCGATCTGTACCAGCTTCACAACGACGACCGCGACACCCCGCTCGACGAAATGCTCGAAGCGCTCGACATCATCGTGCGGCAAGGCAAGGCGCGTTATATCGGCGTGTCGAATTTTCTGGCGTACCGGCTTGCGCGCGCTCGGCCGTGCGGACGTGCTGCGCGCCGCGCGCTTCGTCTCCGTGCAGCCGCGCTACAACCTGCTTTTCAGGCAGATCGAGCGCGAACTGCTGCCGCTCGCCACCGAGGAAGGCCTTGCCGTCATTCCGTATAACCCGCTCGCGGGCGGGCTTCTGACCGGCAAGCATCAATTCGATGCCGCGCCGGGCGAAGGCCGTTTCACCGGCGCGGTCGGCAAGGCGGGCGCGACGTACACCGAGCGCTACTGGCACGAGCGCGAATTTCACACGATCGAGACGATCAACGGAATCGTCGCGCCGACGGGCCGCTCGCTCGCGAGCACGGCGCTCGCGTGGGTGCTGGACAATCCGGCGGTGACATCGGCGATCATCGGCGCGAGCCGGCCCGATCAGTTGAACGAGACGCTCGCCGCCGTCGATCTGCCGATCGATCCGGAGATCAAGGCGAAGCTCGACGAAGCGACGCGCGAGTATCGCTTCGGCGACGCGTTGCGCTGAGCGCGGTGTTTCAAGGCCGGGCCGCGCGCGCCCGGTAAAAACCTTCGAGCGAATAGAGGGCGAGCGCGGTCCAGATCGCGCCATAGCCGATCAGCTGATCGTGCCCGAAGAATTCCTGATAGATCACCACGCCGATCAGCAATTGCAAGGTCGGCGTGATGTACTGGATCAGGCCGAGCATCGAAAGCGGAATGCGCCGCGCGCCCGCGGCGAAGAGCAAAAGCGGCACGGCCGTCACCGGCCCGGCTGCCGCGAGCAGCAGTTTCACGCCGATCGATGCGTGCGCGAAGCCGCTGCCGCCGTGCGAGCTCAGGAAAAACAGATAAAGCAGCGCGACGGGACAGAGCAGCATGGTTTCGAGCGTGAGCCCTTCGAGCGCGCCGAGCGATGCCGTCTTGCGCAGCAAACCGTAACCGCCGAACGTCAGCGCGAGCGCGAGGCTGATCCACGGCGGCGCGCCGTTCACCCACGTCAGCCAGACGACACCCGCCGCCGCGACGATCACCGCGATCCACTGGACGGGCCGCAGCCGCTCGTGCAGAAACGCCATGCCGAACAGCACGTTGATGAGCGGATTGATGAAGTAGCCCAGACTCGCCTCGACGATGCGCCCGTCGTTCACGGCCCAGATATAAATGCCCCAATTCGCCGACAGCAGCACGGCGCTCGCCGCGAAGCGCGCGAGCAGGCGCTTGTCGCGCAACACCGGGCCGAGCCACGTCCACTGACGGCGCGCCGTCATCACGATCAGCAGGAAGGCCATCGACCAGGCCATGCGATGCGCGAGCATCTCGACCGCGCCGATCGAATGCAAGGCTTTGAAATAAATAGGAAAAAGGCCCCAGATGGCAAAGGCCGAGAATGCGTAGACGACGCCTGGATTCATTGTTCGATGCGTTGAGCGGACGTGGGCGCGCACGAACGATCGGCTCGCTCGCCCGCGTTTGCCTGACCGTTGGCCGGTAAGCGATCCGCAAGGGATTGGAAGCCGGATTTTAGTCGACGCGCGGGGTTGCGCTCCAGCGGCGCGCGAACCCTTGGACGAATTCGTGCTCGAACCCTGAGCGAGAAAAGCCGTTCGAAGGGCCGTGATAGCATGGCCGGCCTCGCGATTGCTTCAGTCAGCCCCGACGTCAGCCCCGCAGTCCGCCGTTCCGCCCGCACAGGCTTTGCCAATGGATAATCAAACCGTTCATCAAAATTTTTTCCATATTCTGCTTTTCGTCGTGACAGTCGCGCTCGCGTGGGTACTGCTGCCCTTCTTCGGCGCGATCTTCTGGGGCGCGATTCTCGCGATCCTGTTTCAGCCGATGCAGCGCTATCTCGCCGCGCGCTTCGGCAAGCGCCGCAATCTCGCCGCGCTGACGACGCTGGCCGCCGCGATCCTGATCGTCATCATTCCGCTCGCGGTCGTGGCGGTGACGCTCGTGCAGGAAATCGCCCTCGTCTACTCGCGGATCAAGAGCGGCGAGCTGAATTTCGGGGTGTACTTCCAGCATGTGCTGCATGCGTTGCCGGCCTCGGCGCAACAACTGCTCGGGCGTTACGGCCTCGACGACATCGGCGGCGTGCAGCGCAAGCTGATGGAAGGCGCCGCGCAGATCAGCCAGTTCGCGGCGGCGCAGGCGCTGTCGATCGGGCAGAACACGTTCCAGTTCGTCGTGAGCTTCGGCGTGATGCTGTATCTCGTGTTCTTCCTGCTGCGCGATGGCGGCGAAATTGGGCGGCGCATCCGCCGGGCGATTCCGCTCGATCCGGAGCCGAAGCTTCATCTGATCGCGAAATTCACAACCGTGGTGCGCGCGACGGTCAAGGGAAACATCGCGGTCGCGGCGGTTCAGGGCTTGCTCGGCGGGCTGATCTTCTGGGTTCTCGGTATCGGCGGCTCGCTGCTGTGGGGCGTGCTGATGGCGTTTCTTTCGCTGTTGCCGGCGGTGGGCGCGGCGATCGTCTGGGTGCCCGCGGCGCTCTACTTCTTCATGACGGGCGCGATTATCAAGGGGCTGATTCTCGTGGTCTTTTGCGTCGTCGTGATCGGGCTCGTCGATAACGTGCTGCGCCCGATTCTCGTCGGCAAGGATACGAAGATGCCGGACTGGGTCGTGCTCATTTCCACGCTCGGCGGGATGGCGCTGTTCGGCATCAACGGGTTCGTGATCGGGCCGCTCGTGGCCGCGCTGTTCATGGCGAGCTGGGATTTGTTCTCGCAGGATCGGATGAATTCGTAGGGCTTCAGGCACTGCGCAAAAAAAAACCGGCTCGCAAGGAGCCGGTTTTTTATTCTAAGAACAAGCTATCAGCGCGTGCTCGGCGCCACATACCTGCACTCGAACCGCTTCCTCACCGTCCCGTTCTCATCGACGCTCTCGAGATAGACATCGAACTGCCACAAGCGCGCCATGTGCTTGAGCACTTCGTCGCTGTCGTTCGAGAGATGGCGGTTATCGGTCATGAAGTGACGCAGCGTCAGGCTGCGGTCGCCCCGCGTGTTCACCGAATACACCTGAATATTCGGCTCGCGGTGGTGAATATCGTATTGACGCGACAACGCCTGGCGCACATAGCGATAGCCGCTGCCGTCATGAATGGCCGACACTTCGAGTGCGTCGCGCATGTCGTCGTCGAGAATCGAGAACAGGCGCATCTCGCGGATCAAATGCGGCGACAGGTATTGCGCGATGAAGCTCTCGTCCTTGAAGTTGCGCATCGCATAATGCAGGGATTCGAGCCAGTCGCTGCCCGCAAGCTCCGGAAACCACTCGCGGTCCTCGTCCGTCGGGTTTTCGCAGATGCGGCGGATATCGCTCATCATCGAAAAGCCCAGCGCGTACGGATTGATGCCGCTGTAATACGGCTTCGTCACCGGCGGCTGATACACGACGTTCGAATGCGAGTGCAGAAACTCCATCATGAAGCCGTCTTCGAGCCGGCCTTCGTTGTAGAGCGTGTTGAGCAGCGTGTAATGCCAGAACGTCGCCCAGCCTTCGTTCATCACTTGCGTCTGCCGCTGCGGATAAAAATACTGTCCGATCTTGCGCACGATGCGAATGACTTCCCGCTCCCACGGCTCCAGCAGCGGCGCATTCTTTTCCGCGAAATACAGCAGGTTTTCCTGCGGCTCCGGCGGATAACGGCTTTCGGTTTCCTCCTGCGACTGCTCCTTGCCCTTGGGCAGCGTGCGCCAGAGTTCGTTGACCTGCGATTGCAGATACGCCTCGCGCTCCCGGCGCATCGCCGCTTCCTTCGCAAGCGACAGCTTCTGCGGACGCTTGTATCGGTCGACGCCGTAATTCATCAGCGCATGGCACGAATCGAGCAGTTCCTCGACGCGATCGAGCCCGAACCGCTCCTCGCACTCCGCGATGTAATTCTTCGCGTACACGAGGTAATCGATGATCGCGTGCGCGTCCGTCCACAGCCGGAACAGATAATTGCCCTTGAAAAACGAGTTATGCCCGTACGCCGCATGGGCGATCACGAGCGCCTGCATCGTCATGGTGTTCTCTTCCATGAGATACGCGATGCAGGGATTCGAATTGATGACGATCTCGTACGCGAGGCCCATCTGCCCGCGCCGATAGCCCTTCTCGGTCGAGAGAAAGTGCTTGCCAAACGACCAGTGCCGATAATTCACCGGCATGCCGACGGACGCATACGCGTCCATCATCTGCTCGGAGCTGATGATTTCGAGCTGAATGGGATAGGTGTCGAGCCCGTACCGGTTGGCAACGCGCGAAATCTCGGCGTCGTATTCCTCGATCAGCTCGACGCTCCAGTCCGACGGGCACGGCAGCGGCCGCCGCTTCTCCGAAACATTCATCCTGCCTTCCTCGTGCGCATCGTTCGTCGCTGACGCCTTGCGTTGCTCTGCCTCGGGCCCCAGCCTGGAAGCCGCACGATCGTCCGTGCCTTCCAGCTGATAGCCGCGCGTCTCGTTTTGCAAATGCCGCATCGTCATGCGGCCGCCTGCTGTTTTTCGAAAAGTTCGCGGAACACCGGATAGATGTCGGCGGCCGAATCCACCTTCTTCATGGCAAGTTCAGGCGCGCCCATCGCTAGCTGAGCATACTCCAACCAGAGATTCTGCTCCTCCGGCGCAACTTGAATATAGGCAAAATACCGGACCTTCGGCAGGATGTCTTCCGCGAGCAGCTTGCGGCACTTGGGCGAATCGTCCGTCCAGTTGTCGCCGTCGGAGGCCTGCGCGCCGTAAATGTTCCATTCAGTCGGCGAATAGCGCTCGTCCATGATCTTCTTCATGAGTTCGAGCGCGCTCGACACCACCGTGCCGCCGCTTTCGGTTGAATGGAAGAACGTGTCTTCGTCGACTTCCTCGGCGCGCGTGTGGTGCCGGATGAACACGACTTCGATCTTTTCGTAGTTCCGCTGCAGGAACAGATACAGAAGAATGAAGAAGCGCTTCGACAGATCCTTGCGCTGCTCGTCCATCGAGCCGGAAACGTCCATCAGGCAGAACATCACGGCCTTGCTCGAAGGCGTCGGCTGCTTCACGCGATTGATATAGCGCAGGTCGAACGGATCGATGAACGGAATGCGCGTGATGCGCCCCTGCATGATGACGATATCCGCTTCGAGCCGCGCGATTTCCTCGGCGTCGCCGTTCTCGTCTTTCAACTGTTCAAGCTGACGCTCCATCTCGCGCAATTGCGACGCGAGCGGCCAGCCGAGCGCGATGCGCCTTCCGAGCGCGGAGCGCAGCGATCTCACCACATCGATGTTGTTCGGCGTGCCTTCCGCCGCCCAGCCTGCGCGCACGTTCTTCCAGGTCGGCACGGCGAGCAGTTGCGTCTTGACGAGGCGCGGCAGTTCGAGATCGTCGAAGAAGTACTGCATGAATTCTTCGCGCGACAGTTCGAAGACGAAATCGTCCTGCCCTTCGCCTTCGTTGCTCGCACTCTTGCCGCCGCCGCCCGCGCCGCCCGGCGGACGCGGAATCTTGTCGCCGCGAATGTAGTCGGCGTTGCCCGGATGGACATACTCGCGCTTGCCGCCCGGTCCATGCCGGAACGAGGGCTCCGAGATGTCCTTCTTCGGGATGGTGATGCTCTGCGTGCTTTGAATGTCCTTGATGCTGCGATCGCGCACCGCGTCGGACACCGCGCGGCGAATATAACTCTTGACGCGTCGCAGGAAGCGCTCGCGATTGGCGATGCTCTTGTTCTTGCCGGCTAACCTGCGGTCGATGATTTGGTGCAGCACATCCAGTCTCCCGCGTTATTGGCGAGGAAGCGAGGCGCTGCCTGCGTCGTGCATCTGTCGCAGCGTCTCTCTCTCGCAATTCGTCCACTGTGCCGCCCGAACGCAAACCGCGCGTCCGCACGACCAGAGACAGCCCAACTCCCGCGCTGCGCGGGACCGGAACCGCGCACGAAGCGCCGTTCCGGCCAATACCCTGCTACGACGACTTGCGCACGCGCAGATACCAGTCGCACAGGAGCCGCACCTGCTTCGGCGTATAACCCTTCGCGACCATGCGATTGACGAAGTCTTCGTGCTTGCGTTGCTCTTCGGCCGAGCCTTTCGCGTTGAACGAAATCACCGGCAGAAGTTCTTCGGTGTTGGAGAACATCTTCTTCTCGATCACCACGCGCAGCTTTTCATAGCTGATCCACGCCGGATTCTTGCCGCCGTTGGCCGCACGCGCGCGCAACACGAAGTTCACGATCTCGTTGCGGAAATCCTTCGGGTTGCTGATGCCCGCGGGCTTTTCGATCTTCTCCAGCTCGGCATTCAACGACGCGCGATCGAAGCTCTCGCCGGTATCGTGATCGCGGAACTCCTGATCCTGAATCCAGAAGTCCGCATACGTCACATAGCGGTCGAAGATGTTTTGTCCATACTCCGAATACGACTCCAGATAAGCGGTCTGAATCTCCTTGCCGATGAACTCGGCATAGCGCGAAGCCAGTACGTCCTTGATGAACGAGAGGTACTTCTGCTCCGTTTCCGGCGGGAACTGCTCGCGCTCGATCTGCTGTTCGAGCACGTACATCAGATGCACCGGGTTGGCGGCGACCTCGCTCGAATCGAAGTTGAACACGCGCGACAGGATCTTGAACGCGAAGCGCGTGGAGACGCCCGTCATGCCCTCGTCGACGCCCGCGTAATCGCGATATTCCTGATACGACTTCGCCTTCGGGTCGGTGTCCTTCAGGTTCTCGCCGTCATACACCTGCATCTTCGAGAAGAGGCTCGAATTCTCCGGCTCGTGCAGACGCGTGAGCACGGCCATCTGCGCCATCATCTTGAGCGTGCCGGGCGCGCATACCGCTTCCGCGAGCGACGAGTTGCGCAAGAGCTTTTCGTAGATCTTGATTTCTTCGCCGTAGCGCAGGCAATACGGCACCTTCACGACGAAGATACGATCGAGCAGTGCTTCATTGTTCTTGTTGTTGCGGAACGCCTTCCACTCCGACTCGTTCGAGTGCGCGAGGATGACGCCGTCGAACGGAATCGCGCCGAAGCCTTCCGTGCCCTTGAAGTTGCCTTCCTGCGTTGCAGTGAGCAGCGGATGCAGCACCTTGATCGGCGCCTTGAACATTTCGACGAATTCCAGCAAGCCCTGATTGGCGAGGCACAGGCCGCCGGAATAGCTGTATGCGTCGGCGTCGTCCTGCGAATACGTTTCGAGCTTGCGGATATCGACCTTGCCGACGAGCGACGAGATGTCCTGATTGTTCTCGTCGCCAGGTTCCGTCTTCGCGATGCCGATCTGGCGAAGGATCGACGGATAGCGGCGCACCACGCGGAACTTGCGGATGTCGCCGTTGTATTCGTGCAGGCGCTTCACGGCCCACGGCGAAAGAATGTTGCGCAGATAGCGGCGCGGAATGCCGTATTGCTCTTCGAGCACAGGGCCGTCTTCGTCGTAATCGAAGAGACCTAGCGGCGATTCGTTGACGGGCGAGCCCTTCAGCGAATAGAACGGCACGCGTTCCATGAGCTGCTTGAGCCGTTCGGCGATAGACGACTTGCCGCCGCCCACCGGACCCAGCAGATACAGGATCTGCTTCTTCTCTTCCAGACCCTGTGCCGCGTGCCGGAAGTACGACACGACGTTCTCGATCACTTCCTCCATTCCGTAGAACTCGCGGAATGCCGGATAGACCTTGATGACCTTGTTTGCAAACACACGCGAAAGCCGCGGATCGAGTCGCGTATCGACATGCTCCGGCTCCCCGATGGCCGTCAACATGCGTTCGCCCGCTGTTGCATACGTGGCAGGATCTTCTTTGCAGAGCGCGAGGTACTCTTCGAGCGAGAATTCCTCCTCTCGAGTTTTTTCGAAGCGGGTCGCGAAACTGCTGTAGATATCCATGCTACCTCCTCGCCGAAGTCAGAAAGCTATGCCGTGCGCAACGCGCGTAATCGAAACGACATCGCTTGAAATCATCCTAAACCCTTTCGAATTTTTTTTCACGCACTTGCGTTGTTCATTTGCTTCGCAGAATTCCTAGCTTGGTGCGTTATTTTCGTTCACCTACAATGTGCATCCCGATGTCGCAATGTCTGTATCGTCTTGCTCGGCAACGTTGCTGCCTGTTCGTTTCCCCGCGCTCGCCGCGACTTATCCACTGCTCTTGTCCGCCAATGCGGCGCAACTCACGCTCATGACATCCAATACCGCGATGTCCGCGCAGCATCATCAATAACCGTTCCCGACGTAGGGTGTCTCGTCATCATGCGAGCACCAACTCTAGTTCGCCGATGCGGTCGATCGCGCCATGCAGCATCGCCGGTCCATCGACGCGAACAGCACCTGTATAAGAGCCCGTGGTGATGGTCCAGAACGGCTCGACGGTCAATCCCATACGGGAACAATGGTTGACGAGCCACGGCAGCAACTCGCGCGGATCGCCCGCCGGATTGCCGAGCGCGGCCGGTGCGATGCTTTCGCCGTCGAGCGTGAATTCCAGGCGCGGCGTGAGGAAGTCGAAGCCCGGCGCGACCACGTCGTAAGGCTCCATGCCCGAGATGACGAGCGCCCCGTTGTTCTGTGAATCGGCCAGTTGCGCGAGCGGGTCGAGATTGGGCCATTGCGCAAAACGGCTGTCGACGATTTCGAGCGCGACCGCGATACCGCCGATCGCGTCGAAGACTTCCTCGCGCGTGTAAGGATCGCTGCGCGCGGGCAGCGCGTAAGCGAAGCGGAACGCGATCTCGAGTTCCACCAGCACGCGGAAGAAAGATTGAAAAGGCAGGCGCGCGGGCGAAACATGGACGAGCCCGGCGTCGATGGGCGCGCCGGTGGCGAGCGCATCGGGCGCGCGCGCCCCGATCTTCCACGCGCCGATGCGCGCTTCCGACGCTTTCAGCATCTCGTGCTGGATCGCGTAGGCGGTGGGCGCGTCGGCCGGAATGTCGGCGGGTTCGAGCGCCTCGATCATTTGATGCCGGCGGCGGGCGTCCGCGAGTTTCGCGGCGAGTGTCGATCCGGTCATGTCGATATCCTCGTGTGAACGGTGACGCATTTCCCTCAGTGTACGGGTTACAGGATCGGCGTTGGTCACGCGCGCAAGAATTCGCGCGCGCGTCGTCCTGCCCCGTGCGCGGCTACGCGCCGCCCGCCGTGCTCAGAACGTCTCCCAGTCGCCGCCTGCGACCGCGGTCGCCTTGACCGCCGGCGCAGGTTTAGGAACAGATTTGGGCGCCGTCTTCGGCGCGACCCGCGCAGCCACCGTTGCACGCGGTGCAATGGTCGGCGCCGGTGCCGTCCTGACAGCAGCAAGCGGCGCGCCGTCCGCCACCTGAAAGACCGCGACGGCCTGCCGCAGACGCCCCGCCTGATCTTCGAGCGACTGCGCCGCTGCGGCCGCTTCCTCGACGAGCGCCGCGTTCTGCTGCGTTACCTCGTCCATCTGCGTGACGGCGCGCGACACCTGCTCGATGCCGCTCGACTGCTCCTCCGATGCCGCCGCGATCTCGCCCATGATGTCGGTCACGCGCTGCACCGCGCCGATGATCTCGTTCATCGTGCGGCCGGCTTCGTCGACGAGCGTCGTGCCCGTCTGCACGCGCGCCACGGATGTATCGATCAGTTCCTTGATTTCCTTCGCCGCCGCCGACGAGCGTTGCGCCAGGCTGCGCACCTCGCCCGCGACGACCGCGAAGCCGCGCCCTTCCTCGCCCGCGCGCGCCGCTTCGACCGCCGCGTTGAGCGCGAGAATATTGGTCTGGAACGCGATGCCCTCGATGATCGTGATGATGTCCGCGATCCGCGACGAGCTCTGGTTGATCTCGCCCATCGTCGTCACGACCTGCGTGACGACCGCGCTGCCCTTGCCCGCGATCTCGGACGCGTTCGCCGCGAGCGCGCTCGCCTGGCGCGCATTGTCGGCGTTCTGACGCACGGTGCCGGTCAGCTCTTCCATGCTCGACGCGGTTTCCTGCAAGGCCGACGCCTGTTCCTCGGTGCGCGACGACAGATCGGTGTTGCCGGCGGCGATCTGCTGCGTCGCCGAGGCGATCGATTCGCTGCCCGAGCGCACGGTGCGCACGGTCGTCAGGAGGCTCGTGCGCATGTTGGCGAGACCCTGGAGCAGTTGCCCCATTTCGTCGCGCGACGTGACGACCACTTCGCGGCGCAAATCGCCGGCGGCGATCGCGTCAAAATGCCCGAGCGCGGTTTCGAGCGGCCGCGCGATGGCGCGCCGCAGCGATACCCACGCGAATGCCGCCGCCGCCAGTCCGAGCGCGATTGCGCACAGGCTCAGCGCGCGGAGCCACAGGAAGCGGCTCTGCGTGGCCTCGTAGCTCGCTTTGGACGCCTCGGTCAGGAACTTGCGCAGCGCGTCGTTGGCGTTGGCGAGTTCGTTGTACGTGGCCTGCATCGCCTTCGCGTTCGCGATGATGGCGTCGTGATCGTTCGCCAGGATCGAGGCGATGCCCTTGTCGACGATGCCCTGCAACGCGAGGCGCTTTTCCTGCGCGGCGTCGGCGAGATGCTTTTCGCCCGGCGATTGCGGCAGCGCCATGTATTCCTTCCAGTAGCCGTCGGCGCGATCGCGCATCATGCGCGAGCGCTCGACCGTGGACGCCACTTCCGGCGTGCCGGCGAGCAGCGCCGCGCGGTCGAACACGAGCCGCTCGCGCGCCGCGTACATTTCCGCGTTGCCGACCGCGATCGCGGCGGGCATTTGCACCGAGTACGTGTTGAGGAAGGCGCCATTCGAATGGCTCATGCCGGTGAGCCCCAGCGCGCCGATCGCGATGAGCAGCGCACCCAGAAACACCATCGAGAAGCCGAGGCGCGCCTTGATCGTCAAAGCCTTTTTCATTGAGTTTTCCCTGATGCCGCTCGAGAAGCGGGTCTCCCGGCCAGTTGACGGCCAGCGCGCGAGAGACTCAGTCCTTGCGCGCCGAAGACGTCCGCGCGGCCGATGCGCGCCGTCCCTTCCGTCGTTTGCGCGTGCGTGCGAAATTTCGCGCGTCCGCTATCGACGTAAACGGCGTGCAAGGCGTGACACTTGAGGGAAATATTTCGTCTGAAGAGAAAACGGCGCGTACAAACGCGCCGTTTTCAATGACCATTGAAAAGTTATGCGGCTATTTCGCTGCGGCGCGGAATCGACGGCTGCGCACCTTCGCGCGTGACCGCCACGGCCGCCGCGCGCTGGCCGAATGCGATGGCGTCCATTGCCGCCGCGCCGCGCGCCAGTTCGGCCGCGAATCCGCCGATGAAGGTGTCGCCGGCGGCGGTCGTGTCGATGGCGTCGACTTGCGGCGACGGCACGTGCACGCCGTCTTCGCCGGCACCGTCGAGAAGCGCGAGCACGCCCTGCGCGCCGAGCGTCACGATGACATTGCGCGCGCCTTTCGCCTTCAGCGCCTGCGCGGCGCGGCGCGCGTCGTCGGGCGTATCGATGGCGACGCCCGAAAGCGTCGCGGCTTCGATCTCGTTCGGAATCAGATAGTCGACGAGCGGAAACCAGTCCGGCGGGAGCTTGCGCGCGGCGGGCGCGGGATTCAGGATCGTCGTGCGTTGCAGCCGGCGGCCGGCGGCGAGCGCCGCGCGCACGGTTTCCACCGGCGTTTCGAGCTGGCAGACGATCACGTCGGCCTGCGCCAGGAGCGCCTGCTGTTCCTCGATGCGCGCGGGTGTCACCGAGGCGTTGCTGCCCGCGACGATGACGATCGCGTTCTGGCTCGCGTCATCGACGACGATGAGGGCCACGCCCGTCGGCGCGTCCGGGCTGGTTGCGAGCGCGCTGCAGTCGATGCCTTCCGCCTCCAGACTGCCTTTGAGCGTCGCGCCGTTCGAATCGTTGCCGACGCAGCCGATCATCGCGACCTGTGCGCCCAAGCGCGCCGCGGCGACCGCCTGATTGCCGCCCTTGCCGCCCGGCACCTGCGCGAACGCGTGCCCGGCGAGCGTCTCGCCCGGCTTCGGCAGGCGCGGCGCACGCGCGACGAGATCCATATTGAGGCTGCCGACCACGGTGACGCGGCCGATCGCTGCTTTTTCGCCCATCGTTGCTTCCTTGCTTGTTACGTTCTGTCGACGCGGTACGCTTCCGGCACGACCGCCGTCGATTCGCGCCGCACGAGGCGCGGCGGCACCACGCGGCGGCGCGTCGTCCCAGTCAGCTTTCCGGTGATGCGGTCGATCAGCGTCTGCGCCGCCATTTCGCCGAGCGCGCGCACCGACTGCCCGACCGTCGAGAGCGCCGGATAGGTGTAGCGCGACAGCTCGACATCGTCGAAACCGATGATCGAGCAATCCGTCGGCACGTTGATATGGCGCTCGGCCGCCGCCCGCAGCGCGCCGATGCCCATCATGTCGTTGCACGCGAAGATCGCGGTCGGCCGCATGTTGTCGAGCAGTTGCGAGGCCGCGGCATAACCGCCCGTCGCGGAAAAGTCGCTCTGCTGAATCGCGTTCGGCGCAATTTCGACGCCGCGCTCGGCCATCGCGCGGATGAAGCCGTGCAGGCGCATCGCGGAGACGGCGGTGGCCACCGGCCCGGTGATGCAGCCGATCTGCGAATGCCCGAGTTGCAGCAAATGCCGCGTGGCGAGATACGCGCCTTTTTCGTGGTCGATCTGCACGAGGTCCGATTGCAGCCCCTCGATATTGCGATCGACGATCACGAGCGGCTCGCGCGCGCCCGCGAGACATTGCGCGAGCACCGAATCCTCACCCGCCGACGCGATCACCAGGCCGTCGATGCGCTTTTCCTGCAGCACGCGCAGGTAGCTGCGCTGCTTCGCGGGATCGTCGTCGGAGTTGCAGAAGAACACGCAATAGCCGTTCTTCGCGCAGCCGTCCTCGACGCCGCGCGCAAGCTCGGCGAAATACGGATTCGTCGCGTTCGGCACCAGAAGGCCGATCGTCGCGGTGGAGCGCGCCTTCAGCGAGCGCGCCACCGCCGACGGCACGTAGTCGAGCTCGCGGATCGCCCGCTCGACTTTCGCCCGCACGTCGGCCGACACCGGTCGCGAGTTGTTCACTACATGGGATACCGTCGTGAACGACACCCCGGCAATGGCTGCCACGTCTTTGATCGTCGCCATACATCGTCCTTCGCTTTTCTTAGGTCTTGCTGCTCTTATTGGTCGTAAGGCGTCCGGCGCGCCCGCTACTGCACTGTCATGCGCCGTGTTACTGCTTCCCCGCGCCCTGCTTGCCGCTTCCTGCTTGCCGCTTCGCTTCCCCGTCGCCGGCCGCTATTTCCGCCTCGTGCGGTGCGCGCCTCGCGACGTCCCTCAATCAGACACGCTTCCTTCTGCTGCGGTATGTGTCCAGCACCACCGCCACCACGATCACCGCGCCCGTAATGATGCGCTTGGTCGGCTCGTTCGCGCCGATCTGCGCGAGGCCCGCCGCCAGCACGGAGATGATCAACACGCCGAAAAACGTGCTGATGACCGACCCGCGCCCGCCCATCAGGCTCGTGCCGCCGATCACCACCGCCGCGATCACCTGAAGCTCCAGGCCCGCGCCTGCGTTCGGATCCGCCGCTTCCAGACGCGAAATCTGGAACAGCGCGGCCAGCCCGGAGAGCGCGCCCATCAACGCGAAAACGATGACCTTGTAGGGCCGCGGATTCACGCCCGCGAGCCGCACGGCTTCCTCGTTCGTGCCGATTCCTACGAGATATCGGCCAAAAACCGTCCGAGTCAAGACCAAATGCGCAACAATCATCACCGCGACCGCGATCAGGAACGCGGGCGAGATGCCGAACGCGATCGGATTCGACAGGAAATCGAACGCATCGCCAATGTACGCCGTGCGCGAGTTCGTCATCTGATACGCGAGCCCGCGCGCGCCTTCCAGCACGCCGAGCGACACGATGAACGACGGAATCCGCCACGCCACCGTCACGAGGCCGGTCACGGCGCCCGTCATGGCGGCTGCCGCGAGGCCGATCAGCGCGGCGGGAAACGCCGGCCAGTGCCACTGGAGCGCGGCCACGCTCACCACCGACGCGCCCAGCGCCAGCACCGACCCGACCGACAGATCGATGCTCGCGATGATCAGCACGAACGTCATGCCGACCGACATCACGACGAGATCCGGAATCTGGTTCGCAATCGTGCTGAACGTGTCGTACGTCAGAAAATGCGTGCTCAGTACCGAAAACAGCGCGATCATCGCGGCGAGCGCGCCCGCGAGGCCCAGGTAATTCGACAGCCCGAGGCGCGTGCCGACGCCTTTCGTGCTCTTCGGCGCATCGGCGGGCAGGTTCGCTTCGCTCATTCAATGCTCCACGTTGTCTTCGGGCGCTTTGGCGTCCGGCGCGATCGGCTCGTGCAGGATCGCCTCGCGTTTCGCGTAACCGGAGAATGCCGCCGCGAGCAGCGCGTCCTGCGTCCAGTTCGCGCGCTCGAACACGCCCGTCATGCGTCCGGCCGACATCACGCCGATGCGGTCGCAAATCAGCATCAGCTCGCGCAGGTCGCTCGACACGACCACGAGCGCGCGCCCTTCGCGGGCCAATGCGCCCATCAGCCCGTAGATGTCGAACTTCGCGCCGACGTCGATGCCGCGCGTCGGTTCGTCGAACAGCAGCACCGAGCAGTCGCGCGCGAGCCAGCGGCCGATCACGACTTTCTGCTGATTGCCGCCTGACAGTTCCGACACCGCCTGCGCCGGACCCGACGTGCGAATGCGCATCGCGTCGATCTGAGCTTGAGCGAGCGCAGCTTCCCGGCGCGCGTCGACCACGCCATGCCGCGCCACCGCGCTCAGGTTTCCAAGTGAAACGTTCGCGGCGATGGGCAGGCTGAGCAGCAGGCCTTCGCCCTTGCGATCCTCCGTGATGAGCGCGATGCCTTCATTCACGGCATCCGACGGCGTTTGCACCGACACGCGCCGCAGCGCCTTTCCCTTATGTGCCACCGACACGCTGCCGGCATCCGCGCGGTCCGCGCCGTAAATCAGCCGCATGAGCTCGGTGCGGCCCGCGCCGATCAGCCCGCTCACGCCGAAAATCTCGCCCGCGCGCACTTCGAGCGACACGTCGCGCACCGCGGGCAGGCGTGTCATGCCCTCCACCTTCAGCGCGACATCGCCCATCTTGCGCTCGCCCAGATCGATGCGCTCGCCGATCTCGCGTCCGACCATGAGCGTGACGAGGCGCTCGCTCGTCAGTTCGTCCATCGCGCCGACATGCACGAGGCGCCCGTCGCGCAGCACGGCCGCGCGTCCGGCGATGCGCCGCAATTCTTCCAGCCGGTGCGAGATGTACACGAGCGCCACGCCGCGGGCCTTCAGCCGCTCCACCTGCTCGAACAGCAAGTCGACTTCGCGGGCCGTGAGCATCGCGGTAGGTTCGTCGAGGATCAGCACGCGGCAATCGCCGATCAGATTGCGCGCGATTTCCACCATCTGCTGATGCCCGATGCCCAGACGCTCGACGAGCGTGTCCGGGTCGATCGCGTCGAGGCCGACTTGCGCCATCGCGTGACGGGCGTCCTGCGCGAGCCGTTTCCGGTCGATCCAGCCGAGGCCATTCCTCGGCAAGCGGTTCAAAAACAGATTCTCCGCCACCGACAACGTGGGCAGCAGGTTCAGCTCCTGCATCACCATGCGCACGCCGAGCGCCTCGGCCTCCGAGCGGCTTCTGGGCGCGTAGGGCTGGCCCGCGAGCGTCATCGTGCCCGTGGTCGGATCGGTGAGCCCGCCGATGATCTTCGACAACGTGCTCTTGCCCGCGCCGTTCTCGCCGGTGAGCGCGAGCACCTGCCCCGCGGCGAGTTCGAGCGATACGTCCGCCAGCACCGGCTCGACATAAGTCTTGCCGATGCCCGTCACCGTCAGCACGTTCGCATCGTTCGATCCGGTCATGGGGCGCTTCAAAGCTGTGCCTTGCATCCTCGCTGGGGGTGGTCGTGCGCTTCCGAAGCCGTCGCGCGGACGTTCCCCGAAGGTCTGTCCTGCGCGCTCGTCAGCATCTTATCGGCAGGCGGGCGGCGAACTTGAGGCTGATTTTCGACGCGCGCCCGCGAAACTCACTTGGTGATGAGATCGACCGGCGTTTCGACCACCTGCGACAACTCCGACTGTTTCTTGTGGCCCGCGATCGCCTTGAGCGCCACGTCGATGCCGAAGACCGCCTGCTTCGCCGCGTACTGGTCGGCGGTCGCGAGCACACGGCCGTCCTTGAGCATCGGCTTGATCGCGCCGATGTTGTCGAAGCCGACGACCTGCACCTTGCCCGCCTTGCCCGCCGCGCGAATCGCCGACACGGCGCCGATCGCCATGTTGTCGTTGTCGCACAGGAGCGCCTTCACGTTCGGATTCGCGTTCAGGATCTGCGAGGCGACCGCGTTGCCCTTGTCGATTTCCCATTCGCCCGACTGCAGCGCGACGACCTTCATGCCGGCCGCGTCCATCGCTTCCTTGAAACCGGCGCTGCGCGCCTGCGAATTCGTGGTGGTCGTCACGCCTTCGATGATCGCGACTTCATCGCCCTTCTTCAGGCGCGGCGCGAGATAGTCGCCCACCTTGCGCGCGCCCTTCTTGTTGTCCGGTCCGACGAACGGCACGTTCAGATCCTTGGACTTGAGCACGTCCGGATCGAGCCGGTTGTCGATGTTCACGACGATAATGCCCGCGTCCGCCGCCTTCTTGATCACCGGCACGAGCGCCTTCGAATCGGCCGGCGCGATGATGAGCGCGTCGACCTTCGAGACGATCATCTGCTCGACGATGCGAATCTGCGCGGCGGTGTCGGTCTCGTCCTTGATGCCGTTGGTGATCAGGTCGAACTGGCTGGCGTTGTGCTTCTGATAATCCTTCGCGCCGTTTTCCATCGTCAGGAAGAACTCGTTGGCAAGCGACTTCATGACGAGCGCGACTTTCGGCTTGGCCGGCGTTTGCGCGAAGGCGGATGACGAGGCGAGCGGTAGCGCGGCGCAGACGGCGAGCGCGACGGCAGCCGTCAGGACGCGCCGGCGGATGGTTCGATTCATGCGGATCTCCGATGCTTTGTTCTGGTTCGTGTGGTCGTGCGAGATGCAGCGAATGCGAGCAACGCGGGCCTTTCGGGCGCGATTTGAACGTTTGCCCGCCGTCGATTCTCGATGCAGCGGCGCGCGAGGTCAATCGGGCTAACGTGTAGGCCGTGCGCTGTGTCGGCGTGACGCGGGCAACGTGTCTGCCGGAGATCAGAGATCTTCGACCGACTGCCCTTCCACCTTGTTGTCGATGATGTCGCGCGCGTAGTCGATGCCCGCGCGGGTCGCATCGATCGGGCTATCGAACGGTTCCTGCTCCGGCACGCCGAACATGGCCGGGCGGCCGCTTTCGCCATGCGCGCTTTTCGAGATCGTCACGACGATATCGAAGTGGCGGGGGCCGTCGTCCGGCTCGTCGCGCTCCTTCGCGCGCCGCAATGCCTGCACCTTGATTTCGAAGCCTTTGTAATGGTCGGACAGCGGCGTGGACATGAACCGTCTCCCTCGTGTTGGACGTGCGTCGCACGATCATACGTCGGCGGCGGGACGCATGTGGCGATGTAAGGCGCTTGCAAGCAACGTTCCCGCCGCCTCACGATTTCACCTTATCCCATACACCGTTCATATTGGGTTTGCCATAATGCCCGGGCGACGGGCCGCGGGGCGCGCGCCGTCGAAAAAATAACCGCCATTCAAATCAGGGAGCGTCACATGATCATTCGAGCCACCGCCCTCATCGCCGTGCTGAGCCTGACGCTCGGCGCGAATACGGCCTTCGCCGCCAACAGCCAGCAAAACAAGATGACGGAATGCAACAAGCAGGCGGGCGACAAGAAGGGCGACGACCGCAAGGCGTTCATGAAGAGCTGCCTGGCCGCCGCGCCCGCTGCCGCTTCCACGCCGATGACGCAACAGCAGAAGATGACCGCGTGCAATCAGCAGGCAACCGATAAGAAAGGCGATGACCGCAAGGCGTTCATGAAGAGCTGTCTGAGCAACAAGGGCTGAGACAAGGGCTGAAAAGCGGCGCGCTGCAGCCGCACTGACGTTGAGCCATCACGCCGCGCCGTTCGCGCGCGGCGGCCCTGTCGTATTTACGCTGTCTACCCGCCTTTATTGCACTGCACCCAAGCAAGTGATTCGCACCGTCGTCTTTTTCTCATAAGATGGCGCGAAGGCGGCCCCCTCATCAATACAAGTCATACGCCATCGGCCGCCGTTGTTTCGAGCGAGGCCATACGCCACGCATGGAGGCAGTGGATGGCATGGAGACATAAGAACCGCTGGTTCAGGCGGTGGCTCATGGTAATCACGTTCTGGTTCGTGCCGGTGCTGATTATCGCGGTGAACGAAGTGCGCGTGGAGATGGCGTACAACAAGGCTGATCTCCAGAAGTCGCTCTCGAGCTGGGAGATGACCGACGCACAGCGCGAGGCCGGCGCCGTCGCGCGTTGCCACGGCACGCCCGACGAAGCCCGCGCCGCGGGCTGCCCCGAGGACGTTCTGGCCGCCACCGAGATCAAGCACCAGGAAGCGCAGAACGAATACGCGCACCGCAAGGCGACGCTGGCGGATTATCTGTGGCATGCGTTCGTCGGCTACTGGATCGTGCCCGCCGCCACCCTGCTCGTGCTCGGCATGCTGATCGGTGGAATCCGTCGCGCGCTGCGGCGGCCGCAGCGTACACCGGCCGCCTCGCCCACTTCTCCTCCTACCGAAGTAAAAACGACAAGTCATCCTTGAGCGGCGGCCGGGTACGGTCGTTGCTACTTCCTGTTGCGGCTTTCGCGGATTCGTCGGAGCAGGCGTCACGAAAATTGTGCTCGCCCGCGTGTCACGCGTCGGGCGAAATCGCCGATTCCGTTTCGATTTGGCCAAGCTTCGTCTACCCTGATAGGTGACGGCGTTTCGCTAGAAAGTTTTGTGTAATTTACCGTCCCACCGGGCGTTATGGGGACGGATTAGGAGTAAGCTAAGGCGGATCTGATCGCGCCTTGAAATGTGGCAGAGCCTGAAAAGGCATGTGTGACAAGGCTTCGAGCGATGGACGGGGTTCGCGTTTCATGTTGCTGTGCTATAACTTTGCGTGCCTCACCCTCCCGCTCTATGGGGTTTCCTAAATTCCACGATGGAGAACAATGATGCAAAGACGAAACTTCATGCTCAAGTCGACCGCCGTTCTGGCGCTGGGAGGCCTCGCGCTTGCCGGCTGCACGGCAAACAAGAACTCCGGCGCCGAAGCAGCGGCCGGCGCGGCCGATGACCGCCGCGCCATCGACGCCGACGTCGACAGCACCATCCAGCGTCTCTACGCCACCGTGGGCGGCTCGCGCGAACTGGTCGCGAAATCGCGCGGCGTGCTGGTGTTCCCGTCGGTGATCCAGGCGGGCTTCATCGTCGGCGCGCAATACGGCAAGGGCGCGTTGCGGGTGGGCGGCAGTTCCGTCGGCTATTACAGCACTACGTCGGGTTCGTTCGGCCTGCAGGCGGGTGCGCAGTCGAAGGCGCTGATCTTCCTGTTCATGACGCAGGACGCGCTCGACAAATTCCGCAATTCCGACGGCTGGTCGGCAGGCGCGGACGCATCGGTGGCGCTCGTGAAAATGGGCGCGAACGGCGTGATTGACACGACCACGGCCACCAAGCCGGTCGAAGCCATCGTGCTGACCAATGCCGGCCTGATGGCGGACGTCTCGCTGCAAGGCACGAAGGTGTCGCGCATCAAGTACTGAGCGCACATCTTTCGCTCGCGCGGCAATGCATGACCGCCGTGTAACGCGACCCGAAGGTCGCGTTACACGGCGGTTTTTTTCTGGTTTTTGCGCGCGCTCAGGTCGACGTCGCGCGATCGATCAGCTTGAAGCGCGAACGCTTTTGCGCGCGCACCACGGTCTGATAGGCATTGAGATATTCCCGCGCCATGCGGTGCGACGTGAAACGTTCCTCGAAGCGCTTTCTCACGCGCTCGCGCGACAAGGTGTGCAGGCGATTCACCGCGGCCACCGCGCCGATCTCATCCTCGACGATAAAGCCGGAAACGCCTTCGTCCACCACTTCCGGCACCGAACCGCGATTGAACGCGATCACCGGCGTGCCGCACGCCATCGCTTCGATCATCACGAGGCCGAACGGCTCGGGCCAGTCGATCGGAAAGACGAGCGCGTGCGCGCCCGACAGAAATTCGGCCTTCTGACTGTCGTTGATCTCGCCGACATACTCGACATACGGCAATTCGAGCAGCGGCGCGATCTCGCGCTCGAAGTATTCGTGATCGGCGAAATCGACCTTCGCGGCGATCTTGATCGGCAAGCCGCAACGGCCCGCAATACGAATCGCCGTGTCCACGCGCTTTTCCGGCGAGATGCGCCCGAGGAACGCGAGATACTTCTGCTCCACCGGCTGCGGCACGTAGAGCGTCTCCGGCAGGCCGTGATAGACCGTGCTGACCCACTTCGCCTGCGGCAGCGGATGCCGTTGCGCATCCGAGATCGAGACAACGGGCGCGGTGTTGAACGTATCGAAGACCGGTTGCTGCTCGGGCAGATCGAGGCGGCCGTGCATCGTCGTGATGAACGGCGTGTCCTGGCGCTTGAAGAGCGAGAACGAGTAGTAGTCCATGTGGAAATGCAGGACGTCGAACTCCTCGGCGCGCCGGCGCACCAGTTCCATGAGCAGCATATGCGGCGCGATGCGGTCGCGAATCGCCGGATCCAGGCGCAGCGCGCGCGGCCATACGGCTTCCAGGTTGGCGCTGGTCTGCGAATCGCCGGTCGCGAAGAGCGTGACCTCGTGACCGAGCTCGACGAGCGCTTCGGTGAGGTACGACACGACGCGTTCGGTACCGCCGTAGAGCTTCGGCGGCACCGATTCGGTCAGCGGTGCAATCTGGGCAATTCTCATCGTTCTCGTCTCCATGCGTATAACGGCGTGCGGCGCGGACTGCACGGCCTCGCCGCGAGGCGCATCGAGTATGACAGCGGACCGTAAGGCCGGGTAACGAGGTTTGCCCTTACGCGTTTTTCCCTCTCGCACGATGCGTCGACGAGGCATTATCGAGCGCGAACGCGTGCGTCGCGCAGGCTTCTTGCACTTTCATCGCTCTGTTACAGACCCGCAACATTCGTTTCGCGGGCCGGTTACGTCTTGGCGTCGCCGCGCAGATCGGCGAGGAAATCGTCGCGCCATACGCCCAGATCGTGCCGGCGCAGCGCCGACATGTTGGTTTCGTAGCGCTCCTTGCGCTCGGCGAGCGGCATGGCGAGTGCGCGCCCGATCGCCTCGCTCGTGCCGACGATATCGTGCGGATTGACCATCACCGCGCCGGTCATCTCGTCGGCGGCGCCGGCGAACTGCGACAGCACGAGCACGCCCGGATCGTCCGGATTCTGCGCGGCGACATATTCCTTCGCGACCAGATTCATGCCGTCGCGCAGCGGCGTGACGAGGCCGATCTGCGATTCGCGAAACAGCGACATCAGCTTCCACCGGTCGTAACGCTGGTTGAGATAGCGGATCGGCGTGTAGTCGAGCCCGGAATAGCGCCCGTTGATGCGCCCCGCTTCGTACTCCAGGTTCTGGCGAATCTGCTGATACGTTTCGACGTCCGAGCGCGTGGGCGGCGCGATCTGCACGAGCGTGACGTTGCCGCGCCATTCCGGCGACTTCTCCAGAAAATGCTCGAACGCGCGAAACCGCTCGACGAGGCCCTTCGAATAATCGAGGCGGTCCACGCTCATGATGAGCTTGCGGCCTTCGAGGCTCTGCTTCAGGTCCATCACGTCCTGACGCGCTTCGCCGCGCTCGGCCTGCTCGGCGATTTCGTCCGGAAACACGCCGATGCGATACACGTTCGTCCGGAGCGTTCTGCCGAAGGCTTCGACGCGGCCGTCTGGCGTGGCCGTGCCGTGCGCATGGCGCACGATGTAATCGTGAAACGCGACCCGGTCCCGCTCCGTCTGAAATCCGACGACGTCGTAGCAGCACAGCGACTTCACGAGTTCCTCGTGCGGCGGAATGTTCAACAGAATCTGCGGCGACGGAAACGGAATATGCAGAAAAAAGCCGATGCGATTGTTGATGCCCGCCGAGCGTAACGCCTCCGCGAACGGAATCATGTGATAGTCATGTACCCAGATGATGTCGTCGGGTTCGATCAGCTTGATGAGTTTATGGGCGAGCCACGCGTTCACGCGCCGGTAGCCGGCGTATTCGTCGCGGTCGTAGACGGCGAGATCGTTGCGATAGTGGAAGACCGGCCACAGCATCGCGTTGGAAAAGCCGCGGTAATACTGGTCGTAGTCCTTCTTCGGCAGGCCGACCGTCGCGAACGTCACCGCGCCGTCCTGTTCGAGCTTCGGCCCCTGGTTCGCGACCGTCTCGCTGACAACGTCCCCGCTCCAGCCGAACCAGACGCCGCCGCTGTCTTTCAGCGCGCCGAAGACGCCCACGGCGAGCCCGCCCGCGGAGCCCTTGGTTTCGGTCGGCGTGGCGACCCTGTTGGATACGACGACGAGACGGCTCATGAGCTTTCCTTTTCCTCTTCGAACGTTTGGTTTTAAGCATAATCCGGAAATTTTCGACCTGAAACCTTGTCGCGGGTTTCAGGCTTTTCCGGTGGACTCCGGCGCGGTCGACGCCGCCGCATGCGCGCGCGGGTCCGGGCCGCCGCGTTCGCCGCGGCTCGCGACGGGATCGGCGGCCGTGTTTGCGGTGCTCGCGGGCTGCGACGCGCCCGCGCGTTCGAGCGGCGGCGCGAAATCGACGTGGCTGTCCTTGCCGGTGGACAAATCGGCGCGCGCACGCGGCAAGTAGTGCGGATACGCGGCCTGCACGAAATTCACGAGCCCCTCGCGCACGCGGCAGCGCAAATCCCAGTTGAGCGCCGAATCAAAGGAACTGACGAGCACGCGCAGTTGCACGGCGCGATCGGTGGCGTCGGTGACTTGCAGCACCTGCACGCGGCCATCCCACTCCGGCGCGTGTTCGAGGATGCGCTGCAATTCCTCGCGCAGCGGCGCGATCGGCATGCGGTAATCGACATATAAAAACACCGTGCCGATGATCTGCGAACTGTTGCGCGTCCAGTTCGTGAACGGGTTCTCGATGAACCACTGCAACGGCACGATGAGCCGCCGCTGATCCCAGATGCGGATCGACACATAGGTGCCCGTGATTTCCTCGACGCGGCCCCATTCGCCCTGAATGACGACCACATCGTCGAGGCGAATCGGCTGCGACAGCGCGATCTGCAAGCCGGCGATCAGATTGCCGAGCACCGGCCGCGCCGCGATACCGGCCACCAGCCCGGCCACGCCCGCCGACGCCAGCAGGCTCGCGCCGATCTGGCGCACGCTCGGAAACGCCATCAGCGCCCCGCCGAAACCGATGATCACGATCACGACCATCACCGAACGGGCGAGCACGCGCGCCTGCGTGTGGATGCGGCGCGCGTTGAGATTGTCGTCGGTGTCGAGCGGATGCGCCTGCACGATCGCCTCGCCCACCGCGCCCGCCGAGCGCACCGCGAGGAACGTCAGCGCGCCGATCAGCGCGACCGTTTCGACATCGCGCAGCACGCCGATGAATGGCAGCGCATCGGGCGCCTCGAAAATCATGAAGCCGATGCCGAGGAAAACGAGCAGGATGAGCGCGGGCGTGTCGATGTAGCGCAGCACGACGCTCATCAGCGGATACGGCCGCGCGATGCGCGTCAGGATGCGCGCGCCGATGCGATGCACGCCGAGCGCGAACGCCACCGCAATGATCGCGACGATGAACGCGCCGGGCCAGGTGCCGAGCGGCCGTTCGGCGAGATCCAGGAAATGATCGAGTGAATGCATAGCGTCGCGGGATCGGCCTCGTGAATGGATTGACGGCGAGGTGGATACGGCGGAGCGCATCGCACGGATGCGAAAGCAGAACGCTGCGGCGATGGCCGTCCGGGCGCGGCCATCGCGCTTGCTAAATCAGCAAGCGTAACGCTCGAACGCGCGGCGGCGTCCGGGCATGAAGAAATATACTTAGCGCTCCGCCTTGCAGGGAAACGCCTTGCCAAGACCGAGCGAGACCATCGTGGTCGCGTTGAAATCGGCCTTGTCGGGATTGTTGGCGATGTACTTGCGCACCGCGTCCGTGAGCTGCTGCGGCTTCACGTCCGCCGGGAGGCAGAAGTACTGGCCGATCTGCGGCCCGGAGGTTCCGCCGATCGCCTCGATCGTGTTGTAGATGCCGTCCGCCGCGCCTTCGATATAGGCCGCGCAGGCGGTCCGTGAGTTCGGGTCCGTTTTGGTGCAGAGCTTGTTCAGATCGTTGCCGGTAAACGCGAACGCGCACACGGGCGTCGCGAGAGCACAGGCGATGACGAATTCCCGCAGCATGGTCTTCCTTTTATGTTGAGCGGCGGCTTAATTTGCGTACGCGTACGGAGCGAAGAGCGGCCGCGCCTGACCGCCCTCGCCCCGCGCCGGAAATCGCGCTGCGCTATTTTGCACCGTTTGAGCCGCTTTGCGGTGCGCTGCCGCCGCTCGGCATCGAATCCAGGCGCGCCTGCAGGCCTTCGGCCACGTCTCTCGCTTCGTATTTGCGGGCAAAATCCACCGCCGTCATGCCGAGCTGGTTCTTCACGCGCAGATCCGCGCCTTCGTCGAGCAGCAGCTTGCAGGTCGAAAGATGGTTGCCGCGCGCAGCCATCATCAGCGGCGTGGTGCCGTTCGGCGAGCCCGCGTCGATATAGGCCGAATGGTCGAGCAGAATCTTCACGACATCGTCATGGCCGTTGGTGGCCGCGTAGTGCAGCGGCGTCCAGCCCTTCTTGTTCACTTCGGCATCCTTCGCGATCAGCAGGTTCACGAAGGTGGCGTCGCCGTTGAGCGCGGCGAGCATCATCGCATTCTCGCCGGCGGCATCGGTCTTTTCCAGATCGGTCTTGGGGTTGTCGGCGAGCAACTGGCCGACCTTGTCGGACTTCTCGCGCGCCGCGATCACGATGATCGGGCTGCCGGTGTTATCGACGGTATTCGGGTCCGCGCCCTGCGCAAGCTGCTTCTTGACGGCCGAAATGTCGTCGAACTTGACCGCCTTGATGAGCGAGTCCACGGACGCCGCCCAGACCGGCTGCGCGATGGCGCAGGCCGCGAAGAGCGCGCCGGCGACGAAACCGCGCACGGCCTTTCGGGCGGCATGCGCATCGCGCGCACGCGAAATGTTTGGCGTGCTCGCCGCGGACAGAGTGGAAACCATCGGGGAATTGTTCATAAGTGACCTTCGGATTGCCTTGAAACAGTTTTCTTGTGCGCGGGCCGACGCCGGAACGGACGTCACGCCGGCCGCGCGATCTTGAAGAGACGGAAAAAGTTGTCGGTGGTGGCTTCGGCGACGGCTTCTTCCGGCGCTTCGCGCAACTGCGCGATGAAACGTCCGACATAGCTGACGTAAGCAGGTTCATTCGGCTTGCCGCGATACGGCACCGGCGCGAGATACGGCGAATCGGTCTCGATGAGCAGCCGGTCGATCGGCACGCGGCGCGCGACCTCCTGCACGTCCTTCGCGTTCTTGAACGTGACGATGCCCGACAGCGAGATATGAAAATTCTGCGCGAGCGCTTTCTCGGCGACGTCCCACGCCTCGGTGAAGCAATGCATCACGCCGCCGGGCACGCCCGCGCGCTCTTCCTCCATGATGCGCAGCGTGTCTTCCGCCGACGAGCGCGTATGAACGATCAGCGGCTTGGCGGCGATATGCGCGGCGCGAATGTGCGTGCGAAAACGTTCGCGCTGCCATTCCATGTCGGCGAGGCTGCGCCCTTCCAGACGATAGTAGTCGAGCCCGGTCTCGCCGATCGCGCACACTTTCGGATGCTGCGCCAGCTCGACGAGTTCCGCGACGCTCGGCTCGCGCATGTCTTCGTGATCCGGATGCACGCCCACCGACGCGTACACGTTCTCGTACTTCTCAGCGATGGCTAAAACCGAAGGCAGCGTTTCCAGATCGACGGACACGCACAGCGCATGCGTGACGGCGTGCGCGCGCATCTTGTCGAGCACGTCGGGCAGACGGTCGGCGAGCCCTTCGAAATTGATGTGACAGTGTGAATCGACGAACATCCGGTGCTCCTTGAAGCTTTTTCGTGCGCGTTCAGGCCGCGTTCAGGCCGTATAGATCCCGCGATAGCCGATGAACAGTTCCTCGAACACGAGACGCGCGTTCAGCGGATGATTTTCCACCGCGCGCTGCCGCGTGACCGTTTTCATGTACCGCGCGAGCGCCGCGGGGTCCGCGCTCTGCGCGCAGCGCGACAGCGCCTTCGCCGCGCCGGGAAAATAACGCGGACGGCCCGCCGTGCGCTGTGCGAGCACATCGTAGAGCCAGCGCTGCAGCCAGCCGAGCACGAGCGGCACCGGCAGTTTCTGCAGATTCTCGCCGCAAGCGAAGGCGTCGCAGTTCGGGCCGGCGGCGAGTTGCGCGAGCGTGAAGTCGCGCAATGCGCGGTTTTCGTCGTTGGCGAGCGCCAGCGCGGCCAGCGGCGCGCCGCCCGCCTGCGCGAGGACTCCCACGGGATCGTCGACGCCTTGCGACGCCAGCCATGTACGCGCTTCGTCCGGTTGCGGCACGCTCATCGGCCACTGGCGGCATCGGCTGATGATGGTCGGCAGCAGCCGGTCGATGCGCGCCGACACGAGCAGGAACACGACACCCGAGGGCGGTTCTTCCAGCGTCTTCAAGAGCGCGTTGGCGGCCGCGACGTTCAATGCCTCCGCCGGATACAGCAGCACGACGCGCAGGCCGCCGCGATGCGAGCCGACCCCGCAGAAGTCCAGCAGCGCGCGCACCTGCTCGATCTTGATTTCCTTGCTCGGCGCACGGGTCTTCTTGCCGTCGTCGCCATCGGCTTTTTCGGCGGATGCGTCGGCGTCGGCGTTACCGGCGGCGAGCCCGGCAAGCGCTTCGGGCAGCACGGCGCGGTAATCCGGATGATTGCCTTGCGAAAACCACAGGCATGCCGGGCACGCGCCGCACGGCTCGCCGCTCGCGGCGGGCGTCTCGCAAAGCAGTCCTTGCGCCAGGTGCTGCGCGAACTGCAGCTTGCCGATGCCGGCTTCGCCATGCAGCAAAAGCGCATGCGGCCAGTGCGCGCGCAATTGCTGAAGACGCTGCCAGTCGCCGGTTTGCCAGGGATAGATCATCGAAAAAAGTGTGTGTTAACAGAGGTCTGCGAGCGCTTCTTCGAGCTTCTTGCGAATATCGGCGATCGGCCGGCTCGAATCGACGACGAAAAAGCGCTGCGGCGATTCCTCCGCGCGGCGCAGATACTCGCCGCGCGTGCGCTCGAAGAACGCTTCCGATTCGCTTTCGAACTTGTCCGGCGCGCGCGCGGCCGAGCGGCGCTCGCTGGCGGTGTCGGTCGGCACATCGAACAGTACGGTGAGGTCCGGCTGGAAACCGCCCTGCACCCACCTTTCCAGCGCCTCCAGCTTATCGCGCGGCAGGCCGCGCCCGCCGCCCTGATACGCGAAAGTCGCGTCCGTGAAACGGTCCGACAGGACCCAGTCGCCGCGCGAGAGCGCCGGTTCGATCACCTGCGCCAGATGCTCGCGGCGCGCGGCGAACATCAGGAGCGCTTCGGTTTCGAGATCCATCGGCTGATTCAGCAGAATGCCGCGCAGCGTTTCGCCAAGCGGCGTGCCGCCCGGTTCGCGCGTCATCACGACCTGGTGTCCGCTGGCTTCGAGCTTTGCCGCGAGTTGCTGGCGGAACCAGTCGAGATGCGTGGTCTTGCCCGCGCCGTCGATGCCTTCGAACGTGATGAACTTGCCGCGCGCCATTCATTGACCCCGGATGTATTTGTCGACGGCCTTGTTGTGGTCGCCCAGATTGTCGGAAAAGATGCTGCTGCCGTCGCCGCGCGACACGAAATAGAGCGCGCTGCTCGCGGCGGGATTGAGCGTGGCGTTCAGTGCGGCCACGCCGGGCAGCGCGATCGGCGTCGGCGGCAGGCCCATGCGCGTGTACGTATTGTACGGAGTGTCCGTCTGCAGGTCCTTTTTCTTCAGCCGCCCGCCATAGGCCGGTCCGAGCCCGTAGATCACGGTCGGATCGGTCTGCAGCGGCATGCCGATGCGCAGCCGGTTCGCGAACACCGCCGCGACGAGCGGCCGATCCTGCGCGCGCCCGGTTTCCTTCTCGACGATCGACGCCATGATGAGCGCTTCATAAGGCGTCTTGTAAGGCAGATTTTGCGCGCGGGTGTTCCACGCTTCGGTAAGGCGCGTCTGCATCAGCCGGTACGCGCGTTTGTAGACGGTGAGATCGCTCGTGCCTTTATCGAAAAGATAGGTGTCGGGGAAGAAGAGCCCCTCGGCCGACGCCTTCTCCACTTCCGCCGCGCCGATCGCGCGCAGCAGGTCGATGTCGGTCATGCCGGCGGTGTCGTGTTTGAGCGCGGGATTGCCGTCGAGTTCGCTGCGCATTTTCTGCAGCGTCCAGCCTTCGATGACGGTCGCGACATACTCGTTCACGTCGCCGCGCGCGATCTTTTGCAGCACTTCGTAAGGCGTGATGCCGCTCTTGAAAGCGTAATTGCCCGACTTCAACTGTGCGGAGAGGCCGAGCACGCGCGTCATCAGCACGAAAAGCTCCGGCTCGACGGGCACGCCGCCGCGGTTCAACTGGGCGCTCACGCTGCGCAGGCTGCTGTGGGGCTTGATGGTGACGTCGAGTTCGGGCGTCGACAGTTCCATCGGGCGGTTGGCCCACCACCAGACGCCGCCCGCGACGGCCGCCGCGAGCATCGCGGCGAGCACCGCCGCCACGACGCATTTCTTCAAAAAGGTCATGCGAAACACGCTTGAGATAAGACCAATATAATAACTTGCCGCCTGCGCCCGGGCCGCATTCGCCGGCCCCGGCCCAAACGATAGGATTGACAGCCGCCTACTCCATGAATTCCCAGACCACAGCTCTCGCCGCTTCCGACTTCGAATCCGTCAAGACCGCCGGCGCGTACATGCCGCTCACCCAGTTTGGCGTGATCGACGTCAAGGGCGAGGACGCCGCCGCTTTCCTGCACACGCAAATCACGAACGATGTCCAGCATCTCGACGCCTCGACGGCGCGTCTCGCGGGCTATTGCTCGCCGAAGGGCCGGCTGCTCGGCTCGTTTCTGATGTGGCGCACGGCGGAGGCCGTGCGGCTTCTCATCGCCCAGGACGTGCAGGCCGCCGTGCAAAAGCGTCTGTCGATGTTCGTCCTGCGCTCGAAGGTCAAGCTCACCGACGCGACGCCGGAAACCGCCGCCGTCGGCTTCGCGGGCGACGTCCGCGCGGCGCTGTCCGGCATCTTCGATGCGCTGCCCGACGGCGTGCACGTGAAGGTCGAAGGCCCGCACGGCTCGCTGATCCGCGTGCCGGACGCGGCGCATCGGCCGCGCTTCCTGTGGGTCGGACCGAAGGCCGATGTGGAGGCGCACCTCGCGAAGCTCGAAGGCAAACTCGCGCGCGTGCCCGAAGCGATGTGGGACTGGCTCGACATACACGCGGGCGAGCCGCGCATCACGCACGCCACCGTCGAGCAGTTCGTTCCGCAGATGGTGAACTTCGACGTCCTCGGCGCCGTGAACTTCAAGAAAGGCTGCTATCCCGGGCAGGAGATTGTTGCGCGCAGCCAGTATCGCGGCACGATCAAGCGTCGCACCGCGCTTGCGCATGCCGAGTCCGCCACGCCCGGCGCCGAACTGTTTCACTCCGACGATCCGGGCCAGCCGTGCGGGCTCGTGGTCAACGTGGCGCCCGGCGAAGGCGGCGGCGTGGACTGTCTCGTCGAGGTCAAGCTCGCGGCGCTGGATAGCGGTACGGTACACGTCGGGTCCGCGTCCGGCCCGGCGCTCGCCTTCGTGCCGCTGCCCTACGCTTTTCCTGCCGACGCCTGAGCACGCACATGTGTCTGATCGTATTCGACTGGCAGCCCGACGCTTCGCTGGAGAACGGCCGCGCCCTGCTGACGCTGTCGGCGAATCGCGACGAGTTCTTTCGCCGCGACACCGAGCCGCTGCACTGGTGGAACGATGCGCCGGGCGTCCTCGCGGGCCGCGATCTGACGGGCGGCGGGACGTGGCTCGGCGTGTCGGGCGATGGCCGCTTCGCCGCGCTGACCAACTATCGCGCACCCAGCGAGATGCGTCCGAACGCGCCGACGCGCGGCACGCTCGTCAGCGCGTTTCTCGCGGGCGAGCGCGTCGCGCCGATGGACTATCTGCGCGGCGTCGCGCGTGAGGGGCATCGCTACAACGGTTTCAATCTGCTGTGCGGAGATTTCACGCGGCGCGAGCTCGGCTGGTACGGCAATCGCGCCGATGCGCCGCCCGTTCTGCTCGAAGCCGGCGTGCACGGCTTGTCCAATAGTCTGCTCAACACGCCGTGGCCGAAGCTCGTCGCGCAGCGCGAGGCGCTCTGCGATCTGATTCACGCCGACGAGCGTCCGCCGCTCGATGTGCTCATCGACACTTTGCGCGATCCGCGCATCGCGAACGACGAGCATCTTCCAACGACCGGCATTTCCATCGAGCGCGAGCGCGTGCTTTCGGCGGCGTTCATCGAATCGCCCGATTACGGAACGCGCAGCACCACGGCGTTGCGCGTGATGCCGTTAGCGCGCGGGCTGTCGCTCGACATCAAGGAGCGCAGCGACGATGACGGTTCGCATCGCCTCGTGCGGCCGGGAGCGTTCGAGCGGGCGTTCGGGTTCGGGATCGAAGGCTAAACGGATCACGCCAGCGCCGCCCGCAACGCCTCCACCGCGTCCGCATGCGCCTGCGCCACGTCCGGCACGAACCCGCCCATCTTGAAGAATTCGTGGATCATGCCTTCATAGCGCATGAGCGTGACTGGCACGTCCGCTTCGCGAAGCATCGATGCGAACGCGATGTCTTCGTCGAATAGCGGATCGTGGTCCGCCGCCGCGATCCACGCCGGCGCGACGCCCTTGAAATCCGGCACGCCGCTCGCCGCATCGAGCGGCGCGAAGCGCCAGTCGTCGCGGTCGCGGTCATCGCGCAGATACTGGTCGAAGAACCATTGAATCGTCTCGCCGGAAAGCAGATAGCCTTCCGCGAGCCGCGCATGCGACGCGCTCTTTTGCCATGCGCTCGTGCCCGGATAAATCAGCAATTGCATCCGCAAGTCGATGCCCGCGTCGCGCGCGAGCACGGCGCAGACGATGGCGAGCGTGCCGCCCGCGCTATCGCCGCCGATGGCGAGCCGCGCGGGATCGATGCCGAGCGTCGGCGCTTCGCCGTGCAGCCAGCGCAGCGCGTCGAAGGCATCGTGGACCGCCACGGGAAACTTGTGCTCAGGCGCCAGCCGGTAATCGACCGATACGACGGCACAGCCCGCATCGTGCGCGAACTTCCGGCACAGCGCGTCGTGCGTCGCCACGCTGCCGACCGTGAAGCCGCCGCCGTGAAAATACAGCAGTCCCGCGGCAGGTTGCGCCCAGCCCGGCTCCGTCGGATGGTAGATGCGCACGCCTATGGTTTCGCCGTCGCGCACGGGAATGCGCAGGTCTTCGACGCTGAACATCGGCAGCGGCGCGATATCGAGAATCTGCGCGCTCATCGCGTAGGCGGCGCGCGCCTGCTGCGGCGTGAGCGTGTGGTACGGCGGGCGATTGGCGCGCGCGACCATCTCCAGAATTTGTGCGATCTTGGGATTGAGCGGCATCGGCGAAAGAAGCTTGAAAGAAGCGTCAAAGGGTCACGATGATGCCACGAAGCGCGCCCCGTCAGCGCGGACGTTTCAGCGACATCGGATCGGTGGGCGCGCGCAGTTGCGCGATATCGTCGAGCCGAAGCTGCACCGACGGCATGATGGCCGGATGCGTGATGACATAGAAACGCCCTTCGCGCACCGCGTCGAACGCCGCTTCGGCGACCTCGCGCGCGGTGAGCTTGCCGCCCTCCACCGCTCTCGTCAGTTGCCGCGCCGCGAGCTTTTGCGAGGCAGTGTAAGGCGCCTCGTTGGCGAGCGCTTCGGGCCGCGAACGTTCGGCGTCGGCGATGCCCGTCGGCACGAACGCCGGGCACAGCAGCGACACGCCGATGTACGGCGCGCCCGCCAGCCGCAAGTCGTGATACAGCGTTTCGGTCATCGCGACGACGGCATGTTTCGACGCGTTGTAGACGCCCATCGCGGGCGCCGCGAGCAGGCCGGCCACTGACGCCGTGTTGACGATATGCGCGGGCTCCTTGCGTTCGAGCATGATCGGCACGAATGCGCGCAAGCCGTTCGCGACACCCATCACGTTCACGCCGAACACCCATTGCCAGTCGTTCGCGCTGTTTTCCCAGACGAAGCCGCCCGCGCCGACGCCCGCGTTGTTGAAGAGCAGATGCACGCCGCCGAACGCATCGAGCGTGGCGCGCGCGAGCGCTTGCACTTGTGCGCTGTCGGATACGTCCGTCGGCACGCCGATCGCGTCGCCGCCTTGCGCGCGCACCGCTTCGACGGTCGCGGCGAGCGCGGCGGCGTCGAGATCGGCGAGCACGAGCTTCATGCCGAGCGCCGCGCCCTGCTTCGCGAACTCGCGCCCGAATCCGCTGCCCGCGCCCGTGATGACGGCGACCTTGCCTTCGAAGCGATCCACCTGCGACTCCTTGCGAATCAATCGCGCGTCAAATGAGCTTCACGAGCTGCTTGCCGAAGTTCTTCCCGCGCAACAGGCCGAGAAACGCTTCGGGCGCATTGTCGAGCCCTTGCGCGATGCTTTCGCGAAAATGCAGCTTGTTCGTCGCGAGGCGCTCGCCGAGTTCCTTCAACGCCTGCGGCCAGATGTCCAGATGCTCGTAGACGATGAAGCCCTGCAGCTTCAGGCGCTGCGTGAGGATGAGTCTTGGCGCATCCATCGGCAAGGGCTTGCCGTCGTAGCCGGAAATCATGCCGCACACGGCGACGCGCCCGAACGCATTCATGCGCGCGAGCACCGCATTGAGCACTTCGCCGCCGACGTTCTCGAAATAGCCGTCGACGCCATTCGGCGTGGCGGCTTTCAGATCTTCGTAGAGCTTGCCCGCCTTGTAGTCGACGCATGCATCGAAGCCGAGCGTCTCGACGACATAGCGGCACTTTTCCTCCCCGCCCGCAATGCCGACCGCGCGGCAGCCGGCCGCCTTCGCCAGTTGCCCGACGACGCTGCCCACCGCGCCGCTCGCCGCCGAGACGACGACCGTTTCGCCCGCTTTCGGTTCGATGATGCCGTTGAGCCCGTACCACGCGGTGACGCCCGGCATGCCGAGCGCGCCGAGATACGCGGAAAGCGGCACGCGCGAGGTATCGACCTTGTTCAGCCCCTTGCCGTCGGACGTGCCGAATTCCTGCCAGCCGAGCATGCCGACGACGTTGTCGCCCGCCTTGAACGCGGCGTTGCGCGACTCGGTCACGACGCCCGCGGTGCCGCCGATCATCACTTCGTCGAGCGGCTGCGGCGCGGCGTACGATTTCGCGTCGTCCATGCGGCCGCGCATGTACGGATCGAGCGACAGATAGTGATTGCGCACGCGCACTTCGCCGTCCTGAAGCGGCGCGAGCGGCGTTTCGACGAGCTTGAAATTCGACACCGACGCCTCGCCTTGCGGCCGCGAGACGAGCAAAATCCGACGGTTGATCTGTGCGTCTGTCATGCGCATGCTCCTTCGCAAAAATGGGATTCAGGCGTCGCTCGGTCCGGGCATCGCCTTCGGATCGGAACGCATCTTCTGTTTGACGATGTCGCGCCCGACCGCGAGCCGCTTCATGTACTTGAACGTGCCGAGCGCTTTCGCGACGAAATGGCCTTCGCTGTCGCGGACCTCGCCTTCGCAATAGGCCATCGTCGTCGAGCGGTGCAATACGCGCCCGTAACCGCGCAATTCGCCGCGCCCCGGCTGCATGAAGTTGACCTTCATCTCGACGGTCACGACGCCGATGCCGTCGCCCGCGATGCTGCGCGCCGCGAGCGCGAGCGCGCTGTCGAGCAGCGTCATGGTGACGCCGCCGTGCGCGATGCCCCACGTGTTCATGTGCTCGTCGCGCAGCGGCATGCGCACTTCGCTTTCGCCGTCCTTCGCCTTGACGAGCACGACGCCGAGCGCGTCGATGAACGGGCTTTCGATGGACACGCCGCCTGCGGATTCGGAAGAGGACATCGTGCTCACACTTCGTAATCGACGCACTGACGTTCGTCGCGGATCGCCGCGACGAAGTCCTTCAGCGCCTGATGCTTCGGATGAACCTGATACGCTTCGAGCGCGGCACGGTCGTCGAAATCGGAGACGAGCACGACGTCATACGTGCAGTCGAAACCGGGCTGCGCGGTGCCGACTTCGAAATGCCCTTGGCCCTTCACGATGCTGCGGCAGGTTTCCAGCTTCGCCTTCAGTTTCTCCGCGTTTTCCGCGCGGCTCGCGCCCTCGGCGTTTTCTTTCAGCTTCCACATGACGATGTGACGTAGCACGGCGGCTCCTTCATTGCGAGTGAATCCCGAAGCGTAGCAAAAAACCTCGCACCGCAACGCCTCACACGATTTCGAAAAGCCCCGCCGCGCCTTGCCCGCCGCCGATGCACATCGTGACCACGACGAACTTCGCGCCGCGCCGCTTGCCTTCGATCAGCGCGTGGCCCGTCAGGCGCGCGCCCGACACGCCATACGGATGCCCGACCGCGATCGCGCCGCCGTTCACGTTGAGGTGCTCGTCGGGAATGCCGAGCTTGTCGCGGCAATAGAGCACCTGCACGGCGAAGGCTTCGTTCAGTTCCCACAGGTCGATATAGTCGACCGTGAGGCCCGCGCGCCGCAACAGCTTCGGCACCGCGAACACCGGGCCGATGCCCATTTCGTCCGGCTCGCAGCCCGCCACCGCGAAGCCCCGGAAAATGCCGAGCGGCTGCAAGCCCTGTTTTTCCGCGAGCGCCGCGTTCATCACCACGCACGCCGACGCGCCATCGGAGAACTGGCTCGCGTTGCCCGCCGTGATAACGCCGCCCGGCAGCGCCGTGCGAATCTTCGACACGCCTTCGAGCGTCGTGTCGGCGCGGATGCCTTCGTCGGCGGCGAGCGTGACTTCCTGCGTGAACATGCGGCCCGTCGCCTTGTCGGCGAGACCGGCGAGCACGGTGATCGGCACGATTTCGTCGGCGAACTTGCCGGCCGCCTGCGCCGCCGCCGCGCGCTGTTGCGAGCGCGCGCCGTACGCGTCCTGCCGCGCCTTCGAGATGTCGTAGCGCCGCGCGACGTTCTCGGCGGTTTGCAGCATCGACCAGTAGATTTCGGGCTTGTGCCGCGTGAGCCAGCCTTCGGTCAGCATGTGCCGGTTCATCTCGTTCTGTACGCACGAGATCGATTCGACGCCGCCCGCGACGAAGACATCGCCCTCGCCCGACATCACGCGCTGCGCGGCGAGCGCGATCGTCTGCAGGCCCGACGCGCAGAAGCGGTTCACCGTCATGCCGGGCACGGAAGCCGGCAGGCCCGCGCGCAAGGCGATCTGCCGGGCGATGTTCATGCCCGTCGCGCCTTCCGGATTCGCGCAGCCCATAATCACATCCTCGACGCGCGCAGGATCGATACCCGCGCGCTCGACGACCGCCTTCGTCACATGGCCGCCGAGCGTCGCGCCGTGCGTCATGTTGAGCGCGCCGCGCCAGGACTTGGCGAGCGCGGTGCGCGCTGTCGATACGATGACTGCATCGGTCATGTGGTCTCCCTTGCCTTCACGATGTTGTCAGACTTCACGCGCTTCACGCCGGCGGCGTGCATGTCTTGCCAGGCCTTGTCGAGCGAGCCGTTCAGATCGATCGCGCGGCACGCGTCTTCGATCACGTTGACCTCGAAGCCGGCGGCGCGCGCATCGAGCGCGGACCACGCGACGCAATAGTCGGTCGCGAGTCCCGCGAGCCACACGCGCGTCGCGCCGACATCGCGCAGATAGCCTTCGAGGCCGGTCGGCGTCACGCGATCGGCTTCGACGAAGGCCGAATAGCTGTCCACGTGTTCGTGGTGCCCCTTGCGCACGACGAGCCGCGCGTGCGGCACGTGCAAATCGCGATGCAGCGCCGCGCCGTCGGTGTCCTGCACGCAATGCACCGGCCACAGCACCTGTTCGCCGTAAGGCAGCGTCATCGTCTCGAAGGGCTGGCGTCCCGCGTGATTCGCCGCGAACGACACGTGCGAACGCGGATGCCAGTCCTGCGTCAGCACGACATGCGAGAACGCGCGCGCGAGGCGATTGACCACGGGCACGACTTCGTCGCCGCGCGCGACGGCGAGCGCCCCGCCCGGCATGAAGTCATTCTGGATATCGACGACGAGGAGCACGTCTTCGACGGGTTTCATCTCAGTCATTGAAGCGTCCATTCGATGTGGCGAGTTCGGTCACGCGCGCGGACGGCTGCCACGCCTCGCCGTTGGCCTGTTTCGCGTATTGGCGGATCGCGCGCTCCACGTTGTAGAGCCCGATGGTGTCCGCGTAGAGCATCGGCCCGCCGCGCCACAGCGGAAAGCCATAGCCCGTCAGATAGACCATGTCGATATCCGACGCCTTCGCGGCGATGCCCTCTTCGAGAATCTTCGCGCCTTCGTTGACGAGCGCGAGCACGAGCCGCTCGACGATTTCCTCGTCGCCGATCCTGCGCCGCGCGATACCGCGTTCGTTCGAATACGCGACGATCATCGCATCGACGGCTTGCGACGGCAGCGCCTCGCGTTTGCCGGCCTGATAGTCGTACCAGCCCGCGCCGGTCTTCTGCCCGAAGCGGCCCGCCTCGCACAGTGTGTCAGCGATGCCCGAATAGTGCAGAGCGGGCTGCTCGCGATAGCGGCGCTTGCGAATCGCCCAGCCGATGTCGTTGCCCGCGAGATCGCTCATGCGGAACGGGCCCATCGCGAAGCCGAACTTCTCGATCGCGCGATCGATCTGCGCGGGCAGCGCGCCTTCTTCGAGCATGAAAAGCGCCTGGCGAATGTATTGCTCGATCATGCGGTTGCCGATGAAGCCGTCGCACACGCCCGACACCACCGCCGTCTTGCGGATCTTCTTTGCAAGCTGCATGACGGTGGCGAGCACGTCCTTGCCGGTCTTTTCGCCGCGCACCACTTCGAGCAGCTTCATCACATTGGCGGGGCTGAAAAAATGCATGCCGATGACGTCGCCGGGGCGCTGCGTGAACGCTGCGATGCGGTTCAGATCGAGCGTCGAGGTGTTCGATGCCAGAATCGCGCCCGGCTTCGCGCATTTATCGAGCTGACGGAACACGCTCTCCTTCACGCTCAAGTCCTCGAACACCGCTTCGATGATGAGATCGGCGTCGGCGAGATCGCTGTAGGCGAGCGTCGGCGTGATGAGCGCCATGCGCGCTTCGGCTTGTTCCCGGGTGAGCTTGCCCTTTGCGGCCTGCGCTTCGTAATGGCCGCGAATCGTGGCGAGGCCGCGGTCGAGCGCCTCCTGCTTCGTTTCGAGCAGCGTGACGGGAAGCCCCGCGTTGAGAAAGGTCATCGCGATGCCGCCGCCCATCGTGCCCGCGCCGACCACGCCCACGCGAGCGATGGCCCTGACCGGTGTGCCCGGCGGCACGTCGGCGATCTTGCCCGCCGCGCGTTCGCCGAAGAACGCGTGACGCAGCGCGCGGCTTTCCGGCGTCTGCACGAGCGAGAGAAAGCATTCGCGCTCGAAAGCGAGACCGCGCTCGAAGCCTTCCTTCACGCCTTTTTCGATCGCGTCGATGCACTTGTGCGGCGCCGGGAAATGCTTCGCGGCGGCCGCGACGCCATTCCTCGCGAACTGAATGAAACCCTCGGCGTTCGGATGGTCGATCTTGCGATCGCGGACTTTCGGATGCTCGCTGCCCTTGTCGGCGGCCTGGCTCGCGAGCGACAGCGCGGCTTCGAGCAGATCGCCTTCGGCGAGTTCGTCGAAGAGACCGGTTTGCGCGAGCTTTTCGGACAGAACCGGCGTGCCCGACACGATCATGTTCAGCGCCGTTTCCAGGCCGACCACGCGCGGCAAGCGCTGCGTGCCGCCCGCGCCGGGCAAGAGCCCGAGCTTCACTTCCGGCAGCGCGATCTGCGCGCCGGGCGACGCGACGCGGTAATGCGCGCCGAGCGCGAGTTCGAGGCCGCCGCCCATCGCGACGGCGTGAATCGCCGCGACCACGGGCTTCGCGCTGGCTTCGAGCGCCTTGATCACGGTGGTGAGCGTCGGCTCCTGCGTGGCTTTCGGCGTGTTGAATTCGGTGATGTCCGCGCCGCCCGAAAACGCCTTGCCCGCGCCGATGATGACGATGGCGCGCACGTTTTCATCGCCATTCGCGCGCCCGATGCCTTCGACGATGCCCAGGCGCGTCGAATGCCCGAGCCCGTTGACGGGCGGATTGTCGAGCGTGATGACGGCCACGCCGCCGCGGATCGTGTAGTCCACTGCCATGAAGGTGTCTCCTGTCGACCGATACCGGATTTATAGCGGGATCGAAGCAGAATACACAAAAAAGAACGATCGTTCAAATGCCGCGGAAACGAGGCGAAAAATAAAAACCCCGGCGCCGCGCGAACGGGCCGGGGTCTTTCGAAGCGAGGCCATTCAAGCGGGATTTTCGGCGGCGTTCGGCAACACATACTCCCGATACAACTCGCGCAGCCTGACCTTCTGCAGCTTCCCCGTCGCGGTATGCGGCAGTTCGTCGGCGAACACGACATCGTCCGGAACCCACCACTTCGCCACCTTGCCCTCGAAATGCGCGAGCAGTTCTTCGCGCGTGACGGTCGCGTCCGGCTTGAGCACCGCCACGATCAACGGCCGCTCGGTCCACTTCGGATGCGCGCACGCAATGCACGCCGCTTCCGCGACCTGCGGATGCGACACCGCGATGTTCTCCAGATCGATCGAGCTGATCCACTCGCCGCCGGACTTGATCACGTCCTTGCTGCGGTCGGTAATCTGCATGAAGCCGTCGGGATCGATGGTCGCGACATCGCCCGTCGGGAACCAGCCGTCGACGAGCGGCGAATCGTCGCGGCGGAAATAGCGGTCGATGACCCACGGACCGCGCACGTACAGATCGCCGAACGACTTGCCGTCCCAGGGCAGCTCGCGGCCGTCGTCGCCGACGACTTTCATGTCGACGCCGAATATCGCATGGCCCTGTTTCTCCAGCGAATGCCGCTGCGCGTCGAGCGGACGCTGCTTCTGCTTGAAGGAGAGCCGCGAGAGCGTGCCGAGGGGCGACATCTCCGTCATGCCCCACGCGTGAATCACCTGCACGCCGTAGTCTTCCTCGAAGGTGCGCAGCATCGCGGGCGGGCACGCGGAGCCGCCGATCACCGTGCGCTTCAACGTCGAGAAACGCGCGTCGTGCTGCTTCATGTGAGCGAGCAGGCCCATCCAGACGGTCGGCACGCCGGCCGAATAGGTGACGCCTTCGGCCTCCATCAACTCGTAGAGCGATTTGCCGTCGAGGTCCTTGCCGGGAAACACGAGCTTCGCGCCGACGAGCGGCGCGGCGTGCGGGATGCCCCACGCGTTGACATGGAACATCGGCACGACAGGCAGGATCGCATCGCTCGACGACGCGCCCATCGCATCGGGCAGTGCCGCGCCGTACGCGTGCAGCACCGTCGAGCGATGCGAATACAGCGCGCCCTTCGGATTGCCCGTCGTACCCGAGGTGTAGCAGAGAAACGAGGCCTGCCGCTCGTCGAGCATCGGCCATTCGTAGTTACCGTCGTGCGCGCCGATGAGCGTCTCGTAGCTCAGCACCGGCACACTGAGGTTCGACAGATGCTGCTCGATGCACGCGGCGTCGCCAAGCGCGATCCAGCCTTTCACGTTCGGACACTGCGGCGCGACGAGCTCGACGAGCGGAGCGAACGTCATGTCGAAGAAGACGTAGGCGTCCTCCGCGTGATCGATGATGAACGCGATCTGATCGGGAAAAAGCCGCGGGTTGATCGTATGGCAGACGGCGCCCATGCCCGAGACGCCGTAATAACACTCCAGATGTCTGTAGCCGTTCCATGCGAGCGTGCCGACGCGCTCGCCCTCTCCGACGCCAAGCGCGATCAAGGCCTGCGCGAGCTGCTTGGCGCGCTTTTCGCAATCGCGATACGTGTAACGGTGGATGTCGCCTTCGATGCGGCGCGACACGATCTCGTTGTCGCCGAAGTGACGCGAAGCATGAGACAGCAGGGACGACGCGAGCAGCGGTAATTCCATCATCTGGCCGTAGAGCGGCGACGTCATAAGCGATGATCTCCGTGGTGTCGAGCGACGTGTGGCGCTCCTGCAGGCCCGCGGGCGCGGAATTACAATATCGTTTAACTCAGAGGCGCTCAACATGTCGTTTTCCCCAAGCAATGCCGTGCGCGCGGCGCGCGACGAGACGCCCGCCGGCGCGCGTTCCATGAACGAAATCGCCAGCGCGATACGCATCGGCCAGCCCGGTTCGTTCGCCGCGCTCGGCACCGCTTTCCTGACCCGTCTACCCGCCGCGCCGGTCGAAGAGCCCTACCTCGTCGGGTTTTCGCGCGAGACCGCCGAATCGCTCGGCTTCGATTCCGATGTCGCGACGGGTGCCGAAAAGCACGCATTCGCCGCATACTTCGCCGGCAATCCGACGCGCGACTGGCCGGCCGATTCGCTGTCCTATGCCGCCGTGTATTCGGGCCATCAGTTCGGCGTGTGGGCGGGGCAACTGGGCGACGGCCGCGCGCTCACGCTCGGCGAGGTAGAGCGCGATGGCGAGCGCCTCGAAGTGCAGCTCAAGGGCGCGGGGCGCACGCCCTATTCGCGCATGGGCGACGGCCGCGCGGTGCTGCGTTCGTCGATCCGCGAGTTTCTCTGCTCGGAGGCGATGCACCATCTCGGCATCCCGACGACGCGCGCGCTCGCCGTCATCGGCGCCGATCTGCCAGTGCGCCGCGAGACCATCGAGACGGCCGCGATCGTCACGCGCGTCGCGCCGAGCTTCGTGCGTTTCGGGCACTTCGAGCATTTCTATTCGAACGACCGCATCGACGATTTGCGCAAGCTCGCCGATCACGTCATCGACCGCTTCTATCCGCATTGCAGAAACGCCGAGGATCCATACCTCGCGCTGCTCGACGAAGCCGTGCGCACGACGGCCGATCTGATGGCGCAATGGCAAGGCGTCGGTTTCTGTCACGGCGTGATGAATACCGACAACATGTCGATCCTCGGCCTCACGATCGATTACGGCCCGTTCGGCTTCATGGACGGGTTCAACGCGCATCACGTCTGCAATCACTCGGATACGCAGGGGCGCTATTCCTACGGCCGCCAGCCGCAGGTCGCGTACTGGAACCTCTTTTGTCTCGCGCAGGCGCTCGTGCCGCTGTTCGGCGCGAATCTGCCGGAAGAAGGCCGCGCCGAACGCGTCGTCGAGGAGGCGCAGAAAGTGCTCGAACGCTACAAAGAGCGTTTCGGGCCGGCGCTCGTCGCGACGATGCGCGCGAAGCTCGGCCTCGCCACCGAACTCGAAGGCGACGACAAGCTCGCCAACGGGCTCTTCGAAATCATGCACGCGAATCGCGCGGACTTCACGCTGACGTTCCGGAACCTCTCGAAGCTCTCGAAGTCCGACGCGAGCGGCGACGCGCCCGTGCGCGATCTCTTTCTCGACCGCGCCGCGTTCGATGCGTGGGCCGCGCTTTATCGCGAGCGCCTCGCGCACGAACCGCGCGACGACGCCGCGCGCGCGGCGGCGATGAATCGCGTGAATCCGAAATACGTGCTGCGCAATCATTTGGCGGAACAGGCGATCCGCCGGGCGAACGAAAAGGATTTCTCGGAAGTGGCGCGCCTCCTGGACGTGCTGCGCCGCCCCTTCGACGAGCAGCCGGAAAACGAGGCCTACGCCGGCCTGCCGCCCGACTGGGCGGGCGCACTGGAAGTGAGTTGTTCTTCCTAGCATCGCCCTCATATACGAGGCCTTCGAGGCCAGAAAAGGACCGACAGATGAGCAAAGACGACACCCCGACCAGCTATCCGCTGCAGAAAGACGACGCGACGTATCGCCGCGAGCTCGACGACATGCAGTATCAGGTCACGCGCCACGCGGTGACCGAGCGCCCGTTTACCGGCAAATACTGGGATCATGACGAGCGCGGCGTCTACGACTGCGTCTGTTGCGGCACGCCGCTTTTCGAGTCCGACACGAAATTCGACGCCGGTTGCGGCTGGCCGAGCTATTTCAAGCCGATCAACGGCGAGGTGATCCAGGAGAAGACCGACCGCACGCACGGCATGCTGCGCATCGAAGTGCTGTGCAAGAACTGCGGCGCGCATCTCGGCCATGTGTTCGAGGACGGCCCCGCCCCGACCGGTTTGCGGTATTGCATCAACTCGGCTGCGCTACAATTCGAACCCAAGTAAGCGCCAGGTCCGCGTCACGTCGTACCTGAAACGTCGCACCGGCGCCCGCCGCTTCTCGCGGGCGCTTTTTTCGTCGCGCGCCCGCCATCACCCGATGCCCATCACGTCCGCACGCCAATGAAATTTCTGTTCGATCTGTTTCCGATCATTCTCTTTTTCGTCGCATTCAAGGTGTGGGGCATCTATACCGCGACGGCCGTGGCGATCGCGGCGACGCTCGTGCAGATCGCGTGGGTGGCGTTCCGGCATCGCAAGGTCGATCCGATGCTGTGGGTGAGCCTCGGCGTGGTCGTCGTGTTCGGCGGCGCGACGCTCGTGCTGCACAACGACACCTTCATCAAATGGAAGCCGACCGCGCTTTACTGGCTGTTCGCCTTCGCGCTGATCGTCGCGCAGCTCGGCTTCAGAAAGAATCTGATCGAAGCGATGATGGGCAAGCAGATCGTGCTGCCGCATCGCGTGTGGGGACAATTGAACGTGGCGTGGGCGGTGTTTTTCGCGCTGCTCGGCATCGTGAATCTGTTCGTCGCGTATAACTTCACGACGGATCAGTGGGTGAACTTCAAGCTCTTCGGCGCGACGGGTTGTCTCGTCCTGTTTATCGTCGCGCAGAGCTTCTGGCTCGCGAAATACATGAAGGAGGACGGACAATGAGCGCATCGTTCGATTTCACGAGCGCATCGGCGGCGGAAAAGATCGCGCATCTCGAAGCCCGCCTGAACGCGGCGCTCACACCGCAATCCGTGCATATCGACGACGACAGCGCCGCGCACGCCGGCCATGCGGGCGCGGCCTCGGGCAGCCACTACACGGTGACGATCGTCGCCGATTGCTTCGCCGGCCGTGCGCGCGTGGCCCGGCATCGACTCGTGTATGATGCGCTGGCTGAGGAATTGCGACGCGGCGTGCACGCGCTCGCGATCCGGGCTTACACGCCGCAGGAGTTCGCAGAACAATTCGAATAGACGCGCGGTTCCGTGTGTTCATCCGCCCTCTTGCCTCTTGAATCTCGCCTGTAAAGGCGTCCGTTTGCTCAGTTAGGAACCTCCGATGACTTTGAAAAAAACCCGCGTCTGGGTGTTGCTGGCTGCATTCGCGGCTGCGCCCGCGTTTGCGCAAAACATCGCCGTCGTGAACGGCACGCCGATTCCCACGTCGCGCGCCGATGCGCTCGTCAAGCAGCTCGTCGCACAAGGTCAGCAGGATTCGCCGCAGCTTCAGCAGGCGGTGCGCGAGGAACTCATCAACCGCGAAATCCTGATGCAGGAAGCCGCGCGCGAAGGCATCCCGATGCGCCCGGACGTTAAGGCTCAGATCGCCGTGGCGCAGCAGACCGTGGTGCTGCGCGCGCTGATCGAAGACTTCGTGAACAAGAACAAGCCGACCGACGCCGAAATCAAGGCGCGCTATGACCAGCTCGTCAAGCAGAACGGCGGCGGCAAGGAACTGCATCTGCATCACATCCTCGTCGACAACGAAGCGCAGGCGAAGGATCTGATCGCGAAGATCAAGGGCGGCGCGAGCTTCGAGGATCTCGCCAAGCAATATTCGAAGGACCCGGGATCGGGCAAGAACGGCGGCGATCTCGACTGGTCTTCGCCTTCGGCGTATGTGCCGGAATTCGGCGCGGCCGCCGAAAAGCTCAAGAAGGGCGAAGTGACGCCCGAGCCGGTGAAGACGCAGTTCGGCTATCACGTCATCCGTCTGGACGATTCCCGCGAAATCGCCCCGCCGCCGCTCGATCAGGTGAAGGCGCAGATTTCGCAGCAGATCCAGCAGGAGAAGCTGCAGACGTTCGAGGAAGGCCTGCGCAGCAAGGCGGTGATCAAGTAAGTTTTTTCTGTAGCTGGACGTCAGGCAAAGCCGCCCTCGGGCGGCTTTTCTCATTGCGCGGTCAACTCCCCGCGCCCTCGCGCATGACGGCTCCCGCGCGCTTGAGCTTGGCCAGCTCGCGGTTCTGCACCACGCTCGTGAACTGCGCCCAATCCCGCGCGAGCGCGGCTTTATCGACCTTGTCGGTGTCGCCGAGCTTGTAACGCTCGCCATCCCGATACGGCCGCTCCCACTCCGCCCGGTGCCACGCACGCTCCGCGAGCGCCAGAAGACGCGGATAGACCATGTATTCGAACTGCGAGTCCGTGCGCATCACTTCAGCCCACGCCTGCCCCTGAATGCCTTCGATGTGCGGTGCCGGGCCCGCGCTCGTCACCTCGAATGGCTTGCCGTCGCGATCGGCCATGATTTCGGCGTTTTGCGGCAGATTGTCCGGCGCGAGCGAGAACGTCTTGAAGCTGTCGGTGCCGTGCGAGCCCCAGTAATAGCCGCGTTCGCGCTGATCGAAGGCATACGGGAAGTCGAAGTACAAATAGTCCGGCAGCGCCAGCACCGTCTTGTAGCCCTGCCCGCTCAGCGCCTGCACGGTGTCCGACGCGCCCCAGAAAATCGTGTCCCACATCGTGACCATCGTGTTCGATGTCGCGAAATCCTGCGGGCCCTTCGCGTGCTTGATGCCGTCCTGCCACGCGGCCATCGTGCCGATGCCGTTGTTGCGCACGATCTGGCTCACCTGGCGCGCGAACATCGACGGCAGTTCGTCGACGGAAGCCGCCTTGCCCGACGCGATCAGCGCCGCACATTGCGGCGAGCGGCCCCACGGCTTGTCCTGCGCCGCGAGATTGACGTGGCCTTTGCCGGGGTCCGTGCCGTCGAGCGGCTGGAAGCCCGCGCCGAGCAGAATGTTCTTGGCTTCGTCGCCGCCGAAGTGCCACACGGAAAGCGGCGCGCCGGCCTCGCGATGCATCGCCGCAATTTCGCCGATGACCTTCGACGCGAAGCGCTGTGCGCCATCCACGCACGGATTGATGAAGCTGCGGCGATCGTAGAACTGGACCGTCGTCGCGTTGGAGGTATCGGCGGGATCGAGCAGACGGTACGCGTTCGCACCGGACTTGTCGCCTTTCGCGCTCAGACGCTGAAACCGCGCTTCCATCGAAACGACCGCGGCGCGCGCGTGGCCGGGCATGTCGATCTCCGGAATGATCTCGACGAAGCGGTCCGCCGCATAACGCGCGAGCGCCACGTAGTCGGCGCGGCTCAGATACCCGCCGCCCGAGCGATTGTCCGGGCCGGAGGCGAGCTGCGGCACGAGGCAGCGCGTTTCGGTGAGATCGTGGCAGCGCTTCGCGCCGATATCGGTGAGTTCGGGCAGGCCGGGAATCTCGATACGCCAGCCTTCGTCGTCGGAGAGATGCAAATGCAGGCGATTGAGCTTGTACGCGCCCATCTGGTCGATGAGGCGGCGCAGCGTCGCGGGCTGACGAAAGTTGCGCGCGACATCGACGTGCATGCCGCGATGCGTGTAGCGCGGCGCGTCTTCGACAGTCATCGCCGGAACGTTGCCGCCGCCCGCGGGCGTAAGCGACAGGAGCGTTTGCACGCCGTAGAAGAGTCCGGCGGCATCGAACGCGTCGATGTTTGTGCCGCCCTGTGCGATCGTCAGGCGATAACCGCCCGCGCGCGCGATATCGGCGGGCAGCGAGCCGCCCGCGATCTGTCCGTTCACGCGCAGGGCCGCGCCGGTGAGACCGAGCGTCGCCGCGCGTGCTTCGAGCGCCGCGCGTTGCGAGGACGTCAGGCCGGACATCGACAACTCGATGCCGCCGATCTGCGCCACGCCTTCATTGGGCGTCGAGCGCAAAACGGCCGGCAGCGCGCGCGCCGCGACTTGCTGCGCCGACGGCAGCGCGGCTTCCGCGCGCGCGCGTTGCACTTGCGCGGGCGTCGCGGCGAACGCGGCGGCGTCGTCGGCGCTTGGCGGAATACGGTCGACGTAGCGGGTTTCGTCGTCGGTATCGTTGTGCTTGAGGATGGCGGGCGCCGCGTTGCCGTCGACGACATACGCGCGCGGTAGCAGATCGCTATAGCGCTGGTACCAGTACTCGCCGACGAACGGCACTTCGATGCGCTCGCCCGCGCCGAGCGTGAACGCGCCCGCTCGCGGCGTCAGCGCATAGAGATCGCCCGTGATGTGCTTCCACGCGAACGCGGGTTGCTCGACCATCAGAATGCGCCGGATGCTGTGGACGTACAGCGTCCAGCCGCCCGCGGCGATGCTGCGCCCGCCGGCGTTTTCCAGAATCAGCTTGCCGCGCGCGCAACTCGCCCAGTCCGCGCCGAGGTCCGCGCAGTTCGTGCCGGATTTCGCGGCATCGTTGGTGTCGATTGCGACGCGCACCATCAGGTTATCGCCGAGCACGGCCGCGCGCGCTACCGGCGACAGATTCGCGGAATCTGAATCGGAACTGCCGCCGCACGCCGTCAGCAGGCACGAGACCGCGACGGCCACGCTCGATAAAATTAGCTTACCTAAGTAATGTGATAGCACTTGTTTTATGTCTCCTCCGGGTGCCGCCGCGGATCGCGGCTTGTCGCGGACTATACCCGGAACTTACGGTCGCATTATTTTGGGATATGTGTCGACTGGCAGAAACGATATCGCTCGCGCAAAGCAAAACACCCCGAAGCGCTCACTTCGGGGTGTTTTGCATGAAACGACAACCGCGATCAGCCGAGGAAGCGTCGCGCGTTCTGGAACACGCGCAGCCACGGGCTGCCGTCGGTGGTCCAGTCCTCAGGCGTCCAGCTCATCTGCACGTTGCGATGCACGCGCTCCATGTGCGGCATCAGCACGGTGAAGCGGCCATCGGGCGTCGTCACGGACGTGATGCCCTGCGGCGAGCCGTTCGGGTTGAACGGATACTGCTCCGTCGCATTGCCGCGATGATCGACGTAACGCATCGCGACGAGCGCCTTCGCCTGATCGCCCTGTTGCGAGAAGTCCGCGAAGCCTTCGCCGTGCGCGACCGCGACCGGAATGCGCGAGCCTTCCATGCCGGCGAAGAACATCGACGGCGAGCTTTGCACTTCGACCAGCGAGAAGCGCGCTTCGAACTGCTCCGACTTGTTGCGCGTGAACTTCGGCCAGTTTTCCGCGCCGGGAATCATCGACGCGAGGCTCGACATCATCTGGCAGCCGTTGCAGATGCCGAGCGCGAACGTGTCCGGACGCGCGAAGAACGCGGCGAACATGTCGGCGAGCTGCGCGTTGAAGCGGATCGTCTTCGCCCAGCCTTCGCCCGCGCCCAGCACATCGCCGTATGAGAAGCCGCCGCATGCCACCGCGCCCGCGAAATCGGCGAGCGTCGCGCGGCCTTCGAGCAGATCGCTCATGTGGACGTCGTGCGCGTCGAAGCCGGCGCGATCGAACGCGTAGGCCGTTTCCAGATGCGAGTTCACGCCCTGCTCGCGCAGGATCGCGACGCGTGGACGCTTGTTCGTCGCGATGAACGGCGCGGCCACGTCTTCGGCGGGATCGAACGTCAGCGCGGGCGAAATGCCGGGATCGGCCGCATCCAGCAGCGCCTCGTATTCGGCATCGGCGCATGCGGGGTTGTCGCGCAGCCGCGCGATGCGCCAGCTCACCTCGCTCCACGCGCGATGCAGATCGACACGCGGCGCATCGAAAATCTTCTTCGCGTCGCGGTAAATCTCGATCGCGCCGCTCTCGTTGGGCTTGCCGATCACATGCGAGCACGCCGACAGCCCGTGTTCGCGCAGCGCGACGAGCACCGCATCGCGGTCGGCGCCGCGCACCTGAATCACCGCGCCGAGTTCTTCCGAGAACAGCGCGCGGATCGTGCGATCGTCGCGGCGGCCGCTCGTCTGCTTCGCCCAGTCTTTCGCGTCGCCGTAATCGGATTCGTGATCGGCGTCGAGCGTCAGCATGTCGACGTTCAGCGACACGCCCACATGGCCCGCGAACGCCATCTCACACACGGTCGCCCAGAGGCCGCCGTCCGAACGGTCGTGGTACGCGAGCAGCTTGCCGCCGGCGTTGAGCGCCTGAATCGCAGCGAAGAAGCGTTTCAGGTCTTCGGCATCGTCGACGTCGGGCACCGCGTCGCCGACCTGCTGCGTGACTTGCGCGAGGATGCTGCCGCCCATGCGATTGCGTCCGCGTCCGAGATCGATCGCGATGAGCACCGTGTTCGTGTCCTGGACGAGCTGCGGCGTCAGATGACGGCGCACGTCTTCGACCGGCGCGAACGCGCTGATGATGAGCGACACCGGCGAGACCACTTCCTTCGCGACGCCGTCCTGCCACTTGGTGCGCATCGACAGCGAATCCTTGCCGACCGGAATGCTGATGCCGAGCGCCGGGCACAGTTCCATGCCGATCGCCTTCACGGTGTCATACAGCGCGGCGTCTTCGCCCGCGCTGCCGCACGCGGCCATCCAGTTCGCGGAAAGCTTCAGCTTGTTCAGCGATTCGATCGGCGCGGACGCGATGTTCGTCACCGCTTCGCCCACCGCCATGCGGCCGGACGCGGGCGCGTCGATGACGGCGAGCGGCGTGCGCTCGGCCATGGTCATGGCTTCGCCGCGATAACCGGCGTAGTCCATCGTCGTGACTGCGCAATCGGCGACGGGCACCTGCCACGGACCGACGAACTGGTCGCGCGCGGTCGTGCCGCCGACCGAGCGATCGCCGATCGTGATGAGAAACGACTTGCTCGCGACGGTCGGATGCTTCAGCACATCGATCGCGACTTCCGACAGCGCGAGGCCCGTCACATCGACGGCTTCGAAGCGCTCGGCTTCGCGCTTCACGTCGCGATGCATCTTGGGCGGCTTGCCGAGCAGCACGTCCATCGGCATATCGACGGGTTCCTGGCCTTCGTTGGCGTCGTCGATCAGTTTCAACTGACGCTCTTCCGTCGCGACGCCGACCACCGCCACCGGGCAGCGCTCGCGCTCGCAGATCGCCTGGAACGCGGGCAGATCGTTCGGGGAAATCGCCAGCACGTAGCGTTCTTGCGCTTCGTTCGACCAGATTTCGCGCGGCGACAGGCCGCTCTCTTCCAGTTGCACCTTGCGCAGTTCGAAGCGCGCGCCCTTGCCCGCGCCATCGACGAGTTCCGGGAACGCGTTCGAGATGCCGCCCGCGCCGACGTCGTGGATCGACAGGATCGGATTGCCCTCGCCCATCTGCCAGCACGTGTTGATCACTTCCTGCGCGCGGCGCTGAATTTCCGGATTGCCGCGCTGCACCGAATCGAAATCGAGCTCGGCGGTGTTCGCGCCGGTCGCCATCGACGACGCCGCGCCCCCGCCCATGCCGATGCGCATGCCCGGCCCGCCGATCTGGATCAAGAGCGTGCCCGCCGGCAGATCGTTCTTGTGCGTGTGCTGGTCCGAAATATTGCCGATGCCGCCCGCGATCATGATCGGCTTGTGATAGCCGCGCACGCGTCCCGCGACGTTCTGCTCGTAGGTGCGGAAATAGCCGCCGAGGTTCGGGCGGCCGAATTCGTTGTTGAATGCCGCGGCGCCGATCGGTCCGTCGATCATGATCTGCAACGGCGATGCGATGCGCTCGGGCTTGCCATACGGCTCATGCGTTTCGGACGGATTGCGCGTGGCCAAAGGCACGGCGGAGTCGCGCGCGTTTTCCCATTTCTCGCGCGCATCGGGCAAATCGAGGTTCGACACCGTGAAGCCCGCGAGGCCGGCCTTCGGACGCGCGCCGCGGCCCGTCGCGCCTTCGTCGCGAATTTCGCCGCCGGAGCCGGTCGCCGCGCCCGCGAACGGCGAGATCGCGGTCGGGTGATTGTGCGTTTCGACCTTCATCAGCGTGTGCGTCATTTCGACGTGGCGCTGATAGTGTTCGCCCTCGCCGCGCGGGAACCAGCGCTCGGCCACGCCGCCCTGCATGATCGCCGAATTGTCCGAATACGCGACGATCGTGCCGGCGTGATTCAGCTTCTCCGTATTGCGGATCATCTGGAACAGCGACATGTCCTGCTTCTCGCCGTCGATGGTCCATTCGCCGTTGAAGATCTTGTGGCGGCAGTGTTCGCTGTTCGCCTGCGCGAACATCATCAGTTCGACGTCGGTCGGGTTGCGCTTCAGGGCTTCGAACGCGCTCACCAGATAGTCGATCTCGTCGTCCGCGAGCGCGAGGCCGAGTTCGGTGTTCGCCGCTTCGAGCGCGCCGCGCCCCGCGCCGATGATATCGACCGTCTGCAAGGGCTTGGCCGGCAGTTCATCGAATAGATGCAGGGCCGAATCGCGCGACGCCGCGACGCTTTCGGTCATGCGGTCGTGCAGGACATCGGCGACTTGCGTGCGCGCTTCGTCCGACAGCGCCTTCTTGCCGCCGAGAAAGCCGCTTTTCATGATGACCGAGTACTCGACACCGCGCTCGATGCGCCGCACCGTGTCGAGCCCGCAATGATGCGCGATGTCGGTCGCCTTGCTCGCCCACGGCGAGACGGTGCCGAAGCGCGGCACGACCATGAAGGTCTCGACATGGCCGCGCTCTTTCGATTCCTCGAACGGCGCGCCGTAATGCATCAGCGCCTCGATGCGGCTCGTGTCCTCGTCCGTGAGCGGCTCGGTCGAGTTGACGAAATGCAGGAACTGACCGCGCACGCCGACGATATTCGCGTCGATGCGGGCGAGTTTTTCGAGCAGGCGGGTCTGACGGAAATCGGAGAGGGCCGAAGCGCCGGGGAAACACGAGAAGTGGGCCATTGTGACGGTGCGTCGATGACGTCTGTGTGCCGCTCGCGCGACGCTCGCTTCGCAGAATTCGGAAAATCGGATTCGAGCACGCAATACGGCGGGAGGCGAAAGGAAGACCGCGATTATAACCCGGATGCGCGTCTCGAAATCGGGTCGGAGGCTCCGCCCGGCCGCGGCGCGGCGGTGGCCGGGCGTCACGCGCCGCGCCGTTGCGCATCCCGAAATAGCGCGGCGGCGAGTCGGCCGCCCGATCCGCAGCCGGTTCGGACCGCGCGCGGCGTGCGGCGCACGGTCCCCCGCAAACGATTTTGGCGCTATCATGGCGCGCTTTCTCCGGGTACGGCGCGCGCCGCGTCAGGCCGTTCGCCCGTCGTTTCATCGTCAAGCCGCGCGGCCTCGGGCGCTTTCCATGCGCGCGTCACGCCACGCTGCATTGCAATCTCGCGCCTTCGGGCACAAAAAGTCATGGATGTCATCGTCATCGGCGGAGGAATCGCCGGCATCGCCACCGCCTATCAGTTGCATGCGGCAGGCCACCGCGTCTGCGTGGTGGAGCGCCACGCGACCGTCGCGCAAGGCGCAACCTATGGGCAAGGCGGCGCGCTCCTGCCCTCGCCGCTCGATGTCTGGTTCGGCCCGACCTTCATGGCGTCGAGCCGGGCGAAGCAAAGCGGCATGATGGTGAAAACCGGCTTCGATTCCGCCGCGCGGGATTTCCTCAAGCAGCACGCGAGCTTGCGCGACCCCGAGGCCTTCACCGCGCAGTACGCCCGCCTGCAGCCGCTCGTCGCGATGTCGCGCGGCGTGCTGGCCGATATCGAAAGCCGCCTCGAACTCGATTTCGAGCAGCGCCGCGGCGTGCTGCACGTGTTTCGCCAGGAACGCGAGCTCGATGAAGCGCAGCCGGCCATCGCCCTGCTCAAGGCGTGCGGCGTGCCGCATCGCGTGCTTACGCCTGAAGAATGCGTCGCGGTCGAGCCGTCGGTGCCGGATCATCCCGAATTCGCGGGCGCCGTGCTGCTGCCCGAGGAGCGCACGGCGAACTGTCCGCTTTTCACCAAGCAGCTCAAGCAGGTGCTCGAAGACGAAGGCGTGCAGTTCCGCATGCATCGCGCGGTCGCGGCGCTGCGTCTGGACGGCGCGCGCGCGGCGGTCGAGCTGGCCGTGCCGAACGAAGCCAGAAAGCGCAGCGCCGACGTCGAGCTGATCGCCGCCGATGCGATCGTGGTCGCGGCGGGCGCGGGCACGCCGGCGCTCATCGGCGCAAACCCGTCGGCGGCGTCGCTGTTCCCGCTGCGCGTGCACACGCTCACCGCGCCCGTCGCCTACGAGGAGCGCGCGCCGCATCTCACGGTGGTCGATTCGATCAAGCGCATTACGATGACGCGCATCAACCAGCGGCTGCGCGTGGGCGGCGCGGGCGTGTTCCAGAGTGCCGCCAAGGCCGGCAAGCCGCTCGACGCCGCGCTGTCCCGCCGCGCGCTCGACCTGCTCGGCCAGGGCACGCACGACTGGATTCCGGGCGCGGCGCGCGTGTCGGCCGCGCGCGCATGGGACGGCGTGCGCCTCATGACCGTCGACGGCGTGCCGATGGTCGGCGCGACGCGGCATCCGCGCCTTTTCGTAAGCGCGGCGCACGGCCCGGCGGGCTGGGGCCTCGCGTGCGGGTCTGCTAAAGTGATCGCGGACCTCGTTTCCGGCGTCACGCCCGATCTGCCCGCCGATACCCTCGCCGCGCTGAGCCCCGAACGCTTCTAGCGGACCGGCGCGCCGGGCACGATCGCTGCACACGCCGGGTCGTCGAACGATTCGATTCCCGACACGCCTGCCGCCGCCATGACCGCCGCCCGTTCCCCCTACTTCACGCCCAAAGACGATCCCCTCGCGCTCCAGACGCTCGCCGAGCTGCGCACGCTCGAAGCGCGCGCGGCCGCGGCGCTACCGCCGCACACGTTGATGGCGCGCGCGGGCGCGGCGGCCGCCCAGTGCATCATCGACGCTCTGGACCACGATCCCGATGCCCGCGCGCTGCCCGTGTGGCTGGTCGCGGGCCCGGGCAACAATGGCGGCGATGCGCTCGTGATGGCGGAGCGGCTGCATCGCGCGGGCATCGCGGTGCGGCTGTGCATGCCGGTGGAAGTGAAACCCGACGATGCCCGCTGGGCGCTCGAATCCGCGCGCGCGGCGGGCGTGCCGATCGACGCCGAGCCGCCCGCCTCCTTCGACGGTTTCGGCTGGCTCGTCGACGGCATGTTCGGCATCGGCCTCACGCGCCCGCTCGAAGGCGTGTTCGCGGAAATCGCCGCACGCATGACGCGCCGGGCTCGGCAGTCGCACGACGGCGGCCGCGTGCTCGCGCTCGACGTTCCAAGCGGCCTGAACAGCGACACTGGCGCGCCGGTGAACGGCGGCGACGCCGTGCGCGCCAGCGCCACCATTACCTTCATCGGGGCGAAGCCGGGGCACTTCACGTCGCTCGGACGCGATCTGACCGGCAAGCTTTTCGTCGCGACGCTCGACATCGACGCGAGCACCGCACCGTCGATCGTGCTCAATGTGCCGGCGCTCTTCGGCGCGTGCATGCCGCCGCGCGACAACGCGACCAACAAGGGCACCTTCGGCTCGCTCGCGGTCATCGGCGGCGACACGGGCATGTGCGGCGCGCCGATTCTCGCCGCGCGCATGGCGCTCTTCGGCGGCGCGGGCAAGGTGCATGTCGCGTTCGTCGGCGAGGGTTTTCCGCCTTACGATCCGCCGCATCCCGAACTGATGCTGCATCGCGCCGACGGTTTCGCGCTCGAGAAAATGGACGCGCTCGCGATCGGTTGCGGCATGGGGACGAGCCCGCGCGCCACAACCTTGCTCGCCGACGTGCTGAAGCTCGACATCCCGAAGCTGCTGGATGCCGACGCGCTCAATCTCGTCGCGCAGGACGATGCGCTCGCCTCCGAGGTCGCGGCGCGCGGCGCGCAGAGCGATCCATGCATCCTGACGCCGCATCCGCTCGAAGCCGCGCGTCTGCTGCACACCGACGCGAAGGCGGTGCAGGCCGATCGCATCGCCGCCGCGCGCCAGCTCGCCGCGCGTTACGGCGCCATCGCCGTGCTGAAGGGATCGGGCACGGTGATCGCCTCGCCCGATGGCCGCGTCGCCGTGAATCCGACCGGCAACGCCGGACTCGCGACAGGCGGCACCGGCGACGTGCTCGGCGGATTGATCGGAGCATTGCTCGCGCAGAAACTGCCGGCGTACGAGGCGGCGCTTGCCGGCGTCTGGCTACACGGTCTCGCCGCGCAAACCCTCACCGACGGCGGCACCGGCCCGGCGGGCCTGACCGCTGGCGAACTCGCACCCGCGGTGCGCGGTCTCATCAACCGCCGCTTTTACGCGGAGCATGCGCAAAGCTGACGACGCTTACGCGCATCGAGCGCGGGCCGCTGTGACGCTTTGCAAGCATCCGTTCACGCATCGTCGCTATACTCTTTTTGATTCGGGCAACCGCGGCCTCAGTTGATGTGCAGTCGCGTTCACCAGACACGACACGCACGCGCAGGCAAGCCGAGCCGCAATCGCACGAACGTATTCCTCTGTCACCTTCAGACTATCGGACCGCTCATGACCCAACCCTCGATGCTCAATTCGCTTCCTGCCTGGTCGGCGCTCCAGTCGCATTTCGATGCCATCTCCGGCGAGCGCCTGCGCGACTGGTTCGCGCCGGAAAACGACACCGCGCCCACGCGCGCCGAACGCCTGACCTTCGAAGGCGGCGGCCTCGCAATCGACTTCTCCAAGAACCGCGTCAAGGACGAAACGCTCAAGCTGCTCGTCGAGGTCGCGCAGCAAGCCAAGGTCACCGAGCGGCGCGACGCCATGTTCCGTGGCGACATCGTCAATATCACCGAGCATCGCGCGGTGCTCCATACGGCGCTGCGCGCGCAGTCGCCGGACGCGCCTTTTTACGATCAGGTGCAGAAAAAAAAGGCCAGGATGGCCGCTTTCTCCGATAAGGTCCGCGACGGCGCGTGGACCGGCTATACCGGCAAGCGCATTCGCCATGTGGTGAACATCGGCATCGGCGGGTCGGATCTCGGGCCGAAGATGGTCGTGCATGCGCTGCATCATCTCGCATCGAAGGAACTCGATACGCACTTCGTATCGAACGTCGATGGCGCCGATCTCTGGAACGTGCTGCAGCAAGTGGACGCCGAAGAGACGCTTGCGATCGTCGTCTCCAAAACGTTCACCACGCTCGAAACCATGACCAATGCGCACTCGATGCGCGACTGGTTCCTCAAGTCGGGCTGCCCCGAAGATCAACTGGCGAAGCATTTCGTCGGCGTGTCGGCGAATCCGGCCGAAGTCGTCAAATTCGGCATCGCGAAAGAAAACGTGTTCGAAATGTGGGACTGGGTCGGCGGGCGCTACTCGCTATGGTCGGCGGTTGGGCTGTCGATCATGCTGTCCGTCGGGCCGAAGCATTTCGACGAACTGCTGCAAGGCGCGGCCGCGATGGACGAGCACTTCCGCACGGCGCCGCTCGACAAGAATCTGCCCGTGCTGATGGGGATGATCGGCATCTGGTATCGCAATTTCTTCGGCTCGCAAAGCGACCTGATCGCGCCGTATTCGCAAGCGCTGCACTATCTGCCTTCGTATCTGCAGCAACTGGAGATGGAAAGCAACGGCAAGTCCGCGCGCCTCGACGGCAAGATGGTCGATTATCCGACGGCGGCGGTGATCTGGGGCGAGCCGGGCACGAACGGCCAGCACGCGTTCTTCCAGATGCTGCATCAGGGCCCGACGCTGATTCCGATCGACTTCATTGCCGTGCTGACGCCGGAGCATCCGCTCGTCGATCATCACGCGAAGCTGCTCGCGAACTGCTTCGCGCAAAGCGAGGCGTTGATGCTCGGCCGCACGCTCGAAGAAGCGAAGAAGGTCGCGGGCCCCGGCAAGGAAGAACTCGCGACGCATCTGAGCTTCCCCGGCAACCGTCCGACCACGACGATCATGCTCGATGCGCTCACGCCGCAAACGCTCGGCGCGCTCATCGCGCTGTACGAGCACAAGGTGCTGGTTCAGGGCACGGTGTGGGACGTCAACTCGTTCGATCAGTGGGGCGTGGAACTCGGCAAGATTCTCGGCAAGGTCGTCGAGGCCGATATAACCGCGCAAAGCGCCGATCCGAAGAAGCACGACTCGTCGACTTCGACGCTGATCGAGCGGGCGCGCAAAGCGTTGAAGCGCTGATCCCGCCGATGCACACGCAAGCCCGCAGCGATGCGGGCTTTGTCATACGCTCAGGCCGTTGACGAGCCGGCCGGCTTCGATCGTCACGGTGGCGTCGCAGCGCTCCGCGAGTTCAGGGTCGTGCGTAACGAGCACGAGCGTCGCGCCGTTGCGGCGGTTCATTTCGAACATCAGATCGATGATCGCGTAGCCCGTGGCGGCATCGAGGCTGCCGGTGGGTTCGTCGGCGAACAGCACGGCCGGATGCGTGACGAACGCCCGCGCGAGCGCAACCCGCTGCTGCTCGCCGCCGGACAGCAGCTTCGGATAGTGGCTCGTGCGCTGCGAAAGGCCGACCTGATCGAGCAGCGACCGTGCGCGCGCGGCGATTTCACTGTGCGGCATCTCGGCGCGCAGTTCGAGCGGCAGCATCACGTTTTCGAGCGCGGTCAGATGCGGCATCAACTGGAACGACTGAAACACGAACCCGACGGCGCCGCTGCGCAACGCGGCGCGTTCGTCTTCGTTCAGGTTCGTCAGATCCTTGCCCAACAGACGAACCGAGCCTTGGCTCGCGCTGTCCAATCCCGCAAGCAGTCCGAGCAATGTCGACTTGCCCGAGCCCGACGCGCCGACGATCGCGACACTGCTGCCCTTCGCGATCGACAGATCGATCTGATCGAGAATCGTGAGCTCGCCTGTCGCGTCCTTCACCCGCTTGCTTAATCCCCGTACTTCGATGACCGGTTCGATATTGTTTTGCATGGACACTTTGAAAAAGAGCTTGCGCGGCTTCGTGCCCGCGATTGCGCTGGCGGCAACGGGCATCGCGCCCGCGCACGCCGCGGAAGTTCAGGCGGCCACCCAGACGAAACCCGCGATCGTCGTGCTGGGCGATAGCCTCTCGGCCGAATACGGCTTGCCGCGCGATACCGGCTGGGTGAATCTCTTGCGCGAGCGGCTGGCGAAGGAGCGTTTCGATTATAGCGTCGCCAATTCGAGCATCAGCGGCGACACCACGAGCGGCGGGCGCGCGCGGCTGACCGCGGTGCTTTCGCGCATCAAGCCCGCCGTGGTGATCGTCGAGCTCGGCGCGAACGATGCGCTGCGTGGCGTGCCGCTCGCGACCACGGAAACAAACCTGCGCGGCATCGTCGATGCATCGCAAGCCGCGCATGCGAAGGTTTTACTCATCGGCATGCACGTTCCACCCAATTACGGCCCGGACTACACGCAAAAGTTCCACGCCGTCTACGAGCGTATCGCGAAGGAGCACAACGTGCCGCTCGTGCCCTTCCTGCTTGCCGGCATTGCTGACAAACCTGCCATGTTCCAGGCCGATCAGATCCATCCGACGGTGCAGGCCCAGCCTTTGCTGCTGGATAACGTCTGGCCAACCTTGAAACCCTTGCTGGGCGCCGCCGCCGTTCATTGACCGCGACGCCGGCCGCGACAGCTTTTTATCGACGCGGAACACGGCCACGATTCAGATATCTGAGACTTTCGCGTAACTCTTATAACCCCGCTCTTTTGTCGAGCGACTCTACAAGGAGGTCACGTGAAATACTTCCCTCTTCTCGCCCTGACCGTTGCGATCTCGGCCTGTGCCGCGCAGCCGCCTGCCGTGCAGCAAGTCGGCACGAGCCAGAAGGCGCCGAACGTGGTCGCGCAATGCGTCGCCCAGAAGTGGGCCGACAAGTCGCAGCAGCAAGTCGTGTCGCAGGACACGCTCGCGGGCGACAAGGCCGTCGACGTCTACGTCCCCGGCCAGCAGCCGCCCAACGGCGCGGCGGCCGTCGTTCGTCCGGCCACGACAGGCGCGGGCACGTGGGTCGGCTTCCGCGCATCGGGTGCGGCCGGCAGCCAGGCGACCGGCGATATTCAGGCCTGCCTGTAAGCGACGCTTGGCGGTATCTCAAACAAAAGCCCCGCGACCTTTCGGACGCGGGGCTTTCTTGTATACCGATGCGGATGGATCAGTTCGATGTCGGCGGCGGCGACTGGCTCAGCTTGACCTTCGAACGCGCCTTCAGCGAGCTCAGATAGGCCTCCATTTCAGCTTGCGCGTAGACTTGCGCGACCTGTTGCTGCGCACCCGCGAGACGGTCGGCCGCGACGGGCGTGGCTTTGTCGATGCCGTTCACGCGATAGATCGCGTAGCCGTCCGCACCGAGATCGACGCCGACATACGCGGGCAGCTTCGATGCATCCGCCTTGAAGATCGCGGATAGCGCCGCGGGCGGCAAGCCTTGCGCGTCGTTGCGCGACACCGTGACGGGCGACGTGAAACCATCGGCCGACTTCGACTTCTGCAGTTCCGCGAGCTTCGCCTCGCCTTCCTTCTTCGCCATTGCGGCGGCCAGGTCCGCGACGACCTTCTTGCGCACCTCGTCCTTCACGACGTCGAATGCGGGAACGCTCGACGCCTTGTAATCCGTCACGCGCGCGGCGATCAGCGTGTTGTTGCCGACATCGATCGCCTGCGTGTTGTTGCGGTCCTTCACCGAGTCCGGCGCGAAGATGGCTGCCAGCAGCTTCGGGTTGTTGAGCGGATTGTCCTGCGGCAACTGCGGATTCGGCTTCGGACCCACGGTCGCGGTCTGAATCGCGAGCTTGTATTTGTCCGCCGCCGGTTGCAGCGACTTCGCCTTTTCGTAGACGAGATCGGTGAAGCCTTGCGCGGCGTCGGCGAAACCCTTCGTGCCCTGTTGCGCTGTGTAGTCCTTCGCGAGCGCGTCCTTCACTTCATCGAACGGCTTCGTGATGGACGGCTTCACGTCGGTCGCCTCGATGATGTGATAACCGAAGTCCGACTCGACGATATTGCTCACCTCGCCCTTCTTGAGGCCGAACGCGGCGTCGTCGAACGCCTTGCCGCCCGCGATCTGGCCGCGAGCGAAGTAGCCGAGATCGCCGCCCTTGTTCGCCGAACCCGGGTCCTCCGAGTTCTTCTGCGCGATCTGCGCGAACTGGTCCGGATGCGCCTTGACCTGCGCGAGCAGTTCTTCGGCTTTCTGCTTTGCCTTCGCTTTATCGGCGGCGCTCGCGTCTTTCGGCGCGTTCACGAGGATATGGCTCGCGCGCACTTCCGCTTCGGTGCGATAGCGCTGGATGTTGTCGTCGTAGTACTTCTTCAGATCGGCGTCGCTCGGCTTCGATGCCGCCGCGATCGTCGACGGCGACAGCACGAGGTACTGAATGGTCGCGGTTTCGGGCGTCGCGAATTCATTGCGATGCGCTTCGTAGAACGCCGTGAGTTGCGCGTCGGTCGGCTGGATTTTCGCGGCGTAATCGGCCGTGCGCAGCGACAGGCCCTGCACCGAGCGCTTCTGCTCGGCGAGTTCCGTGAGGCTTTGCGCGAGCGACTTCGACGTGAACGACGAGCCCTGAATGCTGCCCGGAATCTGCTCGGTCGCGAGGGTATAGCGCATGCGCTCGTCGTACTGCTCGGGCGTCATGCCTTGCATTGCGAGCAGTTGCTTGTAGCGGTCGAGATCGATGCTTCCGTCGGGCTTTTTCAGCGACGAGATCACCGGATCGGTCATGAGCGCGCGACGCACGGCGTCATCCGATGCGGTCAGATGCAGACGTTGCGTTTCGTCGGCCATCGCCCGCTGCTGCACGAGGCTATCGACCATCGCGGCGCGCGTTTCGGGCGTGTCGAACATCTTGGCGTCGAACTGGGCGCCGAGCATCGAGCGCGCGCGGTCCACTTGCTGGCGGAAGGCGCTGTCGAATTCGGCACGCGTGATCTTATGGCCGTTGACGCTGGCGACGTAAGAACTCTCGTCGAAGTAATTGCTGAAACCCTGAATCCCGACCATGCCCAGACCGGGCACGATGATAAGGATCAGCAAGGCCATCATCAGCCGCTGGTGATTTCGGAAGAAGTCGAGCATGCGTAGCGCTGCGTTGTCAGAACAAAACGCTCGATATTACAACAGTGGCGGAGGAAAAGGCGAAAGGCGGGAGCGGATCGGTTTCTTCGAACGACCGGGCGCGTGGAGCGTAGACCGTTGCAAGCGGGAGATTGCTTTATTTATCAACCGCTTAAGATGCGATCGAAGCAATTTGCGTGATCCGCGTTTCGTGTCGTGTAACGATAATTAGCACTCTTGATCGACTGCAAGTTGCGCTACGCAAACAAAAAATCCCGCGCGCTTTTCAGCGGACGGGATTTTCTGATTGATTCCTGGCGGAGCGGACGGGACTCGAACCCGCGACCCCCGGCGTGACAGGCCGGTATTCTAACCAACTGAACTACCGCTCCTGGGTAGCGCGCAATGAACAGAGACCTGGTGGGTGCTGAGAGGCTCGAACTCCCGACCTACGCCTTGTAAGGGCGCCGCTCTACCAACTGAGCTAAGCACCCGGTCCGCAAATTCATTTGGTTTGCGCTGCGCTGAAAACGGGCTTCGTGTTGAAAGCGCCGTATCCAGCGAGTCCGCTAGTTTAGCGCATCCTTCAGCGCTTTGCCAGGGCGAAATTTCGGGACCTTCGCGGCCTTGATCTTGATCGCGTCGCCGGTGCGCGGGTTGCGTCCGGTGCGTGCCGTGCGCTTGCCCACCGCGAACGTGCCGAAGCCGACGAGCGTCACCGTGCCGCCCTTCTTCAGCGTGGCGCGCACGCCGCCGATGACCGCGTCGAGCGCGCGGCCGGCGGCGGCCTTGGAGATGTCGGCTTGCTGTGCGATATGGTCGATCAGTTCCGTCTTGTTCATCGTAGTCCCCGAATCAGAATTGGCACGTTGTAGTCGATGTGGCCATGCATCGACGTCAGGCATCGATGCGGCCAGTCATCTCGATAAGTCTGGATGCGGCGCTCATTTAACTTAGCCGAAAGACGCGTGTCAACGGGGGTTGAGCCTGATCCGGCGCGGTTTGCGGGCGCATTAGAGAGTCTCTTCGAAAATGCCGCGCGCAAAAAGAAAACCCGCGGGGATGAACCCGCGGGTTTTTAGCAACGATCACGCAACACCGCGACGAACGCCGTGTCGCGCGAAGCGTTTAGTGCTTGACGACCTCACCCGAAGCCGGCGCATCTTTCTGCGTTTCGGCAGCGACCGGCGTCGATTTGGCTTCGTCTTCCGGCAGCGACTCCGGCGTGCGCTCCAGCGCCAGTTCCAGCACGCGATCGATCCAGCGAACCGGCACGATCTCGATGGCGTTCTTCACGTTGTCGGGAATGTCGGCCAGATCCTTCGTGTTTTCCTCGGGGATCAGCACGAGCTTGATGCCGCCGCGATGCGCCGCCAGCAGCTTCTCCTTCAACCCGCCGATTGGCAGCACTTCGCCGCGCAGCGTGATTTCGCCCGTCATCGCGACATCCGCGCGAACCGGAATACCCGTGAGCACCGACACCAGCGCCGTGGTCATCGCGATACCGGCGGACGGACCGTCCTTCGGCGTCGCGCCTTCCGGCACGTGGATGTGGATGTCCTTCTTCTCGAACGACTCATCCGTGATACCCAGACGGCGCGAACGCGAACGCACCACCGAGCGTGCTGCTTCGACCGATTCCTTCATCACGTCGCCGAGCGAACCCGTGCGAATCACGCCGCCCTTGCCGGGCATGACCGCCGCTTCGATCGTCAGCAGATCGCCGCCGACTTCCGTCCACGCGAGACCCGTCACCTGACCGATCTGGTTGTCCTTCGCGGCCAGACCGAAGTCGTACTTGCGCACGCCGAGGAAGGTGTCGAGGTTGGAGCCATCGACCTTCACCGCGCCTTCGGCCTTCTTCAGCAGCAACATCTTCACGACCTTGCGGCAGATCTTCGATATTTCGCGTTCGAGCGAACGCACGCCCGCTTCACGCGTGTAATAGCGAATGATGTCGCGGATAGCCTGTTCCGTGACGTCGATCTCGCCTTCCTTCAGGCCGTTGTTGCGCTTCTGCTTCGGCAACAGATAACGTTGCGCGATGCTGACCTTCTCGTCTTCCGTGTACCCCGACAGGCGGATGACTTCCATCCGGTCGAGCAGCGGCGGCGGAATGTTCAGCGAGTTCGACGTCGCGACGAACATCACGTCCGACAGGTCGAAGTCCACTTCGATGTAGTGGTCCGCGAACGTATGGTTCTGCTCCGGATCGAGCACTTCGAGCAGCGCGGATGCCGGATCGCCACGGAAATCCATGCCCATCTTGTCGACTTCGTCGAGCAGGAAGAGCGGATTGCGCACGCCGACCTTCGCCAGGCTTTGCAGGATCTTGCCGGGCATCGAACCGATGTACGTGCGGCGGTGGCCACGGATCTCGGACTCGTCGTGCACGCCGCCGAGCGCCATGCGCACGAACTTGCGGTTCGTCGCGCGCGCGATCGACTGGCCGAGCGAAGTCTTACCCACGCCAGGAGGCCCGACGAGGCAGAGAATCGGCGCCTTCACCTTCTCGACGCGTTGCTGGACCGCGAGATATTCGAGAATGCGTTCCTTGACCTTTTCGAGACCGAAATGGTCTTCGTCGAGCACGCGCTCCGCGTTCGTGAGGTCGTTGTTGACCTTGCTCTTCTTGCGCCACGGCAAGCCGATCAGCGTGTCGATGTAGTTGCGCACAACGGTCGCTTCCGCGGACATCGGCGACATCAGCTTGAGCTTCTTGAGCTCCGCATCGGCCTTCTTCTTGGCTTCCTTCGGCATGCGCGCGGCGGTGATGCGCTTCTCGAGTTCTTCGAGATCCGCGCCCTCTTCGCCTTCGCCCAGTTCCTTCTGGATCGCCTTGACCTGCTCGTTCAGGTAGTACTCGCGCTGGCTCTTTTCCATCTGGCGCTTCACGCGGCCGCGAATGCGCTTCTCGACTTGCAGAATGTCGATTTCGGCTTCGAGCTGGGCGAGCAGATGTTCGAGGCGCTCGATCACAGGGAACATCTCGAGGATGTGCTGCTTCTGGTCGAGCTTGAGCGGCAGATGCGCGGCGATGGTGTCCGCAAGACGACCCGCTTCATCGATACCCGACAGCGACGTCAGGATCTCCGGCGGAATCTTCTTGTTGAGCTTCACGTACTGATCGAACTGCGAGACGATCGCGCGGCGCAGCGCTTCGGTTTCAGCGCTGTCGGCGTGATCGGGCTCGAGCGGCATCACGTCGCAGGAGAACTGCGTTTCCTGCTCTTCGATCGAAAGCGTTTTCGCGCGCTGCAGCCCTTCGACGAGCACTTTCACGGTGCCGTCGGGCAGCTTGAGCATTTGCAGGATGTTGGCGACACATCCCACTTCGTACATGTCCTTTTCGGTCGGCTCGTCCTTCGCCGCCGTTTTTTGGGCGACGAGCATGATGTGCTTGCCGCCTTCCATCGCGGCTTCGAGGGCCTTGATCGACTTGGGCCGCCCCACGAAGAGCGGAATCACCATATGCGGGAAAACGACTACGTCGCGCAGCGGGAGCAGCGGCAGCGTAATGCGTTCCTGCGGGAGGAGTTGGGTTCCTGACATTTCATTTCCCCATTAATGGAATCAGTTCAGTCGTAAGTAAGGCCGTTCAGAGCTATTGCAAGCCTTTATCGGAAGGGAAAAGTCGTTAGTCAAAGATCGCGTCAGTAACATCCACATTAAACCGGAAAAAATAAAAGGCCGTTCACGTCGCCATGAACGGCCTTTCGCCGACACACAGCCTGCTTCAGTTCGAACCAGCTACTTTCGGCGCGTCTTCGTAGATGAGCAGCGGCTTGCCGTCGCCGTCGATGGTGTTGTCGTCGACGATCACCTTCGAAACGCCTTTCATCGTCGGCAGTTCGTACATCACGTCGAGCAACGCCTGTTCCAGAATCGAACGCAGGCCGCGCGCGCCGGTCTTGCGGCGAATCGCCTTCTGCGCGATGGCCTGAAGCGCCGCCGGGCGGATTTCCAGTTCGACGCGCTCCATCGCGAAGAGCTTGTGATACTGCTTCACGAGCGCGTTCTTCGGCTCGATCAGAATCTTCACGAGCGCGGCTTCGTCGAGCTTGCCGAGCGTCGCCACGACAGGCAGACGGCCGATCAGCTCGGGAATCAGACCGAACTTGATCAGATCTTCCGGCTCGACTTCGCGCAGCACTTCGCCCGCATCGCGGTCCTGCTTGCTCTTCACGCTCGCGCCGAAACCGATTCCGGTTTTCTCGGTGCGATCGGTGATGACTTTTTCCAGACCGTCAAACGCGCCGCCGCAGACGAACAGGATGTTGGTCGTATCGACCTGAATGAAGTCCTGATTCGGGTGCTTGCGTCCGCCCTGCGGCGGCACCGACGCCATCGTGCCTTCGATCAGCTTGAGCAGCGCCTGCTGGACGCCCTCGCCCGACACGTCGCGCGTGATGGACGGGTTGTCCGACTTGCGGCTGATCTTGTCGATTTCGTCGATGTAAACGATTCCGCGCTGCGCCTTGTCGACTTCGTAATTGCAGTTCTGGAGCAGCTTCTGAATGATGTTCTCGACGTCCTCGCCGACGTAACCGGCTTCGGTCAGCGTCGTTGCGTCCGCGATCACGAACGGCACATTCAGCATGCGTGCAAGCGTCTGCGCGAGCAGCGTCTTGCCCGAGCCGGTCGGCCCGATCAAGAGAATGTTGCTCTTCGACAGCTCGATATCGTCCTTCTTGTCGAGGTGCTTGAGCCGCTTGTAGTGGTTGTACACGGCCACCGCGAGAATCTTCTTCGCGCGTTCCTGGCCGATCACGTACTGATTGAGGATATCGCTGATTTCCTGCGGGCTCGGCAGGTCGGACTTGGTCAGCCCGGCCTCTTCCGCCGCGCCGGCCGCTTCGTCGCGAATAATCTCGTTGCACAGGTCGATACATTCATCGCAGATGAACACCGACGGCCCAGCAATGAGTTTCTTGACCTCATGCTGGCTTTTTCCGCAGAACGAGCAATACAGCAGCTTTTCGCTACTGGAACCTTTTTTGTCCGCCATAAATGTGTAAGCCTCCGGACACTCTTGTTACATGATACGCCCTTCGATTCCCCCTCGCAGATTCGACCCCGCGAGGGCAAACGAAGCGCGTTTGGCGTTGCGCCGCGTGCGCGACCTCGTCACTGTGCCGGCTCGTCTCCGAGGGGCCGGCGCGGCGCCGCTCCGGACGCCTCAGGGACGCTTGTGAAGCACCTGGTCGACGATGCCGTAAGCCTGCGCGTCGTCGCCCGACATGAAGTTGTCGCGATCCGTGTCGCGCGCGATGCGCTCGACCGGTTGACCCGTGTGATGCGACAACAACTGGTTCAGACGTTCCTTCAGGTACAGGATCTCCCGCGCCTGAATTTCGATGTCCGATGCCTGGCCACGCGCGCCGCCGAGCGGCTGGTGAATCATCACGCGTGCGTTCGGCAGCGCGACGCGCTTGCCCTTCGCGCCCGACGCCAGCAGGAACGCGCCCATGCTCGCGGCGAGACCCATGCACAGCGTGGACACGTCCGGCTTCACGAACTGCATGGTGTCGTAGATCGCCATGCCGGCCGAAACCGAGCCGCCCGGGCTGTTGATGTACAGGCTGATGTCCTTGTCGGGATTCTCGCTTTCGAGGAACAGCAACTGCGCGACGACCAGATTCGCCGACTGGTCGTTCACTTCACCGACGAGAAACACCACGCGTTCCTTGAGGAGACGCGAGTAGATGTCATAGGCACGCTCGCCGCGGCCGCTCGTTTCCACGACCATCGGAACGAGGCCGAGCGCCTGGGCTTCGAAGTCCCGCGGTGCGTGGGACGCCAACGTGTCGAGCAATTCAGCGCGAAAGGTCATGCAATTTCCTTGTTCGGAATAAGGGTACTGAACGACAAAGGAACATCGACTAGAACGGCATGCAAACGCCCAAACTTTAATGCAAAAAAGGCGTGCGAGCCGTCATCCGACGACTCCGCACGCCCCCTGCCTCACGCGTCAGGCTTGCGCCGTTGCGCTGGCCAGTTCCTCGAAGCTGACTTCCTTGTCGGTCACTTTGGCCTTGCCCAGGACGAAATCGACGACGTTGCTTTCCACGACGTACGCTTCCATCTCGGCGAGGCGCTGCTGGTTCGAATAATACCAGCGGACGACTTCCTTCGGGTCTTCGTAGCTCTTGGCGAATTCGTCCACTTCAGCGCGGATCTGTTCGGGCTTCGCCTGCAGTTCGTTCGCCTTCACCAGCTCGGCCAGCACGAGGCCCAGCTTCACGCGGCGCTCGGCCTGCTCGGCGAACATTTCGGCCGGGATCGGCGCGTCGGCGGCGTTCGGCACGCCGCGCTGCTGCAGATCCTGACGCGCCATTTCGACGAGGCGCTGCTGATCCTGCTCGATCAGCGCCTTCGGCACGTCCAGGTCCGAAATCTTCAGGAGCGCGTCCATGACCTGGTTCTTCACGATCTGCTGCGTGCGGCGCTTGGCTTCGCGCTCCAGGTTGTCCTTGATTTCGGTGCGCATCTTCGTGAGATCGCCGTCTTCGATGCCGAGCGACTTCGCGAAATCCGCGTCGATTTCCGGCAGGTGCGGCCACTCGATCTTCTTGATGGTGATCGTGAACTGCGCCGTCTTGCCCGCCACGTCCTTGCCGTGGTAGTCCTCCGGGAACTTGAGGTCGAATTCCTTCGATTCGCCGACCTTCAGGCCGGTTGCAGCCTGCTCGAACTCGGGCAGCATGCGGCCTTCGCCCAGCACGAACGCGAAGTCTTCCGCGCTGCCGCCTTCGAATGCCACGCCTTCGATCTTGCCGACGAAGTCGAGCGTCACGCGGTCGCCGTCCTTGGCCGCGACGTCACCACCGCCGTCGCCGTGCTCGCCGGCTTCGCCGCGTGCATGGAAGTGCACGCGCTGCTTGCGCAGGATATCCAGCGTGCGGTCGACTTCCGCTTCGGAGATGGTCGTGACCGTACGTTCGATCTCGGCGTTCGCGACGTCGCCCAGCTGCACTTCGGGATACACCTCGAAGGTCGCGTCGAACGCGTACTGGTCTTCCGTGCCTTCGGCCTTCGGCGCGAAGCTCGGCTGACCCGCAACGCGCAGGTTCTCGGCGCGCGTGACGTCGAAGAATTCCTTGCCGACCTTGTCGCTCAGCACTTCGGCTTCGACCTGGCCGCCGTATTGCTGCGTCACCATCTTGAGCGGCACCTTGCCCGGGCGGAAACCCGGCATGCGCACGTTCTTGGCCAACTGGCGGATACGCGAATCGACTTCCTTCTGCACCGAATCTTTCGGCAGGGAAATGGTCACGCGGCGTTCGAGCTTGCCGAGGTTTTCAACAACGTTAGCCATGGCTGAAATCGTCCTAAAGTAAATCGTGAATTCGGTGTTCGGTTCTTCCGCGGTTCTAAAGGCGCGGGTCCGGATGCGAGCTCTGCGCGAGCCGGCCGAAATCGACGCCTGGCGCCGTAAGACCCGCGCAGAGCGCGTCTGCCAGGTCTGCACGGTAGTGCCGGATCGTCGTCCGACACGGTGTCAGTCAACAGAGCCAAGTATTCTAGCAAACAAATTCCGCGTGGCCCGGACAAGGGCATGCGATCCGGCCGGTTCGACGCGATTTCGCCAGAAAAGCGCCCGATTTTCCGCCGGATTTCGGCGTAAATCCGCGTTTTGCCGGCACGCGCGCGCGGGCACAATTCCGGTTATCGGCACGCCGCTATTTTGCGGACCGGGCCACGCTGATAAGCTTGCCGGCGCATGATTCACGCGACGAAGCCGCCTGCCGCGCGATGCATTGCCGCACTGCATGAAGCGCATGCGGCGAAGGCATACATTGGGCCTCGCCGCGGCTTTTCAATCGACCCCTTCCACATCAGAACATTCGAGACACCATGCCTAACGCCACGCCTGTCACGTCCGCTGCTCCCGTCGTCGTCATCGCTCCCGATTCGTTCAAGGGCTCGCTTTCCGCCGAAGGCGTCGCGAACGCCATTGCGGAAGGCATCAGGCGCGCGCGGCCGGACGCCGACATCCGCATCCGCCCGATGGCCGACGGCGGCGAAGGCACGCTCGACGCGATGCTCTCGGCGGGCGGCGAGCGCCGCATGCTCAACGTGCGCGGCGCGGCAGCCGCGCGCCGCGACGCCGCGACCGGCCTGCTCGCCGACGGCGGCGCGATTGTCGAGACGGCGGAAGTCGTCGGCATCACCGATCCGGACGGCATGGCCGTGCCCGTCACCGAGCGCAGCACGCTCGGCATGGGCGAGGCGATCCGCGCGCTGCTCGATTCCGGCGCGCGCACGTTCTACGTCGCGCTCGGCGGCAGCAGCACGAACGACGGCGGCGCGGGCCTGCTCGTCGGCCTCGGGCTCAAGCTCTTCGATGCAAACGGCAAGGAACTCGCGCCGGTGCCGTCGGCGCTGGCGCAGATTGCGCGCATCGATGCCTCGGGGCTCGATCCGCGCGTGAAGGAGGCGCAGTTCGTCGGCATGTCCGACGTCGACAATCCGCTGACGGGCGATCACGGCGCGACCGCGGTTTTCGGGCCGCAAAAAGGCGTGAGCGCGGAGCAAGTGGCGACCATCGACGCCGCCCTGACCCATTTCGCCGATCTGCTCGAACCGGCGATGGGCGTCGAAAAGCGCAACGAACCGGGCGCGGGCGCGGCGGGCGGCCTCGGCTTCGCGCTGCACATGCTCGGTGCGCGCTTCGAGACGGGCGCGGAAGTCGTCGCGCGCGAGATCGGGCTCGATGCCGCGCTTGAAGGCGCGAACTGGCTGATCACGGGCGAAGGCCGCTCGGACGTGCAGACGCTGCACGGCAAGGCGCCGTTCATCGCCTGCAAGCACGCACGCGCGGCAGGCGTGCCGGCTTGCCTGCTCTCCGGCGCGGTCGATTCGGCCGCGCTGCCGCGTCTTTCCGAATTTTTCAGCGGCTGCTTCTCGCCCGCGCCGGGCCCGATCACGCTCGATGTCGCCATCCGCGACGCCGCGCGATTGCTCGCGAACGAAGCCGAGCAACTCACGCGGCTGCGCTTCGGCGCGGTCTGATCAGGCGGGCGCACGCTTCGCACCGAATGCGAGGCGGTCGATGCACCAGACCGCGAGCATCGTCGCGCCCATCAACGGGAAAATCATGCCGAGCACGGTCAGCGAGCCGCGCCAAACGCGCATCGGCGGGCGCTTCGCGGGCCGTGCCGGTGCGCCGAGCGCGCGGGCGGGCCGACGCTTCATCCACATCACGAAGCCCGTCACCGCGAGCGCCGCGAGTCCGAGCGAGATCGCCGAACTGACGATCTGATTCGCGAAGCCGAAGTAGCGACCCATGTGCAGCGACGTGCCGTACGAGATCCATTGCGCGACGCGCCCGTAGCTGCCGTAACCGATGTCCGAAAGCACGCGCCCGCTGTACTGATCGATGTGCAGCGTGCGTTCCGCGCGCGGATCGGCGGGGAAGTACGACACGGTGTAGACGCCCGTGGGCGTGGTCGGCAACGCGATGCCATAGTCGTCGGCGACGCCCTGCTTCGCGGCGAGCGTCACCACGTCGTCGAGCGAAACGCGTTGGGTTTGCGCCGATGCCTGCGCGCTGTCCGGCACCTGCGTCGCGCCGACGGCCCACGGCGTCTGATGCAGCGGCAGATCGTCCATCTTCATGGTCATGCCGTGCATTGCGTGTTCATCGTTCGATGCCGATGCCGATGGCGCCGTCGAGCGCACATGCGCTTCGCCCCACGCGCCCTTCGGATACCCGAGCGACGCCGATGTCGCGAGCGCCTTGAACTCCTTGCCCCACGAACCCGACCACGGCAGCCCGGAGAGCACGAAGAACAGCGCGCCGAGCGCGAGCCAGATGCCGCCGACCGCATGCAGATCGCGCCACCACGCGCGGCCCGTCAGCGAGAGCCGCGGCAGCCATACCCCGCCCTTGCTTTGCCGGCCGGGCCACCACAGCGCGATGCCCGTGCCGATCATCACGAGCGTCCAGCAGCCGGCAAGCTCCATCACAAGTTCGCCGGTTTTGCCGAGCATCAGGCCGCGATGCAGATTGCGCACCTGCTTCATCAGCCGATGCTCGACGGAAAGCGTGCCGAGCACCGCGCCATCGTACGGATTCACGTACACGCTCTCGCTCTCGCCCGAGGGCAGCCGGAACACGAACTCGGCGCTCCGCGCGCGGTCGGTTTCGATTTGCGCGAGCGTCGGCACCGCGCCGCGCGGCTCGCTCGCGGCGGCCTTCGCGAGCAGGACATCGCGCGAAAGCTGGGGACCGTGCGATTCCGCGACGACCATCCTGTCGCGATACAAAAGCGGCTCGATCTGCGGCTGAAAACAATAAATGGTGCCGGTGATCGCGAGCACGAGGAGCAGCGGCATCACGAAAAGCGCCGCATAGAAATGCCAGCGCCACAGCGTGCGGCGATGCGCGATGACTTCCACTTCCGGCGTGGCCGCGGCGGCGTTCAAATTGGGTGCGAGCATGACGATTCTCGTTGAATGTGTGCGTTTTCCGTGGAAGGTCATCAGATGCCGATGCGCCCTTCGAGATAAAACGTGCGCCCCGCGTAAGGGTGGAACACGTAGTAGCGCCTGTCGAACAGGTTGTCGACGCCAACACCCAGCTCCGTGCGCTTGGTCGGTTTCCATGTGAACTTCGCGTCGACGACCGCGTACGTGCTCGTGCCGCCGTACGTGTTCGGATTGACGTCGGTGTTCGTGAGCGTGTTGTATTGCCGTCCCGAATACCGTACCGCGAGCGTGGTGGCCGTATTCCCGGGCGTGTGATACGTCGCCGCCACGTTCGCGCGCCACAGCGGAATGCGATAGAAGTACTTCCCGACCGACGCCGGATTGTTCGCGTTGGCGAGAATCTTCGACTGCGTGTACGCCGCGTTCGCGATGAGATCGAGCCCGCGCAGCAGCACGTCCTGCCCTTGGTAGGCGAATTCGACGCCGCGCGAGCGCACCTTGTCGATGTTCTGGAAGTTCGTGACGTTCGGAATGACGGTCGTGTTGGTCTGGCTCAGGATCGTGTTCTTCACGTCGTCCTGAAAGAGCGTGAAGCGGTACAGGCCGTTGCCGCGCACCCATTCCGCCGTCAGTTCCTTCGACAGATCGTCTTCGGGCTTCAGGTTCGGATTGCTGTTGACGATGGAGATGCCGTTGATCTGCCCTTGAAACAGCTCGCCGACGGTCGGAAACCGGTACGCGCGCCCGATCGATGCGCGCAAGGTCAGATCCTGCGTGACATCGAAGGACAGCGACGCTTTCGGCGACCAGTGGCTCTCGCTCGCGTCCGGATAGCCGAGCGCGGTCGCACCGACCGCGCGTGCGCCGTCGTACGCGTTCCAGTTCTCGTAGCGCACGCCGTAGGTGAACGCCCAGCGCGGCAGGAAGCGCCACGCGTCCTGCGCATAGACCGCCTGCGTGCGCGTGCGTCCGCCGAACGAGTTGGCGAAGGACACGCCGCCGCCATCGCGCCACGCGTTCGTGTTCGACGTGACGTTGTCGAGAAAATAGTTGTCGTAGTGATACCCGAACGACAGCGCGTGCGCGGTGAGACCGGCACGCGCTGTCGGCGTCCAGCTCGTGCGCAGGTCGAGCGATTTCCAGCCCGAGCCGCTGCCGTCGGTCAGCGTGCCGGGGCCGTCGCCGGGCACGCCCGAATTCGCGGTGCGCGCGATGCTTTGCGTGATGTCGAAGTACGACGCGACCGCCTCGGCGTTCCATCCGGTGGCGTTGTGCGTGCGCAGGGATGCGCCGTAGAGAAAGTTCTCGCTCGATCCCATGCTCGGCGCGAACGTCGCGGCCGGCAGGTTGTACTCGAATCCGCCGATGTTCACGCGCCCGCTGTACACCGGATTGCCGGCGGCGTCGCGCAGGAAAGTCTGCGTGTCGCTGTTGTACTTCTGATGCCAGTAGCCGAGCGTGAAGCCCGCCTGCAGCGTGTTCGTGATGTCGTAGGCGAGCTTGACGCGCAACTGATCCTGAAACGTGCGCTCGATCGCCTCGCTCGACGTGCCGAGCACCGCGGTGCGCGCGTTGAACTGGTCGTTATAGAAATACGCGCCGGTGACCGGCGTGGCGGCGGCGCTCGCGGGCGTCTTCGATTGCGCGAGCGTCGCGAATTGCAGCGGCTGCCCGGTGTTCTCGAGATGATCGACACCGATCAGAAACGAAAACTTGCCGATCTTGTCGCCGATCGTCGCCGTCGTGTTCGTGCCGTTGAAGTTGCGGTTCACGCCGAACAGATCGAAGTGCTGCGTGAAGCCCTGCACTTTCGCGTCGGCTTCGAATTGCGTCGGCATGCGCGTCGTGATCGCGACCGTCGCGCCGATCGAGTTGCCCGGGTAAAGCGCCGAGTACGGGCCGTAGATGACGTCGGTGCGTTCGATGTCGTCGGCGAAGACCATAGACCAGCGCGGCGCGAAGGTCCATGTGTTGCCGAGGAAGTTGCTGAGCAAGAGGCCGTCGGCGTAGACGAGTCCGCGCGCGGTCTGCGCGTTGCTCGTGCCGCGCACGGCGATGGTCGCGTTCGGGTCGCCGATGAAGCGCTTGCGCACGGCCATGTTCGGCGCGTACTTGAGCACGTCTTCGGGTGTCGTCACGTTCCAGTACTGAAACTGGTCCGCGGTGACGGTATCGACGCTGGCGGGCAGATTCGGATCGAGCGACGATGCGCGCGGCGCCGCCTGTGCGGTGACGACGACCGGCGCGAGCGTGGCGTCGTCTTGATGGGCGGGCGCGTTGTTATCGCCTTCGCCGGGAGCAGCCGCGGACAGCGCCGCATGCGCCATGAGCGAGAGCGGCAGCCAGGCGCGCGAACGCGCTGCGGCGCGATGGCGCGAACGCCGTCGCGCTCGCGTGGTGAGCGTGAACATCGTGAAATCCTGAAAGAACTGACGAGCGATCGCGCACGTTCGCGGCGCTCATGCGCGCGGCGAACGTCGAGGCAATCGGACGGAAGACGGTTTCAGGACAGAACGGGCGGCGCGCGCGGGCTCGCGGCGTTGAAGGACTTCGATACGACGGCACGGCTATGCACGGACACCACGACGCGCGTGACACGCTCGATGCGCACGGCGTCATGGCCGAACCCAACGGCGACCGGCAGATTGTGCGCGAGCAGCCCGCAATACGAGCAGGCGTCGAAATGGCTGGCGGCGTCGTGACTGCCGGCGTGATTGCTTGCGTGACCGCCTGCGTGCGCGGTGTCGCCCTCGTCCGCCTGCGATGCATCGACGGCGCACAGCACCGCTTGCGGATCGCTCGCGGCAGCGCGCTCGGCGATCGTCTGGCTGATGACCGGCGCGACAATGGCAAGCCACATGGCGGCGATGCCGAGCCATGCGACGAAGCGATTGCGCGCGTTGCGAGTCATGAGGGAAAGGCTGGGTGCCGAAGCGGAAGAATTGAACGAGATTGTAGGCAGGCAACGGACAAGCTGCAATCGCGCGATGCGTATGACTGGAATCGGATGCCTAACCGCCGCGACGCAATTTCGCAGACATCGCCAGACGAATCAGTTAGAATTTCGGGCTTGGCACAATGGACCGGTGCCGAATGCAGCGTGCGAGGATGGCGAAATTGGTAGACGCACCAGGTTTAGGTCCTGACGCCCGCAAGGGTGTGCGGGTTCGAGTCCCGCTCCTCGCACCACAACGAAACCCCTTTCATTGGCAAAGGGGTTTTTTTGTTTGTGTCAGATGCTGATCTCGCCGACTTCGACCATCATCACTTCGCCTTTCGCTTGCGAACGGCCCGCGAAATCGACACCCGACATCTCCATCAGCCGCCTGATCTCCTCGGGCATGCGTTCGCTTGCGCGCGCGGCGGCCACAGGCCTGTCGACGTGCGAGAGAAATCGCCGGGCGCACGAAGGCTGCCAGTACACGAAGACGTTGAGCGGAAACGCGAGCGGCGCGTCGGCGCGGCGTTGCGCGGTGATATGCAGCCCGAGCGTCGGCGAAACGTGCATCTGACGCGGACACACGCGGAAATCGAAGCCGAAATCCGTGGCCACGCTGCGCACGAGGTACGGCAGGCATGTGTCGCCGAACTGCCTGTTCTCGGATTTGCTCAAGCCCATGTGCGCCTCCTCTCGGTTGCGCCAGTGTGGCGCGCGCAAACGTTCGACGTCGGTGCTTCGGCGCACACACGCGCGCAGGCTGCGTGCGACGTTCAGCGCCGCCGCGCCTCGCCGGATAAAATGAGCGGCCGTGTTTGCGCGAACTGCTTGCGCAAACCGCCAAGACCACAACGACCTTCGAACTCCCCACCCGCCCCGTTCGTGAACTTCGACGACTATTGCCAGCAAAAGGCCGCGCCCGAAGGCTCCGGCACGTACTACGCGCTGCGCCGCGCGCCGGCATCGAGCCAGCCGCTACTGACCGCGCTCTACGCGCTCTATCGCGAGCTCGAAGAGACCGTGAAGGAAACCAGCGATCCGACCATTGGCCGCACCAAGCACGCGTGGTGGCAAGGCGAACTCGCCCGGCTCGACGGCGGCGAACCGACGCATCCCGTCACGAAAGCCCTGAAGGCGCATGCGGGCGACGCCGCGCATCCCGTTCTCGACGATGCCGGGCGCGCCTCGCTTGCCGAAGTCGTCGACGGTTTCGGCATGGATCTGGACCAGGCGCGCTATCTCGACTGGCCGGGCCTCAGGCGCTATCTGGAGCAGACCGGCGGCGCATTCGCGACGGCCGTCGCCCGCGCGAGCGCGCGCGATCCGCAAGGCGCGGCGGCCTGGGCCGCACCGCTCGGCTCGGCGCTGCTGCTCGCCGAGCGCGTTCAGGAGATCGGCGACGACGCACGGTTCGGCCGCATCTACATTCCCATCGACGAGTTGCAGCGCTTCAACGTGACCGCGGCGGACATCATCAATCGCAAGTACAGCGATGCGTTCTCGGATCTCATGCGCTATCAGACCGATCGCGCCCGGCGCGCGCTCGGGGATGCACTCGCGTCGATTCCCGCCGCGGAACGCGCGACGCAACGCGTGCTGCGTGCGCGTGCCGCACTGTCGCTTGCGCTGTTCGATGAAATCGAGCGCGAGAACTTTCAGGTGCTGCATCAGCGCATTTCGCTTACGCCGATCCGCAAGCTGTGGATCGCATGGAAAACGCGCTAGGCGCGCAGAACCGGCAGCGGCTCGAAGCGCCCTTCCAGTATCGATGCGCGGTCGTGCGGCCAGCATGCGCCGAGCACGGTCGCACACAGTCTCCTGAAGTCGATGCCGACGGGCACGCCGCCATCCGCGTTCAGCCGGTCGAGTTGCGGCCCCGGTCCGAATAGCCCGCCGCGCACGCGCGCGCCCATCAGAAAATGCGGCGCGGCCGCGCCATGATCCGTGCCTCCCGCGGCGTTTTCACGCGCGGTGCGCCCGAACTCCGAGCGCGTCATCACGAGCGTGCGCTGCCATGCGCCGGATGCGATCAACGCCGCGCGCAGCGAGGCGAGCCCTTGCGCGAGCCGGGCAAGCAGCGCCGCATGGCGGCGCGCCTGGTTCTCGTGCGTATCGAAGCCGTGCAGCGTGAGGTGAATCACGCTGACTTCAGTCGCCGCGCCATGCGTCGATGCGAGGCGCGCGGCGACATCGAACGAAGCGGCGGTCACGCGCGTGTGCGGAGCGTTCGCGCGCGCGATCCAGTCATCGTGACGGTATTCATCCGCATGCGACGCCGTGTCCCAGATCTGCCGTGAACGAAAGTGCGACCGGTTCGGCGCGTCGTAGCCCACGCCCTGCACGATCGCAAGCTCGTTCGCGCGCCACGCGCTCATCAACGGCAGCAGCGACGGATGCAAGGCCGTGCGTTCGTCGAGCGCGATGACGCGCTCGCGTGGCAGCGCGAGTCTAGGCCGCAGCACACGATAGCGCGGGTCTGAAAAAGGGATGACGGTGTTGAGCCCATCGTTGCCGCCGTCGAGATCGACGAGCACAAGCGCCCGAATGGAAGACGATGAATCCAGGTGGCCAGAAGCGGAAACCTCGCCGATGCCGCCCGCGCATCCTGCGAACGCGCCGGCAATCGAGAGGAATTGACGTCGGTTCATCGCGGTGCGCGCCGCTTACCGCTTGTAGAGATCGCGCACGGCTTCTTCGATGTGCTGGCGCAAGAGACGACGCTCGTCGGCAGTCATCACCGTGTGGCGCGGCGGGCGGCGCCTGATCGGCTTGCTGAACGGGCTGCATGGCGGAAGCCTTGGCGTCGTGATCGCGGCCCGTAGACGCCGCCCCCTTGCCCAGGCGTTGTTGCGCGCGAATCATGCGGCCATCGAAGCGGCCGCGCGAATTCGGGACGCTGCTATCGACAGCATTGCCGTCGCGGGTGAAGCCGGTGGATTGCGCATAAGCATGAGGCGTGCTCAGTACTGCGTAGAGCGCACTGGCGATAAGTGTCTTTCTGAGAATGCGCTCGGTGCGCACGGGTCCGCGCTGCCGCGCTCCCTTCATATTGTTCCCTTCGTTGCTCGACAACCGGACAGCCTCAGTCTTTTCGCGCACGTCTTAGGAAGGGCTTGGTCGGGCCGCAAGACGCACTGGTCTAATGGAGTATCTACCGAATGGCGGGCTCAGGTAAAGCAGTGTACGCAGCAAACCCTTAGGTCGTGCCACAGCCTCCGTAAATTTTGTAACCAACTGTTACACTCGCTTTTGTTACAAACTCGGCGTTTGATCAAACGCGCTAAGATGCCGCCATGGAAACCAAGAACCCTTCAAAAATTCTCGTAGTCGACGACGATCCGCGCCTGCGCGACCTGCTGCGGCGCTATCTCGGTGAACAGGGCTTCAACGTGTACGTCGCGGAAAACGCGCCGTCGATGAACAAGCTCTGGGTGCGTGAACGTTTCGATCTGCTCGTGCTCGATCTGATGCTGCCCGGCGAAGACGGTCTTTCCATCTGCCGTCGTCTGCGCGGCAGCAACGATCGCACGCCGATCATCATGCTCACCGCCAAGGGCGAGGATGTCGATCGCATCGTCGGTCTCGAAATGGGCGCCGACGACTACTTGCCGAAGCCGTTCAATCCGCGCGAGCTGGTTGCGCGCATCCACGCGGTGCTGCGCCGTCAGACGCCGTCTGAACTGCCCGGCGCGCCGTCCGAAACCACCGAAGTGTTCGAGTTCGGCGAGTTCGCGCTGAACCTGGCCACGCGCACGCTCACGAAGAACGGCCAGGAAATTCCGCTGACCACCGGCGAATTCTCGGTGCTCAAGGTGTTCGCGCGTCATCCGCGCCAGCCGCTGTCGCGTGAAAAGCTGATGGAGCTTGCACGCGGCCGTGAATACGAAGTGTTCGATCGCAGTCTCGACGTGCAGATCTCGCGTCTGCGCAAGCTGATCGAGCCGGATCCCAGCAGTCCGCGTTTCATCCAGACGGTCTGGGGCCTGGGCTACGTCTTCATTCCCGACGGCGCGGCCTGATTCACTTGAGCGAGTTTCGCCACGCTTTATCCCCTTCACAGAGCTGAGCCCGACAGACCCATGCGCATCGACAGGCGGCTACTGGCGCTCGCGTTCGGCGGCCTGTTCTGGCGAACCTTCGCGCTGATCGCGCTGCTCATCGCCGTCAGCCTGACGGCGTGGTTCCAGAGCTTTCGCGTGATCGAGCGCGAGCCGCGCGCGCAACGCGTGGCGCTGCAGCTCGTCGCCGTGGTCAAGCTCACGCGCACCGCCCTGCTCTATTCCGACCCCGATCTGCGCCGCGCGCTGCTTCAGGATCTGGAGAGCAACGAGGGCGTGCGCGTCTATCCGCGCGAGACCACCGACAAGTACAAGCTCCAGCCCGATGAATCGCTCAACCGGCTGATCGAACGCGACGTGCGCGGGCGACTCGGCAACGAGACGATCATCGCGCAATCGGTCAACGACATACCCGGCGTGTGGATCAGCTTCAAGATCGACGACGACGATTACTGGGTCGCGCTCGACCGCGATCAGCTCGACACCGTCACCGGGCTGCAATGGGCCGGCTGGGGCGTGTTCGCGCTGGCGCTGTCGCTGTTCGGCGCGGCCTTCATCACGAGTCTCGTGAACCGGCCGTTCGCGCGCCTCGCGCTCGCGGCGCGCAAGCTCGGTTCGGGGCAGTCGCCCGAGCGTCTGCCCGAGCGTGGCATGGGCGTCGCGGCGGAAACCAATCGCAGCTTCAACCAGATGGTGCAGGATCTCGAGCAGCTCGAAGCCGACCGCGCGCTGATGCTCGCGGGCATCTCGCACGATCTGCGCACGCCGCTTGCGCGCCTGCGTCTCGAAACCGAAATGAGCCCGTCGGACGAAGCGACCAAGCTCGCGATGATCGACGACATCGAGCAGATGGACATGATCATCGGGCGCTTTCTCGACTATGCGCGGCCGATGCAGCGCATGCCCGAGGCGGTCGATCTCTCGATGATCGCAGGCGAACTCGCCGCGCGTTTCCAGGCCGACGAAGGCGTGGTCATGCGCACCGATCTCGCGCAAGGCGCGGTGATCGAAGGCGATCCGACGGACGCGCGCCGCGTGGTCGGCAACCTGCTGGAAAACGCGCGCAAGTACGGTCGCAGCGAGCACGACGACGTCGCGCGCATCACGCTGCTCACGCGCGTCGCGCACGGCAAGGTCGAACTCTCGGTGATGGACGAAGGCCGCGGCATCCCTGACGATCAGGTCGCGCTCATCACGCGCCCGTTCTATCGCGTCGACGCCGCGCGCACGCAGGCGAACGGCACGGGCCTCGGCATGGCGATCGTGCAGCGTCTCGTCACGCGGCAACGCGGCACGCTGCGCCTGCGCAACCGCACGCCACTTCCCGGCTTCGAAGTGACGATCGACTTCCCGCCCATGAAAGGCGGCGCGCGCTTCGAGACCTGACCCGCGCGCCTCGCGCCGCTTTGCGAAAAGCTATCCCGCCCATTAGCCAAATACTATTGAGGCGCTCCTTTAAATACCGTTAAGATGAACCAGGCTCACGCGCGGCACGCCTGGCACGGGCGTGTCATGCGCGCGTTACGGCGATCCAGTAGTTTGGTTGGAGATTGTCCTCTCAACGATTCCACAGGAGTTAGCGCATGAAGACCGTTGGCGATAAAGTCGAAGCATTCACCGTCACCGCTGCGAAGCCGGGTTTCAATCATCACGAAGAGAACGGCCAGTCCGCTTTCGAGGAAGTCACCGAGCAGTCCTTTCCGGGCAAGTGGAAGATCATCTATTTCTATCCGAAGGATTTCACGTTCGTGTGTCCGACGGAAATCGTCGAGTTCGCCAAGCTGGCGAAGGATTTCGAGGACCGCGACGCGGTGCTGCTGGGCGGCAGCGTCGATAACGAGTTCGTCAAGCTGGCGTGGCGTCGCGAGCACAAGGACCTGAACAAGCTGAACCACTACGCGTTCGGCGACGTGAAGGGCGAGCTCATCGATCAGCTCGGCGTGCGCGACAAGGAAGCCGGCGTGGCCCTGCGCGCTACGTTCATCATCGATCCCGATAACGTGATTCAGCACGTGTCGGTCAATAACCTCAACGTGGGCCGCAGCCCCGAAGAAGTCCTGCGTATTCTCGACGGCTTGCAGACGGACGAGCTGTGTCCGTGCAACCGCGCGGTCGGCGGCGCGACGCTGTAAGCGCGTCCGATCGCTGCCGATTCCGCAAAGCCCGCCATTCGGCCGAACGCGTGTTCGGCGCTGGCGGGCTTTTTAACGCCATCGAACAGGAGAAAACAATGGAATTTCTGTCTGCGATCAAGGATCTGGTGCCCGACTACGCGAAGGACATCCGCCTGAACATCGACGGCACGATCGCCCGCTCGTCGCTCGAAGGCAATGACGCCGTGGGCGTCGCGCTGGCCGCCGCGTTCGCCGCGAAGGCGACGAAGCTCGTTGGCATCATCCGCAATGCGGGCGTGCTGTCGCCGGAAGAGACGAACGCCGCGCTCACGGCGGCTGCCCTGATGGGCATGAACAACGTCTGGTATCCGTATCTGGAGATGGCCGGCAACGCCGATCTCAAGACGCAGCCCGCAAACCTGCGCATGAACGCGTACGCCACGCATGGCGGCGTCGACAAGCGGCGCTTCGAGATGTACGCGCTCGCGGCGTCGATCATCGGCAAGTGCCATTTCTGCGTGAAATCGCACTACGAGAATCTCGTTGCCGAAGGCATGTCGACGACGCAACTGCGCGACGTCGGGCGCATCGCGGCGGTGATCAACGCGGTGGCGCTGACCATCGAAGCGGAAGGGAAATAGCGCCCGTTATCCGTCGATCGACGTGCGCCGCAGCAGCACCGCGGCCTGCGCCTCGATGCCCTCTTTCCGGCCGAGATAACCGAGCTTCTCGTTGGTCTTGGCCTTCACGTTCACGCGGTCGATCGAAAGATCGAGATCGGCGGCGATGTTCGCGCGCATCGCGTCGATATGCGGGCTGAGCTTCGGCGCCTGCGCGATGATCGTGCTGTCCACGTTGGCGATCGCGAAACCGGCGTCCGTCACGCGCTTCATGGCTTCGCGCAGCAGCACGCGGCTGTCCGCGCCCGCGAATTCGGTCGCCGTATCCGGAAAGTGCCGGCCGATATCGCCGAGCGATGCCGCGCCGAAAAGCGCGTCCGTGATCGCGTGCAGGAGCACGTCGGCGTCGGAATGGCCGAGCAGGCCGCGTTCGTAGGGAATCGTCACGCCGCCGATGATGAGCGGCCGGCCCTCGACGAGCTGGTGGACGTCGTATCCTTGTCCGATTCTGAAATCCATCGATCCAAACCTTGCAGTAGAAGTTAGCGGTTAGGGCTTCGCGGAAAGAATCGCGCCCGCGAGCGCGAAATCTTCCGGATAGGTCACCTTGAAGTTGCGCAAGCTGCCCTGAACCAGCTTCGGCGAGTGCCCGAGCCATTCGATGGCGCTTGCTTCGTCCGTCAGGTCGTGGCCGTCGTGCCGCGCACGCTCGATCGCCTCGCGCAGCATGCCGAGCCGGAACATCTGCGGCGTTTGCGCCTGCCAGAGGCCGTCGCGCGATTCCGTCCGGGCGATGCGCGTGCCGGTATCGGGCGCGTCGGGCATGTTCGGTGCGACGCGTTTCAGCGTATCGGCGACCGGCAGCGCCAGAATGCCGCCGACCGCATCGTCGCGCAGTGCCGCGACGAGCTTGCGGATCAGCTCGGGCGTGATGCCGGGGCGCGCGGCGTCGTGCACGAGCACCCAGTCGTCGTCGCGCGCGCCGAAATTCGCGAGCGCCACGAGGCCGTTGTACACCGACGCCTGCCGCGAGGCCCCGCCGCAGCGTTCCACCGCGAAGCGCAGGCCGGCGAAGCGCCGGGCGTCGAAATGGTGGTCGTCGGGTGCGAGCACGACGAGCGTCTGCGAGAATTCGGAGCACGCGTCGAACGCCGCGAGCGTGTACGCGAGCATCGGGCGGCCCGCGACCATCTGGTACTGCTTCGGCATCGGCGCGCCCGAACGGCTGCCGGTTCCGGCGCAGGGAATCAGTGAGAACAGGCGGGGAGTCACGGGCAAATTCACTGGCAAATGAGGGGCGCAAGTCAAAGTTGAAGCCCGGATTTTATAATACGTCTTTCGCGACCACGTCCCGCGCGCCTTTTCGGCGTTGCGCCAGGGACGGTTCAATGCCTACCCTATGTCCACCAAAGCGTCCACCCAAGCCGTCAACGCGCAGTCCAGCGCTCCCATCGCGCTCGTGAAGGCGGGTCAGCGCTTCGTCTTCGACGGCGCGTCCGGCTCCTCCGATGCGCTCGCCATCGCGCGCTATCACACCGCGTATCGCGAGCGCGTGCCGCTCCTGACGGTCGTCACCGCGGGCGCCGTCGATGCGCAGCGTCTCGCCGCCGAGATCCCCTACTTCGCGCCGGATGCGCGCGTGCGTCTTCTGCCCGACTGGGAAACGCTGCCTTACGACACCTTTTCGCCGCACCAGGATCTCGTCTCCGAGCGTCTCGCGACGCTGCACGATCTCGGCGAAGGACGCTGCGACATTCTTATCGTGCCCGCGACGACGGCGCTGTACCGCATGCCGCCGGCCTCGTTTCTCGCGGCCTACACGTTTTCGTTCACGCAAGGCGAGCGCCTCGACGAAGCGAAGCTCAAGGCGCAACTGACGCTCGCGGGCTACGAGCACGTGAGCCAAGTCGTGCGCCCGGGCGAGTATTGCGTGCGCGGCTCGCTGATCGATCTTTATCCGATGGGCTCGGCGCTGCCTTATCGCCTCGATCTGTTCGACGATCAGGTGGACTCGATCCGCGCGTTCGATCCCGACACGCAGCGCAGCCTCTACCCGGTGCGCGACGTGCGCCTGTTGCCGGGCCGCGAGTTTCCGTTCGACGAAGCCGCGCGCACCGCATTCCGCAGCCGCTGGCGCGAAGTCTTCGAGGGCGACCCGAGCCGCTCGCAGATTTACAAGGACATGGGCAACGGCGTGCCGTCGGCGGGCATCGAATATTATCTGCCGCTGTTTTTCGACGAAACCGCGACGCTCTTTCACTACCTGCCGGAAGGCTCCCAGCTTGTGTTCGTCGGCGACATGGACGCGGCGATCAAGCGCTTCACGCACGACACGAAGCAGCGGTTCGACTTCCTTTCGCACGACCGCGAGCGCCCGCTGCTCGAACCGCGCCGGCTCTTTCTGACCGACGACGACTTCTTCACCTTCGCAAAGCCCTTCGCGCAGCTCAAATTCCCTGCGACGCCCGAGGGCGGCTGGGCGGTGCCGCTGCCGGGCCTCGCGATCGACCGTCACGCCGACGAGCCGCTGCTCGCACTGCGCCATTATCTGGAGCAGACGGACAACCGCGTGATGCTCGTCGCCGAATCGGCGGGACGGCGCGAAACGATTCAGCAATTGCTCGCGGACAACCACCTGCGCGGCGAGTCGCGCGACACCTTCCTCGAATGGCTCACCGCCGACGCGAAGTTCACGCTCGGCATCGCGCCGCTTGCAAACGGCTTCGTGTTGCCCTCCGAGAAACTCGCGATCGTCACCGAAACCGAGCTATACGGCCCGCTCGCGCGTCGAGCCGGCCGGCGGCGGCAGGAACAGGCGAGCAATGTCGATTCGATGGTGCGCGATCTCGCCGAACTGAAGATCGGCGATCCGGTCGTGCATGCGCAACATGGCATCGGCCGGTACATGGGTCTCGTGTCGATGGACCTCGGCGAAGGCGAAACCGAGTTCCTGCACCTCGAATATCAGAACGACGCGAAGCTGTACGTGCCGGTCGCGCAGTTGCACGTGATCTCGCGCTATAGCGGCGCGGACCCGGACAGCGCGCCGTTGCATCAGCTCGGTTCCGGCCAGTGGGAAAAGGCGAAGCGCAAGGCCGCGCAGCAAATCCGCGATACCGCGGCCGAACTGCTGAATCTGTATGCGCGCCGCGCATCGCGCGAAGGCTACGCGTTCAAGCTCGAACCGCGCGATTACACGAAGTTCGCGGAGAGCTTCGGCTTCGAGGAGACGCCCGATCAGGCGGCGGCGATCGCATCGGTCATCGGCGACATGACGAGCGGCAAACCGATGGACCGGCTCGTGTGCGGCGATGTCGGCTTCGGCAAGACGGAAGTCGCGTTGCGCGCCGCGTTCATCGCGGTGATGGCGGGCAAGCAGGTCGCGATTCTTTCGCCTACGACGCTGCTCGCCGAGCAGCACACGCAGACCTTCACCGACCGTTTCGCCGACTGGCCCGTGCGCATTGCGGAGCTGTCGCGTTTCAAGACCGGCAAGGAAGTCTCGACGGCGATACAGCAGATCAACGAAGGCAGCATCGATATCGTGATCGGCACGCACAAGCTCTTGTCGAGCGATGTGAAGTTCAAGCGGCTCGGGCTCGTGATCATCGACGAGGAGCATCGCTTTGGCGTGCGACAGAAGGAGGCGCTCAAGGCGTTGCGCGCGGAAGTCGACGTGCTCACGCTCACCGCGACGCCGATTCCGCGCACGCTCGGCATGGCGCTCGAAGGCCTGCGCGATTTCTCCGTGATCGCGACCGCGCCGCAGAAGCGGCTGGCGATCAAGACCTTCGTGCGCCGCGAGGAAGACGGCGTGATCCGCGAGGCCATGCTGCGCGAGCTGAAGCGCGGCGGCCAGGTGTACTTCCTGCACAACGAAGTCGAGACGATCGAAAACCGCCGCACGATGCTGGAGGCCCTCGTGCCCGAGGCGCGCATCGCGGTGGCACACGGGCAGATGCACGAGCGCGAGCTTGAGCGCGTGATGCGCGATTTCGTTGGGCAGCGTGCGAACGTGCTGCTGTGCACGACCATCATCGAGACCGGCATCGACGTGCCGAGCGCGAACACCATCCTCATGCATCGCGCGGACAAGTTCGGTCTTGCGCAGCTGCATCAGTTGCGTGGGCGCGTGGGGCGCTCGCATCACCAGGCGTATGCGTACTTGCTCGTGCACGATCCGCAGTCGCTGACGAAGCAGGCGCAGCGCCGCCTCGAAGCGATTCAGCAGATGGAGGAACTCGGTTCGGGCTTCTATCTGGCGATGCACGACCTCGAGATTCGCGGCACCGGCGAGGTGTTGGGCGACAAGCAATCGGGCGAGATTCAGGAGATCGGTTTCCAGCTTTACACCGACATGCTGAACGATGCCGTGCGCGCTTTGAAGGAAGGACGCGAGCCGGATCTGAACGCGCCGCTCGCGGCGACGACCGAGATCAACCTGCATGCGCCGGCGATTTTGCCCGCCGATTACTGCGGCGATGTGCAGGAGCGTTTGTCGCTGTACAAGCGGCTGGCGAACTGCGAGTCGAGCGATGCGATCGACGGTATTCTCGAAGAGCTCGTCGACCGGTTCGGCAAGTTGCCGCCGCAGGCGCATGCTTTGGTCGAGACGCATCGGTTGAGGCTGGCGGCGAAGCCGCTGGGCATTTCCAAGATCGATGCGGCGGAGTTGTCGATATCGTTGCAGTTCATTCCGAATCCTCCGGTGGATGGGATGAAGATCATCGAGATGGTGCAGAAGCATAAGCACATCAAGTTGGCGGGGCAGGATAAGTTGCGGATCGAAGCGCGGAGTCCGGATTTGGCGGTGAGGATTTCTACTGTCAAGGAGACGCTGCGGGCGCTGGGGGGGCCGGTTAGGCAGGCGCTTGCCGCGCGGTGAGGGTTTTTTGTTTTTGTTTCTGTCGGTGGGTCCCGTTTTCTGTTTGTTGGATCCCGTTTTCGTGTCGGTCTATTAGCACTGCCCCTCCCCGGGGCGGGGGTAACTTTCTTTGCTGCTGCAAAGAAAGTCACCAAAGAAAGCAGCTCTCTCACCGCCCGCGGTCACACGCAGTTTGACCACTCTTCTCCTCGGGGAACGGCCCTCGCCTAAAGAGTGCCCTCGAAGGACCAACCGGGCTTGGATCGCGCACGGTCCGTCACATCGCGCCGCTTAACGAACCGGTACAGCCATTTCAAGTTCCAGCCCGCTCCGCGGCCGATGGGTTAATCGGGCTCGGGGCCGCGAGCGCACTCGCCCTCCCACTGGTTTCCCTCGCATACCCGGCGGCAGCGCGCAGCGCTGTGCCGAAGCTATTTTGTGCTGAACCAGCGCGCTTCGCGCACTGGCTTGTCAGACCGTGCGCGATCCAAGCCCGGTTGGGTTTATGAGGGCACTCTTTAGGCGAGGGCCGTTCCCGGAGGAGAAAAATGGCCAACGTGCGTGTGACCGCGGGCGGTGATAAAGCTGCTTTCTTTGGTGACTTTCTTTGCAGCAGCAAAGAAAGTTACCCCCGCCCCGGGGAGGGGCAGTGCTAATAAACCAACACGAAAGCAGGTTCCACGACAAACCAAAAAAATAGCGGAAAAAGCCCAACCGCGGCCAGCGTTCCCCATTTGGGCTATGATCAAACCCTACCCGCAGGAGTCAAAAAATGTCACAGATCGCTGACACGGCGCATCTCGAAGCCCAGAGCGAAACCCGGAGCGAAACCCCCATTTCCCTGCCGTGGATCGAACGGCTGATCTCCATCGATACGGTCAGCCGCAATCCGAATCTCGGCCTGATCGAAACCGTTCGCGACGAACTTCGCAAGTCCGGCATCGATGCGACCATCACCACCGATCCGCGCGGCCAATGGGCGAATCTCTTCGCCACCGTCCCGGCCCACGACGGCGAAACCCACGGTGGCATCGTGCTGTCCGGTCACACGGATGTCGTGCCCGTCGACGGCCAGGACTGGCAAAGCGACCCGTTCAAGCCCGAAGTGCGCGACGGCCTCCTCTACGGGCGCGGTTCCTGCGACATGAAAGGCTTCATCGGCGCGGCGCTCGCCATGCTGCCGGCCATGCAGGCGACGAAGCTCGCGAAGCCCATCCACTTCGCGCTTTCCTATGACGAAGAAGTCGGCTGCGCAGGCGCGCCGATCATGATCGCCGACCTTCAAAAGCGCGGACTGAAACCGGACGGCTGCATCGTCGGCGAACCGACCTCCATGCGCCCCGTCATCGCGCACAAGGGCATCAACACGTACCACTGCTGCGTGCGCGGCTTCGCGGCGCACTCGTCGCTCACGCCGAAGGGCCTCAACGCGATCGAATACGCCGCGCGGCTCATCTGCCATATCCGCGATCTCGTCGACGAATTCCGCGCGCGCGGCCCCTTCGACGAACTCTACGACGTGCCCTTCACCACCGGCCAGACGAGCACGATCAAAGGCGGCAACGCGATCAACACCGTGCCCGCCGAATGCAACTTCGAGTTCGAGTTCCGCAATTTGCCGACCATCGACCCGGACCAGATTTTCCGGCGCATCGAAGCCTATGCGCATGAAACGCTGCTGCCGAAGATGCTCAAGGAGCACGGCAACGCGGCCATCGAATTCACCAAGCTCGCGTCCGCGCCCGGCCTCGACGCCACCGAGCAGGCCGCGATCACGCAGCTCGTGCGCGCGCTCACGTCGAACCAGGACAAGCGCAAGGTCGCCTACGGCACGGAAGCGGGTCTTTTCGCCAACGCGGGCGTGCCGAGCATCGTGTGCGGGCCGGGCAATATCGAGCAGGCGCACAAGGCGAACGAGTATGTGTCGCTGGAACAGCTCGCGCAGTGCGAGGCGTTCCTCGGCAAGTTCATTCACAGCATGTCCGTCGACGCTCAACCGCGCTGATCCACGCCCATGTCCACCGCCCAGCATACCGACAATACGATCGACGGCACACCGATTCCGACACTCGACGAAATCGCCGAGCAGCACATGGTGCTCACGCCCTGGGTCGCGCGCACGCCGACGTTCGAACGCCACGACTTTCCGACGCTCGAAGGCACGCCGGTCACGTTCAAGTTCGAGTTGCTGCAGGCGAGCGGCACGTTCAAGGCGCGCGGCGCGTTCTCGAACATTCTCGCCTTGAGCGACAGCGAGCGTTCGGCGGGCGTCACGTGCGTGTCGGCGGGCAATCATGCGGTGGCGGTCGCCTACGCGGCGCAGCGCATGGAAGTCGGCGCGAAGGTCGTCATCATCAAGAGCGCGAGCCCGGCACGCGTTGCGCTGTGCCGGCGCTTCGGGGCGGACGTCGTGTTCGCGGAAAACGTCGCCGAAGCGTTCGATGTCGTGCGCCGTGTCGAGGCGGAGGAAGGCCGCGTGTTCATCCATCCGTTCAACGGCTATCGCACGGTGCTCGGCACGGCGACGCTCGGCTACGAATGGACCTCGCAGGCGCCCGATCTCGAAGCGGTGATTCTGCCGATCGGCGGCGGTGGGCTGGCCGCAGGCGTCTCCACGGCGATGCGTCTCGCAAATCCGTCGCTGCATGTGTACGGCGTGGAACCGGAAGGCTCGGACGCCATGCGGCGCAGCTTCGAAGCGAATCACACGATCAAGATGGGCGCGATGCACGGCATCGCCGATTCGCTGATGGCGCCGCACACCGAGCAATACAGCTACGAACTGTGCCGACGGCATATCGACGACATCGTCACCGTCTCGGACGACGCATTGCGGCACGGCATGGCGCTGCTTTTCAATGAACTGAAGCTCGCTGTCGAGCCCGCGTGCGCGGCCGCCACGGCCGCCCTGCTCGGTCCGCTGCGCGAGCGCCTGCAGGGCAAACGCGTGGGCGTGCTGTTGTGCGGCACGAATACCGATCCGGCGACGTTCGCGCGGCATCTGTCGAACGCCTGAAACGAAAACGGCTCCATCGCGGAGCCGTTTTTGCTTACATCACCGCGGCGAGCCTTCTGCGCTCGCTCCGCTGCATGAAGTAGTTCGCCGCGATCACGCCGATCGTCACGAGCGCGATGAACAGGGTCGCGAGCGCGTTCATCTCCGGATTCAACCCCAGACGCACGCGCGAGAACACGACGAGCGGCAACGTCGTCGAGCCCGGGCCGGACAGGAACGCCGACAGCACGAGATCGTCGATCGACAGCGTGAACGACAGCAGCCAGCCCGCCACGAGCGCCTGCGAAATCAGCGGCAGCGTGATCGTGAAGAACACGCGCAAGGGCGTAGCGCCGAGATCGAGCGCGGCTTCCTCCAGCGACGGATTCAGCTCCCGCACGCGCGATTCCACGATGATCGCGACATACGAAATGCACAGCATCACGTGGCCGATCCAGATCGTGAAGAAGCCGCGATCCGGCCAGCCGAGCAGCTTCGACATTTCGACGAACAGCAGCAAGAGCGAAATGCCCTGAATGACTTCGGGAATCACGAGCGGCGCGTTGATCATGCCGGCGTAGAGCGTGAAGCCCTTGAAGCGCCCCATGCGCGCAAGCACGAAACCCGCCCACGTGCCGATGACGACCGACGCGCACGCCGTGAAGAACGCGATGCGCAGCGAGAGCCACGCGGCGTTGATGAGTTCGTCGTCGGTGACGAGCGCGCGATACCACTTGAGCGACGGCTCCGTCCAGACGGTGACGAGCGGCGAGTCGTTGAACGAATAAACGATGAGGCTCAGGATCGGGATATACAGAAACGCGAATCCGAGCCCGAGCGCGGTGAACTGCAACGGACGGCTGGGCTTGATCATCGTTTCTCCTCCAGTTGCTTCGCCTGGAAATGCTGGAAGAGCGCCATCGGCACGAGCAGCAGCAGCACCATCGCGCAGGTGACGGCCGAAGCCATCGGCCAGTCGGCGTTGTTGAAGAACTCGTTCCACATGACGCGGCCGATCATCAGGGTATCCGCGCCGCCGAGCAGTTCGGGAATCACGTACTCGCCCACCGCCGGAATGAACACGAGCAGGCAGCCCGCGATGATGCCGTTCTTCGACAGCGGCAGCGTGATCGTCACGAACGCCTTCCACGGCTTCGCGCCGAGATCGTAGGCGGCTTCGAGCAAGGTCAGATCCATTTTGACGAGATGCGCGTAGAGCGGCATCACGAGAAACGGCAGATACGAATACACCATGCCGATATAGACCGCGATATTCGTGTGATACAGCTCGATCGGCGAATGCAGCACGCCGATCGACATCAGGAAGTTGTTGAGCAGGCCGTTGTTCTTGAGAATGCCGATCCACGCGTACACGCGAATCAGGAACGACGTCCAGAACGGCAGCATCACGGCCATCATCAGAATGTTGCGCGAGGCCGGATTCGAGCGCGCGATGTAATACGCCATCGGATAGCCGATGATGAGGCACAGCAAGGTAGACACCGCCGCGACCAGCAGCGAGTTCATGTAGGTCGCGAAATACAGGCTGTCCTGGATCAGGAACGCGTAGTGCGCGAAGTCGAGCGCGATATGCATCACGCCCTCTTCCAGCTTCACCAGATCCGTGTATGGCGGAATGCCGAGCTGGCTGTCCGCGAAGCTGATCTTCACGACGAGCAGGAACGGCACGAAGAAGAGCAGCAGCAGCCACAGATACGGCCCGCCGATGACGAGCGAGCGCCCGCTTACGCCGAATCGATTGAGCAGCTTCATCATGACGTCAGCACCACGCCGGCCGATGCGCTCCAGCGCACGTAGACTTCGTCGTCGAACGTGGGCGAATCGATTTCGCCGATCGCGAGGCTCGACAGGTTCGCGACCACCACCTTGCCGGAATCGAGCGTCACGTGATAGAGCGTGTAGCCGCCCATATACGCGATGTTCGTGACCCTGCCGCGGCCCCAGTTGTACGCGCCTTCGGGCGGCTTGCGCGTGAGCGCGATGCGCTCGGGGCGCACGGAAATCGTCACCGGCATGCCGAGCGGCCCGGTGATGCCGTGGCTCACGTAAAGCCGCACCGGCAGTTCGGTCGATTCGACGAACACGTGATCCGGCTCGTCCTCGACCACGTTGCCGTCGAAAAGATTGGTCGAGCCGATGAACTGCGCCGAGAAGCGGCTGTTCGGATATTCGTAGACTTCGTGCGGCGTACCGAGCTGCACGATCTGCCCTTCGCTCATCACGGCGAGGCGATTGGCCATCGTCATCGCCTCTTCCTGGTCGTGCGTGACCATGATGCAGGTGACGCCGACCGAATCGAGAATATTCACGAGCTCGATCTGCGTGCGCTGACGAATCTGCTTGTCGAGCGCGGACATCGGCTCGTCAAGCAGGAGCAGCTTCGGACGCTTAACGAGGCTGCGCGCCAACGCGACGCGCTGCTGCTGGCCGCCCGAAAGCTGATGCGGCTTGCGCTTCGCGTACTGCGCCATCTGCACGAGCGAGAGCGCGGCATGCACGCGGTCTTTCAGTTCGCAGCCCTTCACGCCTTCCTGCTTCAGCCCGTACGCGACGTTCGATTCCACGCTCATATGCGGAAAGAGCGCGTAGGACTGGAACATCATGTTCACGGGGCGGTTGTACGGCGGCATCTTCGCCAGGTCTTCGCCGTCGATCAGGATCTGCCCTTCGGTCACGGTCTCGAGCCCGGCGAGCATGCGCAGAAGCGTCGATTTGCCGCAGCCGGAACTGCCGAGCAGCGCGAAAAGCTCGCCCTTTTTCACCGACAGATTGACGCCGCGCACGGCCGTCGTCTCGCCGAATTTCTTCACGACATCGACGATCCGCACGAAGCCGTCGTCCGTGCTCTGGGCCGTGGGAGAACTGCCCGGCTCGCGCCGGCCGGAATTAGGCGCTGCCTTCAACGCGCTCGACTGCTCACTCATGATTGCCTGTTCGACTCCCTGCTTCCATGTGTCTTGCGTGGCTCGCGCCGGCATGCGCCGCGGCCACGAACAAAGCCCCCGGCGGTCCAGGGGCTTCGTCTATTCAAAAGAATGACCGGCTTGCCGGTTTCATCGGCCGGACTTGAACTCGGTCCAGAGCCGCGTCTGCAGGCGCTGGATTTCCGGCGGCAGCGGCTTCAACAGGAACAGCGTCTTGATGACGTCCTGCGGCGGGAACACGGCCGGATCGTTCGCGACATCCTTGTCCACGTACTTGCGCGCTTCGAGGTTGGCGCTCGGGTAGAACACCGCGTTCGTGATGGCCGCGTGAACCTGCGGCGTCTCGATGTAGTTGATCCACTCGTGCGCGGCTTCCTTGTTCTTTGCGTCCTTCGGGATCGCCATCACGTCGAACCACACGGGCGCGCCGCCCTTCGGAATGTAGTACTCGATCTTGAACGGCTTCTTGGCTTCGACCGCGCGATGCTTCGCGATCACGACGTCGCCCGACCAGCCGTAGGTAAAGCAGATGTCGCCGCCGACCAGATCGTTGATGTAGCCCGACGAATTGAACTGCGTGATGTACGGGCGGATCTTCTTCATCATCGCGAGCGCTTCGCGATAGTCGGCCGGATTCGTGCTCATCGGATCCTTGCCGATGTAATGCAGCGCGGCCGCGAACATCTGGTCCGGCGCGTCGAGCACCGAGACGCCGCACGCCTTCAGCTTCGAGATATTCTCGGGTTTGAACAGGATGTCCCAGTTGTTGAGCTCGGCGTTCGCGCCCAGAATCTGTTTGGCCTTGTCGACGTTATAGCCGAGACCGGTCGTGCCGTACGCCCAGGGCACCGTGTACTTGTTGCCGGGGTCCGCGCCCTCGACGAGCTTCATCAGGTCGGGATCGAGATACTTGAGGTTCGGGAGCTTCGACTTGTCGAGCGGCGCGAAGATGCCCGCGGCGATCTGCTTGCCCGCGTAATTGCTCGTCGGCGCGACGATGTCGTAGCCCGAGCGGCCGGTGAGCAGTTTGGCCTGGAGCGTGTCGTCGCTGTCGTAGTTGTCGTACTTCACCTTGATGCCGGTCTGCTTGGTGAAGTTGGGAATCGTGTCCTTGGCGATATAGTCCGACCAGTTGTACACGTTCAACTGCGTGTCCTTCGCCGTCGCGGCGAGCGGAGTCAACATCGCGGCGCATGTCAGGGCGCCCGCCAGCTTCGCCATGCGGCTCGCCAGTTTCTCGTTCATCTCGATTCTCCCTTGTTCCGACTTGTCACGGCATCGTGCCGAGCGGTGCCCGCGCGTCGTTTCACGCCGCATCGCGCCCGCGACTCCCTTTGAAACCCGGAAACTACCATTAAACACAAGCGCGACAAAAAATAATGCGCCGCGTGTCGCGCAAAATGTACACGCCGTGGCGCCCACGGCCGGCGAGCCTTGCCTTGCGCGCGGCGGGCGTTCTCCGGCGGCCCGCCCCGCGATGGCGGGCCGCCGGAAAGAGCGCGCATTTTATCCCCTAATGGGCCCACGCGGCACCTGATAAAACCACACTCGCATCGTGGCGCGCGCTCGCGTAAGCCCGTTGCAATGTCATTATTCGTGATCGGCCTCACGCCGCCTCAAATCACGGGCGCGCGAGCCTGACGAATAGCCAGCGGAACGGTTGTTGCGAGCCAATTCGACGTGCGCCGCGAGATGCGGCGTTTTCTGAACCGGCAACGCACGCACGCCTGACCGACGCCGCCGTTGCATCGCTATTCGAGGCCGTTTCCCGCATGAATACCCATCCGTCCGCGCTCGCTCAGCTTTCCGCCGCGAAAACCGGCGCGCAGTCGCCCGCCAGCCGCGAGGAACGGCCACGCTCGCCGCGCCCGCGCGGACGCTGGTATTCGTTCGCGGGCGCGGGCGCGCTCGTCGCCGTGGGCTACATGGACCCCGGCAACTGGGCGACGGCGCTCGCGAGCGGCGCGCGCTACGGTTATTCGCTGCTTTTCGTCGTCCTGCTCGCGAGCCTGATGGGCATGCTGCTGCAATGGGTCGCCTCGCGCGTGGGCGTCGTGACCGGGCGCGATCTCGCGCAGTTGTGCCGCGAGCGCTACAGCCGCCGCACGACGATCGTGCTGTGGATCGCATGCGAAATCGCGATCATCGCGTGCGACGTGGCGGAGGTCGTCGGCAGCGCGGTCGCGCTCCAGATGCTCTTCGGCCTCTCGCTGACCGCGGGCGTGCTGATCTCGGCGGTCGGAACGTTCGCGATGCTCGCGCTGCAAAGCCGCGGCCGCCGGCCGCTACAGCGGGCCGTGACGACGCTCATCTTCTTCGTGAGCCTCTGCTTCGTGATCGAACTGGCGCTCGCGCATCCGGTCTGGGGCGAGGCGATGCGCGGGCTCGCGCCATCGCGCGAACTGCTGCGCGACGCCGGCATGCTCTGGCTCGCGGCGGGCATTCTCGGCGCCACCGTGATGCCGCACAACCTCTATCTGCACTCGGCGCTCGTGAAAGAGCACGCGAACATCCGCGACGACGTGTCCATCGGGCGCGCGCTGCATGGCGTGAATATCGACACCTTCGCGTCGCTCACGCTCGCGTTCATCGTCAACGCCTCGCTGCTGGTGGTCGCGGCGGCGGTGTTCCATGCGAGCGGTCACGTCGACGTCGACGATCTCGCGGATGCGCACCGGCTGATCGCGCCGCTCGTCGGCAGTCACTGGGCGGGCGTCGTGTTCGCCGCCGCCCTGCTCGCTTGCGGCCTGAATGCGACGGTCACGGGCACGCTCGCGGGCCAAGCGGTGATGGAAGGCTTTCTGCGCCTGAAAATGGCCCGCTGGGCCCGCGCGATGCTCACGCGCGGCCTCGCGATCGGGCCAGCGCTCGTCGCGGTCGGCAGCTTCGGCCAGCACGGTTCGAACACGCTGCTGGTCGCGACGCAGGTCGTGCTGAGCCTGCAACTGCCCCTCGCCGTGATTCCGCTCGTGCGCTTCGCCTCCGATTTCGGGCTGATGGGCCGCTGGCGCGTCGCGCGTGTTCCGCTCGCGCTGGCGTGGGCGTGCGCGGGCGTGATCGTCGCCCTGAACGGCGCGATGCTGTGGCAGGCGGTCTTGCCAGGCTGACGCCGTCCATCGGGCGCCGATTTTCGGGATCGCGGTGCGATTTGTGCTGTCACACCCTGCTGTCACCCCCTTTTTGCGCCCCGAAACAGGACCCGCACTCCATGGCTTTAGGCCCATGCCCCCGTTTGCCAAAGGTTGTCGCTTCACGCCCGCTCACGCTGCTCGTCGCCCTTTTCTGCGCGAGCGGCGCGGCGCATGCCACCGTCGCCGTGTTGCAGCCTGCGCGCGAAGCCGCCGCTTCGCAGCCGCTGGAACTGACCCTGCTCTATACCGACGACGACCGCACACCCTTGAGCGTCGAAGTGCCGAAGCAACTCACCGTCAGTCTGACCAACGGCGATCTGCCGCCCGTGCCGCTCACGCTTGCGCGCGATCCGGACGTGCCCGACCATCTGCGCCTCGCGCCGGGCCAATACCGCCGCGTGCGCTTTTCCGCGCCGTGGCCCGAGTCGGCGCGCGGCACGGTGAAGATCGATCCAGTCGGCTTCGATGCGTCGCCGATGCTCGTCACGCTCAATCGCAGCGAAACGCAGACGCAGGTCGTGGCGGCCGAGCAGCGTGAAGCGCAGGCGACGACCCCCGCGCAGGTCGCGAGCGCGAGCGCCGCCGCGAACGCGGTCGCCTTGCCGGCATCCACCAGCGATACGATGCTCTCCGGCCGTTTCTCGACGTTCGATCCGATCTATTTCGCCGACGGCAAGAACGGCGATAATCTCGCCAAATTCCAGTTCAGCTTCAAGTACCGTCTTCATCTCCCCGACGATCCGCGCTCGCGCGGCCTGCTCGACAATCTTTACTTCGGCTACACGCAGACGGCGATCTGGAATCTGTCCGCGGAGTCGTCGCCGTTTCGCGACATCAGCTTCCAGCCGCAACTGTTCTACTACGTGGAAGACACCGGCTGGAAGAGTCCGCTTTTCACGCGCATGGGCGTTTCCGCGGGCTTCGGGCATGAGTCGAACGGCAAGAGCGGCGACGAATCGCGCGCGATCAATATCGCGTTCGTGCGCCCGACGTGGGATTTCGGCGATCTGAACGCCCATCACCTGACGCTCTCGCCGAAGTTCTACTACTACCTGTCGAAATCGGGCAATCAGGACATTGCGGATTACCGCGGCTACGTGGACTTTCTCGTGAAGTACGGCAGCCCGGACGGCTGGCAGCTCGCGACGACACTGCGCAAGGGCACGAAGCACTGGTACGGCAGCATCGATTCGCAGTTCACGTATCCGCTCGCCAAGCTGATCGGCAGCGCCTGGGGCGGCTATCTCTTCCTCAGCTACTTCAACGGCTATGGCGAGGATATCCTCGACTACAACCAGCGGCATCACTGGATCGCGCGAATAGGCTACAGTATCGCGCGCTGAACTTTTTTTGAGATTTGGACCGCGTCCGATGACGCGGTCACGAGTGAACCCCATGGCTTCCAATCTTCACGACCTTCCCGACAGCCCCTGTATCGGCGTGTGCTCCACGCTTTTCGACGATGTTTGCAAGGGCTGCGGCCGCACGGCCGGCGAGGTCTCCAACTGGGTCTTTCTGACCGACGACGAAAAACGCGCGATCTGGGAACGCATCACGCGCGAAGGCACCGCGATGCGGTTTCGGAACGACAGACTCTGATGCCGATAGAAAAACGGCCCGCTCTTTCGAGACGGGCCGCTTCGTAACGCTGCCGCCGGGCCGGCGATTACTGAATCCCCTGGCTCGACAAAAAGTCTTCGTAATTCCCGCCGAAGTCCCTTAGCGTGCCATTGGTCTTCACTTCGATGATCCGGTCCGCCAGCCCGCTGACGAACTCGCGGTCATGCGACACGAAGATCAGCGTGCCTTCGAACTTCTCGAGCGCGATCTGCAGCGATTCGATCGACTCCATGTCCATGTGGTTCGTCGGCTCGTCCATCAGGAGCACGTTGTGGCGGCCGAGCATCAGCTTGCCCCAGATCATGCGGCCCTTCTCGCCGCCCGACAGCACCTTCACGTTCTTCCTGATGTCGTCCGCGTTGAACAGCAGCCGGCCGAGCGTGCCGCGCATCATCTGCTCGTCGTCGCCTTCCTTGCGGTACTGGTCGATCCACTCGGTCAGCGTCTCGTCCTTCGGAAACTCTTCGTACGTGTCCTGCGGCATGTAGCCGACGTTCGCGTTCTCCGCCCACTTCACGGTGCCGTGATCGAGATCCAGCGCGCCCTTGAGCGACTTGAGCAGCGTGGTCTTGCCCGCGCCGTTCTCGCCGATGATCGCGATGCGCTCGCCCGGCTGCACGGACAGCGAGAAGTTCTGGAAGATCGTGCGATCGTACTTCTTGGTGATGTCTTCCGCGACCACCGCGATGTTATGCAGCTTCTTCTCGTACTCGAAGCGGATGAACGGATTCTGACGCGACGACGGCTTGAATTCCTCGATCTTGATCTTGTCGATCATCTTGAGGCGGCTGGTCGCCTGACGCGCCTTTGACTTGTTGGCCGAGAAACGGCGCACGAAGTCCTGAAGGTCGGCCACGCGCTCCTTCGCCTTCTGATTGGCGTTCTGCTGACGCTCGCGCGCCTGCGTGGAGGCCAGCATGTAGTCGTCGTAATTGCCCGGCCAGATCTTCAGCGTGCCGTAATCCATGTCCGCCATGTGCGTGCAGACCTGGTTCAGGAAGTGCCGATCGTGCGAGATGATGATCATCGTCGAGTTGTACTGGTTGAGCACGTCTTCCAGCCAACGGATCGAGTTGATGTCGAGGTTGTTGGTCGGCTCGTCGAGCAGCAGCACGTCGGGCTTCGAGAACAGCGCCTGTGCGAGCAGCACGCGCAGCTTCCAGCCGGGCGCGACGTTGCTCATCGGGCCGTTGTGATCGTTGATGTCGATGCCGATGCCGAGCAGCAGCTCGCCCGCACGCGCCTCGGCCGTGTAGCCGTCGTATTCGGCGAACTTGGCTTCGAGGTCGGCGGCGCGCATGTAGTCGTCATCCGTCGCGTCGGGGTTCGCGTAGATCGCGTCGCGCTCGGTCATCGCGGCCCACATTTCGGTGTGGCCCATCATGACGACGTCGAGCACGCGCATGTCTTCATAGGCGAACTGATCCTGGCGCAGCTTGCCGAGGCGGATGTTCGGCTCCAGCATGACGTTGCCGGAACTCGGTTCCAGGTCGCCGCCGAGGATTTTCATGAACGTCGACTTGCCGCAGCCGTTCGCCCCGATCAGTCCATAGCGGTTTCCTTCGCCGAACTTGACCGAGATGTTCTCGAAGAGGGGCTTGGGCCCGAATTGCATGGTGATGTTGGCGGTAGACAGCACGGCGCGTCCTTTTGAATGGGGTACGACGAAAAACCTAAGATTTTAGCAGCTTTTGGCGGGGTTTTCCCGCGTTTCACCGATGCGGGCGCTCGGCGCGAAATCGCGCCGCGAAGAAAAAGGGCGCGGCCAGTGCGGCCGCGCCCATGCGTTTCAGCGCCGCTCCGCACGAGGCGGATGCGCCTCGCCCTACGTTCGTTCGGCGATGAACGCCTTCACCACGCTCGCATCCGCGGGAACGATATCGAACCTTTGTGGCAGTTTTTCAAGTCCCACGAACGCCGACGGCCGTTCCGGCTCGCAATCGAGCGCCTCGCGGATCGTCTCGCCGAACTTGATCGGCTGCGCGGTTTCCAGGACGATCATCGGCACGCCGGGCTTCAGGTTCTCGCGCGCGACCTTCACGCCGTCGGCGGTATGGGTGTCGATCATCGTCTGATACCGGTCGAACACGTCGCGAATCGTCTTCACGCGATCGTCGTGGCCACTCTTGCCCGACACGAAGCCGAATTCCTTCACGCGCGCGAAGTCGCCGCTCGCCGCGAGATCAAAGCCGCCCTGTTCTTCCACGTCGCGGAAAAGCTGCAGCACGCGCGCCGGGTCGCGGCCCAGCAAGTCGTACACGAAGCGCTCGAAGTTCGACGCCTTCGAAATGTCCATGCTCGGGCTGGTCGTGTGATACGTCTCGGCCGCGCCGCGCACGCGGTACACGCCCGTCTTGAAGAACTCGTCGAGCACGTCGTTTTCATTGGTCGCGACGACGAGCTGATCGATCGGCAGGCCCATCATGCGGGCGATGTGCCCAGCACACACATTGCCGAAGTTGCCCGAGGGCACCGTGAACGACACGCGCTCCTCGTTGCTCGCCGTCGCCGCGAAGTAGCCCTTGAAGTAGTACACGACCTGCGCGACGACGCGCGCCCAGTTGATCGAATTGACGGTGCCGATCTTGTGCTTCGCCTTGTAGGCATGATCGTTCGACACGGCCTTGACGATGTCCTGGCAGTTGTCGAAATTGCCCTCGACGGCCAGATTGAAGATGTTCGGGTCTTGCAGCGAGAACATCTGCGCGGTCTGGAACGCGCTCATCTTCCCGTGCGGCGACAGCATGAACACGCGCACGCCGGTCTTGCCGCGCATCGCGTATTCCGCCGCGCTGCCGGTATCGCCCGACGTCGCGCCGAGAATGTTCAGCTCTTCGCCGTGCCGGGCCAATGCGTACTCGAACAGATTGCCGAGCAGTTGCATCGCCATGTCCTTGAAGGCGAGCGTCGGGCCGTTCGACAATTCCAGCAGCGACAGCGTCGTGCCGTTTTCCTCGCCGAGCGTCTTCAACGGCGTAATCTGCACCGCGCTTTCTTCATGGCGCACATTGCTGTACACCTGCGCCGTGTAGGTCTTGCGCGTGAGCGAGCGCAGGTCGTCGGCGGGAATGTCGTCGCTGAATTTGGACAGCACTTCGAACGCGAGATCCGCGTACGACAGCGTGCGCCATGTCGCGAGTTCGGCGGCGCTGACCTTCGGGTAGTCGTTCGGCAGATACAGACCGCCGTCTTTCGCGAGGCCGCCCAGCAGAATGTCCGAGAACGTGTGGCGCTCGTTCTGGCCGGCGCCGCGCGTCGAGATGTAGTTCATCGTGCTAACCCGTGCTTAGTTGAGCGCTTCCATGCGCAGCTTCGTCACCTTCGAGACGACCGTGGAGAGCGCTTCGATCTCGCCGATCGCCGCGTTCACGTTCTTTTCCAGCGTCTCGTGCGTGATGAGGATGATGTCCGTTTCGCCCTTGTTCGCGCCGTCGACTTCTTCCGATTCCTTTTGCAGCAACGCGTCGATGGAAATGGCCTTGTCGGCGAGAATGCGCGTGATGTTCGCGAGCACGCCGGTCACGTCGGCGACGCGCAGACGCAGGTAGTAGCCGCTCGTCACTTCGTCGATCGGCAGGATCGGCGTGTTCGACAGCGAATCCGGCTGGAACGCCAGATGCGGCACGCGATGCTCCGGGTCGGCCGTATGCAGGCGCGTCACGTCGACGAGATCGGCGACCACGGCGGATGCCGTCGGCTCCGCGCCCGCGCCCTTGCCGTAGTACAGCGTGGTGCCGACCGCATCGCCGTGCACGACGACCGCGTTCATCGCGCCTTCCACGTTCGCGAGCAGGCGCTTGGCGGGAATGAGCGTCGGATGCGTGCGCAGTTCGATGCCCTTCTCCGTGCGCCGCGCGATGCCGAGCAGCTTGATACGGTAGCCGAGGTCCTCGGCGTAACGAATGTCGATGGCCGCGAGCTTGCTGATGCCTTCCACGTACGCGCGATCGAACTGCACCGGCACGCCGAACGCGATCGCGCTCATGATCGTGACCTTGTGTGCGGCATCGACGCCTTCGATGTCGAAGGTCGGATCGGCTTCCGCATAACCGAGTTCTTGCGCGGCTTTAAGCGCGGTCGCGAAGTCGAGCCCGCGGTCGCGCATTTCCGAAAGAATGTAGTTCGTCGTGCCGTTGATGATGCCCGCGATGTATTGAATCTGGTTCGCCGTCAGGCCTTCGCGCAGCGCCTTGATGATCGGAATGCCGCCCGCCACCGCCGCCTCGAACGCGACCATCACGCCCTTGGCGCGCGCGGCTTCGAAAATCTCCGTGCCGTGCACCGCGAGCAGCGCCTTGTTGGCCGTCACGACGTGCTTGCCGTTGGCGATCGCGCGCAGCACCAGTTCGCGCGCGAAGCCCGTGCCGCCGATCATTTCGCACACGATATCGATGGAAGGATCGTCGACGACCGCGCCGAAGTCGTCCGTCACCGCGATGCCCTGAGCGGCAGCGGCCTCGGCCTTCGCCGGCGTGCGCACCGCGACGCGCGCGATTTCGATGCCGCGGCCCGCGCGTCGTTTGATTTCTTCCTGGTTACGGCGCAGCACCGTGAAGGTGCCGCTGCCGACCGTGCCGAAGCCCAAGAGTCCTACTTTGATCGGTTCCATGCAGCGCGAGTCTTTAAAGAGAAATTAAGCGGAATGCCGTTTGCGATAGCCGTCGAGGAAGCGCGCGATGCGGTTCACCGAATCCGCGAGATCGTCGACGTTCGGCAGGAAGACCACGCGGAAATGATCCGGCGTCGGCCAGTTAAAGCCCGTACCCTGCACGAGCAGCACACGCTCTTCGAGCAGGAGGTCGGTGATGAACTGCTGATCGTCCTGGATCGGGTACATCTTCGGATCGAGCTTCGGGAACATGTAGAGCGCGGCCTGCGGCTTCACGCAGGTCACGCCCGGAATGGCCGTGAGCATCTCGTACGCGAGCTCGCGCTGCTTGTAGAGACGCCCGCCCGGCAGGATCAGATCGTTGATGCTCTGATAGCCGCCCAATGCCGTCTGGATCGCATACTGGCCGGGCACGTTCGGGCACAGGCGCATCGACGCGAGAATGCCGAGGCCTTCGAGATAATCCTTCGCGCGGCGGCGGTTTTCTTCGATCAGCCCGGAAATCGCCATCCAGCCCGCGCGATAACCGCACGAACGGTAGCTCTTCGACAGGCTGTTGAACGTGACCGTGATCACGTCTTCCGAGAGTGCGGCCATCGACGTATGCGTCTTGCCGTCGTAGATGATCTTGTCGTAGACCTCGTCCGCGAAAATGATGAGGCCGTGCTCACGGGCGAGCGCGATCAGATCGAGCAGCAGTTCGTCCGAATACAGCGCGCCCGTGGGGTTGTTCGGATTGATCACGACGAGCGCCTTCGTGTTCGGCGTGATCTTCGCGCGGATGTCGTCCAGGTCCGGCATCCAGCCGTTGCTCTCGTCGCACATATAGTGGCGCGGCGTGCCCGCCGAGAGGCTCACGGCCGCCGTCCAGAGCGGGTAGTCGGGCGCGGGCAGCAGCACTTCGTCGCCGTCGTTGAGCAGCGCCTGCATCGCCATGACGATCAGTTCGGACGCGCCGTTGCCGATGTAGATATCGTCCAGTTCCACGCCCGCCACGCCCTTTTGCTGCGTGTAATGCATGATCGCCTTGCGCGCGGCGAACACGCCCTTCGAATCCGAATAGCCCGAACTGCCCGGCAGATTGCGGATCATGTCCTGGATGATCTCGTCCGGCGCTTCGAAGCCGAACGGCGCCAGATTGCCGATATTGAGCTTGATGATGCGATGGCCTTCTTCCTCGAGGCGCTTCGCATGTTCGAGCACAGGTCCGCGAATGTCGTAGCAGACGTTTTGCAGCTTGTTGGATTTGAGAATCGGTTTCACGGCTGGCGCTCTGGTTCTGTTGTGAATGCGGACGGTTTTGTGGTGCCGGTCGGATGCGGCCCGGTATTTCATGCAGCCAGCCACGCGCGCGGGCGGCCGCGGGGCGTGGTGCGAAAAACCGAGGGTGAAGCCTGAAGGCGGCTCGCCCGGGCGATCCGCTCGTTCCCGAGCGCCGAACGATGCATTTCTGACGCCGCGCCAGGTAAGGCGGGGGGCGATGCGGACCGGATTGCGAGTCGGAGGCGGCTTGTGGCTGGCACGCGAGCGCAACAGGCGGCGCACGAGCGAGCCCGGCAGCCGAAAAGTTATAATTTACTGATTATGACTCAGTTCCGCAATGCACCAAAGGAACGCGGTCCGCAACGCCGTTTTCGTTGCGAAAAGCCGGCATGAAAGGCTGGCGCGAAACGCGATGAGCCGCGTCGCGGGCTGAGTCTTCACCTCTTCCCTTGCCGGATCACTGTTTTGAAACTGCACCAGGATTCCAACAGCGCGCTCAACACCATCACGAGCTACGGAGACGGTTTCGTGGCGATCAATCTCGAAAGACACGAAAGCAGCGTGATCGTCATGCCCCAGACGCCCGTCGCGGCGTGGCCGGTGTCGTCGTTCGAGGCGCTCACGCCCGAGCACTTCGAGGCGCTCGTTCAGGCCGCCCCGGAAGTCGTCATCTTCGGCAGCGGCTCGCGGCTGCGCTTTCCGCACCCGCGCCTCACGGCGCAACTGGCGAAGCACCGCATCGGTGTCGAGACGATGGATTTCGGCGCGGCGTGCCGCACCTATAACATCCTGATGTCCGAAGGCCGCCGTGTCGCCGCCGCGCTGCTGATCGAAGTCTGAGGCGCGCCTGAGGAACCGCTAAGGAACCGTTAAGGAAGCGCTGTCAGACTCGCGCCCGTTCCGGTATCGGCGCGAGCCGGCGCCGGCTCCGCGTCAAAATTGACAATCGCCGGGCGGGCGTGCGCTACACTCCCGCCCGCATGCGTCTTTCCGGGACGCGCGCCGGGGGGCGGCGCGACGCATCCGGCGGCAGTCGCGGCGACGCCGGGCCGGCCGCCGGTCGGCATGCGCGCGGCGCATCGGCGCCAGGCGAACTCTCGGCGAAAATGCGTGCCTGAGCATGCGCACGCCGAATTCTCGCGCAGCCCGCGCGCACCGCCCATTTCGTTTCACTAGCGCCGCGCATCGCGGCATCGGACAGGTCGACTTCATGAACGATAAGCCTTCGCGGCTACCGCTCACGCATCTTTCGCTCATTCTTCTGATTCTCGCGCTCGCGATCGTCTGGTTCGCGCCGCTCGGGTTGCGCCATCTCGTCCCCAGCGACGAAGGCCGTTATGCCGAAATGGCGCGCGAGATGTTCGTGACCGGCGACTGGATCACGCCGCGTTACAACGGCTACAAATACTTCGAAAAGCCGCCGCTGCAGACCTGGGCGAACGCGCTCACGTTCGCCTGGTTCGGCATCGGCGAATGGCAGGCGCGGCTCTATACGGCGCTCACCGGTTTCGCGGGCGTGCTGCTCGTCGGCTATACCGGCACGCGGGTGTTCAACGCAATGACCGGCTTCGCCGCCGCGGTCATTCTCGCGACCTGCCCGTACTGGAACCTGATGGGCCACTTCAACGCGCTCGACATGGGCCTGTCGTTCTGGATGGAACTGACGCTCTGCGCGCTGCTGCTCGCCCAGCGTCCCGGCCTTTCGACGCGTCACGTGCGCCTCTGGATGTGGCTCTGCTGGGCCGGCATGGGCGCGGCGGTGTTGTCCAAGGGCCTCGTCGGCCTGATCCTGCCGGGCGCGGTCCTCGTGCTCTACTCGCTCGTCTCGCGCGACTGGGCGCTCTGGCGAAGGCTCTATATCGGCAGCGGCGTGATCGTGTTCCTGATCGTGACGGCTCCGTGGTTCGTGCTCGTGCAGATGAAGAATCCCGAGTTCTTCGACTTCTTCTTCATCGTGCAGCAATTCAGGCGCTACCTGACGCCGGAACAGAACCGCCCGGGCGCGTGGTATTACTTCGTGCCCGTGCTGCTCGTCGGTTTTCTGCCTTGGCTGTCGATAGCCTTTCAAAGCGTGCGTCACGGTCTGAAAACGCCGCGCCAGCCCAACGGCTTCGCGCCGGTCACGATGCTGCTCGTCTGGTCGGCTTTCATCTTCCTGTTCTTCAGCGCGTCGCACTCGAAGCTTTTGTCTTACGTGCTGCCGATTGCGCCGGCGCTCGCGCTCGTGATCGGCCTTTATTTGCCGTCGCTCACGAAATCGCGGTACCGCATGCATCTGATCGGCTACGCGGTGTTTCTCATCGCGGCGGCGTTCGGCGCCATTTTCATCGGCCGCGCGGGCAGCGCCACGAATCCGAACGCGCTGTATCGCGCGTTCCAGGTCTGGGTGTACGCGGGCCTCGCGGTCGCCTTCGTAGTCACGATCTTCGCGCTCTGGCTGAACCGCCGCAGCGTGCTCGCGGGCGCGGCCGGGCTGGGTGCGGCGTGGCTGTTGCTCGGCACGATCGCGGGCACAGGGCACGACGTGTTCGGCAAGGAAAGCTCAGGCGTCAAGCTCGTGCCGGCCGTGACGGCCGCCATGGCCAAGCTGCCGCCCGACACACCCTTCTATTCCATCGCCAAGCTCGATCACACGATGCCCTTCTATCTGGGACACACGATGATCATGGTTCAGGAAGCCGACGAACTGACCTTCGGCGTGCAGACCGAGCCGCAAAAATGGGTGCCGAGCCTCGACGAGTGGATCAGGCGATGGGACGCCGACCGTTACGCCCTCGCCCTCATGGGTCCGGGCCGCTACGACGAACTCGCGGCACGCCATGTGCCGATGCAGGTCATCGCGCGCGACGCGCGGCGTGTGATCGTCGAAAAACCGCAGCCGTGAGCGATATTGCACCGCACGATCGTTCGGCATTTCGAGATGAACCGAGTATCCTTGTCCCGTATTTGAAAAACGCACGATGAACCCGATTTCCTTCATTTGTATCGTCATCGGCGTATTGTTGAACGCATGCGCCCAACTGCTGCTCAAAGCCGGCGTGAACGCGGTGGGCCATTTCGAGATGACGCCCGCGAACATCCTGCCGGTCGGCATCAAGATCGCGACGCAGTTGCCCATCATCGGCGGGCTCGCGTGCTATGTGCTGAGCGTCGTCGTGTGGATCGTCGGGCTGTCGCGGGTGGACGTCTCGGTCGCCTATCCGATGCTCTCGCTCGGCTACGTCGTCAATGCGTTCGCGGCGTGGTATCTGTTCGGCGAAGTTCTGTCGATGCAGCGGCTCATCGGCATCGGCATCATTCTCGTGGGCGTCGTGGTGCTCGCGCGCGGCTAAGGCCGCGCGGTCGAACGTTCGATCGGATCAATTCATTTTTTTGGCGCTAGTCCATGACTCAAACAACGCGGCCGTTCCTGCCTTTCGTGAAGCCGGAGATCGACGAAGAGACCATTCAGGGCGTCGTCGACGTGCTGCGCTCGGGCTGGATCACCACCGGCCCGCAATGTCAGCAGTTCGAAGCCGAGCTCTCCGCGTATGTCGGCGGCCGCCCCGTGCGGGCGTTCAACTCGGGCACCTGCACGATGGAGATCGGCTTGCGCATCGCGGGTGTCGGCCCGGGCGACGAAGTCATCACCACGCCGATGACCTGGGTCTCGACCGCGAACGTGATTCTCGAAGTGGGCGCGACGCCGGTGTTCGTCGATATCGATCCGGTCACGCGCAATATCGACCTGAACCTGCTTGAGCGCGCCATCACGCCGCGCACCAAGGCGATCATGCCGGTGTATCTGGCGGGCCTGCCCGTCGACATGGACAGGCTCTACGAGATCGCGCGCGCCCACAAGCTGCGCGTGATCGAGGACGCCGCGCAGGCGTTCGGCTCGACGTGGAAAGGTAAGCGCATCGGCGCGATCGGCGACATCGTCTCGTTCAGCTTCCACGCCAACAAGAACGTGACCTCGATCGAAGGCGGCGCGCTCGTGCTCAACAACGAGGACGAGGCGGAACTCGCGCGCAAGTACCGGCTGCAAGGTATCACGCGCACGGGCTTCGACGGCATGGATTGCGACGTGCTCGGCGGCAAGTACAACCTGACGGACGTCGCGGCGCGCGTCGGGCTCGGCCAGTTGCGCCAGATCGAGCGCTTCACGGAAAAACGCCGCGCACTCGCGCGCGCCTATTTCGATGCGTTCGAAGGCGGCGCGGCCGTGAAGCTCGGCGTCGGCCTGCCGCCGCGCAATTTCACCGACAGCAACTGGCACATGTTCCAGATCGCGCTGCCGCTCGACAAACTGAAGCTCACGCGCGCGGAGTTCATGGGCGAGCTGAAGGCGCGCGGCATCGGCGCGGGCGTGCATTATCCGGCGCTGCACCTGTTCACGCTGTATCGGGCGCGCGGGTTCGGCGAAGGCATGTTCCCGCATGCGGAGCGCTACGGCGCGTCGACGGTCACGCTGCCGCTCTTCACGCTGATGAGCACGGACGACGTCGCGCACGTCGTGAAATCGATCGACGAGATCTGCGAACAGTTCGGCGACGCACAACTCAACGGGTAACACCAGCAAGGACACTCAGCGCAACATGAGTCATTTGGATTTTCCGGCGACGACTCCCGAGCTTTCGGTGATCATCCCCGTGTACAACGAGCAGGACGGCCTCGCCGCCCTCTTTCAGCGCCTCTATCCGGCGCTCGATGCGCTCGGCACGTCGTACGAGGTGATTTTCATCAACGACGGCAGCCGCGACAAGTCGGCCGCGCTGCTGGCGCAGCAATTCCACGTGCGGCCCGACACCACGCGCGTCATTCTGCTCAACGGCAATTACGGGCAGCACATGGCGATTCTCGCGGGCTTCGAGCAGTCGCGCGGCGAGATCGTCGTCACGCTCGACGCCGACCTGCAGAATCCGCCCGAGGAAATCGGCAAGCTCGTCGGCAAGATGCGCGAGGGTTACGACTACGTCGGCACCATTCGCCAGCAGCGGCAGGACAGCCTGTGGCGCAAGAAGGCGTCGCGCGCGATGAACCGCCTGCGCGAGCGCATCACCAAGATCAAGATGACGGATCAGGGCTGCATGCTGCGCGCCTACAGCCGCCATATCATCGACACGATCAACCGCTGCGGCGAGATCAACACGTTCATTCCGGCGCTCGCGTACACCTTCGCGCAGAACCCGATCGAAGTCGATGTCGCGCACGAAGAGCGCTTCGCGGGCGAATCGAAGTATTCGCTCTATAGCCTCATCCGCCTGAACTTCGATCTCGTCACGGGTTTCTCCGTGGTGCCGCTGCAATGGCTGTCGTTCATCGGCGTGATTCTGTCGGTCGGCTCGGCGGGCCTGTTCCTGCTGCTGGTGATTCGCCGCTTCATGTTCGGCGCGGAAGTCCAGGGTGTGTTCACCCTCTTCGCCATTACGTTCTTCATGCTCGGCGTGATCATCTTCGCGCTCGGACTGCTCGGCGAGTACATCGGGCGCATTTATCAGCAAGTGCGCGCGCGGCCGCGCTATCTCGTGCAGACCATTCTGGAGCAGCGCGACGGCCTGCCCTCCGCGGTCAGGCCGGCTCAGGAGGCGGTGCAGCCTGTCGCGGTCGTCACGCGTGAGGACAACGGTCGATGAAACCGCGCGCAGTCGTCTTCGCCTATCACAACGTCGGCGTGCGCTGCCTGCAGGTGCTGCTCGCGCGCGGCGTCGATGTCGCGCTGGTCGTCACGCACGAGGACAGCGCGAGCGAGAACATCTGGTTCGGCAGCGTCGCGCAGGTCGCGGCGGAACACGGCATCGAAACCATCACGCCCGCCGATCCGAAATCGCCCGAGCTCTTCGACGCGGTGGAAAGCATCGCGCCGGATTTCATCTTCTCGTTCTATTACCGGAACATGCTGCCGGTGTCGCTGCTGTCGCTCGCCAGGCGCGGCGCGTACAACATGCACGGCTCGCTGCTGCCGAAGTATCGCGGCCGCGTGCCGACGAACTGGGCCGTGCTCAACGGCGAAACCGAAGCCGGCGCGACGCTGCATGAAATGGCCGAGAAGCCCGATGCCGGCGCGATCCTCGCGCAGACCCCGGTGCCGATTCTCCCCGACGACACCGCGAGCCAGGTCTTCGACAAAACCGTGGTCGCCGCCGAGCAGACGCTTTGGCGCGTGCTGCCCGCCTTGCTCGCGGGCGAAGCGCCGCATCTGCCGAACGATCTCGCGTCGGGCAGCTATTACGGCGGGCGCAAGCCGGAGGACGGGCGCATCGACTGGTCGCAGCCGGGCGAGCGCGTCTACAACCTGATCCGCGCGGTTGCGCCGCCGTATCCGGGCGCGTTCACGGATATCGGCGCGGAGCGCTTCATCGTCGCGCGGGCGCGGCTCGTGCCGGAAACGGGCGCGCCGGGCGTGCCGCCCGAAAGACTCCGTGAGCTGCGGCGTTTGCCCCCGGGCCTGAGCGTGACGGATAATGCGCTGTTTGGCGTCTGCGGCGACGGCCGCGTCATTGCCATCCACGAGTTGCGTCGCCGGCCACTCGATGCCGGCGGCGCTCCGTCGAACGAAGCGCGCACCGTCGAACCTGCCGAATTTGGCCGCATCATTCAATCCTCTCGTCATTCATGAAAAAAGTTCTGATTCTGGGTGTCAATGGCTTCATCGGCCATCACCTGTCCAAGCGCATCCTCGAAACCACCGACTGGGAAGTCTTCGGGATGGACATGCAAACCGACCGCCTGGGCGACCTCGCGAATCACGAGCGGATGCATTTCTTCGAAGGCGACATCACGATCAACAAGGAGTGGGTCGAGTATCACGTGAAGAAGTGCGACGTGATCCTGCCGCTCGTCGCGATCGCCACGCCCGCGACCTACGTGAAACAGCCGCTGCGCGTATTCGAGCTCGACTTCGAAGCCAATCTGCCGATCGTGCGTTCGGCCGTGAAGTACGGCAAGCATCTGGTGTTTCCGTCGACCTCCGAGGTGTACGGCATGTGCACCGACGAGCAGTTCGACCCGGAAAACTCGGTGCTCTCCTACGGCCCCATCAACAAGCCGCGCTGGATCTACGCGTGCTCCAAGCAGTTGATGGACCGCGTGATCTGGGGCTACGGCATGGAAGGCCTGAACTTCACGCTGTTCCGTCCGTTCAACTGGATCGGCCCGGGCCTCGACTCGATCTACACGCCGAAGGAAGGTTCGTCGCGCGTCGTGACGCAGTTCCTCGGCCACATCGTGCGCGGCGAGAACATCAGTCTCGTCGATGGCGGCGCGCAGAAGCGCGCGTTCACCGATATCGACGACGGCATCGGCGCGCTCATGAAGATCATCGAGAACAAGGACGGCGTGGCGTCGGGCAAGATCTACAACATCGGCAACCCGACCAACAACTTCTCGGTGCGCGAACTCGCGAACAAGATGCTCGCGCTCGCGAACCAGATTCCCGAGTACGCGGAGAGCGCGAAGAAGGTGCAGCTCGTCGAGACTTCGTCGGGCGCGTACTACGGCGCGGGCTATCAGGACGTGCAGAACCGCGTGCCGAAGATCGACAACACCATGCAGGAACTTGGCTGGAAGCCGGAAGCGTCGATGGACGACGCGCTGCGCAAGATTTTCGAAGCGTATCGCGCGCACGTGGGCGAAGCCCGCAAGCTCGTCGAACAGGCGTAAAGGCAAGCGCGTGGCCCGCATCGTTCTCAAGATCGACGTCGATACCTTGCGCGGCACGCGCGAAGGCGTGCCCAATCTCGGGCGCCTGCTCGACAAATTCAGCGCCCGCGCGACCTTCCTCTTCAGCCTCGGCCCGGATCACACGGGCTGGGCGCTGCGGCGCGTTTTCCGGCCGGGCTTTCTGAAGAAGGTGTCGCGCACGTCGGTGGTCGAGCATTACGGCGTGAAGACGCTGATGTACGGCGTGCTGTTGCCGGGGCCGGACATCGGCCGCGAAGCCGTGTCCGAAATGCGCGCGATCCACGAGGCCGGCTTCGAATGCGGCATCCATACGTGGGATCACGTCTACTGGCAGGACAACGTGCGCGCGCGCGATCGCGCATGGACCGTCGCGCAGATGGAGCAGAGCCATGCGCGCTTCATCGAGATTTTCGGCGCGCCGCCCGTCACGCACGGCGCGGCGGGCTGGCAGATGAACGGCTACGCGTTCGAGCAGATCGACGCCTGGGGCATGCGCTATGCGTCCGACGGGCGCGGTCACACGCCGTACATTCCCGTGCTCGACGGCCGCACGCTGAACCACGTCCAGATGCCGACCACGCTGCCCACGCTCGACGAAGTGCTGGGTGTCGATGGCGTCGACGAAAGCAGCGTCGCCGCGCATCTGCTGCGTTACACGGCGGACAATCCGCACGATCAGGTGTTCACGCTGCACGCGGAACTCGAAGGCCAGAAGCTCGCGCCGATCTTCGAGCAACTGCTTGCCGGCTGGCGCGCGCAGGGACACAGCTTCGCCACGATGGGCGATTACCATGCGGCGCTGGACCGCGCGACGCTGCCCACGTACCCTGTCACGTGGGGCGAGATTCCGGGCCGCGCGGGCGAACTCATCGTCCAGCCGGGCTGAAAGCGGCGCGTGGCCGCTTCGCATCTCGTCGCTCTTTCTCACCGACAAATCACAACAACCGGAGAAACCTACGTGTCAGTTGCAGTCGACCAGCCCGTACCCGACTTCACCGCACCCGCGACGGGTGGCGAGTTCACGCTTTCGAGCCTGCGCGGCACGAAAGTCGTGCTCTTTTTCTATCCGAAGGACAACACGCCGGGCTGCACGACCGAAAGCCTGCAATTTCGCGACCACTACGACCAGTTCAAGGCCGCCGGCGCGGAAATCGTGGGCATCTCGCGCGACAGCGTGAAATCGCACGACAACTTCAAGGCCAAGCTGGAGTTGCCTTACACGCTCGTTTCAGACGGCGACGAAGCCATCTGCTCGCTCTTCGATGTCATCAAAATGAAGAAAATGTATGGCAAGGAAGTGCGCGGCGTGGAGCGCTCGACCTTCCTCATCGACGCGAAAGGCGTGCTTCGGCGCGAGTTCCGCGGCGTCAAGGTGCCAGGCCACGTAGAGGCCATCGTCGAGGCTGTACAAGCGATTTGAGGCACGCTATATTGGACCGCAATGAGCGCCTGTCCACCCCATTTCCGTAGTCTTCGCGCAAGCCGCCGTGCGCCTGCCGGCACGGCCGGCGTGGACCCGGGCTATGCGGAGTCGGCAAGGGAAACGCGCTCTGAAACAGAAGTCAGCCGCTGGTTCCGCTAATCGGAACGGCGGCTTTTTTATTTGGCGCCGCACGAAAGCCACGCTGTCCCGGCTTGCGCGCGTCGCGCCGCACGCAACCTCCAAGGAGCAGATCGAAACTTAGGCGAACCGGCGATTTCGACAACGAAGCGCGCCACCGGGCGCAAACTGCTGGAATCGTATCGCTTCGAGGGCGTACGAGCAGGATGCGACAGGCGGCGCACGATACACGAACCCGATTCCTTTCGAGGGAACACCATGCCTTTGCCTACCGCCCCGGCCAAGCTCGGCCATCTCCTTCCGGCTGAAGAATACAAGGCCAAAGCCCGGCCTTCGAAGCAGTCGAAAAAATCTGCGGCGGCCAGCGATGACGACGCCTTCGGCGCGGTCGAGACCGTCACCGCCGAGCGTCCCGCAGCCAACGCCGCGCATACGCTGCGCTCGATCGCGAGCGAAGTGCTGACCCAGATTCCGTCCGGAGCGCACGCCGAAGCGGCCGTGCCGCCGCCCGCGCCCGGCACCGTGCCAACGCGCGGCCGAAAATCGAAACAGACCGCGGCGCTCCTGCAACCCGCGCCCGCCGCGCGCGAAACGCCGGCCGGAATCGACGCCCGCGCCGAACGTGCGGAACGTGCTGACACGCCCGTGGCGCCCGCCCCATCCGCCGCCCGCGACGAAGCCAGGGCCCAGGGCAAACGCCGCAAGGCTGCGACCGCCGAAACCGAATTGCGCAAGCTTTTCGTGCTCGACACCAACGTGCTGATGCACGATCCGAGTTCGCTCTTCCGCTTCGAGGAACACGACGTCTATCTGCCGATGATGACGTTGGAAGAACTCGACAACCACAAAAAGGGCATGTCGGAAGTCGCGCGCAACGCGCGTCAGGTCAGCCGCACGCTGGATGCGCTCGTCGCGCACACGGGCAAGATGACCGAAGGCATTCCGCTTTCGTCGCAAGGCAATCGCGACGCGCTCGGCCGCCTCTACTTCCAGACCACGCTCACGGATATCGAGCCGGTTCAGGGCTTGCCCGTCGGCAAGGCGGACAACCAGATTCTCGGCGTCGTGCGCGCGTTGCAGAAGGAGCGGCCGGACCGTCAGGTGGTGCTGGTGTCGAAAGACATCAACATGCGCATCAAGGCGCATGCGCTGGGTCTGCCCGCCGAAGACTACTTCAACGACCAGGTTCTCGAGGACAAGGACCTCCTGTACTCGGGCGTGCGCGCGCTGCCGCAGGATTTCTGGACCCGGCATGCAAAGGGCATGGAAAGCTGGCAGGACACGAAAACCGGCACGACGTATTACCGCGTGACCGGGCCGCTGTGTCCGTCGATGCTCGTCAACGAGTTCGTGTATCTCGAACCGCAGAACGGCGAACCGTCGTTTCACGCGGTGGTGCGCGAGCTGAACGGCAAGACCGCCCTGTTGCAAACGCTGCGCGACTACGGCCATCACAAGAACAACGTGTGGGGCATCACGGCGCGCAATCGCGAGCAGAACTTCGCGCTCAACCTGTTGATGAACCCGGAAGTCGATTTCGTCACGCTGCTCGGCCAGGCGGGCACCGGCAAGACGCTGATGGCGCTCGCCGCCGGTCTCGCGCAAGTGCTCGACGACAAGCGCTATAACGAGATCATCGTGACGCGCGCCACCGTGCCCGTTGGCGAGGATATCGGCTTTCTGCCGGGCACCGAGGAAGAGAAGATGCAGCCGTGGATGGGCGCGTTCGACGACAACCTCGAAGTGCTCCAGAAAACCGACGATGCCGCAGGCGAATGGGGCCGCGCCGCAACCCAGGAGCTAATCCGTTCGCGCCTGAAGGTAAAGAGCATGAACTTCATGCGCGGCCGGACGTTCGTCGACAAGTACGTGATCATCGACGAAGCGCAGAACCTGACGCCCAAGCAGATGAAGACGCTCGTCACGCGCGCGGGCCCTGGCACGAAGATCATTTGCCTCGGCAATATCGCGCAGATCGACACGCCGTATCTGACCGAAGGCAGTTCGGGGCTGACATACGTCGTCGACCGCTTCAAGGGCTGGACGCACAGCGGTCACGTGACGCTCGCGCGCGGCGAGCGTTCGCGTCTTGCCGATTACGCGTCCGATATTCTCTAATCACGACGGAAGTTCGTTGAAGACGGCCTGGCGGAGCGATCCGCCAGGCCTTTTCTTTTGCTGGACGTGCACCGGCGGCAAGACTTACGGCACAAACTTCATGTAAATCCTCAAGACATCTTGCCGCACGCCCGTTCGGCGGGCTAGTATCGGCACAACCGCCCTTCCTGGCGAATTTTCGCTCGCCTTTCTGCAATGTCTCGAATCTGGTTGCCGCTTCTCGTTGCCGTGCTGCTCGCCGCGTGTGGAACCGCGCCGCAGCAGGCTGCGCGCAGCAAGCCCGCCGCCAGCACGAGTGCGAACCGAACCTATAAGCCGCCGCCCGGCTTCCCGACCTTCGTCGATCACAGCGTCGGGCGGGAGGAAATCTCCATCCAGGCGATGTCGCTCGTCGGAGTGCCCTACCGCTGGGGCGGCAACACGCCCGACGCGGGTTTCGATTGCAGCGGCCTCGTGCGCTACGTCGTCGATCGCGCGGCGTCGGTGAATCTGCCGCGCACGACGGCGGAAATGAGTTCGCGCGGCGACTCGGTCGAACCCGACGAGATCGCGCCCGGCGACCTGATCTTCTTCAACACGACCGGGCGGCCGCATTCGCATGTGGGGATCTACGTCGGAAAGCTGCGTTTCGTGAATGCGCCGTCCACGGGCGGCACCGTGCGGCTCGACTATCTGACGAACCCGTACTGGGCGAAGCGCTTCGACGGCATCCGGCGGGTCGCGCCGCCGAAGTCGGCGCCAGCCCCTTTCGATGCCCCGACTTATCTGGCATCGCCTGCGTCCGCGCCTGCCGCGACGCCGCCTGTCGCGACACCTGCGCCGCCGCCGACACCCGCGCCGACTTACGCGCGTCAGGCGCCGCCACCAGCAAGCGCCGACGCCTTCGAGCCGCCGCCATCGACGCTCACCGCGGCGCAGCGACAATCGCAGGCTGCCGGTGCGACCACGCCATCGGTCGCCGCCGTCGGCGCCACGCCCGATCCGATTCAAGCCGCCGCCGACGCTTTCGAGCCGCCGCCCCCGACGTCACGCGCCGCGCGTCAGCAGGCGCGCACCGCGCAGGCCGCAGCCGACGACCCCGCCGAACCGCCCGTTCGCGTGATGCGCGCGTCCACAGGTTCGCTTGCCGCGCCTCGTCCCGTGCAGAACGACGACCCCATCGCCCGCTTCGCGACCGGCACGAACTGACGCGCGTGGCGCGTCTCTGCTATCGTGTCCCGATCATTCGTCGACGGAGCGGAACATGGACTTGGGACTCGCGGGCAAGGTCGTCCTGATCACGGGCGGCAGCAAGGGAATCGGATTTGCATGCGCGAAAGCGTTCGCGAGCGAGGGCGCGAAAGTCGCCATCGTCTCGCGCGATGCCGCGAATCTCGCCCGCGCCCGCGAGCAACTGGCCAGCAGCGGCTATCACGTGCATCTCGCGCGCGCCGATCTGCATGAGGCGCACAGCGCCGAGGATGTCGTCGAGGAAGCGAGCGCCGCGCTCGGCCCCATCGACATTCTGATCAACAGCGCTGGCGCCGCGCGCCGCTACGACCCCGATACGCTCGACGCCGCCGCGTACAAGGCGGCCATGGACGCGAAATACTTCTCCTACGTCTATCCGCAGCAAGTCGTGCTCAAACGCATGGCCGAGCGGCTGCGCAGCGAACCGGGCGCCGAGCCGGGGGCGATCGTCAATATCGTCGGGATGGGCGGGAAAATTGCGACGGACATTCATATCGCGGGCGGCGCGGCGAATGCAGCGCTGATGCTCAATACCGTCGGGCTCGCGCATCATTACGCGAAGCTCGGCATCCGCATCAACGCGATCAATCCGGGCGGCACGCTCACGGAGCGCGTCGAGGAAGCGCTGGAGCTGGAAGCGAAGCGGCAAGGCGTCACGCGCGATCAGGTGCTCGCCGAGAGCCAGGCGAAAGTGCCGCTCGGTCGTTATGCCAGGCCCGAGGAAATCGCCGATGTGGCGCTTTTTCTGGCGAGCCGCCGCGCGAGTTACGTCTCGGGCGCGATCATTCCGATGGACGGCGTGTCCTCGCCGATCATCTGAGGCGCGCCCAGAGCCGCGGGGTACGGCTCAGAGGAAGTGGTGGCCGACCCACCAGCCCGCCGCGGCCAGCGCGGCGGATGCGGGGATGGTGAGAATCCACGCCCACACGATGTTCCCGGCGACGCCCCAGCGCACCGCGCTGAACTTCTGCGTCGCGCCCACGCCGACGATCGCGCCAGTGATCGTGTGCGTCGTGGACACGGGAATGCCGAGGAACGACGCGACGAAGAGCGTGATCGCCCCGCCCGTCTCCGCGCAGAAACCGCCCACCGGCTTGAGCTTCGTGATCTTCTGGCCCATCGTGCGCACGATGCGCCACCCTCCGAAGAGCGTGCCGAGACCCATCGACAGGTAGCAGAGCCCGATGACCCAGGCCGGCGGCGCGTCGGCGGTGGACGAAGCGTAACCCGTCGCAATCAGCAGCATCCAGATGATGCCGATGGTCTTCTGCGCGTCGTTGCCGCCGTGGCCGAGCGAATAGAGGCCGGCCGAGACAAGCTGCATGCGGCGAAAACGCCGGTCGACCTTCGAGGGCGGCGTGCGGAAATACAGCCACGACACCAGCAGCATGAAGAACGAACCGAGCACGAAGCCGAGCAGCGGCGAGATGAAGATGAACGCCACGGTCTTGAGCAGACCGTCGATGTTGAGCGACCCCCAGCCCGACTTGGCGAGCGCCGCGCCGACGAGACCGCCGATCAGCGCATGCGACGAACTCGACGGAATGCCGTAGATCCAGGTGACGATATTCCAGCCGATCGCGCCGACGAGCGCGCCGAAAATCACGTACTGATCGACGATTTCGGGATCGATCGTGCCCTTGCCGACGGTCGCCGCGACCTTCAGGTGAAAGATGAAATACGCGATCACGTTGAACGCGGCGGCGAACGCGACCGCCTGCTGCGGCTTGAGCACGCCGGTCGAAACGACCGTGGCGATGGAATTGGCGGCGTCGTGAAAGCCGTTCATGAAGTCGAACGCGAGTGCGACTATGACGAGCAAGGCGACTGCCCAGATGGCGAGTTGAATCGAATGCATCAGTTGGTGTTGTTTTCTGCCGGCGCGCGAAATGGTGCGGGTTGTCTGTCGTCGTTACCCGCGGCGCGTCAGGCGTCGCGGGCGCGGCGGCATGATCAGGCGTTTTCCAGCACGATGCCTTCGATGATGTTCGCGACGTCTTCACACTTGTCGGTGATCGTCTCGAGCAACTCGTAGATCGCTTTTAGCTTGATGAGCGTCTTCACGTCGTCTTCCTCGCGGAAGAGCTTCGACATCGCCGAGCGCAGCACGCGGTCCGCGTCCGACTCCAGACGGTCGATTTCCTCGCAGATCTTCAGGATCTCGCTCGCGCGCTTCATGTCGGCCAGCAATGCCACGGCCTGCTGCACGCGCGTGACGGTGCCCGTGCAGATATGCGCGAGCTGGCTCGCTTCGGACGTCACTGCACGCACGTCATACAGCGAAATGGCCGTTGCGACGTCCTCCATCAGATCGAGGATGTCGTCCATCGTGGTGATGAGCTTGTGGATTTCGTCGCGGTCGAGCGGCGTGATGAACGTCTTGTGCAGCAGGTCGATGGTTTCGTGCGTGAGCTTGTCCGCGCGCTTTTCGTTCGCCTGGACCTTCTGCTTGTGAACCTCTGCTTCGTCGAGATTGTCGATCAGCAGTTCGAGCTCGCGGCTGGCGTCGACCATGCACTTCGCGTGCTCGTTGAAGATCTCGAAAAATTTGCCCTCGGTGGGCATGAAACGACCGAACATGAAAATCCCGTTAAATGGGTCAAATGTGAGGCAGACATCAAACTGACATATTGTACCTGCGCCCACCATCCGGCGCACCGCGCGTTGAACGGGCGCAGACGCGCGGATGACGCGAACGCTTGACAGTTGATGCGATAAAAGGCTTATTCGCCGCCGTAGAAGTTCTGCGCGCCGGCGAAGTTGTCGAACTTCGTGTACTGACCGTGGAAGGTCAGGCGCACCGGGCCGATCGGGCCGTTACGCTGCTTGCCGATGATGATTTCCGCCGTGCCCTTGTCGGGGCTGTCGGGGTTGTAGACTTCGTCGCGATAGATGAAGAGGATCACGTCCGCGTCCTGCTCGATTGCGCCCGACTCGCGCAAGTCGGACATGATCGGCCGCTTGTTCGGGCGCTGCTCCAGGCCGCGGTTCAACTGCGACAGCGCGATCACGGGCACGTCGAGTTCCTTCGCGAGACTCTTGAGCGAACGCGAGATTTCCGAGATTTCGGTCGCGCGGTTTTCGCCGCCGCCCGAGCCGGACATAAGCTGAAGATAGTCGACGATGATCAGCCCGAGCTTGCCGCATTGCCGCGACAGACGGCGCGCACGCGAGCGCAGTTCCATCGGATTCAGGCCGCCGGTTTCGTCGATGAAAAGCTGCGCCTCGCTCATTTTCTGCACGGCGTGCGTGAGTTTCGGCCAGTCTTCGTCGGTGAGGCGGCCCGTGCGCATGCGGTGCTGATCGAGCCGGCCGACCGAGCCGAGCATACGCATCGTCAGTTGCGTGCCGGGCATTTCCATCGAGAACACCGCGACGGGCAAACCATATTCCACCGCCACGTATTCGCCGACGTTCATCGAGAACGCCGTCTTACCCATCGACGGACGGCCTGCCACGATGATCAGCTCGCCGCCGTGCATGCCCGAGGTCATGCGGTCGAGATCGACGAAGCCGGTCGGCGTGCCGGTCACGTCGCTCGGATTGGCGGTGTGATACAGCGTGTCGATGCGCTCGACGACCTGCGTGAGCAGTGGTCCGATTTCGAGGAAGCCTTGCGTGCCGCGCGCGCCGTCTTCCGCGATCGAGAACACGCGCGCTTCGGCTTCGTCGAGAATCTGGCGGACTTCCTTGCCTTGCGGATTGAAGGCGTCGGCGGAGATTTCATCCGCGACCGAGACTAGACGCCGCAACACCGCGCGGTCGCGCACGATCTCGGCATAGCGGCGGATATTCGCCGCGCTCGGCGTGTTCTGCGCGAGCGCGTTCAGATACGCGAGCCCGCCCACTTCCTCGGCCTTTCCGGCCATCGTGAGCGCTTCGTAGACGGTGATGACGTCAGCCGGGCGCGTCGCCGCGATCAGCTTGCCGATGTGCTCGTAGATGATGCGATGGTCGTAGCGATAGAAATCGCTCTGATGCATGACATCGGCAATACGGTCCCATGCTGCGTTGTCCAGCAGCAGGCCGCCGATCACGGATTGCTCGGCTTCGATCGAGTGCGGCGGGACCTTCAGCGCGTCGAGTTGCGGGTCTTTGGACGGAGCGTTCATGGGGTGGAATTATCGATGAAATACAGCGTGCGCTACTACGTTCAGACGAAAAAAAGCGGGAGTCGCATCGACTCCCGCTTTTTGTAATACGACGCGAGGCGCGCGGCCTCGCTTGAAACTTACGCGTGCTCGCCGAGCACCGACACCGTGACGTCGACCAGCACGTCCGTGTGCAGCGCCACTTGAACCGGATGGTCGCCGACCATCTTGAGCGGGCCTTCCGGCAGACGCACTTGCGCCTTTTCCACTTCCGCGAAGCCTTGCTTCTTCAGCGCATCGGCGATGTCCGCGTTCGTGACCGAACCGAACAGACGGCCGTCGACGCCAGCCTTCTGCGAGATCTGAACCGTGAAGCCGCTCAGCTTTTCGCCTTGCGCTTGCGCAGCCGACAGTTTTTCAGCAGCGACCTTTTCGAGTTCGGCGCGGCGAACTTCGAATTCGGCGATTGCGTCTTTCGTTGCGCGGCGTGCCTTCTTGCCGGGGATCAGGAAGTTACGTGCGTAGCCGTCCTTGACCTTGACGATGTCGCCGAGGTTGCCCAGGTTGACGACCTTTTCCAAAAGAATGATTTGCATTTTTGGCTTTCCTTAGTGCGTCGTCTGATTAGGCCTTGTGCAGGTCGGTGTACGGCAGCAGCGCGAGGAAACGCGCGCGCTTGATTGCCGTGTCGAGCTGGCGCTGATAGTGCGCCTTCGTGCCAGTCAGACGAGCCGGCGTGATCTTGCCGTTTTCGCCGATGAAGTCCTTCAGCGTTTCCGTGTCCTTGTAGTCGATCTGCTCGACACCGGCTGCCGTGAAACGGCAGAACTTCTTGCGCTTGAAGAGCGGGTTTTGTTGCTGACGACGCTTGTCGAATTTCTTACCAGTCGGGCGGGGCATGATTAGTCCTTTCCAATGTCCTGCAATTCTGTGATGTGAAACACCAAAGTTCGCGCGTTACGGCTTCGTTTCGCCAGAAAGCCCGTGAAGCGTGTTTCGACGCCCATCGGACAGCTTTCCAGCTTGCCGCTCGCTTCACCGGCCGCGACCGCCTGCAGGGTCAGTTCGATCTTGCGGACGATGCCCGCTTCGACGACTTCCGCGGCGTGTTGCAACGTGCAGCTTGCGATCGGAATGCCGGCGGGCGTGTGTCGCACCGGTTCGCGTTCCACGACGCTTGCTGTCAGTTGCAGCCGGTTCACTTAAACCTTGGTGGCTGTGGCGAATGCGTTCGCCTTAAGCCTGCGCTTCGGACGGCTGGCTGGCCGCCTTCTTGGCTTCTTCGCGCTGCACTTCCTTCATCATCGGCGACGGGCCGGTTTCGGCCTTCTTCATCTTGACGATGAGGTGACGCAGCACGGCGTCGTTGAACTTGAATGCGTGCTCCAGCTCTTCGAGCGTGGCCTGATCGCATTCGATGTTCATGCAGACGTAGTGAGCCTTGGCGAGTTTCTCGATCATGTAGGCCAGTTGGCGGCGGCCCCAGTCTTCGATACGGTGGATCTGGCCACCGTGCGACGTGATCGTGCCCTTGTAGCGCTCGATCATGGCGGGCACTTGCTCGCTCTGATCGGGGTGCACGATAAAGACGATTTCGTAATGACGCATATTCACTCCTTGTGCGAACTTTTGGATAGAAGCCGCCCGGGCGTCGGACCGGTGCGGCAAGTGAGAAGCCGGAGATTATAGCTTTTTGTATGCGCTCGCGCAATTGCCATTTCGAGCGCGTTTTCAAGCAGTTAGCGGCCGTGCGCGGGCTCCCGCGCGCGGTTCGCCCGGAAGCGTGAGCGGACGGCTCCAATAACCGGGTTGCGCGTAGATTTCCTTAAGATAATCAATGAAGTAGCGCACGCGCGCCGGTACGTAGCGCTGCTGCGGGTAGACCGCCAGGATGTCGTAGTCGGGCAATTCGAACTCGTCGAGCACCGTTTCCAGCTCCCCCGACTCCAGTTGCCGCTGGATTTCCCACGTCGAGCGCCAGCCGAGCCCGAGTCCTTCCGACGCCCAGCGATGCAGCAACTCGCCGTCGTTGCAATCGAGGTTGCCGGAGACGCGCACCGTCACGACTTTGCCGTTGCGGCGGAAATACCAGCCGCGGTTCTGGCCCCCTTGCAGATTGAACGCGAGGCAATTGTGACTGGGCAGATCTTCGAGCGTTTTCGGCCGGCCGTGCTTCTTGAAATACGCGGGCGTGCCGCACACGACGCGCCGGTTGCTCGCCAGTTTCACCGCGACGAAGTTCGGATCGACCGCCCCGCCGATGCGTATCGACAGATCGTAGCCCTCGCGCACCAGATCCACGACGCGATCGGTCAGATTGAACGACATCTGCAATTCGGGCTTGTCCGCGAGGAAGACGGGCGCGTGCGGCGCGACATGCATGCGCCCGAACGCCGCCGGCGCCGACACGATCAGATGTCCGCCGACCGCGCGCCGTCCCGCCGCGAGCTCGTTTTCCGCCTGATCCCATTCCGACAGCAGATTCTTGCAGCGATCGAGGAACGCCGCGCCCTCCTCGCTGACGACGAGCCGCCGCGTCGAACGGTACATCAGCTTGACGCCCAGGCGCTTCTCCAGCGCGTCGATGCGACGTCCGAGGATCACCGGCGACACGCCCTCCTCCAGCGCCGCGGCGGCGAGACTGCCTGCCTCGGCCACGCGCACGAAAGTCTCGATCTGCTTGAAACGGTCCATCTCGCGTCTCCAATCGTCTCCAAACCGCCCCGCAGCGCCATTCGAAACTTTTTGTACGGGATAAAGCGACTCCGACTGATCTTATCAAACCTTTTTCACAAACTTAAAGTGCAATGGAACCCTGCTTCATATGCAGACAGCGATTTCGGATAGAGACCCCAGGAAGGAGACAATCATGCCCAAGATGAGAGCCGTCGACGCAGCCGTCCTCGTGCTGGAAAAAGAAGGAATCGATACCGCGTTCGGCGTGCCGGGCGCGGCCATCAACCCGTTCTACTCGGCGATGAAGAAGTCGGGCGGCATCAGCCACGTGCTCGCGCGTCACGTCGAAGGCGCGTCGCACATGGCCGAAGGTTATACCCGCGCGGCGCCGGGCAACATCGGCGTTTGCATCGGCACGTCGGGTCCGGCGGGCACGGACATGATCACCGGCCTCTACTCCGCCCAGGCCGATTCGATCCCCATTCTCGCGATCACCGGCCAGGCGCCGCGCGCGCGTCTGTACAAGGAAGATTTCCAGGCCGTCGATATCGAATCGATCGCCAAGCCCGTCACCAAGTGGGCCGTCACGGTGCGCGAGCCGGCGCTCGTGCCACGCGTGTTCCAGCAGGCATTCCACCTGATGCGCTCGGGCCGTCCGGGTCCGGTGCTGGTCGACCTGCCGATCGACGTGCAACTGGCCGAAATCGAATTCGACATCGACACGTACGAGCCGCTGCCGGTCTATAAGCCGAAAGCCACGCGCGCGCAGATCGAAAAGGCGCTCTCGATGCTCAACGACGCCGAAAAGCCGTTGATCGTGTCGGGCGGCGGCGTGCTGAACGCCGCGGCGGAAGACCTGCTCGTGCAATTCGCGGAAACGCTCGGCGTGCCCGTGATTCCCACGCTCATGTCCTGGGGCGCGATCCCCGACGATCATCCGCTGATGGCCGGCATGGTCGGCTTGCAGACGTCGCACCGTTACGGCAACGCGACGATGCTCGCCTCCGACTTCGTGCTCGGCATCGGCAATCGCTGGGCGAATCGCCACACCGGCAGCGTCGAGGTTTACACCAAGGGCCGTAAGTTCGTGCACGTGGATATCGAGCCGACGCAGATCGGCCGCGTGTTCGGACCGGACCTCGGCATCGTGTCGGATGCGAAGGCCGCGCTCGAACTGTTCGTCGAAGTGGCGAAGGAATGGAAGGCCGCGGGCAAGCTGAAGGATCGCAGCGCGTGGGTTGCCGATTGCCAGCAGCGCAAGCGCACGCTCCAGCGCAAGACGCACTTCGACAACGTGCCGATGAAGCCGCAGCGCGTCTACGAAGAAATGAACCTCGCGTTCGACCGCGACACCTGCTTCGTGACGACGATCGGTCTGTCGCAGATCGCCGGCGCGCAATTCCTGCATGTGTTCAAGGCGCGCAACTGGATCAACTGCGGCCAGGCCGGCCCGCTCGGCTGGACGATTCCCGCCGCGCTCGGCGTGCGTGCAGCCGATCCGCAACGCAAGATCGTCGCGCTGTCGGGCGACTACGACTTCCAGTTCATGATCGAAGAACTGGCTGTGGGCGCGCAGTTCAAGCTGCCGTACGTGCATGTGGTCGTGAACAACTCGTATCTGGGCCTCATCCGTCAGGCGCAGCGCGGCTTCGACATGGACTACTGCGTGCAGCTCGCGTTCGACAACATCAACGCGCCTGAACTCGAAGGCTATGGCGTCGATCACGTCGCGGTGGCCGAAGGTCTCGGCTGCAAGGCGCTGCGCGTGCACAAGCCGGAAGACATCGCGCCGGCGCTCAAGCAGGCGCAGGCGCTCGCGGCGGAGCATCAGGTTCCGGTCGTTGTCGAGATGATTCTCGAGCGCGTGACGAACATCGCGATGGGCACCGAGATCGACGCCATCAACGAGTTCGAAGAGCTCGCCGAAACGAAGGCCGATGCGCCGACCGCCGTCACGCCGCTCGACTGAACGAAGCGCCCTTCACTGACCGACCAACAGGAAAGAACAATGCCGAAATTTGCCGCGAATTTGACCATGCTCTTCAATGAAGTCCCGTTCCTCGACCGCTTTGCGGCGGCGGCGAACGCGGGTTTCAAGGCGGTCGAGTTCCTGTTCCCGTACGCGTTCTCGATCGGCGATATTCAGCAGCGCCTGAAAGAGAACGATCTGCGGATCGTGCTGCACAACCTGCCCGCGGGCAACTGGGAAGCGGGCGAACGCGGCATCGCCTGCCTGCCGGACCGCGTCGCGGAATTCCGCGAAGGCGTGCCGCGCGCGATCGAGTACGCGAAGGCGCTGAACGTGCCGCAACTGAACTGCCTCGTCGGCATTCCGACGGCGGGCGTGTCGGCGGAACAGGCACGCACGACGATCATCGAGAACCTGAGATTCGCAGCCGAAGCACTGAAAAAAGAAGGTATCAGGCTGCTCGTCGAGCCGTGCAACGCGTATGACATTCCGGGCTTCGCGCTGAACCGCTCGAAGGAAGGCCTGGACGTGATCCGCGCGGTCGGCTCGGACAATCTGTTCCTGCAGTACGACATCTATCACATGCAGCGCATGGAAGGCGAGCTCGCCGCGACGATCAGGAAGAATCTGCCGCAGATCGCGCATATCCAGCTCGCCGACAACCCCGGCCGCAACGAACCGGGCACCGGCGAAATCAACTACGCGTTCCTGTTCGCGCTGCTCGACGAGATCGGCTATCAAGGCTGGATCGGCTGCGAGTACAAGCCGCTCAACGGGACGGAAGCGGGCCTCGGCTGGCTGCAGAGCATCGGTGGCGTGAAGACCGCCGCCACCGCGTAAAAAACGTTAAGGAGGAGCACAAAGTATGGCAACGATCGGTTTCATCGGCCTCGGCATCATGGGTGCGCACATGGCGCGCAATCTCATCAAGGGCGGTCATTCGCTCGTCGTGAACGGCAAGTATCCGGTGCCGGACGATATCCGCGCGCAGACGAAAGTCGTGGACGATTCGAGCGCAGTGGCGCAGGCGAGCGAGATCGTCATCACGATGGTGCCCGACACGCCCGATGTCGCCAATGTGCTGTTCGCCGATGACGGCGTCGCGAAGGGCCTGTCGAAGGGCAAGCTCGTCATCGACATGAGCTCGATCGCGCCGCTCGAAACGCAGGAATTCGCGAAGAAGATCAACGCGCTCGGCTGCGATTATCTCGACGCGCCAGTGTCCGGCGGCGAAGTCGGCGCACGCGAAGCGACGCTCACGATCATGGTCGGCGGGCCGGAAAAGTCGTTCGCCGTGGCCAAGCCGCTCTTCGACCTGATGGGCAAGAACATTTCGCTCATTGGCGACAACGGCGCGGGCCAGACCTGCAAGGTCGCGAACCAGATCATCGTCGCGCTGAACATCGAGGCCGTCGCCGAGGCGCTGCTCTTCGCCGCGCGCTCGGGCGCCGATCCGGAACGCGTGCGCAAAGCGCTGATGGGCGGCTTCGCATCGTCGCGCATCCTCGAGGTGCACGGCGAGCGCATGACCAAGCGCACGTTCAACCCGGGCTTCCGTATCGAACTGCATCAGAAGGACCTGAACCTCGCGCTCGACGGCGCGCGCAAGATGGGTCTCGCCCTGCCCCACACCGCGAGCGCGCAACAGTTGTTCAGCGTGTGCGCGGCGAACGGCGGCAAAGCATGGGATCACTCGGCGCTCGTGCGCGCGCTCGAGATCATGTCGAACTTCCAGGTGGCCGACGAGCCGGCGCAAGCCAAGGCCGCGTAACGCGTCACCTGAACCGTGGGGCGTCCCGCGTATGGGCACGCGGGACAACTGCCGCTCTGGGCTGAGGGCGGCACAGTGGGGTCCGAGAAGCGGCACCCGGCGGTGCGCCGGGTAAGCCTTGGTCGGTCAGACGGTTTGTCGTCGGGTGTCCGCGTCGGATTGTTGCTAGTTGTGTTCTACCGTTGACGCATGTGCGGTGCTACAAATCCTTTTGTTGAAACTCAGAACTATCTGGTGGTCATCGCGACTAATCTGCCTAGACTTCGCGAGCCCTCAATCACCATTTAATTAAGGAGTTGAACAATGGGTATCCTCAGCTTTATCAAGGAAGCAGGCGAAAAACTCTTCGGCGCAGCCACGCCGAGCGCGCAGGCCGCTCCCGCAGCGGCGCCCGTCGATGTCGCCGCGCTCAACCAGAAAGCGGGCGAAGCCATCGCGACGTATATCCGCTCGCAAGGTCTCGACGCGGACAATCTGCAAGTCAAGTACGACGGCGCGTCGCATACCGTGACCGTGTCGGGTCAGGCAGCGGATCAGGCTACGAAGGAAAAGATTCTGGTCGCCGCGGGCAACGTGCAGCACGTCGACAAGGTCGACGATCAACTGACCGTGCCGAACGCCGAGCCCGAGTCGCAGTACTACACCGTGGTGTCGGGCGACAATCTATGGAAGATTGCCGAGAAGTATTACGGCAACGGTTCGAAGAACGATCTGATCTTCGAAGCGAACAAGCCGATGCTGAAGAGCCCGGACAAGATCTACCCGGGTCAGGTGCTGCGCATTCCCGCCGCCTGATACCGCCGCAAGCATGACGCAAAAAACGCGAACCTCCGTTCGCGTTTTTTGTTTTCAGTACGCTCAGTACGTATCGAAGATGCGCTGCAGGTCTTTCGCGCCCGCGGCCAAAGCCAGCATCAGCAGCACGCGCGCCTTGTACGGATTGAGCGTGCCCGCGCTGATGGTGCCGAGCGCATCGTCGCTGGCCGCGCCGTTGCGCATCACGTGCCCCGAGCCCACGCGCGACGCGCGCACTACCGCGACGCCCTGCTTCACCGCATCGGCGATCGCCTGCGTGAGCGTCGCGTGCATCGAGCCATTGCCCGTGCCCGCCACGACGATGCCTTGCGCGCCCGCCGCGACGAGCGCATCGACCGTCACGCGCGAGGCATCCGCATGGCTCGTGACGACTTCCACCATCGGCCACTGATCGGCCACCGCGAATTCGCTCGCGGCGGTATGCGGCCGCAGGACCATGCGCTGAAATTCCACGCGCCCGTCCTGCACGAAGCCGAGCGCGCCGGTTTCGGGCGACCGGAACGCATCGACCGCGTAGGTGCTCGTCTTGACGACATCGCGCGCGCTGTGAATCTGGTTGTTGAACGCGACGAGCACGCCCTTGCCCGCCGCGTCCTTCGACGCCGCGACCGTCACCGCATTCAGCAGGTTCAGCGGGCCGTCGGCGGACAGCGCGGTCGACGGGCGCATCGCCGCCGTCAGCACGACGGGCTTCGTGCTCTTCACCGTGAGATGCAGCAGGTAGGCGGTTTCTTCGAGCGTATCGGTGCCGTGCGTGACGACGACGCCATCGATATCGTCCTGCGCGAGCACTGCATCGATACGGCGCGAGAGCGCCGTCCACAGCGCGGCGCTCATGTCCTTGCTGTCGATGCTCGCGATTTGCTCGGCGTGAATGCGCGCGACGGCCGACAACGCGGGCACGGCATCGAGCAATTTGTCGACGCCGACGACGCCCGCCTTGTAGCCCGCCGTCTTCGATGCATCGCCCGCTTGTCCGGCGATGGTGCCGCCCGTTGCGAGCACGGCGATGCGAGGTAGAGAAGAAGTGTTCATGCCGGCGATTGTAAATCAGCCGGCGCGCGACTCACGGTTCGATCAAGCCGCTTCGCGAAGCTGCGCGGCGATCTGCGCTTCGTCGAGTTGCGGTGCGAACATTTCGATCAGCCGGTACGCGTACGCGCGCAGGAACGCGCCCTTTCTCAGGCCGACGCGCGTCGTGCTGGCTTCGAACAGATGCTGCGTATCGAGCGCGACCAGTTCGGTGTCGCGCTTCGCGTCGTACGCCATCGCCGCGACGATGCCGATGCCCATGCCCAGCTCGACATACGTCTTGATGACGTCGGCGTCGATCGCGGTCAGCACGATGTCGGGAATCGCGCCCGCGCTCGCGAACGCCTGATCGACGTGCGAGCGGCCGGTGAAATCGGTGTCGTAGGTGACAATCGGATATTCGGCGATCTGTTCGAGCGTGATGTTTTCGCGCCCGACGAGCGGATGATCCTTCGGCACCACGACCGTGTGATGCCACGAATAGCACGGAAACGTGACGATGTCCGGATAACGGTCGAGCGCTTCGGTCGAGATGCCGATATCCGCTTCGCCGTTGATGATCATCTGCGCGATCTGCTGCGGGCTGCCCTGGCGCAGCGCGAGATGCACTTTCGGGAAGACTTCGGTGAACCGGCGGATAACCTTGGGCAACGCATAACGCGCCTGCGTGTGCGTCGTCGCGACGACGAGATGGCCGTTGTCCTGATCCGCGAACTGGCGCGCCACGCGCCGCAGATTTTCGGCGTCGAGCAGCATGCGCTCGATCAGTTGATGCACCTCTTTGCCCGGCTCCGTGAGACCGGTGAGCCGCTTGCCCCGGCGGATGAAGATATCGACGCCGAGTTCGTCCTCGAGATCCTTGATCTGCTTCGACACGCCCGACTGCGACGTGTAGAGCACGTTGGCGACCTCCGTCAGATTCATGTTCTGACGCACGGCTTCGCGCACGAAGCGCAATTGCTGGAAGTTCATTTCAGCCTCTCTATTTTTATGGTGTCTTCATTGCGCGGGAAACACGCGCAAGGCGCGCGGCACGGCGGTGACGCCATCGCCGATATCGAGCCTGAGCGCGCGCCATGCCTCGCGATCCAGTTCCGCCTCGATCACGCCGCCGCTGCCTTCGAGCTCGACGCGCACCGAGCCGCCGAGCGTCACGACGCGCCGCACGCCGACCGTGATGCCGTCGCGGTGCGCGCCATCGGCGGGATACAGCGCGATATCGTGCGGGCGCACGTACGCAAGCGCGCGGCCGCTGAAATGCGCATTCGCGGCGATCGGGCTCGCGGCGCCATCGGCGATGAAACCGTTCGCATCGACATTGCCCTGCAGCCGGTTCGCCGCGCCGAGAAATTCGTAGACGAACGACGTCTGCGGATGATCGTACACGTCTTGCGGACTGCCCACCTGCTCCACACGCCCGTGATTCATCACGACGATACGGTCCGCCACTTCGAGCGCCTCTTCCTGGTCGTGCGTGACGAAAAGCGTCGAGATATGCAGATCGTCGTGCAGACGGCGCAGCCAGCTGCGCAATTCCTTGCGCACTTTGGCGTCGAGCGCGCCGAAGGGTTCGTCGAGCAGGAGCACTTTCGGCTCGACGGCGAGCGCACGCGCGAGCGCGATACGCTGACGCTGCCCGCCCGAAAGCTCCGAGGGAAAACGCTCCGATAGCCAGTCGAGCTGCACGAGTTTCAGAAGCTCGTGCACCTTCTCGCGAATCACGGATTCCGCGGGACGCTCGCGGCGCGGCTTCACGCGCAGGCCGAACGCGACGTTCTCGAACACGGTCATATGGCGAAACAGCGCGTAATGCTGGAACACGAAGCCCACTTGCCGCTCGCGCGCGCCGACTTCCGCGACGTCCTCGCCGTGCAGCACGACCTGTCCCGCATCGGCGAATTCGAGGCCCGCGATCACGCGCAGGAGCGTGGTCTTGCCGCAGCCCGACGGCCCGAGCAGCGCGACCAGTTCGCCCGCCGGAAAGTCGAGCGAGACGTTGTCGAGCGCGGTGAAATCGCCGAAGCGTTTTTGCAGATTGCGAACGATGATGCTCATGATGGTGTCGGCCTCTTCAATTCTGTGCGGTGGCTTTGGCTTCGGTGACGGCTTGCGTCATGCGCCGCTCCGCGAGGAGCTTCAGCGCGAGCGTCACGAGCGCCAGCAGCGCGAGCAGCGACGCCACCGCGAAGGCAGCCGAGAAGTTGTATTCGTTGTAGAGAATTTCGACGTGCAGCGGCATCGTGTCGGTCTGGCCGCGGATGTGGCCCGAGACCACCGACACCGCGCCGAACTCGCCCATCGCGCGCGCGTTGCAGAGAATCACGCCGTAGAGCAGGCCCCACTTCACGTTGGGCAGCGTCACGCGCCGGAAAATCTGCCAGCCCGATGCGCCGAGCACATGCGCCGCTTCCTCTTCGTCGTTGCCTTGCGCCTGCATCAGCGGAATCAGCTCGCGCGCGACGAACGGGAACGTGACGAAGATCGTCGCGAGCACGATGCCCGGCACCGCGAAGATGATCTGCACGTCGTGCGCGGCGAGCCACGGACCGAACCAGCCCTGCGCGCCGAACATCAGCACGTAGATGAGACCGGAGATCACCGGCGACACGGAGAACGGCAGGTCGATCAGCGTCGTCAGGAGCGCCTTGCCCTTGAACTCGAACTTCGCGATCGCCCATGACGCGGCGAGCCCGAACACCACGTTCAACGGCACGGCGATCGCGGCTGTCATCAACGTCAGCTTGATCGCCGACCACGCGTCCGGGTCCTTCAGCGATTCGAAGTAATAGTCGATGCCCTTCGCGAACGCCTGCACGAACACGGCGGCGAGCGGCACGACGAGAAAGAGCGCCAGGAAGACGAGCGCGATGCCGGTCAGCAGCCAGCGCACCGCGCGCGGCTCGGTGACGGGATTCATGTTTTGCGCGTCGCGACGGGTCGCCGTTTGCAACGGAAGCACCTTGCTCATGCCGTTTCTCCCGCTGCCAGCGCGACACTGGCGGGCGCCGCGCCCGTCTTGCTCGTGCGCCGTTGCAGGAACCACTGCAGCGTGTTGATGAGCAGCAGCATCAGGAACGACACGCACAGCATCACCACCGCGAGCGCGGTCGCGCCGGCGTAGTCGTACTGCTCCAGCTTGGTGATGATGAGCAGCGACGTGATCTCGGACTTCATCGGCACGTTGCCCGCGATGAAAATCACCGAGCCGTACTCGCCGAGTGCGCGCGCGAACGCGAGCGCGAAACCGGTCAGAAGCGCGGGAAAGAGCGAAGGCAGCACGACGCGGCGGAAGGTGAGCCAGCGCGTCGCGCCCAGGCACGCGGCGGCTTCTTCCTGCTCGCGCTCGAAGTCTTCGAGCACGGGCTGCACCGTGCGCACGACGAACGGCAAGCCGATGAACGTCAGCGCGACGAGTACGCCGAGCGGCGTGAACGCGACCTTGATGCCGAGCGGCGCGAGATACTGCCCGATCCAGCCGTTGCCCGCGTACACGGCCGCGAGCGAAATGCCGGCCACCGACGTCGGCAGCGCGAACGGCAGATCGACGATCGCATCGACGATGCGCTTGAACGGGAACGTGTACCGCACCAGCACCCACGCGACGAGAAAGCCGAACACCGCGTTGATGAGGGCGCCGCCGAGCGCCGCGCTGAAAGTGAGCCGGTACGAGGCCAGCACGCGCGGCGATGTCACCGCGCGCACGAACTGCGCCCAGTCGAGCGTCGCGGTCTTCGCGAAGGTCGCGGCAAGCGGAATCAGCACCACGAGGCTCAGATACGCCACCGTGATGCCGATCGTCAGGCCGAACCCGGGAAGCGCGCTCGGCTTCCTGAATGTGAGGGTCGTCATCCTTGAGTCATCCTTGTTTGCGCGCCGGGGTCGGACGCGTCTTCTCGCGGGCGCGGCGTCTTATGCGCCGCGTCGCCGCTTCGTTCGCTTATTGCGGTTGATAGATCGAATCGAACACGCCGCCGTCCGCGAAGTGCGTCTTCTGCGCCTTGGTCCAGCCGCCGAACGTGTCGTCGATGGTGTAGAGCTTGAGCTTCGGGAACTGCTTCGTGAGCTCGGCCGGCACCTTGTCCGAGCGCGGACGATAGAAATTGCGCGCGGCGATCTGCTGGCCTTCGTCGCTATAGAGGTACTTGAGATACGCTTCCGCGAGCTTGCGCGTGCCGTGCTTGTCGACCACCTTGTCGACGACCGCGACCGGCGGCTCCGCGAGAATGCTCACCGAAGGCACCACGATCTCGAACTTGTCCGTGCCGAACTCCTTGAGCGACAGGAACGCCTCGTTCTCCCACGCGATCAGCACGTCGCCCTGCCCGCGCTGCACGAAGCTCGTCGTCGCGCCGCGCGCGCCGGAATCGAGCACGCCCGCGTTCTTGTACAGCTTCGTGACGAAGTCCTTCGCGGTCTGCTCGTTGCCGCCCGGCTTGTGCTGCGCATAGGCCCACGCCGCGAGATAGTTCCAGCGCGCGCCGCCCGAAGTCTTCGGATTCGGCGTGACGATGGAAACGCCAGGCTTCGCCAGATCGTCCCAGTCCTTGATGTGCTTCGGATTGCCCTTGCGCACGAGAAACACGATCGTCGAGGTGTAGGGCGACGCATTGTCCGGCAGACGCTTCTGCCAGTCCGCGCCGACGAGGCCCTTGCCCGCGAGCGCGTCGATGTCGTAGGCGAGCGCGAGCGTCACGACATCGGCCTGCAGGCCGTCGAGCACCGCGCGCGCCTGACCGCCCGAGCCGCCGTGCGACTGCTTGAACGTCACCGTCTCGCCCGTATCGGCCTTCCATTTTTTCGCGAACGCCTGATTGAAGTCTTGATACAGCTCGCGAGTCGGATCGTAGGAAACGTTCAGAAACGACGTGTCGGCATGCGCCGGTGCAGTCATGATCAGGCCCGCCGCGCCGAGCGTCGCCGCTGCCAGCAGCCTTCGCAATCCCGTGTTGATGCTTTGCATTCCCCGTTCTCCGTCTTATCGAATTGACGGAATCAGTCTATCGACGGGTCTATATGATTAGAAATAATCGTTTCTCACTTTTTTATACGTAAAACTGCTAAGAACCTTATTCCTGGGTGGAAGAAGCGCGAAGCGACGCGGCTTCGCGGCCGCACGGTCGAACTTAAAGTAAAGCTTGAAAAGTGGGCTATACTGTATAAAAATACAGTGATCTGTCCATTCATACAGTGCATCAGGGGCCTAGCCTGTGACCAGAACATCAAAACTTACCGCGCGGCAACAGCAGGTTTTCGAACTGATCCAGCGCGCGATCGACCGCACCGGCTTCCCGCCGACACGCGCGGAGATCGCGGCGGAGCTCGGCTTCAGTTCGGCGAACTCGGCTGAGGAACATCTTCGGGCGCTGGCGCGCAAGGGGGTGATCGAGCTGGCGGCGGGCTCGTCGCGCGGCATCCGGCTGCTCGGCGACGTGTCGCGCCTCGATCGCGCGGAGGATCTGCCGCATCAGTTCACGCTGCCGCATCAGAGCATCATGCAACTGTCGCTGCCGCTGGTCGGGCGCGTCGCGGCGGGCAGCCCGATCCTCGCGCAGGAGCATATCTCGCAGCACTACGCGTGCGATCCCGCGCTCTTTTCCAGCAAGCCGGACTATCTGCTCAAGGTTCGCGGCCTTTCGATGCGCGACGCCGGCATTCTCGACGGCGATCTGCTCGCGGTGCAAAAGCGCAATGAAGCGAAAGACGGACAGATCGTCGTCGCCCGTCTTGGCGATGACGTCACCGTGAAGCGCTGGAAGCGCCGGGCGGACGGCGTCGAATTGATTGCCGAGAACCCGGACTATGAAAACATCTTCGTGCGCTCCGGCAGCGGCGATTTCGCGCTGGAAGGCATCGCGGTCGGTTTGATCCGTTCGGGCGAGTTCTGACGGGGCAGCGGAGGGAGTGGCAGGCGGCAGAATAAATGTCGCCTCGCTCGTCACAAAGAGACAGAAAATGTCTCGGTGACAGCGGAAACTCTCTTCACACACTGCTTCGAACGCCCTCAGGCGTCTCAACTACAACAAGCATGACGGCCACCGCGCGCGGTGCGCCGCGGTGCGTCCTATCGTCTGGAGAGTCATCATGGAACGTTTTGCCCGTCTGCTGCCCTTCCGTCAATTCGGCCGCCTGCGCCATCTGCGCACGCTGATCGCGTGCGGCATGCCGCGCGCCGAAACCACGCCGGATCTCTTCGACGACATGCCCGCGCTGCCGTCCCGCCAGCCGGCTTTCGCGCGCGTGTCGTTGAACAGCGGTGTGCACGCGGAGCCCGCTCAACGCGCACCGGTGCGGGTCTATCGCGGGCAATCGCGCGTCATTCTGGTCGGCAAGATCGATGAAGTGTCGCGCATGATCGACCGTTGCATCGCCGAGGAAAGCGCGGAGCTCGCGGGCGGCATTCTCGCGTGAATGCACGATGCTCCGGGATTTATCGCGCATCGGCGTGGTCAATCCCGGATCACATTCTGCAAGAGAGGCTTCGCCGCCGCATGTCACGCACTTCCCGATCTGTTCTCACCGCGCTCGTCGTTCTGGTTCTCGTCGCGGCGCTCGGTTTCGTTTATGCGTCGCCGTATATCGCATTGAATCGCGTCAAGCGCGCAGCCGATGCGCGCGATGCGCAGACCGTCAATCAATACGTGGATTTTCCCGCGCTTCGCGCGAGCCTCAAGGACCAGGTCGCCGCGCTGCTCACGCGCCGCATCGATATCCAGAAGAGCGGCAATCCGCTTGCAATCATCGGTGCGATGATCGGCGCGGCGCTCGTCGGTCCTTTGGTGGATTCGTACGCGACGCCGGACGGCGTCGCTGCCATTCTGAACGGCATTCCGCCGCGCGGCGATCCCGGCGAGCGTCCGCCGCCCGCGGGCGACAGCGCAGCGCCGCACGACAACGCAGCGGCGAACGCGCCTTCCTCCGGCGTCGCGACCGCGCAACAGGCGCCTGCCGAGCCGCCGCAGACCACCGCCGGGTACAGGGACTTCAACACGTTCGTCGTCACCTATCGGCACGGCGCCGGCGATGCGCGTTACTCGGCGATCTTCCATCGCTACGGGCTCGTGTCGTGGAAGCTCGTTGCGGTCGATCTCGCCGGTTGATCCGGCACGCGTGCGAACTCAGGCGCCGGCTTCGGCCTTGACCGGCTTCGCCGCGTACGCCGCTTCGTCTTCCGCCTCGGCCGATTCGCCCGCCTGACACACGGCGACCAGAATGCTGCACTTCACGCGGTCGAGCAGCGGCGTGTTGCCCGCGCCCATCCACCAGCGCGCGAGCCCGCTGCGGCAGCGATGCCCCACCACGACGAGATCGACCTGAAGGCTCTCGGCGAGTGCCGCGATTTCGTCGATCGGATGCCCGAACGCGAAGTGCCCCTGCGCTTGCAGGCCGCGTTCGCGCAGCCACTCGACGCCCTCCTGGAGAATATCGCGCGCGGCTTCCTCGAAGCGGCCACAGGCCATATCGGTTAGCAGTCCGGCGCTCTGGGCGATGCTCGAACGCATATCCACCACCGCGAGCACGTGCGTCTCCGCGTTCAGGTCGAGCGCGAGATTGGCGCCCTGCCGCAAGGCCTTGCGGCCCTCTCTGGAGCCGTCGTAGCAGAGCAGGATCTTTCGATAGCTTTCCATCATGATCTCCCTGGCCAATGCCGTTCGCGTCCGCGCGCAGCCCAATGTGGCCGAATGCGTCTTCATCTTCGTGTGTCGCACCATGCGTGACAACGCTGGAAAACGCTAACCGAAGCAGCACGCTAGCTCGCACCGTGCCAGATCCGCGAGCCGCCCGGCGGACAAGCCTCTGGCAGTTTCAGCCGGAATCGGTTCGGGCCCACCGCGCACAGGTTTGACCCAGGAGCGCCGCTTGCGGTTGCACGCCGAGCGCCGCGCTGGTGCATTGGATTACACTAGCCCGCTGGATTTCCCTATGCGGTTTTGCGGCTTTTCCTGCGTCACGAATGCATGACTGATCAAACATTGCAAGCAACGACACGCACCGCCGGCGATGAAAGCGGCACGCGCGCCATCGAATTCACCGAAGTAAGGAAGCGCTACGGTGAGCGCACCGTCGTCGATGGCCTGTCGTTCGACGTGCGGCCCGGCGAATGCTTCGGGCTGCTCGGTCCGAACGGCGCGGGCAAGACGACGACGCTCAAGATGCTGCTCGGCATCACGTCGCCGGACAGCGGCGCGATCCGGCTCGTCGGCGAGCCGGTGCCCGCGCGCGCCCGTTTCGCGCGCGAGCGCGTGGGCGTCGTGCCGCAGTTCGACAATCTCGATCCCGATTTCACGGTGCGCGAGAACCTGCTCGTCTTCGGCCGCTATTTCGGCCTGACGGGCGCGCGCATGAACGCGCTCGTGCCTTCGCTGCTGGAGTTTGCGCGGCTGGAGAGCAAGGCCGATGCGCGCGTCGGCGAGTTGTCGGGCGGCATGAAGCGGCGTCTCACGCTTGCGCGCGCGCTCGTCAACGATCCCGATGTCCTCGTGATGGACGAGCCGACCACGGGCCTCGATCCTCAGGCGCGGCACCTCATCTGGGAGCGCTTGCGCTCGCTGCTCGCGCGCGGCAAGACGATTCTCCTGACGACGCACTTCATGGAAGAAGCCGAGCGCCTGTGCGACCGGCTCTGCGTGATCGAGGAAGGCCGCAAGATCGCGGAAGGCCGGCCGCGCGATCTGATCGAATCGGTGATCGGCTCGGACGTGATCGAGATCTACGGACCCGATCCGCAGGCGCTCGCCGCCGAACTCGAGCCGTTCGTCGAGCGCATGGAAGTGAGCGGCGAGACGCTCTTTTGCTACGTCGACGATCCGCAGCCCGTGCATGCGCGCGTGAAAGGCCGCGCCGACGTGCGCTATCTGCATCGCCCGGCGAATCTCGAAGATGTGTTCCTGCGTCTCACGGGACGCGAGATGGTGGACTGAGCCATGGATACGCTCGAACGAACGCGCGTCGACCGAAAACGCCCGCGCACGCAGCCGAAGGGTTCGGACAATCTGACGCCGCTGTCCAATGCGCTGCCCGCGAACGCGACGCACTGGATGTCGGTGTGGCGGCGCAACTATCTTGTGTGGAAAAAGCTCGCGATCGCCTCGATGATCGGCAATCTCGCCGATCCGATGATCTATCTGTTCGGCCTGGGGCTCGGCCTCGGGCTGATGGTCGGGCACGTCGACGGCGTGTCGTATATCGCGTTTCTCGCGGCAGGCACGGTGGCGTCGAGCGTGATGATGTCGTCTAGCTTCGAAGCGATGTATTCGGGCTTTTCGCGCATGCACGTGCAGCGCACGTGGGAGGCGATCATGCACACGCCGCTCACGCTCGGCGATATCGTGCTCGGCGAGATCGTCTGGGCCGCGAGCAAGTCGGTGCTCTCGGGCGTGGCGATCATGCTGGTCGCGGGCGCGCTCGGCTACGGGAACTTTCCGTCGATGCTGATCGCGCTGCCCGTCATCGTGCTGACCGGGCTTGCGTTCGCGAGCACGGCGATGGTCGTCACCGCGCTCGCGCCGAGCTACGACTTCTTCATGTTCTATCAAACGCTCGCGCTCACGCCGATGCTCCTGCTCTCCGGCGTGTTCTTCCCGATCGCGCAACTGCCCGCCTTCGCGCAGCACGCCGCGCAGGCGCTGCCGCTGTTTCACGCGGTGGAACTGATCCGCTGCGCGATGCTCGCCCGCCCGTTCGACGGCGTGGCGCTGCATCTCGGCGTATTGATCGCCTATGCGATCGTGCCGTTTTTCCTGTGTGCGTGGCTTTTCAGGCGACGCATGATGAAGTGAAAACCGGCGATGGACCCTGGAAAGTCCATCGCCGTTTTCGAAGCCCTACTTCGCCGGAAACTCGTGATGCCCGTCGAAGCCGAAGCGCATCGCGGACAGCATGCGCTCGGGGAACGACTCGGCATCGCGCGAGCGAAAGCGCGTGTAAAGCGCCGCCGACAGCACTTGCGCGGGCACCGCTTCCTCGATCGCTGCCTCGATCGTCCAGCGCCCTTCGCCGCTGTCCGCGACTTCGGCCGAATAGCGGTCGAGCGAGCCGTCGCCCGCGAGCGCGCCCGCGGTCAGATCGAGCAGCCACGAGGACACGACACTGCCGCGCCGCCAGACTTCCGCGATATCGGCGAGATCGAGCGAATAGCGCTCGTTTTCCGGCAGCTCTTTCGAGTCCTTGCGTTCGAGCACGTGAAAGCCTTCGGCATAGGCCTGCATCAAGCCGTATTCGATGCCGTTGTGAACCATCTTCACGAAGTGCCCCGAGCCGACCGGCCCGCAATGCATGTAGCCGTTCTCGACGCGCGGATCGCGCCCTTCGCGGCCCGGCGTTTCGGGAATGTCGCCGCGTCCGGGCGCGAGCGTCGCGAGAATCGGATCGATGCGTTTCACGACCGCTTCCTCGCCGCCGATCATCATGCAATAGCCGCGCGTCAGGCCCCAGACGCCGCCCGACGTGCCGACATCGACATAATGAATGCCCTGCTCGCGCAATTGCGCGGCGCGGCGGATGTCGTCCTTGTAGAAGGAATTGCCGCCGTCGATGATCACGTCGTCCGCGCCGAGAATCTTGTGCAGGTCATTGAGCGTGTCCTCGGTGATCTTGCCCGCGGGCAGCATCAGCCAGATGACGCGCGGCGCGTCGAGCTTCGCCACAAGATCGCCCAGATCCTTGGCGCCCGTCGCGCCTTCGCTCGCCAGCGCCTGGGTCGCCTCCGGAGCGTGGTCGTACACGACGCACGTATGCCCGTCGCGCATCAGCCGACGCCCGATATTGCCGCCCATGCGCCCCAGTCCCACGATGCCGATCTGCATGATGGTCACTCCTTGCCGTTGGATTTGACGCGTTCGATCTGTTTCTTCGCGGCCTCGTACACCGCCTCCGGCGTGAAGCCGAACTTGGTCTTGAGCGCCTTCAGCGGGGCCGACGCGCCGAACGTGTGCATCACGATCTGCGACCCCAGGCGGCCGACATAGCGGTCCCAGCCGAGCGTGGCGGCCTGCTCCACGCAGACGCGCGCGTGCACGTCGTCGGGCAGCACCGATTCCTTGTACGCCGCGTCCTGCTTTTCGAAGATGTCCCACGAAGGCATGGAGACGACGCGCGCCGCGACGCCTTCGGCCTTCAGCTTCTCGTAGGCATCGACGCACAAAGACACTTCGCTGCCCGTCGCGAGCAGCAGCACCTCGGGCTTCTTGCCGCCTTCGGTATCGGCGAGCACGTACGCGCCGCGCCGCACGCCTTCCGCCGACGCGTATTTCGTGCGATCGAAGGTCGGCAGCGCCTGGCGTGTCAGCACGAGGCACGTCGGCTCCTTGCTATGCGACAGCGCCACGCGCCATGCTTCGCCGACCTCGTTGGCATCGGCGGGACGCAAGAGGCATAGGCCCGGCACCGCGCGCAGCGTCGCGAGCTGCTCGATCGGCTGATGCGTCGGCCCGTCTTCCCCGACGCCGATGGAATCGTGCGTGAACACGTAGATCACCGGCACTTCCATGATCGCGGAGAGGCGGATCGGCGGCTTCATGTAGTCGCTGAAGATCAGGAAAGTCGATCCGTACGCGCGCAGGTTCGACAGCGCGAGGCCGTTGCAGACCGCGCCCATGCCGTGCTCGCGAATGCCGAAATGCAGATTGCGGCCGCCGTAGCTGTCGTGCTCGAAGCTGCCCGCGCCTTCGAACTTGAGATTCGTTTTCGTCGACGGCGACAGGTCCGCCGCCCCGCCGATGAGCCACGGAATCTGCTGCGCGATCGCATTCAGCACCTTGCCCGACGAGTCGCGCGTGGCGAGTCCCTTCGCGTCCGCCTCGAAGGTCGGAATCGCGCTTTCCCAGCCTTCGGGAAGCGTGTTGCGCAGCATGTGCCACGCTTCTTTCGCAAGGTCCGGCTGCGCCTTTTCGTAGGCGTCGAAACGCTGCTTCCATTCATCGTGCGCCTTCTTTCCGCGCGCGCCCATGCCGTCCGCGAAATGCTGCATCACGCCGTCGGGCACGTAGAACTGCTTGTCTTCCGGCCAGCCGTAGAACTTCTTCGCGAGCTTGACTTCCTCTTCGCCCAGCGCCTCGCCGTGCGCGCTCGCGGTGTTCTGCTTGTTCGGCGCGCCCCAGCCGATGATGCTCTTCACGACGATCAGCGTCGGCTTGTCGGTATGCGACTTCGCCTTGTTGATGGCGGCTTCGAGCGCGGTCGCGTCGTTGGCGTCGTCGACGTGCAGCGTGTGCCAGTTGTAGCCGTGAAAGCGCGCCTCGACATCGTCGCTGTAGGCAAGCTCCGTGTGGCCTTCGATCGTGATCGTGTTGCTGTCGTAGATCCAGATCAGGTTCGACAGCTTCAGATGCCCCGCGAGCGAAGCCGCTTCGTGCGAGACGCCTTCCATCATGTCGCCGTCGCCGCAGAGCGCGTAGACGCGGTAATCGAAGAGCGTGTCCTTGCCCTTGTTGAAGCGGGCTTCCTTCCAGCGCGCGGCCATCGCCATGCCGACACTGTTGCCGAGACCTTGCCCGAGCGGTCCGGTCGTCGTCTCGACGCCGGTGGTCAGGCGAAATTCCGGATGGCCCGGCGTCTTGCTGTCGATCTGGCGGAACTGCTTGATGTCGTCGAGCGATACGGCGGGCTGGCCCGTCGGCTTGCCGTCTTCGTCGACTTCCTTCACGCCGGCGAGATGCAGCAGCGAGTACAGCAGCATCGACGCATGGCCGACGGACAGCACGAAGCGGTCGCGATTCGGCCATAGCGGCGCGTCCGGATCGTAGCGCAGATGGTTCTGCCAGAGATGGAAAGCGACGGGCGCGAGCGCCATCGGCGTGCCGGGGTGGCCGGAATTGGCCTTCTGCACGGCGTCCATCGAAAGCGTGCGGATGGTGTCGATCGTGAGGCGATCGAGATCTTTGGCCTGCGATGATGCTTGAGACATGAGCGACGACTCCTTTGCAAAGAGCGCGCTGTGGCGAAAGGCGCCGCAGCGGGCAACCAGGACCATCGAGCAAGTGTAGTGCCTCGCGAACGGCACCGCACCGCGGGTGACTCGGGGAGCGCGCCGCGAATCCCGCATTGCAGGACCCGGGGCGGCGTTACGGCAGAGTACGGGCCAAAAGTTAGCCCGGCGTTACAGGCGACTATGTAGCGATATCGAATGAAAACGCGAACGTCAATGCTGACACATTCGCGTCCCGGCCATGCGATTTTTGGTCAAATCGTTGACCGGACAGGCAATTTCACGGCGCGGGATTCGGCTGACGTTCGTGCAGCGCGTCGATTTCGGCCAGAATTTCATCCGACAGTTCGACGTTCACGCTCTCGATGTTCTCCTTCAGTTGCGCGATCGAGGTCGCGCCGATCAACGTGCTGGTCGTGAATTGCCGCGTATTGACGAAGCCGAGCGCGAGCTGCGTCGGCGTGAGTCCGTGGCGTTTTGCCAGTTCGACGTAGGAGGTGATCGCCGCGAGCGCCTGCGGCTTGCTGTAACGCTGGAAGCGCTCGTAAAGCGTGATGCGCGCGCCCGCCGGGCGTGCGCCGCCCTCGTACTTGCCGGTCAGCCAGCCGAACGCGAGCGGCGAGTAGGCGAGCAGCCCGACGCCTTCCCGGTGCGTGAACTCGGACAAGCCGAACTCGTACGTGCGGTTCACGAGGCTGTACGGATTCTGAATGCTGACGATCTTCGGCAGCCCGGCTTTCTCGGCCGCGCGCAGGAATTGCGCGACGCCCCACGGCGTTTCGTTCGATACGCCCACGTAACGGATCTTGCCCGCCTTCACCAGCTCGGCGAGCGCGACGAGCGTTTCCTCGATGGGCACCGTGTACTCGTCGTCGATATACGGATACGCCGTGCGGCCGAAGGTCATCGTGTTGCGGTCGGGCCAGTGCAGCTGATACAGATCCACGTAATCCGTTTGCAGGCGTTTCAGGCTGCCGTCGATGGCTTCGTTCAGATTCTTGCGGTCGAACTGATTGCCCGCGCCGCGGATGTGCCGCGGATTGTGCGGCTGGCGCGCGGGCCCGGCGATCTTCGTCGCGAGCACGATATCGCCGCGCTTCGCGGCGTTCTTCGCGAGCCACGTGCCGATGTATTCCTCCGTGCGGCCCTGCGTCTCCGGACGCGGCGGGACCGGGTACATTTCGGCGGCATCGATCAGATTCACGCCTTCGCCGAGCGCATGGTCGATCTGCTGATGCGCTTCGCTTTCAGTGTTCTGCTCGCCCCAGGTCATGGTGCCGAGCCCGATCAGGCTGACATCGACACCCGAATCACCCAGTTTCCGAAACTTCATGTGCTGTCCTCTTGTTGGCGTGGTGTTTGCGCGCTGTTGGCTTCGTGTTGGCGCGTTGTCGGAATGAAACTTGGCTGGTTTTCCGGCAATCGCAAAACCTACCATAGCCACGAAAGGTCTGCTGTCGCGGCTAGAATGACAGCCTTCCGACCACACGAAGAGGAGCGCCCGACGATGCCGCCCACAAGCGTCCGCGAGAAGAACACGGGCTCGTCGCTCATCGTCATGCTCGTCGCCGCGACCTTCTTCATGGAGAACCTCGACGGCACGATCATCGCCACCGCCTTGCCGCAAATGGCGCGCTCGTTCAGCGTGCATCCCGCCGACATGAGTCTCGGCATCACGGCGTATCTGCTCACGCTCGCCGTCTTCATTCCGATTTCCGGCTGGGCCGCCGACCGTTTCGGCCTGCGCACGGTGTTCGCCAGCGCGATCGCCCTATTCACGGCAGCCTCCGTGTTGTGCGCGACCACCTCGACCCTGCCCGCCTTCGCCGCGGCGCGCGTGCTGCAGGGCATGGGCGGCGCGATGATGGTGCCGGTCGGACGCCTCGCCGTCCTGCGCGCGACGCCCAAGGAAGGCTTGATGCGCGCGATCGCGATCATCACGTGGCCGGGCCTCGTCGCGCCGGTGATCGGCCCGCCGCTCGGCGGCTTCATCACGACATATTCGTCGTGGCGCTGGATCTTCTATCTGAACGTGCCGCTCGGTCTCATCGGCCTTCTGCTGACGCTGCGCTACATCGACAACGTGCGCGAGGACGCGAAGCGCCGCTTCGATCTGCCGGGCTTCGCGCTCTGCGGCATCGCCTGCACGACGCTGCTCTATGCGATGGAGTTGATCGGCCGCAGCGATGCCGACTGGCGGCGCATCGGCCTGCTCGCCGCGGTGGGCGTGGTGGCGGGCGTCGCGTCGTGGCGGCATCTGCGGCGTGCGGCGCAGCCGGTGGTGGATTTGTCGGCGCTGAAGGTGAAGACCTTCGCCGTGGCGATGGGCGGCGGCTCGCTCTTTCGCATCGCCATCAGCGCGGCGCCTTTCCTGTTGCCGTTGATGTTCCAGGTCGGCTTCGGCATGAACGCGTTCGAATCCGGCTTGCTGACGCTCGCGGTGTTCGCGGGCAATCTGTCGATGAAGCTCGTGACGACGCCCGTAATGCGGCGTTTCGGCTTCCGTCCGGTGTTGATCGTCAACGGCGTGATCGCCGCGCTCTCGCTGGCCGCGATGAGCCTGCTCACACCGTCGACGCCCACGCTCGTGATCGCCGTCGTGCTGTTTGCGAGCGGCTTGTCGCGCTCGCTGCAATTCACGGCGCTCAATACGCTCTCCTTCGCCGACGTGCCGAAATCGCAGATGAGCGGCGCATCGGCGCTGTCCAGCACGCTCTTTCAGATGACGATGGGCATCGGCGTCGCGATCGGCGCGATCGCGTTGCGCATCGGCGAGTGGATCCACGGCCACAATGCGCAGACCATCGGGCCGGAGGATTTCAGCATCGCGTTTCTGATCGTGGCGTTCGTGGGTCTCGTCGGCGTGCTGGACCTGTTCGGGCTGTCACGCGATGCAGGGGCGCTTGTTTCGGGGCATGGGAAGAAGAAGGCGTGACGGTTTTATGAAACGCGAGGCTCAAGCCGGCGGCCTTTGCGCCGATAACCGCGGTATGAACTCGCACACCCTCGACTCCCTCGCCGCCCTGACCGAAACGGTCGCCGTCATCCGTCACGCGCGCGGTTTGAAGAACCCTGACGATCTCGCCGAAGGCTCGCAGGAATGGCAGCTCGCCGCCGATGCGTTCGCCGCCGATTTCCTTCGCGCGCTCGATGCCGAGCCGAGCGTCGGCGCGTGGTGGCGCATCTGAGCGTCACGCCACCGACATATCGGCAAGGGCGCCACGCCGGTCATCCCGATTTGCGCGCGCCGATTTCTCGAAACGGCGTCTTCTGAGTCAAGTCTTGCTATTTGGCGAAACGTTTGCGCGCGGCTATCAAGTCGCGCGAACCCGCGCCGACAACTCGCATATCGCCATGACTCAATCAGGAGATGCCAGTGAAGTGGGCAGCGTCACTTTTTGCCATCGCCGTCGCCATCGCCGTTACCGGCTGCGCGCCGATGCCCGCGGCCAGCACGGCCCAGACCGATAAATCGGCGATCAGCGCCGACATCCTGCGCTTCGAGATTCCCGCCGACGCCCTCGGCGCGCGCGATCCGCAATTGAGCGCGATCCTCGCGAAAGCAGGCGCGCTCGCCGCCGCGCAAAAACAGCCGACGACGATTCTAGTCACCGCGCTCGCGCAGGATTTTCCATACCTGAATCAGGCGATCTGGAAAGGCGTGCCGGCGAAACACGCGGTCAGGCTCAGCCTGGAAAACCTGACCGCGAGCGCGCGACAGCCGTACAGCGTGTCGATCAAGCCGACGCAGGGAGGCTGACGCCATGCGCCGAATCTCCCGCCTGCTTCCCATCGCCGCCGGGCTGTTGCTGGCGTCAAGCGCCTTCGCCGGTCCGCTCGACGTGAGCGCGCCCGCCTCCGTGCAAACGCTCGCCGCGCTCGGGCCCGCGGTGCAAAAGGTCTACCCGCCCCTGCCCACGCTCGCGATGCTGCCGCCCGCGGCCAGCGACGACGATCCGCCCGCCCGGGCGTCGAACAAGAAAACGAAGAAAACGCGCCGCGCCGTCGATTGCAAGTGCAGCGCGCCCGAACCGCGCCTCGTGGTGTCCGACGAATCGCGCATCTATCTGAAAGACGTCGAGCTTCGCATCGATACCGCGCTCGCGCAGTAAGCCGCGCCCGCTCATCTCAAGTAGGGGTCACGTTCATGGTCCATCCGGCCTTCGGCGTTCTCGCCGCCTGCGTGCTGACGGGCGCCGCGCTCTTTGCGAGCGCCGCCCGCGCCGACGACTGCTTCGAGCAGGCAGGCGCCTATCAGGGCGTCAATCCGCTCGTGCTGCGCGCAGTCGCGTGGCGCGAATCGAAAGGCGATGCCGCCGCCGTCAACCGCAACGCAAACGGCTCGATCGATGTCGGCCAGTTGCAGATCAACTCCATCCATTTCTCGGATCTCGCCCGTCATGGCATTCCGCATCGCGCGCTCACCGATCCGTGCGTCAACGTGTTCGTCGCCGCGTGGCTGCTGAAGCAGAAGATGGTGAAGTACGGCAACACGTGGCAGGCCATCGGCGCGTATCACTCGGAATCGCCGAAGCATCGCGATGCCTATGCGCGCAGCATCCAGCAGATCCTCGTCGGCTGGGGCGAATTGCAACCCGCCGTGCGCATCGTGCGCTAACGCCGCAGCCAGTCGAGCCAGCCGAGCGCGATGGCCGCATTGACGATCACGCCGATCGCCGAAGCGAGCGCCGCGATCATCGTCCAGAAGGCCGAGCGGCGCGACGCCTGCGCCGAATCACGCGCCAGTTGCGCGGCGTCGTTGGCCGATGTCACCGAGGCGAACATCGCGCGAAACTGCTCGTCCTGACGCGCCGCTTCCTTGCGGCGCAGCCAGGCGCGCTTGAACGGCGCTTCCGGATCGCCGTCGACGGCTTCGTCGAGGTCCGCGCGAACCGAGGTTTCGCCCGCCGCTTCGTAACGCCGGTAGCGCGCTTCCCGTGCGGCCGCTGCGCTGTCGCGCTCTACGTTTTCGCGCTCTTCGTTTTCGCTCATGCCGATGGCCCGTGTGGTCGCCTCGCGCGATTGTGCGCCGCCTTTACGCCGGACTCAAAGCTGGCTCATGCCGCCGTCGATGATGATCTCCGTGCCGACGATGAAGCCCGATTCCGGCGCGGCGAGATGCAACACCGTCGCTGCCACTTCGCTCGACTTGCCGAAGCGGCCGAGCGGAATCTGGCTGCGCAGTTGCGCGGCGGCTTCGTCGGCGAGGCCGAGCTTATCGTGCAGCGGCGTCGTGACCGGGCCCGGACTCACCACGTTCACCCGCACGCCGCGCGGCAGCAACTCCGCCGACAACGTCTTGGCGAACGACACGAACGCCGCCTTGCTCGCCGCATAGATCGACGACATCGGCATGCCGATATGCGCGTTGATCGAACCGTTCAGCACGATCGATGCGCCTTCGTTCAGAAGCGGCACGAGCGACTGAATCTGAAAGTACGGCCCCTTCACGTTGATGGCGAAGGTTTCGTCCCAGGCCTGTTCGTCGATGTCGGTGAACGGCGCGAACCGGGCGACGCCCGCGTTGACGAACACCGCGTCGAGCCGGACATTCGCATCGGCGAGACGTTGCGCGAGTTCGCGCGCCGCTTCGACCGTGCCGGTCACGTTGCGTATTGCGAGCGCGTTCGCGCCGAGTGATTCGCGCGCCGTCGCGAGCGAGCTTTCGTCGCGACCCGTGATGACGACCCGCGCGCCTTCCGCGGCGAATGCCTGCGCCGTCGCGAGACCGATGCCGCTGTTGCCACCAGTGACCAGAACTGTCTTGCCTTCGAAGCGATTCATGACGTTCTCCTTGTGAACGTTGATCAGTGTGAAAGCATTATGGGTGCGCTTTCGCGCCCTGCCGTACGATGCGCCCGGCGCACACGTTCGAAAACATCGAACGTTCTCGCTGAGTGTCACCGGCCACATATCGGCTTGAACCCGGCACGCGCGCCACCTAGAGTTACGCAGACCTTCAGGCTTGCCTACAGGTTAATCGAACCGCCATTCGTCGTACTTTCGACAGGAGGCGCATCATGCAGGACGCGCAAGATTCCACGAACGCCAGCCTCGATCCGCAGCGCGTGCTGCAAATCGGCATGGGTTTCTGGGCGTCGAAGGCGCTGCTCTCCGCGGTCGCGCTCGGCGTGTTCACCGAACTGGCGAACGGCCCGCGCACCGCAGACGAACTCGCGCAGGCGCTCGAACTGCATCCGCGTGCGAAGCTCGATTTTCTGGATACGCTCGTCGCGCTCGATCTGCTCACGCGCGAAGACGGCCGCTACGCGAACGCGACCGATGCCGGTTTCTTCCTCGACCGCAACAAGCCCTCGTACGTCGGCGGACTGCTGGAGATGGCGAACGCGCGTCTCTATCCGTTCTGGGGATCGCTCACCGAGGCGTTGCGCACCGGTTTGCCGCAAAACGAAGCGAAGCACGGCGGCAATCTCTTCGAAGCGCTCTATAGCGATCCCGTGCGACTGCGCGGCTTTCTTCAGGCGATGAGCGGCGTCAGCATGGGCGCGGCCCAGGCGATCGCACGGCAGTTTCCGTGGAGCGAGTACCGCACGTTCATCGATATCGGCGCGGCGCAGGGCGCGCTGCCCGTGCAGGTCGCGCTGGCGCATCCGCATCTGACGGGCGGCGGCTTCGACCTGCCGGTGGTCGGCCCGGTTTTCGAGGACTACGTCGCCGCGCACGGCTTGCAGGACCGGCTGCACTTCTATCCCGGCGACTTCTTCGCGGACGCCTGCCCTTCGGCCGACGTGCTCGTGATGGGCCATATCCTCCACGACTGGAACCTGACGCAAAAACTCGAACTGCTCGCGAAATGCCACGCCGCGCTGCCGCCGGGCGGCTGTCTCATCGTGTACGACGCGATCATCGACGACGAACGCCGCCGGAACGCGTTCGGCCTGCTCATGAGTCTCAACATGCTCATCGAGACGCCGGGCGGCTTCGACTACACCGGCGCGCAATGCTGCGCGTGGATGAAGGAAGCCGGCTTTGCGACGGCGCGCGTCGAACCCCTGGCGGGACCGGATTCGATGGTGATCGCAACCAAGTGAGTGCGTCTCGAGCGCGCGCCGTGACGGTCAGCGGTCGTTCGACATCCCTTTCAGGCGATCGTTGCCCGCGTCGCGGGCCGCGTCGGCCGTGGCGAAATTCTCTTCGGACACCATGGCGCGTTTGACTTCGCGCGCGTTGAAATCGACGAGCGCGATGACCCAGACGAAGCCGCCCGCCTGTTCCGCGGTCTGCACGAATGCGCGCAGATTGCCTTCATTCGACGATGCCATACCGACCTCCTCGTTCACGTTGATGCGCCCGGCCGGCGATGCGCGATGTGCATGCACCGGCGATGCGATGCGCCGGCTGAACGGGCGCTAAGGGGCGGCAGCCGGCCGCCGTGATCAGGCTTCGAAGTCCAGACCGCCGAACAGCACCGACGGTTCCGCTTGCGAGCGCGTGGCGAGATCGACTTCGCGCGCGCCCTGCCAGGCGTCGAGCTTTGCTGCGATTGCATCGAGATAGCGCAGGAAACGGACCTCGCCGCCGGCGCCGAGCAGACGCTCGATTTCCTCGTCGTCCCAGGTAAGGAAAACGTTGAGCGCACAGCGATAGACATGCCGGTGCCCGTCGTCCTCATCCTTGCCCTCGCCCGGTGCGCGGCCGGCGCTCACGTGCAGGCGCGTGGGCACGAGCGGGCTTTCATACGGAAGGATGGCGACGCGCACGCCGTGACCGACGATACGCGTCACGCGCTCGGCGATGCGCGGCATGAACTCGGTCTCGAACCGGAGCGCCTGTTCTCGATTCAACGCTTGTCTCCGCGCGTCCTCCGCAGGCGGCTCACACGGCTGGCAGGTCTTCGAGCGATTTCTCGATCTGCCCGTCCTGCACGCGCGCCTCGATGCCGATATGTCCGTTCGCATACGGCAGCGCGGCGACTTTCGGGCCGAGGAAGCTGCGGCCGCCCAGGATGAAGAGCGTGCGGACTTCCTTGCCGCTCTTGATGGCGTCCACGACCTGCTGGACATCCACGATGGTGGTGGGCGTGGTCCACGCGTTCGTGCCCGGATCGAAACTGCCCCAGCGCACGCTGGTCACGCGGTCATTGGTCCAGCGCACGCCGTCGATCGCCAAAGTAGCCATAGCTGCCTCCCATGTCGTCTTTTCGGGGTGGTTTGAAAATGCTAGCACGGTGGGCGCGCGGCGGTTTGCGTTTGCGCCGGAGGCGCGTGCTTGCGACCGAACTGCCGCGCTGCGGTAAAATTGCGGATTCCCCTTCAGATTCAAGTGGTTCGCCCGAAAGCGCGGCCGCCGTCATTCATGTCAGCCGTATCGAAGATCAGCCCCCGCCGCGTATCCGTCGCTCCGATGATGGATTGGACCGACCGCCATTGCCGGTCCCTGCACCGGCTCGTGTCGCGCCACGCATGGCTCTACACGGAAATGGTGACGACGGGCGCGCTGCTCTACGGCGATGTCGCGCGCCATCTCGCGTTCACGCCCGCCGAAGCGCCCGTTGCGCTGCAACTCGGCGGCAGCGAGCCGGCCGATCTCGCGAAAAGCGCGAAGCTCGGCGAGCAATGGGGCTACGACGAAATCAATCTGAACTGCGGATGCCCGTCGGAACGCGTGCAGCGCGGCGCATTCGGCGCGTGCCTGATGAAAGAGCCGCAACTCGTCGCGGATTGCGTGAAGGCGATGCGCGACGCGGTGTCCATTCCGGTGACGGTCAAGCATCGCATCGGCGTGGATACGGTCGAGGATTACGAGTTCGTGCGCGATTTCGTCGGCACCATCGCCGATGCCGGCTGCGAGGTGTTTATCGTGCATGCGCGCAACGCGATCCTCAAAGGTTTGAGCCCGAAGGAGAATCGCGAGATTCCGCCGCTCAAGTACGAGTACGCCTATCGGCTGAAGCGCGACTTCCCGCATCTGGAGATTTCGATCAACGGCGGCATCAAGACGCTGGACGAAGTCGAGGAACATCTGAAGCACGTCGACGGCGTGATGCTCGGGCGCGAGGCTTATCACAATCCGTACGTGCTCGCGGGCGTCGACACGCGCTTCTATGGCGCCGATACGCCGGTTCCCTCGCGCGAAGCAATCGAAGCGGAGCTGATCGACTATGCGCGCCATGAACTCGCGCGCGGCACGTATCTCGGCGCGGTGACGCGGCATGCGCTCGGGCTCTATCGCGGCGTGCCGGGTGCGCGCGGATGGCGTCGCGTGCTGTCGGACAGCCGCCGCCTCGCCACGGGCGATCTCGGCATTTTCGACGAGGCGCGCGGTCATCTTCGCGAGGCCGTCGAAGCAATCGAATCGTGATGGCGCGTGCGTCGGAAAAAGATGCTCAAAGGGACTAGGCAAGCGCAATCTTTGTTCGTATAATCTCGCTTCTCGATTGCTGCTGCTGTTCTGAAGCAGTCGAGATCGCGGTAACAGTGGTGGCTGTAGCTCAGTTGGTAGAGTCCAGGATTGTGATTCCTGTCGTCGTGGGTTCGAGTCCCATCAGCCACCCCAGAGAATTTAAGCAAAAAGCCCAGTCATCGCGACTGGGCTTTTTGCTTTATGGCTCTTGCGTAACCACGTTGTGAACGGATCCGGTCAATTGTCGACTGCTTCTTTCGTCTTCGCAGATTTACAACCACAGTCCTTATTCCGACGTATGGCTGCGGGACCCGCGCGCTGTCGCGATGCGCCCGGGCGTGTCGCTCTTCGCTCCGTTCTCAGCGATTAGTCCGGTTTCGACTACTTCGTTTTTGGGACGCCTCCACTGACAGCAAATTGCCGCCTATTAGAATTAGCAATCCTGTCAAATATGGAGGTGACATGGCGTTTCCCAAATGGGGCCGCTCGTTCAATGCGCTGTATGTGCCGCTGTCAGGCGGCTTCGGCTGGCAATGCACGCTGATGACTCGGCGTGAATTTCATCAGATCGACTGGTTTATGTGGCGCACTCACCCATACGGGGATCTGTCCTACGAAGAGCGCGAGGATAAGCAGACAGAGCAAGAGAGGCAGATTAAGCAGGACCGTCGGGATTTCGACCGGCTGTTTCGGCCGCGCATCGATCGACGCAGCACTTACCTGAGTACCGAATTCCGCCAGTATGTCGATTTCATCCGTCATGAGTTGCGGGTATCGAGTCGGGATGTTCCGGTCGATGGTGACGGCATCACGCGCGTGCTGCGCCGCGCCGTTCAGGATGGCCGCCTCGTGCCCGCCATCAATCGCCAACGATACTGGTGGAGCGGGCAAGAGGTGTACAAGTGGTATGCGCCGCAGTATTGGCCGAAACGAGGCGGCGGCGTCTGCTTCAAAGCCAGGAACGACGAAGTCTTGGACCTGCACGAATTCGCGGCGCTCAAACGCGCCAGAGGCGAATCGGGCTTTGGTTCCGATATGCTCGCCTCGGGCCTTGATTCAGTGCGCGATTTCGCATCCGGCTCGCGTGGCGCGATCAGCGGAGGCGGCAGCGGTTTCGATTGGCTGGGCGCTACCGAAGCAGGCGCCGGGGCCGTGCCTGGCGGTGCGGGTTCGGACGACGAAAGCGGCGGCGATTCGATGCTCAAGAGCTTCGAAGGTGCCGACGACAGTGACGGCGGCTCGTTGCTCAGTAATGCGGAGCCGTTCGAGTATGTACCGAGCGACCTGAGCGGCGATGCTGAGCAACTTGCAGCGAGCACAAATAATCCGCGCTTCGCAGCGAAGATGCTTGGCTACGATTACAAAAGGTTTGGCGATATCCTTCACGACTTCAAACCTGATAATGGCCTCGGACCGGCGGATAACGTTATTTGGCATGACAACGGCGATGTCTATTTCAATGGCAATTTTGTCGCCAACTTCCATGACTGGGCCAACTAACAGGGATTTCTGATGAGTGAGCATCAACTCGCACACGCGACGTTTCATGTAATGGGTGATTCAGTAACGCCTTCATTCTGGACCGCCTATTTTGGCGTTGAGCCGGACACGGCGATTTCGAAAGGCCAGTACTTCATTACACCATCCGGTCGACCAAGCCGCACGCCGGGGCGAGTCGGTCTATGGGGCGTTGGAAGCAAATTGTTTGTTCTTAGTGATCAACTCGAACCCCATCTACGCTATCTTGCCGAACGCCTAAACTTGTCACGGCCAGGTCTTCGTGACCTGCTTGCCCGCGAAGGCGTAGAAGTAAGATTTTGGTGCTACTGGAACAATGAGAGCGGCAATCGCGAACCAGACGTCCCGGATGACATCCGCACAATGATGGAGTCGCTCGGCGGGACCGTGGAGATTGACGAATACCGCTAGCAAGCGGCGGCAAAGCAGATCGAACGCGGTCGCGACGAAATCCACCGCCGCATCGATCTTGCGCAGCAAGTGGTCCTTGGACACGAGTTCTTGAGCATGACGCTCATTTAACGACAAAACCCTGGCAAGAGCCTGGGCTTTGTCAGCAGTCTGAGCCCAGTCATTCGACTGGGCTTTTTGCATTTCAAGCCCCTGCCGGGCACGCCGGATGCACGCCACTCAGGTCTCGCCCTCGCGGAGACCACCATGATTCGGCACCCTCTCGCGGCAGCAGCATTGATGCTCCTGACGACCCTCCCCGCCCACGCCCAAACCACCCGCCCCGACGACACCGCATCGATGGTGAAACCGCCGAGCGCCCCCGGCGCGCCGTCCGCGAGCGCGACGCGCCCCGACAATCCCGACAACATGCCCGTCAAGAAACCCAGCCCGCCGCCCAACAGCGACCGCATGCTGCATCACAGTCCGGCGAGCGACGCGATCGCGAAATAGCGCGGCCATGGCAACCAAGCGGCCAGGAAACGCGCGCGACGCCACTATAATGGCGCTCGTTTCGATAATCGGAGAGCACCGCGCCCTCGGCTTCCAGGCGGTCCAGCCAATGCAAAAAGTCATCCTGCCGTTCGTTTCTGGTTTCCTCGCCGCGCTGTTCTTTCGCGAATCGACTTTGGCGCTGCTGCACGCGGCGGGACTCGTCGATCCGGCCGGCTTTTCCACCACGCCGTTCCTGCCGCTCGGCATTCCCGAATTCATCGCCAACGCGCTGTGGAGTTCGGTCTTCGCCGTCCTGATGGCGTGGCTTCTGCGCGTCGCACCCGATCACAGCGCGCCGTGGATCGGCGCACTCGTCTTCGGCGGCATCGTGCTGACGGCGGTCGGCGCGTTCGTGATCGACCCGGCGCGCGGCATCTGGCCGAGCGGCAACATGCTGCCGCGCCTCGCGCCGAGCTTCATCGCCAATGCGATCTGGGGCTGGGGCGCGCTCGTCTTCATGCGCGCCTTCATGGCGGGCAGCGACTCGCGCTGAGCCGCGACGAGCGCTCGAATCGAAAAGCGGCCCGCTCGGGCCGCTTCGTCATTTCAGTCCTTCAAAAGCCGCAGCGGATGCGCCGCCGGCGTCCACGCGCTTTCGAACATGCGATCCACATCCGCGGCGTTGACGTCTTCGGCGCGCGCGATCTTCCAGCGCGGATCGTTGTCCTTGTCGACGATGCGCGCGCGGATGCCCTCCAGCACGTCGCCGCGCTCGAACGTCGTGCGCGTGAGATCGAGATCGCGGCGCAGCGTCTCGGCCATCGTCGAGAATTTCGCGCGATCGACCTGCTGCAGCGCTATATCGACGGAAAGCGGCGAGCGCTCGCGCAGCTCGGCCGCGGTGCGCTTCGCCCAGTCGTTGCCGTTGTCGGCTTCGCGCTCCAGCGACGCGATGATCGACGCGCCATTGCCCGCCGCGAAATGCTTGTCGATCATCGTGCGCGCGGCGGCGAGCTCGCTCTTCTCCGGGATCGGCGCGACCTTGTGCTTGGTCGTTTCGGTCTGCACGAAGCGCACGATCTCCACGCCATCGAGAAAACGCTGATGCCGCAACGACTCGACGAGGCCCGGCAACGCGCCATCGTCGAGATAAGCGTCGGCCATGCGGGCATAGAGCGCATCGGCGGCGGCGAGGCTCGCGCCGGTCGCCGCGAGATACCGGCCGATCGCGCCCGGCGCGCGCGCGAGGAACCAGCTCACGCCGACATCGGGAAAGAGGCCGATGCGCGTCTCGGGCATTGCCATCTTCGTCGACTGCGTGACGATGCGCAGCCCGCCGGTATGATGCGCGCCCTGCGAAATGCCCATGCCGCCGCCCATCACCACGCCGTTCATCACCGCGACATACGGCTTCGGGAACGTGAAGATCGCGTGGTTGAGCTTGTATTCGTCGATGAAGAACGCGTCGATCGCGTCGCGCTCGCCCGCCTTCGCGGACTCGTAGAGGAAGCGGATGTCGCCGCCCGCGCAAAACGCGCGCACGTGCGGGCTGTAGACGACGACGGCGCGGATCGCCTGATCGTGCCGCCAGGCGCGCAATGCCTCGCTGATCGCGCGCAGCATCGGCGGGGTCAGCGCGTTGAGTGCCTTCGGACGATCGAGCGCAATGAAGCCGATGCCGTTGGCGGTGTCGATACGGATGTCTTCGGTGGTCATCGTGTTGAAGTGTCGGGTCGGTTTCGAGGTTCGGCGCCTCGCGCTTCAATTCGGTCGACCGGCGCGAACCACGCATCGAGCGACAACTCGACGAGCGTCGCGGCCGGCGTCTCCGGCAACGGCGCGCCATTCAGCTTCAGCGCGACGATGCCATGCAGATTCGCCCACAGCCCTTCCGCGCAGGCGAGCGGCGCGGCGTGCGGCGGCAGCCGGTCGGCCGCGCGCAACTCGACGAACGCGTCCGCGATCAGCGAAAGCGTCGCCGCGCCTGACTCGGCCGCCTTGTCCACGCGGCCGGCGCCGTTCGCGTCGGGCTCGGCGCACACTGCGGATTCCATGTACATCAGCCGATACGTCTCGGGCTCGGCCAGCCCGAATTCGACATACGTGCGCGCCATCGCGTTCAGCCGCGCGGCCGGATCGGCGATCGTCGCCTGCGCGAGAAACGCGTCATGAAGACTCGCGTGCCCTTCCATGCGCAACGCGCGCGCGATCTCGCCGCGGCTCCTGAAATGAAGATAGAGCGCGGCGGGCGAATAGTCGATGGCCTCGGCCAGCTTTCTCATCGAGAGCGATGCGAACCCTTCGCGCTTCACGATCGCTCGCGAAACCTCAAGTATGCGCTCGCGCAGCGCGTGACGCTGCTCGCGTCTTTGCTCGGTGCGCCGCTGCTGCGGTTCCATGCGAGGCATTGTCGGCAGCGCCCCTCTCGAAGTCAAATGGCGGCGCGTGCGCGCGCGCTCAGACGGTCATCTTGCTGTCGTCGTCGCGACGCGATGCAGCGCGATAAAGCGGCTCGTCCGATTCGCGCAGCACGACCGACGCGAACACGATGCAAAAGCCGAGAATCAGCACACCGACGGCTGCCCAGATGAGCCATAGCGCATTGGACTCGATAAGCGAGTGAACAAAGGATTGAAGCATGACGACCCCGCGCGATTTTTATAATGGTTGCTCTGGACAGCGCATGCCGTTGAGCAAGTAATGTGCCGAGCGAATCGCATCGCGTACGGCGTGTTATCGGGATGGTACTCCGTTGCGCGATCGCGCGGAAGACGGCGCGACATCTCCCGCAGCGATAGGACGAGCAGCGCGATGGAGGTCTTACATCGGCCGTGTAAGAAGAAGAATGCCGCGCTGCGTTAATGACGCGATCGACGCATCAGACGGTCACGCGGCCCGGCGGGAAATGGCCGCTTTTCAGCAGCACGGGCATGCCGTTGGTCACGCGCAAGTGCTCGCGCGCCACCGCTTCGATATGCGGACGTGCTGCAGCGAACGCGCCGATCCAGCCGGCGCTGTCATATGTCTGCGCGCCGAAATGATCTTCCAGCGCCTCCACCGATATCGCGCATGGCACGCGTCTGCCATCGACGAGCGCGGCGAATTCGACGGTCAGGTTGGAATCGCGATAATCGGGCGCGTCCGGGAGGAATCGAATATTCATGATTGTCTCGTTGCTGGGCGTGGCGGCCGGCTACGTTCAAGCGCTTGTTGCGTCACCGAGGCGAGTCTGTTTGCGGCGCCGCAAACGATCGCACCAATCGATTCGGCGATTATGGTACTCGCGCTCGCGCCGTGCGGTCCAGCACCTCGCCTGTCGCGGCGACCTAAGCGGCGAGAACGGATTCGTCGACATCCACGACGAGCAGCGAGCTCGCCAGCGGATCGGCGTAATTGAAGTCGAGCAGGCGGCTCATGTCGCGCACGCGTTCGCAGACGCGGTCGCGCGCGGCTTCGGGCAGATGCGGATAGTCGCGCAGCACTTGCGCGTCGAAGCGGTAATGCACGCCCCACGCGATGTTGCCGGGATGATTCGCCACGCCGCCCGTGCGCCAACTCACGAACAGCGCGGGCGCCGACTCGTGGCCGATTTCCGCGACGTCGGCACCGCTCGGAAACAGATCGATGAGGCAATTCGCGACGTCGTACAGCACCGCGTGCCGAAGATGAATGGGGCGCATCATGTCGAGTGCAGCAATCGATCGATGTACTCGCGCGCCGCCCGCTCCACATGTTCCAGCGCTTCCTCTTCGGTCGCGAAGCGCTGCTCGGGTCCGAGATCGACGAGCGCCTCGAAGCGATGCACGTCGTCCGGTCCGCCGCGCGCGAGACTCACTGAGCCGACGTAGATCGGCGCTCCGCCATCGCTTCCGCTTTCGCCTTGTGTCTGCACGAGCCGCGCCGAAGCGCTGATGTAATACCCTCGATATGGCCCCGTGACTCGTTCCGCCATGTCTTTCTCTCCCTTTTCGTGCGCGCCGCATGCGCGGTTTCGTGGTTCTCCGGACTGGCAATTCCAACCGGAAGTGCAATGAAATAAGGCGCGCGATCCGGAAAATAGTTCATCGGCCAAGATGGGCGCATGCGGGCGTGTGCCTTTTGCTTTCGCAAGTGGCGCGCCCGAAGCCGCCGCTAACATCCGCTTACGTGTCGCGTAAGCCGCGTATGGGACAATGCACATCTCAAAAAGCGCCCTCGCCGCGAAGCCGCGACGGGCGGCGCGCATCGCCATTCGATCTCACGAGGTAAAGATGAAGCAACCCGGTCGGCGCATGCGCCGTATCTCCGCACGCGTCGCGCATGGCGGCGCCGTTTCGCGTTTCGTGTCGTTGCGCGCGCTCGCGTTGGGCGCGGCTGCCGTCGCGCTCGCGAGCCTGGGCGCGTGTGCGTCGTCGAACGAGGCATCGCTCATCAATCTGCCTGACGGACAGACCGGCTACGCCGTCAACTGCAGCGGCGCGGATGCCGGATCGAGCTGGGGAAGCTGCTACGTGCTCGCCGGCAAGAAATGCGGCGCGACGGGCTACGACATCGTCTCGAAGGACAACGAGGAAGGCGGCCCGACCGGCGGCGGCATCAGCAACGTGATCTCGGCGAACGTCAAGAATCGCTCGATGATCGTGCGCTGCAAGTGAGCGCGACCGGGCGCGCCTTCAGTGCGCGCTCATTTTCGAGAACGCATTGAGCACGACGACGCCCGCGACGATGAGGCCCATGCCGAACATGGCGGGCAAATCGGGCGTCTGCTTGAAGAGCAGCGCGGCGACGAGCGTGATGAGCACGATGCCCGCGCCCGACCACACCGCATACACGATGCCGACGGGCAGCGCGCGCAGTGTCAGCGACAGCAGATAAAACGACAGCCCGTATCCGACCACGACAATGGCTGCGGGAAGCGCGCGCGTGAAGCCATCGGAGGCGCGCAGCGCGGACGTCGCGATGACTTCCGCGACGATCGCGATGGCGAGGAGCACATAAGCGGTTGAGCGCATCGTGTTGTCGTATTCGTTCGTTTGTCGTTCGTCGTTTGTCGCTTGTCGTTCGAAGCGATGGCCTTCACTCGTGTCCGAGCGACAGCTTGCCGAAGTTTTCGCCGAGCACGGCGCACAGTGCCTCGACGACCATCTGATGATCGTCGCGCTGCGGCAGTCCCGACACCGCCACCGAGCCGATCACGCCCGCGCCTGCGACGCGCAACGGAAACGCGCCGCCATGCGTGGCGAACTCGGCGGTTTGAAGACCGTACTTCTCGGCGAGCGTCGTCCCGGCCTGCTGCAGCGCGAGGCCGAGCGCATAGGAGCTGCGGTGAAAATGCTCGACGGTGCGCGACTTGCGCTCGACCCAGCGCGCGTTGTCGGGCGTGGTGCCGTCGAGCGCGAAATAGAAGAGCTTGCGGCCGAACGTGCGCACGTCGATCACGACGGCCGCATCGCGCGCCAGCGCCATCTCGCGCAATTGCGTGCCGATCTGCCATGCATGGTCGGCATGGAACTGCGGGAACACGAGCGTGCGCTCCTGATGCGCAATGGCCTGCAGAACGTGTGGAATGTCCATGAGCGGGCGACTCCTTTTGCGTGTACCTGGATTGAGTGGGCGCGTGGGGATGCAGCGCCGCATCTTCGCGATTTTGACATGCGCATGCGATGCGGCCACGTGCGAGTCGGCCATGAACCGGTGCAAATGCGACTTCGGCGGGGGGTGTCGAAGGCGTCGATATCACGGCGATGAAAAGCAAAAAGCCCGGCTTGACCGGGCTTTTCGATGTGATGCTGGACGGTGTTGGTTGCGGGGGTAGGATTTGAACCTACGACCTTCGGGTTATGAGCCCGACGAGCTGCCAGACTGCTCCACCCCGCGTCCGTCGAAGAAAAGATTATAAGCCATCGCTTAGTTGGGCGCAATGCCTCGTTTGCTTCGAAGCGAAGAAAGATAGCGAGGCTGCGTCGAAGCATCGCGCTGCGCGCCGAAGTGCATCGAAACACGCGTGGCATAATCGTTCGTTCATCATCGTATCGAGCGCGGCATGCAGCAATTGCGTCGGAGCATCATGAGGAAGATCGGCGGGTTCGCGGCACTATGCGCGATGCTGCTGCTTTCGCTCGCGCCCGCCGCATCGCAGACGCTCGAACATGCACGCATCGAATCGCTGCTCGCTTCGGTATGCGCGACGAACGCACAAGCGCCGCAGCATCCGCAACACGGCGTCGCCGATCATCTGCGGGCATGCGACTACTGCGACCTCATCGCGCACGCGCCCACACCGCCCTCGTCGCTCGATACGGCCGGCTTCACATTCTCGCCGCGCGAGGTTTTCGCTGCGCCCTTGCGCGCCGACGCGCCGCGTCGCGCGTGGCTTGCCTTTGCGCAACCGCGCGCCCCGCCCGCTGTCGCCTGAGTCGCACGGGCGCACACACGCCTTCCATTTGCACTTCGCACACATCGCTCGATGACCGAACGGCTTCGGGCACGCAAGGACACATCATGCTTTCATCATCGATCATGCGCGGCGCGCTCGCCCTCGCATTCATCGGCTCGGCGCAACTCGCGTTCGCGCATGCGTTGCCGAAGATTCAAAACCCCGGCCCCGGTGCGACTGTCGGCGCACCGCACGAAGTCGCGATCGACTTCGGCGAGGCGCTCGAACCGACCTTCAGCAAGCTCATCGTCACCAATGCTCAGGGCACGCAGGTCAACACGGCGAAATCCATCGTCGACGCCAACGACAAGAAGCACATGAGCGTCGCGCTCGGCGATCTCGCCCCGGGCGTCTACAAGGTGCAATGGACCGCGGTCGCGGCGGACGGGCATCGCACGCAAGGTCATTACAACTTCACCGTCAAGTGAGAACAGAATGAAAAAGATCGCTGTACTCGCAGGCGCGCTCGCCTGCGCTTCCTTCGCTCAGGCCGCGTCGCTCGAGGCCCGCGACTGCTGGGTTCGCGCGATGCCGCCGAATCTGCCTTCGTCGGGCTACTTCACCGTCGCGAACAACGGCGACAAGCCCGCGACGATCACCGCCGCCGCAACGCCCGCGTTTGGCATGGCGATGATGCACAAGTCGGAAACGAAGAACGGCACGGCGACGATGTCGCATGTCGAATCCGTCGATGTGCCCGCGCACGGCACGCTGAGTTTCGCGCCGAAAGGCTATCACCTGATGCTCGAAGAACCGGGCAAGCCGCTCAAGGTCGGCTCGACGATTCCCCTCACCCTCACGTTCGCGGACAAATCCACGCTCGACGTGACCTGCGCGGTGAAATCGGCGGCGACGGTCGGTCAATAAACGTCATCCCCAAAAGCGAAGCGCGCCGGGCTCACACCCGGCGCGCTTTTTTTGCGCTCGACGACAAGCAGACGGTCAGTGCTTGCTGAACAGATCCATGATCTGCTTACGCTCGTCGGTCGTGACTGGCGGCGCGGGCGGCGCCTGCATGCCCGCCGGACCGACGCCGCCCATCGTGGTGGCGTCGCCCGCCATCGGGTTGGTGTTATCCAGCCCGATGCTCGCGACGAAGCCCGCGCCCGGCGTGCGGTCCGCGTAGAACAGTTCGCCGTCGACGGTCGTGATGCCGTCAGGCTTGGCCATCTGCTCCTGCGGAATGCCGCGCAGCGCGCGTCCCATGTACTCGACCCAGATCGGCAACGCCAACTGCGCGCCGAACTCGCGGCTGCCGAGCGTCTTCGGCTGGTCGTAACCCATCCACGCCACCGCGACGAGCTGCTTCTGATAACCCGCGAACCAGCCGTCTTTCGCGTCGTTGGTCGTGCCGGTCTTGCCTTGCAGGTCGTTGCGCTTGAGCACGTTGGTGCCCGACCCCGTGCCCTGCGACGCGACCGTATGCAACAGGCTGTTCATGATGTACGCGTTGCGCGGCTCCAGCGTCTGCGGCGCGTTGCTGCCGGCGACAAGCGGACTCGCGCGCGAGATCACGCTGCCCCGCGCATCGGCGACGTCGGCGATCAGATACGGATTGATGCGATAGCCGCCGTTCGCGAACACCGAATATGCGCCCGAAAGCTGCAACGGCGTAACGAGCCCGGCGCCGAGCGCGAGCGGCAGATAAGGCGGCGTCTTGTCCTTGTCGAAGCCGAACTTCTGCGTGACGAAGTCCTGCGCGTAGTTCGTGCCGATATACGACAGGATGCGGATCGACACGAGGTTCTTCGACTTCTGCAGGCCGGTTCGCATCGACATCGGGCCGTCGGGCTGGTCGTCGTCCTTCGGCTCCCATGCGTCGCCGCCGCCCGCCGCCGGGAAGTACAGCGGCGCATCGTTGATGATGGTCGCGGGTCCGATGCCCTTGTCGAGCGCGGCCGAATAGATGAACGGCTTGAAGCTCGAACCCGGCTGACGCCAGGCCTGCGTCACGTGATTGAACTTGTTCTTGTTGAAGTCGAAACCGCCGACGAGCGCGCGGATCGCGCCGTCCTGCGGCGTCATCGACACGAGCGCGCCTTCGACCTGCGGAAGTTGCGTGATCTGCCAGTTGCCCTTGGCGTCCTGCGTGAGGCGCACGATCGCGCCCGGCTTGATCGCAAGCGCCTTCGACGCGTTGCTGCGCAGCCCCGCCGCCGCGAAGCGCAGGCCTTCGCCCGAAACGTTGGCCGTATCGCCGCCGACGAACTGCGCCGTCACCTGCTTCGGGCTCGCGGCCGTGACGACCGCCGAGACGAGCTCCCCATTGTCGGGATGATCGACGAGCGCGTCTTCGATCGCCTCGGCGCGGTCGTCCGCATTCGACGGCAGGCTGATGTTGCCCTCCGGCCCGCGATAGCCGTGACGCCGCTCGTAATCCATCACGCCCTTGCGCACGGCTTTGTACGCGGCGTCCTGATCGGCGGAATCGATCGTCGTCGTGACCGTGAGGCCGCGCGTGTAGGCCTCTTCCTTGTACTGCGCGTACATCATCTGCCGCACCATTTCGGCGACATACTCGGCATGCACGCCGTATTCGGTACCGCCCGACTTCGTATGGATTTCTTCCGCGGCGGCCTGATCGTACTGCGCGCGCGTGATGAAGTTCAGATCCAGCATGCGCTTCAGGATGTACTGCTGACGCACCTTCGCGCGCTTCGGATTGACGACCGGGTTATACGCGGACGGCGCTTTCGGCAGGCCCGCGAGCATCGCCGCTTCGGCAAGCGTGATGTCCTTCAGATCCTTGCCGAAGTACACGCGCGCCGCAGCCGAAAAGCCGTACGCGCGCTCGCCCAGATAAATCTGGTTCATGTACAGCTCGAGAATCTGGTCTTTGGTGAGCGCGCGCTCGATTTTGTAGGCGAGCAGCATCTCGTAGACCTTGCGCGTATAGGTCTTTTCGCTCGATAGGAAGAAGTTGCGCGCGACCTGCATCGTGATCGTGCTCGCGCCCTGCGATGCGCCGCCGTGCATGAGATCGGTCACGCCCGCGCGCAGGATGCCGATGAAGTCCACGCCGCCGTGATCGTAAAAGCGGTAATCCTCGATCGCGAGCACGGCCTTCTTCATCTGATCGGGGATGTCCTGAAAGCGCACGAGACTGCGGCGCTCCTCGCCGAATTCGCCGATCAGCACGTGGTCGGCGGTATAGACGCGCAGCGGCACCTTCGGCCGATAGTCGATCAGCGCGTTGAGCGACGGCAGATTCGGCTCCATGACGACGAGCGCGTACCCGACGATGAGCGCACCGACCACCGCGCCGATGGCCGCGATGCCGCCGAACCACAGCGCGATGCGCGCCCACGGCGAGCGGCGGTTGCGATCGTTTCTGTCGTTGCGGTCATGACGGCCGTTGCCGCCATTGCGACCGCCGCGGCCGTTGCCGCCGTTGCCATCGCGTCCGCCGCCGTCAGCGTGCCTGGCATCGTTGAGGCTGTTCCAGCGGGGTTCGCGATCGTGCCGCGAGGATCTCGATGAGTCGGGTCGTTTGATGATAGGCATGACTGGGTTCGTTGGCGCGCCGTGAAGCGCGCGCGCTGCCGCGCTGCGATGCGCCGTGTGGGCGCTACTGCAAAGACGGGACGAGCAAATGAGCGGGCCGGCTTTCACCGAGCGTAACAGGGCATTTTAAAGAATTCGGGGGCGCCACTACAAAACCGCCGGAGATTTTTTGTAAGTAAATGACGCGCGGCGGTGGAATCGGCATGATTCGAGGAGTTACCCACAGAAAGTGTTGAGAGCCTTGTGGACAACCGTATGAGAAAATACCCAAGTCGTTGAACGCGCGCCTTTTTTGCGCGACGCTCATCGCGCGTGATGCGGGGTGGGCCACACCCACGTCCGCGCACAAACCGATATGATGGATGAACGGATCGCAGGTTCCCGGCCACACCGCGAGAGCCCGCCGTTGCGCTGTCGTGCCGTTGTTTGATGAACCGAAGTCGCGATCGCCGTTACGATCGCCTTACTGTTTGCGAGCCGCTCATGACGACCAAACCCAGCGAACGCATCGTTGTTTTCGTGACTCCCGCGCAGAAGATGGCCATCAGCCAGACGGCGGACACGCTCGGCATCAGCGTGAGCGAACTCATGCGGCGCGCGGTGCTCAACTTCAACGCGACGAGCGAGCAGATCAAGGTGGCCGGCATCGTCGACCGCCTGCGCGCGCCGAAAGCACCCGATGCGCTCAATGCCGCGCTCAAGAGCGTCGCCGCGAAAGCCGCGGCGCGCGAGGCCCGCGAGGCGGCGGCGAGCGCGACCAAGCGGGCAGCGCAGGCGCGCAGCTTGCCACGTTCGCATCCCGCGCCGGCTGCATCCGAAGAAGAAGTCGAGCACGACACCGATCCCGGCGACGACACCTCGCTCACCGACGGCACGCGTTCCGGACGCTGACGGCAGCGCATCCGTGCTTCACGCCATCGGCGGGACGCGTCGCGGCATCGCACGTCCATGTCGTTACACTCCTTAACCTTCATTAAGTCCCGATTAAGTCGCGGCATGATCTAATGAGCGGGTAAACCCGGTGCGCGCGTCGTCGCACTGCGCGCTTGCAATCTCGCGCCTTGCGCCTCACATTCGAGCCGCGTGGCACGCAGGCGGGCGCGCACCCCGCCGTCTTCATCCAGGAGAAATACATGTCGCTTTTCGATTCCATCACGCGCACGGTCAAAGGCCTCTTGAACGACGCCGCCGATACCATGCAGGACCCTTCGCGCGACGCTCGCCAGATCGTGCGCGAGCTCGACGAAAGCATCGCGAAGGCGGAAAACTCGCTCATCGAGATCGAAGCGCAGGTCGCGACGCAGCAAAGCAAGCGCGACGCCGCCAACGACAAGGCGAAGAAGTACGAAGACGGCGCGAAGCGCGCGCTGCAGTCGGGCGACGAAGGCCTCGCGCGCGAAGCGCTCGCGGCGCAGGCGAACGCCGAAACCGAACGCGACGCGCTCGCGGCCGAACTGCAGACGCTGGAGCCGTCGGTCGATCATCTGAAGAAGCAGATCGCCGACATGCGTCAGCGCCGCAACGACCTCAACGCGCGCTCGAACATCCTTCAGGCGAAGCAGCAGATCGCAACCGCGAAAGATACCGCCGCGACGGCGCTCGGCGGCATCGGCGGAAAGAATCTTTCCGAAGATTTTCAGAAGCTCGAAGACAAGGTTCAGCTCGCCAACGCGCGCTCGGATGCGCGCCTGAATTCGGCCGATCAGAAATCGGGCAAGGCACTCGACGACAAGCTCGCCGAACTCAATCGCGGGCCGTCCGTCGAAGATCGTCTCGAAGCGCTGAAGAAGCAGTTGAACACGCCGGCGCAGTAAGGGCCGATATCGGAAAGCGGGCACGCGCCGCGAACTACCTCGCGAGCGGCGCGTCGCACGAATATGCGCTACCTTGTGCAGTACACGATTGCATCGACAGGAGGCGGACGTTCATCGCGTCCGGCCGGTATCATGAAAAAGATGTTGACCGCTCTGGCGTTGTCCTTGTCGCTCGCTTCCCCGCTCGCGTTCGCCGTGCCGACCGCGCAGCAGGTCGAGCAGTCGATGACGCAGGGCAACTGGCAAAAGGCCGACTCGCAGTTGAGCGAAGTGCTCGAAGCGCATCCGAAGAACGCGCACGCGCATTATCTCTACGCCCAGGTGCTCGACCGCGAGGGCCGCTACAGTGACGCGCTTTCGCATCTGCAGCAGGCGAAATCGCTCGATCCGTCGCTGAGCTTCACGGACCCGTCGCGCTTCGCGGCTACGCAAGCCCGCATTCAGGCCGACGCGACGCGCGCCAGCATTTCGCCGCGTTCCGACAACGGCACGACACGCGGCACGACGGGCACGGTCACGCAGAATCCGTTCAATCAGAATCAGGCCGCCGCGCCCGCGCCGCAAAGCCACGGCCTCGGCATGGGCGCGTGGATCGGTCTGGCGGTGCTGATCGCGGCGATCGCATTCGTGCTGCGCTGGGGCCTGCGCCGCGCCCGCACGCGCGACGACGGCCGCGCCGACGATGACCGCCGCGCCCAGCTCAAGCGCGCGACCGAACTGCTGAACGACGTGCGCACGCTCAAGCTCGACGTGCGGCTCTCCACGGCGCCGGGTCACGAAGCGCTGCTGCGCGACGTGGAAGGCGCGGAGACGCAGTTGCGCGAGATGGTCGAGGCGTTGTCGAACGCGAAGAATCCGGTGCCGCCGTACGCCATCGAAGACCTGGAGAATCAGGTCGAGAGCCTGAAAGCGCGCGCCGATGGCCGGCCCGACCCGAACGCGCAGAATTACGCGCAAAACGGCGCGCCGGGCGGTTCGCCCTACGCGCAGGAAGCGGAACGCTTCGGACGCAACCAGCAGCAGCCGTATCCTCAGCAAGGGCCGTATCCTCAGCAAGGACCCTATCCGCCGCAGCAGGGCCAGCAGCCGCCCGTCATCATCCAGCAAGGCGGCGGCGGGTTCGGCGGCGGCATGGGCGGCCTGCTTACCGGCGTGCTGCTGGGACAGGCGTTGTCGCACGGTAGGGATCGCGTGATCGAGCGTGAGGTGCCTGTGGATCGTCCGTCGAACGACAATGGCGGTCTCGATTTTGGCAACGGCAACGACAACGGCGGCGGCGGCCTGGACTTCGGCAGCGGCTCGAACGACTGGAACGACAACGGCGGTGGCGGCGGCGGTGGTCTGGACCTCGGCAGCAACGATGACGGCTGGCGCGATTCCTGACTTTTCCACGCCAGCATGAATGCGAAGGCCCCGTTTGCGCGGGGCCTTTGTCGTTTCGGCGAGGAAAATCAGCGCATCAGCCGCCGCCGCCGAGAAAGCGCAGCAACGCCCACAGAAACTTGAAAAAGCCGACGACGAATTCCCAGATGCGCTCAAGCTGATCCCAGCCCGCGACGCGCAGGATGGCGTGCAGGATCATGCCGCTGCGGCCGCGCGCGCGCTGGCGCGTTCATGCGCTGATTCAAGCGTCGTTTCAAGCGTGATCGATACGGGCATCGGAAAAAAAGAAGGCGGCTCGCGCCGCCTCCTGTCGCTATCGCAAAAACCAGATGATAACCGGTCGCGCGCGTCGCTCTGCCGATCCGAGACTCAACCCGCCCCGCTTTCGGGCGGCACCTCGTCCGTGAGCGCTTCTTCCAGCCGCTTGAAAATGCGCTTCGTCGCGCCGCGCGGCTGGAGCGCGAAGAGCAGCAGCGAGCGGCCCGTCACCTGATACACGTCGTCGGAGCCGAACTCCGGCAACTCCTCGCGAATCGGCGCATTCGTGTCGATCAGGCAGATCCATTCGTCCGGGCCCGGAATATCGGGCAGCGTGAAATCGACCACGTCGTGATACGCGTTCACGATCAGCAACAGCGTCGCGTCCGAGGCCGGCTTGCGGATGCCGGTCGCCTGCGCGCGTCCGTCGATGACGAGCCCGAAGCAGCGCATGTTCGGATCGTCCCATTGCTCCTGCGTGAGCTCATCGCCGGTCGTGCCGAGCCATCTCACGTCGGCGACCTGCAAGTCCTCGTGGTACTCGCCCGTGAGAAAACGCTGGCGCCGCAACACCGGCAGCGTGTGACGCAAGGTCGTCAGCTTGCGCAGGAATTCGGTGAGCGCGCGCCCGTCGTCGTCGATGTCCCAGTTGACCCAGCTGATGTCGTCGTCCTGACAGTACGCGTTGTTGTTGCCCTGCTGCGTGCGGCCGAATTCGTCGCCCGCGAGCAGCATCGGCGTGCCTTGCGAAAACAGCAGCGTCGCGAGCATGTTGCGCTTCTGGCGCTCGCGCAGCGTGCGGATCTCGGGATCGTCCGTCGGGCCTTCCGCGCCGCAGTTCCAGGACTTGTTGTCCGAGTGGCCGTCGTTGTTGTCCTCGCCGTTCGCCGCGTTGTGCTTTTCGTTGTACGACACGAGATCGTTGAGCGTGAAGCCGTCGTGCGCGGTGATGAAGTTCACGCTCGCCCACGGCCTGCGCCCGCGCTTGTTGAACTTGTCGCCCGATGCGGTCATGCGCGTGGCGAGCTCCGGCGCGATGCCTTCGTCGCCCTTCCAGAACTCGCGCACCGTGTCGCGATAGCGGTCGTTCCATTCGGCCCATCCCGGCGGGAAGCCGCCGACCTGATAGCCGCCCGGCCCGCAGTCCCACGGCTCGGCGATGAGCTTGACGCTCGACAGAATCGGATCTTGCCGGCACGAATCGAGAAAGCCGCCGCCTTCGTCGAAGCCGTACGGCTCGCGGCCGAGAATCGTCGCGAGGTCGAAGCGGAAGCCATCGACGTTCATCTCCGTCACCCAGTAGCGCAGGCTGTCCGTGACCATCTGCAGGACGCGCGGATGCGAGAGGTTGAGCGTGTTGCCCGTGCCGGTATCGTTGATGTAATAGCGCGCCTCCTCCGGCATGAGCCGGTAGTACGACGCGTTGTCGATGCCGCGAAACGAGAGCGTCGGCCCGCGCTCGTTGCCTTCGGCGGTGTGGTTGTAGACGACGTCGAGAATCACTTCGAGCCCGGCTTCGTGCAGCCGGTCCACCATCTCCTTGAACTCGGCGATGACGCCCGGCCCGCGCGCGAAGTATCGCGGATCGGCGGCGAAAAAGCCGATCGTGTTGTAGCCCCAGTAGTTCGTGAGGCCCTTGTCGAGCAGATAGCTGTCGTTCACGAAGGCGTGAATCGGCAACAGTTCGACCGATGTCACGCCCAGACTCTTGATGTACTCGACCACTTCTTTCTGTCCGAGCCCTTCGAACGTGCCGCGCATCGACTCCGGAATCGCCGGATGCCGCTTGGTATAGCCGCGCACGTGCGTCTCGTAGAAGATCGTGTGCTCCCACGGCACGCGCACGCGCGTGGGGTGCGTCCATGAAAAGGTCTGATCGACGACCTGGCACTTCTGCATGAAAGGCGCGCTGTCGCGTTCGTCGAACGTGAGATCGTCGCCTTCGGCATTGAGCGTGTAGCCGAAGACGGCCGGGTCCCATTTCAGCTCGCCGACGTGCGCCTTCGCGTACGGGTCGAGCAGCAGCTTGTTCGGATTGAAGCGATGCCCGGCTTCCGGCTCGTAGGGGCCATGCACGCGGTAGCCATAGACCGTGCCGGGCTCGAGACCGTACACGTAGACATGCCAGACTTCGTCGGTATATTCGGGCAGTTCGATGCGCTGCGTTTCCTTCTCGCCTTTTTCGTCGAAAAGGCAGAGTTCGACCTTGGTGGCGTTCGCGGAAAACAGCGCGAAATTAACGCCTTTTCCGTCCCAGGTCGCGCCGAGCGGGAACGGCGAGCCTTCGGCAATGCGGAGTTCGTTCGGCATGAGATGATGTCTTCGATAGGATGACGCACCGGGCGTCGGGAGTGCACGTTGGCATTGCGGGGCTTCAGGCGGATCGTGAGAAGCACTTCTTATGCCCGTGCGCCGTGCCCGCGCGTCATCCGCTCCGGGCCGTGGGCGACGCCCCGCCGCTCATGCTTCGGACGCGTCGAGTGTAAAACGTTCCGCCTGGGAGCGCCGAATGCTGGGCGTCCGAGCACTGTCCGCCACGTTCCGCACCGCCGAAGGAGAAGACGCCTTGTCCACACGCCCCGACACCTCCGCGAATTCCCCGGTCGACGGCACGGCTGAAGCAAGCCGTGCCGCCGGCCGCGCGTTGCGCGACGCCATCGCGTTCGACGCCCACGGCGCCTGGACGCCCGCGCCCGACCGGCCCGACCCGGTCGAGCGCGTGCTCGCGGGCAACGCGGGCCGTCAGGAGCGGCTGATTCCGCTGCGCATGCAACGCATGGCGGAGTCGCCGTTCGCGTTCCTGCGCGGCTCCGCGACGGTGATGGCGTGGGACCTGGCCAGGTCGCCGTCGATCGGGCACAACGTGATCATCGACGGCGATGCGCACATCAATAACTTCGGTCTGTTTCGCACGCCGCGCCAGGACGTCGTGTTCGACCTGAACGATTTCGACGAGACGCTCGTCGGCCCGTGGGAATGGGACCTGAAGCGGCTGACTGCGAGCATCAATGTCGCCGCGCGCGAAAACGGCGTGGACGCGACGGGACGCGAGCGCGCAGTGCGCTCGGCGTGCGCGGCGTACCGCACGACGATGGACGGGCTCTGGCAAGTCAGCCCCTACGAACTCTGGCAGATGCGCTCCTATGCGAGCGCGTTGCACATGGACGCGCCGACGAAACTCGATGCGGAGGAAAAAGCCACCATCGAGAAGACCGTCGAGCGCGCGATGAAGCGCTCGCACGCGACGATGCTCGCGAAAATCGCGGAGCCCGCCGGCAAGAGCTATCGCTTCAAGGTCGATCCGCCGATCCTCACGAAGCTCGACGCCGCCGAGAAAAATCATGTGATCGATGGCCTCAAGGCGTATTTGCAGACCATCGCGGGCGAATGGCGGATGATGCTCGAACGCTACGACGTCGCGGATGTCGCGCATCGCGTCGTCGGCGTGGGCAGCGTCGGCACGCGCGCGTATCTCGTGCTGCTCGTCGGGCGCGCGCTCGGCGATCCGCTTTTCATGCAGGTGAAAGAAGGCATCGTGCCCGCCGCCGCGCCCTTCGTGCCGCCGCTCGACGAGCCGTACCGGCATCAGGGACGGCGCGTCGTGCACGGGCAGCGGCTCATGCAAAGCTCCTCCGACGCCCTGCTCGGCTGGACCACCATCGCCGGCCGCGATTTCTACGTACGTCAAATGAAGCAGATCCGCGGCTCGATCCCGGTCGACTGGCTGCATGGCGCGACCTTCGATTTCTACGCGTGGTGCCTCGGGCTGCTGCTCGCCCGCGCCCACGCGCGCACCGGCGACGCCGCGCTCATCGCGGGCTACTGTGGGCATTCGGACCGGCTCGACGCGGCCTATGCGATGTGGGCCGAGCGCTATGGCTCGCAGGTGGTCGCCGACCACGCCGCCTTTTGCGCGGCCATCAGCGTGGGCCGCGTGCCGGCGGCATGACGATCGCTTCGGCGACACAGCGCACGCGCGCGGGCGATCCGCAGTCGAATTGACTATCATTGACGGTGCCCGCGATGTGCAGCGTTTCGCGGGTGTTTCAATGGCATAGCCCTTGCTGCCGTCCGAGCCAGCACAACGTCCAACCCAAAAAACCGGAGGAAGCCGCGCATGAGCATGATTGAGGAATTCAAGAACTTCGCCCTGAAGGGCAACGTCATGGACCTCGCAGTCGGCGTCATCATCGGCGGCGCATTTTCGACGATCGTCAACTCCGTCGTGAAGGATCTGATCATGCCGGTCGTCGGCCTCGCCACCGGCGGGCTCGACTTTTCCAATCTCTTCGTCAAGCTGGGGCAGATACCACCGACCTTCAAAGGCAATCCCGATTCGTACAAGGATCTGCAGACCGCGGGCGTCGCCGTGTTCGGCTACGGCTCGTTCATCACGACGCTGATCAACTTCATCATCCTCGCGTTCATCATCTTTCTGATGGTCAAGTTCATCAACAACCTGCGCAAGCCGGCCGAAACGGCGCCTGCGGCAACGCCGGAAGACGTGCTGCTGCTGCGCGAAATCCGCGACGAACTCAAGAAGTCGCCGCGCGTCTAGGCGGGCAAAACCGCCCGATTCACGGGAACCCGCGCCGCGCGCGCGGGTCTTCCAGATTGCCACCCCGCCCCGCTCGGTGCGCCCACCCGCTTTTTTCTTCATGAAAGCTGTTCGCGCGGGTAGCAGCAGGACTATTATTGGGATAGATGCTCAGAGGGATGCCAAGCGGGCCGCCAAACGGTCATCGGCACGAATCGTGCGCCAGCAACGTGCACCGGCGGCTTAGCGGTCACGAAAAATGTCAGGCCCGATTCACCGTGACCTAATCACATCGATGCGCTATAAAAGATCGACGTGCGGCGCGCCAAGACGGGAGTGGCCGCATGAGGACGCTGCGTTTCTTGCAATTCTTTTTCAGGCGAGTTTTTATGTCCTTCCCGAAAAAGCGTAAACGCGTGAAGGCCGACGGCGACGAGTCTTTTCTCGCCGTGGTTCGGCATTTCAAGCCATTTGGTCAGCTAGACACGAAGATCGCCCGCGCTCGCGCGCAGGACGAACCGGTTCTGTACGCGCATGTGCTGCCGGGCCTCGATGTGCTTCTGTGCAGCGTACGAGGCGCGCAGCCGCCGTATCCGGCCATCGACGAGCTGCACAGGCGCTGTGTCGAATCGATCACCAATGCGCTCGAACAGCCGCTCGACGGTCTCGAGAACGGCGGCTACTGGTACGAGGCGAACGGTTTCGGTTTCCTCGTGTTCGCGAGCCGTGCGCGCGCGCAGATCCTGAGCGAATTCGGCGCGACGGTTTCGGCGCGCAGACGCCGCGGCGCCCGCCGCCAGGATGCGGGCGATGCCGCCTCGCGGCCGCTGCGTTGATCCCTGCGTGACCTTTCCCCGCAGTACCGGATGCGTGCGAGCCTCTCTCACGAGGCTCGCCGCGTGCTCGCGCGCTTCGCGCAAACCCCGACTATTCCCCGGCGCTTTCCTGTCCTTTAATGGAAGCCACGCGCGACGAGCGTGATGGCGCGTGCCTTGCTGCATCGGTATTGCATGCTTCTTCGGGCGGCACGACGCGCCGCCTGAGCCGATTCATCATGCCCCGAAGGACATCCCCTCGGGGACTACAAGGAGAACACCATGTCGGAACACGTCTATAAGCAGATCGAACTCACTGGTTCCTCGCCGCAATCGAGCGACGACGCCGTGCGCGTCGCACTCTCGAAGGCGTCGAAGACGCTGCGCAACATGCACTGGTTCGAAGTGGTGGAAACTCGCGGACACGTCGAGGAAGGCAAGATCCTGCACTGGCAGGTGACGATCAAGGTGGGACTGCGCATCGAAGACTGACGCTTTTGCCGATGTCATGAAAAAACGCGCCTCGCTGCGAAGCGAGGCGCGTTTTGCTTTGGAACGGAAAAGCGCTTACTTCGGCAACGAGCCGTCGACACCCTCGACATACCAGTTGATGCGCTGCAATTCCGGATCGGTGAGCGTCTTGCCGGCCGGCACCTTCTCCGCGCCCGACTGATCCTTGATCGGGCCGCTGAACACATCCCACTTGCCGGTGTGCAGTTCGTCGCGCTTCGCGGCCACCGCCTGCGCGGCCTTCGCCGGAATCACGCCGGTGTTCAGGTCTTCGAGATCGACGGCCTTCTGCGGAATGCCGAGCCATACCGGGTCGTTCTTCCACTTGCCGTCGATGACCTTCTGGATGACGTCGTTGTAGTACACGCCCCAGTGCGCGACCACCGAGCCCAGATGCGCGCTCGGGCCGAACTTCTTCATGTTCGAATCCCAGCCGAACGCGTAGACCTTCTTCTCGGCGGCGGTGTTGAGCGTCGCGTTGGAGTCGGTGTTCTGCAGGAGCACGTCCGCGCCCTGGCCGATCAGCGTTTCGGCCGCCTGCTTTTCCTTGCCCGGATCGAACCAGCTATTGATCCAGATGACCTTCGTGTGGACCTTCGGATTCACCGAGCGCGCGCCCATGGTGTACGCGTTGATGTTGCGCACCACTTCGGGAATCGGCACCGAGGCGACGAAGCCGAGCGTGTTGGTCTTCGTCACATAGCCCGCGGCGACGCCCGCGAGATACGCGCCCTGATACATGCGCACGTCATAGGTGCCGAAGTTCTTCGCCTTCTTGAAGCCGGTCGCCGTGAGGAAGATCGTGTCCGGGAAATCCTTCGCGACCTTCAGCGCGAAATCCTGATAGCCGAAGCTCGTGGCGAAGATCACCTTGTTGCCCTTGTTCGCGAGATCGCGGAACACACGCTCCGAGTCCGCCGATTCCGGCACGTTCTCCACGCGCGTGATCTTGATCTTGCTGCCGTACTTCGCTTCGGCTTCCTTGCTGCCGGCGTCGTGTGCGAAGGTCCAGCCCGCATCGCCCGGATTGCCGAGATAGACGAACGCGACGCCCGGCGCGTCGGCCGCCTGCGCGCCCGTCGACAGCGCGGCGACGGTGGCGGACAGCGCGACCGTCGCGGTGATCGCCTTAAGCCACGGTTTATTCATTGTGATTCTCCTGGTCGATGTTGTGTTTGAAACGGGAATGCGATGTCCGAGTGTGGTCGGCCAAAAAAACGGACGAAACCGCGTTGCGGCGCGCCCGCAACGGCTGTCGCTAGCTCGCCGCGAAAAACGGCTTGCCGAGCGAGGCCGGCGCGTTGAGCTTGATCGTGTTCGGATTGCGCGAGATGACCACGAGCACGACGATGGTGGCGAGATACGGCAGCATCGCGAGGAATTGCGTGGGCACCGGCACGCCGACGGCTTGCGCGTAGAACTGCAGCGCCATCACCGCGCCGAAGAGCAGCGCGCCGATCAGGAGCCGCCCGGGCCGCCACGTCGCGAACACGACGAGCGCGAGCGCGATCCAGCCGCGCCCCGAAGTCAGTTGCTCCTGCCAGACGTGCAGATAGACGATCGAGTAATAGCCGCCCGCGATGCCCGCCATCGCGCCGCCGAAAAGCGTCGCGCCATAGCGCACGCCGACGACCGGAAACCCCACCGAATGCGCCACCGATGGCGATTCGCCGACCGAACGCAGCACGAGCCCCGCGCGTGTCTTGTAGAGAAACCAGCCGATCGCCGCGAACATGACGAACGCGAGATAGCCGAGCGGCGTCAGCGAGAACACCGCAGGGCCGAGCACGGGGATCGATGCGAGGCCGGGAATCGGCATCGCGTCGATGGTCGAGCGCACCGCGGCCGAGGTGTACGGCTTGCCGATATACGCCGAGAAGCCGATGCCGAAGATCGTCAGCGAAAGGCCTGTTGCGACCTGATTGGCGAGCATCGTGATGGTGAGAAAGCCGAAGAGCAGCGCCATCGCGAGCCCGGCGAACACCGACGCGACGATGCCGAGCCACGGGCTGCCCGTGATCGCCGTGACCGCGTAACCGGTGACGGCGCCCATCAGCATCATGCCTTCGACGCCGAGATTGAGCACGCCCGACTTCTCCGCGACGAGCTCGCCCGCGCCGGCGTACATCAGCGGGATGGCGGCGACCACGGCGCTCGACGCGAGATTGCTGGCTTGATTGATATCCATGTTCCTCCCTCTTATGCGGCGTGATGCGCGCTCGTCCTGCGCCTGACGCGGTAATTCACGAAGAGATCGCAGCCGAGCAGACAGAAGAGCAGCAAGCCCTGAAACACGCCCGCGAGCGCTTGCGGCAGTTGCAGCGACGTCTGCACCGCTTCGCCGCCGAGATAAAGCAGCGCCATCAGCAAGCTGGCGAGCACGATGCCCACCGGATGCAGCCGCCCGACGAACACGACGATGATCGCGGTGAAGCCATATCCCGGCGACCAGCCCGCCTGAAGCTGGCCGATCGGCCCGGCGACTTCGCCCATGCCGGCGAGCCCCGCGAGACCGCCTGAGAGCAGCAGCGAGGTCCAGATCGTCTTCTTGTCGGAGAAACCGGCGTAGCGCGCGGCGAGCGGTGCAAGACCGCCGACGTTCATCCGGAAGCCCGCGAAGCTCTTGCGCATGAAGAGCCACACGAGCGGAATCGCGATCGCCGTCAGAAACACCGACGCGTTGATGCGCGTGCCCTTGAGCCAGGCCCAGTGCCAGTCGCCGTAGAGGCGCGGGAACAAGGCGTCGTCGCCGAACATCGCCGAGATCGGGAAGTTCATGCCTTCGGGGTCGCGCCACGGGCCGCTCACGAGATAGATCAGCAATTGCGTCGCGACGTAGGTGAGCATCAGGCTCGTCAGGATTTCGTTCGTGTTGAAGCGGCTCTTGAGCAGCGCGGGAATCGCCGCCCACAGCATGCCGCCGACGACGCCGCCCGCCATCATGAGCGGCAGCGTCCACCAGCCGGAGGCGTCGCCGGCATGAATCGCGATGCCGCCCGCGACGATGCCGCCGAGCAGCATCTGCCCTTCCGCGCCGATGTTCCACACGTTCGCCCGATAGCCCACCGCGAGCCCGAGCGCGATCAGGCACAGCGGCGACGCCTTGAGCACGAGCTCGGACCAGCCGTTGACGCTGGCGAGCGGCTCGATGAAGAACGCGTGCATCGCGCGCAGCGGGTCCTGCCCGACGAGACTGAAAATCAGAAAGCCGATGACGAGCGTCGCCACGGCGGCGACCACCGGCACGGCAAGCTGCATGACGCGCGAGGGCGTCGGGCGCGCTTCGAGTCGATAGGGAAAGGTCATCGGCTTAATGCTTGAGAAGTGAGTCGGGTTCGGCTGTGGGCGCGGCCTTGCCGTCGAAGAGACCGGCCATGAAGAGGCCGACTTCCTCCGCGTTGGTTTCGCTCGTCTTGCGCACCGGCGAGAGCTTGCCGCGCGCGATCACGGCGAGCCGGTCGCAGATATCGAACAGTTCTTCGAGCTCTTCGGAAATGACGAGGATCGCGACGCCGCGCGCCGACAGATCGAGCAACTGCTGACGGATGAAGCCCGCCGCGCCGACATCGACGCCCCAGGTCGGCTGCGCGACGACGAGCACTTTCGGCTCCTGGAGAATCTCGCGCCCGACGATGAACTTCTGCAGATTGCCGCCCGACAGGCTTTGCGCGAGCGCGTGGCTGCCGCCGCAGCGCACGTCGAACGACTCGATGCAGCGCTGCGCGAACGCCTTCACCGCGTTCGCCCTGATCCAGCCGCCGCGCACCAGATTTTCGCGATGCGCGGTGAGCAGGCCGTTGTCGGCGAGCGACATCGCGGGCACCGCGCCACGGCCCAGCCGTTCCTCGGGCACGAACGCGAAGCCTCGGCGCCGCCGGCCGCCCGCGCTGAGACGCGCCGCGGGCTTGCCGCAGATCGACACGGCATCGGCGGCAACGTGCTTGTCGCGGATCTCGCCCGACAGCGCCGCGAGCAGCTCCGCCTGACCGTTCCCCGACACGCCCGCGATGCCGAAAATCTCGCCCGCGTGCACGGCGAACGAGACGTTGTCGAGCGAGGTGCCGAACGGATCGGGGCTCGCGACCGACAGATTTTTCACTGCAAGGCGCACGTCGCCCGGCCGGTGCTCGCGCCGCGTGTAGTCGGGCAGCGAATGGCCGACCATCAGCTGCGCGAGCGACGCCTGCGTTTCGCGGCGCGGATCGACGTTGCCGGTCACGCGTCCGCCGCGCATCACGGTGGCGTTCTCGCAGAGCGACTGAATTTCGTCGAGCTTGTGGCTGATATAGAGAATGCTGCAGCCCTCCGACGCGAGCCGGCGCAGCACCTTGAAGAGCTTCTGAACGGCCTGCGGCGTGAGCACGGAAGTGGGCTCGTCCATGATGAGCAGCCGCGGGTTCTGCAACAGACACCGCACGATCTCCACGCGCTGGCGCTCGCCGACCGTGAGGCTGTGTACGTGACGCTGCGGATCGACATCGAGCCCGTAGTCCTTCGACACCTCCCGGATGCGTTTGCCGAGCGCTTTCATGTCGAATTTATCGTCGAGCGCGAGCGCGATGTTCTCGCCCACCGTCAACGTCTCGAACAGCGAGAAGTGCTGGAACACCATGCCGATGCCGAGCTTGCGCGCCGCCGCCGGACTGCCGATTTCCACGGCTTCGCCCTGCCAGCGGATCTCGCCTTCGTCGGGCCGCACCGCGCCGTAGATGATCTTCATCAGCGTGGATTTGCCCGCGCCGTTTTCGCCGAGCACGGCGTGGATTTCGCCCGGCATGACGACGAGATTCACGCCGTCGTTCGCCTTGACGGACGGATACTGCTTGCTGATGCCGGACAACGCCAGGCGCGGTGGCGTCGTCGACGTGAGGATGGCGTCGCCCATTGAGATCCAGAAATGCGCCCGGCCACCGAGCAGGCCGGGCTGGAAAAAGTTACCGCTCAGGAGCCTGAGACACCGTTATGTCGCACGAACTCATATCGCGGGCAGAATTTACAGAATTCGAGACTCGAAGTCGATAACTCAAAATTAGGTGTTGTACGGCGTTAAGCCACTATTTGCGGGTAACTCACACCTTGACGAAATTTTCGCGTCATACTAAAAATGATATGTCGCACCCCTGCGTCGATCAGCCAGAACATATAGTGGAGATAACATGAGTCAGCAACGCGAGGCGATCGATACGTACTTATTGCGCGTCTTGCATACCCTTCTGATGGAACGCAGCGTGACGCGCGCGGCCGTCAAGCTCAATCAGTCGCAACCCGCCATCAGCGCCGCCTTGCGCCGGCTGCGCGACATCACCGGCGATCCGCTCCTCGTGCGCGGCAAATCCGGCATGGTGCCGACCGAATATGGCCTGCGCCTTCTGGAACCGACGCAGAACGCGCTGCGCGAGATCGAGCGCATCAAGGTTCAGCAGCACAACTTCGATCCTTCCACGTCGGTCCGGTGCTATCGCATCGGCTGTCCCGATTATCTGAACGTGCTGTTCGTGCCGACCGTCGTCGAACGATTCCGGCAGGCCGCGCCCAACGCGACGCTCGAATTTCATTCGCTCGGTCCCGCGTTCGACTACGAGCTCGCGCTGGAGGACGGCAAGCTCGACATCGTCGTGGGCAACTGGCCGGAGCCGCCTGAGCAGTTGCATCTTTCGAACCTGTTCGTCGACAAGATCGTGTGTCTCGTCAGCAACACGCATCCTTTTGCGAAGCGTGGCGGGCTGACGCTCGATCAATACCTGAACGCGCCGCATCTTGCGCCGACGCCTTATTCGGTCGGCCAGCGTGGCGCGATCGACGTGCATCTCGCGCGTGAGCGGTTGAAGCGTCATGTCGTCGTTACGCTGCCGTACTTCAATCTCGCGCCTTATGTGTTGATCAAGTCGGATCTTGTGTTCACGACGACGCGGTTGTTTGCCGATCACTATGCGCGGTTCCTGCCGCTCGCGGTGGTGCCCGCGCCGCTCGATTTTCCACCTATGCAGTATTACCAGTTGTGGCATGAGCGGTGTCATTATTCGGATGAGGTGCGATGGTTGCGGGGGCTTGTTGCTGAGGCGACCCGGTCGTTGATCGATCAGCCTTGAGCTTTTTCGTCGTGGAACCTGTTTTCGTGTTGGTCTATTGGCGCTGCCCCTCCCCGGGGCGGGGGTAACTTTCTTTGCTGCTGCAAAGAAAGTCACCAAAGAAAGCAGCTTTCTCACCGCCCGCGGTCACACGCACGTTGGCCACTCTTCTCCTCCTAGGCGGCACTCGCCTAAGTGTCGCCCCCAAAGGACCCATCGGGCTTGGATCGCGCACGGTCCGTCACATCGCGCCGCTTAACAAACCGGTACAGCCATTTCAAGTTCCGGCCCGCTTCGCGGCCGATGGGTCGATCGGGTACGCGAGCGCATTCGTGTCCCACTGGTTTCCTTTGCAAACCCCGCGGCAGCGCGTAGCGCTGTGCCGGAGCTATTTCGTGCTGAACCAGCGCCCTTAAGGTGCTGGCTCGTCAGACCGTGCGCGATCCACGCCCGGCGCGGCAACGGGAACACTCGCTACTCTGGGTTCCATTCACCCAATCGCCTGTGCCGCTGCCGGCGTGAAGTGCTTAGGCTGGGGAAAGCTGCTTTCTTTGCCTACTTTCTTTGCAGCAGCAAAGAAAGTAGGTGCCGCCCCGCACAGGGGCAGTGCCAATAGACCGACACGAAATCAGGCAATCCACGAAAACCCAAAGCAAAAACCCTCACAAAACCTCAACCAACTCCCGCGCAAAGCGATTGTGCCTCTCCACGACTGCCCCAAGATCGACCGTAGTCAACCTCCCATCCCTCACCACAATCTTCCCGTCGATCACACTAGTCGACACCGTCGAAGGCGCACAAAACACCAGCGCAGCAACCGGATCATGCAACGCCCCGGCAAACGACGCCTGCGACAAATCGAAAGACACAAAATCCGCCGCCATACCCGGCGCCAACGCCCCGATGTCATCGCGATTGAGCACCCTGGCGCCGCCGAGCGTCGCAATCTCGAGCGCCTCGCGCGCGGTCATCGCGTCCGGCCCGAAGCCCACGCGCTGCAGCAACAGCGCCTGCCGCACTTCGGCCACCATCTGCGCACCGTCGTTCGATGCCGATCCATCCACGCCGATGCCAACCGGCACGCCCGCATCGCGCATCGCGCGAATCGGCGCAATGCCCGACGCGAGCCGCATGTTCGAGCACGGACAGTGCGCCACGCCCGTGCCCGTGCGCGCGAACAGTTCGATGCCCGGTTTGTCGAGCTGCACGCAGTGCGCATGCCACACGTCATGGCCGACCCAGCCGAGATCTTCGGCATATTCCGCCGGCGTCATGCCGAATTTCTCGCGGCTATACGCGACATCGTTCACGTTCTCGGCCAGATGCGTGTGCAACGACACGCCGTACTCGCGCGCGAGCACCGCCGCATCGCGCATCAACTCGCGGCTCACCGAAAACGGCGAGCACGGCGCGACGACCACACGCAGCATCGCGTAGCGGCCTTCGTCGTGGTACGTCTCGATCAGACGCTGCGAATCCTTCAGGATCGCGTCCTCCTTTTCGACGACCGAATCGGGCGGCAAGCCTCCGTCCTTCTGCCCGACGCTCATGCTGCCGCGCGCCGCGTGAAAACGCATGCCGATCTCGCGCGCCGCCGCGATGCTGTCGTCGAGCCGGCTGCCGTTCGGATAGATATAAAGATGGTCGCTCGACGTCGTGCAGCCGGACAGCAACAGTTCGGCCATCGCGGTCTGAGTCGAGACGGCGATCATGTCCGGCGTCAGATGCGCCCAGATCTTGTACAGATTCGTCAGCCAGCCGAAGAGCTCGGCGTTCTGCGCGGCGGGAACCGCGCGCGTCAGGCTCTGATACATGTGATGGTGCGTGTTGACGAGGCCCGGAATCACGAGATGGCCGCGCATGTCGAGCACCTCGTCGGCCGTGGGCGGAAGTTCGCTCGTCGGACCCGCCGCGACGATGCGGTTGCCTTCGATATAGAGACCGCCATCGGCGATCTCGCGGCGCTGCTCGTCCATCGTGACGAGCATGTGGGCGTTCTTGACCAGAAGACTGCGTTGCATCGGAAAATGCCTCCAGATGATTGAGAACCGGTGAAAAGCCCCGGTTACCCAGCGTCTGCCGCCGTCTTCGGGACGCCGCGAAAATCCATCGATTTCGCGCGCATGGCCACTGTCCGCGGTCAAAAAACGGGACGCAATCAACCAGGCGTCATAGTCGTCTTCACGCCAGCCATATATTCGCGATTTTTGACGCGCGTAGCATCGGCAAAAGCGCCCCTGGGGAAAGCCGCATCCCAAGGCTTACGCGCCGCTGTCATGCGTTGGGCATTATCTTTCCTATCGCGGGCGCACAGCGCGTCTCAAATTTCTACAATGCTGTACACGGCGCGCATCTGAAACGCCGACGGGTATGTAGCCACTGACGTGGAGCCTCGATCCGCCGCTGACGCACCGATGAAAGCCAGGTGCCGAATTTCGGATCGATGCGCAACGCCGGAACTCGCACAACTCAAGGAAACTGCGAATGGGCAAGCTCACTACCCACGTCCTCGACACCGCGCACGGCCGCCCGGGCGCGCATCTCAAAGTCGAGCTGTTCGCGCTCAACGGCGACGCCCGCCGCGCGATCAAGACCATCCACACGAACGACGACGGCCGCGCCGATGCGCCGCTGCTCGAAGGCGCCGATCTCGAAACCGGCGAATACGAACTCGTGTTCCATGCGGGCGATTACTTCGCAACGCTCGGCGTGAAAGTGCCCGAGCCGCGCTTCGTCGATCGCGTCGTGCTGCGCTTCGGCATTGCGGATTCGGGCGCGCACTATCACGTGCCGCTGCTCGTGTCGCCGTGGGCGTACAGCACGTATCGCGGAAGCTAAGCCAAAAGCGAAAGACAAAACACAGCTTGGACCCCACAAGCACATAAATCGGTAGTGGAGGAGTACATGGAAGGCTTTGTCACCGACTGGCTCAATCTCGTATTGCGCTGTCTGCACGTCATCGTCGCGATCGCATGGATCGGCGAATCGTTCTACTTCGTCGCGCTCGACAACAGTTTGAAACCGCCCACGGATCCGAACGCGCGCCGGCGCGGCGTGTTCGGCGACTTCTGGCACGTCCACGGCGGCGGCTTCTATCACATGCAGAAGTATTCGGTCGCGCCGTCCGACATGCCCGAGCATCTGCACTGGTCGTTCTGGCCGTCGTACACCACGTGGATGTCGGGCTTCGGCCTCTTCTTGGTGCTGTATCTGATGTCGCCGAGCACCTATCTCATCGACAAGAACGTGCTCGACATGGGCCCGGTCGTCGCCGTATCCGCCGCGCTCGGCTTTCTGATGGCCGGCTGGATCGTCTACGACTCGCTGTGCCGCCTGCTCGGCACCAACGACAAGCTGCTCGGCATTTGCGTGGGCATCTATGTGCTGGTCGCCGCGTGGATCGCGTGTCACGTGTTCGCCGGCCGCGCCGCGTATCTGATCACCGGCGCGATGATCGCGACGATCATGTCGGCGAACGTGTTCTTCGTCATCATTCCGGGCCAGCGCAAGATGGTCGCCGCGATGCTCAAGGGCGAGACGCCGAACGCGATCTACGGCAAGCGCGGCAAGCAGCGATCGGTGCACAACACGTATTTCACGCTGCCGGTGGTGTTCGCGATGCTGTCGAACCACTACGCGATGACCTACACGCACAAGTACAACTGGGTGCTCCTCGTGCTCATCATGCTGGCGGGCGCGCTGATTCGCCAGTTCTTCGTGATGCGCCACCGCGGCCAGGTGTTGTGGTACATGCCGGTCGCAGGTCTCGTGCTGGTGCTCGGCGCGTTCGCCTGGACGATGCCCGCGCCCACGGTGCCGGTCGCGCAAGCCGCTGGCGCGCCGACGATCAAGGTCGCCGACATTCAGCCGATCATCCAGCAGCGCTGCGCGACGTGCCACTCCGCGCATCCGACGATGATGGGCAGCGCGCCCTCCGGCGTGTTGCTGGATACGCCCGCCGAGATCAAGCAGAACGCGCAGCGCGTGCACCAGCAGGCGGTGACGCTCAAAGCAATGCCGCTTGGCAACGTGACGCAAATGACGGATGCGGAGCGCCAGAAGGTCGCGGCGTGGTTCGCCGGCGGCGCGGTGGAATAAGGTTCGGTTGAGCAAAAGCCGCGCTTCGGTTCGAAGCGCGGCTTTTTCATTTTCAACGCGTGAAGTAGTCTTTCACTGCGCGGATCACCGTGTCGATGTCTTCCCGCGACACATCCCGATGCGTGACGAAGCGCGACGCGTAGAGCATCTGCGTCAGGATGCCCCGCTCCTTCAGAAAAGCTTCGAGCGGCGCGCAATGCGCCTCGGGAATCTGCGCAAAGACCATGTTCGTCGCGTGCGAGTCGATACGGAGTGGCTCGATTTGCGCAAGACCGGCCGCGAGATGCGCGGCGTTCGCGTGATCCTCTGCGAGCCCATCGACGTGATTGTCCAGCGCATACAGACACGCCGCCGCGAGCAGGCCCGACTGACGCATGCCGCCGCCCAGCACCTTGCGCCAGCGGCTCGCGGCGTCGATCAACGCTTTCGGCCCGACCAGCACCGAGCCCACCGGCGCGCCCATCCCCTTCGAAAAGCAGATCGACACGGTATCGAACGGCGCGCACAGATCCGCGACCGGTTTGTCCGACGCCACCGCCGCATTGAACACGCGCGCCCCGTCGAGATGCGTCGACAGACCGCGATCGCGCGCGAGCTGCGTCGCCTTCGCGACATAATCGGCAGACAGCACCTTGCCGCCGATCGTGTTCTCCAGCGCGAGCAGCTTCGTGCGCGCGAAGTGGTTGTCGATCGGCTTGATCGCGGCTGCGATCTTGTCGAGCGGCAACGATCCGTCGGGCGCGTTTTCGATCGGCTGCGGCTGAATGCTGCCGAGCACCGCGGCCCCGCCGCCTTCGTATTTGTACGTGTGCGCCGACTGCCCGACGATGTATTCGTCGCCGCGCGCGCAATGCGCCATCAACGCGGCGAGATTGCTCTGCGTGCCGCTCGGGAAGAACAGGCCCGCTTCCTTGCCCGTGCGGCTGGCGAGCGTGGCCTGGAGTGCGAGCACAGTGGGATCGTCGCCCCAGACGTCGTCGCCGACAGGTGCTGCCGACATCGCGGCGAGCATCGGCTGACTGGGACGGGTAACGGTATCGCTGCGTAAATCGATCATGCGGTCGGACCTCTTCATGTGCGCATCGGAATGAGGCGTCCATCTTAGCCGCTCCGGATGTTTGACGTCGGCGCCGCGCGGGACGAAAAAAAAGGACCGGCGAGATCACCGGTCCTTCAATCAAACCACGCGAGCCGAAAGAATCAGCGCATCGCGTCCTCGGTCAGCCAGAGCGATTCTTTCAGATCCTGCTCGTTGAGGTTGTGCCCTTCACCGCCGCCCCGGTCGACCACGACGAAATCGCTCACCTTGCCGAGCGAGAGCAGCGGATGGTGCCACACGCCTCGCGCATAGTTCACGCCCTGCCAGCCGCTCGTGACGAACGCGCGGATCTTCGATTCGTCGAGATCGCCCGCGGGCGCGACGACCACGAGATACGGCCGGTCGTCGAGCGGAATGAACGCCTGGCTGCCGAGCGGATGCCGTTCCATCATCCTGCACTCGAACGGCAGCGCGCGCGGCTGTCCGCGAAAGAGATTCACGAGCGTGTGACCGCCCTGCTCTTCGACGTCGACATCGCACAGATCGTGAAAACGGATCGTGGTGCCGAGGTTGATCGGAATCTGCTTCGCGCCATCGAGTTCGATGACATCGCCATAAGGCTCGAACGCAGCGCGCGTCAACGGTTCGATAGCGAGTTTTTTCATTATGCAAGCGTGCCGAAGAGACGAAGACGCGACACGCCGCCGTCGGGATAGATGTTGAAGCGCACATGCGTCACGGGACCGAGCGCCGCGAGCTCCGACTCGAAGAAATGCTGCTTGTCCATCTGCAGCTTCTGTTCGCCGAGGAGCACGGGCCAGAACATCGCCTGCGTAACGAGCGAGCTGTCCGTGCCGCCCGTGACATACGCCGCCTGCAGCGAGCAGCGGTCCGGATAGTTGCCCTTGAAGTGCGCCGTATCCACTTCGACTTTCTTGATGACGCCCGGCTGCGCCAGCGCGACGATGCACCAGTCGTTGCCCGGCTCGCGGCGGCGGCGCGTTTCCCAGCCGTCGCCCATGTTCACGCCGCGGCCCGGCATGAGCAGCGTCGAGGCAAGTCCGAAGTGCTGGTTGTTCGTGCCGACGAGATAGGCGCCGTTTTCCATCGCGCCGAGATCGACGAGCTGGCTGCGATCCGCATTGCGCCAGTCGAGTTGCGGCTGGCCATACACACGCAGACGCGCGATGCCGCCATCCGGATAGACATTCACGCGCAGATGCGTGAACGGCTGCTCGGCCGTGATATCGAGGTAGTGATGGCTGTTGCCCTGCAGCGTCGTCGACGGGACGATCTCGGTCCATTGCGTCGACTGATTCGGCGCGCCTTCGACGACATGCGCGCCCTCGATCGACGCCGCCGGCGGGAAGTTGCCGGTGAAGTGGCTCGTATCGATATCGATGCCCTTGATCACGCCCGGCCGCGCCAGCTTGACGACGCACCAGTCATAGCCCGTCGTGCGCTTGCGGCGGGTTTCCCAGCCGTCCATCCACTTGCCGTGATCGTCGAACTTGCCGGGAATGAACACCGCCGGCTCGGGGTTCAGCATGCGTTCCTTCGGCGCGAAGAAATCGTCGCTCGCCTCCAGTGCCTGCGCGCCCAGACGCGGGTCCGCGAGGTTCACATAGCGGCGCGTGAATTCGGGCGCGTTGGGATCGAGTGTCGGAATTGCCATTGTCTTCGTCCTTGGGGTTTCGGTTGCGGTGAAAGCGGATCGTGCCGCGCTCAGTGCTGGATCAGGTCGTCCAGCCTGAAGCGCGCGATCCGGTAAATCTGATCGAGACTCGTGCGAAGCTCTTCGGCGCGGTCGTGATTCACGCGCTTTTCGAAGTTCGCGATGATGCCGTGGCGGTCGTAGCCCCGCACGGCGAGAATGAAGGGAAAGCCGAACTTGTCGCGGTACGCCTTGTTCAGCGCCTGCAATCTGTCGAACTCTTGCTGGGTGCAGAGGTTCAGGCCCGCGCCGCTCTGCTCGCGCGTCGATTCGGCCGTCAGTTCGCCACGCACCGCCGCCTTGCCCGCGAGTTCCGGGTGCGCGTTGATGAGCGCGAGCTGCTTCTCTTCGCCGGCGGTTTCGACGATCTTCGACATCGCCGTGTGCAGCGCGCCGATATCGCCGAACGGACGCTGCGCCGCCGCGGCTTCGGGCACCCACGGCGAATGTTCGAAGATGCCGGCCAGCACCGTCACGAACGTGTCGGCGGGCATGGAGTTGAGTTGGTCGAGTGTGTAATGCATCGCCTTCATGCCGCCGTCCCGTTATGAGCTTTTTCGAAAGGATGTTGCTCGCGCCAGTGACGCGCGATGTCGATACGCCGCGTCACCCACACGCGATCGTGCTTCTCGATGTGATCGAGGAACTTCTGCAGTCCGCGCAAGCGCCCGGGGCGTCCGAGCAGGCGGCAGTGCATGCCGATGGACAGCATCTTCGGCGCTTCGTCGCCTTCTTCGTAGAGCACGTCGAACGCGTCTTTCAGATACGTGAAGAAGTGCTCGCCCGTGTTGAAACCTTGCGGCGTCGCGAAGCGCATGTCGTTCGTGTCGAGCGTGTACGGCACGATCAGATGCGGCTGCTTCGCGCCGCCCGTCACTTCGACTTCGGTCCAGAACGGCAGATCGTCGCCATAATTGTCCGAGTCGTAGAGAAAGCCGCCGTATTCCGCGACCAGCCGATGCGTGTTCGGACTGTCGCGCCCGGTGTACCAGCCGAGCGGCCGCACGCCCGTCACGCGTTCGATCGCTTCCATGCCGAGGCGCATGTGCTCCGCCTCGCGTTCCGGCGACATGTCCTGATAGTGAATCCAGCGGTAGCCATGACACGCGATCTCGTGGCCGAGTTCGACAAAAGCCTTCGCCACTTCCGGATGCCGCTCGATCGCCATGCCGACGCCGAAAATCGTCATCGGCAGGCCGCGCTTCTCGAATTCGCGCAGGATGCGCCACACGCCCGCGCGCGAGCCGTATTCGTAGATCGATTCCATGCTCATGTGACGCGACGGATACGCCGCCGCGCCCACGATCTCCGACAGAAACTGCTCCGAGCCCGGATCGCCGTGCAGGACGCAGTTTTCACCGCCTTCTTCGTAATTGAGCACGAATTGCACGGCGACGCGCGCGCGTCCCGGCCAGTTCGCCTGCACGGGATGGCGGCCGTAGCCGATCAGGTCGCGTGGGTAGTTCGGATCGAGTGACATGGCTTGGATAGGACGGGTGGGGACGGATTGTCGACGATTCAGTGTAGCGAAAAGGCCCTGACGCGCCCATACATCAGGGCAGATAATGCGGGTCACGTCAGGTGTATGTGCCCGGGCGCAAACGCCATCAGCGGGGGCTGAAATCCGACAGGACGCCGTCGTACCGTTTCGCCAGCGGTCGGGCAAAATCGCCGCGTTTCGCCGTGTGCAGCTTGAGCGCGATGAGCGCCTCCGCCCACTTCACCGCCGCCGTCACGCCCTCCACCACCGGCGCGCCGATCGCGTCTTCCACCTCGCGGCAGAACTCGGCCATGCCCGCGCAGCCGAGCACGATGGCGTCCGAGCCGTCCTCGTCGAGAGCGCGCCGGCATTCGTCGATGATCGTCTGGCGCGCGGGCGAACCCGGCTCGTCCAGCTCCAGCACGGGGACGTCGGTCGCGCGGACGTTCTTGCAAAAGCGCGTCATGCCGTAACGCTCCGCCAGATGCCATGCCATGCCGCAGGTGCGCTGCAAGGTCGTCACGACCGAAAAGCCCGGCGCGATGACGCTCGCCGCGTGCATCGCCGCTTCCGCGATGCCGATCACCGGTCCGCGCGCCAGTTCGCGGGCGGCGTAGAGGGCCGGATCGCCGAAGCAGGCGATCACGTAGCCGTCGAAACCCTGCTTTTCTCCGGCCTGCACTTCCGCCAGCAGGCCGAGCGACGCGACCGCTTCGTCGTAATAGCCTTCGATGGACGGCGGGCCCATCGTCGGGCTCACGGCGACGATCTCCGTGCCGGGCGCGGCGACTTCCCGCGCGCAGCGGCCCATCGCATCGGTCATGCGCTGCGTGGTGTTCGGATTGATCAGTTTGATGCGCATTGCCATGCTCCTTTAATGCTGCTGCTTGCGGGCGGCGAGGAAGTAATAGAACACCGCGCCCAGCCCCGCACCGATGAACCACGAGAAGTTCGCGGCGCCTTCCAGCGACGGCACCATCACGCAGAGCGTCGCGAGCACGGCGGCCGGCACGAGCGCCATCACCGCGCGGCGGTTCACGCCCTTCGTGTACCAGTACTTGCCCGTCTCGGACACCGTGTAGAGATCGTCGACGGAGAGCTTGCCGCGCTTCACGAGATAGAAGTCGAGAATCAGCACGCCATACAACGGTCCGATGAAGCTGCCGAGAATATCGAGCGTGTAGTGGATCACGGCCGGGTTGTTGAAGAGATTCCACGGCGTGATGAAGATCGACGCGACCGCCGCCATCATCCCGCCCATGCGCCAGCTGATGAGCTTCGGCGCGACGTTCGAGAAGTCGAAGGCCGGCGACACGAAGTTCGCGACGATATTGATGCCGATGGTCGCGATCGTGAAGGTCAGCGCGCCGAGAATCACCGCAGACGGATGATCGATGCGGCCAACCGTCTCCACCGGATCGGTGATCAATTGGCCGAACACCGGCAGCGTCGCCGCGGTGGTGATGACGGTCACGAGCGAGAAGGCCAGGAAGTTGACCGGCAGGCCCCAGAAATTGCCGCGCTTCACGCTGCGAAAGCTCTTGCCGTAGCGCGAGAAGTCGCCGAAGTTGAGCATCGGACCGGAGAAGTACGACACGACCAGCGAGATCGCGGTGATCATCACCGGAATCACTTCCATGCCGTGATACTTCACGCCGCCGAGATTCAGGCCGATGTTCCCGAGGCCCGCGCGCCACACCATGTAGCCGGCGAGAATGAACATCACGACATACACGGCGGGGCCGGCGAAGTCGATGAACTTCTTGATCATCTCCATGCCGCGCCAGAACACCACGGCCTGCAGCACCCAGAGCAGCATGAAGCCCGCCCAGCCGAGCGCCGAGAGCCCGACGAAGCCGTACTTGTGGACATCGGCATAGGGCATCAGCGACGGCACGAACTTCAGCACGACGATGACGAGCGCGCTCGACGCCAGATACGTCTGGATGCCGTACCACGCCACCGCGATGAGCCCGCGAATCACTGCGGGAATGTTCGCGCCGAGCACGCCGAAGGTGGCGCGGCACGCGACGGGATATGGCACACCCGCAACCTGACTCGGCTTGGCGATCAGATTGCACAGCACATTCACGAGCCCGATGCCGATCAACAGCGACACGAGCACCTGCCAGCTCGTCAGGCCGAGCGCGAACAGGCTGCCGGCGAACACGTAGCCGCCGACGCTGTGCACGTCGGACATCCAGAACGCGAAGATGTTGTAGGCGCCCCAGGTCTGATTCTTCAGCGGGGCAAGATCCTCGTTATAGAGGCGGTCGCTGTAACCGGCGGGCAGACTGGGATCATGATCCTCTGTCTGCTCTTGATATTGCGGCAGGGCTGAATTGCCGGAAGCACTGAACTGGGCCATGACGTCTCCTTCATAGGCTTGCGTAATGAAAAAAAGCAAAGGCTTGCGTGACAAGCGTCCATCGATGCCTTAGCCGACCTGTCGAATCGGCGCGGCATTCTTCGGATTTGCGTTTTCGCAGCGGGGCGTAAGGCAAAGAGCGCGCGAGCCCTGGCTCGACGCCCGCCCCGCGGCGGATTTCATTGCACGCTCGGCTGAGCGTCCTGTTCGATGCTGCGCACGCCGCGGATGTTCGCCGCGTGCGACTCTCCACGCGCCCGGCGCAAGGCGCGAGGCACGGCCTCCATTCATTTAGTCCTGCTTGATTCTTTCGATGGCGAAGTCTGCGCTTCGCCGTGTCTCTGCTGCTACGCGTCGAGCGCTCTTTCGCGCTCGGGCGGCCTTGCGAATACTTCCTTCAGATCGACCGCGCCGCGCGCCGGCCGCTCCAGCATCTTCAACTCGACATCGCGCAGATGTTGCGCCATGAGGTCGGTGGCGTGCGCGGCATCGCCGGCATCGAGCGCGGCGAGAATCTGTTCGTGGTCCTCGAAGGAGCACGAGCTCTTGCCGAGCGATTCATACAGCGCCGAGATCAGCGTCGAACGCGCGACGAGCCCCGACAGGCACTCGCACAGCACCGTATTGCCCGTGAGCGATGCGAGCTCGGTGTGAAATTCGCCTGACAGCCTGATCCACGACGAAAAGTCCTGGCTTTCGAACGCGCGGCGCTCTTTGCCGATCGTCGAGCTGATCGACTTGAGCCGGCGCATGCCGTGGCCCTGCGCGATCCGCTGCACCACCGCCAGTTCGATGATGCGGCGCATTTCGAACACTTCGTGCACTTCCTGCAGCGACGGGCTCGCGACGAACGCGCCGCGATTCGGCTCCAGATCGACGAGCCGTTCGTTCGCCAGCTGCGCGAGCGCCTGGCGGACGGTTCCGCGCTTCACGGCGAACACTTCGCACAATTGCGCTTCGGTCAGCTTCGCGCCCGGAGCGAGACGATGTTCGAGGATCGCGGCGCGGATATTCTCGGCGATCGACTCGGCATTCGCGCCGTTCGGAGCGGGATCTGAAGCATTCGATGCAGCACTACGCTTGGTGTCGGACATGATGTGCTCGCTTGCATGTTAAGCATCTTAGAATCGACATAAAGATTGTCAACAATTCATTTTCGAATTTGGCGATTTTGGTGCGGTTCGTGGAGGTCGCGCAGGCGGCATCGCCAGTGTCTATAAGCCTCTACGGGAATTTCCCTCATTTTTGTCAGCATTGCCGCCACTTTTTTGTCGACAATTTAGAGGACCGGCTGGCATGTCGCGAAGTTGCGGTGAAGGTAAGCAAAGACGGTTAGTTGCGAATTAAGAGGCAAAATAAGGCGCTCGTCGAGCGCCCGTCTCATGCGTGTCAAGCCAGATGCGGATAGTCGGACAGCTTCAGCGTGAACCCCCGCTCCGTCGATACGAGATGCGCCGTCGCGCCGAAAGGCAAGGTCAGCAGATTCTCGACGTGACCGAACTGCAAGCCCGTCACGATCGGGATGCCGGTCACGTTGCGAACTTGCTCGATCATCGCGTCGAGCGAATAGCCGTTGTCGTAGTCCGAGAGGCGTCCGCCCGAAAATTCGCCCATCACGATCGCCTGCTGGCGGCCGAGCACGCCCGACTGATGCAGTTGATAGATCATCCGTTCGATCCGAAACGGATGCTCGTTCACATCCTCGATATACAGAATCCCGCCCTCGACCGGCGGAAGATACGGCGTGCCGACGAGCGAGGTCAGAATCGCGAGATTACCGCCCCACAGCATGCCGGTCACATCGACCGTCTGGCGCTGCGGCGCGTTGCTCGTGACCGTGAAGCTCGAATGGGAGATCGCGTTCCAGAAATGCCGCATCGTGAAGGAACTCACTTCTTCCGCGCCAAAATCGCCCGCGAACATCGGCCCGCCGAAGCTCTTCACGCCCGCATGCGCATAGAGCGCGCACTGAATCGCCGTGAAATCGCTGTGTCCGACGATCGCGACCGGCTGATCCGCGAGCCTGCGCAGGCCCAGGTAGTCCAGGCCGTGCAGGATGCGCGACGCGCCGTAACCGCCGCGCACCGCCAGCACGATATCCGGCAGCGAACGCGAAGGGTCGGCCAGGCGATTGAGGTCGGCTGCGCGCTCGGCGTCGGTGCCGCCGAAGCGCTGGAAGCGCCGCCGCGTCGCGTCGACGTTTTCGAGGCGATGCCCTTCCCGGCGCAATCGCCCGATGCCGCGGTCTACGGCCGCCGGATCGTGCGGATAGCCAGACGGCGCGACGAGGTCGATGGTGCGTGATTTCACGATGTTGTCGTTGGATTCGTTGTGTGATCGGCGTGATCGGAGGAATCGGCGGCGGCGCTGCGCCCGGCTTCCCGCGCGCGGCGCGCATCACGCTCATCGCGCGCGAGACGGCGGCGTTCCGCGAAGAAATTCTTGAGCGCGTGTGCGCACTCGTCGGCGAGCACGCCGCCTGTCACCGTGGTGTGATGATTGAGCTGCCCGTTCGCGAACATGTCGACGACACTGCCGCACGCGCCCGTTTTCGGGTCCGCCGCGCCATAGACGACGCGCGCAATGCGCGCATGCATGATCGCGCCCGCGCACATCAGGCACGGCTCCAGCGTCACATAGAGCTCGCAGCCCGGCAACCGGTAATTCTCGAGTTTTTGCGCGGCGGCGCGCAGCGCGGCCATTTCGGCATGCGCGGAAGGATCGTGCCCGCGGATCGGATGATTGAAGCCCGTCGCGATAATTTCGTCGCCGAGGACAATCACCGCGCCCACCGGCACTTCGCCGGCACGGCGGGCTTCTTCGGCGGCGCGTTGCGCGAGCGCCATGAAGCGGCGGTCGCGCTCGATGGAGGAATCGGCGGTGGAGAGCGGATCGGGCGAAGCGCCGGGCAACATCCCGATCACTTCATTTCCAGCGCCACGCGGGACTGCGCGCGCTCCGAGAGCCGCTCGGCGATACGCCGGCGATACTCGTGCGGCACGCAACCGCCGCCCCGCAGCGATTCGAGCGCCATATCGAGCGCGAGCATCTTGGCCTGCAACTGGCAGCGCGCGGTGGGGTCCGTCACGCGATCGAACTCTTCCTGAAGACCGCGCAGCGCGCGCAGTTGCTCCACGGCAGGCGGGACGAAACCCGCGTTCTTGAGGATTCGATTGGCGACACGCACTTCCTCGGGCACGAGGACGTCGTCGTCGAAGTGAAGCGGAGCGCCCGCGCCCGGCAGGTTATGGAACTCGCCACGCGCAGCGGCTTCATTGATCCGCTGTTCGACTAAAGCATCTAGCAATTTCATCGGGGATTACGACCGGCTTTCACCCGCGTACGGGCGCGGTCTGTCACGATTTCCGTTGGTTAGCTCGAAGTCGGAAGGCATCCGGAAACTCACGCTCGGGCGTTGTTCGGCACGTCTCGACAATCCAGCGCCTATTCTATCAGCGCCTAACGCAACGTTTTCGCTCAAGAACCGCGGGTTCGCGGCGCGCCGGTGTATACCGGTCTTATTGGCACGCTTATGCGTCGTTTTCGCAACATTCGTTGACCTGGCCGCAACAACTGTGCTTGTACGATGACTAGGCTCCCTGTTCGCTTTCGAGCCGCGTTCCATCGCCGCCGCGCGTGTAGCCTTCGGTCGCGAGCAGAAGCCGCCGCGTGTACTCGTGGGCGACGTCGCGCGAGCGCACCGCGTCCACGCTGAGTTGCTCGACGATTTCACCATTGCGCATGACCGCGACGCGCTGGCAGAGAAAGCCGATCACCGCGAGGTTGTGACTCACGAGAATCATCGTCAGCCCGCGCTCGCGATGCAGCCGCCGCAACAGGTTCAGGATTTCCGCCTGCACCGAGACATCGAGCGCGGAAGTCGGCTCGTCGAGCAGCAGCACGCGCGGCTCGACGATCAACGCGCGCGCGATCGACACGCGCTGGCGCTGCCCGCCCGAAAGCTGATGCGGATAACGAAACCGGAACGCCGCGCCGAGGCCGACTTCGGCGAGCGCCGCGAGAATGCGCGCGTCCTGATCGCCGATGCCGTTGATCGCGAGCGGCTCGCGCAACGTTTTATCGACGGTAAAACGCGGATGCAACGCGCCGTACGGGTCCTGAAACACCATCTGCACATCGTGCCTGCCGCGCCGCGAACCGATGCGAAGGCTGCCGCCGTGCAGCGGCGTGAGCCCGGCGAGCGCGCGCAGCACGGTCGACTTCCCGCTGCCCGATTCGCCGACGAGCCCGAACACCTCGCCCTCTTCCACGCGCAAGGAAACATCCCGCACGGCATCGACGTGGCCGGTCTTCGTCTTGAAGCGAATGCGCGCGTGGTCGAGATCGATCATCGTTCGTAGGATTCGGTGAGCCACGCGGGATCGCGGCGCAGGGTCGGCAGTTCGTCGGGCGGATTGGCGAGCGGCGGATTCGCCGCGAGCAGCCCGCGCGTGTACGGATGCGTCGCGTGCGCGAGATCGCGCGCAGCGCACGTTTCGACCACGCGGCCGCCGTACATCACCGCGACGCGATCGCAGAAGGACATCACGAGCGGCAGATCGTGGCTGATGAACACGAGCCCCGTGCCATGGCGCTCGATCATCTCGTCGAGCACGGCGAGCACCTGCATCGACACGAGGACGTCGAGCGCGCTCGTGGGTTCATCGGCGATGAGCAGCCGCGGGCCGGCCGAGACCATCATCGCGATCATCACGCGCTGGCCCATGCCGCCGGACAACTCGTGCGGATACGCATCCGCGACGCGCGCCGCATCGCGGATATGCACGGCGTCCAGCGCCGCCACGATGCGCTCGCGCAACGCGCGCCTGCCCTCCTTCACGCCTTGCCGCACGAACGTCTCGCGCATCTGCTGCGCCACGGTCATCACGGGGTTCAGTGAATACTTCGGGTCTTGCAGGATCATGCTCATGCGCGTGCCGCACAGGCGGCGGCGCTCTTTCGGGCGCATCGCGAGCAGGTCGTGCCCTTCGAAACGCAGCGACTTCGCCGACCACTTCGCTTCCGGCGGCAACAGTCCGAGCAGCGCCCGCCCCGTCAACGACTTGCCCGAACCCGATTCCCCGACGATGCCGAGCCGCTCGCCCGGCCGCACCGTCAGCGACACGCCGCGCACGGCCGGCATGAGCACGCCGTCGTGACCGGCGAACGCGACGTCGAGCCCTTCGATTTGCGCGAGCGGCTGCGGCATGTCAGCCCCCATGACGCGGATCGAAGACGTCGCGCAGACCGTCGCCGAGCAGGTTGAACGCGAGACTCACCGCGAGGATCGCGAGACCGGGGATCGTCGCGACCCACCAGGCGTCGAGCAGCACGTTGCGGCCCGCCGCGACCATGTAGCCCCATTCCGGGCTCGGCGGCTGCGCGCCCAGCCCGAGAAAGCCGAGGCCCGCGACGGCGAGAATAATGCCGGCCATGTCGAGCGTCGCGCGCACGATCACCGACGACGAGCACAGCGGCACGATATAGCGCAACAGAATGCGCAGCGGCGACGCGCCTTGCAGACGCGCCACGTGAATGTAGTCGGCCTGCGCGAGCCGCAGCGATTCCGCGCGCGCGAGCCGCGCATAGGGCGGCCATGCGGTGATCGACAGCGCGATCACCGCATTGAGCACGCCGGGACCGAGCGCCGCCGCGAACGCGAGCGCGAGCACGATTTTCGGAAACGCCAGCGCGACATCGGTCACGCGCATCAGCACCGTATCGACGAAACCGCCGCAATAACCGGCCACCGTGCCCATCAGCAGCCCGACCGGCACGACCAGCACGACGACCAGCAGCGCGATCGCCAGCGTGAGGCGCGAGCCATGCACGAGCCGCGAGAAGATATCGCGGCCGAGCTGATCGGTGCCGAACCAGTGCGCGGCGTTCGGCGCCGTCAGCCGTTCGGCGAGCACCTGTTGCAGCGGGTCCCGCGCGACCACCATCGGACCGATGGCCGCGACCACCACGAGCAACAGCAGAATCGCAAGCCCGAGCATGCTGAGCGGATTCGACGAGAACCGCCGCCAGCGCCGGTACGCGCGGCCGAGCGCGGCCTGGCGCGGCGACGCGGGCGTATCGGTGAGCAGCCACGCGCGCCAGTTCGTTCGCGCCGGTTTCATCTGCGCAAGGTCCTCCATGTCAGCGGGCCCGTGGATCGAAGACGCGATACAGCGCATCGGTGAGAAGGTTCAGCGCGATGAACGTCGCGCCGATCACGAGCGTGCTGCCGAGCACCGCGTTCATGTCGGCGTTCAGCAGCGCGCCCGTCAGGTACGAGCCGATGCCCGGCCACGCGAACACGATCTCGGTCAACACCGAGCCTTCGAGCAGATAGCTGTACGCGAGCGCGATCACCGTCAAGAGCGGCACCGCGATGTTGCCGAATGCGTGCCGCCAGATCACGCGGCGCTCGGGCAGGCCCTTCGCGCGCGCGGTCGTCACGTATTCCTGGCTCAACTGTTCGAGCATGAACGAGCGCGTCATGCGCGACAGATATGCGATCGAATAAAACGCGAGCACGCTCGCCGGCAGCGCGATATGCGAGAACGCGTTCCTGAAGACATCCCATTCGCCGGCGATGAGCGAATCGATCAGCAGGCTGCCCGTGCGCGTGTCGACCATGCCGTCGTACATCGGATCGATGCGCCCCGGCCCCGAGACCCAATGCAGCCGCGCGTAGAACAGCAGAAGACCCATCAGCGCGAGCCAGAACACCGGCACGGAGCTGCCCGCGAGCCCGATCACGCGCGCGATGTGATCGACGATGCGATTGTGCTTCACCGCCGCCGCCACGCCGAGCGGCACGCCGATCGCCACGCCGATGAACGTCGAGAGCGTCGCGAGTTCGAGCGTCGCGGGAAAGACGCGTCTGATATCGTCGATGACCGGATTTGCCGTCAGAAGCGAAATGCCGAGATTGCCGTGCAGCACGTCGCGCGCGTAGATCAGAAATTGATCGATGAGCGGCTTGTCAAGGCCGAGCCGCAGCCGCGCGGCCGCGTACGCGCTTGCCGATGCGCGGTCGCCGAGAATCGCGAGCACCGGATCGATCGGAATCTTGCGGCCGATGAAAAACGTGATCGCAAGCAGCCCCGTGAACGTGATGGCGAGCATCGCGATCCAGCGGGCAAGCGCGAGCAGCACGCGCCCCTTCGCGGCGCTCGCGCGGTCGGAAGGCGCAAGCGTGCTCACTGCTTCTTGAGGTTGCGATACGACACGAGATCGTTGATCGGCCCGACTTCGAGACCGGTCACGCCGGGACGCGCCGCCACCTGCGACACCTTCTGGAACATGATGACGAACGGCGACCTGGCAAGCACTTCGCGCTGCATCTTCTCGTAGAGTTGCGCGCGCTTCTTCGTGTCGCTTTCCGCGAGCGCCGCGTTGGTTTCCTTCGTCAGTTGCGGAATGTCCCACGCGTTACGCCACGCGAGCATCTTGTAGCTCGACGCATCCGAGTTATCCGGGTTCCATACGAAACCCTGCGCGTTGCTGTGCGGATCGATGTAATCCGCCGACCACTCGCCGATGTAAATGTCATGCGCCCGCGCGCGATAGCGTCCGAGGGTCTGCTTGTTGTCGCTCGGCATCAGTTGCACCTTGATGCCCGCGAGCGCGAGGTTCGCCTGCACGGCCTGCGCGATCTCGCTGTACGGATAGTCGTTGCGCACGTCCATCTTCACGGTGAAGCCGTTGGCCAGTCCCGCTTTCGCGAGCAGCGCCTTCGCCTTCGCCACGTCCTGGTGATACGGATTTTCGTTGAGCGCGCCGAGAAAGCCTTCGGGCAAGAACGTTTCGTGCACCTTGTAGGTGGTACGGATCACGTTCTTCTGAATGCCCTGATAGTCGATCAGCCACTTCATCGCTTCCCAGACTTCCGGCTTCGCGAGATTCGGGTTCTTGTTGTTCAGGCCGAGATACATGAGCGTCGCCTGCGGAATGGCCGTCGCCTTGATGACGCCCGACTTCGAGAGCGTGTCGAGATCGTCGGGCGAGAGATCGCGTGCGACGTCGATATCGCCGTTCTGGATCATCAGCCGCTGGCTCGCCGCTTCCGTCACGTGACGCAGCACGATGCGCTTCATCGCGAGCGGCATGCGGTAGCCGTCGAAGCGCTGCAGCACGATGCTGTCGTTCGCGGTCCACTTGACGAGCTTGTACGCGCCCGAGCCGGCCTCGTTGGTCTTCAGCCACTCGTTGCCGTAATCGTTGCCCCTGGCGTGCGATTCCACGAGCTTGCGATCCACCACCGACGCCGGCCACGAGCCGAGCACGTTCAGCACGAAGGTCGGCGCATAGCGACGATCCGTCGTCACGGAGACGGTCGTATCGTCGATTTTCTTCACATTCTGCGCGGCGTTCGCCTTGGTCAAGCCAATGCCCGCGAGCACGGCCGCCGCGCCCTTGTCGAGCAAGGCGGTGCGCTGGATCGACCACGCGACGTCGTCGGCCGTGAGCGCGTTGCCCGAGTGGAACTTGAGCCCCGGGCGGATCTTGAACGTGAACGTGAGGCCATCCGGGCTGACGGTCCAGGACTCGGCGACATCGCCATTGAATTTCGACGGGTCTTTCAGATCGACGCGCACCAGCCGGTCATACGTGTTGGCGACGTATTCCTCCGGCACCAGTTCGTAGATTTCGCCGGGGTCGAGCGATGTGAACTCGTCGAGCAGCGTCGCCATGACGAACATGTCCTTCGGCGTCGCCGCACTGGCCGCACTCCCCAGTTCGGCGCCGCACACGACGAACGCCAGCGCCAGAATGACTGCACTCATTTTCATATGCGATTTTCCCCTGTTACATGAGCCGCAGCGGGCCGCTTTCTTCGTTGTCGATCAAAGCAAGTTCGCGCGAACCTGGCAATTCGTAATGCCACCACTCGCTTTTGATGTGCGTGAATCCCGCGCCGTGCATGACGCCCAGCAGCAGCGTGCGGTTGCGCTGCACCGGCTCCGGCAAATCCAGATGAAAGTGTTCGGATTCGACGACCATCGCGTCGAAGCCCGTGCCCATGTCGAGTTCGTTGCCTTGCCGGTCGACGAGTGTCAGGTCCACGGCCGTGCCGCGGCTATGATTCGAGCCGCGCCCCAGTTCGGCGATAAAGTTGGGATCGGGCAGGAAATCCCACAGCACTTTCTGGGCTTGCGGCGGACGATAGGCATCGAAAATCCGCAACGTCATGCCGATGCTGCGCGCGATATCGACTGCCTTGCGCAATGCGGCTTCCGCGGGTTCGAGCAGCAGGCAATGCTGGGCTTTGTAGATCGGCTTGCCGGTGAAATTGCGATCGGTCGCGTAGACGAGATCGATCTGGACGTCATGCGTTTCGGGCGTGATGGGCAACAGGCGGGATCGAGTCATGTGGGGCGCGGCCTGAATATCGATAGACGAACCTTAACGCGGAAGAAAAATCCGCGAAACCCTCTGTCGGATGGTTTCGGCAAATTACGATTCGAGCGGCCAGCGCGCAAGCACTTCGTATTGCGATTTGCCGAGGCGGCTGCGCACCAGCGCGAACTCGTGCGCGGTCCAGGCGACGGGCGAGACGGCCTCGCGATGGACGCGGCGCTCGTCGTACAGCAGCGTCACGTGGGGCTTGAACTCGGGATGGCGTTTGAGCGGAATTCCGGCGTCGTCCAGCGCGGCGCCGAGAGCGTGTTCAAGCGCGCCGAGCGACTCGCTGATCTCGCCGGAGAGAACCAATGGGCGCTTGGCGCGGCGGCCGGAAAAGCTCTCGATGCGGTCGAGGACGATATCGACCGGTGGGAACGCCGTTTGCGCCGCTGCTGTGCGTGCCTGCGCGATGAGATCGGCGGGAAGGCCCGCGAACGCGCCGAGGTAATGCAAGGTGATGTGAAGGCGATCGGCGGGAATCGGCCTTCCCTTCAGCTTGTGACTGGCGCACAGACGCGCGCTCAGTTCGGCGATGCGCGCGGCGGCGGATGCGGTCGGATAGAGGGCGAAGAAGAGAGAATCGGTGGGGCGGGCCCGGCCAACGGGATCGGCATGCGTTGTGTCCATTTTTCACCCTTTTGCGCTCGATACACCTTTTCTCGCTTCGGTGTCCATAGTGAAATAGCGTCATCGCTTCGAACCCGTTCAAGGATCGACATGAACACCTTCTGCGTGGCCGAATGCGGCACCGTCCTTCGTTATCTGGATGTATATGCCGGCGCGACGCCGCTCGTGTTCATCCACGGCCTCGGATGCGCTTCGAGCAGTGATTATGCGCCCGTCGTTGCCTCGGACGCCTACTTCAAAGGTCGATCGCTGTTGCTCGACCTCATGGGCGCGGGCTTCAGCGACAAACCCACGGACGGCGAATACGGTTCGGATGCGCAAGCCGCCGTTCTGGCCGAATTCATCGCTCAAACGGGATTCGAGCGCGTGAATCTCTTCGGCCACAGCGCCGGGGCGTTTATCGCGATGAAGCTGGCGCGGCGTCTTCGCGAGCACGTCGGCGCAGTCATTTTGTGCGAACCCGGATTGAACGAGTATGGCGTGGCGATGCTATCGGAGATGACTTCCGTGACCGAAGCGCAATTCGTCCACGGCGGCTTTTCGGAATGGCTGGCGCAATTGAAGGCGCAGGGTACGAACGACGCGTGGCTGGGGCCGTTTTCCGTCGCTTCGCCTCACGCGATATACCGTTGGGCGCGCTCCGCCCTCGACGATAACGCGGGGAACTGGCTGGACGACCTCGCCAATCTGGATGCGGCGAAGGGGATCATCCTGTCGGAAAAAGCGGCGGGCGATGAGATAGAGCAGTTCGAGCGGGCGGGCTGCGCCGTCGAGCGCGTGGCCGATGCGGAGCACATGATCGCCTACGATAACCCCGATGGTCTGGCGCGGGCGATCAGCGCCCTGCTTCGCCCGGGCAATCGAGACATCATGCCTGCGGGCGAGGCCGAAGCCTCGCCCGCGGCGCGAAGTTAGATCATTCCCACTCGATCGTCGCAGGCGGCTTCCCGGAAATGTCGTACACCACGCGATTGATCCCGCGCACTTCGTTGATGATGCGATTCGACACATGCCCGAGCAGGTCGTGCGGCAGATGCGCCCAATGCGCGGTCATGAAATCCAGCGTCTGCACGGCGCGCAGCGCAACGACGTATTCATACGTGCGCCCGTCGCCCATCACGCCGACGCTCTTCACCGGCAGAAACACCGCGAACGCCTGGCTCGTCAGGTCGTACCACGACTTGCCCGTTTCCTTGTCGATGGTGTTGCGCAGCGTCTCGATGAAAATCGCGTCCGCGCGGCGCAGCAGATCGGCAAATTCGCGCTTCACTTCGCCGAGAATCCGCACGCCGAGGCCCGGCCCCGGGAACGGATGGCGGTACACCATCGCGGGCGGCAAGCCGAGCTTCACGCCGAGTTCGCGCACTTCGTCCTTGAAAAGCTCGCGCAGCGGTTCGAGCAGCTTCAGGTTAAGCGTTTCCGGCAGGCCGCCGACGTTATGGTGGCTCTTGATCGTGTGCGCGCCCTTCTTGCCCTTGCCCGCCGACTCGATCACATCCGGATAGATCGTGCCTTGCGCGAGCCACTTCGCGTCCGTGATCTTGTCCGATTCCTGATGGAACACTTCGACGAACTCCGCGCCGATGATCTTGCGCTTCGCCTCCGGATCGGTCACGCCGGCGAGCTTCTGCAGGAAGGCCTCGCTCGCATCGATATGGATGACCTTCACGCCGAGGTGATCAGCGAAAGTTGACATCACCTGCTCCGCCTCGTTCTGACGCAGCAGGCCGTGATCGACGAACACGCAGGTCAGCTGGTCTCCGATCGCGCGATGCAAGAGCGCCGCCGCCACCGACGAATCCACGCCGCCCGACAAGCCGAGAATCACGTGCTCATCGCCGACCTGCGCGCGGATCTTCTCCACCGCTTCGTCGATGTAATGGCCCATTTCCCAGTCCGCCTGCGCGCCGCACAGCTCCAGCACGAAGCGATCGAGCATCGCGCGGCCCTGCACCGTATGCGTGACTTCCGGATGCCACTGCAAACCGTAGAAGCGGCGGTCGTCGTCGGCCATCGCGGCGATCGGGCACGACGGCGTCGACGCCATCAATTTGAACCCAGCGGGCAAATCGACGACCTTGTCGCCGTGGCTCATCCACACCTTGAGCATGGAGTCGCCCTGTGCGCTCGCGAAGTCCTGAATGCCTTCGAGGAAACCCGTGTGGTTCAGCGCCTGCACTTCCGCGTAGCCGAACTCGCGCACGGTGCCGAGTTCGACCTTGCCGCCGAGCTGGTCGGCCATCGTCTGCATGCCGTAGCAGATGCCGAGCACCGGCACGCCGAGATCGAAGACGATTTGCGGGGCGCGCGGCGACTTGGCCTCGTGGACCGAGTTCGGCCCGCCCGACAGGATGATGCCCTTCGGCGCGAATTCGCGGATGAACGTCTCGTCGACGTCGTACGGATGGATTTCCGAGTAGACATGCGACTCGCGGATACGCCGGGCGATCAGTTGGGTGACTTGGGAGCCGAAATCGAGAATCAGGATTTTGTCGTGCATGGCTGCGGCCAAAGGCTAAGTGAACGAATGATGACGGGGCTGCCGGGACGCGGCTTCGCGCGGCCCGCCTGCAAATAAATCGACGGCCGGCGCGAAGGCCGACCGTGCTTGTGCTTCACGTTTGCGCTGCGTGTTTTCCGCTGCCGCGCTCATCGTGGGGCGCGGCCCGCGTCGGGCGCGAGCGGATCGACTCGTCTGCCCGTCGCCGGATCGATCTCGCCGCTGATGACAGGCTCGATGCGCCTGCCGGTGACGGGATCGATCGCGCGGCCCGTCACCGGGTCGAGCGTGCCGCCCGTGACGGGATCGACCGCGCCGTCCGGATGCGCGCGCACGGCGGCCGGCGGGATCGGGGAAATCGGCGAAATCGGTGAAGCGGGATCGAGCGGACGGCCCGACGAATCGATCGCGCGGCCCGAAACCGGGTCGATGGCGGTCGCGTCGGGCGCGCGCGCCGCGGGGCGCGGGGTATCCACCGCCTCCGCGCGCGTGACTTCGCGCTTTTGCGCGGCCTTTTTCTCCGCGCGCTGTGCCGACGCCGCGCCGGCCTGCGCCGCGCGCTCGCGCCGCCGCACCGCCGACGACAGCCTCACGCTGCCGAGGCCCAGCACCAGCAGTACGATGCCGACCACCGCCGCGCTCATCTGACCGAAGCCATCGACCTGGGGCGTTTTCAGCCCGAGCAGCCAGACCAGCACGATCACGCCCGAGAGCCATTCCACGTGGCCGGACACCCGCGCGGCCCGCGCGGTCAACGCGCCGTCGACCGCCGCATGAAACGCGAGCCACGCGAGACCGACGAGCGCAAGGCCGAGCAACTGCCCCGCGAACGCGGGCTGCACGCGGATCGAATCCAGTTGCAGCGCGCCGTACAAGCCTGGCCACGGCGTCAGCAGGAACAACACGCCGAACGCGACGAAAATCAGGGCATTGACGACGAGCACGACCCGCAGCAACGGTTTCATGATCAGTCCGCGTAGTTAATCGACGTGATAATTGGGCGCTTCCTTGGTGATCTGCACGTCGTGCACGTGCGACTCGCGCATGCCGGCCGCCGTGATCTGCACGAATTCCGCCTTCTCGTGCATCTCGGCGATGGTGCGGCAGCCGCAATAGCCCATGCTCGCGCGCACGCCACCGACGATCTGGAACAGGATCGCGTTCACCGAGCCCTTGTAGGCCACACGGCCTTCGATGCCTTCCGGCACGAGCTTGTCGATGTTCGCCGAATTGTCCTGGAAGTAGCGGTCCGCGGCGCCGTCCTTCATCGCGCCGACCGAGCCCATGCCGCGGTACGACTTGTACTGGCGGCCCTGATACAGGAACACGTCGCCCGGCGATTCTTCGGTGCCCGCGAGCATGCTGCCCATCATCACGACGTTCGCGCCCGCGGCAAGCGCCTTGGAGACGTCGCCGGAGAAACGCACGCCGCCGTCTGCGATGACCGGCACGCCGCTGCCGCGCAGCGCTTCGGACACGTTGGCGATCGCCGTGATCTGCGGCACGCCCACGCCCGCGACGATACGCGTCGTGCAGATGGAGCCCGGGCCGATGCCGACCTTCACCGCATCCGCGCCGTATTCGACGAGCGACTTCGCCGCCGCCGCCGTCGCGATGTTGCCGCCGATGACCTGCACGTGCGGATAGTTCTGCTTGACCCAGCGCACGCGTTCGAGCACGCCCTGGCTATGGCCGTGCGCGGTATCGACGACGATCACGTCGACGCCGGCCGCCGCGAGCAGCTCGACGCGCTCTTCATTGTCCGCACCCACGCCCACTGCCGCGCCCACACGCAGCTTGCCGTCCTGATCTTTACAGGCGTCCGGGTTTTCGGTCTGCTTGGTGATGTCCTTCACCGTCATCAGGCCGCGCAATTCGAACGCGTCGTTGACGACCAGCACGCGTTCCAGGCGATGGCTGTGCATCAGCGCCTTCGCCTCGGCCAGCGACGTGCCTTCCTTGACCGTCACGAGACGCTCGCGCGGCGTCATGATGTTGCGCACCGGCTCGTCCAGGCGCTCCTCGAAACGCAGATCGCGGTTGGTGACGATGCCGATCAGTTGCGCGCCCTCGACCACCGGAAAGCCCGAAATGCCATGCTGCTGCGTGAGCGCGATGACGTCGCGCACGCGCATTTGCGGCGGCACGGTGATCGGGTCGCGCACGACGCCCGACTCGAAACGCTTGACCTTCGCGACTTCGCGGGCCTGTTCCTTGGCGGTGAGATTCTTGTGGACGATGCCGATGCCGCCCATCTGCGCCATGGCGATGGCGAGCCGGCCTTCGGTGACGGTGTCCATGGCGGCGGACACGAGCGGCATGTTCAGGGAGATGTTGCGAGTCAGCTGGGATTTCAGGCTGGTGTCGCGCGGGAGAACGCTGGAAAACGCGGGCACGAGGAGCACGTCATCGAACGTGAGTGCTTTCTGGATCAGACGCATGGCAAATCCTATGGGCGCAAAAGCAGATTATACCGATAGTTCCCCGCATTTTCACTGCCCGAACAGCAGCTTACGCGATTCGCCCGCAAAATCCGGGCCGCCGGCGGCGGCGATTCGGCCGCAAATCTGGCAGTTCGGCGGGTGCAGTTTTCGACAAGACGGCCGGCCGGGGGCGCGCTACTCTTCGCCCCGTCAATAGGAATAAACGCAGGGAGCGGGCAATGCAGCGCGGTGTGATGTACGGAATGGCGGCGGGCGCGATCTGGGGCTTCATTTTTCTCGCGCCCCGGCTTTTGCCCGATTTTGCTCCGTTGACGCTGTCGATCGGGCGCTATCTGATGTACGGCGCCGTCTCGCTCGCGGTCGCGCTGCCGTTTGCGCGCAAGCTCGTCACAAAACTCACGCGCGCGGATTTCATCGCGCTGGTGAAGCTCGCGCTCGTCGGCAACCTGCTCTACTACATGCTGCTCGCGAGCGCGGTGCAACTGGTGGGCGTCGCGCCGTCGTCGCTGATCGTCGGCATTTTGCCGGTGACGGTCACGCTCGCCGGGCGGCGCGATCACGGCGCGGTCGATCTCAGGCGTCTCGCCGGCCCTCTGCTGCTGATTCTGGCGGGCATCGCGTGCATCAATGTCGATGTGTTCAGCGACGTGCTCGCCTCCTCCGCCAGCGGCGAGCATGCGACGGGCGTGCTCACGCGCGTAGCCGGTCTCGCCTGCGCGCTCGGGGCGCTCGCGTCCTGGACGTGGTACGCGGTCGTCAACGCACGCTATCTGCAGGCGAACCGCCACTTCGACGGCTACGAATGGTCAGTGTTGTGGGGCATCGTGACGGGGCTGCTCGGCGTCGTGCTGGGCCTGATCGTATGGATGCTGCCGGCGGGCGCCGTGCAGGCAAGCGTGCCGGCCGCGCGCTGGCATCTCTTCTGGATCGTGTGTATTGCGCTGGCGACGGGCGGTTCGTGGCTCGGCAACATGCTGTGGAATGCGGCGGCGAAGCGCCTGCCTTTGACGCTCGCGGGCCAAATGATCGTGTTCGAAACGCTCTTCGCGCTGCTCTACGCGTTCGTCTACGATGGCCGCTGGCCGCGCACGCCCGAAGTGTTCGCGATCGCGCTGCTGCTCATCGGAGTGTGCTGGTCGGTCAGGCAGCATACGGTGGGCGCGGCGCCCGCCGTCGCGAGCGAAGCGCCCGCGCACTGAACCGGTTCAGGTCGAGCGCGAATCCTTCGACTGCCACTTGCGCCCTTCGATCGACCCGGCCTTGCGGGTTTTCTGGACGCGGCGCTGGCGCGCCGTCTTGGGATCCACTTTCAGCGGACGATAAATCTCCACGCGATCGAAGTTCGCGAGCGCGGCGTCGAGCGGCGTCAGCTTGCCGAACACGCCGATCTTCTGCGTCGCGAGATCGATGTCCCGATGCGCGCTCAGCACGCCGCTCGCCTCGATCGCATCGCGCACCGTCGCGCCTTCGCGCAGATCGACGCGGGCGAGAAAACTCGCGCCGCCGGGCAGTCCGTAACACACGTCGATCTGCATCATGGCTTGCCGTAGCGCTGATCCGCGCGCTTCACGAATGAATCGACGAACGTATTGGCGATATGGCTGAACACCGGCCCGATGAGCTTCTCCAGGATCACGTTGGAGAACTCGTAATGCAGTGCGAATTCGATCTTGCACGCGTCCGCGCGCAGCGGCGTGAAGTGCCAGTAGCCGGTGAACTTCTTGAAAGGGCCGCTCAGGAACTCCATATCGATGTTGGTGGGCCGCTTCTGAGTGTTGCGCGTCGCGAAATGCTGCTTGATGCCCTTGAAGCTGATGTCGATCTTCGCTTCCATGCCATTCTCGTCCTGGCGGCCGATCTCGACGCCGCCGCACCAGGGCAGAAAATTGGGATAGTCGGCGACATCGGTGACGAGGTCGAACATTTCTTCCGCTGAATGGCGGATCAATACGGTTTTCTGAACGTCTGCCATATAGGGCGCAGCGGTGGCTTAATTGGGCGGCAACGCGCAAGAGAACGCGGCGGTAGTTCGAATGCCGGGCGGCGCGCTGCTAAAATCGTGATTTTAAACGAGTTGGGCACTTTCCATTCATGAGCATCATCGACAACAGAAAAGCTTTCTTCGATTACTTCGTCGAAGAGCGCTACGAGGCCGGTCTCGTGCTCGAAGGCTGGGAAGTCAAGGCGCTGCGCGCGGGCCGCGGACAGATCAAGGAGGGCTACGTCGTCATCAAGCAAGGCGAGCTCTTTTTGATCGGCACGCATATCAGCCCGCTGCCCGAGGCGTCGAAGTTCGCCAATCTGGACCCGGTGCGCACGCGCAAGCTGCTCTTGCATCGCGACCAGATCGACAAACTCATCGGCAAGGTCGAGCAGCGCGGCCATACGCTCGTGCCGCTCAACTTCCACTACAAGGACGGCCGCGTGAAGTGCGAAATCGGCCTTGCGAAGGGCAAGAAGCTGCACGACAAACGCGAGACTGAAAAGAAACGCGACTGGGAACGCGAGCGCGGGCGGCTCATGCGGAGCGCGGCGCGATAAAGCGAATCGGGGCGCTCATGAGCGCCCCGATTGTCTTATGCCTTTTTGACGACGCCGCCGCCCTCACCCCTCACGATCGTCAACGCCGACGCGATCATCGAACTCATGTCCGACAGATTGCCCGGCACGATCAACGTGTTGCCGGTCTTCGCGATGTTGCCGAACGCGCCGACATACTGCTCCGCGATCTTCAGGTTGACCGCTTCCATACCGCCCGCGGTCTGAATGGCGGTGCCGATCTTTTGAATCGCCTGCGCGTTCGCCTCGGCCACAGCGAGAATCGCCGACGCCTCGCCCTGCGCCTGATTGATCGCCGCCTGACGCTCGCCTTCCGACTTCTGGATCGCCGCCTCGCGCGCGCCCGCGGCGAGGTTGATTTGCTCCTGCTTGCGGCCTTCGGACGCCGCGATCAGCGCGCGTTTTTCCCGCTCGGCGGTGATCTGCTGCTGCATGGCGTGCAGAATCTCCTTGGGCGGCGTCAGATCCTTGATCTCGTAGCGCAGCACTTTCACGCCCCAGTTCGCGGCGGCTTCATCGAGCGCGTTGACGATGCTCTGGTTGATGAAATCGCGCTCCTCGAAGGTCTTGTCGAGTTCCAGCTTGCCGATGACGGAACGCAGCGTGGTCTGCGACAACTGCGTGATCGCGAACACGAAGTTGCTCGAACCGTACGACGCCTTCATCGCGTCCGTCACCTGGAAGTACAGCACGCCGTCGACCTGCAACTGCGTGTTGTCGCGCGTGATGCAGACCTGGCTCGGCACTTCGAGCGGAATCTCCTTGAGCATGTGCTTGTAGGCGATCCGGTCGATGAAGGGCAGCACGATGTTCAGGCCCGGCGTGAGCGTGCCGTGATAGCGGCCAAGGCGCTCCAGCACCCAGGCATGCTGCTGCGGAACGATCTTGACCGTGTTCATCACGATTACGATCGCGATGACGAGCAGGACAAGTGCGAAATACATTGTTTTTCTCCTTATTTCACTGACTTCGACTAACGTTTAGCGGCGACGATAAGCCGGTTGCCGTCGAGCGCGGTGATGCGATACAGCCTCGCGCCTTCCGACTCCCCGGGCGCGAGTTCGACGTCCCACTGCGCGCCGCGATACATCGCCCGCGCGCGGCCATCGCGCCATTGCTCGACCTGCAGCGTCGCGCCGATGTCCAGATTCACGGCCGCGTCGCGCGAAGCGTCGTTGGGCCGCTTCCAGTTGCCGAAGCGCGAACGCCTCAGCACCGCGACGGCGATGAGCGCGACGAGCGCCGCCGCGCCGATCTGCACATGCGCGAGCGCGCCCATGACGAACGCGATGCCGCCCGCGATCAATCCGAGCGCGATCATCAGCAAATAGAACGTACCGGTGAACAACTCCGCGACGATCAGCGCGCCCGCCGCGAACCACCAGATCAGCCCAATCATCCTGGTCTCCAAACGAAAACACCCCGGAACAAAATCGTTCCGGGGTGTTTTTTATAGCACGCCGCGCTTATCCGTAAGCAAGCGGAAAGGCGCGATCACAACTTATTTTGACAACGTCTTCGCCAGTTGCTGCCAAGTGTCGATGATCGTGTCCGGATTCAGCGACATCGACTCGATGCCTTCCTTCGCCAGCCATTCGGCCAGGTCCGGATGGTCCGACGGACCCTGACCGCAGATACCGACGTACTTGTTCAGTCGCAGACACGTTTCGATCGCGCGCTTGAGCATGAACTGCACGGCTTCGTCGCGTTCGTCGAAATCGGCCGCGAGCAGCTCCATGCCGGAATCGCGGTCGAGCCCGAGCGTCAGCTGCGTCAGGTCGTTCGAACCGATCGAGAAGCCGTCGAAACGCTCCAGGAACTGCTCGGCGAGAATCGCGTTGGACGGCACTTCGCACATCATCACGAGCTTGAGGTCGTTCTTGCCACGCTCCAGACCGAACTTCTTCAGGAGCTCGACCACGCGATCCGCCTGCTTCAGCGTGCGCACGAACGGCACCATGATCTGGACGTTGTCGAGGCCCATTTCTTCGCGCACCTTCTTCAGCGCGATGCATTCCATATGGAACGCCTCGGCGAAGTCTTCCGCGATATAGCGCGACGCGCCACGGAAACCGAGCATCGGGTTCTCTTCGTCCGGCTCGTAGCGCGAGCCGCCGATCAGCTTCTTGTACTCGTTCGACTTGAAGTCCGACAAGCGCACGATCACGGGCTTCGGATAGAACGCCGCCGCGATCGTGGCGATGCCTTCGGTCAGCTTGTCGACGTAGAACGCACGCGGCGACGCATGACCGCGCGCGACGCTTTCGACCGCCTTCTTCAGGTCCGCATCGACGTTCGGGTACTCCAGAATCGCCTTCGGATGCACGCCGATGTTGTTGTTGATGATGAATTCCAGCCGCGCCAGGCCCACGCCCGCATTCGGCAACTGCGCGAAGTCGAACGCGAGTTGCGGATTGCCGACGTTCATCATGATCTTGACCGGAATCTTCGGCAGTTCGCCGCGCTGCACTTCGGTCACTTCGGTTTCGAGCAGGCCGTCGTAGATCTTGCCTTCGTCGCCTTCCGCGCACGACACCGTGACGAGCGCGCCGTCCTTCAGCAAGTCGGTGGCGTCGCCGCAGCCGACGACCGCCGGCACGCCCAGCTCACGCGCGATGATCGCCGCGTGGCACGTGCGGCCGCCGCGATTCGTCACGATGGCCGACGCGCGCTTCATCACCGGCTCCCAGTTCGGGTCCGTCATGTCGGCGACGAGCACGTCGCCCGGCTGCACGCGTTCCATTTCGGACGGGTCGTGAATCACGCGCACGGGGCCCGCGCCGATCTTCTGGCCGATCGCGCGGCCGGTGGCGATCACGTTCGACTGGCCCTTCAGCTTGAAGCGCATCTCGGCCTTGCCGGACGCCTGGCTCTTCACCGTTTCGGGGCGCGCCTGGAGAATGAAGATCTTGCCGTCGCGGCCGTCCTTGCCCCACTCGATGTCCATCGGACGCTGATAGTGCTTCTCGATGATCACCGCGTACTTCGCGAGCTGGATCACGTCTTCGTCGGTGATCGAGAAGCGGTTGCGCTGCTCGTGAGCGACGTCGACCGTCTTCACGCGGCCCGGCTCGCCCGGCTTCGTGAATTCCATCTTGATGAGCTTCGAGCCAATCGAGCGGCGGATGATCGGGTACTTGCCCTGTTCGAGCGTGGTCTTGAAGACGTGGAACTCGTCCGGATTCACCGCGCCCTGCACCACGGTTTCGCCGAGGCCATAGCTCGACGTGATGAACACGGTTTCCTTGAAGCCCGATTCGGTGTCGATGGTGAACATGACGCCCGCCGCGCCGACGTCCGAACGGACCATGCGTTGCACGCCCGCCGACAACGCGACTTCAGCATGCGTGAAGCCCTTGTGGACGCGATAGGAAATGGCGCGGTCGTTGTAGAGCGACGCGAACACGTGCTTCATGCGATCGAGGACGTCCTCGATGCCGACCACGTTCAGATAGCTTTCCTGCTGGCCCGCGAAGGATGCGTCGGGCAAGTCTTCGGCGGTCGCGGACGAACGCACGGCGAACGAAAGCTCTTCGGGCGAGCTTGCCTGGAGCACGTCGAAACCGCGGCGGATTTCGTCTTCGAGACGCGGCTGCAGCGGCGCATCGACGATCCACTGGCGGATTTCCTTGCCGGCTTCGGCGAGGGACTTCACGTCATCGACGTCGAGCGTCTCGAGACGCTTGGCGATGCGCTCGGTCAGATCGTTATGCTGGAGAAAGTCGCGAAACGCGAGCGCGGTCGTGGCAAAGCCCGTCGGCACGCTGACGCCGGCTTCGGAAAGCTGGCTGATCATCTCGCCGAGCGACGCATTCTTGCCACCGACCACTTCCACGTCGGTCATTCGCAACTGCTCGAATGGAACTACATACGCCTGATCCTTTGCGACGTCTTTCGCAACATTGACTGCGTTAGTCATACAAGCCCCTAAGGTGGATGGAATGCTCGATCGCACGAGTGGGCTCATATGCGGCGCGCTCAATGGGAGCGCGGCCGCATCTCGTACAACCTGTTTGATAAACCATCGGGGGAAACGCGCCGCCGGAACCGGAGCGCGTCGCAAAAAGAAGCGGGACGTCGGGAATCTGCTCGAAAACGTGGTTTTTGCTGCCAAAACCGACGAAACGACCGCGATTTGACGAAAATCCGAATCAGTTTGTCCGCAATTGCTTATCGAACAGGTTGCCGCTATTCTACCGTGCCGATTGTCAGTTTTGCTTCGGCAGAAACAGTAATTCCACGGCAAAATCGAGGTCTTTCACGCCGCTGGGTTGGCCGGCGCACACCGCAGGGCAACCAATGTAACACAGGCGCTTAATGCCGCCGCGCTCAAGACGTTGCCGCGCGTTTTCAGCACGTTATCCGCGTGTTACCTTCTGAGCGCGCCCACCCCATTTCGTTCCCCATTTGGTTTTTTGCCGATGCCGCCTTCCGTATTCATCGTTTCCGACGGTACTGGGATCACTGCCGAAACCTTCGCGCATTCGATCATGGCCCAGTTCGATCAAAAGTTCCGGCTCGTGCGCGTGCCTTTCGTCGATTCGATCGACAAAGCGTATGCCACCGTCGGGAAGATCAATGAAGCCGTCACGCTCGACGGGCGCCGGCCGATCGTGTTCACCACGCTCGTCGACAGCGCGTCGAACGAGGTCGTCAAGGGCTGCAATGCGCTCGTGCTCGACATGTTCCAGACTTTCATCGAGCCGCTCGAACACGAGCTGGAGATGAAATCGACGCACGCGATGGGCCGCGTCCACCAGAACGCGGACACCGAGGAGTACAAGAATCGCATCGAGGCGATCAACTTCTCGCTTGCGCACGACGACGGCCAGTCCAACCGCAATCTCGCCGAAGCCGACGTGATTCTCGTCGGCGTGTCGCGCAGCGGCAAGACGCCGACGAGCCTGTATCTGGCGATGCAATACGGTGTGAAAGCGGCCAACTATCCGCTGATTCCCGAAGACTTCGAGCGCGGCAAGCTGCCTACGCCGCTACTGGAGCATCGCGCGAAAATGTTCGGCTTGTCGATCGATCCGCAGCGCCTTGCCGAAATCCGCAACGAGCGCCGTCCGGGCAGCAAATACGCCGCGCTGGAGAATTGCCGCTACGAGATCAACGAAGCGGAAATGATGATGAAGCGCGAGGGCATCAAGTGGCTGTCGTCGACGCACAAGTCGATCGAGGAGATCGCCACGACGATCCTCCAGGAAATCAAGCCCGAACGGCCGTCCTATTACTGACGCGTCCCGCTAGCGCTGCTGGCGGCACTGCTCGAAAAGACAGATCGCCGCCGCGGCCGCCACGTTGAGCGACTCCATGCCGCCCGGCTGCGGAATGGTCACGCGGTGCGTCACCGCATCGCGCCAGACCTGCGAGACGCCCGCGCCTTCGTTACCGAACACCCACGCCAGCGCGCCCGACAGGTCGCAGTCGTACAGCGCGACCGCGCCGTGCGAATCCGTGATCGTGACGGGCACATCCAGCCGGGCGATCAGATCCTCGTGCGCCACATCCTCGAAAATATCGAGCAGAAAGTGCGCGCCCATGCCGGAGCGCAGCACTTTCGACGACCATGCGTAAGCGGTACCCGGCGCGCAGAACACGCGCGTGATGCCCGCGGCGGCCGCGCTGCGCAGAATCGAGCCGACGTTGCCGGCGTCCTGAATGCCGTCGAGGATCACGCAGGTTTCAGCGACGCGCGCGGGAAGTTCGCTGTCGATCTTCTCGACGAGCAGCAACATGCCCACGCCGTGCACGACGCTCGACAATTGTCCGAATAGCGCATCCGGCAACACGACGACACGCCGTTCCTCGATCCGCGCGACGATCTCGCGCGCCTCTTCGTGCGTGAGCGCGCCTTCGGTGACGACACAGGTTTCCGGTTGTCCCGCCGCGTCCAGATAGGCCGCCGCCAGATGGAGCCCTTCGAGCAGCGCGTGGCCGCTGCGCCGCTGTTGCGCGGTCGAGCCGGCCAGCGCCTTGATGCGCTTGTAGAGCGGGTTGTCCCGCGAAGTGATGGATTTCACGTTGGAATGAATGACGCTCAGAAAGCGAGCGCGTCGGGCCCGTCGTCGAGGTTCGACGCGACCTGGAGCACTTCCGGCGCGATTTCCGGCAGCACGGAGCCGAACACGAGCGCATGCGCCTCGCGCACCGGCGCGAACGAACGCCGATGATGCTCGCACGGACCATGCTCGCGCAGCGCCCGCAGATGCTGAGGCGTGCCGTAGCCCGAATGCGCGTCGAAACCGTACATCGGATAGGTTTGATGCAGGTCCAGCAGCATGCGGTCGCGCGTGACTTTCGCGAGAATCGATGCCGCGGAAATTTGCTTGATGAGCGCGTCGCCGCCGATCACCGCTTCCGAGCGGATCGAAAGCGTCGGGCAGCGGTTGCCGTCGACCTTGACGAGCGTCGGCGCGACCGCGAGCCCTTCCACCGCGCGCTTCATCGCGAGCATGGACGCGTGCAGAATGTTGATTGTGTCGATTTCCTCGACGCTCGCCGACGCGATGCAATAGGCCAGCGCGCGATCGACGATCTTCGCGTAGAGCTCTTCGCGCCGCTTGGCCGAAAGCGCCTTGGAATCGTCGAGGCCGTTGATTCTCGGCTTGGCGGGATCGAAAATCACCGCCGCCGCGACGACCGGGCCCGCCAGCGGGCCGCGCCCGGCTTCATCGACGCCGCAGATGATGTCGAACGGCGAACTGAAATCGAGTCCCGTCTGAGCTGAATTTTTCGCCGCCATTAGCGCGGCCTCCGCGTGTCCAGCACCCGCGCGACCGCCTGGGCCGCCTTCTGCGCCGTATTCTGGCGCAGCGCGATGTGCATGTCGGTGAAGATTTCCGTCAGGGTACGGCGGTTGGCGTCGTCGTTCAACTGTTTCAGCGTGGCGTCGGCGAGCGCTTCGGGCGTGGCGAAATGCTGCAGGATTTCGGGCACGACGAAGCGCCCCGCCAGAATGTTCGGCAAGCCCACGTACGGCAGATAACCCTGCCGCTTCATGATCTGACCCGTGAGCCAGGGCACCTTGTACGAGATGACCATCGGCTTTTTGAGCAGCGCGGCTTCGAGCGTGACGGTGCCGCTTTTCACGAGAATCGCGTCGGCGGCGGTCATCGCGGTTTGCGCGCGGCCGTCCGTGATCGTCAGCGACAGGTGCGGATGCGCGTCCACGAGCGGCTGCAGCAATTCGCGCAGCGCCGGATTCGCGGCGGGCATCAGAAAGCGCACGCCCGGTTCGCGAAGCTGCATCAGCTCCATCGCGTCGAAAAAAGTCGGGCCGATCAGCGAGATTTCCGAACGGCGGCTGCCCGGCAACACGGCGATCACCGGGCCGCCTTCCGCGATGCCGAGTTCGCGGCGTGCGCCGTGCGTGTCGGGCTCGAGCGGGATTTCGTCCGCGAGCGGATGGCCGACGTAGGTCGCGGCCACACCCGATTTTTCGAGCAGCGCGGTTTCGAACGGAAACACGCACAGCATGTGATCGACCGCTTTCACGATCTTCTTGATGCGCCCGCCGCGCCACGCCCAGATCGACGGGCAGACGAAATGCACGGTCGGAATCCCGGCTTCGCGCAGCGGTTGTTCGAGCCCGAAATTGAAATCGGGCGCGTCCACGCCGATGAACACCGAAGGCGGCTCCGCGAGCAACTGCCGCTTGATCTCGTTGCGGATGCCGAGAATTTCGGGAATGTGCCTGAGCGCTTCGACATAGCCGCGCACGGTCAGCTTGTCCATCGGCCAGTGCGCTTCGAAACCCTCGGCCGTCATGCGCGGGCCGCCGATGCCGCTATAGCGCGTGCCTTCCGGCAGCGTTTGCCTCAGGCCCTTGAGCAGCGAGGCCGCGAGCAGGTCGCCAGACGGCTCGCCCGCGACCATCGCGATGCGTGGCGGGTTGTGGTTCGGGGTCATCGGGCGGCGTGCTTAGCGGATGATGCCGCGCTGCGACGCCGCGATGAAGTCCGAGAATGCCTTGACGGGCGCATCGCCCTCGCCGCCCGCCGTGCTCAGTTCCTTGAGCTGCACTTTCGCCTCTTCGAGCGACAGGCCGCTCTTGTAGACGATGCGATACGCCGAGCGCAACGCCGAAATGGCGTCGGGCGTAAAACCGCGGCGGCGCAGGCCTTCGACGTTGATGCCGTGCGGCTCCGCCTTGTTGCCCGCCGCGATCACGAACGGCGGGACGTCCTGCACGAGCGCGGAGGCGCCGCCGAGCATCGAATGCGCGCCGATGCGCACGAACTGGTGCACGCCCGACATGCCGCCGATGATGGCGTGATCGCCGACGATCACGTGCCCCGCCAGTTGCGCATTGCTCGACATGATGACGTTGTCGCCAAGCCGGCAGTCATGGCCGACGTGCACGTACGCCATGATCCAGCAATCGCTGCCGATGGACGTAAGGCTCTGATCCTGCACCGTGCCCGTGTGCAGCGTCGTGAATTCGCGAATGGTGTTGCGGTCGCCGATTTCGAGGCGCGTCGGCTCGCCTTTGTACTTCATGTCCTGCGGACGGCCGCCGATCGACGCGTAATGGCCGATGCGGTTGTCGCGGCCGATCGTCGTGTGGCCCTCGATCACGCTGTGCGAGCCGACGGTCGTGCCCGCGCCGATCACGACGTGCGAACCGACGATCGCGTACGGTCCGACTTCGACGGAATCGTCGAGCTGCGCGCCCGGCTCGATGATCGCGGTGGGGTGAATCTTGCTCATGCGCTGATGGCCTTATGCGGTTCGTGCTGCTTGTTACGGTGAACGCGGGGTGTACGCAACGCAAATGCGCTCAAGCGTCCGTGTCCTTCACGGTACACATGAGCTCGGCTTCGGCGGCCGTCGCGCCGTCCACTTCGGCGCGCGCCTTGAACTTCCAGATGCCTCGCATGTACCGCTCGAAATTGACGTTGAGCACCAGTTGATCACCCGGTTCCACCACGCGCTTGAAACGCGCGCCGTCGATACCGACGAAGTAGTAAAGCGTCTTGGCCGGGTCGTGCGGCTCTTCCGCGAAGGTCAGGAGCGCCGCGGTCTGCGCGAGCGCCTCGAGAATCAGCACGCCCGGCATGACCGGACGCGTCGGGAAGTGACCCTGGAAGAACGGCTCGTTGATCGTCACATTCTTGATCGCTTTGATGCTCTTGTGCGGCTCAAGTTCGAGCACGCGGTCCACGAGCAGGATCGGATAGCGATGCGGCAACAGCGTGAGGATCTTGTGGATGTCGAAATTGATTTTTTCTGTGCTCATGGTCGTTCTGCTCACGCGCGTGTCGGCGCGGAAATTGGATGGCGGGCCGTCTCAGGCGCCCGCCCGGTTTGCTGCGTCTGTCGGGCTGCTCGAACCGGCCCGCTCTTGATTCGGCTTCGGCGCTTCGCGTTTCCCGCGCCGGGCGCTCAGGCGCCGCTTCGATCGTCAGGCTTGCCCGCGTCCGCCAGCGCCGTTTCGAGCGCCTTGATGCGGTCGCGCATTTTGTCCAGATTGCGCATGATCGCCGCGCTCTTGTTCCACTCGGCGTGCGGCACGGCCGGAAACGCGCTCGTGTAGAGGCCCGGCTTGAGCAGCGACTTCGACACGCCCGACTTCGCCGTGACGATCACGTAGTCCGCGAGCGTCACGTGGCCCGCAATGCCCACCGCCCCGCCGATCATGCAATGCTTGCCGATCGTCGTGCTGCCCGCGATGCCCGCGCAACCCGCGATGACCGTGTACGCGCCGATACGGCAGTTATGGCCGATCTGCACGAGATTGTCGATCTTCACGCTGGCCTCGATGACGGTGTCCGCCATCGCGCCGCGGTCGATCGTCGTGTTCGCGCCGATCTCCACGTCCTCCGCGATATCCACCGCGCCCACCTGCGGGATCTTCACCCAGCTTCCGGTGCGCGCCTCGCCCTCGCCGGTGAAATCCGGCGCGAAACCGAAGCCGTCCGCGCCGATCACCGCGCCCGCGTGCACGATCACGCGCGCGCCCAGCTTGCAGCCGTGATAAACGGTGACGTTGGGGTACAGATGCACGTCGTCGCCGAGCTGCACGCCGCGACAGACGACCACGCCGGCATCCAGCCTGACGCGCTCGCCGACGACCGCGCCCGCTTCCACCGTGACGTGCGGCCCGATCACGGCGCTCGCCGCGACCTTCGCGTCGGCATCGACATAGGCGCTCGGATGCACACCCGGCTTGGCCTTGGGCGTGGCCAGGTCGATGAACGCCTGCGCGACGCGCGCGAAATAAGCGTAAGGGTTCGGCGTAACGATGAAATTGCTGCCCGAGCGATTCGTCACCTTCTCGAGATCCGCGGGGGAAATCAGCACCGCGCCGGCGCGCGTGTCTTCCACCTGCGGCAGATACTTCTGATTCGCAAGAAACGCCAGTTGCGCGGGGCCTGCCTTGTCGAGCGGCGCGAGGCTCCCGACCGCGTGCGCGCCGTCGCCGACCACCTCGCCGCCGAAGCGCTTCACCAGTTCGTCGAGCGTGATCGCCATGCCTGATGCCATCTCGTCCCAGTCCTCGTCAGTTCGAGCTCGATCCCGTGCCGGCCGAGCTCGCGGCCAGCGCCTTCAGCACCTGATCCGTGATATCGATGCGCGGACTCACGTACACCGCTTCCTGCACGATGAGGTCGTAGTGCTGCTGCTCCGCGATCTGCTTGATCACTTTATTCGCCCGGTCCAGCACCGCTGCGAGTTCCTCGTTGCGGCGCTGATTCAGGTCTTCGCGGAATTCGCGCTGCTTGCGCTGAAAGTCCGCGTCGAGCTGCGCGAGGTCACGCTGACGCGCCGCGCGGTCGGCGGGCGCCATCGAGGAACCGTTCTTGTCGATGTTGTCCGACATCGACTTCAGGCGCTGCGCCATATCCTGCAGCGCTTTGTCGCGCTTGGAGAATTCCTGCTCCAGCTTCGACTGTGCGGCCTTCGCCGCCGACGATTCGCGCAGGATGCGGTCCGAATTCACGGCCGCGATGCGCGCTTCCTGAGCGCTGGCGGACATCGCCGCGCCCAGGCCGAGAACCATCGACAACGCAAGCGCCAGCGCCCTATGCTTCGAATGCTTACCGGTTCCCAAAGTGTTCCTCACGTTACGTCTGAATGAATGAAATTCGCGTTCGAAGACAGGCCGCTTAGAAAGCCGTACCGATCTGGAACTGGAACTTCTGATACTGGTCGCCTTCGTGCTTCTGCAGCGGGAAGCCGAGGCTCAGCTTGAGCGGGCCGATCGGCGAGATCCACGCGAGACCCACGCCGTAGCCGTAGCGCAAGCCGTTCGCGCCGCCGCTCGTGCCGCCCTGGTTCGGATCGCCCCAGACGTTACCGGCATCGAGGAAGGTGAAGACGCGCAGCGTGCGGTCATAACCCGTGCCCGGCAGCGGGAACGTCAGTTCGATATTGCCGACCGCCATGCGCGAGCCGCCGATCGGGTCGTTCGTCTTGGAGTCGCGCGGACCCAGAGAACTCGGCGAGTAGCCGCGCACCGAACCGATACCGCCCGCGTAGTAGTTCTTGAAGATCGGGTACGTCTGGCCTTGCAGACCCTTGCCGTAGCCACCCTGCAGGTTGAAGCCGAGCACGAAGCCGCGCGCGAACGAGTAGTAATACTGGAACTGCGCGTCGAACTTGGCGTACGTCGTGTTGCCGAGCGGCGTGCCGTATTCCGCGTTCGACTGGATGTAGTAGCCGCGGCTCGGCACCAGCGCGCTGTCGCGATTGTCGCGCGACCAGCCGACCGTCAGCGGATAGTTGTTCACCACGCGGCCGAACTCGTTCACGTAGTTCTGATACGACTGCGGCGTGGCCGAGTCGAGATCCATCGTGTTCTGCTCGGCGCCGACGCCGAAGAACACCGTGTCCTGCTCGGAGAACGGGATGCCGAACTTGGTGTCCGCACCCATCGTGATGATCTTGAAGCTCGAATCCGTCGAGTAATACAGCGGCTGATACGTACGGTAGTACGCGTCGGTAATGCGCTTGATGCCGTCGATCGTGAAGTACGGATCGACCTGCGTTACGGTCAGCGTGCGGTATGTCTTCGCGGTGTTCACGTTGACCGCGAGACTCGTGCCCGAGCCGAACACGTTGTCCTGCGACACGCCCGCGGACAGCACCACCTTGTCCGTCGACGAGAAGCCCGCGCCCAGCGTGATCGCGCCGGTCGGCTTTTCCGCGACCTTCACGTCGACGTCGACCTGGTCGTTCGTGCCTTCGACGGGAACCGTCGTGACGTCCACGTCGGTGAAATAGCCGAGACGGTTGATACGGTCCTTCGACAGCCCGAGGCGGCTCGAATCGAACCACGAGCTTTCGAGCTGACGCATTTCACGGCGCACCACTTCGTCGCGCGTGCGCGTATTGCCGACGATGTTCACGCGACGCACATACACGCGGCGGCTCGGGTCGACTTGCAGCGTGAGCGCGACCGTGTGATCCGCCTGATCGATCTGCGGCTGAGCGTTGACCTGCGCGAACGCGTAGCCGTACTCGCCGAGCTTGTCGACGATCGCCTTGGTCGTGGCCTGCAGCTTCTCGGCCGAAAAGCGCTCGCCCGGCTTGATCTTGATGAGCTTCTTGAGCTCGGCCTCGCGGTCGAGCAGATTGCCCGCCAGCTGGACGCTGCTGATCTTGTACGGCTCGCCTTCATGCACGGCGATCGTCAGATACATGTCCTTCTTGTCCGGCGAGATCGACACCTGCGTGGAATCGATGCTGAACTCGAGGTAGCCGCGGTTCAGGTAGTACGAGCGCACGTTCTCGAGGTCGCCCGTCAGCTTTTCCTTCGCGTACAGATCGCTCTTCGTGTACCACGAGAACCAGTTCGGCGTGGAAAGCTGCATTTCGCCGAGCAGCGTGTTCGAACTGAACGCCTTGTTGCCGACGAAGTTGATCTGGCGGATCTTCGCGCTCGGACCTTCGGCGACCGAGAACAGGATCGCGACGCGGTTGCGGTCAACCGGCGTCACGGTGGTCGTGACTTCCGCCGCGTAGTAGCCGCGCGTGAGGTATTGGCGCTTGAGCTCCTGCTCCGCCTTGTCGACGAGCGCCTTGTCGTACGAGCGGCCTTGCGACAGGCCGACCGAGCGCAGCGCCTTGGTCAGATTTTCCTTGTCGAACTCGTGCAGGCCCGCGAAGTCGATGGCGGAGATCGCCGGGCGCTCCTGCACCTGCACGACCACCACGTTGCCTTCGGTGGCGATCTGAACGTCGTTGAAGAAGCCCGTTGCGTACAGCGCGCGAATCGCTTCGGAGGCCTTGTCGTCGGTGAAGGTGTCGCCTTGCTTGATCGGCAGATAAGCGAACACGGAGCCCGGTTCGATGCGTTGAAGACCGTCGATCCGAATATCCTGCACGACGAACGGCGTGGTGGCGTGCGCCGCCATACCCGTCGCGGCGAGCGCCGCGGCCACAGCCGTCTTAGGAACAAAGCGATGAGGTTTGAACAACGTGCTTCCCCAGTATTTAAAGCTGCATTCGTTCCGGCGGTCGCTCGAAAGACGCCGCCAGAAATTGTCAAAGTGGATCAGAAACGAATCAGGCGAGCGAGGTCGTTGAACAATGCGATCATCGACAGCGCGACGATGCAGACCAGGCCCGCCCTTTGCAGAACAAGCTGCCAGCGATCGGATACAGCCTTGCCGGTAACAGCCTCAACCAAATAATATAACAGATGACCACCGTCCAAAACGGGAATCGGTAACAAGTTCAACACACCGAGGCTAATGCTGACGAGCGCCAGAAACGAAACGAAGGCCGTCAAACCGAGCCTTGCGCTCTTGCCCGCATAGTCTGCAATCGTGACAGGCCCCGACAGATTCTTGAGCGACGCCTCGCCGACGATCATCCGCCCGAACATGCGCAGCGAGTACACGCTGATGTCCCACGTGCGGTTCACGCCGAGACGCAGGCTCTCGATCGGCCCGTAGCGCACGTCCACGGTCGGCAACTGGTTCGCGAGCGCCGCGCCGATCCGGCCGATGTCCTTGCCCGACGACGCATCGCGCTTGATGTCGGGCACGATCTGCACCGCTTCGCGCTGGCCGTTGCGCTCGATCACGAGCGTCACGGGCTTCGCGCCATGCGCCTTCACGTAGTCGATGAAGCTCGACGCGTTGTCGACGGAACGGCCGTCGATCGCGCGCAGCGTGTCGCCCGCCTTGAGGCCGCTTTTCTGTGCGGCGCTGCCCGCCTCGACGCCCGCCACCGTCAGCGTGCCGCCGCCCGGCGCGAAGCCGAGCTTGTCCATGAAGTCCTGATCGGCGTCGGCGTCCGTGATGCCCGCAACGCTCACCGGGAAGTCGAAGGTGCCCTCGTGCGTCTTCGCGGTGAGCACGACGCGGCGGTGGTCGAACGACGCATCGAGCAGTTTCCAGCGCAGGTCGGACCAGGAGCGGATCGGATGCGTCTCGCCGCCTTGCGCGTCGCGCATCGAAAGAATGTTTTCGCCGCCTTCGAAGCCCGCGCGCGCCGCAGCCGTTTCCGGCGCAGGCTGCGAGACGATCGCCGCCGGTTCGGTCACGCCGCCCGCGAAGACCGCGGAAAAAAGCGCGATTGCCAGCAGGAAGTTGGCGACGGGCCCCGCCGCGACGATCGCGATGCGCTTGCCGACGCTCTGCCGGTTGAACGCGCGCGGCAGATCCTCCGGGGCAATCTTCTGGCCGCTCTCCGGATCGACCTCGCGCTCGTCGAGCATCTTCACGTAGCCGCCGAGCGGCAGCGCGGCGATCGTCCACTGGACGCCCGTCTTCTTGCTAACCCATTGCACGAGCGGTTTGCCGAAGCCGACCGAAAAACGCAGCACCTTCACGCCGCACAGGCGCGCGACGCTGTAGTGACCGAATTCGTGGACGACGACGAGCACGCCTATCGCGACGACGAAGGCGACGATTTCGGTCAGAAAGTTCATGACGGCCTCAATGGGCGATGGGTTCGGCGCCTGGCGCGCTCGCGGTGAGCTCTGCGACGAAACCGGATGCGAGACGGCGCGCGTTCGCATCGGCGGCGAGGACGTCGGCAAGCGTGGCGGCGCTCGTGTTCGGCAAGGCGCTCAGCACGCGCTCCACCACTTCGCCGATCGCCATGAAGCCGATGCGGCGCTCGAGGAACGCCTCCACGGCGATTTCGTTCGCCGCATTGAGCGCGGCGCTCGCGATGCCGCCCGCCTCCAGCGCCTGAATGGCGAGCGCGAGACACGGAAAGCGCGAGAAATCGGGCTTCTCGAACGTAAGGGACGCGATCTGCGCGAGATCGAGCGCCGCGACGCCCGAGTCCACACGTTCAGGATACGCCAGCGCATGCGCGATCGGCGTGCGCATATCGGGATTGCCGAGCTGCGCGAGCACCGAGCCGTCCGCGTAGGACACCATCGAGTGAATCACGCTTTGCGGATGGATCAGCACCTCGATACGCGATCCGGGCAGATCGAAGAGCCAGTGCGCCTCGATGACTTCGAGGCCCTTGTTCATCATCGTCGCGGAATCGACGGAAATCTTGCGGCCCATCGCCCAGTTCGGGTGCTTCACGGCCTCTTCGGGCGTGACGTTCACGAGCGTGGCCGGCTCGCGCGTACGGAACGGGCCGCCGGATGCCGTGAGGATGATCTTCGAGACGCCGCCGTGCAGCTTCGCCTCTTTGTCCGCGCAAGGCGGCAGACACTGAAATACCGCGTTGTGCTCGCTGTCGACCGGCAGCAGAATCGCGCCGTTATCGCGCACCGCGTCCATGAAGATCTGGCCGGACATCACGAGCGCTTCCTTGTTCGCAAGCAGGATGCGCTTGCCGGCGCGCGCGGCGGCGAGCGTGGGCGCAAGGCCCGCCGCGCCGACGATGGCCGCGACGACCGTATCGCACGAATCCGCGCGTGCGACCTCGACGAGCGCGTCGGGCCCGTGCGTCACTTCCGTCTTGCAGCCCGCGGCGCGCAATGCCTGAGCGACGCGCGCGGCGGTTTCGGCATCGCCGACGACGGCCACTTCGGGCTGAAACTTCAGACATTGGGCGACGAGCTTCTCGCCGTTGCGATGCGCGCTGAGCGCGTAGACCGAGAAACGGTCCGGGTGCCGCGCCACGACGTCGAGCGTGCTATCGCCGATCGAGCCCGTGGAGCCGAGCAATGTGAGACGTTTTTGCATGAATTCTTCTCTAGCCGGTCAGCCGAGCATGAGCAAGGCAATCGGCAATACGGGCAACAATGCGTCGATGCGGTCGAGGACGCCGCCATGACCCGGCAGCAGGCCGCTCGAATCCTTGACGCCGGCCTGGCGCTTCAGCAGCGACTCGAACAGATCGCCGACCACGCTGAACGCGACCAGCACGGAAAGCGCGACGAATGAGCGATCCCAGCCGAGATGCTCGACGAAGGCCGTGAAAACGGTGGGCGCATAAAAACCGGTGCCGGCGGCGAGCGCGCCGATGACGATGACCGCGAGCCACCCGCCGACGGCGCCCTCCCAGGTCTTGCCGGGGCTGATCGACGGAGCGAGCTTGTGGCGGCCGAGCGCTTTTCCGGCGAAGTATGCGCCTATATCAGCCAGCCAGACTACTAGCAGAAGCGATAGCACGAACGCCACGCCGCGCGTGCGCGCGTCGACGACCGCGTGCCAGCAGGCCAGAAACACGACAATACCCGCGAAAAGCAGGAAGGCGCGCCACGCGTGGGCGGCCAGCGTCGGCTTGCGCAGCAGCGCATACGGACCGGCGAGCACCCAGAAGATCGCAGCCATCTCGTACAGCGGCGTGGATTTGATGCCGAGGAACGCGCTCAGGACGAGCGCCAGTCCCGCGACAACCGCGTAGGCCACCGGTCCCGCGCCGTTCAGCTTGAGGAGCCGGCCCCATTCCCATGCCGCGAACACCACGACGAAGCCGATCAGCGCGCCGAACGCGCCGATCGGCGCGAACAGCGTGATCGGCACGACTACCGCGAGCAGGACGATTGCCGTGATGACACGGGTTCTTAGCATGAAAGGGTGTCGGCCTTCTGCGATTGGGAAGCGAGCTGCGCGCTCGTGCGCCCGAAGCGGCGCTCACGGTCGCCGTACGATGCGATCGCGCGGTCCAGCGCGTCGGCGTCGAAATCCGGCCAGTAGGTATCGGTGAAATAGAATTCGGTGTACGCGAGCTGCCACAGCAGGAAGTTGCTGATGCGCTGCTCGCCGCCCGTGCGGATGAAAAGATCCGGCTCCGGCGCGTAGGCCATCGCGAGATGCTCGGCGAAGGATTCGTCGTCCACGCGCGCGGCCACGCCCGTTTCGAGCGATTGCGCGATGAGCTTCTTCGCGGCCTGCATGATGTCCCAGCGCCCGCCGTAGTTGGCGGCGATGGTCAGCGTGAGGCGGGTGTTGCGCGCGGTCTTGGTCTCGGCGCGCTGGATCAGCGCGCGGATCTTGTCGTCGAACATGGAAATGTCGCCGACGACGCGCAAGCGGATGCCGTTGGCGTGCAGCTTGCCGATCTCGCGTTCGAGCGCGGTGACGAAAAGGCGCATCAGGAACGACACTTCGTCGGTCGGACGGCGCCAGTTCTCGGAACTGAACGCGAACAGCGTGACGAATTCGACGCCGCGGCGCGCGCAGCTTTCGACGGTCGCGCGAACCGCGTCGACGCCGCGCGTGTGACCGGCGACGCGCGGCAAGCGCCGTTGCGTCGCCCAACGGCCATTGCCGTCCATGATGATCGCGACGTGACGCGGGACAGCCGCGACATCGGGCACGGTAACGGTAGAGCTGGTATAGGTCATGGCCGGTGAATCTTGGAATCGGAAGGAGTGAGAGCCAGCCCGGGCGAATGCGCGCCCGAAGCTGGCGAAACCGTCTCTACGGCCTCACACCGTCATGATTTCGGCTTCTTTCGTCTGAACGAGCTTGTCGATTTCCGCGACGAACTTGTCCGTGAGCTTCTGCACTTCGTCGCTCGAACGGCGCTCGTCGTCTTCCGAAATTTCCTTGTCCTTCACGAGCTTCTTGAGGGCGTCGTTCGCGTCGCGGCGCAGGTTGCGCACGGCGACTTTCGCGGTTTCGCCTTCGCTCTTCACGACCTTCGTGAGCTCGCGGCGGCGCTCTTCGGTCAGCGCGGGCATCGGCACGCGGATCAGATCGCCTTGCGTGGCCGGATTCAGGCCGAGATCGGACTCGCGGATCGCCTTTTCGACGACCGGCACCATCTTCTTTTCCCACGGCTGCACGCCGATCGTGCGCGCGTCGACGAGCGTCATGTTCGCGACTTGCGAGATGGGCACGTTCGAGCCGTAGTAGTCGACCTGGATATGGTCGAGCAGGCCCGTATGCGCACGCCCCGTGCGAATCTTGGCGAGATCGGCCTTGAACGCTTCGATCGACCGCTGCATCTTCTGGTCGACACCCTTTTTAATGTCAGCCACACTCATTTTCAACCTCCAAACCTGGTTTTACCGGCGAAACGCGGCGCATCCCGCGCGGCTTTTGCCGTGCCGCGGAGCGCCCGATACCGCGAGAGTTTACACGTGGACGAGCGTCCCTTCGTCGTCGCCCTGCACGATGCGCCTCAACGCGCCCGGCTTCGTGATCGAGAACACGCGAATCGGCAGCTTCTGGTCGCGGCACAGTGCGAACGCGGTGGCGTCCATGACCTGCAGGTTGCGGCCGATCGCCTCGTCGAAGCTGATCGTGCTGTAGCGCGTCGCGCTCGGATCCTTCTTCGGGTCGGCGGAGTATACGCCATCGACCTTCGTCGCCTTCAACACGACTTCGGCGCCGACTTCCGAGCCGCGCAAGGCGGCTGCCGTATCCGTCGTGAAGAACGGGTTGCCCGTACCGGCCGCGAAAATCACCACCTTGCCCTCTTCCAGCTGACGGATCGCGCGCGGGCGAATGTACGGCTCGACCACCTGGTCCATGCGCAGCGCCGACTGGACGCGCGCTTCGATGCCCGCGTGACGCATCGCGTCCTGCAAGGCGAGCGCGTTCATCATCGTGGCGAGCATGCCCATGTAGTCGGCAGTCGCGCGGTCCATGCCGGCCGCGCCACCCGCCACGCCGCGGAAGATGTTGCCGCCGCCGATCACGACGGCCAGTTGCGTTCCGATCCGCACCACCTCCGCGATATCCGCCACCATCCTTTCGATCGTTGCGCGATTGATGCCGAAAGCATCGTCGCCCATCAGGGCTTCGCCGGAGAGCTTGAGGAGTACGCGTTTGTAGGCTGTGGGCATATGAGGTTCCGATCGCGCCGAGGAGGGTTGCAACAACGTAGAACTGTAGGGGTGAAACATTAGTTACCGCAAGCGCGCCGGATCGGGCGGCGGGCGCGGAGGATCAGGGTTTACCCCTGCCCAGCCGCGCCCGCTCTCGTGTGCGAACCGGATCGCCGAATTCTTGCGGCGGGACAATCCGCCGCAGGACTGCAGGCTCGACGCGTGGCCGCGCTTTTCACAGCGCACGCGCCTCAAGGGAGCCTTGGGGTGATGCTTACGACTGCTTGGCCGCCGCGACTTGCGCCGCGACTTCAGCTGCGAAATCGTCCTGCTTCTTCTCGATGCCCTCGCCGACCACGAACAGCGCGAACTTCTGCACCGACGCGTTCGCCGCCTTCAGCATCTGCTCGATCGTCTGCTTGTCGTTCTTCACGAACGGCTGGTTCAGCAGCGAGACTTCCTTCAGATACTTCTGGATCGAGCCGTCGACCATCTTCGCGACGATCTCGGCCGGCTTGCCCGACTCGGCTGCCTTCTGCTCGGCGATGCTGCGCTCCTTGGCGATCAGGTCCGCCGGCACTTCGTCCGACGACAGCGAAACCGGCTTCATCGCGGCGACGTGCATGGCCACGTCCTTGCCGACTTGCTCGTCCGCGCCCGTGAACTCGACCAGCACGCCGATGCGCGTGCCGTGCAGGTATGCCGCGACCTTGTTGGCGGTCTCGAAGCGCACGAAACGGCGGATCGACAGGTTTTCACCGATCTTGCCGACCAGCGCGAGACGCACTGCGTCGACCGTCGAGCTTTCCAGCGGCAGCGCCGACAGCGCCGCGATGTCGGCCGGATTGTTCTTGGCGACCAGTTCGGCGATCGTCTTGCCGAATGCCAGGAAGTCGTCGTTCTTCGCAACGAAGTCGGTTTCGCAGTTCAGTTCGACGAGCGCGCCCACGCCGCCTTCGACGTGCGCCGTGACGATGCCTTCGGCCGTCACGCGCGATGCCGCCTTGCTCGCCTTGTTGCCGAGCTTCACGCGCAGCAGTTCTTCCGCGCGCGCCATGTCGCCGTCGGCTTCCGTCAGCGCCTTTTTGCATTCCATCATCGGCGCGTCGGTCTTCGCGCGCAGTTCTGCCACCATGCTTGCGGTAATTGCCGCCATCATTCGCTCCTTGAGTCTGTTTGATACGTGCCGCGGCTTCGAGCGCCGGCAGCAGGAATTGGTTTCAACGATCGCGAAACATCGCGCTGGCTAAAAAAAAGGGGCCTTTCGCAAAGCCCCCTTTTTTGTCGGCCGCAGGGCTCGATTACGCCTGCTCGTTGACCTCGACGAACTCGTCGCCTTCGCCGTTGCGCACGGCCTGGACCACGTCGTTCACCGCGTTCGCGCGGCCTTCGAGGATCGCGTCGGCCACGCCTTCGGCGTACAGCGCGACGGCCTTCGACGCGTCGTCGTTACCCGGGATGACGTAGTCGATGCCTTCCGGCGAGTGGTTCGTATCGACCACGGCGATGACCGGAATGCCGAGCTTCTTCGCTTCGGTGACAGCAATCTTGTGGTAGCCGACGTCGATGACGAACATCGCGTCCGGAATGCCGCCCATGTCCTTCACGCCGCCGATCGACTTTTGCAGCTTGACCATTTCGCGTTCGAACAGGAGCGCTTCCTTCTTGCTCATGCGCTCGGTTTCACCCGATTCCAGCGCCGCTTCCATGTCCTTCAGGCGCTTGATCGAAACCTTCAGCGTCTTGAAGTTGGTCATCATGCCGCCGAGCCAGCGGGCGTTGACGAACGGCATGCCTGCGCGCGCTGCTTCCTGAGCGATCGTGTCGCGCGACTGACGCTTCGTGCCGACGAAAAGAATCGTGCCGCGGTTCGCTGCCAACTGGCGCACGTACTTCAGCGCGTCGTTGTAGAGCGGCAGCGTCTTTTCGAGGTTGATGATGTGAATCTTGTTGCGATGACCGAAGATATACGGGGCCATCTTGGGGTTCCAGAAGCGCGTTTGGTGACCGAAGTGGACACCCGCTTCCAGCATTTGACGCATCGTGACTGCCATGAAATTCTCCGCGAGGGTTGGGTCTTAAGCCGGCTGCCGCATTCCGCGCTTCTACAATATGAGCGTGGAACACCCTGGGTGCGCCGGCTTGCGTATCGACTAACTAAGCCGCTGAATCTAAGTCGCATTCGCCGATTGCGCCCTGATTGTCTCGTGACATCGTGACGGCAATATGGATTGCGACTCAGCCAGCAAGTATAGCATGTGACGATTGTCCGGCTCAAGCCGCCCGGTCGGAGCGAACGGCGTTCCGAGCGCCGGCAACGCGCCCGCCGCCGCGCCGCGGCTGAAACTATCCGGGTGCGGCGCATTTCTTAAGGTGCGATAATGCCGCTTTCGCGGCTCACTGCCGCCTATACGCATTTCCGAGCCAAGTCATGTCCATTACGCTGAAAAACGATCACGATATCGCGCAGATGCGCGTCGCCTGCCGGCTCGCCAGCGAAGTGCTCGATTTCATCACGCCGCGCATCGTTCCCGGCGTGACGACCGAGGAGCTCGATCGACTCTGTCACGAATATATGGTGAAGGAACAGGGCACCGTTCCCGCGCCGCTGAATTATCAGCCGCCCGGCTATCCGCCGTATCCCAAGGCAACCTGCATTTCCGTGAACGACGTGATCTGTCACGGCATTCCGGGCGAGAAGGTGCTCAAGAACGGCGACGCGCTCAACATCGACATCACCGTCATCAAGAACGGATATTTCGGCGACACGAGCCGCATGTTCATCGTCGGCGAAGGCTCGATTCTCGCCAAGCGCCTCGTGCAGACCACCTTCGACTGCATGTGGCTCGGCATCGATCAGGTGCGCCCCGGCGCGCATCTGGGCGATATCGGCGCGGCAATTCAGAAGCACGCGGAATCGCAAGGCTACAGCGTGGTGCGCGAATACTGCGGCCACGGCATCGGCCAGGTGTTCCACGAAGAGCCGCAAGTGCTGCATTATGGGCGTCCAGGTACGGGCATCGAATTGCAGGCGGGCATGATCTTCACCGTCGAACCGATGATCAACGCCGGCCGCCGCGAAATTCGCACCATGCCCGACCAGTGGACCGTCAAGACGCGCGACCGCAGCCTCTCGGCGCAATGGGAGCACACGGTGCTCGTCACGCCGACCGGCTACGAAGTGCTGACCGTCTCGGCGGGCACACAGGCGCCGTCGCAACTGATCGCGGCCACCGCCTGATACCGCGTTCGTCCGCGCGACGGCCACGGTGGCCGGCGCGTCTCTCTTCTCTCGCCTTCCCGTCCGATCCATGAGCAGCACTGCCGCCGTCGCCACGCCCTGTGAAACGCTGCGCGCCGCCTACAAGGCGGCGAAGGCGGCGCTCATCGATCGCTTTCAGGCGGCATCGAACGTCGAGCCGATGATGCACGCGCTCGCGCACGCCACCGACGACGCCCTCAAGGGCGCCTGGGCCGCCTGCGACATGCCCGAGCGCGCCACGCTCGTCGCGGTCGGCGGCTTCGGACGCGGCGAGCTTGCACCCTATTCCGACGTCGACATTCTGGTGCTTCTGCCCGACGCCTCGCCGCAACACGACGACGCGGAGCTCAACGGCCGCGTCGAGCGCTTCATCGGCATGGCGTGGGATCTGGGGCTCGATATCGGCAGCAGCGTGCGCTCGGTCGAACAGTGCATCGCGGAAGCGGGCAACGACATCACCGTGCAGACCTCGCTGCTCGAAGCGCGGCGCATCTGCGGCGATACGCAACTGTTCCAGCGCTTCGGCGCGCGTTATCGCGAAACGCTCGATCCGCGCGCGTTCTTCCAGGCGAAAGTGCTGGAAATGCGCCAGCGGCACGCGAAGTTTCAGGACACGCCCTACAGCCTCGAACCCAACATCAAGGAAAGCCCCGGCGGGCTGCGCGATCTGCAACTGATCCTGTGGATCGCGCGCGGGGCGGGCTTCGGCAGCAACTGGCGCGAACTGGACACGTGCGGGCTGATCACCGATCGCGAAGCGCGCGAACTGCGCCGCAACGAGGGTTTCCTGAAGGCGCTGCGCGCGCGGCTGCACGTGATCGCGAAGCGTCGCCAGGACATTCTTGTCTTCGATTTGCAGACGCCGCTCGCCGAAAGCTTCGGTTTCGAGGCCACGACGGCCAAGCGCGCGAGCGAGCAGCTCATGCGCCGTTACTACTGGGCGGCGAAGGCGGTCACGCAGCTCGCGACCATCCTGATCCAGAACGTCGAGGCGCAGCTTTTCCCGTCGACGAGCGGCATCACGCGCGTGATTTCCGGGCGTTTCGTCGAGAAACAGGGCATGCTCGAAATCGCCCGCGACGACGTTTTCGAGCGCGAGCCCCACGCTATTCTCGAATCGTTCCTGCTTTACGAGCAAACGCGCGGCGTGAAGGGTTTTTCGGCGCGCACCCTTCGTGCGATCTACAACGCGCGCGATCTGATGGACCGCGACTGGCGGCGCGACCCGGAGAACCGGCGCCTGTTCATGGAAATCCTGAAGCAGCCCGAAGGCATCACGCACGCGCTGCGGCTCATGAACCAGACGAGCGTGCTCGGCCGCTATCTGCTGAACTTCCGGCGCATCGTCGGCCAGATGCAGCACGATCTCTATCACGTCTACACCGTCGATCAGCACATCCTCATGGTGCTGCGCAACCTGCGGCGCTTCGCAATCGCGGAGCATGCGCACGAATACCCGTTCTGCAGCCAGTTGATGGGCAACTTCGAGCGCCCGTGGGTGCTATACGTCGCGGCGCTGTTTCACGACATCGCCAAAGGGCGCGGCGGCGATCATTCGACGCTCGGCATGGTCGACGCCCGGCGCTTCTGCCGCGAGCACGATATCGGGCAGGAAGACAGCGAACTCGTGGTCTGGCTCGTGCAGCAGCATCTGACGATGAGCCACGTCGCGCAGAAACAGGATACGAGCGATCCCGAAGTCATCAAGCAGTTCGCGTCGGTAGTGAATACCGAGCGGCGGCTCACGGCGCTCTATCTCCTGACCGTCGCGGACATTCGCGGCACGAGCCCGAAAGTCTGGAACAACTGGAAAGGCAAGCTGCTCGAAGACCTGTTCCGCGCGACGCTGGCCGTGCTCGGCGGCGCGCAGCCCGACGCTCACTCGGAGCTCAAGTCGCGTCAGGAAGCGGCGCTCGCGCTGCTGCGCCTCGAAACCGTGCCGGAACATGCGCAGAAGCGTCTTTGGGACCAGCTCGACGTCGGCTATTTCCTGCGGCACGATCCCGCCGATATCGCGTGGCAGACGCGCGTGCTTTACCGGCATGTCGAGAGCGACGAGCCGATCGTGCGCGCGCGGCCCTCGCCCATCGGCGCGGCGCTGCAGGTGCTCGTCTACGTGAAGGACCGCCCGGATCTCTTTGCGGGCATCTGCGCGTACTTCGACAAAAACGGTCTGTCCGTGCTCGATGCGCGCGTGACGACGACGCGCCACGGCTATGCGCTCGACAACTTCCTCGTTTCCCATCCGGATCACGACGGGAGTTATCGCGACATCGCCAATCTCGTCGAACAGCAACTGGCCGCGTTGCTGGCCGACGAGCGCATCTTGCCGGAGCCGTCGAAGGGCCGCGTCTCGCGGCTCGTGCGCACGTTTCCGATCACGCCGCGCGTCGATCTTCGTCCCGACGATCGCGGCCAGTATTACATCCTGTCCGTGTCGGCCAATGACCGGCAGGGCCTTCTTTATTCGATCGCGCGCGTTTTGGCGCAACACCGGATCGGCGTGCAGGCCGCGCGGATCAACACGCTCGGCGAACGCGTCGAGGACGTGTTTCTGATCGACGGCAAAAGCCTGTCGAACAACCGCACCCAGATCCAGGTGGAAACCGAGTTGCTGCGCGCGATCGCAGCCTGAGACTTTATGCGCGTCAAACTGACAGCCAAACATCCGCGTCCCACATCGGCGACGCGCTCGCCGGTTCGATCCGGCACCACCACCGGGCGCAAGCCTGCGCGTCCGGCGGCGCCGGAGGAAGCGCGTCCGAAGCGCGCCGGGCAGCCGGGCGCTGAAAGGCGTGGCGATGCGCCGCGCGAGCCGCGCGCGTTCAAATCGCGGGGCGATGATTCGCGTCCCGCGTCCGGTCCGCGCAAGGGCGCGGAAGGACGCGCGCCGGGCAGCGATGAGCGTCGCGCGTTTAAACCGCGTGGCGAAGATTCGCGTCCCGTTTTTGGTGAGCGCGGTCCGCGCAAGTCGTTCGGCGACCGTCCGGCTCGCGGCGAACGCGCATCGGGCGGCGATGAGCGTCGCGCGTTCAAACCGCGTGGCGACGATTCGCGTCCTTCTTTCGGCGAGCGCGGTCCGCGTAAGTCGTTCGAAGACCGTCCGGCTCGCGGTGAACGCGCATCGGGCAGCGATGAGCGCCGCACGTTCAAACCGCGTGGCGAGGATTCGCGTCCTTCTTTTGGCGATCGTGGTCCGCGTAAGTCGTTCGAAGACCGTCCGGCTCGCGGCGAACGCGCATCGGGCGGCGATGAGCGTCGCTCGTTCAAACCGCGTGGTGACGATTCGCGTCCTTCTTTCGGCGAACGCGGTCCGCGTAAGTCGTTCGAAGACCGTCCGGCTCGCGGCGAACGCGCATCGGGCAGCGACGAACGCCGCTCGTTCAAACCGCGTGGCGACGATTCGCGTCCTTCTTTCGGCGAGCGCGGTCCGCGTAAGTCGTTCGAAGACCGTCCGACACGCGGCGAACGCGCATCGGGTGGCGATGAGCGTCGCGCGTTCAAACCGCGTGGCGACGATTCGCGTCCCGCTTTCGGCGAGCGTGGACCGCGTAAGTCGTTCGGAGACCGCACATCGGGCGGCGACGAACGCCGCTCGTTCAAACCGCGCGGCGACGATTCGCGCTCATCGTTTGGCGAACGCGGTCCGCGAAAATCGTCCGAAGATCGCCCGGCACGCGGCGAACGCGCATCGGGCGGCGACGAACGCCGCTCGTTCAAACCGCGCCGCGACGATTCCGAGCGCCCGTTCGCCAAGCGCGACGAAGCGCGCAAGCCCGCGGCGAAACCCGCCGCGCCCGTCGCCGAATCCGAGCCGAAGCATCGCGACCATCACGACGGCCTCGTGCGGCTTTCGAAAGTGATGTCCGAGCTCGGCCTCTGCTCGCGCCGCGAAGCCGACGAATGGATCGAGAAAGGCTGGGTGCTGGTCGACGGCGTCGTCATCGACACGCTCGGCACGCGCATTCGTCCGACGCAGAACATCGAAATCCTGCCGGCGGCACACTCCGCGCAGTCGCAACTCGTTACGATCCTCCTGCACAAGCCGGTCGGCTACGTGTCGGGTCAGGCGGAAGACGGCTACGAGCCCGCCGTCACGCTCGTCAACGCGGCCAATCACTGGGATGAGGACCGCTCGGGCATCCGCTTCACGCCGGGCCATCTGCGCACGCTCGCGCCGGCGGGCCGGCTGGACATCGATTCGACGGGCCTGCTAGTGCTCACGCAGGACGGCCGAATCGCGAAGCAGTTGATCGGCGGCCATTCGGAAGTCGACAAGGAGTATCTCGTGCGCGTGCGCTTGGGCGACCATACGGCCGACGTCGATCGGCACTTGCCCGCCGACAAGCTCGCGCTCCTGCGTCACGGTCTCGAACTCGACGGCGTGCCGCTCAAGACGGCGCAAGTCAGCTGGCAGAACGGCGAACAGCTTCGTTTCGTGCTGCGCGAAGGCAAGAAGCGGCAGATCCGCCGCATGTGCGAACTGGTCGGGCTGGAAGTCGTCGGCCTGAAGCGCATCCGCATGGGCCGGGTGACGCTCGGCGCGTTGCCGCCGGGACAGTGGCGCTATCTCGCGCCGAACGAAACTTTCTAAGCAAGTCGCAGCATTCGCACGCGCCCCGGTCGAGGCGCGCGCGACGCGCGTGTTGCGTCGCAAAAAAACGACGTTTCAGCAAGCAATTTGGCACGATGCAGTCCCGATCGTGCCTTTTCGTTTTTGGCCGCTTTTTGGCTAAAGAAAATGAGTCATCGATCCGTTACACCTGTCAGGCAGATGGGCGCTGCGCGCGGCCTGCCAACGGGCTGGGCGGCGGGATCAGCAGCATCGAACGGCATTGAAGGAGAAGCGTCATGTCAGTTGAAATCATCGTTCGGGAAACAGGGACCGGTCTGGAGATCGTGAGCGGCCGACGACGGCTCGAAGCCCTGCTCGCCCTGCGCGACGAAGTCGTCGTGATGAGCCCCGGCGTCGGCGAAATGGTCATCGCCCGCCTGCCCGACGGACGCTTGCAGGCATCCGCCAATCCGGAGCATGTCGAATTGTTCCGCCAGCCCGATATCAGCGGCAGCCCGAAAACGCTGGCGTAAAGAAAAGGCCGCCCTTGCGGAGCGGCCCTGTTCGTTCGCGGTTCGAAGGCTTTATTCGTCGCGCACGGGATCGAGTCCCGGGAAGAGCACTTCGGTGAAGCCGAATTTCGAGAAATCGGTGATGCGCATCGGATAAAGCTTGCCGATCAGATGGTCGCACTCGTGCTGCACGACGCGCGCATGAAAGCCCTCGGCGAGGCGCTCGATCGCATTGCCGTACTGATCGAAACCCTGATACCGGATCATCGAAAAGCGCTGCACCGCGCCGCGCAAGCCCGGCACGGACAGGCATCCTTCCCAGCCCTCCTCCATGTCGTGCCCGTTGGGCATGATGATCGGATTGATGAGCACCGTCTCCGGCACCGACGGCGCGTCGGGATAGCGCTCGTTGTGACCGAAACCGAAGATCACCACCTGCAGATCGACGCCGATCTGCGGCGCGGCGAGCCCCGCGCCGTTGGCGTCGCGCATCGTGTCGAACATATCCTGCACGAGCGCGTGCAGTTCCGGCGTATCGAAATGCTCGACCGGCTGCGCAATGCGCAACAGGCGCGGATCGCCCATTTTCAGGATTTCGCGAATCATGGAGTGACTCCTTCCAAAAGCTTCTTCATGCCGTCTTCGTCGAGAACCGGAACACCGAGTTCTTCCGCCTTCGCGAGCTTGCTGCCCGCTTCCGCGCCCGCCACGACGTAGTCGGTCTTCTTCGATACCGATCCGGCCACCTTCGCTCCGGCCGTCTCCAGCATTTCCTTCGCTTCCTCGCGCGAGAGCGTGGGCAGCGTGCCCGTCAGCACGACGGTCTTGCCCGCGAGCACGCCCTGCGGCGCTTTCGGCGCGGGCGGGCCTTCCGGCCACGACACCTTCGCACGCAACTGCTCGATCACATGCTGGTTGTGCGCTTCGCTGAAGAAGTTGTATATGGCTTCGGCCACGATCGGGCCGACATCGTTCACTTCCAGCAGTTCTTCCACCGACGCCGACATGATCGGATCGAGCGAGCCGAAGTGCTTCGCGAGATCCTTCGCCGTGGATTCGCCCACATGCCGGATGCCGAGCGCGTAAATGAAGCGCGCGAGCGTCGTCTTGCTGGCTTTTTCCAGCGAGTCGATCAGGTTTTGCGCGGATTTGTCCGCGAAGCGATCGAGCGCCGCGAGCGTCGAAAAGCCCAGATGGAAGAGATCGGCCGGCGTGCGCACGAGGTTTTGCTCGACCAGTTGATCGATGATTTTCTCGCCGAGCCCGTCGATGTCGAGTGCGCGGCGCTGCGCGAAGTGCCAGAGCGCCTGCTTGCGCTGCGCCGGGCAAAAGAGCCCGCCCGTGCAGCGCGCAATGGCTTCGTCCGGCAGGCGCTCGATCTTCGAGCCGCAAACCGGGCACTCCGTCGGCATCACGAACTCGCGGGCGTCCGCCGGACGCCGCTCGAGAATGGCGCCGACGACTTCGGGAATCACGTCGCCCGCTCGCCGCACCGTGACCGTATCGCCGATGCGGATGTCCTTGCGGCGCACTTCGTCTTCGTTGTGCAGCGTGGCGTTGGTGACGGTCGCACCGCCGACGAACACCGGCGCGAGCCGCGCGACCGGCGTGATCGCGCCCGTGCGGCCGACCTGCACGTCGATGGCCAGCAGTTCGGTCAGCGCTTCCTGCGCCGGGAATTTGTGCGCGAGCGCAAAGCGCGGCGCGCGGGAGACGAAGCCGAGCTTGTCCTGCTCGTCGCGGCGATCGACCTTGTAGACGACGCCGTCGATGTCGTACGGCAGCTTCTCGCGCTTCTCGCCGACCTTGTGAAAGAAGCCGAGCAAGCCGTCCGCCCCTTCGACCACCGCCCGCTCCGCATTCACGGGCAAGCCCATCTCCTTGTACCAGTCGAGGAGCGCCGCATGCGTGGCGGGCATGTCCGCGCCTTCCAGCACGCCGATGCCATAAGCGAAAAACGAGAGCGAGCGCTGCGCCGTCATTTTCGGATCGAGCTGGCGCAAGCCGCCCGCCGCCGCGTTACGCGGATTGGCGAACTCGCGCAGGCCCGCGTCGCGCTGGCGCTGGTTGAGGCGCTCGAAGTCGCGCTTGAACATCAGCACTTCGCCGCGCACGTCGAGCCGCTTCGGCACGTTCTTGCCCTTCAACGTAAGCGGAATCGAGCGGATGGTGCGCACGTTCGCCGTGACGTCCTCGCCGGTCGCGCCGTCGCCGCGCGTGGCCGCCTGCACGAAGCGGCCGTCCTCGTATCGCAGGGAAATTGCGAGGCCGTCGAATTTGAGTTCGCACGCGTATTCGACGCCCGCATGGCCCAGCGCATCGGACACGCGCTTGTCGAACGCGGCGATGTCTTCGTCCGCGAAACCGTTGTTGAGCGAGAGCATCGGCACGTCGTGAACGACCGGCGTGAAGCCCTCGGCCACTTCGCCGCCCACGCGCTGCGTCGGCGAATCCGGCGTGATCAGATCCGGATGATCCGCCTCGATGCCCTGAAGCTCCTTGAAGAGCGTGTCGTATTCGGCGTCCGGCAGGTCCGGCTGGTCGAGCACGTAGTACGCGTAGTTCGCGCGCTCCAGTTCCGCACGCAGCCATGCCGCGCGCTCGGCCGGGCGATCGGCACTGGGCACGGCAGCGCCCGACTGTCGGACGGCGGCGGATTCGGCTTTTGTTTTTGCGGACATGCGGCTTCGATTCGAATGGGTGAGTTAAATCGGACAACCGGTCGTTCGATTGTCTCAGAAGATCGGTAAATCGTGGCATCGGCCGAACGGCCTAGGTTCCACCTGAAGCGCGACCTCAACGCGGCGGCTCCCACGCAAAAGAAAGCGCCCCGGTGCGGGGCGCGATTTTCGCGACGGCGAACACGCGCAGCCAGCCGCGCGCGTGGCCGCGGTTACTGACTGAAAAGACGACGCGTGGCGGGCGAGCCGGCCGGAATGCCCGCCTGCTCCAGCTTCGCGTAGAGCGTCATCAACTGCTTTTCGATGGCGAGCAGCGCCGATTCGGGCAACGGCCGGCGCTGATCGTCGACGACGCGCGCACCGATGCGCTCCGACAGCGATTTCGCGTAATCGCACATCAGCCGGAACGGCAGGATGTCTTCGTCCGCGACGGGCACGTCGAGCACGAGCGTGATCATCTGGCCGCCCTTGTAGGTGAGGTCGTCGCGCAGGAAATTGGTGTCGCCGAACTGAAGCATGAAAACGGGGTTCTGCTTCGCGTCGAGCTTCACGAAGCGCGTGCCGTCGCGCGAAAGCAGCAGGCCGTCTTGCGAGGCCACCGCCTGCACGTAATTCGCGGACCACGGCGCGCCGTCGGAGAGGATGTTGATCGACAGTTGCGCATCGCACTGCGCGGCGAACGCGTCGAGCTCGCGTGCCATGCCGACGGTTTCCATCATGTCGGGGAATTCGGGCGCGCCGTCGATGGCGTCGGCGAGACGCTGCACGCCGGTCACGAACTCGGAGAATTCGAGCTCGTTCAGCGGGCCGCTGCGGTTCGCGAGTTGCGCGGCGGCGCGCAGTTCTTCATAGCGCGCGCCGTTGCGCGGCAGTTCCCACGCGCTATCGCCTTCCGTCTTGCCTTCGATCGTGACGGGCTTCGTGCCCGCGCGGCGCAGACGCTGCGCGAGCGGAATCACGCGATCGCCCGCGACCGGGGCGGCGAGACGAATCGGCACGACGCAGTCGATGCGCCGGTCGACGATCGCCGGCGGCGCCGACGAAATCGTCGTCGCGGCGGGCATCACCGGCTCGGCGCGTTCTTCCTCGCTGCCGCGTTCATCGCTTTCGCCGCTTCCGGAGATGCCGTTGGCCGAAGTCGCCTCGGCCTGAAGATCGACGGCGGTATCGGCCGGTGCGACCGGCGGCGTCTCCGCCAGCGAATCCGCCGACGCGCTCGCGCCGCCGAAACTTGGCTCGACGCGCGCCTCGCGCGGCTCGGCGTTGCCGTCGCCCGCCACCGGCTCGCGCCGCGACTGGCGCACGGGCTCGATGAACGGCTGCTCGTCGTCGGTTTCCTGACGCGCGAGCGCGTCGGCCGCTTCGTCGGGCATCGGGCGCGGCATCTTGCGACGCACCTTGGCCGACTGCCACGCGTTGTACACAACCACGCCGCCCACCACCACGGCTCCGGCTCCAATCAAACCGAGTGTCAACTCGTCCATGCAGGCTCCATCATTCTTTTTGGGTTACGAAGCGCCGCGCGATCTGCCGCGCGCATCGCGCCGTCTGGCCGATGCGCGCACTCCGCGCCGTGACGCACGTTGCCGGAACGTCGTCCGGTTCTCACTCGATTCCTATCCGGCGCAGTCCTTCAGCCGTTCTGCGCAAAACCCGCCGCGGCTTCCATATCCACCGCGACGATGCGGGACACGCCCTGCTCCTGCATCGTCACGCCGATCAGTTGCTGCGCCATTTCCATCGCAATCTTGTTGTGCGAAATGAACAGGAACTGCGTCTTCGCCGACATCGCGCGCACGAGATTCGCGAAACGCTCCGTGTTGGCGTCGTCGAGCGGCGCGTCCACCTCGTCGAGCAGACAGAACGGCGCCGGGTTCAACTGGAACATCGCGAACACGAGCGCCGTGGCGGTCAGCGCCTTCTCGCCGCCCGACAGCAGGTGAATCGTCGAATTCTTCTTGCCGGGCGGCTGCGCCATCACCTGCACGCCGGCGTCGAGGATTTCGTCGCCGGTCATGATGAGCTTCGCCTGCCCGCCGCCGAAAAGACGCGGAAACAGTTCGCCGAAGTGACGGTTCACTTCGTCGAACGTACCTTGCAAGAGCGCGCGCGTTTCCTGGTCGATCTTCTGGATCGCGTCTTCCAGCGTGTTGATCGCGCCGTTCAGATCCGCCGATTGCGCGTCGAGGAAGTGCTTGCGCTCGGTCGCCGACGCGAGTTCTTCCAGCGCGGCCATGTTGACGGGGCCGAGCGCGGTGATCGCGTTGTTCAGGCGCGTGACTTCGCCCTGCAGATACGACGGTTTCATGTCCGGCGTGAGCTTCTGCGCGAGCTCGGCTTCGTCGACGCCCGCCGCCTGCAACTGCTCGACGAACTGCTCGCCGCTGATGCGCGCGGCCTGCTCCTTCAACTGCAATTCGTTGATCTTGTCGCGCAACGGCTGCAGCGAGCGTTCCGCCAGCAGGCGCTGTTCGTCGCACTGACGCAAACGCGCGGTGAGATCGTCCAGTTCGACGCGCGCCGCATGCAGCGATTCCTCGCGTGCCGCGCGCACTTCGAGCGCATCATGCAAACCGGTTTGCGCGGTCTGCTCGTTGATCGTTTCGAGTTCGGCGCGCGCGTCTTCCAGCGTGCCCGCGATGCGCTCGCTCTGCTCTTGCGCCGTGTCGATATTGCGCCGGTATTCGTCGATCTTCGAGGACAGACCGCGCACGGCGAAACTCGCGTCGGTCGCGGCGCGCTCCAGTTCGCGCAGTTCGTGGCGGGCGCTCGTCAGTGCCTCGTCGAGCGACTCGAACGCGAGCTGGTTGTCCTCGAAGCGCGCCTGCAACTGCGCGATTTCGCCGTCGTGGCGCTCGAACGCGGCTTCCGATTCGGCCCGCAGCGCGCGCTGTTCGTCGACCTGCGCGGCGATTTCTTCCAGTTCCTCGCCGATCTGCGTGTTGCGCTGCGTGTAGCGCTCGTGCGCCTGCGCAAGCTTCAGCACGTCCATCTGCAAGGCGTGCACGCGCTGCGTCGCGCGTTCGGCGGCGGCGCGCGCTTCGGCGAGCGCCTGCGTGCCTTGCGTGTGCGCGGCGTCGGCGCGAACTGCGTTGGCCTTCGCTTCGTCGGAAAGGAGCGCCTGCGCGCGCACCTGCTTCGTCAGGTTCTCGATTTCCTGCGCACGCGCCAGCATGCCCGACTGCTCGGAGTCCGACGCGTAAAGCTGCACGCCCACGCGCGTGACGATATGTCCCGCCTTCACGACGAACGCGGCGCCTTCCGGCAACTGATTGCGCGACGCGAGCGCCTGCGCGATGTCATCCGCGACGAAGGTCGTCGCCAGCCATTCGTTCAGTACGGCGCGTAGGCCCGGATCGTCGATGCGCACGAGCGAAAGCAGCGAGCGCAAGCCTTGCGGCGTCTCGACCGGCTTGCCCGCGGCGGGCGGCGAATAGAACGCGAGCTTGGCGGGCGGCGCATCGGTGGCGAAGGCCTTGACCCAATCCAGATTCGATACTTCCAGCGCGGCGAGACGCTCGCGCAGCACGGATTCGAGCGCCGCTTCCCAGCCGGTCTCGACGTGCAGCTTCTTCCACAGACGCGGCAGTGCGCCGAGCTCGTGCTTGTCGAGCCACGGCTGGATCTTGCCCTCGGTCTGCACGCTTTCCTGCAACGCCTTGAGTGCGGCAAGACGCGCTTCCAGCTGATGGATGTGCGCGCTTTCCTTCTGGACGCGTTCTTGCGCTTCGCGCCGTTCGGCGTCGAGACGCGGCGCGGTTTCCTGCGCATCGGCAAGACGCGCCTGCGCTTCGGCGAGCACTTCCTCGTGCTCCGCGAGCTGCATGCGCAATTCTTCGAGCTGCGCTTCGTCGGGCGCATCGAGCCCGCTCGCTTCGTTCTTCAGACGTTCCTGGCGCTGCTGCAATTGCTGAAGCTGCTGATCCGCGTTGCGCTGGTGCGCCGCTTCCAGCTTGAGTGCCTGTTCCGCGCGCGCGATGCCCGCGCGTTCTTCGTTCAGCTGCGCCTGCGCGTCGCGCCAGCGGGCTTCGAGCGCGGGCAGCGCGTCGTGCTTCGCGGCGGCATTTTCCTGAGCGATCGCGGCTTTCTCTTCGCCTTCGGCGAGCGCTTCGGTCGCGGAATCGATTTCGTCGTGCGCTTTTTGCGCCTGCGCCTGCCATTGCTCGCGCTGCGCGGTGAGCGCGGCGATCTGCGCCTGCACGCGATTGCGCGATTCGACGATGAAGCGGATCTCCGCTTCGAGCCGGCTCACTTCGGCATTGGCTTCGTAGAGCGAGCCTTGCGCGCCCTGCATCGCGTCGCTCGCGCTGTAATGCGCGACGCGCAGCGTTTCCAGTTGCGCTTCGACTTCGCGCAGGCGCGCGGTCTGCGCTTCGAGCTCGACCTGCGCCTCGCGGATCGCGCGCTGCTGGCGCTCGGCCTCGCTGCCGGCTTCTTTCTTGCGCAAGAGCCACAGAAGGCGTTGCTTTTCTTCGCCTTCGGCCTGCAATTCCTTGTACTTCGTCGCGACGACAGCCTGCGCTTCGAGCTTCTCGAGATTCGTCGACAGCTCGCGGATGATGTCTTCGACGCGCGTCAGGTTCTCGCGCGTGTCGTGCAGACGATTCTCGGTTTCGCGGCGGCGCTCCTTGTACTTCGACACGCCCGCGGCTTCTTCGAGAAACACGCGCAGTTCTTCGGGCTTCGCCTCGATGATGCGCGAGATCATGCCCTGCCCGATGATCGCGTAGGCGCGCGGGCCGAGACCGGTGCCGAGGAAGATGTCCTGAATGTCGCGGCGGCGCGCGGGCAGATTGTTGATGTAGTAGCTAGAGGTGCCGTCGCGCGTGAGCACGCGCTTCACGGCGATTTCGCCGTAGGCGCTCCACTGGCCGGCGGCGCGGCCGTCGGCGTTATCGAAAATGAGTTCGACGCTCGCCCGGCTGCCGGGCTTGCGCGCCGTCGAGCCGTTGAAGATCACGTCCTGCATCGATTCGCCGCGCAACTCGGAAGCGCGCGATTCGCCGAGCACCCAGCGCACGGCATCGATGATGTTGGACTTGCCACAGCCATTCGGCCCGACTACGCCGACCAGTTGGCCGGGGACCTGAAAATGCGTGGGATCGACGAAGGACTTGAAGCCAGCGAGTTTTATCGAGGTCAGACGCACGGCGATATCGCTGTTTTAATGAGTGACGGAGGATGAATAGCAGACAGGCCGCAGCGCGGCCCGTCGAACACCGGACGAGCGGCAGTGAGTGCCAGGAAACTGGCCCGCTGGCCCGGCGAAGCGGACACCATCATACCATCGCGCGAGTCGATTTCTTTTTGCTTTCCGGCGCGTCTTCGGCGATGCCGGGCGCGTCGGTCGCGCCAGGCGGGCGCGGCGCGCGCGGCCGGTGCACCCATGCAGAAAGCACGCACGCGACGACGATGCACGCGCCGCCCGCCCATTCGCGCGGACCGGGCACTTCGCCCGCGAACAGCCACGCCGACAGCGCCGTCACGACGAGCTCGAACAGCATGATGATCGACGCGCGATTGGCCGGCACGCGCGCGAGCCCGATCTGCACGATCATGTTGTTGACCGCGAGCACGACGCCCAGCCCGATCACGATGAACGTCACGGTAGGCACGAGCGCGGCCGTAGGCGGCGCGGGCATCGGCTCGAACAGCGTGACGACGCAGGCGACCAGCGCCGCGCCGCCGAAGATCACGGCGGTGCGCATCTCGGCCTTCATCGCGGGCAAGGTGCGCGTGACCTTGACCACGAGCACGTTGCTCATCGCGAAGCCCATGCCGCCCATGAGACCGGCCCATTCCGCGAGATCGGCGGGCAGCGGCATGCCGAGTTCGGGCGACCAGAGCATGGTCACCGCGCCGGCGAGCGAGAGCAGCGACAGCGCGGCATCGGCGCGGGTCAGGCGTTCCTTCAGGATGAAGTGCGCGAAGATCGCGGTCCAGGCGGGCGTCAGATAGAACAGCAGCAGCACGCGCATCACCTGGCCGTGAATCGCGCCCCACACGAAACCGATGTTCGTCACGCCCGCGGCCACGCCGAGCCCGACGAGCAGCCAGTGCCACGACAGCGTGCTGATCGAGCGGCGTTTCGCGAGCAGCACGAAGATGCACGCTGCGCCGCTCGTTGTCGCGCTGGCGGCGGTGCCGGAAAGGCCCATCGCCGCGAGCATGCGCATCGGATACCAGACGAGGCCCCACACCGACGCGCCCAGCATGATCGCGAGCGTCGGCCATAGCGACGATGCATTGCGCACGCCGCCCGTCATTGCACTGCACCCTTCTTCATCTGCACTTTCGTCCTTCGTGGCGCGCGCCGCCAGCCGCTTCGGGCGCGGCGCCGCGCGCTATAATCGCGAGTTCGTTTCGCGTCCGTTCGATGTCTTCCGATGGCGATTGCGCAGGCGTTTCATGCATTTTCCGCGCCTCGCATGCATCGCTCACTGCTTACCGGTCACGCCGTGAATCCACTTCTCAAGAAACTTCAGCCTTATCCGTTCGAAAAGCTCCGGCTGCTCTTCAAGGGCATCGAGCCGCGCGCCGGATTCACGCCGGTCAGCTTCGGCATCGGCGAGCCGAAGCATCCGACGCCCGCGCTGATCCGCGATGCCGTGGTGAACGCGCTCGACGGCCTCGCCTCCTATCCGGCCACGCTCGGCAGCGAGCCGTTGCGCTCGGCCATCGCGGCGTGGGTGAAAACGCGCTACGGCCTCGCTTCGATCGATGCGGCCACCGAAGTGCTGCCCGTGTCCGGTTCGCGCGAAGCGCTGTTCGCGCTGGCGCAGACTGTCATCGACAGCCGAGCGACGAATGCCGCCGAACCGCCCATCGTACTCTGTCCGAACCCGTTCTATCAAATCTACGAAGGGGCGGCGCTGCTCGCGGGCGCCGAGCCGTATTTCGTCAACAGCGACCCGGCGCGCAACTTCGCCTGCGATTACGCCCAGGTGCCGGCGCACGTCTGGGCGCGCACGCAGTTGCTCTACGTGTGCTCGCCGGGCAATCCCACGGGCGCGGTGCTCACGCTCGACAACTGGCGCGAGCTGTTCGCGCTGTCGGACGAACACGGCTTCGTGATTGCTTCGGACGAATGCTATTCGGAGATCTACTTCGACGAAGACAAGCCGCCGCTCGGCGGTCTCGAAGCGGCGCGGCTGCTCGGGCGCGGCTTCGAGCGTCTCGTGATGCTCTCGAGCCTGTCGAAGCGCTCGAACGTGCCGGGTATGCGCTCGGGGTTCGTCGCCGGCGACGCGGCGATCCTGAAGGATTTCCTGCTCTATCGCACCTATCACGGCGCGGCGCTCTCCACGGTTTTTCAGCGCGCGAGCGTCGTCGCCTGGCAGGATGAAACGCACGTGCGCGACAACCGCGCCAAGTACGTGCAAAAGTTCGAAACGGTCACGCCGATGCTCGCCGAGGTGCTCGACGTGCGCTCGCCCGACGCCGCGTTCTATCTGTGGGCGAACGTCTCGCGCACCGGCCTGACCGATACCGAGTTCGCGGCGCGACTGTACGCCGACTATAATGTGACGGTTCTGCCGGGCTCTTTTCTCGCGCGTCACGCGCACGGCACCAACCCGGGCGAAGGCTTCGTGCGCATCGCGCTCGTGGCCGAAACCGCGGAATGTGTCGAAGGGGCCCGCCGCATCGTCGAATTCTGCCGCACGCTGACATCCTGACCCGCGTTGCCGGTCCAAAACTACCCATCCTTGATACCACTATGTCGCAACAACTTCAGAGCATCATCGATACCGCCTGGGAAAACCGCGCCGAGCTCTCGCCCAAGGCCGCGCCCGCCGAAGTCCGCGAAGCCGTCGCGCATGCGATCGAGCAACTCGATAAAGGCCAGATGCGCGTCGCCGAAAAGCGCGACGGCGACTGGGTCGTGAACCAGTGGCTCAAGAAGGCCGTGCTGCTGTCGTTCCGCCTGGAAGACAACGCGCCGATGCCCGCTGGCGGCTACTCGCAGTTCTACGACAAGGTGCCCTCGAAGTTCGCGAACTACACCGCCGAAGACTTCGCGGCGGGCGGTTTTCGCGTCGTGCCGCCGGCCATCGCGCGCCGCGGCTCGTTCATCGCGAAGAACGTCGTGCTGATGCCGTCGTACACGAACATCGGCGCGTATGTCGATGAAGGCACGATGGTCGATACGTGGGCCACCGTCGGCTCGTGCGCGCAGATCGGCAAGAACGTGCATCTGTCGGGCGGCGTGGGCATCGGCGGCGTGCTGGAGCCGTTGCAGGCGAACCCGGTCATCATCGAGGACAACTGCTTCATCGGCGCGCGCTCGGAAGTGGTGGAAGGCGTGATCGTCGAAGAGAACTCGGTCATTTCGATGGGCGTCTATCTCGGCCAGTCCACCAAGATCTACGACCGCGAAACCGGCGAAGTGACCTACGGCCGCATTCCGGCGGGCTCGGTCGTCGTCGCGGGCAACCTGCCGTCGAAGGACGGCTCGCACAGCCTGTACTGCGCGGTGATCGTCAAGAAGGTCGATGCCAAGACGCGCGCGAAAGTCGGCCTGAACGAACTGCTGCGAGGCGACTGATTTGGCACGCGGATCCACCCCGACCACGGTCGTCTACGGCATTCCGAACTGCGACACCGTGAAGAAAGCGCGCGTGTGGCTGGAAGCGCACGGCGTGCCGTTCGAGTTTCACGACTTCAAGAAGGCCGGCGTGAACGAGAAGCTGGTTCAGGACTGGCTGAAGGACGTGCCGCTCGACCAGCTCATCAACAAGCGCGGCACGACGTGGCGCGGTTTGTCCGACGTGCACAAGGCCGAAGCCGACACGACCTCGGGCGCGATCGCGCTGATGATCCACAAGCCGTCGATCATCAAGCGGCCGGTCGTCGTGGTGAACGGGCGCGTGAAGACGCTCGGGTTTTCCGCCGAGCAGTACGAAACGCTTTTCGCCTGAGCCGACGCGATGACTGTGAACCCGACGGTCATCGCACATGAAAGACGAGTGCCGGCCCGCGCGCCGGCATTTTTTATCGCTGTGGAAAAAGAAACATGTCCGGCACACTCTCTCTCACTGAAGCGCTGATCGAACGCGCCTCCGTCACGCCCGACGATCAGGCTTGCCAGGCGCTCATGATCGAGCGGCTCGCGGCGATCGGCTTCGAATGCGAAACGATTGAATCGGGCGGCGTCACGAATCTCTGGGCCGTGAGGCGCGGCACGGACGCGCAAGGCAAACTGCTCGCCTTCGCCGGCCATACCGACGTCGTGCCGACCGGCCCGCTCGAACAGTGGAGCTCGCCGCCCTTCACGCCCACGCACCGCGACGGCAAGCTCTACGGGCGTGGCGCCGCGGACATGAAGGCGTCGCTCGCGGCGTTCGTCGTGTCGAGCGAGGAGTTCGTCGCGCGACATCCGGCGCATCGCGGCTCGCTCGCTTTTCTCATCACGAGCGACGAAGAAGGCCCGGCCACCGACGGCACGATCAAGGTCGTCGAAGCGCTCAAGGCGCGCGGCACGCGGCTCGACTACTGCATCGTCGGCGAACCGACGTCGAACGCCACGCTCGGCGACATGGTGAAGAACGGCCGGCGCGGCTCGATGACCGGCAAGCTCGTCGTCAAGGGCGTGCAGGGGCATATCGCGTATCCGCATCTCGCGAAAAATCCCGTGCATCTGCTTGCGCCCGCGCTCGCGGAACTCGTCGCGGAAAAATGGGACGACGGCAACGAATACTTCCCGCCTACGACGTGGCAAGTCTCGAATCTGCATTCCGGCACCGGCGCGACCAACATCATTCCCGGCCACGCCGACCTGATGTTCAACTTCCGCTTCTCGACCGCGAGCACGGTCGAAAGCCTGCAAAGCCGCGTTCACGCGATCCTCGAGCGGCACGGCCTCGACTACGACCTGACGTGGATCGTGAGCGGCCTGCCGTTTCTCACGCCGCGCGGCGCGCTGTCCGATGCGCTCGATAAAGCCATCTTCGATGAAACCGGCGTGCGCACCGAACTGTCTACCACGGGCGGCACCTCCGATGGACGCTTCATCGCGCGGATCTGCGATCAGGTCGTGGAGTTCGGCCCGCCGAACGGCACGATCCACAAGATCGACGAGCATGTCGAAGTGCGTTTCATCGAGCCGCTGAAGAACGTCTACCGGCGCGTGCTGGAACACTTGCTCGCCTGAAATTTCAACACAATAAAAAGGAGCCTTCGATGGCGCTGCCCTTCACCACCGTGCGCGACCTGCTGCGCTTCGGCGTTTCGCGCTTCACCGAGGCGGGCCTGTCGTTCGGCCACGGCTCGACCAACGCCTACGACGAAGCCGCGTACCTGATCCTGCACACGCTGCATCTGCCGCTCGACACGCTCGAACCGTTTCTCGACGCGCGCCTGCTCGACACCGAAATCGACGCCGTCATGAAAGTGATCGAGCGCCGCGCGAAGGAGCGCATTCCCGCCGCGTACATCACGCAGGAAGCGTGGATGCACGGCCGCCGCTTCTATGTCGACGAGCGCGTGATCGTGCCGCGTTCGTTTATCGGCGAGTTGCTGCAGGACGGCTTGCAGCCCTATGTGGCCGACCCGGACCACGTCACGCGCGTGCTCGAACTGTGCACCGGTTCCGGCTGTCTCGCGATTCTCGCGGCGCAGGCCTTCGAGAACGCCGATGTCGATGCCGTCGATATTTCCGCCGATGCGCTCGCGGTCGCGCGCCGCAACGTCGACGATTACGGTCTCGACGACCGCGTGACGCTTTACGAAGGCGACCTGTACGCGCCGCTGCCGCAACAGCGCTACGAGGTCATCATCACGAACCCGCCTTACGTCAACGCGCACGCAATGCAGGCGCTGCCGGAAGAGTACCGGCATGAGCCCGAGCTCGCGCTCGCGGGCGGCGCGGACGGCATGGACGTGGTGCGGCGCATCGTGCGCGACGCGGGCAAGTGGCTGACGGAAGACGGCGTGCTCGTGGTCGAAATCGGCAACGAGCGGCCCAATGTCGAGGCGGCGCTGGGCGGCCTCGATCTCGTGTGGCTGTCGACGAGCGCGGGCGACGACAACGTCTTCCTCATCCAGGCCGCGGACCTGCCGGCCTGATTGCCCCGCACGGGCGCACGTTGCGGCGGCGCAAGCGCCGCAACGTTCTCCGACACTTCGCGCCAAAGGGTTGGGTAATATGGCAAATCGCCAAGCGCGAAGCCCTTCCAACCCTTTCCGGCGTCTATGCAAGCATCCGACTGGCTCCATCTCGGCACGCTCGTGATGGCCGCGCATGTCCTCGGCGTGATCGCCGCGATCCATGCCGTCATCAACACACGCACGTCGCAAGGCGCGGTCGCGTGGGCCGTGTCGCTCGTCGCGATGCCCTACTTCACGCTGATTCCCTACCTCTTCCTCGGCCGCAGCAAGTTCGCGGGCTATATCGACGAGCGGCGGCTCGAGATCGATATCCTGCGCAGCCGCTCCAAGCCCGCCGAATGGGAGTCGGGCGCGCGCAGCGATGCGCCCGACACCGCCGCGCTCGCCGATCTGTCGGGTGTGCGCGGCGAGATCGCGCCGGGACCGGCCGCCTATCTCGGCAATCCGACCATCCGCACGTTGCAGCGGCTTTCCGGCATGCCGTTTCTGCGCGGCAACTCGGCGCGCGTGCTCATCAACGGCGAAGCCACCTTCGCGGCGATTCTCGAAGCCATCGCGGCGGCGGAACGCTATGTGGTCGTGCAATTTTTCATCGTGCGCGCCGATGCGCTCGGCGAGAAGCTCAAGGACGCGCTGATCGGCAAGGCGCAGGCCGGCGTGCGCGTGTACTTCCTGTACGACAGCATCGGCAGCTTCGACCTGCCGCATCGCTACGTGAACGCACTGCGCGCCGGCGGCGTCGAAGCGCATCCGTTCGCGGCCACGCGCAAGTTCGTGCATCGCTTCCAGATCAACTTTCGCAATCATCGGAAGATCGTCATCGTGGACGGCAAGTGCGCGTTCGTCGGCGGGCATAACGTGGGCGTCGAATATCTCGGCGGCAATCCGCGGCTTTCGCCCTGGCGCGACACGCACGTGGAAGTGCGCGGCCCGGCGGTCGCCAGCATCCAGTTCGTCTTCACGGAAGACTGGTACTGGGCGACGCAGCGTCTGCCCGAACTCGGCCCGGCGCCGCATTCGGACGAGAACATGCACTGCATGGTGCTGTCGAGCGGCCCCGCCGACAAACAGGAGACGTGCTCGCTCTTCTTCGTCGAGGCGATCAACGCGGCGCGCGAGCGCATCTGGATCACGTCGCCGTATCTGATTCCCGACGAAGCCGTGTTCTCCGCGCTGAGGCTCGCGGTTATGCGCGGCGTCGACGTGCGCATCCTGATTCCGAGCCGGCGCGACCATCGCGTGGTGTTCGCCGCGTCGCGGCTCTATGCCTACGATCTCGTGCAGGCAGGCGTGCGCATCTTCCGCTACAGGCCGGGCTTTCTGCATCAGAAGGTCGTGCTCGTCGACGATATCGCCGCGTCCATCGGCAGCGCCAATCTCGACAACCGTTCGTTCCGCCTGAACTTCGAGATCACGGTGCTGACGGTCGATCGCGCCTTCGCGCGCCAGGTCGAGGACATGCTGCTTGCGGACTTCGCGCAGTCCTTCGAGATCGATGCCGACGACTACCGCGGCAAAGCGTTCTGGCGGCGCATGGCGATGCACGTCGCGCGGCTTTTCTCGCCGATTCTCTGAGCGCGTTCAGAGGAGCTTTTCGATCTCGTCGGCGATCGCTTCAGGCTTGGTCTGCGGCGCGTAGCGTTTCACGACATTGCCCTTGCGATCGATGAGAAACTTCGTGAAATTCCACTTGATCGCCTCGATGCCGAGCAGCCCCGGCTCCTTGTCCTTCAGATACTTGTAGAGCGGATGCGCATTCGCGCCGTTCACTTCGATCTTCGCGAACATCGGAAACGTGACGCCGAAGTTCTTTTCGCAAAAGCTGCCGATCTGCTGCGCGTCGCCCGGTTCCTGCTTGCCGAACTGGTTGCACGGAAAGCCGAGCACGGCGAAACCGCGCGTGGCGAATTGCTGGTAGATCTCCTGCAAGCCCTTGTATTGCGGCGTGAAACCGCATTCGCTCGCCGTATTCACGATCAGCAGCACTTTGTCGCGGTAGGTGTCGAGGCCGACGGTCGCGCCGTCGAGTGTTTCGGCCGAAAAACCGTAGATGTCGTTGCTCATGGCGTGCTCCGGGAAGTAAATCGGAAGAAAGTCAGGCGATGCTACCCCGACGCGCGCTCGCCCGCCATTAGCCGAACGGCCGACCCCGGCGACGCGGGCCGTCCGGTCTAAAATAGCGCTTTCCTTCCAAGCCGCGCTCCTTTCGCCGCCATTCCGACGTGATCCGCTTCAATCAGTTCAGCCTGTCCCGCGGCACCAAGCCGCTTTTCGAAGACACCAGCTTCACGCTCAATCCGGGCGAGAAGGCCGGTCTCGTCGGCGCGAACGGCGCGGGCAAATCCACGCTCTTTTCCGTGCTGCGCGGCGAGTTGCACGCTGACGGCGGCGATTTTTCGATGCCGCCGTCGTGGCGCATCGCCCACGTCGCGCAGGAAACGCCGGCGGTGGATCGCAGCGCGCTCGACTACACGCTCGATGGCGACACGCATCTGCGCGCGATCGAAGCACGCATCGCGTCGGCCTCCGCCGCGCACGACGGCGCCGCCGAAGCCGAAGCCCACGCCGCCTTCGCCGATGCCGACGGCTACACCGCGCCCGCGCGCGCCGAAACACTTTTGCTCGGCCTCGGCTTCACGCTCGAACAGACGCGCGAGCCGGTATCGAGCTTTTCGGGCGGCTGGCGCATGCGCCTGAATCTCGCGCAGGCGCTGATGTGCCCGTCCGATCTGCTACTGCTCGACGAACCGACCAACCACCTGGACCTGGACGCCATCGTCTGGCTGGAAGACTGGCTCGGGCGCTATCCCGGCACGCTTGTCGTCATCTCGCACGATCGCGAATTTCTCGATTCCGTCTGCAATGTCACGCTGCATCTGGAAAATCGCCAGGTGAAGCGCTACGGCGGCAACTACAGCCAGTTCGAAGTGCTGCGCGCGCAGCAGATCGCGTTGCAGCAGAGCGCCTACGAAAAGCAGCAGAAGACGGTCGCGCATCTGCAGAGCTTCATCGACCGCTTCAAGGCGAAGGCGACCAAGGCGAAGCAGGCGCAGAGCCGCGTGAAGGCGCTGGAGAAGATGGAACTGATCGCGCCCGCGCATGCGAGCTCGCCGTTCACCTTCGAATTCCGCGAGCCCGATGCCGCGCCCAATCCGATGATGGTCATGGAAGGCGTGCGCTGCGGTTATCACAATGACGCAGGCGGCGAGATTCCGATCGTCGAAGGCGTGACGCTGTCGATCCAGAACGGGCAGCGCATCGGCCTGCTCGGCGCGAACGGTCAGGGCAAGTCGACGCTCATCAAGACGCTCGCGCAAACGCTCGAACCGCTTTCGGGCGGCGTGCACCAGGGCAAGGGCCTGCAGATCGGCTATTTCGCGCAGCATCAACTGGAAACGCTGCGTCCCGACGACTCGGCGATCCAGCATCTCGCGCGCCTCGCGCCCGACACCCGCGAGCAGGAACTGCGCGACTTTCTCGGCAGCTTCAACTTCTCGGGCGACATGGCGACCGCGAAAATCGCACCCTTTTCCGGCGGCGAGAAGGCGCGGCTCGCGCTCGCGCTCATCATCTGGCAGAAGCCGAATCTGCTCCTGCTCGACGAGCCGACCAACCACCTCGACCTCGAAACCCGTCACGCGCTGACGATGGCGCTCGCGCAGTTCGAAGGCACGCTGATTCTCGTGTCGCACGACCGGCATCTGCTGCGCGCGACGACCGATACCTTCATGCTCGTCGCCAAACATCGGCTGAGCCCGTTCGACGGCGATCTCGACGATTATCGCGACTGGCTGCTGCAACACGCCGCTGAAACGCGCGCCGCCGCGAAGGAAGCCGGCGAGGTGCAGGACGCCGGCATCAATCGAAAGGAGCAGCGCCGCCAGGAGGCGCAGGAGCGGCAAAAGCTCGCGCATCTGACGAAGCCGCTCAAGTCGCGCATCGCGAAGATCGAGAAGGAAATGGAGAAGCTCAACGCGGAGAAAGCGGACCTCGACGCGTTCGTCGCCGATCCGGCGAGCTACGAGGCGGCGCTGAAAGCGAAGCTCACTGAGACGATCCGCCGGCAGGGCGAAGTGAACGCGCGCCTCGAAACGCTCGAAATGGATTGGCTCGAAGCCCACGAAGAACTGGAGCAAATCGGCTCATAACGGAGATCAACGACGTGACGCCTTCTCTCACCGGCCTGCGCGTGCTGGATCTGACGCGGCTTTTGCCCGGCCCCATCGCCACCTTGCGGCTCGCGGAGCTCGGCGCTGATGTGCTCAAAATCGAACCGCCCGGCGAAGGCGACTACGCGCGCGCGATGCTGCAAAGCGACGCCGACCGGCAAAGCGGCACGCCGAGCGCGTTCTATCGCATCGTCAATCGCGGCAAGCGGCAACTCACGCTCGATCTCAAGACCGACGAAGGCCGCGCAAAACTGATCGAGCTCGCGCGCGACGCCGATGTGTTGATCGAAAGTTTCCGGCCTTCCGTGATGGCGCGTCTGGGGGTCGGCTACGACGTGCTGCGCGAGGCGAATCCGAAGCTCGTCTACTGCGCGATCACGGGCTTCGGCGCCGAAGGGCCGTTCGCGCAGAAGGCCGGCCACGATCTGAACTACCTCGCCTATGCGGGCGTGCTCGATCAACTCGCGGCGCGCGACGGCACGCCCGTCGCGCCGAATTTCCAGCTAGCGGACCTGCTCGGCGGTGCGCTCGCCGCCGTCATGGAAATACTCGCGGCAGCCTGGCAGGTGGCGCACGGCGGCGAAGGCCGTTGCCTGAACGTCTCGATGACCCACGCGATCCACACGCATAACGTGATGGCGCACATCGCGCTCGCCAACGAGAACGAGGCCTCGACGCGCGCCGGTGCAGGCCTGCTGAACGGCGGCGCGCCCTGCTACGACGTGTATCGCACGCGAGATGACCGCTTCATTGCGGTCGGCGCGCTCGAACTGAAATTCTGGCAGACCTTGTGCAATGCGCTCGGCCGCCCGGACTGGGCGGCGCAGCACTGGAGCCTCGGACAGGCGATCGGCGGCGCGGATGCCGCCCGATTGTCGGCGGAACTGGCCGCCTGCTTTCGCGAGCGCACCCGCGACGAATGGATGGCATTGCTGGAGCCGCTCGATTGCTGCGTCGCGCCGGTGCTCACGCCCGCCGAAGCGGCGGCGCATCCCCTCTTTGAGCGCTGATCAGCGCCGCGGCAGGACCTGGCGCGGCTGACGCTCGTCGTCGATGAGCACGTGTTTGCGACCGGTCACGTGCTGGCGAATGGTCGCAACGACTTCGTCCTCGGTGATGTCGGCCGCGACGACCCGCCGCGAGATCTGGCCCTGCTCGTCGATCCATTCGACGATCCGGCAGCCGCTGCCCCAGGGCTGCTGCAGCGGCGCGGAGACGCGGCAACCGCGTAAATGAAACGCGGGCTTCGGCCGGGTTGATTTCAAGTGTTTCAAAGCGTGGTCCTCTCGATCCTTCCGGTCACTTCGCTTCTTGAAACGCCTTAGCGAAGTTGGCCGGGTCCGTAGCCTTGTAAGGATAGAAAAACCGCGCGCCGCTTGGGTTACATTGCGCAACCGCTTTTTTACGGGACGTTACGAAGGGACCGATCACATCATCGGCGTGAGCGTCCCTTAGTCGAGATCGCGGACGCGGTCGATCGCTTCCTCGATACGGTCCACTGCAATCACCTTCAGGCCGTCGATCGCCTGCTTCGGCGCGTTGGCCTTCGGAATAAGCGCCATCGAGAAACCGAGCTTGGCCGCTTCCTTCAGACGATCCTGTCCGCGCGGCGAAGGCCGGATTTCACCCGCGAGCCCCACTTCGCCGAACGTAATGAGGCCCTTGGGCAGCGGCTTGTTGCGCATGGACGAATGGATCGCGAGCAGCACGGCCAGATCGGCAGCGGGCTCCGTGATCTTGACGCCGCCGACGGCATTCAGAAACACGTCCTGATCGAAGCATGCAATGCCCGCGTGCCGATGCAGCACGGCGAGCAGGAGCGCGAGCCGGTTCTGCTCCAGGCCGACCGCGAGCCGGCGCGGATTGGGCACGTGCGCGGTATCGACGAGCGCCTGCACCTCGACGAGCAGCGGGCGCGAGCCTTCCTGCGTCACGAGCACGCACGATCCTGCAACACTTTGCTCGTGCTGCGACAGAAAAAGCGCCGACGGATTGGCCACGCCGCGCAAGCCCTTTTCCGTCATCGCGAACACGCCGAGCTCGTTGACCGCGCCGAAGCGGTTCTTGAACGCGCGCACGAGCCGGAACGACGAATGGGTGTCGCCCTCGAAATACAGCACCGTATCGACGATATGCTCCAGCACGCGCGGCCCCGCGAGGCTGCCTTCTTTCGTCACGTGGCCGACCATGATGATCGACGTGCCCGTCTGCTTCGCGATGCGCGTCAGTTGCGCCGCGCACTCGCGCACCTGCGCAACCGAACCGGGCGCGGACGTGAGCGCTTCCGAATAGACCGTCTGAATGGAGTCGATGACCGCGACTTCGGGCCGCTGCTCGTCGATGGTCGCCTGGATCTTTTCGAGCTGGATTTCGGCGAGCAGCGCGAGATCGCCCGCCGCGCTGGCCTCCCCGATGAGACCGAGCCGCTGGGCGCGCAACGCGATCTGCGCCCCCGATTCCTCGCCGCTCACGTAGAGCGCGGGCCGCTCGCGCGCGATTTCCGCGAGCGATTGCAGCAGCAGCGTCGATTTGCCGATGCCCGGATCGCCGCCGATCAGCACCACGCCACCCGGCACGAGGCCGCCGCCCAGCACGCGGTCGAATTCGCCGACGCCGGTCGTGAAGCGCGGCACGTCCGACGCCTCGATTTCGGCCAGCCGGCGCACCGGCGAGCTCTTCGCGAGCGCCTGAAAGCGGTGATTCGACGCGCTCTGCGCCACCGATTCCGTGAGCGTGTTCCACGCGTTGCATGCGGCGCACTGGCCGGTCCACTTGGGCGATTCCCCGCCGCACTCGCTGCATACGTACAGCGTCTTTGCTTTCGCTACTTTTGCCACACCGAAGCCTTGCCTGATTTCTCGTTATTCGTGGCCCGAAAGCCCGTCTGCCTTATTCCGCGCGCACCGGCACGCGCTGCGCGATTGCGCACATGAGCTCGTAGCCGATCGTGCCGGCGGCGCTCGCGACGTCGTCGACCGGGAGGTTCGCGCCCCACAGCTCGACGCGCGAACCGATGCCCGCGCCCGGGCACGGCGTCAGATCGACGGTGAGCATGTCCATCGACACGCGGCCGACGAGCTTCGTCCTCACGCCATCGACGATCACGGGCGTGCCTTCCGGCGCGATGCGCGGATAGCCGTCCGCGTAGCCGCACGCGACCACGCCGATGCGCATCGATTCGCCCGCTGTAAAGGTCGAGCCGTAGCCGATGCTGCTGCCCGCGTCGACCGTCTGCACCGCGATCAGTTCGGACTGGAGCGTCATGGCGGGCTTGAGACCGGTGCTGGCGATATCGGCCGTCACGCCCGACGGCGATGCGCCATAGAGCATGATGCCGGGCCGCACCCAGTCGAAATGCGCATCCGGATGCCACAGCACGCCAGCCGAATTGGCCAGGCTGCGCGCGCCCGCGATGCCCTCCGCGCCGCGTTCGAACGCTTCGAGCTGATGCGCGATGCCGCGCGGGCCGTCGGCATCGGAAAAATGGGTCATGAGCGTGATCTGGCCGACGCCGTGCACGGCGCGGGCGCGCTCCCAGGCGGCGCGGAACTTGGCCGGCGTGTAGCCGAGCCGGTTCATGCCGCTGTTCATCTTGAGCTGGATGTTGACGGGCTTCGACAGGCGCGCCATCTCGAGCATGCGTAATTGTTCGTCGCAATGCACCGCGGTGGTCAGGCTGTAGCGGTCGATCACGTCGATATCGGTCGGCCGGAAGAAGCCTTCGAGCAAAAGAATCGGCCCCGCCCAGCCCAATTCACGCAACTTCGCGGCTTCTTCGAGGTCGAGTAGGCCAAAGCCGTCGGTTGCGCGCAGTCCGGGGAACGCCCGGGCGAGCCCGTGGCCATACGCATTTGCCTTGACGACAGCCCAGACTTTGGATTTCGGCGCGTATTTGCGCGCAATGGCGAGGTTGTTGGCGAGTGCGGCGGTGTGGATCGTTGCGGATAGGGGGCGCGGCATGAGCGTTTGGTGGAATTGCAAAAATCGCGGTCGAAAAGGCGAGCATACGCCAGCGGGAGGCGTCCCGCTGCGCCCGCCACGGCGCCTCGCGAATCAGTATCTTATGAGGAAAGTCGTGCACGAGCGTGTCATTTCTCGCGCGATCGAGATTACTGCTAGTCAGAATGAGCCTATTTTCGTGTTATAAAGCCGTGCGCACAACCCATTTCGAAAGGCATAAGCCCGGACGCCTACCCGGCGTTCGGGGCGGATCACCCGCAGTGAGGAAAGCTTCGGATCAGATGAAAAAAGGTTTTTACACCATCATGGCCGCGCAGTTTTTCTCGTCGCTGGCCGATAACGCTCTACTGATCGCTGCCATTGCACTGCTGAAAGACCTTCACGCCCCGAACTGGATGACGCCGCTGCTCAAGCTGTTCTTCGTCCTGTCGTATGTGATTCTCGCGGCGTTCGTCGGCGCTTTCGCGGATTCCCGGCCCAAGGGTCACGTGATGTTCGTGACCAACACGATCAAGGTCGTCGGCTGCGTGACGATGCTCTTCGGCGCACATCCGCTGCTTGCGTACGGCATCGTGGGCTTCGGCGCGGCGGCCTATTCGCCGGCGAAGTACGGCATTCTCACCGAGCTTTTGCCCGCCGACCGGCTCGTCGCCGCGAACGGCTGGATCGAAGGCACGACGGTCGGTTCGATCATTCTCGGCACGGTCATGGGCGGCGCGCTCATCAGTCCGCATATCGCGGGGCACCTGCTCGCGCTGCACATCCCGCGGATCAGCACCCCGGCGGAGGCCGCGATGCTCGTCATCATGCTGATGTACGTGATCGCCGCGATCTTCAATCTGCGCATTCCCGATACCGGCGCGCGCTATCCGAAACAGGAAACGCGGCCGCTCAAGCTCATCACCGATTTCGCCGACTGCTTTCTCGTGCTGTGGCGCGACAAGCTCGGCCAGATCTCGCTCGCCGTCACGACGCTCTTCTGGGGCGCGGGCGCGACGCTCCAGTTCATCGTGCTCAAGTGGGCCGAAGTGTCGCTCGGCATGACGCTCTCGCAAGCCGCGATTCTGCAGGCGGTGATCGCCGTGGGCGTCGCGGCGGGCGCCGTGCTCGCCGCCGCGCGCGTGCCGCTCAAGCGCTCGCTCACCGTGCTGCCCGTGGGAATCATCATGGGCGTCGCCGTCATGCTGATGGCGTTCTACACGCGCCACCTCTTTCCCGCGCACTGGGGCATCTATTTCGGCAAGATGCACTTCCCGGGCTACTTGCTGATCGCGTATGTGTTCCTGATGGTCGTCGGCGCCCTGTCGGGCTTTTTCGTCGTGCCGATGAACGCGCTGCTCCAGCATCGCGGGCACGTGCTGCTCTCCGCCGGGCATTCCATCGCGGTGCAGAACTTCAACGAAAACCTGTCGGTGCTCATCATGCTGTGCCTGTACGCCGCGCTCGTGTGGCTCGACGTGCCGATCCAGCTCGTCATCGTCATGTTCGGCTCGTTCGTGTGCCTCATGATGTATTTCGTGATGCGCCGGCATCAGGCCAATCAGCGCGCCTTCGATTCGGTCGCGCTGATCGGCGAAGCGCGGCATTGACGCCGCGTTCGCGCCGTTTCACTCTGTCCGCATCATGCCCGCCGATCTTTTCTCCTTCGTGAGCCGCGTGCGCGAGCGCGCGCCGCTCGTGCATTGCCTCACGAACCTCGTCGTCACCAACTTCACGGCCAACGTGCTGCTCGCGCTCGGCGCCGCGCCCGCGATGGTCGTCGCGCGCGAGGAAGTCGCCGAATTCGCGCCGCTCGCCCATGCGCTGTCGGTCAATCTCGGCACGCTCGACGCGCCGCAAAGCCGCGCGATCCGCGCCGCCGTCGAGGCCGCCAACGGCGCGGGCAAGCCGTGGGTGCTCGATCCGGTCGCGGTCGGCCCGCTGTCGTTTCGCACCGAGTTCGCGCTCGATCTGCTCGATGCGAAGCCCGCGGTGATTCGCGGCAACGCGTCGGAGATCATCAGCCTGTCGGGCGGCGCGGCGAGCGGACGCGGCGTCGACAGCACCGCCGCCACCGACGCCGCGCTCGACGCCGCGCAGATTCTCGCGCTGAAAACGGGGGCGGTCGTCGGCGTGACGGGCGCAACCGACTACGTGACCGATGGCCGGCGCACGGTCGCGCTCTCCAACGGCTCGCCGCTCATGACGCGCGTGACGGGCATCGGCTGCGCGCTGTCCGCGACGATCGCGGCGTTCGTCGGCACGGCGTTGGGCCGCGACGAGTTTCTGAGCGCGACGGTGGCCGCGATCGCGTATTCGACCATCGCCGGCGAGCTCGCCGCGCGCGACGCCGCCCTGCCCGGCAGCTTTGCCGTCGCGTATCTGGACCGGCTCGCCTCGCTCGACGCCGAAGCGTTTGGCAAGACGCTCGTGCAGCGCGACATCGTCGCGGGCTGATCATGCGGGCCGCATTCGATCTTTCGCTTTATCTCGTGCTCGACCCCGTGCAGTGCGGCGGCCACGACGCCGCGCTCGCGGTCGCGCGCGCCGCGCTCGAAGGCGGCGCGACGCTCGTGCAACTGCGCGCGCCCGAATGGCACAAGCGCGCGTGGTTCGATCTGGCGCGCGAGCTGGCGCCACTCGCGCGCGCGCACGGCGTGCCGTTCGTCGTCAACGATCATGTCGATGTCGCGCTCGCGGTAGGCGCCGATGGCGTGCATATCGGCCAGCGCGACCTGCCCGCCGAGATCGCGCGGCGGCTGCTCGGTCCCGACGCGCTGATCGGCCTGTCGGTCTCGAATCTCGACGAAACGGCCGAAGCGGATGCGCGCGCGGGCATCGTCGATTATCTCGGCGCGGGCCCGGTCTACGCGACGCCCACCAAAACCGACGCGTCCGCGCCCTGCGGCATCGACGGCCTCGCCGCGATCCGCGCGGCCACGCGCCTGCCGACCGTGGCGATCGGCGGCATCCAGGCGCATAACGCCGCCGAGGTCATGCGCGCCGAACCCGCCGGGCTCGCCGTCGTGTCGGCGATCTGCAAGGCGCCCGATCCGCGCGAAGCAGCCGCTTCGCTTGCGGCCACCATCGCGCAGTCACGCAACTAAGCTCATGGCAATCACGAAACCCATTCCCAATGTGCTCACGATCGCCGGTTCCGACTCGAGCGGCGGCGCGGGCATTCAGGCCGACCTGAAGGCGTTCTCGGCGCTCGGCGCATACGGCGCGAGCGTCATCACGGCGCTCACGGCGCAGAACACGCGCGGCGTGACGGCCGTGCACGCGCCGGAACCCGCATTCGTCGCCGCCCAGCTCGACGCCGTGTTCGACGATATCCGCATCGACGCCGTGAAGATCGGCATGCTGGCGAACGCGGGCATCGTGCGCGCGGTCGCCGCCGCGCTCGCGCGGCATCGGCCGCGGCATGTCGTGCTCGACACCGTGATGATTTCCAAGAGCCATCACGCGCTGCTCGCGCCGGAAGCGGTCGCCGCGTTGCGCGACGAACTGCTGCCGCTCGCGACGCTCGTCACGCCGAATCTGCCCGAAGCGGCCGCCTTGCTCGGCACCGACAGCGCCGCCGACGAAGACGCGATGGTGCGCCAGGGCGAAGCGCTGCGTGCGCTCGGCGCGCGCGCCGTGCTGATGAAAGGCGGCCATCTCGCGTCGAACGACAGCCCGGACTGGCTCATCGAAGAAGGCGGATCGCTCAGGCTCGGCGGCGCGCGCGTGCCGCTCAAGAACACGCACGGCACGGGCTGCACGCTGTCGTCGGCGATCGCGGCGCTGATCCCGCAGACCGGCGATCTCGCCAGCGCCACCGCCGAAGCAAAGCGCTATCTGACCGGCGCGATCGAGGCGAGCGTGCGGCTCGACGTCGGCCACGGCGTCGGGCCGGTGCATCACTTCTACCGCTGGTGGTAGGCGCGGCGGCGCTCAGCCGGCCGATGCCGCGAACGCGCGCGCCGCTTCGGGCCAGCCGTCCGGCACGATGAAGCCGCGCGATTCCTCCGTCCAGCCGCCCGCGTCGTCGCGTGCGTAGGCCGCGATCATCGTCGGCGCGGCCGTGCTTTCCAGACGCGTTCGAATGGCGTCGGATTCCGCGAGGAGCGTTGCGGCCGCCGCCGCATCGAGTTGGCGCGACGCGAGCCACGCCATGCGCGGCTGCACGACCCACGCGCGTTCATCGGCGGGGGCTTTTGCGCGCGCCTCGCGCCACTCCGACGCCGTCAGCCACCATCCACGCAGATGATCGTCGCCGATCTCGGGCGCGGGTTCGGTCCGCTCGCCTTCGACGCCGTGATAGAAAAGCCGTCCCTTGATGAACAATTGCGCGCGCCACGGCCCTTCGAAGCCGAGCGCGGCGAATTCCGCGCGTGAGGTAAGCGCGAGCTGATGCGTGACGAGCCGCGCGTGCTTCAGATCGAAGCGATCCTGGAGATTCGGCCCGACATAGTCCGACAGACGCGCCGTGCGGGATGCGTCGCCATCGCCGATATGCAGGTAGAACTTCACCGCGAGTTCCCAATGCAGGCGCGCGCCGTTCGCCGCTTCGAGCAGAAAATCGCATTCGCCGATGGTGCGCCGCTGACGCCGCAACGGCACGTTCGCCGCGACCAGGCGCGCCGCGGGACCGTGCGCCAGAAAATAGCGGACGAGACTTTCGGCGTAGATGCCCAGGCGCGTGAACTTGGGATTGCGCGCGTGATCGTGCAGCGATTGCGGCGCGGCGTCGAGCGCGCGAAGCCACGCGAGCGTCGCGTCGCGCTCGGTGTCCGTCGCGAGCGGACGCGCCAGCGCGATGTCGCCCTCGCGAAGCAGATCGGGCGCGAAGAGCAGCCACGCGAGATCGCGCACGGTGACGTCGTCGAAGCCGTCGATAAGGCGCGCGAGCCCGCTTGGCGGCGCGGCCATCAGACGCCGTCCTTCTGCGCTCCCTGCTCGACGCCGAGCGCGGCGAGCGCCTCGCGATAGGTGTTGCGCGCGAGGCAGAGATCGGCCCACGCCTTCGACTTGTCCTGCAGGCTGCGCAACAGATACGCCGGGTGATACGTGACGATGACCGGCACGCCGCGATACGCGTGCACGCGCCCGCGCATCGACGCGATGCTGGCTTCGTTCTTCAGCAGGCTTTGCGCGGCGAAGCGGCCCATCGCGACGATGACTTTCGGCTTCACGAGCTCGACCTGGCGCTGCAAGTACGGCTCGCAGCGTGCGACTTCATCGAGTTCGGGATTGCGGTTGCCGGGCGGCCGGCATTTGATCACGTTGGCGATATACACGTTCGTCTGCCGCGACAGCGCGAGCGCGCGCAGCATGTTGTCGAGCAGCTTGCCCGCCTGGCCGACGAACGGCTCGCCCTGCTTGTCCTCGTTCTCGCCGGGCGCTTCGCCGATCAGCATCCAGTCGGCTTCCCGATCGCCGACGCCGAAGACCGTGTTCGTGCGGCGCTCGCACAGGCGGCACAGTTCGCAGTTCGCGACGCGTTCGGCGAGCGCGTCCCAGTCGAGCGTGTGGACGTCGCTCGGCGCGTCGACCAAGGCGGGCTCGACGTGGATCGGCGCCTCGTCGGTCCAGGGGAGATCGTCGTAGGCGTCGAGCGGCGGGATGTCGGATTCGGGCTGTGCAGCGGGCGGCGGCGCTTGCGCAGGCTTCGGCTCCGCGCGCAGTTCGACGGGCGTCGGCGTTTCAGGCGCTTCCGTCACACGCGGCGCCTCGACGGCAGCCGGCGCGTCTATCACTTCCTCGCGCGCCGGCACAGCCGTGACTCCGCGACGGACCCAGACCGGCCCGAAGCCCAACTCCTCCACCAGCGATTCATCGAGCGCCATGCGCACTCTCCTTCGAAAACGACAGACGCATGACGATTGCGTCCTCGCGCGAGCGATGCCGCGCGGGGTAATAATTCTTGCGGCGTCCGATGGCGGCGAAGCCGAAGCGCTCGTAAAGCTGGATGGCGCGCGGATTGGACGGCCGCACTTCGAGCAGCACGCCTTCGAGCTTCTCCGCCCGCGTGATGCGCACCGCTTCGCGCAAGAGCGTAAGACCCGCGCCCGCCCGCTGCGCCGACGGTGCAACACACAGATTGAGCAAATGCATTTCGTCGACGACGGGCATCAGCACGCAATAGCCGATCAGCGTGCCCGTCACGTGCCGCAAACAGACGCCGTAATAGCCGTTGCGCAGCGAATCCTGGAAATTGCCGCGGCTCCAAGGAAACTCGTAGGCAAGCTTTTCGACCGCGGCGACTTCGTCGAGGTCGCCTTCGGTCATCGGTGTGAGATACCGATCGGCCAGCAGCACGCCGCTCACCGACTCGCCTCCGCGCGAGCCTGCATGCGCTCTGCGGTGGTCTGCGCGACCTTGTCGCGCACATAGTCCGGCGCGGCATGCTCGGGCGCGACCGTGCGGCCCGCCCGCAACGCGCGCAAGCCGATGAGCGCGACCGGCAGCGCGTGGGGCAGCGCTTCGCGATCGACGCAGGCAGCCGCCGACACCGCCGGCAGGCGCTCGCCGAACGCAGCCGCGGCGTTGCCCGCGAGCGCGAAAGGCGCATCCGGCAGCGGCAGCGCAGCGGGCGCATCGAGCGACGCCGCATGCAAGGTGCGCCATTCGCCGGTGGCGGCATCGAATTCGTAGTCGGCCCAGTAGACCTCGTCCATGCGCGCATCGAGCGCCGCGAGCACGCGCGGCGGGATCGACGGATCGTTCAGCCGCGCACTTTCGGCGCACGCGAGCAGCGTGCTGACCGGCACGACCGGCACGTTCAGGCCGAACGCCAGCCCTTGCGCGACGCCCGTTGCGGTGCGCAGGCCGGTGAACGAGCCCGGGCCCGCACCGAACGCGATCGCGGCGCAATCGGCGAGCGCGACGCCCGCCTCGTCGAAAAGCTCGCGCACGGCGGGCAAGAGGCGCGTGCTCGAGACGGCGCCCGTCGCTTCGTGGCGGAACCAGACGCGAACGCCGCCGCTCGCGTAATGAGGCGCGACGGCGGACTGAACGGGAGCGGGGTCGGGAACGGCAACGGAAGCAGAAGCGGAGTCGGCGAGCAGGAGCGCGACGGAGCAAAATTCCGTCGAAGTGTCGAGGGCGAGCAAAACGGTGCGTGTCATAGGCCGTATTGTAATGCGGGACATGCGCCGCATTCGCGCGATCCATACAAGCGGCGGCTTCCGAAAGGCGTCTGGAAGGCGTCCTCGGTTGGAGGAAAGCCTCGAGAGGCGGCGCTTGCCTCGCTTGCTAAGATCGACCGCTCTTGTCTCGCCATCTTGATAACAACGGAGAATGCATGACCGGCATCGACCAGCAATTCGCCCAGGCCCAGACCGACGTGACGCAACTGCCGGAGCGCCCCGGCAATCTCACGCTGCTGCGCCTCTACGCGCTCTTCAAGCAGGCGAGCATCGGCGACGTCGAAGGTGAAAAACCCGGTTTCACCGACATCGCCGGCAAATACAAATACGAAGCGTGGGCCGCGCTCCAGGGCACCCCCACCGACGACGCCAAGGCGCGCTACGTCGAACTCGTCGAAGCGCTGAAGCGCGGCGAAGCCGCCTGATATCGACGCACTCCGCACCTGCGCCATCCTGATGCCCAGAGATGGCGCATGCGCCAAAATGTGGCGCAGTGCAGCAAATTCCGATATACTAGCGGCTAGCGCTCGATTGCGAGCGGCATGCCCGACGGGTCAAACCCGCTCGAAGCCGCACGCAGCAAGGCGCCTCGTAGCGTTTCGCCCCAATCCAGTTTAGAAACTGTCCCCTTCCTGCCAGGCCATTGCGCGGTTGTATTGCGCGCAGTTTGTTTCACGGCCCGTCATGCATCAGGCTGACGTCAGCGCTTGCCGTTCTCGCGAACGACCGGGCCTGCCGTGAATCCGATACAGCTTCTAACCAAGATGCTCGCCGCATGTTCGCGCGAGCGGCCCCCGTTTTTCGATTTGCCCGCTGTTTCTTCGCTCGCTGAATCCAACGACTTGGGTATGCCGATTGGCGCCGACGCCTTATTCCCCGTTTCAAGGATCGACATGACTTCGAGCTTTACCGCTAGCCCGTTGGACAACCTCGCAGCAAACATTGGCATGACCCCCGCGTCGGACGCCCCGGCCGCTCCCGCAGTCGAAAAGCCCGCCGGCCCCAGTTTCGAATCCCTCGGTCTTTCGGCCGAAATCGTCTCCGCGCTGACCGCAGCCGGCTATCAAAACCCGACGCCCGTGCAGGAGCGCGCGATTCCCGCAGCGCTCGCCGGCCGCGATCTGCTCGTCTCGAGCCCGACCGGCTCCGGCAAGACCGCGGCGTTCATGCTGCCGGCCATCGAAAAATTCGCGCAAATGCAAAAGCAGGAAGCGCAGCAACCGCGCGCGCCGCGCGATCCGAACGCAAAGTCCGGCCGCCGTCCGCAGCCGATCGCGCGCCCGAAGCTGCTCGTGCTCACGCCGACGCGCGAACTCGCGATGCAGGTGTCCACCGCCGCGACGACGTATGGCAAGCATCTGCGCCGCCTGCGCACCGTCAGCATTCTCGGCGGCGTCGCGTATGGCCAGCAGTTGATGCTGCTCGCGAAGAACCCCGAAATTCTCGTCGCGACGCCGGGCCGTCTGATCGACCATCTGGAGCGCGGCCGCATCGACCTGTCGGAACTGAACATGCTCGTGCTGGACGAAGCCGACCGCATGCTCGACATGGGCTTCATCGAAGACATCGAGACGATCGTCGACGCGACGCCCGCTTCCCGCCAGACGCTGCTTTTCTCCGCGACCATCGACAGCAAGATCACGTCGCTGACCGGCCGCCTGCTGAAGGACCCGGAGCGCATCGAGATCGTGCAAAGGCTCGAAGCGAAGAGCAACATCGCGCAGACCGTGCACTATGTGGATGACCGCGATCACAAGGATCGTCTGCTCGATCATCTGCTGCGAGCCGATGAGCTCGATCAGGCGATCGTCTTCACGGCGACGAAGAGCGATGCCGATCTCATCGCCAATCGTCTCGCCGACGCCGGTTTCGAATCCGCCGCGCTGCACGGCGACCTGCCGCAAGGCGCGCGCAACCGCACGATCCGTGCGCTGCGCGAAAAGCGTGTGCGCGTGCTGGTCGCCACCGACGTCGCCGCGCGCGGCATCGACATTCCGGGCATCACGCACGTGTTCAACTACGACCTGCCGAAGTTCGCCGAAGACTACGTGCACCGCATCGGCCGCACCGGCCGCGCGGGCCGCAGCGGCACCGCGGTCAGCCTTGTGCACTACGCCGAAATGGGCGCACTCAAGCGCATCGAGCGTTTTGTCCGTGCACCGCTGCCGGTGAATACCGTTGCCGGCTTCGAGCCGCGCAAGGCACCGCCCAAGGGCGGTTTCGGCGGCGGACGCGGCCGTCCGGGCGGTAATGGCGGCGGTCGTCGCTTCGGCGGCAACGGCGGTGGCAACGGCAGCGGCCGTGGCTACGGTCCGGGCAACGCCAGCGGTTACGGCAACAAGCCGAGCGCCGGTGCGCGCGAAGGCGGCGGCTTCCGTGACGGCGGCTATCGCGGCAGCGAAGGCGGCGGCTACCGCGGCGGCAACAGCGATGGCGGCTATCGCGGCGGCAACCGTGAAGGCGGCTTCGGCCAGCGCGACGGCTACAGCGCACGCCGCAACGACGGCCCGCGCGCGCCGCGCCGCGGCAGCTAAGCGGCAGCCGGAAGGCGGTTTCCACACCGCTTTCCTCAGCCTCGAAAGAAACCGATGCCTCGCGCATCGGTTTTTTTCGCCTTGTCGCCATATTTCACGATATGGAATGGTCTTTTGCGTCGCAAAAGATGTGCTGCGCGGCACCATGCCGCCCGTTGCAAGATAGAAAAAGGCATTCCACGATACGATATAACGCCTGTATATCATTGAATTCAATGAGGAAAAATAATCCGAAAATCTCCGCCCGAGGGGTGTCTCGCGAGAGGGCATTTGCCTAGACTCTTATATAAGAGTTGAGCAAACGCAGACAGCCGAATCCGGCTCACGGCGCTCAAGTCGTCAGGAACATCGATTCAACATTCGTCGTTCAGTCCAATCTCAAGGAGAAACGCTATGACCTCACGTCAACAACAAGCTCAGCAACTCCAGCAGCAATGGGAAGCCGATCCGCGCTGGAAAGGCATCAAGCGCGGCTACTCGGCGGAGGACGTCGTGCGTCTGCGCGGCTCGGTGCATCAGGAGCACTCGCTCGCACGCCGCGGCGCCGAAAAGCTGTGGGAGTCGATCAACGAGGAGCCCTTCGTCAACGCGCTCGGCGCGCTGACCGGCAATCAGGCGATGCAGCAGGTCAAGGCCGGCCTCAAGGCGATTTATCTGTCGGGCTGGCAGGTGGCTGGGGACGCCAACGTCGCGGGCGAAATGTATCCCGACCAGTCGCTGTATCCGGCGAATTCGGTGCCGCTCGTCGTGAAGCGCATCAACAATACGCTCACGCGCGCCGATCAGATTCAGTGGTCGGAAGGCAAGAATCCGGGCGACGAAGGGTATATCGACTACTTCGCGCCGATCGTGGCCGATGCCGAAGCCGGTTTCGGCGGCGTGCTGAACGCCTTCGAACTGATGAAAGCGATGATCGAAGCCGGCGCCGCGGGCGTGCACTTCGAAGACCAGCTCGCCTCGGTCAAGAAGTGCGGCCACATGGGCGGCAAGGTGCTCGTGCCGACGCGCGAAAACGTCGCGAAGCTCACGGCCGCGCGTCTCGCGGCGGACGTGTGCGGCGTGCCGACCGTGCTCGTCGCCCGCACCGACGCCGAAGCCGCCGATCTCGTCACCTCCGACATCGACGACAACGACAAGCCGTTCCTCACCGGCGAGCGCACCGTGGAAGGCTTCTTCCGCACCAAGCCGGGCCTGGAACAGGCGGTGTCGCGCGGCCTCGCCTACGCGCCCTATGCGGATCTCGTGTGGTGCGAAACGGGCAAGCCGGATCTGGAATACGCGAAGAAGTTCGCCGAGGCGATCCACAAGCAGTTCCCGGACAAGATGCTGTCCTACAACTGCTCGCCGTCGTTCAACTGGAAGAAGAATCTGGACGACGCGACCATCGCCAAGTTCCAGCGCGAGTTGGGCGCGATGGGCTACAAGTTCCAGTTCATCACGCTGGCCGGCTTCCACGCGCTGAACTACTCGATGTTCAACCTCGCGCACGGCTACGCGCGTTCGCAGATGAGCGCGTTCGTCGAGTTGCAGCAGGCCGAGTTTGCCGCCGCCGACAAGGGCTTCACGGCGGTCAAGCATCAGCGCGAAGTGGGCACGGGCTATTTCGATGCGGTCACGCAGACGGTGGAGCGCGACGCATCGACGACCGCGCTGCACGGCTCGACCGAAGACGAGCAGTTCTTCGACAAGAAGGTGGCTTGATAGCAGGCTGAATCAGGGAGAGCGGTGAACAGGACGGCGGCGGTGACGCATGCAGCAATGCGCCACCGCCGCCGTTCAAACGAAAGCGCATCGCAGGTGCGCTTCCGTTTGGACCTCACCGGTACACGATCACGGGAATCTTGGTGTGCGTGAGCACGCGCTGCGTTTCGCTGCCGATGAGCAGGCTGCCGAGACCGCGCCGCCCGTGCGAGGCCATCAGAATCACGTCGCAGCCGTTTTGCTCCGCCGCTTCGATGATGCCGATATACGGCGCGGCTTCGATGCTCGTCACGCTCGCGCAGGGCACGCCCGCGCTTTCGGCGGCGCGCTCGACGGCGCGCAGGTGTTCGCGGGCTTCGTTTTCGGCGCGCGCGTGGAAGTCGTCGGGCGGCTCGACGGCGACATCGGCGAACGGCGAATACGGATACTGCGGCAGACACGCATAAGCCGTGATGCGCGCGCCGACAGATTGCGCGAGATCGATCGCGCCGTCGATGGCCTTTTGCGACAGTTCCGAGCCGTCGGTCGGCACGAGGATGTGTTTGAACATGGCGTCCTCTTCTTAACGTGAGTGCATGGTTGCATTGTAGTAACGCGCAGCGCGCGTACATAGGATTCCGAACGGCCTAATCGCCCCAATATCCGGTCGCGTTATACGTATGCTTGAGCAAATCGAGAAAGAGCCGCACGCGCAACGGCAAGTGCCTTCTCTGCGGAAACACCGCATGGATGCCAATGGGCGGCGCGGCGAACGCATCGAGCACGCTGAGAAGACGCCCCGCGCCGATATCCTCGCCGACCTCCCACCACGAGCGCCACGCAAGGCCGCGGCCTTCGAGGCACCATTCGTGCAGCACCGCGCCGTCCGAGCATTCCATCGTGCCGGAGACCTTGATCGTCACGACCTTGCCGTCCTGCTGGAACACCCACCCGCGCTGCTGATTCGCCGACGCGCCCAGCGCGAGACAGTTGTGATGCGCGAGCGCGGCGAGATCGGCCGGCTCGCCGCGCGCGGTCAGATAGTCCGGCGACGCGATGCACACGCGCCGGTTCTCCCCCAGCTTGAGCGACACGAGGGACGAATCCGGCAGTTCGCCCAGGCGCACCGCGCAATCGAAGCCTTCGTTGACGAGATCGACCATGCGGTCGGTCAGATCGAGACTCACCGACACATCCGGATGCACCGTCGTGAATTTCGGCACCAGCGGCGCGACGTGCCGCCGCCCGAAACCCGCCGGGGCCGAGACGCGCAAATGCCCGCTCGCCTTCACGCCGCCCGCCGACACGCTCGCCTCCGCGTTCTGCATGTCGTTGATGATGCGCTGGCAGTCTTCGAGAAACGCGGAGCCTTCGAACGTGAGCGTGATCTTGCGCGTCGTGCGCACGAGCAGCTTCACGCCGAGCCGCTCTTCGAGCGCATCCAGCCGCCGTCCGATGACCGCCGGCGCGATGCCCTCCGCCTGCGCCGCCGCCGACAGGCTGCCCTTCGCCGCGACGGAGGCGAAAGTCTCAATCTGCTTGAATCGATCCATGCGTGTTCGTCGTCAATGTGGTCGCTAGCGCTCAGATTAGGTGTCGAAAAGTAAAAGATCAAGTGATTCAGCGAGCCTTTTTCCATCACTCAGATCACGAATACAATTCAACCGACCTCTACACGGAGCGCAAGGCAATGTCGGCCATAACGACAACCGCATCATCTTCATCCGCTTATATCGTCCGGCCCCGCGCAGTCCTCTTCGACGCTTACGGCACGCTCTTCGACGTCCATTCGGTCGTCGCAGCCGCCGAGCAGCTTTTTCCCGGCCACGGCGACGCGCTCTCGCAGCTCTGGCGCCAAAAGCAGATCGAATACGCGCAGTTGCGCACGCTCGCCGATCCGGCGGGCGCGCATTACACGCCGTTCTGGACCGTCACGATCGATGCGCTGCGGCACGCCGCGGCGCGGCTCGATCTCGCCGGCGCGCTGACGCCCGCCGCCGAAAAGCGCCTGATGGACGAATACGCGTGCCTGTCCGCCTTCCCCGACACCGTGCCCGCGCTCAGGCAATTGCGCGAACGCTTCGATGTGCCGCTCGCGATTCTGTCGAACGGCAATCCGCCGATGCTCGACGTCGCCGTGAAAAGCGCCGGCATGAGCGGCCTCTTCGATCACGTCCTTTCCGTCGATGCCGTGCGCGCCTACAAGCCCGCCCCGGCCGCCTACGCGCTCGGCACGCGTGCATTCGGCGCGACCGAGCTTCAGGCGCGCGACTTCGTGTTCGTGTCGTCGAACGGCTGGGACATCGCGGGCGCGGCCTGGTTCGGCTACACGACGTTCTGGATCAACCGCGCCGCGCTGCCCGTGGAGCAACTCGGCGTTGCGCCGGACGCCAGCGGGCGCGGCATGGACGAACTCATCGCCTTCATCGAAAGCGGCTGCGCAAGCCGCAACGCCGCATCGGCAACACCCAAGTCAAAACCAGCAAAACCGTCTGACCGACCAAGGAGAAAACCATGACGCATCCCTCCAACTCGCTTTCGCTTCCGAAAGGCATGGCAATCCCCGCCGACATCAAGCCCGGCTACGAGGCCATTCTGACGCCCGAGGCGCTCGAATTCGTCGCCGCGCTGCATCGCCAGTTCGAGCCGCGCCGCCAGCAATTGCTCGCGGCGCGCGTCGAGCGCACGAAGCGTCTCGATGCCGGCGAACGCCCGGGCTTTCTCGAAGAAACGAAGTCGATCCGCGAAGGCGACTGGAAAGTCGCGCCGCTGCCGAAGGATCTGCAATGCCGCCGCGTCGAGATCACCGGCCCTGTCGAGCGCAAGATGATCATCAACGCGCTCAACTCCGGCGCGGATTCGTACATGACCGACTTCGAGGATTCGAACGCGCCGAACTGGGACAACCAGATCGTCGGCCAGATCAACCTGAAGGAAGCGGTGCGCCGCACGATTTCGCTGGAACAGAATGGCAAGTCGTACAAGCTCAACGACACGGTCGCGACGCTGATCGTGCGCCCGCGCGGCTGGCATCTCGATGAAAAGCACGTGAGCGTCGACGGCCAGCGCGTCTCGGGCGGCATTTTCGATTTCGCGCTCTTTCTCTTTCATAACGCGAAGGAACTGATCGCGCGCGGCAGCGGCCCGTACTTCTATCTGCCGAAGATGGAAAGCCATCTCGAAGCGCGCCTGTGGAACGATATCTTCGTCGCGGCACAGGAGGCCGTGGGCATTCCGCGCGGCACGATTCGCGCGACGGTGCTCGTCGAAACGATTCTCGCCGCGTTCGAGATGGACGAGATTCTCTATGAACTGCGCGAGCACAGTTCCGGCCTGAACGCGGGCCGCTGGGACTACATCTTCTCGGCGATCAAGAAGTTCAAAAACGACACGGACTTTTGCCTCGCGGACCGCGCGAAGATCACCATGACCGCGCCGTTCATGCGCGCCTACGCGCTCGAACTGCTGAGAACCTGCCACAAGCGCAATGCGCCGGCAATCGGCGGCATGTCCGCGCTGATTCCGATCAAGAACGATCCCGCCGCGAACGACCGCGCCATGAGCGGTGTGCGCTCCGACAAGGCCCGCGACGCCACCGACGGCTACGACGGCGGCTGGGTCGCGCATCCCGGTCTCGTGCCGCTCGCGATGGAAGAATTCGTGAAGGTGCTCGGCGACAGGCCGAATCAGATCGACAAGCAGCGCACCGACGTGCAAGTGACCGCGCACGACCTGCTCGACTTCCGCCCGGAAGAGCCGATCACCGAAGCGGGACTGCGCAACAACGTGAACGTCGGCATCCACTATCTCGGTTCGTGGCTCGCGGGCAATGGCTGCGTGCCGATCCACAATCTGATGGAAGACGCCGCGACCGCCGAAATCTCGCGCTCGCAAGTGTGGCAGTGGATCCGCTCGCCGAAGGGCAAGCTCGACGACGGCCGCAAGGTCACGGCCGCGATGGTGCGCGAGATCACCGTCGACGAACTGGAGAAGGTGAAGCAAAGCGTCAAGGCGTCGGGCGCCGACACGAAGCCGTACGATCGCGCCGCGAAGATCTTCGAGGACATGTCGACCTCGGCGGATTTCACCGAGTTTCTGACGCTGCCGCTTTACGAAGCGATCTGAGCGAACTGCGTGTTGCGGGCGCTTCGGCGCACGGTGAAACGAGCGGCCCGCGGGCCGCTTTTTCGTTCGACGCGCCTCATGGATCGCGCACGGCGTGTGCTACATTGCGCATCGTCTTTTCAACGATTCAACCGTGGAGCGCACTCACCGTGCGAACGACAGCATGAGCAATATCCAGCTCGATATCGAATGGACCGAAGCGGCATCGCGCAAAATCGAGAAACTGATGCCGCGCAACGCGAACAAGGACGCGCTTCTGGCGCTGCCGCCCGTGGAGTGCCTGCCGGTGGAAGGCGACGTGCTTTTTCTCGGACCGGCCGGCAAGCAGCAGCCGTTCATCGTCGCGGAGCGCCAGTATCATCACGACGGCGACGCCGACTGGACCATCGTCCTGATTCTCGACGTTCCGCACGAAACGCACTAATCAGAGAATCTTGCTCGCGACGCGCACTTCGGTGTGCTCGCACAGATCGGGCGCTTTTGCGCGAAACGCCTGAATATGCGCCGACTCGCCGTGCTTCGCGAGCGCGGCCTCGCTCTCCCAGCGCTCGACGAAAATAAAGCGCCGCGGCTCCGTGATGTCGCGGTGCAAGTCGTACTGCAGCGCGCCCGCCTCCTTTCGCGTCGGCGCGACGTTGGCTTCGAGCACCTGCCTCAATTCCTCTTCCCTGCCCGGCTTCGCGACCAGAATGGCGACGACGGCGACTTCCGACATGGCGTTTCTCCTCTATCCGATTGAAGATGAAAGCAGGAGCATAACGGCGCTCGCCGGAGCCCGCTGAAACGCGCCAGGAAAATTCAAAGAAAAAGCCCGCGTTCCAATTGAAACGCGGGCGAAAACCGTCGCCCTACGAGGATAGGCGACGGGGCCATCGGGGTTCGCGCGTGGCGAACCGATCATCTGCTTGTCTAGGCGGTGGCGCGCCGGGTCAGCGCGCTTTCGGTGAACGTTCGGGCGGCGTGTCGCGCCATTGATGCAATGTACTGTCCATGCGCCGATTTCTATAAGCTTTTGCGCACATTCGACGATAGAAAGAATTGTCTGCGCAATTCGCGGGCGAGTCTCGCATTTCTGTGCATGCTGAAGAGATGCTCGCGACCATCGTTTGCGCGAGAAAAAAGACGCAAAAAAACCGCCTCGCGAAGGAGGCGGTTCGTTTCAAATCGTGCCCGGAAGAACGATTAGCTGATTTGGTCCGCGAGCAAGGCCATGATCTGACGCGCTTGCGGCGACGAATCGACATCGCCCTTGTCGTCGACCACCGCGATACGCGTCTGCTGCTCGGTGACGGCGCGCACGTTGACCTGATACTGCTTCGCTTTCATTTCCTTGCGGCCGTGGAAGACCTGGCTCCAGAAGCCCTGCTCCGCCGACGACTTGTCCGTCGGATCCACGTAGCGCACGTAGTAGACGCCCTTGTTGCGGTCGCGGTCGTCCACCGTGAAGTTGGCGCGATCGAGCGCGATGCCCACGCGCAGCCACGCGCGATCGTAAGCTTCCGGCAAGGTCAGCTGCGACGTCGTGGCTTCGGGCACGACCTCGTTTCGGATCGGCGAGTTGCCCGCGAGCGCGACGTTCTGCGCCGCGACCGACGCGGCCTTCGCATCGCCGCCCTTAGAGGCTTGCGCGCCGGCGGCCGGCGCCGGTGCCGGTGCGTCCAGCGGCGTCGCGCCGCCTGACGCCACGCGCTGGTCGGCCAGCGCGAGCGAGGACATCAGCCGCTTCAGGTATTCGTTCTCGAGCGCCGGATCGTTCGGACGCGCCTGCCATTGGCTCGAATCGTTGTTCACGCCAGTCAGCGCTTCGCGCATGCCCTTCTGGCTGATGAACACGTAGGTGCCGCCGCTGGGCGCGGTTTCGAGGCGCGTGCGGTACTTGTTGCGCTCGGCCGTGACATACGAGTTGCCGGTCGCCTTCGCGAGCGTGTCGCGAATCAGGCCGTCGGAAATTTGCGGATGGGTTTCGTTCCAGTCCGTTTCCATCACGCCCTTGTCGCGCTGATCGACGACGAGCAGAAAGCCCTGCTCCTGCCAGAAACGGCGGACCTGCGGCCAGACCTGATCGGGCGTCTTGCCGTCGATGACGAGCCAGCGCTCGGTGCCGTCGCGCTGAACGTGCATGCCCGAGACGGGCGGCACCACCGTGGGCGCGTTCGGTGCGACTTTCTGAATCTGTTGCAGATCGGACAGCGTTGCCTGACCGCCCTGCGGCGGCAGCGAACGCTGGTCGGCCGCTTCGTCGAGCAGATTCGGCGGCACGGCGAGAGACACCTGCTTCGAACGCTGATCGCTCTTGTAATTGAATGCGTTGGGATTGGACGAGCCGCATCCCGCCACGATTCCAGCCACCGCGAACAGCGCAGCCATCCGCTTGGTCACACGAAAATCTGTCATTTGGAGAAGTCCTTCCGCTACGCCACGGGCGTTCTTCCGTGGATCAACCCGTTATTTTACCGGTCCCGCGCCGCGCCGTGAAAAAAAGAGGTCCGGCGGCCACGCTCGCCGCTCCTTTTGCTAACTTGCTTTCAGACGCAAAAATATGACGACGCGCAATCACTTGGCGCACCCACGTCTCTTATTTAAGACTTATCTGGTTGAAATGACAATTTGTGACATTCAACGAAATCGGCAATTTGCTCTTTCGTTTCCCGCAACCTGCTGATTCGTAACGGGCTTTCCGCTCTCCCTCGCATCCGGGCACGTTTTGCGGGCACGCGTCCCTCTGTATCGCTTTGCTTGCTCTTCCCACTAGAATTTCATCTCAAAATAAAAAGAGTCCTAAATAACGGAGAGAAAGCAGTGAAGAAAAACAGCATTCCTTACTACGCGGCGGCCGGCCTCAGCATGCTGGCGATTGGCGTGACATTGCCCGCCCACGCTCAGCTCGGTGCGACCGGGCGCACCGTGAACGGGCCGCAGGGCGATGCCCTGGTCCGGCTTCAGGGCGGGCTCGTGCAATATCACGAGGCGACCGACGCGCATGGCATCGTCGTGCGCGAATACGTCGATTCGAACGGCGACGTCTACGCGGTTTCCTGGCGCGGCCCCGCGATGGCGAATGTCCAGGCGCTGCTCGGCACGTATTTCGAAACGTTCCGCGAAGGCGCGAGTACGTCGGCGGGCGATGCCGGTTTGCATACGGCGCACGTCGTGCGAGGCGATCTCGTCGTCGAGAACCACGTGCGGCTGCGCGAGTTCAGCGGCCGCGCCTGGCTCACGAGCGCGCTGCCGCCGGGCGTGAGCACCGCGGATATCGAGTAGGAGACCGACGATGATCACACGCTCCCTGCTCTCGACGATCGCGCTTTGCGCCCTGCTCCAGGCCTGCGGAGGCGGCGGCGGCTCGAACGGCGGCTCCTCGACCCCGGCCACGCCGGCTGCCCCGGCGGCCACCGCGAGCGCGCCCCTGGCGGCAAGCGCGCCCGCGCCCGCAAGCCCGGCATCGGCGCCGAATACCGACACGACCGTGGTGCAATCGACGACGCCCAACGTCCAGCCAATCCAGGTCACGCGCACGGCCACCAGCACGCGCAACATGCTGCAAACCAGCGTGACGATCTGCGTGCCCGGCACGAGCAACTGTCAGACCATCGACAATATTCAGGTCGATACCGGTTCGCACGGGCTGCGCGTGCTGGCGTCCGCGCTCAATCCGTCGATCGCGCTGCCGCTCGTCGCGGGCAGCAACGCGAACGCCGTCATCGCGGAATGCGCGGTGTTCGGCACGGGCTATACGTGGGGCGCGGTGCGCAAGGCCGATGTGCGCATGGCCGGTCACGTCGCGAGTTCCACATCCGTGCAGTTGATCGCCGACAGCGCCGCGCCGAACGCCGCGCAGGACTGCAGCCAGTCCGGCCTGCCGATGCTCGGCGCGTCCTCGCTGCGCGGCAACGGCATTCTCGGCGTCGGGCCGTTCACGGCGGACTGTGGCGCAGGCTGCGCGGCGTCCGCGATGCCGCGCTGGTATTACAGCTGCACCTCGGGCAATTGCGTCGCGACCACGCTGGCAGTGACCCAGCAGGTGACGAATCCGGTCGCGAATTTCGCCGCCGACAACAACGGCGTGCTGATCGAGTTGCCGGACGTGCCGGACGGCGGCGCTTCGTCGGTGACAGGAACGATGACCTTCGGCATCGGCTCGCAGTCGAACAATCTGCTCGGCTCGGCGGTCGTGCTCAAGTCGAGTTCGTCGTCCGGTTACGTGACGACCGAGTTCGACGGCAGTCAGTACCGGTCGAGCTTCATCGACAGCGGATCGAACGGCGTCTTCTTCCCCTCGACGGCGCTCACCCGCTGCGGCGTGTGGTATTGCCCTTCGTCATCGCAAACGCTCGCCGCGACCATCGTTTCGCAAAGCGGCGCGCAAAGCGCGGTCCGCTTCACGGTCGCGCAATCGTCGGCGCTCTTCGGCACCGGCAACTACGCCTTCGACAATCTCGCCGGGCCGGCCAGCGGCTATTTCGACTGGGGCTTGCCGTTCTTCTACGGACGCCGCGTGTTCACGGCGCTCGCCGGACGGCCGACGCCCGCCGGCGCCGGTCCCTACTACGCGTTCTGAAGATGCAGAAAAGCCGTCTGCGCACACCGCGCAGACGGCTTCATCGACCAGCAGAAGTCAGCACTTACGCCTTGCGTTCTTCGTCGAAGATTTTCTGCGCGAGATGGAAGGCGGAATTCGCGGCCGGCACGCCGCAATACACCGCCGTCTGCAGCAGCACTTCCTTGATCTCGTCCTGCGTCACGCCGTTGTTTTTCGCGGCGCGCAAGTGCAGCGCGAGTTCCTCGCTGCGATTGAGCGCGACCATCATCGCGATGGTGAGAAGGCTGCGCGTGTGGCGCGGCAGGCCGTCGCGCGTCCAGATTTCGCCCCACGCATAGCGCGTGATGAAATTCTGGAACTCCGTCGTCAGCTCCGTGCGGTTCTCGAGCGAGCGGTCCACGTGCGCGTCGGACAGCACCGCGCGGCGCACCTTCATACCGGCTTCGTAACGTTCGTCGTCGGTCATCGTTATTCTCCGAGGAAGTCGAGGACGGCGCGCGTGTAGTCGTCGCGTTTTTCGATATTCGACAGATGCGCCGCGTCCAGTTCGATATAGCGCGAGCCTTCGATATAGCCCGCGAGTTCGCGGCCCTGCTCGGCCGTCGTCGAGAGATCGTGCGTGCCCGCGATCACGAGGACCGGCAGCGTGATCGTCTTCGCTTCGCCGCGCAGGTCGGCGTCGCGGATCGCCTCGCAGTTCGACGCGTAGCCGTCGCCCGAGGTATGGCGAAACACGTCGCGGATATTCGTCATTTCGAGCGCTTCGCGTTCCATGAACGGCGCGGTGAACCAGCGCGCGATGACGGCGTCGGTCAGCGCGGGCATGCCGCCCGGCTCGCGCGCTTTCGCCGCGCGCGGCGTCCAGACGGCGTCCGAGCCGATCAGCGCGGCGGTGTTCGAGAGCACGACACGTGCGAAGCGCGCCGGATGACGGGCGGCCAGGCCGATACCGGTCAGCCCGCCCATCGACAGGCCGCAGTAATTCGCGCGCTCGATCTTGAGATGATCCATCAGGCCGATCACGTCGCCGACCAGTTGATCGATCGTGTACGGCCCCGGCGGCACGTCAGAATGGCCGTGGCCGCGCGTGTCGTAGCGCAACACGCGATAGTGCTTGGCGAACGCCTCGATGTTCGGCGTCCACATCGAGACATCGGCGCCGAGCGAATTCGACAGCACGAGCCACGGGGCGTCGTCGCCCGCGGTGACATCGACGCGATAGTGAATTCGCGTTCCGTTGACTTCGGCAAGAGGCATGGTTTTTACCGCTCCTGTTTTTTCGAATGGGCGATTGCAGCGTCGACGAAGGCCTGGGCCTGGCCGACGTAGTTCGCCGGGTCGAGCAATGACTTGAGTTGATCCTGCGAGAGATGACGCGCGACGGTTTCATCGGCGGCGAGCGCGTCGAAGAGCGGCGTGCCGTTCGCGACCGACGCCTTCGATGCGCCTTCCACCAGCTTGTGCGCATCCAGCCGGCCGATGGCGTCGCCGAGCGCGAGCATCACCGCTTCGCCGAGAATCAGGCCATTCGTGATGCGCAGGTTCGCGGCGAGCCGTTCGGCGTTGATTTCCATCGACGGAACGATCGCGTTGATGTTGCTCAACGCGCCCGCCGTCAGACGCGCGAGATCGGGCAGCGCTTCCCATTCGGCCTGCCAGCCGCCCAGCGCGCGCTCGTGCTCCTGAACCATGCCGGCGAAGATCGTCGCCACGAGATTCGGCGCGCGCGTCGCCGCGGTCAGCACGGCCGCGCAGCCGACGGGATTGCGCTTGTGCGGCATCGTCGACGAGCCGCCCTTGCCCGCCGCCGCCGGTTCCGCGACTTCGCCGAGTTCGGTCTGCATCATCAGCGAGACGTCGCGCGCGATCTTTCCGAGCGTGCCCGTCAGCATGCCGAAAAACGACGCGGCCTCGGCAATGCGATCGCGCTGCGTGTGCCACGGCAACGCGGGCAGCGTGAGTTTCAGGTCGTCCGCGAGCGCTTGCGCGACCAATGAACCTTTGTCGCGCAGGCTCGCGAGCGTACCCGCCGCGCCGCCGAACTGAAGCACGAGGGCGCGCGCTTTCAGTTCATCGAGCCGCGCACGGTGACGCGTCACCGCATCGAGCCATTGCGCGAACTTGAGACCCAGCGTGATCGGCAGCGCTTGCTGAAGCCACGTGCGGCCGATCATCGGCGTCGCTTTGTGCGCCTGCGCCTGTTGAGCGAGCGCGCCCGACAGCGAACGCAGATCCGCATCGATCAGATCGAGCGCCGCGCGCAGTTGCAGCACGACGCCCGTATCGATGATGTCCTGGCTCGTCGCGCCCCAATGCACGTACTTCGCGGCTTCGGCATCGCGCGCCTTCACGACGGCGGTGAGTTGCTTGACGAGCGGAATCGCGAGATTGCCGCCCGCGGCCGCGCCGGTCATCAGCGCGTCGGCGTCGAGGTTGTCGGCGTTGCACGCGGCCACGATGGCGTCCACCGCGCTCGCCGGAATCACGCCGTGCAGCGCCGACGCGCGCGCGAGCGCGGCTTCGACGTCGAGCATCGCCTGCACGGTCGCGCGCGGCGACCACACGGCGTTCGCCGCGGCGTTGCCGCAGATCAGATCCGTCAAACGTCCGTTGGCGTCGAACATGCCGTCAGACACGCTCGATGATCATCGCGATGCCCTGGCCCACGCCGATGCACATCGTGCACAGCGCGAAGCGGCCGCCGGTGCGCTGGAGCTGATAGCTCGCGGTCGTCACGAGCCGCGCGCCCGACGCGCCGAGCGGATGGCCGAGCGCGATCGCGCCGCCATTCGGATTGACGCGGGGATCGTCGTCCGCGACGCCGAGCATGCGCAGCGTGGCGAGCCCTTGCGAGGCGAAGGCTTCGTTCAGCTCGATCACGTCCATCTGGTCGATGGTCATGCCGAGGCGCTTCAACAGCTTCTGCGACGCCGGACCCGGACCGATGCCCATCACGCGCGGCGGCACGCCGGCGGTGGCGAGGCCGAGAATGCGCGCGCGCGGCGTGAGGCCGTTGCGCTTCGCGGTTTCCTCGTCGGCGATCAGCATGGCGACCGCGCCGTCGTTCACGCCCGACGCGTTGCCGGCCGTCACGCTGCCGTCCGGGCGCACGACGCCCTTCAGCTTCGCGAGCGCTTCGAGGCTCGTTTCACGCGGATGCTCGTCGCGATCGACGACAAGCGCATCGCCCTTTTTCTGCGGAATCGTCACCGCGACGATTTCTGCGCTAAGCGTGCCGTCCTTCTGCGCGCGCGCGGCCTTCTGCTGGCTGCGCAATGCGAACGCGTCCTGATCGGCGCGGCTGATCTTGTAGTCGTCCGCGACGTTCTCGGCGGTTTCGGGCATCGAATCGACGCCGTACTGTTTCTTCATCAGCGGATTGATGAAACGCCAGCCGATGGTCGTGTCGTGGATGTCGGCGGAACGCGAGAACGCGCTCGTTGCCTTGCCCATCACGAAGGGCGCGCGGCTCATGCTTTCGACGCCGCCCGCGATCATGAGGCTCGTCTCGCCCGCCTTGATCGCGCGCGCGGCGACGCCAATCGCGTCCATGCCCGAGCCGCACAGGCGGTTCACCGTCGAGCCGGGCGTGCCGACGGGCAAACCCGCCAGCAACGCCGACATGCGCGCGACGTTGCGGTTGTCTTCGCCCGCCTGATTCGCGCAGCCGTAGATCACTTCGTCGATGGCTTCCCAGTCCACTTCCTTGTTGCGCTCGACGAGCGCACGCAGCGGCACCGCGCCGAGATCGTCGGCGCGCACGGACGAGAGCGAACCGCCGTAGCGGCCGATCGGCGTGCGGATCGCATCACATACGAATGCTTCTTTCATTGTTTATGTCTCCAGTTCTCTCAGGCGGCCTCGGACAGCGGCGCGTATTGAAGCGGCACCTTGGCCAGCTTCTGCAATTCATCGAACGACAAGCCTTCCACCATCTCGCGCACGACGAAGCCTTCCGGCGTCACGTCGAAGACGGCGAGGTCCGTGTACACGCGGTTCACGCATTCGACGCCCGTCACCGGATACGTGCAGACATCGACGAGCTTGCTTTCGCCCTGCTTCGTGAGCAGTTCCATCATCACGTAGACCTGCTTCGCGCCGATCGCGAGATCCATCGCGCCGCCGACCGCCGGAATCGCGTCGGGCGCGCCGGTGTGCCAGTTCGCGAGATCGCCCGTGGCCGAGACCTGGAATGCGCCGAGCACGCAGAAATCGAGATGGCCGCCGCGCATCATCGCGAACGAATCCGCGTGATGGAAAAACGCGCCGCCCGTCAGGAGCGTGACGTGCTGCTTGCCGGCGTTGATCAGTTCGTCGTCTTCGGCGCCTTTCTCGGGCGCGGGGCCCATGCCGAGCAGACCGTTTTCGCTGTGCAGGAAGATTTCGCGGTCGGCCGCGAGATGATTGGCGACGAGCGTCGGCACGCCGATGCCCAGGTTCACATACGCGCCTTCGGGAATGTCCGCGGCCACGCGCTTGGCCATTTCGTCACGAGTGAGTTTCTTCATGGCTTAGTTCCTTAGGCTGCGAGTTCTGCGGCGAGTTGGTCCACATGAGCGGCTTGCGGCACTTCCACGACGCGCTGCACGAAAATGCCCGGCGTCACGATGTTTTCGGGGTCCAGCTCGCCGAGCGGTACGACCTTCGACACCTGCACGATCGCCGTCTTCGCGGCGCTCGCCATGATCGGGCCAAAGTTGCGCGCAGTTTTACGATAGACCAGATTGCCCCAGCGGTCGCCCTTGTAGGCCTTCACGAGCGCGAAATCGGCGTGCAGCGGCGCTTCGAGCACGTAATGCTTGCCGTCGATCACGCGCGTTTCCTTGCCTTCCGCGAGCTTGGTGCCGTAACCCGTCGGCGTGAAGAATCCGCCGATGCCCGCGCCCGCCGCGCGGATGCGCTCGGCCAGATTGCCCTGCGGCACGAGTTCCAGTTCGATTTCGCCCGCGCGGTAGAGCGCGTCGAACACGTGCGAATCGGTCTGGCGCGGGAACGAGCAGATGATCTTGCGCACGCGCTTGGCCTTCAGCAAGGCGGCCAGGCCCGTGTCGCCGTTGCCGGCGTTGTTGTTGACGATCGTGAGTTCGCGCGCGCCCTGCTCGATGAGCGCGTCGATCAGCTCGGACGGCATACCCGCCGTGCCGAATCCGCCGATCATGATGGTCGCTCCGTCATTGACGTCGGCTACGGCCGAGGCGAGCGAATCGAAAATCTTGTTGATCATTGCCGTTCCTGTCTGTCTCGAACTGGGGGTTACCTGCTCGTCAGCACACTTGCGCTGAAATGTTCGTCATGCGAACATGGATTCGTTTAGCGAACATCGGCATGGTAGTCCTGCATTCGTTGTCGTGTCAACGAAGCAAGTGCGAAGTACGGGTTTTTACCGGTGTATTGAATCGAGGCTTATGAAAAATTCAACTCCAGTCAGCGAAGTCGAAGCGCAAGACGCTCCGTCGCGTCCGGGCGATGCCTACGTGCAGTCGTTCGCGCGCGGGCTTGCCGTGATCCGCTCCTTCGATGCGAACCGCCCCGCACAGACGCTGACCGACGTCGCCGCCGCCACCGGCCTGACGCGCGCCGGCGCGCGCCGCATTCTTCTGACGCTGCAGGCGCTCGGCTATGTCGAGGCGGACGGGCGGCTCTTTCAACTGACGCCGAAAATTCTCGATCTCGGCTTCGCTTATCTAACGTCGATGCCCTTCTGGAACCTCGCCGAACCGGTCATGGAGGATCTCGTCGAACAGGTGCATGAGAGCTGCTCGGCGGCGGTCCTGAACGGCGCGGAAATCGTCTACGTGCTGCGCGTGCCGACGCACAAGATCATCACGCAGAATCTGTCGATCGGCAGCCGTCTGCCCGCGTTCTGCACGTCGATGGGCCGCGTGCTGCTCGCCGCGCTCGACGACGCGCGGCTCGACGATGCGCTCGACGCGAGTTCGCTCGTCGCACGCACGCCGCGCACCATCGTCGACAAGGACGCGCTCAAGGAGGCGATCGCCGTCGTGCGCCGGCAAGGCTGGGCGATCGTCGATCAGGAACTGGAGGAAGGTCTGATTTCGATGTCCGCGCCGATCCGCGACCGCCAGGGGCGCGTGATCGCGGCGCTGAATATCAGCGGCAACGCGCAGCGCAAGAACGCGAAGCAGATGGTGAAGGCATTTCTGGAGCCGCTTCAGGAAGCCGCGCAACGCGTATCGGACATGGTCGCGCGGCGCGGCTGACGCTCCAACCACGCGCGAGCCAGCATGAACGATCTCGATCTCAACCTGATTCCCTACCTCGTCGCCATCGACGAGACGCGCAACGTAAGCCGCGCCGCCGAACGCCTCGGCGTGAGTCAGCCGCGCGTGTCGACGGCGCTTGCGCGCCTGCGCGAGTACTTCAACGATCCGCTCTTCGTGCGCACGTCGCGCGGCATGGAACCGACGCCGCGCACTATCGCGCTCGTGCCCGCGGCGCGCGAGGCGCTCGCGCGCATCGAGCGCGGCCTGCTCGACCGGCAGCACTTCGATCCGTCGACGAGCACCGACACGTTTTCGATCGCGCTATCCGATGTCGGCGAGATCGTGTTTTTGCCGCGGCTCCTGCAGGCGTTCGCGAAGCACGCGCCGGGCGCGAATCTGCGTTCGGTGTCGGCGTCGCACGGGGATGTCGAACGCGGGCTCGAAGCGGGCGAGATCGATCTCGCGGTCGGCTACTTTCCCGATCTGCGCGGCAACAACTTCTTTCAGCAGCGGCTGTTCTCGCATCGCTTCATCTGTCTGATGCGGCGCGATCATCCCTTCGCCAACGAGCCGCTCACGCTCGAGCGCTTTCTTGCATGCGGCCATGCGGTCGTGCGCGCCGAGGGCCGCAGCCAGGAGATTCTGGAGAATCACCTCGACAAGGAGCGCGTCCGGCGTCGCGCCGTGCTGGAGACGCCGCATTTCATGAGCTTGCCGTTCATCCTCTCGCGCACCGATCTGATCGCGACGGTGCCACATGCGATCGGCTTCGCCTACGTCGCCGAGCATGCGTCGATCACGCTCGCCGAGCCGCCGCTGCCGCTTCCGCGCTTCGATCTGAAGCAGCACTGGCATCGCAAGTTTCACAACGACGCGCGCACGATGTGGCTGCGCGGCGTCGTCGCGTCGCTTTTCAACGACGCGCTCGACGAGTGGCCGAAGTGATCGTCAACGCCGGGCGTCGATGCTCCATGCGCCCGGCCCCGCCGCCGCGATGAACAGATAGATGAACGACAGCAGCACGGCCGGCTCGCCCCCATTCAGAAGCGGCAGCAAGAAGTTGCCTTTCGGCGCGTGACCGATGAAATACGCGAACGCCAGTTCGCCCGACAGCACGAACGCCGCCGCGCGCGTGAACAGGCCGATCAGCACGAGCGCGCCGCCGACCAGTTCGATGACACCCGCCGCGCCGAGCAGCGAAAAGAGCGGCAAGCCGTCGAACATCGCGATGTGCGGAACGTGGAAGAGCTTCGCGCTCGCGTGCGTGAGCACGACATACGACGCGACGATTCGCAGCAGCGCGTGCGCATAGCCGGCAAGCGCCGGCGCGCCGGCCGAAGCCGAACGGAATTCAGTAGACATTGCAAACGCTCCTTGGAAGTGGATTGCGGCAGTCTATGCAACCATCGCCCGTCGATAAATCCGGCTAACATTAGCGTTTTGTTTCCAGACAGGAAATGATCGATGGACGCTCTGACCAGCTTGCGCGTGTTTCGGGAGGTCGTCGAGGCGGGCAGCTTCGTCAAGGCCGCCGAGCGGCTCGATATCTCGACGGCCATGACGAGCAAGCACGTCGCCAATCTGGAACGGCAGTTGGGCGTGCGCCTTCTGAACCGCACGACGCGCCATTTGAGTCTCACCGAAGCCGGCAGCGTGTACTACGAACAGTGCAGCGAGGCACTCGATATTCTTCAGGCCGCGGAGGCGGCCGTCGGCGTGCAGACGGCGCAGCCGCAGGGCGTGCTGAAAGTGACCGCGCCGGGCTGGTTCGCGAATCGCAAGTTCGCGGATTTGCTCGTTGCGTATCAGGCGCGCTATCCCGGCGTGCTCGTCGATCTGCGGCTGGAAAACCGCTTCGTCGATCTGGTCGAGGAAGGCTACGACATGGCGATACGCGCGACGTCCGAGCCCTCGCCCTCGCTGATCGTGCGGCCTCTGTGCAAGATGCCCTTCGTGCTCGCGGGCTCGCAGACGTATTCCGAGAAGCATGGCCGCGTGCGGCATCCCGACGATCTCGCGCGGCATCGCTTCGTGCTGCCCACTTACACGAACATCGATTCGGTGACGCTGACCGGTCCGGATGGCGCGTTCGTCGTGAAGAATCAGGCCGTGCTCAAGACCAACGATACGTCGATGGCGCTTCAGCTCGTGCGCGCGGGACTCGGGCTCGCGTATTTTCCGGCGTGGATCGTCGAGCCCGAACTGGCGTCGGGCACGCTCGTGCGCGTGCTGCCGGCCTACACGGCCTTCGCACCGTCCGTCTACGCGGTGTACACGAGCCGCAAATACATGACGACGAAGGTGCGGACGTTCATCGACTTTCTGTCGGAGTCGCTGGCCGATCGGCCAATATGATTAGGAATACTCTTATTCTAGCGTCGTTTTCCGCGTGTCATGATCGCGCCGCTTTCGGCTCAGGCGATCGAGGTGCCACAAAAAATGTCAACTTCGCGCCGCCGGGATCGTTCCTGTCACCCGCACGCGAGGCCCGCGCGAAATGGATTTTCCCCTGCTTCCCCTGGCGTTCAATCTGGCATTGCTGGGCATGGCGCTTTTCATCTGCCGCACGCTGAACGCGAGTCAGGCTTCGTTGACGTGGAACGGCGCGCTGATCTTTCTCGTGCTGTGCATCGCGGCGATGCTGCTGGATTTCACGCTGACGATGGTCTTCGCGTCCGCTCACTTCCACGAGCGCAACCAGTACGACACGTTCGGCTCGCGGCTCGCGTGGGGCGAGCGCATCCCCGCGTATCTGATCCCATGTGCGATCTCGCTCTTGCTGGCATGGCGGTTCCGCAGGCGTCAGCAGTTCGCGCTCGGACGCACGAATAGGGATGAACGCGGCACTGCCTGGGGCCGTTCCAGGCGCCGCTTCGCTCCTATCGGCATCGATGCGCTCACGCCGCGCGAGTGAATTTGTCGAGTTCTATGGCGAAATGCATCGAAGCAGTTCTACTATTCGTTTCCCTCTGATATACTTTTGCTCTTTCGGGGCGTAGCGCAGCCTGGTAGCGTACCTGCATGGGGTGCAGGTGGTCGGAGGTTCAAATCCTCATTGGCCTAGCTATTAAGCGGCTGTATCTGCTACGTTTCTTCCTGCTTCGATCCCGCTGCTCGATGTGGTTGCTACACAGTCGAGGCCAGCAATGTGTACCCATCTGATTCGCCGTGGTGCCCGTTACAGCATCCGCCGCCGCGTCCCTGCCGATCTAGTCGCCATCGTCGGAAAGCAAGAGGTCATGCGCGCCCTTGGCACGTCCAATCGCGCTGAAGCAGTCTTGCGCTGCCGTCTGGAAGGTGTACGCATGGATGCCGAATGGGACGCACTGCGAGGCAAGCCGCACCGCCCGGAAAGGCTCACCGTCACCGTCTCGACGCCAGCGGCTTCGAAGCCTGCCAAACAGCCCCGCCATGCAACCGCCGATGTGCGCGATCTCGCAGATGTTGTGGACGCGTGGGCGAAGGAGCGCAAGCCGCAGCCGCGCACGGTCGCTATGGTCGAGAAGACCATTAACCGATTTCGCCAGATGGTCGGGAAAATGCTTGTCTCGGACATCCAGCGCAAGCACGTCATCGCCTTCAAGAACGCGCTGCTTGAGTCCGGACAGACTGCGGTGAATACCGACAAGCAACTGACGATGCTGCGCACGATGATGGCGTACGCCATGAACCAAGGGTGGATACCGGCGGACCCGTCCAAGGGTGTGCGTGTTGGAGAGAGGCGCAACGCAAAGGCGGTCCGTCTACCGTTCGATCTCCCCGCCCTGAAGCGCATCTTCTCGTCGCCTGTGTACACGGAACGCATTCATCCCGCAGGTGGCGGCGGCGCGGCGACGTACTGGATGCCACTGCTCGCCCTCTACACCGGCGCACGGCTCGAAGAACTTGCGCAACTAAGCCCCGACGACATTCAGCAGGCGACGTACATCGACGCCAGCGGCACGCAGCAGAGCGCGTGGATCGTACGCATCAGCGACATTGGCGAAGGGCAAGAGGTGAAAACGGCGACATCTCGCCGCCGCGTGCCTGTACATGCTGACCTGATCTCGCTCGGCTTCATCGACTATGCGCAAAGCGTGCAGGGTGCGCGGCTCTTTCCCCTGCTCAAGATGGATTCTGATGGGCGCGAGGGCGGGCTGTTCGGCAAGTGGTTCGGCAAGCAGATTCGCAAGCTCGGTATCTCGGACAGACGAATGGTGTTCCATTCCTTCCGCCATCTGCTCAAGCATACGATGCGCGAGTGCGGTATCAGTGAGGAGGTGTCCGACGCGATCACGGGCCATGCGTCGGGATCAGTGGGGCGCAGGTACGGCGCGACGTTGTATCCGCTCGCGCCCCTGGTCGATGCAATGCAGCGTTACCGCGTGCACGGCTTGACGTTGCCCGACCGCTGGCGCGCCTGAGCGACTGCGCCGCCGCCCTTGCAGCGTTGGCACACTTGCTGCATAAGCGAGTCGAGGAAGCCCCGCCCGCCGCAGCGCGGGCATAGTCGCTGCCCTTCATTCAGTAAAGGTGGTTGCATGTCATTGTCCTCTCGTCAGCAGGATAGCCTAAGCTGTTAGGTGTCGCCAGTGAAGGCCGCGTCCCGCAGTGCTCACCGCGTTCGCGGAGACACCGAACTTGCGCGCCAACGCAGCAGGGCCGTACTCGCGGCTGTACGGCGTGTAGACGGACCGGATGTATCTGACCTGTTCGGCGGTCAGTTTCGCGTGAGTACTGCGTTCGCCCCGGCTGTCGGTTCCGTCGCGAGCACGGTCGCGCTGATTCTCGCTCGGCGTCTTCCACGTCAAGTGCGCCGGGTTACAGCAATGCCGCGTGTGACAGGCACCGTGCGCCGCCTGATATTCGGACGTGGGCGGCGGGCCTTCAGCCAGCGTCAGCACGAGGCGATGCAATTCGGTTGCGCGGCCCTCGTGCTTCGCGCAGCCATAACCATGCCGATTCCGATAGCCGCTCCAGAGCCAGCAGCCGCTTTCGTTCTGGATACAGCGTGATTCGATGTCCTTAATTGTCAGGATTTGCAACTAGAAATTCTCCTTATTAGGTTGTGATTGATGGTCAGCATCTGTCCGTGCCACACTGTCTCCGCCGAGGAACGGGGACACTGACCGCCCTAGTACCTGCATTCGATCAACTATCGGAGAGCAAGGTATGGGTACGCTTCAGAAACGTCCGAACGGCAATTGGACTGGCAAGATTCGTCGGCACGGCTATCCCGCCCAGTCGAGGACATTCCTTACGAAGAAAGACGCACAGCGCTGGATCACGGAGACAGAAGCCGAGATATCGCGGGACTGCTTCGTTGACACAACGCTCGCCCGCAAAATGATTCTGCGGGAAGCCTTCGCACGTTATGCCGAGGAGGTATCAACGCCGAAGCGCGGCGCTGCCGACGAGCGCATACGGCTGGCAGCGATGCAGCGTGATCCATTAGCGGACTACTCCTTCGCGGCGCTGAAGGCCTCAGTCATCGCAGCGTGGCGGGATAGGCGACTGCGCGCCGTCTCTGGATCGACCGTAAATCGCGAGCTAACGATCCTGCGGCATGTCATTGAGGTTGCCCGGAAAGAGTGGGATGTCGCGCTGCGTAAGAATCCTGTTGACGACGTACGGCGTCCAAGGTCGAATCCACCACGCGAGCGTCGCCTTCCTGCCGACGAGCAAACCGTGCTGATGACGGAATGTCACCGCGCCCGGTCGTGGTGGCTCGCGTCGATGGTCGAACTGGCTCTCCAGACGGGTATGCGGCAGTCGGAGATTAGGACGTTGCAATGGGAGAACGTCAATTGGACGGACCACACCGCCCTCCTGCCTGCCGCTGCAACGAAGACTCTGACCACGCGGACCGTACCGCTAGATACGAAATGCATGTCGGTGCTCGAAGCGCTTCACCGTAAGCAAGGCGTGCCGAAACGCGGGCCGGTATTTCCCGGAGTCACACGCAACGCCGTCAAGCTGGCATTTAGGAGGGCGAGGAAGCGCGCCGGTCTTTCAGACTTTCGCTTTCACGATACGCGGCATGAGGCGACATCGCGGCTAACCGAACTCGGCCTGAATCCGGTCGAAGTAGCCGCTATTACCGGCCACAAGACGCTTTCCATGCTCCACCGGTACACGCACCTTCGCGCTAGGGAGCTTGTGAAGAAGCTCGGATAATCGCAACGCTGGCGCGGCAGCAGCCTCGTGAGAAGCCACTGCCACGCCGCGCTGTTAGAAGACGCCCGCTACCGGGTCGCCAAGCACATCGCCGGGTTTGTTGCCGTACGACGAGTCCAGCGACTTCTTCGCCATACGCTTACCGAAGCTCGCCGCGTCCACCGTGATGTTCAACGGTGCGTGGTCGCCCTTGCGGTAGAGGTTGAGGTTCAAGTTGCCGCCGCCGATGTACTGGCCCCACTGCACATGCCAGTCGTCGGGATTGAAGTTCGACATGTCGCCTCCCTGCCCCTTGACTGCCTCACGCGAGAGGTCAGCGATCTCCTCGCGCATCGAGTCTTGGTAGAGCTTCGAGTCCTGCGACGCGGTAGCGCCGGGAACCTTCGTCACGTAGTCCTTGAACAGTTGGCCCTTGCCCCACTTGCCCTTGTCTTCAGGGATCAGAGCGCCGGGTACAGCCGTGGCCGAGCCGACCACCTCCTGATACGCCATGCGCGCCGCGTCATCGTCCGACAGACCGAACGCCGCCTTCTTCTGCGCCATGCGGTCAGCGATCTTGCCTGCGAGAAGGCTCTTGTTGCCGTCGCTGATGTCCCATGCCGACAGACTGCCCTGCCGGAACGGATTCCACCACGGACCCGACTGGCTGTTCACGTACGTGAGCGCTTCCTTCTTGTCGGCTGCGTTCGCCTGCGCGAGCCGCCCGCGATTGCGCTGTGCCCGGATCATGTCGAACTGCTGCGGGTCCGTGAGGTCCGCGTTACTGTCGAGGATGGAAAGTACGGACTCCGCGTTATCACCGAAGTACGCCTTGACCGCCCCTGCACCGCCCGGCCCTTCGCGGAGCTTCTGCGCCAGCCCCATAACGTCGCGCTGCTGCGGTGTCGCCGGGCCTACGCCGTCGAACATGTTCCCCATCGTGCTGTCGATGTAGCCTTGCAGCATCGGCGGGTGCATGTCCTTCTCCTTGGCGTTAGCGCTGGCGTGCGCCATGAAGGTGTTCCACGTCGGATCGCCGTCACCGTTCGCCAGCTTCGCCTTCAGCGCGTCCTGCCATGCACCATTCAGCATCGTCACCTGCGCGCCTTCCGGGATCGGGAATCCCTTCAGCGCTTCTGGCTTGTCCGAGGCCCATGCGTTGCCGACGAGCGTCTGTCCCTGCTCGTAGTTGAGCAGCCCCAACTGCGCTCGCTGCAAAACGCGCTGCTGCCGCAGATTGTTCACGTCCATCTTCTGCAAGGTCTGCGCGATCTTCTCGGGCGTGAAGGGAACAGTGGCGTCGCCATTCTTCAGCTTCCAGTCCGCGTTCACCTTATCCATCTGAGCAATCGCGGCTGCATGTCCTTCCGCCGAGGTAGCGTACGGACTGATGCCCTGCGTCATGCGGAACTCCAACGTATGAACATCATCGAGCGTGCGTACGTTGTCCGGGTTCTTCATGGCCCACTGCGCCTCAAGGCGCGGAATCTTGTCCTCCAGTTCCGCCTTCATGCCTGCGTCGAGGGACTGGTACTCAGGCTGCTGCTTGATAGCGCGCACGGCCTGCCAGTTCCCGGTCATTGCGTTGGATACCGTAACGTCTCGCAGCGCTCGTTGGTACGAGGACAGGTCCATGTTCTCCGGGCGCTGAATCTGCTGGCGGTAGTTCTCGTGCATCTGCGCAATGTCGTCGTCCGTCAGGTTGGAACTGGCACCTGCCGTCGTCTGCATTGCCTTGGCCGCAGTCGTCGCCATGTTCGTGAAACCGTTGTAGTTCTGCTCCTGCGTGTACTGCACGTACTGCTGCATGTGCTGCGAGAGCATCTGCGGCATCTGCTCCGCGAGCTTCTGCTGCACCATCGCGTCCGTCCACTGGTCGCCCGTTTGCGGCACCTGCGACATCTTCTGCACGACGTACGCCCGCACCTGATCCGGCGACTTCTCGCGCAACTGCGGCATGGCCTGCATGAATTGAGTCTGCGCATCGTTCATCGCCGCATTGACGTTGAACATCTGCGCGCCCTGCACCGTGGCGTCCGGGCCGTACAGCTTCGTGTACCACGGCTGGTCGTTCTCGATCTCGATAAGCGACTTGCCCTGCGCGGCCTGCGCCATACCGTCCGCGTACTGCTCCTTCTTGGCCCGGTCGATGTACGGCTGGATAGCACCGTTCGTCAGCTTGTTAAGGCTGTCGATGTCGATGCCTGATCCAAGCACGCCCTGCCGCCGCTGCGCGTTGGCGAACGCGGCGATGTCCGTGCCGCCCTGCGCCACCTGTCCGCTGGACTGCTGCGCGTACGACCCGCCGCCGCTGAACGTGGTGGAGCTTCCGGTCACACCACTGCCTTGCTGGACGACTACGCCGCCGTTGTTGTCGAGGCTAAAATTCATTCCCATACATGGTACTCCTTATCGTTAGTCTGTTGATTGAAACGTTCAGAAGGTGAGCGACGGCGCAAGCCGCTACCCGATCAAACGTCGCCCGACAATGTGAAGTTGAAGCCGCCGCTGCTACTGCTGTCGCTACCGCCGAGGTTCCAATCGTTGCCGCTGGACTGGCCGCTGTTGAAGCCGTAGCTGTTGCCGCCGCTCGCGTTCGTGCTCGTCCATGTGTCGCCCACGGAGTTGACGCCGTTGATGACCGCGTTGGACGAGTAGCCGTTCGTCTGCCCGACGCCGCCGCTGCCGGTGCTGTTGTCCGAGCCGTAGCCGACTGACGTGCCGCCGCCTCCGCTGTTTCGGAACTGGCTGAAGCCACCGCCGCCAGCCGCGCCCATCAGGGCCATCTGCGCCGCCGTGAGGTCGGGCTGCTTCGCGGGCTTGATGTAGGTAGTAGGAATCGCGGCTTGGTAGTTCATGTTCGCCACCGTCTCGCCGTAGTCCTGTGACATGATGAGATTCGAGCGCAGCCCGTTATTCATCATCACGTTGTCGAACGTCTGTTGCTGCATCTTCGTGGCCTGCCCGGTCGTGAGGCGCGCATTGCGACCCTTCATCGTGGCGCGCATGATGTCTGCGCTGGTGCCGCCGACGCCGCGTGCTGCGTTGTCTGCGTTGATCGCGCCGAGTGCCTGTGCAGCCTGAATCTGCTGCTCGACGTTGCCCCGGATCATCGAGTCTAGAACGCGGGCTTGATTCACCTGCGCGGTGTTCCATTGCGCACCAGCCGCCGCTGCCTTGGCACTGTTGCTGATCGAGCGCTGCGTGTTCGCCAGATTCGCCTGCGCTGCTGCAAAGCCGTTACCGGCCTCGCGCAGCTTGTTGGCGTTAGCCGCCTGATCCTGCGAGAGCAGGTTAGCGGCGTCGGTCTTGGCTGAGTCCACCGTGTACTGCGCATTGTTCTGCGCATTCAGGATCGTGCCTTGATAGACGCCGGACACAGCGCCCACGATCATCTGAACGAATTGACACATAAGGTTCTCCTTTAATGAATTGTCGCGGACGCGATCACCGGGATAAGCCCTAGCATCGCGCCGCGTCCGTATTGCGTTAGGTACGCCAGCACTTCGGGGCGCGCTGGATGTCCGGGTCGGATGATTACCAAGCCCATGAATTCGGCCAGCTTCGCTTCGCCTTCTGCGGTATTGCGAGCGTGCTTGTTCGCCTCGGTTGCAAGTTCGACAAGCGTCCGACCTACTGGCATGCGCGAAGGCTCTCCGATGTAGTTGATGCTCATTGTTTCCTCATTAGATTGACCAACCCGCCAGCCGAAGCAATGCGATCAGGTCGGGATATTGGTTGCAAAGCTCGAAGACACGCCAGCCGGGAACGTCGCGAAAGTCTTCGTTGTTGATGTGCGCGTGCTCGCATCGCACGGCAAGGCGTCCACCGGGATAGGAGCGTGCGCGCCATCCGCCGCTGTGGTACTCGATGAAATCGCCAGCGCGCTCGCGGCGTCGCTCGTCTTGTCGTGCTAGATAGCCGTCGCGGGATTGGCTCGCCGTCCAGCGCGTCACGCATCGACCACGCCCGTCCGTCTCGAAGTGCGTGCGCTTCCGCTGGCAAGTCCAGCACGCGGAGTCGTAGACCCTTCGCCGGGTCGTGTCGCACCGCTCGCACAGCTTCCCGTCGAACCATGTGCGGCCTGCGATCAGCGCGTCGATGCGCTCCGGGTAGCGTGTCTGCTCACGCAGCGCCCGCTCGAAGGCATGGTCAGCGCGGGCCGCGTCTCGGTGTTGGCGCGTCAGCTTGGCAGCGTACGGCGCGATCTGCCACAGGCCGCGCTCGCGGTGCCGCCTTGCGCCGGGAGGCAGGCTCACGGAATCGCCGCCAGTGACTCGGCAATGCCGGGAGCGCCTTCGGCCTGCGGGAGCGTCATCGCCTGTTCCACCTGCGCGAAGACTAGGGCCAGCCTCAGAATGGCCTCTACCTCACTGGCTTCGATGTCAACGGTCGCTGCGATGGTCGCGACACTCGCGCCACATAGGAACAAGCGCGTAACCAGCATCCGGTCAGGTTCGGTGCGAGTCGGCATGTTTTCGTCACTCTTGTTTGTCATTCCGAGCCCCGCTTAGGCGCTGATGTATCCGCGAGCGTGGTCGCGATAATGCTTCTCCAACGCGGTCATGGGGTCAGCATCGCGCCCGCGCACGTCAGCCGGGATAAGCGCGGGCTGTGCGGCCACAGCCGCCCACATCACACGGTCGCCGCTACTGAGCAGCTTGCCGTCGAGAGGGACGCCCTTGTAGGTGCCGACGACTCGGTACTGCCGCAGGGCATTCGCCAGCGCATCAGACTGCGGCGGGGCGTACTCGATGCGCTCGATCTGATAGCCGGATGCCGCACGTTCGAAGTCGTTGCGCCGGATGCCGTCGAGATTTTCATTGATGAAGGCTGCTTCCGCCTCCGCTGCGCGAAGCACGTCCGCAGCGTCCAGCAGGCGCTTAAGCTGTTCCGCCAGCGGCTTCGTATCGTTGATGATGGTGCCGAGTTCGATCATGCGTTGCCGCGCTGCCGCCTCGTCGCTCGGGAGATTGAAATTCAGTTCGGGCTTGCGTGCCATGTGATGTTCCTTAGATTGTCTGTTGGTTGGAATGCCCGGATGTCGCTCCGGGCCTGCGGCCATCACACGATGACGGGCGACTCACCTGCTGTACGGTCAGCGGCTTCTTCCTCGGCGGTGCGGGCTGCGCAGCCTTGCCGCTTCCTGAACGCAGCGGCATGGCGCTCTTGACGCTCTTGCAACAGCTTGACGCGCACGCTCGCTGGAATGCGCTCGCCGTCGATGTGGGTCGGAACCGGCTCGATCACAGCGCGATGAACGCCGATGCCTTAGCGTCAGCCGGATAGTTCGGGCCGAGCGACGCATGCACGCGGGTCGATGCCATGTAGCCGGTCGATGCTTGGGCCATGCTGCGGACGCGGATCGACTCGTTCAGCAAGTGCGCTGCAAGCTCCGGGTACTTCCGGACGTTCTCGATATGCTCAGGGCTGATGCGAAGGCCCGCAACCTCTGCGTAGCGCACCGGGTCGTCCTTTACCGACACCACGTCGCCATTACCTGCCCGGAGGGTGAGAGGCATCCATCCCGCCAGCATGGCGTCCTCTGCGTTACGGTCGTACTGCACCGGGCTTTGCACACCCGCCCCTGCGCCGCCCTTTGCCACCGACCAGCTACGGGACGCCTGCGCCGTGCCGCTGCCGCGAGTCGGAAGACCGCTGCCGAATTGCCGAATCTCGTTACCTTTTGCGTCCATGCGGACGACTCGTGCTCCACCTGCCATAGTTTAATACTCCTTATTTAATTGCTCGTGCGGAAGGCCACGGGCGAGCCTATGGTTAATGCTGAACCGCCTTCACTGCTGCCTTCTCGCGGGCCTTGTGCTTGCGCGCTGCGTACGTCGGTAGTGAGCCGGTAAGTTGCTCAACGACTTCGCGCCACGTACAGACGCCGCTTTTGCTCGCCCGACGTGTCAGGGACTCGTAGTAGGCGCGGGCCTCGACGTTGTGTTCCAGAGGATGAACGATCGTCTTCATGTGTATCTCCATCAAACGCCACAGCGGGCGTCAAGTCTTAAGGTTGAAAGGTAGCGAGAAGTTAGCCTCCACCTCTCGTGCCTCCTTGATGCGCTTCGAATGATCCTCGTCTCGGATCATCGCGGGCGTCATACTGCGGCCATTGATCTCCCGGTCGCTCACCCATTGCTTCCACTGCTTCTTGGTATTTGGTCGGTTCATTCCGTTCTCCATTTCTAGGTTTAATCGGCGTTCAGGCCGCGCTCTACTTCACGCGCCTTCACTAAGAGGTGCGGCCATGCGCCGCTTACTAGCTCCATGATGGCAGTCTGCTCGTCTGCGTAATCCGCAGCATCCGGTTCGCTGACGGCAGCGAAGTAGTCGTCCATCGTCGCATTCGAGAACTCCGCTGCACGTTCGGAGCCGAGGCATTGCACGAGCAAGACGGTTGCGCGAAGTCGTGCTTGGTCGGGCGTCAGTTCCCCGTCCGCTAGCCCTTCCAGCGCGAGATAGTCCAAGCTAATCATTCGGTCGTTTCCTCAGTGTTGATGGCGCGCCGAAGCTCACGGTCCCAATGACGGCGCTTCGCGTTCTTCTGTTTGTTGGTTTCTTCTGTCCAAATGGGCCGGTCGGCTCTCGTCTCACCAGCGCGGATCAGGGCGTCGCGGATCGCTCGCTGATCGTTGCTCGCGCTAGCCATCGCTTTCGCATCAGCATCCTGAAACTGCTGAAGACCAAGACTTCGCATTGCGAGAACGACGGTCATGGGAAGCGTTTGTCCTGCGAACCGGATGCCGAGGCGATGCCATGGCTTTTCATCGTAGGAAGTAATCGAGACGTACGGATAGAACTTGCCGCACTGGCCGGTTTCGCGATCTCTCGGAACCTTCTCAATGAAGGTCACTCCGTCTGGATGGAAAGAGGTGCTGATGGCGCACTCGATAGCGTCCGATCCGCCCTGCTTCCCGGCCTTCACTGCGTCGCGGATACTCAGGCCATTCGTGAGAGTGGACGCGTCGTACATGGCGTCGCTAAGGATCGATGCCACCACCTGCCGAGCCTTATCGCTGAGTGGCTTGGATAGACGAGTCGGTGGGAAAGCATCCGGGTGTTGAAGTTCTGACCGAATCAAATCGGCCATGTCCTGCCGGGTGCCTACCGACAATTCGGGACTGGCGACTAGCGCCTTAGCCAACGTGCCGGGCCAATTCTTGTATCCGTCAAGGACGTGCACCTTCGTCACGATGGCGAGGTTGGTGCCGTCCTCGGCGTACATCCGGGCCTGCTGATCTGCTGCGTTCGCCATGTTCGCGGAAGCGTACGCGGCGTGTTCCTGCCGCAAATCGCGGCTGTTCATCACGGTCAATCGTCCTCCAGATGGTAAAGGTGCCTACTAGGTGTCACCTGTGGATCGGCGGGCGAACGGTCTTATAAGGGTTTGCGGGCGATGAAATGGCACATGTGCCTATTTATGCACACCTGCCACCGGCGATACATTACATTTGCCTTACACCAAGCCTTATAAGAACACTCGCTCGATGGGTGATACAGAATGCTCGGGAAGCGTTCAACGCCCTCCGAGGGTGGCGGGCCTGAGCGCGCCCCTGCGTCGGACTCTGAAACCGTAGCACCGCGCCACCGATCAGCCTTCTGGACGCGTTGAGCCACGGCACGAGATAGTCCGGTGCCATCGATTGAATCCCTGTTTGTTGTGTCTTTCAAGTCGTGCGTAATTGCCCGCCCTTGTGGGACGGGCCTTACGGGTTACTGGATGCCGTTCACCAGCGCGGAGCCGATGAAGGTGTTGGAATCATTACTGAGCGTATTCGACGGTCGCCGTCACGTACCGGCAGTCCAGCACGCACTCGCCAGCGGCCTCTGCCCGGATCAGTGCCTCGATAGCCCGAAGCTCGGCGTGTTTCTCGCCCGTCGCCTCGGCTACGGCCTGCCATGCCGCAGCGCCAGCCCAAGCCGCACGGACTGCCCGCAGCGCCTTCTCGTCGTCGTTGGCGTCTGCCGCCCACGGTGCGCCCTGTAGCTGCCAGCCAGCGGTGTCCACCACCGTCCCGGCCTCGGCAAGCGCCTCGTACCCGGCCTCGCCAGCGTCCGCAAGCTCGCTCGCCCGGCCCTCATAGCCGTCATAGAACTCCATCTGCGCCTCCCGGTCGCCCTGCCATGCCGGGAAGACGATCTGCGAGACGAACGCCCACGACACAGCGCAGTGTTCGGCCATGCTGGACGGGCGGACACCCATCATCTCGACTTCCTCGGCGGTCGGCTCGTCGCCAATGGACATCAGCCAGCCCCAATCGACTTCAGCGAAGAACGCGCCCTCGCTGTAAGCGTCGTGCGGCAAGCAGCGCGTGATGGACGGTTCGAAGGTTGCTGCATTGTTGTTCTGGTTCATGATCTTCTTTTACGGTATCGTGCGAGCGCGCTGGCCCGCGTGGTCAAGGGTTGCCCGGTCGTTCCCTGCCAAGAGTTAACCGGGTTGCTACGGCGTGCGGTGCCAGCGCCCTACTCGGCTACACTCTCCTTGGCGACAGATGCGATGGTCGCCCGCGAGCAGTTGAGGTTTGTCTGAATCCACTGCCACGACATACCCTTTGCCAGCGCTTCGCGGATTGACTTGCGCTTTGCTGTGTCGATCACGCGCCCCTTGTACTTACCGGGCGTCACCTTCGCCTTGGCGATACCTTCTGCCTGACGGCGGCGGCGGTCCTCGTAATCCTTCCGGGCAATCGCCGCAAGCATGTCCAGCAGCATCCCGTTGATTGCATCCAGCATCCGATCAGTGAAATCGTCACCGTCTTTCGGTTTGATGTGTCGATGCGATGTCGGCAGATCGAGAGCAACGACGCGCACGCCACGAGCAGAGATGTCATCGCGCAGTTTCAGCCAGTCCTCGGTATTCAGACGTGATAGCCGATCCACCTGCTCCAGCAGGAGAACGTCACCCGGCTCGCAATCGCCTAGCAGCCGGAATAGCTCCGGGCGCTTCAGGCTCGCCCCAGACTCGTTCTCGGGATACCACGCATGCACCTTGACGCCGTGTTCTTTGGCGAATGCCTGCAAGGCTCCCTTGGCGCGCTGCGCATCCTGTTCATCAGTGGACGCCCGCATGTAGGCGCGGATAGTTGTCATGAGGTCTCCGGTACTGTTGATGTCAATTCATAGTACCGGTACTATTAGGGTTGCGCAAGTCCTATTTGCAGTACCAAAACCAGTGTGTCGAGTCAGGTATGCCCTTTCAGTACTGACGCGCAAGCGGACCTGTCCCACGGATTGCTAGACTCGATGTGACACGACCGAGGAGCCAGCATGAACCTTCAAAATGATTCACACGCCCCGGCGAGAATTGACGCAGCCGTCGCAGCAGCGAACGGCCGCGTACGACGCCAGATACGGTTGATAAAACTGATGACTGCAGAGGGTTGCGACACGCAGTTAGCACTGCGAGTGCTGAAAGTATTGCGCGACTCACGCGACGCGCTCGCTGAGCGTCGTGACTTGACCCTCGAATCGATCAGCCTCGTACGCCGATGTCTCAAGGCTGCCAGCAACTAAAGACGATCCAGAGAAGAACGCAGGCGCGGCGTACGGGGGGCGCAGGCAGGCGCGTGGGCGGCGTAAGTGCCCGCGAATAGCTGAAGCAAAATTGGGCTGGGCTAAAATATCGGACTTAATTCTGCCAGCGTCTCGCTAAAGGTTTTCTAAAGATGCCGTCATTCAGTCAGCGGTTGGGACTCGTTGCGCTCCCTGAGACGTTGAAGCCTGATGCTATGCCACACGAACTGCGCAATTCGCTTTGGAATGCGTTGTGTGATTGGAAGCGGAATCGTGACCCGCGCACATTGCATCCTGTTATTTGGCGAGAATTCTGGAAGCTCCCTGCTGACTCGATGCCTCAGATTTACGACTTCCAAGACGGCGATGCCGCAGCGTGGAAGCAAGTTCGCGACTATTTCTTCAATTCAGAATGGAATCGCGTTTATGACTTACTGGATTTTCTGATCCAGCGGGATAAGCAAGGAAGGTTGGCGCAGTTAGTGAACGGCGTGCTTATGGCTGAACTTGCTGCGTATCGCGTCATTGAAGGGCAGATTGTGCCCGTCACCTCCGACGCTGAGGTGAAGGCGCTAGAAATGTCGCTGGCGCTCAAAGGTCCGTTTGCGGCCGCCAGCGAACATCTCGCCACGGCTCTTGCTCTCCTCAGTAATCGCCAGCATCCCGATTACCGCAATTCCATCAAAGAGTCGATCTCTGCGGTCGAGGCGGCAGCGCGGGTTATCTGCGGTAAAGAGAAGGCCACACTTGGCGAAGCGCTAGGGATTCTGGGGAAGAAAGGGGCTCTGCACAGCGCACTGAAGTCGGCGTACTCATCCTTATACGGATACACGAACGACGCGGATGGTATTCGCCACGCGCTTATGGACGAGCCGAACCTGACAGCGGACGACGCGAAGTACTTCCTGATCGTGTGTAGCGCGTTCGTGAATTACCTAAAGACACTCGCTTGACTGGGCGGGCTTCCGCCCCACCAAATCGTCTGCTACAATCGCGTCTCTTTGCTACACAACCTGCTGCCACACAGCGCAGTTCAGGATCGTGGCGGATGATTCAGCGGTAACGTCGGATCGCCCGCAAAGGCATACGGGGCGTAGCGCAGCCTGGTAGCGTACCTGCATGGGGTGCAGGTGGTCGGAGGTTCAAATCCTCTCGCCCCGACCAGAAATCAAAGGCTCTCCGGCTTATGCCGGAGGGCCTTTTTTCTTTGGCCCGTCGAGGCCGTCGTATCGAACATGGCGAGCAAAAACAATGGCGTATAACAAGCTCAACAACCCGCGCGCGTTTCCCGGCAACAGCAACTACGGCATGTCGTTGCGAGACTACTTCGCGGGACAGGCGCTTGCCGGCGACATGGCCGACGAAGCCCTGCCGAGCGATGCATCGTCCGCGCTGCTGGAAGAACGCGCCCAATTCTATTACCGTCTGGCCGACGCCATGCTCAAGGTGCGCGCCGAGGACGAAGCCGTCACGAAGACGACCGCATTGATGGGCATGACCATCTAGCGCATACGCTGCGGCGAGCCGTTTTGATCATACTTGAAAGCCAAAAAAACACTTGTGTGTCAGTTATTTAAGGCCTACTCTTAAGGTGACACGTAAGGAACGGCGCCCCATGCCTTTGTCTGTTTCAGCGCTGGCGCAACTGCCGCGCATTCGATCTGACCGAACCTCTTCCGCGTTGCGCGCCGAGGTGGCGAGGTGGTTCCATCCGGCAAGCCGTGCGCGTGTTTCCCGTTTCGGGCGCATCTATCCAGGCGGTAGCCGCTACGTCTGCGTGAGCGCGCCGAAATCAGGCGGTCTATTCGCGCTTTACTTCTTCCACCACGGCGCCGGCGACTGGCGCATCTATCCGCCCTGGGGCATCGGACCAAGCATCGTCTACTGGTCGATCAACATCGCGATGCCGGAGCGCCAGTCTCAGGCGGCAGTTGGTCAGCAGAAGCGCATTCGCTCCGCCATCGAGTCTTGAGGGCAATCGGCAAGCGCCGCACGCATCACGCGTATCGTCCGGACGAAAAAATGCCGCGACGAATCGCGGCATTGCAGAGTGTATTCAGGGTTAAGGCGGAAGGCGTTCATCCGCCCAGCAAATCGATCACCTGAAGAATGTCCTTGCGCAACTGATCGACATCGACGGCCGGTTGCGCTTGCGTCGCAGCCTGCGCTTCCATCATCTCGGTTTCATCGCCGTTTGCGCGCCCTTGCGAATCGAGGCGATTGCGCGCGCCGTTGATCGTGAAGCCTTGTTCATACAACAACTCGCGAATGCGCCGGATCAGCAACACCTCGTGGTGCTGATAGTAACGGCGATTGCCGCGCCGCTTGACCGGCCTTAGTTGCGTGAACTCCTGCTCCCAATAGCGCAAGACGTGAGGCTTGACGCCACACAACTCGCTGACTTCGCCAATCGTGAAGTAACGCTTGGCGGGGATCGGAGGCAAGACGACTTTTTCCATCGTCGATCAACCATCGTTATAAGTGATGTCGATTGAAGCGCGGTGGGCAAAAAGAGCGTGGCGCGCGGATGGTCCGCGCGCCGAAGCGAGATCAGCGAGTGAGATCCGTCTCCGCTCCCGTTTCGACCAGCGCCTTCAGCTTCTGACTTGCATGAAACGTGACGACCCGTCGCGCGGCGATAGGAATGGCCTCGCCCGTCTTCGGATTGCGGCCCGGACGTTGAGGCTTGTCGCGCAACTGGAAATTGCCGAACCCGGACAGCTTGACGCTCTCGCCGCTCTCCAGCGCATCGCGGATGACTTCGAAGAAGGCTTCGACCATATCCTTGGCTTCGCGCTTGTTCAGACCGACCTGGTCGAACAGCATCTCGGCCAGTTCGGCTTTCGTGAGCGTGGGCGTGTCGCCGGGCGCGCTCGAGGTCTGGGTATCTCGGGTCATGGCGCTACGCTGCGCCGAAAGAAGGGCTTCGAAATCACTCGAGTTCATTTGGTTCATATCGGTAGAACGGCGCTTGCCACGTTTGAGACTTGGGCGTTGACGGAGGGGCCAACTGCAGGCTATCCGCGCAACCGCGCGCCGTGTACTCGAGCCAGGCGATCCACCAGCGTTTTAATGGCCGTATCGACCGTTTCGTCCTGAAGCGTGCCGCCAGTATCTTGCAACGTTACACGGAAGGCAAGACTTTTCTCGTGCGCTCCCAAGCCACCGGAAGTATTTGATTTTGGACGAAATTCATCGAAAAGCGCAACCCTCGTGACGTGCCTGCAAGCGGTCTCCGAACGCGCGTTTTCGAGCTCGTCGATGAGCGCCTGAACGGGTACGTGTTGATCCACGACAATTGCGATATCGCGTCGCACGGGCGGAAATTTCGACACTTCCGAGGGCGCCGGCAGCGCGCGATCCATCAGCGCATCGGCGTCGATTTCGAAGAGGATCGGCGCATGCGACAGGTCGTATTTTTGCAGCCAGCGCGGATGCAACTCGCCGATCCAGCCGACCGCGCGCCCCGCCACTTCGATGCGTGCGCTGCGACCCGGATGCAGCGCCGGATGCTCGGCCGTCACGAAGCGCGGCGCGACCGGCGCGAAGAGCGCTTCGACGTCGCCCTTCACATCGAAGAAGTCGACGTTGCGCGACGCCGCGCCCCACTGCTCCTCGATCACCGGACCATATGCGAGGCCGCCGATCATCTTCGGCTGTGCGAAGCCTTCGACCGCGAGTTCGCCCGCCTTCACGGACGCGTCGCGATGGAACACACGCCCCGCCTCGAACACGCGTATGCGCTCGGCGCGGCGGTTCAGGTTGTGGCGCAGCACTTCGATCAGGCTGCCGAACGTCGTCGTGCGCATGACCGAAAGCTGGCTCGCGATCGGGTTGAGCAGCTTGATCGGGTTATCGTTGCCGGCGAAGTCCTTCTCCCATTCGGCATCGACGAAACTGAAGTTGACCGTCTCCGAATAATCGCGCGCGGCGACCGCATGCCGCAGCGTGTGGATCGAACGCTTCGTTTCGTTCGTGATGCGCATTTCGCTGCGCGCGACCGGCGGACGCGCCGGAATCTTCTCGAAACCGTAGATGCGCGCGACTTCCTCGATCAGGTCTTCCTCGATCTCGATATCGAAGCGATACGGCGGCGGCGTGACTTTGAACGACTCGCCGTCGCGCTCGAAGGCGAGGTTCAGGCGCGTGAAAATCTGCGCGATCTCTTCCGCGCCGATCTCCACGCCGATGATGCGATGCGCGCGCGACACGCGCATCGTGACCGGGTTGCGCTCGGGCACGTTGACGATCTGATCGTCGACGGGACCGGCTTCGCCGCCGCAGATATCGAGAATCAGGCGCGAGATGCGCTCGATATGCTCGACGGTCGTCGAATAATCGACGCCGCGCTCGAAGCGATGCGCGGCATCGGTCGAGAAGTTGTACTTGCGCGCGCGACCGCGGATCGAGTCCGGCCACCAGAACGCGGCTTCGAGATAGATGTTGGTCGTGTCGAGCGTGACGGCCGTACTGTCTCCGCCCATGATGCCCGCGAGGCTTTCGAGATGATGGTCGTCCGCGATCACGCCGACCGTTTCATCGACTTCGATGGTATTGCCGTTCAGCAGCTTGAGCGACTCGCCCTTCTTGCCCCAGCGTACTTCCATCGCGCCGTGAATCTTGTCGAGATCGAACACGTGCGACGGGCGGCCGAGTTCGAGCATCACGTAATTGGAGATGTCGACGAGCGCGGAAATGCTGCGCTGGCCCGCGCGCTCCAGACGCTCGACCATCCATTGCGGCGACTTTGCGTGCGCGTTCACGCCGCGGATCACGCGGCCCGAGAAGCGGCCGCACAGGTCCGGCGCGAGCACCTTCACGGGCAGCGTTTCGTCGAGCTTCGTTTCGACGGCAGGCATGTCGAGCGGCTTGAGCGGCGCACCGGTGATCGCGGCGGTCTCGCGCGCGACGCCGAACACCGACAGGCAATCCGCCTTGTTCGGCGTGAGCTTGATCTCGAACACGGTGTCGTCGAGATTGAGCGTCTCGCGGATGTCCTGGCCGACCTTTGCATCGGCCGGCAGGATCAGCAAGCCGCTGTGATCTTCGGACAGCTTCAGTTCGCGCGCCGAGCACAGCATGCCCTGGCTATCGACGCCGCGCAGCTTGGTCGGCTTGATCGCGAACGGCGGGCCGCCCGCTTCGGCCGACGGCAGTTCCGCGCCGATGAGCGCGACCGGCACCTTGATGCCCGGCGACACATTCGGCGCGCCGCACACGATGTTCAACGTCCCGCCCGTGCCGGCATCGACCTGACAGACATTGAGCTTGTCGGCGTTCGGATGCTTCGCCACTTCGAGCACCTGCCCGACGACGATCTTCGTGGTCGGCGGCGCGACCGGACGCAGGTCTTCGACTTCGAGACCGGCCATCGTCAGTGCATGCGCGAGTTCGTCGGTGGAGAGCTTCGGATCGACGAAACTGCGGAGCCAGGATTCTGGGAATTGCATGTGTGTCTACGTTCGAAATGTTTGGAGTCTCTCGTCCGGCTTTGGGCATTGCCTCGAAACCGGACGCCGCGGGCTAAGCGCGTCTTACGCGAACTGGCGCAGGAAGCGCAGGTCGTTCTCGAAAAACAGACGCAAGTCCTGCACGCCATAGCGCAGCATCGTCAGGCGCTCGAGGCCGCTGCCGAACGCAAAGCCGATGTAGCGCTCCGGATCGAGGCCCATGTTGCGGATGACGGTCGGATGCACCTGACCGGAACCAGAAATCTCCAGCCATTTGCCCGCGTTCTTGCCGTGCTCGAACATCATGTCGATTTCGGCGGACGGCTCCGTGAACGGGAAATACGACGGACGGAAGCGCACGAGAATGTCGTCGCGCTCGAAGAACTTCTTGAGGAAATCGGTATAGACGCCCTTCAGATCGGCGAAGCTGATGTTCTCCTCGATCCACAAGCCTTCGACCTGATTGAACATGGGCGAGTGCGTGGCGTCGCTGTCGACACGATACGTGCGGCCGGGCACGATCACCTTGATCGGCGGCTTGTTCATGCGCGCGTAGCGCACCTGCATCGGGCTCGTGTGCGTGCGAAGCAGCAGCGGCCGGCCATCGGCGTCACGGCCGTCGACGTAAAAGGTATCCTGCATCGAGCGCGCCGGATGGTTCTCCGGGCTGTTCAACGCGGTGAAGTTGTACCAGTCGGTTTCGATTTCGGGACCGTCGGCCACGTCGAAGCCGATCGTGCCGAAAATCTGCTCGACGCGTTCCCACGTGCGCATGACCGGGTGCAGCGTGCCGGCGCCCGCGCCGCGTCCGGGCAGCGTGACGTCGATGGCTTCGGCCGCGAGACGCTGGTTCAGGAGCGCATCGGCAAGCGCCTGGCGGCGCGCGTTGAGCGCCCCCTCGACCTGCTGCTTCGCCTGATTGATGCGCGCGCCTTCGGTCTTCTTCGCTTCCGGATCGAGCTTGCCCAGGCCCTTCAGCAACTCGGTCAGCGCGCCGGACTTGCCGAGAAACCGCGCCTTCTCGTTTTCGAGCGTGGTGGTATCGGCGGCGTGTTCAAAGGCGCTTTTCGCGTCGGCGACAATCTGGTCCAGATCCATTGATCCCATCTTTTCGAAGTTCTGACTAAGTTCGGTTTTGGGCGTGGCCTGCCTGACTACGACATCACCCTATTCACAAGCCATGCGCAAAACCGTCCGACCAACAAAAACGGGGCTCGGTGAGAGCCCCGTTTTCTGCCTTGCCGCCGCCTTCAACAACTTGGCGGCGAAGAGGCGAACCACGCAGTACTAATTTCGCAATTAGGCTGCAACGGCGGCTTTCACCTGCTTCACGATCGCAGCAAAAGCAGCCTTGTCGAACACAGCCATGTCAGCCAGCACCTTACGGTCGAGTTCGATCGACGCCTTCTTCAGGCCGTTGATGAACACGCTGTAGGTCATGTCGTGCTGACGCACCGCCGCGTTGATACGCGTGATCCACAGTGCGCGGAACACACGCTTCTTGTTGCGGCGATCGCGGTAGGCGTACTGGCCCGCGCGCATGACCGCCTGCTTGGCGATGCGATAGACGTTATTGCGACGGCCACGATAACCCTTGGCCAGACGGATGATCTTCTTGTGACGGGCCCGTGCGGTAACCCCACGTTTTACTCGAGGCATGTTGCTCTCCTTAAGTTAGATGAGGTTAGGCGAACGGCAGCATTGCGCGGACGGAGTTCAGATCGGAATCATGAACGGCCGTGGCGCCACGCAGATGGCGTTTGTTCTTGGTGGTTTTCTTGGTAAGAATGTGGCGCTTGAACGCTTGACCGCGCTTGACGGTACCGCCCGGACGCACCACGAAGCGCTTTGCAGCACTCTTCTTGGTCTTCATCTTCGGCATGAAACTACTCCAGTTTATTAGATGGTCATGGGTGTGCGGCTGATCTTCCCGTGCTGGCCAGATCCCTACCCGCCCTTCGAAACCCACGCTCCACTTGTTTGCGTTCGGCTCAGTGAAGAACCGCCGCATTTCATGAGCGGCGCCGCGTGAGCGACGCCCCTCTGAAACCTTCAGACAATGCCGCGCCAGCCGTCTTGCGACGGCGCGCGATCCATCGTCTCACTGCCTGCGTTACTTACCCTTCTTCTTCGGGGCAAGCACCATGATCATCTGGCGCCCTTCCATCTTCGGCATTTGCTCGACCTGGCCGTATTCGTCCAGATCCGTCTTCAGACGTTCAAGCATGCGCATGCCGATTTCCTGGTGCGCCATTTCGCGACCGCGGAAACGCAACGTGATTTTCGTCTTGTCGCCGTCTTCGAGGAAGCGCGTGAGGTTGCGCAGCTTGACGTTGTAATCACCGTCATCCGTGCCGGGGCGAAATTTGACTTCCTTCACCTGCACGATCTTCTGCTTCAACTTCGCTTCGTGCTGCTTCTTCGCTTCCGAATACTTGAACTTGCCGTAATCCATCAAACGGCAGACAGGCGGCGAAGCCTGCGGCGCGATTTCGACGAGATCCACGTCGAGCTGTTCCGATTGGCGGAAAGCCTCGGCCAGTTTCACGATTCCGAGCGGCTCGTTGTCCACTCCGACCAAGCGCACTTCGGGTGCAGTAATCTCACCGTTGATGCGATGTGACGACTTATCAGTAGCGATGTTACGTTTCCTCTAAAAATTAAAAAACAAGCCGCGCTGCGAGTGACTTACCTGAACGCCCGCACTTCCTGCTGCAGGCGCTCCAGAAATGCGTCGACCGGCATGACGCCGAGATCGACACCGCCACGAGCACGCACGGCTACGGTTTGCGCATCACGCTCCTTGTCCCCGACGACCAGCAAATAGGGCACCTTTTGCAGCGTGTGCTCCCGTATTTTATAGCTAATCTTCTCATTGCGCAAATCGGACTCGACTCTAAGCCCTTGTTTTTGCAACGATTGGGCCAGATTTCCAGCATAATCCGCCTGACTTTCAGCAATATTCAGCACAACGGCCTGGATCGGCGCGAGCCACGGCGGCATCGCACCGGCGTGGTGCTCGATCAGAATGCCGAGGAAACGCTCCATCGAACCGACGATCGCGCGGTGGAGCATCACCGGGCGGCGGCGGCTGTTGTCTTCTGCGACATATTCCGCGCCGAGGCGCTCCGGCAGCACCATGTCGAGCTGCAGCGTGCCGCACTGCCACGAGCGGCCGAGCGCATCCTTGATGTGGTATTCGATCTTCGGACCGTAGAACGCGCCCTCGCCCGCGAGTTCTTCCCACTGCAGGCCGCAGGCGGTGAGCGCCTCGCGCAGGCCCTGTTCCGCGCGATCCCAGGTTTCATCGGTGCCGGCGCGCTGTTCGGGGCGCAGCGACAGCTTGATGTCGATGTGATCGAACCCGAAATCCTTGTACACGCTCATCGCCAGCGTATTGAACGCGATCGATTCCGCGATGAACTGATCTTCGGTACAGAAGATGTGCGCATCGTCCTGGACGAAACCGCGCACGCGCATCAGGCCGTGCAGCGCGCCCGACGGCTCGTTGCGGTGGCACGAGCCGAACTCCGCGTACCGCAGCGGCAAATCGCGGTAGGAGCGCAGGCCGTGATTGAACACCTGGACGTGGCCCGGGCAGTTCATCGGCTTGATCGCGTAATCGCGCTTCTCCGATTCGGTCGTGAACATGTTTTCACGATAGTTCTGCCAGTGCCCCGACGCTTCCCACAGCGAACGGTCCATGATCATCGGGGTCTTGATCTCGAGATAGCCGGCCTCGTTCACGCGGCGGCGCATGTATTGCTCGACTTGCTGCCACAGCGACCAGCCCTTCGGATGCCAGAACACCATGCCCGGCGCTTCGTCCTGAAGGTGGAACAGGTCGAGCTGCTTGGCGAGCTTGCGGTGATCGCGCTTCTCGGCTTCTTCGAGCATGTGCAGGTACGCGTCCTGGTCTTCCTTTTTGGTCCAGGCGGTACCGTAAATGCGCTGAAGCTGCTCGTTCTTCGAATCGCCGCGCCAGTATGCGCCCGCGACTTTCATCAGCTTGAAGACTTTCAGCTTGCCGGTGGACGGTACGTGCGGCCCGCGGCACAAGTCGATGAAATTGCCGTGCGAGTACAGACGAATCTCATCGCTCTCGGGAATCGACGAAATGATTTCCGCCTTGTACGCCTCGCCGATGCTCTTGAAGTACTCGACGGCCTCGTCCCGCGACACGACGCGGCGCGACACCGGCTCGTTCTTCTGCGCGAGTTCCTGCATGCGCTTCTCGATTTTCTCGAGATCTTCGGGCGTGAAGGGACGGCTGTACGAGAAATCGTAGTAGAAGCCGTTATCGATGACGGGCCCGATGGTCACTTGCGCCTCGGGGAACAGATCCTTCACGGCATAGGCGAGCAAGTGCGCGGTCGAATGGCGCACGACATCGACGCCTTCCGGGTCTTTGTCCGTGACGATGGCGAGCGACGAATCCTTGTCGATCAGAAACGACGTATCGACGAGTTCACCGTTGAGCTTGCCGGCGAGCGCCGCCTTGGCAAGGCCCGCGCCGATCGATGCCGCGACTTCCGCGACAGTCACCGGGTGGTCGTATTGTCGGACCGACCCATCAGGCAAACGTACCGAAACCATATCGTTCTCCAAGACGCCGGCGCACGCCAGGCGATTTCGATTAAGCATTGCCGCGCGATCTTCGTTTCCAGAATCGCAAGGCAAAAAAAATGCGGCCCCGCTATCGAGGGGCCGCATTCACTTTTCACACATACCGCGAAACAAATTGGCAGAAGGCGAATTAGGTCCTCGACTAGCGTCGCTCCGAAGTTGTTTCGGTCAACGTTCGACGTGCCATGTTTTTTCGCCTTTTGCGCTGAGCGCTTCTTGCGGTTTGAAACCCCGCGAACCGAAGTCCGCTGAATTTCGTTTTCGTTGGTAGGCTCGATTGGACTCGAACCAACGACCCCCACCATGTCAAGGTGGTGCTCTAACCAGCTGAGCTACGAGCCTGAAAGAAGTGAGATTATATGGAGCGTTTCAGATCTTGGCAAGTGCTTATCTTCAGGAAAATCGAAAATATTCGCCGATCCGTTCAACGCCGCCCGATTACGCGCGCCGCGATGCGCGAATCACGCCCTGCACTTCGCCAAGCAGCGTGCAGGCGCGCTGAATCTGCGCGGCGTTCGACACCTCCACGGTGAACTGCATATACGCGATGTTCCTGCGGCTCTGGCTTTTCACGCCGATCACATTGATCTTCTCGCGCGCGAACACTTCGGAGATATCGCGCAGCAGGCCCTGCCGATCCGCCGATTCCACCGCGAGATCCACCGGATACACGGACGACCCGCGCCCGTCCATCACGTCCGCGGACCACGTGGTGTGCAGCACGCGCTCCGGCGAGCGTTGCGCCATGCGCTTGAACGTCTCGCAATCCGTGCGGTGCACGGACATGCCCTTGCCGCGCGTGACGAAACCGGCGATCGCGTCGGGCGGCGCGGGACGGCAGCAGCGCGCGAGTTGCGTGAGCAGCGCATCGACGCCGACGACGAGCACGCCCGTCGATGCGCCGTGCGCGACGCTCTGTCCGCTGCTGCGCTTTTCGAACTGCTCCGGCGCTTCCGGCTCCGGCTCGGGCGGCGGCGTGTCGGAGAGCGCGTGCTCGATGTTGCGCAGGCTGAATTCGTCCTTCGCAACAGCCGCGTAAAGCTCTTCGGGCGTCTTGAAGCCGAGTTTCGCCGCGAGCTGCTCCAGGCTGACCGAGGTCTTGCCTTCGCGCTGCAAGGTTTTTTCGACGATCGTCCGCCCCGCCGCGATGTTCTCGGCAGCGTCGGCCGCGAGGAACCACGAGCGCACCTTCTGCCGCGCCCGCGCGCTGTGCAGATAGCCGAGTTGCGGATTGAGCCAGTCGCGCGACGGCCCGCCCTCCTTCACCGCCACGATCTCGACCGTCTGCCCGTTGTGCAGCGGCGTGTTGAGCGGCACCATCGCACCGTCGACGCGCGCGCCGCGGCAGCGATGCCCGAGCTCGCTGTGCAGGTGATACGCGAAATCGATGGCCGTCGCGCCGTGCGGCAACGCGATCACGCGGGCCTGCGGCGTGAGCACGTAAATGTGGTCGTCGTCGAGCGTGGCGTCGCGCAGATGCTGCCAGCCCGGCTGATCGCCTTCGACATCGTCCTTCCACGCGAGAAGCTGGCGCAGCCAGGCAATCTTCTCGTCGTATTTCTCGCTCGCCGTCACCTGGCCCGCGTAGCCGCGCGTGCCCGCTTCCTTGTAACGCCAGTGCGCGGCCACGCCGTATTCGGCGAACTGATGCATCTCGTAGGTGCGGATCTGAACCTCGAACGCGCGCCCGTCGTCGCCGATCACGACTGTATGCAGCGACTTGTAGCCGTTAGGCTTCGGACGCGAGATGTAGTCGTCGAACTCGCGCGGCACCGGCTGCCACAGGTTGTGCACGATGCCGAGCACGGTGTAGCAGTCCTTGATGTCGCCGACGATGACGCGAAACGCGCGCACGTCGTTCAGCTCGGAGAAGTCGAGATGCTTGCCGCGCATCTTCTTCCAGATGCTGTAGATATGCTTCGGCCGCCCGCTCACGTCCGCCCTGATGTGGGCGGTGTCGAGCTCTTTTTGCAAACGCGCGATCGCCTCGGTCACATAGCTCTCGCGCTCGACACGCTTCTCGTCGAGCAGCTTCGCGATGCGCTTGTACGTGACCGGATCTTCGAAGCGGAACGACAGATCCTCCAGTTCCCACTTGAGTTGCCAGATTCCGAGCCGGTTCGCGAGCGGCGCATAGATTTCGAGCGTCTCGCGCGGCACGTCCGGCGACGGATCGATCTTGTGCGCGGCGTGATAGCGCAAGCTCTGCACGCGCGATGCAAGCCGGATCAGCACGACGCGAATGTCCTGCGCGAACGCGAGCAGCATCTTGCGCAGCGCTTCCACCTGCGCGCGGCGCGCGGCCTGCGCATCGCGCGTGTTCTCGGGCAGGTCCGCGAGCGTGGCGCGCGAGCTGACCGAGCCCAACCGCAAGAGCTTTCTCACATCGCCGACGAGCCGCTGCACTTCCGGGCCGAAGCGCTCGGCGATGACCTTGTCCGGATCGTCGAGATGTGGCGCGAGCACGAAGAGCGCCGCCGCCGCGACCGCGTGCGCGTCGACGTTGAGCGTCTGCACGATGCGCGCGGTGCCCACCGCATGATCGGCGAGCAGTTCGCCCGTCGAGACGCGCGCGTCCCCGGCGTGCTCGCGCACGAACGCGAGCGCGCCGTCGATGGACGGCTCGGGCAGGGTTTCGGAGGGGACGGCGGTCTCGGTCATGCGATTGCAACCACTACGGCAGAATCAGCCGCGCTGCGCGGCGATTACGCAGATTTCGATGAGGCACGCCGGATTGGCGAGCTTCGACTCCACCGTGGCGCGCGGCGGCGTGTTGCCTTCCGCGACCCACGCATCCCAGACGGCGTTCATGCCAGAGAAATGCACCATGTCGGCGATATAGATCTGCACGTTCAGCAAATGCGACTTGTCGCTATTCGCTTCTTCGAGCAAGCGGTCGATATGACCGAGCACTTCGCGCGTCTGACCGGTGATGTCCTGCTCCGTGTCCTCGGCGATCTGGCCGGCGAGGTACACCGTGCCATTGTGGATCGCGGTCTCGGAGAGGCGCGGGCCGACGTGATGACGAATGACTGCCATTGTGTGTTCCTGATCGATGAAAGATGAAAAAACCGGCATGAGCGACGCACGCTCAGCCCAATATTATGCCCCGCTGCCGCCATCGCCGAGGAAGAACCCCCTGGCGACGGCGATCTGATCGGCGACGAGAAACGCCGGCGCATGTCCCGCGCCCGGTATTTCGACGCTGCTCACGGCCTGGCCCCGCTCGACCATCTGCGCGACCGTCTCGCGCGACAGCAAGTCCGACGTCTCGCCGCGCACGACGAGCACAGGCGTTCTGATCGACGCCAGCGACTGCCACAGGAACGCCTCGCCGGCCGCGTTCTGCTCCTCGGTCGCCGCCCCGAAAGGCGCCGCGATGCCCGGGTCGTAGCGAAAGCCCCATGCGCCATCGCGCTCGTGCAGGAGCGGCGTGTTGATGCTCGTCCACTCCTCGTCGGTCAGCGGCCCGAACGACGCGGCGAGCGCCGCCGCATGCCGCACGCCTTCGTCGAGCGACGCGAAGCGCGTGGGCTTGCCAAGATAGTCGCCGATGCGCGCCAGCGCGATCGGCTCGATATGCGGCCCGACATCGTTGAGCAGCATCTTCCTGATCGGCGTATTGGGCAGACCGCCGAGCGCCATGCCGATGAGGCCGCCCATCGATGTGCCGAACCAGTCCACCGTCTCCACGTTCAGCCGCGCGATCAGCGTGACCATGTCGGCGACATACTGCGCCACGCCGTAATAGCGCGGATCGGCGAGCCAGTCAGACAGGCCGCGCCCGACGACATCCGGACACACCACGCGATAGTCGTGCGCGAACGCCTGCGCGAGCTTGTCGAAGTCGCGCCCCGAGCGTGTCAGTCCGTGCACGCAGAGCAGCACGCGCGGATTGCCCGGATCGCCCCATTCCGTATAGGCGATACGATGCAGCCCCGCGGGGCTCGCGCATTGCACGAAGCGCTGGCGCGGCTCGCAAAGATCGGAATGCACGGGTTCGACGACGATCGGTGTGGTCATGGAAAATATCCTCGTGGAAGAGTCCAAACGATTGTAAAGCGCCTTGCGTCACACCGAGCGAGCGCTGGCCGAACGGACGAGCCCCAACGGACGCCCTCCAACGGGGCGCCCCCCTCGTCACATGCGGCCGATCCCGCCAAAAGCAAAACGGGCGAAGCCCTGAAAGCCTCGCCCGCCTGGAACATACCGCCTGGTACCGCCCACACGCCGCCCAAATGGCGGCGCGATGTCACTTCACGCTCGTGACATCGAGCGGCGCGCCCGTCTTCTTCTGGATTTCCTCGACCGTCACGCCGTCCGCCAGTTCGACCAGCTTCAGGCCGTTGTCGGTGACGTCGATCACGCCGAGATCCGTGATGATGCGATCCACGACGCCCACGCCCGTCAGCGGCAGCGAGCATTCTTCGAGGATCTTGTGCTGGTCGCCCTTCGCGACGTGCTCCATCAGCACGACCACCTTCTTCACGCCGGCAACGAGGTCCATCGCGCCGCCCATGCCCTTGATCATCTTGCCGGGAATCATCCAGTTCGCGAGATCGCCCTTCTTGCTGATCTGCATCGCACCGAGGATCGCCAGGTTGATGTGGCCGCCGCGGATCATCGCGAACGAATCCGCCGACGAAAAAATCGACGAGCCCGGCAATGTGGTCACGGTCTGCTTGCCCGCATTGATGAGATCGGCGTCGACTTCTTCCTCATACGGCGACGGCCCGATACCGAGCAGGCCGTTTTCCGACTGGAGCCACACTTCCATGCCTTCCGGCACATGATTGGCGACGAGCGTCGGCAGCCCGATGCCGAGGTTCACGTAGAAGCCGTCCTGCAATTCTTTCGCCGCGCGCGCGGCCATCTGGTCACGAGTCCAAGCCATGATTACTCTCCTTTCGCGCGGACGATACGTTGTTCGATGCGCTTTTCCGGATGCGCATTCAGGACGAGGCGCTGCACGAAGATGCCGGGCGTGTGGATATGGTCCGGATCCAGCTCGCCCACTTCGACGATTTCTTCCACTTCGGCCACGGTGATCTTGCCCGCCATCGCGCACATCGGGTTGAAGTTGCGCGCCGTGCGGCGATAGATCAGGTTGCCGGATTTGTCGGCCTTCCACGCCTTCACGAGACCGACATCGGCGGTCAGCGAATGCTCGAGCACATAATGGTTCTCGCCGAACTGGCGCGTTTCCTTGCCTTCGGCAATCACGGTGCCGAAACCGGTATTCGTGAAGAACGCCGGAATGCCCGAGCCGCCCGCGCGCAACTTTTCGGCGAGCGTGCCCTGCGGCGTGAATTCAAGCTCGAGTTCGCCGGCGAGATATTGCCGCTCGAACTCCTTGTTTTCGCCGACGTAGGACGAAATCATCTTCTTGATCTGGCGCGTCTCCAGAAGGAGACCGAGGCCGAAGCCGTCGACGCCCGCGTTATTGCTGATGCAGGTGATGTCTTTCACGCCCGTGTCGCGCAGCGCGGCGATGAGCGCCTCGGGAATGCCGCACAGCCCGAAACCGCCGACGGCGAACGTCTGCCCGTCCTTGACGATGCCCTCTAGCGCAGCCTTCGCGCTCGGATAGACCTTGTTCATCTGAGTGTCCCTTCCATGTTTGAAACCAACTGAAAATCGGCTTATTGACGCCGCCGCGGCGCTGTCGCACGCGCGTCAGGCGGCCTTTTGGCGTGGCACAAGAGTACTTTGGCGCGTCGATCCGGCACAATACGCAAAAATACATAAGTCATTGCCCGCGCGCGTTTGGTTCCCCGGCTGCTTTTGCCGGGCATCAAGTAGCGCGCGGCCCCGATTTCACATGCGTGCACTGGATTATCAAACCGCGTTTCAACTCGCGCCCGTCGGGCTCGTGCTTTCGCGCGAGCGCTCCATCGAGGACTGCAACGAACAGCTCTGCGCGATCTTCGGCTATACGCGCGAGACGCTCATCGGCAAGTCGTTCGAAGTACTGTATCCGTCGCCGGACGAGTTCGCGCGCATCGGCGAGCGGATCGCCGCGCATATCAGCCGGTCAGGCACCTACAGCGACGACCGGATCATGAAGCGCAGGAACGGCGAACTGTTCTGGTGCCACGTGACCGGACGCGCGCTCGACCAGGCCGCGCCGCACGCGGCGGGCGTCTGGACCTTCGAGGATCTGAGCGCGACGCGGCGGGTCGCCATCGAACTGACGCCGCGCGAACGGGAAATCGCCGCGCAGCTCGTGACGGGCAAGACGAGCAAGCAGATCGGCCGCGTACTCGACATCAGCCCGCGCACGGTCGATATCTATCGCGCGCGGCTCATGCGAAAGTACGACACGGGCAACGCCACCGAGCTTCTGCAGCGGCTGCTCGGCACGTGATGCGCGATCAGAGCGCGACCGGCGTGCTCGTTTCGATGGTCTGTCGCAGGAAATCCGGAATCGGCACCGACTTGCCCGCGGCGTAGTCGATCCACACGATCTTCGCGGCGCCGCGCGCATAGAGCGTCGCGCGGTCATCGGCCCGAAAAAGTTCGAAGCGCGTATCGAAGCTGCTGCGGCCCGGCTTGCCTACGGACATGCGGCCGATCACGTCGCCGGGATAGTGGAGCTGCTTCAGAAACTCCATCGAGGCGTTCACGATCACCGGACCCTGGCCCTCGCCGTTGCCGCCCATGATGCCGATTTGATCGAACCACGAGATTCGCACCTGCTCCATATAGCGGAAATAGACGGTGTTGTTGACGTGGCCGAAGGCGTCCATGTCGCCCCAGCGGATCGGCATGGACAGGTCGAAGACGGTGTGAAAGGTGTTATCCGTGGTCATCAGTTGCGTTTAAGAAAGTCAGAGCGAAAAACCGTCGTCGGCCGAAATGACCGAGCCGTTCATGAACTGCGATTCATCGGCGGATAGCAGCAGCAACAGGCCGTCGAGATCTTCCGGCGAGCCCACGCGGCGGCGCGGCAGCATCGAAATGAGTTTCTGGCCCTGCTCGGTTTTCCAGTGATGGTGATTGATTTCGGTGTCGATATAGCCCGGGCAGATCGCGTTCACGTTGATCCCGTGGCGGCCCCATTCGAGCGCCATCGCCTTGGTCATCTGCACGACGGCGGCCTTGCTCATCGAATACACGCCGATCTGCGGAAACACCCGCAAACCGGCCACCGACGCCACGTTGATGATGCGATAGGCCGGCTTGGCCGGTCCGTTGCCGCGCATGATCATGCGCTTGGCGACTTCCTGCGCGACGAAGAACGCGCCACGCACGTTCGTATCGAACACGAATTCGAAGTCGGCCGGCGTGACATCCGTCAGCTTCTGCGTGGTCGACACGCCCGAATTATTGACGAGGATGTCGATCGTGCCCGCTTCCGTTTCCGCGTGCGCGACCGCGGCCTTGATGCTCTGATAGTCGGTCACGTCGAGCGACACCACGTGCGCCGCGCCGCCCGACGACTCGATCTCGGCGCGCAATTCCTTCAGACGCTCGGTGCGCCGGCTCGCGAGCACCACTTTGGCGCCCGCCGACGACAAAACCTGCGCGAAGCGCTTGCCCAAGCCACTGGACGCGCCGGTAATCAGCGCGACCTTGCCTTCCAGGTTGATCGAACGGCCCATTGTGCTTCCTTGTTCTATGGTTGATTCGGCGTGTCAGCGCTAGCGTTGACACGGATACCGCATCGCAACATAACTATAGTACGATCGTGCTAAATGGGGTGGGGTTGGTTGCAGCCCGCCTGACCTTCCCTGACAATACGCGATCCCGAAAGGGCATTCTAACGGCACATAGGAGCATTGATGACCCCGGCGAGCCTCATCGAGCAATACGGTCCCCGCGAATCGATGGAATACGACGTCGTGATCGTCGGCGGCGGACCAGCCGGTTTGTCGGCGGCCATCCGGTTGAAGCAACTGGCGGAGGAAAAAGGCGTCGAGATCGGCGTGTGCGTCCTGGAGAAAGGCTCCGAAGTCGGCGCGCACATCCTGTCCGGCGCGGTCATGGACCCGCGCGGCCTCTCCGAGCTGATTCCCGACTGGAAAGAGAAAGGCGCGCCGCTCGATGTCGAAGTGACCGAAGACCGCTTCCTGTTCCTGTCGCAGAACGACGCGAAGCAAGTGCCCAACTGGCTGCTTCCGGACAACTTCAAGAATCACGGCAACTACGTCATCTCGCTCGCCAATGTCACGCGCTGGCTCGGTCAGCAGGCCGAGGCGCTGGGCGTCGAGATTTTCCCGGGCTTTCCCGCCGCCGAAGTGCTGTACGCGGAAGACGGTTCGGTACGCGGCGTCGTCACGGGCAACATGGGCGTGGGCAAAGACGGCGAGCCGACCGAAAACTTCCAGCTCGGCATGGAACTGCACGCGAAATACACGCTGTTCTGCGAGGGCGCGCGCGGGCATCTTGGCCGTCAGCTGATCGACAAATTCAAGCTCAACCAGAATTCCGATCCGCAGGTGTACGGCATCGGCATCAAGGAATTGTGGGAAATCGATCCGGTCAAGCACAAGCCCGGCCTCGTCATCCACACCGCCGGCTGGCCGCTCGAACCGGATACCTACGGCGGCTCGTTCCTCTATCACATGGACAACAACCAGGTGGTCGTGGGCTTCGTCGTCGGGCTGGGGTATTCGAATCCGTATCTGTCGCCGTTCGAGGAATTCCAGCGTTACAAGACGCATCCGTCGATCCGTGCGTTCCTCGAAGGCGGCAAGCGCATTTCCTATGGCGCGCGCGCGATCACGGCGGGCGGTTTGATGTCGCTGCCGAAGCTCGCCTTCCCCGGCGGCGCGCTCGCGGGCGACGACGCGGGTTTCCTGAACGCATCGCGCATCAAGGGCAGTCACGCCGCGATCAAGTCCGGCAAGATGGCCGCCGAAGCCGCGTTCGACGCCGTGCAGGCGGGCCGCCAGAACGACGAACTCACGGCCTACCCCGAAGCCTTCGATACGTCCTGGCTCAAGACCGAACTGCATCGCGCGCGCAACTTCAAGCAGTGGATGAGCAAGGGCCTGTACCTCGGCACCTTCATGGTGGGGCTAGAGCAGAAAGTGATGGGCGGCAACGTGCCGTGGACGCTGCACCATCAGCATTGGGATCACGAGATGCTGAAGCCGGCGTCGCAGTGCAAGCCGATCGTTTATCCGAAGCCCGATGGCAAGCTCACGTTCGATCGTCTCTCCTCGGTGTTCATCTCGAACACGAATCACGAAGAAAATCAGCCGGCGCACCTGACGCTGAAAGATCCGAACGTGCCGGTCAACGTGAACCTGCGCACCTATGCGGGACCGGAAAGCCGCTACTGTCCCGCCGCGGTGTACGAGTTCGTCAAGTCCGACGACGGCAGCGAGCGATTGCAGATCAACGCGCAGAACTGCGTGCACTGCAAGACGTGCGATATCAAGGATCCGACGCAGAACATCGTGTGGGTCACGCCGGAAGGCGGCGGCGGGCCCAACTATCCGAACATGTAACGTCTGAAAGGACAAAGGGCGCCGAAACCGGCGCCCTTTTCTTTTACTTCGCCGGCATCTGCGCGGCGATCTTCGGCGTATCGACGATCACATCGCCGCATTGCGCCCGATGACGCAGCGCATGGTCCATCAGCACCAGCGCGAGCAGCGCTTCCGCGATCGGCGTCGCGCGAATGCCGACGCACGGATCGTGACGGCCGAAGGTTTCGACCGTAGCCGGCGCGCCTGCCTTGTCGATCGACTGGCGCGGCGTGCGGATGCTCGACGTCGGCTTGATCGCGATCGACACCCGGATGTCCTGCCCGCTCGAAATGCCGCCGAGAATGCCGCCCGCGTTGTTGGTCGCGAAACCTTCGGGCGTCATCTCGTCGCCATGCTGAGAGCCGCGCTGCTCGACGCTCGCGAATCCCGCGCCGATTTCGACCGCTTTCACCGCGTTCAGGCCCATCATCGCGTGGGCGATGTCGGCGTCGAGACGATCATAGAGCGGCTCGCCCAGACCGACGGGCACGCCCGTCGCCACGACTTCGATGCGCGCGCCGACCGAATCGCCGTCGCGGCGCAGGTTGTCCATGTATTCCTCGAGCTGCGGAACGATCTCCGCGTTCGGCGAGAAGAACGGATTCTCGCGAACGTGCTGCCAGTCCACGAACGGAATCCCGATTTCGCCCAGCGCGCTCATGCATCCACGGGTTTCGAGGCCAAACTTCTCGCGCAGCCATTTCTTCGCGACCGCGCCCGCGGCGACGGTCGGCGCGGTCAGGCGCGCCGACGAACGGCCGCCGCCGCGATAGTCGCGCACGCCGTACTTCTGCCAATAGGTGTAGTCCGCGTGACCGGGGCGGAACGTCTCCACGATGTTGCCGTAGTCCTTGCTGCGCTGATCGGTGTTGCGAATCAAAAGCGCGATGGGCGTGCCTGTCGTCACGCCCTCGAACACGCCGGAAAGAATCTCGACCTGATCCGGTTCCTGACGCTGCGTCACGTGGCGCGACGTGCCCGGACGGCGGCGGTCCAGTTCGACCTGGATATCGGCTTCCGTGAGCGCCATGCCCGGCGGGCAGCCGTCGATCACGCAGCCGATCGCCGGTCCATGCGATTCGCCGAAATTCGTGACGGTGAAGAGCGTGCCAAGGGTATTGCCGGACATGAGCGTCGACCTGAAAAAAAGTGTCGGGGGAAACCGCTATTATGCCAGCGCCGCCCGTTATGGCTTAACGCCGCGCGCCGCGCAAGGCCGACACGACGTCCTGCAGATACGCGGGCGTCGCGTCTTCCGGCGCGATCGGCTCGCCGACCGCGAGCGTGAGGCGCGTCATCGCGCCGCGATGCATCGGCCGCGGCCACTGCGCATCTTCGTGGCGCGAGAACACGCTGCCCCAGAGCCCGCGCAGCGCCATCGGCACGACGGGCGCCGGGTGGCGCTTCAGAATTTCCGTGATGCCGCGCCGGAACGGATTCATCTCGCCGTCACGCGTCAGCTTCCCTTCGGGAAAGATGCAGACGAGATCGCCCTCGCTCAGCGCCTTCGCGCATTCGTCGTAGGCGCGTTCGAGCATGCGCGCGTCCTCGTGCGCGGGTGCGATCGGAATGGCTTTCACGCGGCGGAACAGCCGGCCGAGTACCGGCGTGCGAAAGATCCGGTGATCCATCACGAAGCGGATCGGCCGAGGGCTTTCGGCCATGATGACCACCGCATCGACGAAACTGACGTGATTGCACACGAGCACCGCCGCGCCGTGCGACGGAATGCGCTCGGCATCAACGAGACGGATGCGATAGAACGTGTGCACCAGCATCCACGCGATGAAGCGCAGCAAGAACTCCGGCACGAGCGAATAGATATACACGGCGACGACGACATTGAGCAGCGCCGTCGTCAGAAAGAGCCCCGGAATGCCGACGCCGAACGACGTGAGCGCGAGCGCCATGAGCGCCGACACGATCATAAAGAACGAGTTGAGAATATTGTTCGCCGCGATGATGCGCGCGCGGTGCGTAGGCTGGCTGCGCGCCTGGATCAGCGCATAGAGCGGCACGCTGTAGAAGCCGCCGAACATCGCGAGCAGGAACAGGTCCGCGAGAATGCGCCAGTGCTTCCACACCTGCAGGAATTCCGGCACGCCGAGCAGGTGCCCGGCAGGCGCGATGTTGTGGCTGGCGAAGAACAGATCGATCGCGAATACGCTGATGCCGATCGACCCGAGCGGCACGAGACCGATCTCGACGCGGCGTTTCGAGAGCCGCTCGCACAACAGCGAGCCGGTGCCGATGCCGATGGAAAACGTCGCGAGCAGAATCGTCACCACATCCGGATCGGCCGACAGCACGTCCTTCGCGAAATTGAAGAACGACGTCAGAAAGGTCGCGCCGACGAACCACAGCCACGAAATGCCGAGCAGGCTCAGAAACACGGTGCGGTCCTGCTTCGCGAGCTTCAGATTGCGCCACGTCTCGGAAATCGGATTCCAGTTGATGCGCAGATCGGGCTGCGACGCCTCCGACTTCGGCACGAACGTCGACGCGACGCGCCCGATGACCGCGAACGCGATGCACGCGACGGCCAGCAGCATCGCGCCATGTTCGGACGCGCCCGCCGCCGCGCCGCCGATGATCGTGCCGATCAGAATCGCGACGAAGGTGCCCATCTCGACGAGCCCGTTGCCGCCGACCAGCTCGTGCGAGTCGAGATGCTGCGGCAGATAGGCGTACTTCACCGGCCCGAACACGGTCGAATGCACGCCCATCAGAAACGTGCACGCGTAGAGCAGCGGCGCGCTGTGCAGCACGAAGCCCGCCCCGCCGATCAGCATCACGACGATCTCGAAGCTCTTCACGAGGCGCGCGAGCACGGCCTTGTCGTATTTGTCGGCGATCTGGCCGGAGGTCGCGGAAAAGAGCACGAACGGCACGATGAAGATCGCGGAAATGAGAAACGCGGCGGTCTTCGGATCGACGCCGGAAAAGCGCCCGGCCTGGAACGTCACCAGCGACGTGAATCCGACCTTGAAGACGTTGTCGTTCATCGCGCCGAGAAATTGCGTCCAGAAGAACGGCGCGAAGCGGCGCTCGCGCATCAGGCGGAACTGGCTGTCGCCTTCGTGCGAACGCCGGGCAGTGCGCGACTCGGCGCGCATCGGTTTGTCACTCATGTCTTGCGGGATATGGAAGTCCGGCGTTGATCGCGAGGGCGAACGAATCCGGATGGAGCGAAAGCGGGCTCGAAAGCGCCATGACGCGCCTCGGCCAGACGAAAAAAAACGCGCCGTCGGCGCGCTGCGAATGATGAACTCTGCGCAAGATATCGGCAATGCCGCGAAGCGCGGAACTTCGCGGCACATCGTCAAATTTCAACGCGCTTCTTCCTGCTGCTCGGGCCAGTCGCGGATATACGCCTTCAGCATGCGATTTTCGAAGCCCTGCTCTTCCACGACGGCCTTGGCCACGTCGTAGAACGAGATGACGCCCATCAGCTGACGCTTTTCCATGACCGGCAGATAACGCACGTGATGTTCGAGCATCATGCGGCGCACTTCGTTGACGTCCGTTTCCGGCGTACAGGTGAGCGGATGGTCGTCCATGATCTTGCGGATGGTCGTGGTGCCGACCGCGCCGCCATTGTTGTGCAGCGTCAGGATGATTTCGCGGAAAGTCAGCATGCCGACCAGGTCGCCGTACTCCATGACCACGAGCGAGCCGATGTCGTGCGCCGCCATGGTGTCGACCGCGTCGGAGACCGGCGTGTCCGGCGTCACCGTGAACAGCGTGTTGCCCTTTACTTTAAGAATGTCGCTGACTCGCATGACTGTCTCCTCGCGAAATGCCGGTGCCTGTGCCCAAACGTTGATGAAACGATGAGTCGATGCTATCGGAAAGACCCGCAAAAGGAAAGCCGGGCGCGCCGCCGGATCGCCCGCACTGGCCGAACGGACAAGGCTTTGCACGATTCGCGGCCGCGCGTTCGCCCTAGGTTTGGGCGCGCGCATCCGATGTTACGATGATTGACCCTCATTTTCGCCGCATGCCGCCTCAGGCGCGCCGGCCGTCCATGATGCCAGCCAATCGTTTCGACACGCTCGCGCTGCACGCGGGCGCCGCGCCCGACCCCGCCACCGGCGCGCGCGCGACGCCGATCTATCAGACCACGTCGTTCACGTTCCGCGACTCCGATCACGCCGCCGCGCTCTTCAACATGGAGCGCTCGGGGCATGTGTATTCGCGCATTTCGAATCCGACCGTGGCCGTGTTCGAGGAACGCGTGGCCGCGCTCGAAGGCGGCGCCGGCGCGATCGGCACGGCGAGCGGCCAGGCCGCGCTGCATCTGGCGATCGCGACGCTGATGGGCGCGGGCTCGCACGTGGTCGCATCGAGCGCGCTCTACGGCGGCTCGCACAATCTGCTGCATTACACGCTGCGGCGCTTCGGCATCGAGACGACTTTCGTGCCGCCGCACGATCTCGACGCGTGGCGCGCCGCCGCGCGGCCTGAAACACGGCTCTTCTTCGGTGAAACGCTCGGCAATCCCGGGCTCGACGTGCTCGACATCGCGGGCGTAGCGGAGATCGCGCATGAGCACGGCGTACCGCTACTCGTCGATTCCACGTTCACGACGCCTTACCTCCTGCGCCCGTTCGAACATGGCGCGGACCTCGTCTATCACTCCGCGACGAAATTCCTCGGCGGGCACGGCACGACGATCGGCGGCGTGCTCGTCGATGGCGGCACGTTCGACTTCGCGGCGAGCGGACGTTTCCCCGAATTCACCGAGCCTTACGAGGGCTTTCACGGCATGGTGTTCGCCGAGGAAAGCACCGTCGCGCCGTTCCTGCTGCGCGCCCGTCGCGAAGGCCTGCGCGATTTCGGCGCGTGCCTGCATCCGCAGGCGGCGTGGCAACTGCTTCAAGGCATTGAAACTTTGCCGCTGCGCATGGATCGGCATGTCGCGAATACGCGCAAGGTGATCGAGTTCCTGCTGAAATCGCCGGCGGTCGAGGGCGTGGCCTATCCCGAACTGCCGACGCACCGCGATCACGCGCTCGCCGCCCGCCTGCTGCCGCGCGGCGCGGGCGCGGTGTTCAGCTTCGATATCAAGGGCGGCGTGCCGGCGGCGCGCAAGTTCATCGAAACGCTCACGCTCTTTTCGCATCTCGCCAATGTCGGCGACGCACGCTCGCTCGTGATCCATCCCGCTTCGACGACGCACTTCCGCATGGATGCCGCCGCGCTCGCGGCCGCTGGCATCGGGCCGGGGTGCGTGCGCCTGTCGATCGGCCTCGAAGATCCGGACGATCTCATCGACGATCTCAGGCGCGGACTGAAGGCGGCGCAAAAAGCCGCCGAAAGCGGCCAGGACGCGAACGCGCCCGCGCCGCTCGGGAGCCGCGCATGAACATCGACATGGCAGGCGCGAAAGGCCGCGCGACGTATGCCTACACCGGCGGCAAGACCTTCGACGCCGCGCGCCCCGCCGTCGTGTTCATTCACGGCGCGGAGCACGATCACAGCGTGTGGGCCTTGCAAACGCGCTATTTCGCGCATCACGGCTTCGGCGTGCTCGCGCTCGACCTGCCGGGCCACGGACGCACCGGCGGACCCGCGCTGTCCACCATCGGCGCGCTCGCGGACTGGGTGATCGCGGTGCTCGACGCCGTGCGCGTGCAAAAGGCGCTTTTCGTCGGCCACAGCATGGGTTCGCTGATCGCGCTCGACGCCGCCGCGCGCCATCCCGCGCGCGCGATGGGGCTCGCGCTTCTCGCGACCGCCGCGCCGATGCACGTCTCCGACACGCTGCTCGACGCCGCCCGCGAGCACGAGCCCGAAGCGATCGACATGGTCAATCAGTGGTCGCATTCGACGATCGCCGCCAAGCCGTCGAGCCCCGCGCCGGGGTTCTGGCTGCAAGGCGTGAATCAGCGGCTGATGGAGCGCGTGAGCCTGCGCGGCGAAGCACAGCTTTTCCATACCGATTTCAGCGCCTGCAACAGCTACGCCGATGCGCTCGAACGTGCCGCCGCCGTGCGCTGTCCGGTGTGCGTCGTGAGCGGCAGGCGCGACGCGATGACGCCGCCGCGCGCCGCACGCCCGCTCGTGGATGCGCTCAGGCAGACAGGCGCGGCCGTGCAGACGGTGGAGCTGGACGCCGGCCACGCGCTGATGTCCGAGCAGCCCGACGCCACGCTCGACGCGCTTTTCGCGTTCGCGCTCGGCTGCGCCAAAGCCTGACCCAAGCGGACTGAACGCCTCGCACGGTGCGCCACACAAGCCCGCTGCCCCCGCTTGCACGGCGCGCACGACCGTCGCAGAATGAATCTTGCTGGCTCGTCATCTGACACCGGCAGGCATCATCAGGGAGGCCGTCATGGCGCACACCGCACACGGAGAACATTTCGCGAATTTCGCCGAGTTCTATCCCTTTTACCTCGACGAGCACCGCAACGTCGTTTCGCGCAGGCTGCACTTCGTCGGCTCGCTGGGCGTGATCGGCTGCCTCGCGATGGCGGTCGCGACCGGCGACTGGCTCTGGCTGCCCGCGGCCGTCGTCTGCGGCTACGGCTTCGCATGGATCGGCCATTTCTTCTTCGAAAAGAATCGCCCGGCGACGTTTCGCCACCCCATCTATAGCCTGATGGGCGACTGGGTGATGTTCAAGGACATCTGCGTCGGCAAGATTTCGATTTAGTCACGCGGGCTGCTCGGGCATCGACGAGCGCGGCAGGTCACGCATGCGCGCGCTCGTGAGCGCCGACGCCCGCGCGGCGATCAGCGAGCCGAGCGTGATTTCGAGCTTCTCGTTCTCGAGCGCGTTCATGAGCGCGCTGCAATCCACCTGCGCCGCATCGAGCTTCAACTGATACTCCAGCTCCGCCCGGTCGATCACGAACTGCTCGAACAGCATCGTCACCGTGATCTGACTCGGATTGGCGATCAGCACATAGCGCGGCTGGCGCGAATCCTCCAGCCGGCCGATCCAGCCGAGCGCATCGAGCCGCGCGATCAGGCGCGTAGACGTGTCCAGATCGCAGCGCGCGAAGCCGGAGAGTTGCAGCGCCGTATAGCCGGGCTTGCCCTCGTCGCGCGCCTCGACGAGCCGCGCAAGAATTTCGAGCGCATCGAGCAGATCGCTGCCCGGAAAATCGCGCCGATGATACTGCCCGGTGCGAATCGCGGGCAGCGCGGACGTGACCATTGCCCCGACGAGCGCGATCATCCAGCACAGATAGACCCACAGCAGGAACACCGGCAGCGCGGCGAACGCGCCGTACACGGCGGTGTAGGTTGGAATGCGCCGGACATAGGAGCCGAAGCCGCGCTTGCCGAGCTCGAAGGCAATGGCCGCGATGATCCCGCCGACGATCGCGTCGCGCCACTCGACCCGGCAGTTGGGCATGTAGACGTAAATGATGGTGAACGCGAGCGCGGTGAGCGGCAGCGAGACGCCGGTCAGCGCCCATTCGACGATCGGCGGCATCAGATTGTGCGAGCCGGCGAACGCGACCGAATGCGCGAACACATACGAGGAGATCGACAGGCTGCAGCCGAAGAGAATCGGCCCGAGCGTGATGATCGACCAGTAGACGAGCACGCGCTGCGCGATCGGGCGCGCCTTCTTCACGCGCCAGATGACGTTGAACGCGGACTCGACCGTCATCATCGTCATGACGGACGTCACGAAGAGGATGATCATGCCGACGGTCGTGAGCCCCTTCGCCTTCGACGCGAACTGGTTCAGATACTTGAAGATCTGGTCGTTGATCTGCGGCGGCATCAGGTGCACGGCGAGAAAATCCTGCAGCGACGCCTGAAACGAGCCGAAGATCGGAAACGCGGTGAAGAGCGCGAAGGCGACCGTCGCGAGCGGCACGAGCGACAGCACGCTCGTGAACGTGAGGCTGCCCGCCACCTGCGCCACGCGGTCTTCGCCGAGCCGCCGCGCGACGAAGCTCGCGAGACGCCTGACCGCGGCGAGATCGATGAAGGAATGCTGCAAACGCTTCTCCCGTCGTGGCGGCGCCGTGCGCCGAGTTCGCACTGAGGCCGCGCCGCGCCACGAAAATCACTCAATACCTATAATAGCCGTTCACTAAAAAAGCCTTATGAACGACATCCTCGTGCTTTACTACAGCCGCCACGGCGCGACCCGGGAGCTTGCGCTCGCGATCGCCCAGGGCGTCGACAGCGTTCCCGGCATGCAGGCGCGCGTGCGCACGGTGCCGCCGGTCTCCACCGTCTGCGAAGCCACGCGGCCCGACATTCCGGCCGACGGCCCGCCCTATGCGGAGCTGCGCGATCTCGAAGAATGCGCAGGTCTCGCGCTCGGCTCGCCGACGCGCTTCGGCAACATGGCCGCGCCGCTCAAGTATTTCCTCGACGGCACCACGCCGCAGTGGCTCTCCGGCGCGCTCGCCGGCAAGCCCGCGAGCGTCTTCACCTCGACCGGCAGCCTGCACGGCGGCCAGGAGAGCACCCTGCTTTCCATGATGCTGCCGCTGCTGCATCACGGCATGATGATCGTCGGCATCCCTTACACCGAATCGCGGCTCACCACCACGCAAAGCGGCGGCACGCCGTACGGCGCGTCGCATCACGCGCGGGCCGGCGGCGATGAAAACCAGCGCCACGGCATCTCCGCCGACGAAAAAGCGCTCGCCATCGCCCTCGGCGCGCGGCTCGCGCGCACCGCGCTCAACCTCGTGCGCGGCGCCCGTTCGGCATGAGTTCGCCCGCGCAGGCATCGCGGCCGAATTCCGCGTTCGCATTCGGCGCGCTCGCGAGCCTCGTTGCGCTCATCGCGCTCACGGTTCTCTGGGAACTGTGGCTCGCGCCGCTGCGCCCCGGCGCGTGGGCGCTCGCTTTGAAGGCGCTGCCGCTCGCGTGCGCGCTGCCGGGCGTCGCGCGCAAGCGCCTTTACACGCTGCAATGGGCGTCGATGCTCGTGCTGCTCTATCTCGCCGAAGGCATCGTGCGCGGCATGACCGATGCGGGGTTGTCCGCGTCGCTCGCCTGGCTCGAAGCGCTCTTCGCCGTGGCGTTTTTCGTCTGTGCGCTCGCCTATGTCGCGCCGTTCAAGCGAACCGCGCGCATGAACGCACGTGCGAAAAAAAGCTAGTCTGTCCGCTTTTTTCGCGACGAATCCGCCGGGGCGTGCAGCTTTGTAGCACGAATCGGCGGCCAGCGCGCGACCCTATGCCATTCGGACGAGGGTCGCGCGCGGCCTGCCTGCGCGATACTGTGGACTACGCTCTATCCGGATCTCTGTTCATTTCCTCATGACTGCATCTCAAGCTTTCCTCGCCGCTTGCGCCGATGTGCTCGGCGCGCCGCACGTCCTGACTAGTTCGACCGATACCGAGCCCTATCTCGTCGACTGGCGCAAGCGCTACCGCGGCGAGGCGTGCGCCGTGCTTCTGCCCGCCGATACGGACCAGGTCGCCGCGGTCGTGCGGCTCGCGCGCGAGCATCACATTGCGATCGTGCCGCAAGGCGGCAACACCGGACTCGCCGGCGGCGCGACGCCCGATGCAAGCGGCGCGCAGGCCGTCATCAGCCTCAAGCGGCTCAACCGCATTCGAGGCATCGATCCGCACAACAACACGATCACCGTGGAAGCAGGCGTCGTGCTCGCCGAGATTCAGGCGCGCGCGCAAACCGCACAGCGCCTCTTTCCGCTGAGCCTCGCGGCCGAAGGCAGTTGCACCATCGGCGGTAATCTGTCGACGAACGCGGGCGGCACCGGCGTGCTGCGCTACGGCAACACGCGCGAGCTATGCCTCGGCCTCGAAGTCGTCACGCCGCAAGGCGAAATCTGGGACGGCCTGCGCGGCCTGCGCAAGGACAACACCGGCTACGACCTGCGCGATCTCTTCATCGGCGCGGAAGGCACGCTCGGCATCATCACCGCGGCCGTGATGAAGCTGCATCCCGCGCCGGTCGCAAAAGTCACGGCGCTCGCCGGCCTCGCCTCGCCGCACGCCGCGCTCGACTTTCTTTCGCTGGCGCAACATCACGCGGGCGCGCTTTTGACCGGCTTCGAGCTGATGTCCGATTTCTCGATGCGCCTCGTCGGCCGGCACTTTCCGCAACTGCGCTATCCGTTCGGCGAGCCGCACGCGCAAACCGTGCTGCTCGAACTCTCCGACAGCGAAAGCGAAGCCCATGCGCGCGCCCTCTTCGAACGGCTGATGGAAGACGCGCTGGAAAAAGGCATCGTCGAGAACGCGGTGGTCGCGGAGAGCCTCGCGCAATCGCGCGCGTTCTGGGACTTGCGCGAGCACATTCCGCTCGCGCAGGCCGAGGAAGGCCTGAACATCAAGCATGACATCGCCGTGCCCATTTCGAGCATCGGCCGCTTCATCGACGAAACCGATGCGATCATCGCGAAGGCCGTGCCCGGCGCGCGCATGGTGACGTTCGGCCATCTCGGCGACGGCAATCTGCATTACAACGTGCAGGCGCCGGAAGGCGTCGACCAGAAGCAGTTCCTCGTCGAGCATCAGACGCCGATCAACGCACTGGTGTACGACCAGGTGCACCGGCATCGCGGCAGCATCAGCGCGGAGCATGGCCTTGGCCAGTTGAAGGTCGATGAAGCGATGCACTACAAATCGAGCGTTGAAGTGCGGCTCATGCAGGCCATCAAGGCCGCGCTCGATCCGGACAATCTGATGAACCCCGGCAAGGTCGTGCGTCTTGGCGCCGCGCCCGGCAAGGAGAACCTCGCATGAAGATTCGCGTGCTGTCGGACCTGCATCTCGAATGCGACGAGCCGCTGGCGATTCCCTATGCCGAGGCCGATCTCGTCGTCCTGGCGGGCGACATTCATAACCACGCCGAAGGGCTGCGCTGGGCGGCGGAAAACTTCGATGCCGATACGCCCGTCATCTACGTGCCCGGCAATCATGAGTACTACGACGCCGAGTTCGGCGCGATGGAAGCGGCGATGCAGGACGCCGCGCGCAGCGTCGACAACGTGCACTATCGGAATAACGCGTCGCTGGTCGACCGGCGCGGCGCGTGGCGCGTGCTCGGCACGACGCTCTGGACCGACTTCGCGCTCTTCGGCTCGGGTGCTGACGAGATCGAAGCCGCCAAGGCCGCGTGCACGAAGGTCATGCTCGATTACAAAGGCCTCATCCAGCTCGCCTGGCCCGAGCCCGACGGCGAGCCGCGCGAGTTCGCGCCGGACGATTCCCTCGCGCTGCACGAACAGGCCCGCGCATGGCTCGAAGCCGAGCTTGCAAAGCCGTTCGCGGGCCAGACGATCGTCGTCACGCATCATGCGCCGATGCGCGAAAGTCTCGCGCCGCGCTATGCGGAAGATCTCGTCTCGGCGGGCTTCGTCAACCATCTGCCGACGCTCGCCCGCACGCCCGCGTCACTGTGGATTCACGGGCACACGCATACGTCGTTCGATTACGTCGTGGGCGGCACGCGCGTCGTGTGCAATCCGCGCGGGTATTTCAGCCGCCGCACGCAGCAGTGGGAAAATCCGGATTTCGCGTGGGACAAGGTCGTCGAGATTTAGGGAAATCGACAAGGCATCAGACCGAGGTTGGACTTTGCGGAGGAACGCCATGTGCGGCCGAATCAGCCAGTACCGACTGCCGATGCATTACGCGCAGCGCCTGCATCTGAAAAATCCGTTCGTGCTCGTGGATGCGGCCGACAGGCGTCCCGGCTATAACCTCTCGCCCGGCACGCATCCGCTTGCCGTCTATCCCGACGAGACCATCCGCGCGGTGCATTGGGGTTATTGCCCGCCGTGGGCCATCCAGAAAAAGCTGCCGCAGACGATCAACGCGCGCGTCGAGACCGCCGCGACGAGTGCGTATTTCAAGCATCTGTGGAAGAAGGCGCGCATTCTCGTGCCGGCCGACGGCTGGTTCGAATGGCGCATCGAGCCGCGCCCCGGCGATCCCGCGGCGAAGCCCTTCAAGCAGCCCTACTTCATCCGGCGCGCGGATGACGAGCCCATGTATCTCGCCGCGCTCACGAGCATCCTGAGCGACGAGGACGCCGCCGCGCCCGGCGCAGGCTTCGTCATCGTGACGGCCGCCGCCGACGAAGGACTCGTCGATGTCCACGATCGCCGCCCGCTCGTGTTCTCGCCAACCGTCGCGCGGCGCTGGCTGGATGCCGGCGCGTCGCTCGAAGACGTGGCCGCGCTCGTCAGGTCGGACGGCGTGCCGGCGTCGCACTTCGTCTGGCATCGCGTTTCGACCGATGTGAATCGCGCGACCAACGATGAGCCGCGGCTCATCGAACCGCTGGAAACCCTGCTCTGAAAAAGGCGATTAGCGGTCGTACGGGTCGCGTTCGTCCTTGATGCGCACCGGCACCAGACGCCGCTTCGCGTCGCGTTCCGACTGGGCGCGCATGGCGTTGAAGAGATCGCGCGACGCCGGAACGGCGATCAGCACGAGAAGCGCGGCCAGTGCGAAAAGAAGTGGCGTACTCATTTGACTTGCCCCGGTAAAAGATGCGATTGAACAGCCCTGAAAGTATCAAGCTGCGGACAAACTGTGAGTAAGCAAGTGTTGCGCCGCGCTTTTTTTCGTAACCGAACGCCGCTTCCACCCTTCAGGCGACGACGAATTCCTTCAGCGATTCGGCATCCGCGGCGAGCGTGTCGGGCAGCGCGTCGCGCAAAAACTCGACCCACGTGCGGATCTTGGCGTCGAGATACTGGCGCGACGGATACAGCGCGTAGACGTTCAGCTCCTGCATCGTGTATTGCGGCAGCACGCGCACGAGCGTGCCCGCGCGCAGGCCCGGCAGCGCGGACGACGTCGGCAGCACGCCAATGCCCATGCCCTCGCGGATGGCCGCGCCCATCGCCTCCGCGACGTTTACCGTGAACGTCGACGGGCCGAGGCTCACCGTCTCCTGACCGTTGGGGCCGTCGAAGACCCAGCGGTCCGGCGGAAACACCGGCGTCATCAGATGCAGGCACGTGTGGCGCACGAGATCGGAGAGCACGTGCGGCGCGCCGTGCTTCTCGATATAGGCCGGCGACGCGCATGCGATGCTGAACACCGTCCCGAGCCGCGCCGACACGAGCCCGGAATCGGGCAGGTCCGAGGCCAGCACCACGGACACGTCGTAACCTTCGTCGAGCAGATCCGGCATGCGCTGCGCGAGCGTCAGCTCGACCTGCACCGCCGGATGGCGCTGCTGATAGCGCGAGATCATCGGCACGACGTAATGCTGGCCGAAGCTCGTCATCGAGTGGACCTTGAGCTTGCCCGACGGACGCGCGTGGGCGTCGCCGGCCTCGGCTTCCGCCTGATCCACATAGGCAAGGATCTGCTCGCAGCGTTGCAAGTACCGCTCGCCCGCTTCGGTGAGCGCGATGCGCCGCGTCGTGCGATTCAGCAAGCGCGCGCGCAAATGCGCTTCGAGGTCCGACACGGCCCGCGAGGCATAAGCCGTCGTGGTGTTGAGATGCTGCGCCGCCGCCGTGAAGCTGCCCGCTTCGACGACCCGTACGAATACGCGCATGTTTTGGAGCGTGTCCATACTGCCTTCCCGACTTCAAGAACTGTTTGTGACTCAAATTGTTGCACGATTGGCAACAACGATTATCACACCATTCGTAAAAATGCTTTGCATTCTTACGGGTTATTCGACAATCTCCGTAAAAATATAATCGCCTCCTGGGATCTAATTCGAATTCGGGAGTGAATCGTGCGAGGGCGAGTGTTCCGTAAGACTGCTACAGCCGCGGTTCTTACAACAATCTTGATAATGGCCGGATGCGCGAGCACCGGCAAGATCGCGCCGCAGGATTCGCTCAAGGATGCCGCCACGCTCGACGCCGGCAGCGCGATCCGCGCCGCCAATGCCGACGCCCAGTGGCCCGACGCGCAATGGTGGCAGGCCTATCGCGATCCGCAGCTCGACCAGTGGATCGCGCGTGCGACGAGCGGCAACCCGACGCTCGCGATGGCGGCGGCGCGCGTGCGCGAGGCGCAGCAACAGGCGGGCGTCGCGCGCTCGGAACTGCTGCCGCATGTCGATGGCGCGATGGGCGTGTCGCGCAAGAACTGGCCCAACAACGATTTCTACGGCCCCGGCCCGTTCGCCGACACGACGACCTGGGACAACACCGCCGGCCTCACGCTGTCCTACAACCTCGATCTCTGGCACCGCGACGACAACAATGCCGAGCGCGCACTCGACGTCGCCCACGTGCGCGCCGCCGATGCCCGCGCCGCGCAACTCGAGCTCGAAACGAATATCGTGCGCGCGTATATCGGCTTTTCGCAGTCGTTTGCGCTGCTCGATATCGCCGAGGACACGCTCGCGCAGCAGGAGCGCATCGCGGATCTCGCGCGGCGGCGGCTCAAAGGCGGCCTCGGCACGCAACTGGAACTGACGCAGGCCGAAACGCCCTTGCCCGAATACGAGCGCCAGGTCGATATCTACAAGGAAGGAATCCTGCTCGCGCGCAATCAGCTGGCCGCGCTCGCGGGCGAAGGCCCGGGCGCGGGCGAGGCGCTCACGCGTCCGGCGCTGTCGCTCGCGACGCCGCTGCCGCTGCCTTCCGCGCTGCCGGCCGAGCTCGTCGGTCATCGCCCGGATATCGTCGCGGCGCGCTGGATGGTGGCGGCACAGGCGCGCGGCATCGATGTCGCGAAGGCCGGTTTCTATCCGAACATCAATCTCGCGGCGTCGCTCACGCAGGCTTTTGCGGGCGGCGCGTTGCTCAGCTTCCTGACGCGCGATGCGTCCGGCTACAGCTTCGGCCCGGCGATCTCGCTGCCGATCTTCGAAGGCGGGCGCCTGCGCGCGCAACTCGGCGCGGCCTCGGCGCAATACGATCAGGCCGTCGATCATTACAACGCGACGCTCGTCGCCGCCCTGAAAGATATCGCCGATCAAGTCGTGCGCGTGCATTCGCTCGACACGCAGCTCGAAGCGTCCGGCCGCTCGGTCGCGGTCGCGCGCAAGAACTACGATCTGGCCAACGAAGGCTACAAGCGCGGGCTCACCGATTATCTGAACGTGCTCATCGCGCAAACGCAATTGCTGAAGGCGCAGGACGGCCAGGCGCGCGTGCGCGCGCAGCGGCTCGCTTCATATGCGACGCTCACGTCGGCGCTCGGCGGCGGCCTCGACGATCCGTCGAACGGGCCGGAGGCGACCGCGCTCGCGCCGTCGCAGCATATCGGGCCGTTCTCGAAAGCGAAGCGGGACTGAGCATGGCCACGCCCGCTTCCTTCATCGAACGCCGGCCGCTCGCGCATGCCCTGCTCGACTGGGCGCGCACCGACGGCCTCGCGTGGGTCTATATCTTCAAGGCCGTGCTCGCGGCGCTCTTGTCGCTGTGGATCGCGATGCGCCTCGACATGGCGCAGCCGCGCACCGCGATGACCACCGTCTTCGTCGTGATGCAGCCGCAAAGCGGCATGGTGCTCGCGAAAAGCTTCTATCGTTTCTGCGGCACGATGGTCGGCCTCGTCGTGATGATGATTTTCATCAGCCTGTTCTCGCAGCAGCCGGTCCTGTTCCTGTCGGCGACGGCGCTCTGGGTCGGCGTCTGCACGGCGGGCGCGGCGCGCAACCGCAACTTCCGCTCGTATGGCTTCGTGCTCGCGGGCTACACGGCGGCGCTGATCGGCATTCCGGCGGCGCAGCATCCCGAGGGCGCGTATCTGACGGCGCTCACGCGCGTCAGCGAAGTGACGCTCGGCATCGTCTGCGCGGGCGCGGTGAGCGCGCTCATCTTTCCGCAGCATGCGGGCGAGCAAGTGCGCAACACGGTGCGCCGCCGCTTCACGCAGTTCGTCGATTACGTGTGCCGCGCGCTGTCGGGCAACATGGAGCGCGCGCAGATCGAGCGGACGAATCTCGCGTTTGTCTCGGATATCGTCGGCTTCGAGGCAGCGCGCAGCGTCGCGGTGTTCGAAAACCCCGAGTCGCGCATGCGCGGCGGGCGGCTCGCGCGCCTGAACAGCGAGTTCATGAGCGCGTCCACGCGCTTTCACGCGCTGCACCAGTTGATGAACCGGCTGCGCGAAAGCGCATCGGCAACGACCATCGCCGCACTGGAGCCGTTCTTTCGCGAAGTGCCGCCGCTCTTTTCCCTCTCGGGCGAGCCGGTCAGGAACGCTGCCGACGCCGCGCGCGCCGCCGCCCAGTTGCGCGATTACAAGGCGGCGTTGCCCAGGCGCGTGCGCGAGGCGCGCAGCGAACTCGAAGCGAATCCGGACTTCGTGCAACTCGAATTCGATACCGCAGCGGAACTGCTCTACCGCTTCGTCGACGACATGCTCGCCTACGCCGACACCTACGCGTCGCTGACTGCGCCGTCGCACGAACGCGAGCACTGGATCGCGCGTTACGTGCCGAAGACCAACATGTTCGCGGCGGCCATCTCGGGTTTGCGCGGCGCGGCCGTGATGCTCGTGCTCTCCGCGTTCTGGATCGAAAGCGCGTGGCCGAGCGGCGGCACGATGGTGCTCAACGCCGCGGCCGTGTGCGCGCTCGCGTCGTCTTCGCCGCGGCCCACGCTGATGTCCGCGCAGATGGCGTTCGGCACGCTGCTCGCGGCCATCGCCGGCATGATCGTCGTGTTCGGCGTGTTTCCGCACATCGACGGCTTCGCGCTGATGTGCGCCGCGCTCGCGCCCGCGCTGCTCCTCGGCGCGTATCTGAGCACGCGGCGCACGCTCGCGGGCGTGGGCATCGGCTATTGCATCTTCTTCTGCTTTCTCGCGGGGCCGGACAATCTCGTCCATTACGATCCGACCGGCTTCATGAACGATGCGCTCGCGCTCGTGCTGTCGATGATCGTCGTGGCGATCGCGTTCGCCGTGCTGCTGCCGACCGACGCGCCGTGGCTGCGTCATCTGTTGCTCGGCGACTTGCGGCGCGAGGTGGTGAGCGCGCGCCGCGGGCGTCTTTCGAGCCTCTCGACGCACTTCGAAAGCCGCACGCGCGATCTGCTCGCGCAGATCAACGCGCTGCCCGCGAGCCGCCCCCAACAGCAACGCGACGCGCTGCAATGGCTCTTCGCCGTGCTCGAATTCGGCAATGCGGTGATCGATTTGCGGCGCGAGATCGCGGCGCTCCCGGGCGAGCCGCGCCACGCCGCGTCGCTGCCGTGGCGGCGCGCCGTCGACGCGACGCTCGACGCCGTCGCGCGACTGTTCGACCGGCCGAACGCCACGCGTTTTCAGGCCGCGCTCGCCGCTGCCGTGCGGGCGATCGCCGAGACGCAGACGCTGCTTCTCGAAACCGGTTCATCGCGCGAGGAACGGCATCGGCTGCAACGCATCGTCAGTCATCTGCATTTCATCCGCACCGCGCTGCTCGATCACGAATCGCCGTTCGCGCCATTCGCACGCGATGCGCGCGAGCGTAACGACACGCCCGAAGGAGCGCCCCATGCTGCCGCGTAACGTCTCGATCCTCGAAGCCTATGTGCCGACGATCCTCCTGCTTTTCATCGCCGGCGCGATGATCACGTGGATCGTCGACCGCGCGCTCTCGCTGACGGGCCTCTATCGCGTCGTATGGCATCCAGCGCTCTTTCGCGCGAGTCTGCTCGTCTGCATCTGCGGCGCGCTCGGGCTCTATGCGTATCGCTGATCGGCGGCATCCATTTATACAAGCTGAAAAAGAGTTGCATCATGATTCTCAGAAAAATCATCGGCCTGGTTTTGACCATTGCGATTTTTGCGGCCGCGCTCGTCATCGGGCGCGTGCTGTGGGTGCATTACATGGACGAGCCGTGGACGCGCGATGGCCGCGTGCGCGCGGATGTCGTCAACGTGGCGCCGGACGTGTCGGGCGCGGTCGTGCAGTTGCCCGTGCGCGATAACCAGCTCGTGAAGAAAGGCGATCTGCTGATGGAGATCGATCCGTCGCATTATCAGATTGCCGTCGAGCAGGCGCAGGCGAATGTCGCGGCGCGCGTGGCCGAGCTGCGCATGCGCCGTGCGGACGCCGCGCGCCGCGCCGACATGGACAGCCTCGTCGTATCGAAGGAAGCGCGCGAAAACGCGATGCAGACCGCATCGACCGCACAGGCGCAGTTGCAGCAGGCGCAGGCCGCGCTCGATGCCGCGAAGCTCAACCTCGAACGCACGAAGGTGTTCTCGCCGGTGGACGGCTACGTGACGAACCTGAACGTGTTTCGCGGCGACTACGCGACGGCGGGCGCGGCCAAGCTCGCGATCGTGGACAGTCACTCGTTCTGGGTGTACGGCTACTTCGAGGAAACGAAGCTGCCGCATGTGCGCATCGGCGACAAGGCGTCGGTGCGGCTGATGAGCGGCGGCGAGCTCAAGGGGCACGTCGAGAGCATTTCGCGCGGCATCTACGACCGCGACAATCCGCAAAGCCGCGAACTGCTCGCCGATGTGAACCCGACCTTCAACTGGGTGCGGCTCGCGCAGCGCGTCCCGGTGCGCGTGCATATCGACGAGGTGCCGGACGGCGTGCTGCTGAGCGCGGGGACGACGGCGACGGTGATCGTGACGCCGTCGATGTGATAAAAAAAGCCCGCTCCGGATCGCTCCCGAGCGGGCTATTCATATACCGCCACGCGGCCTTACTTCAACACCACCTTCACATCGAAATACTTCGCGGCGAAGCGATCGATGGTCCCGTCGTCCTTCAGTTCCTTCAGCGCGCGATTGAGCGCGTCCTTCAGCGCCTTGTCGTTCTTGCGCACGCCGAAGCCCACGCCCGAGCCGAGCAGCTTGTCGTCCGTCACGGCCGGACCCGCGAACGCGAAGCCCGCGCCCTGCGGCTGCTTCAGAAAGCCCTTCGACGCCGCCTCGGCATCCTGGAACGCGGCATCGAGACGGCCCGAGGCCAGATCGGCGTAGATCTGATCCTGCGCCTGATACGACTCGACGTCGATGCCCGCGGGCGCCCATTTCGCCTTCGCGTACGTTTCCTGGATCGAGCCTTGCAACACGCCGACGCGCTTGCCCTTGAGGCCATCGACGGTCGGCAGAATCGGGCTGCCCTTCTTCGCGATGAGCTGATTCGGGATCGTGTAGATCGGATCGGTGAAGTCGATCGCCACCTTGCGCTTGTCGGTGATGGTCATGTCCGAGTTGATGCCGTCGAACTTGCGCGCCTGCAACGCGGGAATCAGGCCGTCGAACGAATTCTCGACCCACACGCATTTCATCTTCAGCTTCGCGCACACCGCGTTGCCGATGTCGATATCGAAGCCCATCAGCTCGCCGCCCGGCGATTTCGATTCGAACGGCGCATACGACGCTTCGACGCCGAAGCGCAGTTCCTTCATGTTCTCGGCCGCGTGCGCATTCAGCGCGGCAGCGCCCGTCGCGACGGTTACGCCCAGAACCGCGAACGCGGCGAGCTTGCGGCTGATCCAATGCGATTCTTTCAACTCCATCTCCTTCCAAGTGCGGTTCAATCGAATGTCCGATGCGGCTTCTCGCCGTCGATGAAGCATCGCGGTGCAAAAGTTCGCGATCAAGCAAGAAAACGCCTAATGATGCGCCGCGTCAAACATTGGGGCGCGATTGTAGCGCGGGCGAAGGCGCGATACGCCGAATGCGGCGTATCGCGATTTGGCAAGCGGGTGTCGCGCTCATGCAAGTGCAAGAGCGTGCATACGCGCACCGGCCATTCAGGATAGCGAAGCGAGCGTGGCGTCGGTCGTATCGACGACCATCAAGCCGGCGCGCAGGCCCGGCTTCACTTTCGGATTCGGGAACACGATGCGCTCTTCATCGTGCGACACGCGATAGCAATATTCGCCGTCGCGCGCGAGTTCGGTGCCCGCAGGGAATGCCGTGAAGTTCGGCACATCGCTCGCGACATTCAGCACGAAACGCTCGCTGCGCTTGTCGATCTGCGCGACGACCGTGAACACGCGCAGCGGTGCGCGTTCCGAAGCCGCCGAGCCCGCGATCAGCCGGCGCAACGCCGCATCCGATGCCGCGAAGCGCGCGAGATCGTTTTCACCGAACGGCCGCACCTTGCCGAGTTCCAGCGTGCACGCGAGCGCGCCCGCTTCCTGCGCCGTGAAATGCGTAAACGTGCTGCCCTTTTCCCGATGCAGCAGCACGGCTTGCAGACGCGCATCGCGCAGCCAGTCGAACATCGCGCGGGCGAGCGGCGCGCCCGTGTGAGGCAGCAGCGCGAACTGCTCGAACACGGACGCGCGAATCGCCGTGTGCATGTCGATGTGCCACTTCGGATGCGCGGCGTCATCGAAGAAAGTGAGCGCGGCGCGCTCCAGTTCCGCGGCGCGCGGCGCTTCGCGGCTATCGCGCAAACTCGCGTGACGGCCGCTGAAAAGGCGATTGAGATCGTCCTCGATATAACGCTCGCCCGCGCGCATCGCGTCGATGTTGCCGAGGATCACGAGCATGCGCGCGGCAAGCGGCGCGCGGCCGTTCGCGATGTCCGCGACGAGCATAGACAGCATTTCGATGGGCGCGGTTTCATCGCCGTGAACGCCCGCCGAGGCGAGCACGCTGTGCGTCGGCGCGCCCGGCGGTTCGAGCAGCACGACGCCCTCGCCCTGCCACGCCCAACGCACGCCCGAAGCCGTCACGCCGCTTTCGACGGAAGGCCGCCCGCCCGCGAGCGTGAACGCGAGAAAGTCGTCGAGCAAGGACGAATCAGCGCTGGAAGTCATAAACGGAGCCCAGCCCGAGAAGGGTCGTCAGTTCGTCGAGCGCGGCGCGCGATTCGCCGAGCAGCTTCGGATCGGCGAGATCGGCGGGTGCGAGACGATCGCGATAATGCCGGTCGATCCACGCATCGAGTTGCGTGAAAAGCGTGTCGTTCATCCATACGCGCGGATTGACCGCCGCGCGCTCGGCAACGTTCAGCACGACGCGCAAGCGCAGGCACGCCGGGCCGCCGCCGTTTTTCATGCTCTCGCGCAGATCGAAGACGAGCACTTCGTCGATCGGCGTCTTGCGGCCGCCGAGCGAATCCAGATACGCCGCCACGCGCGCATTCTCGCGGCATTCCTGCGGCACGACCAGCACTTGCCGGCCATCCGCGCGCGACAACAACTGGCTGTTGAAGAGATACGACGAGACCGCGTCTTCCACGCTCACTTCGCTCGCCGGCACTTCGAGCGCGGTGAACGCCGCGCCCTGCGCGTCGAGCTTCGCGCGCAAAGCATCGTAGACGGCGTGCTGATCGACGAACGCGCGCTCATGACAAAAGAGCGTCGTGCGATTGCCGACCGCGATGACGTCGTTGTGGAACACGCCGGCATCGATCACGTCGGGCGACTGTTGCGCGAACACGGTGGCCTCGTCGGCGAGACCGTGCAGGCGCGCGACCGCGCGGCTCGCTTCGAGCGTCTGACGCGCGGGATAACGCTGCGGCTGCGGACCGCCGCCGTATTCGCTTTTCCCGTACACGAAGAATTCGACGCCCTTCTCGCCGTACTCGCGCGCAAAGCGCGTGTGATTCGCCGCGCCTTCGTCGCCGAGCGCGGGCGTGCCGGGCAGCGCGTGATGAATGCAAAAGCGCGATTCGTCGGCGAAGATCGCGGCAAGCGAGCGGCGCGTCTCGCCATGCTCGATCGCGCGATGCAGCTTCGCCGCGAGATTCGCGGGCGTGAAGTGCACGCGGCCGTCCGCCGTATCCGCCGATGGGCTCACGGTCGCGGCATTGGCCGTCCACATCGCCGATGCGGAGCTCGCCGCCGCGAGCAGTTCCGGCGCTTCGCGGGCGGCGCGCGAGACCACGGTCGCGTCATCGCCCGTAAAGCCGACGTCGCGCAGCAGTTTGATCGACGGCCGTTCGAGCGGCGGCAGCACGCCCTGATGAAAACCGAGATCCGCAAGCTGTTTCATCTTGCGCAAGCCCTGTTTCGCGGCGGCTTTCGGATTGGCCGTCGATTTCTCGTTGCTGCGCGACGCGACGTTGCCGAACGACAGCCCCGCGTAGTTGTGCGTCGGGCCCACGAGCCCGTCGAAGTTCGCTTCGGTTGCCTGCATGGTCATTCCCGCTGCTTGAAACGTGACTTAAAACGCAAGACCGGGCGAAACGCTCGCCGGCATCTGCAGTTGCGCGCTTTCCACCGACGCCATCGGATACGAGCAGTAGTCCGCCGCGTAGTACGCGCTCGGCCGCTGGTTGCCCGAACGTCCGACGCCGCCGAACGGCGCCGCCGACGACGCGCCGTTGGTCGGCCGGTTCCAGTTGACGATGCCCGCGCGAATCGTGCGCTGAAAATGCTTCCACGCGGCTTCGTCGTCGGCGAGCAGGCCCGCGGACAGGCCGTAGGCGGTGTCGTTCGCGCGCTCGATCGCTTCATCGAAGGTCTTGTAGCGCGCGACCTGCACCATCGGGCCGAAGTGCTCTTCGTCCGGCACGTCGCGGGCGTTCGTGACGTCCAGGATCGCGGGCGAGACGAAGCCGAGGTTCGGCGCGCGCTGCGTCATGTCGAGCAACGGCTTCGCGCCTCGTTCGATCAAGTCGGCCTGCGCCTGAACCAGACGCGCCGCCGCGCGCGCCGAGATCACCGCGCCCATGTACGGCTGCGGTTCCTCGTCGTACTTGCCGACGCGGATGTTCGCGCTCACGTCGATCAGGCGCTGCATGAAGCGCTCGCCGAAGGCATCGTCGGGCACGAACAGACGGCGCGCGCACGTGCAGCGCTGCCCCGCCGACAGAAACGCCGACTGAATCGTGTGATGCACGGCCGCGTCGATATCTTCGACGTTCGCGATGACGAGCGGATTGTTGCCGCCCATTTCCAGCGCGAGCACGATCTCGGGACGGCCGCCGAATTGCCTGTGCAGCAGCGTGCCGGTATCCGAGCTGCCGGTGAAGAACAGCCCGTCGATCTGCCGATGATTCGCGAGCGCGACGCCCGTGTCCTTCTCGCCCTGCACGAGATTGAGCACGCCCGCGGGCAGGCCGGCCTGAATCCATAGCGCGACGGTTGCCGCCGCGACGCCGGGCGCCAATTCGGACGGCTTGAACACGACCGCGTTGCCCGCAATCAGCGCCGGCACGATATGTCCGTTCGGCAGATGCCCCGGAAAGTTGTACGGCCCGAACACCGCGACGACGCCATGCGGACGATGCCGCAGCACCGCGACGCCATCGGCCATGGGCGCGCGCTTCTCGCCGGTGCGCTCGTGGTACGCCTGCACGGAGATATCGACTTTAGCGGCCATCGAGGCCACTTCCGTGCGCGCCTCCCACAGCGGCTTGCCGGTCTCGCGGCCAATGATGTTCGCGAGCGCTTCCTTATTCTCGTTGAGCAGCGAGGCGAAGCGTTTCGCGACGGCCACCCGTTCCTCGAACGACAGCGCGGACCACGACGCGAACGCGCGCCGCGCCGCCGACACCGCGCGGTCCACGTCGTCCGCCGACGCGCTCGTGCCCTGCCAGACGGTGTCATCCGTGCCCGGATTGCGCGATGCGAACGCCGCGCCCTTGCCTTCCTGCCACTGACCGCCGATATACAACTGGTTCGAAATTTCCATGTCGTCTCTCATTCACTTGGCCCGCGGATACGATGTCAGCACGCGCACCTGATCGCCTTCGTTCACGCGCAATGCGGCCGCTTCTTCCGATGTCAGCGTGAAATAGCCATCGGCGACCGCGCCCGTCGTCGCGCCGCAGCGGAAGTCTTCGAGCAGCGTGTTCGACACGAGGCTCTTCGCGTCGCCCGCCGCGCCATGCTCGCCGATCTTCACGCGCGCCAGCACGCTTTCGCGCACCGTGCGCAGATCCGCGACGTGGCATTCGAGCACCGGGCCCGCATCGAAAATATCGACGTGATTCTCGTAACGCAGCCCTTCTGCTTCGAGCATCTTGCGCGCGGGCGCGGTGTCCTTGTGCGTGACGCCGACCGCGTGTTGCGCGGTATCGGGCAACAGATCGAGATACACCGGATAGCGCGGCATCAGCTCGGCGACAAACGACTTCTTGCCGTGCGAGCTCAGGTAATCCGCTTCGTTGAAATCGATCTGGTAGAAGTGCGAGCCGACCGCGTTCCAGAACGGCGACTCGCCGTTTTCATCGAAATGGCCGCGCAGTTCGGCGCACAGGCGCTGCGGAAAACGATCCGTGAACTGCGCGATGAACATGAAGCGCGAGCGCGACAGCAAACCGCCCACGCCCGCCGTGCGATAACGCGGGCTCAGAAAGAGCGAGCACACCTCCGCGTAACCCGTCAGATCGTGCGAGATGTTGAGCAGCGACATGCGCGTCCACACGCCCATGTCCTTGCTCGCATGCACGACCGTGGATACGCGATAGTTGTAGAAAGGCTGCTCCAGACCGACTTCCGTTTCGATGCCGCACACGCCCGCGACATCGCCCGTCGCGGTGTCTTCCATCACGAAGAAATAGCCCGCTTCGAAAGCTTGCGCCTTATCTTCGAGCGTGCGGCGCGCCCGCTCGACACGCGCGGCCAAGGCCGGACGGTCCGGCTTGAACGTGGTGAGGCCCGGCCCCGTTTCGGAGGCGAGCCCGACGAGCGCATCGACGTCGCCCGGTTGCGTGCAACGCACGACGATCATTGCAATTCTCCCGATGCCTGATGCAACGGCACGCAACGCACCGTGTCCTTGTCTTCGACGCCGAGCGCGGCGCGCGCGGCGGGGTCGAGCGCGGCGCCGTCGGCGCGCGTGCCGGCGAGCGCGGCCACGATGCAGCGGAATTCGTGCGCGCCGCCCGCCGCGACGAGATACGGCGCGCCGCTCTCCGACGCGGCTTCGCGCACCGTGCGCAGCTCGCCTGACGCCGCCGACGCGCTTTTGCCGACGGCGATCGTGAGCACCGGGCCGGCATCGAAGATATCGACGAAACGATCCGGCTCGAAGCCTTCCTCGAGATGAATGTCGTAGGCGAGCAGCGTGCTTTCATTCGGCTCGCCCAGCACGCGCTGCGCTTCGCCGGGCAACAGAGGCACGTAGAGCGGATAACTCGGCATGACTTCCGCGATGAACGTGCGGCTGCGTCCGCCCGACTCCATTTCGACCTGCTCGAAATCGCGCCCGAAGAACTTGCGGCCGACCGCTTCCCAGAACGGCGATGCGCCGGACTCGTCGCTGACGCCGAGCATCAGCGAAAACACTTCGCTGGAAAAGCGCTTGCGGTTCGCGGCGATGTAGATCATGCGCGCGCGCGACAGCAGATGCGCCGCCGCTTCGCTCGCTTCGTTGCGCAGCGACGGATCGATATAAAAGCCCGTCAGGCGGCTCTTGCCCGTCAGTTCGTGCGACATCGTGAGCGCGTGGATCTTGCGGTTCACCTTGAGCTCGCGCGACGCGTGGATCAACGCATCGTTGCGAAACGCGTAGAACGGCTCGGAATAACCCGCCGATGCGACGATGCTCGACGTGCCGAGCAGCCGGCCCGTGTGCGCATCCTCCAGCACGAAGAGATAGAACTCCTCGCCCGGAAATTCCACTTCGGCGCGAAACGAGTCTTCCGAGAGCGCGACGCGCGTTTCGAGCGCGCGCCGGTCGCGCGGCAGCGAATGCAGCACCGGAACCGCGGCGCGCGCCATGCGTTCGAGCTCGTCGAGATCGGCGAGTCTTGCGGGACGGACGAAGAGCATGATCGGGTTCCGTTCCTTACTTGACGGCGGCCGTGCCGACCACCTGCTCGATCGCCTTCTCGATGCGCGCGAAGCCTTCGTCGAGATCGGCCATCGGCATGATGAGCGACGGCGCGAAGCGCAGCACGTTCGGCCCGGCGATCAGCATGATGACGCCGTTCGCCGCCGCCGCATTGAGCACGTCCTTCGCACGGTCCTTGTACGTTTCGTTCAGTTCCGCGCCGATCAGGAGACCGCGGCCGCGAATCTCGCTGAACAGGCCGAAGCGCTCGTTGATGCGGGCGAGATGCGCCTTGATCGCGCGGCTGCGCTCGTTCACGCCTTCGAGCAGTTTCGGATCGCTGATGAGTTCGACGACCTTCTCCGCGATCGACGCGCCCAGCGGATTGCCGCCGTACGTCGTGCCGTGCACGCCGACCTTGAAGTGCGCGGCGATCTCGTTGGTCGTGAGCATCACGCCGATCGGAAAGCCGTTGCCAAGCGCCTTTGCGCTCGTGAGGATGTCGGGCGTGACGCCGTATTGCATGTACGCGTAGAACGTGCCCGTGCGGCCGACGCCGGTCTGCACCTCGTCGAAAATCAACAGCGCGCCGTGCTTGTCGCACGCTTCGCGCAGGCCCTTGAGGAACGCCGGATCAGCGGGCAGCACGCCGCCTTCGCCCTGCACCGGCTCGACGATCACCGCGCAGGTTTTCGGGCCGATGGCTTCGAGCGCCTTCGGCAGATCGTTGTACGGCAGATGACGGATGCCCGCGGGCTGCGGACCGAAGCCTTCCGCATACTTCGGCTGGCCGCCGACGCTCACCGTGAAGAACGTGCGCCCATGAAACGACTGCGTAAACGAGATGATCTCGATCTTATCGTTGCCGTGATTGTCGATGGCATAGCGGCGCGCGAGCTTGAGCGCCGCTTCGTTCGCTTCCGCGCCCGAGTTCGCGAAGAACGCGCGGTCGGCGAAGGTGAGCTCGGTGAGGCGTTTCGCGAGGCGCAGCACCGGCGCGTTCGTATAGCCGTTGCCGATATGCCAGAGCTTCTCGCCCTGCTCATGCAGCACTTTCAGCAGTTCGGGATGACCGTGGCCCAGCGCCGTCACCGCAATGCCGCCGGCGAAATCGACATAGTCGCGGCCTTCCGTGTCCCACACGCGCGAGCCGCGGCCCCGGTCGGGCACGAAATTGGCCGGCGCGAACACCGGAACCATCACTTCGTCGAACGTACCGCGATTCACATTGATGTCGGTCATGAGCCACTCCTCGGTTTTGAGCATCGGTTTTTCGTGCGATAGGTTCGATATTAGGCAATCGCGCGCAATCCGTCTTGCGCGATCGCGACATGCTTCGATAGGCTTTTTTGCAGTTTTCAGGCCGTTTTCAGGCCGAGCCCGGCGGCTCGATGAGCGCGCCGCCGCGCGGCTCGTCGATGGCCCCGCCGCGCTGCTTCTCGATCCAGTTGCGGCGCTCTTCGCGCGGCGTCACGCCGAAGCGGTCGCGATACGCATTGGAAAAATGCGCCGCCGATGAAAATCCGCACGCGAGGCTGATCTGCACGACGGACTTGCTCGTGCGCTGCAACTGCGTGCGCGCCTTCGTGAGCCGCAGGTTGAGGTAATACTTCGACGGCATCGCGCCGAGATATTGCCGGAAGAGCCGTTCCAGCTGACGGCGCGAAATGCCGACGAGACTCGCGATTTCATCGGTGGCGAGCGGATCTTCGACATTCGCTTCCATCAGTTGCAGCGCATCGTTCAGACGCGGATGACGCTCGCCCGGCGCGGTCACGAACGGAATGCGCTGACGCTCCGTGCCCGCGCGCAATACGCCGACGCCAAGCGAGTCCGCGATGCGTTCGGCGAGATCCTGCCCGTGATCGCGGGCGATCATCGCGAGCATGAAATCGATGCTCGCCTGGCCGCCCGAACAGGTCGCGCGGTCGCGGTCTATTTCGAAAATCTGCTGGCTGACGATCGCGCGTTCGAACTGCTCGGTGAACTGCTGGTACGTCTCCCAGTTCACGGCGACGCGATATTGCGCGAGTTGCCCGGCCATCGCGAGCCACCACACGCCATGATGAATGCCGGACACGAGCGGCGTGCGCGGCGCCACGCGCGCGAGACTCGCGAGAAAGAGCCGGTAGTCCGCGAACTGCTGATAGCGCTCCGACACGACGATGAGCCAGTCGCAGCGCACGGCATCGTTGAACGCGCAGTCGGCGGGAAGCTGCGCGCCGCCGGAAAGCGGCACGGGGCGGCCGTCCCACGAACAGATGCGCCACTCGTAGAGACGATGGCCGTCGATTTCGTTGGCGAGCGACAGCGTATCGACGATCGGCGCGATGCCGCTCATCGACACCGGCGGCAGCGCGACGATCGCAACTTGCAGCGTCACGTTACTTGAGACTGCCCGAAAGGAACTGACGCAGGCGCTCGCTCTTCGGCGTGGTGAGCACGTCGGACGGCGCGCCCTCTTCTTCCGTGCGGCCCTGATGCAGGAACATCACGTGATTCGACACATTGCGCGCGAAACCCATTTCGTGCGTGACGACGATCATCGTGCGTCCTTCCTCGGCAAGACGCTGCATCACCTTCAGCACTTCGCCGACGAGTTCGGGATCGAGCGCGGACGTGGGTTCGTCGAAGAGCATGACATCGGGATGCATCGCAAGCGCCCGCGCAATCGCGACGCGCTGCTGCTGCCCGCCCGACAGATGCGACGGATACTGCTTCTCCACGCGCGGCGGCAGGCCCACTTTCTCCAGATACTCGCGCGCGCGCTCTTCCGCTTCCTTCTTCGACACGCCGAGCACGTGAATGGGCGCTTCCATCACGTTCTCGATGGCGGTCATGTGCGACCACAGATTGAAATGCTGAAAGACCATCGCGAGCTTGGTGCGCACGCGCTGCAACTGCTTGTGATCGGCGACTTCGAGATTGCCCGACTTGTCGGCTTTCGTGCGCACGGCTTCGCCATCGACGATGATCTGCCCCGCGTTCGGCCGCTCCAGAAAGTTGATGCAGCGCAAGAACGTGCTCTTGCCCGAGCCGCTCGCACCGATGATGCTGATGACATCGCCCGCTTTGGCCGCGAGCGAGACGCCCTTCAACACTTCGTTGTCACCGTAGCGCTTGTGAATGTCCTCGGCGACGAGCTTGATCGCGACGTCTTTGGCGGTTGGCTCCAACGCTTTCTCCTCGGGTGATGACAGGGTGTGGTGCATGGCTTCGAATTCTAACTCTCAGACGCGGCGGGCCGCGCCGGCCGGCCGCAAGTACGCGAGCCAGCGCTGCTCGGCGCGCCGGAACGCCGCGACCAGCGCAAACGAAATCGCGATATACAGAAGCGCCGCGATGCCGAACGATTCGAACGACTGATAGGTCGCCGAATTGGCGTCGCGCGCCACCTTCAGGATGTCCGGCACGGTCGCGGTGAAGGCCACGGTCGTCGCGTGCAGCATCAGGATCACTTCGTTGCTGTACAAAGGCAAGGCGCGGCGCAGCGCGGACGGCAGGATCACGCGGCGGTACATGGTGAAGGTGCTCATGCCATAGGCGCGCGCGGCCTCCACTTCGCCGTGCGAAATCCCGCGGATCGCGCCCGCGAAGATTTCCGTCGTGTAGGCGCAGGTGTTCAATGCGAACGCGAGAATCGCGCAGTTGAAGCCGCTCTTGAAGAACGCTTCGAGCAGCGACTGCGTGCGCACGAATTCGAGGCTGTACATGCCCGTGTAGAGCAGGAGCAGTTGCACGTAGAGCGGCGTGCCGCGAAACACGTAGGTGTAGAGGCGCACGGGCGTCGAGAGCCAGCGGTTTTTCGATACCCGCGCGCAGGCGAGCGGCACCGCCGCGCAGAAGCCGAGCGCGATCGACACCACGAGCAGCCACAGCGTGACGACGAGGCCCGAGGCGCGCATGCCGTCGGAATAGAGAAACGGGCGCCAGTATTCGGCAAGGATCTGGATCATGGCTTGTCTCGTTTAGCGTGGGTCAGAGTTCGGCATGCCGCACGCCGATCGAATAGCGCCGTTCGAGCGCCATCAGCACGAGGTTCGATGCGCTCGTGATCGCGAGATAGATCAGCGCCGCGATCAGAATGAAGAAGAACATGTTGAAGGTGCTCTTGCCCGCGTCCTGCGCGGCCTTCACGACATCGGCGAGACCGATGATCGACACCAGCGCCGTCGCCTTCACGAGCACCTGCCAGTTATTGCCGATGCCCGGCAGCGCGAAACGCATCATCTGCGGAAAGAGAATGCGGCCGAACACGCGCATGCCGCTCATGCCGTAAGCGCTGCCCGCTTCGAGCTGGCCGCGCGGCACCGCCAGAAACGCGCCGCGGAACGTCTCGGTGAAATACGCGCCGTAGATGAAACCGAGCGTGAGCACGCCGGCGGTGAAGGGATCGATGTCGAACTGATTCCAGCCGAACGCATCGGTGAGATGATTCACCGTGATCTGGATGCTGTAGAAAAGCAGCAGCATCAGGACGAGATCGGGCACCGAGCGGATGAGCGTCGTGTAAGCGGTGGCGATGCCGCGCAGCGGCGCATGACGCGACAGTTTCGCGGATGCCCCCGCGAGGCCGAGCAGCACCGAGACCGCGAGAGACAGCACCGCGAGCGCGAGCGTCTCTTTGGCGCCCGCCCAAAGGAGCGGACCGAAGCCGTATAGGAACAAGAGGCGCCTCCATCGTCTTTCGTGGAAAGAAGCGGAGCGCGCGTGACTGAATGTGAACGCCGCTCCGTCGATTGGCGGCGATACTCGCAAGCGAAAATCAAACGCTCAATTGCGAGGGCGCGTTCTTGTTGCATTGCAGCACGGCGGCGAAGCGAGCCGCGCCGCGGTCCGGCGCCCGCCGCGCAACGCGCCGCGCACGGGACAGGCTGGAAAACCCGCACGCGCGCGGCGTGCGGAAATTGCGCTTTTCAGGTCGCTTTTTCGATAGACCGCACGAGCTGCGCAACCTGCCCGTTCGCGACCGCGATGTCGGGGCTGTCCTGCAGCAAGGGCAGGAATTGCTCCGCGAAAACGGGATCGCGCGTGCCGGCGCTGAACATGCCGGCGACGGCCTTCGCGTGCCCGATGCGCGCCTCGGCGGTGGCTTCGTCGTCGTCGAGGACATCGTCGAGGGCGGCGATCAGGGTCGAGAGCGGCGTGAGCCAGCGATACGCCGAGCCGTTGATCACGATCTGCAGGAATTCGCCCGGCGAAACCGGCCCGAACTCGGCCTCGTGGCGCGCGCGCAGATGCGCGAGCACGCTGCGATGAAGCGCGAGCAGCGGATGCCGCACGTCGCGCAGAAAAGCGGTGGCTGTCTGATCGTTCATGGTGGGGCCTCGTCTGGAAACATCCTAAATAAGGACGATTCAGTCTCGATCAAGCGCCGCGCGTCTTGCCTGCATAGCGGATGAATTCCGCCGCGGAAAGCGGCGGCGAGAAGAGCCAGCCCTGCCCGAAGCGCGCGCCGCGCGCATGCAGATACACCGCCTGCTCCTCGCGCTCGATGCCCTCGGCGATCACCTGCACGTCGAGCGTCGCGGCCATATCGATGATATGCGACGCCACGCTCGACGACGCCGCGTCCTGCCCGATCGTATCGACGAAAGACTTGTCGATCTTCAGCCCGTCGATGCGAAACGTCTGCAGATGCGAGAGGCTCGAATAGCCGGTGCCGAAATCGTCGAGATAGACGGCGTGGCCCGCGTCCCGGAACGCGCTGATCACTTCCTTGGCGGCATCGGCGTCGAGAAAGCTGCGCTCGGTCGCCTCGATGCGGATCTGCTGCGGCCGCACGCCCTGTCGCGCGATGGCGGGGCCGAGCACGTCCAGAAAGCGCCGCGTGGTGAGATCCGGCGCGGAGAGATTCACCGACACGTAGTACTCCGGGTAGCGCTTAAGAAACTCGCCGAGTTCGAGCAGGATCGTGTCGAGCACCTGATCGGTGATCGCCTGGATCAGCCCGCGATGCTCCGCGAGCGGAATGAAATGATCGGGCCGCACGATGCGGTCGTGGTATTTCCAGCGCACGAGCGCTTCGGCGCCGACGCAGCGCCGCGTGCCGAGATCGACGATCGGCTGATACGCGACGATGAACTGATGCCGCCGCACGGCATCGCTCAACTGGCCGCGCGGCGACAGCCTGCGCACGATGAAAAACGCCGCCCAGCCCGCGACCAGCAGTCCCGCCGCAAGGCCGCCGAGCAGCCAGCCCCAGGGCAGCGCGCGGGCACGCTGGCGCAAGCTCTGCTGCGGCGCACTCACCACGACCGCGAGCGGCATCGACGCGGAACGCCGCACGACGTACGGCTGACAGTCGCATGCGGGCGCGGCGGCGGGCCGCCGCGCGGTGCGATACACCGCGAGAATCGCGGCGGCGTCGGTGGCGGGCGTGGTCGCGATCACGCGGCTCACTTCGGTGTTGATGACGCCGACGCCGCTCGCGGGATCGCCGAGCGATTCGAGACTGTCGACGTAAAGCGATGGGTCGGCGGCGACGTAGAAGCCATCGCGGCCCATCACGAGCGAGGTCTTGCCGCCGGGCAGACGCGCGAGGCCGTACCAGGCCATCACGCCGTCACGCGAGCGCCAGTCGGGCGCGGGCAGCGTAAGGCCGTCGAGCGTGCCCGCCGACACCGCGCCGAGCAGCGACGAACATTGCCAGCGGCCGTCGCGATCGTAAGCGCCGGCATCGCGCACCTGTTCGTGCGTAAGCGCGATGCGCCGCAGCGCATCGAGATACGGCGGCGAACACGGCGCGGCCGCCACCTTGCCGATTTCCCAGAGCGCCCCGGACAGGCGTCGCGTCACGTCTTCGGCGCGATTGAGCGCGGCATTCGCGACCGTGTTGAGGCGTTCGCTCTCCTCGTGCCGCTGGCTGCGCTGTGCGAACAAAAAGCCGATCCCCGCCGGCGCGAGCGCCGCAATCAAAACGATGACGATCAGAAGCGCCGCCAGCGCGCCACGTTGAATATTGTTCATTGCCTGTTATGGACCGCGGCGCGAGGCATGTCGCGCGCACGTTTTTTCGTTTCCTGCCCGACGCCGTCGGCCTCGTTCGCGCCGCCCCTCGCGCAGTCTCGGACAAACGACTTAGTGTAGGGGCCGCACATCGCCCGATTCAACGTTTTCTTTGCCCGAAAGCTAGGCGCGTTGGTGGGTTTCCGCACGGCCCGCCGAAGCTTTTTTTGCCGTTCGCGCACCGTGCGAAAATTGCCAGACCAGAAACCGCGTTTACCTCCCGCCGCATGACAGACATGGCTTCACACGATCGCCCTCGCCTTCTCGTTCGCGACGCCGCTTCCGGCGACTTCGACGCTATCGCGCGCATCTATTCGCATTACGTCGAGCACGCGCTCGCGACCTTCGAGGAGACCGCGCCTTCCGCCGACGACATGCGCGCGCGGCATGCGGCGATCGCCGCGGCGGGCTTGCCGTATCTCGTCGCCGAACTCGACGGCGCGGTGGCGGGCTACGCGTATGCGTCGGCGTACCGGCCGCGCTCGGCTTACCGGCATACGATCGAGGATTCGGTTTATGTCGCCGATGGCCACGGCGGGCGCGGCATCGGCCTCGCGCTGATGCAATCGCTCATCGAACGATGCGAGCGCGGCCCGTGGCGGCAGATGATCGCCGTGATCGGCAACAGTGGCAACGCCGCATCGATCGCGCTGCATGCGCGGCTCGGCTTCGAGCATGTCGGCGTGCTGCGCCGCGTCGGCTTCAAGCATGGACGATGGGTCGATTCCGTGCTGATGCAGCGCGCGCTCGGTGCGTCCTGACGCGCGTTCGATAAGATTCGATATTTGCATACCACGCGGTCCCAGCCTTGCCGACCTATACTCTCGCCGCCTCCGTCAGCGCTGAAATCGACATTCGCAAGAGCCGGTTCATCGCGCACGCGATTCCCGTCGCCAATCGCGATGAAGCCATGCGCGAGCTCGAACGCCTGCGCGCCGAGCATCCGGCCGCGACGCACGTCTGCTGGGCGATGCTCGCGGGCGGGCAGTCGGGCATGTCCGACGACGGCGAGCCTTCCGGCACCGCCGGGCGGCCGATTCTCGAAGTGCTGCGGCATCACGAAGTCGATGGCGTGCTGGCCGCGGTCGTGCGCTACTATGGCGGGATCAAGCTGGGCGCGGGCGGCCTCGTGCGCGCCTACACCGACGCGATCGCGAGCGCGATGCAGCGGGCCGAACGCGTCGAGCGTATCGAGCGCGGGCTCATCAGCATCGAAATCGACTACGCCGACGAAGCGCGCGTGCGCCGATGGATCGAGCAGCACGATGCCGAACTCGTGCAAAGCGAATACGGGATGACCGTGCGCCTCGTCGCGCGGATGGCCGCCGCCGCACGCGAGCCGGCGGCCGCCGAATTGCGCGATCTCACCAACGGCCGCGCGGGCGTCAAGGTTCAGGCATGAGCGACGATGCGCGCGCGTTCGCGCTGATCATCGAGCCGGCCGGGCACTTCGTCGCGGTGAGCGATGGCGCGACGCTGCTCGAAGCGGCGTTGCACGCGGGGCTGTCGTTGCCGCGCTCGTGCCGCAACGGCACGTGCCGCGCCTGCATGTGCCGGCTGGTCGATGGCGAGATCGCCTATCGCGTCGAATGGCCGGGGCTCACCGCCGAGGAAAAAGCGGAGGGGTGGATTCTGCCGTGCGTCGCGCTGGCGCGCTCGGACGTGACGATCGATCAGCCGGAGACGCGCGAGGCCTCGCCGCCCGTGCGCCCGGCCCGCTCGCGCGGCTTCTGAGCCCGCGGGCGCGGGTATTTGGGGATTGTCGTCTCGATTCAACGACCTACGATGTGATTCCCGAGTCCGCATGCGCATGCTTCCGTACAAAGTGCGTGCAGGGTGACTCTCAAAAAGTGTACAATTGCGCTTTGCCCTAAATTCTGGCAGGGCCAGATCAACCGAGATTTCAATGACTAAAGTACTGTTGAAAGAGAACGAGCCTTTCGACGTCGCCATGCGTCGTTTTCGCCGTACCGTCGAACGCACGGGCCTGATTCAAGAACTCAAGTCGCGCATGGCTTATGAGAAGCCGACCACCGAGCGCAAGCGCAAGAAAGCTGCTGCTGTCGCTCGTCTGCGCAAGCAGATCCGTCGCGCGCAACTGCCGAAGAAGTTCTATTGATCGACGCGGGGCGCACTGCCCTCGTTTGTCGGAAAGAAATCGGCATCGCAACCTGAGATCGGTCGGGTCGCGGTTTCGCGTGCAGGTCGCGCGAAAGCTCGCGGATGTGCGCACTTTCGGTTGCGCGCCCCATCGATGATAGTTGGCAAGATTGCATGAAGCCTGTGTGAGTGGAAGCTCATGCGGGCTTTTTGTGTTGGGGGTGTGATTTTTTGGACACCTGAATAGGCGTCTGCGAGGGACGAGCCCTTGATGGCGCGCTCCAGATCAGTGCGTCGCAAAACCCACGCACAAAAGCAAAGAGCCCGGCTGAACCGGGCTCTTTGCTTGATGATTTGGTTGCGGGGGTAGGATTTGAACCTACGACCTTCGGGTTATGAGCCCGACGAGCTGCCAGACTGCTCCACCCCGCGTCTGAAGAATTGAATTATAGACTGAACTATTCCCGAACGTCAAACGCTTTCTGTACCCAGCGGCGGCGGCGCATTGAGCGCCTCCTCCACCGCGCGCTGATGCGCCCGCGACAGCCTTCCAAGCAGCGGCAGCAACACGATGGCGACAACCGCGCCGCCCGTCGCAAGCCAGCCGAGCCCGAAGAACAGTTGCGTGTAGAGCGGCAGCGATTGAACCGCTTCGAGGTTGCCCGACGGCATCCGCGCGAAGTTGGCGACGACGCTGCCGAGATACTGCGACACGCCCGTCGCGACGAAATACGCGCCCATCATGAAGCCGCTCATGCGGGCGGGCACATAGCGCGCGATCATCGCGAGACCGAGACCCGACACGAGCAGCTCGCCAAGGGAATACAGGCCATACCCCGCCACCATGAACCACGACGACACGCGCCCGTCCACGGCATACCTTCCGCTCGCGCTGAACACGAAGAAACCGATCGCCACGACGACAAAGCCCAGCGCATATTTCGCGGCCACCGGAATGTCGCGGCCGCGCCGTGCCTGCCGCGTATAGACGAACGCGAGTATCGGGCTCAGCAACATGATCCAGATCGGGTTGAGCGCCTGAAACTGCGCCGCGCTCCACGTGAACAACTCCACGCCGCCGACCGAAAACGACGGATCGACGTTGCGCAACGCGAAGAGCGTGAGCGACGTCGACATCTGCTGATAGAACACAAAGAACAGGATGACCTGAAGCGTCAGGATCAGCGCCGCAATGAGGCCCGAGCGCTCGCGCGGATCGCATTTCCTGAGCATGTAGCCGAAGATCGCGAGAATCGCGATACCGGCCGCATACACGCAAGCGACGGCCACCGCCTTGTGCTCCAGAATAAACACCGTCGCGACGGCGAGTGCAATGCCGCCCGCCGCGACCGCGATCACGGCCTTCCAGCGGATCGGCTGATCGTCCGGCGCGGAACCGATGCGCGCGAGCGTGCGGCGCATCACCGCGAAGTTCAGCAGGCCGAGCACCATGCCGCCGCAGCACACGGCGAACGCGGCGTGCCAGCCCCAATGGTCCTTGATCCACGGCGTCGCGAGCATCGAAAAGGTCGAGCCGATGTTCACGGCCATGTAGTAAATCGTGAACGCGCTGTCGATGCGCGCGTCGTCACCCTCGTAGATGCGGCGCACGAGATTCGCCGCGTTCGACTTGAACAGCCCGTTGCCGACGACGATCACGCCGAGCGACGCATACATGAAGCCGAGCGTGTTGACCGGCAGCGCGAGCATCAGATAGCCGAGCGCGAGAACGATCGCGCCCGCGGTCATGGTGCGCCGGGCGCCGAGCACCTTGTCGCCGATCCAGCCGCCGATCGACGGCGCGGAGAACACGAGCGCCGTGAAAGCGCCCCAGGTCAGATTGGCGCGGTCGTCGGCGAAACCGATCTGATCGACCATGAAAAGCACGAGCAGCGCGGCCATGCCGTAATAGCCGAAGCGCTCCCACATTTCGATCAGGAAGACGGTCGTGAACGAGCGCGTCTGCGTGCCGCCGGACGAGTGAGTACGCATCGGAGAAGATCCTTCAAACAGCGATAAGCGAATCGGTGTGCTTCAAAGCGCTCAATGCACTAATAAGCGAAACATCGATTTTGCGCGACGAAGGCGCGATTATCGCAAACCAGCAACCGCTATCTTGCTCGCCCGCAAATATGCGGCGACTATCCGTTAGCGCAATAGTCCTTGCGATTATCTCGATTACGCCCGTGCGCGAGTCAGCTCGCCGGCCGCCGCACGAACGCCAGCATCACACCGAAGCCGATCATGAGTGCGCCGCTCACCCGATTGAACCAGGTGAAGCCGCGCGCACCGCGCGACAGCGTTCCCAGGCGCGCGCCGAGGGCGGCATAGATGAAGATCGCCACCAGTTCGAGCAACAGGAACGTTGCGCCGAGAATCGCGAAGCTCGTCGCATAGGCGCTGCTGTCGACGAATTGCGGGAAGAAGGCCGTGAAGACGAGAATCGCTTTCGGGTTACCGGCCGCGACCCAGAATTCCTGCTTCGTGAGCCGCGCGAGACTCACTGGCCCGCGCGCGCCGCCCTCTTCCTTCACGACGAGCGACGGCCCCGAACGGATCAGCTTCACGCCGATCCAGACGAGATACGCGGCGCCCGCGAACTTGATCGCGGTAAAGAGCGTCTGCGACGCGAGCAGCAACGCGCCGAGCCCGAGCCCCGCAATGGCGATCATGATCGCGAACGCGACGATCCGCCCGAACGCCGCCAGCACCGAAGCGCGCACGCCTTCACGCGCCCCGTTCGATAGCGACAGCACGTTGTTCGGCCCGAAAGCCATATTGATGGCGAAGCACGCGGGCAGGAAAAGCGAGAAGGTCTGGAGCGACATGGGACACCTGCGGACCGGCTGAAGCGAGACCGTCAAGTTAGCACGCGCCGCGTGTGGGCAAAAGCGTCAGAAGCGATGACGGATGCCCGTGCTCAACATCAGCTGATTGCGGCCGCTCGACGGATCGTTGGTATTGATCACGGCCGGCGCGCCCGACGACGCGCGCTGATAGATCGACTCGACATAGACGTCCGTGCGCTTGGACAACAGATAGTCCACCTGTAGCCCGCCCTCGTGCCAGTGCGCGCCGCCGCCGTTGGTGTACACGTACATGCCGGCGAGCACGATCGCGGGCGTGAGCTTGTAGATGCCGTTGATCTCGTAGTTGTTGAGCGCGAGCGACGGCATCGCTTCGCCCGTATCGGCATCGGTCACGCCTGCGTTGATCGCGCGGGAAAACGCGCCGCTCAGCGTGAATTCGCCGAGTTCATAGCTCGCGCCGACGCCGAACGTGTTCTGCTGCTGCACGTTCGCGTTGAAGACGGTGTTCGCCGGGCCGGGCAGCGTGAGCGAATCGTAGGCGCCGCTCGTCGTGTTGCCGCGGCCGTTGTTGTGCAGATACGCCGCGCCCGCGTTGAACGAGCCTGCCGAGTAGCTCGCCCCGACGCTGTATGCGCGATTGTTCGAAAACGCGCCCGCCTGATTCGAAAACGCGTAGAGGCCGCCGAAGCTGAAGCCGCCATAGGTCGCGCTCGTGTACTTGACGGAGTTCGCGGCGAGGAACGAGTTGTTCGCGTTGTCGTTGTCGAGCACGTGCGCGAAGGCCGTGCCGCCGGTGTTGCCGGTCAGCGTGAAGGTCTGGAAATAATCGTGGATCGAGTCGTATTGATGACCGAACGTGACGGTGCCGAGCTTGTCGCTACCGATGCCGACATACATCGGATGATCGTTGATGCCCTCGCCCGTCGCGACCGAGAGGCCGCGCTCCAGACGAAAGATCGCGCGCGCGCCGCCGCCCAGATCCTCGGACCCTTGCAGGCCCCAGTAGCTGCCGTCGATCGTGCCCGTCGTCAGGCGATATTGCGAATGCCCGCCCACATTGTTGACGTAGGCGAGACCGGCGTCGAGCTCGCCATACAGTTGCACTGAACTTTGCGCGTAAGCCGCCGCCGGCATGCCGATGAGCGTCGCGAGCAGCGTCATCGACACCGGGAGCGCGCGTCCGGCGACGCGCGCGCTTTCGGATGTCATCGGCGCGGTTCGGGTCGCTCTCGGGCGGATTGGCATATAAGTCTCCGGCAGTTCTCGGCTCAGGAAAGATTGTCAGTTCTGTGACGGGGCTTGTCAGTCAAAAAAACGCGTCCGCGCCGTTCTGTGTCCCGGAACCAACGAACGACCGTCTGCCAAACGTTTCAGCTTGCCGAATCGACGCGCTTGAGCGTAGCCGGCGTGCGCGCGAGCTTGCCGCTAGAATCGAGACGCCTTCAGCCAACCCAACCCGGTCACGCCCATGTCTCTCCCGATTCGCGCCATCCTCACAGGTCACACTCGCGGGCTCGGCGCCGCACTCGCCCGCCTGCTGCTCGAAGCAGGCGCGGACGTGCTCGCGATCTCCCGCACGCGCAATCCCGAGCTCGCCGCGCGCCATACCGGCAAGCTGCACGAAGTCGAATTCGATCTTGCCGACCTGACGCGGCTCGCCGCATGGCTGGCGGGCGACACCTTGCCCCGCTTCCTGTCGGGAGCGGAGCGCGTCGTGCTCGTCAACAACGCGGGCTTGCTCGCGCCGGTCGGCAGCCTCGCGGATCAGGACCCGGCGGCCGTCGCGCGCGCGGTCAGCGTGAACGTGGCCGCGCCGATGGCCCTCGCGGCCGCCGTCGTTCAGGCGGGCGCGCAGGCGGCGGATACGCGCATCGTCCATATTTCCAGCGGCGCGGCCCGCAACGCGTATCCGGGATGGAGCGTCTACTGCGCGACCAAAGCGGCGCTCGATCATCACGCGCGCGCGGTCGCGCTCGACGGCAACCGCGCGCTGCGCATCTGCAGCGTCGCGCCGGGCGTCGTCGATACCGACATGCAGGCGGAAATCCGCGGCGCCGATCTCGCGCATTTTCCGATGCGCGAACGCTTCGACGCCCTTAAACGCGACGGTCAGCTTGCGACGCCGGAAGCGTCGGCGCGCAAGGTGGTCGATTATCTGTTGAGCGATGCGTTCGGCGACACGCCGACGGCGGATGTCCGTGATTTGAAGTGACGGCGTCTCGTACCCGCTTCACGCCGCTTCAGCGGCCGCGCGGGTGGTCTCGAGCGCCGCGCGGGACAATTCGTCCGCGCGGACGTTGCGCGCACGCGGCACCCACTGCAGCCGCACATCGCCGATCTGCGCGATGAGCGCGCGGGCGCGCGCGGCGTGATGCGCGAGTGAACGGATGCCCGCGTTCTGCGGCGCGTTCATGTCGTCGATGACGACGCGGCTGTCGCCATAAATCACGATATCGGCGGCGCCTTCGCGCAGCGCCGTTTCGAGCAGCGCGATGAGCGCGAGATATTCGGCCGCGCTGCTGTCGCCGGTGCCCATTGCGGCGCTGATCTCGACCGTCGCGCCGAGCGGCCCGACCAGCACGCCGCCGATGCCGAGCCGCCCCGGATTGGGCAGCGCCGAGCCGTCGAACCAGCCGCGCCACCCTTCTGTCTCGACGCGATGCCTGTGCCGCTTCGCCTCGTCGACGCGTTCGGCGCGCCGCGTCTCTCTTGCGCGCAACGCACCTGCATGGCGGTCTTGCCCGGCGCGGCGCGCATCGATCAGATCTTGCAAAGACTGGTCGCCCGCAGCCTTTTGCAATGTCCTGACGAGGGCCGCGTGCTCGGAAATCGACGCGCCCCTGGCGAGCCGGCGGCTCTGCAAGCGCTCCTTCTTGTACGCGACGGCGAGCAACTCCTCGAAAGCGATCATGGGCGGCAGAAGATTGAACGAACTGCGAGCTTATCAGACGGCCATGACGTCTCATGGGTACGTCCGTTGCTGAACAAAACGCGTGAAAGGCGACGCCTCCACACAACCTGTCAGCAAGGAGCGGATCATGGATCAATCGATGGAATCATCTGAGGCCGGCGCGAAGATCGTCGGCAAGGGTGCGGCGACGGCCGCGGGCCCCGGACCCGACGTGATGGCCGCGAGCACGCTCGACGGCAACTCGGTGATGAGCAGCGACGGGCACGATGTCGGCTCGCTCAAGGAGATCATGCTCGACGTGACGAGCGGGCGTATCGCCTATGCGGTGCTGTCGAGCGGCGGGTTTCTCGGCATCGGCGACAAGCTGCTCGCCGTGCCGTGGAGCGCGCTCACGCTCGACACCGACAACCGCTGCTTTCGCCTCGATGCGACCGCGGAGCAGGTGCGCAACTCGCCGGGCTTCGACAAGGATTCGTGGCCGTCGATGGCGGACCGCGTCTGGGCCAGCACCGTGCATCAGCACTACGGCCGCGAGCCGTACTGGTCGAACGATCGCACGCGCGACATCAGCCAGAGCGGCGCGATCCCGCCCGGCGGCGTGGACGCACCCGAATCGGGCGGCGTGAAGCTATAACAAATGGGAATCGCCGCCGGAAGGCGGCCAGAACGACGCGAAAGCGCGTGCGCGCGGTCAGTCGAGCGGGCGCTCTCCGACCTGAATGTCGACGCCTTCGGTCTCGCCCATCAGCGCACGCAGGACGTCGCCTGCGAAGTCCTCGATGGCGAAATGCCATTCGAGCGAGCCGACCGGGAAGTCGTGCGGATTGCACTTGCCCTGTGCACGACGGATCGCACCGACCGAGAGGCTCAGCGCGCGCGCGTGCTGAAAGTGCGGATCGTCCGAGTCGAGGAACGGGAATTGATCTTTATCCATGACACCCTTAACGGTCCCTGCCGACGAAACTTTAGGTCCGCCCCGGCGACGCAATCGTTTGCGTGCGTGCGAGACTGAAAACACTATGCAACCCTATGAGAATCTAGCCGGCAATTCGGGCGTCGAAGCATTCGACATCCTGCGCGACGGCATCAAGGTTCGCTTCGCGAGCGGCGGGACATACTTGTATGACTATCGCGTGCCCGGTCGCACGCGCGTCGAGGAAATGAAGCGTCTGGCCCGCGCCGGACGCGGGCTCAGTACATATATCGCCAGGTTCGGCCCAGAGTATGCCGAACGATTCGACTAGCTGCTCGAACGGGCGATTTTACGCGAAGTCGCGAAGTTTTCTTCGGACGAAAGGATGTACCGTCTCATCGAAGCGACGGCAGATGCGGCACGCTGTCGTTGACCGTTGTGTTCAACTGATGAAGTGCACGCTGCGCCTTGTTCAGTTGCGCCTGCGCAGCGACGCGCCGGCCTTCGAGTTGCGCCAGTTCCTTGCGGACCTCCTGCTGCTTGAGCGCAACTTCCTGGTCGTGCTGGCTGCCCTGCTGCAAATCCGTGCGCACGCGCTCGACTTGCGCCTCTGATTCTTCGATAAGACGCGCTAGCTGATCGTTTTGCGCTTCGAGATGCGCGCGCCGCATGTCGTTATCGGCAAGACGCATCGCCTGCTCGACGAAATGACGAAACGCCGGCTCGGCGGCATTGATTTCGCCCGCCTTCAAGACGCGCCACACCGCGTCCTCGTGATACAGCACCGCGTAATAAATCAGTTCGCGTGCCGAAAACAACAGGCTCGCGCGGTAGGAGAAGCTCTGAAACGTGCGAAACGTCGAGAGTGAGCCTTGCTGAATCAGCCATTCGACTTCGGCGATCTGGCCGGCCTGCAAGGACTGAACCACGGATTGCGACGGCACCGCGGCAGGCCGTAAAGGCGTCACGCGCGTGACGGGCGCGGCGTTCGACATTTCTTCGTTCAAAGCCACGTCTTCGGCGATTTCAGGCGAGGTCATCCGGATTGGACCGTTTGCCTTCTGGCGCACGAGAAACGAGGGCGGATTGTCGAGCAAGCTACCTCTTCTGCTCAGCAGGTTTTTCACGATGGCTCCCTGGCCGAGTTCCTGTTTGGAACCAGCCGTCATGCAGTAAGTCCGGCGGAAAGAACGGGACCGCAAGCGATATTCGAATTTTCTGAGCGCACCGATGACTATTCTGCATGACGAAGGACGGCGAGACGTACTTGTTCGAATAAGCTGTTGATTCAGTATAGGCGAGACATTCGGCGTTTCAAACGAAGCGATAAAACCCCAATGCAGCCGCCGCTTTTCCGGAAATTAAAAAAACGATTGAATTCAGGAATGACGATAATACGCCTGAGCGCCCGTCATTCTCATTTTCGCGATCTGGGCGGAACGCGCTTTCGACATCAACGCAACCATACGCATGATCCGGATTCCCTGAATGCCGCATGCCATACCCGGCGTACTGGCGACACTCGACTCCAGACTGATCATGTTCCCGTACAGATGATCGAGCAGCGGGGCCACAGCAGGCGCCTGAGCCGACACGCGCAGACCCTTGTGTTCGATACGTTCGGCCGCGAAAAATTCCGACAGCATCGCGGGCGTTTCGATATCCAGCCGTCCTTCGCTTCGATTTTGAAAATATGTGTAAACGGATTCGAGCTGCCCGACCGGCGCTTGCTCCACGCGCCGCGCAATTGCCGCGCAGCGTTGCAGTTTCCAGTTTTCGCGCTGACTCGCCATTGCGATCGAATCGGCAATGCGCGTGCGCAATTCCGCTTCGCGGCGCGCGATGAGTGCGCGCACCATATGAGCTTCCTCGCCCGATTGCTCGGGCAAGCGATCGCGCCATTCAAGTAAATCGTTCAGTGTGATCGACATGACATACTCCGCGGCGTCCAGTCTATTGAGCCAGTTTCCGGCAATTCGAGATCGTTTGGATCGCGAATTGTAATGGACCCGCGCTCGTGTCGCCTGTCAAATATGCTATCCGGATTCGGACTTTTTAGGCCGAATTGAGAAACAAATAAGTAGAGTCCTAATAAGCACAGTCTTAGTGCGAGTTTTAACGACAAGTTCGAGTTCGATGCGGCACGCTCGATGCTGACATGACTGTAAGCGGCGCCTGCCGCCCGACTCAAGGAGACGAACATGAGAACCACCATCGCAATCGCTGGCGCGCTCCTCGCGATCGCCAGCACGTCCGCGCTGTCGCAGGAAATGTCGCGCGAACAGTTGATGCAGCGCCAGCAGCAAATGCAGCCGAGCAAAAACGAGCCGATGCCAAGCCCGCGCGCGGGTGACTCGTCGCAAGGCGGCGTGCAATCCGGCAGTTCGGGCAGCGGAACGCTGATGCAGCAGCGCGAGCAAGGCATGTCGCCGAATCAGTCGCAAGGCTCGCAGTCGTCCGGGCCGATGAAGCAGTGACGCGGCACGCGGGAGTGCCAAACGACGCCGGTCTGCAAGCCGGCGTTTTCATTGGGGGACGATAGCCGCGTCCGGATGTAAAGGGTTGCTTCCTTAGTCATACAGACGTCACTCGCCGATCGTAATAATGCGCGGATCTGACCGACCTGACGAATCCGAGCGACCCGAAGTCGGTTCTCAAATCGCTGATCGTCGATGGCGAGGATCACACGGGCGACTGGTCGATCACGGACTTCACCGCCGTCGAGCTCGGCACGCTCCTGGGCGGCACGACCTACGACGCCGCGAACGAGCGCCCCGCCGAATTCAACGGCAAATATCCGATTCTCACGTTCCAGCAGATCATCGATATCGCGAAGGCGAAGAGCGCGGCGACGGGCCGCTCGATCGCCGTCTATCCCGAGACGAAGAATCCGACCTGGAACAACGCGCAGGCGATCGCGAACGGCTGCGGCGCGGCGGGCAGCCGTCCGCTCGAAGACGCGCTCATCAAGATCCTCAACGACAACGGGCTGAACGATCGCAACGCGGCGGTCTTCGTGCAGAGCTTCGAGCCGGGCAGCCTTCAGTACATGCGCACGCACGGTCTGAACACGAAAATCGTGCAGCTGATCGACGGCTACGATGTCGATTACCGCACCGGCGCGGTCATCTACAACGAAATCACCGACAGCCGTCCGTTCGACTGGACCGTCGCCGGCGATCCGCGCTGGTTCGACGCGATGCTCACGCCCGCCGGCCTCGCGCAGATCAAGACCTATGCGGACGGCATCGGCCCGTGGAAGCCGCAGATCGTGCCGCTCAAGATCTCGCCCTTCCCGTCCACCAATCCCGACGGCACGCCCTTCGCCGGCTCGACCGCGCAGGCGGCCACGCAAGCGCCGACGAACCTCATCGGCGATGCGCACAAGGCCGGACAGGCGCGCCTGCGGTACAAGTTTGTTGATGGCGGCAAAGCGCGGCGAGGTAAGCAACAGCGCGACAGCGGCCTCCGTGCAGGAGGGTTTTGCGTCTTTGTCGTGAAGCTGCAAGGCGACAAGTAATCCGACTTCAAAGGCGGGTGTACGCTCCCCGGTCCAACTGTTATACCGGTCCGGCTTGAGCCAGCCATCGATGAGCGACGCTTCCGTGCCCGGTGGAACATGGATAACGTGCTTCGGATGAAGCCACGGCAGTTTCAGCCTGCTCAACACGGCGTATAGCGTCTCGCGGTGTCCATCGGTCGGTGCTTGCAGGATCACGGCGATGGGCTGCGAGGCGTCGAAGCGTCTTAGGTGCTTCATCAACGGCGCGAGGACCCGTTCAAAGATTGCCTCGATGCGCGCCGTGCTGATCGAGGCACCCACTTCGTCATGAGCGGCATTGGGCGCGGCGAGCTGTGGTACGTCGTTCCTTCGCTCGGCGCCGAGGTGAATTCAAGCATCGGTAGCGAAGCGGTTGCGCACGCAGAGGGGCGCGCCACCGGGATTCCCGTGACGGCTGCGCTTGTCTGAAGCGCGATGGCCTCTCCTGCATGCTGGAGTGGTGTGCCGTCTAATCCAAGCATGCGCTCGCTCAGATCGACTTCAGGCGTGAGCACCACACTGTCGATGATCGCTACGTGCGCCTGCGCCCAGCATCGCCAGTCAGTGTGGTGTTCACGGCACCGGTAATTCCATTGTCTTATGCTTTCAATCCCTAGTTCCCACGGGACGTACACCAGAGCGCAGAGCACGCCTGCCACCAGCAGCGGCACCCCCAGCGCATAACCGAAGAACGCACCCGACATCGAGGGCTTGCCCGTTGGCCAATTCATCACTGTGATGATGAAGCCGCTCACCATGACGATGATGAAAATGACGATCGGAACCCATGCCGGCGGCGCGCGGTCCCGCTCCAGTTCATGCACGAGTGGTATTTTCCAGTCGCTCATTCGACGTCCATCCCTTCTGTGCTTGCCCGCACAACGCTGCCGCATTGGGTTTTGCAGCCATCCAATACCCATTTGCGGCCGTCCTCGTCATAGCCGTCGCGGCATTCGATGATCGGATTATCCCCATGCTCGCGGCACGTGACGATGTCATGCAGCAGCGCGATAGGCCTGCCGGGTTCGAGTTCAAAGCCACCGCTTGCTGTCTTGACTTTCCCACCGTGCGTGGTTTCGTCGCCGAGGCATATCGGTCGGTTCATGTCAGTTCTCCGAGGTGTACGAATGAATAATTGACCTCCGGCAAAATTGCTTCTGCCGGAGAACCAGCGTGGTCAGACGTGGGCGACCCACGCCCAATAAAGGTTCTTGCTATCCACGTCTGAGACTGCGACAACGGGCAGCGATTCGCCCGCGCGTGTAAGGCGCTCGTGCTGTGGATGGGTGCGGTCGCCCTTGCCTCCGAAGGAGAAGTCCTTGGAACGCAACACCCAGCGCCCTTCGCGCGGACACGGCTTCGCCCGGTTGACAGGTCACGTCGCGCGCGGTGTCGGCTTCCCAATACCATTTGACGTAGGAGTCTTCAAAGCGAGGGGAGTCAGGCCCGGCCTTCAGTTCCTTGACGAATGGCGCGCGCCCTTGGAACGACGCAGCCCGATAGAAGCCCGGCTCGATGATGGCCGCACCGGGCGTGACGGGTGCGACTTCTTTCGCTTTGCGTGCCTCGTAGTCTTTCCATTCCTCGGGCGTCGAGGGGTAGTCGCGGTCGATGGTGACTTTGGTGGGGTTCTTGTAGTCGGAGTGAAAATCGACCTTGCCCATACTCGCTACTGGCCCCTCACCACCTACGTCCATGAAGACTAACGCATTGAAACTATAGGTCCCGGCTTTAACTTTGTCGCTCGGCATGACTAAAAACTTATACGTGACCGAGTTTCTCTGCGGTATCGTGACTGTCTCGCCGGAAAATTCCTCCATGTTGACCAAGGGCAGCCCGGAGAGATCGAAATTCGACTGATTGCTCCCGTCTAGGCTTTTCCCTCTTACCCAAAGCAAGCTGTCGCCCCAGATACCGCTCCAATGATTCGGAGAGATCGTAGTCATCGGGAAGTCTCCGCCGTTTGTGAAACGAATCGAAATAAGGAACTTGCCTTTTTCGCGCACAACACTTTCTACTTTGACGTCCAACTTGGCTATTGCGCGGCCGTCGAACATATAAGTACGGTGAGACTTCAAATAAAATTGATCTAGGGAAGCAGATAGATCATCGGGTAATTCGTCCAGACGTCCGCGATGCTTACTTTTGGCACCATCCTTAATACACATCACTGAATATAGGGTTGGCGGATCGATTCGCTCAGTCCTAGAAACAGATTTTTTACCCTCTAGCTCGCACAGTTGAGCATATAATTTTTTCACCAGTTTAACGTCGTCCGGTGAAAGCTGATTGTCTATTACGCCCGCACCATTGAATTCTTTGTCGATCGCATCAGACACCCCGACACGTATTTTTCCCGATAGCTGCACCGCAATGCCGTTCGTTCCAAATTGATGCCCCCCCAGCCTAGTGATGCTAAATCCCTCTGAATCACTCCATGAAGGAGTGGTTGCAGTCAACGCCGGCATGTTAGTGACCTCATAAGCTAAAATAAATAACGCTGCAATTTTAATCAACCGAGCCAAATAATTACGCCTCATATCCTATTCTCCATTTCTTGTTCGATAACTCGGAAAAATGTCTTCGGATGTATTGAAGATGATAATGTCCGGCTGTGGCTCTAGGAAGATTACACCCCCCACCCATCAAATTGTTAATTGAACTGATCTGCCATATATCCTTCCCATTGAGCGCTGCGCCGGTTACGAAATCGATCTGCTCGCCGGAGACATAGGATTGATGAATGAAACCTCCGTATTCCCAGTATTCATCGGGATAGTTGAATAGATGCCCGCATTCGTGAGCGACGACATTATTCGTCGTAAATGACGTGTACCGCTGGAGGTCGTTCGCAGTCGGAGCCCACATTTCCTCACCCCACGATCCGGCATCCGCGCGGGCAGCGCGTCTGAAAAGTCGAATTTCTTTATGAAATTTCCCAATCTCTACATTACGCACGCTCGTAATAAAGTTCACTCGAAAATCTACCTTTATGCGACATCCGCACGAAGCACCTTTTGAACAACCGTCAAGAACTAGCATGCTCCGATGCCCATTCAGCGTTTTTTCCACTTGTCGCCTTAAAGCATTTAGGTCAACGCTGTCCCCAACGCCTTCCCGATATTCCATGACAAGGCCCTCAAACGGACGATTGACCCCTGCCGCAACGCCTCGGTAGTGCTTATCATGATCGTAGGGGACTGACTCCTTGGCTCCGAATGAATTCAGTAGAGGATTTCCCAGCGCATCAGATTTTACTAAGTCAACTGGAACGAGCTTTACGATTACAGATGCCGTTAGCGTTTTCGCTTCATGAACGTATGAAAGTTCAAAAGCGGTTGGAAAATTTCCGCCGCTTATTATCTGGTCCCCATCATTACCGACCCAAGGAGCCTTAAGCTTCGTGAGCGCCTTATAACGCGGCGTTTCAGTCTGATCGCGACATTCCTGCTTTCTATCGGGCATAGCCCAGTCGCACCAAACTGGGGGGGCGACTTGCATCAATGCGGGTTCTTCTGAATTGGGCGTTGTCGGAAGCTTGGGTTCGTGCGCCGAGTCATGATCCGCATTCGGATGCTCCGGCGAGTCCGTCGGTATCTGCGGCGTTTCCGGGTTCTCTGTCGGAGCCTTCCCCTGAATGACGGATGGCTTGTTAGACGGTGCCTTGACTTTTGGCGCTGGGGCAGGTGCAGCATTGTCAAACTGCTTCCAGTCCACCGCCTCCGACGGAGGCGACACTTTTGCCACGGTCGTATTGCCGCTCAACCATGCCTCACACGATGTCTTGAACGGCACGGTCGTGGTCGCGAACGCGGGCGCGGACAGATGCGCCATCTGTGCGCGTTGCTTGCTCATCGAGGCGAACTTGAACAGCAACTTACCCGGCCCGCCGAGGGTGATATTGCCGTCCTTGATTTCGATGAACGCGCCGCCGCACTCGATCATGATGTCCTGCTTGGCTCGCACGCGCACCGCGCCATCGACGCTCGATACCGTCATGTCCTTTTGCGCCGCCAGCGACATGACATCGGACTGCGCCTGAATCTCTACCGGTCCCTTCGCCGCCCGGATACCGATGCCGAGCTGATATGCGAACAGCGACAGCTTCTCCTTTGCCGCCATTGCAACGGTCTTCATCGCGCTGACGTTGAAGCCCCACAACGTCGTCACATTCACGTCCTTGCCCGCCGCGACCGACACGCGATCCGGCGTTGCCACGGCGATACCAGCGGGCGCGGATAGTGCAATAACCGACTTCTTCAGATCGGCCAGTTCATCCTTCAGCCATTGACGTTCGGCTTGCAGATCGGCCACTTCTGCCTTGGCAGCGGACACCGCCTGCATCAGCGCTTCGGCCTGTTCCTGCGTGCGCTGGTAGATTTGCTTGGCACCGGCCATATCGGCGATGTCGCCTTGTGCCTTCGCTTGCGTCTCGGCGGTGAGCAGCAGCCCGCCGCCCGCGCGGACGGCCCCTCGCATGTCGCTCCGAAGCTCGAAGCCGCTGCCCCGGTGTTTCCGTTCCGGGTTCCTGCTGACCGTATGCCCGAGGTTCAGTTGCGACTTGCCGTGCTCGGTCGAAAGCTTGATGTGCTCCTCGCCTTGCCAGTTCTCCGACTCGATTGTGTTGTTGGAACGGAAGTGAATCGTGTCGCGGGAGAGCCACCGGTCGCTGCTGTTGATCGGGTCGGGATGGATCGACGAATGCAATGCATGGGCGATATAGGGCAGATCAGGATGGCCGTGGTAGAAGGCTATCGCCACCAGCGTGCCGTCCACCAGTCCGAAGTGCATGCCAGTGTAGTGCTTGCCCGCATAGGGTTTCGCGACGTACATCACGCATGAATTCGCGCCCGGCGCGCGTGCGTCGCGGTCGGCGTGGATTTGCACGACGTAGCCGCCTTGCTTCGTGATGAACGGATGGGCATAGTCGTTTGGAGAGGCGACCGTTCCTGTGATCGTGCCGCTGATGCGCGGCCACGTCTCGAGGCTGAGCGGCAGTCGGTAGGGGCGCTCCAGCTCGGCTGGAATCGCCGTGAACTGAACCTTGTAGCCCTGCTTGCGCGAGGCGCTTACGTGAATGCGGACAATCACCAGCCCGTGCTCCGCGTCAGGCAGAACGCGATTCGTGAGTTGCACAACGAAGCGCGGCCCGAATATAAGTTTGTTGGTGTCGCCTTCATAGACAATCTGACCGGCAAGCGCGGCCTGCTGCTGTATGCGCACTTCATCGGCAGCGTCATCGCGCGTCAGATATGGGAGGCCGTAGGTATAGGCTTCACCGTAGGTCGTCTCGTCATCGCGAAGATCGAGCGAGGCGTCGATCGGCTCGTACCCGTTCTCCGGGTTATAGCTGCGCACGAAGTAGCTTCTCGGAATGCTAGTCGCGCGCATCGTCAGCGTATTGACCGACTCCACGCCGCTGTCGTGCAGGCCGCTCTCGGGCCGGTACGGCATGTGGTAGCTGTCGTCGCGCGCGTAATGCGTAAGATCGTCGCCGAACACGATGCTTTCGCCGTGCTCGGTGGACTCGCACACGTACCAGATTCCTGCACGGCGGCACAGGTAATCGATAAAACCGAGATCGTCCTGTTCCCATTGCGTGATGATGGGACGCTTGCGATAGGTGTGGTGAAATTTCAGAAACTCGAAAGACGCGTGCAGGTGGTCAAAGCCATTCTCCTTCAAGACCTGCATCAGCACTTCGGGGATAGTCACATCGTAAAAAAAGCGCACTTTGGGCGTATTGCGCAACAGGGCAAGCCTTGATTCGAGGACGATTTCATAGGTGCTCTGATCGCGCGACGATCCGATCCAGGCGAACGATGTCACGATGCCTTTGACCTCGGCGGGCGGTTCGACTTTGGTGAAACCGTATTGCGTGGGCGGGCGTGGCTGGATCACGAAGTTCGCCATCTTGCCTACGTACTCTTCACGCGACAAGCTGTGCGACGGATGCGTGAAAGTGATCGTGTACTTGGTCGGCTCGCCGATGCCGCGCGTGCCATCGAACGCGAAAATATCCGCCAGCATGGAACTCGGCGCTCCGGGCATGTCGAGGTAATAGCGCCGAAACAACGATTGATTCAGCTTCGCGAGTTGAGTTCGATATTCGGAATGTCCCATCTATTTCTGTTCCCGGTTGTTGCGACAACACACTATAACTGGTTCGCATAACCAAATGAATTGATAGACGGCAACTGTTTATCAACAGCACTGCGCCAAAAAAAGCCCGCACGGGGGCGGGGCGAAAATGCCTCAGGTTGAGAGATTGGAGAGCGCACGAGGACTGATTGCCCCCAGCACTTAGTCTGAGTCCGTAGCGGCGTTGAACAAAGTCGAGGATTCCGAAAAATGTTCGCGAGACTCAGACTGGAAAAGTCTGCCGTGCCATTTATAGATGGTGAAGTTCGAGACACCTATCTCTTTCGCGATCACTCGAAGTGCCTTGCCTTGGTCCAGCCCCCGCTGTATGAGCGACCGGCGCTGTTCATCAGTGAAGCGGCTCTTTTTATAGCCTTCTGCTGGCCGTCCGAAGTGCTTGAACCGCCAGTAGTAAAACGTTGTTGGCGTTATTCCAAGGCGCTGGGCGAGTTTGATATATGACTCACCCGACTCGGCGGCTTCCCGGATGATCTCGAATTGCTCGTTATCCGACCAAGCGCTACGCTTGCCGCGCGTACTTTTACTCATCATATAGTCCAGGTTGAAAAAAGCCCCGCACGAGGCGGGGCAAACGAATCGCTAACGAGAGAGATGCAGAGCATCCGGGGAAGGATGACCCCTGCACTTCAGTGTGAAATGGAGTCACTTGAATAGGAATGCGAACTTTCTCAATTGAAGTGTGGATCGACAAGTTACTTGCAGAGCTGCGTCAGTGAAAAACCAGTTGAGACGCTAGAGAGCTTCCAAGTACAACCTCGTCAGTTTGCGATTTTCCGAGCTTCCGAAGTTTATTATCGACAGCATAGCTGTCGAGCAGGAGCGTTCCCAGCGCTTTTCGATACGCTTTCAATTTGAAGTTCTGAGACATCAAGCCGGTGTTGTATCGATCTACGGACGCGACCCACGGATGAACTATAACTATGCCCTGCGAGACCACGTCAACGCATAACTGCCGATGCTCGATTCCCGGATCGACTTCTTCGAGTGCTGCATGGTGTTCCAGCAATGCGCTGACAGCCATCTTTACAAGTTCAAGAAGCTCCTCGACTTTCTCGGGCAGTTTGCGCGGAATCTTCTTCGTGGCTGCGATTTTACCTCGTCCATAAAACGGGGCTGGAGCTTTTCCAGGCAAAGCCGTTGACGTAGAGGTGGTAAGTTGCGTTCTGCCTTATCCGCTCCTCATCAACGTGTGATGGATTCACGATCGTGTCAAGCAGGGGTGGGGGTGGGGATTCGATTGTCATTGTCCAGTCCATGATGAAGCCCGGATCATCCACTCTGAATGAATGGAGAGCGGGCACAGCAACGGAGTAGGAACACGATAGGCGACAAGACATACACATCGGCTCCGCTGCGGCCCGCCCATAGACGAACAACAGAACCACAGCGCTCTGATGAGCGTGTGGCTGCCGGGTGCTCCGCCCATGACGGCGCGGAGCGTCTTGTCTAACATCACAATCACACCGGGCTCCTAAGCCAGCGCTCCGCTTGACATGCGCCGAGGCTTAGAAGGGTAGCCGGCAACCCTGCAAAACCGATTGCATCCAATCGTCAAATTGTGTTGCATATCGCCATCGAACGTGGCTTTAGGGCACTGCCTTTAATCCACGGAGGCTGAAATGAGGATAGGGGCTTTGTGGCTGCTGCTGTCCTGTGTGCGGCCGGGTCCGGCCTGCACCGTGATACAGGACAGTTCGAATGTGAGCATCACGCGCGGGCCGTGGATCAGCGTGCATGATGTCGATGTGCCGCATTCCCACCAACAAAAAAAATCTGAGACTCAGATTTTCAGGCAGGCAGGGTCCGCTGCTTCGACCGCCGCAGGTCGTGCAGCACCCAGCGCCCACCCGGCAGTTCGAGGCTGGTCCAGCTTGGCGACTGGCGCGTCCTGATCTTGCGCGCGCGGCGCGGCTTCTGCCAGTCGCCAATGCGTTTGGGAAATAGCTCGGGCGGCATCAGCTGCAACGGATCGTATGGATGCGGCATCACCCACGGCGAGTCGCTAAGCGCGAACAGCTTCTCCAGATTGCCGATGACGAAGTCCGACAGGTGGATGACGTGCTCGTTGTCGGTCTTGACGATCTCGGGCGGCAGACACCATTCGCGCCGCTCGAAGTTGACGTAGGACCGCAATGAGTTGCACAGCTCGCCCACCCGCACCATCGTGCCGAGCAGAACCGAAATGCCGTGCTCGCTGTCGGCGGGCAGCGGCGTCATGCGCGCCTTGCCCCACACCGCGCGATCCTCGGGAATGTGCGTGGCCTGAATCTTGGTGTCCAGCAACGGAATTTCGTAGGGCCGTAGCGCGCGCTTGTTGAACTTGCGCAGGTACTCCCCGGAAACGATGTACTGCTTGGTCGCCGCCAACGGGTAAAGCACCTTGGTAAGCAAGGTGTCTGATTCGCCGTTTTTTCAACAATTTAGCTGTTCTACCTCAAGGTAGGGAGGTGTTGCGATGCAATAGAGGGTTGTCCACAGTTTCGGTGGACAAGCGTGTAGACAACTCGATGACCGTGCGGCTATCCCGTTGAACTGAAAAGCGTTTCGAGCCGTGCATTCGAGGTTTGCGCGTCGACAAACCGTATATACTGTTTTCTCCACACACGACGAGGAGAAAGCGAATGAGCACACCGCAAGTCAAGGCGCCGACCAAGAAGGCTTTCCATTTCCCGAAGAGCGCCGCCGACAAGGCCGCCGCAAGCGCAAAAGCGGACAGCAAGACCGGCAAGAAGACGCAGGCAAAACCCGCCGCAACACCCAAGGCCGCGACCAAGGCGCCCTCGCCCGCCGCCACGCCGAAGACCGCGAAAAAGCAAGCCACGAAAGCGCCCGCGGCCAAGCCCATCAAGACGGAGGCGGCCGCCGCGAGCCAGCCGAAGCCCGAGCCGAAAACCAAGCGCGCGAAGAAGGAAAAGGTCGTGCGCGACAGCTTCACGATGCCCAAGTCGGACTACGCGAAGATCGCCTCGCTCAAGGAGAAGTGCCAGAAAAACGGCGTGCGCGTGAAGAAGAGCGAACTGCTGCGCGCGGCGCTCGCGATGCTCGACGCGGCCACGGAAAAGCGCCTCGTCGAAGCGATCAAGGCGCTCGAAACAGTCAAGACCGGCCGTCCGGCGAATGCCTGAGCGTCATCGTTTCAGAAGAGGTTTTTGAAGAGCCAGTAGAGGCCGGCGGCCAGCGCAATCGATGCGGGCAGCGTCAGCACCCACGCGAGCACGAGGCTGCGCACCGTGTTCCATTGCAGCCCCGAGCCGTTGGCCGCCATCGTTCCGGCGACGCCCGAAGACAGCACGTGCGTCGTCGAGACCGGCAGGCCATAGGCATCGGCGGCGCCGATGGTCAGCATCGCGACCAGTTCCGCCGAAGCGCCCTGCCCGTACGTGAGATGCTGCTTGCCGATCTTCTCGCCGACAGTCACCACGATGCGCTTCCAGCCGACCATCGTGCCGAGCCCGAGCGCGATCGCCACCGCGACCTTCACCCACGTCGGAATGAATTTCGTCGCGTGATCGAGCTGCTTCTTGTAGTTGTCGATCACCGCGCGGTCGGCGGGCGTGAACGCGGGCGTGTTCGCCTTCTCGATCAGGCGGATTGCCTCGGAGACGAGGTACATGTTGTTGCGCACGTTATCGACGAGATTCTGCGGCACCGCCGCGAGCGATCCCGACGCACCAACCTGGGCGGCGATGACATCGGTCAACTGCTTCATGGCCGGCAGGGTCGCCGATGAAATCTGACGGGTGCGCACGTAGGATTGCACGTCCTCGCGCGGATCGGAGGAAAGCGGCGCGCCGTTCGTATGTTTCGCAAAAGTCGCGGCGGCATCGTGCGCGACGGCCACGAAGTTCTGCGTCTCGGCGGGACTCACAGCCTTGTTGAGTGCGTAGGCCGTCGGCACCGTGCCGATCAGGATCAGCATGATGAGGCCCATGCCCTTCTGACCGTCGTTCGAGCCGTGCGCGAACGATACGCCCGTGCATGTCAGGATCAGCAGCGCGCGAATCCAGAATGGCGGTGGATGATTCTTTTTAGGCTCCTTGTAGAGCGCCGGCACGCGCACGAGCGCTTTCAGCAAAAGCAGCAAAAGCCCCGCGCAGAGGAAGCCGACGACCGGCGACAACAGCAGCGACTTGCCGACGCCCGCCGCCTGCGACCAGTCGACGCCGCTCGTGCCGTTCGGCCCGCGCAGCAGCTGATTCATCAGCCCGACGCCGATGATCGAACCGATCAGCGTATGCGAGCTCGACGACGGCAAGCCGAAGTACCACGTCGCGAGATTCCAGATGATCGCGGCGATGAGCAGTGCGAAGACCATCGCAAAGCCCGCGCTGCTGCCGACCTGCAGAATCAGTTCGACGGGCAGCAATTGCAGGATGCCGAACGCGACCGCGCCGCTCGAAACGAGCACGCCGATGAAGTTCCACGCGCCCGACCAGACCACCGCGAGATTCGGCGTCAGCGAATGCGTATAGATGACGGTGGCGACGGCATTGGCCGTGTCGTGAAAGCCGTTGACGAACTCGAACCCGAGCGCGATCAGGAGCGCGACGCCAAGCAGGACGTAAGGCAGCGCAGAACTCAGCCGGACCGACTCGAGATCGGACGCGAGATGGAACCCGACATAACCGATGCCGCCAGCGAGAATGAGCAGGAATACGAAGAGGCCTGTGCGGCGAGCGCGTTCACTGACGCCGCCATGCTGAGGAAATGCGATGTCCGGCATGATTGCCTCGCGCGTTTGCCATAGCGGTGCACAGCATACGTTCCGTCGAAGCACACCAACGTGAATATTTTGTGTCAATAGTTCGCGTAATGCTTTCATTGCGCGAATCGCGCACGCGTCCCGCATGCGCGAGAACGTTTTCATTGGACTTTTGAAGCGCTGTCACACGCATGACATTCTGCATGTCTATGTTTCCGGCCAGCATCCATTGGACGACCGGCGAAGACCGCCGGCGCACGACCGAGACGCAACCATAACGAAGCGTCGTGCGACACAAGTGCATACCGAGACGATGACACTGAATTTCGACCCAGCGCTCGAACGAAAGAGCCTCAGCGGTTCGCCCGGTTCCCATCCCGCCGCCGCACGCCCGCGTGTTCCCGATCCCTTCTCTCTTCGCGACCAGCCCGTCGCCGATGCTTTCGTCATGCTGACGGCGCCTCTCGCGAGCGACGCCTTCCAGCAGACCGAGCTCATGGCCGGGCCTGCCGACGCCGCGCTGCTCGAACGGTTGCGCTCGACGCTGCGTCGTCTGCGGGCGCTGTGGTGGGCGTTCGAGCCGCTGCTCGACGAGAAAGAGGCGCGCGCGATACGCAAGCGCTTCAAACGTCTCGCGGACATCGCCGGTGAGCCGCACGATTTCGATGCCGCTTGCGACCTGCTCGCTCGCGCCCAGACGCGCTGCACGCGTCTCGAACCGGTCGTGCAGACGCTGCGGCAGCAACGGCGCGAGGCATCGGCGATGAGTTGCGTGATCTTGCGCCGCGCGCACGTCGATGTCCTTCTGCGCCGCGCCCTCGCCGATGCGCGGCGGCGTCTCGAAGCGCGCGGCGAAGACCGCTCGCTGGAAGCGTTCGCGCGTCAACGCGTGTCGCTCGCCGACGATCTCCTGAGCAAGCGCGAGCATCGCGCCGCGCGGATGAAGCGTGTGGATGCCAAGACCTTGCGCAGCATCGAGGAAGCCGCGGCGAAACTGCAATGCCTGCTCGAAGTGTTCGCGCCGGTTCTGGAGCGCGGGCATCGGCACACGATGGCGCATCTGCTCGCGGCGCAGGCGGCGCTCGTGCGCCTGCACGACGTGCTGGCAAGCGAAGCCGTCGTGCGGCGTGTCGCGCCGTCGCTGAACGACAAGGACGCCCTCGACGAAGCGGTTCGCTGGCTGAACAAAGCCGCCCGCGACGAATCGCGCGCCGCGCTCAAGCGTCTGCGTGCACTGCCCGAGCTCGTCTGACGCGCACGCGGACGACGGTCCCTCCTTTCGTCTGTCTCCGACTGGCAGCCGGGTTCCCGGCGTCGGACGGGTTTCGCGGGCGGCTGCGCATCGGCATTCTGAACGCGTGGCGCTCGCGCATGGCGACGCCTTTCGTCATCGATCGCCGTCAAGGGAGCTTCGCCATGTACTTCGGGACACTCGTCGACCGGCCGCGCAGCGAGCGGGAAAATTGGGAGCGCGACATGGATGCGTCGCGCATTGAAATGCCGGGGCGTTGGCGCGCGTTCTGGCACGGGGCGATGCGACTTCTCGCCCGAGCTGCTCGCGTCGATCAGGCGCGAAAGTAAAGGATCGTCGCGCGGGGAGGTAATAGGATTCGTCCGGTCGTTTTTTACCGCCGGAGCGGCTTAAATGCGGGCCTTCTCAGCATAATGAAAAAGGCTTATTCCATGACCAACCTTCAAATTTCCGTCGATCCGCACGGCCACGCGACTGTCTCGCAATTGGTGCAGATCAGCGAGCACTGCGCCAACCGCGCGCGAGGTCCTGGTGCATGAGGAGCAGGCCGCAAACTCCGGCCTCCACTACGACGCTGAAAATCAGGCCGCGCAGTTGATGATTCACCATTGAGTTTTCAGGCGTCGCGCGTGCCGCGAGCCTGTGTTGCGATGCCCCGCGCCACGCGCGGGGCTTTTCGTTCGTGGCTCGGCATCGTTTCGCAATACCCTTCCTGTTCCGCTCCAACGATAACAATCATGCGAACACCACGCGTTCTGTCGACGCCCATCGTCCTCGTGCTTCTGATCAGCGTCATGCCCGCCCGCGGGGCGTACAGCGAGCACTGGATGACGAATGCGGAAATCGCACACGCGCAGCCGAAGTCCGCTGCACCGCAAAAACCCGTCAAGCCCGCGCCGAAACCGCCGAGGCATACCGTCGCCGTGACGGCCGACGACGATCCGATCGCCGCGTTCGCTCACGCCGGGCATGCGCGACACAAGACCGCGCACCGTTGATTTGAGGTTCGAGCGACGTATTACGCGATTAATCCGATTCCATTCCGGGTTGCATCGACTATGCTTGTCAATGTCGTAAGAGGTGGGTGACACGCGCCATTGCGCCCTGCCATGTGCGAGAGTTCATCGAGCATTATTAGAGGCGCAGTCATGCCGTGGCGCTCATTTCTCTTACGACATTTCTTTTTCTTGTTTGTGCTCTCTGGTTCATTTTGCCATGTGCACTCGTGCGCCACTAATCTGCGTTTTCCGCCAATTCCGCAGGAGTCCGAATCTTTAATGGTTTGAGCGGAAGCGAGGGCGAAGCACAGCCTCGGCAGTCGAACATACGCCTGAAATGGCCCGCACGATTCAGAGTCTGGTGCGTGGCTATATTTCGTCGCCGGTCGGAAATGTGAGGCCTTTCGTTCACCGCCCCTGACCATGCGATCAAAATCAGAGTTGTCTTATAAGGGCGGATGGAGAACGAGACCTTACAGGCGGCGTTAGAACACCAAAACAAAGCGCCACATCGTTTCACCGCCACATTTGCCATCTGATAGCCCAGAAAAACCAAAAGCCCCGTAAGTCGTCGAACTTACGGGGCCTTCTTCAGCATACTGGCGGAGAGAGGGGGATTCGAACCCCCGATAGGTTTTACCCTATACACGCTTTCCAGGCGTGCGACTTAAACCACTCATCCATCTCTCCGGAAGACCGCGATTATACCAAGTTCCCGCGTCTGCGCCAGCCCCTACGGATGACGGATGTAATCGACGAGCGCGCGCGTGTACGCATCCGGCTTGCGGTCGAAAAGGCTCACCGCAATCGCCACCGCAAAGCCCGCTGGCACGCCGAAGACGCCCGAGCTGATCGGCTCGATGCCGAACCAGCGCGGCCCCGCGAAACCCGTCAACTGCACGAAGAACGGATACGTCGACACGATGTAATACACGCACACGACGAGCCCCGCGATCATCCCCGCAACCACGCCGCGCTGCGTCGTGCGCTTCCAGAACACCCCGAGCACCAGCGCGGGAAAGAGACTCGACGCCGCCAGCGAAAACGCCGCGCCCACGAGAAACAGGATATTGCCCGCATTGAGCGACGCAACGTACGACGCCAGCAACGCCACGCCGAGCAGCAAAATCTTGGAGATGGTCACGCGCCGCTGGCTCGTCGCGCGGCGATCGACCATGCAGTAATAGACATCGTGCGACAGCGCATTGGCGATGGTGAGCAGCAGCCCGTCCGCCGTCGAGAGCGCCGCCGCCAGCGCGCCCGCGGCGATCAGACCGGAGATGACATACGGCAACCCGGCGATCTCGGGCGCGGCGAGCACGACCATGTCCGGCTGCATCTGGATGCCGGCCCAGCGCACGATGCCATCGCCGTTCACATCGCTGATACGGATCAGATACGGTTCGACGCGCCGCCACTGCGTCACCCATTGCGGCAGATCGGCGAAGCGATGCCCGACCAGCCCCGTCAAAATCTCGTGCTTGATCAGCACCGCGAGCACCGGCACCGTCAGATAGAAGAGCGCGACGAAGAACAGCGTCCAGCCGACCGAGCGCCGCGCCGACGACACCGAGGTCGTCGTGTTGTAGCGCGTGAGAATGTGCGGCAGGCTAGCCGTGCCGATCGAAAGACACAGCAGCAGCGACAGGAAATTGATCTGATGCACGCGCGGGCTTTCGTCGCCCGCCGAGCCTGGCGCGAAGGCCTCGGTCATCGGCACGGGCGGCGCGACGCGTTCGATCAACGCGTCGCGTTCGCGGGACCACTTCACTTGCGCGTCGGCGGGATCGCGCGGGAAGGCGGCCAGATCCCGCTCGCGCTCGTTGATCTCGCGCAGCGGACCGTTGTGCCGCCGCAGCTCGGCAATCTCGGCGACGAGTCGCGCATGCTCGGCATGAAACGACTGCGGCAGCGCGTCGATACGCTGCTGCATCTGCGCGGCCTGGCGCTCGTAATCGGCACGCACGCGCGCTTCGTCGGGCGATACGGCGACCGCGCGTTCGAGCGCTTCGACGCGCTCCATCACGCGCCCATAGTTGAATTGCGGAAACCAGCCGAGCCCTTCGCGATGCGCGATCATCGAGACGGGAATCAGCATCGCGCTGATCAGGATGATGTACTGCGCGACCTGCGTCCACGTGACCGCGCGCATGCCGCCGAGAAACGAGCACACGAGAATGCCCGCGAGCCCGCAGAAGATGCCGATCGAAAACTCGATGCCGATAAACCTCGACGCGATCAGCCCGATGCCCTGTATCTGCGCAACGAGATAGACGAACGAGCAGAGAATCGCCGCGATGGCCGCGAGCGCGCGCACGAGGTTGCTGGAGAAGCGGGTGCCGAGAAAATCGGGAATCGTGTAGCGCGCGAGCTTGCGCACGTAGGGCGCGAGCAGAAACGCCACCAGACAGTAGCCGCCCGTCCAGCCCATCACGTAGGCGAGGCCGTCGTAGCCGCTCGCGTAGATCGAGCCGGCCAGACCGATGAAAGACGCGGCCGACAGCCAGTCCGCCGCGGTCGCCATGCCGTTGAACGCCGAGGGCACGCGCCTGCCGGCCACGTAGTATTCGACGAGATCGGACGTGCGCGACAACAGCCCGATTACCGCGTACACCGCGATCGGCACGAACAGGAATACATAGCCGATCCACATGCCCGGCCCCGTCGTGCGCTCGATGCGCTCCATCAGGAAGATGAAAAGCAGGAAGCCGACGGTATAGAGCGCGTAGGAAAGGATCAGCCGGTTGGTAAGTTTCATGCCGCGCCGCCCTCGTCCGATCTGGCGGCGCGCGCGAGACGCGCATCGGCGAACTGCATGAGCACGATATAGAGGAGGATCAGCGCGACATACACGAGAATCGCGCCCTGCGCGCCGAAGTAGAACGGCAGCGGAAAGCCTGCCACACGCACATGCTCGAAACGTTGCGCGAAAAGCGGCAGGCCGAACGAGACAATGAAGCCGATCGTCATCAGCACGGCGATCAACGCGAGGTTGAATCGCCAGTAGCGGCGATGCGCGCGCGCCATCGCCGCGGAAACGGGCGGCGGCGAGGCAGGCGTCGTGTTGGAGGAATCGGACATGCGGCTTTTTATCAAAAGCACATGTCGCCGGCAATACGGATCGACCGCCGCCGCGAACGAGGCAGCGATCGAGCGCGACTTCAGCGCGCTTCGCCGAGCTGATCGAGAATCGCGGGATTCTCGAGCGTGGAGACGTCCTGCGTGATCTCCTCGCCCTTCGCGAGCGAGCGCAAAAGTCGCCGCATGATCTTGCCCGAACGCGTCTTCGGCAGATTCTCGCCGAAGCGGATGTCCTTCGGCTTGGCGATCGGGCCGATTTCCTTGCCGACCCAGTTGCGCAGTTCGGTCGCGATCTGCTTGGCTTCGTCGCCTTCCGGACGCGAACGCTTGAGCACGACGAACGCGACCACGGCTTCACCCGTCGTGTCGTCCGGACGGCCGACGACCGCCGCTTCCGCCACCATCGGATTCGCGACCAGCGCCGACTCGATTTCCATCGTGCCGAGGCGGTGGCCGGAGACGTTCAGCACGTCGTCGATGCGGCCCATGATCGTGAAGTAGCCGGTTTCCTTATCGCGCACCGCGCCGTCGCCGGCGAGATACAGCCTGCCGCCGAGCTCTTCGGGGAAATAGCTCGTCTGATAGCGCTTGGGATCGCCCCACACGTTGCGCAGCATGGAAGGCCACGGACGCTTGACGACCAGAATGCCGCCCTGCCCGTTCGGCACGTCCTGACCGGTTTCATCGACGACCGCGGCCATGATGCCCGGCAGCGGCAGCGTGCACGAACCCGGCACGAGCGGCGTCGCGCCCGGCAGCGGCGTGATCATGTGGCCGCCGGTTTCCGTCTGCCACCACGTATCGACGATCGGGCACTGCGCGCGGCCGACGTTCTCGTGATACCACATCCACGCTTCCGGATTGATCGGCTCGCCGACCGTGCCGAGGATGCGCAGCGTCGACAGGTCGTAGCTCTTCGGATGCACTTTCGCATCGGCTTCCGATGCCTTGATGAGCGAGCGGATCGCGGTGGGCGCGGTATAGAAGATCGTGACCTTGTGACGCTGGATCATCTCCCAGAAGCGGCCCGCGTTCGGATACGTCGGCACGCCTTCGAACATCACCTGCGTCGCACCGATCGCAAGCGGCCCGTACGCGATGTAGCTATGCCCCGTGATCCAGCCGATATCCGCCGTACACCAGAAGATGTCGCCCGGCTTCATGTCGAAGGTCCACTTCATGGTCTGCGCGGCCCACAGCAGCGTGCCCGCCGTGCTGTGCTGCACGCCCTTGGGCTTGCCCGTCGAGCCGGACGTGTAGAGGATGAAAAGCGGATGCTCCGCGCTCACCCATTCCGGCTCGCACTGCGCCGATTCGTTCTCGACGATCTCGTGCAGCCACGCGTCGCGGCCTTCGGTCCATTGCACCTTGCCGCCCGTGCGCTGGTAGACGATCACGTCCTTCACCTTCTCGCAGCCGCCCGCGGCGAGCGCTTCGTCGGCGATGCTCTTGAGCGGCAGCGCCTTGCCGCCGCGCATTTGCTCGTCGGCGGTGATGAGCGCGACCGCGCCGACATCGACCAGACGCTCGTTCAGCGATTTCGACGAGAAGCCGCCGAACACGACGGAATGCGTTGCGCCGATGCGCACGCACGCCTGCATCGCGACGACGCCTTCCACCGACATCGGCAGATAGATCACGACGCGGTCGCCCTTCTTCACGCCGCGCTTCTTGAGCGCATTGGCGAGGCGGCAGACGCGCTCCAGCAAGTCCTGATACGTGACGTTGGTGACGGTGCCGTCGTCGGCTTCGAAGATGATCGCGTTGTCGGCGCCGCGGCCCGCTTCGACATGACGGTCGAGACAGTTGTACGAGGCGTTGAGCTCGCCGTCTTCGAACCACGTGTAGAACGGCGCCTTCGACTCGTCCAGCACCTTGGTGAACGGCTTGTGCCAGGCGAGCGTGTCGCGCGCGACTCCCGCCCAGAAGCCTTCGTAGTCGCGCTCGGCGTGCTCGACAAGCGCCTTGTAGGCGTCCATGCCGGAGATTGCCGCGCCCGCCGATGCCTTGGCTGACGGCGGGAACACGCGTTTTTCATGAAGAACCGATTCGATCGCAGACATCGACAACCCCTTTGATGGTGTTTCCAGAATCCGGCGGTGCGCGCGTCGCTGAATGGGCCGCGTGCGCCGCATGTTATGAGGTCGAAAGCACTGAACGCATGGCGTTCCGCGCACGGACCTTGTCTCCATAATGACCGCGCCGGGGTGGCGCGGAAGATGTCACAGCACATTCGCTGCCGTGCCCATCCCGCAGTGATTTGAAGATAAGCCCGCCAACTTACCCGCTTCTTACGTGAACCGCCCGGGCGGCACGGGGTATACACGGAGTCGTCGCGGCTTCTACAATGCGTCCCCACAATCGTAACTGAACTCGCCGCGCGTTATCCAGATTGAATCGCTACGCTCTCTTACTCATCGCGGCCATGCTGCTCGTCGGCAGTAACGTCGGCATCGGCAAATCGATCGTCGCGTCCGTGCCCGTTCCGCTCTTCGCGCTTCTGCGCTTCGTGATCGCGCTCGCGGTGCTCTGGCCGCTTCTGCGCTGGTCGAAGATGAAGCGCGTCGCGCGCGGCGAATGGGTCAATCTGTTCCTGCAGGCGTTCTTCGGCACCTTCGGCTTCACCTTGCTGATGCTCAACGGCGTCGCGCGCACGAGCGCGGTCGCGGCGGGCGTCATCACCAGCACGCTGCCGGCGACGGTCGCGCTTTTCGCGTGGATCTTCCTCAGGGAGAAGCCAGGCGGGCGCGCACTGGCGTCGATCGGGCTCGCGATCGCGGGCGTACTCGTCATCAACGTCGCGCAGGCCGGCGATACCGGCGCAAGCTCCCTCGCCGGCAATCTGATGGTGCTCGGCGCGGTGTGCTGCGAATCGCTCTACGTGATCCTCTCGCGCCGCCTCACGCAGACGCTGCCCGCCATCGATATCTGCGCGTACACGCACGGCATCGGCCTGCTGTTGATGCTGCCGTTCGGCATGACGTCGCTCTCCGGTTTCGACTGGACCGGCGTCGCATGGGATACGTGGGCGCTCGTCGTCTGGTACGGACTGTCGGCCAGCATCTTCTCGTTCTGGCTATGGATGAAAGGCATCCGCCATGTCGATGGCAGTCTCGCGGGCGTCTTCTGCGCCGTGCTGCCGGTCGCGGCGGCCTTTTACGGCATCGCCTTCCTCGACGAGCGGCCGACGCTCGCGCATGGCGTAGCGCTCGCGTGCGTCGTTGCCGGCATGGGGCTCGCGAGTCTCAGGCCACGCGTCAGGCCGCCCGTCAGGCCGCGCGCGGCGGGCGCAGTGTCGCGCGAATCCGGCGTGTAGATCGGGCGGCATGCCATCGGCGCTTTCCGAAAGCTTTCGGCAGGCACGCGCGGCGACGCGGTACAATTGCGGGCTTCCCGATACCGCGAATGCGCTTTCCTGCGCGTGCGCCGGCGCATCGCACATTTGGTTCGTCATATTCGCCCGTCATCATTTCCGGTCCGACTCACCGACTGAAAAGCCGCCCATGTCCGCTCCCAAGCATGCTTTTACCCCGCCCTCCCGTTCCGGCTCGATGAAAGTGCTGCCGAGAATCATCTTCATGAGCCGCTGGCTGCAGGTGCCGCTGTACCTGGGCCTGATCGTCGCGCAGGGCGTCTACGTCGTGCTGTTCCTGAAGGAAGTGTGGCATCTCGTCACGCACGCGATGACCCTCGACGAAACCAACATCATGCTCGTCGTGCTCGGCCTGATCGACGTGGTGATGATCTCGAACCTGCTCATCATGGTGATCGTCGGCGGGTACGAGACGTTCGTATCGCGTCTGGGCGTGGAGGGCCATCCCGACGAGCCCGAGTGGCTCGACCACGTCAACGCCGGCGTGCTGAAGGTCAAGCTCTCGATGGCGCTCATCAGCATTTCGTCGATCCATCTGCTGAAAACCTTCATCAATCCGGACCAGCACACGTTCCATACCGTGCTGTGGCAGGTGATCATTCACGTCGCGTTCCTGGTCTCGGCGCTCATCATGGCGTACGTCGACCGGCTGACCACCCACACACATCCGCGCCACTTCCACGACGAATCCTTTTCGCCGCCCCGGAACGCAATCGAGTAAAGCGTCGCCCAGAACGCCACCCCATAATTTCGTCCCCCCTGAGCTTACGCCATGACCGTCATCAAGCAGGAAGACCTGATTCAGAGCATCGCCGATTCGCTGCAGTACATCAGCTACTACCATCCGCTCGACTATATCCAGGCGCTCGGCCGCGCCTACGAGCTGGAAGAAAGCCCCGCCGCGAAAGACGCGATCGCCCAGATCCTGACCAACAGCCGCATGTGCGCCGAAGGCAAGCGGCCGATCTGCCAGGACACCGGCATCGTCACGGTGTTCGTGAAGGTCGGCATGGACGTGCGATGGGACGGCGCGACGATGTCCGTCACGGACATGATCAACGAAGGCGTGCGCCGCGGTTATCTGAATCCGGACAACGTGCTGCGCGCGTCGATCGTGAGCCCGCCCGAAGGCGGCCGCAAGAACACGAAGGACAACACGCCGGCCGTGATCCACTACGAGATCGTGCCGGGCGACAAGGTCGACGTGCAGGTCGCGGCCAAGGGCGGCGGCTCGGAGAACAAGTCGAAGTTCGCGATGCTGAACCCGTCGGATTCGATCGTCGACTGGATTCTCAAGACCGTGCCGACGATGGGCGCGGGCTGGTGCCCGCCGGGCATGCTCGGCATCGGCATCGGCGGCACGGCTGAAAAGGCGATGGTCATGGCGAAGGAATCGCTGATGGACCCGATCGACATTCAGGACGTCATCGCGCGCGGGCCGCAGGACTGGATCGAAGAGCTGCGCGTGGAACTGCACGAGAAGGTCAATGCGCTGGGCATCGGCGCGCAGGGTCTCGGCGGTCTTGCCACCGTGCTCGACGTCAAGATCATGGCGGCGCCCACGCACGCGGCGAGCAAGCCGGTCGCGATCATCCCGAACTGCGCGGCGACGCGTCACGCGCACTTCACGCTCGACGGCACGGGCGCGGCGAAGCTCGAAGCGCCCCCGCTCGACGCCTGGCCGAAGGTCACGTGGCAGCCGAACACGGAGACGAGCAAGCGCGTCGACCTGAACACGCTGACGCCGGAAGAAGTCGCATCGTGGACGCCGGGCCAGACGCTGCTGCTCTCCGGCAAGATGCTCACGGGCCGCGACGCCGCTCACAAGCGCATCGCCGACATGCTCGCCAAGGGCGAAAAGCTGCCCGTCGATTTCACCAACCGCGTGATCTATTACGTCGGCCCGGTCGATCCGGTGCGCGACGAAGCCGTCGGCCCGGCGGGCCCGACCACGGCCACGCGCATGGACAAGTTCACGGACATGATGCTCGCGCAGACCGGCCTCATCTCGATGATCGGCAAGGCCGAGCGCGGCCCGGTCGCCATCGAGGCGATCAAGAATCACAAGGCCGCGTATCTGATGGCGGTCGGCGGCGCGGCTTATCTCGTGTCGAAGGCGATCCGCGAGGCGAAGGTGCTCGCGTTCGAAGACCTCGGCATGGAAGCGATCTATGAATTCGACGTGCAGGACATGCCCGTGACCGTCGCAGTCGATTCGAGCGGAACCTCGGTCCACAAGACCGGCCCCGCCGAATGGCAAGCGAAAATCGGAAAGATCCCCGTCGCGACGGCTTGAAGCGAATTCAATAGCGGTTTATAACGCTAGAGACGAAGAGCCGGGCACACTGCCCGGCTCTTTTCTTTGCGAAGGTGCTATTCGAGAAGCATTTTCATTCTCAGTTTCGTCTGGAATAAAGAATTTCCTCTCAACCTTGGCATTGTCACGCTCAAGGTTTATCTTTCCCTCAGTGCCCCACGTTACAACAAGGAACAATCATGCAAGGCGACGCAAAGGTCATCGAATTTCTGAACGCTCAGTTGAAAAACGAACTGACCGCGATCAATCAATACTTCCTGCACGCGCGGATGTATCAGCACTGGGGCCTCGAAAAGCTGAACAAGCACGAGTACGACGAATCGATCGGCGAGATGAAGCATGCCGACTGGCTCATCCAGCGCGTATTCATGCTCGACGGCCTGCCGAACCTGCAGGATCTGCACAAGCTGCTGATCGGCGAGGAGACGAAGGAAATTCTCGAGTGCGATCTGAAGCTCGAACAGATTTCCCAGTCGACCTGCAAGGAAGCGATCGCGTACTGCGAGTCCGTGCGTGACTTCGTTTCGCGCGAGATCTTCGAAAAGATCCTGCACGACACCGAAGAGCACATCGACTGGCTGGAAACGCAGCTGGATCTGATCGACAAGGTCGGCATCCAGAACTATCAGCAGACCATGATGGGCGACCACGAATAAGCCGTCCGATGTCCGTGACGGCGGTTTCCCCGATGATTCCCGACGCGAGCGCGCCGGTCGGCATTTTCGACTCCGGCCTGGGCGGGCTGTCGGTGCTGCGCGCGGTGCGCGCGACGCTGCCGCGCGAGCGGCTGATCTACGTCGCCGATTCCCTTCATGCGCCCTATGGCGAGCGCGACGACGATTTCATCGTCGACCGCACGATGGCAATCGGCGAATGGCTCGTCGGACAGGGGGCGAAGGCGCTCGTCGTCGCGTGCAATACGGCGACCGCGCAGTCGATCGCGCTCGTGCGCGAGCGGCTCCCGATTCCGCTCGTCGGCGTGGAGCCCGGCGTGAAGCCGGCGGCGGCGGTGTCGAAATCGCGCGTGGTTGGCGTGCTGGCCACCGCCGTGACGCTGCGTTCCGCGCGATTCCAGTCGCTGCTCGACCGCTACGCGGACGACTGCCGCTTCATCTGTCAGGCGGGACACGGGCTGGTTCAGGCGGTCGAGCACTGCGACACGTCGTCGCCCGCGCTCATGGCGCTGCTCGAAAGCTATCTCGCGCCGATGCTCGACGCCAACGCCGACACGCTCGTGCTCGGCTGCACGCACTATCCGTTTCTGGATCGCGCGATTCGCGAAATCGCCGGCGAGCGGCTGCAGATCGTCGATACGAGCGTCGCGATCGCGCGGCAACTCGAACGCCTGCTCGACGCCCACGCGCTAAGGAACGCCACGCCGCCGGATACGCTGCCGCGCTTTTGCTCCACCGCAGATGGCGAATCGCAGCGCCAGCTCGCCGCATCCCTTCTGCAGATCGACGCTCCCGTGGAGCACGTCGACATCCGTTCGCGCCGCGCGCGCCTGGCTGAACCCGACATCGTCTGAGGGTTTCTCTCGCGAAAGCGCAATATGCGTCGCGCGCTTTCGCCCGCCAAATAAGGCTCCCTAGCAATAAACCCGCTAACTCGCGCGCTCTGTTACAAAAAACACCGAGCCCCGCTTGCAAACGCAGCAATCTAGAATGATAATAATTCGCATTAACGCTAGCTATCGCGAACGATCATGATTGTCTGTGTCTGCAAATCAGTGTCCGACCGCAAGATCCGAGCCGCCATCGCCGATGGAATGGATTCCTTCGACGAACTGCAATTCGAGCTCGGCGTGGCGCTGTGCTGCGGCAAGTGTGAATCGAGCGTGCGCGATGTGATGTTGCAAAGCGGCGTCTGTGCGTCGCGCTGCGGCGTCGAGCATCGCGAGATGGTCGCGCCGCTCACGTTCTACGAACGCCAGGCTGCGTGAAGCATCCCGCGCGGAAGCGGGCAACACCGCATCCGCGCTCAACCGACGGCGCCCGCTGCTGCCGCCCGCCCCGTCGGATCGTTTGATCGCCTCCAGCAAGCCAAGTTACCTTCGCTCTTCCGGTCACTTCTAGCCAGCCGCGCAACCCCTTATCCCTGGAGGGAAAGATGGAATTGCTGATCGGTTTCGTGACCACCCTGTTTATCTCCCTGCTTATTTTCCGAAAATGACGTCGTCTGGTTTCTTCCGCGCCGAACTCGTGCAGTCGTTGGACCGCAGCGTCTCCAGCAACAACCCGCGCAGCACCGCAAGCAGCCAATAAGAATGCAGTCCCCGACCACTACTCCCGCCGTATTCCAGACGGCGCAGGCATCCAACGGCAATCCGCGCGTGATCGCGGCGTGCGCCGCTGTCGTCGCGATTCACGTCGCGTTGCTGGGCGCCGCGCTGACGATGCGCAACGAGCCGTTGCCGCGCCCGATCGAAGCGAAATCGATCACCGCGCAACTGATCAGCGAAACGCCGCAGCCCGCGCCGCAGCCGGTCGCGGTGGAAACGCCGCCGCCGCCCAAGCCGGTGCCGCAGCCCGTTCCGAAGCCGCAGCCCAAGCCGAAGGTCAAACCGAAAATCGAGCCGAAGCCCACGCCGATGCCGGTGACCGATGCGCCGTCGCAGATCGCCGCCCCCGCGCCCGAACCCACGCCGCCCGCGCCGGCGCAGCCCGCCCCGCCACCGGCGGCGCCCGCTATCGGCAAACCGAGCATGGATCTCGCCGCGCCGAAGAACGTCGCGCATCTGAGTTGTAACATCGCGCAGCCAGACTATCCGGCAATGGCGAAGCGCCGTGGCGAGACCGGCACGGCCGTGATCCGTCTGACGGTGGGGCTGTCGGGCAAAATCGAGAACGTCACGCTGCAAAAAAGCAGCGGTTCGTCGCGCCTCGACGACGCGGCGCTCGACGCCGTGCGTGGCAGCGCGTGCAGCCCGTACAAGGAAAATGGCGAAGCGATCCGCGCGACCGCCACGGTGCCGTTTGTTTTCAGTCTGAACGACTGATCGTTTTTTAGATACAAGGAAAGAGAAATGGAAAACTACGGGATTGCGCACGTCTGGGCGCAAGGCGATTTCGTGACGCGGGGCATCGCGCTCGCGCTCGTCATCATGTCGGTGCTTTCGTGGACGGTGATCGTCGTGAAGGCGTGGAACGTCGTGCGCCTGAAGCGCCTGACCAAGAACGCCGAGCAGGCGTTCTGGCACTCCGACGACTTCAACGACGGCATCAAGAAGCTCGGCAGCAAGTCGTCGAGCCCGGCGGACAACCCGTTCCTCGCGCTCGCGCTCGCCGGCCAGGAAGCGGCCGAGCACCACACGCAGACGCAGCCGCATCTGCACGACCGCATGGACGTGTCCGACTGGATCACGCGCTGCCTGAAGGACGTGATGGACGAAGGCGTCGGCCGCATGCAATCGGGCCTCGCGGTGCTCGCGTCGATCGGTTCCACGTCGCCGTTCGTCGGCCTCTTCGGCACGGTGTGGGGCATCTATCACGCGCTCTTGACCATCGGCGCGACCGGCCAGACGTCGATCGATCAGGTTGCCGGTCCCGTCGGCGAATCGCTGATCATGACCGCGTTCGGTCTTTTCGTCGCGATTCCGGCGGTGCTCGGCTACAACGCCCTGACCCGCGCGAACAAGGGCATCGTCACGAAGCTGAACCGCTTCGCGCACGGCCTGCACGCCTTCTTCGTCACCGGCGCCAAGCTCAACTCGGCGACCCGCCCCTCGAAGAACGGCAACGCCGACAGCCTGCGTCTCGCGACGCGCGCGTCCGCGTCGTCGTAAGCGAAAGGAGGTCGCAACATGGCCATGAGCCCTTTCGCCGGCGATGAAGACGACGGCATGATGAGCGAGATCAACATGACGCCGCTCGTCGACGTCATGCTGGTTCTCCTGATCATCTTTCTCGTCACGATTCCCGCCATGCATCACGCGGTGAAGATCGACCTGCCGCACGCCAGCAGCCAGCCGCAGGACGAGAAGCCCGCGCATGTGAACATCGCGATCAAGGCCGACGGCACGACGCTGTGGGACGATCAGCCGATCGACGAAGCCACGCTCAACGCGCGCATCGCGCAGGCGGCGCAGCAGAATCCGCAGCCGGAAATCCATCTGCGCGCGGATCGTCAGGTGGCGTATGAGAAGGTCGCCGATCTGATGTCGGCGGCGCAATCGGGCGGACTGACGAAGATCGGTTTCGTCACCGAGCCGAAGAACGGCAAGTAGCGCGCAGGCTACACCGCGAAGCGCCCTCTTCCGGGCGCTACAAAGTAAAAGGCCTTCATCGCCAGACAAGCCCTTCAGGGCGCTCCAAAGTAAAAGGCCTTCATCGCCAGATGAAGGCCTTTTTTCGTGCGCACTCGGCGCATTCGGGCGAGGCGGTCACTTTGGGTTCGTATAGCCAGAACCAGAAGTCCCGTCACATGCGGCAGCCGTGGTCGACACGGACAGCGCAATCAACCCTATCAGGCTAACTATCAGAGCAGCCGTCAGTTTTCGCATAGGAGCTCCTTAGCGAAAGAGCCTTCAATATACCGCCGCGACTTTCAGCCTTCAATTGAATCTGACCATCGCAAGCGCGCGCTTCAATGTCTTAAGCCAATGAGCCCTGCCCGCGCGGTCAAACTGTTTCGCGTTCCGGCTTTTCGTGAACAGGACATTCTCCGGGAAAGCGCTGGCCGCTACCGATCGACTCGACGAGAAAATCGACGAACGCGCGCACTGCAGGGACCATGCCCTGCCGCGACAAAAACACCGCATACAGTTGCGGCGACGGAAACGTCCATCCCGGCATGACCGGCGAAAGCTGGCCCGAGCGCAACGGCGCGCCGTACATCATCTCGGGCAACGCCGCGATGCCGACGCCGCGCATCACGGCTTCGCGAATCATCGAAAGATCGGCGGTGACGAGGCGCGGCTCGTGCTCGAATTCATGGCGCGTGCCATCGGGCGCGATCAACCGGTAGACATGGCGGCCGTCCGCCGAGGGGGTATCGAGCGTGTCGTACTGGGCGAGCTCGGCGGGCGTCATCGGCGGCGCATTCGATCTGAGCAGCGAGGGCGCGGCGACGAGCATCTGCTCCGTGCGCCACAGCGGCCGCGCGACGACGTTCGAGCTCGCGGGCGGCTCCGAGCGCACGCGCAACGCGACATCGACGGCGTCCTCGAACAGATCGACGACCCGGTTCGTCACGCGCAGCACGATGCGCACTTCCGGATAGCGGTGCATGAAATCCGGCATCACGGCGGAGAGAAACGTCTGCGCGATGGTGACCGGCACGCTTACGCGCACCGTGCCGCGCGGCGAATCGCGCAGGCTTTGCACGACGTTGACGGCCGCCTGCGCCTCGGCGAGCATCGCCTGGCAATGCTGGTAGAAAAGCTGGCCGGCCTCGGTGAGCGCGAGCTTGCGCGTGGAGCGCTGCAACAGACGCACGCCCAGCGACGCCTCCAGTTCCGACACGCGCCTCGAGAGCCGCGACTTCGAGATGCCGAGCACGCGCTCCGCGGCCGAAAATCCGCCGTGCTCGACGACGTGCGAGAAGTACATCAGATCGTTCAGGTCATGCGAGTCGGCTTTCATGTATTACTCGATGTGGCGCTGAAGTGTGCAGCGATTCGTTATCGCCAGCGGGACAATCCATTGCGCTGCAGGCTCTTTTACGGCGAAATGCGGCCCATATAATAGCTCTGTGTTTCAAATTTAGTGCTATTCCCTTACTTTCCGATTCTGGAGCGAGGCCTCATGTCCACCAGCCGCAGTATCGAACGCATCATCCCGGCGACCCGCACCGTCGAAGGCGGCGGGTTCGTCGTGCATCGCCCGTTTCCGACCCGTCTTCTGATGGATTTCGATCCGTTCCTGCTCCTCGACGAAATGGGCCCCGCCGACTACGCGCCCGGCGAGGCGAAAGGCGCGCCCGATCACCCGCACCGCGGCTTCGAGACCGTCACGTACATGCTCGAAGGCGAGTTCGGCCACAAGGACTCGGCCGGGCACTCCGGCACGCTGCGCCCCGGCGACGTGCAATGGATGACCGCCGGCGCGGGCGTCGTGCACAGCGAAATGCCGGCGGAGGAATTTACGCGCCAAGGCGGCCGCGTGCATGGCCTGCAACTGTGGGTGAACCTGCCGCAGCGCGACAAGATGATCGCGCCGCATTATCAGGAGATTCCCTCGGCGCGGATTCCCGTTGCGACGAGCGAGGACGGCAAGATCAGCGTGAAGGTTATCGCGGGCGAAGCGCTCGGCGTGAAAGCCGCGATCGAGACGCGCACGCCGATTCTGTACCAGCACTTCACGCTCAAGCCGGGCGCAACGATCGATCTGGCCGTGCCGCGCGACTATCGCGTGTTCGCCTATCCGCTTTCCGGCACGGCGCTCTACGGGCCGCAGCGTCAGCCCGTGCGCGCCCAGCAGATGGTGATTTTCCGCGACGACAGCGACACGATCGCGCTCGCCGCCGGCGATGAACCCGTCGAACTGCTGCTGATCGGCGGCGTGCCGCTGAAGGAGCCAGTCGTGCGCTACGGCCCGTTCGTCATGAACACCGAAGACGAAATCCGTCAGGCGGTGGTCGACTATCAGGCCGGCCGGATGGGGACGATCGCGCATTAGGCTCAGTTACCCATGGCCGCGCGGGCGGCGGTCGAAAACACAGAAACGGTGCGGCACGAACGGACACATTACGTCACAATGACCGTTCTAGCCGCACCGCTTTCGTATTCTCGTCATCTTTGTCATTCTCGCAGTCCAACAGGAACAAGGAGCAACGCATGGCCGGACCTTCCGTGAGCGCCCGCATCGGCGGCACCGACTTTCAAGTCCGTCTCGACGACGGCACGCATTCGTGGATCGCCGACGAACCGGCCAGCATCGGCGGCGGCGACACGGGGCCGGAACCGGCGTCGCTGCTGCTCGCGAGCCTCGGCGCATGTACGTCGATCACGCTGAAGATGTACGCGAAGCGCAAGGAATGGCCGCTGGAAGCGGTGCACGTTGAGTTGTCGATGACGAGCACCGCCGACGGCACGAACATCGAACGCCGCATCGCGCTCACGGGCGAGTTGTCCGGCGAACAGCGGGAACGGCTATTGCAAATCGCCAATGCGTGCCCGATGCACAAGGTCTTGTCCGGTGCAGTCCGCATCGAGTCCGGGCTCACTCAGTGATGCATCGCGGGCACCACGAACGTCCAAGGAAACCGTCGTCTTGAATTTCGAACATCTGATCCAGATCAACGATCCGCTCAACCCGCTCGTCGAATCGCTCACGCGCGACCAGTTGTGGGAAGGCCTCGTCCTGCGCGCCGAGCAGCCGCAGCTGTTCGTTCTCGGCCTGGATAGCTGCGACATCCTTTCGCGCGAGGGCGACACGATGGAGCGCGAGCTGCACTACGGCCAAGCCACCGTGCGCGACCGCGTGACGCTCACGCCCGGTTCGAGCGTGCGTTATGACATCCTGCCGACCGCAGAGTATGTGGGCGGCTCGCTCACGATGGCGATCGAGCAACCCGACGCGCTGCAGCTTTTCCTGCGCTTCACCTATCGCACGACGCTGCCGGAGAACGAGAATCCGAGCGCCGACGAGCGCCAGACGCAGGAAATCGTCAAGTCGGCGTATCGCGAGTCGGATATCGACACCGTGCGTCTGATCCGGCAGTTCGCGCACGGCCGGACGGCGGGTAAACCGCTGCATTGAGTCGATTTATCGATGCGGCAGCGCGGGTTCGCCGCCGCATCGAGCCTAGCTATCGGAAGGTGCGATTCAATCGGAAAGTCTAGTTGCAAATAGGAATAGTTATCATTTACTATAGACCCATCGAATCAACGAACGCACACTTCCGACATGACCGACACGCTGCGATCCTCCACGCTCAGGCTGCGCCGCCCGGCTGTCCGCGACGCCGCGATTACCCGCCCGAAGACGACGACGGTCACGACGGTGCATGTCGCGCATGCCGCGCAAAGCACCGGCGAGCGGTCGCTCAAGAGCGACGCGCTGCTGCAGGGGCGCAGCCACGTGAGCATCGTGCATAACGGGGAGACCTATCAGTTGCGCGCAACGCGTCTGGGCAAGCTGATCCTGACGAAGTAGCGCGAAAGCAAGAACAGCAGTAGTACAGGGTATTGTGGGGACCACCTCGCCAAGAGGTGTTTGGCCTTAGCCAGCGAGGACGACTTGCACGCGAGAATTTAGACCCCTTCGTGCAAACACCAGCCAGTCGTCGATAGCAAGCGAAGCCGCTTTTTTTGGTTCCTGCGCGAGTGCAAGCGCCATGAAGCGCTGCATCGGAAATCGAACGGCACGCTCTTTGACTAGAGCGTGCCGTTTTTATTTGACGCGCGCGTGAAACTAGACGTTCTCGATGCCCAGCGCCGCGATGCCCGCCTTCGCAATCTGCGCGTCCTGCTCCGACTTCACGCCCGACACGCCCACCGCGCCGACGATATCCGCGCCGACGAAAATCGGCACGCCGCCTTCGAGCATCGCCGTCAACGGCGCGGACAGGAACGCGGTGCGGCCCTGCTTGATCGTGTCTTCGTAGACCTTGGTCTCGCGGCGGCCGAGCACGGCGGTGCGCGCCTTGCCCGTCGCCATTTCCGCGGTGCTTGCGCCCGCGCCGTCGAGACGATGCAGATGCAACAGATGCCCGCCGTCATCGACGATCGCAATCGTCACATTCCAGTTGTGTTCCCTGGCGTGCGCCTCGGCGGCGGCGGCCATGGCCTTGACGTCTTCATCGGTCAGTACGGGTTTGGTTCTCACTGCTCGCTCTCTCGTTGCCGTGCGACACGGCGTGGACGGTTTATCGGCTGAAGCCCCAGAACATCAGGTACCAGGCGCTGTCCGCGACGGCCAGCGCAAGGACAAACCATACCATCGCGAGGAGGCGCGAACCAAGCGCCGATGCATAGCGGCGCGTCACGCGCCACGCGAGCCACGCGCTCCACAGGTTCGCCGCGGCGAGCAGGCCGAGGCGCAGGCCCGGCACCCACCACAAGGGTAGATGTTCGGCGCGCAGCAGCGACACGGTCGTCGCCGACAGGCCGAGAAACACGCCGACGCCGGCAAGCGGAATCAGCGCGAGCGTGAGGTGATGCAGGCGCGTGGCGTCGAACTTGCCGAGCATGCGCGTGCCCGCCGCGAGCAGCGCCAGCAACGCCGTGCCATAAACGAGCCCCGTCACGACGATATAGCCGACGACCATCGTGCCGTCGAGCCACGAGAAGACGTCGTTCTGCTCCGGATAGTGCGTGAACAGGAACCACGGCGCGTTGGTATCGAGCGGCCAGAGAATGTCGTGATCGATCAGCCACGCCGCGAAAATCTGCTTCAGGTCGACGAACCAGGTGCTCACGGTCCAGTGGAACGCGCCGATCGCGATGCCCAGCAGCCCGTACAGAATGAGCGCGGTGTCCCACGGATTGGCGGCCTTGTCGCCGAGCTGCACGACTTCTTCCGACGGCGAGCGCCACGTGAGCGCGATCGCGTCGCGATGGCCGCTGCATCGGCCGCACATATGACAGTCTTGCGCACCCTTCATGTTGCGCAAGGGCACGAGCGGCGCGCAGTTGATCGGAATCACGCGATGACCGTGCTCGCCCTTCGTGTACGAGCGGCGCCACGCGTCTTCGTCGACCTTGAAATGAAACGGCGCGAGACGCGCGAGCAGCGAGAACACGCCGTTGACGGGGCACAGATACTTGCACCAGACGCGCTTCTCGCGCCCGTACAACACGCCGATGATCATCGCGCCGACGGTCGAGCCGCCGAGCACCAGCAGCACCGCCTTCGGATACTGATAGACGCTGACCATCTGGCCGTAGATCGTCGTGAGCCCGAACGCGACGAACGGCCAGCCGCCCCAGCGCATCCAGCGCGGGATCGCCCAGCCGCGGCCGAACTTGCTCGCGAACTCGGACAACGCGCCCTCCGGACACAGCACGCCGCACCAGACGCGCCCGAGCATGACCATCGACAGCAGCACGAACGGCCACCAGATGCCCCAGAACACGAACTGCGCGGCGAGCGTGAGGTTGTTCCAGAGATGCGCCGCGCCGTCCGGCAGCGGCATCACGGCGGGAACGACGATCAGAAACGCATACACGGCAACGACGACCCACTGAATTGCGCGGATCGTGCTGCCGTGACGCTGCATCCATTGGCCGGCTTGCTGAAGCCGGCCTGCTCTAGGTATCACAGAACTCATGCTGGACGGCTTGCCGCCTTTTGTTTTTGCGCCATCTGGTTATTCGAGCGGCGCAACAGGAGATAGATGACGATCCAGTACACCGCATACGCGACGAGGTTCATGCCCGCCGGATGCGCCCGATAGCCCGTGAGCGTCGCGACGAGCGAACCGAACGTGCTCGAATCGTCGAGAATCGCGGACGTGTTCCACACCTGATTGACGATGACCGGCAGCACTTCCATGTCGATCAGCTTGTCGACGCCCGTTTCGAAGAGGCCCGCCGCGAGGAACAGCAGCATGATTTCGGTGACGCGGAAAAACGTGCGCCACGAGAAGATCTTGCCGCCGAGCTGCAGCACGTAGAACGTGAGCAGCGCGAGGCCGAAGCCGAGCACGATCGCCACATACTGCGACGCGTCCACGTGCCCCGACTGGCCGAAGCCCACGCCATACAGGAACACGGCAGTTTCGCTGCCTTCACGCGCGATCGCAAGCGCGACCAGGAGCGCGATGCCCCACCAGTGCCCGTCCTGCGTACTCTTTTGCAGCGACGTTTCCATGTCGCGCTTGAGCGTGCGGCCGTGGCGCTTCATCCACAGCACCATCTGCACGATCAGCACGCATGCGACCAGCACCATCGCGGTCTGGAAGTAATCCTGCGCATCGCCCGACAATACTTCGGTGAAGCCGATGAGCGCCGCGCCCAGCGCGACCGCCGCGAGCAGGCCGATGGCGACACCCGTCCACAGATAAGGCAGGCCGCGGCGCGCCTGATGGTCGCCGTTCTTCAGCCACGCGTAGAGAATGCCGACGACGAGCAACGCCTCGACGCTCTCCCGCCACACGATGAAAAGTACCTGCCCCATTCCAAACCTCCCGCAATTCCACTGCAATCGGCCGCGCGCCGACCGAGGCGCGCGCGGCGCGTCCGTTACTTCGCGACGATCACGCCTTGCGCGCTCTGATGGAAATCGTCGAAGAACTTGTATTCGCCCGGGTCCAGCGGCGCGATCACGACGAACGAATCCGCGCCCGGCGCGAGCACCTTCTCCTTGCGCAACTGCACGCTTTCGAACTCGGCGGCGCCCTTGCCGATGTTGTGCACCTCGATCTTGATGCGCTGCCCCGCCGGCACTTCGATGCGCGTCGGGTTGAGCTTGCCGTCGTTCATTTCGAGCTTGAACGTCGGCAGGTCGGCGGCTTGCGCGATACCCGCGATCGATGCGAGCGCCGCCGCCGCGAAAGCGGCCATGTGTTTTTTCAGTTTCATGCGTACTTCCTGAAGATAGATGCATCCGGCCGCGCAACAGCCGGATGCTCACGGGCGCTGACTAAACGACTCAGTAGCCGCCCTTCTTGCCGATGCCCGCGAACGGGAAATCGTATTCAATCGTGAACGGCTTGAACCACGGGCCCACGCCGGTTTCCTTGTCGACGTGACGGCCGAACGCCATATGGCCTTCCTGCGTCGGCGGCGAGATATGCAGCTTCAGGTGATATTTGCCCGGCCCGAACAGCTTCACGTTGTCGCCGTAGTGCGGGCCGTCGCTCGCGACCATCGCCATCAGGTCGCCCTTGACCGTCTGCGTCGTGCCGACCTTCGTGAGTTCATACGTCACGTTCAGATACGGCATCCAGTCGCCTTCCGCGAAACCGGTCGGATTGTTCTTGACCGCGTGGATGTCCGCTTCCAGATGGATATCCGAATCCGACGCCTTGCGCATCATGCCTTCAGGCGCCATCGTGATCGGCTGGAGGTACACGGCGCCGGTTTCCATGCCGCCCTCGATATGCTGCTTGCCGATCGGATATTCGGCGGCCGAGGCTGCCATCATCGCCGTGAGACCTGCCGCGGCGACGAGACCGCGCATCAACGTTGAACCCATCAGAAACTCCTTGTTGTTATCGATTGGCGCGCGCCATGCGAGCCTTGCCACTGAACCTTGAAAACGCATCCGGACCTTCGTTCCACGGCGCGCCCTTAGCACAGTTCCGTGAACGTTAATACGAACCATTCTCAATGTTCATCAGTTTAGCATCGTTCGACACCCGGAACAATTTGAGTGTGCTTACAAACGTAGGCGCAGTAAGGCTTTTCGCGGAATCGCGCGATGTGGCGCATCAGCAAAAAAGCGCGGCGAACCCTTCGATTCGCCGCGCTTCGTGAATAAAACCTCATACATCGCTTACATTCAACTTACTTTCCGCCGATTCCGCTCACGTGATCGCCCACGTTCGCCCCGAACACGCGTTGTCGCAGGAGCGCCAATTGGTCGCGGGTCTGGGCCGCCTTTTCGAATTCGAGATTCTTGGCGTGGTCCATCATCTGCTTTTCGAGCCGCTTGATTTCCTTGGCGATCTGCTTCTCGGACATGTCCTCGAACTTCGCGCGCGTCTGCGCTTCCTTCAGCTCGGCGCGAGCATCGTCGGCGTTGTAGACGCCATCGATGATGTCCTTGATGCGCTTCTCGACGCCGCGCGGCGTGATCCCCATTTTCTCGTTGTGCGCGATCTGCTTGGCGCGCCGCCGCTCGGTTTCGCCGATGGCGCGCTTCATCGAGTCGGTCATGTTGTCGGCGTACAGGATCGCCTTGCCGTTCACGTTGCGCGCCGCCCGGCCGATGGTCTGGATCAGCGAACGCTCGGCGCGCAGGAAGCCTTCCTTGTCGGCGTCGAGAATCGCGACGAGCGACACCTCGGGAATATCCAGCCCTTCGCGCAGCAAGTTGATGCCGACGAGCACGTCGAACGTGCCGAGCCGCAGGTCGCGAATGATCTCGACACGTTCGACCGTGTCGATGTCGCTGTGCAGATAGCGCACCTTCACGCCGTGATCGGCGAGAAACTCGGTGAGCTGCTCGGCCATGCGCTTGGTCAGCACGGTGACGAGCACGCGCTCGCGCGCCGCGACGCGCGCATTGATTTCGCCGAGCACGTCGTCCACCTGCGAACGCGCGGGGCGCACTTCGATTTCCGGATCGACGAGGCCGGTCGGACGCACGAGCTGCTCGGCCACCTCCCCCGCCTTCGTTTTCTCGTAGTCGGCAGGCGTCGCAGAGACGAAGATCGCCTGACGCATCTTGCGCTCGAACTCGTTGAACTTGAGCGGGCGATTGTCGAGCGCGGACGGCATGCGAAAACCGTAATCGACGAGATTTTCCTTGCGCGCGCGGTCGCCGTTGTACATGCCGTTCAACTGGCCGATCAGCACGTGCGATTCGTCGAGCAGCATGAGCGCGTCGGGCGGCAGATAGTCGACTAGCGTCGGCGGCGGCTCGCCGGGCGCCGCGCCCGAGAAATGCCGCGAATAGTTCTCGATGCCCTTGCAGAAGCCGAGTTCCTGCAGCATTTCCAGATCGAAGCGCGTGCGCTGCTCCAGCCGCTGCGCCTCGACGAGCTTGCCGTCGCCATGAAAGAATTCGAGCCGCTCGCGCAATTCGAGCTTGATGGTTTCGATCGCGCGCATCACGGTATCGCGCGGCGTTACGTAATGCGACGACGGGTACACGGTGAAGCGCGGAATCTTGTTGCGCACGCGGCCGGTGAGCGGATCGAAGAGCATCATCGATTCGACTTCGTCGTCGAAAAGCTCGACGCGCACTGCCATTTCGGCATGTTCCGCCGGGAAGATATCGATCGTGTCGCCGCGCACGCGGAACGAGCCGCGCTGGAAATCGGCTTCGTTGCGCGTGTACTGCATCGCGATCAGGCGCGCGATGACATCGCGCTGGCCGAGCTTGTCGCCCGTGCGCAGCGTGAGAATCATCCGGTGATATTCCGACGGATTGCCGATACCGTAGATCGCGGACACGGTCGCGACAATCACGACATCGCGCCGCTCGAGCAGGCTTTTCGTGGCCGAAAGACGCATCTGCTCGATATGCTCGTTGATCGACGAGTCCTTCTCGATGAACAGATCGCGCTGCGGAACATACGCTTCCGGCTGGTAATAGTCGTAGTACGAGACGAAGTACTCGACCGCGTTGCGCGGAAAGAACTCGCGGAACTCGGCGTAGAGCTGCGCGGCAAGCGTCTTGTTCGGCGCGAAGACGATGGCCGGACGGCCCATGCGCGCAATCACGTTGGCCATCGTGAACGTCTTGCCGGAGCCCGTCACGCCGAGCAGCGTCTGGAACGACAGGCCGTCCTCGACGCCTTCGCAGAGCTTCGCGATGGCTTCGGGCTGATCGCCCGCGGGCGGATACGGCTGATAAAGCTGGAACGGCGAACCTTCGAACGTGACGAATTTCGATTCGTCCAGTTCTTCGGGAGATTCGATGAGGGTATCGGACATGTGAACCTGAAGACCTGAGTCTGCGCCGGAGCAAACAACTATTCTAGCGGCTGCCGGAAAACACGCGCGGCGCGGGAACGGAGAGCGGATCGGATGCAGATTGGGACCGCGCCGCCGATCTCAAGCGCGTGTCTTGCGGCCCTTTTTGCGCGTCCGGCGCGCATCGGTCAACACGATGCCCGCGCGAAAAACCCGCGTCGCAGGCTGGCTGCGGCGAAAAAGCCCGTGCGGATTCGCTACAATGGACGGCTGGGCCCGACGGCGGGCGTGCAACACGCATCGAAACCGCCGAAGACGCCGCTCACGCATGCTCCGCCTCGCGCGCGCCGCCTTTTGCCGTTCGCGAGCGCAATCCTGCCGCACCGTCTTTTTCTCACTGCCGATAGATCATGTCTCTTTTCTCTGCCGTCGAACTCGCTCCCCGCGACCCGATCCTGGGCCTGAACGAAGCCTTCAACGCCGATACGCGCACGACCAAAGTCAATCTGGGCGTCGGCGTGTACACCAACGAGGAAGGCAAGATTCCGCTGTTGCGCGCCGTGCGCGAAGCCGAGAAGGCGCGCGTCGACGCCGCGCTGCCGCGCGGTTATCTGCCGATCGACGGCATCGCCGCCTATGACAACGCCGTGCAAAAGCTGCTGCTCGGCGAGAGCTCGCCGCTCATCGCCGCGGGCCGCGTCGTGACGGCGCAGGCGCTCGGCGGCACGGGCGCGCTCAAGATCGGCGCTGATTTCCTCAAGCGCTTGAATCCGAACGCGATCGTCGCGATCAGCGATCCGAGCTGGGAAAACCACCGCGCGCTGTTCGAAAGCGCCGGTTTCGACGTGGTCAACTACCCGTACTACGACGCCGCCACGCACGGCGTGAATTTCGACGGCATGCTCGCGGCCCTCAACGGCTACGCGGCAGGCACGATCGTCGTGCTGCACGCGTGCTGCCACAACCCGACCGGCGTCGATCTGTCGGACGACCAGTGGAAGCAGATCGTCGAAGTCGTGAAGGCGAAGAATCTCGTGCCGTTCCTCGACATGGCGTATCAGGGTTTCGCGGAAAACATCGATGCGGATTCGGCCGCCGTGCGTCTGTTCGCCGCTGCCGAGCTGAACGTGTTCGTCTCGTCGTCGTTCTCGAAGTCGTTCTCGCTGTACGGCGAGCGCGTCGGCGCGCTGTCGATCATCACCACGAGCAAGGAAGAATCGGCGCGCGTGCTGTCGCAACTGAAGCGCGTGATCCGCACGAACTACTCGAACCCGCCGACGCACGGCGGCTCGATCGTCGCGGCGGTGCTGGCTTCGCCGGAACTGCGCGCGACGTGGGAACAGGAACTCGGCGCAATGCGCGATCGCATCCGCGCGATGCGCAACGGTCTGGTCGAGCGCCTGAAGGCGAGCGGCGTCGATCGTGATTTTTCGTTCGTCAGCAAGCAGCGCGGCATGTTCTCGTACTCGGGCCTGACCGCGGCGCAAGTCGATCGTCTGCGCGATGAGTTCGGGATTTACGCCGTGAGCACCGGCCGCATCTGCGTGGCCGCGCTCAACACGCGCAACCTCGACGTCGTGGCGAACGCCGTCGCGGCCGTTCTGAAGTAAGCCTCCGCGGTCTTCCGCGGAAACAAAAATGGCGCCCCGGCGGGCGCCATTTTTTTGTGCCCTGCTTCGGGCGCGTCAGAGCGTCTTTTGCGCGGGAAGCGCTTCCGGCGTAACGGCATCGTCTTCGACGAAACCGAGCGAAATCGCGCGCGCCAGTTCCGCGCTCACGACAGCGACGCCAGTTTGCTCGTGCCGCAACGTCGCGCTGCCGCCCTCGCCCGCATGCATGCAGAACGTCAAAGCGACAGGAAGCAGGATGGCGACGGGCCAGTAGGTCGATATAGTCTTTTTCATGGGACTGCCTTGGTTCGATAGTCGCAGTGGACGAAGACCCACTGACGGACGCTTCGAATGTTACGCAATCGCCCCAATCTTAAAAAGCCATTGAAAAGCAAAGGTTTGTTGCGCAAGCGACAACAAGCGTCGATGCGGACTGGCGCGACGTCGTCATAAAGGCTTACAAAGTTGTCGGGACAACGCGGCCTACGTGGTGTCTCATGGGAATAGTTGGTCAACGAACCCTTTCGAAATCATGAAATCCGCTGTTGCTGGTCCTGTTGCTGGTCTCTTGCTTGCCTCGTCCGCCGCGCTGCTCGGCGGTTGCGCCGCGTATCCGGACGGGTCGGTCTACGGCGGCGGTTATCCGGCCGCCGTGTATGACGATCCCGGCTATGGCTATTACGGCGCGCCGCCGGTGCAATCGGGCGTCGTCATCGGCGGCGGGTATTACAACGGTCCGGGTCCGTACTACGGTCCTGGCCCCTACTATGGTCCCGGGCCACGCCGCTATTGGGACGACGGTCCCGGCTGGCGGCGTCCGCCGCCTCAAGGGGGATGGAACAATCGGCCGTCCAATGGCGGCGGCCATGGCGGCCCGCCGCCGCAAGCCGGAGGCGGACGTCCGTCCGGCGGTCCGCCTCCGCAGGCGGGCGGCGGCGCGCCGCTGCCTAAAGCCGTGGGCGGTCCGCCGATGCGGCCTCCGGCAGCCGCCGCCCCGCCGCCTTCCAATCCGGGCGGCAACAACCAGGGCGGCAATCGCGGCAGCAGCTACGGCGGCGGCAATAACAAGTGGCATACCGGGCCGGTCGGAAACTGAGCCGCTTCGCTTCATTCGCCCAATGAAAAACGGCGCTGGAACTTGCGTTCCAGCGCCGTTTCTCGTCATGGACGCGGCCGTCAGCCCAGATGCGAATGCTGCGCCTTGTACAACTCCCGGAACGTGCGCCCGACCGGCGCGGGCATGTCGCGCGTGCCGGTCCATCCTGCGCCGAACGGCAGGCGCGAGATCGTCTTCCGGTTGCCGCCCATGCGTTCGAGCACACGCACCGCGAGCTTTGTGAAGAGCGCATACGCCGCCGGGCGTTTCGCGAGATAGCCCCACGCCGCGAGCGCCGCGCGTTCGTTCCACGGCCGCAGCCGCCGCTCCATCTGTTTTTCGCGTAACTTTCGTAACAGATCCGACAGCGGAATGCCGACCGGACAAACGCTATTGCATTCGCCACAGAGCGTTGCAGCTTGCGGCAGATCGAGCGCGCGGTCGATGCCGACATACGCCGGCGTGAGCACTGAGCCCATCGGTCCGGGATACACCCAGCCGTACGCATGGCCGCCGATCTTCTGATAAACCGGGCAATGGTTCATGCACGCGCCGCAGCGGATGCAGCGCAACATTTCCTGAAACTCGCCGCCAATAAGCCCGGTCCGCCCGCCATCGACGAGCACGAAATACATGTGCTCCGGCCCGTCCGTTTCGCCCGCCGCGCGCGGGCCGGTCAGCAGCGAAAAATAGTTCGAGACGGTCTGCCCGGTCGCGGAGCGCGGCAAGAGGCGCATCGCGGTGGCGAGATCTTCGAGCGTCGGCAATACCTTTTCGATGCCCGTCACCGCGACATGCACGCGCGGCATCACCGTGCACATGCCTTCATTGCCCTCGTTCGTCACGACGGCCACCGACCCCGTCTCGGCGATCACGAAGTTGCCACCCGTCACGCCCATGTCCGCCGACATGAAATGCGGACGCAACACCTCGCGCGCCTCGCGCGTCATCTCGGGAATGTCGGTGAGACGCGGCTTGTTGTGCGTCTTCGCGAAGAGATCGGCGATCTGTTCCTTATCCTTATGCACGACCGGCGCGATGATATGGCTCGGCGGCTCGTTGTCGTTGATCTGCAGGATGTATTCGCCGAGATCGGTTTCGATCGACTGCACGCCCATCTCGCCGAGCACGCGGTTCAACTGCATCTCTTCCGAGACCATCGACTTGGTCTTGATGACCTTCTTCACGTCGTGCTTGCGGGCAATTTCGGCGACGAGCTTCGCCGCGTCCTGCGTCGATTCGGCATAGAGCACCGTCGCTCCGCGCCGCGTCGCTTCGCGCTCGAAGGTTTCGAGCCATACGTCGAGATTCTCGAGCGCGCGATTGCGGCGCTCCTTCAGCGCGGCGCGGGTCGCCTCGAAATCGATGTCGCGCACCGCGCTCGCCCGCGCGCTTACGAACTTGGTCGAGAGCTTGGTGAGATTCTGCTGCAAGCGCTCGTCGGCGAGTTTCGATGAAGCGCGCGCCTTGAAGTGCATCGTCTGGACTTGCATGGGTCGCTCCTTCAGGCGTTGCGGGTCACGTCGCCCGCGAGCACTTGCGCGATATGCAGCACGCGGGTGCTCGTGTCTCCGGTTCTGCGCAGGCGTCCTTCGATGTTCAGCATGCAGCCGAGATCGCCGAGCACGACGGCATCCGCGCCGCTTGCCTTGATGTTCGCGCATTTCTCATCGACGATCGCGGTCGAGATGTCGCCGTACTTCACCGCGAACGTGCCGCCAAAGCCGCAGCAGTGTTCGCAGCCGCTCATCTCGGTCAGCGGCACGCCCGCTTGCGCGAGCAGTTCGCGCGGCTGCGACTTCACGCCGAGTTCGCGCAGGCCCGAGCAGGAATCGTGATACGTGACCATGCTGTCGAACGCGCCCGGCTCCATGCGCGCCTTCGCAACGGTCACGAGAAAATCGGTGAGCTCGAAAACGCGCGGCTGCAGGCGCGCGAAGCGGTTCATCAGTTCGGGATCGTCGCGAAAAAGATCGCCGTAATGCGCGCGGATCATGCCGCCGCACGAACCCGACGGCACGACCACGTAATCGAACTGCTCGAATTCGCGCAGCGTTTTCTCGGCGAGGTCGCGCGCGAGCGGCCGGTCGCCGGAGTTGTAGGCCGGCTGGCCGCAGCACGTCTGGGACGGCGGCACGACGACCTCGAAACCCGCGCGCTCGATCAGCTTGATGACCGAGAAGCCGATTTCAGGACGCATCATGTCGATGAGACACGTGACGAAAAGTCCGACTCGCATTGGGGCGTTTCCTGTTTTGTAGAAGTGATGTGAACGCACGCCGATTATCCGCGAAAGTCCCGCGCGACGGCGTTCGCGGCGGCCCGCGCGTATTCGGGACGATCGATGTTCCCCAACAGCGTTCGCTTTTTTCACATTATGAGATACAATTGCGGTTCCGCTGTTTGACGCATCAACCGATTTTTTACGATGAGCGATACGAACCCGGAATCCAAAACCTCCATTCAGGTGATCGAGCGCATGATGCGTCTTCTCGACGCCCTCGCCGACCACACTGATCCCGTCAGCCTGAAAGAGCTGTCGCAGAGCACCGACCTGCACCCGTCCACCGCGCACCGCATCCTGAACGACATGGTGCTGTGCCGGCTCGTCGACCGTTCCGATCCCGGCACGTACCGGCTCGGCATGCGCTTGCTGGAACTCGGCAATCTGGTGAAAGCGCGTCTTTCGGTGCGCGAAGCCGCCATGCCGCCGATGCGCGAGCTACATCGGCAAACCGGGCAAACGGTCAATCTGTCCGTCCGTCAGGGCGACGAGATCGTGTATATCGAGCGCGCGTATTCCGAGCGCTCGGGCATGCAGGTCGTGCGCGCGATCGGCGGCCGGGCGCCCTTGCATCTGACTTCGGTCGGCAAGCTCTTTCTCGCCGCCGACGAAGCGTCGCGCGTGCGCGCCTACGCGATGCGCACCGGTTTGTCGGGCCACACGCAGAACAGCATCACCGATCTCACCAAACTCGAACGCGAGCTCTCGCACGTGCGCCAGCAAGCGTGCGCGCGCGACAACGAAGAGCTGGAGCTCGGCGTGCGCTGCATCGCGGCCGGCATTTATGACGACACCGGGCGGCTCGTCGCGGGCCTGTCGCTGTCCGCGCCGGCCGATCGTCTGCAGGACGCGTGGCTCAAGCAACTGAGCCATACCGCGCTCGAAATCTCGCGGCAACTGGGCTATCGCCCGGAAGAGGCCGCCATGGAAGCGCAGCAGGCTCAACACGCGCATCGCTAAATCCGCGCGGCGCATGAAAAAACGGGATTCGTCTTTCGACGAATCCCGTTTTGCTTTTGCGTCCGTGAAGCGAAGAAGCGCGCTTAAGGGTTTGCGCCGCTGCCCATGTCGGCGCTCATGATGTGCGGCTCGCCGAGCGTGTCGAGATACGAGCGCAGACGGCCCGCATCGGCGAAGCGCGAATACTTGCCGTACGAGTCGAGCAGCACCATCACGACCTGGCGGCCGTTCACGTTCGCCTGCATCACGAGGCACTCGCCCGCTTCGTTGATGAAACCCGTCTTCTGCAGACCGATATCCCACGATGCATTGCGAATCAGCGCGTTCGTGCTGTTGTACGCGAGATTGCGCTTGCCCGTGAACACCTCGTAGCTGCGGTCGGTCGAGAACTTGCGGATCAGCGGATACTGGTACGCGGCATTCACCATCTTCACGAGATCGCGCGCGCTCGACACGTTCTGGCTCGTGAGACCCGTGGAATTCTCGAAGTGCGTATCGGTCATGCCGAGCGACTTCGCCTTCGCGTTCATCGCGGCGATGAAGCCCGGACGGCCGCCGGGGTAATAGCGCGACAGCGCCGCGGCCGCGCGATTCTCGGAGGCCATCAGCGCGATATGCAGCATGTCTTCGCGATTGAGCGCCGAGCCGACCGCGAGGCGCGAGCCGGTGAACTTCTCGTAATCGCGATCTTCGTCGGTGACGGCGAGCTCGTCGGTGAGCGGCATGTGCGAGTCGAGCACGACCATGGCCGTCATCAGCTTGGTGATCGACGCGATGGGCACGACGGCGCGCGAGTTCTTGTCGAAGAGCGTCTCGGACGTGTTCTGATCGACGACATAGGCGACGCTCGAACGCAGCGCGAGGCTGTCGGGCGTGTCATGCAGCCCGAACGCCTGGCCGACCGACGTCGCGCGCGGCTGGAATGCCACCGCGTGCACCGCGGCGCGGCGCGCGTGCGGCTCCATGCGATAGGCGACGCGGCGCTTCTTCGACGCGCGGGGCGCGTCGTCGTCGTCATCGGCGGCGGCGACTTTCGCGGCCTTCGCCGGCTTCGGCGCCCGGAGCGTGGTCTTCGCCACGCGCGCCGGTTTTTCAGCTTTGACGGGCTTCTTTGCTGTCTTGGTTGCGGTGGTAGTGGTCTTCGCGAGGGCTTCAGCCGGAACCGCTGCGAAGGACGTCGCGACTGCGATGGAGACGGCGAGGGACAATGCGGAGCGCATCGCCACGCCGTGCACCATCTTCAACGACGAAAACATTTCGGTTTTCATTAGTGTTCTGTTGGGCGGCTGGAGAGTACCGCCAAGTGTAGTGAAGCTACGAAATTTAAGCAATATTAAGTACTTATGGGCACTCGTTAAACCGAGTTGTAAGCCGTGATTGCTTATTGCCGATCGACCACGCGCCGCGATCGGAAGAAACGATCGACGCGGCGAAACCGTGCTGCCGACAGTGCCCTTTTCTGCCCGACGACACACGCACTATCGGCAAAACTTTCCACGACTTTAGTCGAACCGGTGAATCAGGTCGGACAAAACGCAGATTTTCGATCGAGGGAATGGGGTGCAGCCACGGCCCGCACCGCTTGCGGCAGTTTGGGCAGCCGAAATGTTAACGTTTCTTCAACAATTTGGTGTACGGCGGCGTCTTAAAAATAAGACATGCATGAGAAACCTCCTTTTGCATCGCGGCAAGGGCAACATCAAGAGTTCATGCAGCCGTGCTTTCATCGGAGCATGCGAGGGAGAACACCGTGTCTTGCGGCCCCGTCCAGGTGTAGGCAGCTAGGGGTTTCCCCGCACGCATTTCTCTCCTTCCCCACAAAGTAAGCTCTTGTTTAACAACGATTTTCTCCGATGGTGCGACGCACAAAAAGTGCTTGACATCCAACGGAATATCTCTAAAATGGGCTTCATGTTGCGACGCACCAATCGCAGTTGCACTAACCGGCAGGTTCGCCGAGCCGGATCTACCAAACCACGACCCGCGCTTTGATGGGTCGGCCATCAGGAGCCTGAGATGACGCTGTTGACCCCCGAGCAAATCGCCGCTGCACAGAAAGCCAACTTCGACACGCTGTTCGGCCTCACGAACAAGGCATTCGAAGGCGTTGAAAAGCTCGTCGAACTGAACCTGCAAGTCGTGAAGTCCACGCTGGCCGAAAGCCAGGAAAACGCACAGCGCGCGCTGTCGGTGAAGGACGCGCAAGAACTGCTCGCGCTGCAAGCCAGCCTGACCCAGCCGGTCGCGGAAAAAGTGCTGTCGTACGGCCGTCACCTGTATGAAATCGCATCGGCCACGCAAGCCGAATTCGCCCGCGTCGCGGAAGCGCAGTACGAAGAGCAGAACCGCAAGGTGCAAACGCTCGTCGACAACGTCGCCAAGAACGCACCGGCCGGTTCGGAAACCGCTGTCGCCGTGATGAAGTCGGCCATCACCGCCGCCAACACGACGTACGAAACGGTTCACAAGGCAACGAAGCAAGCTGTCGAAATCGCTGAAAGCAACTTCAACGCCGCTGCCACGGCTGCGACGAAGGCTGCTACGCAAGCGACGGAACAAGCTTCGCGCGTCGCGAAGAAGTCGGTTGCCTAAGTTTGCTGCCGGGTTCTGCCCGGCGTAGTGCAGCACGCATCACGAAAAACCCGGCCATCGCGCCGGGTTTTTTGTCGTCTGCCGTTTGCCGCTCGCGCATGAAAAAAGGCGCGCCCCGTTTCCGGAGCGCGCCTTTTGCGCTTCAACCTTCAGCGCCGGAGCTTACTTCTTGCGCTGCGGCGGCAAGTCCGTGCACACGCCTTCGTACAGTTCCGCCGCCATGCCGACCGATTCGCCGAGCGTCGGGTGCGGGTGGATCGTCTTGCCGATGTCGGTCGCATCCGCGCCCATTTCGATCGCGAGGCACACTTCGCTGATCAGATCGCCCGCATTCAGACCGACGATGCCGCCGCCGATCACGCGATGCGTTTCCTCATCGAAAATGAGCTTGGTGAAACCTTCGTCGCGGCCATTGGCGATCGCGCGGCCCGATGCGGCCCACGGGAACACGGCCTTGCCGAACTTGATGCCTTCGGCCTTGCACTGATCTTCCGTCTTGCCCGCCCACGCCACTTCCGGGTCCGTATAAGCGACGGACGGAATCTGCAGCGCATCGAAATACGCCTTCTCGCCGTGCGCCGCTTCCGCCGCGACGTGACCTTCGTGCACGGCCTTGTGCGCGAGCATCGGCTGGCCGACGAGATCGCCGATCGCAAAGATGTGCGGCACGTTGGTGCGCATCTGCTTGTCGACGTCGATGAAGCCGCGATCCGTCACCGCGACGCCCGCCTTGTCCGCGCCGATCTTGCCGCCGTTCGGGCTGCGGCCGACCGCGAGCAGCACGAGGTCGTAACGCTGCGGTTCGGCCGGCGCCTTCTCGCCTTCGAAGGTCACGTAGATGCCGTCTTCCTTCGCTTCGGCCTTGGTCGTCTTGGTCTTCAGCATGACGTTGGTGAAACGCTTGCTGTTGAACTTCTCCCAGACCTTCACGAGATCGCGGTCCGCGCCGAGCATCAGGCCGTCGAGCATTTCGACGACATCGATGTCCGAGCCGAGCGTCGAATACACCGTCGCCATTTCCAGGCCGATAATGCCGCCGCCCACCACCAGCATGCGCTTCGGAATCTGACGCAGTTCGAGCGCGCCGGTCGAATCGACGACACGCGGATCGTCCGGGAAAAACGGCAACTTCACGGCTTGCGAACCGGCCGCGATGATCGCCTGCTTGAACTTGACGACCTTCTTGCCGTCCGGCCCCTGCACTTCCATGTGATTCGGATCGACGAAATTGCCGACGCCCGTCACGACCGTCACCTTGCGCGCCTTCGCCATGCCCGCGAGACCGCCGGTCAGCTTCTTGACGACGCCTTCCTTGAAGCCGCGCAGCTTGTCGAGATCGATCTTCGGCTCGCCGAAGCTGATGCCGTGCGCGGCCAGCTCCTTCGTTTCATCCATCACGAGCGCGGTGTGCAAGAGCGCCTTCGACGGAATGCAGCCGACGTTCAGGCACACGCCGCCGAGCGTCGAGTAACGTTCGACGAGCACGGTCTTCATGCCGAGATCGGCTGCGCGGAACGCCGCCGAATAACCGCCGGGGCCCGCGCCGAGCACGAGCATGTCGCATTCGACATCCGCCGAGCCGGAATAGCTGCCGGCCTGCGGTGCGGGCGTCGGGGCTGCGGCCGGCGCCGGAGCCGGAGCCGCCTTCTGAGGCGCGGCGGCAACCGCACCGCCTTCGAGCGTCAGCACCAGCGTGCCTTCCGACACGTTGTCGCCCACCTTGACCTTCACTTCCTTCACCGTGCCCGCGGCGGGCGACGGCACGTCCATCGTCGCCTTGTCGGATTCGAGCGTGATGAGCGACTGCTCCTTCTCGACCGTATCGCCCGGCTTCACGTGAATTTCGATGACCGGAATGTCCTTGAAGTCGCCGATGTCCGGCACCTTCACGTCCTGCACGCCGCCGCCCGAAGCCGGCGCCGGCGCCGGAGCAGCCGCAGCCGGTGCGGGCGCAGCGGCCGGCGCGGCCGCGGCAGCCGCGCCTTCCGTTTCGATCATCGCGATGACCGAGCCTTGCGACACCTTGTCGCCCTGCTTGACCTTCACTTCCTTGATCGTGCCCGCGACATCGGCGGGCACTTCCATCGTGGCCTTGTCGGTTTCGAGCGTGATGACGCCCTGTTCCTTTTCAATGGCGTCGCCGGGCTTGATATTGACTTCGATGACATCGACATCGGAGAAGTCGCCGATGTCGGGTACTTTTAGTTCGACGAGACTCATGTTGTCCCCTAAGAGATGTGCGGATGGAACCTCAGGCACACGCCCGAGGTTCCGCCGTCGGCCAGATCAGACGATCAGAGAATGACGCGACGGAAATCCGCCAGAATCGCCGACAGATACGCGTTGAAGCGCGCGGCGGCCGCACCGTCGATGACGCGATGGTCGTACGACAGCGACATGGGCAGCGTGAGGCGCGGCACGAACTGCTTGCCGTCCCACACCGGCTTCTGATAGCCGCGCGACAGCCCGAGGATCGCGACTTCGGGCGCGTTGATGATCGGCGTGAAGTGCGTCCCGCCGATGCCGCCCAGCGACGAGATCGAGAAGCAGCCGCCCTGCATCTGATCGGGCTTGAGCTTGCCATCGCGCGCGAGCTTCGACAGGTCCGCCATCTCCTTGGCGATATCGACGAGGCCCTTCTTGTCGGCGTCGCGGATCACCGGAACGACGAGACCGTTCGGCGTATCGGCCGCGAAACCGATGTGGTAGTACTGCTTGAAGACGAGGTTGTCGCCGTCCAGGCTCGCGTTGAAGTCCGGGAACTTCTTGAGCGCCGAAACCACGGCCTTGATGACGAACGCGAGCATCGTGAACTTCACGCCCGCTTTCTCGTGCTCCTTGTTGAGCTTCACGCGCAGTTCTTCGAGCTCGGTGATGTCGGCTTCGTCGTTGTTCGTGACGTGCGGGATCATCACCCAGTTGCGATGCAGGTTCGCACCCGAGATCTTCTTGATGCGCGAGAGCGGCTTCGGATCGACCGGACCGAACTTCGTGAAGTCGATCTTCGGCCACGGCAGCAGGCCCAGCTCGCCGCCGCCACCGCCAGCCGGAGCGGCAGCGGCAGGCGCCGCGCCCTGACCGGACATCACGCCCTTCACGAACGCGGTGATGTCGCCTTGCGTGATGCGGTTCTTGGGCCCCGTGCCGCGCACGCGCGACACATCGACGCCCAGTTCGCGCGCGAACTTGCGCACCGACGGCGATGCATGACTCGACGTGCGCGTGCCGTCGCCGGCAGGCATCACGGGCGCCTGCGCGAGCGCGGACGGTGCTTCCTTCGGCGCGGGCGCGGGTTTCGCGGGCGCATCCGACGGCACTTCCTTCGCGGCGGCGGGAGCGGGAGCGGGCGACGGCGCTGCCGCCGCGCTATCCGCGCCACCTTCGAGCACGAGAATCAGCGTGCCTTCGGAGACCGTGTCGCCGATCTTGACCTTCAGTTCCTTCACCGTGCCCGCGGCGGGGCTCGGGACGTCCATCGTCGCCTTGTCGGATTCGAGCGTGACGAGCGACTGTTCTTTCTCCACCTTGTCGCCCACCTTCACGGCGATCTCGATGACCGGAATGTCCTTGAAATCGCCGATGTCCGGCACTTTCACGTCGACGGAACCGCCGCCCGACGCCGCGGCGGGCGCGGGCGCAGGCGCGGCGGCCGGCGCGGATGCGGGGGCAGCCGCCGGAGCCGGCGCGGCGGCGGACGCGCCGCCTTCCAGCACGACGATCAGCGTGCCTTCCGACACGTTGTCGCCCACCTTGATCTTGATTTCCTTCACGACGCCCGCTGCCGAGCTCGGCACGTCCATCGTGGCTTTATCGGATTCGAGCGTGACGAGCGACTGCTCGGGCTCCACGGTATCGCCCACCTTGACCAGCACTTCGATCACGGGGACGTCCTTGTAATCGCCGATGTCCGGCACTTTGACTTCGATCGCTTGACTCATTATTAGTGTCTCCTGGGCTGCACGCGGCCTCCCTCCGCTTCGGAGAGAGGCCGCGTCACAACGCACGGGGGCGATGCCTTTAGACGGTCATCGGGTTGGGTTTGGACGGGTCGAGGTTGTACTTCTTGATCGCCTCGGCGACGACCTTGCGCTCGATCGTGCCTTCGTCGGCCAGCGCGTTCAACGCGGCCAGCGTCACCCAGTAGCGGTCGACTTCGAAGAAGTGGCGCAGCGCTTCACGCGTATCCGAGCGGCCGTAGCCGTCGGTGCCGAGCACCACGAACTTCTGCGGCACGAACGCGCGGATCTGGTCGGTCAGCGCCCGGATGTAGTCCGTCGATGCGATCACCGGACCCTTCGCGCCCGTGAGCAGCTTCGTGACGTGCGCCACGCGCTTCTCTTCCGTCGGATGCAGCAGGTTGTAACGCTCGACGGCCTGACCTTCGCGCGCGAGCTCGGTGAAGCTCGGCACGCTCCAGAGATCGGCGGACACGCCCCAGTCGTCTTTCAGCAACTGGGCGGCGGCGATCACTTCGTTGAAGATCGTGCCCGCGCCCATGAGCTGGACGTGCGCCTTGGCGGGCGCGTCGGACTTGCGGAACGAGTACATGCCCTTGATGATGTCCGAAGCCACGGCATCGCCTTGCGGGATCGCCGGATGCTCGTAGTTCTCGTTCATCACCGTGATGTAGTAGTACACGTCTTCCTGATCCGCGACCATGCGGCGCAGGCCGTCCTGCATGATGACCGCGAGTTCGTAGCCGAACGTCGGGTCGTAGCTCACGCAGTTCGGGATCGACGCCGCCCACAGGAGCGAGTGGCCGTCTTCGTGCTGCAGGCCTTCGCCGTTGAGCGTCGTGCGGCCCGCGGTGCCGCCGAGCAGGAAGCCGCGCGAGCGCATGTCGCCCGCGGCCCACGCCAGATCGCCGATGCGCTGGAAGCCGAACATCGAATAGAAGATGTAGAACGGGATCATGATCTCGCCGTGCGTCGAATACGACGTCGCGGCCGCGATCCAGTCACACATGCCACCGGCTTCGTTGATGCCTTCCTGCAGAATCTGACCCGTCGTCGATTCCTTGTAGAACATGAGCTGATCGGAATCTTCCGGCACGTACTTCTGGCCTTCCTGATTCCAGATGCCGATCTGGCGGAACAGGCCTTCCATGCCGAAGGTGCGCGACTCGTCCGGGACGATCGGCACGACGCGCTTGCCGAGCGCCTTGTCCTTCAGGAGGATGTTGAGAATCCGCACGAACGCCATCGTCGTGGAGATTTCGCGGCCTTCGCCCGTGCCCTTCAGCAGCGGTTCGAACGCGGCGAGCGCCGGCACCGGCAGCGATTCCGCCTTCTCGCGGCGCGTCGGCAGATAACCGCCCAGGTCCATGCGCTTCTGGCGCATGTACTCGAGTTCTTTCGAGCCTTCCTCGAACGTGAGGTACGGCACGTCGGCGATCTGTTCGTCGGTGAGCGGCAGACGGAACTGGTCGCGGAATTTCTTCAGCGTGTCGATCGGCAGCTTCTTCTGCTGGTGCGTGATGTTCATCGCCTGGCCGTGCTCGCCCATGCCATAACCCTTGATGGTCTTGGCGAGGATGACGGTCGGCGCGCCCTTCGTCTTGGTCGCTGCGTCGAAAGCCGCGTAGATCTTGTGCGGATCGTGGCCGCCGCGGTTCAGGTTCCAGATGTCGTCATCGGACCAGTCGGACACCAGCGCCTTCAGTTCCGGCGTGTTGAAGAAGTGTTCGCGCACGAACGCGCCCGACTCCGACTTGTACGTCTGGTATTCGCCGTCGACGACTTCCATCATGCGGCGCATCAGCGCGCCGGACTTGTCGCGTGCGAAGAGCGCGTCCCAGCGGCTGCCCCAGATTACCTTGATGACATTCCAGCCCGCGCCGCGGAATTCGCTTTCCAGTTCCTGGATGATCTTGCCGTTGCCGCGCACCGGGCCGTCCAGGCGCTGCAGGTTGCAGTTGATGACGAACACGAGGTTGTCCAGACGCTCGCGGCCGGCCATGCCGATCGCGCCGAGCGATTCCGGCTCGTCGGTCTCGCCGTCGCCCAGGAACGCCCAGACTTTGCGGCCCTCGGTCTTGGCCATGCCGCGCGCCTGCATGTACTTCATGAAGCGCGCCTGATAGATGGCCATGATCGGGCCGAGGCCCATCGAGACGGTCGGGAATTGCCAGAAATCCGGCATCAGCCACGGATGCGGATACGACGAGATGCCCTCGCCGCCCACTTCCTGGCGGAAGTTGTTCAGTTGCTTTTCGTTCAGACGGCCAAGCAGGAACGCGCGCGAGTACACGCCCGGCGACGAGTGGCCCTGCACGAACACGAGGTCGCCGCCGTGCTCTTTCGACGGTGCGTGCCAGAAGTGGTTGAAGCCGACGTCGTACAGCGTGGCCGCCGATGCGAACGAAGCGATATGCCCGCCGACGTTGGTGTCCTTGCCCGCGCGCAGCACCATGGCGATGGCGTTCCAGCGCGTGTACGAGCGGATGCGGTGTTCGATGTCCTGATCGCCGGGGATCTTCGACTGCGACGCGACGGGAATCGTGTTGATGTACGGCGTGTTCGCCGAGAACGGCAGGTGCTCGCCGTGCACGCGAGCGAATTCGATTTGTTTCTCGATCAGGTAGTGCGCGCGATCAGGACCGACCGCGGAAATCACGCCGTCGAGCGCGTCCAGCCACTCGGCGGTTTCCTGGGGATCGTCGTCCTTGGCGTTGGCGACATATTTGAGAACTTCGTCGGGTACAGCGGACATGCTCGTCTCCTGATGTGAGGAACACTCTCTGAAAACCGCCGGCGCACGCCCGCGCGCGAAGACACGGAAAGGCGGGCACTGGCCGCGTGCCGGCAATTCTAAAGAGGGTCGAGATCATGACGCAAGGAATTTTTCAAATCATGAGAGTTCATCTCACCATACGAAAAATTGCTGCAACGCACCGTCCGATAAGACTTTTTTGTTCAGATGTTTCTCCTCCATTTCCGGCGGTTGAGGCTTCTTTACCGTCTTTTTACGCCATTTAACAATCAGGTGGTGCGTTACAATCGCTTCCATGTTGACCGAACGGCTGATCAAACGCTCGGCGAGGTCCGCGCGCAAGCCGACCGACGCCTCGCCCTCCCGCTGGCACCACGGACCGTGGTGGTCGAACTCCTATTTACTCACGCCGCTTATTTCCATCCTCGTATTTCTGGTGGTGATGAGTCTCATCCTCTGGAGCCTGAACCGGCGCGAGCAACAGCAGCAGGAAGACACGCTGTACCGAAATGTCGCGTGGGCACAGCAACAAATACGCCTGTCGATGACGGGCGCGCAGGAGCAGATTCAGGCGCTCGCGCGCGACATCGCCACCGGTCACGGCGACCCGCAAACCTTCCAGACATCCTCCACCGACATCATGCAGGGGCATCCCGAGATCCTCTACATGAACTGGTACACGAGCGAGCATAAGCCTCGCTGGCCCAATACGCCGCTGCCCGTGCTCGGATCGCGCCTCGCGAAGCCGAACGAAACGCAGATGGACGAGGCCGTGCAAGCCGCCTTCGAGGAAGCGCGCACCACTCGCCGCCAAGTCTACTCGCCGTTGCTCTATGACGACCTCGGCAACGGCTATATCACGCTGCAGACGCCCGTTTTCCGCGACCGCGAGTTTCTCGGCTCGATCGCGGCGGTGTTCTCGATCGAAGGCATTCTCAAGCACGACATTCCGAGCGAACTGTCGGCGAAGTACAAGATCTCCATCACCGATCTGAACAACCGCGAGCTCGCGACCACCTCGAGCCGCCCGCGCCTGCCGCGCGACATGTTCTACGACCTGCCGCTCGACCCGCCCGGCCAGGGGCTTTCGGTGCGCGTGTATTCGTATCCGCAGCTCACGAACTTCACCAACAACACGCTCGTCTGGCTCGTCGCCGGCCTGTCGTGCTTCGTACTGTGGAGCTTGTGGAGTCTCTGGAAGCATACGCGCCAGCGTTTCGAGGCGCAGCAGGCGCTCTACGCTGAAGCGTTTTTCCGCCGCGCGATGGAAAACTCGGTGCTGATCGGCATGCGTGTGCTCGACATGCACGGCCGCATCACGCACGTGAATCCGGCCTTCTGCCGCATGACGGGCTGGGACGAAAGCGATCTCGTCGGCAAGAATGCGCCGTTCCCGTACTGGCCGCGCGACGCGTACCCGGAGATGCAGCGTCAGCTCGACATGACCTTGCGCGGCAAGGCGCCCTCTTCCGGATTCGAGCTGCGCGTGCGCCGCAAGGACGGCTCGTTCTTCCACGCGCGGCTCTACGTCTCGCCGCTCATCGACAGCTCGGGGCGTCAGACCGGCTGGATGTCGTCGATGACTGACATCACCGAGCCCAAGCGCGCGCGCGAGGAACTCGCCGCCGCGCACGAGCGCTTCACCACGGTGCTCGAAAGCCTCGACGCCGCCGTGTCCGTGCTCGCCGCCGACGAAGCCGAACTGCTCTTCGCGAACCGCTATTACCGGCATCTGTTCGGCATTCGCCCGGACGGCCATCTGGAGCTCGCCGGCGCCGCGTTCGACGGCGGCTCGCAAAGCTCGTCCGACGACATCGACATGGTCGATACCTTCGCGGGCCTGCCCGCCACCGCGCTTACCGAAAGCTCGGCGGACGCGCAGGAGGTCTATGTCGAAGGCATCCAGAAATGGTTCGAAGTGCGCCGCCAGTACATCCAGTGGGTGGACGGCCATCTCGCGCAGATGCAGATCGCGACCGACATCACGCAGCGCAAGCAGGCGCAGGAACTCGCGCATCAGCAGGAAGAAAAGCTGCAGTTCACGAGCCGTCTCATGACGATGGGCGAAATGGCGTCGTCGCTCGCGCACGAGCTGAATCAGCCGCTCGCCGCCATCAACAACTACTGCTCGGGCTGCGTCGCGCTGGTCAAATCCGGCCGCATGACGCAGGAGACGCTCCTTCCCGTGCTCGAAAAGACCGCCCAGCAGGCCGTGCGCGCGGGCATGATCATCAAGCGCATCCGCGAATTCGTGAAACGCTCGGAACCGAAGCGCCAGGCCGCGCGCGTCGCGGATATCGTCGCGGACGCGGTCGGTCTTGCGGAGATCGAGGCGCGCAAACGCAAGATCCGCATGGTCACCGAAATCCGCTCGCGCATGCCGGTGATCTACGTCGATCCGGTTTTGATCGAACAAGTGTTGGTCAACCTGTTGAAAAATGCCGCGGAAGCCATGCATGATGCGAAGCCGAACGCCGTCGATCCGGTGATACGCGTCGTCGTGCAGCGCATGGACGGCGGCTTCGTTTGCATCAGCGTGGTCGATCAGGGTCCGGGCGTGGACGAAGCGACCGCGGAACGCCTCTTCGAGCCGTTCTACAGCACGAAATCCGACGGCATGGGCATGGGTCTGAATATCTGCCGCTCGATCATCGAGTCGCATCGCGGACGCCTTTGGGTGGTCAACAACGTCGAAGCGGACGGGCACGTGACCGGCGCGACTTTCCACTGCAGCCTGCCGATCGGCGAAGTGGAAGGCGGTTCGGGCTCAGGCGGCACGGATGCGCAGGACGAACATACGAGACAACAAACAGTTACGGGAGAACTATGAGCACAGTCACCACTCAGGAAACCGTCTTCGTCGTCGACGATGACGAAGCCGTGCGTGATTCCTTGCGCTGGCTGCTCGAAGCAAACGGCTATCGGGTTCAATGCTTCTCCAGCGCGGAATCGTTCCTCGACGTCTATTTGCCGATCAGCCATTCCGGCGCGATCTCCTGTCTGATTCTCGACGTGCGCATGGCCGGCATGACGGGTCTCGAATTGCAGGAAAAGCTCATCGCCGAGAACTCGCTCCTGCCGATCATCTTCGTGACGGGTCACGGCGACGTGCCGATGGCCGTCTCGACCATGAAAAAAGGCGCGATGGACTTCATCGAAAAGCCGTTCGACGAAGCCGAACTGCGCAAGCTCGTGGAGCGCATGCTGGAGAAGGCGCGCAGCGAGAGCACGAGCGTGCAGCAGCAGCGCGCCGCCGCCGAGCGCCTCGGCAAGCTGACGGCGCGCGAGCATCAGGTGCTCGAGCGCATCATCGCGGGGCGGCTCAACAAGCAGATCGCCGACGATCTCGGCATCAGCATCAAGACGGTCGAAGCGCATCGCGCGAACATCATGGAGAAGCTCTCCGTGAATACCGTCGCGGATCTGCTGCGCCTCGCGCTGTCCAACAAGCCGCAACAGTAACGCTTCCCTTCCCCTTCTGCGGCCGGCGTTTTCGCGCCGGCCGCAGTCGCGCATGGCAGCGCGCTTTGATGCGATTTTCGCAGCAAACGCGCCCGCCTTTTCTTCCCTCCGAAGCCCCGTTGTCTGCCGAACTGAAAAGTGATATTGGCTGAATCACGCCGCTCAAGGCCTGATTCCTTCGCTTCAATCCGGCAACGCGCAACAGGCAGTGCAACGTCTTGCACGGGGGACTCGATGTCGAAACGAAATCTCGTCAATGGTTCGCGCACCGGCACGCTGAGCTCGATCGTGCTCGCCGCCACGCTCACCGCGATGCCGCTTCTCGCGTGGCATGCGAACGTCGCGCACGCGCAAACGCAGGCCGCCGCGCCCGCGAGCCAGAAACTCACCAATCAGCAGCTCGACGCGCTCACCGCGCCCGTCGCGCTCTATCCCGACGCACTGCTCGCGCAGGTGCTGATGGCGTCGACGTATCCGTCGCAAGTCACCGAAGCGCAGGCGTGGTCGAAAGCGAACCCGAACGTCAAGGGCGACGACGCGGTGAAAGCCGTGCAGTCCGAGCCCTGGGACCCGAGCGTGCAATCGCTCGTCGCGTTCCCGCAGGCGCTCGCGACGATGGCCTCCAAGATCGACTGGGTGACGCAGCTCGGCAATGCCTTCATCGCGCAGCCCAGCGACGTGATGGACTCGGTGCAGCGTCTGCGCAGCGCGGCGCAAAAGGCGGGCAATCTCAAGACGACCGAGCAGCAGAAGGTCACGACGGCGCCGCCGCCGCCCGGCAGCACGACCACCAGCACGACGGTGATCCAGATCGAGCCGGCCAATCCGCAAGTCGTCTATGTGCCGACGTATAACCCGACGGTCGTCTACGGCACGTGGCCGTATCCCGCGTATCCGCCGGTCTATGTGCCGCCGCCGCCCGGCTACGCGATCGCAACGGGCTTCATGTCGGGCCTCGCGTTCGGCGCGGGCGTGGCGGTCGTGAATTCTCTGTGGGGCAACTGCAACTGGGGCCACGGCGACGTGAATGTCAACGTGAACCGTTACAACAACATCAACACGAACAACCGCATCACCGCGAACAGCAACAACGTGCGCTGGAACCGCAACGATCCGCAGTTCAACCGCACCAATGTCGCGGCGAACCGCCAGAATTTGAACAACGTGAATCGCGGCGCGAACGCCAACCAGTTTCGCGGACGCGAGGACGCGCGCGCGCAGGCCGCGCAGACGCTGCAGCAGCGCACCGGGCAGAACCTCAACGAATCGGCAAGCCAGAGAGCGCAGAGCATCCGGCAACAGGGCGGCCCGAACGCGCGCGACACGAGCGACCTGCGCCAGCGCTCGCAGAACGTGAACCGCGACAACGCGCTGCGCGGCGCGGGCGACGGCAATGGCGCGCGGCAGGACGCGCAGCGCGGACAGGCGAGCCGCGAGTCGCTCGCGAACCGGTCGCACGAGCCTGTCGGCGGCAGGGGCGGCGGCGTACAGCGCGAGGCGGGCGGTGGCGGCGGCTTCGGCGGGGGCGGCGGCGGCGTGCAGCGCGGAGGCGGCGGATTCGAGCGCGGGGGCGGCGGGTTCCAGCGAGGCGGCGGCGGCGGCGGTTTTCATCGCCGTTGATGTCCGATGCAAGGCCCACGCGCCGCGCACGCACGCGGCGAACGCCAGAACCAGGAGCCCGACATGACCCGTAATCAAGCATCCGCTTCAATCAGCAAGCCCTTGCTGCGCGCGCTCATCGCCGTGTCGCTCGCGTTCGGCGCCCCGGCGCTCAGGGCGCAGGCCGTGTATCCGACGGCTGAAGCCGCGGCGGAGGCGCTCACCGACGCCATCGCCACCAACGATGAAACCGCGCTCGCCAAAGTGCTCGGCAAGGATCACCGGCGTTACGTGCCCGAGGGCGCGATCGGCAGGGAGGACATCTACGCCTATCTCGGCGCCTGGGCGCAGCAACACCGCATCGTCGAGGATAAGGAGCCGCTCGATGGCCGCCCGGCCGCGCATATCGAAGCGGGCACGAGCGGCTGGACGCTGCCGATTCCGCTCGTGAAGGTCGCGAACGGCTGGCGCTTCGACATGCGCGCCGCGCACGACGAAATGCTGACGCGGCGCATCGGCCGCAACGAAAACTCGGCGATGCAGGTCGCGCTCGCCTACGTCGCCGCGCAAAACGACTATCGCAAGGCGGCGGACCGCTACGCCGACCGCTTCGTCAGCACGAGCGGCAAACACGACGGCCTCTACTGGCACTCGGCGCCCGGCGAGCCCGACAGCCCGCTTGGGCCGCTGGCCGCGACGATGCCGAACAAGCCGACCGACAAGGACGGCTACTACGGCTACCACTACCGCATCCTGACGGCGCAGGGTGCGCACGCGCAAGGCGGCGCGAAGAATTACATGCAGGGCGGGCAACTCAAGGACGGTTTCGGCCTGATCGCGACGCCCGCGCGCTACGGCCAGACCGGCGTGATGACCTTCATCGTCAATCAGGACGGGCAGATCTACGAGAAGGATCTCGGCCCCGCGTCGATCCAGCGCGCGGCCGCGATCAAGTCGTTCGACCCGGATTCGTCCTGGCAGGCGGTCACTCAGTAAGCATCGGAAGATTGGCGGCAACGGCGAGTCAGAACGCGGGAATGCCCCCGGCGGTATAATTTCGCCCTTTCCCAGGGGCGCATTGGCCGAAAATGCGCCCAGCACCCCGCGCGAGCGCCGCGCACCGCAGCCGCACAGAGCCGCGGGCACGGCGCCAGCTTCATGCCCTCGCGCCCTCGCCCATTCTCGATCCGATTCGCCATGACCGCCCAACTCATCGACGGCAACGCCCTTTCCAAGACTCTTCGCGCGGATGTCGCCCGCCGCGCCGCCGCCCTCACCGCTCGTGGACACAAGCCGGGCCTGGCCGTCGTGCTCGTCGGCGACAACCCCGCGAGCGAAGTCTACGTCCGCAACAAAGTGAAGGCGTGCCAGGACAACGGCCTGCACTCGGTGATGGACCGCTTCCCCGCGACGCTCACGGAAAACGAGCTGCTCGCGCACATCGCGAAGCTCAACGCCGATGCGTCGATTCACGGCATTCTCGTGCAACTGCCGCTTCCCGCGCATATCGACAGCCACAAGGTGATCGAAGCAATCGCGCCGCAGAAGGATGTCGATGGTTTTCACGTCGCCAATGCGGGCGCGCTGCTGACCGGCAAACCGCTTTTCCGCCCGTGCACGCCCTACGGCATCATGAAGATGTTCGAGGCGCACGAGATCGACCTGAAAGGCGCGAACGCGGTGGTGATCGGCCGTTCGAACATCGTCGGCAAGCCGATGGCGCTGCTCTTGCTCGAAGCCGGCGCGACCGTCACGATTTGTCATAGCAAGACGCGCGATCTCGGCAAGCACACCCGCGACGCCGATGTGATCGTCGCGGCGGTCGGACGGCGCAACATCGTCACTGCGGACATGGTGAAGCCCGGCGCGACGGTCATCGACGTCGGCATGAACCGCAACGACGAAGGCAAGCTGTGCGGCGACGTCGATTTCGCCGCGGTGAAGGAAGTGGCCGGCACCATCACGCCGGTGCCGGGCGGCGTCGGCCCGATGACCATCACGATGCTGCTCGTGAACACCATCGAGGCGGCCGAACGCGCGGCGCAGGCCTGAGCCGCGGCGCGGGGGCGAACCACCGTTCATCGCCCCCTTAAAAACAATCAATTGGAATTTGCCCCGCCCGCCCCAATAATCTCCAAACGAGCCGGCGCGGGGCGTGCTGCCCACCCCGCGACGTGCGCTTCACCCAACACCAGAACGGGAGAGCCATGAGCGATACCACCAATACCTCCAACACGGCAGCAGCCAATCCGCTGCTCGATTTTTCCGATCTTCCGCGTTTTGGCGAAATCGAGCCCGCGCACGTCACGCCGGCGCTCGACGTGCTGCTCGCCGATGCGAAAGCCGCCGTCGATCGCGCGGCCGCGCCCGAGACGCCCGCGACCTGGAAGGACGTCGTCGAGGCGGTCGAGCAGGAATCGGAAAAACTGTCGCGCGCGTGGGGCGTCATCGGCCATCTGAACGCGGTCGCCGATACGCCGGAACTGCGTGCCGCCCACGCCGAAAACCTGCCGCGCGTCACCGAATTTTCCGCGAGCGTCGGCCAGAATCTCGCGCTGTACGAGAAGTACAAGGCGATTGCCGCCGGCACGGAATTCGCCGGGTTGTCCGCCGAGCGCAAGAAAATCCTCGAGAATTCGCTGCGCGACTTCCGCCTTTCCGGCGCTGAACTGCCCGAAGACCGCAAGCCGCGGTTCGCGCAATTGCAGGAAGAGCAGGCTGCGCTCGCGAAGGCGTTCTCCGATCACGTGCTCGATTCGACGAACGCTTATGCGTATGTCGTCACGCAGGAGAGCGATCTCGCCGGCCTGCCCGATGACGTGATCGAAGCGGCCCGCGAAGCCGCCCAGCGCGACGGCAAGCAGGGCTGGAAATTCACGCTGCATTTCCCGTCGTATTTCCCGGTGCTGCAATATGCCGAACATCGCCCGATGCGCGAAGCGATGTACCGCGCGTACGTCACGCGCGCGTCCGAGCTCGGCGCGACCTATGGCGGCGGCAAAGCCGAATGGGACAACACGGCGAACGTCGTCGAAAATCTGAAGCTGCGCGAGGAAGAAGCGAAGACGCTCGGCTATCAGAATTTCGCGGAAGTGTCGCTCGCGCCGAAGATGGCCGAGTCGCCCGCGCAGGTCATCGCCTTCCTCGAAGATCTCGCGAAACGCGCGCGTCCTTACGCCGAGAACGACTGGATGGAACTGCGCGCTTTCGCCGCGACGGAACTCGGCATGCCCGAGCTTCAGCCGTGGGATATCGCGTATGCGGCCGAAAAGCTGCGTCAGAAGCGTTATTCGTTCTCCGAAAACGAAGTGAAGCAGTACTTTCCGCAGGAAGCCGTGCTGAAGGGTCTCTTCAAGGTCACGGAAACGCTTTTCAACGTGTCGATTCGCCGCGACGAGGCCGCCGTGTGGAACCCCGACGTGCGCTTCTTCCGCGTCGAAAACAAGGACGGCACGCTCGTCGCGCAGTTCTATCTCGATCTTTACGCGCGCGAAGGCAAGCGCGGCGGCGCGTGGATGGACGACGCGCGTTCACGTCACAAGCGCACGCAAGGCGGCGTGCAGACGCCGGTCGCGTATCTCACCTGCAACTTCTCCGCGCCGGTCGGCGGCAAGCCCGCGTGCTTCACGCACGACGAAGTGATCACGCTGTTCCACGAGTTCGGGCACGGGCTGCATCACATGCTCACGCGTGTGGACGAGCTGGGCGTGTCGGGCATCAACGGCGTCGAGTGGGATGCGGTCGAACTGCCGTCGCAATTCATGGAGAATTTCTGCTGGGAGTGGGACGTGCTCACCGACATGTCCGCGCACGTCGATACCGGCGCGCCGCTGCCGCGCGAGCTGTTCGACAAGATGCTCGCCGCGAAGAACTTCCAGAGCGGTCTGGGCACGCTGCGCCAGATCGTGTTCTCGATGTTCGATATGGTGCTGCACACGTCTTACGATCCGGCGAACGCGACGCAGAACGTGAACGACCTCGCGCGTGAGATCAACGAGAGGTTCCATGTGATTCCGCAAGCGCCGTTCTCGCGCTGGCCGAACACTTTCAGCCATATCTTCGCGGGCGGGTATGCCGCGGGGTACTACAGCTACAAGTGGGCCGAAGTGCTTTCAGCCGATGCGTACGCGGCGTTCGAGGAAGCGGCCAGGGCGGGCAACGGCTCGGTGCTGGACGCGAGCACGGGCACGCGTTATCGGCGGGAGATTCTGGAAGTCGGCGGCAGCCGGCCGGCGATGGATTCGTTCAAGGCGTTTCGTGGACGGGAGCCGGATATCGATGCGTTGTTGAGGCATAACGGGATGTCGGGCGCGGCGGCGAACTGACCTGCACCTCGCTCAAGTGAAACCCCGGTCGTGCGGCCGGGGTTTTTTTATCGCTAAAGATTTCATGCCTGCCTTCCGATATCCCGTTGTCGGCGCGCCTTAGGGCGTGCGCTGCAATCAATCGGAACGCAAAAAAAGACATGAAACTGCTCCAGAAACTGATGCTGCTCGCTCTGCCCATTCTTGCCGCATGCGGAGGCGGCGGCAGCGACGACAAAACCTGCGTGTCCGACCTGAGCAATCTCACGAAGTCATGCGTTCCGACGACGTCGCATGCACTGCCGGAAGGCATCTGGTATGGCGCGGTGAACTCGTCGCAGTCGGTGGCGGCGCAGACGATCGTGCTGGAAAACGGACAGTACTTCAGCATCTTCACGCGGGGCGGCTCGTTCATCTGGCTGATCGAAGGCATCATGAGCGCGACCGACGGCTCGTTCACCGATTCCGCGACCAACGGCTTCCACTCGCTCGGCGCGATCCGCGGCGGCTCGCTGACCGGCAATTTCACCGCGAAGAGCACGCTTTCCGCGACGACCAGCCTCTTCGTCAGCCCGGACACCACGGCGACGAGCTTCAACGGCAACTACAACTCGACGTACGACACCCCGATTTCGATCAACGACGTCGCGCGCACGTGGACGAGCGCAACCGGCGTGTCGCCCGCATCGACGATCACGTTCGCGGCCGACGGCACCGCCAGGGGCGTGCAGGTCGCGTGCACGTTCACCGGCACGTTCAAGCCTCGCGCGAGCGGCAAGCATCTGCTCGACGGCACGCTCAGTTTCACCGGCGCGGCGTGCTTGCTCGATAACGTGTCGATGCCCGTCGAAGCGACGGTCGTGAACGGCCAGCTCACTGTCGTCGGCGTCACGCCGCAGCGCGATCAGGCGTTCTATCTGTCGGCGCAGTGACGCAAAGCCGGCCCGGCAACGTCGAGAATCATTGCCGCTCGATGCGGAAATCGACTTGCGACGGCCGGCCTTCCAGCGACAACGCCGCGCGCACCGCCGGGCTTCGGCTCACCACCTTGCCCTGTCGCACGACCGCGATGCGCGCCGCCCTCAATCGAATCGCCTCGATAGGGTCCCGCGCATCGAGCACCACGCAATCCGCGTTGCATCCCACTTCGATCCCATAGCCTTCCAGCCCGAGAATTCGCGCCGGATTCTTCGTCACCGCATCGAAGCACGAGCGCATCGCATCGACGCCCGTCATCTGCGCGACGTGCAGGCCCATATGCGCGACTTCGAGCATGTCGCCGGAGCCGAGGCTGTACCACGGGTCCATCACGCAATCATGGCCGAACGCCACCGTGACGCCCGCCGCCATCAGTTCAGGCACGCGCGTCATGCCTCTGCGTTTCGGATACGTATCCGAGCGCCCCTGCAACGTGATGTTGATGAGCGGGTTCGCAATCGCGTTCACGCCCGCCTCGCGCATCAGCGGAATGAGCTTGCTGACGTAGTAGTTGTCCATCGAATGCATCGACGTGAGATGCGAGCCGGTCACACGCCCATGCAGCCCGAGCCGATGCGTTTCCGCCGCGAGCGTTTCGATATGACGCGACATCGGATCGTCGGACTCGTCGCAGTGCATGTCCACGCGCAAGCCCTGCTCCGCCGCGTATTCGCACAGCAGTTTCACCGATGCCGCACCATCCGCCATCGTGCGCTCGAAGTGCGGAATGCCGCCGACGACATCGACGCCCAGCGCAATCGCGCGCTTCAGGTTCTCGAACGCACCCGCGCTGCGTAACACGCCGTCTTGCGGAAACGCGACGAGTTGCAGATCGAGATACGGCTTCACGCGCCGCTTCACTTCGACGAGCGCCTCGACGGCGAGCAGGCGCGGATCGCAGACATCGACATGAGAACGGATCGCCAGCAGCCCGCGCGCGACGGCCCAGTCGCAGTACTGCAACGCCCGCTCGACGAGCGCTTCCTGCGTGAGATCGGGCTTCAGTTCGCCCCACAGCGCGATGCCTTCGAGCAGCGTGCCCGACGCGTTCACGCGCGGCAGGCCGTAGGAAAGCGTGGCGTCCATATGGAAATGCGCATCGACGAAAGGCGCGGTGACGAGCGAGCCGTTCGCATCGATCTCCTCGCGCGCCGTCGCCGAAAGATGCGGCTCGATCGCGGCGATGCGCCCCGCTTCCATGCCGATATCGACAAGTCCGCGCGAATCCGCGAGCGCCGCGCGGCGAATGATCAAATCCATGTGCGAAGCCTCCGTCCCGTACTGTGTCGCTCGATTGTATCGGGACAGAAATGCCGTGCGCGCGCGCTTTAACGCATCAGCGCATCACGCGATTCCGGCCGACGATCGCGAAGCTGAGCGGCAGCGCGCCGCGCGGCGCCGCGCGCTCGGTTTCGATCGCAACCGGATACGCGTTGCCCCGATGCGCGAGCGGCGCGTACAGTTCGGGCCGGCGCGCGGCCAACGCCCGCCGTCCGCTGCTCGCCGCCGCCAGCGCAGGCGACACGCGCGCGACGATCAGGCCATCGCTCGCGCCGGCATGACGCGCGAGCACGCGGCCATCGGGACCGACGATCAGCGCTTGCTCGCCCGATGCGTGGCCGTAGGCGATATACATGCCGTTGTCGGCGGCGCGCGCGGCGAGCGTCGCGCGATGCGGCCGCTCGCCGCGCACCGGCGCGATGAGCAGCGTCGCGCCCATCAGCGCCGTCATCCGCACGTTCTCGACGACATCGTTGTCCTCGCCGATCAGCACGCCAATGCGCATGCCGAAGGGCGCGTCGAACACGGTGAAGCCGTTGCCGCCGTGAAAGCCCCGGCGCGTCGCATGCAGCTTGCGATGCCGCACGCGCGCGCCGCCCGGAAAGCACAGCGCATAGCTATCGTAAAGGCGGCCGTCTTCCGTGCGCTCGATCCAGCCGATGCCCGCCGCGACGCCGGTCGCATCGACGGCGGCGCTCATCCGGGCCGCGAGCTCATCGAACGATTCGGCGTGCGCGTCGTCCAGTGCGGCGGGCGGGAAGACGGCGAGCTGCACGCCCTGCCGCGCGGCATCGGCGAGTTTTGCGGCGATGAAGGTGCGATCGTCGGATTCGAGCCCGATCACGGCGATGCGAAACGATGCGGCTTCCAGGCGGGCTTTCAAGCGTGCCTCCGGCGAAAAACGAGTCAATGGCCTCATTGAACCGCTCGCGCATCGATTAGTAAAATGAATGTTTTGACCGATTCGATTACTGTCTGGAATCGAAGACCATGGAACTGAAGCTCCTGCGCGCCTTTCTCACCATCGCCGAATTGCGTCATTTCGGCCGCGCGGCCGACGCCTTGCATTTGAGCCAGCCCGCGCTCAGCAAGCAGATCGCCGTGCTGGAGGCGAGCCTCGGCGCGCGCCTGTTCGAGCGCGGCCGTCACGGCGCGGACCTGACGACCTTTGGCGACGGCTTCATCGCCGATGCGCAAACGCTCGTGCGCGATGCGGACACCGTGCTCGCCCGCGCGCGCGAAGCGGCCAGCGGCACGCGCGGGTTTCTGCGCGCCGGCTTGTGCCTGTCCACGCTCACGCACGTGCCGAAGCTCATCGCGGAATTCGGCGCGCTGAATCCGGGCGTGCGCATCACGCTGCACGATCTTTCGTCGCACGAGCAGACGCATCGCATTCTCGCGGGCAAGCTCGATGTCGGATTCATGCGCATGCCCGCGAGCGCCGGGCTCTCGGGCTTCACCCTGCTCGACGAGACGCTCGCGCTCGCCGTGCCCGAGCACACGCGCCACACGTGTCTGCCCGCGAATCTGGACGAGTTGAACGAGCCGGGATTCATCGCGCTGTCGCGCACGCGCGGGCCGGGACTGGCCGCGCAGATCGACCGCTGGTGCGCGGAGCACGGCTTCACGCCGCGCGTGATTCAGGAAGCGGACGACATCCAGTCCGTGCTGGCATCGGTGGCGGGCGGCGTGGGCGCGGCGTTCCTGCCTTCACGCGCGCAATATCTGCTGCGCGATGCCCGCGTGTTGACCTTGCGCGACCGGCCCGCGCGATGGCGCGTCGGACTCGCATGGCACGCCGGGCGCGAGAGCACGGTCACGGCGCGCTTCGTCGCCTTCATGAAAGCGCGCGTGAAAGCGCTGAAGACGCGCGCTACGCTCGACGATCGAGCTTCGCAAGCAGCATCGCTTTGACGCCGGGCCATTCGTCGTCGATGATCGAAAAGCGCACCGAGTTGCGTTTGCGTCCATCGGGCATGATGCGCTCGTGCCGCACGACGCCCTCCTGCGTCGCGCCGACGCCGAGTATCGCCGCGCTCGATTTCTCGTTGCGCTCGTCGGTCGTGAACTGCACGCGCACGCACTGCATCGCGTCGAACGCGTGCGCGAGCAGCAGATATTTCGCTTCCGTGTTGATGCCCGTGCGCTGCGTCGATGCCGCGAGCCACGTATGGCCGATCTCCAGTTTGCGGTTCGCGCGGTCGATCTTCCAGTAGCGCGTGCTGCCGACGACTTTGCCATCCCGAAGCCGCACGACGGCGAACGGCATCACCGTGCCCGCATCGCGGCCCGCCAGCGCCGTCTCGATGTATCGGTCGATCGTGTCTTCGTTGGGCACGACCGTCACGCTCAGATTCCAGAGCTCGCCATCGGCGGCGGCGTCGAGCAAGGCGGCGCGGTCTTCGCGTTGCAGCGGGCGAAGCTGCACGCGCTGTCCGTTCAGGGTGGGTTGGCTCATCGGTCGTGGGCGGCTTTTTCGTGAGCGGACATGATAAGGCGCGGCGTCGAATAGCGTTGGACAGCCGATGGCCGGCGCCGCTCAGACATCGCCCGCCGCCTTCGATTCGACATCTTCGTCGGGCGGCACGTCTTCCGGCGCGGCATCGTTCGCGGGCAGCGTGAACCAGAAGCGCGCGCCTTCGATGCGCCCGTTCGCGTCCGCGCGATTTTCCGCCCCGATCTGCCCGCCATGCGTCTCGACGATGGCGCGGCAGATCGCGAGACCGAGCCCGATGCCCGGTTGCGCCGATTCTTTCTCGCCGCGCGTGAATTTGTCGAAGAGACGGTGCTGCATGCCGGACGGCAGGCCCGGCCCTTCGTCGTCGATGCACACGCGCACGAAGCGCGCATCGCCGTCGTGTTCCAGCGCCGCGCCGATGCGGATCGGCGTGCCCGGCGGCGTGTACTTCGCGGCGTTCTCCAGCAGGTTCGCGAAGAGGCGCTCCATCAGCACGGCGTCGAGCCGCAGCAGCGGCAGGTTCGCCGGCACATGCGCCTGCACCGCGCGCCCCGCGAGCACGCGCCGCGATGTGGCGAGCGCCGCGCCGACGGTTTCCTCCAGCATCGACCACTGCCGGTTCAGGCGGATCGCGCCCGCTTGCAGCCGCGCCATATCGAGCAGATTGACCACGAGCCCGCTCATGCGCAGCGCTTCCTCATGAATCGCGTGCACGAGTTCCTGCGACGCCTGCTCGCCGCCGCCCGCTTCGCGCGCCTGTTCTTCGAGCACCGACGCGAAGCCGACGATCGACGTGAGCGGCGTGCGCAGATCGTGCGAAATCGCCGACAGCAGCGAATTGCGCAGCCGCTCCGATTCCATGTTGACGAGCGCGTCCTGCGCGATTTCGACGTAATGCACGCGTTCGAGCGCGAGCGCGATCTGCGACGCGAACGTCTCGATCATGCGGCGCTGCTCGGGCACCGCAAGCTCGGCCTCGCGCCCGGTCGAGAGCGCGAGCACGCCGCGTGTGCGCATCGGCGCCTTGAGCGGCAGATAGAGCGCCTGGCTCGCGGGCAGGGTGTCCGTGCCGCGTCCCGCCGGCTTTTGCTGATCGTAGACCCATTGCGCGATGTCGAGATCGAGGCACGCGGCGTCGAGCGTCACATCGGGATTGGGTTCGCCGACTTTCTGCCTGACCTTGTCGGCGGCGTCGGGCAAAAGGATCGCGACTTTCGACTGAAACACTTCGGCGACATGCCGCGTGCCGATCTCGATGATCTGCTCGGTCATCAGCGCGGCGGCGAGCTCTTTGGTCATCGCGTACATGGCGCCGGTGCGGCGCTCGCGCTGCGACGCGATGCGCGCCTCGCGCCGCAGGCTCGACGTGAGATGGCTGATCGTGAGCGAGGTGAGCAGCATCACGACGAAGGTGAGCAGATATTGCGTGTCCGTCACGGAGAACGAAAGCTCGGGCGCGACGAAGAAGAAATCGAACGCCGCGACCGACAGAAACGACAGCATCACGCCCGGTCCGCGTCCGAGCTTCACCGCCGCGAAAATCACGCCGAGCAGATAGAGCATCACGAGATTCGTGATCGCGATCTGGCGCGCGGCGAGCCCTTGCGCGACGAGCGTGATGCCCGCGCCGATCGCGAGCGCATAGCCATACGCGCGCGGGGACGAATGCGCGCCGTCGCGCCAGGTGCCGAAAGCCTCGGCGAGCGTGCGGCGATTCGCATCGCGCGTGCCGGTCGAGACGAGCGTCACGTCGATATCCGAGCCTTGCCCGATGATGCGTTCGCTCACCGTCCGCTCGAAGCGCCGCCGCCACCCCGCCTTGCCCGACGCGCCCGCCACGAGCTTCGACACGTTGCGCATGTGCGCATAGTCGATGAGCGTCGCGGCGGCATCGGCGCCGTCGAGCGTCACGGTTTCCGCGCCGAGTTCGGAGGCGAGCTTGAGCGCATCGAGCGTGCGTTTTCTGATGTCGTCGGAGAGGCGTTGCAGCTTCGGCGTTTCGACGTAGACCGCGAGCCAGTCCGCCTTGAGCGCCGCGGCGAGCCGTGCGGCCGCGCGCACGAGCGTGGCGCTTTCCGGGCCGGGGCCGATGCAGGCGATCAGCCGTTCGCGCGCGCGCCAGATGCGTTCGATCGACTGATCGGCGCGGTACTCGCGCATTTGCGCATCGACGCGGTCCGCGGTGCGGCGCAACGCGAGTTCGCGCAGCGCGATGAGATTGCCTTTGCGAAAGAAGTTGCGCACGGCGTGTTCGGCCTGCTGCGGCAGATAGACCTTGCCTTCGCGCAGGCGGTCGAGCAGTTCCTCGGGCGGCAGATCGACGAGCGTGACTTCATCGGCGAGATCGAACACGCGGTCGGGCACGGTTTCCCAGACGCGAATGCCCGTGATGCGGCCGACGATATCGTTGAGACTTTCGAGGTGCTGAACGTTGACGGTCGTATAGACGTCGATGTTCGCATCGAGCAGCTCTTGCACGTCCTGCCAGCGCTTCAGGTGACGCGAGCCTTGCACGTTCGAATGCGCGAGTTCGTCGACGAGGATCAGTTGCGGTTTTCTTTGCAGCGCGGCGTCGAGATCGAATTCCGTGATGACGCGGTGTTTGTATTCGATGCGCGCGGGGGGCAGTGTTTCTAGTCCTTCCAGGAGCGCGAGGGTTTCCTTCCGGCCATGGGTTTCGACGATGCCTATGACCACGTCCACGCCCTCGTCGCGGCGGCGGCGCGCAGCCTGCAACATCGCGAAGGTCTTGCCGACGCCGGCCGATGCGCCAAAGAAGACTTTCAGCGTGCCGCGGTGGCGTTTTTCTTCTTCTCGATGGAGTTTGTCGAGGAGTTCGTCGGGGGTTGGGCGGGGCATTTGGTTCTTGCTGGCGCTTTGGAGGTTCGTTTTGCTTCGGCTATTTGCCGGATCCCGTAATCGTGTCGGTTTATTGGCACTGCCCCTCCCCGGGGCGGGGGTAACTTTCTTTGCTGCTGCAAAGAAAGTCACCAAAGAAAGCAGCTTTGTCACCGCCCGCGGTCACACGCAGTTTGGCCACTCTTCTCCTCGGGGAACGGCCCTCGCCTAAAGAGTGCCCCCATAGGCCCAATCGGGCTTGGATCGCGCACGATCCGTCACATCGCACCACACAACGAACCGGTACAGCCATATCAAGCTCCAGCCCGCTTCGCGGCCGACGGGTTAGTCGGGTACGCGAGCGCACTTGCGTACCGCTGGTTTCCCTCGCATCCCCCACGGCAGCGCGTAGCGCTGTGCCGAAGCTATTTCGTGCTGAACCAGCGCCCTCAAAGTCATGGCTTGTCAGACCGTGCGCGATCCCAGCACGATGGGTCCTGTGAGAGCGACACTTAGGCGAGTGCCACGGTGGGCTGGCAAGCATGGCCAAACTGCGTGTGACCGCGGGCGGTGACGAAGCTGCTTTCTTTGCCTACTTTCTTTGCAGCAGCAAAGAAAGTAGGTGCCGCCCCGCACAGGGGCAATGCTAATAAACCGACACGAAAACGGGATCCAGCGAAAAAAAACTACTTCGCCGCTCCAGCGGCATCCAACGCAAGATTCAATTTAAGCACATTCACCCGCGGCTCCCCGAACACTCCAAACTGCCGCCCCACAATAGCCCCAGCGACAAGCGCTTCGACCTGCGCAACAGCCATCCCTCTCTCCCGCGCAACGCGTTCAACCTGATACGCAGCAGCAGCCGGGCTAATCTCCGGATCGAGCCCACTGCCAGAAGAAGTCACGAGATCAACCGGCACAGCGCCGGAAGCGCCGGAGGCACCTAAAGCAGCAATCCGCCCCTTGACCTCATCAGCCAGCGCCCCATTCGTCGGCCCGAGATTCGAGCCGCTGGACCCGCCAGCGTTATAAGGATTCGGCGTCGTCGCCGACAAACGCCCCCAGAAATACCGAGGCGCATCGAACTGCTGCCCGATCAGTTCCGAGCCGACCACTTTCCCGTCGCGTTCGATCAGGCTGCCATTCGCCTCGCGATGAAACGCCGCCTGCCCGACCGCCGTCACGATCGCGGGATAAACGAGCCCCGTAACGATCGTCAGCGCGACGAACATCACGATAACGGGACGCAAGATGTTCTTCATGATTTCAACTCCATCCGAGTGCGGTGATCACCATATCGATCAGCTTGATGACCGGGAACGGCAGCACGATGCCGCCCAGGCCGTAGACCAGAAGATTGCGTCGCAAGAGCGTCGCCGCGCCCAACGCGCGATACTTCACGCCCTTCAGCGCAAGCGGAATCAGAAACACGATGATCAGCGCATTGAAGATCACCGCCGACAGAATCGCCGACGAAGGCGACGCCAGATGCATCACGTCCAGCACGCGCAATTGCGGATAAGTCGTCGCGAACGCGGCCGGAATGATCGCGAAGTACTTCGCGACATCGTTCGCGATCGAAAACGTCGTGAGCGAACCGCGCGTCATCAGCATCTGCTTGCCGATCTCGACGATCTCGATCAGCTTCGTCGGGTTCGAATCGAGATCGACCATGTTGCCCGCTTCCTTCGCGGCCTGCGTGCCCGTGTTCATCGCCACGGCAACGTCGGCCTGGGCGAGCGCGGGGGCATCGTTGGTGCCGTCGCCCGTCATCGCCACCAGCCGCCCCTCGGCCTGATGCGCGCGGATCGTCGAGAGCTTCGCCTCGGGCGTCGCTTCGGCGAGGAAGTCGTCGACGCCCGCTTCCGCCGCGATCGCCGCCGCGGTCAGGCGGTTGTCGCCCGTCACCATCACCGTCTTGATGCCCATCTTGCGCAACTCCGCGAAACGCTCGCGAATGCCGCCCTTCACGATGTCCTTCAATTCGATCACGCCGAGCGCGCGCGTCCTGCCTTCGATGCTTTCCGCGACCACGAGCGGCGTGCTGCCGCGACGCGCGATCTCATCGACGGCGCTCTGCACGTCCTGCGGAAAACGCCCGCCGCGCTCTTCGACGTACTTCTTCACCGCTTCGGCCGCGCCCTTGCGAATCTCGCGATTGGGCAGATCGACGCCGCTCATGCGCGACTGCGCCGAGAATGCGAGGAAGTTCGCATGCAGCAGGCCCAGGTCGCGCTCGCGGATATTGAAGCGCTGCTTCGCCAGCACGACGATACTGCGGCCTTCCGGCGTCTCGTCGGCCAGCGACGCGAGTTGCGCGGCATCCGCGAGATCGCGCTCGGCGATGCCCGGCGCCGGCACGAACGACGACGCCTGGCGATTCCCGAGCGTGATGGTGCCGGTCTTGTCGAGCAGCAGCACATCGACGTCGCCGGCCGCTTCCACGGCGCGGCCCGACGTGGCGATCACGTTCGCCTGCAACATGCGGCTCATGCCCGCGACGCCGATCGCGGAAAGCAGCCCGCCGATGGTCGTCGGAATCAGACACACGAGCAGCGCGACGAGCGCGGTGATCGTCACGACATGGCCCTGCTTCGCCGCGTCCACGGCAAACATCGAGAACGGCAGCAGCGTGGCCGTGGCGAACAGCAGCACGAGCGTGAGCGCGACGAGCAGGATCGTCAGCGCGATTTCGTTGGGCGTCTTCTGACGCTTCGCGCCTTCGACCATCGCGATCATGCGATCGAGAAACGCCTCGCCGGGATTCACCGACACGCGCACCACGATCCAGTCCGACAGCACGCGCGTGCCGCCCGTGACCGACGAGAAGTCGCCGCCCGACTCGCGGATCACCGGCGCGGACTCGCCCGTGATCGCGGATTCGTCGACGGACGCGACGCCTTCGATCACGTCGCCGTCGGCGGGAATGACATCGCCCGCTTCGACCAGCACGACATCGCCTTTCACGAGATCCGTCGAGGTCGTGATGCGGATCGGCGATTTCGGATGCGGCTCGTTGAGCTTCTTCGCCATGACGTTGTGCTTCGCCTGCCGCAGCGACGCGGCCTGCGCCTTCGAACGCCCTTCCGCGAGCGCCTCGGCGAAGTTCGCGAAGAGCACCGTGAACCACAGCCACAGCGCGATCGCGAGGATGAAGCCCGCGGGCGCTTCGGCGTCCCCGGCGAGCGCGGCGATCCAGAGCACCGTCGTCAGAATGCTGCCGACGTAGACGCAGAACATCACCGGATTGCGCAACTGCGTGCGCGGCGCGAGCTTCTTGAACGCATCGGCGATCGCGGGCCTGAGAAGCGACGGATCGAACATCGAGCGTGCCGCCGTGCGCGCCTGCCCGAGATTCTCCGGGCGATGCAGCGGCGGCGTTTGATTCAGTTGGGTCATGCTGTCCTCGAAGTTCAGTGGCCTGCGATCATGGTGAGATGCTCGACGATCGGGCCGAGCGCGAGCGCAGGTACATACGTCAGCGCGCCGACGAGCAGCAGCGTGCCGAGCAGCAGCACCACGAAGAGCGGACCGTGGGTCGGCAGCGTGCCCGCATTCACGGCGAGGCGCTTTTTCGCGGCGAGCGAACCCGCGATCGCGAGAATCGGCACGATGGTGCCGAAGCGCCCGAACCACATCGCGATGGCGAGCATCGAGTTGTAGAACGGCGTGTTCACCGAAAGCCCGGCGAACGCGCTGCCGTTGTTGTTGGCGGCGGAGCTGAAGGCGTAGAGGATTTCGGAGAAACCGTGCGCGCCCGGATTCGCGATGCCCGCCTTGCCCGCTTCCGTGAGCACGGCGATGGACGTCCCCACGAGAACCAGCAGCGGCGTGAGCAGGATGACGATGGACACCATCTTCATGTCGAACGCTTCGATCTTCTTGCCGATGTATTCGGGCGTGCGCCCGATCATCAGCCCGGCGACGAACACCGCCAGCAGTGCGAACGCGAGCATGCCGTAGAGACCGGAGCCGACGCCGCCGAAGATTACTTCGCCGAGCTGGATCAGCAGCATCGGGACGAGGCCGCCGAGCGGCGTCAGCGAGTCGTGCATATCGGCGACCGCGCCGCAGGATGCCGCCGTTGTCACCACGGTGAAGATGCCCGATTGCGCGATGCCCAGGCGCGTTTCCTTGCCTTCCATGTTGCCGCCCGCCTGCAGCGCGGACGCGTGCGTATCGACATGAAGCGACGCGAAGAGCGGATTGCCCGCCTGTTCCGCCGAGATCTCGGCGACGCACGCGACCGTGAGCGCGATGGTCATCGCCGCGAGCACGGCATAGCCCTGACGCCGGTCGCCGACCATGCGCCCGAAGGTCATGCACAGCCCCGCCGGAATGATCAGGATGGCGAGCATCTGCATGAAGTTGGAAAACGGCGTCGGGTTCTCGAACGGATGCGCCGAGTTCGCGTTGAAGAAGCCGCCGCCGTTGGTGCCGAGCATCTTGATCGACTCCTGCGATGCGACCGGGCCCATCGGCAGCGTCTGTTTATCGACCTTGACGGTTTCTGTTTGCGTTTTGTATTGCGTGACTTCGAGCGTCGGCACGTCTTCATACGCCTTGAAGTTCTGGATCACGCCCTGGCTTACGAACACGAGCGCGAACACGACCGCGAGCGGCATGAGCACGTAGAGCGTCGAGCGTGTGAGATCGACCCAGAAATTGCCGATGGTCTGCGCGCTATGGCGCTTGAAGCCGCGTATCAGCGCGATCACCACGGCGATGCCCGTCGCCGCCGACAGAAAGTTCTGCACCGTGAGGCCGAGCATCTGTGCGAGATAGCCGAGCGTGCTTTCGCCGCCGTAGTCCTGCCAGTTCGTGTTGGCGACGAAACTGACGGCGGTGTTGAACGCGGCGTCGGGCGTCATGCCGCTCATGCCCTGCGGATTGAGCGGCAACATCCCTTGCAGGCGCAGGATCGCGTACAGCACGAGCGCGCCCAACGCGTTGAAGAGCAGCACGGCGAGCGCGTACTGCTTCCACGACATCTCCGATTCGGGATCGACGCCCGCGAGGCGATAGAACACGGACTCGACAGGCCGCCCGATTCTGCGCACGACGACGGACGTGCCCTCGAACACGTTCGCCATGTAGCGCCCGAGCGGAAGCGCGAGCGCGATCAGCACGACGATGAATATCGCCGTCTGCGTGAAGGTATTCGCGTTCATTCGAGATCCTCCGCACGCAGAAGCGCGTACACGAGGTAGACGAAAAGCAGCAGCGTCGAGGCTGCGGCGAGCCACATCATCCAGAGATTCATGAGCGGCCTCCCGACGCGCGGCGGCGCAGTTGCTCGCAGCCGCTCGTGAGCGCCACGCAAAGCCCCCAGAAAAGGACGATGCCGGCGAGGTAAAGCAAGTCCATTGTCGTGTTCTCCCCTTGTGCGGTTTAGGACTGAGGGGAGATTACGAGGATTGGTGTAAAGGGCGGGATAAAGGTGGAGCGTGCGGTGTAAAAATCGCGTAAAGACGCTGTATCAGGCAAAGCCAGACCGGGTTCGACGCTCCTATAGAATCGTGGCTTCAGCGCACGGCTGCGCTTCACGAAGAAGATCGAGATTCATGAAAATCGCCACCTGGAACGTCAACTCCCTCAAAGTCCGCCAGCAGCACGTCATCGACTGGCTCGCAGCATCGCAGGTCGACGTCCTGTGCCTTCAGGAACTCAAGCTCCCCGACGAGAAATTCCCGCGCGCGGAACTCGAAGCCGCGGGCTACAAAAGCTGGTTCGCGGGTCAGAAGACGTACAACGGCGTCGGCATCCTGGTGCGCGCCGAATCGAACTACGAGGTCGATGAAATCAACGTCGTGCGCAACATTCCCGGCTTCGAAGACCTTCAGCAGCGCGTGATCGCCGCGACGGTCGATGGCGTGCGCATCATCTCGGCCTATTTCCCGAACGGACAGGCGCCCGGCTCCGAGAAGTTCGCCTACAAGATGCGTTGGCTGGACGCGCTGCGCGTATGGCTGCGCGAAGACATGGCGCGTCATCCGCAACTCGCGCTCTGCGGCGATTACAACATCGCGCCGGAAGATCGCGACGTGCACGATCCGAAAGCCTGGGAAGGACAGAATCTCGTGTCGCCGGAAGAGCGCGCGCACTTCACGCAGCTCATCGAACTCGGGCTCACGGATGCCTTCCGCAAATTCGAGCAGGCCGAGAAGCTCTTTACGTGGTGGGATTACCGGATGCTGGCGTTTCGCCGCAACGCGGGGCTGCGCATCGATCACATCTTGCTGTCGCAGGAACTCGCGGCGCGCTGCACGGCGTGCGAAGTGGACAAGGTGCCGCGCAAGTGGGATCAGCCGTCGGACCACACGCCCGTGATCGCAACCATCGACTGATCCCGCTTCCGTTTCGAGCCACGCTCACGCGTCGAGATGCAATTCCTGAATCTTGCGCGTGATCGTATTGCGGCCGATGCCTAGCCGCTCCGCCGCTTCCACCTTGCGCCCGCGCGTGAAGTCGAGCGCTTCGCGAATCACGGCCGCCTCGAAACGGCGCGCAAGTTCATCCATGACATCGGCGGAATTCTCGCGCAAGAGGCGCGCGACTTCCGTGCGCAAACCGTTTTCCCACACGCTCGCCGTCGCGCCCGCAAGCGGCGCGGCCATCGCCCCCGCGCCGTTCTGCACGACCGGGTTCGCCGCGACCGCGCCATCCGTCGATACGGCGATGCTCTCCGGCGTGACGTCCTGACGCGGCACGAGATCGGGCGGCAGATCCTTTTGCTCGATCACTTGCGCGGGCGCCATCACCGTGAGCCAGTTGCAGAGGTTCTCCAACTGGCGGACGTTGCCCGGAAACGGCAACGACGCGAGATAGGCGAGCGCGTCGTCGGAAACGCGCTTGGGCTCCACGCCCAGATCGCGCGCGCTCTTCTGCAGGAAATGCCGCGCGAGCAGCGGAATGTCCTCGCTGCGCTCGCGCAACGCGGGCAGGCGCAGGCGGATCACGTTGAGGCGGTGATACAAGTCCTCGCGAAACAACCCCTGCCGCACGCGCGCGTCGAGATTCTGATGCGTCGCCGCGATCACGCGCACGTTCGCCCGCAGCGGATTGTGCCCGCCCACGCGATAGAACTGCCCGTCCGACAGCACGCGCAACAGGCGCGTCTGCAGATCGAACGGCATGTCGCCGATTTCATCGAGAAAGAGCGTGCCGTTCTCGGCCTGCTCGAAGCGGCCCTGGCGCATCGCCTGCGCGCCCGTGAAGGCGCCGCGCTCGTGGCCGAATAGTTCGGATTCCAGCAGATCCTTCGGAATCGCCGCCGTGTTCAGCGCGATGAACGGTCCGTTCGCGCGTGGGCTATGTCGGTGCAAGGCGCGCGCGACAAGCTCCTTTCCGGTGCCTGATTCGCCCGTGATGAGCACCGTCGCCGCCGAATGCGACAGGCGGCCGATCGCGCGGAACATGTCCTGCATCGCGGGCGCCTGGCCGAGCATCTCGGGCGTTTCGGTCACGCGCTCGTCATACGCCGCTTCGCCGCGCATGCTTTCGTCGACGGCGCGGCGGATCAGCTCGACCGCTTTATCGACATCGAACGGCTTGGCGAGATACTCGAACGCGCCGCCCTGAAACGCGGCGACCGCGCTGTCGAGATCGGAAAACGCCGTCATGATGATGACCGGCAAACCCGGCAAACGGTCGCGCACGGTCTGCAGCAGTTCGAGCCCGGAGCCGCCCGGCATGCGGATGTCGGAAACCAGCACTTGCGGGCTTTCCTGTTCGAGCGCGGCAAGCGCGTCGCGCACGCCCGAGAAGCTGCGCGTCGTGAAGTTTTCTCGTGCGAGGGCCTTTTCCAGCACCCAGCGGATGGATTGGTCGTCGTCTACTATCCAGATCGGCTTCATATCGTTCGGCGAGAAGTCTTCGTGTGGTTCGGTGTGAGCCCGTCGAAACGGTCAGGCGTCAAGGCGTGGGTGGCGTTCCTGGCGTGAAGTGGATGGTCGTCGATGTCAGTTCTCGAAGGGCAGCAGGATGGCGAATTCGGTGCAGCCCGGCCGGCTTTCCACTTCGATCAATCCCTCGTGCTGATGCACGAACGATTGCGCGAGCGTGAGACCGAGACCGCTGCCGTCTTCCCTGCCCGAGACGAGCGGAAAGAAGATCCGGTCGCGGATTTCATCGGGAATGCCGGGGCCGTTGTCAGTGATATGCAAGTCCAGTGCCAGTTTGTGCAGCTTCTTGCCGATCGTCACCTTGCGCGCGATGCGCGTGCGCAGTTCGATCTTCGCATCGCCTTGCGAGATGCGTTCCTTCAGCGCTTCGGCCGCGTTGCGCACGATATTCAACAGCGCCTGGATCAACTGCTCCTTGTCGCCGCGCAAGTCGGGCACGCTGACGTCGTAATCGCGCTCGATCGTGAGGCCGCGCGGAAACTCGGCGAGGATCACCGCGCGCACGCGCTCGCAGACTTCGTGGATATTCACATCGCCGACGATATGCGGATGCCGGTGCGGCTCGAGCAGCCTGTCGACGAGCGTCTGCAATCGATCGGATTCCTTGATGATGACCTGCGTGTACTCGCGCAACTCGTCGCGTTCGCGCTCGCCCAGCTCGAATTCGAGCAACTGCGCCGCGCCGCGAATGCCGCCGAGCGGATTCTTGATCTCGTGCGCGAGATTGCGGATCAGTTGCTTGTTGACCGCGGTGAGGTCGTGGATGCGCTCTTCGCGATCCGTGCGCAGATGCCGCTCGTTCTCGAAGAGTTCCAGCAGCAGGTAGTCCGGCGCAGCTTCGAGATAACCGACGATCGCATGCACGTGCACCGGCTCGCGGCTCGGCCGTTCGAGCACGGCGTCGAGCCGCGTCGCGTTGAAGCGGTTCTCCGCGATCGACGCGATCGTGGCCGCCAGTTCGTTCGCATCGGCGAAGAGCTCGGGCCATTTCATCTGCGTCAATTGCTTGCGCGACATCTCCAGCATCGATTCAGCCGAAGGGTTCGCGTAGGCAATCCGCAGGTTGCGCATGTCGAGCACGAGCACGACCGTAGGCAGCGCTTCCAGTCCGGGCAACAGCCCCGTCGCGGCGAGCTGCGAGTCGTCGGAGAGCGCGTCGGCGTGGCCTTTACGCGCCTTGATGAGATTCTTTAACACCATCGTGCAATGAGTGAGGCCGTTCGTAACACCGATCTTCTTGTTGATTCATGACACGCTCGGCGATTAAAAAAGGGACGGCGCGCCGTCCCTTTTTCGTCATCGCTTTACATGCGTTGCGCGCATGCGGCTTACAGCGAGTAGTACATCTCGAACTCGATCGGATGCACCGACTGACGATAACGCTGCAACTCTTGCGTCTTCAGTTCGATGTATGCGTCGAGCATCGAATCCGTGAACACGCCGCCGCGCGTCAGGAACTCGCGATCCGCGTCGAGCGCGTCGAGTGCCTGGTCGAGGCCCGCGCACACGGTCGGGATCTTCTTGTCTTCTTCCGGCGGCAGGTCGTACAGATTCTTGTCCGCGGCTTCGCCCGGATGAATCTTGTTCTGCACGCCGTCGAGACCCGCCATCATCAGCGCGGAGAAGCACAGGTACGGGTTCGCCAGCGGATCCGGGAAGCGCGTTTCGATACGGCGGCCCTTCGGGTTGCTCACGTGCGGAATACGGATCGATGCCGAACGGTTGCGTGCCGAGTAAGCCAGCTTCACGGGCGCTTCGAAGTGCGGCACGAGACGCTTGTACGAGTTCGTACCCGGGTTCGTGATCGCGTTCAGCGCGCGTGCGTGCTTGATGATGCCGCCGATATAGAACAGCGCGAATTCCGACAGACCTGCGTAGCCGTTGCCCGCGAACAGGTTCTGGCCATCTTTCCAGATCGACTGGTGAACGTGCATGCCCGAGCCGTTGTCGCCGACGACCGGCTTCGGCATGAAGGTCGCCGTCTTGCCATACGTGTGCGCCACGTTATGGATGATGTACTTCATCTGCTGCAGCCAGTCCGCGCGCTGCACCAGCGTCGAGAACTTCGTGCCGATTTCGTTCTGGCCCTGGCCCGCCACTTCGTGGTGATGCACTTCGACCGGAATGCCGATCTGTTCGAGCAGCAGACACATTTCCGAGCGGATGTCCTGGAACGTGTCGACCGGAGCGACCGGGAAGTAGCCGCCCTTCGTGCCCGGACGGTGGCCCGTGTTGCCGCCTTCGAATTCCTTCGCCGACGACCACGGCGCTTCTTCCGAGCCGATCTTCACGAACGTGCCCGACTGGTCCGTGTTCCACTGGACCGAGTCGAAAATGAAGAATTCCGGCTCCGGACCGAAGAAGGCGGTGTCGCCCAGGCCCGAGCTCTTGAGATAGGCTTCGGCGCGCTTGGCGAGCGAACGCGGGTCGCGCTCGTAGCCCTTGCCGTCGGCCGGCTCGACCACGTCGCAGGAGAGCACCAGCGTGGCTTCTTCGTAGAACGGGTCGATGAACGCAGTGTTCGCATCCGGAACGAGCAGCATGTCCGACGCTTCGATGCCCTTCCAGCCTGCGATGGACGAGCCGTCGAAAGCGTGGCCGCTTTCAAATTTGTCTTCGTCGAAGTGCGAAACCGGCACGGAGACGTGTTGTTCTTTGCCGCGCGTGTCGGTGAAGCGGAAGTCGACGAACTTGACGTCCTCGTCCTTGACGAGTTGCATGACGTCGGCCACGGATTTACTCATTACCTATCTCCTGATTAACAAAAGTCGGCGAATCGCTTCGCCGCCCCGACCAATCCTGAACATCGATTCAATCGAGGATGGAAAAGCAGCTTCCGTGCCAAGCGCACCAACTTTGCGCTAAGCGCTTGAAGCAGCGCGCGTTTCGAGTGAAACCGATTCGTGCGACGAAAAGGTTTCCGGTTTGCCGCTCCTACCGCGCGCACCTTTTCGGTGCGCACTCGTTTGTCCAGATTTATCGCGGCACCGTTCAGGTGCATCGACTTATTCTTGCACCGCAATTGCGCATTCATCATGCGCCCGGCGCGGTTCCCGCGCACGCTAGAATGATTCTTTGCGCCTTACGGAGACCGCCATGAGCACGCTCGAACAACTCTATAGCCAGGCCGCCCAGCGCGCCGCCGACAACAAGCTCACCTACGCGGGCGCGTTTTCTCCCGCCGAAGCATTCGAACTGCTGCAGCTCGATCCGCGCGTGCGGCTGATCGATGTCCGCACCCGGGCCGAACTGGATTGGGTCGGCCGCCCCGCGATCGACGGCGCGCAGTACGCGCACATCGAATGGATCCGCTACCCCGGCTCGGTGCCGAACGCCGAGTTTATCGAACAATTGCGACAGGTCGCCACTCCGGAAACGCCTGTCGTGTTTCTATGCCGCAGCGCGGCCCGTTCGAAGCTCGCGGCGGTTGTAGCGCAGAAGGAAGGCTATGGGCAGGCGTATGATCTGCTCGAAGGCTTCGAAGGCGACAAGGACGGCCAGGGACACCGGAAGACGGTGGCGGGATGGTGCTTTCGCGGGCTGCCGTGGATCGGGGCTTGAGCGACGTCTTTATCGCTGCGCATCGAGCAGCGTTCGCACGCGCCTGACTCGCCCTTCATCGACAGGCGCGAGCCCCTTTCCGTCGACTCTCACGCCCGAGCCGAAATGCACCGCGCGCACGCCAGTCGACGCGACGAACGGCGCTACCGCCTCGACGGTCAGTCCCGCGCCCGCCAGCACCGCGCAGCGCGTGCCCGCCGCTCTTTCGACGAGCCTGGCGATCGTCGCCTCACTCTCCAGCACGGACGGCCTGCCGCCCGAAGTCAGCACGTTCGTCACGGTCTCGAACCGCAGCAGCGTATCGAAGGCGGCCAAGAGATCGCGCGTTTCATCGAATGCGCGGTGGAACGTGAACGGCAAGCCATCGGCGGCTTCGACCACGCGCGCGAGGCCATCGGTATCGATATCGCCATTTGCGCGCAACATGCCGGCGACGATCGCGTTCGCGCCCGTCTTCGCAATCGCGCGCACGTCGCGCAGCATGACCGCGTAGTCGTCGGCATCGTAGACGAACGAGCGGCTGTGCGGCCGCACGATCACGTTCACCGGAATGCCGACCGCGTCGACCACGGATTCGATCAGCCCGATGCTCGGCGTCAGCCCGCCCTCGCCCATCGCGGTGATGAGCTCGAGCCGGTCCGCGCCGCCGCGTTCGGCCGCGCGCGCGTCGGAAACGGTCGTCGCGATGACTTCGAGCAACGTCACTTCGCTTCCTCCGGCGGCACTTCCACGACTTCGCCGCCCAGCGCGATCACGCCCTCGCGCAGCACCTCGAACGCCGCAGTCGCCTGTTCCGGATCGCCCTTCACGCCCAGATCGATGTGCGAGCGCGCATAAAGCGCCCCGCGCGTCGCATCGCCGACGCTCGGCAGGCTGAACGCCCGCACGCCGTCGAAGTCGCGCTCGATCGCGACCATCAGCGGCGTGATGCGCGATTCCGGCAGGCCGAATACGAGCAGCGAACGCTCGACATGCGGCACCGCGTGATGCAGATGCGCGTACTTGTTGTCGAGCACCCATTCGATCATCGGCCAGGCCATGACGGGAAAGCCCGGCACGAAATGATGGTCGCCGACGGAAAAGCCCGGAATCTTGTTGTAGCTGTTCGGAATGATCGCCGCGCCCTGCGGAAACGTGCCCATGTTCAGCCGATGCAGGTTCTCGGGCGATTCCAGATCGACCGGCTTGCCCGCTTCGGCGGCCGTGTCGCGGATGCGCGCGCGAATCAGTTCCGCGGCTTCCGCGTGCAGTTCGAGCGGCACGCCGAGTGCCTTCGCCGCGCACTGGCGCGTGTGATCGTCGGGCGTAGCGCCGATGCCGCCCGTCGAAAACACGATATCGCCCGATGCGAACGTGCGCGCGAGCGTCGCGGTAATGCGCGCGGGATCGTCGCCGACATAGTCCGCCCAGTCGAGCGACAGACCGCGCGCGCCCAGCAGTTCGATGATTTTCGGCAGATGCTTGTCGGTGCGGCGGCCGGACAGAATTTCATCGCCGATGATGATGACGCCAATGCCCATGAATGCCCCTCTAATCTTTCAGTGATACGTCGCGGGTTTCGACCGTGATCGCCGCGTAATGCGGCGCGCTCGCGCGCAGGCGTTCGAGCGCGTGCAGACAGTAATGCGCGAACCAGAGCGCAGAAAACACGAGGATGAACGCATACGCCCAGATCGTCACCACCGCGACGACCGGAAAAAGCGGCAGCAGCCAGACCGACCATGCCCAGAGCATCGTCGGCACGGAACTCAGCAGGCCGCTCACGATGCCGATGGTCAGCAGCGGCCAGCGCGCCTCGCGCACGATCGCGCGGCGCTCGTCCGCGCTCGCGTGCAGCGCAAGCGCGTCGTAGGTCATCACGCGATACGTCAGCCAGCCCCACAGCAGCGGCGGAATCAGTGCGAAGAACGGCGGAATGAGCCACAAGGGCAGCGTCACGACGAGCAGCACGAGGCACACGACGGTCGTCACGACCGAATGCCCGAGGCTGCCGTACCACGAGCCGCCGCGCCGCTCTTCCAGCGACGCGTAATGCCCTTTTGGCCGGCGCGTGAGCAGCTTGACGACGCCCGGCATCGAAATGGTCGCGATAAGCAGCAGCACCGTCACGACGATCAGCGGCACCGTCATGATGACGACGAGAAACGGTGCGATCACCGCATGCAGCGAGGAAAAGCCGACCGTATCGAAGAGGCGATACATCGCGGAGGTGAGCGCCCAGCCGTCGAGCCAGACGTTCGCGGCGCCCGTCAGCGTCTGCCAGAAAAACCAGAGGACCGCGCCCCAGACCACCGTGGCGACGCCGAAAGGCATCAGCGTAAGCCAGAGCATGCGCGGATGAAAGACGTTCGCAAGCGCGCGCACGAACGAACGCAGCAAGTCACTCATGCGTGTTTCTTGGAAGGTGAAGGAAGAACCGACAGGATAAACCAGCGCCGCCCGCGGGCGCTGGTCTCGAGGGAACGGTCAGACGGCCGCTGAGTTGTCCGATGTGGACGCGCGGCGTGTCGAAAGACGCGCGGCGATGCGCTTGAACGCGAGCCAGTGCTGCTCGATGAAGCCGTCGCCGTAATGGACAGGCGCGACGCCCGGCGCGCCGAGCTGGTCGCGAATGCCCGTCGGCTCGACGGTGCGGTCGAACGAAGCCGAGCGGAACAGGATGTCCCAGAAGGAAAACAGCACGCCGAAATTGCAGCCGTAAGTCGTGCCTTCGTGACCGAAACCGATCGCGTGATGGCGCCGATGAAACGCCGGGCTCACGACGATCCGCTCGCCGAACCAGCCGAAATGCAGCCGGATATTCGCGTGTTGCACGCTCTGCATGAAATTGGTGATGGCGACGAGCACGACGAATTGCGACGGCTCCACGCCGATCACGAGCGCGACGCACGCGAAGAAGCTCGCTTGCAGGACGTCGTCGAGCAGATGGTTGCGGTCGTCGGTCCAGAGCGACATCTTCCGCTGGCTGTGATGCACCGCGTGCAGTTCCCACCAGATGCCGAAACGATGCTCCAGGCGGTGATACCAGTAACCCGCGAAATCGAGGATCAGCAGATAGATGATGAAGGTGACGAGCGGTTCCGTGGTCACGCCCGGCCAGAGATTGTCGATCTCGAGATTCGGCACGCTATGGAGGCGCAGCCAGCTTTGCAGCGAATCGAAAAGCGGCTGGAACGTGAAGAAGAAAAACAGATTGAGAATGCCGAGCTTGACGATCCACGTGTAGAGCACGTCCACGCGCACGCCCTTGCGGTCCTTCCACGTTTCCGCGGGGCGAAACGCTTCGAGCGGACGCAGGATCGCGTACATCGTGAGGACTTCCAGCACGCCGACGATCACCCAGTAGAGCGCGTCGTAAGTGTCTTCGTCGTAGTCCATCATGCCGAGCTTGAACAGCGCCGGCTGGACGACATCGACGTAAAGCAGTGTCTGCAGCGACGAGACGAAACTGTCGAGAGCCGAAAGAATGGAATGCAACATGGTGCTCCGTGGTGCTAGCGGCGGCCCGGTCGCTCCGGACCTGCCTCCATCGTAGTACAGGGCGCGGTTGCGCGCCCTGTACTGCTTACGCCCCGTTCGGCGCCGTGACCGGCGCGCGATTGAAGAAGTAGATGCCGTGCGGCGAACGGCCCACCTTGATCGTCTCGATAAGCTTACGATTTGCAAGGTCGATCACGCCGACATGCTTCGCGAAGCGGAACGTAACCCACAGATACTTCCTGTCGGCGGAAAGTTCCATGTCATCCGGGCCCGGCAGCAGTCCGGTGATATCGCCGACATTCGTGAGCGCGTCTTCGTCGATGATGCTGATCGTGTTCGCGACGCGGTTCGACACCAGCACGTGCTTGCCGTCGACCATCGAGCGGAAGTTGTGCGCGCCCTTGCCCGTCGTGATGGTCTTGACGACCTTCTGGTTGCGCCAGTCGACCACGGCCACGTAATCCGCGCCTGTCATGCCGACGAGCAGGAATTTGTCGCCCGGCGTAAGCCACACGCCCGCCGGCACCTTGCCGACCTTCATCTTCCATTTCACGGTCTGCGTCGCGAGGTCGATCGCGGCGATTTCGCCCGAAACCTGCAGGGAGATGAACGCCGTCGAGCTGTCGTTGGTGAACGCGATATGGCTCGGCATGGTCGCGAGCGGCAGGCGCTTCGCGATGGCGAGGTTCTTGCCGTCGAAGTGATAGATGTCGAGACGGTCGAGACGCAAACCCGTGGACACGAACCACTTCTTGTCCGGCGAAAAGCCGATCTGGTACGGGTCTTCGATGTCCTGAACCCAGCGCTGGAACGCGCCGGTTTTCGGATCGACGAACATCAGATTGTTCGACACCGAATTTGCGACGATCAGCGAGGAATTGTCGGGCAAGGGCATCAGGTGGTGCGGCTCCTTGCCGGTGGGCACGGTGCCGACGACCTGACGCGTGTTTTCGTCGATGAGGCTCAGCGTGGCCTCCGCCGAATTGAGCACGATGACATTGTTGGCGAACGCCGCGGTGGCGACGAGCGCGGCGCCGGCGGCAAGCGCGGCGCGTGCGGCAAGCGCGGCGCGTGCGGCAGCCGCACGGAAACGGCCGCTAGCTTGGCCGGAACGGAATATGTTGCGCATGGGAATTGGGTTTCGAAAGGCAGGCGTCATTGTAGAACGTTTGCCTCGCGCGGCGCGTTGACCAGGTGCGGCTTTTTGCGCAATGCGCTGCTTCGGCGCAAGAAATGAAAGCCTTTCAGACGCTTCTCATCGCTTCTCAGTCGCTCGTCATCGCTGCATCGATTCCCAGACCTTGTGCAGGCGCTTCACCGAAACCGGCATCGGCGTGCGCAATTCCTGCGCGAAAAGCGACACGCGCAATTCTTCCAGCAGCCAGCGATATTCGGCGAGCCGCGCATCCGCGACGCCGCCGCGCTGCGCGAGCGCGCGCTGATGATGCTGCGCGAGCGGCTGAAGATCGGCGAAGAGCCGCGCATCGCGGGCCGGGTCGGCCTTCAGCTTGTCGATGCGCAGCCCGATGCCTTTGAGATAACGCGGAAAATGCGCAAGCTGCGCATAAGGCGTGTCGATGACGAAGCGCTTGCCGATCAGCGCGCCCGCCTGCGCCTGCATGTCCGCATACGCCGATGCGAACGATTTCGCCTGCGCGAGCTTTTTGGCCAGCGCCGCGTATTCCGCGAGAATCGTGCCGACGAGCCGCGCGATTTCGTTCGCGAGCAGCGTCAGGCGCCCTTTCGCGGCATCGCGGCGCGCGTGGAAACTGGCGTCGTCGTCGGGCAGCGGGTCTTGCAGGCACGCGCGATCCAGCGCCGTCTCGACGATCTGATCGCGCAACTCCTCCGCGGTGCCGAGCGCCATGTATTGCATGGACATTTCGCGCAGGCCCGGCAGGTTCTTCTCGAGATAGCGGATCGGCTCGCGCAATTGCAGCGCGAACAGGCGCCGCAAACCCGCGCGATGAATCCGCGCCGCCTCCTCGGGCGAGTCGAACACTTCGACGTCGGAATGCGTGCCGCGATCGACCAGCGCCGGATAGCCGAACAAGGTCTGCCCCCGCCGGCGGATTTCGAGCAGCTCGGGCAGCTTGCCGAAGTTCCACGTCGTGAGGTTTTCATAAAGCGCGGTGCCCTCGCCGGGTTGCGGCGCTTGCGGCGGCGATTCCGACTCTCCCGAGAGCGCATCGAACGCCGCCGCCGACGTCAGCTTCTGAAACTGCTGCTGCGCCTGGCCGCCGAGTTCCGCGCGCAATTGCGCGAGGTTGCGGCCCATCGCGAGCTGGCGGCCATGCTCGTCGATCACCTTGAAATTCATGAACAGATGCGCGGGCAGCGTTTCGAGCTTGAAGTCCGCGCCCCGCACCGCGACCTGCGTCTGCTCGCGAATATCGGCGATGAGCGTATCGACGAGCGCGCCCGCGCCGAACTTCGGCCCGGCGTGCCGCTCGGCGAATCCCGCCGCGTATTCCGGCAGCGGCACGACGTGGCGGCGCAGCTTCTGCGGAAGCGACTTCAAGAGCAGTTGCGCCTTCTCCTTGATCATGCCCGGCACGAGCCATTCGACGCGGCGCGCATCGACCTGATTCAGCCCGTAGAGCGGCACTTGCAGGGTCACGCCGTCGCGCGGCGCGCCTGGCTCGAAGTGATACGTGAGCGACATCTCGATGCCCGACATCGTCATGCGCTTCGGGAACAAGTCGGTCGTGACGCCGGCGGCTTCGTGGCGCATCAGGTCGTCGCGCGAGAGGAACAGGAGCTTGTCGTTGCCCTCTTTCTTCTGCTCGTCGCGATACCAGCGTTCGAACGCGGCGCCCGTCCACATGCCTTCGGGAATCAGGGCATCGTAGAAGCCGTGGATGAGTTCGTCGTCGACCAGCACGTCCTGGCGGCGCGACTTGTGCTCCAGTTGCTCGATATCGGCCACCAGCTTGCGGTTATGCGCGAAGAACGGCAGGCGCGTATCGAATTCGCCTTCGACGAGCGCGCCGCGAATGAACAGCTCGCGCGCGTATTTCGGGTCCTGCTTGCCGAAACTCACGCGCCGGCGCGCGTAGACGGTCAGTCCGTACAGCGTTGCGCGCTCGTAGGCGACGACCTGCGCGGCTTTCTTCTCCCAATGCGCGTCCGAAAGCGATGTCTTCAGCAAGTGCGCGCCGACCGTTTCCAGCCATTCCGGCTCGATTTTCGCGATGGTGCGCGCGTACAGCCGGCTCGTTTCGACGAGCTCGCCCGCCATCACCCAGCGCCCCGCTTTCTTCAGCAGCGCCGAGCCCGGCCACAGATGAAACTTGATGCCGCGCGCGCCGAGATAATGCGGCTCGTCGTCGGCCTTCAGACCGACGTTGCCGAGCAAACCCGTCAAGAGCGAAAGATGAATCTGCTCGAAGGTCGCATCGGATTCGTTCAGCCGCCAGCCGTGTTCGCGCACGACCGTCAGCAATTGCGAATGCACGTCGCGCCATTCGCGCAAGCGCAGATGCGACAGGAAGTTCGCGCGGCACGCATCGGCAAGCTGCTTGTTCGATTTCTTGTGCGCGACGGCGTCTTCGAACCACTTCCAGATGCGCGTCCACTGCAGGAATTCGGAACGCTCGTCGACGAACTGGCGATGCGCCTGATCCGCCTGCTCCTGCGCTTCGATCGGCCGGTCGCGCGGGTCCTGCACCGACAGGGCGGAGGCGATGATCAGCACTTCCGCGAGCGCGTGATGATCGCGCGCCGCGAGAATCATCCGCCCGACGCGCGGATCGAGCGGCAGGCGCGCGAGTTCGCGGCCGAGCGGCGTGAGCGCGTTGTCGTCATCGACAGCGCCGAGTTCGTTCAGCAACTGATAGCCATCGGCGATCGCCCGGCCCGGCGGCGGCTCGATGAACGGGAACGTTTCGATCGCCGTCAGATGCAGCGACTTCATGCGCAGAATCACCGCTGCGAGCGACGAGCGCAGGATTTCCGGATCGGTGAAGCGCGGCCGCGACTGGAAATCGGCTTCGTCGTAGAGACGGATGCACACGCCGTCCGCGACGCGCCCGCATCGGCCCGCGCGCTGGTTCGCTGCCGCCTGCGACACCGGCTCGATCTGCAACTGCTCGACCTTGTTGCGATACGAATAGCGCTTCACGCGCGCGCTGCCGGTATCGACGACATAGCGGATGCCCGGCACCGTCAGCGACGTTTCCGCGACATTGGTCGCGAGCACGATGCGCCGCGCGTTCGACGGCCTGAACACGCGCTCCTGCTCCTGCGCGGACAGCCGCGCGAAAAGCGGCAGAATTTCCGTATGCGGCGGATGGTGCTTGCGCAGCGCTTCGGCGGCGTCGCGGATTTCGCGCTCGCCCGGCAGGAACACGAGCACGTCGCCGGGACCGACGCGGCACAGTTCGTCGACGGCATCGACGATGCCTTCCATCAGATCGCGATCCGTTTTCCGGTCGTTGCGCTTCGATGCCGTGCCCTGCGCGTTCTTGATCGCCTCGCTTTCCTCTTCGATCGGCCGGTAACGCACTTCCACCGGATACAGCCGCCCGCTCACTTCGATGACCGGCGCGGGTTTTTCGCCGCTGCCGAAATGGCGCGCAAAGCGTTCGGCGTCGATGGTCGCGGAGGTGACGATCAGCTTCAGGTCCGGGCGCTTCGGCAGGATTTCCTTCAGATAGCCGAGCAGAAAGTCGATGTTGAGGCTGCGCTCGTGCGCCTCGTCGATGATGATCGTGTCGTAGGCCTTGAGGAGCGGATCGGTCTGCGTTTCCGCGAGCAGGATGCCGTCCGTCATCAGCTTGACGGACGCGCCCGGCGCGAGATTGTCCGTGAAGCGCACCTTGTAGCCGACCACTTCGCCGAAGGGCGTACCGAGTTCTTCCGCGATGCGCCTGCCTGTGGCCGATGCCGCGATACGCCGCGGCTGCGTGTGCCCGATGAGCCCGCTGCCGCCCGCGCCGAGGCCGCGCCCGAGCGCGAGACAGATTTTCGGCAGTTGCGTGGTCTTGCCGGAGCCGGTTTCGCCGCTGACGATCACGACCTGATTCGCGTCGATCGCGCGCGCGATCTCGTCGCGCCGGCCGGAAACGGGAAGCGCTTCGGGGAACGTGATCGGCGGAACGGGATTCGGCGTGACGACGCGCGGCGCGCGCGGCTGACGTGGTTCGCGCTGTTCACGTGATTCGCGTACTTCGGACGGACGTTCGGATTTCGGCGCTTCGTTTCGGCGTTCGGCGACTCGCGGTGCGCGCGGGGTCGTGTCCGGCTGGCGTGTTTCGGCGGGCCGGTTCTGCGCCGCCCGTTGCGGAAGGTCGCGCTTCGCTCGCGGTTGGGGTTGGGGTTTCGCTTGCGGTTGCGGTTGCGGTCGCGAAGCAGCCTGTGCCGCTCCGCGCTCGTCGTCTCGCGGCTTGCGCGAAGGCTGATCGGGTTGTGGCGGCGGTGTTTTCTTCGCAGGCTGCGGACGCTGATCGGATTTCGCCGGCGCTGTCTTAGCAGGCTGCGGACGCTCAGGCGCTTTCGGTTGCGGCGGTTTCGGAGCCGCTGCGGCCTCCGCTTTCGCGCCCGCGAACCGCCGGGCGGCGAGTTCCTTCTTGCTCAATCCCGCCGTCTCGCCGGCGGCGCCCGCGCCTTCGCCCTCCCGCGCTTCGCGCAGCAGGCTTTCACGCAGCTTCTTCAGCTGGTCCTGAGTGTCGGTGGCTTTATCGGCGGATTGGGGCGTGCCCTGCTGGCCGGGGCGGGCGGGTCGGAAAACATTCGGCATAGCGTCGCATTATAATCCCGGGATGAATTCCCAAACCGACCTCACGATGAGCACACAGGCGGCCTCGCAGCCCGTTGCGGCAGAGCCCGAAGCACCGAATCCCCTCGCCCAGTTCGTCGAATGGATGCGCTCCGTCGCGCCGTACATTCACGCGTTCAGGAACAAGACCTTCGTCGTCGCGTTCGGCGGCGAACTGGTGCACGAAGGACGCCTGAACGCGCTCGTACAGGACGTCGGCCTGCTGCACGCAATGGGCATCCACGTCGTGCTCGTGCACGGCTCGCGCCCGCAGCTCGACGAGCAGCTGAGCCTGCACGGCGTCGAATCGTCGTTCTCGCACGGATTGCGCATCACCGACGCCCGCGCGCTCGAATCCGCCAAGGAAGCCGCCGGCGAAGTGCGCCTCGACATCGAGGCCGCGATCAGTCAGGGCTTGCCGAACACGCCGATGGCCCACGCCCACATCAGCGTGGTGTCGGGCAACTTCGTGACGGCGCGGCCGGTCGGCATTCTCGACGGCGTCGATTTCCAGCACACGGGCGTCGTGCGCAAGATCGACGGCGACTCCGTGCGCCAGTCGCTCGCGTCGAACAAGATCGTGCTGCTCTCGTCGCTCGGTTTTTCACCGACGGGCGAAGCGTTCAATCTGTCGATGGAAGACGTCGCGTCCGCCGCGGCCATCGCGCTGCGCGCCGACAAGATCATTTTCGTCACCGAAATCGACGGCCTGGTCGATGCGGAAGGCGCACTGATTCGCGAAATGTCGCTCGACGACGCCTACCGCCTGCAGGAAAGCGGCGAATTGCAGGGCGACACGGCGTTCTATCTGAAGCATACGGTGCGCGCGTGCCGCGGCGGCGTGGCGCGCGGGCACATCATTCCGTATTCGCTCGACGGCAGCGTGCTGCTCGAACTCTTCCTGCACGACGGCGTCGGCACGATGATCTCGTACGAGAATCTCGAAAGCCTGCGCGAAGCGACGCCGGACGACGTCGGCGGCATTCTCACGCTGATCGAGCCGCTCGAATCCGACGGCACGCTCGTGCGGCGCGGGCGGCACCAGATCGAACGCGATATCGACCACTTCTCGGTGATCGAGCACGACGGCGTGCTGTTCGGCTGCGCGGCGCTCTATCCGTACACGCAGGAGCGCATCGGCGAGATGGCGTGCCTGACGGTCGCGCCCGAGGCGCAAGGTTCGGGCGACGGCGAGCGGCTTCTGAAGCGCATCGAGCAACGCGCCCGCGCGCGCGGTCTGACGCGCATCTTCGTGCTGACGACGCGTACCGAGCACTGGTTCCTGAAACGCGGCTTCGTGAAGGTAACCGTCGACGACCTGCCCGAAGACCGCAGGCGCCTCTACAACTGGCAGCGCAAGTCGCTCGTCCTGATGAAACAGCTTTGAACAACATGATCTGAAGCGCGAGACACGCGCTTCGTCCCCGCTACAGAGGAGAAACTCACAATGGCCCGAATGGTTCAATGCGCGAAGCTCGGCAAGGAAGCCGAAGGACTGGATTTCCCGCCGCTGCCCGGCGAGCTCGGCAAGCGCATCTACGAAACGATCTCCAAGGAAGCCTGGCAAGGCTGGCTCAAACAGCAGACGATGCTCATCAACGAAAATCGTCTGAACATGGCCGATCCGCGCGCGCGCCAGTACCTCATCAAGCAGACGGAGAAATACTTCTTCGGCGAAGGCGCCGATACGGCTTCGGGCTACGTGCCGCCGCAAAGCTGAAATCGCGTTCCGTCGCCCTGCAAGAACCGGTCCATGCGGCCGGTTTTTTCTTGCCCGCGCGCCCGGCAATTGGTCCGTTCAGTACAACGTGAGATTCGGCGCAATCCTATAGCCAGCAAGGGATCGGGCGCTTCGCGCGATACCGTAGGAAGTAAGCGGTTTGCACATCGTCTGTCATCGTGTTATTATCTTGCTCGTTATCAACAGCAATTCACCATCATTCACGCGTAATTGTTTCCGAAGCACGCGCTTCGGCTCATTGCGCGGTAGTGACAGTTTTCATACAAAGAGGCGCGTCGGTTTCAAGCAACAACGCCGGCCTTTTTCGTCTCAAGCAGTTTTTTCGCCGACGTCGCGGCCCACCCGCGGCAGTTCACGTTTTCCGTAGAGCTCGCCGTCCGCACGTCAAACTCGTTTGTTTCACCGAGTGCATTTTCGCGACCACACCCGCGCGAGGCACCGGCACCGTGTTTCTTTTCGCTCATCAGCATCGAGCCGTTCGGCCCGAGGCTGTGGGAAGCCTTTGCTTTCGTCTCAAGCGTTCGCGGCGCCGTCTCGAAACTGCACTATCCCGGCAATTGGCGTCCGTCCTCCGCGGCGACGCACCCGAAGTTCCTTGCGGGCCTTCGGGATCGAATACGGAGTTTTTCGAACTATGTCTTCTCTTCACGAGGGCCTTTGGCGCAATAACGAACCATCGAGTCAGAAGTCCGACCTCACCCTCGACGACATCACCATCGTCGATCAATCCTTGTTGAAGCGCGCCGTCGGCGCCATGGCCATCGGCAACGCGATGGAGTGGTTCGACTTCGGCGTGTACAGCTACATCGCCGTGACGCTCGGCAAGGTGTTCTTCCCGTCGTCGAGCCCGGCAGCGCAGTTGCTCGCGACCTTCGGCACGTTCGCGGCCGCGTTTCTCGTGCGCCCGATCGGCGGCATGGTGTTCGGCCCGCTCGGCGACCGCATCGGCCGCAAGCGCGTGCTCGCGATGACGATGATCATGATGGCCGTCGGCACCTTCTGTATCGGCCTGATTCCGAGCTACGACACGATCGGCGTGATGGCGCCGGTGCTCCTGCTCGTCGCCCGCCTCGTGCAGGGCTTTTCGACGGGCGGCGAGTACGGCGGCGCGGCGACCTTCATCGCCGAATTCTCGCCGGACAAGAAACGCGGTTTCATGTCGAGCTTCCTGGAGTGCGGCACGCTGGTCGGTTACGTGCTCGGCGCGGGCGTCGTCGCGGTGATGACGGCCGTCATGTCGCAGGACGCGCTGCTTAGCTGGGGCTGGCGCATTCCGTTCATCATCGCGGGTCCGCTCGGCCTGATCGGTCTGTACATCCGGATGAAGCTCGAAGAGACGCCGGCGTTCCAGCGCGAAGCCGAGAAGGCGGAAGCCGTCTCGCACGAGACGACGAAGCAGCAGTTCCGCGAAACGCTGCTCCAGCAATGGAAGCCGCTCCTGCAGTGTGTCGGCCTCGTGCTGATCTTCAACGTGACCGACTACATGGCGCTGTCGTATCTGCCGAGCTATCTGTCGGCGACGCTCAAGTTCAACGAGTCGCACGGCCTGTTCATCGTGCTCGTCGTGATGGTGCTGATGGTGCCGCTGACGATTCTCGCGGGCCGCCTGTCGGACGCGATCGGCCGCAAGCCGGTTATGCTCGCGGGGTGTATCGGCTTGCTGGTGCTGTCGATTCCGGCGCTGCAACTGATCCGCGTGGGCACGGTGCCGTCGATTTTCGCGGGCATGATGATTCTCGGCGCGCTGCTTTCGACGTTCACGGGCGTGATGCCGTCGTCGCTGCCCGCCCTCTTCCCGACGAAGATCCGCTATGGCGCGCTCGCGATCGGCTTCAACGTGTCGGTGTCGCTGTTCGGCGGTACGACGCCGCTCGTCACGGCATGGCTCGTCGACACGACCGGCAACCTGATGATGCCCGCGTACTATCTGATGGGCGCGTCGCTGATCGGCATCGTGTCCGTGCTCGCGCTCTCCGAGACGGCGAAGAAGCCGCTGAAGGGCTCGCCGCCGGCGGTGTCGTCGAAAGCGGAAGCGCATGCGATTCTGCGCGGCCATCGTGAAGCCGCCGAAATGGACGATACGTTCCCGGAAGGCACGGTGCGCGCCTGACGTCCACGCGATGGAAAAAAGGAGCCGGCGCGCGATGCGCCGGCTTTTTCACGTCATGAGCTGCACGATGCGCGCTTGCGGCTTGCCATCGTCGATATCGAGCAGCGCGAGCGAAATCGGCAATTTGAAACGGCGCGGCCCCGCGCTGCCGGGATTCACGAAAAGCACCGCGCCGCGCTGCTCGATGACCGGCTTGTGCGAGTGCCCCGTCACGACGACATCGATGCCGTCGAGTTGCTTCGGCGCATCGGCGATGTCGTGCACGACGTGGATCGTCGCGCCGCCGAGTTCGATGCGTTCATGCACGGCGAGGTGCGCGACGCCGTCGCCGATATCGTTATTGCCGCGCACGACCGTGAGCGGCGCGAGCGAGGCGAGCGTATCGAGCACGTCGCGTTTGCAGATATCGCCCGCGTGGATGATGTGCGCGACCCCGCGCAAGGCGGCGAGCGCCTCGGGGCGCACGAGATTGTGGGTGTCGGAGATGACGCCGATGCGCATTGCGTGCCCTCGCGCATGATTCGATGCCGACGATTATGAGGGCAATGGTAGAATCGCGTCCGCCCTGCCGGGGTGATGAAATTGGTAAACATAGCGGACTTAAAATCCGCCGCCTCACGGCTTGCCGGTTCGAGTCCGGTCCCCGGCCCCAAGCAGGACGAAAGCGATGAGTATGAATCGCCGCTACTACTACGCTAGAACCGTCATAAGCCGCCAAACAGCGAAATAGGCCGCCGCTACATGCTGTTCGGCGCTACTTTCCGCATGAAAAGATGAACAAAAAGGACGAGAACCCGACAGATCGTTGCCCCCCGCAAGCCGAAATTCATCATTTTGGGCAGACCGTCGTGGCTAGGTTGATCGGCTCTCAAAGGACCGTCAAGGCCCGGAGCCCTACACTCGGCCACAACCTGACTCACAACCGGAACTTAACGTCGTGTTGACGTTGACCATGGTTGAGTATAGTTGAAGGCAGTCGGGAGGGCGGCATGAGCGAAACTGGCGATCTACACATTGCCGAGACGGCGGCGGCGGCCGGCATCTCGAAACCGACCCTTCTTCGGTGGATTAAAGACGGCAAAGTTAAGGATGCGCAGCGGCGCGACCGGAATGGTTGGCGGATATTCTCACCCGCCGAGGTAACCGCAATTCGGACACTTGCCGCGTCCACGAAGCCGACGAAAAACTCAGGACCGCACCGTCCATGAGCGCCGCGCGTCGGCAGCGGCCCGCGTTCTTGGCGGTCGATTTTTCTGCGGTGCGGGCGGGACCACGCGCGGTCTGATCGATGCTGGGGGCTACGTCATCGCCGGTGTCGATAAGGACAATCGCTGCCGGCAGACCTATGTCGAGAACAATCCCAATACGACCATTGATTTCTCGACCCCGCGGTTCATCAGGCGGGATATCTTCCCGCAACCGATGCCTATCCGGATGGCGAGCAGGCAGAACTGTTCGACGATCTTGAGAAGCTGATCGAGAAATATAGGGCGGAAGCACCCGGTGCGCCTCTCATGTTCGCGATCTGCGCGCCATGCCAGCCCTTCACAAAGCTTTCCCGCAAGGAACTCAGCAACGCCCGGAAGGAAGGTCGCGAACGCGATAGCAATCTGCTGCGTGAAGCGGCAAAATTTGTTGCGCGGTTTCGCCCGGAGATGATCCTGTCGGAAAACGTCCAAGGCATCGGCGATCCGAAATATGGTGGCGTCTGGAACGATTTTCGTAGTCAGCTCAGGAAGCTTGGTTATGCGACCGGCTCGAATGTCGTCTGCACGTCCGATTTCGGCGTTCCGCAGTTTCGCCGTCGTTCGATCCTCATTGCTGCTCCACGGGAGCTGGCGCGGCCGGAGTTTCTGGAGCCGGGCCACGACGGTGATCTGGTGGTCCCTCTCGAGGACACGGCGGCTGCGGTCCGATCGGTCCGTTCGGCAATCGGTCATCTGCCGTCGCTTCCCGCCGGGCGCAGCACGCAACAATCCCGAACCACAAGACCCGGACTCTGAGCGACCTCAACTTGAAGCGTCTGGCTTCGGCTAAACCCGGCGAGTCAAATGTCTATCTCGACAACACCCCTCACGGCGACCTCTCGCTGGCGTGCCACCGGAAGGTGAACGCGAAGCTCAAGGTGCGTTGCTTTACCGATGTCTATACGCGAATGGACCCGGATCGACCGTCTCCCACGATTACGACGAAATGCCATAGCATCTCGAATGGACGCTTCGGCCATTTTGACACGAGTCAGGTGCGCGGAATTTCGCTGAGGGAAGCCGCAATCCTCCAGTCTTTCCCGCAGGACTATGTCTTCTATCCAACCGACATGATCGAACCGGTCGCGCGCATGATCGGCAACGCAGTGCCGCCCAGGCTGGCCGAATATTTTTCGCGTTATCTCTCTGACGCCCTTGTGTCGGCCGATGGCTGAAGTCGGCGCACTATCCGCTCCACTCCAAGGTCGAGCGCACATTCCCATACTGTTTCGACGTGCCAACCGAGCGCTTCCAGGCGTATTCGCGTGCTGTGATCGCGGTCGATGTTGCGATCGAGCTTCGCCGCCCAAAACTCCTGGTTTGATTGAGGCCGAGCACCTCGCGGGCAGTCATGGCCATGCCAAAAGCATCCATGGACCAAGACGACGGTGCGATGCCGCGGGAGGACCATATCGGGCTTTCCGGGAAGGTCGCGACGATGAAGGCGAAAGCGGAGCCCGACGGCATGCAACGCGCGTCGAACATATAATTCGGGCGCCGTATCCTTGCCGCCGACGCGTGACATTGCGCGCGAACGCTGTTCCGGTGTCATATGGTCCGCCATGCTGCGGTTATAGCAACGGGTGGCCCCACAAACCATGACCGATACGGATCAAACCGGCCGGTCGCTGGAACGGGCTGCGGAGAACGTTTCCTTCCGAACGCGTGCGCGAACGATCGATCATCTCGGGCGCGGTCAGATCGCCGACGCTCCGACGGCGGTCAGCGAGCTTTGGAAGAATGCGTGGGATGCCTACGCGACACAGGTATCGCTCAATATCTTCGACGGTGACCCGGCCGTTGCCGCAGTCTTCGACGACGGTATCGGCATGTCGGCGCAGGATTTCGTCGAGAAGTGGCTCGTCATCGGTACCGAATCAAAGATTGATGGCCCACCGCCGGCGCCACCGGCCGATTTCACCGGCTCCGCACGCGAGCGGCAGGGCGAAAAAGGAATCGGACGTCTGTCGGCCGCTTTTCTCGCGCCGGCGACTCTTGTTTTGTCACAACAGGCAGATGGTCCGATTTCGGCGGTTCTGGTCGATTGGCGCCTTTTCGAAAACCCGTTCCTGTCACTTGATCAGATCACATTGCCTGTACGTACATTCGGCAAGCGCGGCGAAGTGGCCGTTGGGCTGCGGGCGATGGCAACGGCGATACTCGACAATCTCGGGGAGAGATCTGCCACAGGCGACTTGATCCTGTCACCCGATTGGCAGCGTTACACCGCCGCCGAACAGGCGGCGGGTGCACGATCGACCGCAGAGGCCATGATCGACTTCTGGTCGGAGATGCCGATTTCCGCCCGACACCTCGAAGAGTGGCCCGTCTTCGCGGATTTGGCCTCACATGGTACCGCACTGTATCTACTTGGTGCCCACCATGAACTGTCGGTCTGGCTTGGCTCCGCGCCGGACGACGATGAAGCGAAGGAGGTCAAGCAAAGGCTCAAGGATATTTTGACCGGCTTCACCGACACGCTGTCGGCTGCGCCGGTCGTGTTCGATTATGAGGTTCTCGCCTATCATGGAGATGTTCCGCGTCGTATCCTTGCTTCCTCGGATGTGTTCGATCTCTCCGATTTCCGAGAACTTGAACATAGCGTCGAGGGCGCCTTCGACGAGGCCGGAGTTTTCCGCGGCAAAATCCGGGCGTTCGGTGAGGATTTAGGCGAACGCATCATTCCGCCCCCGCGGTCGTTGCCCCGGCAAGATCGGATCGGCCGGGTCCCTTTGCATTTGCGATCGGTACGTTCGAGCAGGTCGCGATGGCCTCAACGCACAATGCCAAGCGGCATCAGGATCTAATGGAACTCGTCGACCGGTACGGTGGGGTTCGGGTGTATCGCGACGGCTTGCGCGTGATGCCATACGGCTCAGCCGACGCCGACTTCTTTTCACTGGAAGAAACTCGCCAGAAGCACGCTGGACGCTACTTTTGGGCCCACCGACGGAGTTTCGGACGACTTGCCTTCACGCGCGCCGGAAATCCCGCGCTAAAGGACAAGGCTGGCCGCGAAGGCCTGGTCGAGAACCGAGCGAGCCGCGAGCTTCGTCTCCTCGTCCAGGCCCTGCTCATCAAACTGGCCAGAGATTATTTCGGAACAGACTCTCCGGAACGCGAAGAGCGCATCGCGGAGACCAAGAAGCGAAACATCAAGGGTCGCAAGGCGGCCGAGCAGGCGCGTAAACGTCGGCGGGGCGAATTCAGGACTTACCTCGCCGACGCGATCAAACGCATGCCGCAATTGGCTGAGCGAGCGAAGAGCATCTCTTCACGATTGGAAGATGTGAAACAGCCGGCTTCGAAGGACACGGTCGCGATGATGCGCGCCGAGGTCGAGTTGGCTCGCGCGGAATTAGCCGCGCTGACGCCTCTCGACGTCCCGAACACGTTGGGCGACGCTGAATCGCGCTACCGAACGTTCAGGGACGAACTGGATGAAGCCAGCGATCTTATCCTGCTGTCCGACCAAGCGCTCCGCGAGATGGAGGCCACGGTCGGTGCGTCTTCGCCTCGTGAGGTCGCTGCAGCCGCCAGGGATCGGCACGAGAAAGCACTGAACGAACTTCTCTCGGGGTTCCAAGGTGACATCCGTGAGGGTATCAAGGCGATCACATCCAATTGGACATCCAATCTTGAGGACGACCGGACGCGATACGAGCGAGCGACGACTCCCCTGTTGCGCAAGCTGTCGCAAGACACCGATCTGAACGATCTTCTCGGCCTGTTGGAAACGGTGCGGCGCGAGCTGGAAGACGAATTCAACGACCGGTACCGGCCGATTGTCCGTAATATCCGGACCATAATCGAAGGCGTGGACGCGGAGATGGCGCTCGCCACGATTGACGAGGATCGGGAAGAACTCGATCGCCGGGTTCGTGACCTGAACGCGGTCGCACAGCTCGGAATCACGGTCGAGATCATCGGACATGAGCTTGAAGCGCTCGACAGTGAGGTGAGCCGTAACTTGGAGAAGCTGCCGGACACGGCCAAGAAGACGCTGGCCTTCACCCGGGCGATGGACGCGCATCGGTCACTCACCGAAAAGCTACGCTTCCTCTCACCTCTCCAACTGGCCGGCGCCCGGTTGCGAGAGACGATCACCGGCAAGGCTATCGTTGATTATGTCCGCGATTTCTTCGGGCCGGTCTTCACGGACGGGGGCATCCGGCGAGAGTACGCCAGCTTTCGACTCGATCCGCTTCACCGAACTCAAATCACGCATCTACCCGGTGTTCATCAACCTCGTGAACAACGCCGTTTATTGGGTCGGACGGTCGGAAGAGCGAGTGATCCGCTTCGATTTTGTCGATGGCAAGATCGTTGTCGGTGACACCGGCCCCGGTATCGACCGGGATGACGTCTGGCGTCTTTTTCAGCTGTTCTACACGCGCCGCTCTTCCGGTCGCGGCGTCGGACTGTATCTGTCCCGGGTGAACCTTGAGGCTGGCCGCCATGCGATCCGTTACGCGACCGAGGAAGATCCGCACATTCTGCCCGGCGCAAACTTCATAATTGAGATGAGGGGGCTGGAAGGTGGAGCTTGAAGCGTTCGAGGCGCGCTTTGCCGATGCGGTCGAAAGGAGCTTTCGCGACGACGCAATCCGCACCGCCGTCCTGATCGATGATCAGTTTCCGGACTATCTCCGGATGAGCGATGCCACTGACGAAGAGTTCAGCGAGATCGCGCGCGCAAAGCACATATATGGCTTCATGCACGCCAAGGGTCTCATCTGCGATATCCAGAACTGGCGCGTCCCGGACGACATGGACGTGCATCTTCTCGATAAGGCGCGAAAGAGCGACCTAATTCTCCTTGATTACCAGCTCGGTGCAGCCGGATCGAAGACGGCGCTCAAGATTCTGCGCCATCTCGCGGTGTCGTCGCACTTCAATCTGGTGGTGCTGCTGTAGATACCGCCGAGGCTAACGCCAACACGGCGCTGACTGTGGCGACCGCAATGCGCGGGCTTGCCCCGGTTCAGGACGACACGGCGCCGTCTCCGGAAATTCTCGAAGCGGCCGAGGATATCCTTGCAGAGGAGCGCTTTTATGAAATCGACGCACCGGGGCTGCGTGACTATTTGACCGACGGCAAGATCGGCTGGAACAACGACCTGCGCCAGTCCATGCAGACCGCCGGAATCCATCTCTCCAACCTCAAGAGTTTGGCTGATTATGTTGCCCGGCAATGGATCGCGACCCTCGTTGACGACTATGAGCCTGATGCAAGTGAGCTTCCTCTCGGTCTGAACATCGGGCCCGACCAGCCTATGTGGGTGCATTGCGGAAGCTGCTTCGTAGCGATCGTCCAGAAGCTGCCATCGAGTTCCGAGGAGGACGAGGGAGAATACGTTTGGGGCGGCTGGGTTCGGCGCTGCGTGCGTGGAAGCCGAACATTTACCGCCTGATTCTGTCCGAAATCCAGAATGCGCTGGAGTTGGAGGCCGTCGCGCATCACGAGAACTGGCTGGACGATGACCTGTCACTCGGGCTCGGACTTTATCTCTTGGAGAGCGACGAGGCCGCAAGCGGAGTATTGTCGCCGTCGGATATCGAGGGCTCGGCACAAAGTCTGATCGACCGCTTCGTAGACATCATCAGGCGGCGGCTTGCGACCCACGACGGTATATCCAGGACCGCCAACGATCTTCTCAGCGCCCGGCTTTCCACGACGCTTGGCACGGCGCCGGCCGGCGAGAGCGCCCGACGTATCCGTGCCCGCGAGCTGGCACATATCGCGGCGGATCGAAGCATCGATTGGCAGCAGAAGGTCGTGCCGGCCGTAAATGCCTTCATGGTATCGGATGCCTTCAGGGGCGGTCACGTTACGACGGGAACCGTCCTGCGGGACGCGGATGACGCCTTTTGGCTGTGCGCGTCACCGGCATGTGACCTCGTCCCGCGCGAGGACGGGCCGATCGTCGTCCAGCTAATCAAGCTGGAGAAGACCGGGCACCGCCCGAAAGGTTCACGCCTGGGGAATTTGTCGTGGTCGGAAGCACGCGAGATCACGATCTTGCGTGCGCTCGACAAGAAGGGACGGCAGCCGGCATTGACGATGCTCGTCCTTCCCGGCGGCACGAGGGTAAGCCGCGACGGCGGGCGTGCAACCACCAGCGGTTGGTTCGCTACTGAGGCTGGCCTTCGCGCTGCCTCCGCGGCGCAGGGATTCCCAGCCGCAGCCGCCCCGAGGCTGCAGCACCAGCGCAGGAGATCCCCGCTCCGGTCGGGGAAAATGCAAATGCGTTGGACATCGAAGCTCTGCCCGAACTTCCGGGCGAGGCGGCGCAAGCAGACGCGCCTTTTGTCCTCGAAATTGTTGCACAGTTAAGGAGTGCGTTCGCGACACGCTTCCTGATGGCGGCGGGGCAGCATCAATCCCGCATCGGCGTCGACTACGTCGATCCCTGACGCTGGCGCGCGGCAGCTTTTTGGGGCCGAGGAGTCGCGCTCCAAACAACCAAGACGAGGCGCGATCCAGCCATCTCACGAAACGGACTCGAACTTCCTGCCGTCATACACTGCCGTGGCTACGCTATTGAGTACCGAGGGTAGCGCAAACGAGTCAGCGCACGACGTAGTGCGCGCCATGCGTCGATTGCCCTTAAGGGAGTGCAGATCCATTCAGACTTGGCATTTACTGACCCGGGCTGGAGGAATACACCGAAGCGCATGTCGGAAAGTCGGGCGCCTTCAGCAATCACCTCGAATTTGACGATGCTGTCATTGAGGAGCCGGTCACGTCATCGCGCAAATCGGCGAGGATACGGCGCGGTAGGTGCTGCGGAACGCAGGGATCGACGGCGGAAACACTGAGGGTGCCTGCGGCACGCATTATGCGGGGGAACCTCCCGCCTGCTGCTGCTTGTATCGAGCACGGTATGAATGAAGCAGTGGCTCGGTGTAGCCGTTGGGCTGCACCCGTCCTCGAATATCAACGAACGCGCAGCTTCGAATGCCAAGCTTACTTTTTCACCGCTGATCAACGGCAGATATATCCGATCACCGGCATTCTGCCTGTCCACCTTTACGGCCATCCGGCGAAGCGAGTTTTCAACGTCGTCGGCGCTGACGACGCCGTGCAGCAGCCAGTTTGCGATATGCTGCGAGGATATCCGGAGCGTCGCCCTATCCTCCATCAGGCCAACGTCGTGAATATCAGGGACCTTCGAACAGCCAACACCTTGGTCAATCCATCGGACGACGTAACCGAGAATGCCTTGGGTATTGTTATCAAGCTCCTCTCGCAACTCGTCCTCTTGCCAGTTTCGCCCCCCCGCCAAGGGCAGGGCTAGCAACCGCTCTAGGGGCGCCACCGGTTCACCGCGTCGCTCCGCCTGGCGGACTGAGACATTGACTGCATGATAATGGGTGGCGTGCAGCGTTGCGGCGGTAGGCGACGGAACCCACGCCGTGCTGGCGCCGGCCTGGGGGTGCGCGATCTTCTGCGCAATCATATCCGCCATCATGTCAGGGGCGGCCCACATGCCCTTGCCGATCTGTGCTCGGCCCCCGAGCCCGCACGCTAGTCCGATCTGGACGTTGCGATCTTCATAAGCGCCGATCCAATCGGCCGCCTTCATCTCGCTTTTCCGAACCATCGGCCCAGCGAGCATCGAAGTATGAATCTCGTCGCCCGTACGATCGAGAAATCCCGTATTTATGAAAACGATCCGGTTCCTCACAGCGTAGATGCAGGCAGCAAGATTGGCGGACGTACGGCGCTCCTCGTCCATGATCCCGACTTTGATCGTATAGCGAGGGAGGCTGAGCATATCCTCTATCGCATCGAAGAGCCGATCGGTAAAAGCGGCCTCATCGGGTCCGTGCATTTTCGGCTTCACGATATAGAGCGAGCCTCGCCGGCTATTGCCCTTTCGACCCTTCAGATCATGCAGGGCGATGACCGCAGTCAGGACGCCGTCCAATATGCCCTCGGGAGCCTCCGAGCCATCGGGCAGGCGCACCGCTGGAGTTGTCATCAAGTGACCCACATTGCGGACAAGAAGAAGGCTGCGGCCGGAAAGAGCGAATGTGCTTCCATCTGACGCTGTATATGCGCGATCGGGATTCAGGCGGCGGGTGACCATTCGGCCATTCTTCTGAAAGCTGTCCTCGAGGGTGCCCTTCATCAGACCGAGCCAGTTGCGATAGGCCGCGATCTTGTCTGCCGCATCGATTGCGGCAACCGAATCCTCAAGATCGCATATGGTCGACACTGCAGATTCGAGAATAATGTCGGCGATGCCTGCCGGGTCATCCCGGCCGATGGGGTGATCGTGATCAATGACGACCTCGATATGGAGGCCATTATGCCGAAAGAGCAGATTGTCGCCATTTCGTCCCGCCAACAACGCCGGGTCGGACAACGACAATTCCCCGCCTTTCCAGCGCCGCCAACTCCCATTTGCAAGCGGTATCGCCCTGTCGAGGAAGCGCTTGGCCCAATCGACGACTTTTTCGCCGCGCTTGGCGTCATAACCGCCGGCCTCGACCTTCGTACCGACGACGTCGCTCCCGTAGAGTGCGTCGTACAAGCTGCCCCAGCGCGCGTTCGCAGCGTTGAGAAGAAAGCGCGCATTCAAGATCGGCACAACCAGCTGCGGACCCGATATCGCGGACAGTTCTTCGTCGACATTGTCAGCGCCAACAAGGAAAGGCGCCGGCTCGTCGACCAGGTATCCGATCGATCGAAGGAAGCTTAGATAGGCTTTCTGGTCTATAGGCTCGCTTGCACGAGCGTCGTACCAGCCATCGAGTTGCTCCTGGATACGGTCGCGCACTCGAAGCAACTGAGCGTTCTCTTGCGCAAAAGCGGAATAGATCGCTTCCAGTCCTCGCCAGAATACCGAAGCGCTGATGTCGGTGCCGGGAAGAACCTCTTGTTCGACGAAATCCACAAGCGCGCCGGAGACCGACAGCCTACCTATTTCAGTCATAGCCTTTGTCATCGATACCGTCTCCGCACTATTTCTCGGACAGGCGCACTCGGGAAAATGCAACGAAGCGGCCCGCGCACCGGCCTTCGCCATTGGCCCACATCTTCCAAGCCTGCGAATCTGTCGATTACCGAAAATTCGCGCTTTCTGATGTGAATATCATTCAATACGGAAATTGAGATGGATCATATTATGTGATCGAGCATTAGTTTTGACAAAATCGATCTTTGATTTGCACCTGTGCAATTCCCTGTCGATATCATACTATTACAGTTGCTACCCGATACGTCGCGGTGATAGGATGTTCGACAACGGCGCCTCGATACCACTTAGATGTTATTATCGAGTCATCCGTGAATTTCCACTTCAACATAGTCGAGATAGGGCGAGCGATCATGAAGCCGGCATATCTGTTCGATGCATATGGTACTGTCCTCGATGTCCATGCAGCCGTGCGTCGCCACTCCGAATCCATCGGCCCGGATTTCCAGGCCTTCTCAGATCTATGGCGCGCGAAGCAGCTGGAATATTCGTGGGTGCGTACCTTGATGGGCAACTACGAAAATTTCTGGCAGCTGACGCAGGATGCCTTGGACCATGTCCTGCGTTTATTCGGATCCGTCGATCCGGCAATTCGCAAGGAGCTTCTGGATGCATATCTGCGACTTGAACCCCACGACGGGGCGCTGGAGGCCCTGACAGACCTCAAAGCCAAGGGCGCTCGGCTGGCGTTTCTGTCAAATGGCACGTCGACAATGCTTCGGACGGCGACGGTGGCCGCCGGCCTTGACGAGATACTCGAGGCACCGTTCTCAATTGATGCGGTTGGAAATTTCAAGACGCATCCGCTGGCTTATTCCGTCTACTCGTCGCGGTGGGCACTGGATCGTGCGGAGATCGCCTTTGTTTCGTCGAACCGCTGGGATATCGCAGGAGCTACCAAGGCCGGATTTTACACAATTTGGGTTAACCGCAGCGGCATGCCAGACGAATATCTCGACGCGGCTCCCAAGCGCGTCATCGGCTCGCTTGTCGAGCTTCTAAGCGACTAAGTCGCGAGCGTTGACGAAATTATTGCCCTCTTGGCTATTTCGATGGGCCAGAACCCAGACCGCTCCGTTGCAGTGCAGTCTCGGCGCAGGTCCACCGGGCTCGCGATCCTGAAGCCCACCCCATCCGCAAGCGGGCCGATCCATAGGAGTTCGCGGGGCAGGCTCGTTTCCAATGTTCCTACCCTCACCGGTCTTGCGCATGGCGACGGTGAGATTGAAGCGCCGTGAGGCCGAGCAGCAACGACACTATCACGGCCGACGCACTCAGGATGCCAAGCGATTCAAATGATCCGCCGCCTACGATATTGCCGCCGACGGCAGGGCCGATTGCGGCGCCAAGAGACTGCACGGCGCCGGCGCCGGTAATCGCCCTTCCCGATCGATCGACCACGGCGATCAGGGACATCCCGATTACGACAGAAAATCCATAGAAGAACGACCACCCAAAGATCGCGATCGCGAAATATGGGAGGCCTGCGTGCCCATATGCCAGAAGCAAGCAAAAAGCGCTCAGGCAGAATTGAACGACGATCAGGAGCGGCCCTCGACCTAGACGGCGACTGATCCACGACGCCGCGATGCATCCAGCGGCGTTGGCAATGAGGGCAAAAGAAAGAACATACCCCGTCGCCGAAAGGGAGTTGCCGTGCGAAACTCCGATCTGCTGCGCAAAGATCCAGATGCTCGTTCCACCGCCGAACAGGAAGAGCATGGCAAGCAGGCTTAGAATACTGGCCAAGCTGCCGTCATGCCTGTGCGCGGCGGGTTCGTCGAAGGACTGCGTGATGCGGCCGGGCAGGAAAGGCACGCACGACAAGAAGAGAAGCATGGCGATCGCGGTCAGGAAAGTCAGGCCTGGCATGCCCGCCGAAGGAATGGCCCAAGCTGTCGCCGTGGCCATGACGATAGCCACCGTTGCGACCTGGCCTCCAGTCCCAAATCCGAAGTTTCGGTCCGGATCACCAGAGCTTCCGATTATGCGGCACGCGATAGCATAGATCACGCCGGAGCCGAGGCCGGCTGCAAAAAGCGAGGGGTAAAGAACGGCAACATCGGTGATAAGCCCGCTCGTGCCTATCAGGGCGAGCGATATCATACCGGCGATAGCGGACAGTTTGCGGATTCCGAACCGTGGAATCCACCAGACGGCTGAAGCGGTGCTCGCCACAAACCCACAGAGGTAAGCCGTCCCGATATATCCTGCCATATTGGGGGACAAGGCCAATCGTGGCGCCTGCGTGCCGATGTAGAGTGGCAGGATCCCATAAACCATTGTTCCAAACCAGAAGAGGATTACGCCAGCGGCCACCTCCCTTCCGGAGTTCAATGCGTCCTTCCGATCGTTTCTCTGCATGTTTCCCAGCGCGCTGATTTTTCCGAGCGGGTTAGCCCGTGGGCTTCGGTCAGTCCTCTTCCAAACGAGATAGATGTTATTCGATCGTCTTCGTTCATGAGAACAGATCGTTCTCGATACGTCTGGCTAAACGATCTCGGAAATGATCTTGGTAGCTTCACCAAATGCGGTATTGGCGACGGGGACCCCTGCGTAGATGGCGATTTGCATCAGCACTTCTTTGAGTTCGTCCTGCGTGAACCCTCCTTGAGCCAGCCCCGCGCGCACGTGAAGGGCATATTCTTCCCATCTTCCGAGACTCGCAGTTGTGGCTACAACGATCAATCGCCGCGTCCGCTCGTCAAGGCCGGGACGACTCCATATTTCGTTCCAAGCGATACGGGTGATCATAGCCTGAAAGTCTTCGTTGAAAGAAGTGCGTCCGGCGAGCGATCTGTCTACCCATTCGTCGCCAAGAATTGCGCGCCGTGTCACCAGACCGGCCTCGAAAAGGATGTCTCTGGCGGATGTCACAGTCGATTTGGTGCCGAAGAATCGAACGATTGCCGATGCCAATGCTGCTGGATCCTCGATAGCGGGAAGATGCCCGGTCTTGAGGCGCACCGCTTTTGCATCGGGAATGCTTGCTGCCAGGAATTCCCCATGTCCAAGAAACGGTGTGGAGATATCATCGTCTCCGGTGATGACGAGCGTTGGCACGGCGATGGCGCCGAGACGGTCCGCGATATCCATGTCGCGAATTGCTGCGGCACAGCCGGCATATCCGGTGTCGGAGCTGTTCACGAGCGCCCGCCACGCCGAGCTCACCTCTGCGGCACGGTTCTCGATGAACTTCGGCGAGAAGAAGCGATTTATCGCGGCATCTGCGATGGCTTCCGTGCCGTTGGACCGGACGGCTGCGACCCTGTCTGTCCAAATCGCCTTGTCCATCGTGGCGGAGGTACAGATCAATGCAAGGCCTGCCACTCTCCGAGGATGGTTGATCGCCATATCCATGGCGATCATCCCGCCGAGAGAAATCCCAGCAATGATCGCCTTTTCTACATTCGCTGCGTCCATCACCGCGACGGTGTCTGAACCGAGCACATCAAGGCTGTAGTCGCCCCCCGGCGCGTCCGAAGCGCCATGACCACGGTTGTCAAGGCGTATAAGCCGATAATGCGGCAGGAGATGAGGAAGCGCCTTGTCCCACAAGCTCATGTCGGTACCGATTGAGTTTATCAGGACGATGGCTGGCAACTCTGCGGAGCCTTGCTCCTTCCAGTATAACCGGACCCCGTTATGCTTTGTGAACGGCATCGATATCCCTCGTCAGAGGTTTAGAAGTTCGCGGACGATGCCTTCGCTTTCGCCTATGTCATTCCCCAAGGCGGAAGCCGCGAGATTGCAAGCTATGGCATCTCCATCGATTTGGAGGCCTTCGATCGTAACGACCATCGAGCCTATTGCTCCGGCGGCGATGGAAAAGAGATCCGCCAGAATTGAAGCCTCTGTCTGCCATCCACCGAGCCCCGCTCCTGTTCCTGGGGAAGGCCCCCCAGCAATGTGGCAACCAGTCCGGGCGCGCGATGCGCAGCGGATAGAGCGACTTGGCAGCCTGTCGGGTTCCGTTTGTGCGGCATCGCAGAGGACCCGCCACGGCCCGGGACGACCGGCTCAAGAGCTTCCCGAATATGGTCCTGCGACAGCAAGGCGATATCCTTTGCCATTTTGCCAACGGTGCCAACCAGGATGCCGACGCTCGTGCCGATCGCGGCCACGGCGATTCTGCGGCTATGCCAAGGAGGCGCAGGTTTCAGCTGCAACGCGCTGGATAGCCGGCGCGCGACCGCAGAGCCTCTGCCCGACATGCCTGCCCGCGTCCCCGAGGCCCCGCCAAGCTGAACGCATATGTACGCGCCGGCGTCGGCTCGCATGCGCGCCGCTGCCTCGGCGATCCCCGCACGCCATTGGGCGATCCGCAGTCCAAAAGATATTGGCATCGCATTCTGCATCAACGTCCTGCCTACGGCAGGCACGCGGCGATAGTTTTCCGCCAAGGCTGTCAGGGCAAGGTCGAGACGATCGGCATCGTCGATCAGCAATGCGGAGGCTTCTCTCGCCTGCATCATCATCACCGTGTCAGCCAGGTCCTGACTGGTCGCGCCCTTGTGGACCGCCATCGCCGTCTCTGGCGCCATCGCCGAACGGATCCTGCCGATCAGCGGTATCGCGAGCGTACCTGCGAACGCAGCCTCGTCGGCGAGGATTTGAGGGTCGATGGCGAGCGACGCGCAGACGGCGCCGATCTCATCGGCGACGCGTTCCTCGATGATCGCTTCTGCGGCTTGAGCCTGCGCCAATGCAGCCTCAAATTCCAGGGCGTGTTTGACGGTCGAGCGGTCGTCATAGACCGCCAGCATCGCCGGCGTTGTCGCTGAACGATCGTGAAGGAGCCTGCTCACAGCGAAAAGAAGACCGTCTCTGCATCACCTTGGATGTGAATATCGAGCCACCAGACTCCATCATCGCGCTGGCGCGCAACAAGCGTCGATCGACGGTCCGATGGCACAAGGGAGAGGATGGCATCTGTGTCGTTGCCTTCTGCGCCGTCGAAATACAGGCGTGTGCAAAGTCTTCGCAGCACCCCTCTCGCGAAGATCGATAACGCGATGTGGGGAGCTTGGAGCGAATTGCCTGGTCCGGGCACGCGGCCCGGGAAAACAGTGCGGAAGCGATACACGCCGGATTCGTCGGTAGCGCATCGGCCGAACCCTATGAACTCCGGATCGAGTGGAATTTCGGCTCGCTTATCCGCCCCTCCGGAATATCTTCCCGACGCGTTGGCTTGCCAACTTTCTACCAATGCGTCTGAAATCGGGTCGCCATTTCCGTCGAGAATCTGGCCAGCAATGTCTATCACATCCCCTCTGGGAGCGCCCGTTCGCGTCGGGCGATTCAGAACATAGTGATCATCCGCGAAGAGCTCCGGTCGGGCTCCCAGATCTGACAGTCCCACCAAGTCAGCGCCGCCTTTCCAAGGCAGACCGTAGTGGAAGAAGGGGCCTACAGTCTGCCAAGGAGTTTGACCGAATAATCGAGGATCCTGGTTATCGAACCGCGCAGACGCTTTACGCTTTTCCAAGTCGTTATCCATTGGCAGTACCCTCGAAGGGCGTCTGCATTGCCCCCTTCAGCACGATGTCAAAACGGTATCCGAGCGCCCAGTTGGCGATGGTCGTGTCGATATCAAACCGGCAGATGAGGCGATTGCGATACGGCATCGGAACCGCATTCGCGATCGGATCGATCTCGATCAATGGATCGTCAGGAAAGTAGATTTGGGTGACGAGACGAGTGGCGAAGGCGGGGCCAAGCAACGACAGGTGAATATGAGCCGGGCGCCATGCATTGTGATGGTTACCCCAAGGGTAAGCTCCGGGCCGGATGGTCGTGAAGGAATACCAGCCCTGATCATCGGTAATCACCCGACCAGCTCCGGTGAAGTTCGGATCGAGCGGCGCGTCCCAATTATCGTTGCGATGGATATACCGCCCGGCCGCGTTCGCCTGCCAGATTTCGACGATGGTGTTTGGTACCGGACGACCACTGTCATCCAGCACCCTGCCAGAGATGCGGATGCGCTGGCCATGGGGAGCAGATCCATGTTGCGACGTTAGGTCTACCTCGGCTTGACCCATAAGAGCGCTCCAGCAACCGCTGGGGCCGCTCACCTCAGTCAAAGTCTGCGGAGCGTTGACCAAGGGGTGACGCGGACTACGCAATCCGGTCGAGCGATACTCTGGGTAGAGGAGTGGTGGCAAGCCCGCGTCGTCAGGCGCATATGCGATGTCCGTTGTCACAGGCAATTCTCCCGGAGCTTGCCCAGAAAGAGGGGCATTCGTCTTGGAAGCGATTTCCTCGACGCAGACGGATGGTGCCATGTCGAGCAGCGCAAGCACTCCGGCTTGCGGGTCTAACTCCATCACCCCGAGGTCCGTAATGATCAGATCAACCACCGACCTGCCGGTCAGGGGCAGAGTACATTTCTGGACGATCTTGGGCGCGCCATCCTTGGACGTATGATCCATGACGACCACCACCCGCTTGACGCCTGCAACCAGATCCATCGCTCCTCCGATCCCCTTCACCATCTTGCCCGGAATGGTCCAGTTGGCGAGGTCGCCATTCGACGCGACTTGCATGCCTCCCAGGATGGCCATGTCGATGTGCCCGCCCCTGATCATGGCGAAGCTGTCGGCAGACGAGAAAAAACTCGAAGTCGGCAGCGTGGTGACTGTCTCCTTGCCGGCATTGATCAAGTCTGCATCAGCTTCATCAGCGAACGGGTAAGGGCCCACTCCGAGCATGCCATTTTCGCTTTGCAGCGTGACGGTCACGTTTTCGGGGACATGGTTGGCAACCAGCGTAGGGATGCCGATTCCGAGATTTACGTAAAATCCGTCCTTGAGTTCTCGAGCAGCGCGCGCTGCCATCTGATCGCGCGACCAAGCCATCATGCAGGCTCCCGAGCGCGAATCGTCAGCTTTTCGATCTTCTTCTCGAGGCCCGTCGCTCGAACAATCCGATCGACGTAAATGCCGGGCGTATGCACTTCATCCGGGTCGATGGCGCCAGCTGGCACGATCTCCTCGACCTCGGCGACCGTCACCCGTCCGGCTGTCGCCATGATCGGGTTGAAATTCCGCGCTGTCTTTCGAAAAACCAGATTGCCTTCGGGATCAGACCGCCAAGCCTTGACTATCGAAAGATCAGCTTTCAGCCAGCGCTCTCGAATATATTCATCGCCGTCGAAAGTTTCGACAGGCTTGTCTTGCGCGACGACGGTTCCTACCCCGGTCCGGGTATAGAATGCCGCAATGCCGGCGCCGCCGGCGCGAATGCGCTCGGCTAACGTACCTTGCGGATTCAGCTCAAGTTCGATGTCACCATCCAGGAACTGCCGCTCAAAAGACGATTGTCGCCAATATACGATGCGATCATGCGACTGATCTGCCTGCTTTGCAGCAGCTGCCACAGACCAAAGCCTTCTGCGCCCGCGTTGTTCGAAATCACTGTAAGCCCTCGGGTACCGCTTCGATAAAGCTCCGCGATAAGGTTCTCCGGGTTTCCGCAAAGGCCAAAGCCACCCGACATGATCGACATTCCGTCGAACAGCAAACCCTCAAGCGCGCTTCGGACGCGCTGCCTCGAATTTTTGAAAGCATTATAAGCCTCGGAACTGTTCGGAATTTTCCTTCGAACCTTATCCTTCGCATCGGCATGGAGCTGCTGCTTTTGACGATATGTGAAGGACGTTTGCGGTTTCGTCATTCTCGGTCGTCCGAATTGACTTGAGCGCACATTTCCAGGCAGGCCAGACTTGCCATTGCGGGAGAGACCGTTCGCCGGCGCCGAAGGAGCAACCGCCCCGGAAACTCTCAGGCAAAAGGACCGCAGGGCATCAAGATATCTGGAGAGTGGCGCCCGCCTGGGTGCCCGCCGACGGGATAGCGATCTCAGGCACAGCGGACAGATGGGGCGCATCCACCACCTTTTGGGGAGCGGCTCCCAGTGGCACGTATTAGCATCATCGGCGCCGGCATTACCGGCGTAACAACCGCCTACAGCTTGGCTGTCCGCGGTCATGAAGTCACCGTCTACGATCGTCGCCGCTATCCGGCGATGGTCACCCTCATTTGCCAACGGTGGCCAGCTCTCCGCAAGCAATGCCGAAGTCTGGAACAGCTGGGCCACCATCGCAAAGGGTATGAGATGGCTCTTGAAAAATGACGCGCCGTTGTTGCTGAACCTCAAGCCCGGCCTTCACAAATACGGGTGGCTCGCCGAGTTTTGCGGCAATATCTTTCGGCACGAAAGAAACACGATCGCGACCGTTCGTCTCGCACTCGACGCGCGAAGGCATATGTTCACCATTGCGGAAGCAGAGGGCATCGATTTCGATCTGAAGCGATGCGGAATCCTTCATCTCTACCACAATGAACAGGAGTTTCGTGCTGCCGAAGTGGGCAACGCCCTCCTCCTCAAGGGCGGGCTCGAAAGGCACGCAGTGTCAGCTGGAGAAATGCGCGCGATCGAGCCGAGCCTGCAAGGCGCTCTTCACGCCGGATTCTTCACCCCGGGGGACGCCACGGGCGACATCCACAAGTTCACACGCGGGCTCGCAGATGCGTGTGCACGCCGAGGCGTGATTTTCAAGTTTGGAGCTGCTGTCCGGCGAGTGGAGATACAGAACCGGATTTGTACCATCAGCTTGACCGATGACGAGAGTGGTCGGCCGATCGCCTCTCAGACAGCTGATGCCATCGTTGTCTGCGCAGGGGTTGAAAGCCGAGAAATCGCCAGAAAGCTCGGCGAGAAAGTAAACATTTATCCGGTGAAGGGCTATTCCATCACTGTAAACTTGAGAGACGAGCAGAGCCGAACAGCTGCACCGAGTGTCAGCCTGCTCGACGACGCTGCGAAGATCGTCACAAGCCGCCTCGGTCCAGATCGATTCCGGGTGGCCGGCACCGCAGAGTTCAATGGGTTCAACCTAGATATTCGCGCTGACCGGATCCGCCCGTTGCTGCGCTGGTCGGAACGCCTGTTCCCCAAAATGGATACTGACAGCGTCACCCCATGGGCAGGCCTGCGCCCCATGACGCCCGATATGCTGCCTGTTGTCAGGCCGGGGGAGTGCGTGGCGTCTACTACAACACCGGCCACGGCCATCTTGGCTGGACGCTTTCCGCTGCAACTGCCGAGATGATCGCCATGCGCCTGGACAGCGACTTCGCCGCGTAGCTTCGATCCACATTATTCATCAGAAGGATTTCGAGAATGATCCTAAGCTTGAAGCAAGCCCAGAATATTGCACTTCGCACTCTCAAGGCCGGTGCCGAAAAGGACTGAAGCCGCTATGCGTAGCCGTGCTCGATCCGGGAGGTCATACAATAGTCCTGCACCGAGCGGACGGCGCGTCGCATCTTCGACCAGCAATTGCTATCGCGAAGGCGGCCGGCGCCTTGAATCTCGGCGTCTCTTCCCGCTCGATCGCGGCGATCGCGGCCGAACGACCGACATTTTTCAACTCGCTCGTAGGCATAGCGCCTCTCGGTATGGTGCCGGCCGCCGGAGGAGTGATCGTGGTTGACAGCGACGGCCAGACACTGGGTGCCGTCGGCGTTACCGGCGACACCTCGGACAATGACGAAGCTTGTGCACTTGCGGGCATCGAAGAGGCAAATCTGTTCGCGAAGGACTGATCATTGCCCGCGCAACGCGGCAAAGGTATTTCACATAAGTGCAATGATTGAAGAGAGATTGGCAAAAGCAGCGAGGAGGACGTTCGCCTTATGAAGTTGGACAGGCAGCTGGCGCGGCATGCGTACGGCTCCTTCCAGCAAATAATAAGGGGGGTTTATGTCTCGGTCGAATAGAACGAACGGGTCGGTAGCGGCCCTGCTTGCCGCTACTGTTCTGGCCGGATCGGCGACGCCAGCCTTCGGGCAGGCGACACCCGAGGCGCCTCAAGATTCTTCCGCGTCCTCATCGGGCGGATCGCTCGACATTGTCGTTACCGCCCGCAAGCGCGAAGAACGCCTCCAGGATATCCCGGTGGCGGTCTCGGCGATCGGCGGAGCTGCCCTCGAACAGAAGGGCATCGACAATGTGACAAACCTGATCGGGACGGTTCCGAGCCTCTTCACCAGCCAGAACCAGGCGTTCGGGCCGCTTCCCAACCAGACCTATCTCGTACTTCGCGGCGTCGGAGCGGCGGCATCCAACGATCCCGCTGTCGGAACCTTCGTCGATGGCGTCTATCAACCGAGCCTGGCATTCGACACTGGCTTCCTCGACTTGGAGCGCATCGAGGTTTTGCGTGGGCCGCAAGGTACCCTTTTGGCAGAAACACCGAAGGCGGTGCACTGAACATTGTGACCGCGAAGCCCGACGGCACCTTTCGTGGGAAGCTGCGCGCAGAATATGCGGACTTCAATAGCGTTCGCCTCGGCGCGAGTTTCAGCGGCCCATTGGTGGAGGACAAGCTCTTCGCTAGCCTTTCTGGTCAATATTACAGCACCGATGGCTACATCCACAACCTGACCATCGACAAGGATCAGGATACGCTTCGCAGCCTGGCCGGGCGCTTCGTGCTTCGCGCATTGCCCACCGAAGACTTCGAGATCATTCTCCGACTGGATGGTTCTCGCAACAGAAACGGTTATCTCGGTTACGGCGTCGTGGACGACGGCGCGAAGCGTTATGCCACACTCGATGATCGCAAGGTTGTCTCGCCCGACACGAGCTTTGGCGGCTCTCTAACCATGTCGTACGATCTTCCGGCGTTTACGATCAAGTCGATCACCGGATATCAGCACGTAAAGACCGAATTCTGGTACGACTTTGATGGATATTCGGACCCCGACAACTTTCAGGACCAGCGCACGACCCAGTCAGCACTCTCCGAAGAACTTCGTTTCGAGTCGAGGAGCGGCGGGTCTTTCACATGGCTTGGCGGATTGTACGCCTTTCAGGATATCCACGAACAGAACCGCAATTTCGCCTTGTCTGGCTGTACGATCTGCGCCTTTCCGCCGATTTTCAATCCCGCCAACGACGTGCGGGAAGCGACGAGGTTGCGGCGTCGCGGCTGGGCCGCTTTCGGTCAAGTCGGCTACAAGTTCAACGATCGCTTCGAGCTGACTGTCGGCGGGCGATATGGCTGGGAGCGGACGCGGGCATTCCAGCAGGGCGTCGTGATCGTGCCGGCTGTGGGCGCGAACGACGCGTTCAGCGGAGTCACGTCAAAAAGCTTCAGCAATTTCTCGCCGTCCGCTTCATTCTCCGTTCACTGGACGCCTGATGTCATGACTTACGCGACTGTGTCGCGAGGTTATCGCTCAGGCGGCTTTGACAAATATCCGGGTAGCAGTGCAGCCGTTGGGATCGCTTTCGACAACGAAAAGTCGACCAATTATGAGGTGGGGCTGAAAGCGTCGCTCTTTGACCGACACCTGATCGCCAGCGTTGCTGGTTTCATCGTTCAGGTGGACGACATGCAGCTGGCTTCTGTTGCCATCAGCCCGGTCACCGGTCTCCCTGTCGGTGTCACTGCCAATGTCGGTGCCTCCCGTAACCGCGGGTTCGAGTTCGAAGCAACCGCCATGCCGTTCCGCGGATTCAAGATTCGCGGGAACGCTGCATATACCGACGCGCGCTTCACCTCTATTACGAGCCCGGTAGGATCCCATCTGACCGGCGATGCGTTGCCTTATGTCCCCAAGTGGACTGCTTCAGGCGGCGCAGATTACACTGTCTCGATCGGTGACACTGAACTCAATCTCGCAGCCGACTATCGTTATGTGGGGCCGTATTATTCCGGTAACGGGGCTCCTCCGTTTGATCCGATCCTGCAGGTTCAATCCTATGACCAGCTCGACCTCCGCGCCAGTCTGAAGAGAGACCGATGGGAGCTGACCGTTTACGTCGACAATGTGACGGACAACTTCAACATTACACGCCGGTTCGCACCGCCGTTCCAACCGTTCACCCGCGCCTCGGTGCTTCCACCTCGCAAGTTTGGCGTGAAGCTGAACTACAGCTGGTGAACATCCGCCGCCGGCCTCACTGGCCGGCGGCTTTGACCACTCAGGAATCGTGTCCTTGTTAAGGAGCGTCGGCCCGCAGCGAAACGCTGCTTCGCTGTCAAAGGATTTGCCGTGACCGAGATCGACATGACGAGCTTTGATGGAATTATCGGGAGCCTGACCCCGATGAGCGGCGAAGTCATCGACTGGACGAGCCCGACCGCTCCGGACAGAGCCCTTCAGTTTCGCGCCGGCGGACACGCTGATGTCGAGCGGGCCGTCGGTTCAGCGGGTCGAGCTGCTGGTTTGTGGCACCGGCTCGCGCCGAGTGAACGGCGAATGGCGATGCTGCGGTGGGGCGACGCAATAGAGGCCGCCGCCGAGCGCATCGGCATGCTCGACTGTGTCGACATGGGCAAACCGATAGCCGTTGCGACGATGGAAGCCTGCGTTGCCGCTCACATTGTGCGCTGGTACGCTCAGGCAATCGACAAGGCTTGCGGAGAAGTCATTGCGTCGTCGCGCGAGGCGATCTCTCTGTCGCTGAGAGTGCCCTACGGTGTCGTTGGCGCGATGGTCTCGTGGAATTACCCAAGTATAAACGCCGCCATGAAAGTTGGGCCAGCACTCGCGGCCGGCAATGGCATGGTGCTGAAACCGTCCGAGATTTCGCCCGCTCCGCGATACTGATTGGCACCCTCGCCGAAGAGGCGGGCATCCCCGTCGGTCTGCTGTCTGTCCTCCCTGGCGGAGCGGCGACGGGCGCAGCGCTCTGCAGCCATCCCGGGGTTGCAATGCTTGCCTTCACGGGCTCGACCCAGACGGGCCGCTCTGTCGCCAAGCTCGCGGCCGAGCGGCTCGTGCCTGCTATCATCGAGGCCGGAGGAAAGAACGCGATCGTGGTTCTTGACGACATGACCGACTATCAGGGCATAGCCATCGACGCTGTAGCGGAAGCATATGCAAATAGCGGTCAGCTTTGCGTCGCCCGCTCAAAAATCCTCGTCCCAAGCGATCGTATTGACCAATTCTCGGACGCTCTCGTAGCCGCTGCAGCAGATTTCTTGCCGGGTGATCCTCTCGAGCCGAACACAAAATTCGGGCCCTTGGCGTCCAAGGCTCATTCGGACAGGATCCGATCGGCAGTCGACATGGCCCTCGGTCGCGGCGAACAAGTCATCCGCGATGGTCGTCCCGTGCAGCACGACATGCTGAATCATTCGCTGACAGTGGTCAGAGCGGATGACCCAACATCGCCGATATTGCGAGATGAATATTTCGGTCCGATCCTTGCAGTCGTTCCATATGATAGCATCTCCGATGCCGTGAGACTGGCCGGCCTCGGCGGCTACGGGTTGGCGATGACGCTCTGGACCGGCGAGTTGGCTCGAGCCAACATGTTACGGCAGGAACTCTGCGTCGGTCATTTGAAGATCAAGTCCGTCGCTGGTCAGGACTCGGCGACTGGTCTGGCGCTTCCACTGGAGCCTGCCGGTCAGTCCGGCTACGGAATCGAGTTCGGCGTTGACGCTCTCTCCAGCTACAGCCGTCGGATGGCCGTGGAGCAAATTGGCTGCCTCGCGCCGCTGGATCGCTAGCCACCGCCGACATCGCAGATCGGCCCAAGCGCCAAATCTGTTTGCGACTACCGCAAAGTCCAACTTTCCGAGGTGCGCTAGAGCGGCCTTCACATGGAGGGCATTGTGCAAGATATTAGAACTACGGACTTTATCGTCGTTGGGGGCGGTTCGAGTGGCGCGGTGGTCGCATCTCGGCTAAGCGAAGAGAAGCGTTTTGAGGTCGCGTTGCTCGAAGCCGGCGGGTGGGACAGCTCGCCTTTCATTCGGATTCCGGCGGGCTCGATCAAAGCGATCATGAATCCTGAGTACAACTGGTTCTATCAAGCGGAACCGGATGCCTCACGAAACGATCGAGCAGACATGTGGCCGGCCGGCAAAGTCCTCGGCGGCGGCTCGTCGATCAACGGGATGATGTATGTTCGCGGCAATCGCGGCGATTATGATCAATGGGCTCAGCTCGGCTGCAAGGGCTGGTCCTATGACGACGTGCTTCCGTTCTTTAACAAGGCCGAGACGAACGAAAACGGCGGCTCGCGCTTTCGCGGCGACAAGGGCCCTCTGCGCGTATCGAATGCCCGCCTATCGACCACGTTGGCCGACGCATTCATCGCTTCTGGCGTACGTGCGGGGATTCCGCACAATCCGGATACCAACGGTGCCGAGCAAGAGGGTATCGGCCCCTGCCAAGCCACCCAGAACAAGGGTTGGCGACATTCAACGGCACGCGCCTATCTGGCCAAGGCGAAGCGCCGATCCAATCTGAAGGTCGAGACGCATTTCATGGTCAGTCGGGTACTGATCGAGAAAGGCCGCGCGATCGGCGTCGAAGGCGTTCAGAACGGGCGCACGGTTCGCTACTTGGCAAACAAGGAGGTCATTCTTTGCGGCGGCGCGTTGTCGTCGCCGAAAATATTGATGCTCTCGGGCATTGGCCCGGCAAAGCATCTTGGCGAGCATGGCATCCCTGTTGTCGTCGATTCCCCGGGAGTGGGGCAAAATCTGCAGGAACATCCCGGAGTGTTGATGTCGACCCATGTCGGCATCGATAGCCTCAATGTCGAAGTGCAAAGCGTCGCCAGGATAGTCAAGCATGGCTTGAACTTCGCTTTGTTTGGGCGAGGGCCAGCCACGGCATGCGTTGCCTCCGCTCTCGCGTTCATTCGCACGCGAGACCATCTCGAGTGGCCCAACATCCAACTGTCGTTCTCGCCGATCGCGTACGACTTCACGCCGGACGGCGTACACCTGTACAAGCGTGCGGCAATTGGCGTTGCCATCAACATCTGCCGGCCCGAGACGCGCGGTCAGTTGCTGCTCCGCTCCACCGATCCAAGTGAGCGGCCGATTATCCAACATGAGCTGCTCGGCGGAGATGATGAGATCAAGCAGCTCATCGAAGGATGCCGGATCGTGCGCAAGATTTTCCGTTCCAAGCCATTCAGTGAATATGACAAAGGTGAACGCTTACCCGGAAAGCAGGTCGAAACCGACGCTGATTGGATCGAGTATATCCGTCAGAGCGCCTTCCTGATGTACCACCCGACTGGCACTTGCGCGATGGGAATTGGGCCGACAGCGGTTCTCGATCCGGAGTTGCGCGTCAAGGGCGTCACCGGTCTTCGCGTTGCGGATGCCTCGATCATGCCGACGCTGGTTAGCGCGAATACAAATGCACCGTGCATCATGATTGGCGAACGGGCGGCCGATCTGATCCGAAGAAGCCACTGAGGAGATATCGTACCGCAGGAGCCGATGGCCCTCGTACGCACGATCGATCGCTTGGCCAGGGAGATATGACCGATGCATTTCGCTTCCGATAACTGGGGGGGCGCCCTTCCTGAAGTGGCTCAGGCTCTCGTCGACCATTGCGACGGCTTCGCCGCCGCATATGGCAATTCCGAACTCGATCGATCGCTCGTCCATCGCTTCCAGGAGATATTCGAGCACGATCTCGAGATGTTTCTCGTGGGAACCGGCACCGCTGCCAACAGTCTTGCGATGTCGGCAGCTGGTCGCCCCGGCGGCGTGGTGTTCAGCCATGCAAATGCGCATATGTTCGAAGAAGAATGTGGAGCCATCGAGAAGATCGGCGGAGGCCTGCGGATCACCCCTGTCGAAGGCGCGCTGGGCAAAATTGCCCCTGAGAAGTTTGCTGCTGCGCTCGGCCGACTGCCGGAGGGCTTTGTCCACGTCGGTCAGCCGTCAGCAGTTACGCTTACACAGGCGACCGAGTGGGGCACCCTCTATCAGCTCGATCAGATTGCTGAAATCGCGTCCATAGCCCGAAAGAGGAATATCGCGGTCCACATGGATGGGGCTCGGTTTGCAAACGCTCTCGTCGCTCTCGATGTCACACCCGCCGACATGACATGGAGGCAGGGCGTCGACATGCTCTCCTTCGGTGCGAGCAAGAATGGCTGCTGGTGCGCCGAAGCGCTCCTCGTATTCAATCCTCGGTATGCGGAACATATGATTTATGCACAAAAGCAGGCCGGGCATCTGTTCTCAAAGTCCCGCTTCATCTCTGCCCAGCTCGAAACCTATCTTTCAGAAGACAATTGGCGGAAGTGGGCGAGGCAGGCTAACAGGCTTGCGGCGGAACTAACTGCAATACTGATGCGATCTGGTGCAGCTCGGATCGCTTGGACGCCCGAAGCCAACATTGTCTTCGCGATCATGAAAATCAAAGAAGCCGAGAGACTTCAAGCGGCTGGAGCCTTCTTCTACAGGCGCGCATCTTTAGAGACCGAAATAGCCATCGCTGGAGACGAGGGCCTATATCGCTTTGTAACAAGTCCAATGAACGATGCGACCGATCTGCAGGACTTCGCGGAAATCCTGAGCTGACCGAAATTAGACCATGTCTCCTTTTTCGAGGTCGCCTTCGGGGCAAGGCGCCAGCTTTTTGGTTATAATCTTTTCATCGACCTTCCTAATGGGTTCAAGCTTTGTTGCGACACAGTTGCTCTTGAAGAGTGGCTTGCCTCCGCTGCTGCTATCGGGGTGCCGCTTTCTCGTTGCGACGCTCTCACTTCTCCCGTTTCTTCTGATGGAATCTCCACGCGATGGATTTCGCTGGCGTTCGCCCCGCCGGCGCGATGCAGTCCTGACGCTGCTGCTCGGTCTCCTTCAGATTGCGGCGGTCATGGCGTTGGTGTCTGCAGCTATGCGCTTCATCGATGCTGCGACCGTTGCGATCCTCCTCTTCACGAACCCGTTGATCGTGATGCTCGTCGCAGGAAGGGCGCTGGGTGAGCAGCTCAACCGGATAAATCGCCTTGGCATGGTCGTCGGATGCGCAGGTATCCCCGTCATCGTCGGGGCAAGATCACGGTGTCCGCAAACGGCTTGATTGGCCACGGGCTGGCTATCGCGGCCGCCTTCTGTTGGGCGGGGGCAACAATTGCACATAGAAAGTTTCAGCCAAACCTGCGGCCTGCCACGCTCAACTTCTGGCAGATGCTCGTTGGTGCCCTAACTCTCATGTCGATCGCGCAGCTTAAGTGTGAGCGCTGGCCGACACATCTCGATTTTGCCCAGGTAATATGGTTTCTCTGGCTTTCCATACCTGCTTCGGCCGGGTCATTTGGGCTTTGGTTCGTCGCTCTGTCCAAGGGTGGGGCAACACGGGCAAGCAGCTTCCTCTTCCTTGCTCCCCTCTTCACATCCCTCCTCGCTGTGCCCTTTCTTGGTTCGGTGCTGGGGCTCCATCAGATTATCGGCGGAGCGCTCGTCGGTCTCGGACTTTATCTGGTCAACCATCGATCGGGCAGCCGAGCCGAAAACCCGAAGATCAACACGTGTCTGCTCGATGAGCGCTCAATCATTTTCGCCAAAGAGGCAAAAGCGTCCCAACCACACCTCCCTAGATTTTCCTAAAGGAGATCGATGATGTCTAAAAACCTGCAGGTATTCAATCAAACGTACTTGGCAGCACGTGATAACTTTCTGCAGGCTACGACGGGCAAAGCTGCAAGGATCTATTCGATCGAACATCCACTAAGCGGACCATCCGGTGAGCCTCTACACGTGGATGTAGCTGTCTTCGGATCCCCACAAGCGGCCAACACCGTTTTCCTCACCTCCGGCGTTCATGGCCCTGAACTGATCGCAGGTTCCGCCTGTCAGATCGACCTGGTCAATGGCGGAAAGCTCGCTGCCTTGCCTGCGGACGTCAAGGTCGTGCTGATCCATGCTATCAACCCCTGGGGCTCGGCTCATGGCCGGCGCTATACGGAAGACAATGTAGACCTGTGCCGAAACTTCACCGTATTTCCGACGCAGACAGAGGTTTCGGAAAGGCTCATCGATCTTCAGGAGGCGATCGACTCTGCTTCTCTGGAACCTGCGGATGTCGCAGGTTCCGACGCAATCATTGAAAGGTTCATCGAGGAAAATGGCTTGGGAGCCTTCATCAACGTGGCCCTCTCCGGACAGTATCATTTCCCGAGCGGCATTGGCTTTGGGGGGAAGGAACCGGCCTGGTCCCGCAGCACGATCGAGCAAATCATCACTGAGGAAGGGAGATCAGCGCGGCACGTCTACATGGTAGATTATCACACCGGCTACGGGCCTTACGCTCATGGTTGCGTTGTCGCGATGCAGACGGGCTCGAAGCTCGAACGAGCTCACGAGGTATTCGGCGATTGGATTCTCGCTCCTCGGGCTCGCCCTACCGCCACCACGTATGAAACGACCGGTCACACGACTGATGGTTACGAAGCGATGCTTCCAGACGCGGAAGTAATCGCCGGCGTGCTCGAGATCGGCACGCTACCGCAGCCGCAGCTCGTCGCTGCAATGATCAACGAGCATCGCCATACCCGGCATCTCGCCAGCACGCCTGACGATCCGAGGCTCAAAGCGGCACGCGATGCTTTCAAAGCTTTCTTCGCGCCCGACGATCCGCACTGGCAGAACTATGTTCTGCATCGAGGCGAGCAGATTTTCGACCAGGTGCTCGCAGACATTTCTCGCCGCTTGCCAGACCGATGTTAAGCTCGGCAGGTGAAGCGTCCAGCCTCGCCTTGGGTCAGACTTGGGACAGTGCTTCACGAGGCGATGTGCCGAAAAACCGTCGGAAAGCCGTCGAAAAATTGGCCGGGTACTCGTATCCGACTTCGTAAGAAATCTGCGTTATCGACAGATCGCCCTCACGCATCAGGTCCAAAGCCCGCCGCATCCTTACCATGAGGAGATATTCCATCATCGTCTTACCCTCGACTGCCTTGAACAGCTTGCTAAGCTTCGACAAGCTCATGCCGGCTTGGCGAGCAATTTCGTTTGCAGGCGGCGGCTGTTGATACCTGTCCTCAAGGATTTTCATGACGCGAGCGACAGCGAGTCTGTCTCTTGACCGCGGCTGCGAACCGCGAGCATCTCGCCGAACAATCTGCTCGAAGAAGATGCGAATGATGTCATTGGCTCTGGATTGCAGAAGGAGACAGCGAGCGAACGGTGCACCAGCAGCCTCGAAGAAAGCGGCGGCCGCTTCTCGAAGCTCGAACGACAAATCGGTAGATATGATCCCGCATATCCCGTTCACGTCGTTCAGGTAGTCACTGAGCGCCCCGGAGTATAGGCTCGGGTCCAAGCCGAGATACTCTATCAAGTAGTTTTTGTCGCACGAAACCGTTACAGATCGCTCTTCGTCCCCCGAAAAAAAGCTTTGAGTACGCACCACTCCCGCAGGGCTGATTGGTACGGTGCAGCTTCTGGTTCGATTTCGAATGATCGAGCTGATGCAGAAGTGATGATGGAACGCCCTGCCATGCGTATGTGGATCCGGAGGGCGCCATCGCTCTCCTCACTTTCTTGCACATCTCGGAGACGATGGAGCGAAGCCCAGCTTACCGTTACACCACCTGGGAATATCAGGACGTTCCGGAACCCCTCCGCGTCCATCCTTTGCGGCCGTGTCGCGATCAGAGCGGTCAAACCGACATCTTCGCGCTCGACGATCTCGTAGTCGCGTGGGACCAGATTCAGCATTCGTTCTGCGAGCATGGCTGTCATAGGGATTCCTCCCCGATGTGCCACGAACCGACGAACGACATGCGTCGAACATGAAGATATTGATCATATGAGCGCAGCAATGGCTCATACGCCGCATTTACTGCGTCAAATAGATAGGAAGACAGGTGACGGCGATAGCGCCGAGTCAACGCCAGCATGACAGAACTCCGCAGAAATATAGCGGCATCCTGCACGCAGCACGCAGGCGTTGACTGCATCCAGCTCATCGCCGCAACAACGATATCGATCGTTATTGCGGCTCATTCATCTGAGTTGACGTCACTCACTTTGATTCACTCTTTCGATCAAACTGACACTATAGCCTTTTCGGCGCTATCGCACAACCGATTCGCCTCCGGCCATCAACCAAGAAGCCGACTCTACTGAGTGGCCATGTTAATGATCTTGGGCTGGCTGTATTCGGCCATGCCCTCGCGGCCGAGCTCTGCGCCGAGGCCCGACTGCTTTGCCCCCCTGAAAGGCACATCCGGCGGGAGGTCGAAATGCTTGTTTACCAAACCGTTCCAGCATCGAGCTTTTGAGCGATGCCATAGGCGGCATCGAGATCCTTGCCCCAGACGCTAGCGGCCAATCCGAACGTACCAAAATTGGCGCGCGCAATGACATCGTCAAGGTCGACATACTTCAATATCGGAAGAATGGGAGCAAATTGCTCCTCGGTCACCAGCCGCGCGCTGTCGTCAATATCACGAACGATCGTCGGGGGAATGAAATAGCCCGGTCGGTCGATAGGATCGCCGCCGGCAATGATCGTGCCATCTCTCGCAGCCTCCCGGAGAAACTCTTTTGCGCGCGCAAATTGCGCTTCGTTCTGCAACGGCCCGAATTGCACACCTTGAGAAAAACCATCACCGACGACCGCAGCTTCAGCAAGGGCCGCTAGCCGCTCGCATACCGCATCGTACACATTCTCGTGAACATATACCCGCTTTATGGCGACACAGACTTGGCCCGAGTTCACCATTGCGCCAGCGAAAATGCGCTCGGCGACTTCCTCAGGATCGATATCGTTCATCACGATGGCAGCGTCATTGCCACCTAGTTCCAAGGTCAGGCGCTTGATCGTCGATGCGGCGCTCGCCATTACGTGGCGCCCCGTGCTCGTCGAACCTGTAAACGCGATCTTCGCGATGAGTGGGTGTTCCGTCAGCAGCGCTCCGATCTGGCTTGGTCCGTTGATGATGTTCACGACACCGGCAGGGAAAATGTCAGCGCAAAGCTCGCCCAGAAGCAGAGTTGTCAAGGGCGTCGACGGGGCTGGCTTGACAACGACACAATTGCCGGCAGTCAGACCCGGAGCCAATTTGGTGGCCAGCAGAAGCAATGGGAAGTTCCAGGGGTAATCATGGCGACGACCCCGAGCGGCGTGCGATGTTCGACTATGCGTTCTCCCTCATTATCGCGAAGGACTTCCTCGGTCGTTTCCATGCTCGCAAACGCGCGCAAAATGTAAACCGTTTGCCCGACTTCCATTTCGGCAAGTCCGAGAGGCTTGCCCTGCTCCTCGACGAGGAGTCGAGCAAACTTTGCGCTTTGTGCTTCGATGCCACTCGCAAGTTGCGCGACAAGTTGGCCGCGCTCGGCCTGAGGCACGATGGACCAGCTCGCGAACGCTGCATGCGCTGCTGAGACGGCGGCTTCGACAATAGCAGCGTCTGCCACAGGCGCTTTCGCAACGACCGTTGCCGTTGCCGGATTGATGACATCGGCCATCTCGTCTCCGTCGATGAGGCTACCGCCTACCAACATCCTATAGTTTTCCATGCCGTTGCCTCCGAGCCTCGTCCGCCTCACGGACAATCGATGATCGGGAAGTTTATGCGGGGAACGGCTAGCTGCCACATTTGCCCGGCGGTCATTTGCTTATGCGGACTTGCACATTACGCATCCCTTCCGATGCGGCTCGTTTGTGCAGCCATATGGAAGCCTTCAAATGTCTGAGCGGCCAGAACAAAAGTGCTTGTCCGTCTTTTCCGGCAATATGGTTCAATGGCCCCATCGTTCAAACAGCTGGACCTCAACCTCCTTCGCGTTTTCGCGGCGGTCATGGAGGAGCGGAGCGCCCTCCGGGCCAGTCGCCTGCTGTGCACGAGCCAATCGGCGGTCAGCCACGCCCTCGCCCGCCTCCGCGACCAGCTCGGCGACGACCTATTTCTGAGAACACGCAGGGGTCTCAAGCCAACGGCACGCGCGCTGGAACTCGCTCCGGAGATCGTGGCGGCGCTGGCGATAGTTCGGACAGCTGTTGAACGGCAAGAATTTGATCCTGCCACATCGGATCGTACGTTTACGCTGGCCGCGAGCGACGCACTCGATACTCACGGTTCAAAACCTGCTGCGCGAGTTCGGGCGCAGCGCGCCCGGTGTATCTCTAGTCGTCAAACCGGGCACGCGCGTGGATCTGGGAGAGATGATTGATCTCGGTCGGATCGATGTGGCCTTGGGAAGCTTCTCAGAATGGCCCGAGCACATGCGGTTCGATCCGATGGCTGCCTATCGCGACGTGCTGATCTCTCCCATTGGCAGCACGCCTATCGAGAGATCCGACCAACTGCATAGCCGGCGACTGGCCGTGGTGTCCGTCGGCGGCGAAGAAGAGGGCGCAATCGGCGGCTTCTTCTATGAAAGGATTGGGCCGAAGAACCGAGATGTACGACAAGGCAGCACTTGAGCGCGCATTTCGGAATTGCGGCTTGATACCCCGTCCATTGTTGGCCATCCCCCATGCGCTGCTATTGCCCGAGCTTGTCGTGGAGGCAAATCTCACCGCCATCATTCCACACCCGCTAGGCGCACATTTCTGCAGGACCCATCCAGTAAGGCTCGACAAACTTCCCTATCCCTGTGCCTCACAGCAGATCGGCATGATCTGGCACCAGCGATCCGACAAGGATGAAGGATTGATATGGTTCAGAAGCATTTTGCGGAGCTTGGTATCTCGTCTGGTTTCCGACGGCGATCAGTTAGGCGGAGCAAAGTCATAGCTGATGCGGCCTGCCGGAAGATAGAACAATGCAATCACCGCACCGCCACGCACCTCGGGATAGTGCCGACTTCCTGGGTCCGGAGCCGTCCAGCCCGGACCTTGCCAGCCGTGCAAGCCGCGGAGTTGGGCACCCTCGTCTATCGGAACCACCATGTTCAACTCACCGTAGGGATGACCATGGTAGTCGCCACGCAAGATGATCTCTCCGTCCGCGTCGCGAATGGCACGCGCATCGTTGCTGTCCATGAAGACGGCGGTAATGCTGAAATGAAAGGTTTCTGGCCCTGGCTCGATGATTCGGCTGCGACGATAGCTCTTGCCAGCGATCTCCTGGTTTGCCGCCCAACCTTCGTCGATGCCGTATCGAATGAGTGTAGCGAGTTCACGATATGTGTCGGTAGCGGGGCCGTACTTCTCGTTCAGCCAGACTTCCAAGTCGCGGCTTGCGGTCATGTCCTTCACTTCAGAGAGAAAGGAAATGCTGCGTTCGATCAGCTGATCGCGATGTCCCATGGATAAATCCAATCCTCAATTGAAGCCGAGAAAACATGCAAATTCATCGACTGGCGCTCTGGGCATCAAACGAGGTTCAATGGCGTTGCCGTCCTCCTCAAAGCCCATGGAAATTCCACAAACGACCATTTCCGCATCTGCAATGGGGAGAAGTGTCCGCAATAGCTTGTGGTACTTCGCGAACGTTTCCTGAGGGCAGCTGCTCAGGCCACGCCCTTTTGCACTCAGCATGATATTCTGCAGGAACATTCCCAGATCCAGCCAGCTGCCCTGTTCCAGACGTCGATCAATCGTCACGATGAGACCGACCGGAGCGCCGAAGAATCCATAGTTCTTGCCGGTCTGTCGTGCACGTCCCGTCATGTCGGCCTGCTCGATTCCCAGTGATCCGTAGAATATTCTGCCGAAGTCCTTCTTCCGGGAAAGATAGGGTTCCGGCAGCTCTTCCGCATAATAGGCATACTCGGAAGCGTAGCTGTCTTTCTCAGTTTCATGCGCCAGGAGGAGAGTCGAGCCGATCTTGTGCTGAATTTCGCCGGAAACCACATAAACCCGCCAAGGCTGGATGTTCGCTCCACTCGGCGCGTGCCGCGCGGCATCGAGGATTTCGCGTACCAGCTCCTCCCCAACCGGCTCGGTCCTGAATTTTCGCGTCGAGGTCCTCGACCGGATGACGTCGTCGATCGAAGCATGATCACGATCCCGAACCCGAAGGGTCGCTCGTTTTTCACTGAGAGGTCTCAACCTGTACGGCTCCAAAATGCCTGCACTAACGGGGCAATGCTCCTTCGGATTTGCCACCCGGATCGATCACTCAGAAGTGAATAGTACGCATTACCCAAATGCGGCACTCTCATCACGAGCATGAAGCGACTACAACTTCCTGTTTATTAAAGATAAAATTCCAGGGAACGATCAAAGCCCCAAGTTTGACGCTAATCATCACAAGACGATAGGTCGCTGCAGATCTTTTCTGCATGGGGATACGGAATGTCGGTACGCGTACTTATGATCAGCGGGAGCCTCCGGGCAGGGTCTTACAACTCGGCACTCCTCCGCCTGCTCCCGTCGCTCGCACCTGCATCGTTTGCGATGGATACCGCGCCGTCCTTTGCTGAATTTCCATTCTATGACGCCGATGAACATCAGCGCGCCGGGACACCCGAAGCAGTCCTCGCGCTGGCGGAAGCCATTCGCCGCTCCGACGGAGTGGTAATTGTGAGTCCAGAATATAACTGGACCATCCCGGGAGCGCTGAAGAATGCTTTCGACTGGCTTTCGCGAGTCGAGAATCAGCCGCTGAAAGGAAAGGCTGTTGCTCTTCAGTCCGCGAGCGCCGGCCCGCTCGGTGGAGCGCGAATGCAATATCACATGCGGATGATGCTGACCTTTCTTGAGGCCAATCTGGTAGCGACGCCCGAGATTTTCGTGGGTCTGGCGCCAAGCAAGTTCAGCGAGGATCGTTCGCAGCTTCTCGATGGCACCTTGCGTACCATGATCGAAGCTCAGTTGCGAAAGCTGGAGGATGTCATCCGCATGACGAACTGGGCGAATGCGCCTGACAATCACGCGATATCCGGCTGACGAAATTGACCGGCCGCTCGGTCTGACGCGACAGAGGGAAACTGACTTGAGCGAAGCTTATATCTGCGGGGCCGTGCGCACCGCCATCGGACGCTATGGCGGAAGTCTGTCCAGTATTCGGATCGACGATCTCGCTGCGGTGCCGCTCTCCGCTCTCAAGTCCGAGTGGCCGCTTATCGATGGAAATGTCGATGAGGTAATTCTTGGCTGTGCCAATCAGGCAGGCGAGGACAACCGTAACATCGCACGTATGTCGGCTCTGCTTTCTGGTCTTGGCGAGCAATGCCCGGGTACGACGGTCAACCGGCTTTGCGGTTCGGGGATGGACGCTGTCATCCTTGCTGCTCGCGCGATCAAGACAGGAGAAGCAAATCTGATAGTGGCCGGCGGTGTGGAAGGCATGTCTAGGGCGCCATTCGTCTTGCCAAAAGCGGAAAGCGCGTTTTCGCGCGCCAACGTGATCCATGACACCACCATAGGCTGGAGGTTCGCAAATGCCCTGATGAAGGAGCGATACGGAACCGATTCCATGCCGGAGACCGCCGAAAACGTCGCGCACGAGTTCGGTATAAGCCGAGACGACCAAGACACCTTCGCCTTGGAAAGCCAGCGTCGTGCGGCTACCGCCCAAATAAGTGGGCGGCTTTCACTGGAAATCGTACCGGTGAGGGTCGCTGGGCCAAAGGGCACAGAACTAAAATTCGAGCATGATGAACATCTTCGTGCGACTACAATCGAGCGGCTAGCGGCATTGAAGCCCATCGCCGGTGATGGCGGGACAGTAACCGCCGGCAATTCGAGCGGCATCAACGACGGGGCTGCCGCAATCGTTGTGGCCAGCAAGGCAGCAGTTGACTCCTACGGGCTTGCGCCGCGGGCGAAAATCCTCGGGGCAGCTGTCGCGGGAGTGGCACCCCGCATCATGGGGATCGGGCCCGCGCCAGCGAGCCAGAAACTCCTTGAGCGGTTCGGCATCCCATTGAGCTCGATCGATGTGATCGAGCTCAATGAGGCATTCGCGAGCCAGAGTTTGGCGGTCCTGAGGCTACTCGGCCTTCCCGACTGTGCCGACCACGTCAATCCGAACGGTGGAGCAATCGCGCTGGGCCACCCCTTGGGATGTCCGGCACGCGGCTCGTACTCACAGCGACTGAGGAACTCATTCGCAGCGGTGCACGCAAGGCTCTCTGCACAATGTGCGTCGGAGTCGGTCAAGGCGTCGCAATACTGCTCGAAAAATCTGAGGCGGCCGGGCGTCGAAATTAGAAAGTAGGCATGATCGCGTGGCCTCGCTGTATCCGCACCTTAGTCGATCGACTTGTATGGCGTTCGCCGACTACCCCGTCACGGCTTCGAGTAGCCTACAGTCGAGAGGCGTCCTTGTCGCTTTGGTGCAGGCCGCCTCCTGCGGCATGAGCTTCGGTTCTCATTCCCTGAGACACCGTAGGGGGACTTCGACCGCACCAGTGATCACCTGGGCAAGCAGATCGACTGCAAGGACGGCGTCTTCTCTAGCCTCCGCAGCGCTTGCTCGCCAGGTGCTTCATCCGCTGTTGACGGTTCGGGTGGCCGTCCATCCTGGCGACGTAACTAAGGATTCGGTCCTCTCCAGTATTGAAACAACGCTGAGATGCTTTGCCAAAAGCCGCCAAGCCAGAAGTTATCAGTCACTTCTGACCGCGCCTCGCGTGGAATGAATGTCGAAGGAGTTCCGATGCCTTTCGACATTCGCCAACCCGATTTGCCATTGCAGCAGCCGATCACGGCAGCTTATATCGCGCGTCGCGGGCGCTAGACGTCGAGCAATCCACCCTGAGCCGCGCCATCCTGAAGCTGGAGCGGGTGATCGGCGGCAGAATTTTCAATCGCTCGCAAGCGGGCGTCACCATGACCCTTGCCGGCGCGCAGTTCATCCGCGCGGCGCGACCGATGGTGGCGAACGCGGAAAAGATGGCGACAATGATGCGGGCGGCTGGTCAGGGCGCGCCGGCGGGCTGATGATCGGGCACAACAGCGCGATTTCGGCCGGCCATCTGCGCGCGACGATACTGGGCTGGCGCGCGGCCCACCCCGACGTCGAGGTCGATGGCGTGGAGGCCGACCGGGGCGCATTGCTTGCCGGCCTCGATACGGGCGAGATCGACATCGCGATCCTGGTGGGCGAAGCGAACCACGCCGATTTCCGGCACGCGTCGTTCTGGAACGAGCGCGTGATGATCGCCCTGCCCGACAGTCATGTCCTGGCCGGGCGCGAGACCGTTCACTGGACCGATCTGCGTGGCGAGCGTTTCCTGCTGCCCGGCGCCGATCCCGGCCCGGAGATTCGCGACATACTGCTCGGCCGTCTGATGATGGCGGGCGAGCCTCCCGATATCAGGATGCACCAGGCGAGCCGGGAAGCGATACTGAGCGTGCTCGGCGGCGGGCTCGGTGTCTCGATCATCTGCGAGGGTGGGACCGGCGCGCGCTATCCCGACGTCGTCATCGGCCCATCCTCGGCGAGCAGGGACCGGCGTTCGTCAGCTATTCCGGCTATTGGCGAGAGGACAACGGCAATCCCGCACTGCGGCGGTTCCTCGCCTTCGTGCGCGACCGCCATGCACTGTCGTTCGACATTCCGTGAACGCGCGAGACAGTGACATGCGACGTTAACAAGCCGGATCGCAACCAATGGCCGGCCTGATTTGCAACCGGAGAAAGGAGCGCGTCATGGCGCAAGGCAAGACACTCATCATCGTGCTGGTCACGCTGATCGTCGGGTTCGGAGCGGGTTTCGTGCTCCGGCCGGTAATCGCGCCGGTCGAGCAGGCGCAAGTCGTCGCGAGCCCGGCTCCCGCTGCTTCGCCGGCTGAGCCGCGCGGCAAGCAGTATTTTGCGGCGCATCTCGGCGAGGCCCGGCAGGTTCTGACGCAATGCGCGGAAGGCTCGGTGCGCGGCGACGAATGCTTCAATGCCGAGATGGCCGTCACGGAGGCGGACGGCAGGGCGCGGCACAAGCGGTTCTTCGGCAACTGAGGCGGGATTTACACCGCCTTCAACTCCCTGCGCGCGATGCCGGCGAAAGGCGCGGTCGGTCGCCATGAACCGCTCCAGCATCGGCGCGACGAGTTTCTCCGGTGCGAACGGCTGTTGCCCGGTCTCCTTCGCGAGCGCGTCTGAATAGGCGACGAGATCGCGATGCACGGTGGCGGGCAACTCCACGGCGAGCTTGACGGGCTTGTCCTCCGGGATCGGCCCCAGCTTCAGTTTCGTCATCGTGTGCCTCCAACGGGCTCCAATACAAGGTCGCGGGTCAGGACGATCCTGAGCGGATGCCCCGGCCGGATGGTGAGTGTCGGTTGCACATTCAATTGCCGCCGCACGATCTGCTGGCCGGTCTGATTGATGGTGTCCTGCGAGCCGCGACGGAGCGCGCGAGTCAGGTCGTCCTCGCTGTCGGCCCCCAGCTCGGTCCCGACGCCGAGCAAGGTCGAGACCGCTGCGGCTTTCAGCAGATTGCCCCAATGCTGATTCACGCGGTCCTGCAAGCCGGCATAACCCGCCGCATCGGCGCCGGGCTGGCGCTCGAGAACGATAGAGTGGCCGTCCGGCATGATGAGCCGGTCCCAGGCGAGCAGCACGCGGGTCTGCCCCGCAGCAACCTCGCTGTCATATTCGCCGATCAGTCGCGCGCCCTGCGGAATGAGCAGGATGCGCCCTGTGGGGCTGTCATAGACGTTAGCCGTCACCTGGGCGGTGATCTGGCCGGGCAGGTCGGAGCGGATGCCGGTGATGAGTGCGGCGGGGATGATGCTGCCCGCCTGCACGATGTTGGGCGAAACCGGCGCGGTCAGCCGCTCGGCGCTGACTGTGCGCCGGTTGGCGGCCTGCGCCATGAACGCCCGCTTTCCGGCCTGATCGCCCTGCGCCGCTGAGCCGTCTTGCTGTTCCGGGAATTGCGGAGCGGAGGTGTCCGGCGCTGCTATCGCCAATCCGGGCAAGGATGGCATCGCGACGGCCCCGGCACCGCTTTGCCCAAGGAACACCGTGCTGGTGCGGGCGGCGTCGCGTTCCTGGGCGATGCGCTGGCGCGCAGCTTCGGCGGCCTGGGCGCGCGGATCGGGCTGCGCGCCGATCGGCGGCGCGGGCACGTCTTGCCCGCGCTGCTGCGCCGAGACGATCGGCCCGCCGAGATCGCCGGGGAGCGGCTTTCCGAGTTTCGGAACCTGGCCGTAATCCTTCGGCCCCGACGTGATGGTCTCCGCGCGCGGCGCGGCTGTCGGTATTGTAGAGTTCCCTGGCCGCCTTCTCCCTTTGGGCGCGAGCGCATAATAAAGCGAGCCGCCGATGCTCGCCGGCGACGACGCCGAGCGTGGCCAGCGCCTTCCTCGACAGGCGCATGACGCGCGGCGCCGGCCCGCGAAGCTGGAAGGCGGCGGGATTCGCGGATGCGGGTTGCGGGGATGCCTGCGGCGCGGCCGGCACAGATTGCTCACGTGCAGGCTGGACGGGCGTGGCGGCGGATCGGCCATCACCGCCCCCTGCGGCGCGGTTCCGCGCCGTCGCGCACGATCCGCACGCGCCGCTCGCTGCGCCGGTCGCCCAGGCGCAGCTCGGCGGCGGTGAACAGCCGGTCCACCACCATGTAGCGGCCCTGCACGCGGTAATTGACCAGCTCGGCGTCGTCGGCCAGGCCGGTCACGAACAGCGGCGGCATCTCGCCCTGCGAGATCCCGGCCGGAAACTCGACGAACACCTGCCGGCCGTCGTCGAACGCACGGGCCGGACGCCAGGCCACGCGGTCGCCCTCGATCCGGTAGCGGAAATTGAGCGCGGCGAGGTCGAGTCCGCTCGCCACAGGGGCGGCGGATGCCGCGGCGGCGTTGGCCCCGCGCAAGGCGATCAGCGCGTCCTGCGGATAGGTCCACGATACCGACGCCATGTAGGTCGAAGCCGTCGCGCGCAGCTCCAGATGATAGGTGCGCCGGGAAGTGTTGATGATGAGGTTCGTGAAAAGGTCGGGCCGCGTCGGCTTCACGAGGATATGCACGCGCGCCGTCGCGCCGCTGCCGCTCACCGTGTCGCCGATGATCCACCTGACCGTATCGCCGGCCGCGACCGGCCCCGGCCCCACGAGCTGCTCGCCTTCCTGCAAGGCGATGTCCGTCACCTGTCCGGGCGCGGCATAGACCTGATAGAGCGCACCTTCGGTCCATGGATATTGCTGGATCGCGTTCACATAGCCGTCGCGGGTGGGCTGGATGCGCGCGGCGGCGTTGGCTGCCCGACGCGGCGGCGCGGATCGGCGGGCTCGGAAGTCGCCGCCCGGCCGCGACCGGCTTCACCTGGCCGGGGAGCGGCAGAGGTTCGGGGATCGTCACCACCTCGACGGGGCGCGGCGGTTCCGCGGCCGGCGTCGCCGCGATCTCGCGCGGCGGATCGTCGTAGGTTATGGAGGGCGGCTTCGCCGATGGGGGGGCGCAGCCGGCGAGCGCGGTGGCGGAGACAAGCAGGACCGCCGAGGCGGAACGGCGAAATGGCGTGTGCGTCATTGCGACAGCTCCCTTGACCAATTCAAAGCGTTGACGAAGACGCCGAGCGGGTTCTTGCGCAGGGCGTCGGGCGTGCGCGGCGGCTGCACGACGACGGTGAGGATCGCGGACCAGCGTTCGGTGGCGGCGAGGCTACCGTCCTGATAGCGCCGCTCGATCCAGGCCACGCGGAAGCTGTCGGGCGATGCCCGGATCACGCTCGACACGTCCACCGCGACCTGCACCCGGCCGACATTGGCGAAGGGGTCGTTGGCGCGGGCGTAGTCGTTGAGCGCCACCGCCCCGATCGGTCGTGAAGTCGTAGGCGCGCAGCCAGTTCTGGCGGACGATAACCGGATCGGCCGGGATCGCTCTGACCTGCTCGATGAAGCGGGCGAGATGGAACGCGATCTGCGGGTCGGTCGGGCGGTAGCCGGCTTCGGCCGGGGCGACCGCCTGCGTTTCCACCCAGCCGATCGACCTCGACCACCCAGGGAACGATGTGGCCGCGGGCGGATTGCCAGACGAGGCCGGCGGTGAGCCCGCCCGACAAGGCAAGCGCGCCGAAGAAGGCGAGGCGCCAGTTCCTGGCCTGCACGCGGGCGGAGCCGATGCGGTCGTCCCAGACCTGCGCTGCGCGCTGATAGGGCGTGGCGGGCTCGGGGGTCTCGCCGTAGCGGATGGTGGGTCGTCGGAACATTTCGGATCATTCCCTTCCTTGACGTCGGGACCGGCGCCGCCGCCGTGGCTGTCGCCGGCCTTCATCGTGTGGGCGAGCACGGTCGCGCCGTGACTGGCGGACTGGCGGTTCTTCATGGCCAAGGCCCATGCGGGCTGAGCGGAAGCCGGGGCTGCGGGCGCGGTGTTTCCGTATGGGGGCGCAGCACGGTGGCGGGCGCGGGCGCCCGTGCGGAAGTTATCCTTCATGGATGCGCCGGCTTTTCCGGCCATCCGGCGCAGCGGCGAGAACGCGGCACTGGCAGCGCCACTCGCCGCCTTCTGTCCGACAGCGGCCATGCCGCCCGCCACCGCGCCCGCGCCGCTCCTGCCGAACGAGCCGACGCTGTAAGCGCCCGCTGCGCCGCCAGCCATGCGCGCGCCGCACGAGGCGGCGCCGGTCATCCGGCCGGTCGCGCCTATGGTCGAGGCGGCAGCGCCCAGGCCCAGCTTCGCGGCGGCTGCGCCACCGACCAGCGCGCCGCCTGCCGCCAGCACGGTTCCGGCCGCTGCGCCCGCGCCGAGCTGCGGGCCGCCCGAGACGATGCCGTTGGCGATGCCGGGGCCGAAGATCGACAGGCCGAGCAGCGACAGCGCGCCGAGCGCGATTCCCAGAACCTGCCGCGCGTTGGGCTCGGGTCCGATCGTGACCGTGAACGTGCTGAACAAGGTCGTGCCGATCCCGATGATGACGGCGAGCACGAGCACCTTGATCCCGCTGGAGACGATATGCCCCAGCACCTTTTCGGCCATGAACGAGGTGCGGTTCCAGAAGGCGAACGGGAGCAGGACGAACCCGGCCAGCGTCACCAGCTTGAACTCGATCAGCGTCACGAAGACCTGCCCGGCCATGAAGAAGAAGGCGAGGATGACGATCAGGTAGGACAGCAGCAGCACGACGATGATCGCGAGATTCGCGAATACCGCCCACAGGCTGCTGAACGCCTCGGCCGCGTCGATCAGCGGCTGCGCCGCATCCAGCCCTTTGGCGGCAATGGTGCTCGGCTTCATGAACTCGCCGATTGTCAGCGTGCCGCCGCTCGCTTTGAGGCCCAGCCCGGCGAAGCTCGAACACGATCGTCGCAAGCGACTGGAAATTGCCGATGATGAAGGCGAAGGCGCCGATATAGAGGGTTTTCCTGACCAGCCGCTGGATCACGTCCTCGTCGGCGCCCCAGGCCCAGAATAGCCCGGCGATGGTCACGTCGATCGCGATCAGCGTCGACGATAGGAAGCCGACCTCGCCGCCAAGCAGGCCGAAGCCGGAATCGATGTAGGTGGAGAAGGTGTCGAGGAAGGTATCGACGATGCCGGTATCGCTCATGGCGCGGTGCTCCCGGCCTGATCGGCGACAAAGTTGCCGGGCAGCTCCGGCCGGATAGCCTCGTTCGCCCGGCTGCCATCGCTGCCCGCGCTATTGTAGGCGGCGGGGAGCGATGCATTCCCGGCCGTCGCGGGCGCGTCGCTATCCTTTCCGAAGAAGCGGCGGCGGTTCGCCGCCCATGCCTGCTCGCACCCGGAATCCGGCATGGTGAGCGAAGCGCAACGCTCCAGTTCGCGCGTCAGCCGCTTCTGTTGCTCTCCCTGCTCAATGGTAGGAAGGACCGCGCCGAGGGGCGGGTCGTTCGGTTCACGCAAGCCAGCAAGCGCGACGGCCAGCATGATGCCGCCGAGCGCTGCGACACCGGCGATCTTGGCGTTGCGGGACATTGGCAGGGCTCCCGTCAGTTGCGGCCGAAGAAGCGGCGGAAGCGTTCGCGCCCTTCCGCCTCGATCGCGGCCTCGTCGCGCGGCGTCGAGCGACTGCGCCCGGCCTTGCGCGGCGACGGCGGCGGTGAGGTCGGCGAGCTGCTGCGATTGCAGGGCGAGAAGCTGGTTGCCCGCCTGCGCCGCCTGGAGCGCGCCGGTCGCGGACTGGCTGGCCGTGACCAGGCTGTTCATCGTGGTGCGGGCGTCGTCGATATTGCCGACCACGCCCGCCTGCACCTGCAAGGCGTCCTGGAACGCGCCGACGCTGTCCTCCCAGCGCGCATTGGCGTTGGCGATCATCTGCGCGTTGGTGCCGGTGAGCGCGGTTCCCTTGTAGCGGCCCTCGAACGCCTGCTGGATGTTCCGAACATCGTAGGCGATGCGCTGGGCCTGTCCGAGCAGCTGCTGCGTCTGCCGGACCTGCTGCTGGAGCGTGTCGACCGTCGAGAGCGGCAGCGAAGCGAGATTGCGCGCCTCGTTGATGAGGCTGGTCGCCTGCTGCTGGATTTGCTGAATCTGGTTGTTGATCTGTTGCAGCGACCGGGCGGCGGTCAGCACGTTCTGCGCGTAGTTGGTGGGATCATAGACAATCCCGCCGAACTGCGCGTGCGCTGGTGCGGACGCGGTGATGCCGATGATGCTCGACGTGGCGAGAACGCCGGCCGTAAGGGCGCGGCGCAGGATGGTGGACTTCATAGGGGCAACTCCTGGTGGGGTGGCGATGGGCTTCAGGAAGAAGCTCGACGGCCCAGGCGCAGCCGCGATGCCGCAGCCATTCGGCGGCAAAGGCGTCTACGCCGTGGGTTTCGATGATCCCGGCGATGGCGAGCTGGTCTGTCTTGGAGGAGGAGGCGGCGAAGGCCAGCGCGACCTCACCCAGCCCCAGCTCGAACAGGCGGTAGCCGCGCCGCGACTGGCAGTAATAATCGCGCTTGGGCGTCGCCCGGCTGAGGATTTCGATCTGCCGCGCGTTGAGCCCGAACCGCTCGTAGATCACCGCGATCTGCGGCTCGGCCGCGCGCTCGTTGGGCAGGAGGATGCGCGTCGGGCAGCTCTCGACGATGGCGGGCGCGATCGGGCTGCCCTCGATCTGGGCGAGCGACTGGGTGGCGAAGATGACGCTCGCATTCTTCTTGCGCAGCGTCACCAGCCATTCCGATAGCTGTTTGGCGAAGGCCGGCGATCCCAGCGCCAGCCAGCCTTCGTCGATGATGACGAGCGTGGGGCTGCCGTCGAGCCGGCCGGCGACGCGGTGGAACAGATAAGAGAGCACGGCCGGCGCCGCGCCGCTTTCCATCAATCCTTCGGTCTCGAACGCCTGGATCGCCGCGTCGCCGAGCCGTTCGCTCGGCGTCGAGCAGTCGGCCCCAGGCGCCACCCACGCACCACGGCGCCAATGCCGCTTGAGCTGCTGGCTCTGGAGGAGAACGGCGAGCCCGGTCAGGGTGCGTTCCGCGACCGGCGCGGTGGCGAGCGAGGTCAGCGCCGACCAGAGATGGTCCTTCGCCTGCGGATCGACGGTGACGTTCTCGCTGGCGAGGATCGCGGCCAGCCATTCGGCGGCCCAGGCGCGCTCGGCCGGATCGTCGATCCGGGCGAGCGGCTGAAGCTGGACACCATCGCCGGCCTCGTCGGCGAGCATTCCGCCCAAATCCCGCCAGTCGCCGCCCATGCCGAGCGCGGCGGCGCGGATGCTGCCGCCAAAGTCGAACGCGAAGACCTGCGCCCCCGCATAGCGGCGGAACTGCATCGCCATCAGCGCGAGCAGCACCGACTTGCCCGAGCCGGTCGGCCCGACGATCAGGGTGTGGCCGACATCGCCGACGTGGAGGGAAAACCGGAACGGGGTCGAGCCTTCGGTCCTCGCGTAGAGCAAAGGGGCTGTCCGAAATGCTCGTCCTGTTCCGGCCCCGCCCATACCGCTGACAGGGGGATCAGGTGGGCGAGATTGAGGGTGGAGACCGGGGGCTGGCGGACGTTGGCGTAGGTGTGGCCCGGAAGTGAGCCGAGCCACGCTTCTATGGCGTTCATCCCCTCGGGGATCACCGTGAAGTCGCGGCCCTGGATGATCTTCTCGGCCAGCCGCAGCTTCTCGGCGGCAATCGCGGGATCGCGATCCCACACCGTCACCGTGGCGGTGACATAGGCCATGCCGGCATAGTCGGCGCCCAGCTCCTGCAGGGCGGTGTCGGCGTCCAGGGCTTTGTTGGAGGCGTCGCTGTCGAGCAGCGTCGATGCCTCGTTGGTCATGACTTCCTTGAGGATCGCCGCGACGCTCTTGCGCTTGGCGAACCACTGGCGGCGGATGCGGGTCAGCAGCTTCGTCGCATCGGTCTTGTCCAGCATGATCGCCCGCGTCGACCAGCGATACTCGAAAGCGAGCCGGTTCAGCTCGTCGAGCAGGCCGGGAAAGGTGACGCTGGGGAATCCGGTGATGGTGAGCGTGCGGAGATGATGGTCGCCCAGACGGGGTTCGAGCCCGCCGGTCAGCGGCTCGTCGGCGAGCAGCGCATCGAGGTGCATCGGCGTCTCGGGCACGCGCACGCGCTGGCGACGGGTCGAGATCGTGCTGTGCAGCCAGGTCAGCGTCTCGGCGTCATCGAGCCAGCGGACCTCGGGCACGAAGCCCTCGACCAGATTGAGAACGCGATCGCCGCGGTCGGTGAAGCCCTTGAGCAACTCCCACGGATCGACGCCCGTGCCGGAACGGCCTTCATAGAGCCAGGTTTCGGCGCGGGCGGCGTCCTCGGCCGGGGCATCCAGAGCAGCGTCAGATAATAGCCGCGCTCGAAATGCGCGCCTTCCTCGCGGAACTGCTCCCGGCGTTCCATGTCGACCAGCGCCGAGACGGGATCGGGGAAATCGGATTCCGGGTAGTCGAGCGCGGGCGTGCGCTGCGCCTCGACGAAGATCGCCCAGCCCGAGCCCAGCCGGCGCAGCGCATTGTTGAGCCGCGCGGTGGTGGCGACCAGCTCGGCCGGCGTCGCGCTGTCAAGATCGGGGCCGCGAAACTTCGCCGTCCTCTGGAAACTCCCGTCCTTATTCAGAACGACGCCCTCGCCGACCAACGCGGCCCAGGGCAGGAAGTCGGCCAGATGCGCGGCGTGGTTCCTGTATTCGCGCAGGCTCATCATGGCCGCATCCACGTCGGATAGCGGAGGTGGCGGCGGGCCACGTCCACGAATTGCGGGTCGCGCCGCGCCGCCCAGACCGAGAGCGCGTGACCGATGGCCCAGAGGGCGAGGCCCGCGATCCAGAGGCGCAGGCCCAGGCCGATCGCGCCCGCCAACGTCCCATTGACGATGGCGAGCGAACGCGGGGCGCCACCGAGCAATATCGGCTCGGTCAGCGCCCGATGGACCGGCGCGAAATAGCCCGCGATGGGCTCGCCGTGATCGGCCGCGCCCGTCATGCGATCAGCGCCCCGCCGCCGAACGAGAAGAAGCTCAAAAAGAAGGAGCTGGCCGCGAACGCGATACTGAGGCCGAACACGATCTGGATCATTCGCCGCGCCCCGCCCGACGTATCGCCGAAGGCCAGGGTCAGGCCGGTCACGATGATGATCATCACCGCGATGATCTTGGCAACCGGACCCTCGATCGATTCGAGGATGCTTTGCAGCGGCGCTTCCCACGGCATCGACGATCCGCCCGCATGGGCGGGCATCGCGTAGAGCAGGCCAGCGGCGGTGATGCCGATATGGCCGAGGCGGTCGAGCATGGTGCCGCCGAGCAGGCGGCCCTTCATGGTCCTGATGGGCTTGGCGTCGTTGGTCATGGCAGGTCTCCGGTCTGGGGGGTGATGAGCGGCGTGAGGCGGTAGTCGCCGGTCGCGGCGTCGAGCCCTTCGACGCGGGCCAGTTCGGCGAGACGGCGGCCGTGCCCGTCGCGGACCAGCACGGCGATAAGGTCGATGGTCTCGGCCAGCAGCGCGCGGGGACCGTGACGACGGCCTCCTGGATGAGTTGCTCCATGCGGCGCAGCGCGCCGATCGCGGTCCCGGCGTGGATGGTGCCGATGCCGCCGGGGTGCCCGGTGCCCCAGGCCTTGAGGAGGTCGAGGGCCTCCGCGCCGCGCACCTCGCCGATGGGGATACGGTCGGGACGCAGGCGCAGGCTGGACCGCACGAGATCGGACAGCGAGACGACGCCATCCTTGGTCCGCATGGCGACAAGGTTCGGCGCGGCGCACTGAAGCTCGCGCGTGTCCTCGATCAGGACGATGCGATCAGTCGTCTTTGCGACCTCGGCCAGGAGCGCGTTGACCAGCGTGGTCTTGCCGCCGCCGGTGCCGCCCGCCACGAGGATGTTGGCGCGGGCCGAAACAGCCTGCCGGAGCGTGTCCGCCTGGGCGGACGACATGATGCCGGCCGCGGCATAGTCGCCCAGCGTGAACACCGCGACGGCCGGCTTGCGGATCGCGAAGGCCGGGGCGGCGACGACAGGCGGCAGCAGCCCTCGAACCGCTCCCCTCCTTCGGGTAGTTCGGCCGAGACGCGCGGGGACCGGGCATGGACCTCGACGCCGACATGGTGCGCGACCAGGCGCACGATGCGCTCGCCATCCGCCGCGCCGAGCATCATGCCGGTGTCGCCGATGCCTTCGCCCAGCCGGTCGACCCACAGCCGGCCGTCCGGGTTCAGCATCACCTCGATCACGGCGGCATCGTCGAGCCAGGCCGCGATCGACGGCCCCAGCGCCGTGCGCAGCATCCGCGCGCCGCGCATGTTCGCTTCGGATCGGATCGACTGGACGGGAAGCGAACGGCCCCTGAATTGGGCCGGGCGAACCGCCGCCCGGCGTCAGGGGCACATCAAGAGAGACAGGAAATCGCGCGGGGCAACAACTATGTCAGGGCGTAGTAGTGACGGCGGTAGATAAGTGCGCGTTGCGGTCGGACACTTTCGGCGCCGCTCTCCGCCCGCGCTATTTTCGCGAACATAGCTGGCCGAGTCGCGCATGGCCGGCCCCGATTGGTTCGCACACTGTCATGTGTCGGCTGAGCCGCCGTCACGACCTGCAATATCCTCCGGTATCTCATCGAGCAGGCTCTTGCCGCTGGCGTAGCGCCGGCCGAGCGTCTCGACAAAACCCTCATAGCGCTTGCGCCCTGACCTGGGCCGCCGCCTGATCCTCGTCGGGCAGCGGTGGCGTGACCGCCAGCCAGAAACGCACGAACAGCGCCAGCGCCTCGGTGGTGAGGCCGGTGTTGCGTTCGAGCCGCTGAACCTGGCGCGAGAGACGGTCGAGCCGCCGCGCGAACGCGGCCTCCATCCGGTCGAGCCGTCCGGCGACATCCAGGACGTAACGGCCGCTTCCACGATAGCCGAGCGCGAGATGCGGCGGCGGATCGCCAGCTCGCTCACCTGGCGGGCCAGTTCGGGCGGAAAATAGACGTTGAGACGGACGCGCATGGGAGCCTCCTACATTTCGATGCCGTCGTCGGGATCGAGCGACGCCTGCCGTGCGATGCCTTGCATCCGGCGCCGCGCCGCGGCCTGGCGCGCGGCGTCCTCGGGCTCGTCCTCGACGATGGAAAATTCCTGCGCGGGCGGTGCGGGCGCCGTCTCCTTCACGATGGCGACATGATCGGGAAGCTCGGGCTCGCGGCGCAGCCCGCTGTTGGCGGCATCCTCCTGGCGCCGGATGATCGCCGCGATCTCGGCGGGATCGGCCGTGGCGGCGAGCCCCGTCCAGTCGTGGGGACGGACCTCCCGCGGTGGCGATGCGGCCGGATCGGGCGGCGGCATGATCCGCGCGGCGAGACGGGGATCGGCATAATAGGCCGCCTTTTTCGCGCGGATCGGCTGGACGCCCGACACCATGACGATTTCCTCGTCGGGCGGCAGCTGCATGACTTCGCCCTGCGTCAGAAGCTGCCGGGCGGTTTCGGAGCGCGAGACCATCAGATGCCCGAGCCAGGGCGAGAGCCTGTGCCCGGCATAATTCTTCATCGCCCGCATCTCGGTCTTGGTGCCGAGCGCCTTCGACACGCGCTCCCCCGTTTTCTCGTTGTTGGTCGCGAAGCTCACCCGGACGTGGCAGTTGTCGAGAATCGCATTGTCCTGTCCGTAGGCTTTCTCGATCTGGTTGAGCGACTGCGCGATCAGAAAGGATTTCAGGCCATAGCCGGCCATGAACGCCAGCGCGCTCTCGAAAAAATCCAATCTCCCGAGTGCGGGAAACTCGTCGAGCATCAGCAGCAGGCGATGCCGGTTGCCCTGGTTCAGTTCCTCCGTCAGCCGCCGCCCGATCTGGTTGAGCATCAGGCGGATGAGCGGTTTGGTCCGCGAGATGTCGCTGGGCGGAATGACGAGGTAGAGCGTTGTTGGCAGTTCGCCCGCGACCAGATCCATGACGCGCCAGTGGCAGGCGCGCGTGACCTGGGCGACGACGGGATCGCGGTAAAGCCCTAGAAACGACATGGCGGTGCTGAGCACGCCCGAGCGTTCGTTGTCGCTCTTGTTGAGCAGCTCGCGCGCGGCCGAAGCAACCACCGGATGCACCCGGCTTCGCCGAGATGCGGTGTCGCCATCATCGCGGCCAGCGTCTGTTCGATCGTGCGCGCCGGATCGGACAGGAAGGCCGCGACGCCGGCAAGCGTCTTGTCGGGCTCGGCGTAGAGCACATGCAGGATCGCGCCGACCAGCAGCGCATGGCTGGTCTTTTCCCAGTGGTTGCGTTTCTCCAACGAGCCTTCCGGGTCGACCAGCACATCGGCCACGTTCTGCACGTCGCGGACTTCCCACTGGCCGCGCCGCACCTCCAGCAGCGGGTTGTAGGCGTCCGACGCCGCGTTGGTCGGGTCGAACAGCAGGACGCGGCCATGCTGCGCGCGGAAGCCAGCGGTCAGCGTCCAGTTCTCGCCTTTGATGTCATGGACGATCGCCGACGCCGGCCAGGTCAGGAGCGAGGGCACCACCAGCCCCACGCCCTGCCGCTGCGGGTCGGCGCGTAGCACAGCACATGCTCGGGACCGTCATGGCGCAGATAGGCGCGGCCCAGCTTGCCGATCACCACGCCGTCGTCGCCGAGCAGTCCGGCCGCGCGCACCTCGTCCTCGGTCGCCCAGCGCGCCGAGCCATAGGTTTCCGCGTTCTTCGCCTCGCGCGCACGCCACACCGACATGGCGATGGCGACCGCGACCGCCACGAACCCGCCCGACGCGGCGATATAGGCGCCGGTCTGGAAAATGCCGGGCGCATAGGCATCGAAGCTGAACCACCACCAGAAAAAGGCGTAAGGCGGATAGACCGGCCAGCCGAGCGCCATGAACCAGGGTTCGCCAAGCTCGGGCTGATATGCCAGCGCCGCCGCCGTCCATTGCGTGGCGCTCCAGATCGCGGCGAGCACGATCAGGAAGACGGCGATGATCTGGCCCCAGAGGATTTTGGTAGCGGGCATGGTTTATCTCCTTGTTCAGATGCCGAGGCCGCGCTTGCGGCCCAGCGACCAGCCGATGCCGCCGCCGTCGCGGGCGACGCCTGCGATCTGCCGGCCCAGCTGGCGTTCGAGGTCGTTCGACCAAGGCACGAGCCGGAAGCCCAACCCGTCGTCGATCATCGCGAAGCGGCCCGAGGCGAGCGCGAGGCGCTGGCGGCATGTCCCGGCGACCTTGTCGCCGGGACTGGTGGGGCGGTAGGCGAGTCCCGTCCGGCCCGCGATTTCGGCACCTGTCGCGTCCAGCTCGCGGCGGCGAAGCGTGTCGATCAGGTTGCCTTGCAGAACCACGCGGTTGCCGAAGCGGCGGGCCAGTCCTTCGCGCACGAGATGATCGGTGCGCTGGTCGAGCGCCCGTTGCACCTCCGATCCGAACCCGGCGGCCGTCACCGCACGGCGGCGCTCGATGAGACGATGATCGCCAGGTCGCGCCTGTCGCGTTCACCTGGGCGGCGAGGTCGAGATCGGATCGCGTCGCCAGGAACATCGTCGGCTTCGGATCGCCCGGCCGGCCGATAGCGCGCAGCTCGACGATGCCGCCGATATCCGGGCTGCGCCCAGCGCCTCGATGCCCGGAAGCCGGACATGGTGGGTGCGCCCGTCGATGCCGTCGATCACGGCATAGGCCGAGCCATGCAGCTCGTCGTGCAGCCCCTTGTCGATCAACCGGCCGACGATGGGCTTTTGCGGCGCGGCGCTGACGATCTCGTAGCTGTCGAGCGGGCGCTGCAGGCCGCGATCGTTCAGCGCCTTGCCGATCGTGCGGATGATGTCGCCGCGCGTGCCCAGCTCGCGCAACCTGGCTTGCGCATCCGCCGCCAGTGCCCACTGACCGGGCGTGGCCTCGGCTGCGAGCCCCATCGTCTCCAGATGCTGCAAGCGGCCGATCATCAGGCGGCGGACCTGGGGATCGTCGGGTCCGGGCTGCTGGGGGCGCAAGTCGATGACGCCGAGTGCGTCCGCCGTGCGATCGATCTCAGCGTCGAGCCTGGTCCAGCGTTCGGCCGTCACCTCGCGTTCGAGCGCGCGCTGGATTTCATGCTCGGGCTTGGGGCCGAGTTCGGCATAGGCCAGTTCCTCGGCGCGCGAGCGCAGATTGTGGCTGATATACTCCCGGTTGATAACGAGGTCGGCCCCCTGGTCATCGACGCCGCGCACGAGCAGATGGACGTGGGGATTGTCGGTGTTCCAGTGATCGACCGCGATCCATTCGAGACGCGTCCCGAGATCGGCTTCCATCTGGCGAACGAGATCGCGGGTATATTCGCGCAGGTCGGTGAGGTCCGCCGCATCCTCGGGCGAGACGATGATCCTGAAATGATGCCGGTCGTCCTTGCAGCGATCGGCGAAGGCGCGGTCGTCGGCGCCGTCGCCATTGGCGTCGAACATCCGCGCGGGCGATCCGTCACGGGTGACGCCCTCGCGCTTGAGATAGGCGATGTGCGCGGAGAGCGGCGCCCTCGGCCGCCCGTTCCGGTGGAAGCGGGTGAGGGGCACGATCTTGACCAGCACGCGCCGGCCCGATCCGAACAGCCGGCTGCGCGCGAAGGACGTGCGGCCCCGGCCGAAGTTCGATTGCCCGACGCGCCGCGATCCGCCCCAGCCGCCCGTTCGCCGGCCTCCGCCGCTGCGCGCGGCGACGCGGAGCACCTGGACGACAAATCCTTGCGCCTTGCGGCCCTGGCCGGCTCCCCTGTTCCTGACCTTGCCCGGCCGGACGCGGAAATCCTCGTCCTCGCTCACGGCCGGGCTGCTTTCCGCCGAAAATGGCCTGTGGTGCCATTCGGCGCTTTGAAATGACTTGCTTTTTTCTTCCGAGCGGCACGCTCGCCGACCGACGCACCCGCGCCAAATCGTTGAAAGACAAAGGCTTTCAGCGAATTTGGGGTGCGCTTTCTATCTTGCCGTCCCTTCCTTCGGCTTTTTCCTGCCCTTCCAGGCACTTCCACCTTCCAACCGGGCAATCTGAAAACGGGGGCGGTCATGGTGCGCCGGCCTGCCGCCGGCTTGCGGACGGCGCGCTGCCGGGCCGCGGCGATGCTGCAACGGGATCGCCCGGCAGCGCGAACTTGAGGCGCCAGGTCCGCCAAGCTTCGGCGACGGCTCCGGTGCCGGGAAACAGGTCGTCGAGCGCATCTTCGGGACGCGCGGCGACCGTCTCGAACGCCCAATGACAGACCGCTTCGGGCTTCGCGCCGGTGAGGCCGCGGCGCAGCGTGATCGGGCATTCGATCCAGTCGCGCATGACCAGGCGCTTGCTGACCACGGGTTTGCGCGCGGGCTTCACGATGACGGGTTCCCACGCCCAGGCGACCGGCACGTTGCGCTTGAAGGCGGCAAAGCCCTTGACCCACGCCATCCACCGCGCGCCGGTTTCGCGGATCAGCGGCGCGAGAACGGCGACCGATTCCGGCGTCGCTGCGGCGTGCAATATCCAGCCGTCATAGTCGCGCTGGAGCCGCTCGATCAGCGCCGCATGATCGACCTCGCCCGCATAGTCGGGATGATTGCGATAGAGATGCGCGCAGCCGATATAAGGCGGATCGGCGTAGGCGATCTTCACGGCTGCCTCCGCCCTGACAGCGCGACGAACAGACTGTTCGCGGCCGGTTCTACCGCCGCGCGCATGTCGTCCGCGTGTTTTCCGGGTGACGTTTCCAGTGCGGCCGGATCGTCGTTCGGCCGCGCAGCGAACAATGCGGCCCGGCGCCAGGCGAAGCGATCGGACGGCGGCGCGGCGGCAAGCTGGCTGTCGCCCGCGCTGCCGGTGATGGCCGCCAGCTTTGCAAGATAGGCGCGTGTCTCGGCGGGCAGCGGGCGGCCGCGCGAGAGGTATTCGTCGTAGCGGCCCGGCCCGGCATTGTAGGCCGCCAGCATCGCCGTCGCGTTGCCGTAGCGGTCGTGCATCGCGCGCAGATAGGCCGCGCCCGCCATAATATTGTCGCGCACATTGTAGGGATCGCGCCCCAGCCCGTGACGAATGCGCAGGTTCGCCCATGTGCCGGGCATGATCTGCATCAGGCCCATCGCGCCAGCCGAGGATACCGCACGGGAATCGCCGTTGCTCTCGACGCGCATCACCGCCCAAATCCATGCCTCGGGGATGCCGAAGCGCCGCGCGGCGTCTGCGACTTGAACGGCCCAGGGATGGCTGGTTGCCGTGCGTTCGGCCGGCGCGTCCTGTGCCCGCGCCGCGTCCGGCCCGATACCGGACGACAGCAGCAGAACCGCGAGCAGGACGACCGATCCGCCCCCGCTCCGCCGCCAGCCTGCCAGCGTGCTCGCTCCGGTAAAGGGTGCGCGCGATGCGCCGGCCGGGGGCCGCCCTTGACCTTCGCTGCGCGCGCCGGCCGGCCTGCGACCGAGCGGGACGGAGGGATGATGCGATCTTTCCGCGAACAGAGGGATGACCGGGAAAGGCACGGATCAGTTCCGGTCGTCGCGAGGCCGGGGGCGCTTCCACGACAGCCGGAACGTCCGACCCTCGTCATCGGCGCGGAACAGCACCGGCCGGAACGGCGAGCCGAAAAGCGGGCTGTCGATCTCCAGCGCGATGTAATCGCCCGCGCGTTCACCGACCCGTTTCCACGCGCCGCCGACCTCGGGGCCGTCCTCGTCGTCGAGGTGGACACGGTAGTCGGGCGCGTTTTCGGCATCGCCCGGATCGATCGCGACCAGCACGATCTGCTCGTTGATGCCGAAATAACGGGCACGTCCAGCATAGCCGCTAGCGGTGGGTTCAAAGATATTCGTCGGCATGGCCGATCTCCTTTCACTGGGGTTGAAAGCGACGGGGACGGCGCGCGCAGATGCAGCGGCGTCGCGCGTCCGATGACGGTGGAAGCCGGAAGCGGGCCGAAATAGCGGCCGTCGAGACTGTCCGGGACGGATGGGTTGAGCAGGAATATCTCGCCGGGGCCGAGCGTCCGGCACCCCTGCCAGACCGGCAGCGGGCGGCCCCGACCGTCACGCGCGCGGGCCATAGCGACGCGCCGGCCATCGACGCGCACCACGGCGCCGATGCGGCACACGCGCTGCCCCGTTTTCGCCGAGACATGTTTCAGGAGCGGCACGCCTCGGGCAGGTAACCTCGCGCCGAAAGCCAGCGGGAGAGCCGCTCTGGCGGCGTGATGGCGACCAGCGCCCCGGTGGGCGGATCGCGGTCGGGATGGACGCGGTAAAGGCCGATCGGCGCGCTGGCGCTGGCGTTCCAGATCACGCGCGGAAGCGGATCGACGGCTGCGGTGATGACGAACGCCGCGGCGAAGGCGAATGCGGCGATGGCCGTCGCCATGACATAACGGCGGCGCGTCATCCTTCGATCTCCCGGCGCTTGAGCCAGGCGCGATGGCGCTCCATCGTGTAGGGACGCGGCTCATGGCCCGCGGCGATGCGGTTGTGAACGTGGCGCCAGTGGTCGGACGCGGCATCGCAGGGATCGACACCCGCCGCTTCCACCGCGTCGATCGCGGCGAGCACCTGGCTCACCTTCGGCCAGCTCTCGATATGCAGGAGGATGTCGCCGCCCGGCCGCACGAAGGGCAGCGTGGTGTATGGTTCGCCGGCATCCACCGCCCGCAAGACGTCGATGCGCGAGGTGATCGTGCCATAGTCGTTGGCGGACCAGCGGACGAAGGTGAATATCGCGCCGGGCCGAAAGCTCACCACGCGCGTTCGGCGCGTGAGGATGCGGTCGTGGGCGATACGGCCGAAGCGTATCCAGTGCTCCAGCTTCTTCTCGATCCAGGTGAGTTCGACTTCGGTCAGCCGGGAGGCGGCTGCGATTGCGGACGGTATGGGCGGGCTGCGGTGAGGTGCTTCCCGTTCCGCCGCCTGCCGCGCAGCGCGGCTTCAAACCCGCTGAAATCGATATGCTGTGGACGCGCGGGGTCGCTCATCGTTCGTCTCCGGCGCTGTCGAGGGATGCGCGGCCGAGCACGAGATCGAGCGCGGCTTCGGTGCGCAGGATCGCGCGGCCGATGGCTTCGGGGATTTGCGGAGAACGGCGTCGCCGAACGCCTCGACGATCAGGCTGGCAGCAGCCGTCCCGCGTGGACCGCCGACCGCAACGCGCGTGCCAGCCACCCAGGCGGAAAGCCCATCATCCAGCCGTAAGTGACGGGCAAGGCCGCCGTTCCAGTCAGCCCACGGCTCCGCAGCATCGCCGCCAGCGCGCGAGCGCCCGCCCATTTGTCCGGCGCGCGATCGGTCATAGCCCCGTCCATCACCGCGTCCATCGTCGGGGATTTCCTGCGGTCGTAGGCCGGACTCCAGCTGTCCATCCGGCTGTCCCGCTTCGTGGGAGTCGGCAGGAGTTCCGCGGCATGGCGCAGCAGGTTCGGCGTGTCGATCTGCGCCTTCGCGCCATTCGCCCGGCGTCCCGTCTCGATCTCCTGCGCGCTCAATCTCCGGCCGCCGTTCGGTTTGACGGGCGTCGGCATCATGCCCGCATGGCGGCTGGCATGGCCCTGCAACTGGCTGAGCACATCCCCGGCCGCCGCGTTCCGCATCCGACTTGCGCGGCGTCGCCAGAATCATCCGCAGCGGATATGTTGATCCGCTCCGCCGCCCGCGCCGTCCGTCATCCCGTCCGTCGCCAGCGGGGTCGGCAGCCTGTTCAATGCAGCGGGGTGCATCATCGTCGGCAGGTTCATGCCAGTCCGCTTCTCTCCGCGCACCTTGCACATCTCCGGGCCGTGTGCCGCGTCGCTGGTGCGCGGCGTCGGCAAGCTGGCCGGGGTCGTAGCCGATGAGCCATGATCGCTTGCGGACATGGTTGGCGCCGACATTTTCAGCAGCCACCACGCACGGTTCGCAGGCGTAGCCGAGCGTTTCCAGGAGAAGGAGCAGCCGGTCAGCGCCGCGAGTTCTGAGATTAGCGCTGTTCTCAAAAGCGAACCAGCGAGGCCGGCAATCTCCGACCAGGCGGACGGCTTCGAGGTAGAGGCCCGACCGTTCGCCTTCGATTCCCCTGCCTTTGGTGTTGGCGCTGGAGATGTCCTGGCACGGCGGCGATCCGACGATGATGTCGGGTAGGAATCCGAGGTCGGAAACAAGTCGAGCTGCCGTGAGGGCGCGCACGTCATCGTAGAGTCTGACATGGGGATTGTTCTCCGCGTAGAGGATGCGGCGCCACTCGACGATCTCGCAGGCGGCGACGGTAATGAAGCCGGCGCGATGCAGGCCAAGCGACCAGCCGCCCGCCGCTGCGCTGAACAGGTCGAGCGCGCGCATCATTCGCACAGCCCGTATTCGCTGTCGCAGCGCAGGCCGTGCTCATCGGCCTCGCGCTGCTCCTGGTCGATGAACAGGTCGTAGTTGCGCCCGCCCCGGCTTGTGCGCGACCACGCGATCGCCCTGTCGATGGTCGCCCGGCCATGATCGGCGGGATCGCCCGGGACGGTCGGCGCGGGCAGCAGCGATGCCGGCGTGCCGGCGACGGCGCTGCGGCGGGACACGAGGCTGACCAGCTGCTCCCACTCGCGCACGCGGTCTACCTCGGCCGGGAAGCGCATGGACCAGGCGCGCAATTCGCGCTTTTTGACCATGATGCAGGTCGAGCAGCCGACCCGGCTCATGCCCATCGTGTAAAGCGGGTTGTGGCGCAGGCCGTGGCGCTCGGAGATGGCGAAGGTGTCAGCGGCCGACCAGCGGAAGATGGGCCGGTAGAGCACTTGGCGCGCCCCGACCGGATACCGCTTCGACTGGATGGGCGGTTTCTTCGCCCGCGCCGGGCTCTCGTCGGCCCGTTCGCCGATCCAGTCGATCACCGGCACGCCCGCGTCGAGCAGCGGGCGCTTGCGGTGCATCATCGGGATCAGCTTGGTCTCGTCGGTGCAGAAGCGCGTCTTCGTGCCGGGAAACCGGCCGTGCAGCATCGCCATGTCGAGGAACGGGATGCCGGTGGGATGCAGCAGCCCGAGCGCCCGCTCGATCAGGTGATCGGGGACAGGTGGCGAGACCAGGACGGGACAATCGCACCCGGCCATCCACTCGGCCCTGGTGATCGTGCCTGCCTGCCATGCGTCCCGGCGCTGGTTGCACGCGCCTCTATGGCGCGTCCGCCGCTTTTCGTTCGACCATTCCTCACGAAGAATCCCGCGCTTACGGGCGAAGGCCGCCGCGTCGGTGAGGCCGGGCACATCGTTGGCCGACACGATCTCGATGTGCAGGCCGGTGCGCTGCCGCAGCCAGTCGTCGAGATAGGCGATATGATCGAGCGTGATCGGGTTCTCATGGCCGTTGTCGGCACAGAGGAAGCGCGGGGCGTTGTTGCCGAACGCGGCCAGCCCCTTGCGCTCGATCCGCTCGACCATCTTGCAGAGAACGGCTTGGCTGTCCTTGCCGCCCGAGATGCTGCCGAAGTGCTGGACGGCGATCATGGCCGCTGCCCCGCAAGCCAGGCTTCGATGTCCGGCTGCCGCCGGGCGAGATCGAGCGGCGGCAAAGCGGAGGCGAAGCGCGAGACGCCCGAGCCATCGAAGCTGTCGGCCCCTGCTGCCGCCGCGCAAAGGCGGATGCGCCGCGCGGTGTTGACGCGGCCGACATGGCAGATGGCGCCACGCTCATGCGCGAGCCGCGCCCATGTCGCCATCGTCGCCAGTTTCCACGGCGTATCGCCGCCGACGAAGATACCGATCTCCGGGCCGACCACCGCCGCGACGTGCGGCGGCTCCATGCCGTTCTGGACGGCGAGCAGATATTGCGCGTCGCGCAGCTCGGGCCGGTTGCGCAGCGCGTCCAGCCAGTCGAGCGAGAAGCGCAGCGAAGCGAGGCCGCCCGCCACGATGTCGGGCAGCACGATCCAGTCGGCCCCCGACCCGAGCAGAGCAACCGCCTTCTCGAACGCGGGCACGTCGAACGGCTCGCCCCGCTGAAAAGCCGTCCATGCGCCATTGTCGAGCGCGTAGCGGAAGCGTTCCGGGCGCAACGGTCCCTTTGCGGAGACCATCAGCCGCCAGCCCGCGCGCCGCAGAGCATCGAGATTGCGGCGTGTGCCAGTGCGGGAAGCATAGCCGATCATCGGCCGCCTCCCGGCGCCATCACCGGATGGCGGATCGCTTTCGCATCACGCCCTCTGGACGATTGATCGCCTCGCGGAAAAGGCGTAGTAGTATAGCGTAGTGGAAACGGCGGATTTACTGCCTGATACTTCGCACCGTCTCGCGAATTATCCACAGCTCGAAATCGCGTTAGAAAGAATACGAAGTATTCTTTACTGTTAGCATAGTTAGAAGGGGGGCGATTACGCGAGCGATTCCAGAGGCTTGCGTGGGGGGCGGGTTTTTTATAGGCCGAGTCAGCGGTTTTTAATCGGCCGAGTCCGGCGGTTTTCAATAGGCCGAGTCTCATGGCCGGTTATCCACAGCCAGCCCCATGCGCCGCGCCGCCGTCTCGAACGGATCGGCAGGCACGGGCGCGAAGGTCAGCCGCTCACGGCCGAACGCGCGCTCGATCGCCAGCGCGTAACCCGGAAGGGACTGGCGGCGGACGATGCCGCGCAGCTCGAACGCGAATTGCTTCAAGGGCGAGAGCGCGCCGGATTTCAGGTGGAGGTGCGAAACGTCGAAGCTCCAGCCGCCTTCCTGCTGGCCGCCATGCTTGCGCACGATCCGGTAGAGCCAGCGTTCCAGCCCTCCGGTCAGGTCGAAATAGGCCCGGTCGATGGTGAGGACGAACGTGCGATCGACCACGCCGGCATAGAACCAGTCGGGCAGGATCAGTTCGATACCGAGCGGCCGCCCTCGCCGTCGAGCCGCTCCTGCCACTCGTTGATCCACGAGAAGCGATGGCGGCGGCGCTGGTGCTGCTGGCGGATCGACGTGGCGACCGTAGTGGATTGCAGCCGGTCGAGCGCGGCCTTCAGCCGGTCATAATGATCCTTGCCGGTGCCGCGTCCGGTGAAGGTGAGGATTTCGTGCGGCGTCGTCGCCATCAGGCGCGAGGTCGGCAGCCCCGCGTCGCGTGCCGCGACGATCTGGCTCGCCGCCCATATCAGCACGCGTCGGCGTCCCATATGGTCGCCATGCCGTGCTCGGGCACCGCCTCGACCGATATCCAGGTCGCGCCCATGCGGAAGTCGATCGGCGTCACCCGCCTGCGCTTGGCGAGGCTGAAGAACGGCCAGGCCATGAGGTCCTGGGCGTCGCGCGGCGCGATGTCGTGCCCGAGCGACGGGAACAGCGCGAGTTGGGCGCGCTCGCCGGAACGGGAGGCGGCGCGCGGCTTCATCGGCGGCTCTGCGTGATCGCCGCATCCCGCTGCGGCATGAGATCGTTCTGGCCGGGGTCGGACGTGGAATATTTGGTGCCGAGGTCGGCCCAGGCGCGCAGGTCGTCGACCGAATAGACCACCCGTCCGCCGATCCGGCGATAGGCCGGGCCGCTCCCGAAATAGCGGTGCTTCTCAAGCGTGCGGCCGGAGAGACCGAGGAAGCGCGCCGCTTCGGGGGTCCGCAGGTAGCGGGGCGGAAGGGTGACGGGCGGCCTGGACAACGAGCGTCTCCTGCGAAGCGGGATGGCAGGAGGCGATCATGGCGAAGTGCTCACGGCAGGGTGGGGAACGAAGATTCGCAGCTGCGCCGATGTGACCACCCCCCGGCCGCGGTCACGCGGTGGGCGCTATCAGCGGAAGCGCAGCAGCTTGCGGTAGTCGCCCTTCATCATGGCGGTGGCGTCGCGCACCAGGCGATAGGCGAAGGACCGGGCGTCCGAGTTCTTGAAGTCGGACGCCGAGAGATGCCCGGCTTCGTCCTTGCCGAGCGCGATCGCGATTTCGCGATATGTCGCCCCGGCGAGGCGCAGATCGAGCGCGCGAAGCATCAACTCGAGCCGGGCCGTGCGAATTGCGGTGAGTGGCCATCCGCGCGGCAACGGGCCGGGTCGCTTGCCCGACATGAGCCGATGGAAACGCAGCAGGCTGAAGATGCGCTTGATGAAATCCTTGTCGAGCGGGACGATCGCGGCGAGCGGCTGGCCGGGCGTCGGATCGCGTAGCCACAGCCGATGCTCGCCGGCCGCGTCAGCGACGACGACATGACGGCCGTCGATCCCGGCCCGGTCGGCGAGCAGCGCGCCGAGCGCCAGCGGGTCGATTGCCGCTGCGCCGGCATATTCCTCCGGCGCGGCGTCGAGGATCACGGTGACGGCGGTGAGTTCCGGCCGCCAGATCACCGTGCCCGACAGCTCATCAGGCAGGTAGGCGAAAGGACAACCCCCAGCGGCGGGCGAGCGCTATTCGCTCGCTCGCCGGGGCGTTGCGCCTGAGACGCGCCCGTTCTGCGCGATACTGGCGGTTGCGTTGAAGGAACGCGGCGGCGAATTCGGCGCGGCCGGGCGTGGCCGGCGCATTGCCGGCACGTCGCGAGCGCCGTCGTGGCGGTGTCGGCATGAGCATCCTCCCCAGCCGCTCTTTGTGCGGAGTCTGGACCGCCGAGGATCGGGAGAAGCGCTGCATCCCGACAGCGCGAAGGCTGCGCGGTGCGATGCCGCCCGCGCATCGGAATCCGCGACCGGAAAAATCCATTCCGGTCTGAATGTTAACCATTCCGTGGCGCGCGGGCCGAGGAGATATGCGTAGCCCACTTCGGTCATCCAGCGCGCGCGGGCGAGATGGCTTTCGTGCATCACGCGGGCGCGCTCGGGTTCGGCACGGGGATCGATCCCGAAGATATGCGCCGCCGCATCTCGCCAGTCGGCGCCCTCGTCGTCGGTATCGAGCAGGCGGATATAGTCGGCGAGGTGATCCTCGTCATAGGCGGTAAGCCGCGGCGCGTCGGGCGCGCGATCCTCGAAATGCTTGCCGGTCATAACGCCCCCGTTCCTCCAGTCCCCGTTAACCTTTTAGACCGAAACGGAGACAATTCCATGCGCGCGGCGGGCATGGCTTCGCGCGCGCTCCGCAACGGTCGATCCGGGCGAGAAGCGGTTTGTCTGCGGTGCGCCCCCGCAAACTTGCTCCTGACCCTGATCGGGGAGTGGTAAACCGCGTTCAATCGGCCCTGTGACCTTTAGCCCGGAAGCCTGTTGTATACGTCACAGGCTCCCCGACCATGTGGTCAAGGATGGCGGCGCCGTCACGGCCGGCGCCAAACCGTTGAACGTGGGGCTACCAACCCCAGGCCGCCGCGTAGCGGCCCACGTCCTTCTTAGGACGGGGATGCCGTTCTGGCTACTGTCTCTTGCGAGCCGGGCAGCGCCCGGCGAGCGCGCGCCAGGACGGCCGCGCGGACCTTTGGGACGCGCGGCCGCCGCCGGCCTGGGTGGGTCGGCGGCGGCATGGGATGTCAGCGAAGGCTTGCAAAATGGGTCCAGCAGGCTTCGATCGCCTGTTCAAGCGTGGTGCAATCGCCGAGGTCGAGGAACGCGGCGCCGCGCGCGGTGATGATATGGGCTCGCGGTATCCAGACCGGGGCGGCTTCCTCGGGCGGCCAGTCGTGAAAACCATACGGATAGGCGGTGATGCCGTAGGGCGCCCAGAGCTTGGGGTGCAGCCGCGTGAAGCGGGCGACATAGGAGCGGCCATGATCGTGCCTTTCAAAATGGGAGAGCCGGAAAGGGAGGCGGCCTGCCGCCACCCTCCGCGCCGGGCGTTCCAGCCGCTTGCTCGCGGTGTGGTAATGGCCGTTGTCGAGTTCGATGCCGGTCCAGTCGCGGCCGAGTTGCTGGGCTGCCGCCAGTGACGAACCGCTGCCGCTGAACGGGTCCAGCACAAGCTCGCCCGGCTGCGTGAAAGCCTCGATCAACGGAGTCAGCGCCTCAACCGGCTTTTGCGTGGGATGCAAACGGTTCCCGCTGTAAGGAAAATCGAGCACGTCGGCGATAGGACGCGCGGGCCGGGCCGGATTGCCCTTCGCCAGCAAATAAGCCTGTTCGTGCTCATAGCGGAGGAAGCGGGCCGATGACGCATAACGCTTGCGAAACACAAGATGGCCGACGACGCGGAAGCCCGCCGCCTTCCATGCGTCCATGAACAAATCCACCTTGTTCCAGCCATAGAAGGAAACCGCGAAACCGCCATCCTTCAGGACGCGGTGCATTTCCCGAAACGCCGGACGCAGCCACCGGCCGTTATCGTCATTGGCAACCTTGCGGCCCTGACGGTCCCGGTAGCGGGTCACATAGGGCGGATCGGTCAGGATGAAATCCACCGTGCCGCTATCGAAAGCCTGCATCACTTCAATGCAATCACCGTTGAAAATCACATTGCGGGGAGCCTGTGCCTTGCTGGTCATGTCTCAAATCCTTTGGGTCTGAAGTTCAGCGAAGCGGAATGCCGCGCCTGAACTTCTGCCCGGCGGCGAGCCAAGGGTAGCAACGGGGCAAGGGCGGCCGGGGCGGAGGGGAATCACCCGCCTGCACAAGGCGAAGCCGCGGAAGGTGGGGATACCGCCCCGGACGGTTCCACTTACCTTGACCGGCGCGAGGACAACGTCCTTAGCAACGATCGCGCCGCCCAGGCGGCGCGCACGGGAAGACCTGCCCGCGTGGGCGGGCTCGCTTTGCGGGCTTGTCCCGCCCTCTTTTCCACTCACGCAGAGGACAGCCGGGATACCGGCTCGGCCATAGGCCGATCCCTGCTCGGTCAGCCCCAGCCTGAGATTGCGATCATTGTGCGGCAGGTCGCCAGGGTGAGCGGCGCTGGCGGATACAGTGAAGATCCATCCGGGACCGGAAAGGGAGCGCCCCGCCATTGCTGGCGGGACGCTCGCGATCAGTCGACCTTCAGCTCGAACTTGCCGGTTGTCTCGGTCGAGACAAGCCGAAGATGAACGTCCGGCGCCAGGACCGGATTGAGCTTGAGTGAAGCGTAAGGCTTCTGGTCTTTGGTGGCCTTGAGCCAGCCAACGCCGAATTCGATGCGCTCGTCGTCGGCGGCAACGATGCGATAGTCGGGCGACTTGTCGCTTGCCTTGTCGTCGATCCGAAGGATTTCCACCTTTCGCTGAGGCCGAAAAACCGGATTTCGCCGTGGAAGCCGCGATCGGTTGCCGTGAAGTTTCCGCAGATCATGTCGTCAGTCCTTTCTTGACTCGGGACCGCGCCCTTCGCGGCCTCGTGGCATGTCGAGGATCGGGGACAGCCGGCTGCGCACCGCTGCTCGGGGTTCCCGTCGCGCTTGCGCGGCGGGGTGGGCTTGCGGCCAAGAGACGGCCGAAGGGCGGCTTTTTGCTTCGCGCTGCAAAGCCGAAGGCGGCGGAAAAAAGCTGCCCGGCGCCGTTGCGCCGCCAGGTGGACACGAACAGATCAAGCCACGAGGGAGGCCGCGAGGGTCGGTCAGGCAGGCAGGACGGGAGACACTGATGCACCCGGCATTTCAGCGGAGCCACCAGCGATGGCCGGGTTATGGCTTTCGCATCGGCGTGGCAGGATTCAGGGGCGAGCGAACAGCGCGTTGAACAGGCGCTCAGCCTCGGCCATGCCTTCGTCCGTCAGATGCACCGACTTCGCCTTGCGCGCCGGATCGGAAATCAGTCCGCGTTCGTGCAGTCGATCCATCGCGCTCCAGTCGAAGCCTTTCCAGGCCGTGCCGGTGGTGCTGCGGTTGAGCCACAGCAGGGCAAGCACCGCCTCGTCGATTCTGTCAGTGTCGATGTGCGTCCGCGAGTCCATGTGCGGAAGGATAGCAAACCGGGCTGCACACGGCATCCGCGATCCCGCCGTGAGCACGTATCTCTGCTACGCTACGCTTCGCTATTTCCGCCTTGCGCCGCCGTGCGCCGAATCCCGCCGCCGCCGCTACGGGACCGGCACGTATGCGGCCAAGGGCGATTTTGCTGGATTCCCGAGAGATGCGCGGCAGCTTGAGCATATGGCACTCTCGCAAACGTCGCCGCCGCGCACCCCGCGGCTGGTCGGAAGGGCTGGAAGACCTGCACGATTACATGCAGCCGCATCCGACGCGCGCATCGTCTCGCAGGAGCGCTACCAGCGCGCCGATAATCGTTACCGACGACTGGCCCGAGCAGGTTCCCATCGGCGATGCCGAGCTGCGCGTCATCGAAGGCGCTTTCGTGAGGAACTGGACGCCCTGTTCGGGTCGCTGCCATGATGAAAATCGGCTCTGCTGTCCCGTGCTTCTACGATCGGATGATGCGGCCCACGCGCTTCGGCGAAGTTGACTGGCACGGTATTATGCCGTACATTAACGGTCAAAGGAGATCGGGCATGTCAGCCGTTCAGAAACGCCGGAAACCGGAGCGCGAGATCAAGCGCGAGCGGATCGAGCTGCGCGTGAGCGCGTCGGCCAAGGATTTGATTCAACAGGCGACGGCGGTCACCTGGCCTGACGGCCGGTGATCTGGCCTATGAAGGCGCGCGGCGCGTGCTGGACGAGCATCAACGCCTGGTGCTGACCGGCGCAGATCGGGATGCCTTCTTCGAGGCGCTGATGAACCCGCCGGAGCCGTCCGAGCGGCTGATCGCGGCCATGCGCCGTCACCGCGATCTCGTGGGCTGACGATTGGCGATCGTCTTTGAAGCCCTCGGCAAGCATCACGATCGGTCGCGCTTCTCTGCGGGCAGGCCGATCTGGATGGCTGGTTCCGGCGACGCGCCGGTCAGGATGACCGCCGCGATGTCGCGCGTGTCTTCGTCGCAGCGGATTCGGAGTTGGGCGTCGTCGGCTTTTACAGCCTGAGCGCCTTCAAGCTGGAGCTGGGCGAATTGCCGGAGGAAATCGCGCGCAAGCAGCCGCGCTACGAGAGCGGTTATCCAGCGGCGCTGATCGGACGCCTTGCACGGGACGTTCGGATGCGTGGCAAGGGCTTCGGTGAAGTGCTGGCGGTGGATGCGATACGCCGCATTCTCGGCGCCGCGGAAACGCTGGCGGTGCTGGCCATCATCGTCGACGCCAAGGATGAACGCGCGGCAGCTTTCTACGAAGGGCTTGGCTTTGCGCCCTTCCCGCGGCGGCCGAACCGGCTGTTCCTGCTGGCGTCCTCGGCGGGCGGGGGCTGGAGAAAATGTAGTCGCGGTCGCCGCTGTGGGCCGCAGGTTGATGAAAGGATGTTGTCATGGCGACTGTCGCCCCGCCAAACCCGAGACGCCGCCGGTCGTGGCGACGGCTCGCGCCGCGCTCTACCTGCGCGTTTCCACTCCGCGCCAGGCGGATCACGACTTGTCGATCCCCGATCAACGCCGCCAGCTTGAGGGTTACGCCTCTCGAACGGCTGGGAGGTCGCGGCCGAGTTCGTCGAGCCGGGCGTCTCGGGCACCGACGATCGCCGTCCCGCCTTCCAGGATATGATCGATGCGGCGATGGAGAGGCCTCCCGCGTTCGACGTGGTGGTCGTGCATAGCTTCTCGCGCTTCTTCCGCGATCAGTTCCAGTTCGAGTTCTACGTCCGCAAGCTGGCGAAGAACGGCGTGCAGCTTGTCTCGATCACGCAGGTTCTCGGCGATGATCCCGCGGGCGAGATGATGCGCAGGATCATGACGCTGTTCGACGAATATCAGTCGAAAGAGACTGCCAAGCATACGCTACGCGCGATGAACGAGAACGCGCGGCAAGGCTTCTGGAACGGCGCCCGTCCGCCGATCGGCTACCGCGTGGTCGAGGCCGAGCAGCGGGGCACGAAGATCAAGAAGAAGCTGGAGATCGATCCGATCCATGCCGAGACGGTGCGCCGGATTTTCCGCCTGGCGCTGGAGGGCGCCGATGGACGCGGGCCGATCGGAGTCATGGCTATCGCGTGCTGGCTCAACGAGAACAATATCCGCACACGCTATGGTGGGCGCTGGGGCAAGGGCATGGTGCATCAGGTGCTGACGCGCACGACCTATATCGGCCAGCACCGTTTCAACACCTATGACGTCAAGAAGGGGCGTCGGAAGCCCGAGGCCGAGCACGCCATCATGGAAGTGCCGCCGATTGTCACGGTGGCCGAGTTCGAGGCCGTGCAGCGGTCATTGAAGGCGCGCAGCCCCAAGATGATGCCGCCGCGCGCGGTGGGCGGTTCGACGCTTCTGACGGGCATCTGCTTCTGCGCCTGCTGCGGTGCGGCGATGACGCTGCGCACGGGCACCAGCCGGAGCGGTCAGGAGTATCGCTACTACACCTGCGCGACCAAAGCCACGAAGGGGAAAACGGGTTGCCCCGGCGTCTCTCTGCCGATGGACCGGCTGAACGAGGCCGTGATCGAGCATCTGGAGAAGCGGCTGCTCGATCCCGCTCGGCTTGAAGTGCTGATGGACCAGCTTATCGCCCGGCGTGAGGAATGGGTGACGGAGCGCCGCCAGCACGTCGCCGAGATGGAGCGTCGGGCGACGGAGGCCGATACCAAGCTCTCCCGACTCTATGAGGCGATCGAGAATGGAGTGGTCGATATGGGCGATCCGTCGCTCAAGGCGCGCATCGCCGAGCTGACCACCCTCCGCGACCAGGCCCGAGGGGATGCCGAGCGGGCTGTCGCGCATATCGAGCGCATCAGCCCGGAGATCACCGTCGAGAGCCTTCATGCGTTCGCGCTGGCCGCGAAACATAAGCTGCGCCATGACGACGGCTCCTATGCGCGGAACCATGTGCGTGCCGTCGCTCAGCGGGTCGAGGTCCATAGCAAGACGGATGTGCGAATCTGCGGCACGCGCACCGAGTTGCTACGCACCCTCACCGCCGTCTCTGGCGTAGAGGCGGCGGTGCTAGGGACTCGCGGTTTTGGACCGAAATGGTGCACCATCCGCCACCTCGAAGCCCCCCTCACACCGCATTCAACAGCCTCTGCGCATCCCTCACGGCATCGAAAAGCGCCTCGATCGCCGTATCGCGGTCCAGGAGGCACACATGTTCGATATCAAACGGCAGCGCGTCCACATCGATGAAGCGCACCGTCCCCGCAAAGCAGTCGCGCGACTTCCCTCTGCGCACGGAAGCGATGTAATGGGGCGTGATATACAGGGCAACGGGCGACATGGCGGCCTCGGGTCGATCCGGACGATGAGCCCAGTCTAGTGACGCCGGCCGCCGCCCGGCACCCGCCCGACGCGGGGAGCGCGCCCCCTCTTTCGCTGCCCCGCCGCTACACCGAATGCCCCAGCACGCGGGCGACGTAATGCCGCCCCCACGCCTCGCCGTGCGCGATCGCCTCGGCGACGGTCTCGAACAGGCCGTGGTCGCCCGTCATTTCACCGGAATCGTCGGCGAGCTTCGAACCGTGCAAGGGCTGCTTGTCGAGTCGCGTCACGCGCACGCGAATCGCATAGCCCTCGGACGGGGCCACACCGGCTTCCTCGTCGGCCTCGTCGGTCTCGCGCGGCCGGGGCACGGCCTGCATGGCAAGCAGGTAGTCGCCTACTTCGATGTCCTTCTGCATGGCGGTCGCCTCCATCGATCGAACGCGCTCGAAAAAACGCCAATGCCGATTGTGCTACCGCATCGCGCGGTAAAACAAGCCGTCGGGCGGCACGCGTGTTATAAAGCTTCGCCCGACTTTCATCACGCTCCGATGCACCTCGCGGCATCGGGCTTCGAACCGGATTCATCGATGAAGCTTCGCCTGCTCCTCCTCTTCATTCCTCTCGCGTATCTCGCGGGCTGCACGTCCTACTACAAGAACGTCGAAGCCTGCAAGGACAAGGCCCGCGCCGAGTATCCCGACGCGGCGAGCGCGCCGCTCAAAATCACCGGCTCCGGCGCGAGTTATCATGGCTCGCGGGTGGTCGTGCACGGCACGATCCAGAACCCGCCGAAGCCGCCCGCCACCAAGCCGGTGATGGTCACGGCAGCCGCCGAATGCACGTTCCGCGAGACTTCGATGACCGGTTTCCAGTGGCTCGTGCCCGCGAAACTCGCGCCGAAGCCGCCGGCAGAAGACGCCGACGAATAAAGCCGATCCCCCGCCCGCGACGAGGAGAGACACGCGCATGCTGCTCGCCCAGATCAGCGATCTGCACATCACGCCGCCGGGCACGCTCGCCTACGGCCGCGTCGATACGGCCGCCTTTCTCACCCGCGCCATCGGCGTGCTCAATGCGCTCGATCCGCGCCCCGACACGGTGCTCGTCACGGGCGATCTCGTCGACGCGGGCGGCATCGACGAATACCGGCATCTGCGCACGCTGCTCGATACGCTCGAGATGCCGTGGCGCGTGCTCGCCGGCAATCACGACGATCGCGGCAATCTGCGCGCGGTGTTCGGCGATCGCCCCGAATTCGCGGGCCACGAGGCCTTCCTCCAGTACGCATTCGATGTCGGCGGCGTCCGCGTGATCGCGCTCGACACGCTCGATCCCGGTTCGGGCGCGGGCCGGCTGTGCGCGGCCCGCCTCGGCTGGCTCGAAGCGGAACTCGACGCCTCGCGCGAACGGCCCGTGCTGATCGCCATGCATCATCCGCCGTTTGCGTGCGGTATCGGCTTCATGGACGACATTCGCCTCGCCCCCGACGACAGCCGCGCGCTCGACGCGCTCCTGCGGCGTCATCCGAACGTGGAGCGCATCGTGTGCGGCCATGTGCATCGGGCGATCACCGCGCGTTTCGGCGGCACGATCGTGTGGTGCGCGCCCTCGACGGCGCATCAGGTCGCCCTGCAACTGAAGCCCGACGGCCCGGAAGCCTTCGTCATGGAGCCGCCCGCATTCGGGCTGCATCTGTGGCGCGAGGATCTCGGCCTCGTCACGCATTGCGTGAGCGTCGAACAGGGCGGCGGGCCGCAGCCTTTCTAACGGCGCGCTGCGGCGCGCGCGCGTCTTGCGTATGATCGGCGGCTGGTCATCATGCCCCGCGATCCATGCCCGCTTCTCCTCAGTCGAATCCGCCCGAGCGCCATCCGCATTACTCGCGCGCGACGCTGTGGCTGCTCGCCACCATCGCGGGCGTCTCGGTCGCCAACATCTACTTCAATCAGCCGCTGCTCGACGACTTCCGCGCGAGCTTCCCCGAAAGCGCGTGGCTGATCGGCGCGGTGCCCGCGTCGACGCAACTCGGCTATGCGCTCGGCATGCTCGTGCTCGCGCCGCTCGGCGACCGCTTCGACCGGCGCCTTCTGATCCTGCTGCAACTCGCGGCGCTCGGCGTGTCGCTCGTCGTGGCGGCGAGCGCGCCGACGCTCGCGGTGCTGATCGCGGCGAGCCTGGCGATCGGCATCGTCTCGACCATCGCGCAGCAGGCGGTGCCCTTCTCCGCCGAACTCGCGCCCGCCGCCGAGCGCGGCCACGCCGTCGGCATGGTGATGAGCGGCCTCCTGCTCGGCATCCTGCTCGCGCGCACCGTGTCCGGCTTCGTCGCCCAGTATTTCGGCTGGCGCGCAGTGTTCGGCGCGTCCGTGATCGCGACCGTCGCGCTCGCGGTCATCGTGATCGCGCGGCTGCCGAAGAGCCGGCCGACTTCGACGCTGTCCTACGGCAAGCTGCTCGGCTCGTTGTGGCATCTCACCGTGGAAAGCGCGGCGCTGCGCGAAGCCGCGCTGACGGGCGGCGCACTCTTCGCGGCGTTCAGCATCTTCTGGTCGATCCTCACGCTGCTGCTCGCGGGCGCGCCGTTTCACATGGGTCCGCAGGCGGCGGGGCTGTTCGGCATCGTCGGCGCGGCGGGGGCGCTCGCCGCGCCGCTCGCCGGGAAATCCGCCGACAAGCGCGGGCCGCGCGCCGTCATTTCGCTGTGCATCGGGCTCGTCGCGCTGTCCTTCGTCGTGTTCGCCTTTTCGGCGACGAGCATCGTCGGGCTCGTGATCGGCGTGATCGTGCTGGATGTCGGCGTGCAGGCCGCGCAGATTTCGAACCAGTCGCGCATCTACGCGCTCAAGCCCGAAGCGCGCAGCCGCGTGAACACGGTCTACATGGTCGCGTATTTCATCGGCGGATCGCTGGGTTCGGCGGCGGCGTCGCTCGCCTGGCACGCAATGGGCTGGACGGGCGTGTGCCTGGCCGGGCTCGCCGCGACGGCGCTTGCCGCTTTCAGCCACTGGCGCGGACGCGAAGGCGCTCAGACGCGCTCGCGCGCGTAGTCGTGCAGCGCGTCGAGCACGCGATCGAATTCGAGGGATTTGTCGAAGAAGTGACGCACGCCGAATTGCAGGCACCGCTCGCGGTACGCCGGCAGCGCGTGATTGGTCAGCACCGCGACGAACGCGCCGCGCGCGCGCGCCACGCCGCTCGCTTCGAGCCATGCGAGCACGTCGATACCCGAGCCGCGCTTCAGTTGCAGATCGACGATCACCGCGTCGAACGCCTGCGACGACAGGAGCGCGATGGCGTCGTCGGGCGTATCGGCGAACGCGGTCACGCGCCAGGACTTGAGCGCTTCGATCGCCTCGGTCAGGCTGCGGCGGATCAGCGGCGAGTCCTCGATCAGCAGCGCCGCAAGCGGCGCGCGCGGCGCTCCTCGTCGATCGTCGGTCATGATTTGATCGCCCACGTCGGGCACCCTCCGCGCCGCTATTCGATCAGTCCGTTCTTGATCGCGTAATAGGTGAGATCGGCGTTATTGGCGAGCCGCATTTTTTCCAGCACGCGCGCGCGGTACGTGCTCACCGTCTTCACCGACAGATGCAGTTCCTGCGCGATCTCCGTCGGAATCTGGCCGCCCGCGAGCTTGCAGAAGATCTGGAACTCGCGCTCCGAAAGCAGTTCGTGCGGCCGCTCGGCGGCGGGCTTGTCAAGCTTGTCGGCGAGCGCATCGGCGATGAATTCCGACAGATACCGATGCCCGCGCGCCACCGTGCGGATCGCACGCACGATTTCGTCCGGCGCGGCGTCCTTGTTCAGATAGCCGTTCGCGCCCGCCTTCAGCAGGTTGATCGCGTACTGGCTCTCCGGAAAGCCCGACAGCATCAGCACGCCCTGCTCCGGCCGGATCTGCTTGATCACGCGCAAGGTGTCGACGCCGTTCTTGTCGGGCATCGCGATATCGAGCAGCACGACGTCGAACGCCTGCTCGCGCACGCGCGCGATGGCCTCGTCGCCGGTCGCGGCTTCCGCGGCGACTTCCATGTCGGGCTCGTCCGCGACGAATTGCCGGAACCCGCTGCGCACGATCGCGTGATCGTCGGCTATCAAGACTCGAATCATTCGGGTCGTCCGCGCTGCCGGACGTTCTTGTAGGAGTTGAGCGGTCATCGTTCGGATGCGCCGGACGCGCGCGCTGCGCACAAGGCGCGTCCGGCGCGCGAGGCCTTATCCGTTGCGGCCGGCGAGCAGATCGGCCATGTCGTCGGCGTGCTCTTCCTCGACGGCCAGGATCTCTTCGAAGAGGCGCCGCGTCGTGACGTCCTTGTCGCCGAGATAGCGGATGATCTCGCGATACGTATCGATCGCGATGCGCTCCGCGATCAGATTTTCGCGAATCATGTCGATCAGATCGTGGCCTTCCTTGTACTCCGAATGCGAGCGCGACTTCAGGCTGTCGGGCGCGAAATTCGGCTCCCCGCCCAGTTGGACGATGCGCTCGGCGAGCGTGTCTGCGTGCTCCTGCTCCTCGTTGGCGTGCTCGAGAAACTCCTGCGCGACGGCTTCCGAATGGATGCCCTTCGCCATGAAATAGTGACGCTTGTAGCGCAGCGTGCAGACGATCTCGGTCGCGAGCGAGTCGTTGAGCAGCTTCAGCACGGTCTCGCGGTCAGCGCCGTAGCTCGACGTGACGGGACCTTCGTCCATGTGCTGGCGCGCGTCGGCGCGAATCTTGTCGAGATCGAGGACGAAGGCGTCCGTGGACTGGCTCGGCGCGGCTTTTACAGCAGACGATTTGGACATTTGGTTCGCTCCTCACAGATAGGAATGAGATGACGGTCGCTGGATCGGGCGTGCGCGCTCGTGAAGCGCGGCTTATCTATAGCGCCCTGCTATCCAATCAGGGACTGCGATGCATGCAGCATGCCTGATCGCTCGAAAAGGCCGCGCGGCGGACGAGAATCCCGCGCGCGGCCCGGTGGCTCGCGGTTCGGCGCGAACCGCGCATCACGTTCGGAAGACGCCGAGCAGCAACGTGACCACGAACACGACGAGAAAAATGAAGAAAAGGATCTTCGCGATTTCCGCCGCGCCGGCCGCGATGCCCGTGAAACCAAACACGGCTGCGATGAGGGCGATGACGAAAAAGACGGCAGCGTAGTGAAGCATGTGACCTCCTGCAAAAACGGGTGATGGGAACCGGTGTCGCGCTAACGGCTATGCGCGGCGCTAATCGATGGCTTTTTTCGTGACGACGAAGCCCAGCACCAGAAACACGACGCAGAGAATCAGGAACAGCACGAACAAGAACTTGGCGATGGCGGCAGCCCCTGCGGCGACGCCCGTAAAGCCCAGCACGCCGGCGATCACCGCCACGATCGCGAAAAACAATGCCCACTTGAGCATGATCGTTCCCCGTAAGAATGGATGACGCATCCATCCTAGCGACGCGTTTCAGCACGCGCATTCGGGCAGGCTCCTTTTTTGCTGTGGGAATCCACCGACACCTGCTTTCAAATCGGCTGCGCGCCGTGAAACGCCGATCCGACGACACCATGAGCCACATACCGACGATGCTGCCCGGGGAATCGCCTCTTCATTCGCCACCGGAATCGCCGATCTTCGCCGACGACTCCGCCATGCCGAAAGCCGCCGCCCGGCCCGCGCCCGCGCCTGCGGGCATCGCGCATCGCGCGTCGCGCCTGAACGACTGGATGCGCCGCTATAGCTGGGCCGTCGCGATGACAGTCGCGATCGTCATCACCGTGGGCGGTCTCGTGATCCTGGAGTCGGGACGCATGCGGATCGCGGCGGAATACGAAACCGCGCTCGACGCCAAAGGCGCGACCGCGCAACTCTCGACACTCGCCGCCGATATTGCGACGCTCACCGCCGACGAGCGCGGCTTTGCGCTCAAGCCGGACGGCGCGTATCAGGCGCATTTCGCGGACACGGCGGCACGCGTGCGGCGCACGCTCGCCTCGCTCGATGCGTATTACCGGCGCATCGGCGACGACGCCGCGCTCGCGAGCTTCGCGCAAATCCGCGCCGCCGCCGACGATGAAATCGCGCACGGCACGGCGCGTCTCGCGGAGCCATCGAAAGACGCCGCCGCCGATGCCGCCGTGCCCACGCCGGCCGACGCGAGCGCGAGCGCGGGCACGAGCGCGACCCTCGACGCCGCGCTCGCGCTTCTGCGCCTGAACGAAGAACGGCGCGCCCAGCACGCGCTCGATGCGAGCCGCGCCGATCAGCGCATCTCGACGCTATGCGTCGCCGCGCTATGCGCGCTCAACATCGTGTTGTTCCTGCTGCTCTTTCGCAATCTGGGCATTCAGCTCGACAAGCAGGCGCGCGTGCAGAAGGCGCTCATCACGCAGCAGGAGGAGCTGGATCAGCTCGTATTCGCGCGCACGCGGCAACTGGAAGCGCTCGCGTGGCATTTGCAGTCCGTCAGCGAAAACGAAAAGACGGAGCTCGCGCGCGAACTGCACGACGAGCTCGGCTCGATTCTCACCGCGAGCAAGATGGATGTCGCATGGGTGCGCGGCAAGCTGAAGGACGCCGAGCCCGCGATGGCTGAAAAGCTCGCGCGCGCGCTCGGCAATCTGGATCAGGGCATCGCGCTCAAGCGGCGGATCATCGAAGACATGCGCCCGACCGTGCTCGCCAACTTCGGGCTCGTGACCGCCCTGCGCTCGCTCGCCGATGAGGCCGCGCAGCGCAACGGCTGGAGCATCGAATTCGATTTGCCGGGCGAAGACGTGAAGCTCGGCGAGGCGATCGAGATCGCGCTCTTTCGCGTCGCGCAGGAGTCGCTCACGAACGCGGCGAAATACGCGCGCGCGAGCCGCATCCGCGTGGCGCTTGGCGTCGGTGAAGAGAACGTGTCGCTCTCGATTACCGACGACGGCATCGGCATCCGTCCGCAGGATCTGAAGCGCACGCAGACGCATGGACTCGTCGGCATGCGTCAGCGCGTGTCGGCGCGCGGCGGGCGCTTCGAGATCGAGCGCGTCACGCCGCACGGCACGGCGATCAGCGTATCGATGCCGCGCGAGCGCAGCGCCGACGCCACCGACCTGGCGCAATCCGCGTAAGACGATGCCGACAATAAGTACGGACGCCGCCGACACGAAAATCGCATGCGTGCCTACAGCCCGCGACGCCGCGCTTTTTTATGATTACTAGACCGATAGGCCGGGCGGCATGAGGCGTCCGTCACTCGAAACGATGCGCGAACCGATTCCTGTCACGCATTTCAACTCCAAGGGGAATACAACATGACTCGACTCATCGCTCTGCTGCTGATCGCGGGCACGGCGGCTCTCGCGGGCTGCAACACCGTCTCGGGCGCGGGCCAGGACATTTCGAAGGGCGGCCAGGCCATTTCGAACTCCGCTGAGCAGCACAAGTAACAATCGTTCCATAGCGTTGCTGTAGTTCCCTCTCTTCCCGCCACCTCGTGTGGCGGGATTTTTTTGTGCCGTTGCTCCTACGCATGGCGCAAAAAAATCCGGCCGCGATATGCGGCCGGACTTGGTCTCTCTGCACCCGCTAGGTTACTGCGTGTCGGGCAACTCCAGCGCCGGCTGCTGCGTGTTGCCGCCCTGCGCCACCAGCACGCGAATCTTGCCCGGCACCAGTTGCGAAGCCGCGTTGCCCGAAGGCAGCGTCGTCACGAGCCAGTCCGCGTTATTGCCGAGATTGAACGATGCCGACGTATAGACCGGCGTCTTCGAGCCCGGCAGCGTCGCGATAAGCTGATAAGTGCTGCCGGACACATAGAGCGAGTCCTGCGTCGACGCGGGCACGGCGTTCTTGTAGGCGACACCCGCCATCGTCGGGCTCACGTTGGCGATGTTCGTCCCCGGCGCGACCAGATAGATGTCCAGATTCGGCGCGTTGGTCGAGGCATTGAAGGCGCGCACCCGTGCGCTCGTCGACAGCAGTCCCTTGTCGAAGGGATCGTCGATCACCGCGATCGACGGCACGAAGCCCGCATCCGGCAACGCGATCACCGTGTACTCGTGGCCCTTCGCGGCGTTGCTGATGCTGGTGTCGGTCGCGAGTTGCGTCGTCGTGTTGACCGCGGCGTAGGAGAAGTTGTGCTGGCCGGTGTCGATGTTCGCGAAGTTGGTCACGGTCTTGTACGCGAGATTCGGCTGCAGGATCTTGCCGTTGTCGTAGAAGTCGACGTTCGGCCCGCTCGGGATCGCGTGAATGAAATGGACTTCCGGCGGCGTGACGCCGATTTCCTTGCCGACATCGTCGGAGCTTCCGCCGCAAGCGGAGAGCAGAGCAGCGACGGCGCCGAGCGCGGCAGCGGTGCGGATGAGCTTCATGATTCACCTTCCTTTATTTTGATCGACACCTCGTTGGCCGGGTCCGGACGAAGGCTTGCGCCTGATTCGTGGACCCTGGTTCTGTTTTCTTTCTGGACCGATCGGTCGACGTCAATCGCGCCGGCGATGCGGGTGCCTGCCATCAGCAAAGGATGTGCCCCTGAGGGATGTGAATGGCCCGCTCGCGCCCTGCAAAGCCATGCAGGACGGGGCTTCCGGAATCGTTAGAGGAATTGTTCGGGAGGTGGGAAAGGCACGCGGCGAAGCGGCATCGAACGATGCAGCCCGCCGGTGCGCGAAGCGGCTTTTACAATGAAGGGACGCTCAGGCCAGCCCGCGCCGCCGATAGTCGAACCAGAACGAAAGCCCGACGGAAAGCAGGATGACGAGCGTCGCGATGACGGTCCACTGCGTGATGATCTCGCCGAGCAGCGCCGCGCCGAGCAGCACCGCGACGACCGGGTTCACGTACAGGCAACTCGTCGCGACGATCGTGCTCGTGTTGCGGATCAGGAAGTTATACGCGACATACGCGGCCATCGAACCGACGACCACGAGATAGACGAACGCAAGCCCGGCTCCCGGCGCGACGTGCGTGAGCCGCTCGCCGGACAACAGCGCGATGCCCGTCGCGATCAAACCGCCCAGCCCGATCTGCAAGGCCGTGGACATCAACAGATCGGAAGGCTGCGGCAGCCGGGTCGCGAGATGCGCGCCGCCCGCCCAGAAGATCGCCGCGCACAGAATGGCGAGTGTGCCGAACGTGGAACTCGGCGACGGATCGCCGTGATTCAGCAGCACGATGCCGACGAGACCCAACGCCACCGCGAACCACTCGCCCTTCGCGACCGCGCGGCCCGCGAGCGCGGTGAAGATCGTCGCGAAGAGCGGCACCGTGGCCACCATCACGGCGGCGGTGCCGGAGCCGACGGTGCGCATGCCGTAGGCCATCATCCCGCTGGACAGACCTTCGAGCAAGGTGCCGACGATCGCCGCGTTGCGCACTTCCCGCGCGCTGGGCCACACCGCCTTGCGATGCACCGCGATCGCGAGCAGCCCTACGCCCGCGAACAGGTTGCGCAGCCCGCCGAGCATGAGCGGCGGAAACGATTCGAGCGACAGGTGAATCCCGAGATACGTCGATCCCCACACGAGATAGACGACCGCGAGCGCGAGCGCCACCTGCCCCTTGAAGGAACGCGGCGCGCGAAACGGAAAACGGTCGGGGAAACTGAACGGCAGACGCGGCGGCGGCAGAGCGGACATGCATTACTCCGCGACGGCTGCGCGCCGGACGAAAACAGGCAAAACCAGACAGGACGGCATGACGGAAAACGAAGAGGCGGATGGCGCGAGAAGGGGCCGCTCGATCTTCGGGAAAACCCGGAAGTTCGCGGCGCCCGCCATTATGCAGTAAGCGCCCTCTACGAACGACGGAATTTGAAGATGGTTGCCAACACGCCACGCCACGGTGTAAGGTGGCGGCTGCTAACGCGGGGGTCCTGCGTTGCGCATCGCGATTTCAACCGGTTTCATCGATCGAATCGCTTCGTGCGGCGTGGGTGAGAAATACCCTTTGAACCTGATCTGGATAATGCCAGCGCAGGGAAGCGTTCGGGTTCGACGGTTTGCAGCATCCCGCCACTTCTTCCGAACCCGTACCTTTCCATCTCGTTCCTCCCTGTTTAGCTCCTGAGTCAGCCGAGCTCGGTGTCGCTCGTTCGCGTCGCGCTTCGGAAATAACCGTCCCACACAGGAGATACAACACATGAATGCCAACCCCAAGTTCCTGTCCGAGAACGCCGTCGTCGATGCCGCCGCCATCGCGCCCCTGCCGAACTCGCGCAAGGTCTACGTCGAAGGTTCGACGCCGGACATCCGCGTGCCGATGCGCGAAATCACGCAGTCGGACACGCCCGACGGCTTCGGCGCCGAGAAGAATCCGCCGGTCTACGTCTACGACACGTCGGGTCCGTACACCGATCCGGACGCGCACATCGACATTCGCTCGGGTCTGGAAGCGCTGCGCGGCGCGTGGATCGAGAAGCGCGGCGACACCGAGGAACTTGCGGGCCTGTCGAGCGAATACGGCCGCGAACGCGCCGCCGATGCGAAGACCGCCGAGCTGCGCTTTCCCGGCCTGCACCGCAAGCCGCGCCGCGCGCTCGAAGGCAAGAACGTCACGCAGATGCACTACGCGCGCGCCGGCATCGTCACGCCGGAGATGGAGTACATCGCGATCCGCGAAAATCAGCGGCGCGCGGAATATCTCGAAAGCCTGAAGTCGAGCGGCCCGAACGGCGAAAAGCTCGCGGCGATGATGGGCCGTCAGCACGCCGGACAAGCGTTCGGCGCAGCGGCGTTCGGCAAGGATGCGCTCAAGGAAATCACGGCCGAATTCGTGCGCGAGGAAGTGGCGCGCGGCCGCGCGATCATCCCGGCGAACATCAATCACCCGGAAAGCGAGCCGATGATCATCGGCCGCAACTTCCTCGTGAAGATCAACGCGAACATCGGCAATTCGGCGGTGAGCTCGTCGATCGGCGAGGAAGTCGACAAGATGACGTGGGCGATCCGCTGGGGCGGCGACACGGTGATGGATCTCTCGACCGGCAAGCACATCCACGAAACGCGCGAGTGGATCGTGCGCAACTCGCCGGTGCCCATCGGCACGGTGCCGATCTATCAGGCGCTCGAAAAAGTCAACGGCAAGGCCGAAGACCTGACCTGGGAAATCTTCCGCGACACGCTCATCGAGCAAGCCGAACAAGGCGTCGATTACTTCACGATCCACGCGGGCGTGCGCCTGCAATACGTGCCGCTGACGGCCAACCGCATGACCGGCATCGTGTCGCGCGGCGGCTCGATCATGGCCAAGTGGTGCCTCGCGCATCACAAGGAAAGCTTCATCTACGAGCACTTCGAAGACATCTGCGAAATCATGAAGCAATACGATGTCTCGTTCTCGCTCGGCGACGGCCTGCGCCCCGGCTCGATCTACGACGCCAACGACGAAGCCCAGCTCGGCGAACTGAAGACGCTCGGCGAACTGACGCAGATCGCATGGAAGCACGACGTGCAGGTGATGATCGAAGGCCCCGGCCACGTGCCGATGCAGCTCATCAAGGAGAACATGGACCTGCAACTGGAATGGTGCGACGAAGCGCCCTTCTACACGCTCGGGCCGCTCACGACGGATATCGCGCCGGGTTACGACCACATCACGTCGGGCATCGGCGCCGCGATGATCGGCTGGTTCGGCACGGCGATGCTCTGCTACGTCACGCCGAAGGAGCATCTCGGCCTGCCGAACAAGGACGACGTGAAGGAAGGCATCATCACCTACAAGCTCGCGGCGCACGCGGCCGATCTGGCGAAGGGTCATCCGGGCGCGCAGGTGCGCGACAACGCGCTCTCGAAGGCGCGCTTCGAGTTCCGCTGGGAAGACCAGTTCAACCTCGGCCTCGATCCGGACAAGGCGCGCGAATTCCACGATGAAACGCTGCCGAAGGATTCCGCCAAGGTCGCGCATTTCTGCTCGATGTGCGGCCCGCACTTCTGCTCGATGAAGATCACGCAGGACGTGCGCGACTTCGCCGCGAAGCAAGGCGTGTCCGAAAACGAGGCGCTCGCCAAAGGCATGGAGACGAAGGCGATCGAGTTCGTGAAGAAGGGCGCGGAAATCTATCAGCCGACGTGATGCTTGCCTAAGGCTGACGACGGCCTGTCGCACGAGACGTGCGGCAGGCCGTTTTTTTCGCCTTCGCGCGGCGCAAAGCCTTGTGCGGACTGGCTGAGCGGGTTAATCGGAGGATTCGGGCACTTTTCGTGCTGAACGGTGAATGAACCGGCGAAAACGTCCGAACGCTCGCATGGCGCTTCGCAGCCGATTCACTTCATCATCGAATTGGAGAGTCGACATGAAAACCATGAGACAGATCGGCGCCGCTGCAATGGTCGTTGCGTTCCTCGGAGGACTGACCGCTTGCGGCGACATGACCACGCGTCAACGGGATACCGCGATCGGCGCCGGCGTGGGCGCGGCGGGCGGAGCGGTCATCGGCGGCAGCGCGCTTTCGACGCTCGGCGGCGCGGCAGTTGGGGGCGTCATCGGCAATCAGGTCGGCAAGTAATTTTCCGGGCGGCGAGGCGCGACGCCTCGCCCGAAACGACCCGTTGTTTCATATCTGATACAAAATCGCGCGCCGTAACGCTTTTTGACGTGACGCACGGTGTCGGTCCCGCGCCGGTCGACTAAGCTTCTCCTTAACGGACCCGCACGCTTTGCATCCGATTCAGAGGTCCGGCAAGCCGTAGTGCAAGGAGCAGCATCATGATTTCCGCCCGCATCATTTCCGGACCCGCAACGGCCGCCGTCGCGCTCGCTGCCGGGCTTCTCGTCAGCGGGTGCTATTACTACGGCTATCCGGCGTATCCGTCTTATCCTGTCGTCGACGCGACCTACGTCCAGCGTGAATTCTCGCTGCCCGGGCAGGCGGCATCCGGCGCGGCGGCGGCCACGCTGCCACCGCAGTACGAGTACGCGGTCGGATCGCCTTACGCCGATTACTACCAGACCTATCCGTACCCCTATCCCTATCCTTATTACCCGCCTTATGCGGCGTACCCGGCCTATTACGGCTACGGCTATGGCTATCCCGCGGTCTCGTTCAGCTTCGGCTACTGGGGCGGCAGCGGATGCTGCTGGGGCCGCGGATGGCACGGCGGCGGCTGGAACGGACACGGCTGGCACGGCGGCGGCAACAACTGGAACGGTGGCGGTGGAGGCGGATGGCACGGCGGAGGCGGCCACGGGCACTGAACGGTGCATCGGACCGTTACATCAGATGAGACAAACATCGGCGTTAAACGGCTTCGCGTAACATCGCTGCAACATTTTCCGACTCGAATCTGGCGGCGCACGCCTCAAACCACTTTGTGCGCCCCGACACTTTCCTTATCCGACAAGGCATCGGCCGATTTCGCCAGACGATTGGCATGCTTCTGGCTACATAGCTCCCCCATTACCGCAGCACATTTTTCCGCACACGCTTTCCGTATCGGGGGATCGGACATGATGGCCTTCTTGTTTTTTCTGGCGTGGATGCTCGCCTCGCTCGCCCTTCTGACCGTCTGGGTGTTTCGCCAGACGCCGCCCGCCGGCCGCGAGGACGGCACGCCCGCGGCCATCGCCGAAAGCTGATTGTCTCTTCGCCTGTGACGGCGCGCCCTCACGCGGCGCGTCCCGTCACGTCCCTGCGCGACGCCCGCGCCGCAATGAACCCCCATTGACTCCTTGACGCCAGCCGTTCGCGCCCTATTCTTAGTGAGCGCGTTATGCGCTTGCTTAACCGGCGACCGCAGCGAAGCAGGACATCGAACGCCACGCGCGAGCGCGGTATCGGCTCGTCGCCGTTGCCGCACATGACCCCGGCAAGGAGACCCGATGTTCCATCAGCTTCTCACCCCGATCGCCCATTCCCTCTTCGCTTCTTTCGTCGTCGCCGCGCTGCCGATCGTGCTCGTGCTCGTGCTGCTCGGCTGGGCGCGCCGCCCGGCGTGGCAGGCGTCGCTCGCGGGCCTGATCCTCGCGCTCGTCATCGCCGTGGCGGGCTGGCATTTTCCGGTCGGGCTCGCGCTCGATTCGGTCGCGGCCGGCGCGGTGTTCGCGCTGTGGCCGGTCATGTGGATCGTGTTCGCGGCGATCCTGCTCTACAACGTCGCGCAACGCTCGGGACGCTTCGAGGCTTTTCGCCAGTGGATGGTCGATAACCTGCCGAACGACCGGCGCATCGTGCTCGTGGTGATCGGCTTTTCGTTCGGCGCGCTGCTCGAAGGCATTTCGGGCTTCGGCACGCCGATCGCCATCACGAGTTCGCTTCTGATCCTGCTCGGCTTTCCGACGCTCGAAGCGCTGACCTTCACGCTGATCTTCAACACCGCGCCCGTCGCATTCGGCGCGCTCGGCGTGCCGATCACCGTACTCGGCGCGGTCACGCACCTGCCCACCGACGCCCTCGCGAAAATGGTCGGCCGCCAGTTGCCGCTCTTCGCGTTCTTCCTGCCGTTCTACGTGATCGGCGTCTATGCGGGCTTTCGCAACATGCTGCGCATCTGGCCGGTGCTGCTCGTCTCCGGCGGCGCGTTCGCGCTCACGCAGTTCGTCACGTCGAATTTCATCAGCTATGCGCTGACCGACGTGCTGTCATCGCTCGTCTCTCTGATCCTGACGATCGCGTTTCTGCGCGTGTGGAAGCCCGTCGCCGACGATCGCTTCGCGGTCAATGCCGAGCGCCTCCCGGGCACGGACGCGACGCTCCCGGGCGGCCACGGCTGGGTGCCGTGGATCGTCGTGTCGGTGGTCGTGATCGTGTGGACGGTGCTGAAGATCTTCCTGATCGGCGATGTGAAAATCGCGTGGCCCGGCCTCGACAAAGCCGTCTACATCACGCTCTACAACCAGCCTTACGGCGCGATCTGGGACTTCCAGCCGCTCGCGACGGGCACCGCGATTCTCGTCGCGTCGATCATCACCGCGCTCATGGTCAAGCTGCCCGCGCGGGAATACAGCGCGGCGATCGCCGATACCTGGGTGCAGACGCGCATCGCCATTCTCACGGTCGCGACCATCGTCGGGCTGGCGTATCTGATGAACTACTCGGGCATGAACTACACGCTGGGCCTGGGCGTCGCCTCGGTCGGGCCGTTCTTCCCGCTCGTCTCGGCGTTCCTCGGCTGGGTGGCGGTGTTCCTGTCCGGCAGCGATACGTCGGGCAATGCGCTGTTCGGCAATCTTCAGGTCGTGGCGGCGAACCAGCTCAATCTCAATCCGGTGCTGATGGCGGCGACCAACTCGTCGGGGGGCGTGATGGGCAAGATGATCTCGCCGCAGAACATCTCCACCGGGGTGGCCACGACCGAGCTCAAGGGCAAGGAAGGCCTCGTCTTTGCGCGCACGTTCTGGCATTCGATCCTGCTCACGATCCTGCTCGGCGTGCTCGTCTGGCTGCAACAGAACGTGCTGACGTGGATGATTCCGCCGCACTGATCTCCCGTTTCTTGCGCAGTCTTTCAGCAAGCGTCTTTTCGAGACGCGCGCGGTGCTACCATGCGCGGACTTTCGCTATGCATACCGAAGTCCGCCCGCCATGTCACCCGCCAATCTGCTGCAACTGATCGTCCTCGCCGCCCTGTGGGGCGCGTCGTTTCTCTTCATCCGCGTGGGCGTCGCCGAGTTCGGCGTCGCGCCGCTGATGGCCTTGCGCGTCGGCATCGGCGCGCTGTTTCTGGGGGGCATGCTGCTCGCGCGCCGTCCGCTCGCCGCCACCGCCGCGACGCTGCGCGCGCGCTGGCCGCAACTGCTCGCGGTCGGCATTCTCAACTCGGCCGCGCCGTTTTGCCTCTTCGCGTATGCCGAGCTGACGCTTTCGGCGGGCGCGACGTCCGTCATCAACGCGACGACGCCGCTCTTCGGCGCGCTCGTCGCGTATCTGTGGCTGCGCGACCGTCTGACGACCGCGCGCACGATCGGCATGGCGATCGGTTTTGCGGGCGTGCTCGTGCTGGTGTGGAACCAGATCGCGCCGGAGCACGCGGGCCACGACGCCGCGCTGCCCACGCAAGGCATGCTCGCGGCGGCCGCGGCGCTCGCGGCATCGGCGCTGTATGGCGTCGCGGGCAACTTCGCAAAAAAGTATCTGATGGACGTCGACGCGATGACCAACGCCGCCGGCAGCATGATCGGCGCCACCCTGACGCTCGCGCCGATCGCCTTCTTCACGTGGCCCGCCGCGCCGGTTTCCGCGCACGCATGGGGCGCGGTGCTCGCGCTCGGCATCGGCTGCACGGGCATCGCGTACTTCATCTATTTCCATCTGGTGGCGGTGGCCGGTCCCGCGCGCGCGATGACCGTGACGTTCGTCATCCCGCTCTTCGGCATCTTGTGGGGCGCGCTCTTTCTCGGCGAGCACGTCTCGCTCGTGATGATGACGGGTTGCGCGATCGTGCTCGCGGGCACGGCGCTCGCCACCGGCGCGGTGAAACGCGCGTCCTTCGCGGGGCGGCGCAAACTCGCGCCGTAAGGTCGGGCTCGCGCATGCGCATCCGTCAAATTATTTGGATGCGCGTTGCGTCTTACGGGAAGCCGCGTCATCCTTCGCGCTTTTTGCGCAAGGAGCCGACATGGCCGTTTCGTTCGCCAAGCTGAAGCATGAAATGATGAAGATGGTGCCGCCCACGCTCTTCTTCTTCGTGCTTCTGAATGCCGTCGTCATCATTCGCGCGCTGATGCTGAAAGGCACCGGCATCTCGCTGCCGACGTCGGTTTCGGTCGTCTTCGCTTCGCTGATTCTCGGCAAGTCCGTGTTGCTCGCCAACATGCTGCCGTTCATCAATCGCTATCCGGACCATCCGCTCATCTGGAATGCGGCGTGGAAAACGCTCATCTACACCATCGTCGCCGGCATCCTGCACTACTTCGAGCGCCTGTTCGAATTCTGGAAGGAGACGCACGGCCTGGCGGCGGCGCATCACGAACTCCTCGCGCATATCAACTGGCCGCAGTTCTGGGCGATTCAGATTCTTCTTTTCCTCATGATCGGCAACTACTGCGCGTTCGCCGAACTCGGGCGCGTGATCGGACGCGTTGCGCTCAAATCGTATTTCCTCGGCCCGCGCGTGGACGTCCCGCCGACGTGGCGGCAAGGCTGACTTGTCGATTTACTCGCCGCGCACCGGCCCGCGTCCCGCCTTGATCGCGCCGCGCTTCACCTTGCCTTCCACACGCCGCGTTTGCGAAGCGCGCGTCGGCTTGGTCGCGATGCGCTTGCGCCGCGTCACCGACACGCTGCGAATCAGTTCGTCGAGGCGCGCCAGGGCCGCCGCCCGGTTCATGTCCTGCGTGCGATGCTCCTGCGCCTTGATGACGATCACACCGTCGCGCGTCACGCGGCTATCGGAGAGCGCGAGCAGGCGCGCCTTGATGTGCTCCGGCAACGACGACGCGCGAATATCGAAGCGCAGATGGATCGCGCTCGACACCTTGTTGACGTTCTGACCGCCCGCGCCTTGCGCGCGCACGGCCGTCAGCTCGATTTCGTTGGGCGGCACGGCGAGGCTGTCGGTCGTCATCGTTCGATTTCCCTCGATAAGCGCTGCATGCGCGCGGCCAGCCCGGAATCGCGTTGCGTCGGTTCTCTCACCGCCTGCGCAAAGATCGCCGCCGAGCCGATCACGTCAATTCTGCGCTTCGCGCGCGTGATCGCCGTATACACCAGCTCGCGCGACAACACGCGCACGAACACGCCGGGCAACACGAGCGACGCATGCTCGAACTCCGAGCCCTGCGACTTGTGGACGGTCAGCGCGAACGCGGTATCGTGCGGCGGCAGCGCGGCGGGCGACACGTAGCGCAGCGCGCCATCGGCCATGCGGAACGCGACGCGCAGGAGCCCGTCCGCGCCCGGCAGCGCAATGCCGATATCGCCATTGAAAAGCCCGAGCGCATAGTCGTTGCGCGTGACGATCACCGGTCGTCCGGCGAACCACTGCGCACCAAGCGCAAGCGCAATGCCCGCCTGTTCGCGCACCTTCGCGGCGATGCGCGCGTTCACTTCGTCCACGCCACGCGGTCCCTTGCGGGTCGCGCACAGCACGCGATAGCGGTTGAGCGCGTCGAAGAGTTGCGCGTGATCGGCGTCTTCGTCTTCGAGCACCGCCAACAGCGCGTGCGCATACGGCGCGAAGCCCTTCGCGAGACGCGCGAGCGTGCGCTCGGAGAGCGCCGTGTCGCCATCGTCGAAAAGCGCGGCGGCGCGTTCGCCGGAAGCGTCGAGCGCATGAAGCGCGGCCTTTTCGTCGCCGTCGCGGATCGCGATCGACAAACGCCCGATGTCCGAATCGAGCCCGAAGCGATAGTTTTTCTGCAACCAGACGACGCAATCGGTCAGCGCGGATGCCGGGCCGGGCGCTTCCGGCGGCGCGTCGAAAAGTCCGAGCTGCGGATCGCTCGCCGGTGCTTCGGCATGCAGCAACACGGCCTGAAGCCGCTTCACGTCGAGCGCCAGCGCCGACGCGATCCGCGCGACGCCCGCGCCGCTGAACGACGGCTCGGCGCTCAGTTCCGCGAACACCGCGCCCGCCTCGACCGCCGAAAGCTGATCCTTGTCGCCGAGCATCACGAGCCGGCTCAACGGCGCGACGGCTTCGAGCAGGTGCGCCGCGAGCGCGACGTCGATCATCGAGGCTTCGTCGACGACGATCACGTCGTACGGCAGCGGATTGTCGCGATGATGCCGGAAGCGCCCGTCCGCCTGCACGCCGAGCAGCCGTTGCAACGTGAACGAGGTGCGCGGCAGCCGCGCGGCGAGTTCGGGCGGCAGCTTGTCGGCGCGCTCGATCAGCGCTTCCTGCATGCGCTGCGCGGCCTTGCCGGTCGGCGCGGCGAGCGCGATGCGCAGTTGCGGATCGTCGTCGAGCAGGCACGCGAGCACGCCCACGACGGTTGTGGTCTTGCCGGTGCCCGGGCCGCCGCTCACGATCGTCAGCCGCCCCGCCAGCGCAACGAATGCGGCAACGCGCTGCCAGTCGATCTCGTCGCCGGCGCGCGGGCCGAAATAGCGCGCGATGCGCGTAGCCTGCGCTTCGATAGCCCGCGGCGGCATCTGCGCACCCGAGCCGCGCGAGCGTTCGACGAGCGCCTCCGCGAGCCGCCGCTCGTAATCGAAGTAACGCGCGAGATAGAGCCGCCCATCCTCGTCGATGACGAGCGGCAGCAGATCAGCCGCGTCCTCACGCGCATCGTCGCGCACGAGGCACGCCACGCCGCTCGCGAGTAACGCGTCGCGCGCCTCGTGAAAGCGCTCGTCATGACGGCGCGCGAGCGCGGCGAGCGGCAAGCAGACGTGACCCTGCGCGGTGGCGCGGCTCAACGCCAGCGCGGCGCGCTCGGCCCACAGCACGCCGCGTTCGTCGGCGTCGAGCCGCGTCGCGAGCGCCTTCATGCGCCGCGCGAAGCCTTCCGCGAGCGCGGCGCTTTCGTCCGCGCCCGCGCGTTCGACGAGATCGGGCGTGACAGCGGGCGTACTCATGCCGCGCCTCCCGCCATCAGCCGGTCGAGCGCTTCGACCAGTTCCAGCGACGGCCGCCCGCGATGCACGCCGCTCGCCGCATCGCCGTCGCGCCAGTCGGGACGCACGCCGCGCACGAACAGATACAGATAGCCGCCGATATGCGTGTCGTACGCGTAGCCGGGCAAGCGCGCGCGCAAATAGCGATGCAGCGCGACCACGTACACGAGCGCCTGAAGGTGATACGCATGTTCCGCCATCGCAACGCCGAGCGGCGCGGCGGCGTAATCGGCGGCGTCGTCGCCGAGATGATTCGACTTCCAGTCGATGATCCAGTAACGGCCCTCGTGCTCGACGATCATGTCGATGAATCCCTTGATGAATCCGCGCAGCGCGCCGGACTCCAGCGCGACGTCGGGAAAGCCGTGCGCCGCGAGCACGCGCCGCAACGCGGTGAAATCGAGCGCCTCGGCCGGAAACAGAAACTCCAGTTCGTTCATGCGGCGCGTCATGGCGATGTCGTGCAGCCGCATGCCCGGCGCGATTTCGGCGGCGACGGTATCGGCAAGCAGGCGCAGCATCATCGGACGAAGCTGCGGCGCGAGCGCTTCCGGCGCGGGCGTCGGATGTTCGTGCAGCGCGCGCTCGACGGCTTCCGTCCACGTCGATGGCTCCGTGAAATCGGCAAGCTCGTACATGCGATGCAGGCATTCTCCCGCCGCCGCGCCGCGCGGAAACGCGAGGATGTCGTCTTCGGCGAGCGGCGCATCCTTCTTCGCCGACGCTTGCGCGCGCGCATCGTCCTTGAGCGCGGCGAGTGCGTCGTGATCGGGCCGCGCTTCGGCCGGCTGCGCCTGATTCGCTTCGTCGCGCGCGCCGGCGGCGATCAGCGAACTGAAGCTCGCCATGCGCCATGTGTCGCGCAAGATGCGCCGGTTCGTACGCGCGGCGATCTCGTGCTGCTTCGATGTATCGGCGACGAGCGGCTCGCGCATCTCGATGACCGGCAGCGGCGCGACGCCGATCGCGCCATCGCATTTCGCCGCGAGCGCGTGCCACGCCGCGGCGATCTCCGCGTCCTCGGGCGGCGCCTTGCTGAACGCGTCGAACTCGCGGCCGTTGCCCGCGACGAGCCAGTTGAGCACGCTGCGGCGCGACTCCTTCGTCGAGCGGTTCGAAAGATAAAAGCCCGCGACGACATAACAGCGGAACACCGCCCGCGTCAGCGCGACATACACGAGGCGCGCCCGCTCGGCGGCCTGCTCCCGCGCGATCGTCCCGCTCACGTGATTGTCCTCATCGCCTTCGATGCCGTAATGCAGCACGGCGACACCCGCATCGTCGTGATACTCGCGCGCATCCGGCAGGCCCGAAGCGGACGGCTCGCGCGCGCTGCCGTCGTTCAGGAACGGACAGAACACGACCGCATACTCCAGCCCTTTCGACTTGTGCACGGTCACGATCTGCACGAGATTGCGGTCCGATTCGAGACGCAGTTGCGCTTCCTCGCCGCCGCCTTGCCGCTCGCGTTGCGCGGCGAGCCAGCGCAGCGTCGGCGCGATGCCGGGCTGCTCGGCCGATCTCGCCTGCAACAGCTCCGCGAGATGATTGACATTGGTGAGCCGACGCTCGCCGTCGGGCCGCGCGACGAGACGCGTCGCGATCGACAATTCGCGCGCGAGCGTGCGCCACATCACGGCAAAACCGCGCTCGTGCCAGATCGTGCGATACCGCGAGAAGCGCTCGACCCAGCTCGTCGAATCGATCGGCTCGCCGTGCGGATCGGCGGCGTCGGCGTGTTCGAGACGCCAGAGCGCGGCGGCGTCGAGCCCGAACCAGTCGGTTGCGAGCGCCGCGCGCAGGCGGCGCAGGTCGCCGGGCGTATCGATGGCGGCGAGCACGCGCTCGATCTGCTCGGCGTCGGGCGAGCCGAACACCGAGGCCTGCGCGAGCTCGACACTGCCGATGCCCCACGACGCGAGCACGCGCTTCACCAGACTGCCCTGCCGATGCGTCTGCACGAGCACGGCGATATCGCCCGCCGACAGCGCCTTGTCGCCGATTCTCACTTCGCCGCGCGCCGCCCCGCGCAGAAGCCGCGCGATCTCGGCGGCGCAAGCTTCGGCGGCATCGCGCTGCGCATGGGTTTTTGCAAGCGCCGATTCGCCGTGCGGCAGCATCCACACGCAAAAATCGGCGATGTCGGCGTACGCCGCGGCGGGCGTCTCATCGACGAACGGTCCGCGCTTCCTCGTGCCCGCGCGCACCGGCTGATAGTCCAGCCCGTCGAGGATGAACGCTTTCGCATTCGCTTCGAACACGCGGTTGCACGCCTCGATGATCGGCGGCGTCGAACGCTGGTTGACCGCGAGCGTATAGCGCGCGCTCGCGCCGTCGCGCGCGGCGAGATACGTGTGCAGGTCGGCGGCGCGGAAACTGTAGATCGCCTGCTTCGGATCGCCGACGAGAAAAAGCGGCCCATGCGGCGCGAACACGCGGCTGAAGATCGCGTATTGCAGCGGGTCCGTGTCCTGGAATTCGTCGATGAGCGCGGCCGGATAACGCGCGCGCAAGGCCTCGGCGAGCCACGCATGCTTGACGAGCGCGTGATGCAGGTTCGACAGCAGATCGTCGAACGACACGACGCGGCGCGCGCGCTTTCGCGCGGCGAGTTCGCCGGGCGCGTAAGCGAGCCATTCGCGCACGATGTCGAGCCACATCGCACGCTGCGACGCCTCGGCGGCGGCGGCGGACGCGGCGAGCGCCTCGGCCTGGTCGAAGAAGGCGTGCACAGGCGGTGTGTTCTTCGCCTTCGTGCCTTTGGCGAGCGCGGTGGCCGTGAGCTTGAGCGCGCGTTCGGGCGGCGGCGCGTGGCAATCGCCTTCGGAGAAATAGGCGGTCCACGCGTCGATGGCCTCGCCCACGATCTTCGCGCTGTAGCTGTTGCCCTTGAGCGCGCCCTGCGCGTCGGCGAGCAGTTTCACGATGCTGTCGCGCTCGGCGTTCCACAGCGCGCAAGCCTCGTCGAACAGGGCCTGCATGTCGGCGGCTTCCGCCGCGCCGGTGTCGCCGAAGCGCAGCGCCGCAAGCGGCTTCTTCAGCCGCCGCGCGAGTTGCGCATCGAGCGATGCGGGTCCCGCGCCTTTCGCAACGAGCCACGACGCGAACGACGGCGTGCGCGCCGCGACCGGCTCGACGCGCTCGCGCCAGAAGTCCGCAGCCAGTTCGAAGCGCAGCGCGCTGTCGTCGGCTTCCATCTCGAACGCGAAGGGCATCGCGGCGGCGAACGGCGCTTCCTGCAGCGCGCGCTGGCAGAACGCGTGAATCGTGTGGATCGCGGCCTGATCGAACGTGGATACCGCGATGCGAAGGCGCTTCGCGGCTTCATCGGCATCGAGGTCCGCGAGCGTCGTATCGAAAAGTTGCTCGATGAACGGATCGCCGGCGGCGTCGCCGTTTTCGATTGCATGCGCGACGCCCGCGAGCCGCGAGCGGATGCGCTCGTGCAACTCGGCGGTCGCGGCCTTCGTGAATGTCACGACCAGAATCTGCTCGACGGACAGCCGCTTTTCGAGCAGCAGGCGCACATAGAGCGCGCAGATGTTCCACGTCTTGCCCGTGCCGGCGGATGCCTCGATCTGGTTCACGCCGTCGAGCGCGCATGAGAAGACGTCGAGTTCGCGCACTTCGTTGTTATCCAAGATAGTCATGCGCCGCTCCGCAGATGTTGCACGAGCGGTTCGAACACAATGCGCGCGATGGCCGCGAAGGCGTCGTCCAGTGCGAGATTCGCGCCGCGAAACGCGATGCGCAAAACGGGATCGTCGGACTCGGCGCGCGTGCGCTCCGACTCCCACGCGCCCTGCGCTTTCGCATCGCCCTCTTTCACCTTGAGCCACGCGCTTTTCGGAAAGAACCGGAGCGGCATGCGCCGTCCCGCGCGATACAGCGCGGCGAGCGCGGCGAGATGCGCGAGCGGATCGGCGACGGGCGCGAGCTCGAAATCCGCCGCCTGCGAGCCGCGGCCATGCCACACCGTGCGGCGCGGGCCGTCGGGCAGCGCCGCGCAATACGCGAGATGCGCGAGCCACGCCGAAAGATAGTCGCGCGCGCGCGGCGCGTCGTAGCGATAGATCACCTGACCTTGCGGCGTCAGCGCGTTGAGCGTGCCGACGAGCGTCATCGGACGGAGATCGACGAGTGCATCGTCGTGCGCGCCGAAGAGCGCGACGTCATCCTGATCGTGTGGATGGGGCCAGCGCGGCGTGAGATCGAGCGAGAACGGCAGACGTTCGATGCCCGCCGCCGTCGACGCGCGCACGCGCTCCGCGAGATGTCCGAGCGCGTGCAGTTCGCGCGCCTGCCACACGCCGCCCGTCGCGCCGCCGGGCATTTCGGGGCTTGCCCGCGCGACACGGCGCGCGCGTTCGCGGGCGGTGCGATCGTTGTCGTCGGCGGCTTCGAGCAACGCGGGCAGCACGCGCGCGGCGAGCGCATCGCGGCCTGAGAAGCCCAGTTCGAACGGCTCGGTGTCGTCGAGCTCGGCTTCGGCATCGAAGAGCGCGATGCCGAGCCTGTCGCGCAAAAGCGCGCGCGCAGGATGCCGCCAGAAGCGCACGAAGTCGTCGAAAGCGACCGTCTGCACGTCGTCTTCGCGCGGCAGGGGCGCGGAGAAAAACGGCGCGACCGGCTGCGTTTTGCCGGACTCCAGCGCGCGCGCGAGTTCGGCGCGCTCGGGCTCGTAGGTGAAGAGCCGGCCTTCCTCGTTGAAATAATCGGGCGCGTAAGGCTGCAGCGGATGCTCGAATACGAAGCTCGCGCGCGCCGCTTCGAGCGCCTCGGGCGCCGCGTGCTTGCCCGCCACCGACTTCGCCAGATAGTCGAGCAGTTCGTCGATAAGCGCAGCGGGCGGCAGCACGGCGTTGTCGCGAATGCTGCGGCCCGTGTAGGCGATCATGAACCGGTCGCGCGCGGCCAGCATGAGATCGAGGAACAGATTGCGCTCGTCGTCGCGGCGCTGCCGGTCGCCGAGCCGGGAAAAGCGCGCCATCAGGTCGAACTCGTCGGCGCGCGTGAGGCTCGGCAGCATGCCGTCGTCCATGCCGAGCAGGCAGACCACGCGGTACGGCAGGCCGCGCAGGCTCGTCAGCGACGAAAACGTGACGCCGCCCCACGGCACGCCGCCGCGCGCGGGATCGTCGAGCGTATCGGTGAGCGCGGTGCGGATCACCGCCGCCGACACTTCCGTTGCGCCCGCGCCTTCGTCCATCGCCACGACGAGCGCATCGATCGCGCCGCGCACGTCGGACAGCACGTCGGTAAAGGCCACGCCGGCATCGAAAAAGCGTTCGAGCGCATCGAGCAGCAGATCGCCCCAGGCGCGCGCGGTGCGCGGGCTCGCGATGCGCTCGGCGAAGGCGTCGATGTCGTCGACGAAGCGCGTGAGGCGGCCGAGCAACTCGGCGTCCGAGCCGTTCGCGCCTTCGATCGGCAGCCACTCCGCGACCGGCGCGCCGCCCTCCGGCAACGCGTAGCCGAGATAGAGACGCGTGAGCGCATCGGCGAACGTGTGGCGGGCGGCGGGCACGTCCGCGGCCGTGACTTCGTCCGGGCGCAGGCCGCGCCGCGCGCCCGCTGCCGCGAGCCACGCCTGCGCCGTTTCGAGCGCGCTGGCGTCGATGCCGTAGCGCGCCGCGATGGCGTCCACGCGCAGCCATTCGACGAGCTCCGGCGCGCCGACGCTGCGTTCGGTGAGCGCGAGCCAGTCGATAAGCGCGCGCGCCACCGGATTCGCCTGCGACGGCGGCAGGCCCGTGATGCGATACGGAATGCGCCGCCGTTCGTTGCTCGCGCCCGCGGGCGCGGTGCCGAAAATGCCGTCGATGAGCGGCCCCGCCACGGCGAGGTCCGGAAACGCGACGAGCACGTCCGACGGCTCCAGCCCTTCGATATCGTCGAACCAGTCGAGCAGCCGGTCGTGCAGCACTTCGAGCTGGCGCGACAGGCTGTGGCACACATGCACTTCGATGCCGTTCGCGGTGATCGCCTCGGGCTGCGGCCCGGCGTTCTCTTCATCGAGCGCGAGAATGCCGTTCTGCACCCGCGCGAGCCAGGTCGGGGCGGGATTGCCTTCGAAATGCTGCCGTTCGCTGGACGCCGCGCGCTCGGTCAGTTCGTGCAGCATGTGAAGCTGAGCCTGCGTCTGCCGGCCCCATTCCGCGAGCAGCGGATGACCGACTTCCTGGTAATCCGCCTCGCCTTTCAATTCGAGTTGCTCGACGCGCGCCTCGCTCACGATATCGAACCAGAACTCGCGGCACGGATTGCTTGCGTAGACGCGCACGTCGATCCAGCGCGACAGCTCGCGCAAAAGCGCGATATGCAGCGGCGGCATGGTCGGCAGCGCGAACACGCTGATGCGGCGCGGCCATTGCGCGCGCATCGCGGCATCGAGATCGAGGTTGGGCGCATCGGCGAGAAAGCGGTACGCGGGCGGCGTCGGGTCTTTTTCGTGGCCGTTCGCATCGACCGCGAGATCCGCGAGCAGCGCGCGCCAGAGCGCGGCCTGCCAGCGTTCGTCCTCGCGCTGGATCTCGTTCGCGCCCGCGAGGCGCGGACCGCGCGTATCGCTTTCGGCGCCTGAGCCGGAAGCGCCCGCCAGGATCGACCCGCCCGCCTGCCATTGCCCCAGCCACTCCGGCCGATAGGTCAGATAGTGGTCAAAGACCGTTGCGATGCGGCGCACGAGCTCGTAGCGCATCGAATCGTCGGCGGCGTGGAGGTAGGTCGAGAGCCGCGCCGAATCGCCGAACGACGGGTCTTCGAAGAGCCGGTAGCAGCGCCACGCGAGCCGGTCCGGCGCGAACGGCGAATGCGCGGGCACCGGCAGCACGCGCCCGATCTGCGCCCACAGCCACTGCGCCAGATAGCAGAAATCGACGTTCGCGCAGATGCCGAAGCGCCCGGCCATGTCGAGTTCGAGCCGCCGCCGCAGGGCCGCGCTCGGCACGATCACGGCCTCGCGCGCGAAGGGATCGCCCTCGCGCATCGCGAAGGCGTCGAGGTCTTCGAAGAGCGCGGCGGCGAGCGTCTCGTGACGGTTCGAATAGAAGAGTTCGAGCATGGAAGGCGGTTTGCTACACGCCAAAAAATGGCGCGATTTGAAAAGCTTTGTCAGTTCAGGCGCCAGCATAGCAAAGCACGCGCGGCGCCGAGAACCTGGCCGAATGGCCGAGGTCCGAAGCCCATGGGAGTTGAGTTAGACTCGTTCTCGCCTCGTCCCCCGAAACATCAACGAGCGTCAAAAAACAGGAAGTCGATGCGCTATTCGTTCGAAATCAGGAAGTTTATTTACAGCCAGTATTTCTTCGGCGGCTTGCGCATCGCCGTGGGCGTGTCGCTACCCGCCGTTCTGATGCTCATCGTTTTTCACAATCGCGAGCTTGGTTTCACGATCGCGACCGGCGCGCTCGGCGCGTGCGTCGTCGACATGCCCGGCCCGCTGCGGCACAAGCACAACGAGATGCTGGCGTGCTCGATCATCGGCTTCGTTGCGGCGCTTGCAACGGGCATCGCGTCGGCGCATCCGCTCACGCTCTGGCTGACCATCGTGCCGCTCACGTTCGTGCTGTCGCTCATCGTCGTGTACGGCAACCGCTGGCCGCAGATCAGTTTCGCCACGCTCTTCATGATGGTCGTCACGCTCGAAGAGCATTTCACGCCGATGCAGGCGCTCGTCAACGCGTCGTGGATTCTCCTGGGCGGCCTCTGGTACACGTACTGGGCGACGCTCGTGAGTCATCTGCTCGTGTATCGCATCGAGCAGCAGGCGCTGGCCGAAAGCATGTTCAGCTGTGCGGAGTATCTGCTCGCGCGCGCCGAGTTCTACGATGGCGAGGCCGATCTCGACGAATGCTACCGCGCGCTCATCGAAAAGCAGATCGCGGCCGTGGAGCGGCAGGAAGCGGCGCGCGACATCGTGCTGCGCAATCTGCCGAAAGTGAAGAGCGGCAAGCTCGACCCGCGGCGCGCCCGGCTCTTCAACCTGTTCATCAATGTGGTCGATCTGCACGAGTTTTTCGTCGGCGCGCATACGGATTATCCGCTCGTCAGAAAGACCTTCGCGGGCTCGGACGTGCTCGTTTTCTATCGCGACCTGATGCGCAAGGCCGCCGCCGACCTCGAGGAAATCGGGCTTGCGGTGCTGCAAAACGATCCGGCCGGCAAGCAGATCAGCGTGAAAGCCGAACTGCGCGCGATCGAATACGAGCTGGAACTCATGCGCAAGCATGGCCTGCCGGAGAAGAATCCCGAAGCGTACACGGCGGCCACCGCCGTGTTCAGGCGCTTGTGGAGCGCCACGCGCCTCATCGACAAGATGCGCCGCCGCACACGCGACGACGCGAGCCAGACCGAAACCGAAGTGCGGATCGACCACGCGCTGTCGCGCTTCATTTCGAGCCGGCGCGTGCCGTTCATGCAGATTTTCTCCAATCTCACGATGGCCTCGCCGAGCTTCCGGCATGCGTTGCGCGTGACCATCGCGGTGGGCATCGGTTACTGGGTCGGGCGTCTTTTGCCGCTCACCAACGCGTACTGGATCGTGATGACCACCGTCATCATTCTGAAGCCCGGCTACTCGCTCACGAAGCAGCGCAATACGCAGCGGATTATCGGCACGGCGATCGGCTGCGCGGTGACCATCGCGCTGATTCTCTTCGTGAAGGAGCCGCATATCCTGCTCATCGTGATGTTCGCGTCGATGGTGATGAGCTACAGCCTGCTGCTCTTCAACTACGCGGCGAGCGTGGTGTTCACCTCGTCGTATGTGCTCCTGATGTTCCATCTGCTCGCGCCGGGCAGCTTGCGGCTCATCGGCGAGCGCGCGATCGACACGGTCGTCGGCTGTGCGATCGCCATTGCGGCGAGTCATCTTTTCCCGTACTGGGAATACCGGCTGATGGGCAAGCTCGTGAAAGACCTGCTCGCCGCCACGCGCAACTATCTCGAAGCCAGCTGGTGGTGGCGGGCGAAGCCTGCGGCGCAGGCGGCTCAGACGCAGGCGGCGCAGGCAGAAAAGGCGCGCGCGGCTTCTCCGGCCGATCGCGCGGTCTTTGCCGATGCGAATGCGCTCGCCGCTGTGACGGCGGCTGCCACGGCCGGTGAAGCCGTCAACGAGGCGCCGCTCGACCCGGCCATCGTCGCGGATTCGGCCATGAAGGCCGCGAGCGCGACGGCGCAACGCCTGTCGTCGGTAAGCATCGGGGAAAGCACGGCGGCCACGGCGAGCAAGGGCGCGTCCGCCGCGGCGACGGTCGCCGCCACCGCGCTCGACCGCGACTTCCGCTACCGGCTTGCGCGCAAGAACGTGCACATTGCGTTCGCCAATCTGGCGCAGGCGTTTCAGCGCATGATGCTGGAGCCGAAGGCGCAGCAAAGATACGTCGCCGAACTGAACGACCTGCTCGTGCAGAGCCATGTGCTCGCCTCGCAGATCACCGCCGCCGCGCCGCTGCTGCAATCGCTCAATGAAGCGGGCGGCCAGCCGTTCGATCCGGTGCAGCGCACCTTCGGCGCCGTGCGCGACAATCTCGCGGGCGCCGAGGACAATCTTCCCGCCGCGCCGCAGCCCGATACGCCGCTTGCGCAAGCCGAAGCCTTGAAGGCGCTGCGGCGCGATCTCGACAAGATGGTGGTCGAGGCCGAGCGTGCGCAGTCGCTGCCCGCCGACGCGCTGCATGATCTGAAGCTGCTCGCGCATCAGTGCAAGCAGATGTTGACGGCCGCGTCGCTCATCGGAAAAGACGCGGCGCAGATTCGTCTGCCGGCCTGACGCCGCTATTGGGACGCGCCGATCGCGGGGACGGCCGGACGCACGTCGCTCGCAGCGGACGGCTGCGCGTTGTCCCGATCGAACTCGCGTTTTTCGCGGATCGCGTTAAAAAGGACCGTGCCGATCACGATCAAAACGACTACGACGATGAACACGCTCACGGCGCGGGTCGGGTTTTTCTTCGGTTTGTCGTGGCGGGGATCGCGTGGGGCGTTGTTCATGGAGGGAAGCGTGGGAAAGGCGCGGTTCGTGGAAAGAACCGCCATCCTACCCTCGATGGATTTCAGTCGGGTTGCGCCGCACTGGCGCGCTCCCGTGCTCGACGGCGCAAAGCGTTTCGCCATGCGCACGTCCGGCCTGAAATTCTCTGCTGCACCGGCGCGCTTGAACGCCGTCTCCTTGAGCGGCAATACTACTCACGATTCCATGCGCATCCGATCCCGGCTCGGCTGCAAGGGGCAAGGCCGGGATACCTAGTGACCGGACGCGTTGCGCCGCCCTCCCCGGGCGGCTTTTTTATTCGAATGGCCGGGCGACGTTGCCCGCCCGACGCCATCCGCGGCGCAATGAAAAAGCAAGAATGGCGGATCTTGCGATTCCGCCATTCTCGCTTCATCACGCGGCGGTTTGTCAGAACACGACCGTGCGATCGACGACGACCTTGCCGTCGACGACCACGAGCGTGGACGTCATTCCGGACTGAGTCGGCGTACTCGGCTCGATCGGGCAGGACTTGCCGGATTGCTTCGCGGCTCCGCCCGCGACACCGGATTGAGCCAATGCATGACGGCTGATTTCAATCATTGTGTTTGTTCCTCTGGATTAAGGCCCGCAGGCCGTGATGACGAGACGGGGCACGCCCCCTTGGGCTTTTTGATTCGATAAGGATATCGAATCTCATCGAATCTAATGCCCAGCGAGTCTCATCATACACACGCTCAATCTCCGCGTATTGCTTGTAATTCCTAACTTTATCTGCGAATAAGCAGTGAGCAGGCGCGATTTTCCTGCAGCGCCTGCGCGCATCCGAAGTTTAAGGCGCAAGCGTCGGCCGCACCGGCAACGCCGTCGAATACTTGATCTGCTCCATCGCGAAGCTCGAACTCACGTCATAAAGCGGCACCGCGCGAATGAGCTGCTTGTACACGCGATCGTAGTCGTCGATATCGGACACCACGACGCGCAGAAGATAATCGGTCTCGCCGCTCATCCGGTACACCTCGACCACTTCCGGAATGTCGCGCACGGCGCGCGTGAAATCTTCCGCCCATGTCTGCGTGTGCTGATTCGTGCGCACCGCGACGAACACCGTCGTGCCCACGCCCAGCTTCTTCGGATCGCAAAGCGCCACCTGCGCGCGAATCACGCCCGTCTCCTTAAGCCGCTGAACGCGCTTCCAGCACGGCGTCTGCGACAGATTCACGCGTTGCGCGAGCTCCGCGATGGGCATCGTCACGTCGTTCTGCAGCAATTCGAGCAGTTTGCGGTCGATGAGGTCCATTCCCATGCTGCACCCCTTGGAGGAAATTATTCTATTTCTGGCTATCCGAGCGGAATTATATGGAAACTATTTCTGGAGGCAAGCCGGTATAAATAGTTTGACCCGATAACGACAGCAAGACGGCCCTCTCACTATGCGATCCGAACATGTCAGCCGCCCGACGCGGCCCTTCTTCCCCGCTTCCGGCGGCACTCCGAGCGCGACGCTGGAACAGCTGTGCCGCGAAATCGACGCCGCGTTCGAGGCCGCCGAAACGGCGCCTGGCGCGTCGTTCGGGCAACGCGTGCGCCTCGCGCTGCAACGCGCCATCGCCGGACCGGACCTGCTGCGCCCGGATCAGCGCACAAGCAATGCGCAAGCCTATTGCCGTCATCTGCTCGCCGCCGATCCACTGAATCGCTATGCGATCGCCGCGCTCGTCTGGGAGCCGGGGCAAGCGAGCCCGGTGCATGGCCATCGGACGTGGTGCGGCTATGCGGTGATCGAAGGCACGCTGGAGGAAACGCTTTATCGCTGGGACCCGCTCGACCATTGCGCGGTCGCCACGCGGCGGCATGCCCGCGCGCCGGGCGCGGTGTCCTACGTGGATGCGGGACGCGGCGCGATTCATCAACTCGGCAATCCCGCCGATGCCACCGCGCGCGCCGTGTCGCTGCATATCTACGGCGTCGCGGGCGCGCAGATCGCCACGCATGTCAACGATCTGCTCGCGGCATAAAGCGACGTAAAGCGGCGCGCGCTCAGCCCTTCCCCGGCTCGGACGCCGTCGGAATCTGCGGCGGAATCGGCACGGACTGATCCGTCGGCGGCGGCGCGGCCTGCGGTTCGTGCGACACGTCGCGCGCCGCGGCCGTCGCGGGTTTCGTCCCACGCGCAAGGCCCGACGCGGCCGTCAACGCTTCTTCTTCCTCTTCCACCGGCGCGTTCGCCTCGCCGGTCCAGATGCGGCGCGCGCGTTCGCGCCCTTCGGCGTCGAGGCCGGACATCGCATCGCGCGTCATCTGAACGTGCATCTGCGGCACCGGAATCTCCATCCCCGCTTCGTCCATCTTGCGCTTGATGCGCAGATTGAACGCCCGCGCGACGCTCCATTGCTGCAGCGGCCGCGTCTTGATCTGCCCTTTCACGACCATCCAGTTCGGATCAAAGCGGTCGAGGCCCCACACTTCGACCGGCCCGAGCATTTCGAGGCAGTAACGGAAATCGGCCATCAGATCGGCGCCGACTTCGCGGATCATCTGCGTGACGTCGTCGATGTCGGCGGAAAACGGCACGCGCACTTCAAACACCGCGTATGCGAAGTCGCGCGACAGGTTTTTCACCGTCTTGATCTGCGAGAACGGAATCGCGTGGATCGCGCCCTGCCCGTCGCGCAGACGCACCGTGCGTATCGTCAGACTTTCGACGATGCCCGCGTGGCCGCCTTCGACCTCGATCGAATCGCCGACCGAGATCGTGTCCTCGATGATGATGAAAAGCCCCGTGATCAGATCCGCGACCAGCGACTGCGCGCCGAAACCGACCGCGAGGCCGATCACGCCCGCGCCGGCGAGCAGCGGCGTCACGTTCAGGCCGAGATTGGCCGCCGTGACGATCGCCGCGACCGTCAGCAGGAACACGAACACGACGTTGCGCACGAGGGGCAGCATGGTGCGCGCGCGCATGCTCGGACCGCGCCCGCCGCGCCGCGCGGCGTCCGGGCGCAGCGCTTCCTGAATGCCCGTGTCGATGAGAATCCAGATCAGCCAGACGACGAAGAACGTCAGCACGATCATTGCGACCGCGTGCGTGATGCCGCGCGCCGCCACGCTTTGCTCGGCCATGTGCGCGAGCGAAAAGCCCCAGAAGCGCGACGACAGTTCCAGAAACACCAGCCACACGCCGACGACGATCATCGTGCCGACGAACTTGATCAGCCGGCGCACGTACGCCGATTGCCGGCGCGGCTTGCGTGACTTGGGCCGCGTGATGCGCACGACGATCGCCGACAGAAAGAACGCGACGACGAGCAGCCCCGCGGTCGCGATCGCCATCTGCAAGACGTTCTCCGACGTGCCGATGCCCATCAGCGTCGCCACCACCGACGCCGACGCGAGCAGCAACAGCGGCAACTGCCACAGCGAGGCGACCACTTCGAAGGTCTCGGTCGCGGCCTTGCGCGTGTTGCGCTGCTCGTAGGTGCGGCTGCGGATCAGATGCGCGACGGGACGCTGATAGGCCAGCGCGAAGTACGCGGTGAGGCCCGCCGCGCCCATGTTCGCGCAGGTCGATATCAGCGCGGAGAGATTGGTGCCGAGTTGCTGCGCGACATCGTAATTGGCGGCGGCATCGCCGAGTGCGCCGAGCGTGCCGATCAGAAACAGCAGCCGCCGCGCGCGCACGATCAGCACGTTCACCGCCACGCGCCGGTGCGCCGAGCCGAACAGCGAAAACATGATGAGACAGATCGCCGAGAACACCGCGCCCGCGACGATCGCGTAAGCGGTGACCATCGCCAGCGTGCGGCCGAGCGACAGCGGCATGTAATGCGTGAACGTCAGCGCCGCGAGAAACGCGAACAGATACGGCGCCACGCGGCGCAGCGTGAAGCGCAGCAGTTCGCCCGTGGTCGGATTCGAATGCAGGCCCGTGTCGATGCCGTAGCGCGCCTGCACACGCCGCTGGATGTACACGAGGACGAACGCGCACGCGCCCCAGCCCAGGAGCGTCGCGAAGAAGTTGAAGAGCGTGCGGCCGAACGATTCGCGGCTCTGGCTCGTGACGATCGTGAAAAGCTCGTTGCCCGCCGCGTTGAAGCGTCCGACCCAATACGCGAACGGCGTCTTGCCGCGCTTCACGTCGGCTTCGATGTTGGTGAGCGCCGACGCGATCGCGCCGAGCAGGCCCGCGTTCTGCGCCATCGTCGCGACGACAGAAGGCGCCGCCGGAGCGGACGCCGGCGTGCCGCTCGCCGCGGCGTCGGAGGCCGCAACGCCCGATGCGGGCGCGGCGGTATCGGCGGCGCGCTTGGCGTCGCGCAGATGCTTCAGCTGCGCGACGAGCGCCGCGCGCTGCTTGTCGCTGTCGAGCGTCGTGATGATGTTGTCGAGCGAGCGCAGCATCTCGGCATCGGACATGGCGGGCGTATCCACTCCCGACGCGGGCTCCGGCGCGGATGCGGGCGCGGCCGGCGTGATCAGTTCCTGAAACGTAGGCAGCGTGAGTGCGGGCCCCGCGTGGGCGATCGATGCGGCAAGCATCGACGAGATGACCAACGAAATTGCGCAGCCAATATGTCGCGCGCGGACCCGCGCGAGCGCCGCCATCCAGGACATCGCGACTGACGCCCACGCGCGTGGCCGCGCGAGGTTGCGTGACTTCATAACGGTCTCGATTTCTGAAAGACCGCCAGTTTAGCGGCTGTGACTAGACGCCCGACCGTTGCGGACGTAACCGAATGTTAAGCGTCGCGCGCCGATTTTTCAGATGAAACGGTGCTGCGATTCGTCCCGCGACACGCTTTTTCGCGCTATTTGTCCATCTCCGTGCGCGCACCGCTGCCTTCGCCCGAAGGACTGGCCGCCCCCGCCGACGTGTTCGACGCGCTGCCCTGCGCGGACCATTCCTGCAGCTTGCGTCCGGCCGACTGCAGGCCGGCGCCGGTCGCGCTCGCGGCATTATTGATCGCGGCGTTGGTCGCGCTTGCCGCATTGTCGAAGTTCGAGCGGGCCGTCGCGGCCACGCCGCTCGCGGAAATATCGGGCATCGAGCCGGCATTGTCGATGTTCTGCTGCGCCGACTGCTTGGCCGCATCGACTTTCTGGCCGACGTAGCTCGCCGCCTGATCGAACTTCTGGCTGGTCTGGCTCGCCAGGTTGTTGAAGGCGCCCGCGGCCTGTCCCGCGGTGGCGTCGTGCTTCTCGCATGCGGCGAGCACGCCGAGCGCCGCGAGCGCGATGGCGATTCGGGTCATGGGATTCATCTGCATGGCGTTACCTCCCGCGTAATGCGTGCGCTTTCGCGCGCACGGCTGTGAGCATCTCAAGATTTCGGCCACATCATACGACACGTCGAATGGCCGAACCTTGCATCGCAGGGGAACCTGATCGCCGACAAGCGCACTCTATTAGCCTTTCAAAATGGTTTCATAGAAAGCGCATCCGCAAAAAAATCGTGAATAGAACGTTCCCTCTACATTTAAGAGACTTCTGGTTTTAGCCGATATCGCCTTGGCATATATTCGCCGCGTCCCGCCTCCACGATGTCCAGCACCATGCTCTTCATGAATGTCGCTATCGCCCTTGTCGCAGGGTGCATGTTGTTCGAGCCGTTTACCCGCGCCCCGATCTCACGATTCACGACTGTCCGCATGCGCCGCAATCTGGCCAATCGCTCGTACTATCAGGCGGGCGCGGCATTCTTCGCTGCCTTGCTCATTGCGACAACCCCGCCGCCGCCCCAACAAATCTCGCCGCTGATCGTCTTCGCCGTCGCGCTGCTGCTCGTGTGCGCGAGCGTCTACTGGATTGTGCGCGGCAAGCGTTTGCGCAAGCCGCCGCGTGTGTTCAGCAGCCTGTATTGAGCTTTAGGCGCGACGAGCATCGCGCCTTCGCCGCCTCGCTTGCAGGTCCCCTTCGCAGGTCCCCCGCCTTCCCCGCGTCCGTCTAGCCGATGCGGCTCGTCCGCATTAAAGGTATATTCGCGCCGAAGCATTTCGCGAACGCGCGGGCGAAAAAAAAGGCGCTACGTTTCCGTAGCGCCTTAAAAGTTCTAGCCATTCCGAGGGCCGTGCTAGAACCTGAGAGCCTGTCATCAAACCTTAACGGGAGGCGCATTCGCGCACATCGCTTCGGGTTTCGAAATTCGGTTCCATTTTTTCCGGGATCGCTGCTCAAGTCAAGCAAAATTTCGCAGTCCGGGCAAGTGCCCATCCGTCGCTCAACTCATGCCATTGCGGAAAAAACTTTCATAAGTGATGCCGCTTATTGTGAACTCTTGCATCGTTTGCAAGTTTCTTGATTCCTGCTTGTAGAATTGCGTCAGTTATCAAATAAAACGATGTTTCACAAAACAAATGCCTATGCAAATTGATCGGTCGATGGGCCGAGAGCGTGTCCGGGAAAAGGACGGCGAAGAAGTCACTGCGCTTGCGCGCGGGCTGGACGTGCTGCGCAGGATCGCCGCCGCCGATGCGCCCGTGAGCAACCGCGAGCTGACCGACTGGACCGGCATTCCGAAGCCGACGATCTCGCGCATTACCGCGACGCTCGTCGGCGCGGGACTGCTGCATCGTCTGCCGGACAGCGAACGCTTCGTGCTGACCGCGTCCGTGCTCGAACTGAGCAACGGATTCTTACGCAATTTCGATATTCGCGCACGGGCGCGCCCGTTTCTCATCCGGCTCGCCGAGCATACAGGACTATCTGTCCATCTAGCCGTGCGCGATCGTTTGGAAATGGTTGTAATCGATGCCATTCGGCCGCGATCGGCCGTGCTCGTCTCGCGGCTCGAAGTCGGCGGCCGCATGGACCTGAGCCGCACGGCGGTCGGGCGCGCCTATCTCGCGGTGCTGTCGGAGGCGGATCGGCGTGCGCTCATCGGCAGTCTCCAGACCGCATCGGGCGACGACTGGCCGGCCATCTCGGGCGGCTTGCAGCGCGGCATCGACGATGCATTGCGCCTGGGCTTCGCGACTTCCCTCGGCGAATGGCATCACGGGCTCAACGCCGTCGCGGCCGGCTTCGTCGGACCGTCGGAAGAGCGCTACTCGGTCAACTGCGGCGGCGCCGCGCATCAATGCCCGCGCGAAATCCTGTTCGACGCCGTAGCGCCCGCCCTGCTCGAATGCATCGGGAACATCACGCGCGAGATCGGCGGCACGCACGCCACGACCGCGGCGCGCGCCGCCAGTTAGACTGAGCGCCGCGTGAAACGGTGAAGGGTCGTCGAAAGCCTGCGCCCGCACGCGTGTAACAGTCGTAATCAACAGAAAGAATGACGGGTGGACGGCCCTTGGTGCGGGACGTAGCATCATGCTTCGCGCGCACCGGGGCCGCGCCGCGAGTCCAGCCTACTCTCCGGCCTTGCGCCCGCTTTCGCGGCCCCGACCATGCAAGGCTTCCGCTTCGGTTGCGGTTCATGCGCGCCCGAATCGCGACCGCCGCCCATCCGCGCTCCGTACGACAGTTTGAAAGACCCAGCCACCGAACCGATGGACGACCATAAGAATCCCTCCGGGCAGCGCCCGACGCCTCCTACACACGCCGCCATCGAGCCCGCGCCGCGGCGTCGCCGGATCGTGCCGCTCATCGTCGCGATCCTGATCGTCGCGGGCGCGCTCGCGTGGTGGCATCCGTGGAATCGCGGCAGTGGCAGCGGCAGCGGCGCGAGCGGCCAGTCCGAAGCGCGTCAGGGCGGCCGGCGCGGTGGCCCCAGCGCGGCGAACCAGCCGCAGCCGGTGCACGTGGCGAGCGTCACGCAGGGTGAAATGCCGGTCGTCATCAATTCGCTCGGCACGGTCACGCCGCTTGCGAACGTCACGGTCAAGACGCAACTGAACGGCACGCTCGTCGATGTCGCTTTCAGGGAAGGCCAGATGGTCAAGAAAGGCGACGTGCTCGCGCAGATCGATCCGCGTCCGTATGAAATCTCGTTGCGCAACGCCGAAGGCGCGCTCGCGAAGGATCAGGCGCTCCTGCAGACCGCGCGTCTCGACTTGCAGCGCTACCAGACGCTGCTGTCGCAGGATTCCATCGCCAAACAGCAGGTCGACACGCAAGCCTCGCTCGTGAAGCAGTACGAAGGAGCGGTGAAGTCCGACCAGGCAAACGTCGATACCTACAAGCTCGACCTGACCTACGCGCGCATCACGGCGCCGGTGTCGGGGCGCGTCGGCCTGCGCCAGGTCGATCCCGGCAACTACGTGACGACCGGCGACACCAACGGCGTCGTCGTCATTACGCAGTTGCAGCCAATCAGCGTGATCTTCACGACTTCGGAAGACAATCTCGCCGCCATTCTCAAGCCGCTGCGCGCGGGCACGAAGATGTCGGTCACGGCATACGACCGCGCCAACACCACGGCGCTCGAAGCGGGCTTCCTCGAAACGGTCGACAACCAGATCGACACGACCACCGGCACGGTCAAGCTGCGCGCCACGTTCGACAACAAGGAAAGCATGCTTTTCCCGAATCAGTTCGTGAACACGAAACTGCTCGTCGACGTCATCAAGAGCGCGACCATCGTGCCGACTTCCGCGGTGCTGAACGGCTCCTCGGGCGCGTTCGTGTACGTCGTGAAGCCGGACAACACCGTGACGGTGCGCAACGTGAAGATCGGCCCGGTCGACGGCGAGCGCACCAGCATCAAGTCGGGCCTGCAAGTGGGCGAGCGCGTGGTGATCGACGGCTCGGACCGCCTCAAGGAAGGCGCGAAAATCACGATTCCGGCCGAAAAGGCGAAGGCGGCTTCCGGTACATCGGGCGCTTCGGACGCTTCGGCGGCCGCGCCCGCTTCCGCCGCCTCGGGCACGCGCCACGGCGGACATCGCCGCCAGCAATCGCAGCAGCCGTAACACGTTAGCCAACGCATGAATCCATCCCGCATTTTTATCCTGCGCCCGGTCGGCACGGCGCTCCTGATGGCGGCGATCATGCTGGTCGGCCTGGTCGCGCTGCGCTTTCTGCCGCTCTCCGCACTGCCCGCCGTCGACTATCCGACCATTCAGGTGCAGACGTTCTATCCGGGCGCATCGCCCGACGTGATGACGTCGAGCGTCACTGCGCCGCTCGAAAAGCAGTTCGGGCAGATGGCGAGCCTGAATCAGATGTCGTCGCAAAGCTCGGCGGGCGCGTCGGTCATCACCTTGCAGTTCTCGCTCGACCTGCCGCTCGATATCGCCGAACAGGAAGTGCAGGCGGCGATCAACGCGGCGGGCAACCTGCTGCCCTCCGACCTGCCCGCGCCGCCGATCTACGCGAAGGTGAATCCCGCCGACGCGCCGATCATGACGCTCGCGGTCAGCTCGAAAACACTGCCGCTGACTCAGGTTCAGGATCTCGCGGACACGCGTCTCGCGCAGAAGATCTCGCAGGTGGCGGGCGTGGGTCTCGTTTCGGTGAGCGGCGGCAACCGTCCCGCCGTGCGCATCCGGGCGAACACGCGCGCGCTCGCGTCGTATGGCCTGAATATCGACGACCTGCGCACCACGATTTCCAACCTCAACGTCAATACGCCGAAGGGCAACTTCGACGGCCCGACGCGCGCGTACACGATCAACGCGAACGACCAGCTCACCGACGCCGCCGCCTACCAGAGCGCGGTGGTCGCCTATCGCAGCGGCCGGCCGGTGATGCTGACCGATGTCGCGAGCATCGTCGAGGGACCGGAGAACACGAAGCTCGGCGCCTGGGTCGATTCGACGCCCGCCATCATCCTGAACGTGCAGCGACAGCCGGGCGCGAACGTGATCGCGGTCGTCGACGGCATCAAGAAAATCCTGCCGCAGTTGCAGCAGTCGCTGCCCGCGGCGCTCGACGTGCGCGTCGTCACCGATCGCACCACCACGATTCGCGCGTCCGTGCGCGACGTGCAGTTCGAGCTCGCGCTGTCGGTCGTGCTGGTCGTGCTCGTCATCTATCTGTTCCTCGCGAACGTCTACGCGACCATCATCCCGAGTTTGTCCGTGCCGCTCTCGCTGGTCGGCACGCTCGCGGTCATGTATCTGTGCGGCTTTTCGCTCGACAACCTCTCGCTGATGGCGCTCACCATCGCGACGGGTTTCGTCGTCGACGACGCCATCGTGATGATCGAAAACATCGCGCGTTACGTCGAGGAAGGCGATCCGCCGCTCGAAGCGGCATTGAAGGGCTCGAAACAGATCGGCTTCACCATCATTTCGCTGACGGTGTCGCTCATTGCCGTGCTGATTCCGCTGCTCTTCATGGGCGATGTCGTCGGCCGCCTCTTCCATGAATTCGCGATCACGCTCGCGGTGACCATCGTCATTTCGGCGATCGTCTCGCTCACGCTCGTGCCGATGATGTGCGCCAAGCTGCTGCGCCACACGCCGCCGAAGGAAAGCAAGCGCTTCGAGGCGCGCGCGCATCAGTTCATCGATTACGTGATCGGGCGCTATGCGGTCGCGCTCGAATGGGTGCTGGAGCGGCAGCACGCGACGCTGTTCGTCTTCGTGCTCACGCTCGTTTTCACGGCCGTGCTGTACGTCTACATTCCGAAGGGCTTCTTCCCGACGCAGGACACGGGCGTGATCCAGGCCATCACGCAGGCGCCGCAGGCCGCGTCGTATCAGGCAGTCGCCGAGCAGCAACAGGCGCTGGCGAAGAAGATTCTGCAGAACCCTGACGTGGAAAGCCTGACCTCGTTCGTCGGCGTCGACGGCACGAATATCACGCTCAACAACGGGCGCATGCTGATCAACCTGAAACCGCGCGACGACCGCGACAACACGTCGAGCGAGATCATCCGCACGATCCAGAGCGAAGTGGCGGACATTCCCGGCATCAAGCTCTATATGCAGCCGGTGCAGGATCTGACGATCGACTCGACCGTGAGCCCCACGCAATATCAGTTCATGCTGACGGACCCGAATCCGGCCGAATTCGCGGAATGGGTGCCGAAGCTCGTCGACCGCCTGCAGCACACGTCGATCTTGACGGACGTCGCGACGGATCTGCAGCAGAACGGCCAGTCGGTGTATATCGAGATCGACCGCGCGACGGCGGCGCGCTTCGGCATCACGCCCGCGACGGTCGACAACGCACTCTACGATGCGTTCGGCCAGCGCATCATCTCGACGATCTTCACGCAGTCGAACCAGTACCGCGTGATTCTGGAAGCCGAACCGTCCGACGCGCACTACAGCGAGACGCTCAACGGCATCTACCTGCCCTCCTCCACCGCGAGCAACGGCCAGGTGCCGCTTTCGTCCATCGCGAAGTTCCACGAGCGCGCGGCGCCGCTGCTCGTCACGCACCTCGGCCAGTTTCCGGCGACGACCGTCTCGTTCAACCTCGCGAAAGGCGCGTCGCTCGGCGAGGCGGTGAAGGCGATCGAGCAGGCGAAGCAGGACATCGGCTTGCCCGCGTCGTTCCAGATCCGCTTCCAGGGCGCGGCGCTCGCGTTCCAGGCGTCGTTGTCGAACGAACTGTTCCTGATTCTCGCGGCCATCGTCACGATGTACATCGTGCTCGGCGTGCTGTACGAGAGCTTCATCCATCCGATCACGATTCTCTCGACGCTGCCTTCCGCGGGCGTCGGCGCGCTGCTCTCGCTGATGATCACCGGGCACGATCTCGACATCATCGGCATTATCGGCATCGTGCTGCTGATCGGCATCGTGAAGAAGAACGCGATCATGATGATCGACTTCGCGCTCGAAGCCGAACGCGATGAAGGCAAGCCGCCGCGCGAGGCGATCTTCCAGGCGTGTCTCCTGCGCTTTCGCCCGATTCTCATGACGACGATGGCCGCGCTGCTCGGCGCGCTGCCACTGATGCTCGGCTGGGGTGCAGGCTCGGAGCTGCGGCATCCGCTCGGCATCGCCATCGTCGGCGGCCTGATCGTGTCGCAGTTGCTCACGCTCTTCACCACGCCCGTCATTTATCTCGGCTTCGATTCGCTCGCCCGCAAGCTGCGCGCGCGCTTTGGCCGCGCGCCGGACGCGGCGGCCGCCGGTGAAGGACGGTAAGGCATGAACCTGTCGCGCATCTTCATCGGCCGGCCCGTCGCGACGACTTTGCTCGCGATCGGCATCGCGCTCGCGGGCATGTTCGCGTTCGTGAAGCTGCCGGTTGCGCCGCTGCCGCAAGTCGATTTCCCGACCATTTCCGTGCAGGCGAGCCTGCCCGGCGCGAGCCCGGAAACCGTTGCGACGAGCGTCGCGAGTCCGCTCGAACGGCATCTGGGCACCATCGCCGACGTCAGCGAAATGACGTCGATGAGCTCCGTCGGCAGCACGCGCATCACGTTGCAGTTCGGGCTGAACCGCGACATCGACGGCGCGGCGCGCGACGTGCAGGCCGCGATCAACGCCGCGCGCGCCGACCTGCCGGCCTCGCTGCGTCAGAACCCGACGTATCACAAGGTCAATCCGGCCGATGCGCCGATTCTCGTGCTCGCGCTCTCCTCGCCCACGCGCACGGCGGGTTCGCTCTACGATTCCGCCGCGACCGTGCTGCAGCAGACGCTATCGACGGTGCCGGGCGTCGGCGAAGTCGATGTGAGCGGCTCCGCGAACCCGGCAGTGCGCGTCGAACTGGAACCGGGCGCGCTGTTCCATTACGGCATCGGGCTGGAAGACGTGCGCGCCGCGCTCGCATCGGCGAATGCGAACAGTCCGAAGGGCGCGATCGAGTTCAAGGGCACCCGCGTCCAGCTTTACACGAACGATCAGGCGAGCAAGGCCGCGCAGTACAAGGATCTCGTGGTCGCGTACCGCAACGGCTCGGCGGTGAAGCTGTCCGATGTCGGCGAAGTGGTCGATTCGGTCGAGGATCTGCGCAACCTCGGCCTCATCAACAACAAGCGCGCGGTGCTCGTGATTCTGTACCGGCAGCCGGGCGCGAACATCATCGAGACGATCGACCGCGTCAAATCCATGCTGCCGCAGTTGCAGGCCGCGCTGCCCGCCGACGTGCAGATCACCCCGACCGCCGACCGCTCCGTCACGATCCGCTCGTCGCTGCACGACACCGAGCTCACGCTCATGATCGCGGTGGCGCTCGTCGTGATGGTCGTGTTCCTGTTCCTGCGCAACTGGCGCGCCACGTTGATACCGAGCGTCGCCGTGCCGATATCGATCATCGGCACGTTCGCGGCCATGTATCTGCTCGGCTTCTCGCTCGACAATCTCTCGCTGATGGCGCTCACCATCGCGACGGGCTTCGTCGTCGACGACGCGATCGTCGTGCTGGAAAACATCACGCGCCATGTCGAGAAAGGCGTGCCGCGCATGCAGGCAGCGATACTCGGCGCGCGCGAAGTCGGCTTCACGGTGCTGTCGATCAGCGTGTCGCTCGTCGCCGTGTTCCTGCCGATCCTGCTCATGGGCGGCATCGTCGGGCGGCTGTTCCGCGAGTTCGCGCTCACGCTTTCGCTTGCCATCGGCGTGTCGCTCGTCGTCTCGCTGACCGTCACGCCGATGATGTGCTCGCGCCTCCTGCAGGAGCCGGGCGAGCGCAAGGAAGAAGGCCGCATCGCGCGCTGGCTGGAGCGCCAGTTCACGCGCATGCAGAACGGCTATGAGCGCACGCTCGGCTGGGCGCTCGCGCATCCGCGCACGATCCTCATGATCCTGCTCGCGACCATCGGGCTGAACATTTATCTGTATGTGATCGTGCCGAAGGGCTTTTTCCCGCAGCAGGACACCGGGCGCATCGTCGGCGGCATTCAGGCGGACCAGAGCACGTCCTTTCAGGCCATGAAGATCAAGTTCGCGGAGATGATGAAAATCGTCGAAGCGGATCCGGCCGTGGACAGCGTCGCGGGCTTCACGGGCGGGCGCTCGACCAATTCGGGCTTCATGTTCATTTCGCTCAAGCCCAAGAGCGAGCGCAAGGTGTCCGCCGACCAGGTCATCAACCGCCTGCGCAAGCCGCTCGCGGACGTCGCGGGCGCGCGCACCTTCCTGCAGGCGGTGCAGGACATTCGCGTGGGCGGACGGCAGTCGAACGCGCAGTATCAGTTCACGCTCTTGTCCGACACCACGTCCGATCTCTACAAGTGGGGCCCGCTTCTCACCGACGCGCTGCAAAAGCGCCCCGAACTCACCGACGTCAACTCGGACCAGCAGCAAGGCGGCCTCGAAGCCATGGTCACGTTCGACCGCGCCACCGCCGCGCGCCTCGGCATCAAGCCCGCGCAGATTGACAACACGCTGTATGACGCGTTCGGCCAGCGTCAGGTCTCGACGATCTACAACCCGCTGTCGCAGTATCACGTCGTGATGGAGCTCGCGCCGAAGTACTGGCAAGACCCGGAGATGCTCAAGCAGATCTGGATCAGCACGTCGGGCGGCACGGCAAGCGGCTCGGCATCGACGCAATCGACGACGACTTCGGCTTCGGCTTCGACAACCGCGACGGGCTCCACGGGCGCGGGCGGCGCATCGACGAGCACTACCGACACGACCGCCGCCCTCGCGCTCGCCGCCGTGAAAAATTCGGCGACCAACGCGATCGCGGCCACCGGCAAGAACGGCTCGTCGTCGGGTTCGGCGGTATCGACTACAAAGGAAACGATGGTCCCGCTGTCGGCCATCGCGAAGTTCGGCCCGGGCAACACGCCGTTGTCGGTCAATCACCAGAGCCAGTTCGTCGCGTCGACGATCTCGTTCAATCTGCCGCCGGGAAAGTCGCTCTCGGACGCGACCGCCGCCATCTACGAAACGATGGCGGAGATCGGCATGCCGCAGACCATCCACGGCAGTTTCCAGGGCACGGCGCAGGCGTTCCAGCAGTCGCTCAACGATCAGCCGCTCCTGATTCTAGCGGCGCTCGCGGCGGTTTATATCGTGCTCGGCATTCTGTACGAGAGCTACATTCATCCGATCACGATTCTCTCGACGCTGCCGTCGGCGGGCATCGGCGCGCTGCTCGCGCTGCTTTTGTTCAAGACGGAGTTCAGCATCATCGCGCTGATCGCGGTCATTCTGCTGATCGGCATCGTGAAGAAGAACGCGATCATGATGGTCGATTTCGCCATCGAGGCGACGCGTCACGGCGCGTCCACGCCGCAGGACGCGATTCGCGAGGCGTGTCTCCTGCGCTTTCGCCCGATCATGATGACGACCGCCGCCGCCCTCCTCGGCGCGCTGCCGCTCGCGTTCGGCACGGGCGAGGGCTCGGAGATGCGCGCGCCGCTCGGCATCGCGATCGTCGGCGGGCTGATCGTGAGCCAGATGCTGACGCTGTATACGACGCCCGTCGTCTATCTGTACATGGACCGCTTCCGCATTCGCGCGGAGCAACGGCGTGCGCGCCGTCAGGGCGGCGCGCAACCGGCGAACGCATCCGAATGAGCCAGTGAGAAAATGCTGCGGACGCAAACGCGTCGCGCAGCGCGCCGCGCCAAAATGACCTACTTTGTCGGATAGAAACCCACGGCGAAGGAGTGTCCCCGCATGAAAACGCTGAAGGTTCTGCTGATCGGCGCGCATGGCCGCACGGGCCGCCTCATCGCCGCGCGCCTGCACGAAGAAGCCATTCCCCTTCGCGCGATGCTGCGCAAATCCGCGCACAAGAGCGAGTTCGCCGCGATGGGCGCGGAAATCGTGCTCGGCGATCTCGCCAACGACTTCTCCCACGCCTTCGACGACATCACGCACGTGATCTACGCGGCCGGTTCGGCGCACGACGAAGGCGTGCACGAGCAACGCGCGATCGATCGCGACGCCGTCATGCGCACCGCCGATTACGCGAAGCGCCGGCGCGTGCGGCAACTCGTTGTCGTGAGCGCACTGTCGGCGTTTTATCCCGAACGCAGCGGCTTTGCGTTACGCCATTATTCGCGGATGAAGCGCGAAGCCGATGCCTACGTCGCGCGTCGCGGCGTGCCGTTTGCGATTCTGCGTCCCGGCCCGCTGTCGGATGAGCCCGCGCATGGCGCGATCGCGCTCGCCGACGCGCTCACGACACACAAGCCGCAGGTCGCGCGCGCCGATGTCGCGCGGATCGCGGTGCAGTGCGTGACGCTCGGCATACGGGATCGGCTGATCGCGTTCGTCGGCGGCGACCAGCCCATCGATATCGTGCTGAACACGCTATCGATGCAACACGCGCAACACGCCCATCACGCTGCGCCGACGAGCCTGTAGCCGACACCCGTTTCCGTCACGATATGCTCGGGCTGCGCGGGATCGCGTTCGAGCTTCTGCCGCAAATGCGCCATGTAGATGCGCAGGTAATGCGGGCTCTCGACATGCGACGGCCCCCACACTTCCACCAGCAATTGCCGATGCGTGAGCACGCGGCCCGCGTGCCGCACGAGCGTCGAGAGCAGCCGGTATTCGATCGGCGTCAGATGCACGTTCTCGCCGCTTCGCGCGACGCGTCGCAGCGCGAGATCGACGGTCACATCGCCGAAGGTCACGACCGGAGTCTCGCTGCCCGACGCCTGATTGCGCCGCCGCAGATGCGCGCGAATCCGCGCCATCAGCTCAGAGACGCCGAAGGGCTTGGTGAGGTAATCGTCCGCGCCGGCATCGAGCGCGGCCACTTTCTCCTCTTCCTGCGTGCGCGCCGACAGCACGATGATCGGCAGTTCTGTCCAGCCGCGCAGTTCGCGAATCACGTCGATGCCGTCGGTGTCGGGCAGGCCGAGATCGACGATCACGAGATCCGGCTTGCGCGTCGCGGCTTCGACGAGACCCTGTCGCCCGGTTTCCGCCTCGTGAACGGTCATGCCCTGACCTTCGAGCGAGACGCGCACGAAGCGGCGAATCTGCTTCTCGTCCTCGATGAGAACGACGGTTGCGGTCGGGTTCGAACTCAAGGCAGCAGAATCGTCGAGCCGGTGGTCTTGCGCGCTTCGAGATCTTCGTGCGCGCGCGCCGCCTCGGCGAGCGGATAGCGCTGGCGCACGTTGGTCTTCACCTTGCCCGACGAGACGACTTCGAACAGTTCCGCGGCCATCGTATCGAGATCGCTGCGTTTGGCGATGTAGCTGAAGAGCGTGGGCCGCGTGAAATACAGCGAGCCGCGTCCGGCAAGCTCCGACGAATCGAGCGGCGGCAACGGTCCCGACGAATTCCCGAAGCTCACGAAAAGCCCGAGCGGCGCGAGGCAGTCGAGCGACGCGATATACGTGTCCTTGCCGATCGAGTCGTACACCACCGGCACGCCCGCGCCGTTGGTGATCTCGCGCACGCGCTGCGTGAAGTTCTCGCGCGTATAGACGATCGGGTGATCGCAGCCGTGCGCCTTCGCGAGCGCCGCCTTCTCGTCCGAGCCGACCGTGCCGATCACCGTCGCGCCGAGCGCCTTCGCCCACTGGCACGCGATCATGCCGACGCCGCCCGCCGCCGCGTGAATCAGCACGGTATCGCCCGCCTTCACGCGATAGGTCCGGCGCAGCAGATATTGCGCGGTGAGGCCTTGCAGCATGATCGACGCGGCGTCCTCATAGCTGATCGCATCCGGCAGCTTGACGACGTAGTCCGCCGACATCACGCGCTCTTCGGCATACGCACCCGGCGGACGCGATGCATAGGCGACGCGATCGCCCGGCTTGAATTGCGTGACGCCCTCGCCCACCGCCATCACTTCGCCCGCGGCTTCCATGCCGAGGCCGCCGGGCAGCGGCATCGGATAGAGGCCGGTGCGGAAATAGACGTCGATGAAATTCAGCCCCACGGCGTGATGCTTCACGCGGATTTCGCCTTTGCCCGGCGCGCCCACGTCCACATCGACCCACTTCATGACTTCGGGGCCGCCGGCCTTGTCGAATCGGATTGCCTTGGTCATCGTTTCGTTCTCCTTGTTCGTGCTCGGTTCGTGCTCACGCCGCCCGCGCAAAGCGCAGGCGCAAATCGTCGAGGATCATGCGCGCCGTCGCGATATTGGTCGCGCACGGCACGTTGTGCACGTCGCAGGCGCGCACCAGCGCGTTGATGTCGGGCTCATGCGGCTGCGGGGTCATCGGGTCGCGCAGGAAGATCACGATATTCACGCGCCCTTCCGCCAGTTCCGCGCCGATCTGCAAATCGCCGCCGTGCGGGCCGGACAGCTTGCGCTCGACGTCGAGCCCGTGCGCCGCCGCGATGCGTCCGCCCGTCGTGCCCGTGGCGACGAGTTCGCACTGCGCGAGCGTATCGGCGAATTCGCCCGCGAGCGTGACGATGTCGTCCTTTTTCATGTCGTGCGCGATCAGCGCGACGCGTGTGGTCATGGTGTGCTCGCTATCAGTAGGTGCCGGGGTACGCGCCGCCGTCGATCAGCAGGTTCTGCCCGGTGATGTAGCCGGCATGCACGCTGCACAAGAACGCGCACGCCTTGCCGAATTCCTCGGACGTGCCGAAGCGTCCCGCCGGCAGACTTTCCGCGCGGCGCTTGCGCACTTCGTCGAGCGGAAGATTCTGCGCCTTCGCCTGCGCTTCGAGCGTGACGGCGATGCGGTCCGTGTCGAACGAGCCCGGCAGCAGATTGTTGATGGTGACGCCGGTTGCCGCGACCTTGCGCGCAACGCCCGCGACGAAGCCGGTCAGACCCGAGCGCGCGCCGTTGGAGAGCCCGAGCACGTCGATCGGCGCCTTCACCGATGAACTCGTGATATTCACGATGCGCCCGTAACCGCGCTCGATCATCCCGTCGATGGTCGCTTTCATGAGCTCGATCGGCGTGAGCATGTTGCCTTCGAGCGCCTTGATCCACATGTCGTGCGTGAAGGTGCGGAAGTCGCCCGGCGGCGGCCCGCCCGCGTTGTTCACCAGAATGTCCGGCGACGGGCACGCGGCGAGCGCGGCGGCATGCCCTTCGGGCGTCGTGATGTCGCCCGCAACGGTTTTCACGTCGACGCCGTATTGCGCGCGAATGTGCGCCGCGGTCGCTTCGAGCGTTTCGGCCGTGCGCGCGGTGATCACCAGATTCACGCCCTCGGCGGCGAGCGCCTCGGCGCAGCCGCGTCCGAGTCCCTTGCTCGCCGCGCACACCAGCGCCGTACGGCCCGCGATTCCCATGTCCATCGTGCTTCCTCCAGTTTTGTTTGTCACAATTTGCGATGTCTCCGCGCAATTCTAGAAGAATCGGGGCGGCAACGTCGGCGGGCCGAATAGTCTTAGGGGCGCGCCGCGTTTTGGGTAAACTGTCGCCACTGTCCGCTTCGCCCCAGGCGAGGCGCAAAAGTAACGAATGGCAGCCCATCACACGAGCAGGACGCGCAATGCGCGCGAGACCCATGAAACAAGACAGCCGCTTTCCCAATCTCTTTATCCTCGATCACCCGCTGATCCAGCACAAGCTCACGCACATGCGCGACAAGGACACGTCGACGCGCACGTTTCGCGAACTGCTGCGGGAAATCACGCTGCTGATGGGCTACGAAATCACGCGCAACCTGCCGCTCACGACCAAGCGCGTGGAAACGCCGCTCGTCGAGATCGACGCGCCCGTGATCGCCGGCAAGAAGCTCGCGATCGTGCCGGTGCTGCGCGCGGGCATCGGCATGTCGGACGGCCTGCTCGACCTGGTGCCCTCGGCGCGCGTCGGGCATATCGGCGTGTACCGGGCCGAGGATCACCGCCCGGTGGAATATCTCGTGCGCCTGCCGCCCGATCTGGAAGAGCGCGTCTTCATCCTGTGCGATCCGATGGTCGCGACGGGCTATTCGGCGGTGCATGCCGTCGATGTCATGAAGCGGCGCAAGGTGCAGGCCGAGAACATCGTTTTTGTCGCGCTGGTCGCCGCGCCCGAGGGCGTGAAGGTGTTCCAGGACGCGCATCCGGACGTGAAGCTCTACGTCGCGTCGCTGGATTCGCATCTGAACGACCATGCGTATATCGTTCCCGGCCTCGGCGACGCGGGCGACCGGCTCTTCGGCACGAAGAACTAAGCGTCGTTAAGCGCTTCTACCGACCGCCGCGCCACGCGCGGCGGTTTTCGTTTCAGCGCGCCTTTTGCGCGCCGTTTTGCGATTACGCCCCGATTCGGCGTGATTTCCTCCGGTTTGCGCCGTCTTTGCCGCGCAGATCCGCGCACGGCGGCACTGAGCGCACGCCCCGCCATGCTAAAATTTCGGTCTGTTCCTAATCGGATTACGCCGGACCCGACTGGTCCACGCGGTCCGCGGGCGAACCCGGCCGCCGTTCACGAACGAAGCGCGCGCACGCGCGATCCATGAACGCGGCAAGCGGAACGCGAACAGACATTTTCAGCACGACAGCACACTAGGCGCGCGGCTTCCAGTTCCGCGCGCGATGGAGAAAGGTAATGGCGGGTCATTCGAAATGGGCCAACATCAAGCATAAGAAGGCCGCGGCCGACGCGAAGAAAGGCAAGGTCTGGACACGCCTCATCAAGGAAATCCAGGTCGCGGCACGCATGGGCGGCGGCGAGATCGATTCGAACCCGCGCCTGCGCCTCGCCGTCGACAAGGCCTACGACGCCAACATGCCGAAGGACAACATCAACCGCGCGATCCAGCGCGGCACCGGCGGCGTCGATGGCGCGAACTACGAAGAAATCCGCTACGAAGGCTATGGCATCGGCGGCGCGGCGATCATCGTCGACACGATGACGGACAACCGCACCCGCACCGTCGCGGAAGTGCGCCACGCATTCTCGAAGTTCGGCGGCAACATGGGCACGGACGGCTCGGTGTCGTTCATGTTCGATCACGTCGGCCAGTTCCTGTTCGCGCCCGGCACGCCGGAAGACAAGCTGATGGACGCGGCGCTCGAAGCCGGCGCGGACGACGTGGTCACGAACGAAGACGGCAGCATCGAAGTGGTATGCCCGCCGAACGATTTCCAGAAGGTGAAGGACGCGCTCGAAGCCGCGGGCTTCAAGGCGGAGCTCGCCGAAGTGACGATGAAACCGCAGACGGAAGTCGAGTTCAGCGGCGACGACGCGGTGAAGATGCAAAAACTGCTCGACGCGCTCGAAAATCTCGACGACGTGCAAGAGGTCTATACGAACGCCGCGATCAACGAAGACTGAAGCTTCGGATCGCACGGGGCGCGGCGAAACCGGATTTCGCCCGCCCTCGATGGAATGTCTTTCGCTTCGGCTCCACATGCCGGAGCAGCGCCGCTCGTTCGACGCCGAGTCGCCGCGGCGCGGCATCGCCCGTTGAAGGCGCGTGACGCAGCCGATGTCAGCGCGAGCCGCCTTCGCGACGCCATGACGGCCGTCATGCGCGCGCTTTACGGTCGATGCGCCCGCCGCTTTTACTCAAGCCGCTTTTTGTCAGGATTTCGGGGATTCACATGAAGTTACTCGTCGTCGGTTCCGGCGGCCGCGAACACGCGCTGGCCTGGAAGCTCGCGCAATCGCCGCGCGTGCAGATCGTTTATGTCGCGCCGGGCAACGGCGGCACCGCGCAGGACGAGCGCCTGCGCAACGTCGACATCACGGACCCGGCGGAGCTCGCCGATTTCGTCGAAAAGGAACATGTCGCGTTCACGCTCGTGGGTCCGGAACAGCCGCTCGCGGCCGGCATCGTCAATCTGTTCCGCTCGCGCGGTCTGAAGATTTTCGGGCCGACGAAAGAAGCCGCGCAGCTCGAAAGCTCGAAAGACTTCGCCAAGGCGTTCATGAAGCGCCACAACATCCCCACGGCCGAGTACGAGACTTTTTCCGACATCGCCGCCGCGCACGCGTACATCGACGCGAAAGGCGCGCCGATCGTCGTCAAGGCGGACGGGCTCGCAGCCGGCAAGGGCGTGGTCGTCGCGATGACGCTGGAAGAAGCGCACGGCGCCGTCGATGCGATGCTCGCGGACAACAAGCTCGGCGATGCGGGCGCGCGCGTGGTCATCGAAGAATTTCTCGCGGGCGAGGAAGCGAGCTTCATCGTGATGGTGGACGGCAAGCACGTGCTGCCGCTCGCCTCCAGCCAGGATCACAAGCGCCTGCTCGACGCCGACCGCGGCCCGAACACCGGCGGCATGGGCGCGTATTCGCCCGCACCGATCGTCACGCCGCAACTGCACGCGCGCGTGATGCGCGAGATCATCCAGCCGACCGTGCGCGGCATGGAAAACGACGGCATTCGCTTCACCGGCTTCCTGTATGCGGGCCTGATGATCGACGCGAACGGCAATCCGAAGACGCTCGAATTCAACTGCCGCATGGGCGACCCCGAGACGCAGCCAATCATGGCGCGCCTGAAGGGCGATTTCTCGAAGGTCGTGGAACTGGCGATCGACGGCAAGCTCGACACCGTCGATCTCGAGTGGGACCGCCGCACCGCGCTCGGCGTCGTGCTCGCCGCGCACAGCTATCCGGACACGCCGAGAAAGGGCGACCGCATCAACGGCATTCCCGCAGAAACCGAGAATTCCGTCACTTTCCATGCGGGTACGACGCTCGCCGACGGCAAGCTCACGACGTCGGGCGGCCGCGTGCTATGCGTGGTCGGATTGGCGGATACCGTACGCGGCGCGCAATCCGTGGTCTACGATACAGTGAACCAGATCTCGTTCGACGGCATGCAGTATCGCCGGGACATCGGCTATCGCGCAGTGAACCGCAAGCAATCCGCCGATAAAAGCGCCGAAAAGCCCGCCGACAAGCACGGCTAAGCGCGGCCGGAAGGCCCGCATGAGCGACGCGCTGCCGGACCTCGTGTCCGGCAGCGCGCTTTTAAGCGTTTCGAAACGAAGGGTTAACCCCGGAACCGACCAGCAGCAATCGATGAGTGAACCGAACCGCAGCGCGGAACCACGCGAGCAAGAAGACGCATCCCGCGATATCGGGGCCGTGCGCGACTATCTGACGGGCCTGCAGACGCGTATCGCCGATGCGCTCGGCAACTTCGACGGCACCGCTTTCGCCACCGACGCCTGGACCCGCGAGCCCGGCGCGCATCTGCGCGGCGGCGGCGTGACGCGCATTCTGGAAGGCGGCGGCTTTTTCGAGCGCGGCGGCATCGGCTTTTCCGACGTGCAGGGCGACGCCCTTCCGCCCTCCGCGAGCGCGGCGCGCCCGCAACTCGCCGGACGCGGCTTCGAGGCGCTCGGCGTCTCGCTCGTCATGCATCCGCGCAATCCGCACTGCCCGACCGTGCACGCCAACGTGCGCATGCTCACCGCGCTCAAGGAAGGCGAAGCGCCGATCTTCTGGTTCGGCGGCGGCATGGATCTGACGCCGATTTACGGCTACGAGGACGACGCGCGCCATTTCCATCAGGTTTGCCGCGACGCGCTCGATCCGTTCGGCGTCGCGCTGTATCCGCGCTTCAAGACATGGTGCGACGAGTATTTCTATCTGAAGCATCGCAACGAGCAGCGTGGCATCGGCGGCATTTTCTTCGATGATTACGCGGAAGGCGGCTTCGAGCGGGCGTTCGCGCTGATGCGAAGCGTCGGCGATGCGTTCCTGAAGGCCTATCTGCCGATCATCGAGCGCCGCTGCGACACGCCGTACACCGAGCGCGAGCGCGAGTTTCAGGCGTACCGGCGCGGGCGCTACGTCGAGTTCAATCTCGTGTTCGACCGCGGCACGCACTTCGGGCTGCAAAGCGGGGGACGCACCGAGTCGATCCTCATGTCGATGCCGCCCGCCGCGAACTGGCGCTACGACTGGACCCCCGCGCCGGGCACGCCCGAGGCGCGGCTCTATTCGGACTTTCTGGTGCGGCGCGAATGGCTTTGAACCCCGCTGCGCCCTGCACGAAACGCGTCGGCATTTTCGGCGGCACCTTCGATCCGATCCACAACGGGCATCTCGCGCTTGCGCGGCGCTTCGTCGAACTGCTTCGGCTGACCGAGCTCGTGCTGTTGCCCGCCGGGCAGCCGTGGCAAAAAGCGGGCGTCTCGGCGCCGGAGCATCGGCTGGCGATGACGCGCGCGGCGGCCGCATCGCTCACGCTCGACGGCGTGCGCATCACCGTCGGCACCGATGAAATCGATCGCCAGGGCGACACCTATACCGTCGACACGCTGGCGCACTGGCGCGAGCGCGAAGGCGCGCAGGCGTCGATCTCGCTGCTGATGGGCGCCGACCAGCTCGTCAAGCTCGACTCCTGGCATCGATGGAAAGAGCTCTTCGACTACGCGCACGTCTGCGTGGAAACGCGCCCGGGCTTCGATGTCGCGACGCTGTCGCCGGCCGTTGCCGCGGAAGTCGCGCAGCGCGCCGCGCCGCGCGAGACACTGCAGGCGAGCCCGCACGGGCACATGCTCATCGACGAAACGCTCCTGCTCGACGTATCCGCCACGGCGATCCGCGAAGCCGCGCGCACGATGACAGACGCGGCCGAGGCGCGCGCCCAGGTCCAGAAGCACGTCCCCGAGGCAGTATGGGACTATATTGTTCAACATCACCTGTACCGGACACGGTAAAGACACGGTAACTATGGAACTTCAGAAGCTGCAACGCGCGATCATCGACGGTCTGGAAGACGTCAAGGCGCAAGACATCAAGGTGTTCAACACGACGCATCTCACGTCCCTCTTCGACCGCGTGGTCGTGGCGAGCGGCACGTCGAACCGCCAGACCAAGGCGCTCGCCAACAGCGTGCGCGAGAAGGTCAAGGAAGCGGGCGGCGATATCATCAGCACGGAAGGCGAAGAGATCGGCGAATGGGTGCTGGTCGATTGCGGCGACGCGGTCGTGCACATCCTTCAGCCCGCGCTGCGCCAGTACTACAACCTCGAAGAAGTCTGGGGCGACAAGCCCGTGCGCGTGAAGCTGCAAAAGCCGAACATGTTCGGCGGCGCGAGCGTCACCGCGGACGAAGACGAGGACGACGAAGACGCCGCGCCCGCGGTCAAGCGTCCCGCGCGCAAGACCACGCGCAAGCACTGATCCCGCTTCATTCGATGAAGCTGGTCATCCTCGCCGTCGGACACAAGATGCCCGACTGGATCACGAATGGCTTCGACGAATATGCGAAGCGCATGCCGCCCGAGTTGCGCATCGAGCTGAAAGAGATCAAGCCCGAGCAGCGCTCGTCGGGACGCAACGCCGAGAGCGTGATGGCGGCCGAAAAACAGCGCATCGAAGCCGCCTTGCCGAAGAACGCGCGCGTCGTCGCACTCGACGAACGCGGCCGCGACTGGACCACGATGCAGCTTGCGAACGCCCTGCCCGGCTGGCAACAGGACGGGCGCGACGTCGCCTTCGTGATCGGCGGCGCGGACGGGCTTCATCCGGATGTGAAATCGCGCGCCGAAATCCTGCTGCGCGTGTCGAGTCTTACGCTGCCGCACGGCATGGTGCGCGTGCTGCTCGCCGAACAGCTTTACCGGGCGTGGAGCATCACGCAGAATCATCCTTATCATCGCGCGTGAGGCGGGAGCGAAGCTTGACTTCGAATGCCGCGCGCGTCATTCGAATTCAGGTTCCCGATGACTCATCCCTTCGTTTATCTCGCGTCCCAAAGTCCGCGCCGGCAAGAACTGCTGCGTCAGCTCGGCGTGCAGTACGAACTCCTTCTTCCCCGTCCCGATGAAGACGCCGAAGCGCTCGAAGCCGAACTGCCCGGCGAAGCCGCCGATGCCTACGTCGTGCGCGTGTGCGCGCTCAAGGCGCATGCGGCGCGCGCGCGTCTTCTCAACGGCAAACACGCGAACGCGCCGATTCTCGTCGCCGATACGACCGTGACCATCGACGGACTGATCCTCGGCAAGCCGCTGCACGAAGAAGACGCGGTCGCGATGCTCGAACGCCTCGCCGGCCGCGCGCACGAAGTGCTGACCGCGATCGCCGTCGTCGATGGCGCAGGCGCGCTGCTCGATCCCGTGCTCTCGCGCTCGCATGTGCGTTTCGCGAAAGCCGACCGTGCTGCGCTGCAGCGCTACGCGGCATCGGGCGAGCCGCTCGGCAAGGCGGGCGCCTATGGCATTCAGGGCCGCGCGGCCGAGTTCATCGAGCGAATCGACGGGTCCTATTCGGGTATCATGGGTCTGCCCCTTTTCGAAACCGCAGCTCTCTTGCGCGTGGCGCGCGTCGAATTCTAAACAGGCCATGAACGAAGAAATCCTGATCAACGTCACACCGCAGGAAACCCGCGTCGCACTGGTTCAGCAAGGCGCCGTTCAGGAACTTCACGTCGAGCGCACGCTGTCGCGCGGACGCGTCGGCAATGTCTATCTCGGCAAGGTCGTGCGTGTGCTCCCGGGCATGCAGTCCGCGTTCATCGACATCGGTCTGGAGCGCGCCGCGTTTCTCCATGTCGCCGATATCTGGCATCCGCGCATTGCGGGTGAGTCGCACAATTCCACGCCGCATGTGCCGATCGAGAAAATCGTCTTCGAAGGCCAGGCGCTGATGGTGCAGGTCGTGAAGGACCCGATCGGCACGAAAGGCGCGCGCCTGTCGACGCAAGTGAGCATCGCGGGGCGCACGCTCGTGTATCTGCCGCAGGACCCGCATATCGGCATCTCGCAGAAGATCGAGAGCGAAGCGGAGCGCGAGGCCGTGCGCGCGCGCCTGACGGCCGTGCTGCCCGCCGACGAGAAAGGCGGCTATATCGTGCGGACCATCGCGGAAGACGCGACGAGCGAAGAGTTGGCCGCCGATGTCGCGTATCTGCGCAAGACGTGGGCGACCATCGTCGCGCAGGCGCAGCGCGTGCCGCCCACGTCCCTGCTCTATCAGGATCTGAACCTTGCGCAACGCGTGCTGCGCGATTTCGTCAACGACGAGACCACGCGCATTCAGGTCGATTCACGCGAAACGTATCAGATGCTCGCGGACTTCGCGGCCGAGTTCACGCCGGCGGTGGCGTCGCGGCTGCATCACTACACCGGCGAGCGGCCGCTCTTCGATCTGTACAACATCGAGACGGAGATTCAGCGGGCGCTGTCGCGGCGCGTCGATCTGAAGTCGGGCGGCTATCTGATGATCGACCAGACCGAGGCGATGACGACCATCGACGTGAACACGGGCGGTTACGTCGGCGCGCGCAATTTCGACGACACGATCTTCAAGACCAATCTCGAAGCGGCCCATACGATCGCGCGGCAACTGCGCTTGAGAAATCTGGGCGGGATCATCATCATCGATTTCATCGACATGGAGAATGTCGAGCATCGGGATCAGGTGCTGGGCGAACTGAAGAAGGCGCTGTCGCGGGACCGCACGCGCGTGACCGTCAATGGGTTTTCGCAGCTGGGGCTCGTCGAGATGACGAGAAAGCGCACGCGCGAATCGCTGGCTCACGTGCTGTGCGAGGCTTGCCCGACGTGTGAGGGCAAGGGGCAGGTGAAGACGCCGCGCACCGTGTGCTACGACGTGCTGCGCGAGATCATGCGCGAGTCGCGGCAGTTCAATCCGCGCGAGTTTCGCGTGGTGGCTTCGCAGCAGGTCATCGATCTGTTTCTCGAAGAAGAATCGCAGCATCTGGCGATGCTGATGGACTTCATCGGGAAACCGGTTTCGTTGCAGGTCGAGTCGAATCTGAGTCAGGAGCAGTATGACATTGTGTTGATGTAGTGCCTGCCCCCGGCGCAACGATCGTCAGGCGCGCTCTCCTCCCCTCCCCGCGCCGATCAACACACCAATCAGGAACACAAAGAGGTTGCCTTCCGTGAAATTCAGCAACAGCGAATTCGCGAGACAGCCGAGAACGAACGCGAAAAGGTAGCCGATCGCGATCAGCTTCGCGGGCTCCGCCAGCCGCCGGCACTCTCTTCCGATCGCGATCAGGAACCACACGAACAGCGCCACGCCGATAAGCCCGAGCTGCACGCCCATCAGAAAGAATTCGTTGTGGGGATTGCCCGCCATCGCCGCATGCCCGCCGGTCTGCGCGCTCGCGAGACGCTCGAACTGCGTGCGCACGCTGCCCACGCCGTAGCCGGCAATCGGCCGGTGCGACATCAGCTCGATGCTGCGGCGGTAAAACAGCAGCCGCACGCCCATCGACGTATTCTTGTTTTGCGTCTCGAACTGCGAGACTTCCTGCGCCGTGTCCGCAAGCCGCCGGTCTTTGGCGTAAAGCACGAAAGCGGCGATACAGACGCACACGGCGGCCACACCCACGCCCGCGAGCAGCCGCGAGCGCTTGTCGTAACGGCGGAACTGCGCCGCCTGCACGACCAGATAGATCGCGACATACGCAATCGCCACGACCTGACCGGTGCGCCCCTGAAGCACGAACAGGACGTTGATCAGCGCGAGCAGCGCCACGAGATACAACACCTTGCTTCGCCAGCCGCTCGCCGCCTTCGCAAGCGCAAAGGACAGGCAGACGAGGAACGCCATCATCAGGCCGCCCGAGATGTGATCCTTGAACACCCAGGGCCGCCTGACCGGGTCGTCCGCGTGCATCGGACCGAGCGACGTCCAGCCGAACGCGTTCGTGTACGTCAGCACCATGGAAAGCACGAGCGTGGCGAACAGGCTCCAGACGGCAGCGCGCGCAAAGAGCTTGCCGGCGTCGTCCGCGAAAACGAGCAGCAGGAGCGGGATGAACAGCAGCTTCCGATACTTCATCAGAAAGTCGAACGCCTCCGCGAATCCGGCGGAACTGTAAGCCAGGCTCAGACTCAGCACGACGAACAGCGCGAGCGCGGCGGTGGCGCCCGCCGTCCACGTCAGCAAAGGCCGTGCGCGCCGCCAGACTTCGGGCGAAATGAACGCGAACAGCGCGAACGCGGCCGAACCGACGTTGACGCCCGCCGTCGAAATGGGGATCAGCGACAGCGTGATCAGCGCGAACCACCGCGCCAGAAACAATGAGTACGACTCCGTTCCCGAACGGCCCAGCATTGAGATGTGTGTGACTTGCATTGTGATGTTCTGCTACCCCGTTTCGGATCGAGCGCCCAAGGCGCGCTTTCAGGTCGTGTTTTGTCAGCGTGGCTCGCGCAGATAGAAGTCGGCACGTTCCCGGGCCGCTTTGGCCGAATACATCGTCTCCACCGTCGCGCGCGCGCGTTCGCCGATCGTTTTGCGCAGGCCGGCGTTCGCGAGAAGCGCGCGCACCAATTGATCGGCCTCGTCGGAACGATCGAAAAGGAAACCGTTCTCGCCGTGGCGGATCCAGTCGGCATAACCGCCGCGCCGGTGACAGACGACCGGCAGGCCGCACGCCATCGCTTCGAGCACGACGCGCCCGAAGGTCTCCACGTGCGCGCCAGTCCGATAATAAAAGATATCGAGCCCGCGCAAGAACGCGACAGTCGGAACCGCGCCCTCGGGCAGGATCTGCATCCGGGGCATGGCGCCGAGCGCGTCGCCCGATGCGGCGGAAAACTGGGTCGCGCCCTGCAGCCTGACTTCGGCGCCGTCCTCGATCCACGCCCGATAGAGCGGGACATCGTCGGTATCGTGTTTCTCGGTCGTATCGCGGCTCAGCCGGCCGATCACGGGCCGGGCGTTGTCCGGGCGCGGATCGGGCGAAGGCGAGAAACGCGCGATGTCGATCGGAGACGGCTGCACTTCGCATTCCACGCCGAGCAGGCTGCGCTGGAAGTCGGAGATCGCCACATACTCGGTCCGTGGCCAGCGCAGCATGAAGGGATGCGCCGCCGTGAGCGAGAGAATTTTCGGATGAAACGTATTGAAGACGTAGATCAGGCGGCGCGGCGCTCGCACGAGATACGGCCACGCGGTGTGACGCCAGTGCGCGCCCACGAAAACGAAGGTGCCGCCCTCCGGGCGCGTGCCCGAGCGAAGGCCGATGCGGCGAATCCCGTGGCGCTGCGCGAGATCGCGCGAAAAACGCGACGAGGACGACCACAGTGTCAGCTCGCTTCGGTCTCGCAGGAGACCGGCGAGGTGCAGCGCTTCCTGCTCGCTGCCACCGTTTTCATTCATGAAACCGTTGATGATATGAATCACCGGCTTCGGAGCTGCATTAGGCATGACAGTTGTGAGTAACGCGGGGTAAAGGCTCGCGAATCGCCGATTGTATCGACGGACCGCAAAGACACGCCGCAACGCTCGCCATGCGCTTTGCCGCTGCGCCCGCGGACAAAGCGCCCCGCGAACGAATCAGGCCGCCTGCTGCTGATATTGAATGCGATGCAGATGGGCATAGAGCCCGTCCAGTCGCAACAGCTCCGAGTGGCTACCCTGCTCGATGATCTTTCCGCCATCCAGCACGACGATCCGGTCGGCGCGCTCGATGGTCGACAGACGATGCGCGATCACGAGCGTCGTGCGGCCTTTCATCAGCGTTTCGAGCGCCGACTGCACATGCCGCTCCGATTCCGAGTCCAGGGCCGACGTGGCTTCATCGAGCACGAGAATCGGCGCGTCCTTGTAGATGGCGCGCGCGATCGCGAGACGCTGGCGCTGCCCGCCCGACAAACGCATGCCGTTTCCGCCGACGAGCGTATCGATGCCCTGCGGCAGCGACGATACGACGTCCGCCAGATTGGCCGCGGCGAGCGCGGCCAGCACCTTTTCGCGGTTGGGGATCGTACCATACGCGACATTGGCGGCGATGGTGTCGTTGAAGAGCACGACGTCCTGGCTGACCATCGCGATCTGGGCGCGCAGGTCGCGCAAGGCGAACTCGGGCAACGCCACGCCGTCGACGAGCACCTCGCCCTCGGCCGGATCGAAAAAGCGCGGCAGCAGGTTCGCCAACGTGGTCTTGCCGCTTCCCGACGGCCCCGCCAGCGCGACCATCTCGCCGGGCGCGACCTTGAACGACACGCGATCCAGCGTGGCGCGCTCGCGCGAGCCATAGTTGAACGACACGTTGCGAAACTCGATGCTGCCCTGAGCCCGTTCGAGGCGGCGGCCACCGCCCGCGGGCTCCGGCGGTTCGTCGATGAGGCCGAAGATCAGCTCGGCCGCGGTCACGCCGCGCTGAAGCGGCTGATTGACGTCGATCAGATGCTTGAGCGGCGAAATGACGAGCAGCATCGACGTCACGAAGGCGACGAAGCCACCGACCGTCGTCTGGTCGCTTGCGGATTGCAGCACGGCGATGGTGATCACGATGGCAAGCGCGATCGACGCCAGAAACTGCGTCAACGGCTGCGCGAGCCCGCCCGACACCTGCATGCGCATGGAGTAGCCGCGCAGGCGGTTGCTCATCTCCGTGAAACGGCCGGTCTCGTACGGCTCGCCGTTATGCACCTTCATGACCTTATAGCCGCCCACGGTCTCTTCGACGATATACGAGAGATCGTTGGTGAGCATCTGATGCTCCCGGTTCAGACGGCGCAGGCGGCGGTTGATCTTCGAAACCAGCCAGCCGATGGCAGGCAGGATCAGCGCGACGATCAGCGTGAGACGCCAGTTGAGGATGAAGAGATAGCCCAGCAGGAAGACGACGGTCAGCGAGTCGCGCACGAGCGTCACGACCACGCCGGACAAGATCTGCAGCACCTGATTGACTTCGAATACGATCGCATTGATGACCGTGCTCGCCGTCTCTCGCTGGAAAAAGCCGGCGCTCGCGTGAATCATGCGATCGAACATCTGGAGCCGCAACTGCAGCAGGATCTTATTCGACACATAAGAAAGCAGATAGCCCGAGGCGTACTGCGCGCTTCCCCGCACGAGCGCGAGGCCGATCACGGCCGCGGGCACCACCCATTTCGCCTTCTCGCTGCCGTTCGTGCCGAAGCCATGATCGAGCAGGGGTTTGAGCAGCATCGGGATGCCCGCTTCGCTCGCGGCGACGAAACCCATGGCGACGAGGCCGAGCAGCACGATGCTCATCAGCGGCCGAATATAAGGCCACAGCCGCCTGACGACGGCCGTGGACGATGAATGCTCGCCGCCGCCGATGGTTTTTCTCAGTGTCTGCTTCTCGCTCAAATCGTCCTCTACATTGCGATGCCCCGCGCGCGAGACGCGGCCGGGCGGAAGGTCATGCCGAACGCCTTCTGGCCGGGCGTCACAATTTCGCTCATTTTAAACCGTCGTTGATGCGAAGCTCACATTACAGGCGCGTTCCTTCACCGGTGAGGCGCTTGCGATCGATGGTCTTAGAATACGCGTCAGCATGCATCCGGCGCGCACCCGTTTTTCATCATCACGACATGACGCAACCCACACTCGGCATCGCTCTCATCACCTACAACGCGGCCGCGCGGCTCGCGCAATGCCTGACATCCGTTTCTTTCGCCGATGACATCGTGGTGATCGATGGCGGCAGCACCGACGCCACCGCGGAGATCGCGCGCGCACACGGCGCCCGCGTAATCGTCGAGCGGAACTGGCCCGGCTTCGGCCCGCAGAAGAATCGGGCGCTCGACGCGCTTTCGACCGATTGGGTGCTCTCCATCGATGCCGACGAGGTCGTCACGCCGGAACTCGCCGCCGCGATCCGCGCCGCCATCGCCGCGCCCGCCGCCGACGTGTACGCGGTGGACCGCCTGTCGAGCTTTTGCGGCCAGTGGATCGAACACAGCGGCTGGTATCCGGACTGGATTCCGCGGCTTTTCAGGCGCTCGTCGGCGCGCTTCTCGGACGACCTGGTGCACGAACGGCTGGTGATGGCAGCGAAGACACCCGCCTTGCGCCTGCAAGGCAAGCTGATGCATTACTCTTACGAAGACTTCGAGACCGTCCTGCGCAAGCTGGACGCGTACTCCACGGCGGGCGCGCTGCAACGCCACGCGGCAGGCAAGCGAGGCAGCCTGAGCATCGCGATCACGCGCGGACTGTGGGCATTTGCACGAACCTACCTGCTGCGACGCGGTTTTCTCGACGGCCGCGCCGGCTTTCTGATCGCCGTCTTCAATGCTCAGACCGTCTACTACCGGTTTCTGAAGCTGGCGCATCTCGACCAGCCTCGCTGAAGCGCGACGCGCCTCAATACACGATCTCGATCGCGCTGCCCGCGAACTCGCCGCGCAGCGCCGTGATGAGTTCGTCGGTGGGCTTGACGCGCCACGCATCGCCGAGACGCACCTCGCCCTCCGCATGTTCGCTGCGATAGACGATGCTGACGTTCAGCCCGTTCGGAATCGGCGCGCTCGAACGTTGACGGCCGTTTTCCTTGACCGGCATCGGCGGCGGTTCGCTCTGCGCGCCCGCGGCATGCGCTTCGAGCACGCGGCGCAAACGCAGCGCATCGGCGTTGCCGTTCATTTCGACTTTCACGGACTGCGCATAACGGCTGCGCGCGCGTTCGAGATCCATCGCCGTATCGACGGTGAAGCGGATGCCGCCCGTGAACGCATCGTTGCGCGCCTGCCCCTGCACGACGAGCAGCTCGTCTTCCTTGAAGAGCGCCTTGTTCGCTTCGAACTGCTCGTTGAAGACGGTGACTTCGCACTGGCCGCTGCCATCGTCGAGATTGACGATCAGCATCTTGCCGCGCTGGGTCATCTGCGTGCGCATCGCGGAGATGACGCCCGCGACCAGCTTGTCGCGCCCTTCCTTCAGCTCGCCGATTTTCTGGCGCACGAAACGGCGCACCTCGCCCTTGTAGGCATCGAAAAGATGCCCCGACAGATAGAAGCCGAGCGCGGTCTTTTCTTCCTGCAGGCGCTTCTTGTCCGACCACATCGGTTCGTCGACGTATTCGTGCTTCGCGAGCGTGGCGTCGCCCATGTCGAAAAGGCCGGCCTGCATGGCGTTGGCGGCGGCCTGGTCGGCGGCTTCCATCGCGAGCGGCACGGAGGCAAGCAGTTGCGCGCGATTCGCATGCAGCGTGTCGAACGCGCCCGAGCGAATCAGCGCCTCGACGGTGCGGCGATTCACGACACGCCGGTCGATGCGCTCGCAGAAATCGAACAGATCGACGAACGGGCCGTCTTCGCGCGCGCGCAGGATTTCCTCGATCGCGTTCTGGCCACTGCCCTTCACCGCGCCCAGGCCGTAGCGGATGGTCTTCGAGCGCGTGCCGTCGGCCTCCGCGACCGGCTCGAAGCGATACGCCGACTGATTGATATCCGGCGGCAGCACCTTCATGCCGTTGGTCGCGCAATCCTCGAAAAGGATTTTCACCTTGTCGGTGTCGTCCATGGCGAGCGACATGTTGGCCGCCATGAATTCGGCCGGATGATGCGCCTTCAGCCACGCCGTGTAATACGCGAGCAGCGCGTAGGCCGCCGCGTGCGACTTGTTGAAGCCGTAGCCGGCGAACTTCTCCATCAGGTCGAAGATTTCGTCGGATTTCGCGCGCGTCAGGCCGTTAACTGCCGCGCCCTGAGCGAAGATCTCGCGGTGCTGCGCCATTTCCTCGGGCTTTTTCTTGCCCATCGCGCGGCGCAGCAAGTCCGCGCCGCCGAGCGAATAGCCGCCGATGATCTGCGCCATCTGCATCACCTGCTCCTGATAGACCATGATGCCGTAGGTCTCTTTCAGAACAGGTTCGACGCGCGGGTCCGGATACTCGACGATCTCGCGCCCGTGCTTGCGCGCGCAGAAGCTCGGAATCAGGTCCATCGGGCCCGGGCGATACAGCGCCACGAGCGCGATGATGTCCTCGAAGCGGTCCGGCTGCGCGTCCTTCAGCATGCCCTGCATGCCGCGGCTTTCCAGCTGGAACACGGCGACGGTGTTCGCTTTCTTCAGTATCTGGAACGAGACCGGATCGTCGAGCGGCACTTGCGCGAGATTCCAGTCTTGCTTCGACGGATCGAGACGCCGGATGTAACGCTCGGCCCAGTCGAGAATGGTGAGCGTGGTGAGGCCCAGAAAGTCGAACTTCACGAGGCCGACGGCTTCGACGTCGTCCTTGTCGTACTGACTGACGACGCCGCCGTCTTCGCCCTGCGTGTAGAGCGGACAAAAGTCCGTGAGCTTGCCCGGCGCGATCAGAACGCCGCCCGCGTGCATGCCGACGTTGCGCGTGAGCCCTTCGACGCGCTGCGCGAGTTCGAGCAACTGATGCACTTCGTCTTCGGAATCGAAGCGCTCCTGCAGCGTGGGCTCTTCCTTCATCGCGTCCGCGATAGTCACGTGCTTGCCCGGCTTGAACGGAATCAGCTTCGCGATGCCATCGGTGAACATGTAGCCGAGATCGAGCACGCGGCCGATGTCGCGCACCGCGGCCTTCGCCGCCATCGTGCCGAACGTCGCGATCTGCGACACCGCGTCCGCGCCGTACTTGCCCTTCACGTACTGAATGACGCGGTCGCGCCCTTCCTGGCAGAAGTCGATGTCGAAGTCGGGCATCGACACGCGTTCCGGATTCAGGAAGCGCTCGAACAGCAGGTTGTAGCGCAACGGGTCGAGATCGGTGATGCCGAGCGCATAGGCGACGAGCGAACCCGCGCCCGAACCGCGGCCCGGACCGACCGGCACGCCATTGTTCTTCGCCCACATGATGAAGTCGGCGACGATCAGGAAGTAGCCCGGAAAGCCCATCTTGATGATCGTGCCGCACTCGAAATCGAGGCGCGCGTAATACGTTTCGCGCTGCGCCTCGCGTTCGGTTTCATCGGGATAAAGCTGCTGCAGGCGGACTTCGAGCCCTTCCTTCGACAGTTGCACGAGATAGTCGTCGAGCGACATGCCATCGGGCGTCGGGAAGAGCGGCAGCTTCGGCTTGCCGAGTTCGAGCGTCAGATTGCAGCGCCTGGCGATCTCCACCGTGTTCGCGAGCGCAGAAGGAATATCCGCGAAGAGCGCGCACATTTCGTCCTGCGTGCGGAAAAACTGATCTTGCGTGAAGCGCTTCTGCCGGCGCGGATTCGCGAGGATATCGCCTTCCGAAATGCACACGCGCGCTTCGTGCGCGGTGAAATCGTCGGGGGTCATGAACTGCATCGGATGCGTCGCGACGACCGGCAAGCGCAGCTTCGCGGCCAGCGCGACGGCTTCCTGAATATAGCCCTGCTCGCCCGGCTGTCCCGCGCGCTGCAGTTCGATATAGAACGCATTGGGAAAGAGCTTCGCCCAGCGCTCGGCGTGACGTTGCGCGCTCGCCGCATTGCCCGCCGCGAACGCCATGCCGATATCGCCCGTCTGCGCGCCGGACAGCGCGAGCAGGCCTTGCGCCAGGCCGCCTTCGAGCCACTCCAGCATGACCTCGGCGCGACCGCGATATTGATTCGTCAGCCACGCGCGGCTCAGCAGTTCGCACAGGTTGAGATAGCCCTGCTTGTCGCGCACGAGCAAAAGCAGGCGCGAGGGCTTGTCGCGGTCGTCGGGATTGGTGATCCAGACGTCGCAGCCGGCGATGGGCTTCACACCCTTGCCGCGCGCTTCCTTGTAAAAGCGCACGAGACCGAATGCGTTGCCGAGATCGGTCAGCGCGAGCGCGCCTTGTCCGTCTTGTGCGGCAGCCTTGACGACATCGTCCAGCCGTACGATGCCGTCGGCGATCGAGAATTCGGAGTGGACGCGGAGATGAACGAAGCGGGGATCTGACATGGCGGTATTGTACATGCGGGCCGTCCCGAAATTGCCCTGACGGCGGCGCATTGGCCGAACGGATAAGCCCTTGAAGGCGATCGATATTGCGCGTGCGCAAGGCGGCGGGAATCGCCGCATCACGTAATGCGGGAGCGCGCGCCGTTTGCGGGATAATACGTGTTTTGCGCGGCGCGTCCGTCCGCAACATTTACTCGTTTTTACCTGTTACACGCCGCATCGCGCGTCATCCGATCATGAGCATTCTGAACCTCTCCGCCTACAAATTCGTCAGCATCGAAGACGGCCCCGCGTGGCGGCCGCTCGTCACCGACCGCTGCAACGCGCTCGGCCTCAAGGGCACGATTCTGCTGGCGCCGGAGGGCATCAATCTTTTCATCGCCGGGCCGATTTCCGAAGTCCGCGAATTCATCGATTACATCCGCACGGATGCGCTCTTCGGCGGCCGTTTCGCCGATCTGCAATTCAAGGAAAGCCTCTCCGCGAAGCAGCCCTTTCGCCGCATGCTGGTGAAGCTCAAGCGCGAAATCATCACGATGAAAAAGCCCGCGATCAAGCCGGAACTCGGCCGCGCGCCTTTCGTGGATGCGCCCACGCTCAAGACGTGGCTCGACCGCGGCCACGACGACGCGGGCCGCCCGGTCGTGATGCTCGACACGCGCAACGCGTTCGAAGTGGATGTCGGCACGTTCGACAATGCGCTCGATTACCGCATCACGAAGTTCAGCGAGTTTCCGGAAGTCATCGAAAAGAATCGCGCGGATATGGAAGGCAAGACGGTCGTGTCGTTCTGCACCGGCGGCATTCGCTGTGAAAAGGCCGCGATTCACATGAAGGAAGTCGGCATCGAGCATGTTTATCAGCTCGAAGGCGGCATTCTGAAGTATTTCGAAGAAGTGGGCGGCGCGCATTACACCGGCGAATGCTTCGTGTTCGATTACCGCACCGCGCTCGATCCGAACCTGCAGCCGACCGCGACCGCGCAATGCTTCGGTTGCCGCGCCGTGGTGCCGGTGGAAGATCAGGCGTCGCCGTACTACAAGCCGGGCGAGACGTGTCCGGCCTGCCATCCCGACGCGAAGGCCCGCGCGGCGGCGTAAGACCGAATGACGTATCGCGGCCGATTCGCGCCCTCGCCGACCGGTCCGCTCCATGCGGGCTCGCTCGTCAGCGCGCTCGCCAGTTTTCTCGATGCCCGCGCGCACGGCGGAAGCTGGATCGTGCGCATCGAAGACGTCGACGCGCCGCGCACCGTACCGGGCGCCGCCGATGACATCCTCGCGACGCTCGCGCACTTCGGCATGCATTCCGATGCGCCCGCCGTCTGGCAGAGCGAACGCGGCGCGGCCTATGCGGCGGCGTTCGCCCGGTTGCAGGCGGCGGGCTTCATCTATCCGTGCGGCTGCACGCGGCGCGAAATCGCGGATTCGCTGCTACACGCACATGCGCGCCACGCCACCCTCGCCTATCCGGGCACGTGCCGAAACGGTCTGCATGGAAAACCCGCGCGCGCATGGCGGCTGCGCGTGCCGGATGGCGCGGCGGCCGTCGTGTCGTTTCAGGATCGTTGGCAAGGCATGCAATCGCAAGATCTGGCCACCGAGGTCGGGGATTTCGCACTGAAGCGCGCGGACGGCTTGTGGGCGTATCAACTCGCGGTCGTCGTCGACGATGCCGACGCGAGCATCACGCATGTCGTGCGCGGCGCCGATCTGCTCGATTCGACGGCGCGGCAAATCTATCTGCAACGGTGTCTCGACGTGCCGACGCCGGCTTATCTGCATGTGCCTGTCGTCAATAACGACGTCGGCGAGAAGCTCAGCAAGCAGACGGGCGCGGCCCCGCTCGATCGCCACGCGCCGCTCGATGCGCTCGTGCAGGCGGCGCGGCATCTGGGCCTCGACGTTGCGTCGTCGCTTTCATCGATCTCGTCGCTCGATACGTTCTACAGCGCCGCGACGGCCGCATGGGCGCAGCGCTTCGCGCGCTGAATTCCGCCTCCAGACGTAAAAAAGGGCAGCCACGCGGGCTGCCCTTTTGACATTTACGACGACTTGCGCGGCATGCCTAATCCGCCGAGCAAGGCCGCAAGCGGCTGCTTCGGCGCGCTCTTGCGCTCGGGCTCGACCGTTTCCTCCTGACGCTTCATCGCCGAGGGCGACGGCTCGTAGGGCTTCAGGAAAAACTCGTCGATGGGCTGCTGACGGCCGCGCGGACGATCATGCGTGCTGGCCGTGCGGCGGCGCGAACCGGCTTCGTCGCGCGATCCGTGACGGTGCTCGGCGCGCTCCGAACGGCCGAAGCGCTCGTCGCGCCGCGGCGCGGACGTCGCACCATCGCGGCGCGCGCGCATCGTCACTTCGAGCGGCTCGACTTCGAGCGGACGCTTGATGAGCTTTTCGATGTCGGCGAGTTGCTTGCGCTCGTTCGCGCTGCACAGCGACAGCGCGTCGCCCGACGCGCCCGCGCGCCCCGTGCGGCCGATGCGGTGCACATAATCTTCCGCGTTGAACGGCAGGTCGAAGTTGATGACCGCCGGCAATTCGGCGATATCAAGACCGCGCGCGGCGACATCGGTGGCGACGAGCGCTTCGATCTCGCCGCGCTTGAACGCGTCGAGCGCCTGCATGCGCTCGCTTTGCGAACGGTCGCCGTGAATCGCCGTCGCGACGATGCCGTCCTTCTCCAGCACGCGCGCGAGCCGGCTCGCGCCGATCTTGCTGTTGCAGAACACGATCACCTGCTTCAGCTCGCGCTCGCGAATGAGCTGCGCGACCGCGCCGGATTTGTCGCTTTCATGAACCTCGAAGACGATCTGACGCACGTTCGTCGCGGTCGAATTGCTGCGGGCGACTTCGATCGTCTGCGGATTGCGCAGATACGTGGACGCGAGCTTCTTGATTTCCGGCGAGAACGTCGCGGAGAACAGCAGCGTCTGACGCTCCTTCGGCAGCAGATTCAGAATGCGCTGCAGGTCGGGCAGAAAGCCCATGTCCAGCATGCGGTCGGCTTCGTCGAGCACCAGCATCTGGACCTGGCCCAGATTGACCGTTTTCTGCTGGACGTGATCGAGCAGGCGTCCGGGCGTCGCGATCAGGATTTCGACGCCCCGGCGCAGCGCATCGGACTGCGGGTTCATGTCGACGCCGCCGAACACGACCGTGCTGCGCAGCGGCGTGTGCTTCGAGTACGTCTGCACGTTGGCGGCGACCTGATCGGCGAGCTCGCGCGTGGGCGTGAGCATCAGCGCGCGCACCGGATGGCGCGCCGGCGAGGCGCTCGTGTTCGCGCTCGGCAACAGGCGCTGGATGATCGGCAGCGAGAAGCTCGCGGTCTTGCCGGTGCCGGTCTGCGCGGCGCCCATGACATCGCGGCCCGCGAGGACGACCGGAATCGCCTGCGCCTGGATCGGCGTGGGCGTGGTGTAGCCGGACTCGCGCACCGCCTTCAGGATGTCGGCGGCCAAACCGAACTGGTCGAACGTAGGCGCGGCGCCCACAGCGGTGGACGTGTTCGTGGCGACGGAATCGGACATGGTAACTATATTGGCTATCGCAAATAATGCCGCTCGATGCGGCGCGCGTAAAAATCGGTCGGGTCGTTGGGTCGATCGTCGCGATCGCTTGCTTACGCGGATGGGTTTCGTGGGCGCACGCGATCGGCACATCGTGCGCGGCGCCGGGCTTGGGCGGCTGGTTTATCGTGTCTGGCGCGCCCGGTTCGAGCGCCGTTCGTTTCGATTCGTTTCGATTCGCGAGCCCGCGCCCAAATGGAACACGGCTTCGATGACGCCTTCAAGGCACGTGCATCGCTCGCTCGCGGTTCGTGGACGCCTCAGGCCGCGTACCGCTCGAACCGCCCGAACCGGCATCGACGGCGATGCCGGAAAACTCGAAATTCGGTCCGGCCGCGAATTCACCGCCGGAAAGCCGCACATTGTAGCACCGCACGCCGCCCGGCTCCGGCGGCACGCCGCCGCGCCGGTCGAACCCGAACCAGCACGCGGCGCGCCCGGCCCTACTTCTTGCGCGCCTCGCAATCGGCGAGCAGCGGCGGCGCGTCCTTCGCGGCCATTTCGTCGTAGAGATTGGCCTGCGGACCCTTGGTCCACCAGGTGTATTGATCGGCGACGTATTTCGCGCCCGATCCCGCGATCACGTTGACGAACAGCAGCTTGCGCCCGTCGACGGTCAGCGCCGCGAAGCTCTGATGGTTCCGGGTGTTGGTGTACTGCACGGACACGCTCTTGCCGTCCTTGCAGTCGTAGCGGGTCGTTTGCGTCGATGCGGTCTGGATCTGCGGCACGGTGAGCGGCATGGCGAGCGCGGCGTGGGCGCAGAGCGACGCGAGCAGCAAGGCGAAGAGCTTTTTCATCGTTCGGTTCGTGGTTCGTTGGATGCCGGTGCGTGTGCGATCGCGACGACGGATCGCGTCACGGATCGATTACGTCCGCGCAGGCATCGGTGGGCGCGGCGGCGACGTGGCCGACGACCGGCACGATCTTCAGTCCCGCCGATGCGATCCGGCACGGCGCCGCCGCGAGGCCGCAGCCCGACAGTCCGATGGACGCCACGACGAGCATGGCCAGTGCTTTCCAGTTCACGTTCTTGCTCCCGCCCGCGCTCGCGCGCCGCTTGCCTTGTTCGCTTCTCTTCGCTTAACTTGCCGCCACCGGCTTCACCTTCGACGCAGCGAGCCTTGCACGCTCGCGCGCTTGCTCCGTGTCCGCGCCCGTCGCCAGCGCGACGCCCATGCGACGCTTCGCGAAGCTTTCCGGCTTGCCGAACAGCCGCAGATCCGCGCCCGGCACGGCGAGCGCTTCGGCCACGCCCTCGAACGCGATGCCCGCTTGCTCCAGCCCGCCGTAGATCACGGCGGACGCGCCCGGCGTGGCGAGCGCGGTATCGACAGGCAAGCCGAGAATCGCGCGCGCATGCAGCTCGAACTCGGAGAAGCGCTGCGTCGCGAGCGTGACGAGGCCGGTGTCGTGCGGACGCGGGCTCACTTCCGAGAACCACACATCGTCGCCGCGCACGAAAAGCTCGACGCCGAAGAGCCCCCGGCCGCCCAGCGCGGTCGTCACCTTCGCGGCGACGTCGCGCGCTTTCGCGAGCGCGGCCGGACTCATCGCCTGCGGCTGCCACGATTCGACGTAATCGCCCGCCACCTGCACATGGCCGATCGGCTCGCAGAAATACGTCTGCGTCTCGCCGCTCGCCGCATCCGCCGCACGCACCGTGAGCTGCGTGATTTCATAGTCGAAGTCGATGAAACCCTCGACGATCACGCGCCCGTGATTCACGCGACCGCCCGCCATCGCGTACTGCCACGCGGGTTCGATATCCGCGTCGCTTTTCAGCACCGACTGCCCCTTGCCCGACGAGGACATCACCGGCTTTACGACGCACGGGAAGCCGATCGTGGCGATCGCCGCCTTCATCTCGTCGAGCGATTGCGCGAACGCATACGGCGAAGTCGGCAGCCCGAGTTCCTCGGCGGCGAGACGCCGGATGCCTTCGCGGTTCATCGTAAGCTGAGTGGCGCGCGCGGTCGGGATGACGGTCGCGAGTCCGGCCGATTCGATTTCGGCGAGCGCGTCGGTCGCAATCGCCTCGATCTCCGGCACGATCAGATGCGGCCGCTCCTTTTCGACGAGCGCGCGCAACGCTGCGCCGTCCGTCATGTCGATGACGTGCGCGCGATGCGCGACCTGATGCCCCGGCGCATTCGCGTAACGATCGACCGCGATCACTTCCACACCCAGACGCTGCAGCGCGATGATCACTTCCTTGCCGAGTTCGCCCGCGCCGAGCAGCATCACGCGCGTCGCGTTGGGGGACAGCGGCGTACCGATGCGCAAGGCGCCGGGGCGGAAAGGATCGGTCTGCATGAGTGCTCCAGGGATCGGTCGAGTAGCGAGGCCGGCCATGCTCGAAAGCCGGGTGGGCCGCGATGTTGATTGGCCGCGATGTTAACACGCAGCGCGCGCACCGGCACTTTGCCGTCCGGCTTGCCGACAGCGTCGTCACAGACGGTATTGACACGCGAACGCGCACCGGAATTCCCCGCGCGGTCCCCGCTTGCATCGGCGTTGCCAGGACGCCGCCGATCATTTTGTTGCATCCGGAAGCTGGACAAATCGTAGGACGCGTGCGATACCCTTACGGTTTCGCCAGCTTCAGGATCATCGATGCCCAGTTCCTTCCTTCGCGCGTCCGCTACCGTTTTTTTCCGGCCGCGCTCATCGTCAGGTTTCCTGTCGCGCCGCAAAGCATGGCTCTCGCTGGTTTCCCGCACTTGCACGCTGATTGCCGCCGCGAGCATCGCCGCCGGCTGCGCGATGCCGAAACACCCGGATGTGGCGGCCCCGCCCACGGATCCCTATAATCCCGCCGCCACGCAGTTGCTCGACGACACGCAATGGGCGCTCACGAGCTGGACCGACGCGAGCGGCCAGCCGCGCGCCGTGCCGCATGCGGGCGAGAACGCCGCGCAGCCGCTCACGCTCGATTTTTCGACCGCGAGCGGGCATCGCCGGGCGAGCGGCTTTTCGGGCTGCAACCGCTTCAGCGGCGCCTACGATCTCAAGAACGGCAAGCTCACGTTCGGCCCGCTCGCAGGCACCCGCATGGCGTGCGTCTCCGGCGCGGGCGCCGCGCTTGAGCGGCCGTATCTCGACGCGCTCGCGCATGTCGCAAAAAGCGGCGTGCAGATGAATCCTCCGCAAGCGCTGCAACTCACGCTCGACGACGGTCAGGTGCTCACCTTCGCGCCACGCGCCGAGAAGTAAGGAGCGCGACGCGCGCATTGTCGAAACAGGTGTTGCGTACTTGCGGCAGGCGCGTCGCGCGTGCGCGGCACCCGTTAAACTGCTCCATCGAACAGCCCGGCTCGCAGGCGGCATCGCCGTGGCCGGGCAGCAGTCTCATCCGTTTGACACAACATTGATTCAATCTCAGGCATGCACATGGTAGTTCTCGGCTGGTTCGGTGCATCGGTCGTCTGGTTTCTTCCGCTTCTCTGGCGCATCGTCAGGCTCGCGCTGCCGGGCGGCGCGCGCGGTGCAGGCACGATCCGTCTCTGGCTCGGCTTCATCGCCGTGCTGCTCGCGAGCAGCACGCTCGAAGGCGCGCTCGCGGGCTCGTTCGAAACGCAGGTGAATATCAATCGCTGCGGACGCGCGCTCGCCTCGAGCTTGAGCGGCATCGCGCATCCGGGCGGCGCGGCCGCGATCGCGGCGCTGGTGCTCGCGATCTTTCTGCCGTGGCTCGTCGAATTCAGCTGGCGCTCGGTGCTGGCCTGGGCCGACGAGGCGTTCGGCTTCGGCCTGCCGCAAAGCTGGCTCACGCCGCGCGAGCGGGAGAGCGAGCCGCGGCAAAGCGCGCCGGGCCGCGACAAAATCGCGAGCTGGTTTGCGCGCCGCCCCCGCGCGAAGACGCCTCGCGAGTCGCAGGAGCGCGGCCATCGCGCGGAGCGTTTCGATGCGTCGTCATCGCGCATCGCGCCCGACGAACCCACGCTCGGCCTGCCGACCGGCAATCGCAGCAGCCGCTATCAGCGGCCGACCGTGTGGCGACCGCCCGCGGTGGGCAAGAACGCCGCCCGCGCGGCGGCGGCCGGCGCGAGCGCCGTGGCCACTGCCGAAGCGTATGCGAAACGTCCCGCCTTCGAGGCGGCGGGCGTCCCCCGGCCTGCCACGCACACGGAGCCGGTCGCGCCTTCGGGCTGGTTGAATCCGCCGTCGCCTTCCGCGAATCGCGATGCCCGCGCGCCGTTCCCGCCGCGTCAGGCGTCCGCGTTCGAGCCGTCGGGATCGGGCTTGCGCGCGTCCGTCGCTGCCGAGGAGCCGCGTGCCCGGACGCAGCCGACGCCCGCGCCGCGCGTGGATCGTCCGCGCAGTCCGCCGTCTTCGATGCCCGCGCAACGGAGCACGGGCGCGGCGAGCTTGTCTACGTCCGTCGCGCCGGCTGGGCATGCCGCGCGCGGGGCATCGTTGCCACAATCTCAGCAGCCGGTGCAAGGGTTCAGACGCCCGCTCGCGCGCCCGGTCGCGAGCGCCGCCCCGCGCGAGTTCGCGTCGGCGCCGCTCGCCGCGCCCGCGTTCTCGCGCCCGGCCGCGCCGCTCGGACCGCCCTCGCCGCCGCCCGCGCCCGACGCCATTCAGGCGACGCTGCGCTCCATCGAGGAAAAGACCGCGCTGTGGACGTCGCTGGCGGGCGCGAGCCTCGCTCGCGGACACGTCGCGATGGCGCGCGCGGGTCAGTCGGCCATTCCGCCGGACGCCGAAACGCCGGCATTGGCAGCGGCGCCGAGCGACGAGCCTGCCGTGGAATTCGTCGAAATCCCGCGCGCGGAACCGTCGATAGCGCCGATAACGCCGCTAACGCCACCCGCACCCGCGCCGACGATCGAAGACCACGACGACCTGCCGCTGATCGACGCCCTGGCGATCGCGCCCGCGCTCGTCGAGCCGCCGCCGCTTTTCGACATCCGCCTGCCGGAGCCATCGCTCGCCGAAGCCGAATCCGTGGCCGAACCGATCGCACCGCCGCAACCCGCTTCGCCGCCGGCCAGCGAAATCGCCACGATCGAAGCGCAAGCGCCCGCGCCCGCGCCCGCGCCCATCGAAATGCTGTCCGAGCCGCCGTCGCCCCAGATCGACGAGCCGATTGCCGTTTTGCCCCCGATGCATGACGCGCGCGAGATCGCGCAGACGCCGCCGTGGCTCGACGCCGTCGATTCGGGCAACGAAGAGCGCGAGCCCCCTCCCCCGTCGCTCGTGCACATCGCCGATGAACCGGTCGCGGCACTCGAAGCGCCAGCCGAGCTTGAAGAGGACGCGGACGCGCCTGAGGCCGAGCGCCAGGCGGCGGGCGACGAATTCGCGTCGCCGTCGAACGTCGTGCGCTTTCCCATCGCGACCAGCGTCGCGGCCGCGCCCGCGATTGCGCCGGCCATTGCACCGACCTCCCCGCCCGAACCGCGCGCACCCGTGCGCGGCTCCGCGCCGGCCGAATTCGAGTTCCACGCGCCGCACGCATCGGCGGTGGAATTGCCGACGCTCGATCTGCTCGAACCCGCCTCGGACGAAGCCGAACCCGTCTCCGAAGAGCACCTCGCCGAAACCGGCCTGTTGATCGAGCAGCGCCTTCAAGAATTCAAGGTGCCGGTGACGGTGGTCGGCGCATCGGCCGGTCCGGTCATCACGCGCTTCGAGGTCGAGCCGGCGCTCGGCGTGCGCGGCAGCCAGATCGTCGGGCTGATGAAGGATCTGTCGCGCGGGCTCGGCCTCACGTCGATCCGCGTCGTCGAGACAATTCCCGGCAAGACCTGCATGGGCCTGGAACTGCCGAACGCGAAGCGTCAGATGATCCGGCTGTCGGAGATTCTCGAGGCCGACGTCTACCGCAGTTCGAAGTCCAATCTGACGATCGCGATGGGCAAGGACATCATCGGCAATCCGGTTGTGACGGATCTCGCGAAGGCGCCGCACATGCTCGTCGCGGGCACGACGGGCTCGGGCAAGTCGGTTGCGATCAACGCGATGATCCTCTCGCTGCTCTACAAGGCGAAGCCCGAGGACGTGCGCCTCATCATGATCGACCCGAAGATGCTGGAATTGTCCGTCTACGAGGGCATTCCGCACCTGCTCGCGCCGGTCGTGACCGACATGAAGCTCGCGTCGAACGCGCTCAACTGGTGCGTCGGCGAAATGGAGAAGCGCTACCGGCTGATGTCGGCGGTCGGCGTGCGCAATCTGCAAGGCTTCAACCAGAAGATCCGCAATACCGAAGCCGCGGGCAAGAAGCTCACGAACCCGTTCTCGCTGACGCCCGATGCGCCCGAGCCGCTGTCCACGCTGCCGCTCATCGTCGTGATCATCGACGAACTGGCCGATCTCATGATGGTCGCCGGCAAGCAGATCGAGCAGTTGATCGCGCGGCTCGCGCAAAAGGCGCGCGCGGCGGGCATTCACCTGATTCTCGCGACGCAGCGGCCTTCGGTGGACGTGATCACCGGCCTCATCAAGGCGAATATTCCGACGCGCGTGGCGTTCCAGGTGTCGTCGAAGATCGATTCGCGCACGATTCTCGACCAGATGGGCGCGGAATCGCTGCTCGGCGCGGGCGACATGCTGTTCCTGCCGCCCGGCACGGGCTATCCGCAGCGCGTGCACGGCGCGTTCGTCGCGGACGAGGAAGTGCATCGCGTGGTCGAGCATCTGAAGCAGTTCGGCGAGCCCGAGTATGAGGAAGGCATCCTCTCCGGCCCGACCGCCGAGGGCGGCGCGACGGGCGATCTCTTTGGCGACACGCCCGACGCCGAAGCCGATCCGCTCTACGACGAAGCCGTGGCCTTCGTCGTGCGCACGCGGCGCGCGTCGATTTCGTCGGTGCAGCGGCAATTGCGCATCGGCTATAACCGCGCGGCGCGGCTCGTCGAGCAGATGGAAAGCGCCGGTCTGGTCTCGCCGATGGGCAGCAACGGCAACCGCGAAGTGCTCGCGCCGCCCGGCCCGGCGGACTGACGGGGCGCGGGCTTTACCAGAGCCGCAGGCGGCGCAACAGGAAGATCGTGATGGCGGCGCAGGCTGCCATCACGCCGATCACGATCCAGAACGAAACGGGATCTTTCGTGCCCGGCAGGCCGGCCACGTTCATGCCGAAGATGCCCGTCACGAGCGTCGCGGGCAACAGCAACGCGGACATGATCGCGAGCCACAGCAGCTTGCGGTTGATGTCTTCCGACAGCGCCGCGGCGATTTCATCCTGCAAGAGCTTCGCGCGCTCGTACAGCCCTTCCAGCCCGCCACCGAGACCGTTGAGCACCTGAATCGCCTGGACGAGCGCTTCCATCGAACGCGGCTCGGCCCATTCCAGCTTGCGCAGCACGAGCTGGGTCAGCGCGTTGCGCTCCGGGTCGATGAAGCGCCGCACTTCCACGAGACGCCGCCGCACATCGCCCAGCACCGAGCGGCACTTCACGTGGCCGCCTTCGAGCACGCTTTCCTCGACATCGTCGAGACAGTCGCCGATTTCGTCGATGCGGTCCGCGAAAGTCTCGTTCAGCGCGCGAATCAGCCCCGCGAAGAGATCGACGGTGTCGCGGAACGTCGTGCCTTCGAGCACGGCGTGGCGCAGCCGGTCGGTCGATTCGAGCGGCCGCGCGCGCACCGTGATCATGCGGTGCCGGTCGACGTAAAAGCGCAGCGCGCCGGTCGCGCGGTTCACCTCGCGCGCGCCGGGCGCGGCGGCATCCGGCGTCTTCGCCACGAGTTCGAGATCCGCGACGACGCCATACATGAAGTTCGAGCCGATATGCACGCGCGGACGCTTGTCCTCACCGTTCAGGAATTCGCGCGCGACATCGGGCATCGACGTGACGCCTTCGAGCCAGCCTTCGACGGTATCGTCGTTCGCGGACAGATGCAGCCACGTCGGGCCGTCGCCCGCGACCGCATCGCGCGCTTCGTCCCACGTGAGCCGCAATGCCTCGCCGCCCGCGAAGCTGAACGCGCTGATGAAGCCCGGCGGCGCGGCCTCCTTGCGCTTGAGCGGGCGTTCATTGGCGTCGAGCGGATGAGCCGTGTTCAGTCGTGTGTTTCCTGCCATTGCCTTTCAAATTTCCTCAGTACACCTTTCAGTCGCGCGCTGTCGCATGGCGCTGTGCGGATTGCATCGTACTAGAACTCATAGCGGCCCCAGAAAAACGCCACGTCGCCGTCGTTCAGGCCGGGAATGCGCGGGATGAAGGTCGCCATCGCCGAGGCGCGCTGAAAGCGCACGGAACCGATCGGCAGCGCGAGCGGCAACGGCAGGTAATGCGCGATATCGCTGCGCGCCGTGACGCCGACGAAAAATCCGCCGCCCGCCTGCAAGCCGCCCAGCACCGGCTTCGTGTACCACTGTCGCGCATAGCCGCCGATCGGCTGAAAGTTGTGATGCGAGTCCGAAAAAGCGAACGCGAACAGAATGTCCTCGTTGCCGTTCGCATCGGTCCAGTGCTTGCCCGCGCCGCCGCCGTACGACCACGGGTTCAACTCGCTGCGGTTGTCGAAGCCATCGATATGCCAGCCGTAGCCGGTCACATACAGATCCCACGTGCCTTCGTGCGCGACGCGCATCACGCGCTCGCACGCCGACGACATCCAGTCCCGCTGATAGTCGCAGTCCGTGCCGCTCGCAAGCACGGCAAGCGGCGCGCATAGCGTCGACACCGTGACCGCCTTGACCCATGTGCTTTTCATGGTCGCGAACCGGTCGTCATCCGCTCACGAAGGCGACACGAACTTGAAATCCACCGGCGAGCCGATCGACAGGCGCTTCGGGTCCGACGCGAGTTCGCCCGATTCCGGATCGCGGCGGAAGAAATACGCGCTGTCGCTTTCCTGATTGCCGACGACGAGCCAGCGCCCGGTCGGATCGATCGCGAATTCACGCGGCGTCTTGCCGAGCGTCGGATAACGCTTGACGAGCTTCAGATGCCCGTTCTTCGGATCGACCGTGAACGCGACGATCTCGTTCGCATCGCCGCGATTTGTCGCGTAGAGGAAGCGCCCGTCCGGCGACAGATGGATCGCGCCGCCGCCGATCTTGCCTCTGAAGCCCGGCGCGATCATCGATACGGTCTGAACTTGCGTGAGCTTGCCGTCGCGATAATCGAACACGAGCACCGACGCGTTCAGTTCCGTCGTCAGATAGGCGCGCCTGCCGCTTTCGTCGAAGATCAGATGGCGCGGGCCGGAGCCCGGCGCGACGGGTGCGTAACGCGCTTCGGTCGGACCGAACAGCCCGCGCTTCGACTGCGACGGATCGGGCGTGTAGCGATACGCGAACACCTTGTCGACGCCGAGATCCTGTGCGAAAAGATACTTGCCGTCGGGCGAGAAGACGGTCGAGTGGACGTGCGAATTGTCCTGCCGCCCTTTGACCGGTCCCCCGCCCTCGTGATGCACCGTCAGCACCGACGTGCCCACCTGACCGTTAGCCGCAAGCGGAAAGACGGCGAAACTGCCGCCCGGATTGGACGCGACCGAATAGTTGGCGGTCAGCAGATATTTGCCGTCGGGCGAGATGGCCAGATAGCACGGATCGTTGCCGTCCGAGGAAACGCGGTTTAGAAAGCTCAACTGGCCAGTCGCGCGATCGAAGCGAAACGCGCTCACGCCGCCGCGCTGCGTCGCCGGGCCGTTGTCGCCGGGCAATTCGTTCACCGCGTACACGTAATTCCGGTCGCGGCTCACGACGAGATACGACGGGTTCACCGTCTGCGCCGACGCGATGCGTGACAGTTCGCCATTGCCCGTATCGAAGCGATAGACATAGATGCCTTCGCTCTTGCCACCGCCGGTATACGTGCCGACGAGCAGATCGAAGACCGGGCCGCCCGACGCGCCCACGGCGGCCGTGCCGCTCGCAGCGCCCGGCGTGGCGGACGTGGCGGGCGTGGCCGACGCCGGGGCGGATTGCGCGAACGTCTGCGCCGCCGCCAGCGATAGCATCAGCGCCATGCCTCTCGCCCACCCGACGGTTCTGGCGCGCATCGGGCGCGCGTCTTGCAAGAGCGGCATCAGCGTGTTCGCGCCGAATGGATGGCTCGGGTGCATGAAACCTCCTCATCGTTTCTTTGCCGCTTGTTTTTGGAGCAAGGCGAAGCGATGCGAGCGCGCGGCATCGCGAAGCCCGCGACGTGCGGGAGCAAGTTCCGCTCCAAAGGCGCCGGCCGCCGTCGCGAAAGATGGGCTCGCAGCCAAGATACACCACGCGCCACAGGTCAACCGACACGATTCGAATCAACAACAGGAGTTGCCGCGATGACTATCCATCTAAGCCTTGCCCCGCTGGTTTCGCTGATTGCCGGGATTCTGATTCTCGTGATGCCGCGGCTTCTCAACTTCATCGTCGCGATCTATCTGATCGTGATCGGTCTGATCGGCTTGTTCGGCATGGGATCGGCGCATTTCTGACGTTCGACGGTCGCCGCGCAAAAGACGAGCGCACGCGCACGGACTGAACCGCGCGCGTGCGCAAAGTGTCACGAAAAAAGTACAGGTGGAAGTACGCGCGGTCCTGCCGCGCCGGAATCTGCGCGCGTCAGCCGTTCGCGAGTTGATCGAGACGCAGGCGCCCCTGCAACGACAACGCGCCGACCGAGACGCCCGCGACGCCGAAGCTATAGCGACTAAAACAGTCGCGTTCGGTGAGAAAGGCCGCGGCGGTGACCATTGCGTTACGCGACAGGCCGAGATGGGTGTAATCGAGCGCGAGGAGCGTGTCGGCGTCCGGGACGCGGCTCGCGGCAGAAAGAATGGCAATGCAGTCAGCTTTCGACGGATAGAGCATGGGTTCGGTTCCTCGAAAACGCTACGTTAAGGTACGTAAAGGACCGGCGGGAGCGGCCGGGATCATGCTTGAAAGACGCGCGAAAGGTCAAAGAGTTTCAGCCGCACCGCGTAACAAGAAGAAACAAGGGAAACCGCGCCGAAAGCTTTCGCGAAACTTCATTGTAAACATCAGTCGAATGTTTTTTCAACGGATTCATCGGCGCTTCGTTCGCGCTTTCCGCCAGTTGCCCGCGGCATGCTGTCGCATGCCGCATGGCGCGGCGCGCTGCGTGCCCGGCCCGCTTTTCTGCTCGGATCGAACGAATGCGGCAGAATGCGGCCAGAAAGCATGCGTGACGTCCCGTATGTCGTGGACGCGGCGCTTGCCCGGAGCACGCTCGCAGCATGCGTCCCGGATCTCCCGCTCAACCCGCGGCGCGCGCTTTGGTTCAGCCCCCGCCGCCAGGAGGATGATGTTCGCTCATGCCTGCACTGATTGAAGATTACGCGATGGTCGGCGACGGCCACACGGCCGCCCTCATTTCCCGCGAAGGCTCGGTCGACTGGCTGTGCTGGCCGCGCTTCGATTCCGGCGCGTGTTTCGCCGCGCTGCTCGGCACGCCGGAGCACGGACGATGGCTGATCGCCCCGGAGATGGCCGACGGCGAGATGCCCGTCATCAAACGCCGCTATCGCGAGGACACCCTCGTCCTCGAGACCGATTTCGAGACGCCGCAGGGCGCGGTGACGATCGTCGACTTCATGCCGCTGCGCAACGGGCATTCGGAACTCGTGCGCATCGTGATCGGACGGCGCGGCACCGTGCGCATGAAGATGGAACTGGTGCTGCGCTTCGATTACGGCTCGGCCGTGCCCTGGGTCAGCCGCCTGCCCGACGACAGCGGCATCCGCGCGATCGCCGGGCCCGATCTGGCGGTGCTGCGCACGCCCGTCGAGCTCGTCGGCGAAAACATGCATACGACCGCCTGCTTCGATGTGAGCGCCGGCGAGCGCGTGCCCTTCTCGCTGTGCTATTCGCAATCGCATCTGCGCGTGCCGCACGCGTCCGATCCGCATACGCAGCTTGCGCGCACCGAGAACCACTGGCGCGAATGGTCGGGCCAGAGCGAGCTCAAGGGCCAGTGGGCGCCCGCCATCCGCCGCTCGCTCATCACCTTGAAGGCGCTCGCGTACGAGCCGACCGGCGGCATCGTCGCTGCGCCGACCACCTCGCTGCCCGAGCAACTGGGCGGCACGCGCAACTGGGATTATCGATACTGCTGGCTGCGCGATGCGACCATCACCCTGCTCGCGATGATGCGCGGCGGCTACTACGACGAAGCCCGCGCGTGGCGGGCGTGGCTCGGCCGCGTGATGGCCGGCTCGCCCTCGCAGATCCAGATCATGTACGGCATCGCGGGCGAGCGCCGCCTGCCCGAGTGGGAAATCCCGTGGCTGCCGGGCTACGAGGGCGCGGCGCCGGTGCGCATCGGCAACGGCGCGGTCGACCAGTTGCAGATCGACGTCTATGGCGAAGTGATGAACGCGCTGCACCTCGCGCGCGTCGGCGGCCTGCAGACCGACGAAACCGCATGGTCGATCCAGTGCGCGATGCTGGAGCACCTCGACACGATCTGGGATCGACCCGACGAAGGCATCTGGGAAGTGCGCGGCGGGCCCCAACACTTCACCTTTTCGAAAGTCATGGCGTGGGTCGCGTACGACCGCGCGATCAAGTCGGCGGAGAAGTTCGAGCTGCCCGGTCCGATCGATCACTGGCGCGAGATGCGCGCGCGCATCCGCGCGGAAGTGCTGAAGAAAGGCTGGAACCCGAAGCTGAACTCGTTCACGCAGGCGTACGGCAGCGACGCGCTCGACGCGAGCCTGCTGCTCATCCCCTTGCTCGGATTTTTGCCGCCAAAAGATCCGCGAGTGACCGGAACCGTACATGCGATCGAGACCGATTTGACGCACGATGGTCTTGTCAAGCGCTATCACACCGCCGAAGTCTCCGATGGACTGCCGCCTGGGGAAGGCACGTTTCTAGCTTGTAGCTTCTGGCTGGTCGACAACCTGGCGTTGCAGGGCCGGATCGACGAGGCGCACCGGATGTTCGAGCGCCTCGTCGGTCTCGCGAACGACGTCGGCTTGCTGGCCGAGGAGTACGACACGGTGGCGAAGCGCATGGTGGGCAACTTTCCGCAGGCTTTCACCCACGTGGCGCTCGTGCACACTGGGATGAACCTGATGCGGCACGAGGAAGAGATGGCCAAGGCGACCGGCCAGCCGACTGGCTCGGAGAACCACGAGGACGCGGATGCCCCCGCAGCGGTCGATGCGGCGGCGGGAAAATCTTAAATAGCTGTTTTGTTTGGCGAAAACGGGCGGCGCACGGTAATATTGGTGCAATGCACAAAAGCTAGTATTCGCAGATGTGTTGTTTCCAGGCCGGCAATTTCAACCGGTTGGTTGAATTGAACATTTAATGCGCGGAAAATCTTGCCTAGACTCAAGGATTTGTTGCTGAGGGTCGATAACGCGCAGGTGGCAACACAGAAAAGGCATGCAGCGTCGCAGGAAAGACAGTGCCCCGCAGCGCGGCGACAGCCCGCCGCGCCGCCGGGGATCTTCGAATGCCGTTGAAGCTCATCCCCGGGAGGTTTGCCGGGATCAACGGGCGTACCGGTTTCACCGGAGTTACTGGGGCAACCATGCTCTATCAAATTCACGAATTTCAGCGAGCCGTGCTGTCTCCCCTCACAGCATGGGCCCAGGCCGCATCGAAGTCTTTTGTCAACCCGGCCAGCCCCCTCGCCTACGTTCCCGGTTCGAGCCGTCTGGCCGCCGCGTACGAGTTGCTCTACCGGCTCGGAAAAGACTACGAAAAGCCCGAGTTCAGCATTCATCAGATCGTCAAGGACGGCCACAACATTCCGATCGTCGAGCAGACGGTCGTCGAAAAGCCGTTCTGCCGCCTGCTGCGCTTCAAGCGCTTCGCGGACGACAGCGGCACCGTCACCAAGCTCAAGAACGAGCCGATCGTGCTGGTGTGCGCGCCGCTTTCCGGCCATCATTCGACGCTCTTGCGCGATACGGTGAAGACCCTGCTGCAGGACCACAAGGTCTACATCACCGACTGGATCGACGCGCGCATGGTGCCGATCGAGAACGGCCCGTTCCATCTGGACGACTACGTCGCGTACATTCAGGAATTCATCCGCCATATCGGCGCGAAGGATCTGCACGTGATCTCGGTGTGTCAGCCGACCGTGCCGGTGCTCGCCGCCATTTCGCTGATGGCGAGCCGCGGCGAAGACACGCCGCGCACCATGACGATGATGGGCGGCCCGATCGACGCGCGCCGCAGCCCCACGTCCGTCAACTCGCTCGCCAATGAGCATTCCTACGAGTGGTTCGAGAACAACGTCATCTACACGGTGCCGGCGAACTATCCGGGCGTCGGCCGCAAGGTGTATCCGGGCTTCCTGCAGCACGCGGGCTTCGTCGCGATGAATCCGGAACGCCATCTCACGGCCCATTGGGACTTCTATCAAAACCTGCTGCGCGGCGACGATGACGACGCCGAACAGCACCGCCGTTTCTACGACGAATACAACGCCGTGCTCGACATGGCCGCCGAGTATTATCTGGAGACCATCCGCGTCGTGTTCCAGGAGTTCCGGCTCGCGGAAGGCACGTGGGAAGTCGAAGGCGAGCTCGTGCGTCCGCAGGACATCAAGCACACCGCGCTCTTCACGATCGAAGGCGAACTCGACGATATTTCCGGCAGCGGCCAGACGCGCGCCGCGCACGATCTGTGCACCGGCCTCCCGGCGAAGCACAAGCGGCATTTCACGGCGGAAAAGGCCGGTCACTACGGCATTTTCTCGGGCCGGCGCTGGCGCACGATGGTGTATCCGCAATTGCGCGAGTTCATCCTCGAACACGACAAGACGCCGAAAACCGAAGCGGTGCCGGCGTGAACGTCTGAGCTGAAAAGCGTCGAAACCGATTCCATCGCATCAAATGAAAACGTCGCGCCCTGCAAAAGGCGCGACGTTTTTTCTTCCGGCAACGCGTGCGCGAACTTCGCGAATCAGCGGCGCGTCAGATACGCCATCAGCAATTCGGTATTCATCCGCACGATCTGGTCGCGCTGCCCCTGCTCGCTGAAGTCGAGACCGAAAGTGGCTTCCAGCGTGAAGCGATTCGAGACGATGTAATAGCCGAGCCCCGACAGAATGATGTAGAACTTGAGCGGATCGACATCGGTGCGAAACAATCCTGCCTTCTGTCCGCGATCGAGAATGGCCGTGAGCGTCGCGACGATAGGCGAAATCAGCTCGCGTATTCGATTCGATCCTTTGATATACCGCGCTTCGTGCAGATTTTCGTTATTGATGAGCCGCAACAGCTCGGGATGGTCGCGGTAATAATCCCAGACGAAATGCGCGAGGCGCGTCATGGCTTCGATGGGCGCAATGCCGTCGAGTTCGAGCGTGCGCTCGGCGTCGACGAGCGCGGCAAGCGCGTGTTCCAGCACCGCCGTGAATAACTGCTCCTTGCTACCGAAGTAGTAATAGAGCATGCGCTCATTGGTCTCCGCCCGGCGCGCAATTTGATCGACGCGAGCGCCGAACAGCCCACCGGCCGCGAATTCCTCTGCGGCGGCAAGCAAAATACGGCGCCGGGTGCCTTCCGGATCTCTTTTGATTTTCGGCTGATTCATGATGGCATGACTCGGGAGCCGCGTTGCCGGGTTAGCGTCACGCGGCCCGCAATGGGGTACATGACGTGAACGGGCGCTGCCCATTGGTTAATTGGGAAACACCGTCCTGCGGTCAAACGGAAAAGCACTTCGATTATGCGCACATTGAACGAACATTGGCAATTAGGATTGAAAGACATTCGGCACGACCGTTGACGACTTCGGCGATAATGACGGTTAAAGCCGAGCGCGCCATGCCGCGCCAGTCCCCAAGGCAACATCGCCATTCCCCGTGACCGCCACCGTTTCCAGAACGCTCGCAGAGCGCATCGAAGACCTGCTGCCGCAGACGCAATGCACCAAGTGCGGCTATCCGGCCTGCCGTCCCTACGCCGAAGCCATCGCCGCGGGCGAGGCGAACTACAACCAGTGCCCGCCCGGCGGCGCGCAAGGCATCGCGCGCCTCGCCGCGCTGCTCGACAAGCCCGTGATCCCGCTCGACACGACACATGGCGAGGAGCGCGCGCGCCCGCTCGCCGTCATCGACGAGAACGTGTGCATCGGCTGCACGCTGTGCATGCAGGCTTGCCCGGTCGATGCAATCGCCGGCGCGGCGAAGCAGATGCATACGGTCATCGCCGAACTGTGCACCGGCTGCGATCTGTGCGTACCGCCCTGCCCGGTTGATTGCATCGCGATGCTCCCCGTGACCGGCCAGCGCATCGGCTGGGACGCATGGAGCCAGGAGGAAGCCGATGCCGCGCGCGCGCGGCATGACCGCCGCATGACGCGCCTCGAACGCGAGCGCGCGGCGGCCGAAGCGCGGGCGAACGCGCGCCAGGCGTCGCGCTCGCAGGCCGAATCCAAAGCACAGGAAAAGCCCGAAGCGCCCGCCGCGCAGGACGATCCCGAAGCGAAGAAGCGCGCGATCATCCAGGCCGCGCTCGAACGTGCGCGCAAGAAAAAGGAAGAGATGGCCAGCCTCGGCGCGGGTCCGAAGAACACCGAGCATGTCAGCACGGATGTTCAGGCGCAGATCGACGCGGCCGAGGCGCGCCGCCGCCGGCTCGGACTGACGGACGGCGAAAACGCGTCCCATCCCGGCGAGGGCGAGCGCTCCGCCAACGTGAACGCCAAAAATCAACGCCACGAATGAACGCCACCAAGCGCCGCGCCATCTACGAAACGCTGCAAAGCCTGAATCCGCATCCGACGACCGAGCTCGAATACACGACGCCCTTCGAACTGCTGATCGCGGTGATGCTTTCCGCTCAGGCCACGGATGTTTCGGTGAACAAGGCGATGCGCAAGATGTTTCCCGTCGCCAACACACCGGCGGCGGTGCTCGCGCTCGGCGAAGAAGGCGTCTCGGACTATATCCGCACCATCGGGCTCTATCGCACGAAGGCGAAGAACGTGATCGCGACGTGCCGGATTCTCATCGACCAACACGGCGGAGACGTGCCGGACGATCGCGAAGCGCTCGAAGCGCTGCCGGGCGTCGGCCGCAAGACCGCGAACGTCATCCTGAACACGGCGTTCGGGCATCCGACGATCGCCGTCGATACGCACATCTTCCGCGTCGCGAACCGCACGGGGCTCGCGCCCGGCAAGGACGTGCGCACGGTCGAGACCGCGCTCGAAAAATTCACGCCGAAGGAGTTCCTGCACGACGCGCACCACTGGCTCATTCTGCACGGGCGCTATGTCTGCAAGGCGCGCGTGCCCGAGTGCTGGCATTGCGCGATCGAGCCGCTCTGCGAATACCGGCCGAAGACGCCCGCGCCGGTGGAATGAGCGGCCCGCGGCGCCGCAGTCTACAATAGCGGGTTACGAAACCCGCATCGAATCAATACCTTATGTTCAACCCCAGCCGCGACGAAGTTCGCCAGTTCTTCACCGAGACGTGGCGCAAGGAGCGCGCCGGCGAAATCCTGACGCCGCTCGAAAGCATGGCCGCCGACTGGATCGGCGAGCATCCCGAATATCACGACGCGCTCGCGAACCCCGAAGCGCGCGACACCGATTACTCGCCGGATCGCGGCCAGACCAATCCGTTTTTGCATCTGTCGATGCATCTGGCGATCAGCGAGCAGTTGTCGATCGATCAGCCGCCGGGCATCCGCCGGGCGCACGACAGGCTCGTCGCGCGGCTCGGCTCGCCGCACGACGCACAGCACGCCATCATGGACTGCCTCGGGCAAGTGATCTGGGAAGCGCAGCGCTCGGGCACGCCGCCGGACACCGACGCCTATCTCGCCCTGATCGAGCGGCGTGCTTCGCGCGACTGAGCATCGAAACCGGCCCATCAAGCAAAACACCCCGCTTCGAGCGGGGTGTTTCGTTTGTCTGCGGCCGGGCCGAAAGACGCGCGCTTACTTCTTCAGCACGAGACTGCCGTCGAGCGATTCGATATAAGCCGCGAGATCCTTCAGGTCGCTCTGCGACAGGCTTTGCACCTGCGCCGCCATGATGGCGTTGTTGCGGCCGAAGTTCGGGTTGTTGCCGCCGATCTGATACTGGCGCAGCGCCCAGTAGATATAGGTCGCATGCTGACCCGCGAGACGCGGATACTCGCCGCTCACCGGCTTGTTGAGGCCGGGGCCGTGACAGGCCGCGCAGTTGTGGCTGTCCGAGAGCGCCTTGCCGTTGCTCACGTCGGCCGCGTGCGCCACGCCGAACGACGTCATGCCGATCAGCGCCGCTGCCGCGCATGCTGCCTTGAAGCTGCTTTGAAGTGCCTTGGAGGGCTTCATGAATTCTCCTTCCCCTTGTCGCTCTGGCGTGCTTCGACGCCGGGATTACTTGTCGGGATTGTTCTTCGATTGGGGAGTCTGCGCAGCGTAGTACGCGGCGATATCGGCGATGTCCTGATCCGAGAGCGTCGTCGCGATGGCGCGCATCGTGTCGAAATGACGGTCGCCCTTCTTGTAGGCATGCAGCGCATTGGCGATGTACTGCGCGTTCTGGCCGCCCAGCATCGGCACTTCATAGACCTCGGGGTACGCGGTGCGATAGCCGGGGATGCCGTGGCAGCCGATGCACATCGCGACCTTGCCCTCCGCAGCCTTCGCGTTGCCGACGACGTCGGCCGACGCCTCGGTCGCGAAGCCGGCGAGACCGGACAGCGCTGCAATCACGGCACATTTGCCGACGAAATTGTTCATAGCTCTTCTAACCTGGCTTGAGGGGAAATCCGGCGCTCAAAAGGCCGTGGCCCGCGCCGAGCGCGCTACAACCTTCTCGGGACTGTTTGCTGCTGCAGGGTCTGTCGCCACGCAGGCCAAAAAAATCGCGCTAATTGTACCGCGCGACCTACCCTCCGTCCACACACGAACCGCGCGGAAGCCTTGCTGGCAATGGGAACCGGCTGAAACGCAGTGGTTTGGCCTGCGACATTTCGTCCCTGTACAACCGACGAGCCCGCCTGCGCGCTCGCTAGAATCGCATCCCGACGCATGCGGCCACCCGCCGATGGAGCGGCTCAAACGATACCCGGCGGGCCTCAATGCCGAAAGGTCTTCTGACTTATACTGGGATTTTTTTGCCAACCGGATCTTCGTCATGCGTTTCGAAGGCTCATCGCAATACGTCGCAACCGACGATCTCAAGCTCGCGGTCAACGCCGCGATGACGCTGCAACGGCCGCTGCTCATCAAGGGCGAGCCCGGCACCGGCAAGACCATGCTCGCAGAAGAAGTGGCGGGCGCGCTCGGCATGCCGCTCCTGCAATGGCATATCAAATCGACGACCAAGGCGCAGCAGGGCCTCTACGAATACGACGCGGTATCGCGCCTGCGCGATTCGCAGCTCGGCGACGAACGCGTGAAGGATATCCGCAATTACATCGTCAAGGGCGTGCTGTGGCAGGCGTTCGATTCCGACCAGCAAAGCGTGCTGCTCATCGACGAGATCGACAAGGCGGACATCGAATTTCCGAACGACCTGCTGCGTGAGCTCGACCGCATGGAGTTCTACGTCTACGAGACGCGCGAGCTCGTGAAAGCGAAGCATCGGCCGCTCGTCATCATCACGTCGAACAACGAGAAGGAGTTGCCGGACGCGTTCCTGCGCCGCTGCTTCTTCCACTACATCAAGTTCCCCGACGCCGAGACGATGAAAGCGATCGTCGACGTGCATTTTCCCGGCATCAAGCAGGAACTGCTGGCCGCGGCCATGCAGAGCTTCTTCGAATTGCGCGGGGTGTCGGGGCTGAAGAAGAAGCCGTCGACCTCCGAACTGCTCGACTGGCTCAAGCTGCTGCTCGCGGAAGACATTCCGCCCGAAGCGCTGCGCTCGTCGGATCAGAAGCAGATCGTGCCGCCGCTGCACGGCGCGCTTCTGAAGAACGAGCAGGATGTCGCGCTCTTCGAACGGCTGCTTTTCATGAACCGCAACCATCGCTAGACAATGAGCCGCTGGATCGAACCCGTCACGCTGGAAGGCGCACATGTGAAGCTCGTGCCGCTCACGCACGAGCACGAACAGGCGCTGACGGCCGCCGCGAGCGACGGCGAATTGTGGAAGCTCTGGTACACCTTCGTGCCCTCGCCCGACAAGACGCGCGCCTATATCGAGACCGCGCTGGACATGCGCGACCGCCTCGGCGCGCATCCCTTCGCGGTCATCGATGCGAAAACGGGCGACATCGTCGGCTCGACGCGCTATTTCGCGGTGGACGAAGCGAACCGGCGGCTGGAGATCGGCCATACGTGGTATGCGAAGCGCATGCAAAAGACCGCGCTCAACACCGAAGCCAAGCTGTTGCTGCTCACGCACGCATTCGAGAAGCTGAACGCGATCGCGGTCGAGTTCCGCACGCATTTCATGAATCACGCATCGCGTGCGGCGATCGCGCGGCTCGGCGCGAAACAGGACGGCATTCTGCGCAACCATCAGATCGGCCGCGATGGCGTCTTGCGCGACACCGTCGTGTTTTCCATCATCCAGTCGGAATGGCCGGCGGTGCGCGCCAATCTCAACTACCGGCTCGACCGCTGAACTACGTCACGATGGAGAGCGCGCCATGCTGATCGACTTCTTCTACTCGCTGCGCGACGCGAAGCTGCCCGTCTCGGTCAAGGAATATCTGACCTTGCTCGAAGGGCTGAAGGCGCGGGTGATCTCGCCATCGCTCGACGAGTTCTATTTCCTCGCGCGCATGACGCTCGTGAAGGATGAGAAATACTTCGACAAGTTCGACCGCGCGTTCGGCGCCTACTTCCACGGCGTGACGCAGTTGCCCGACGAAGCCTTCGACATTCCGCTCGACTGGCTCAAAAAACGCCTCGACCGCGAGTTCACGGCGGAGGAAAAGAAGCGCATCGAGGCGCTCGGCGGCCTCGACAAGCTGATGGAGCGCCTGAAGGAACTGATGGACGAGCAGAAGGAACGTCACGAAGGCGGCAACAAGTGGATCGGCACGGGCGGCACGTCGCCGTTCGGGCATGGCGGCTACAACCCGGAAGGCATTCGCATCGGCGGTGAATCGTCGGGCAATCGCACGGCCGTGAAAGTGTGGGACGAGCGCGCGTACAAGGATTACGACGATCAGGTGGAAATCGGTACGCGCAACATCAAGGTCGCGTTGCGGCGTCTGCGGCGCTTCGCGCGCGAAGGCGCGGCCGAAGAACTCGATTTGCCCGACACGATCCGCAGCACCGCCGCCAACGCGGGCTGGCTCGATCTCAAGATGGTGCCCGAGCGCCACAACAACGTGAAAGTGCTGATGCTGCTCGATGTCGGCGGCTCGATGGACGATCACATCAAGCGCGTCGAAGAGCTTTTCTCGGCGGCGAAGGCCGAGTTCAAGCATCTCGAGTTCTACTACTTCCACAACTGCGTGTACGACTATCTGTGGAAGAACAATCGCCGCCGTCATCAGGAACGCACGCCCACCTTCGACGTGCTGCACAAGTTCACGCCGGACTACAAGCTGATCTTCGTCGGCGACGCCACCATGAGTCCCTACGAAGTGCTTCAGCCGGGCGGCTCCGTCGAATACAACAATGCCGAGGCGGGCGCGGTGTGGCTGCGCCGTCTGGCGGATCAGTTTCCGCATCATGCGTGGCTCAATCCCGAGCCCGAGCGGCTATGGGAATACCGGCAGTCGATCGCCGCGATCCGCAACGTCCTCGGCAACCGCATGTACGGCCTCACGATGGCCGGCCTCGAAGCCGCGATGCGCGCGCTGTCCAAATAAGAAACTCGACATGAAAGCATCCGCTCCGGCGCCCGCCGCGCCGCGTTTTCTCTTTGACACGTCGCTGTCCACGGTTGTCGCCGGCTTCGTCGCGATGATGACCGGCTACACCAGTTCGCTCGTGCTCATGTTCCAGGCGGGTCAGGCCGCGCATCTCACCGACGCGCAGATTTCATCTTGGATCTGGGCGCTTTCCATGGGCATGGCAGTCTGCACGATCGGCCTGTCGCTGCGCTACCGCGCGCCGGTCGTCGTCGCGTGGTCGACGCCCGGCGCGGCGCTGCTCGTCTCGTCGCTGCCGAATGTCGCGTATGCCGATGCGATCGGCGCGTTCATCGTCTGCGCGGTGCTGCTGACCGCGGTCGGCCTCACCGGCTGGTTCGACACGCTGATGAAACGCATCCCGTCGGGCATCGCCGCCGCGCTGCTCGCGGGCATCCTGTTCGAGATCGGCATCGAAATCTTTCGCGCCGCCGGACATCGCACGGCGCTCGTCCTCGTGATGTTCTTCGCGTATCTCACGGCGAAGCGCTTCACGCCGCGCTACGCGATTCCGGCGACGCTCGTGGTGGGCGTCGCGGTCGCGGGCGGGCTCGGGCTGCTCGACTTCTCGCGCTTTCATGTCGCGCTCGCGCATCCCGTCTTCACGATGCCCGCGTTCTCGCTCGCCTCGGCCATCAGCATCGGCGTGCCGCTTTTCGTCGTCGCGATGGCCTCGCAGAACGTGCCCGGACTCGCCGTGCTGCGCGCGGACGGCTACGCGACGCCCTCCGCGCCGCTCATCTCGACCACCGGCATCGCCTCGCTCGTGCTTGCGCCGTTCGGCTCGCACGGCGTGAATCTCGCCGCCATCACCGCCGCGATCTGCACCGGCCGCGAAGCGCACGAGAATCGCGACAAGCGTTACACGGCGGCCGTCTGGTGCGGCATCTTCTATCTGATCGCGGGCACGTTCGGCGCGACCATCGCCGCGCTGTTCGCGGCCTTTCCGAAGGAGCTCGTCGTGTCCGTCGCGGCGCTCGCCCTCTTCGGCTCGATCATGAGCGGCCTCACCAACGCGATGCAGGACGCGCGCCAGCGCGAGCCCGCGCTCGTCACCTTCATGGTGACGGCCTCGGGCCTGACGCTGCTGTCGATCGGCCCGGCGTTCTGGGGACTGGTCGCGGGCATCGTGACGCATGTCGTGCTCAACGCGCGGCGACCCTGAGGCAGCCTACAATGGCGGAATCGGCCCCGAATTTCCGGCCGGATTTTTGTCATAGGTTGGTGGTATTCCGTCATGGCTTTGATCGATAAACTGCTCGCGCGCAGCGCGCCCGGCGCCCAGAAACGCAAGACGATCGTGCGCGTGCTGCTCGACGACGCCGGGCACGTGCAGGACGTCGTGCTGAAGATGAGCTGCGGCGACGCCGCGAAAGACGCGCACGCGCTCGACGAGGTCCGCAAGATGCGGTTCGCGCGCGGCCAGCTCGGCTCGGGCACGGTGCGGCGCTGGCACGAGCTCGCCTACGCCGCCGATTGAACGCGTGCTCGCGCGCCCGGTCGAAACCGGCAGCGCGCGGCACCGGTTCAAACGGATTCACACGCACTCAGCGCGCTCGCCGCGCTCGGGACTAGAATGAGGGAATGACATTCAGGGGCGCGCCGCGCGAACGAAGTCGCCGCGCGGCGTCGCATTCATGGGCAATCCGCGGGTTACGACCGCACTTTGACAAGGCGCATCGCGTCTCAGACTCGACATGACATCCGCTCTCGACCAGCTCAAGCAATACACGACCGTCGTCGCCGACACGGGCGACTTCCAGCAATTCATCGCATTCAAGCCGCAGGACGCGACGACCAATCCGTCGCTCATTCTGAAGGCCGTCCAGAAGGACGATTACAAGCCGCTGCTCGAAAAGACCGTCAAGGAGCACGCGAAGCAGCCGATGCCGCAGATCATCGACAATCTGCTGGTCGCGTTCGGCACCGAGATTCTGAAGATCATTCCGGGCCGCGTCTCGACGGAAGTGGATGCGCGCCTCTCGTTCGACACGAAGGCCTCGATCGACAAGGCGCACGACATCATCAAGCTGTACGAGAACGCGGGCGTGAGCCGCGATCGCGTGCTGATCAAGCTCGCATCGACGTGGGAAGGCATCCGCGCGGCGGAAGTGCTGCAAAAGGAAGGCATCCACTGCAACATGACGCTGCTCTTCTCGCTTGCGCAGGCCGTCGCATGCGCCGAAGCGGGCGCGCAACTCATTTCGCCGTTCGTCGGCCGCATCTACGACTGGTACAAGAAGTCCGCCGGCGCTGAATGGGACGAAGCGAAGAACGGCGGCGCGAACGATCCGGGCGTGCAGTCGGTGCGCCGCATCTACTCGTACTACAAGAAGTTCGGCTACAAGACCGAGGTCATGGGCGCGAGCTTCCGCACGGTGAGCCAGATCACCGAGCTGGCCGGCTGCGATCTGCTGACGATCAGCCCCGATTTGCTCAAGAAGCTCGCCGACAGTAACGACAAGGTGGAGCGCAAGCTCTCGCCGGAAAACGTCAAGAACGAGAACGTGGAGAAAATCGGCGTCGACGAGCCGACCTTCCGCTTCCTCGTGAACGACGACGCAATGGCGACCGAAAAGCTCGCGGAAGGCATCCGCACCTTCGCCGCCGACGCGATCAAGCTCGAAAAGCTGATCACCTCGTTGCAGTAAATCGTCCTCATCCGATGGTCTGAAAGTCCACGGACAGAACCGCAAATCGAGCCTACGCAAGGTTTCGATTTGCGGTTTTTTTCATTGCGCTTCTTCGTGACGCAATTTGACTAATTCCGAGTCAATGCGGCATCGCGTTGCAATAGACTTCCGTGCTCTGGCGGCATGTCCGCTTTCTATGCACGGAGCCGTTCGGTCATGCAACTGGATACCTACATTTTCTATAACGGCGACTGCGCCGCGGCGCTCGAACTGTATCAGGCCGCATTCGGCGCGCAGATCGCCGCGCTGGTCCGCTTCCGCGATGCGCCCGACGGCGGCAACGCCCCGCCCGACTGGCAGGACAAGGTCATGCACGCGGTGTTCCACGTCGGACCGAACGCGATCATGGTGTCGGACGGCCGCTACGGCCAGCCGCGCAAGGACTACTCCGGATTCACGCTGTCGATCGCCGCGGACGACGCGCCCGCGGGCGAGCGCATCTTCAACATGCTCGCCGAAGGCGGCAACGTGCTCACGCCGTGGCAAAACACGTTCTGGACGCAAGGCTTCGGCATGCTGACGGATCGCTTCGGCGTGCCCTGGCTCATCAACGTGGTGCAGCCCGACGAAGTTCAGGCCGCCTGAACCTCGTCAACGAACCCTTACTCGCCAAGCGGCCGCGCGCCTTCGATATTCCACTGCCGCTCGATTTCCGACAGACGCAGCCGCAAGCGTTCCACCTGCTCGACGAAACGCATCGCGAGCCAGTGCATGCCCTGCGTCGCGTCGCTGGCCTTCTCGTCGATGTGCGGCGGCGGCAGCGGCGATAACTCCACCGCGCGATAAAGCAAGCCCACGCGCCCGAAGCGCAACGCACGGGCCATCTGCAGGAGTTGCTGGCGCACCGTGTATTCGCGCGGCGTGCACGCGATCGCGAAACGGTCCGGCGATGCGCCCGCCGCTTCGGGCATCGAGCCTACCAGCAACTCCAGCGCCGCGAGAATCGAGCGGTGCAGCCGCTGGATTTCTTCGAGCCGCGCCATCGACACGTCGGTTTCCTTCGAGACCGATTCCATCAGCCCTCTCGACTGCACGAGCCGCTGGCTCATCTTGAAAAAGCGCTGGGCGGACTCCTCCGCGAGAAGCGGCGTGCCGTCGAGCAGGGCGCCGTAGAGCTTCGCGCATTCGCGCAGATTGTCCGCGAGACGGTAGCGCCACGAATAGGTCGCGTACTGCGGCAACACGAACGAGAATCCGAGCGCGATCACGACCCCGATCAGCACGTTTGCCGTGCGCCACAGGCCGGTGGAAAGCGGCAGGTCGCCGTGGCCGGAGACGATCACCATCGTGATCGCCGTGAGCAGCGCGACATAACCCGCCTTGCCGATCGCGTAGTAGGCGCAGCCGCCCGCGATCACGCACATCAGCACGAAGAACACCATCGACGAGCCGGTGAGCATTTGCGCGATGATGAGCACGAGACCAAAGGACGCGCCGAGCATCGTGCCGACCGCGCGTTCCGCCGCCTTCTTGCGGATGTTGCCGTAGTGCTGCAAGCCGCCGATCACGACGAGCACCGAAACGGACGCCCACACGCCGTGCGGCATGTCGATGCCCGTCGTGACGGCGATCGACACGGCCATCGCGAGGCCGACGCGCACCGCGTGGATCAGGGCCGCGTGCCGGTAGCGGAAATACGGCGAGGCGATCCAGTGCAGAAGGCGCGCGAGTTGGCTGCGCCGGGCTGACGTCGATGTCGGTGAAAGCATGGTTCGCTCGCGTCGGTGAAGACACACGCCTCACAACGAAGGCGGTCGAAAAACGAAAACGAAACGAAAAAGAAAACGAAACGCCCGTAACGGCCATTCGGCTGCTACGGGCGTTTTACCAGCTTTTGGGGCCGCGCGTCGAACGGCTGCCCGACGCGCGGCCACGGCGGTACGGATCAGCCTTCCACGATGTCGAGATAGTCTTCCGGACGCGTGCGGTCTTCCGAGCGCTTGAGGCCCAGCACGCGCACCAGCACGCTCACGACGATCGAAACGATCAGGTTCGCGATCAGCGCCCACACGGCCGCGTAGCCCGGCACGACATAGCCGAAGAGATGCAGCGGATAGATCGAGCCTTTCAGTTGCAGCGAGACGGCCATCCACGTGCCGACGCCGATGCCGACCGCCCAGCCGAGCAACAGGCCGCGATGATCGAGCACGCGCGTATAGAGGCCGAGCACGAGCGCGGGCAGCGTCTGGATGATCCAGATGCCGCCGAGCAGTTGCAACTGAATGGCGTAGGTCAGCGGAAGCGCGAGAATGAACACGACCGCGCCGACCTTCACGATCAGCGACACCAGCTTGGCGACGTTGGTTTCCTGCTCAGGCGTCATCCTCGTATTGACGAACTCGCGGTGCACGTTGCGCGTGTACAGATTCGCCGCCGCGATCGACATGATCGCCGCCGGCACGAGCGCGCCGATGCCGATCGCCGCGAACGCCACGCCCACGAACCACGACGGGAAGTAGTGCAGGAAGAGCGCCGGCACCGCGAAGTTCGCGCCATAGGCCTTGAAGTACGACGCGTATTCCGGCATGTCCTTCACGCCCGACGCCAGCGCCATGTAGCCGAGCAGCGCGAGCAGGCCGAGCACGAGCGAGTACGCCGGCAGGAGCGACATGTTGCGGCGGATCGTGTTGCCCGAGTTCGACGACAGAATCGCCGTCACCGAGTGCGGGTACAGGAAGAGCGCGAGCGCGGAGCCGACCGCAAGCGTCGCATAGGCGCTGTAGCCGTTCAGGCTCGTCGCGTCGGGCGCTTTCAGCAGCAGCTTCTCGGGCGGAACCGTGCTGAAGATGTGGCCGAAACCGCCAAGCTGCGCGGGAATCACGATCATCGCGGCGATGATGGTGATGTAGATCAGCACGTCCTTCACCACGGCGATCATCGCGGGCGCGCGCAGGCCCGACGTGTACGTGTACGCGGCGAGAATCGCGAACGCGATGATGAGCGGCAGATCGCCGACGAAGCCTTGCGTCGAGAAGCCGAGCGCGCCGATCACCACTTCGATGCCCACCAGTTGCAGCGCGATGTACGGCATCGTCGCGACGATGCCCGTCACCGCGACGGCGAGCGCGAGCATGCGGCTGTTGTAGCGCGCGTGCACGAAGTCGGCGGCGGTCACATAGCCGTGACGCTTCGCGATGCTCCAGAGCTTCGGAAACACGACGAACGCGAACGGATAGATGAGGATGGTGTACGGCAGCGCGAAGAAACCCGTTGCGCCCGCGCCGAACACGAGCGCCGGCACCGCGACGAACGTGTAGGCGGTATAGAGATCGCCGCCGAGCAGGAACCACGTGACGATGGTACCGAAGCGGCGTCCGCCGAGACCCCATTCGTCGAGCTGGCCGAGATCGCCCTTGCGCCAGTGCGCGGCGACGAAGCCGAGAATCGTGACGCCGACGAAGAAGAGAACGAAGACGATGGTTGCGGTGAGATTCATCATGCCGCACCTCCATTCTTACGGCCGGAGGGCAGCGCCTTGGTCTTCACGTAGACCACGGCCGTGATGACCGCGCTGATCAGCACCCAGAGAAGCTGGTACCAGTAAAAATACGGAAAGCCCCACAGAACGGGCTCGATCTTGTTGTAAAACGGCACCCATACCACACCGATCCACGGAAGGATCAGAAGCCAAAGCCAATGCTTATTGCGCGGTTGTCCGGTGCCGGTCGCAGCTTCGTGGGCCATGAACGGTCTCCTCTTTGTTTTGATTCGCTGGGGTTATTGCGAGCCCGGCGGGATGCCGGTTGTCGGGTAGACACGCCGCTGAAAGCGCCCCGAAATAACAGAGGGAGTATATGGACCCTTAAAAGACGGTCAAGCAGGGAGAATCCCGACTATTCCGCTGATTTGAAAGGATTTTGTAAATAGGCCAAAACCCTTGCAGCGGGCCTTGGCCTTGTGCTTCGTCAATCAGATCGCGAAGGAACCGCTCGTTGCAACGCCCGCGCTTTCGGCAAGACCTTTGACCCACTTGCGCGCGGGCAGGCCGAGTTGCGTTTCGATGAGCCTCGCGCGTGCATCGAGCGCGGCGAACGGCACGTCGAGCGCGGGACCGGCGAACGCGATCGCGACGCGATTGCCGTCATGCACTTCGGGCAGCGCGATCACGCGACGATCGAACGCTTCGTTCAGGTGACGCATGTTGCGCACGAAGCTCGGATGATCGCCGAACAGGTTGATCGTCACGACGCCTGCTTCAGGCGTGAGACATGCGCGGCATGCACGATAGAACGACACGCTGTCGAGCACGGGGCCGCGCGCGGTGGCGTCGTAGAGATCGATCTGCAACGCGCCGGTCGTGCCGTGATTCGCGCGGTCGTTGACGAACTCCCACGCGTCGCGCTCCGTGACGGTGAGGCGCGCGTCGTCGTAGGGCAGCTCGAACATCGCGCGCGCGGCGATCACGACCGCCGGATTCAGCTCGACGGCTTCCACCTTCGCGCGCTTCAGAAAGCGATGACAGAACTTCGTGAGCGCAGCCGCGCCGAGCCCGAGCTGCACGATGCGCGCGGGCGTCTCGATGAAGAGCAGCCACGCCATCATCTGCTGCGCGTATTCGAGCTCGATGTGATCGGGCTTTTTCAGGCGCATCGCGCCTTGCACCCATTCGGTGCCGAAGTGGAGATAGCGCACGCCGCCCTCTTCCGAGAACGTCACAGGCGCGAAGCGCGGCTTGCGCGGCGCGTCGATGCGCGGCGCGTTCGCGAGATCGTCGTGATCGCGATCATTGCGTTTGCGCTTTGCCTTGTTGTCGTCTTTCTTGCGGCCGAACGCGCGGGCTTCGGCCGACGCGCGCTTGATGAGATTGGTCATTGTGTGGTGAGGATGTCGCGCCAGATGCGCAATTTTTGATCGAACGAGAGGATAGCATTGGCCGCGCTCGACGATGGCAGCACCAGCGTGTCATAGCCCGCTGCGGCGAGCACGGGCGCGAACTTGCCCGAGGTCTTGCCGTTGAAGCACACGCGGCGCAGCTTCGGAAAGCGCACGTGGAACGCGGCGAAATCGTTCGGCGATGCGTTGCGGATCGCGGCGTCGAGACTGCCTTCGCGCTCGCAGGCGGCGAGCACGTCCCACAGGCCGATGCCGTGTTTCATCAGCCGTGCGAGGCGTTCGTCGTAGCTCAGCTCGTACAGCGCTTCGCCGATTGCCGCGCCGACGAGCCGCCAAAACTGATTGCGCGGATGCGCGTAATACTGCGTGACCGCGAGCGACGCGACGCCGGGAAAGCTGCCGAGGATGAGCGTGTGCGTCGCTTCGTCGCCGACCGGAGGAAAGCCTGCGAGCTTCATTTCGCCTCGCCGTGCGCGACACGCTTCGCATGCGAGCTTAAGTGATCGTAAGCGCGCGCATGTTCGCGATGGCTCGGCGCATGCGAGGCGGCGAGGCGCGTCCAGAGCGCGTCGAGCATGCATTCGGTGACCATCAGCGGCGCGCCGTGGCGCTTGAAGACCGAGCGTCTCGCGACGAGCGCATGGCGTCCATCGACCTGCGCCGACGCCAGCCTGTGCAGCGGATGCCGCGCCGTAATCCGGCTGCTTGCGAGCGCCGAACGCGACACGCTGCTGTCGCTGTAGAGCAGTTCCGCCAGCGGCCGCGTGCGCAGGCGGCGCATCGACTGCCACACGCCCGTGCTGTGCGCGAGCGCGACGATGCTGTGCGCGACGACGAACGGCACGCCATCCACTTTCAATGCGACTTCGCGCACCCACACGGGCGTGCGCGGCGTAATGCGCAGGGCGCGCGCTTCGTCGCGCCAGGGCATGTCGACGGCCTCGCGCGTGACCTCGACCGTCACCGCGCCGAGCGTGCGCAAGTGCGCCGTCAGCGAGCCGCCTCGGGTGAGCCAGTCCTTTTGTGCGTCGGAAAGCGTGGGGAGCGGGACGACGCGCCAGTGCGCGTCGGTGGGATCGTTGGGCGTGAGCATGCTGCGGATTATATGACCGGCTCTTGCTTAGGACGATTCGTATGGAATCAGCGTGCTTCGTGAAAGAAACTGAGCCGCCGGTTCGTGTGCCGGGTCCGGCCGCGCTTCAGGCGCGAACATCGGCACATTATCGAGAGGACATCGCATGTCGCAGAACAAGAAACAGACATCGCAGAAAGTAGCGCATCTCGCGGCGGAAACGCTGCATGACCCGAAGGCGTCGGCCATCAAGAAAAGTCTCGCCGCTTCGGCCTTGTCGCAATCGCACACCAGCAAGCAAACGAGCGCCGAGATGGAGCACAAGGCGAGCGAAGTGCTTCACAGCAACAAGTATTCGGAAGAAACGAAGACGCTCGCCGCGTCGGTTCTTGCGCAGTCCAACAAGGAACGCAAGCTGAAATGAAAGACGCGCCGCCGGTTTCCCGGCGGCGCGTCTTGATTCAAGCGCGCGCAGCTTCTTAACGCGCCAGCAACAACGCGTTCGTGCGCTTCACGAAACTCGCCGGATCTTCCAGCGCGCCGCCTTCGGCAAGCAGCGCCTGATCGAACAGCAGATGGCACCAGTCCGCGAAGTTGGCGCTATCGGTGTTCAAGGCCTTCACCAGCGGATGCTCCGGATTCACTTCGAGAATCGGCTCCGCTTGCGGCGCATTCTGGCCCGCCGCCTTCAGCATGCGTTGCAGATAACCGCTCATGTCGCCTTCATCCGCGACGAGACAGCTCGGCGAATCCGTCAAACGGAACGTGAGACGCACGTCCTTCGCCTTGCCTTCGAGCGCTTCCTTCATCTTCTCGACGAGCGGCTTCAACTCCTCGCCGACTTTCTCCTGCTGCTGCTTTTCCTCGTCGTTGAGCGCGCCGAGATCGAGATCGCCGCGCGCGACGCTCTGCAAGGGCTTGCCATCGAACTCGTTCAGGAACGACAGCATCCACTCGTCGACGCGGTCGGTGAGCAGCAGCACTTCGACGCCCTTCTTGCGGAACACTTCGAGATGCGGGCTGTTCTTCGCGGCCTGCCAGCTATCGGCGGTGACGTAATAGAGCTTCGTCTGCTCGGGCTTCATGCGCGCGACGTAATCGGCGAGCGACACGTTCTGTTCGGCGCTGTCGTTCTGCGTCGATGCGAAGCGCACCAGCTTCGCGATGCGCTCGCGATTGCTGAAGTCCTCGCCGATGCCTTCCTTCAAAACCTGACCGAACTCGTTCCAGAACGTCTGATACTTCTGCTTGTCGGCGTCTTCCGTGGCTTCGGCGGACGACGTCGCGATGTCTTCGAGCATCGACAGCACGCGCTTGGTCACGCCTTCGCGAATCGCCTTCACATCGCGGCTTTCCTGCAGGATTTCGCGCGACACGTTGAGCGGCAGATCGGCCGAATCGACCACGCCCTTCACGAAGCGCAGATAGGCGGGCAGCAATTGCTCGGCGTCGTCCATGATGAACACGCGCTTCACGTACAGCTTGAGCCCGCCGCGATGCTCACGGTTCCACAGATCGAACGGCGCGTGCTTCGGCACGTACAGCAGTTGCGTGTACTCGCTGCGGCCTTCGACGCGATTGTGCGTCCAGGCGAGCGGGTCGTCGTGGTCGTGCGAGATGTGCTGATAGAACTGCTTGTACTGCTCGTCCGTGATGTCGTTCTTCGGGCGCGTCCACAGCGCGCTCGCCTGATTGACGGTCTCGTCCTCGTCCTTCGTGACCATCTCGCTCTTTTCGGCGTCCCATTCTTCCTTCTTCATCAGGATGGGCAGCGCGACGTGATCCGAATACTTCTGGATGATCGACTTGAGCCGGTGCGTGGACAGCAGGTCGTCCTCGTCCGCGCGCAGATGCAGCGTGATGGTGGTGCCGCGTTGCGCGCGCTCGATGTCCTCGACTTCGAAATCGCCCTCGCCCGCGCTCGTCCAGCGCACGCCCTCGCTCGCCGGCAAGCCAGCGCGGCGCGTCTCGACCGTGATCTTGTCCGCGACGATAAAGCCCGAATAGAAGCCCACGCCAAACTGCCCGATGAGCGCCGCGTCCTTCTGCTGGTCGCCCGAGAGCTTCGAGAAGAATTCCTTCGTGCCCGAACGCGCGATGGTGCCGAGATGCGAGATGGCCTCGTCGCGGCTCATGCCGATGCCGTTATCGTCGATGGTGACGGTGCGCGCGGCCTTGTCGTACGACACGCGAATGCGCAGATCCGGATCGCTCTCGTACAGCGCGCTGTTCTCGATGGCTTCGAAGCGCAGCTTGTCGGCGGCGTCCGACGCGTTGGAAATCAACTCACGCAGGAAAATTTCCTTGTTGCTGTACAGCGAGTGAATCATCAAGTGCAGAAGCTGCTTCACTTCCGCCTGAAAGCTCATGGTTTCTTGCGCCATGCTCGGGTCCTCTGTGTTGATTTCGTTGGTGCCTGAAGTCGATCGGGCGGGCAGCCCTCTTGTCTTGCCTCGCCGCGAATTCGTCCGATATGAGGGCGGCGCCGCAATTTTCAAGAGCCATCGTAAGATGTGGCTTGCGAACGACCGATTCTCCTCCCGCACCGCGATGCCGCTCTTCAGAAAACGCCATGCCCGCCCGCTCACGCCCGGCGAAACCGCGATGGCCCGGCTCGTGTTTGGCGAAGCGATCGACTACGCGAAGGTCGCGGTCCACGCCTGTGCCTATCTGCCGTTCGGCCTGCAGCCACGCCGCACGGCGATGGCGCCCAACGGCAACCTGTATTTTCCGCCCGGCTGCTTTCAGGACGACTTTTCCGCCTGCGCCTTGGCCGGCCGCATGTGGTTCATCCACGAAATGACGCACGTGTGGCAGTTCCAGCTCGGCTATCCGGTGCGCTTGCGCGGCGCAGTGCGCATCGGCTTGCCGTACGCCTACACGCTCGGAGACGGCAAGCGTCTGTCCGACTACAACATGGAAGCGCAAGGCAATCTGCTCGCGGACTATTTCGCGCTGAAATTCTGCGACGGGCAAAGCGGCTTGTACGAGCATCGCTACCGGCTAGTCGACAACGCGCTCGCGCGCTATGAATCCGTGCTCGCCGATTTCATCCGCGCGCCCGCCGATCGGCACAACCTGCCGGGACGCCGCGCTCAAGCGCTGCGTCGCGCGGCCTTATCCAGGTAATTCGAGAGGAATTCGGCCAGCGCCGGATCGCCGCAATTGGCGATATTGAAACGCATCCACGTCGTCGGCGACTGATGCGGCGAAAAAAGACTGCCTGGCGTCAGCAGAAAACCGGCTTCGTGTCCCGCTGCCGCGAGGCCATCGGAATCGACACCCGCATCCGCCCACAGGAACATGCCGGCGCCGGGCGTTGCAAAGAGGCGCAGGCCGGTCTTCTCCAGCATGCGCGCGGTCTTCTCGCGCACGCCGTCGAGCCGCGCGCGCAGGCGCTCGACATGCCGCCGGTAGTGCCCTTCCGTCAGCACCTTGTAGACGACGCGTTCGTTGAGTTCGGGGCTCGTCATGCCGACGAGCATCTTCTGGTCGGCCAGAGCCTTCGCCACCTCGGGCGCCGCCGCGATATAGCCGACGCGCAGATTCGCCGCGAGCGTTTTCGAAAAGCTGCCGAGAAAGATCACGCGCTTCAGTTGATCGAGCGAGGCGAGACGCGTCGCGGGAAACGCCGGCGGGCACAGGTCGCCGTAAACATCGTCCTCGACGACGATGAAATCGTATTCCTGCGCCAGTTGCAGGATGCGAAACGCCTGGCTGCCCGTGAGCGACGTGCCCGTCGGGTTCTGCAGGACAGAGTTGATGATGAGCATCTTCGGACGCCAGGTCGCGACCAGCGTTTCGAGCGCGTCGAGATCGGGGCCGTCCTGCGTGTACGGCATGCCGATGAGCCGCGCGCCCTGCGAGGCGAAGCGGCCGAACATCTGGAACCACGCCGGATCGCCGACGATCACCGCATCGCCCGGCTTGACGTACAGGCGCGCGATCAGGTCGATCGCCTGCGTGATGCCCGACACGAGCACGATCTGCCTGGCCGCCGACGCGCCGATTTCCAGTTCCGCGAGCCGCGTCTGCAACTGCTGGCGCAGCGGCAAAAACCCTTGCGGCGTGCCGAAGCCGAGCATCTGCGCACCGCTCTGGCGCGACAGCGCGCGCAGCGCGTTGGTGATCAGTTCGCCGTCGAGCCAGCGTCCCGGCAGATAGCCGAGCCCCGGCCCTTTTTCCGGGCTCGACGTATGCAGCATGTTGCGCAGCAGCCAGACCACGTCGATGGTGTTCTGCACCGGCTCGCGCTCCGCCGCGAGCGCCGGCGTTTCGCCCTTCGCGACGAGCGTCGGCCCGCTGCGCTCGCGCACGTAGAAGCCGGAGCCGCGCCGCGAATCGAGGTAGCCGTGCGCGACGAGCCGCTCGTAAGCCTCCACGACCGTGAAGCGCGACACGCCCTTGTCGAGCGCGAGCTTGCGGATCGACGGCATGCGCATGCCGGGACGGAACACGCGCTCGTCGATGCGGCGGCGACCCCACTGCACCAACTGGTCGACGAGCGTGAGCTGGGCCGCGTCGTGCGGGGCGGGAATCTGGTCGAGCGGAACGGACATGCGAGCCTCCGGTCTGCGGCGCAAGCAGGCGTGCGCCGAGGAAAAACTGTACCGAATAGTATTGGGCCGATTGTACCGTTACTGTTACGGTGATAGCGGCTACATTTTGCTTTCGGGCTCCCGGCGCGCACGAGGGACGCGTTATGCTATCGGCCCCTTTTTGGCTCGCTTCGCCCGTCATGACCGAACATCGACTCAAACTCGATCACCTCGTGATCGCCGCACGCACGCTGGAAGAAGGCGCGCGCTTCGTCGCCGTGAAATTCGGCGTCGAGACAGCGGGTGGCGGTGCGCATCCGTCGATGCGCACGCACAACCGCCTGCTGAATTTGTGGGACGGCGCGTATCTCGAAGTCATCGCGATCGATCCGGCCGCCGCGCCCGCCGAGTCGCCGAGGCCGCGTCTTTTCGCGCTCGACGATCCGGCGCTGCAACACCGGCTCGAAGCGCACGGCCCGCAGCTCGTGCACTGGGTGGCGCGCGTCGAGCGGCCCAAATCGCTCGGGCGCTGGCGCGAGCAGTATCCGGATCGCATCGCGCCGGTCGCGGCCATGTCGCGCGGCGGCAATACATGGGGCCTCACCGTCCCTGACGACGGCGCGTTTCCGTCCTGGCAAGGCGCGGGCGACGGCGTGCTGCCGTCGCTGATTCAGTGGGACACGCCGCGCCATCCGAGCGCGACGTTGCCGGAATCGGGCGTGGCGCTGCGCTCGCTGACGGGTTTTCATCCGGAGGCGCAGACGCTCGCGGCGCAACTCGCGTGGCTCGGCGCGGCGCATCTGATGCGCGTCGAGGCGACGGCGGGCGCGCCCGTGCTCGTCGCCGAGTTCGATTTGCCGGACGGCTCCGTGCTGACGCTCGGCGAATCGGCGGAAGCGACCGAGCGGCGCGAGGAAGAAGCGGCTCAGGCGGCAAAGCGCCGCCGCACGACGAAAGCAGCATCACCACCCGATACTCGGGACTGACACATCGGACCGACCGGTCCAAACAAGGAGACGCTACACGATGAAGACCCGCGAAACCGAAGGCATGCTGCTCGGCCTGATCGGCGTCGTCATTTTCAGCCTCACGCTGCCGATGACCCGCATCGTGGTCGAGCAGGTGCATCCGATCCTGAACGGCCTCGGGCGCGCGCTCGTCGCGGCGGTTCCGGCCGCGGCGCTCCTGCTCTGGCGTCGCGAAAAGCTGCCGACGTGGCCGCAGGTCAAGAGCCTGGCCGTGGTGTCGCTCGGCGTCATCATCGCGTTTCCGGTGTTTTCCGCCTGGGCCATGAAAAGCGTGCCCGCCTCGCACGGCGCGGTCGTGAACGGCCTGCAGCCGCTGTGCGTCGCGGTCTATGCCGCGTGGCTCTCGCACGAGCGGCCCTCGAAGGCGTTCTGGGCGAGCGCGATCGCGGGCAGCGCGATCGTCGTCGCGTTCGCGTTGCAGGCGGGCGGCGGCGGCCTGCAGGCCGGCGACCTGCTGATGCTCGTCGCGGTCGGCATCGGCGCGCTCGGCTATGCGGAAGGCGCACGCCTCGCGCGTCAGATGGGCGGCTGGCAGGTGATCTGCTGGGCGCTCGTGGTCTCCGCGCCGTTTCTGGTGCTGCCGGTCGGCTGGCTCGCGTGGGCGCATCATATGGCGCATCCGGAACCGCTCGCGCTGCGCACGTGGCTCGCGTTCGGCTATGTCACGCTGTTTTCGCAGTTCATCGGCTTCTTCGCGTGGTATGCCGGCCTGGCGATGGGCGGCATCGCGCGCGTCGGGCAGGTGCAACTGCTGCAGATCTTCTTCACGATGGCGTTTTCCGCGCTTTTCTTCGGCGAACACGTGAGCGGATCGACGTGGCTGTATGCGGCCGCCGTGATCGTCACCGTCGTGCTCGGCCGCAAGGCCGCCGTGCGCGCCGCGCCGCCGTCCGCGCCGGTCGCCGCCCGCACGACCCACGCAAGATGACGCACTCGCGCGATAATCGACGTTTGCGGCACGGTCCGCGATAAAAATCACTCCCGAGACACACCCGAGACAACCGAGGCATTTCCATGAATCAAGCCGATCTCCGCGCCACGCCGTGGCAACTCTCCGAACGCGCCCGCAAGCTCACCAGTTCGGCGATTCGCGAAATCCTGAAGGTCACGGAACGGCCGGAAGTCATTTCCTTCGCGGGCGGCCTGCCTTCGCCCGCGACCTTTCCGGTCGAGGAAATGCGCCATGCCTCGGAGCACATCCTGCGCGATCAGGCCGCGGCCGCCCTCCAGTACAGCGCGACCGAAGGCTATATGCCGCTGCGCGAATGGGTCGCGGCGCGCTACTCGGTGAACGGCGCGCATATCCGCCCGACGCAGGTGCTCATCACGACCGGCTCGCAGCAGGCGCTCGATCTGCTCGGCAAGACGCTCATCGATCCGGGCAGCCGCGTGCTCGTCGAAACGCCCACGTACCTCGGCGCGCTGCAGTCGTTCTCGCTGTTCGAGCCGCACTACGCGCAGGTGCCCACCGACGAATCCGGCCTGATTCCCGAAGCGCTCGATGCCGCGCTCACCGCCGACGCGCGCCTGCTCTACGCGCAGCCGAACTTCCAGAATCCGACGGGCCGCCGCCTGCCGCTCGAACGCCGCCGCGCTCTCGCCGCGTTCGCGCAGAAGGCTTCGTTCCCGGTGATCGAAGACGATCCGTACGGCGCGCTCGATTACGCCGGCGCCCCGCTGCCCACGCTGCTCTCGATGGCGCCCGACCACATCGTGCATCTCGGCTCGTTCTCGAAGGTGCTCGCGCCGGGTTTGCGCGTGGGCTACATCATCGCGCCCGAGGAGTTGCACTTCAAACTCGTGCAGGCCAAGCAGGCGACCGATCTGCATACGCCGAGCCTCACGCAGCGCATCGTCTACGAAGTGGTGAAGGACGGCTTTCTCGACCGGCACGTGCCGACCATCCGCGCGCTTTATCGCGATCAATGCCACGCGATGCTCGACGCGCTGGAACGCCACATGCCCGCCGGAGTCGAATGGAACCGCCCGGAAGGCGGCATGTTCGTGTGGGTGAAGTTGCCGAAGCATATCGATTCGATGAAGCTGCTGGAGCAGGCGATCGCGCAAAACGTGGCCTTCGTGCCGGGCGGCCCGTTCTTCGCGAACGAACCCGAGCGCCATACGATGCGCCTCTCGTTCGTCACCGTGCCGCCCGCAACGATCGACGCCGGCGTGGCGAAGCTTGGCGCGCTGATTCGCGCGAGCATCTGATTTTCAACGTTTAGAGGAGCAACCGATGGCATCGAACGTGTACGACAAGCTGAAGGAACTCGGCATCGAACTGCCCGCCGCGGGCGCGCCCGCCGCCGCTTATGTGATGAGTGCGCAAAGCGGCAACACCGTGTATCTGTCCGGCCATATCGCGAAGAAGGACGGCAAGGTGCACGCCGGCAAGCTCGGCCACGACATCACGACTGAAGAAGGCAAGGCCGCCGCGAGGAGCGTCGCCATCGATCTGATCGCGACGCTGCATGCGCACGTCGGCGATCTGAACAAGGTGAAGCGCATCGTCAAGCTGATGAGCCTCGTGAACTCGACGTTCGAATTCACCGAGCAGCACATCGTCACGAACGGCGCGTCGGAGCTAATTGCGGAAGTCTTCGGCGATGCCGGCAAGCATGCGCGCTCGGCGTTCGGCGTCGCGCAGATTCCACTCGGCGCGTGTGTCGAGATCGAAATGATCGCGGAAGTCGCTTAAGGCGCTTTCCGCTTCGGAACGAAACCCGACGCGCTCAGGCCGTCGGGTTTTTTTATGTCTCAACGACGCTGAAAAAAATCATGTCCTCACGCACCGTACAGTTCAAGCAGGTCGATGTCTTCACGCCGGTTCCGTTCAAGGGCAACCCGCTCGCGGTGATCTTCGACGCCGAAGGGCTTTCGACCGAACGCATGCAGGCCATCGCGCACTGGACCAATCTTTCGGAAACGGTCTTTCTCCTGCCGCCGACCGATCCGCGCGCCGACTATCGCGTGCGCATTTTCACGACGGCGGTCGAACTGCCGTTCGCCGGACATCCGACGCTCGGCAGCGCGCACGCGTTGATCGACAGCGGCTACACGCCGAAGACGCCCGGGCGGCTGATGCAGGAATGCGGCGTCGGTCTCGTGACGCTCGCCGAGCGCGATGACGGCGAGTGGGCGTTCGCCGCGCCGCCCGCCACCATCGTGCCGCTGAACACCGCGCAGAACGACCGGCTCGCCGCCACGCTCGGTTCGGCCGTAATCGATTTCAGCGCGCCGCCCGCCGCCGTGAACAACGGCGCGCCATGGCTCGTCGTGCGCGTGCAGAACGCCGCGCAGTGCCTCGCGCTGACGCTGCAGGGCCAGGCGCGCGAATCGCTGCAGGCGCTCGTCGAGGAAGTCGGCACGCACGGCATCGCGGTCTACGGGCCGCATGAGCGCGGCGGACCGGCGACGTTCGAGCTGCGCGTGATCCTGCTCGGCGCGGAGAACATCGAAGACCCGGTGACGGGCAGCGCCAACGCGGCGCTCGCCACGCTGCTGAGCGCGCAAGGCAAGCGTCCCGGCGCATCGTTTACCGTGCGTCAAGGCACCGTGCTGGGGCGCGAAGGCCGCGTGAACATCGCCTACGACGACGAGGCGAGCGGCGCGCAGGCGTGGATCGGGGGCGCTTCGGTAACTGTGATCGACGGCACTTTCTGCCTTTGAAACAATGACCTACGCGCGGCGATACGGCCGCGCGTATACCCCCAAGCTGCGCCCCTTTCTTAATCTTCGAGGCTTCGTTAATATCTGAACAATCGGGGATGGCGCTTGCGGTTCATGTCCGCGGACGGTTTTGCGTCGTGAGGTGAACCGTCTGCGCCGCGGCGCAAACGTATGCTTCTAACCACACCAGACGCTCGTCGTTTCGCTCCTGACGGAGGTCGCGCGCTGCTGGACAACACGGCTCGCCGAACCGCCGTTGCGCTGCCTGCTGATAGAGTTCGGGCCGTGACCCGCGCCCCGGACAGTTTCTGTGCCGACCCTTCGCTGCGCGACGCACGCGCTCTATTCAATCGATTCGGCCGAACGACTCACGACATGCATCGCTTCATCCACTTCGCGCAGTTCGCAGCACGCCACGCGCTACGCGATCGCGCGTGCACGGACGCGTCATGAAGCGCATGCGCACTCACGTCTTTTCGGACGCGCTTCGCGGCGCGGCCTCCACACGACGCCGGCGCGCGCTGCTCGCCATTCCCGTGCTCGGCAGCTTCGTGCTGGTGCTGCTGTGGGCGGTGATCTTCGCGCGGCTTTCGGTCGAGCGCGAAGCGACCACGCATGAATCGATGGCCTCCGCCGCCATCCTCTCCTCCGCGCTCGAACAGCACACCATCAAGGCGATTCATCAGGTCGATCAGATCACGCGCTTCGTGAAGTACGAGTACGAGAAATCGCCCGACAACTTCGATCTCGTCGCGACGGTCGAGAAAGGCGTCGTGCAGAGCGACACGCTCGTGCAGGTCTCGCTCATCGACGAATACGGCACGCTCATCGGCAATACGTCGGACCCGCATCCGAAGCCCATCGACCTGTCGGACCGCGAGCACTTCAAGGTCCATGCGCATTCGAACGACGATCTGCTGTACATCAGCCGTCCGGTGCGCGGGCGCGTGTCGGGACAGTGGACCCTGCAGATCACGCGGCGGCTCAATCACGCGGACGGCTCGTTCGCGGGCGTCGTGGTCGTCTCGGAGAATCCGACCTACTTCACGAACGACTTCTATAACGTTGCGTCGATCGGCCATGAAGGCGTGATCGCCGTCGTCTCGGATTCAGGCTCGGTGCTCGCGCGCAGCACGGCCGGCGGTCTCTCCGACAACGCCGCGACGCATGCCGTCGCGAAAGGCGGCGGCCCGGCCGAACGCGCGCACGCCGAATTCAGCGCGAGCGGCGTCTATCCGACGACCGATCACGCGTCGGGCATCTATGTCGATCCGATCGATCACGTGAAGCGCATCGTTTCGTACCGGCATATCGACGGCTATCCGCTCGGCGTGCTCGTCGGCCTCTCCGAGCGCGAGGAGATGACCGACTACAACCACACGCGCAATGTCTATCTGCTGATGGCGAGCTTTATCTCGCTCGCGATGCTCGGCTTCTTCGCGGTGGCGACGGGCCTCATCGGCAAGCTGCTCGGACGCGAGCGCGAGATGACGCATCTCGTCGAATACGATCTGCTCACCGGCTTGCGCAACCGCTATTCGACGCTGCGCGCGCTGCGTCAGGACGTGGCGCAACCGGAGAACATCGGGCGGCTCGCGCTGCTCTTCATCGACCTCGACAACTTCAAGACCGTCAACGACACGCTCGGTCACAACGCCGGCGACATCGTCCTGCAAATGACCGCGTCGCGGCTTGCGGAGACCGTGGGCCAGAGCGGCACGCTGTCGCGCATCGGTGGCGACGAGTTCGTCGTCGTCGTGAAGGGCGACGAAGTCGAGCAACGCGCCGTCACGCTCGCCGACGATATCTCGACCATGTTCGCCACGCCGTTCGACGTGCGCGGCAGCGCGTTCGTGCTGCACGCGAGCATCGGCATTGCGCTCTATTCCGTATCGAACGAAAGCGAAATCGATCTCTTGAAGAAGGCCGATCTCGCGATGTACAGCGCGAAGGACGCGGGCCGGAACTGCTATCAGTTCTATTCGCCGCAACTGTCGCATCGCGCGGATCATCTGATGAAGTGGGAGCAGCAACTGCGCGTGGCGCTCACCGAGCAGCAGCTTTTCCTCGTCTATCAACCGAAGATCGACCTGACGCGCCGCTGCATCACCGGCTTCGAGGCACTCGTGCGCTGGAATCATCCCCAGCACGGGCTGATTCCGGCCAATGAGTTCATTCCGGTCGCGGAGTCCACCGGATTGATCGTCGCGGTCGGAGACTTCGTGATTCACACCGCGTGCCTGCAGCTCGCGCAATGGCAGCGCGACGGTTACGCGGGGCTGTCGCTCGCGGTGAACATCTCGGCCGTGCAGTTCTGGCGCGGCGATTTGCTGGAGACGGTCGCGCGCGCGATCGAGGCGAGCGGCATTCCGCCGGACAAGCTGGAACTCGAAATCACCGAAACCGTGATGGTCGAGTATCCGGAACTGGTGCAGGAGAAGATCGTCGCGCTGAAGCGTCTGGGCGTGCGCATCGCGCTGGACGACTTCGGCACGGGGTATTCGTCGCTGTCGTATCTGAACCGCTTTTCGGTGGATACGCTCAAGGTGGACCGCTCCTTCATCCAGGCGATTCCGGAGGACCGCAGCGTCTGCGTGATGGTCTCGGCGATCGTCAATCTGGCGCGATCGCTGGGTCTGACCGTGGTCGTGGAAGGCACCGAGCGCGAGGAGCAGATTGCCTGGCTTGCGGCGCTCGGGCCGGTGGAAGCGCAAGGCTTCCTGTTCTCGCGGCCCGTGCCGGCGGACGGCGTGCAGGCGTTGCTCGATCGCTTCGGTGTATGCGGATGGCCGCGCGGGCAGGCGCCGCGCTCGCGCAAGGATGCGGGACGCGAATCGAGCACCGCGCTTTCCGACGAGCGCGGCGGCTGATTCAGCGGTTCAGAAGCCGCGCGACAGAACCGCCGTGCCGATCGTCACGACGCCGAGCACGAGATTGATCACGACGAGCCGTCGCACGGTGCCGACCGCTCGCGCGCCGTCGGGCCAGTTCTGCGCCTGCACGGCGCGGCGGATGCGCGGAAACACCGCGAAGCGGATATGCCCGAAGATCAGCATCATCACGATGCCGAGCCCGGCCATTGCATGCAGCGGCCACGCTGCGTGACCGCCGCCGAACTCCACGAGCAGAAAGCCGCCGGTGACGAGAATTACGAGCACCGAGGCGGCCACCCAGTTGAAGAATCGCGCAAACACCGACTCCCACAGCGGCAGACGTAGCTGCGGCGTGAGATCGCCGAGCGCGGGACGCAGGCAGAAATGCGCGAAGACCATGCCGCCTATCCAAACGGCTACGCCGAGCAAATGCAGAAAGAGCGCCGCTTCGATGGCTTTGTTCATTGGGGATTCCGGGTGTTTTTGAGTTGTCGGGTACGGTCAGGCACAAGACTAGGAATGCGCCCGTGGTGAGGAGTTCCCGGCCCGGCAGATTTACTTGGCGGCTTTATCCCGGATACAAGCGACGGCAAAAGGCAGAATCGGATTATTCGTGAACCTAAAGATTGCTTCGTGAAGGTAAGTTCTGTCGGCATGGGCGGCGCGGTGCGTTGTCCGTGAGGCGGCTTCTCGACGCATGGAGAAACGAGCCGATATGAACTGTGTAGCTTCGCGAGCATGGCTGGAAGCCCGCGAGATTCGAATGCATCCGGATGGCGTCAGGCCGCGAATACGACTTCCACGCGCCCTGGCTTCGCCGAGCGCCGCGCCGGACCGACGACGATCTGCACGTTTCGGCCGAGGCGCGCGAGCAGTTCGAGCATCTTCGCCTCGCTGACTCCGCGAAATTGACCGCGCATCAACTGCGAGAGTTTGGGCTGACTGATTCCGAGCGCTTCCGCGGCCCGCTGTTGCGTCCAGCGCCGCGCCTTGATGATCTCGCTTATCTTGCCGGCAAGTTGCGCCTTCACGCGCATCTCTTCGGCGTCGGCAAGTCCCAAATCGCCGTACACGTTGCCGCTACCCTTTTCAATCTCGATCATTGTCTTCTCCTTCGGCGTGCGCTCGTGCTTCGCCCCAAAGCTTGTCCGCTCGCATCGCGCATTGAAATGATTAATGTCTGATTGTCGCGCCCCCCCGGACGCAAAAAAGCCCGCACGAAGCGGGCTCATCGTGTCGCGACTGGAGCGCCGGCAGCGCTCCGTCACCCTCACCCCTCGAAGACCGGCCGCAGATCCGTCACCTTCAACGACGAATCCGGCGCCCTTCCCTTCCTCGCCCGCTTGCTCAAATGCAGTTGCATCTGCGAACCCGCGAGCTTCTCGTCCCTCACTTTCCCGCCGCGTCCGGTGCCGATCATCACGACGCCGCGCGCATCGATCGCGAGCGCCTGACGCAAGGTCTCCTTCGGATCGAGCGCCATCAGAATCACGCCGCGGCCGCCGCCCGAAAGCGTCTTCATCTCGTCCATGCCGAACACGAGCAGACGCCCCGTGCTCGACAGGCACGCCACATACGTCGCGCCGGGAACGACAGGCATCGGCGCGAGCGGCGCTGCGCCTTCGTCGATCGTCATGAACGCCTTGCCCGCCTTCTGGCGGCTGATCAGATCGCCGAGCTTCGCGACGAAGCCAAAGCCGTTGCTCGACGCCAGCAGCAGTTGCTGCTCCGCGTTCGCCGCAAAGTAATGCAGCAGATGCGTGCCCGATTCGAGCTCGATCAGCGACGTCACCGGCACGCCGTCGCCGCGCCCGCCCGGCAGCGCCGAAACCGGCACGGAATACACGCGCCCCTTGCTGCCCCACGCGACGAGCGAATCCGGCGTGCGCGCCTGGAAAGCGGCGTAAAGGCCGTCGCCCTGCTTGAACGTGAAACCCGCCGGATCGAGCCCGTGGCCCTTGAGCGCACGCACCCAGCCCTTCTGCGATACGACCACCGTCACCGGCTCGTCGACGACGCGCGCCTCGAAGGTCGCGCGCGTCGCTTGCTGGATCAGCGTGCGGCGATCGTCGCCGAATTGCTTCGCGTCGGCCTCGATCTCCTTGATGAGCAGCCGCTTCATCGCGGCGTCGCTGTTGAGCAGTTCTTCGAGCTTCGCCTTTTCTTCGCCCAGATCCTTCAACTCCTGCTCGATCTTGATCGCTTCGAGCCGCGCCAACTGACGCAAGCGAATTTCGAGGATGTCTTCCGCCTGCCGGTCCGACAGGTTGAAGCGCTCGATCAGCGCCTGCTTCGGCTCCTCGCTTTCACGAATGATGCGAATGACTTCATCGATATTCAGAAAGACGATCATCCGCCCTTCGAGAATATGGATGCGGTCGTTGACCTTGGAAAGACGATGCTGCGTGCGCCGCGTGACCGTCACGAACCTGAAGCCGACCCACTCGTGCAGAATTTCGACGATGCCCTTCTGACGCGGCCGGCCATCCACGCCGATCATCACGAGATTGATCGACGCGTTCGATTCCAGGCTCGTATGGGCGAGCAGCGTGTTGACGAACTCCGTCTGGTCGATGCGGCTCGACTTCGGTTCGAACACGAGCCGCACGGGCGCGTCCTTGCCGGACTCGTCGCGCACGGCGTCGAGCAGCGCGAGCATCGACTGCTTGGTCTGCAATTGCTCGGGCGTGAGCGTCTTCTTGCCGAGCTTGATCTTCGGGTTGGTCAGTTCCTCGATTTCTTCGAGCACCTTCTGACCCGACGTGTTCGGCGGCAATTCGTTGATGACGAGTTGCCATTGCCCGCGCGCGAGCTCTTCGATCTTCCAGCGCGCGCGCACCTTGAGCGAGCCGCGGCCGGTTTCGTACGCCGCCGAGATGTCCGCCTGCGACGAGATGATCTGCCCGCCGCCCGGAAAGTCCGGTCCGGGCAGCTTTTCCATGAGACCCGCGTGACCGATCTTCGGATCGCGGATCATCGCGACGGCCGCCGCCGCCACTTCGCGCAGGTTGTGCGACGGACATTCCGTCGCGAGACCGACCGCGATGCCCGATGCGCCGTTCAGCAGCAGGAACGGCAGACGCGCGGGCAACAGCTTCGGCTCTTCGAACGAGCCGTCGTAGTTCGGCATGAAATCGACCGTGCCCTGATCGATTTCATCGAGCAGGAGGCGCGCGATCGGCGTGAGGCGCGCTTCGGTGTAGCGCATGGCCGCGGCGCCGTCGCCGTCGCGCGAGCCGAAGTTGCCCTGACCGTCGATGAGCGGATAGCGCATCGAAAAGTCCTGCGCGAGACGCACGAGCGCGTCGTAGGCCGACTGATCGCCGTGCGGATGGTACTTGCCGAGCACGTCGCCGACGACGCGTGCCGACTTCACGGGCTTCGCGTTGGCGGCGAGACCCATTTCGCTCATCGCATAGAGGATGCGGCGCTGCACGGGCTTCTGGCCGTCGCTGACATCGGGCAGCGCGCGGCCCTTCACCACGCTCACCGCGTAGTCGAGATACGCGCGTTCGGCGTAGTCGCCGAGGGTGAGTTGTTCGCCGTCCGGTGCGGTCTGTTCGGCGAAGAGATCGTCTGTGATTCCCATCGATTAATCCGTTGTGCGTTGCTTCAAGCCGAGCTCAGATGTCCGCTTCGACTTCGTTGCCTTTCTCTTCGAGCCAGCTTCGGCGCGACGCCGCTTCGCCCTTGCCCATCAGCATCGTCATGCGCGAGACGGTGAGGTCGAAGCCGAGTTCACCGAGCGCGACCGGCAAAAGGCGCCGCGTGTCGGGGTTCATCGTCGTGTCCCAAAGCTGTTCCGCGCTCATTTCGCCCAGGCCCTTGAAGCGGCTGATGGTCCATGCCGTTTCGCGCACGCCGTCCTTGCGCAGCTTGTCGAGGATCGCTTCGAGCTCGCCTTCGTCCAGCGCATAGAGCTTCTGCGCGGGCTTCTTGCCGCGCGCGGGCGCATCGACGCGAAAGAGCGGCGGCCGCGCGACGCACACATGGCCGCGCTCGATCAGTTGCGGGAAGTGCTTGAAGAAGAGCGTCAGCAAGAGCACCTGAATGTGCGCGCCGTCGACGTCCGCATCGGAAAGGATGCAGATCTTGCCGTAGCGCAGATTCGAGAGATCGATCTGATCGTCCGGGCCATGCGGATCGACGCCGATCGCGACCGCAATGTCATGCACTTCGTTGTTCGCGAAGAGACGATCGCGCTCGGTTTCCCACGTGTTCAGCACCTTGCCGCGCAGGGGCAAAATCGCCTGAAATTCCTTGTCGCGGCCCATCTTCGCAGAGCCGCCCGCCGAATCGCCTTCGACGAGGAAGAGTTCGTTGCGCGCGATGTCCGTCGATTCGCAATCGGTGAGCTTGCCCGGCAGCACGGCCACGCCCGAACTCTTCTTTTTCTCGATCTTCTGGCCCGCGCGCGTGCGCGCCTGCGCCTGACGGATCACGAGTTCCGCGAGCTTCTTGCCGTACTCGACATGCTGATTGAGCCACAACTCCAGCGCCGGCCGTGAGAACGACGACACGAGCTTCACCGCGTCGCGGCTGTTCAGCCGTTCCTTGATCTGGCCTTGAAACTGCGGGTCCAGCACTTTCGCCGAAAGCACGAAGGACACGCGCGCGAACACGTCTTCCGCGAGCAGCTTCACGCCCTTGGGCTGCAGGTTATGAATCTCGACGAAGTTCTTCACCGCCTGAAAAAGCCCGTCGCGCAGGCCGGATTCGTGCGTGCCGCCCGCGGGCGTCGGAATCAGGTTCACATACGATTCACGCAGCAGCGGCCCTTCCTCGCTCCACGCGACGACCCACGACGCGCCCTCGCCTTCCGCGAAAGTCTCTTCAGTGTTCTTCGAGCTTTCGGCATAGCGCTCGCCTTCGAACAGCGGAATCAGCAGTTCGCTGCCGCCCATGCCTTCGAGCAGATAGCCGCGCAGGCCGTCTTCATACTTCCACGTCTGACGTTCGCCCGTCTTCTCGATGACGAGCGCCACTTCGACGCCCGGCAGCAACACGGCTTTCGAACGCAAAAGGCGCTGCAATTCGCCGAGCGGCAGATTCGCGGAATCGAAATACTTCGGATTCGGCCACGCACGCACGCGCGTGCCGCTTTTCTTCTCGCCGCGTTCCGGAGCGCGCGTGCTGAGTTCCTCGATGACATCGCCATTGGAAAACGCGAGTTGCGCGACCTTGTTGTCGCGCCAGACGGTCACTTCGAGACGCGTGGCGAGCGCGTTCGTCACCGAGACGCCGACGCCGTGCAGGCCGCCCGAGAACGTGTACGCGCCGCCCGCGGCCTTGTCGAACTTGCCGCCCGCGTGCAGCCGCGTGAACACGATCTCGACCACCGGCACGCCTTCTTCCGGATGCAGGCCGAACGGAATGCCGCGGCCGTCATCATCGACGGAGACGGAGTTGTCGTTATGCAGCGTAACGGTGATCTGCTTGCCGTAGCCGCCGAGCGCTTCGTCGGAGGCGTTGTCGATCACTTCCTGGATGATGTGCAGCGGATTCTCGGTGCGCGTGTACATGCCGGGCCGCTGCTTGACCGGCTCCAGGCCCTTGAGCACCTTGATCGATGCTTCGCTGTAGCCGGCTGCCTTGGCGTTCATGACAGGACGTTTGCCTCGTTCCGTTCCTGCCGCCATTGCGCTGGATTTTTTCGTGGACATAGTTGAACGTTGATCCGGCTTCTCGGGCGTTCTCGCGGGAAATGCCACAACGTGACGCCCGGCGAAGCCGACGGATGCTTGATGAATGTGCCTGGCCGGATGCCTCATGAGCGAGGCGGAAAACCGCCCGCCGATCCGAGCCGCGCTAGGAGAATAGCGGTTTTCGCCCGCCGCGCCCACCTCGGCGGCAAAAACGCGCTGCGCGCGAGAACCCTCCCCATTCACGAAACCGACACGCGCGCGGCGTGCCAGCGGGCTTATTTGCGCTTCGCTTCCAGCTCTTCCCAGCGTTCGAGAGCAACGAGCAATTCCTCTTCGATCGCCGCATGACGCTCGGACAGACGCGCGCCCTCTTTCGCGTCCTTCGCGAAGATCGAGCCGTCTTCGAGCTGCGCGCCGATCGCCTTCTGCTCGTTTTCCAGTTCGGCGATGCGCGCCGGCAGCGCCTCCAGCTCGCGCTGCTCCTTGAAGGAGAGCTTCACGGTGCGCTGCGCGTTGCGGCCTGCCGCGCTTTCTTTCGGCGCGTCGTCTTTGGGCGCTTCCTTCGCGGTCTGACGCGCCGCTTCTTCCGCGATGCGCTCCGAACGTTCGCGCTGAATCTGCCAGTCGGAGAAGCCGCCGACATATTCGCGCCATGCGCCGCCGCCTTCCGCCGCGAACACCGAGGTCACGACGTTGTCGAGGAACGCGCGGTCGTGGCTCACCAGCAACACGGTGCCGTCGTAATCCGCGAGCAGTTCTTCGAGCAGTTCGAGCGTCGGAATGTCGAGATCGTTGGTGGGTTCGTCGAGCACGAGCACGTTCGCGGGGCGCGCGAACAGGCGCGCGAGCAGCAGACGGTTGCGCTCGCCGCCCGAGAGCGAGCGCACCGGCGAGCGCGCACGCTCCGGCGCGAACAGGAAGTCGCCGAGATAGCTCATGACGTGCTTTTTCACGCCGTTCACTTCGACCCATTCGCTGCCGGGGCTGATGGTGTCGGCGAGCGACTTGTCGAGATCGAGCTGCGCGCGCATCTGATCGAAATACGCGGCCTGAATATTCGTGCCGGTGCGAACGCGCCCTTCATCGGGCTGAAGTTCGCCGAGAATGAGTTTGAGCAGCGTGGTCTTGCCCGCGCCGTTCGGGCCGACGAGACCGATCTTGTCGCCGCGCATCACGGTTGCGGTGAAGCTGTCGACGATCGTGCGTTCGCCGAAGCGCTTCGTCACCTCGGTCAGCTCCGCGACGATCTTGCCCGACTTTTCACCCTGTCCGACATCGAGCTTCACGTTGCCCTGCACGTTGCGGCGCTCGGCTCGTTCATTGCGCATTTCCACGAGCCGCGCGATGCGCCCGACGCTGCGTGTGCGCCGCGCCTCGACGCCCTTGCGGATCCACACTTCCTCTTGCGCGAGCAGCTTGTCGAACTTCGCCTGTTCGACCTGTTCCACTTCGAGCTGTTGCGCCTTGCGCGTCTGATACGCGCTGAAATTGCCCGGATACGACAGCAAGCGCCCGCGATCCAGTTCGACGATGCGCGTGGCCACGCGATCCAGAAACGCGCGATCGTGCGTGATGAACAGCAGCCCGCTGCGCAAGGTGACGAGCAGTTCCTCGAGCCAGCGGATGCCGTCGAAGTCGAGATGGTTGGTCGGCTCGTCGAGCAGCAGTACGTCCGGCTGCACGACGAGCGCTCGCGCCAGCGCGACGCGCTTTTTCATGCCGCCGGACAGGTCGCCCGCGCGGGCGTCGCCGTCGAGGCCGATCTGCGCGAGCGTGGTCGCCACGCGCGTGCGCCAGTTCCACGCATCGCGCAGATCGAGCGCCGATTGCAGCGCGTTCATGCGCGCGAGCAGCGCGTCGTGCTGCGCGCCTTCTGGCGTGTCGGCGAGCGCGTGCGCGACGGCGTCGTATTCGTCGAGCAGCGCGCGCGCGTCGGTCAGGCCGGAGGCGACGACATCGAACACGGAGGCGTCGAGATCGAACTCGGGCTCTTGCGGCACGTAGACGGTCGTGAGCTCGCTCTGACGCGTGACGAGGCCGTCATCGGGCGCGGCGAGGCCCGCGACGATCTTCAGGAGCGACGACTTGCCGGCGCCGTTGCGGCCGATCAGCCCGACGCGCTCGCCCGCTTCCAGCGAGAAATCGGCGTGGTCGAGCAATGCGACGTGGCCGAACGCGAGCTGCGCGTCCGTGATGGAATAAAGCGACATGGGAAAACCAGATGAATGGCGAAGAACCGGCGACACGCATGCCAGCCGTTGGAAGCGCCCATTGTACCGGGCGCGGCGCGCGCCACTGCATCGTCCGGAAGGGATAGGCCTGACGGCATGGCGGCGCCCCGGCCGCCATGCGCGTCATCGATTACTGTTTGACATGCACCTTGATGGTCTGGCTCATTTCCGGCCCATAGGAGCGATGCGCGCCGTCGGCGAACTGCATCGTCAGCGTGTGATCGCCGGGCGGCAGCTTCACGTCGGCTTCGGTCTGGCCCTTGCCGTAGTGCAGGTTTTTGTCGTCCATCGGAATGACCGTGCCTTTCGGAATCGGCTTTTCGTCGATCAGCAGATGATGATGCCCCGTGCCTTCGGTCATCGTGCCGGCCGGCGCGACCGACATGCCGTCGACGCCGAATTTGACGTGCACGGGACTCGTGACGGTCGCGCCGTCCTTCGGCTCGACGAAATAGACGCGCGCCTGCGCGTGCGCCGCGCCAGCGAACGACAACAGAATTGCGCCCGACAGCATCGCACTCAAGAGCTTTTGCTTCATTGTTTTCTCCGTGTTGTGAAACCGGTCGATGGCGCGAAATCGGCGCCGAAATCCCCGAAAAGCATACACCGGGCTTTCGGACGCGCGTATCCGTACCATCCTGCGCCCGCAATATGACACGGCGCAGCGCGACGCGCCGTTCGGGGAACGATCGCGCCAATTCCTGTAAGATGCCGTCTCGCCGCGCGCCGGGTTGTCCTCTGGCGCACACGGTCCGTTTATTTCTTTCGAATCAAGAGTCTGTCGTGAGCGAAGTCATCGAATACAAAAGCTGGGTCTGCCTGATTTGCGGCTGGATCTACAACGAGGAAGAAGGCCTGCCGGACGAAGGCATCGCCGCCGGAACCCGCTTCGACGACATTCCCGCCGACTGGCGCTGCCCGCTGTGCGACGTGGGCAAGGCCGATTTCGTCGTTGTCGAATTCTGATCCACGCCGCCGCGTTTCAGTTCGACCTCAGCGCGCCACCGCGATCAGCTCGCGGCTCGCTTCGCCCACCGGCGCGCGATTCCAGTCTCCGTACCAGTCGATCGTCGCGAAACCCGCGCCGGTCAGCATCCGCGTCAGCTCGTCGAGCGTGCGAAAGCGCAGTTCGCTCGTCGCGCTGAGCGTCTCCCCGGCCATGTTCGTTGCCGGCTCCGGCATGAAGCGATAGTGCGTGGTGAACGCCGCGCGCCCGGTCGCGAGCGGGTCCGGCGCGGCGTGCCGCTCGTGCCAGACATCGACCGCCCTGCCGTCCGGCGCGACGACGCGCCTCGCGGAGCGCTCCGGCGTCCAGTGCTCCCACACGCGCGCCGACGGATTGCGGCTCTCGAACGCGATCGCACCGCCGGGGCGTACCGCGCGGCGCGCGGCCGCGAGCGTCGCGGCGAGCGCCGCATCGTCGAGAAACACTTGCGCGACGTGCCCCGTCATCACGAGCAGATCCGCCGCGCCGACGAACGGCAGCGCGCTCGCATCGCCTTCGATCCATGTCACCGTGTCGCCGTGCTCACGCGCGCGCGCCACGCTCAGCATGTGCGGCGACGGATCGATGCCCGTCACGCGATGACCGCGCTTTGCCAGTTCGCACGCGAGCAGCCCCGTGCCGCAGCCGAGATCGACGACATGCCGGGCGGATTGCGCCAGCGCGAGATAGAACGCCGTATCGTCGGCGAACGGATTGAGGGCGTCGTATAGCGCGATGAGACGCGGATCGTCGTAGCGCATCAGCGGCTCTGATACGCGAGCGCGTCGCGCAACGGCTGGCTGCCGACCATGATCGGGCCGCTGAACGGCGTATCGAGATCGAGGATCACGAGCACCGCCGACGCGATCGAGAGCGCCCCGAGCATGATCGTCACGAGCGAGAGCGCATTGCGCGGCGCGATCAGCCCGAAGCACAGAAAGATGATGAGCAGCCAGCCGACGAGAATGCGGTCGAACGGATAGGAGATCGACCCGTGCGCCTCTTCGACCAGCTTCCAGCGCTGCGCGATGAGTTGCTCGAAGCGCGCGGTGGCCTCGGCGGCGAGCTGGCGATGGTAGTCGTCGCGCGGTTGCAGCATGCGCACGTCGTGCTGGGCGCGGCTCAACAGCGCGCCGAGCGTCGCGTTCGCGAGGCTGTCGTCCTTTCCGGACGGCTCGACTTTCGGATAGTCATCGCCCGGCGGCGGCGTTTCGCGCGGCCACGTGCTCGCGATCGCCGCGGCGGTGTAGGCGCGCAACAGCTTGCGCGCCGGATCGAGCTCGCCGCCGTAGTCGCGCATCGCGCGATCGAGCTCGATGATCGAGGTCGCGTAGCCGCGCATGTCGGTATTGGTGGTGTCGAAAATCGTTTTCGCCGATGCGGTCAGAAGACCGAGCACCAGCGCCGCGAACGTGACCAGCATGCCGACGAGCAACTGGACCAGTTGCACCGTTTCCTGCGCCTTGTGCTCCTCGGGCAAGAGCGGCCGCACGATCGCGCCGAGGCCCGTGCTGGCGAGCAGGAGGATGAAAACGAGCACCGCGGATTCGATTTCGGTCATGAATGCATGAGCCGTGGAGGCGAGTCTCAGGTCGTCGCATTATCGGCGCGAAGGGGCTTACGATTCAATGCCGGATCGAGCGCGAGTGCGATGAAGGCGCTCGTTGCCGCGCTTCGATACGCGCCTTTGCGCAGCAACAACGCGGCGGTTCGCTGCGGCAGCGCCGGCTCCAGTTCCACGAGACACAGTTCGCGGTGCTCGCGCGCGATCGCGGCCGGCAGCAGCGTCGCCAACGTGCTGCGACGCACGAGCTCGATGACCGCGCTGATCGAATTGACCTCCATCGCAATGCGCGGCGCGACGCCGTGCTGCCTGCAATACCGGTCGATGTAATGCCGCGTCGCGAATTCTTCGTTGAGCAGGACGAGCGCTTCACGCTCGAACTCGCGAAGCGTCAGCGCGCCGCCCTTTTTCGCATACGGATGCGACTTGCCGATCACCATCGCCAGCGCCTCGACGAAGAGCGCCTGTGTCTCGATATCGGGAGAGTGCGTGTCGCTGAATGCGATGCCGACATCGAGCGCGTCTTCATTCAGCAACGCCTCCATGCGCTCCTGCGGCATTTCGCGAATGTTGAGCGTGATGTTCGGATAGCGATGGTTGTACGCCTGCAGCAGCGGGCCGATCAGATAGGCCGTGAAGGTCGGGGTCATCGCGAGGCGCAGTGAGCCGCGCGTCAGGTCCCGCACGTCGTGGATGGCCCGCTCGCCCGCTTCCAGATCCTGGAGCGCCCGCTGCGCGTAAAGCAGATAGGCGGCGCCGGCGTCGGTCAGCTGGATCGTCCGTCCGGAACGGTCGAGCAATTGCGCGCTCAGCGCATCCTCCAGTTGCCTGATCTGTTGCGACAGCGTCGGCTGGGACACGTGCAGCGCCTCGGCCGCCCGCGTGAAATTGCGGTATTCCGCGACCGCCAGAAAGTAACGGATGTGCCGGAGCAGCATGGTTCCCTCCGAACTATTGGTGCTGCCTATGGGGAAAATAAGAAACCGGTCTTGGACACTATAGCTCGCCCGGCGCATTCTTCATCCATCGATTCCCGACACGCACACTGAGATGGAGCGGAACATGCAAGACATCATCGACGGCTTTCTGAAGTTTCAGCGCGACGCGTTCCCCAAGCGCTCCGAGCTTTTCAGGCAGCTCGCCACCAGCCAGCATCCGAAAACCCTGTTCATTTCCTGTTCGGACAGCCGCCTCGTGCCCGAACTCGTCACGCAGCGCGAGCCCGGCGACCTGTTCGTGATCCGCAACGCGGGCAATATCGTGCCGTCATACGGCCCGGAGCCGGGCGGCGTGACGGCGACGGTCGAATACGCGGTCGCGGCGCTCGGCGTAACCGATGTGGTGATTTGCGGCCACTCCGACTGCGGCGCGATGACGGCCATCGCCACCTGCAAGTGCCTGGACCATATGCCAGCCGTGCGCAACTGGCTGCATTACGCGGACTCTGCGAAGGTCGTCAACGAGGCGCGCGAGCATAAGAGCGAGCGCGACCGCGTCGACTCGATGGTCCGCGAGAACGTGATCGCCCAGCTCGCCAACATCAAGACGCATCCCTCCGTGCGGCTCGCGCTCGAACAGGGACGTCTGAGCCTGCACGGTTGGGTGTACGACATCGAGACCGGCTCGATCGATACGCTCGACGGCGCGACCAACCGGTTCGTCTCGCTCGCTGAACATCCGCATACGTGCGCAACCCCGGCCCGGCTCGATCTCGCAGCCTGACCCACCGTTTTCCACTCACACTCGATTCGATTTAAAGGAGCATCGCCATGACGCAATCCATTTCCAGCCAGGCCCCCCGTCAAGCACTGACCGACATCATCATCGACGCGAAGGTTCGCAAGAATCTGACGTTCGAGCAGATCAATGAAGGCACGGGTTTGAGCGTCGCCTTCGTCACCGCCGCCCTGCTGGGCCAGCATCCGCTGCCGGCCAAGGCCGCGCAAGTGGTGGCCGACAAACTCGAACTCGGCGAAGACGCTGTTCGCCTGCTGCAAGCCATTCCTGTACGCGGCAGCATTCCGGGCGGCGTGCCGACCGATCCGACGATCTACCGGTTCTACGAAATCGTGCAGATCTACGGTTCGACGCTGAAGGCGCTGGTTCACGAGAAGTTCGGCGACGGCATCATCAGCGCGATCAACTTCAAGCTGGACATCAAGAAAGTGGACGATCCGGAAGGCGGCTCGCGCGCCGTGATCACGCTCGACGGGAAGTATCTGCCGACCAAGCCGTTCTGACGCATGGGTGGGGAATCGACTTGGCCTCGGTGGATTCCCTATTTTTAATTAGCAATACGTATTGTATTTAAAGGCCCGCATAGACCATCTTCGTGAATTGATCGCCGTTGAATACGAAATTCCCCCACGTGGCGTCGAAGGCGGCGGTCGGCTTCGCGGCGATAATTTCGTCGAGTGATTTGCCTTGCTGTTTCAGCGTCGCGACGTTGTTGCGTACGGCAATCAGCATGTCACGGAACGCGATGAGTTGAGCGCGCGTGCCGACGGGACCGTGGCCAGGAATCACGATCGTGTGATCCGTCGTGCGCGCGATCGCTTTGTTTGCCCATTTGATTGCGCCATCGATGCTGCCGCCATCCTCGTTGTCGATATACGGGTAGAAGCCATTCCAGAACGTGTCGCCTAGCGCGAGTACATCGGCGTCTTTGAAGTACACCCACAGATCGCAGTCCGTATGCCCGCCTCCGAAATTTTCGACTTCGATCCGGGTGCCCGCGAAAGAGAAGGTTTTGCTGTCGTCGATAAGGAGCGTTGGCCTCGCCTTCGCGGGCACGGGATCGAACGTCCAGTTCCATGCATCGACATGAGTCGTTTCGCTCAGATGCTTCGCGGTGTTTCTATGCGCGACGATGGTGGCTCCGGCTTCATGCATCCAGGCGTTGCCATCGGTATGGTCCCAGTGCCAGTGCGTATTCACGACGTATTTCAGTGGCGACGGGCCGAGTTTCTCGAGCGCCGCCCGCATCTTTTGCTTCGATTTGCCGATGCCCGCATCGACGAGGAACTTTCCTTCTTTGCCCGACAGGACCGTGATATTGCCGCCGGAGCCCATCAACTCCGTGATATTGCCGCGCAGCGGTTGCACGACGATATCCGCATCGGCACGGCGTAGATAGCGTGCGCCGGCGCCTGTGTGGAAGTAGTCGTCCGGCGTGGTGGACTGAATCGCGGGATCGGGCGTGGCTGCCATCGCAAAGGGCGCGAAGGCCGCGCCGATCGACATGGACACGGAGATCAGTCGGGAACGTAGGCCTGGATTTTTAGCGGTGGTGCCGGGTTTTGAGAATGGCTTCATGTGTGCGCTTGAGCTGGAATGAACGAAGCCATTCTTGCATTGCGACACTATCGAGCCAACCGAGCAACGGGATAGCGTATATCGAGATTTTCGATATCACGGGAATGTGACGACGACGATTTCGCCGAATCTCGCGAAATCAATTTGGTCCCCCCGGCAGGAATCGAACCTGCATCTAGCGCTTAGGAGGCACTCGTTCTATCCATTGAACTACGGGGAGCGGACCGCGCCCGCGCGATGCGTCGGCGAGCGAGCGCAGAGTATAGCAAACGCGCATGGCGGCTTCCGGTTCGGCATGAACAAATTCGAACGCTGCGGCGCGCGTCGAAAAAACATGCGCTACATGCGGGTTTGTCCCTATCAAGTCTCGCCGAATCGCGCCGCCATCGGAGTAATGAACCCATTTCCCGATATCAAGCCGCAGGGCGCGTTTTCGGCGTTGCTGGCGGACCAGGACCTGACGCACCTCGAACTGGTGTTACGTCGTTCATTGTCGTGCGATCTGGGCGGCCCGTTGCTGCCGCCTTCGTACTGGCGCGCGCGGCTCGCCTCGATCATGCGCCAGTCTCATCTCTCGCACACGCAGATTCAGACCGTGCACCGGCTGTATCTCCATATCGATGCCTTCGAAGCCGCCGGGCGCGCGCGCGAAGAAGAACTCAGCCGGGAACGCGCACGCCCGGCCAGCGAAAAATCACACAGCGCCTGACAACCTGACGCGCTTCCGTTTCTAAGCCGCCTGCCGCGCACGCTGCTGCTGTTGCGCGTGCGCCGCAAGACGCACGGCCGCATTGGCCGCGCCGTAGCCATCGTAGCCGCCGCGCCGCTCGATCACTTCGAGGAAGAAACGCTGGTCGAGCTGCTCCGTGTACGCGTGGAAGAACTCGCCGCCGCGCTCGTCGCGATCGTAGAGGATGTTGTGCTCGCGCATCTGGTCGATTTGCTCGTCGGGCAGGCCGAAGCGCGCGACCAGATCGTCGTAGTAGTTGCGCGGGATGCGCAGGAACTTCACGCCATCGGCTTCGAGGCGCGGAATGGCGTCGAAGATATCCGGCGTGCTGAACGCGACGTGATTCAGCCCCGAGCCGCGATAGGTCGACAGCGATTCGGCCACCGCCGTATAGCGGTCCACCGATGCGTTCAGCGCAATGCGCACGGAACCGTCGCGGCTACGCACCGCGCGGCTGCGCACGAGGCCGTACGGATCGGGCACGAGCACGGCCGGCTCCGTCTCGAAGCCGAACGCGCTGCGGAAGAACAAGACCCACGTATCGAGCGCATCGGCGGGCAGCGAGAGGCACACGTGATCGATGCGCGACAGCGGCCCCACTTCATAAGGCCCGTCGATATCCGTCAGATTGAAGTCCGACTCCCAGAGCGTCGGGCCGCCCTTCGCTTCGTCGACGAAATAATCGAGGCTACCGTCGGGCGACTGAACGCCCGGCACGACGCGCTCGTTCGGGCCGACGCGCCCTGAAAACGGTTGCGAGCCGTACGCCGCGGCGCGCTCGAAGGCGAGCTTCGCGTCATCGACATGAAATGCCGACGCGCACAGCGACAAGCCGTGCTTCTGAAAGAACGCACTCGCGAACGAGTCGGCTTCTGCATTGAGCACGATGGAGCCCGCGCCGTGCCGGTACAACGCCACATCCTTCGAGCGATGTTTGCCCGCGAGCCTGAAGCCGAGCCTGCCGAGCCATTGCGCGAGATGCTCGCGCGTGGAATCGTCGACGGCGAATTCGAGGAACTGGAAGCCGATGTGCTCGGGCGGCGCGGGCGGGTTGAAGAGTTCCGGCGGCGCCTGGTCTCCCATCAGCGCGCGCGTCTGTTCCTCCAGAAAACGCAGCGAGCGATGGCCATCCGCCGCCGTGATCGCGGTCGGCGCGGCGCGAAAACCATCGTTGAAAATTTCCAGCGAGAGCGGCCCCTTGTAGCCCGATTCGAGCACGCGCGCCGTGAAGCCCGCGACATCGAACGCGCCCTGCCCCGGAAAGCATCGATAGTGACGGCTCCATTCGAGCACGTCCATTGCGAGCACGGGCGCATCGGCAATTTGCACGAACGCGATGCGCTCGCCCGGAATCGACGCGATCTCGTCCACCGAGTCGCGGATCGACAGCGTATGGAAGGTATCGAGCGCGAGACCGAGGCTCGGATGATTCACGGCATCGACGAGCTTCCACGCATGCTTGTACGAATTCACGTAGCGGCCCCACGCGAGCGCCTCGTACGCGACGATCACGCCGGCCTCTTCCGCGATTTTCGCCAGCACGCCGAGCTGATCGACGAGGAGCGCGTCGTCGCGAATGGTGTCCGGCGACACGTTGCTGCACACGAGGATGCGGTCCGTGCCGAGCTCGTGCATCAGCTCGAACTTGCGTTTGGCGCGCTCGACGTTCTTCGCGAGCCGCTCGGCGCTCACGCCGTCGAAGTCGCGAAACGGCTGGAACAGATAGATTTCGAGGCCCAGATCGGCGCACATGCGGCGCACGTCGGCGGGCGTGCCGTCGAAATACAGCAGATCGTTCTCGAAGATCTCGACGCCGTCGAAGCCAGCCGCCTTGATGGCGCGCAGCTTCTCGGGAAGCGTGCCGCTGATGGATACCGTCGCGATGGAAGTCCGGATTGAACGCAGCATCGCTGCCTCCTCGTAGCAATTCAGTGAATGCGGGATGGATGCGGTGCTTTCCAGTGTAGGACGTCCGTACGGCGGACGCGCGCAATCCATGTCATTCTGCGAGATCATAACAAACTAACTAGACCGTACAAATTAGTGAAAACACGAACCGACAAGGCTCGCGCGTGCGTTCACACTGCGCGTATTCAATTTCGCACTGCAACAACAGTGCACCGTGCCGGAGCGCTCGCATGACCAACAAGACTTCGTATCTCATCGGCCTGATCGGATCGGGCATCGGCGGCTCGCTCACGCCCGCCATGCACGAAAAGGAAGGCGCCCATCTGGGGCTCAATTACGTCTACCGGCGCATCGACCTGCAGGCGCTCGCGCTGGAACCGTCCGCCCTGCCCGATCTGCTCGTCGCGGCCGAGCGCATGGGCTACGACGGCCTGAACATCACGTATCCGTGCAAGCAAAGCGTGATCCCGTTGCTCGATGACCTCGACCCCGACGCCCGCGCGCTCGGCGCCGTCAACACGGTGGTGCTGAAGGACGGCAAGCGCATCGGATACAACACGGACTGGTCGGGCTTCGCGCGCGCGTTCCAGCGCGGGCTGCCGGGCGTGCCGCTCGAACGCGTCGTGCAGCTCGGCGCGGGCGGCGCGGGCGCGGCCGTCGCGCACGCGGCCCTCACGATGGGCGCACGCGAACTTGCGTTGTTCGATTCGGACGATGCGCGCGCCGCCTCGCTCGCCGCCGAACTCGCGGCGCGCTTTCCGGATCGCGTCGTGAAAAGCGGCGGCGATCTGCGCGACACGCTGGCGTCGGCGAGCGGGCTCATCCACGCGACGCCTACCGGCATGGCGAAGCTGCCCGGCCTGCCGTTGCCGGCGGACTATCTGCACAAGGAATTGTGGGTCGCGGAGATCGTGTACTTTCCGCTCGAAACGGAACTGCTGAAGGCGGCGAAAGCCATCGGCTGCCGCACGGTGAGCGGCGGCGGCATGGCGGTGTGCCAAGCCGTCGATGCGCTGCGCATTTTCACCGGCCGCGAGCCGGATGCCGAGCGCATGTTCGCGCACTTCCAGAGCTTGCTGGAAAGCTGATCCAACGATCGCAATAGAAAACGGCGACCTCGCGAGAGCGTCGCCGTTTCGTCATTGGCGCGATAAAAACGTCAGCCGTCGCGCCGCATGTATCGCAGCACCGCATCGACGATCATCTCGCGATGACGCGCCCGCGCACGCGGACCCGACGGATCGCGCCCGAACGCCGCGCCCCATGTGTGACGGTTCCCCACACGGTGAAAGCAGAACGAGCTGATCATCAGATGCAGGTCGATCGGATCGACGTCGTCGCGAAACTTGCCCGCCGCGACGCCGCGCGCGATGAGATCCTCGATGGTCTTCACGACCGTCGAATTGCGCGCCTTGAAGGTCTTCGACTGCTCGATGTACTTCGCCGCGTGAATGTTTTCGATCGTGACGAGACGCACGAAATCGCGATGCTTGTCGTGATAGTCGAACGTGAAGCCGATGAATTCGCGCAGCGCTTCTTCCGGGTCCATTTCCGCGAGCTGCAACTCCTGTTCGAGCGCGCGGATATCGCCGTACACCTGTTCCAGAACCGCCTCGTACAGCCCTTCCTTGCTGCCGAAGTAGTAGTACAGCATGCGCTTGGTGGTGTTGGTGCGCTCAGCAATGGCGTCGACGCGCGCGCCCGCGAGTCCCATCGCCGAGAACTCCTGCGTGGCGATGTCGAGAATGTTCCGCTTGGTCTCCTCAGGATCGTACTTGCGGCGCCCTTCCGCTGTGGTCGACGAGGGCGCGGCAGGGGCGGCCTTGCTTCCTTTTTTCATTTTTCTGTCTGAGAACGGCGTTGAGAATCGATTCTAGCACGGGCTATATAGGCGTCTTTAGCGTCGGCGGCATTCGATTCGGGCTACGTCACCTATAATTTTTCATCCCCGCAAACCTATACGAATCCAATGCGCACCAAGCTCCCTGCACTCCTCTGTCTGACGGCGTGGTGTTCCTTCGCGACCGCGCAGACGGCCATGCCGCCCGGTCATCCGTCCTCGAAGCAACTGATGGCGGCCGAAGGCGTCATGACGAGCGCGAACATCGCGCGCGGCGCGGCGGACGTGTGTCATCTCGATGCCGCGAAGATCGCGCGTTTTCGCGACGTCGTTCGCCGCAGCTATCCCGACGCGCCCGATTTCGACGGCGAATGGAAGCTCGGCCTCGCGCAGGCGCAACCGACCGTCGAGCGCTTCGAGAAGCTGAAGACGAGCAATCCTGCCGAGTACAAGAAGGAGATCGGCGAGGCGTGCCCGGCGATCGATCGGGGCATGGACGAAGTCACGCAGCCGCAATAGTCAGGAACCTGTCACGCACCCGTCACTCGCCCTTGCCGTCGTAGTGCAAGCGCTTTTCGGCATACATCGCGGCATCGGCGCGTTGCAGCATCGCTTCGAGCCGCTCGCCTTCGTGCGCCGTGGCCGCGCCCATCGCGAAAGAAAGCGGCATGCCCGAATAGAACTGGTTGTTCACTTCGAGCAACTGGCGAATGCCTTCGATGACCGCCTCGCCGCCGCGCTCGTCGGTGCCGGGCATGAGCACCATGAACTCGTCGCCGCCGATGCGCGCCGCCTGAAACGGCTTTTCCACCGCCTTGCCGAGCACTTCGCCCGCGCGCCGCAGGAGCGCATCGCCGGCGGCGTGGCCGAGCTGATCGTTGACGGCTTTGAGCCCGTTCACATCGACCGCGATCGCCGTCACCGGGAACGGACCTTTTCGTTCGAGCCGGTTGATTTCGTCGATGTAGAACGAGCGGTTCTTGAGCTTCGTGAGCACGTCGTGCTTGCCGAGGAATTCCAGATACGCCTCGGCCTTCTTGCGCGCGGTGATGTCGGTGAGCGCGACGAGCACGAGATCCCAGCGCGCCTCGTGCCCCGGAAACACCGAGAACTGCAAGTGCACGTGCACCTCGTTGCCGTCCAGCGAATAGTTGAGCACTTCGCGCTGGTGAAAAAGCTTGCCGTCCCACAGATCGATCAGCTGTTCCTGGAAGTGCTGCTGCATGTCGTCGCGAAAGATCTCGGGCAGGCGCGCGAGCAGCGTCGCCTTGTCGTGCGCGGCGAACATGCGCAGCGTGTGCTGATTCACGTCGAGCACGTGAATCTCCTGCATGCAGCGTTCGACGAACTCCGGATGCACGTTCGTGAAGGTGCGGAAATCGACGATGCCGCGCTCGCGCACGTCGTCGAGCAAGGCCTTCACGGAACTGAAATCCTCGACCCACAACGAGACCGGCGAATGCTCGAAAAGCCCGCGCGCGTAGAGCGCGCTCGCGGCCGCCGTGCGGCGCATCGCTTCGAGCTCGGTAATGTCTTCGATGGTGACGAGCACGCGGCTCCACGAATCTTCATGCCCCGGCAGGATGACGGCCTTGAGCAGCACGTCGAGGCGCTTGCCGTCGAGCGTGTAGTTGACCGTCTGGCTCACGAAACTTGTCTTGCCGGACCAGAGCTGGTCGAGCTCGTCGACGTGCGTGGTGAGCATGTCGTCGCGGAACACGCGATCGACGTTCTGCACGAGATGATCGGCGTCCTTCGCGTTGAAAAGCGACAGCGTGCGGCGGTTGACCTTCACGATGCGAATGCGTGACGAACACTCCGCGACGCGTGCGGGATTCTCGGCAAGAAACGCGCGCAGATCGGCCACGCCCGCGGCGCGCCAGCGTTCGAACTGCTCGCGCACGGCGCTGAAGTCTTCGAGCCAGAGCGAGACGGGCGCGAGGTCGAACATGTCGGCATCGTCCTCCGGCAGGCCCGCCGGCATGAATTGACCGGCAGCGCGGCGCGGGTCGTTGGGCATGATCGTCCTTTCGGCTCGCGCCGGCTGAATTCATCTCATTATTGTATCGCGCGTCGAATTTCCGGGGCCGAATCGCGGTCCGGAGGGAACGCTTCGCCGCGGCGATTGTGCGCAAGCCGGATATCGGGGGCGGATGCTACACTCGATTCGCTATGCCCTCGCGATGCGCGCGCTTCCGGCGCGCAATGCGCGGGCACGTTTGCTGCACCGCCTGGCTGACCGCGGCATCACGCGGTCCGGTGCGCAGTGCCGCATCCATCCACATCGCAAGAAGAAGGAGGCACGACTCTCATGGCTGATTTCCGCATCTGGTCCGACGAATTTCCGGCGAACGGCTTCATGACGCGCGCGCAGGAATTCGACCAGCAAGCCTTCGGCGGCGCGGGCGACAACGTTTCCCCGGCGCTGCAATGGGAAGCGCCGCCCGCCGACACGCGCAGCCTCGCGCTCACCGTCTACGATCCCGACGCGCCCACGGGCAGCGGCTTCTGGCACTGGATCGTGGTCAATATTCCGCCCGACGTGCGCTCGCTGCCGCGCAACGCCGGCACGGCGGACGGCGCGCTGCTTCCGCAGGGCGCGCTGCAGCTTCGCAACGACTATGGCACGGTCGGCTTCGGCGGGGCGGCGCCGCCGCGCGGCGACAAGCCGCATCGCTACATCTTCCGCATTCATGCGCTCTCCGCGGAGAACCTTCCGCTCGACGCCAACACGACCAACGCGGTCGCGCGCTTCATGACGCATCTGAACGAGATCGATTCGGCCACCTACACCGGTCTCTACGAGCTGAAGTAAGCCTGCGGACGGGGCGCGGCTGCCGCGGCCGCGCCGACTCACAAGCCGTTTGAAAACGGCGCGGCATACAATGCGCCGCCCGCCACTTCCCGGTCATCGATGGATTCCGAACAAGGTTTGCCGCTGCCCCAGCGATACTGGGCCATTGCTGTCGTCGCGCTCGGCATCACGCTCTCGGTGCTCGACGGCGCCATCGCCAACGTCGCGCTGCCGACCATCGCGCGCAATCTGAACGCCTCCCCCGCCGACTCCATCTGGGTCGTCAACGCCTATCAGCTCGCCATCACCATTTCGCTGCTGCCGCTCGCTTCGCTGGGCGACCGCATCGGCTACCGGCGCGTGTACATGATAGGGCTCGCGCTCTTCACGGTCTCGTCGCTCGCGTGCGCGCTCGCAGGATCGCTCGCCACGCTCACCATCGCGCGCGTGATCCAGGGCTTCGGCGCGGCGGGCATCATGAGCGTGAACACGGCGCTCGTGCGCGTCATCTATCCGCAGGACCAGATCGGGCGCGGCGTGTCCATCAACGCGACGGTCGTCGCCATCTCGTCGGTGATCGGCCCGACGGTCGCCTCGGGCGTGCTCGCCGTCGAGACCTGGCCGTGGCTCTTCGCCATCAACGTGCCGATCGGTCTCGCGGCGTTCGCGTTCGGCTGGAAGTCGCTGCCGCGCACGCCGGGGCATCGGCAGCCGTACGACTACATCAGCGCGATCATGAATGCGCTCTTTTTCGGCATCGCGATCGTCGCGGTCGATGGCTTCGGGCATGGCGAGCATCGGCCGTATCTCGTCGGCGAAATCGTCGCGGCGGCGGTCATCGGCTACTTCTTCGTGCGGCGCCAGCTCACGCAAAGCGCGCCGCTCCTGCCCGTCGATCTGATGCGCATTCCGGTGTTCGCGCTGTCGGTCGGCACGTCGGTGTGCTCGTTCTGTGCGCAGATGCTCGCGTTCGTGTCGCTGCCATTCCTGCTGCAGGGCAAGTTCGGCATGAGCCAGGTCGAGACCGGCTTCCTGATGACGCCGTGGCCGCTCGTGATCGTGTTCGTCGCGCCGATCGCGGGCGTGCTCGCGGACCGGTATTCGGCGGGGCTGCTCGGCGGCATCGGCCTTGCGATCCTCACCGTCGGGCTCGCGTTGCTCGCGAGCGTCGGCGCGCATCCGGACGCATTCGACATCGCGTGGCGCATGGCCGTGTGCGGACTCGGCTTCGGTCTTTTCCAGTCGCCCAACAATCGTCAGATGCTCGCCTCCGCGCCGCGTCATCGCAGCGGCGGCGCGAGCGGCATGCTCGGCACCGCGCGCCTCACCGGGCAGACGCTCGGCGCGGCGCTCGTCGCGCTGATCTTCGGCCTCGCGCCGCAGCAAGGCGCGGTGATCGCGCTCGCCGTCGCGGCGGTGTTCGCGGCCGCCGCCGCCGTGGTCAGCATGTTGCGCCTGACCGGCAAACGCAGCGTCGAGCCGGCCTGACGCGCACCTCGCTAGGCACACCCCTTGCTGAAACTCCGGACATGAATCGCGCGCCACGCGCAATGTCCGGATATCAGCAACGAGGAGTGTGTTCATGGCCAATTCCCTCAACGGCCTCAAGGTCGCCATTCTCGCCGCCGACGGCTTCGAAGAGGCGGAACTCGTCGAGCCGCAGCGCGCGCTGAAGGAAGCGGGCGCGCAGGTCGATGTGGTCTCGCAGAAGCCCGGTCAGATTCAGGGTTTCAAACACGTCGACAAGGGCGACAAGGTGAACGTCGATGTCACCTTCGATGCCGCCGACGCCGCCGATTACGACGCGCTCGTCCTGCCGGGCGGCGTCGTGAACGGCGACGCGATCCGGCTCGATGCGAAGGCGCAGGGCTTCGTGAAGGATGCCGACCGCGCCAAGAAGCCGATCGCCGTGATCTGCCATGGCGGCTGGCTGCCGATCTCGGCGGGCATCGTCGCGGGCCGCACGATGACGAGCTGGCCGAGCCTTCAGGACGACGTGCGCAATGCGGGCGGCACATGGGTCGATCAGGAAGTGCAGATCGACGGCAATCTCATCACGAGCCGCAAGCCCGACGATCTGCCCGCCTTCAACCAGGCGTTGATCGAGGCGCTCGGCAAGGCGCGCGCGGCATGAGCGTCACGCACTCCGCATCGCTCGCCTCCGTCGTGCGCATGCTGACGCTCGCGCTGGCCGCCGCCGCGTGCGTGCCCGTCGCCAGCGCGCAGACCGAGAGCGTCGCGCAAAGCCCGAAGCTCTCCCCCGCCGATCAACAGTTCCTGCAGGACGCCGGTCAGGCGGGCGCCACGGAACTCGCCGCAAGCAAGCTCGCACTCGCCCATGCGAGCGGCCGGCAGGTGCGGGAATTCGCACAGCGAATGATCGTCGATCACACGAAGCTCGCGCGTAATCTCGACGTGATCGCGAAACGGCACGGCATCACCGCGCCGCCCGCCACCGATTCCGCCCTCATCGGCAGCCTGCAAAATCTTCAGGGCGCGGAGTTCGACAAGGCCTATATTGAAAAGGTAGCCGTGAGCGGGCACCAGAAGGCCGTCGAACTGTTCAAGAAAGAAAGCGAAAGCGGCAGCGACAGCGCGCTGAAGGCGGCGGCGAGCAAGGCGTTGCCGGTCATCAGCCATCACTACGAGATGGCGCAGCAACTCGCGAAAGCGATGGCGGCGTCATGAGCGTCGCCACTGTCGCCAACGGGGCGGGCACGATCAGCCGCGCTTCTCGCCCCGCTTCTCGCCCAGCTTATGAGGACTCGACCATGCACATCACGTTTGCAGACGAATCCCCCGTTTATGACGGCGACGATCTCGCGATCCACTTCGCCGCGCTCATCGACGGCGAGCCGGTCGTCTGTTCGATCACCGCCGAGGCGCTGGAAGACCACTTCGGCGCGCAGTCCCCGCGCGAGGAAGATCTGCTCGCGGCTTTCGAACAAGGAGCGGCGCGCATTCGCGCGGTCTGCGCCGAAGTGCTCGACGACAACGGCGGCCAGCCCGTCGTACTGAGAAGCGGATTGTTCCGCGTCGCCGGCATGGAGCCGGAGTGAGCGCGCGGGCGCTCGTCATGCGGCGCGGCCAATCCGGCGAACACGACCAACCCCAAGCCAACAAGGAGGGAACATGTCCCTGATCATTGCGGGCCGATTCCAGACTTTTCGCGCCGCCGAATCGGCGGCCCAGAAGCTCTTCGCGCGCGGCTTCCTCGAAGAAGACGTGACGCTCTTCTTCGTCAATCCGAGCGGGCAGCACGCGCGCTATCCGGTTGGCGGCGATGTCGGCACCGATCCTGGTGCGAGCGCCGCGCCAAAAGGCGCCGGCAAGGGCGTGACGATCGGCGCGGTGATCGGCGCCGTGGTGGGTGCGGCGATCTTCGCCGTCTTTCACGCGCCGCTGCTGGTGTCCGTGATCGCAGCGGGCGTCGGCGCGTATGTCGGGTCGCTCGCCGGCGCGATGTCGCATACGAAGAAGGCCAGAACCGCCGGGCAGGCCGAGGAGCCGGCGCGTCATGCGGGCGTGCTAGTAGCCGTGCACGTAGCGCCGGAAACGCAGGATCAGGCCGCGACCGCGTTGCGCGAAGCGGGCGGGCTCGATATCGAGCGTGCGTCGGGACGCTGGAAACAAGGCCGCTGGAGCGACTTCGATCCGCTGCAGCCGCCGCATCCGGTGGGCGAGTTTGCGCAATCACGCGTGTGATTGCTTCGTTTATCGGTTCGATGATGACGCCCGCCTCGCGCGGGCGTTTCTCTTTCTACTGACGCATCCGGTTCAAACCCACCGAGCCCGCGCCCGATGCGTCCGCATATCGGCGCGAATGCCGCAGTCGGCGGGCAGCATGCGCGGCGCTTCGTCTTCGTTTGAAGCAGATGGCTCGCATAAGCGCTCGTCGATTGCATGAGGCGCGTACGTTGGTTGCGCATCGGCGACATGCTCGCGCACCTGCAAGGTCAGCGCCGATGCCGCGACGGCCACGAGTATCAGAAACTCGCGATTCGCGAGTCGATTAAAGTATTTCACTACGCTCTCCTGTTGCCGTTCATGTGCGCGCGTCTCGTTTCGGACGCGCGCTGTAGTGCGTGGACGACAGCAAGTCGCATGCCGCTCGACTCGACGCCTGCTGGCACGGCGCGTGCGCAATACATCGGCGAGCCGCATCCCGAAGGGAGGCGCGCACTGGGAATGTCAAACGAAAAGGAGGTGTTGCATGAGCACGAACGTCGTATCGGTACTCAACGATCTCGTCGAAACCTCGAAGGACGGCGAAAAGGGATTTCTCAAGGCGGCCGAGGACACGCGTGACCCGAGCCTCAAGCTGCTGTTTCAGAACCGTGCGCAAAAATGCGCGGAAGGCGCGCGCGAGCTGCAGGACCTCGTTGCGCGGCTGGGCGGCAAGCCCGAAACCGGCGGCTCGGTGACGGGCGCGTTGCATCGCGGCTGGGTCGATGTGAAATCCGCCGTGACCGGCCACAGCGATCACGGGATTCTCGCCGAGTGCGAGCGCGGCGAGGATGCCGCGAAGAAGAACTATCGCGAGGCGCTCGACAAGGACCTGCCTGCCGATATCCGCGCCGTCGTGGAGCGGCAGTATCAGGGCGTGCTGGAAAATCACGATCGCATCCGCGATCTGCGCGATCAGTACGCCGCCGCCAAGTCCTGATGCAATGAAGCGCGCGGCCCCTGCGCCATCCGGGGCCGCCAAAACACAAACGGCCGCATGATGCGGCCGTTCGTTCGTCCAGCGTGGATAAGACGCGTTACTGCGGCTGACCCTTGTCGTTCGTGCCGAGCGACGAAGCCGCCGCAGCCGCCGATGCGCCCTTCAGCTTGTGCGCCTTGTTCTGCTGATGCAGATAGGTGCCCTTCTCCTTTTTCGCATGCGTGCCCGCGGTGCCGGCCGCATCGGACGCTGCCTGCGCGAACGCCGTCGTCGAGAACGCCAGCGCGAGCGCGCCGATCAATGCCATCTTTTTCGTCTTCATGAAGAGCTCCTTTTTGCCGGGGCCTCTGAACGCCGGGCTACTGCGCATTCGAGAGCCGCCTGGGTAAGTACCGTCCTGAACGGTCGTACTCGTGTTTTAAGTTTCGAAGTGCTGCGAGGTGATGCGCACTGCGTGAAGCGTCATGCGTGAAGCTGCGACTAGAACGCCGTGCGGAACCGCAAACCCTGCGCTCACATGCGAGAACCCGCGCTGGAGCCCGACTGCTCGCCGAAGGAGGCGAATCGTCGAACCCCGCGCGGGTTCCGTACTGCTGGCACTCAACCGCGGCCCGCCGTGGCGAAGCCGGGCATACGAACTATGCCATTACTTGGCGGCAATTTTAAGATGGTTCTTCACGGAAGCAACACCCGAGACGTTCGAGACGACCTCTTCAGCGGCGGTCTTGTCCTCTGCCGACGGCACCGAACCCGTCAGCGAGACGATGCCTGCGCGCGTCTTCACGTGGATATGCGTGGATTTGACGTTCTTCGCGCCGAGCAGCTCGGCCTTCACCTTGGTGGTGATCGCGCTGTCGTCGACCTTCTGGCCCATGGACGTATCGGCGCTGCTCTTCGATGTCGTCGAATTCGTCTGTGCCCCCACGTTCAGCGCAAACACCACACATGCGATACCGCCGGCTGCCTTCAGGATTTGAGTCGTCTTCATGGCAATACTCCCATTTTGTCGATTTTGGTCTTGCGCCCCGTTCGCCCGCTTCATCCGATGCGCGCGAGGGACGCTGTTTGTCACGTCCGCGCCGTAGCACGCGGATCGTTCCCTTCAACCGCAACTTGCGTGCCTCATCCGCTGCGGGTGCGATAAAAACGCGGCCGAACAGCCGCGAATCCCCGCTGCGCAAAGGGCAACGTGAGCTTTCGAACAAATCTTCGACATGGGCAGACATGCCCGTCGCTGCGCGGGCGGCGCGGCGCGGAACGCGCGTCGCTTTTGGCCGGACGCGTGTAAAAACTGCGTTGAAAACGGCCACCGAGGCCGCCGAAAGAAGGAAGCGGACCACGAAAAACGTAATCGCCGCACGAGCTTATCGTTAGATGGCATGGCTGTTGCTTTAACTACCCGCAAAACCCGCCCAACTACGTCTAGAAGAATCAGGTCTAGAACAATCGAGGATTAGCAAGCAATGCCGCCTACACTCGAACTCCGCGCAAAGCAAACGCTGGCGCTCACGCCGCGCCTCCAGCAGTCGGTTCGTCTCCTGCAACTCTCGTCGCTGGAGTTTCAGCAGGAATTGCGCAACGCGCTGGATACGAATCCCTTCCTCGAATACGACGAGTCGCAGACCGAAGACAACGCCCTCGGCGCCGACAACGGCAGTTCCACGACGACCGCCGACACGGCGGCCGAAGCCCCGCTCACGTCCGAACCGAGCATGGAGAGCGAAGCCAGCGCGGACACCAGTTCCCGCGACGATGCCGTGAGCGACTTCTCGTCCGATCCGTTCGGCCGCGGCGCTTCGCGCGGCAATGGCGACGGCGAAGGTTCCGATCCCGCCGACTGGGTGCGCATCGAGCCGTCGCTGCATGAGACGCTGCACGACGCGCTGCGCCTCTATCAACTGAACGAGCGCGACCGCGCGATTGCGCAACTCATCATCGAAGCGCTCGATGACGACGGCTATCTGCGTCAGGAGTTGAGCGAGCTTGCGGGCGTCGTCGAGATCGAACCCGCGCTGAGCGAGGACGAGCTCGTCATCGCGCTCAGGCTCGTGCAGTCGCTCGACAAGCCGGGCGTCGGCGCGCGCTCGCTCTCCGAATGCCTCTCCCTGCAACTCGAAGCGCTCGACGAAGAGACGCCGGGCCGCGCTGTCGCGCTCGAAATCGTCAGGCATCATCTGGAGCGGCTCGCACGGCGCGAGCAGGCGGAGTTGCAGAAGAAGATCGGCTGCAGCGCGGATGAACTGCGCATCGCGTGCGCGCTCGTGCGCCGTCTCGATCCGAAGCCGGGCGAGAACTACGGTTCGAGCGAGGACAACTACGTCGTGCCGGACGTCATCGTGCGTCAGGCGAAAAAGCAATGGGTCGTGACGATCAACCCGGCGGTGCTGCCGCGCGCGCGGATTCATCGCATGTACGCCGAGTTGTTCGCGCAGTCGGCGGGCGCGAGCCGTTCGCCGCTCGCGCAGCAGTTGCAGGAAGCGCGCTGGCTGATCCGCAACGCGCAGCAGCGTTTCACGACGATCCAGCGCGTTGCCGAGTGCATCGTTTCGCATCAGAAGGCGTTCTTCGATTACGGCGAGATTGCGCTCAAGCCGCTTGTTCTGCGCGATGTTGCCGACGAGCTTGGCCTGCACGAATCGACCATTTCACGCGCGACGGGCAACAAGTACATGGCGACGCCGCGTGGCATTTTCGAGTTCAAGCACTTCTTCCCGCGGGAGTTGAGCACCGAGAGTGGTGGCACGTGTTCGGCCGCGGCCGTGCGGGCGCTTCTGAAGGAAATGATCTCGAAGGAAAATACGCGCGATCCGCTGTCGGATGTGAGTCTTGCGAAGATGCTTGCGGATCAGGGGGTGATCGTCGCGCGGCGCACGGTGGCGAAGTATCGGCATTTGATGAAGGTGCCGCCGGCGGAGTTGCGGCGGCAGGCTTGAGGCGGCTACGGGGCTTGTTTTGCGGGGAACTTGCATTGTTGTCGGTCTATTAGCTCTGCCCCTCCCCGGGGCGGGGGTAACTTTCTTTGCTGCTGCAAAGAAAGTCACCAAAGAAAGCAGCTTTGTCACCGCCCGCGGTCACACGCACGTTGGCCATTTTTCTCCTCGGGGAACGGCCCTCGCCTAAAGAGTGCCCCCATAGGCCCAATCGGGCGTGGATCGCGCACGATCCGTCACATCGCGCCGCTTAACGAACCGGTACAGCCATTTCAAGCTCCAGCCCGCTTCGCGGCCGATGGGAAGAGCGGGTTTGCGAGCGCATTTGTGTCCTACTGGTTTCCCTCGCATACCCAGCGGCAGCGCGCAGCGCTGTGCCGAAGCAATTTCGTGCTGAACCAGCCCGCTCAAAGTTATGGTTTGTCGGACCGTGCGCGATCCAAGCCCGGTTGGGCTTATGGGGGCACTCTTTAGGCGAGGGCCGTTCCCCGAGGAGAAAAATGGCCAACGTGCGTATGACCGCGGGCGGTGACAAAGCTGCTTTCTTTGGTGACTTTCTTTGCAGCAGCAAAGAAAGTTACCCCCGCCCCGGGGAGGGGCAGTGCTAATAAACCCACACGAACACAAGCTCCACGAAAAAAACAAACCTACCGCCACCCCGAAGCCCGATGCGTCCGCTTCCTCGCCGCAGTAGCGGAAAGCTCCGCCCCGAGCAAAAACACGGCCGCCGAGTAATACAGCCACATGAGAATAATCGCCAGCGACCCAGCCGCGCCAAACATATTCGCCGTCCCCGCGTGCGCGAGATAAAACGCAAACAACCGCTTACCCCCTTCGAACAGCAATGCGGCCGCCGCAGCACCGAGCGCGGCATCACGCCAGAGCATGCGTGTAGTCGGCAGAAACTTGAGCAGCACGCTAAACGCGATCATCAGCACAGCGAGCGATATCGCGCGCCGCGTGAGCCCGGACAGCACCACGAACGGACTGCCATCGCCGAGCGCCCAGTGCCCGAGCAACTCGACAAGCGCATCCATCACCAGCAGCGCAGCGACGAGCAACCCCGACCCCACCACCAGCCCGAACGACATCAGCCGCACGCGCAATAGCGTGACGATGCTCTCGCGCGTGCTCACGGCAGGCGTCGGCCAGATCACATTGAGCGCGCTGTGCAGCGAAGAGAACGTCGCCGACGCGCCAACCAGCACGCCCGCGAGCGACAGAATCGCGGTGCTGCGCGCGATATCCGCATGCCACGCGTTCGCGACGATCGCCTCCAGCGCGTGCGCCGCATCGACGCCGACCACCCCGCTGATCTCATCGAAGAGCCGCCCCTGCACGGCATCCGCGCCGAAGAACACGCTCGCCACGGCGATCACGATAACGAGCGTCGGGGCGAGCGAGAACGCGGCGAAAAACGCGATCGCCGCCGAGAACATCAGGCAGTGATCCTGCGTCCATTGCACGATCGGATCGACGATCCACGAGAGCCAGCCGAAACGCGAAGTGCGGCCCGAGGCGATGGGCGCGGTTTGAGTGGGGACGTCCTGATCCATCGAAGGCGTAAAGGGCAAATGTGTCAACCGACGATGTTAGCCCCGACACGCGTTGCGCGTGTAAAAAGCGGCGCGCTCCGTCACGAGCCCGCCGCGATTGCACCTCATGAAGCGCTCAGCTCCGGTCCGCGTCGGGGTCGGCGTCCTCATCGACGAGGCCGCGCGTGTCGTCCTCGATGTCATCGGGCAGGATATCGGCGTCGGATTGCAGGTTGTTGTCGCCGTCCGCCGATGCGGCTTCGCCCGTGCCCGCGCGGTCGGTGTCGCTGTCGAGCTCGGCTCTGGACTGGCCGATCGCGTGCGCGTCGAGCTCGTCCTCGATGTCGCCCGGGTAGCGCTTCTCGCCCTGCACGTCCGAGCCGCTGTCGGACGAGTCGCTCGGTCCAAGCGCGCCCGTGCCGTGTCCCTTGCCGTATTCCACGCCGTCGTCTTCCGGCGGGTTCAGTGTGCTTCCACTCATCATGACCTCCGTTGGATCGTGTCCATGATGAATCCGCAAAACCCGTTCCGCGAACGGCGCATCGGCGCATGAAAAAACCCCGCGCTCCTTTCGAAGCGCGGGGCCGTGAACACTGCTTCCTGCGAAAAAATCAGGCCTTCGCCGCCGGACGCTTCGCCTCGCTCGCGCCCTGCTTCACCGTCTTGACGGTCTTCTCCGTGACCGACGTCGCCGTCGCGACGCTGCGCAGATCCGACAGGAACGAATCGCGCCAGACCGAAAGATTGTTCTCGCGCAGCGGCACCATCATGTCGGCGTGACGCGCCTTGCGCTCCGCGAGCGGCATCGAGAGCGCTCTCTCCAGCGCCTCGGACATCTGCGACAGGTCGAACGGATTGACGACCAGCGCGCCCGGCAACTGATCCGCCGCGCCCGCGAATTGCGAAAGCACCAGCGCGCCCGGATCGGCCGGGTCCTGCGACGCGACATACTCCTTCGCGACGAGATTCATGCCGTCGCGCAACGGCGTCACATAACCGACCTGCGAGAGCCGGAATAGCGCCATCAGCAGGTTGCGCTCGTACTTGCGGTTGAGGTACTGGATCGGCGTCCAGTCGAGCTGCGCGAAACGCCCGTTGATGCGCCCCGCCTCGCCTTCGAGATTCTGGCGGATGCGCTGATACGTCTGCACGTCCGAGCGCGTCGGCGGCGCGATCTGCACGAGCGAGACGCGGCCATGCCAGCCCGGCGCGTTAAGCAGGAGCCGCTCGAAGGCCTGAAAACGCTCGACGAGACCCTTCGAGTAATCCAGACGGTCGACGCTCATGATGAGCTTGCGGCCGTTCATGCTGTCGCGCAGGCTCTTCACCTGCTTGCGGTTGGAAAACTGCTCGGCGGCCTTGGCGATGGCGTCCGGATAGATGCCGATCGGATAAGCGCCCACTTTCAGCATGCGGCCGAACGCCTGAAGCATGCCGTCGTCGCTGTAATGGCCACGGCCGGTGCGCTCCACGTAATCGATGAACGACTGCTTGTCGGCATCGGTCTGGAAGCCGACGACGTCGTACTGGCACATCGCCGCGATCAGTTCCTCGTGCGGCGGCACGGTGCGCATCATTTCGGGCACCGGAAACGGAATGTGCAGGAAAAAGCCGATCGGATTCGCGACACCGAGCTTTCTCAGTTCCTGCGCGAACGGGAGCATGTGATAGTCATGCACCCAGATGATGTCGTCGGGCTTGAGGAGCGTCTTGAGCTTCGCGGCGAGGCTCGCGTTGACGCGCATGTAACCGGCGTACTCCTCGCGATCGAAACGCGAGAGATCATTGCGGTAGTGAAACGTCGGCCACAGGGTCGCGTTCGAGAAGCCGCGGTAATACTGGTCGTAATCGCGACGCGTGAGCCCGACGGTCGCGTAGGTTACTTTGCCGCTTTGCTCGGCCACCGGAGCGCCCGCCTCACCGACGATCTCGCCGCTCCACCCGAACCACACGCCGCCCGTTTCCTTGAGCGCGTCCAGCACGCCGATCGCGAGGCCGCCCGCGCTGGGCTTGCCTTCCTGGATCGGAGCGACGCGATTCGATACCACGATCAATCTGCTCATTACAGCATCACCTCATCAGTTGTCGTTGCATGCTCGAATTGGCGATTAAGGGTATGCAAAAGATGTGCCGTTATGTCGAATTCTGTAAATAAAAGTTTGTATGGAGATGTTACGGACGAACGAAAACACGCGGCGAACGCGCGCCGCGTAGAAATTTTTGTTCTTGTGCCGGGTGCTTCGGCCGGCCTGAATCACGCGTCCTGCTCGGAGCCCAGATCGCGCTGATAGTCGATTCCCTCGCGCCGCACGCCGCCCTGATTGTGCTCGCCATCGGGCGGCGCGCCAGGCGCGGGGCGGTTCTGCCCGGCCGGGTCGTGCTCGGCGGGCGGCGCCGATGCGCTCTGCACGCCGCCCGCCTTGGCGGCTTCGGCGCGGGCTTCGCGCTTGGACGAGTGACGCGCGGAGCGTCGAAGTGCGGGATGCCTCATGATGCCTCCAGAAAAGAAGGCCGTCGCGATAGTGACGTCGGCGGCGTCGGACCGGTGCGCTCGTTTCAAGCGCGGCTTCAGAAAAAACGACCGGCGACAGGGCGTGTCGCCGGTCATTATTGCGTCATCCGTTGTAATCCCTACGTCCGGGATGGAAACTTATTCAAACCTTGCACGAATTCTGGGCATTGTCCAACGTCTGCGGTCCAACGTCTGCGGTCCAACGTCCTTCGGCCTGCTAATACACATGCGGCGATTCTCCGGGCCCCGGCGGCGGATCGCCTATCGGCTGCGACGGCGGCACGGGCGGCTCGCGCGTCGGGTCCGGATTCGTGTCCGGCGGAATCGGCGTGGGCGGCGGCTGGTCGGGCGGCGTTACCGGCGGGTCGGGCGGCTGCGGCGTCTGTGCTTCGAGGGACATGACGGGCTCCTTGCGGTCTTGTGATCGTACTTTCCCATCCGCGTCGCGCCGTCACGCAGCGTGCGCCGATGTCATTCGATCTACCGCAAGGCGCATGCCCCTACGAAAGCACCCGGTCCGCATCCCTCTGTCACATTATCGGCGTAGAAAACGCGCCTGCCAAATGAAAAACGCCTGCGCTTTAGCAAGACGCAGGCGTGTTTTTGTCTAAAGATACGCGACGTTCAAGGATTTTCGCTATCCGGCTCGTTGACGTCGCCGCCCTCGCCCACCGCCGCCTTATTGGCATCCTCACCGTACTCGACGAGCCGGTTATAGAGCGTTTTGAGGCTGATCCCGAGGATTTCCGCGGCGCGCGTCTTTACGCCGCCGCATTGATCGAGCGTCGCGAGAATCAGTTGACGGTCGGCCTGCGCGAGCGACGTGCCGAACGGAATCGTCACGGCCGTGCCCGCCGACGGCTTCGACAGCGAAATCTGCAGCGGCACGGTCGCCGTGCTGTCCGAATCCGATGCCGACATGATGTACGCGCGCTGTACGTAATTCTTCAGCTCGCGCACGTTGCCGGGCCAGTTGTAGGAAGCGAGCATGTCGCGCACGGCGGCCGGAAAACCCTTCTTCGTGCTGTAGCGCGAATTCAGTTCGTCCAGGAACGCCTGGCCGAGCAACTCGACGTCCTTGCCCCGCTCGCGCAGCGGCGGCAGGTTGATCGGGAAGACGTTGAGACGGTGATACAGATCGAGGCGCAGCTTGCCTTCCAGCACCGCCTGCTCGGGATCGCGATTGGTCGCGGCGATCAGGCGCACGTCCGTCTCGATTTCCTTGGTCGTGCCCACGCGCATGAACATGCCCGTTTCCAGCACGCGCAGGAGCTTCACCTGAAGCTCGATCGGCATTTCGGTGATTTCGTCGAGGAACAGCGTGCCGCCGTTCGCGCGCTCGAAATAACCCTTGTGCTGACGGTCCGCGCCCGTGAACGCGCCGCGCTCGTGGCCGAACATTTCCGATTCGATGAGGTTCGGCGAGATCGCGCCGCAGTTCACCGCGATGAACGAATGTTTGCGGCGCAGGCTGAGCTCGTGCAGCGTCTGAGCGGCGACTTCCTTGCCGGTGCCGGATTCGCCGATCAGCAAGACCGATGCGGCCGTCGGCGCGACGCGGCCGATCTGGTCGTAGACGGTCTGCATCGCCGGCGAATTGCCGAGCATCAGACCGAAACGGCCCATGCGGCGCAGTTCGCCGCGCAAGGTGCCGATTTCCGCCTTCAGATCGCCGGCGCGCGGCAGGCGCGAAAGGATCGCCTTCACGCGCTGCATGTTGATCGGTTTGACGAGGTAATCCGCCGCGCCCATCTTGAGCGCGCTGACCGCGGATTCCACCGTCGCATGGCCGGTGATCACGATCACTTCCACGCCCGAGCGCGGGTCGAGATCTTCGAAAAGATCGACGCCGGTGCCGTCGGGCAGTTTCAGATCGGTGAATACGACGTCCGGCGTCTGACGCACAAGCTGAATGCGCGCCTCGCGCAAATCGCTGGCGACGGCCGTCGTCAATCCATCTTCGCCGATGATCGCGGCTAGCGCTTCGCGCGTACTGGGATCGTCATCGACAATCAATACATGTGGCATTGCGTCTCGAATTCTTCCAAAGCGTTTCAGGGTCACACGCCCGGTGGTGGCGTGGTCTTCTCCGCGCGGCAAGGACGCCGCCCGGGCCGGTGCGATTCACGGTTACGCCCGATTAAAAATAATCGGTCCGACGCAAAATGCGCGATAAATAAAATAGTTACCGATGTTCTGCACGCTTGGGGTACGACTTCTGCGTAAGTTTTTCCATTTAGGCAACTTATTGCAGACGTTTCGCTGATTATAAAGGTTTATCAAGATGAAAACGCACGCTGATGCGGCGCGCGTTTTCATTGATCGCATCAATGGATTGTCGTGAGTCGCGCCGTGAAATCAGCTCCGCGGAAAATGCCACGCATCCGCCGTCCCGCCTACCGCTTCGCCATTCACGGATTGCGTGCCGGCGGGCGTCAGCACCTTGCCGCCCTCGTCTTCCCAGCGGTTCAGATCGCGCGCCGTACGCCGGCCGGCCAGATTTTGCGATTGCACCCATTTCCATGCGAGAACGCCGCCCACTGCGAACAGCGCGCCGAAGATTCCAATCGAAGGCCGTGCCATGTGTGTTCTCTCCCATCGTCAAGAAATTCGATGCCGCCGTGAAAACCGGCGGCGCTCCGATTCACCCGAAAATCGAATGGCGAATCAGCGCGAAACCAGAAGTCCGAGCAGAAAGCCGACGCCGGCCGCCATGCCGAGCGACTGCCAGGGGTTGTCCTTCACGTATTTTTCGGTGCAATCGACGCCCGCGCGATAGCGGCTTTGCGCGCTTGCCTGAGCGTCCTCCAGCGCGACGCGCGCCGAATCGACGTGATCGCGCAGACGCGAGCGCAGTGCATCGACACCCTCGCCGGGCAACGTGGCCGACAGCCGCAACAACTCTTCGGAGTCGTTCAGCAGCACCTTGATGTCCTCGATGATTTTTTGCTTGCCCAACGCAAGCTGGACAGTCGTTTGACTCATGGGATGAAGTCCTCGCCTAAGTGGGGTGAGTGGAGCGCGACGCCGGGCCGTGCCGCAGCGCGGCGGCATCCCGGCGGCATCAGTGCCGCATCACTGCCGCATCACTGTGTCTCCGCGACCGGCACGTGGGGCACGGCAAGCCGGCCGTCCGCCGCGAGCCGCGCGCGCAGACTGCGCACGACGCCGCTCGCCATCAACGCGCCGCCCATCGCACCGAACACGAGGCTCGTCACGTTCGCGGCCCGCGCGAGCGCTGGCGTGCCCGCCGCATAGCCTAGCACCGCGCACATGAGCGCGGTCACGAGCGCGACCGCCGCCCAGTGATAGATGTCGATCGGCTCGCCAGCCGCGAGTTCCTGCCGATCGCCGCCCGCAGCGTGCGTGCGCCGTGCCCAGGCGGGCCGTGTCGTCGCCGTGCGGGGGTTGGTGCGCTCTCGCGCGGCCACTTCGAAACTGAAAAAGTCTTCCATGATGCGTTTGCCTCTCTCGCCCATCCTCGTGTGTACGCCTCGGACGCGATGCTTCGTCGGCGAACTTTCGAATAAGAATCACGATGACTTCGACTATGCAGCTTTCGTGCCACGTCCGAATAGCCTTAAGCAAGCGCATGTTTTTGGCGCTGATCGGGTAACAATTACGCCGTCGCTTTGTAATTTTTCGACGCCGAAAGGAGAACCTTTCCGCAAATTACAGAAGGCGCATAAAAGCCGCCGACAAAATCCGCCCCGAGTGAGTCCACGCATTGCCGCCAAGCCGTTGCGAATGGTTAAATAGCGAATATTGAGACAGGCTCGTTCGCAACGATTCGGATGCGAAAGCAGCCGATGCAGACGATCCTCGACCGACGCACGACCAGGAGAGCGGCCCACGGAGAACGTGAGCCGACGGGCAGCGCGCACGGGCGCGTCACATGCCGATGCGCGGTCATTCACGGTCACGCCGCTCGCGCGCCGGCTGCGTACAGACGGCCGCGACACGAGACGCGCGCGCGGGCCGCCGCCCGCCCACCCCATACGCAGAATCAGGAACGATCAGGACACATGGCGTCAACCGATCTGGATCCGCCGCCCATCGCGGTCGGCGATACACCCGCGCAGAGAAAGCGCAACACGGGAGAAGTGCCGGGCTTGAAGTCCTATGGACTGCTCTACGGCTCCTCGCCCGTGATGCAGGAGTTGTACGCGCAGATCGAGCGCGTCGCCGCCACCGATGCGACCGCGCTGATCATCGGCGAGTCGGGCACCGGCAAGGAGCTCGTCGCCCGGACGATTCACGACCACAGCGCACGCAAGGACGCGCCGTTCATCGCCGTCAACTGCGGCGCGATTCCCGACAACCTCATCGAGGCCGAGCTCTTCGGGCACGAGAAAGGCAGCTTCACGGGCGCGGTACAGGGACGCATCGGCTATTTCGAGCACGCGAACGGCGGCACGCTCTTTCTCGACGAAGTGACCGAAATGTCGCCCGTGCGGCAGGTGAAGCTGTTGCGCGCGCTGGAGACGGGCACGTTCTTCCGCGTCGGCGGCAACGATCTCATCCGTTCGGACGTGCGCGTGATCGCCGCGACCAATCGCGATCCTGTCCTGGCCGTCAAGGAAAACGGACTGCGCGAGGATCTGATGTATCGCCTCGCCGTTTTCCCGCTGCGCGCGCCACCCCTGCGCGAGCGCGATTCGGACCGCGAACTGCTCGCGCAGCATTTTCTGACCGAGATGAATGCGCAGGAAGGCACGACCAAGGTTTTCAGCAAGCGCGCGCTCGACGTACTGCGCACTTACTCGTGGCCGGGCAACGTGCGCGAGTTGAAGAACACGGTTTATCGCGCGTTCATTCTGGCGGAAAGGACGGTGGAGATCGCGCATCCGCATCTCGCGTCGCGGGTGAAGAAGCCCGTCACGCAAGGCGATGCGATGAACGTGTGGGTCGGCACGCCGCTCGCCGATGCGCAAAAGCAGATCATTCTCGGCACCCTCAAGCACTGCGGCGGCGACAAGCGGCGCGCGGCGAAGGCGCTCGGCGTGAGCCTCAAGACCTTGTACAACCGCCTCGGCGCGTACGAAAACGAAGACACGGAATCCGGCGACACGGGTTCGAACCACGAAAGCTGAGCGCCCGCCCGGCTTTCATCGCCCACCATCGAACGAGCGCGCACCGACGCGCTCGTTTTTTTTGGCCGCGATCGAGACGTGGATCGCAATGTGCTCTTCCCGTTTGCAATTTCTTGCAATTTTCCTCAGGCGGTAATTAGAAGCATGCTTCAGAATGCGCGAAGCCCGGGCATCGCGGCTGCCTCTTTGCGTTGCCGGGCGGCCATCAGACGGCGAAACCTCAAGTAGATTCGAGCCCCTCGAACCCGATGGCAAGCATCGGCGGAACGGGCAGACGAAGGAAAAAGCAACATGCAGATCAGGGTCCAACGGCGCGGGCCGCGCGCCGCCGCGCTCGCCGCGGTCATCACTGGCGCCATCGCTTGCGTGAGCCTCAGCGGCTGCAACTCGCTCTATAGCGAAGGCGCGACCGCCGGTGCGGGTATCGCGGGCGCGGCGATCGCGAACAGCGTCACCAGCAATGCCGCGGTGGCGACGGGCATCGGCCTCGGCGCGGTCGCCGCAGCGCGCGCGGGCGTGCAATATTCGCAGCGCGTCGTCCATACCAATACGCAAGATCAGATCGCCTCCATCGCCGGGCCGCTCGCGGTCGGCGCGGTCGCGCCATGGAAGGTCGTGCATTCGGTGCCGATCGAAGAAGACGAAAAAGGCCGCGTGACGGTGAGCCGCACCATCAGCAGCGGCGTGCTCGATTGCAAGGAAATCGTGTTCTCCGTGGACCGCGACGCGACCAAGGACCGCCCCGCCGGCAGCGCGTTCTACGTGGCGTCGGTGTGCCGTGACGGCAACAAGTGGAAATGGGCGTCGGCGGAACCGGCGACGCCGCGCTGGGGCTCGCTGCAATGACCGTGCTTTTCGACGGACCTTTCTCCATGCGTCTTGGCTGCATCGCAGCGCTCGCCGCCGCCTGCGTGACGATGAGCGGCTGCGCGTCGATCGGCGCGGCGACGGGCGCGCTGGCCGGCGTCGCGACGGGCGCGGTCACGACGAATCCGGCCATCGGCTTCGGCGTGGGCATCGCGGTGCAGGCGGCGACGGACGAAGCGGTCAAGCGCGTGACCAAATCGCTGCATCAGGATCAGCAGGTCATGATCGCGGTAACGGCCGGCGTGTCGCAAGTCGGCGAGACACGGCCGTGGAAGGTCAAGCACACGTTGCCGGTCGAAAACGGCCACGGCGAAGTGCGCGTGCTGCGCGAGTTCGGCAACGCGCTCGCGTCATGCAAGGAATTCGCCTTCTCGGTGGTCGATGGCGACGACGCCAAAGCGCCCGCCGAATGGTTCATCGCAACGGCCTGCCAGCAGCCCGAGGGATGGAAGTGGGCGTCGGCGGAACCTGCGGTCGAGCGTTGGGGGAATTTGCAGTAGTAGTTCCTTGCGGCTGGGTAGCGAAAGCGCGGCGTTCCCTATGGAGACCGCGCTTTTTGCCGTTTCAGCCGTTCGCGATCGCTTCGAGTGCGACGCGCGCGAGAAAGCCGCTGCGCGTCTCGTGGCGCGCTTCGACATAGCTGTCGATCTTGTGCAGCACGAAGCGCGGCAGGCTGATGTTGATGCGCTCGGGACGCGCGTCGAGCTTCGAGAGATCGACTTCGACGTAGGCCCAGATGGCGCCGGCGAAGTCGGGATCGACAATGAGCTCTTCGATGCTCGTCGACTTGATCGTGACCTCCTCTCCATCCTCGATAATCGATTCGATGTGGAAGAAGATGGCCTCCTTCGCATTTTGAATTGCTTCGTCGATCGTATCTCCGGCCGAGAAAACGCCAGGAACATTGGGCACGGTCACGCCGTAGCAGCTATCGGGATCTTTATGAATGGCGAGGGCAAATTCCATGTCCGGCTCCTTACGACGAATACAAACGGTTGAGCAGTCCGGCGCCTTTGAGTACCGACCTGACCGTTCCGATTGCCACGTCTTTCCTTGGATGAACCACGGTCACGCGACCGCCTTTCGTCCTGTGTCTGAAATGGTGATGACTACCTCGGGTGCGAACCAACTGCCAGCCGTCATCCATCAGCATCCGTATCAAGCGCGATGATTCCATCTCGTCTCCGAATGCCGCGTGTGTAATCTTACACACGCGGCAATGATCTTCAAGACGAGAACGTTACGTTTCAACGCACTGCGCGAACATTCAGCCAAACGGCCAGCGCCCAAGCAAAAAGCGCGGTGCCGTTGCCGGCAACCGCGCCTTCGAATCAACCGAAACCGGCGATGTTCAAGCCTCCACATCCTCCAGGCTCAGCATCTCGGTCTGATCGTTGTACGAGAAAATTTCCCCGTACCGTCCCCAGTCGATGACCGCATCGAGCGTTTCCTGCGCGGCCTTGTCGGAGAGAAAGTCTTCGAGTTCCTGCTCGAAGCGAAGCCGTGGCGCGCGATGCCCCGGCCGCTCGTTCAGCACCTTCTTGATGCGCGCCGCGAGCGGCACGTGCCGCAGCAGATGCTCCGCAAACATCATCTTGCGCTCCTGCGTGCCCAACTCCGCGAACACGCGCGCCTGCGGCGTGAGGAAGATGTCGCCCTCGCGCACATCGGCGAAACCGAGATGCTGGAGCACTTCCGCGATCGGAAAAAGATCATCGACTTCGAGATGCAGCGTCCGCGCGATTTCCGGCATGTCCGCGCGGCCGTGGTACGGCTCGGCCGCGAGCGTTTCGATGAGACCCGCCATCAGGTTCGTCGACACCGACGGCAGCCAGCTTCCCGCTTCGAGCCCCTTCTTCTTCGTTTCGTCCATCTGCCGGGCGGTCATCTTCGCGTAAATGTCGTCGACGAGCCGGCGGAAAGCCGGATCGAGACGATTGCGCGGATGCTTGAACGGCACCTTGATTTCGGCCATCACGCGGCCGGGATTCGACGACAGCACCAGAATCCGGTCGCACATGAACACCGCTTCCTCGATGTTGTGCGTGACGATCAGCACCGATTTGATCGGCATGCGCCCCTGCGTCCACAGATCGAGCAGATCGGTGCGCAGGTTTTCGGCGGTCAGCACATCGAGCGCGGAGAACGGCTCGTCCATCAGCAGCAAGGTCGGATCGACGACCAGCGCCCGCGCGAAGCCCACGCGCTGGCGCATGCCGCCCGACAACTCGCGCGGATACGCGTTCTCGAAGCCGTCGAGACCGATCAGGTCGATCGCGGCAAGCGCCCGCTCGCGGCGCTCGCGCGCGCCCACGCCCTGCGCCTCCAGCCCCGCTTCCACGTTCTGCAGCACGGTCAGCCAGGGAAACAACGCGAAGGTCTGGAACACCATCGCGACGCCCTTCGCGGGCCCCTTCAACGGCTCGTTCAGGTAGGTGACTTCACCCGCGGTCGGTTCGATCAGCCCCGCGATGATGCGCAACAGCGTGGACTTGCCCGAGCCGGAACGCCCGAGCAAACCGACGATCTCGCCTTCGCGCAGCGCGAGGTTCGCATCGTCGAGCACAAGCAGTTCGCCCTGCATCTTGTTGAAGCCGCGGCTCACGTTCTGCACGCGCAGGATTTCCGCGCCCAGACGCGGCGGCGTGCCGGCCGGCGCCGCGCCCGCGGTGCGCTGGAGGGTCTGCGTATTTTTCAGGTTCTGCATCGGAACTCGTCCTCAATCCAGCCGGAGTCTTGCTTCGGCGTAGGCGTATAGCGGGCGCCACAACAGTCGGTTGAACAGCGTGACGAACAGCGACATCACGGCGATGCCGAGAATGATCTTCGGGTAATCGCCCGCGGCGGTGTTCTGGGCGATGTACGCGCCGAGGCCATGCGCGACGACTTCCGTCTTGCCCCACGACACCGCCTCCGCGACGATGCTCGCGTTCCACGCGCCGCCCGACGCGGTGATCGCCCCGGTGATGTAATAAGGAAAGATGCCCGGCAGCATGGCCTTCTTCCACCACTGCCAGCCGCGAATCTGGAAGTTGGTCGCGGCCTCGCGATAATCGTTCGGATAAGCCGACGCCCCCGCGATGACGTTGAAGAGGATATACCACTGCGTTCCGAGCACGATGAGCGGCGACAGCCAGATATCCGGGTTCAGGTTCCAGCGCACGATCACGACGACGAACACCGGAAACAGCAGATTGGCCGGGAAAGCGGCCAGAAACTGCGCGAGCGGCTGGACTTTCTCCGCGAGCGCCGGACGCAGGCCGATCAGCACGCCGACGGGCACCCAGATCACCGACGCGATCGCGATCAGCACGACCACGCGCAGCAGCGTGATGATGCCGAGCACGAACACGTGGCCGACTTCGCCCCACGTCACGCCCGTCGCGACGAACGAGGCGACCTTCCACACGACGAACACGGTGACGAGCAAGAGCGCCGTGCCCCACGCGATATCGCCGACGCGCGTCGACGGCACCTTGGCGCGCAGCGGCAACCCGACGGTCTCGAACGCGCCCTGCAGCGACGGCAGTTTGATCGGCACGCGCGCGAGCCGCGCGAGGATCCAGCCCGCCGGCACGAGCAGACGGTGAATCAGGCGCGTGCGGCGGATCAGGTCGAGCAGCCACGACGACGGCTCGTTGCCCGAACTCGTGAACTCCATGCGGAATTTGTCCGCCCACGCGACGAGCGGCCGGAACATCAACTGGTCGTAGGCGAGGATGACGACGATCATCGCGAGGATCACCCAGCCGATCGCGCCGAGATTGCGCTCGCCGATGGCCGTGGCCAGATACGCGCCGATGCCCGGCAGCACGATCGTGCGGTTGCCGACGGTGATCGCCTCGGAGGCGACGACGAAGAACCAGCCGCCGGACATCGACATCATCATGTTCCAGATGAGGCCGGGCATCGAAAACGGCACTTCGAGCTTCCAGAACCGCTGCCAGTTGGTGAGGTGAAAGCCGCGCGAGACTTCGTCCAGATCGCGCGGCACCGTGCGCAGCGACTGATAGAAGCTGAACGTCATGTTCCACGCCTGGCTCGTGAAGATCGCGAAGATCGCCGCGCACTCGGCGCCGATCACGCGGCCCGGAAACATCGCCAGGAAAAACGTCACCGTGAAGGAGATGTAGCCCAGCACCGGCACCGACTGGAGGATGTCGAGAATCGGCACGAGCACGAGCGACGCGCGCCGGCTCTTGGCCGCGAGCGTGCCGTAGATCAGCGTGAAGACGAGCGATGCGACCATCGCCAGCAGCATGCGCAAGGTCGTGCGCAATGCGTACTCGGGCAGATTCGCGGGATCGAGCGAAATCGCCTGCGTCTGCAGCGTCGAGATCGGCGCAAGCGTTTCGTGAAAGCCGACGGCGGCGAGCGCGATGATGCAGATGATCATCGGGAAGGCCACGAAATCCCAGCGGTTGGGCAGGAGCCGCCACGCCGACGCATTCGCCGTGCGATTCAGATTGAAACCAAATTCCATGAAGGCCCTCCCCGTAAGGCTTTGTTCCGGCCGCGCGAACGCGGGATGTTGCTTGAGACGGCAAGCGAGCCGTCGGGCGGGCAAGAAGCCTGTTGCCCGGGACGGCCCCATGCTCAACGCACGCAACCGCCGAAAGGACGACACGAAAGGCGCGACGAAGAGCACAAAGAGCACAAAGAACGGCGCCAGCCAGCCGCCGCGCCGGAAATCGCCCGCGCAGAACCGACCGACACTACACCAACCGATGTGACAGGCACAACCGTCATGCGGTCCGGCGCGCGATTCGTGCGATCTTTCTGTTGCTCTTCGGCACGGCACGGGCAAAATAAAGGGCAATCCGCGCCGGATGTGCCTGCGCCCGCGTGCTTTCGCTTCCTTTCAGTCTGGCCGCAGCCCGCCCGGACCGGGCAGCATGGCGGCAAGCGTTTTTGCGCCGCGCACGTCCGTTGTGTTCGACGCACGTCGCTCGCCGCAAGAAGGCGCTTGATAGGCGGCGAAAAACATCGTCCAATCTTGGCTTATCACGAACAATAAATTGAGCGCCGAAGCGATGCGAGACGACGCCAGATCCGAGCCGCAAAATCACCCGAGCCCGACCCGCCGCGCCGTTGCGCCCGTGGTCCCCTTGGTCCGTCCAGCGGCAGACCGCCTGCGCTGCAATCCGCTCGCCCGCACGGTGCGCGCGAAGCGCGCGTACCGCCCGTGCACGGCGTGACCGTCCAGGCCGCCCGAGTTCGATGAACAAGCTCATCCTGCACCGTCTGATCGCGACGCTCGGCCTCGCGACGCTGGCATGCGCGTGCTGGATTGCCGCCGGCTTGTTGTCGGACCGAATGGTACAACAGGAGATGACGGCGACGGTGCGCACGGAGCGCCAGATGGCGGCGTCCATCGTCGACAACATGGCGCAGATCATCGCGAGCGATCTGGCGATGTCGCGCGCCATTCCCGCGACGCTCGCGCAGATGGACCTCACGCAGCGGGCGCTGGCGGAGTCGCGGAATTATGCCTCGAACCCGGCCGCGACGGAACTCGAACGCCGCAAGGACTGGACCGCGCGGGCCGGCCTCGCGAAAGTCAACCACTTCCTGCACGAAGCGCAGGGCTTCTCCGGCCTCGATTCGATCTGGCTCGTCAACGAACGGGGCTTCTGCATCGCGTCGAGCAACGCCAACGACGACGACAGCTTCATCGGCTACGACATGAGCGCGCGGGGCTACGTCACGCGCGCGCTGCTCGGCGGCTTCATCGAGATGTATGGCGTCGGACGGCTCTCCGGCGAGCCGGGCATCTTCATCGCCGCGCCGGCCTACGAGGACGGCATTCTCGTCGGCGCGGTGATCGCGAAGGTGAGCATCGACCGCCTGCGGCACTGGGTCTCGCGCGCCGGCACCTTCGTGACCGACGAAAACGGCGTCGTGGTGATGGCGCACGACGGCCAGCTCGAATACGAAGCGATGCCCAACGCGCCCGTCGCGCGCATGACCGAGCGCGAGCGCCTCGAGCATTACCGGCGCGAGTCGTTTCCGGAACTGCGCGTATCCCACATCGGCGAACAGATGCGTGCGTCCGAGCACTGGCTCGCGCCCGCGCTCGCGCAGACCTTCTACGCTGCGAACGGCAGCAACGTGCCCTCGCTCTACGACGAGCGCACCGGCCTGAACTCGGGCCTCTCGGCGCATATCGTGCACCCGCTCACGAGCTGGCCGGAAATCAGCCGCAATCACAGCCGCGACCGCTTCCTCGTGTTTCTGACGATGGCGGGCGTGGTCACGCTCGCCATCGTGATCGCCACGTCGTACTCGCGGGAGCGGCGTCTGCACCGCGCGACCCGCGATCTCGCCGAGCAGTTGCAGTCGGCCAATACGCTGCTCTCCGCCGAGGCCCGCCACGACGCGCTGACGGGCGCCCTCTCGCGGCGCTATTTCCTCGACACGCTGCGTCATGAAGTGGAACTCGCGCGCTCGGCCGGCACGCCGCTGTCGGTGGCGATCGCCGATCTCGACCACTTCAAGCAGATCAACGACCGTTTCGGCCACGCGTCGGGCGATCGCGCGCTGGAGCATTTCGTCGAAGTGTGCCGTGCGCAACTCCGCCCGAGCGATGCGATCGGCCGGCTGGGCGGCGAGGAGTTCGGCATTCTGCTGCCGCAGACTTCGCTCGCCGATGCGCAAGCCGTGTTGGAGCGGCTGCGCAAGCGCTTCCATCACGAGCATTGCGCGCATCTGCCGGACGATGCGGCGCTTTCCGTCTCGATCGGCATTACCGAGCTCGCGCCCGACGATGCGCTCGAATGGATCCTGTCGCGCGCCGACCTCGCGCTCTACGAGGCGAAATCGCGCGGGCGCGACCGCAGCGAAGTGCGCCCGGCCGATCCGGGCTCGTCCGCACGGCATCCCGAAGACACGCTCGCGGGGAAATGATCCGCCCTTCAATGTGCCCTTCGCGTGCGTCGGGTCATCGCACGGTCACGTGCATGTCGCGACGCGCACGCATCCCGCAGGTATCATCGATGTTCGATAACGAATGCCGCTTGCCCCAGCCGGGAGGATTGCATGAAGGGAAATCTGGTCATCGTGTGCCGCGATCAGGACGCTGAAACGTTCGACCATCTGCTCGCCGAGTATGGCTCGTTTCAGACGCGGCTGTCCTCGACGGCGTGGTTCCTGAAGATCGACCTCGCGCCCGAGGTGATTCAGGAAGAGATTCTCTCGCGCCTCGGCAAGTACACGACGCATTACATTTTCGAGGCCTCGACAGTGACGTACAACACGGTCGACAGCGAAGCGGCGTCGGCGCTCGAAACGCTGTTCGACTGACGCCGTTTCTCCGCCGGGGCGCGCGTCAGAGCGCGCGCTCCTCGTGCTGCGGGCCGGCGCGGCGCTCGGCGAGCGGCTGCGTGGCGACCTCGAAAGGAAACGTCATGGCGACCCGCAGCCCGCCCTCGGCACGATTGCCGATCTCGCACTCGCCGCCCACGCGCCGGGCAAGCCGCTCGACGATGGCCAGCCCGAGGCCGCTGTGGCCGCTGCCGCCGCGCGCCGGGTCGAGCCGCACGAACGGCCGGCTCGCCTTGATGAGATCGTCCGGCGCAATGCCCTTGCCGTGATCGGCCACGGACAACACCCAGCCCTTCGCGTCCCGCCGCGTTTCGATGACGACAGGCGGCGCGCCATACGCATGCGCGTTGTCGAGCAGATTCGACAGCAGCCGGTCCAGCGTGGCCGCGGGCAGCACGAACGACGGCCCGGCCTCGAGGTTCAGGCGCACGGGCTGCGCGCCCGGCGACACCGCCCGATACGCCCGCACGATGCGTTCGCATTGCTCGTCCACCGGGACCGGCTCGCTGCCGTCCGGGCGGTCGTGCGCAAACACGAGAAATTGATCGACGATATGCGCCATCGAATCGACGTCGCGCACCACGCCGTCGCGCATCTTCTCGTCGTCCATCATTTCGGCGCGCAGGCGCAGACGCGCAAGCGGCGTCTTCAGATCGTGCGCGACGCCCGCGAGCATCACGGCGCGGTCGTTCTCGGTCTGCGAGACTTCGCGCACCATCTGGTTGAAGCCGTGCGTGAGCTGCCGCAACTCGCGCGGGCCGCGTTCGGGCACGGGCGGCGTCGGCTGGCCGCGCCCGAATCGCTGCACCGCCTGCGCCAGTCCGCGCAGCGGATTCTGCAACTGCCACGCGCCGAACAGCGCGGCGAGCACGGCGGTGGAAAAGATCAGTGCGAGCCACACGAGCATGCGGTCGCGCGAGCGCGGCGGGCGCAGCGGCTGCACCGGCACGACGATCCAGCCCGTGTCCTTCGCGCCGTGCACCCACACGCTCGGCGGGCCGCCGGGTTCGTTCAGGCGCACCTCGGTGCCGTCGGGCAGACGGTCTTTCAGATCTTCGAGAAAGCGTTGCAGCGGCGGCGGGATGTCCTCGTCGGGCTGCTTCGGCACGTCCGGGCTCTCGAGCCCCACCACACGCACGCGCGGCGGCAAGGGCTGATCCGGCGTATTGGCGATGTGCTGGCGCACCGCCTCGACGAGGAACACGGCCTCCTCGACGGCAAAGCGCGTCTGCACGTTGTCGCGCTCGAAGCGGATGATCGCAAACCACGCGACATGCGACAGCACCAGCATGCCGATGACGATGACGACCAGCCGGCCGAACAGCGTATCAATTGCCCGGCGCATTTTGCTCGCCGTCCGGCACGAACACGTAGCCGCGGCCCCGCACCGTCTGGATGAAGCGCGGCGCGGACGGGTCCGTCTCCAGAATGCGGCGCAGGCGCCACACCTGCACGTCGATGCCGCGGTCGGTGCCGTCGTATTCCGGGCCGTGCAGCAGTTCGAGCAGGCGCTCACGGGTGAGCGTGCGCATCGGGTTGTTCACGAAAATCTTGAGCAGCGCGAATTCGCTGCCCGACAGCGTGAGCGGCTTGTCGTCCTGTTGCAGCGTGCGCGACTGGAAATCCAGCCGGAAGCGGCCGAACGAGTACGGCTCGCGCTGCTCGGGCGCCGCCGACGGAATCGTGCGGCGGCGGCGCAGCACCGCCTGGACGCGCGCGAGCAGTTCGCGCGGGTTGAACGGCTTGCCGAGGTAGTCGTCCGCGCCGAGTTCGAGGCCGACGATGCGGTCCACGTCGTCCGCGCGCGCGGTCAGCATGATGACGGGAATGTCGTCGCCGGACGCGCGCAGCGATTTGAGCGCGGTGAGGCCGTCGACGCCCGGCATCATCAGATCGAGCACGATGAGATCGGGACGCTCGCGTTCGATCCGGCGTTCGAGTCCACCGGCGTCATGCAGCACCGAGACCTCGATGCCCTGCCGGACCAGATAGTCGCGCAGAAGGTCGCGCAGTTCGGCGTCGTCGTCGACGACAAGTATTTGCGTAGTCATGGGATGGAGTTTAGCGCGTGAGCCGGACCGCGATTGATGACAGCCGCGCCATAAGGGTTACGGGGTGTTACCACGAAAGGCGGGCGTAAACCGGCGTAACAAGCCTAAACCATCCCGTAACACGCGCCGCGTTCCGAACCCCTACGCTGTGTCTCACCGACAAGCGCAAGACCTCGGCCCACGGTCCGATGCATCGATCACGGTCTCGCGGCTTCGGCTTCGACAACAATCCAGGGAGTTACAAGATGGCCAAGCAATATCGCATTCTCACCGCCGCCGCTGCTGCAATCGCGCTGACGTTCGGCACGGCCTACGCCGCCACCACCGACGCGCCGCCCGCACCGGCTTCCGGCGGCCCGGCCATGATGGGCGGCCACGGCGGTCCCGGCGGACATCGCATGGAAATGCGCATGAAGAAGCAACTGGACGAACTGCACGGTCAGTTGAAGCTCAACGCGGATCAGGAAAAGCTCTGGCAGACCGCGCTCGATACGATGAAGCAGAGCCACCAGCAGATGCGCGACGCACGCCGCCAGATGCACGAGCAGTTCAAGTCGGCGGAAACCCAGGCGATCCTCGACCTCGACGCGATGCACGCCGCGCATCAGAAGCTGGATCAGCAGGCGTCGCAATTGCGCGAGCAGACCGCGACCGCGTGGCTTAACTTCTATCACTCGCTGAACGATCAGCAGAAGACGACCGTCAGCACGGCGCTCAAGAAGCACTTCGCGAAGATGCGCGAGCACGAACAGAAGCGTCACGAGCGCTGGCAGAAGCACGGCGCACCGGGCGCGGCGGCGGGCGCATCGGCCACCGCGAAGCCGTAAGCCGGCGCGGCGCATGGCAAAAGGCCGCGGAGCGTGCGCTCCGCGGCCCTTTTTTTACCTCGGGACGGCGATCAAACGAGGTCGAACAGCAGCACTTCCGCGTTCTCGCCCTTCTCGACCGTCACCTTCGAGACGTCTTCGAGCTTCGCGGCGTCGCCCGGGCCGAGCGCCTCGCCGTTCACGGTCACCGCGCCGCGCGCCACGTGCACGTACACGCGGCGGCCCGCCGGCACGTCGAAGTCCGCGCGCTCGTCGCCGTCGAAGAGGCCCGCGAAAATACGCGCGTTGGCGCCGATCGTCACCGAACCGTCCGCACCTTCCGGCGAGGCGATCACGCGCAGACGGCCACGCTTTTCATCGTCGGCGAAGCGCTTTTCCTCGTAACCCGGCGCACCGCCCGGCGCATCCGGAATGATCCAGATCTGCAGGAAATGCGCAGTGTCGGTCGGCGAGCCGTTGAACTCGCTGTGGCGCACGCCGGTGCCCGCGCTCATGCGCTGCACGTCGCCGGGACGAATCGTCGAGCCGTTGCCCATGCTGTCCTTGTGGGCGAGCGCGCCGTCGAGCACGTAGCTCACGATTTCCATATCGCGATGGCCGTGCGCGCCGAAGCCCTGGCCGCCCGCGACGCGGTCTTCGTTGATCACCCGCAGCGCGCCGAAGTGCATGTGCTCCGGATCGTAGTAATCGGCGAAGGAGAAGCTGTGATACGAGTCCAGCCATCCGTGGTTGGCGTGACCCCGTTCGTTGCTGCGGCGAATCTCGATCATGATGTTTGCTCCCGCCCAAGGCGTTGTTTTGCGATGGAGAGAATGTAAGGGCGCGGCCCCGCCGAAACAACGCGTGCGGCGGCACTACATCGTTCCGCTGATGCATGTAATCGGACGCCTCCGGCTTCTCGTTCGCGCGCCGGCCGGGTTCGGGTAAAATACCGCGCTTTTCCGGCGTGGCCCGGCGTGGCGATGGGTTGCGGCCGTCCGCGAGCCTTGTCCACCGTGCGGTTCGCCGCATCGGGACGCCGGGAAATCAGAGAAAAAGCGAGGCCGCCGCGGCGCAACAATTGCTCGCCGCAGGGTTAGCAGCAACGGCAGCACGCAATTTTGACCAACTAGAATACCGACCGCCAGCCGTGAAGCGAGAAGCGGCCGGAGCAGGACAGCCGATGACGCGGGGAAAAGCGCCGCCGGCTGAGAAGAGACATGAACCGAACGCATCGCGCGCCGCGCCTTTACCCACGGGCGCGGGCGGCGCGGGCGCCACGCGCGCGAGACCGCCGTGCGCCGCACTCCATGCACGTTAGGCACCTTATCAAGGAATCACCATGTTGCAAGGCTACGGTCCGCTGATCCTCGCGGGCACCTGGCAGACCGTCAAGCTGGCGGTGCTGTCGCTCGCGTTCGCCTTCGTGATCGGGCTGATCGGCGCGGCGGCGAAGCTGTCGAAGAATCGCCTGGCGTCGGGCGCCGGCACCGTCTACACGACGCTCATCCGCGGCGTGCCCGATCTCGTGCTGATGCTGCTGCTCTTCTACAGCATCCAGATCTGGCTGAACCTGTTCACCGATGCGATGGGCTGGGATCAGATCGACATCGATCCGTTTCTCGCCGGCATTCTCGTGCTCGGCTTCATCTACGGGGCGTATTTCACCGAGACGTTCCGCGGCGCGTTTTTGTCGGTTCCGCGCGGCCAGCTCGAAGCGGGCGCGGCGTACGGCATGACGCCGTGGCAGACCTTCTCGCGCATCATGTTTCCGCAGATGATGCGCTTTGCGCTGCCCGGCATCGGCAACAACTGGCAGGTGATGGTCAAGGCGACGGCGCTCGTGTCGATCATCGGGCTCGCGGACGTCGTCAAGGCCTCGCAGGACGCGGGCAAGGGCACGCTGCGTTTCTTCTTCTTCACGCTTCTCGCGGGCGCGATCTATCTTGCAATCACCACGGTCTCGAATCTCGTGCTGATCTGGCTGGAGCGGCGCTATTCCATCGGCGTGCGCAAGGCCGACCTCTAAATTGCCCATGAAAGAGCGGCACGGATCATGATCGAAATCATCCAGGAATACTGGAAGAACTATCTCTTCACCGACGGCTACCGCATCACCGGTCTCGCGATCACGATGTGGCTGCTGGTCATTTCCATCGGCCTGGGCTTTTGTCTTTCGGTGCCGCTCGCGGTCGCGCGCGTCTCGAAGAACAAGCTGCTGTCGCGCGCCGTGTGGCTCTATACGTATGTGTTTCGCGGCACGCCGCTCTACGTGCAGCTCCTGCTCTGCTATACGGGTCTGTACAGTTTGCAGGTCGTGCGCGATCACATGTTGCTCGCCGAGTTCTTCAGAAGCGGCATGAACTGCACACTTCTGGCGTTCACGCTGAACACTTGCGCGTACACCACCGAAATCTTCGCCGGCGCGATCAAGGCGACGCCCTACGGCGAGATCGAGGCGGCGCGCGCCTACGGCATGTCGTCGTTCACGCTGTATCGCCGGGTAATTTTGCCGTCCGCGCTGAGACGGGCGCTGCCGTACTACAGCAACGAAGTGATTCTGATGCTGCACGCGACCACCGTCGCGTTCACCGCGACCGTGCCGGACATCCTCAAGATCGCCCGCGACGTGAATTCCGCGACGTATCAGTCGTTCGAGGCGTTCGGCATCGCCGCCCTGCTCTATCTCTGCATTTCGTTCGCGCTCGTGTGGCTGTTCCGCCGCGCCGAGCATCGCTGGCTCGCTTATTTGCGGCCGCAAGGCAAATAAGACCATCGCCGCCCAAGGACCGTTCATGATTTCCCAGCAGCACAAGCTTTTCGTCGACGACATCCACAAGCAGTACGGCAGCAACGAAGTTCTGAAGGGCGTTTCGCTCAAGGCGAAAGCCGGCGACGTGATCAGCATCATCGGCTCGTCGGGCTCGGGCAAGAGCACGATGCTGCGCTGTATCAACTTTCTGGAGCAGCCGAATCAGGGGCGCATCTTCGTCGACGGCGACGAAGTCCGCACGACGAAGGACAAGACCGGCGCGCTCAAAGCCGCGGACCCGCAGCAGTTGCGTCAGGTGCGCTCGAAGCTCTCGATGGTCTTCCAGCACTTCAATCTGTGGTCGCACATGAACGTGCTGGAGAACGTGATCGAAGCGCCCGTGAACGTGCTCGGGCTCTCGAAGAAGGACGCCGAGGAACGCGCGCGCACGTATCTGGAGAAGGTCGGGCTCGCGCCGCGTCTCGAGAAGCAGTATCCGTCGCATCTGTCGGGCGGACAGCAGCAGCGCGTGGCCATTGCGCGCGCGCTCGCGATGCACCCCGACGTCATGCTCTTCGACGAACCGACCTCGGCGCTCGATCCCGAGCTCGTCGGCGAAGTGCTCAAGGTGATGCAGACGCTCGCCGAGGAAGGCCGCACGATGATCGTCGTCACGCACGAAATGGCCTTCGCGCGCAACGTGTCGAACCATGTGGTGTTTCTGCACCAGGGGCGCATCGAAGAAGAAGGTCATCCCGATGCGATTTTCGGCAACCCGACGAGCGAGCGGCTCAAGCAGTTCCTGTCGGGCAGTCTCAAGTAACCCGAAATAAAAACTCTCTTAAAAAAGGCGCCCGCGAGGCGCCTTTTTTTCGTCCGTGCCCAGTTGTTGAAACCCGCCCCCTCGCCCTTACGCGAACTAGCGCCACCGCACGCCGGCGTCAATAGGCGACAAACCCGACCCCGAAACTTACGGCCAGCTAAAGCCCTGATGCCATAAGGCTTTGCGGGGCGTTTCCCATGCTTTGGGTAGCGTTCCTACCACATGGGCATTGCATTTTTGACACACACGTCTCCCGATCCTCGATTTTCTTTGGCGGCTATAACGTATTTTGTTAAATTGGTAACGAAAGTACCAAAACGAAGTACGCAAAAAGTAGTTTTACTTCAAAAGTCCAAAAGAAACGGAGGAACGGCACCGATCGACGGATCGGCGCCGGGTTTGCGCCCACGACGCGCGAATCGTCACAAGCACTACAGCCCGCGTGTCCTTCCTCTGAAAACGATTTTTCGGTTGGGTGCGCCCGCATCGAACCACACAGCAGCACTTGGGTTCTATTTCTTGACAGGGTTGGAGGAGATGATGAAGAAAGCTTTGCTCGCGTCGGCAGCACTGCTGACGTTCAGCGCGGTGGCGCACGCTCAAAGCAGCGTGACGCTATATGGCCGCCTGGACGCCGGGCTCGAATACATGAACGGTGTGCCGACCGGCCCGGCCGGCGCACCCGCCACCGGCTCTTCGCACCGCTTCAGGGCGGAAAGCGGCGACTGGGGCACGAGCTTGTGGGGTATGAAAGGCGTCGAAGACCTCGGCGGCGGCTATCGCGCCGTGTTCCAGTTGGAAGGCAGCTTCAACACCATGACGGGCGCAGGCCCGGGCGGCGGCGGTCTCTTCAATCGCTGGGCGACGGTCGGTATCGCGAACAACCAGTTCGGTACCCTGTTGCTGGGCCGTGAGCTCTTCATCGCGAACGGCGTGTGGGACTTCGATCCGTTCGGCCAGTCGAACTGGTCGTCGGCGTCGCTGGTGCGTGGCCGCAACTGGCCGCAATCGAGCAACAACATTTCGTACCAGTCGCCGAAGTTCGCGGGCCTGGACTTCTACGGCCAGTACTCGCTCTCCAACGCGACGAACTGGAACGGTAACGGCACGACCCCGCAAGGCCGCGAAGCTGGTGCGTACGTCACGTACACGACGCCGCTCTTCCAGGTGCGCGGTATGTACGACGAAATCCGCAATCCGGCGAACGGTACGCTCGGCGGCGTCTACAACCCGATCGACGGCGGCAGCGGCGGCAACGGCGCCTATGCGTATTCGCGCGAATACACGGCGATGTTCAACGTCTTCCTCGGCCAGTTCAAGATCCAGGGCGCCTATCAGGCGATCCGCAGCTCGGGTATGACCGGTCAGTTGCCCGGCCAGCCGACCACGCTCGATCACGAGTGGGGCGGCGTGACGTGGCAAGCGACGCCGGCGGCCGCGCTGATCGCCGCTGTCTATCACGTCAACGGCAACAACGGCGCGGGCAATGCGACCATCTACACGGTCGGCGGCTCGTACAACCTGTCCAAGCGCACGCTGCTCGACCTCCAGGTTGCGACCGTGCAGAACAGCAAGACCGCCAACTACGGTCTGAACGCCAACAACTACGGCTCGGCTGCTTCGACGGACAATCCGTTCCCCGGCCACAGCCAGACGGGCGTGTACGCAGGTATCCAGCACTCGTTCTAAGCGACGAGTCTGACCTAAGAAACGTTTAAGAAGGTTTTCACGCTGCTGCGAGAGGCGCGTATCGGTGCGATGCCCGAAAGGGTATCGCACCGTTTTTTATTGGGGCGCGCGGTACGCATCGTCGCTCAGGAAGATTCATTACATCGCGAGACAAAAAACTACAGCCCGGAATCCCGAATATAGATAGTTCTCCTCCAAAATCCGCAATCGGGCCGATACGTAAAACGGACAAGGCCCGAACGAGAACGAATTTTCGAAATCTGTTTTTTGCGGGGTTCAGAGGAGATGATGAGAAAAGCTTTATTGGCGGCCGCGGCGCTGCTCACATTCAGCGCGGTTGCGCAGGCGCAGAGCAGCGTAACGCTCTACGGCCGTCTGGATGCGGGACTCGAATACATGAGCGGCGTGCCGACAGGCGTCGGTCCGAACGGCGGCGCGACCGGCAGCGCCAACCGCTTCCGCGCGGAAAGCGGCGACTGGGGCACAAGCCTCTGGGGCATCAAGGGCGCGGAAGATCTGGGCGGCGGCAATCGCGCGGTGTTCCAGCTCGAAAACGGATTCAACGCGATGAACGGCGCGGCGCAAGGCAACCTGTTCAATCGCTGGGCGACGGTGGGTATCGCCAATGACCGGCTCGGCACCGTGTTGCTGGGCCGTGAGCTCTTCATCTCCAACGGCATATGGGACTTCGATCCGTTCGGGCAGTCGGCCTGGTCGTCGGCTTCGCTGGTACGCGGCCGCAACTGGCCGCAATCGAGCAACAACATCTCGTACCAGTCGCCGAAGTTCGCAGGCTTCGATTTCTACGGCCAGTACGCGTTCTCCAACGCAACGGGCTGGAACGGCAACGGCACGACCGATCAGGGTCGTCAGGCCGGCGCGCAGATCACGTACACCGCCCCGTACTTCCAGGTCCGCGGTATCTACGACGAGATTCGCAATCCGAACAACGGCACGCTCGGCGGTGCTTACGTTCCGGTGAACAAGGCGAACGGCAACGGCGCCTACGCCTATTCGCGCGAATACACCACCATGCTCAACGTGTTCCTGGGCCAGTTCAAGCTCCAGGGCGGTTATCAGGCAATCCGCAGCTCGGGGATGGTCACGCAGTTGCCCGGCCAGCCGACCACGCTCGATCATGAATGGGGCGGCGTGACGTGGCAGGCCACGCCGGCCGCCGCCTTGATCGCCGCGGTCTATCACGTCAACGGCAACAACGGCGCGGGTAACGCGACCATCTATTCGGTCGGCGGTTCGTACAACCTCTCCAAGCGCACCCTGTTCGATCTGCAGGTCGCCACCGTGCAGAACAGCAAGTCCGCGAACTATGGTCTGAACGCCAACAACTACGGCTCGGCTGCATCGACGGACAACCCGTTGCGCGGCCACAGTCAGACCGGCGTGTACGCGGGCATCCAGCACTCGTTCTGATTCTCAGGACGGTCCGAGACCGCATCAAGGTGCGATTCCGCGAGGGAATCGCACTTTTTTGACGCCCGCTGCCCGTTGTTCAGAAACGCGCGCCGAACTGAATGTTTCACGGACTAGGCACTTGTCCTAGTCCGTCGAACTTTGGGAATCCGCAACCTTCCCGCAAAGATCGGCCGCCTTTAGCCTCGCGACTTGCTTTCAATCACGAGACGTTAATGCGTCGGTCATCCGATTTTGGCGGCCTGATTTGGGCCGTTTCCTATTGCATCGCTGCTTGCTTGTCGCGTGCACGCACGGCCGCGCCGTCGGGGGCGGCGCCATGAGCGCGAACCGCACCGCCGCGCTGCTCATCCACGGCCTCGGCGGCACGCGGTTCGACCTGGGCTCGCTGCACAAAACGCTGAAACGCGGGGGGATCGACACGCATTCGCTCACGCTGCCGGGGCACGGCGGCCGGCCGCACGATCTCGTCGGCGTGCGCGCAGAGGATTGGCTCGACGCCGTGCGCAAGAAGTACCGCGAGGTCTCGCAGGACTACGAGACGGTGCATGTCATCGGCATGTGCATGGGCGCGCTGCTCGCGATCGCGCTGTGCGCGGCGGAAGAGCACCGGCGGGGCAAGCTGATCGCGCTCGCCCCGCCGGTTTTCCTCGACGGCTGGGCGACGCCGTGGTACGCGGCCGCGCGTCACGCGCTCTACCGTGTGCCGTTGCTGCCCGCGCGGATGCGTATCGCCGAAAACGAGCCCTATGGCGTCAAGAACGCGCTGGTGCGCTCGGTCGTGAAGGCGAAGTTCGAACGCGGCGACAATTTCCACTACCGCTGGGTGCCGCTCGCGTGTCTGCGCGAAGTGGACCGCCTGCGCCGCAAGGTGAAGCGTTCAGCGCACGCGATCGGCTGCGCCACGCTCGTCATGCATGCGCGCGAGGACGAACTGACGAGCCTGCGCTCGGCGACCTTCCTGCGCGAGCGCATCGGCGATTCGGAACTCGTGGTGCTGGAGAACAGCTATCACCTGATTTGCGTCGATAACGACCGCGAGGTCGTCAAGCGCAACGTGTTGCAGTTTCTGGATCTCGCGTAACGGCCCGCACGGTCACGCGCGGGCCGTTCACCTCAATCCCGCGCCATGCCCGATGCGCCGTGGCTCAGCCAGTCGAGCACCGCTGCGGCGTCATCGTCGCCGGATTGACGCGCCTTCGCGACCGCCTCGCTGATCTTCGCGCCCGGCTTCGGCGCCGCACGGCGGATCGCCACGCCGACCGCGAGGATATCGATGATCACGAGATGCAGAATGCGCGAGATCATCGAAAGCTGCGACTCGCGGATCTCGATGTGATCCGTCTCGAGCGCTACGGTCGCGCGCTTGGCAAGCGGCGTGTTGCTCGACGTGATCGCGATAACCGTCGCGCCCTGCTGCATCGCCACTTCGAGCACGCGCAGCAGTTCCGGCGCGCGCCCCGACTTCGACACCGCCACGATCACGTCGCCCTTGCCGAGCAGCGCGGCGGAGGCCGCCTGCATGTACAGGTCGCCGTAAGCGATCGTCGGGATGCCGAAGCGGAAGAACTTGTAATGCGCGTCCTGCGCGACGATGTTCGAATTGCCGAGTCCGTAAAACTCGATGCGCCGCGCGCCGTTGAGAATATCGATCGCGCGCTCGACGTTCTCGAAATTCAGATGCTCGCGCAACTGCAGGATCGCGGACACGGTGTTGTCCAGCACTTTCGCGCCGAAGTCGGTGGCCGTGTCGCCCAGATGCACCTGGCTGTGGCTCACCGGAATCGTGCCCGTCAGGCCGGTCGCGAGCTTCAGCTTGAAGTCGGACAAGCCCTGACAGCCGAGCGAGCGGCAAAAGCGGATCACGGTGGGCTGGCTCACGTCGGCCTTGCGCGCGATGTCGATGATCGGATCGTTGATGATCGAGCGCGGATGATTCAGCGCGAGATCCGCGACGCGCCGCTCGGCGGGCGTCAACGCGTCGCGCATCTGGCGAATTCGCTCGAACACCGCCGACGAGCCGCTGTTCGCGCGGTTCGACAACTGCTCCGACAGAATCGCGGAGACGCCGAGAAACGCCGGATATTCCGCCGTGATGATGTACGTCGGAATGCCCGACAAATACTGCTGAAAGCGCCCTTTCGCCTCGAAGCGCTCGCGAAACGGCGACTTGTGGAACAGCTCGCCGAGCTTGAGCACGATGCCGCCGCCGATATAAATGCCGCCCAGCGCGCCCAGCGTCACCGCGATATTGCCCGCGAACGTGCCGAGAATCGCGCAGAAGCAGTTCACGGTTTCGAGCGCGAGCGCTTCGCCTTGCAGTGCGCGGTGCGTCACGTCGGCGGCGGTGAAATCGTCCGCGACGGAGACTTTGTCGCGTTCCGCCAGGGCCCGGTAGATCAGCTCCAGCCCCTGCCCCGCGCATACGCGCTCGAACGAGACGTGCGGAAACTTGCGGCGCGCGAAGCGCATCACGAGGTCTTCGCGCTCGTCGAACGGCGAGAACGTGGCGTGACCGCCTTCGCTGCCGAGCGCGATCCAGCGGTCGTCGGCGGGAATGAGGCCCGAGACGCCCAGCCCCGTGCCCGGTCCGAGCAGGCCGATCACGCTGTTCTGCCGCCGCGCGCCGCCGCCGATCTGCTCGCGCTGCGCATCGGTCAGGCCGGGCAGCGCCATCGCGAGCGCGGTGAAATCATTGACGACGAGCAGCGTATCGAAGCCGAGCGCGCGGCGCGTCGCCTCGATCGAGAAGCTCCAGTCGTGATTGGTCATCTTCACGTGATCGCCGTCGACCGGATTGGCGATTGCGATCGCCGCGTGATTCACGCGCCCGACCTTGGTGTCCTTCAGATACTGCTGCATCACCTCCGCGATGCCGGGGTAGTCGGCGCCCGGATAGACACGGATCTGCCCGATCTCGCCGGGCGCCGTTTCCAGCGCGAAACGCGCGTTGGTGCCGCCGATGTCGGCGAGTAGCCTCGGTCCGTCGGCGTGCTGAGCCGCTGCCTTATGCACACCAGTAGACATCGAGCTTCACTCCTTGAGCGTGGGCCAGCGTCGAGATGGCGTTCTTCTGCGGCGCGGCGAGCGCCGCGTTCAGGACGTCGAGTTTCTTCTGCCCGGCGATGAACAGATACAACTGCCCGATCTGCTGCAACGCCGACATCGACAGGCTCACGCGCGCATGCGGCGCCGCGCCCGGATGCACGGCGACGAAGCGCTCAGGCGTCGAGATCGCGACATCCCATTCGGGCGCATCGGCGAAGATCGAGGCCGTGTGGCCGTCCTCGCCCATGCCGAGTACGGCGACATCCGGCAGACGGCGGCGGGGATCGGCGTTCAGTGCGGCGATGTGCGCGTCGAGCGGGCTGGCCGTATCGACGAGCGGCAGAAAATAGGCCGACGCGGCCGCGTTCTGGAGCAGCGTCTCGCGCGCGAAGGTCGCGTTGCTGGCCGGATCGGTTTCGGGCACCCAGCGGTCGTCGACGAGCGTCACGTCGATATGCGCCCAGTCGAGCGGCGCGCGCGAAAGCGTCTGCAAGAACGGCTTCGGGCTCGATCCGCCCGATACCGCGAGCGTGGCGTGAGCGGTTTGTCCCGTGGCGTCGGCCGAAGCCGCGCCCCTTGCCGCGAGGGTCGCCTTCAGCGCGTCGCCCACGGCTTTGGCGAGCGCGTCCGCGTGGGCCCGCGGATCGTCGAATGTACGAAGCTCGATCACTTGCTCCTCCTGCTTGTTCTGGTTTATCGATCCGCCATGGGTTCGCACCATCGCGACGATGGGCGAAGCGGAGTTCTGCATTCCCGTTCGGGCGGCGCCGGGCTCACGCCGTCAATTTTCCTCTTCGAGCCAGCACGTGCCCGCCTGCGCGAGCATCGCGCTCGACGCCGCCGGGCCCCACGTGCCGGCCGCGTACGGCTTCGGCCGCGTTGTCGACGACGCCCACGCGTTCAGAATCGGCTCAACCCAGCGCCATGCCGCTTCCTGCTCGTCGCGCCGCACGAACAACGCGAGCCGCCCGTTGATCACATCGAGCAGCAGGCGCTGATACGCCTCCATCTGTCCTTCCTTGAAGAACTGATCGAACGCGAGATCCAGATGCACGCTCGCGAGATTCATGCCCTCGCCGGGCTGCTTCGCCAGGCAATAGAGACGAATCGACTCGTTGGGCTGCAGCCGGATCACGAGCCGGTTCGCGCCCGCGCGCAACGGCATGGACCCGAGCGACGAGTGCGGCACCGCGCGGAAATTCACGACGATCTCCGCGACGCGATCCGCGAGCCGCTTGCCCGTGCGCAGGAAAAACGGCACGCCCGCCCAGCGCCAGTTCTCGATCTCGACCTTCAGCGCGACGAACGTCTCCGTGCCGCTATCGGGCCGCACGCCCTTCTCGGTCGCGTACGCCGGCACCTGCGTGCCGCGGATCACACCCGCATGATATTGCCCGCGCACCGCGACGCGGCTGATATCGCGTTCGTCGACGGGCTTGAGCGCGCGCAGCACGCGCAGCTTTTCGTCGCGCACGGAGTCGGAATCCATCGAGTGCGGCGGCTCCATCGTCACGATGGAGAGCAATTGCAGCAAATGGTTCTGCACCATGTCGCGCAGCGCGCCCGTATTGTCGTAGAAGTCGCCGCGCGCTTCCACGCCCAATTCTTCCGCGATCGTGATCTGGATGCTCTCGACCCATTCGCGCCGCCACAGCGGCTCGAAGAGCGCGTTGCCGAAACGCAGCGCGAGCAGGTTCTGCACCGGCTCCTTGCCGAGATAGTGATCGATCCGGTAGATCTGCTCTTCCTGGAAGATTTCGCCGACCGCGTCGTTGATCGCGTTCGACGACTTCAGGTCGTAGCCGAGCGGCTTCTCCAGCACGATGCGCGAATCCTGGTTCAGCCCGACATCGGCGAGCCCGCGGCAGATCGGCACGAAAAGCGACGGCCCCGTCGCGAGATAAAAGACGCGCGTGCCGCCGTGGCGGCCGAGCACGTCGCGCAACAGAACGAAGTCTTCCGCGCGGCCGAGGTCGAGCCCGACGTATTCGAAGCGCTCGACGAAGCTGCGCCACGCGGACTCGTCCACGCCGTGCTTCGACACGTGAGGCTTCACGTGATCTTCCACCCAGGCGCGGTATTCGGCTTGCTCCTTGGCTTCGCGCGCGACCGAGACGATCTTGCCCGACGGGTTGAGCATGCCCGCGCGATGCGCCTCGAAGAGCGCGGGAAGAATCTTGCGCATCGAGAGGTCGCCGGTGCCGCCGAAGAGTACGAAGGTGAAGTTCGAGTCGCTGTGCATGTGTCTGAACGTGGGTTCGAGAACCGGATGTGAGTCGAATCGGGGCGCGCTGCCCAAGAAGTCACCGGACGCCCGGCACGCGCCGTAGTCCGATAAAAATTTTTTTGACACTGAATTGTAGTTTAACTACAATCCAAATCAAGAGGAAATGTCGAACTCTGAAAAACGGCCCTTCGTCAACCGGATCAACCTGGGTGATTTGCGGTTTTTTGGATAGACGTTCTGAGCGCATGGTAATGGAGCCAGCGGCTCGCCGCTTTCCCCGGAAAGCGCGCGTGCCGGTTCCCATGCAATCGAGCCTCGCGCCTCGCCGTCGAGCGCGCCCTTTGTGGCGAAGCATGAACGGCCGGGCAAAAATCAAAAGAGGAGACAAGCCGTTGCGATTCAATTCACTCATCTCTTGAGCGCCGTGCGGCCGTACATCGGTCTGCCGGCCCGGCATGCCGCGCTCGCGTGACGTGCGCCTTGCCCGCTTCCCCGCCGACACCGCCGATTTCCGGCCATCCAGCTTTGCCGTTTTTTTGACCACCGCTTTTGACCACCGCTTCTTAGCCATGCTTCTGGCGGCATCGGGAGCCAATCGTTTCTTGATCAGGTGTCTGGAGGAGATTAACAATGAAAGTCCGTAAGCTCATGGGCGCGCTGTGCGCCGCAGGTCTTCTGTGCGGCGCGACGGCGTCGGCGGTTCAGGCTGCCGAAGCCGTTTCCGTGCTGCACTGGTGGACGTCCGGCGGCGAATCCAAGGCAGTCGGCGTGCTCAAGGACGACATGACGAAGCAGGGTTACACCTGGAAGGACTTCGCTGTCGCGGGCGGCGCGGGCGCGGCCGCCATGACCGCGCTGAAGACGCAGGTGATTTCGGGCAATGCGCCGTCGGCGGCGCAGATCAAGGGCCCGCTGATCCAGGAATGGGCCGAGCAAGGCGTGCTCGTGCCGATCGATTCCGTCGCCAGCGACTGGAAAAAGAACCTGCCGCCGGAAATCGACAAGATCATCCACGCCGACGGCCACTATGTCGCCGCGCCCTTCTCGGTGCATCGCGTGAACTGGCTGTACATCAACAAGGCCGCGCTGGATAAGGCCGGCGGCAAGGTGCCGGCCAACTGGAACGAGTTCTTCCAGGTCGCCGACAAGATGAAAGCCGCGGGCATCATGCCGATCGCGATGGGCGGCCAGCCGTGGCAGGACCTGACGCTGTGGGAAGACGTCGTGCTGTCGCAGGGCGCGGACTTCTACAAGAAGGCGATCGTCGATCTGGACCAGAAAACCCTGACCTCGGACAAGATGGTTCAGGTGTTCGACACGGTTCGCAAGATCCAGGGTTACTTCGACAGCGGCCGCACGGGCCGTGACTGGAACCTTGCAACGGCCATGGTCATCAACGGCAAGGCCGGCATGCAGTTCATGGGCGACTGGGCGAAGGGCGAATTCGCCGGCGCGAACAAGAAGGCGGGCACGGACTATATCTGCGCGCCGGTGCCGGGCACGGAAAAGGCCTACACCTTCAACGTCGATTCGTTCGTGTTCTTCCAGCAGAAGGGCCAGAAGGCCGCGACGCCGGGTCAGCTCGCGCTCGCGAAGACCATCATGACGCCGGAATTCCAGGAGCAGTTCAGCCTGAACAAAGGCTCGATCCCGGTGCGTCTGGGCGTGTCGATGGATAAATTCGACGACTGCGCGAAGAAGTCCTACGCTGATGAACAAACGGCGATCAAATCGGGCGGCTATGTTCCGTCGCTCGCGCACGGCATGGCGCAGGGCGATGCCGTCGCCGGCGCGATGACCGACGTCGTGACGAAGTTCATGAACTCGTCGCAGGATTCGAAGAGCGCGGTCGCAGCGCTCGCGAACGCCGCCAAGACGAAGTAACGCAGTGTCCGCCCGGCGCGTGCCGGGCGGAAAAACGAGACACCCAGGTAGCGTCGCGCCATTCAGCGCCAGCAGCCCTTTCGCCACAGACGCGCAAATCAGTGCACCTAAACGCACGAGACGCGCGGGCGCATCTTCCAGGAGTCGAGTCGTGACTGCCTCCATCACCGCGGACAAGAAACCGCAAAATCCGCCCCGTCGCGCTTCACCGACGGCGGCGCTCGCCGATCGCCTGATTCCGAAGCTGGTGCTCGCTCCCAGCGTCTTGATCGCGCTCGTCTTCGTGTATGGCTTCATCGCCATTACCGGGTATCTGTCGCTGTCGGAATCGCGGCTGATGCCGCGCTACGATTTCGCCGGCCTCGACCGATACCGGCAACTCTTCGCCAACGATGTCTGGTGGACTTCCGCCGCCAACCTCGGCTGGTTCGGCATTCCGTTCATCGGAATTTGCGTGTTCCTCGGCCTCTTCCTCGCGATCCTTCTGGACCAGAAGATCCGCAATGAAGGCGCGTTGCGCGCGATTTTTCTCTACCCGATGGCGCTCTCGTTCATCGTGACCGGCACCGCGTGGCAGTGGATTCTGAACCCGGGCCTCGGTCTGGAGAAAGTGTTTCACGACTGGGGCTGGACGAGCTTCTCGTTCAACTGGCTCGGCGACCCGGACAAGGCGATTTTCTGCGTCGTGATCGCGGCGGTCTGGCAATCGACCGGCTTCGTGATGGCGCTATTCCTCGCGGGCCTGCGCGGCGTCGATAGCGAAATCTTCAAGGCCGCGCAAGTCGATGGCGCGACCTTGCCGACCATCTACCGCAAGATCGTGATTCCGAGCATGCGCCCGGTGTTCTTCTCCGTGCTGCTGATTCTCTGCCACATCACGATCAAGACCTTCGACCTCGTGGTCGCGTTGACGGCGGGCGGTCCGGGCACGTCGTCGTCGCTGCCCGCCATCTTCATGTACACGTTCTCGTTCAACCGCGGACAGTTGGGCGTGGGCGCGGCGTCGTCGATGATGATGCTCGCCACCGTCGTCGCGGTGCTCGTGCCGCTCATGTATCTCGAATCGAGGAGCACGCGAAATGCAGCCTAAGATGACTTTGAGCCGCGCCGTCATCTACGCGGTGCTGATTCTGTTCGCGCTGTACTTCCTGTTCCCGATCTACGTGATGCTCTCGACGTCGTTCAAGGACCTCGATCAGCTTCGCACGGGCAACCTGCTGACGCCGCCGTCGCACTTCACGTTCGCGCCGTGGGTGAAGGCATGGCAGGAAGCGTGCACCGGCGTGCGCTGCGACGGCATGCAGCCGTTCTTCATGAACTCCGTGCGCATGGTGATTCCCGCCGTGCTGATCTCGTCGTTCGTCGGCGCGTTCAATGGCTATGTGCTCACGCACTGGCGCTTTCGCGGTGCGGACGCGTTCTTCACGATGCTGCTGGTCGGCTGCTTCATCCCCTTCCAGGCCATTCTTCTGCCGATGGCGCGCCTGCAGGGCTATCTCGGCCTGTCGAACACCACGACCGGCCTCGTGCTCGTGCACGTGATCTACGGCATCGCGTTCACCACGATGTTCTTCCGCAATTTCTACGTGAGCATTCCGGCTGAACTGGTGAAGGCGGCGCGTATCGACGGCGCGGGTTTCTTCACCATCTTCACGAAGATCCTGCTGCCCGTCTCGCTGCCGATTTTCATGGTGTGCCTGATCTGGCAATTCACGCAGATCTGGAACGACTTCCTGTTCGGGATCGTGTTTTCAGGCGTGGATTCGATGCCGATCACGGTCGCGCTGAACAACCTCGTGAACACATCGACGGGCGTGAAGGAATACAACGTGGACATGGCGGGCGCGATCATCGCCGCATTGCCGACGATTCTCGTCTACATGATCGCCGGACGTTATTTCGTGCGCGGGCTGACGGCCGGCGCGGTGAAGGGTTAATCGGACATCGTTCGACAGAGATATAGAGGATTCACATGGCAAGCCTTTCCATCCGTGACGTGTACAAGACCTACCCGAACGGGGTGCCGGTTCTCAAGGGCGTCAACATCGACATCGAGGACGGTCAGTTCCTGATCCTCGTCGGCGGCTCGGGCTGCGGCAAATCGACCTTGCTGAACATGATCGCCGGGCTCGAAACCGTGACCAAGGGCGACATCATGATCGACGGCAAGACGGTCAACGACCTCTCGCCGAAGGACCGCGATATCGCGATGGTGTTCCAGTCCTACGCGCTCTACCCTTCGATGAGCGTGCGCGACAACATCTCGTTCGGCCTCAACATCCGCAAGGTGCCGAAGGACGAGCAGAAGAAGATCGTCGATCGCGTGTCGGAGACGCTGCAGATCGGCCATCTGCTGGATCGCAAGCCGGGGCAGCTTTCCGGCGGCCAGCGTCAGCGCGTGGCGATGGGCCGGGCGCTCGCGCGCGATCCGGTGATGTTCCTGTTCGACGAGCCTTTGTCGAACCTCGATGCGAAGCTGCGCATCGAGATGCGTTCCGAAATCAAGCTGCTGCATCAGCGCCTGGGCACGACGATCGTCTACGTGACGCACGATCAGATCGAAGCGATGACGCTCGGCGACCGCATCGCGGTCATGAAGGACGGGATCGTGCAGCAGTTCGGCGCGCCGCAGGAGATTTACGATTCGCCGTCGAATCTGTTCGTGGCGGGCTTCATCGGCGCGCCACCGATGAACTTCATCACCGGCAAGCTGGTCGAGTCGGGCTCGGGCATCGGCTTGCAGCTCGATACGGGCGTCGCGCAGAAAGTGCTGAATCTGCCGTTCGATGCGTCGAAGCTGCGCGGCAAGATCGGGCAGGACGTGATTCTCGGCCTGCGTCCGGAACGCATCACCGATTCGCGTTCGGCGCACGATGTGTCCGATGCGAGCCTGCAACCGGTCGATGTGCGCGTCGACGTGATCGAGCCGACCGGCCCGGACACGCTCGTGTTCGCGCAGGTGAACGGCAAGCGCATCGTGTCGCGCGTGCATCCGGCGTCGAACCCGAAGCCGACGTCGGACATGACGCTGCTGTTCGATGTGTCGAAGGCGGTGCTGTTCGATCCGCAGACGGAGGAAAGGCTGGCTTGAGGTTGTTTTTTGGTTGACTCCGGACGCCACGGTCAGCCGTGGCGTTTTTCATTGCGGCGCCATTACAGGCACAATCCTCGTTCTGCATCTCGAACGACCAAAGCCGCATGACTCTCCTCTCCTCGCATCCCGAACTCGCGTGGCCCGCAGCGAGCGGCGCCGATCCCTTCATCGGCCTCGAATCCCTCGACGACGCCCGCGCGCAAGCCTGGGTCGACGCCCAGAACCGCCGCACCGAAGCCGCGTTCGGCACCACGCCCGAAGCGCGCTCGCTCGCCGGGAAGCTCGAAAAAGCGTACACATCGAAGGACCGCATCGTCGCCTGCTCCCGCTATGGCGACTGGGCCTACAACACATGGCAGGACGAGGCGCATCCGCTTGGCATCGTGCGGCGCACGCCGTGGGCGTCCTGGCTCGCCGGCGCGACCGAATGGGAAACGATCCTCGACGTCGACGCGCTCGATCTCAACACGCGCGCCGATGACGACACGCGCTGGGCGCTCGCCGATTTCGACATGCTCTACCCCGATTACGACCGGGCGCTCGTGAGCCTGTCGCCGGGCGGCTCGGATGCGGTGATCGTGCGCGAATTCGATATCGCATCGAAGGCCTTCGTCGCGGACGGCTTCGCGCTGCCCGATGTCGGCAAGCACGATATTTCGTGGATCGATCGCGATGCGGTCTATGTCGGCTGGGACGACAGCAAGACGAACCCGCGCCCCGCGCTGACGACCTCGGGCTTTCCGCGCCAGTCGCGTCGATGGAAGCGCGGCACGCCGCTTAGCAGTGCGCCCGTCGTGTTCGAAGGCGAGCGGCGCGACGTGTCGGCGGGCGTCGACTACGATCCGATCGAAAAGCTGCATCTCGCGTCGCGCGCCGTGACGTTTTACGACACGCTCAATTACTGGCTCGACGAAACCGCCAACGCATGGCGTCAGTACGATCTGCCCGCGCACGTGGAGATCGAGCACTGGAACGGCTGGCTCTTCGTTACGCCGCGCAAGTTCTGGAACGCGGGCGGCCGCCGCCATGCGCCCGGCACGCTCACGGTCATCCGGCGCGATGCGTTCCTCGCGGGCTCGCGCCATTTCACCACGCTGTTTGCGCCGTCCGAGCGGCTTGTGCTCGCGGGCATCGACTTCACGAAGCAATTCCTCATCGTCTCGCAGATGGACGACGGCACGCCGCGCGTCACGCTCATGCGCGCGCCATCGCAGGAAAACGGCGACTGGGAAGCGCGCGAATTCGCGCTGCCGGACGCGAGCCAGTCGTGGGTCGATTCGATCGACAGCGAGCGCGACGATACCGTGCTCATCCACGTCGAGCACTTTCTGACGCCGCCGTCGCTGCATCACGCCGATCTGTCGAGCGACGCGCCGTGGCAACTGCTCGCGCGCCTGCCCGCGCAGTTCGACGCGGCGGGTCTCACCGCCGTGCGCCGCCACGCGTTCGCGCCGGATGGCGAACGCATTCCATACTGGCTGATCGGCGAAGATGTCGAAACGGCGACGCATGCGCGCCCGTGCCTGCTTTACGGCTACGGCGGCTTCGAGGTCGCGCTCGATCCGCAGTACGACGCGACCACCGGCATCGCGTGGCTCGAGCGCGGCGGGCTCTACGCGGTCGCCAATATTCGCGGCGGCGGCGAGTTCGGGCCGGCGTGGCATCAGGCGGCGTTGCGCGAGCATCGTCAGATTGCGTTCGACGATTTCATCGCGGTCGCGCAGGCGCTCGTCGATACCGGCGTCACCACGGCGAAGCAACTCGCGATTCGCGGCGGCAGCAACGGCGGCCTGCTCACGGGCGCATGCATGGTGCAGCGGCCCGACTTGTTCGGCGCGGTGCTCGCCGAAGTGCCGCTCTTCGATATGGCGCGCTTTCACTTGCTGCTGCAAGGCGCATCGTGGATCGATGAATACGGCGATCCGGACGACGCCGACGATCTGCGTCATCTGCTGGCGTATTCGCCGTATCAGAATGTGAAGGCGAAGGTGGCGTATCCGCCGGCGCTCTTCACGTCATCGACGAGCGACGACCGCGTGCATCCCGGCCACGCGCGCAAGATGACCGCGAAGATGCAGGCGCAAGGCCACGAGGCGGTCTGGTATCAGGAAACCGGCGAAGGCGGACACGGCGCGGGCGTGGAGCCGGAAGCAGTCGCGCAGGCGGAAGCGGCGGCCTTCACGTTCCTCGCGGCGACCATAGGCCCGCTCGGTTGATTCTGTCATTCGCGCGGCGAAACAGAGCATTTCCCGGAAAAGACAGGGGTCCGGTCTCGATTCAAATTCCGTCGATACAGCGGCGCGTTGCCGCCGCATATAGTGACGACATACCGAATCGACCCGGACTGATCAGAAGCGCCTTTGACCAGACACCTGACCGTCCATTCCAAGGAACATGCCTATCGCCACTGAAACCGAACCGGCCCGAAAGCACCTTTGACCAGACGCGAGGGACCAGCAAAAAATCGACGCTCGACCCGGAATGCACCTTTGACCAGGCACCACCGATCACGAGTTTCAAACAAGTTCGACCTTTTGGCCTCGCCTCCGCGCGAGGCTTTTTTTCGTCGCGAGCCGATGAGAGAAAGAGCGCCCCGCAGCCGCGCTCACACCTTCACCGGCGCCGCATGCGAGCGCAGCACCAGCGTGCGCCCGGCGAACGTCAGCACGCCGCACACGCCGATCACCACGCCCATGCCGTGCGGCGAGACATCGTGAAAGAGCCCGATCGCGACGCTCGCGAGCGCGCCGAGCGCAAGCTGCATCGCGCCGAACACGGCGGCGGCCGCGCCCGCGTTCCTCGGATAGCGATGCATCAGTTCCGTCGTGCAGTTCGCCGAAAGCAGACCGACCACGCCGACAACGAAAAAGAGCGTCGCGACGATCGACCACAGACCGCCCCAGCCGGTCAGCGAAACGAGCGCGACCGCGAGCGCCGCCGCGACGCTCACGAACGACGCGGCCGAGATCATCTTCATCGCGCCGACGCGCCCGACGAACCGCGTGTTCAGCACATTCCCCGCGATGATGCCGACGATGTTCAGCCCGAACAGCAGCCCGTAGTACTGCGGCTTGACGTGGAAGTAATCGATATAGACGAACGGCGTCGCGGTGATATACGCGAACATCGACGCGAACGCCATGCCGCCGCACATCATGTGGCCCCAGGTGACGGGATCGGTCAGCAAATGCCCGTAGGCCGCGAACGATTTGCCCACCGCCGCGCTCGCGCGCTTCTCTTTCGGCCACGTCTCGGGCACGCGCAGAAAGGCGGTCACGGCGCAGGTCACGCCGAAGAGCGTCAGCGCGACGAACACCACGCGCCAGCCGCCCAGCAGCAGAAGCTGCCCGCCGATGAGTGGCGCGAGCAACGGTCCGATCGACGTGACGATGGAAAGCATCGACAGCACGCGGGCGGCGTCGCCCGGCTCGTGAGCGTCGCGGGCGATCGCGCGCGCCAGCACCGAGGCCGCGCCCGCGCCGAGCGCCTGCAGGAAGCGCACGAGGACAAGCGCGTCGATGGACAACGCCACCGCGCAGCCGATGCTCGCGAGCGCGTACAACGCGATGCCGCCAAGCAACACGGGCCGCCGGCCGTAGGCGTCGGAGAGCGGGCCGTAGAGCAGCATGCCGAACGAGAAGCCGAACATGAAGCTCGTGAGCGTGCTTTGCGCGGCGGCCGGGCTCGTGCCGAACGATGCGGCGAGCGCCGGCAGGCTCGGCAGATACATGTCGATCGACAGCGGGCCGCACGCGGCAAGCGCGCCGAGCAACAGGATCAGACGGGCATCGGGCCGGCGCCGGGGGGTGTCGGACATGGGTTCGCGGGAGGGGGAAGTGTCGAGGTCACGCAGCCTTTCGGCAGCGTAAGGAGCAATCATTGTACGCGACGCCTCGTCGCGATCCGGCCCTGTGCGGCGCGTTGCGCTAAGCTCTTCGCTCTTCTTCACCGTCTCATCGAACCGATGACCGCCTTTCTGCTGATCTGGAGCCCCAAAAAGTGGCCGTGGCCCGAGTTGCCCGATTTCGCGCGGCGCGTCGCGGCGGGCGAAGCGGTCGCCGACGTCTGGGGCTGCGGCACCGCGCGCGGGCTGATGCCGGGCGACCGCGTGTTCGTGCATCGCGTGTCGCAGGAACCGAAGGGCGTGTTCGCGTCGGGCTGGGTGACGCGCGCGCCCTACGAAGTGCCCGATGCCGGCAGCAAACGCGGCTATCGGCTGTGCATCGATTTCGTGTACGACTTTCTGGCCGATGCGCACGAAAAAGTCGTCGTCACGCGCGACGAACTGCGGGCGCATCCGTTCTCGGTGCAGACATGGGACGCGCAAATGTCCGGCACGCTCATCAAGCCGATGGCCGAAGGCGCGCTGGAAAAGCTCTGGACCGAACGCACCGGGCGGCGGCCATCGCGGGCCTAGACGCCTGAAACGACACGGCCCGTTCGCATCGACTCCGGTACAATTTCAGCATCGTTTTCGCGTCGGCCCGCGCGCCTTGCGCGCTGCGTTCCTCGCCGCTTTCGCGTCCGGCCGCCTCCCGCGACTCCCGCATCCACTTTCAGCGCAGGCTTTCTCCATGTCCAAGAATCAAGCTCTCTTCGAACGCGCCCAGCGAACCATTCCCGGCGGCGTGAACTCGCCGGTGCGGGCGTTCCGCTCGGTCGGCGGCACGCCGCGTTTCATCGAGCGCGCGGAGGGACCGTACTTTTGGGACGCCGAGGGCAAGCGCTACATCGACTATATCGGCTCGTGGGGCCCGATGATCCTCGGCCACGTGCATCCCGAAGTGCTCGACGCCGTTCAGCGCGTGCTCGCGAACGGCTTCTCGTTCGGCGCGCCGACCGAAGCCGAAATCGAAATCGCCGAGGAAATCTGCAAGCTCGTGCCGTCGATCGAACAGGTGCGCATGGTGTCGTCCGGCACCGAAGCGACCATGAGCGCGCTGCGTCTCGCGCGCGGCTTCACCAACCGCAGCCGCATCGTCAAGTTCGAGGGCTGTTATCACGGCCACGCGGACAGCCTGCTCGTGAAGGCCGGCTCCGGCCTGCTCACGTTCGGCAACCCGACTTCCGCCGGCGTGCCCGCCGATATCGCAAAGCACACGACCGTGCTCGAATACAACAACGTCGAGCAACTGAACGAAGCGTTCGCGGCGTTCGGCGCGGAAATCGCCTCGGTGATCGTCGAGCCGGTCGCGGGCAACATGAACCTCGTGCGCGCGACGCCCGAGTTCCTGAATGCGCTGCGCGAGCGCTGCAACGAGTACGGCGCGGTCCTGATTTTCGACGAAGTGATGTGCGGCTTTCGCGTCGCGCTCGGTGGCGCGCAGCAGGTCTACGGCATCAAGCCGGATCTCACCTGCCTCGGCAAGGTCATCGGCGGCGGCATGCCGGCGGCGGCCTTCGGCGGACGGCGCGACATCATGGCGCATCTCGCGCCGCTCGGCGGCGTCTATCAGGCGGGCACGCTGTCGGGCAATCCGATCGCGGTGGCCGCGGGTTTCAAGACGCTGCAACTGATCCAGCGCCCCGGCTTCTACGACGATCTGGCCAAGCAAACGCGCAAGCTCGTCGATGGCCTCGCGAACGCGGCCCGCGACGCCAAAGTGCCCTTCTCCGCCGATTCCATCGGCGGCATGTTCGGCCTCTACTTCATGAACGACGTGCCGGGCAGCTTCGCGCAGATCCAGCAAGGCGACACGAAGCGCTTCAACGCGTTCTTCCACGCGATGCTCGACGCCGGCGTGTACTTCGCGCCGTCCGCGTTCGAAGCGGGCTTCGTGTCGAGCGCGCACGACGACGCCGTCATCGACGCGACCCTCGACGCGGCGCGCGGAGCATTCGCGTCGCTCGCGGCCTGACGCTTTCCGGGCCGCGCCGATGTTCTCGCAAACCGACTTCACCCATATGGAGCGCGCGCTCGCGCTCGCCTCGAAGGGCATGTACACGACGACGCCGAATCCGCGCGTCGGTTGCGTGCTCGTCAAGAACGGCGAAGTGATCGGCATGGGCTTTACGCAGCCGGCCGGTCAGGATCATGCCGAAGTACAGGCGCTGAAAGACGCCCGTTCGCGCGGCAAGGACCCGCGCGGCGCGACGGCGTATGTGTCGCTCGAACCGTGCAGCCACTTCGGGCGCACGCCGCCGTGCACGCATGCGCTGATCGATGCGCGCGTCGAGAAAGTGATCGCCGCGATGGAAGATCCGAATCCGGCCGTGTCGGGCCGCGGTCTCGCGATGCTGCGCGACGCGGGCATCGACGTTCGCTGCGGCCTGCTCGCGAACGAGGCGCAGGAAATGAACATCGGCTTCGTGTCGCGCATGACGCGCCGCCGCCCGTGGGTGCGCATGAAGGTCGCGGCGACGCTGGACGGCCGCACCGGCCTGCCTTCGGGCGAAAGCCAGTGGATCACGGGCGAAGACGCGCGCGCCGACGGCCACGCGTGGCGCGCCCGCGCCTGCGCGATCCTGACGGGCATCGGCACGGTGCGCGAGGACGATCCGCAACTGACCGTGCGCGCGGTGGACACGCCGCGTCAGCCGCAGCGCGTGTTGATCGACAGCCGTCTGGACGTGCCGCTCCACGCGCGCATCCTCGACGGTGCGCCGCCGTGGATTTTCCATGCCGCCGACGCTGAACCCGCGCGCATCGACGCGCTGCGCGAAAAAGGCGCTGAGCCGATCGAGCTTTCGAACGAGCACGGCAAGGTCGATCTGCCCGCCATGCTCACGGCGCTCGCGGATCGCGGCATCAACGAATTGCACGTCGAAGCGGGCCACAAGCTGAACGGCTCGCTGTTGCGCGAGGGCTGCGTCGACGAACTGCTGGTCTATCTTGCGCCGAGCCTGCTCGGCAGCGCGCCCGGCATGTTCGACTTCGCGCCGCCCGAGACGCTCGATGCGCGGCCGCATCTGAAGTTTCATCGTATCGACCGGCTCGGCGACGATCTGCGCATTCTCGCGCGCTTCGCAGAGGCGAACGTCGCGAACTGATTACCCCCGATTCAAGGAAGCTAGCCGATGTTTACAGGAATTGTCGCGGCGGTAGGCCGCATCGAAAAAGTCACGCCGCTCGGCGCGGAGGAAGCGGGCGTTCGTCTGACGGTAGCGGCGGGCGGCCTCGATCTCGCCGACGTCGAGCTCGGCGACAGCATCGCCATTCAGGGCGCGTGCATGACGGTGATCCAGAAATCCGCCGACGCCTTCGACGTCGAGGTGTCGCGCGAAAGCCTGAACAAGACCGTCGGTCTCGGCGATGCGGGCGCCAAGGTGAATCTGGAAAAGGCCTTGCGCGCGCACGACCGACTGGGCGGGCATCTCGTGTCCGGTCACGTGGATGGGCTCGGCGTCGTGTCGAAATTCGAGCCGGTCGGCGAGTCGCACGAGTTGCGCATCGTCGCGCCGAAGGAGATCGGCAAGTATCTGGCCTACAAGGGCTCGGTGACGGTGAACGGCGTGAGTCTCACGGTGAACTCGGTCAGCGACCGCGCCGATGGCTGCGAATTCTCCATCAACCTGATTCCGCATACCGTCGAAGTGACGACGCTCAACGCCCTGTCGAAAGGCGCGAAGGTCAATCTGGAGATCGATCTGATCGCGCGGTATGTCGAGCGGATGATGAGCGCGGGGTAACGAGGTTGCTGCCGATGCGATGTCAGCGCTCGGCTCCCCACAAGTATTCGAAGTCGAACGACACTTCCTTGCTGTGACGGATCGACACGAGATAGATCGTGTCGTCCGTCAGCAGATAAAGCAGCACATAGTCGTCGAAAATATACTCGCGCAGCTCCGGCGCGCTGCTCGCAACGACCGTGGCCTCGACGACCTGCTCGTACGCCTGCAGCGCATGAACCGTGTCCGGGTTCGTATTCAGCACGCGCCGGCCGATTGCGGGAAACCTGCGCAACAGCGGCAGCGCCCGGTCGTGAAGCGATTCGACCAGCAGATCGAAGGCCTGCAGACGGCCGGTTCGATCGTAGTGCCGCTCGATATCCGTGAGCCGCGTGTCGAAACAGCCCATGATGCGCACGGAAAAGCGCTTGCGTTCATCATTCACGGTCCGCGCCTCCGCCTTCTTCACGCCCTGCCTTCAAACGCGCCCTCAGGCGTTTGAAATAGTCGTCGGCATCTTCGTGTCGCCCGGTCTTGAGATCGTCCAGGCCTGCGAGGGCATCCTGCAGCAGCAACATGTGGATTCGATTGCGTTCCATTCGGTAGTACATCTCGAGCTTCTCCGTGCTGATCAGCGCGGCGCAGCTCTCTCCATTTTTCGTGATGATTTTTTCAGTCCCGCCGCGCACCTCGTCGACGAGTTCGGAGAGATTGGCGCGCGCCTGCGACAGCGGGATGATGTCCTTTGCGGTGTAAGCCATGGCCGGCTCCATTCGATTTAATGTACTGAGCATTGTACAAAATTCGCACCTGTTTGAATTGAGATGACGCCAGTGTCGCAGTACCGCCGCTACAGCGCCATTCGTCCGAATGGGTTAGGAAAAGTCCACTGGAGAAACGCCGCCGATTTCAACGACTGTCCATCGGCCGTGGCGTAAAATACGCGCTTTCCCCAAACCGGACCCGCACGGGACGTCATCATGTCGCTCGCCTCCACTCCTGAGATCATCGCTGAACTGAAAGCCGGCCGGATGGTGATCCTCGTCGACGAAGAAGACCGCGAGAATGAAGGCGATCTCGTCATCGCCGCCGAATTCGTCACGCCCGAAGCCATCAACTTCATGGCGAAGCACGGCCGCGGCCTCGTCTGCCTCACGCTCACGCAGGAACGCTGCAGGCAGTTGAACCTGCCGCTCATGACGCATCGCAACGGCACGCAGTACGGCACGGCGTTCACGGTGAGCATCGAGGCGGCCGAAGGCGTGACGACCGGCATTTCCGCCGCCGATCGCGCGAAAACCATCGCTGCCGCGGTCGCGCACGACGCGCGCGCCGAACACATCGTGCAGCCCGGCCACGTGTTCCCGATCATGGCGCAGCCGGGCGGCGTGCTCGTGCGCGCGGGCCACACCGAAGCGGGCTGCGATTTCACCGCGCTCGCCGGGCTCACGCCCGCCGCGGTGATCTGCGAGATCATCAAGGACGACGGCGAAATGGCGCGCCTGCCGGATCTCATCGAATTCAGTCAGCAGCACGGCATCAAGATCGGCACGATCGCCGACTTGATCCATTACCGCAGCCGCACCGAATCGATCATCGAAAAAGTCTGCGAGCGGACGATGCAGACCGCGCACGGCCCGTTTCGCGCGGTGCTGTATCGCGACGAGCCGACGCGCTCGCCGCACATCGCGCTCGTGCGCGGCACGCCGCGCCCCGACCGCGAAACGCCGGTGCGGGTGCACGAACCGCTGTCGGTGCTCGACCTGCTCGAAATCGATTCCTCGACCCATTCGTGGACCGTCGACGCCGCGATGAAGGAAATCGCCGCGCGCGATCTCGGCGCAATCGTCATGCTCAACTGCGGCGACACGAAGGAACATCTCATCGATGTGTTCCGCGCCTTCGAACAGCAGGACAAGGCGGCCGAACTGAAGCGCCGGCCGATCGACTTCAAGACTTACGGCATCGGCGCGCAGATTCTGCGCGATCTGGGTGTCGGCAAAATGCAGGTGCTCGCGAATCCGCGCAAGCTCGGCAGCATGTCGGGCTACGGGCTCGAAGTGACGGGCTTCGTGCCGATGCCCGGCTGCCCCGCGACGGCCGCGCCCGTCGATACGGGCAATCTGAGCATTACGCAGCTTCGCTCGGCCTGACGCAAAACTATCTGAACCAACGGAAAAAACATTCATGGAAATCGGACAATATCAGCCGAACCTCGACGGCGACGGCCTGCGCATCGGCATCGTGCAGTCGCGCTTCAACGAACCGGTGTGCAACGGCCTCGCCGATGCGTGCATCGAGGAACTGGAACGCCTCGGCGTGATCGGCCAGGACGTGCTGCTCGTCACCGTGCCCGGCGCGCTGGAAATTCCGCTCGCGCTGCAAAAGCTCGCCGAATCCGGCCAGTTCGACGCGCTCATCGCGCTTGGCGCCGTCGTGCGCGGCGAGACGTATCACTTCGAACTCGTGTCGAACGAAAGCGGCTCGGGCATCTCGCGCATCGCGCTCGACTTCGGCATTCCGGTGGCCAACGCCGTGCTGACGACCGAGAACGACGAGCAGGCCGTCGCGCGCATGACCGAAAAGGGCCGCGACGCCGCACGCGTGGCGGTCGAAATGGCGAATCTGTCCGTCGCGCTCGAACAGCTCGACGGCGATGAAGAAGACGAAGAAGAAGACGAGGACCGCGCATGAAGAGCGCTCGACGCCGTTCGCGCGAACTCGCGACGCAAGGGCTTTATCAATGGCTGCTGTCGGGTGCGCCCGCCGGCGAAATCGACGCGCAGTTGCGCAGCGCGCAGGGCTTCGACAAGGCCGACCAGGCGCATCTCGATGCGATCCTGCATGGCGTGATCAAGGAATCCGACGCCTTGTCCGAGCAGTTGCAGCCGTGTCTGGACCGACCGATCGAGCAGTTGTCGCCGGTCGAGCGCGCCGTGCTGCTCGTCGCCGCCTTCGAATTCAAGCATCACATCGACGTGCCGTATCGCGTCGTCATCAATGAAGCGGTCGAACTGACGAAGACCTTCGGCGGCTCGGATGGCTACAAATACGTGAACGGCGTGCTGGACAAGCTCGCCGTTGTGATGCGCCCCGCCGAAGCGCAGGCACGCGGGCGCGGCGCGTGATGAGCGAGAGCGCCGAACCGCTCGTCAGGCTCGCGTCGCGCGTCGGCGCGATCGAGCCTTTCTACGTGATGGAGCTGATGAAAGAGGCTCAGGCGCTCGAACGCGCGGGCCGCGACGTCATCCACATGAGCATCGGCGAGCCGGATTTCACCGCGCCCGAGCCCGTCACCCGAGCCGCCGCCGACGCATTGAAGCGCGGCGTCACGCAGTACACCAACGCGCTCGGCATTCACGCGTTGCGCGAGGCGATCGCGGGGCATTATCGCGATACGTTCGGCCTCACGGTCGATCCGGAGCGCATCGTCGTGACGGCGGGCGCGTCGGCGGCGCTCTTGCTCGCGTGCATGGCGCTCGTCGATAACGGCGACGAAGTGTTGATGCCCGACCCGTGCTATCCGTGCAACCGGCATTTCGTGTCGGCGGCGGATGGCAAGCCGGTGCTCGTCGCAAGCGGCCCGGCCGAGCGTTTTCAACTCACGGCCGAGCACGTCGAGGAACACTGGAACGACAAGACGCGCGGGGTGCTGCTCGCGTCGCCGTCGAACCCGACGGGAACGTCGATCGAGCCGGACGAGTTGCGGCGCATCGTCGAGACGGTGCGCGCGCGCGGCGGCTTCACGATCGTCGACGAGATCTATCAGGGCTTGAGCTACGACGCGAAGCCTGTCTCCGCCCTCTCCTTCGGCGACGACGTGGTGACGGTCAACAGCTTCTCGAAGTATTTCAACATGACCGGCTGGCGGCTCGGCTGGCTCGTCGTGCCGCACGCGATGGTGAGCGCGGTCGAGAAGCTGTCGCAGAATCTGTTCATCTGCGCGTCGGCGCTCGCACAGCATGCGGCACTCGCGTGTTTCGAGCCGGAAACCATCGCGATCTACGAAGCGCGCCGGCTCGAATTCAAGCGGCGGCGCGATTACATCGTGCCGGCGCTGCGCTCGCTCGGTTTTGGCGTGCCGGTCGTGCCCGATGGCGCGTTCTACGTCTACGCCGACACGACCACCGTCCACCACGCCGCCGCCGGCAACAGCGACGCGCTCACGCACTCGATGCTCCATGACGCGGGCGTCGTGCTCGTGCCCGGCATGGACTTCGGCTTTCACGCGCCGCAGCGCTATATCCGTGTTTCGTATGCCACCGCGTACGCGAAGCTGGAAGAAGCGGTCGATCGGCTCGGCACCCTGTTCCGCCGATGACATGAAAAAAGGGCACCGACCGGTGCCCTTTTCTTTTGGCTGACGTAAAACCTTACGCGCCGAATTCCGCCGACGCGACATGCTTCGTGTCGCCGTCGCCATCGTCTTGCGATGCCGACTTCTTCGCCGTATCGATGGTCACGTGAACACGCTTGTCCGCGGCGGCCGACGCCAGCACCTGCTTCGGCGCGGCGGTCTGAACCGGCGCCTGCGGTGCATTGATCGGCACGTTGCGGCCGCGCGCGACATCGCGCAGACGCGAACGTTCGGCCAGGACCTTCGCGCCGTAGCCGCCGTCGTCCTGCGTCGTCGAACCGACGTAATACCGCAGGCCGCCCGCCACCGAACCGCCACGCGCAATGCAGTCCTTCAGCACGAGCGCGCCGACCTTGATGTTCGCGAGCGGATCGAGCGCCGCGTGCGAGCCGCCGAAGTACTGGAATTTGTCCGAATGAACCTTCGACATCACCTGCATCAGGCCCTGCGCGCCGACGCCGCTTTCGGCATACGGATTGAAGCCCGATTCGATCGCCATCACGGAGAGCAGGAGCAGCGGATCGAGACCGACTTCGCGGCCCGTGTCGAATGCCGCGCGCACGAGCTGGCTGACGGGGTCTTCCGCCACGCGATAGCGGCGAGCGATGAAGTTCGCGACGAGCTTCTGCTCGCGCGTGGAGATGAGCACGCGATCGTCGCGCGCGTCGGCGGCGATGCGCTGCGCCGGGATCAGGTTGGCAAGCATGCCGACGGACGGCATCGTGCGCGGATCGAGTCCGTTAGGCGAAACCGCGAGGCTGATGCCGCCGGTCAGGTGATGCGTGCTGGCGTCGTCGGTAGCGGCGGCGCCGAGCGACGGCACGACAGCGGCGGGCGCCTTCGACTTGGCCGAGGCGGCGTTCGCCGCGAGGTTCACGGGGAGCATGGGATCGCTCGGCTGGCGATGCACGGCCGAGAACGGCGGCAGCGGCTGACCGGCGAGCAGGCGCGCCGGTCCGGCCTGCACGGCCGCCGACACGAACGGCATGATTCTGGCGGCGAACGTGGTGCGCCAGGACGGCGCCAGCCACAAGGCGAGCGCGCTCACGACAGCCGCGCAACCGACCACGGCGAAGAGATGGTGACTCAAACGGCGTCCGCGACGCAGCGCCACGCGCATGATCTGCGCGGCGCGGGTGTCCGAACCCCACCAAGCTGAAGCATTCATCGATACTCCCAATGTTGCATGATTTGCGCAGATGAATACGAATAAACGACGTATTCGACGCGCAAATCAGACACCGCTCGCGCTTGGCAAGCATAAGCGGCATCGGGGATACGGCATGCGCCGTCTGGAAAGCCGATCCGGCAAAAGATCGCCGGGTTGCGCGGCACGAACTGCATGCCCTGAATGCGCACGTGGCCTTCCACGCGAAAAACCGGCGTGCAAAACGCCGGCCGTGACAACCAAACAGCCATGAATCGCCGGGCAGGAGCGGCGCAGGCGACGCATGTGCGTCCGAAGAACCTGAGGCTAAGGTAAAAAGTTTAAGAACCTGCAGTCAATGCCAAGCGATTCTACCAGCGTTTAATGATCCGTCAATGCTAAAGACTTCTGTTTCAATTACTTACAGTTATATTGAACACTGTTCAGCGCCTGAAGAGCACGTCTTTCGGGCGATTCCAAGTGGATTAGGCTGAATGTCCCCCAACGCACGGACGCCTACGCAGGTAAAATCGACAATCGCTTAGCGCGCAGCCGTCCCGCCCTGCCTGCCTCGTGCGCCGGGCGCCTTCGAGCCCACTTTCGACCATCGATGAAATACAAAGATCTGCGCGACTTCACCGCCCGCCTCGAAGCGCTCGGTGAACTGCGCCGCATTCGGCAGCCCGTCTCTCCGGTTCTCGAAATCACCGAAGTCTCCGATCGCGTGTTGCGCGCGGGCGGTCCGGCGCTGCTCTTCGAAGCGCCCACCGGCCACACGATGCCCGTGCTCGCGAACCTGTTCGGCACGACGCGCCGCGTCGCGCTCGGCATGGGCATCGAGACCGAAGCGCAGAGCGGTGCGGATGTGAGCCTCGGCAGCGATGTCGCCGCGCTGAGCTCGCTGCGCGATGTCGGCAGACTGCTTTCCGCGCTCAAGGAACCGGAGCCGCCGAAGGGCTTCAAGGACGCCGGCAAGCTGCTCTCGCTCGCGAAAGCCGTGTGGGACATGGCGCCGAAGTCGGTGAGCGCGCCGCCTTGCCAGGAAGTGGTGTGGGAAGGCAAGGACGTCGATCTGCATCGGCTGCCGATCCAGACCTGCTGGCCGGGCGACGCCGGACCGCTGCTCACGTGGGGCCTCACCGTCACGCGCGGGCCGAACAAGCCGCGCCAGAATCTCGGCATCTACCGTCAGCAGTTGATCGGGCGCAACAAGCTCATCATGCGCTGGCTCGCGCATCGCGGCGGCGCGCTCGATTTCCGCGAATTCGCGCTCGCGAATCCGGGCAAGCCGTATCCCGTGGCGGTCGTGCTCGGCGCGGATCCCGCGACGATCCTCGGCGCCGTGACACCTGTGCCCGATTCGTTGTCCGAATATCAGTTCGCCGGGCTCTTGCGCGGCTCGCGCACCGAACTCGCGAAGTGCCTGACGCCGGGCGTCGATACGTTGCAGGTGCCGGCACGCGCGGAGATCGTGCTCGAAGGCTTCATCTACCCGCAAGACGGCGCGCCGCCGCCCGCGCCCGAAGGCGCGCCGCCGCGACCGTCGGGCTCCGCCGCCGCGAAATACGAGCACGCGCTCGAAGGCCCCTACGGCGATCACACCGGCTATTACAACGAACAGGAATGGTTTCCGGTCTTCACGGTCGAGAAGATCACGATGCGCCGCGACGCCTTGTTTCATTCGACCTACACCGGCAAACCGCCCGACGAGCCCGCCGTGCTCGGCGTCGCGCTCAACGAAGTCTTCGTGCCGCTGTTGCAGAAGCAGTTCACCGAGATCACCGATTTTTATCTGCCGCCCGAAGGCTGCAGCTACCGCATGGCGATTGTGCAGATGAAGAAGAGCTACGCCGGCCACGCGAAACGCGTGATGTTCGGCGTGTGGAGCTTCCTGCGGCAATTCATGTATACGAAGTTCATCGTCGTGGTCGATGAAGACGTCAACGTGCGCGACTGGAAGGAAGTGATCTGGGCGATCACGACGCGCGTCGATCCGGTGCGCGACACTGTGATGGTCGACAGCACGCCGATCGACTATCTCGATTTCGCGTCGCCGGTCGCGGGCCTCGGCTCGAAGATGGGGCTGGATGCGACCAACAAGTGGCCCGGCGAGACGAATCGCGAATGGGGCCGCCCGATCGTGATGGATGAAGCCGTGAAACGCCGCGTCGATGCGCTGTGGTCCGAACTCGGCCTGGAGGACAAGCGATGATCGCGGCCACGCTCTATCGGGGCGACGTCATCGAAAACACGCACAAGGCGCACGTCGCCGTCGTCGACGCCAACGGGCGGCTCGTGCATGCCTTCGGCGATCCGCATCGCGTGACGCTGCCGCGCTCGGCGGCGAAGCCCGCGCAGGCGCTTGCCGTCATCGAGACCGGCGCGCTGGAGCGCTTCGGCTTCAGCGACGAAGACCTCGCGCTCATGTGCGGCTCGCATAGCAGCGAGCCGCGTCATATCGAACGCGCGCTGGCGATGCTCGCGAAGTCGAGCGCGAGCGAAGCCGATCTGCGCTGCGGCGGCCATCCACCGATTTCGGACGCGGTGTATCGCGACTGGATCAGGCGCGATTTCACGCCGACGCCCGCCTGCAGCAATTGCTCCGGCAAGCACGCCGGCATGCTCGCGGGCGCGCGGGCGATGGACTTGCCTAGGCTCGATTACCACTTGCCGGACCATCCGCTGCAAGTGCGCGTGAAGCACACCATGGCGCGCGTGCTCGATCTCGCCGATGACGACGTGCAATGGGCCATCGACGGCTGCAATCTGCCCACACCCGCGTTCCCGCTCGATCGTCTCGCGCGGCTGTACATGAAAATCGCGGGCGCGCCCGAAGGCTCGCCGCTCGCGCGTATTCATCGCGCAATGACGTCGCATCCCGAGCTTGTCGCGGGCGAAGGACGCTTCTGCACGCTGCTCATGCAGGCGTTCGGCGGCGAACTCGTCGGCAAGACGGGCGCGGACGCGAGCTATGCGATCGGCGTGCGTCGCGAGGCAGGACCGCTCGGCATCGCGGTGAAGGTCGAGGACGGCAACACGTCGGTGGTGAACGCGATCGTCGTTCACGTGCTCGACCAGCTCGGCATCGGCACGCAACAGCAGCGCGACGCGCTCGCCGCCTTCCGCAATCCGCCGACGCGCAACACGATGGGCGTGCCGACCGGCCGCCTCGACGTGAGCTTCACGCTTCACCCTCATCCAGAATAAAAATGCACTCGTGGTCGTTGCTGTCGGACGGGTTTTTTCTGTCGCTCTCGTTGTGCCTGGATATCGGCATCGCGAATGTCGCGATTATCTCGCTTGCGTTGACGCACGGCTTCAAGCCGGGCTTCGTGCTCGGTCTTGGCTCGTGTTTTGGCGATCTGGCCTATGCCGCGCTCGCGCTTGCCGGCATGTCGGCGCTGTTGCAGTTCGAGCCGGTGCGTTGGGGCGTGTGGATCGGCGGCTCGATCGTGTTGCTGTTTCTCACCTGGAAGATGGCGCGCGAAGCGCTCAATCCGGCGTCCGCGCCGCCCGTCGAAGGCGAAGCGGATTTCACCGTGCCGCGTCCGAAGCACTGGAAGAGTTTCGTGCGCGGCTGCCTGCTCGCGGTGTCGTCGCCGAGCGCGATTCTCTGGTTCGCGGCGGTCGGCGGCGCGCTCATCGCGAAAGCGGGCGCGACGAGTCCGATCAGCGCGTCCGTGTTTCTCGCCGGCTTCTTCGCCGGCGGGCTCGGCTGGACGCTCTTCGTCTGCACGCTCGCGAGCCACGGCAGAAAGCGCGCGGGAACTCAACTGCTGCGCGCCTGCCACGTGATGTCCGCCGTGCTCTTCGCGTACTTCGCCTACAGCGTGATCGTCAACGGCTACCGCGATCTGATCGTGCACGCGGCGTCGTAACGGCCGCGCTCACCCGCGCTCACACTTCACGCGAGGTACTGAGCCAGCTTCGGCAAGTCGACGTTGCCGCCCGACACGATCACCCCGACGCGCTTGCCCTCGACCGGCACGACCTTCTGCAGCACCGCGGCCGCCGCGAGACAACCGGTCGGCTCGACGACCATCTTCATGCGTTGCGCGAAGAACCGCAGCGTCTCGACAAGCTGCGCGTCGCTCACGGTGACGATCCGATCGACGTGACGCTGGATGATCGGAAAGTTGTATTCGCCGATGTGCGTCGCCGCGGCGCCATCGGCGATGGTGCGCGGCACCTCGATATGCACGATCTCGCCGCGCGCGAGCGACTGCTGCGCGTCGTTGCCCGCTTCCGGCTCCACGCCGATCACCTTGCAGTCCGGCGACAGCGCCGCCGCCGCGAGCGCGCATCCGCCGATGAGCCCGCCGCCGCCCAGACACACGAAGAGATAGTCGAGCGGGCCGGTTTCCTCGATCAGCTCCTTCGCCGCCGTCCCCTGCCCCGCGATCACGTGCGGATGATCGTACGGCGGAATCAGCGTCATGCCGCGCTCCTCGGCGAGCTTGCGGCCGATTTCCTCGCGGCTTTGCGTGTAGCGGTCGTAGGTGATGACTTCGCCGCCGTAGCCGCGCGTCGCTTCCATCTTGGCGGCGGGCGCATCTTCGGGCATGACGATCGTCGCGCGGATGCCGGCAAGTTTCGCGGACAAGGCGATCGCCTGCGCATGATTGCCCGACGAGTACGTGATGACGCCCGCGGCGCGCTGGCGCTCGTCGAAATGCGAGAGCGCGTTGTACGCGCCGCGGAACTTGAACGCGCCCATGCGCTGGAAGTTCTCGCACTTGAAGAAGAGCGACGCGCCCGCGATGTCGTCGGCGGTGCGCGAAGTCAGGACGGGTGTGCGATGGGCGAAGCCTTCGATGCGGCGCGCGGCGTCGGCGACGTCATCGAATGTGGGAGCGGGAAGTGAGGACATCGGCGTGGGAGCGTGAGGTGAAGAGGATCACCATTGTCCCAGTTCCATCGCAAAATTCAAAAGCCGCGCGCGCATGAAAAAGGCGATGCACGTTGCATCGCCTCTCATGTCGTTCCGGCAAGGTCGCTTAGCGGCGCCAGTAGCCCGGCCCGTAACCCGGCCCGTGACGGTAATAACCGTGATGCCGGTAATAGGGCCGGCCGTAGTAGCCATAGCCATAACCGGGATAACCGCCGACGACCACCGCGGGCGGCGGCGCATAGACGACCGGCGGAGGCGGCGCCACGTACACCGGCTGCGGCGGCGCGACATAAACGGGAGCCGGCGGTGCGGCATACACCGGATAAGCCGGCACCCCGATACCGACGCCCACCGAAACATGCGCTTGTGCAGCGCTCACGAAGCCCGCGCCAAGCGCGCCGGCAACCAGTAACCCACCGAGCTTTTTCACTATCGTTCTCCTCGTCGCTTCGCGCGTTGGCCGGTCTAAACGGCTCGCGAGCGACGGCATGAAAGCAATTTATCGAAAAAGCGGGGGCGTCGCAGCGGCCATTTGTTGCAAATTGCAAGTTCCTTAACGCGCATGCGAATCTGAAAGCGAGACGAAGCGCGCAGCAAGGCCGCGATCGACCGTTCGACGCACCTCGGCAGGCGGCGCGGGTCAGACTGCACGCGTCGCGAATAAAACCGCGTAACGTATATTTACAAAACAACGGAAAAGCCCCGCCGGACGATTCGCCCAGCGGGGCTTTTCATGTATTACCTGATATTCCTAAAGCGCGGCTCAGCCCACTTTGATATACGCAAATTCGCGCGTGACATTGGGCGGCACATAAGCCGCGCCGATCACGACCCGGGGCGTCAGGCGCTTTTTCTGATCCCACCAGCAGCGCCGCTGGGTCTGGCTCAAGAATCGCAGATGCTTTCGATAAGAGAAAATGCTCATGGCGACCTCCGAACGTAGCGAATGAAACCCGTGAAGGGAAAAGCCGTCAGCTAGCGCCGCGCCGTTCCCGCTGAATCGTGTTGTCTTTAATATTGAGCGCCCTGTTCGTCCCTCGATGTTCGCAAAGAAACCAAGTCTTCGCGCGCATGTGCGTTTAACCACATTCAGCAGAAAGCATGCCGTTTCGAGCCGCCAGCCGCGGCGTGAAAACCGCGTTTCGCTCAAAACCCGTACCGCCGGCGCGGCAACAATCGCCGTCATACCGTCGATCCGCCGTTTCGCTTTCTGTCTTTATATCCTGCCAGCTTTGCGTGAAATTAGCTTTTCGGGACCGTCTCGAAATGGCAACACTAGGGTTTTCCGATGCTGGCGGCCGGCCAGAAAACCGGCTTTCCGAATGCTTACATCGTCTTTCGCGTGCGCGCGCGGCGAATCGCGCGCGGCGCGTGCGACAACGTCCCCAAGCCGCATTAAAGCCATGTTATGGTGACGTCCGGCGCTCCATCGGGCAGGCTCGATGGACGGGGCATTCAGGCGCCGCAAGCAGGAAATCGCAAGGCTTCATCGAACGGGCGCCGCGCGTTCCGATGACTTCTGCACGATATTCGAGTCCAGAGAACGAACAATGATCAAGGTCAGCTTTCACGATTCGCGCCGCGCGGACGGCCGCCTCACCGGAATGACGTGCGGGTTTCGCATCGTCCGGTAGCGCCTTTCGTCTTTCCTGCCTTTTCCGCTTCACGACCCGGCGCAAGTCGCGACACTGCGCAGTTATCCTAGAGGACCCGAGATGTTCGGCGATATCGCCCGCTTTTTGCTCAATACGCTGTTCACGCTGTTCGGCGCGGCGCTCCTGCTGCGCGCATGGATGCAGGTCGTGCGCATGCCGCCCTACAACCCCGTTTCGAATGCCGTGATGCAGGCGACCAACTGGATCGTGCTGCCGCTGCGCAAGATCCTGCCCGGCGGGAAGATCGACTGGGCGAGCATTCTCGCCGCGTTCATCGCGTCGGCCGTGTACGTCACGCTGATGGTCGTGCTCGCCGGCATCGATCCGACGCTCATGCTGCCGATGCTGCTGCTCGTCGCGTTGCTGACCGTCGTCAAGTGGGCGCTGAACCTCATCATCTGGGTGACGATTCTGATGGCGCTGCTTTCGTGGCTCAATCCGCAGTCGCCGGCCATGCCGCTGCTCTATCAGATCACCGCGCCTTTCCTCGATCCGCTGCGGCGCATTCTGCCGCGTCTGGGCGGTATCGACCTTTCGCCGATCCTGCTGTTCGTGATCGTGCAGGTGTTGCTGATGGTCGTAACGCGGGCTGCCGTTTCGATGACCTTGTTCGGGATCTGAAGGCCGCGCAATTGCGTCGCGGGACGCGTTGCGCTTACAATAGTCGGCTCTCGCGGGCGTCGTATAATGGCTATTACCGTAGCTTCCCAAGCTACAGACGTGGGTTCGATTCCCATCGCCCGCTCCAGAATCATCTCGAAAGCCGCCCTAAGTCACGCTTGGGCGGCTTTTTGATTTCCAGCATCGCCTAGTCATGAACCACGATCCCCAGGACGACGCCGCCGACGGCATCGAAGATAACGGCACACCCGAAACGAACGAAGCCTCGACGCTGCATCACCGCCGCATTCGCAGCTTCGTCACGCGCGCGGGCCGCGTGTCGCCGGGCCAGCAGCGCGCGATCGACGAACTCGGTCCGCGCTATGTCGTGCCCTACTCGCCGCAACTCGCCGACTGGAGCGCAGTCTTCGGCCGGCAGGCGCCGCGTATTCTCGAAATCGGCTTCGGCATGGGCGCGACCACGGCGGAGATCGCCGCCACGCGTCCCGGCGACGATTTCATCGGCGTGGAAGTGCATGAGCCGGGTGTCGGCGCGCTGCTGAAGCTGATCGGCGAAGAGGCGCTCGGCAATATCCGCATCCTTCAGCACGACGCCGTCGAAGTGCTCGAACACATGATCGCAGCCGACAGCCTGGACGGCGTGCATATCTATTTCCCCGATCCGTGGCACAAGGCGCGTCATCACAAGCGCCGCCTGATTCAGCCGAAGTTCGTCGCGCTGCTCGTGTCGCGCATCAAGCCGGGCGGCTATATTCATCTCGCGACCGACTGGCAGAACTACGCGGAGCAGATGCTCGACGTGCTGTCGGCCGAACCCGCGCTGGAAAACACCGCCGACGGTTACGCGCCGCGCCCGGATTTCCGTCCGGTCACGAAGTTCGAGCGAAGAGGTTTGCGCCTCGGGCACGGGGTGTGGGATCTGATGTTCCGCCGCCGCTGAGCGCATCGGCCATCAAATGAAAACGCCACGGCAAGCCGTGGCGTTGTTGCTTGTGACGCGCAGCAGGAGATCAGTCGGCCCAGCTCAAGCCGCCGCTATATCCCACAATCAGAATCAGCAAGCCGAAGCCGATGCGATACCATGCGAACGCCGTGAAATCGTGCGACGCGACGTAGCGCAGCAGCCAGCGCACGCAGACGAAGGCGCTGATGAACGCCGCGATCAGCCCGATGGCGAAGAGGCCGAGATCGTCCACGGTCAGCGTGCGCCAGTACTTCGCCATTTCGTAGATCGTCGCGCCGAAGATGATCGGAATGGCGAGGAAGAACGAAAACTCGGTGGCAACGCGCCGCTCCAGCCCGAACAGCATCCCGCCGATGATCGTCGCGCCCGAGCGCGACGTGCCGGGAATCAGCGCGAAGCATTGCGCGAGACCGACTTTGAAGGCGTCGCCGTAGGTCAGGTCGTCGACGGAATGCACGCGTGTCAGCGCGCCGCGTTCGCGCTGACGCGCTTCCGCCCACAGAATCACGATGCCGCCGATGATCAGCGCCACCGACACCGGCACGGGCGAAAACAGCACCGACTTGATGTGCTTCTCGAACAGCAGGCCGAGCACGATGGCGGGAATGGTCGCGATGATCACGTTGATCGTGAAGCGCCGTGCGTCGGCGCGCACCGGCAGGCCCGTCACCACCGAGCCGATTTTCGCGCGGTATTCCCAGCAGATCGCCAGAATCGCGCCGAATTGAATGACGACGTCGAAGGTTTTCGACTGTGCGTCGGTGAAGTTCAGCAAGCTGCCCGCCACGATCAGGTGCCCCGTGCTGGAGACCGGCAGGAATTCGGTCAAGCCCTCGACGACGCCGAGAATCAGCGCCTTCACCATCAATATCCAGTCCATCCGTCAGCCCTTGTTCGCTGTTATCGCCGTTGGTTGTCAAACATGCCGCGCAGAGTTTTCGACTCACTTCTCGACGATCTGCACACGTATGCCGTTTGTAAGGACTGTGATTGTACCGGGTTCGTAAGACACGCCGGCGAACTGGAGTTCTTCGGGCTTGAAGGTGTGAATCGGATAGCGGTCGAGCAATTGCGCCGCGAGTTGCGCGCCGACCGACGCAATCTGTTGGTTGTACTGCGCGGCGTCACCGTTGAACTGCGCGGCGTCAACAGTCGGCGACATGAGAATGACCGAGCGGCTCGGTGCGTCGTAGCCGAGCTGCGTCGAGAGCGTGAACACGCCCGTCACGGGATTCGGCATGAAAGGGGTCGCGAGGCGCGCATCGACGCGCACCGTCACGCGATTGCGATCCGGCGCCATGCCGGCGACGGGATTGCTCAGGACCACGTCGAAAATCTGCGATGCGGTGCGCTGCAGCGGAAACTTGCGCGCGACCGCGTCCTGAACCTGCTGGGTGGAAAATGTGTAGTGATCCGGAATGAAGGGGAATATCGAGTTCGAAGCGGCTCTTGCCTTCGCTGCAAAAGTGAGTGCGGGCAGCGACATCAGCGTGGCCAGCACGAACCGGCGCCGCAGCGGCGCGACGGGTTCCGTCATGCGTGATCCTCCAGTGCTTTTCTTCAAGTCTGCGCCGTGCGGCGCGGTCCGGGCTTGGACTGCGGCGCGTCACGACAGTTGCGTCGGCTGCGTCTCACGCTCCAGCCGCTCGATCCACTTCAGCGCATGTTCCCGCGTCTCGCCGCACATCTCGTTCGATGGCTGCAATCCGCCGCAGCAGGCCGGCCTGCGCGGATCGCCGAAGATCTTGCAGCGCAGGTCGCTATCCAGTTGCACGCAACGCTCGCCCGCGCGCTTTCCATGCGGCATGCCCGGAATGGGACTCGAAATGGAAGGCGCGATGCAGCACGCGCCGCAACCTTCGCGGCAGGCATGAGGCGAAGAAACAATCGGCATGACGATACGGGAACGACGAGATCAAACCGGCATTGTCCCACGCCTTCACATTGCGCTTCGTCAATCATTGACGTCGGGCTGCGACCTTATCACGCAACGCCCACACCCGGCCGCCGATTACACTCGGACGATTCCCAGAGGTTCGTCATGTCTCCCGCCGCCCCGCTCTTTCGCCCCGACCTGCTCGCGCGCTACGATGCGCACGGCCCGCGCTACACGTCCTACCCTACCGCTGTCCAGTTCGCCGAATCGTTCGATCCCGCGCATTACCGCGAAGCCGCGCAGCGCGGCCCGGCAAACGCCGACCTCTCGCTGTATTTCCACATTCCGTTCTGCGACACCGTCTGCTTTTACTGCGGCTGCAACAAGGTCGCGACGAAAAACCGCGCGCATGCGCGCCCGTATCTGGATCGCATGAAGCGCGAGCTGGCGCTACAGGCCGCGCTCTTCGATGCATCGCGCCCGGTCACGCAACTTCACTGGGGCGGCGGCACGCCGACGTTCCTCTCGCACGACGAGATGGCCGAGCTGATGTCCGCGACGCGCGAGCACTTCGCGCTCGTCGACGACGCGCGCGCCGAATATTCGATCGAAGTCGATCCGCGCGAGGCATCGGCGGACACGATCGCGCTCCTGCGCGAACTCGGCTTCAACCGCCTGAGCCTCGGCGTCCAGGACTTCGACGAGCGTGTGCAGCGGGCCGTTAACCGCATCCAGCCGAGAGAAATGACCGAAACCGTGCTGAACGCCGCGCGCGAGCACGGTTTTCAGTCGGTGAGCGTCGATCTGATCTACGGCTTGCCGCATCAGACCGTCGAACGCTTTTCGCGCACGCTCGACGCGATCATCGAACTGAAGCCGGATCGCGTTTCAGTATTCGGCTACGCGCACATGCCCACGCTTTTCAAGATGCAGCGTCAGATCGACGAAAGCGCGCTGCCCTCGCCCGCCGTGCGCCTCGCGATTCTGGAACGCGTGATCGCGCGCATGATCGAGGCGGGCTATGTGTATATCGGCATGGACCATTTCGCGCTGCCCGGCGACGAACTCGCGCGCGCGCTGGAAGCCGGCACGCTCCAGCGCAACTTCCAGGGCTACAGCACGCATGCGGACTGCGATCTGATCGGCATCGGCGCGTCGTCGATCGGCAAGATCGGCGATGTCTACGCGCAGAACGCCCGCGAGCTGGCCGATTACGCGAGCGCGATCGACGCGGGCCAACTCGCCATCGCGCGCGGCGTGCGCCTGTCCGCCGACGACACCTTGCGCCGCGACGTCATCATGCGCCTCATGTGCGGCGGCGAGCTGCGTTTCGACGATGTCGCCGCGACCCACGGCATCGACTTTCCCGCGACTTTCGCCGGCGAGCTCGCGCGCCTCGCGCCGATGGCCGGCGACGGGCTCATCGACCTGTCGCGCGACGCGATCCGCGTGCTGCCCGCCGGACGCATGCTGGTGCGCAACGTCGCGTCGGTGTTCGACCGCTATCTCGGGCAAGCCAGCCTGCGGCGTTTCTCGCGCACCATCTGAGGCGCTCGCCGCACGCGTCGGTGGCTTAGAATGTCAGCCACCTTGGACGGCCCGGCTTCGCGTTGCGGCGCGCCCATCCTTTCACTGCCGATGCGAAGCGCCGGGCACGCCCGGCCTTCTCGCAGACGGCGACGCCACTGCCCGACGCCATGCCGACCACTTCGCCGCAGTTCGCTCCACTCGCTCAACTCGCCGCCGATCTGCGCGCCGGCCGCACGACGAGCCGCGCGCTCGTCGAGGCCGCGCTCGAACGCATCGCCGATCCGGCGGGCCAGGGCTCGACCGTTTTCCTCCAGGTCGACGCCGACCACGCCCGCGCCGCCGCCGATGCGCACGATGCGCTCCTGCGCGCCGGCACGGTGCTCTCCCCGCTTGCGGGCATTCCAGTCTCGATCAAGGATCTCTTCGACATCGAAGGCCAGGTGACGCGCGCCGGCTCCAAAGCACTTGCCGACGCCCCGCCCGCCCGTGCCGACGCCGTGACCGTCGCGCGCCTGCGCCGCGCGGGCGCGGTGATCGTCGGGCGCACCAACATGAGCGAATTCGCGTTCTCGGGCCTCGGCCTCAACCCGCATTACGGCACGCCGCGCTCGCCGTGGCGCGCCGACCCGGCGGACGACGGCGACGCGCGCATCGCGGGCGGATCGTCCTCGGGCGCGGCGGCGTCGGTCGCCGACGGCATGGCGGCGGTCGCGCTCGGCACCGATACCGGCGGCTCCATCCGCATTCCGGCCGCGCTGTGCGGGCTCACCGGCTTCAAGCCGACCGCGAGCCGCATTCCGAAGCAAGGCGGCGTGCCGCTTTCGAAGACGCTCGATTCGTTCGGGCCGATCGGCGTATCGGTCGCGTGCTGCGCGCTCGTCGACCGCATTCTCGCCGGACGCGATCCTGGCGTGCCCGCCACGCGCCCGCTCGACGGCGTGCGCCTCGGCGTGCTGACGAACTACGTGACCGACGGCGTCGAAACGCCCGTCGCGACCGCGGTGGCCGCCGCCGTGAACCATCTCGCCGCGGCGGGCGCGCTCGTGGAAGACGTGCGCTTCGCGCCGCTCGACCGGCTGCCGGAGATCAATCGCTACCCGCTCGTCGCGATCGAAGCGTATGCGTGGCATCGCAAGCTGATGGCCGAGCACGGCGGCGACTACGATCCGCGCGTGCTCGCGCGCCTCACGCGCGCCGAAGCGGCCAGCGCGGCGGACTATATCGACCTGTGCGAAGCGCGCGCCGCGATGATCGAGGAAGCCCGCACGACGCTCTGGCAACGTTTCGACGCGATCGTCTGCCCGACCGTGCCGGTGCTGCCGCCGCGCATCGCCGATCTCGCCTCCGACGACGACGCCTTCACGCGCGTCAACGCGTTGATCCTGCGCAATCCGACCGCGTTCAACTTCCTCGACGCCTGCGCGCTGTCGCTGCCCTGCCATCCGCGCGGCGCGGCGCCCGTGGGCCTGATGCTCGCGGGCGCGCCGCATTCGGACGACGCGCTGCTCTCGATCGGCCGCGCCGTCGAAGCCGTGCTGGCGACCACGCGCTGAGCGCCCGGCGATGCGGCTCTTTTTGCGCATCCGGCGTTCGCGCTAGAATTCCTCGCGATACTCACGCAACTCAGGTGCTTCCTTCTCGAATCGTTGCGAAATAATGAACAACTCTTTACATCACTTCACGATGCATCAGGACGACCGGGTGATGCGCCGCGAGCGACGCCTGCTCGTGCTGCTCGGTTTCGTCAGTCTCGGTCTCGTCGGCGGCGCGCTGTATCTGCAGTTCTTCCATAACGAAGATCCCTGCCCGCTTTGCATCATCCAGCGCTATTTCTTCGTGCTGGTCGCGATCTTCGCGTTTCTCGGCGCGGCGTTTCGCAACTGGCGCGGCATTGCGCTGCTGGAAACGCTCGTCGCGATTTCTGCGCTCGGCGGGCTCGTCACCGCGATTCGCCATGTGTACGTGCAATCGCATCCGGGCTTCAGTTGCGGGTTCGATGCGCTTCAGCCGATCGTGGACGGTCTGCCGCCCGCCGCCTGGCTGCCGCAGGTGTTCAAGGTCGCGGGCCTGTGCGAGACGCCGTATCCGCCGATCCTTGGGCTGTCGCTGCCGCAATGGTCGCTGATCGCGTTCGCGCTCATCTTCGTGCTGGTCGCGGCCAGCCTGCGGCTCAAGCGCAAACTGCGCTCGACGGTGCGGTAATTTCTTCCGGGCGGCCGTTTCGCGCGCCGCCCGTTCTTCCCCGCTTTATCCCCTTCCGCGCGCTTTTCCTTTCGCGCATCAGCGCATCCGCATAATCTTGATACGGGCCCGCCAATCTTTTTGAGATATTGGGGTGTTAAGGTCGTGTCTGGATGGCGATCTACGTGCGCGCAGTCCGATTCGCTCAAAGGCAGCCCGAAGTTTTTCGCGGCAACCCATGAAACGAACGGAAACCGCGTAACGCGCGCCCGGTCCGCAATGTCTTTCTGAATCATGACAACGCAAACCATCCGCTTCTATCAGCGCGGCGCCGTGCGCGAGATCGGCGACGCGCCCGCCACGCGCACGGTGCTTCAGCATCTGCGCGAGACCGCGCTTTGCACCGGCACCAAGGAAGGCTGCGCCGAGGGCGATTGCGGCGCGTGCACCGTCGTGATCGGCGAACTCGACGCGCGCGGCCAGCTTGCGCTCAAAGCCGTCAACGCGTGCATCCAGTTTCTGCCGACGCTCGATTCGCGCGCGCTCTTCACCGTCGAAGACCTGCGCGGCGCAGACGGCGCGCTGCATCCGGTGCAGCAGGCGCTCGTCGACTGTCACGGTTCGCAGTGCGGTTTCTGCACGCCCGGTTTCGCGATGTCGCTTTGGGCGCTCTATCACAGCCATCCGCGCGATGCGGGGCCGCCGTCGCGCGATGACATCGCCACGGCGCTGTCGGGCAACCTGTGCCGCTGCACGGGTTATCGGCCGATCGTCGATGCGGGGCAGCGCATGTTCGACACTCCGCGCCCGCCTTTCGATGCCGACGCCGTCGCCCGGCAACTCGCCGCGATCAAGCGCACGCAAACCTTCGAGTATCACGCCTTCCACGCGCCCGTCACGCGCGCCGAATTCGCCCGGCTGCGGGCCGCGCATCCGAACGCGCGGCTGCTCGCGGGCAGCACCGACGTCGGCCTGTGGGTGACGAAGCAGTTCCGCGATCTCGGCGAGATGCTCTACATCGGCAACGTCGACGAATTGAAGACGATCGGACGCGACGCCGGCACGCTGACGATCGGCGCGGCGGCATCGCTCGAAGATGCCTACGCGGCGCTCGCCGCCGACTATCCCGAACTGACCGAACTGTGGACGCGCTTCGCCTCCCGGCCGATCCGCAACGCCGGCACGCTCGGCGGCAACGTAGCGAACGGCTCGCCCATCGGCGATTCGATGCCCGCGCTCATCGCGCTGAATGCTCAACTCGTGCTGCAAAAGGCCGATAAAACGCGCACGATGCCGCTCGACGCGTTCTACCTCGGCTATCAGAAAACCGCGCTCGACGCGGGCGAATTCGTCGCGGCGATCCGCGTGCCGCGTCCGGCCGCCGCGCTGCGCTTTCGCACTTACAAGGTGTCGAAGCGCTACGACCAGGACATTTCCGCGGTTTGCGCGGCGTTCGCGGTCAGGCTCGACGACGCCAACCGCATCACCGAGGCGCGCATCGCGTTCGGCGGCATGGCGGCGACGCCCAAACGCGCGGCGCGCGCCGAAGCCGCGCTGACCGGCAACGAATGGACCGAAGCCGCCGCGCACGCCGCGATGGCCGCGCTCGATACCGATTTCCAGCCGCTCACCGACATGCGCGCATCGAGTGCGTACCGGGCGAAGGTGGCGCGCAACGTGCTGTGGCGTTTCTATCTGGAAACGCGCCGCGATGCCCCGCTTGCGCTCGCCGAAGTCAACGCGTTCGCGTATGGCTCCCATGTGGAGGAAGCGCCATGAACAAGGCCCGCGATCCGATCCAGCTCGAAGACGCCGCCGGCGCCGCGTTGCCGCACGAATCGGCGGCCCTGCACGTGAGCGGAGAAGCGCGCTACACGGACGACATTCCCGAAGCGCGCGGCACGCTGCACGCGGCGCTCGGGCTTTCGCGGCATGCGCATGCGCGCATCGTGTCGCTCGATCTGGATGCGGTGCGCGCCGCTCCCGGCGTGGTCGCGGTGCTCACGGCCGAAGACATCCCCGGCGAGAACAATTGCGGCCCGGTGCTGCACGACGATCCGATCCTCGCGGCAGGCGAAGTGCAGTATCTCGGCCAGCCGGTGTTCGCCGTCATCGCCGAGACGCACGATCTGGCGCGCCGCGCCGCCGCGCTCGCGAAAAGCGAGGACGTGGTGCGCTACGAGCCGCTCGAAGCCGTCCTCACGCCGCGTGAAGCGAAGGCGCGCAATCAATTCGTCCTGCCGCCGCTGCATCTGCGGCGCGGCGATCCGGCCGCACGCATCGCGGCGGCGGCGCATCGTCTGAAAGGCGAGTTCGAAGTCGGCGGACAGGAGCAGTTCTATCTCGAAGGACAAGTCGCGTACGCGCTGCCTCAGGAGCAGGACGGCATGCTCGTTCATAGCTCGACGCAGCATCCGAGCGAAATGCAGCAGGTCGTCGCGCATATGCTCGGCTGGCCGACGCATGCCGTGCTGTGCGAATGCCGTCGCATGGGCGGCGGCTTCGGCGGCAAGGAATCGCAATCGGCGGTGTTCGCATGCGTCGCGGCGCTCGCGGCGCATGTGCTCAAGCGCCCGGTGAAGCTGCGCGCCGACCGCGACGACGACTTCATGATCACCGGCAAGCGTCACGATGCGGTCTACGAATACGAATGCGGCTTCGACGACGACGGCCGTATCGCGGGCGCGCGGGTCGAAATCGCGTTGCGGGCGGGCTATTCGGCGGACTTGTCGGGCGCGGTCGCGACGCGCGCCGTGTGCCACTTCGACAACGCCTACTATCTGGGCGACGTCGAAATCCGTGCGCTGTGCTGCAAGACCAACACGCAGTCGAACACCGCGTTTCGCGGCTTCGGCGGCCCGCAAGGCGCGCTCGTCATGGAAGTGATGCTCGACGAAATCGCGCATCGCCTGAAGCGCGATCCGCTCGACGTGCGGCGCGCGAATTACTATGGCATCGGCGAGCGCAACGTGACGCCTTATGGCCAGCCGGTCGCGGACAATGTCATCGCGCCGCTGACCGATGCGCTGATCGCATCGAGCGAATACGCAACGCGCCGTGCCGAAGTCGCCGCGTTCAATGCGAAAAGCCGCGTCCTGAAGCGCGGCATCGCGTTCACGCCGGTCAAGTTCGGCATTTCGTTCAACGTGCCGTTTCTGAACCAGGCCGGCGCGCTCGTGCATGTCTACAAGGACGGCTCGGTGCTCGTGAACCACGGCGGCACCGAGATGGGCCAGGGCCTCAACACGAAGGTCGCGCAGGTGGTCGCGAGCGTGCTCGGCATCGGCCTCGCGCAGGTGCGGGTGACGGCCACGGATACGTCGAAGGTCGCCAATACGTCGGCGACGGCGGCATCGACCGGCAGCGATCTGAACGGCAAGGCCGCCGAAGCCGCGGCGCTCGCGATCCGCGCGCGTCTCGCCGATCTCGCCGCGCTGCAGCTCGGCTGCAAGGCGGCCGACGTCAAATTTCATGGCGGCGGCGTCGAGGCGAATGGCGCGCGGCTGCCCTTCGATCAGCTCGTCGCCGCCGCGTATCTCGCGCGCGTGCAGTTGTGGTCCGACGGCTTTTATTCGACGCCGAAAGTCCATTGGGACGCGAAGACGCTGCAAGGCCATCCGTTCTACTACTTCGCGTACGGCGCGGCCGTGTCGGAAGTCGTCGTGGATACGCTCACGGGCGAATGGAAGCTGCTGCGCGCCGATCTGCTGCACGACGCGGGCCGCTCGATCAATCCGGCCATCGATATCGGGCAAGTGGAAGGCGGCTATATCCAGGGCATGGGCTGGCTCACGACCGAGGAGCTCTGGTGGAACCGCGACGGCCGCCTGATGACGCACGCGCCTTCGACCTACAAGATTCCGGCCGTCAACGACGCGCCCGCCGTCTTCAACGTCGCGCTTTATGACAACGACAACGCCGAGCCGACGATCTTCCGTTCGAAAGCGGTCGGCGAGCCGCCGCTCCTGCTGTCGTTCTCGGTGCTGCTGGCGATACGCGCGGCGATCGCCTCGGTGGCGCCGGATAACGCCGATGCGCCGAAGCTGCGCGCGCCCGCGACGCCCGAAGCGATTCTCGACGCGCTCGACGCGCTAGCCGTTCCGGCGCGGGAAGCCGCCCCGGTAAACTAGCGCCTGCGACGACCTTTCGACGATTCTTCTCTGGAGCCCCATCGATGCAAGTTTGGCTGAACGACCTGCAACACCTGCTCGCGCACGGCGACGCCGTCGTGCTCGTGACGGTCGCGCGTGTCGAAGGCTCCGCGCCGCGCGAGCCGGGCACGAAGATGATCGTCACACGCGAGGACGCGCGCTACACGATCGGCGGCGGCCATCTGGAATGGAAGGCCATCGAGACCGCACGGCAAGTGCTGAAGGACGGCATGCGCACGCAACGCATGCGCAGGCTGGAGCGTTTCGCACTGGGCCCGAGCCTCGGCCAATGCTGCGGCGGCGCGGTCGTGCTGGCGTTCGAGCGGCTCGACGTATCGGATCTCAACTGGGTGACGACGCTCGCGAAACGCACGGCGCAGGGTTTGTCGACCGTGCGCAGCGTTTCGTTCGCGCCGCTGCCCGATGCGGTGATGCTCTCCGATCCCGAGCCGGGCGCAACCGACGCCGACTGCCTGTTGTGGGACGGCGCCGGTTTCGACGAAAGCGGCGCGCTGCTCACGGAAACCCTCGCGCCGCGCGACTTCCAGGTCGTGCTGTTCGGTGCGGGTCATGTGGGCGCGGCACTGGTTCGCGTGCTCGCCACGCTGCCCTGTCACGTCACGTGGGTCGATTCGCGCGACGCGGCTTTCCCGCCCGCGCAGTTCGTGCCGGACAACGTGTCGATCGAGCCGAACGACGCGCCGGACGAAGCCGTCGACAACGCGCCGCCCGGCGCGTACTTCCTCGTGATGACGCACAACCACACGGTCGACCTCGCGCTGGCCGAGTGCATCCTGAAACGCGGCGATTTCGCGTTCTTCGGGATGATCGGCTCGTTCACCAAGAAGAAGCAGTTCGAGCACCGGCTCGCGGCGCGCGGCATCGACCCGGCGCGTATCGCGCGCATGGTGTGTCCGATCGGCATCGACGGCATCGTCGATAAAGCGCCCGAAGTGATCGCCGTCGCAGCGGCAGCCCAACTGCTGCAGGCGGTCGAAGCCCATGCGCTCACAAGGTCGTCGCAGACCGCTTGACCACGCTGTATCCCCTGCAATCGCCCTGACACAAATAAGCCCCATGAATCCCACACTCGCCGACAAGATTGCGCGCGCGCCCAAAGCCGAGCTGCATATCCACATCGAAGGGTCGCTCGAACCGGAATTGATCTTCGAGCTCGCGAAACGCAATAACGTGAAGCTCGCGTATGACTCGATCGAAGCGCTGCGCGACGCTTACGCATTCACCGACCTGCAGTCGTTTCTCGACATCTATTACGCGGGCGCGAGCGTGCTGCTCACCGAGCAGGACTTCTACGACATGACGATGGCCTACGTCGAGCGCGCACTCGCGGACCACGTCGCGCACACGGAAATCTTCTTCGATCCGCAGACGCACACGGAACGCGGCGTGCCGATCGAAACGGTCGTCGCGGGCATCGACGCCGCCCTGGCCGAAGGCGAGAAGCGCGGCCTGTCGAGCAAGCTGATTCTCTGCTTCCTGCGTCATCTTTCCGAAGAAGACGCGCTCGCGACCTATGAAAGCGCACTGCCGCTCTTCGACACGTACAGCCACCGGCTGATTGGCGTCGGGCTGGATTCGTCGGAGCGCGGCCATCCGCCGTCGAAGTTCGAGCGCGTGTTCGCGAAAGCGCGCGAGCGCGGCTTGAAGCTCGTTGCGCATGCGGGCGAGGAAGGCCCGCCGTCGTACGTCTACGAAGCGCTCGATCTGCTGAAGGTGGATCGCGTCGATCACGGCGTGCGCAGCATCGAGGACGCGGCGCTCGTCGCGCGTCTTGCGGATGAACGCATCGCGCTGACCGTCTGCCCGCTGTCGAACCTCAAGCTCTGCGTGTTCGACGACATGACGAAGCACACGCTCAAGGACCTGCTCGATCAGGGCGTCGCGGTGATGATCAACTCCGACGATCCCGCCTATTTCGGCGGCTACGTCAACGCGAACTACTTCGCCATCGTCGATGCGCTGAAGCTCACGGATCACGAGGTCTACACGCTGCTCCGAAACAGCCTCGAAGCCTCGTTCGTCACCGAAGCGGAACGCGACGGCATGATCGCGCGCCTGGATCAGTACTGGAAGCAATAAAAGAAGAACGATGGATACCACAGCAAGCACTCAACGCGATAACACCGCGCTCGAACGCTTTTTCGGCATTCGCGCGGCGGGCTCGCGCACGAAGACCGAAGTCGTCGCGGGCATCACGACCTTTCTCACGGCGATGTACATCATCGTCGTCAATCCGGGCATTCTGTCGGCGGCGGGCGTGCCCTTTCCGGCGGCGTTGACGGCGACCGTCATCGTCAGTTTTCTCGGCAGCTGCGCGATGGGCCTCTACGCGCGCAACCCGGTGCTGGTCGCGCCCGGCATGGGCATGAACGCGCTCTTCGCGTTCGTCATGGTGCACGGCGGCAAGATGCCGTGGCAGACCGCGCTCGGCTGCGTGTTCTGGTCCGGCGTGATCTTCGCGGTACTCGCGGCGTTCAACGCGCGCAAGCTCGTCGTCGATGCGATTCCGGCGAATCTGCGGCACGCGGTATCGTGCGGCATCGGTCTCTTCATCAGCCTCATCGGTCTGGTGAACGCGAAGTTCGTCGTCGGCGATCCGGTCACGGTCGTGCATTCGGCGTCGCTGAATCCGGTCGTCATCACGTTCCTCATCGGGCTTGCCGTCACGACGGTGCTCGTCGCGCGCAAGGTCACGGGCGCGCTGATGCTCGGCATCGTGTTCACGACGATCATCGCGATTCCGATCGGCCGCTTCTATGGCGACGGCACCGCCTACTGGCCCGCCGCCATCGCCACGAAAACGCTCGTCAACTGGAACGGTCTCTTCTCCGCGCCGGACTTCTCGGCGGTCATGCAGCTCGACTTCATGGGCGCGCTGAAGGTGATCTACTGGCCGTTCATCTTCGTGATGCTGTTCACGTCGTTCTTTGACGCGCTCTCCACCTTCATGGCGATTTCCGAAGCCGGCAAGCTCTACGACCGCGACGGCAATCCGCGCAACATCCGCCAGTCGATGATGGTCGATTCGTTCTCGGCCCTGATCTCCGCGCCGCTCGGCACGAGCCCGGCGAACGCGTATATCGAATCGGCGGCGGGCATTTCGGCGGGCGGGCGCACGGGGCTCGTCGCCGTCGTCGCCGGCTTGTGCTTCCTGCCGTTCCTGTTCCTGTCGCCGCTGCTGTCGCTCGTTCCGGCGATCGCGACGGCGCCCGCGCTCGTGCTCGTCGGCGTGTTCATGATGGAAGCGATCACGAAGATCGAATGGCATCGCTTCGACGAAGCCATTCCCGCGTTCCTCGCGATGATCCTGATTCCGCTGACCTACTCGATCACCGACGGCGTCGCGTATGGCTTTCTCGCGTTCGTCGTGCTCAAGACGGCGACGGGGCGCGCAAAGGAAATCAAGCCGGCGATGTGGATCATCGCGGCTTGCGCTTTGGTACTGCTTTCGCAGTTGTAAATTCTAGATATCGGAGACGTTGCACCATGACTCAGACCGCCTACCGCGCCCAGTTGCTGACCTTTCGCGAAGACCCCGCGCATGCCGCCGATGGCGCGGTCTACGAGGCCGATGGCCTTCTGATCGTCGAGGACGGCAAAGTGAGCGCAGCGGGCGCGTATGCGTCGCTTCGCGACACGCTCTCGCCCGACGCGACCGTCCACACGATGCGCGACAAGCTGATCGTGCCGGGTTTCATCGACTCGCACATCCACTATCCGCAGACGGACATGATCGCGTCGCCGGCGGCGGGCCTCTTGCCGTGGCTCAACACGTACACGTTTCCGACCGAGCGCGGCTTCGAGAACCCGGCGGTCGCGCGCGAAACGGCGAGCTTTTTCATCGACGAACTGCTCGCGTGCGGCACGACGACCGCGCTCGTCTACTGCACGGTGCACAAGCAATCCGCCGACGCCTTCTTCACCGAAAGCGAAGCGCGCAATCTGCGCATGGTCGCGGGCAAGGTGCTGATGGACCGCAACTGCCCCGAGTTTCTGCGCGACACGGCGCAATCCAGCTACGACGACAGCGCGGAACTGATCGCGCGCTGGCATGGGCGCGGGCGTCAGCATTACGCACTGACGCCGCGTTTCGCGCCGACCTCGACCGAAGCGCAGCTCGAAGCGTGCGGAGCGCTCGCGCAGAAGCATCAGGACGTGTTCATCCAGAGTCACGTCGCGGAAAACACCGACGAGATCAAATGGGTCGAAAGCCTTTTCCCGGGGCATCGCAGCTATCTCGACATCTACGATCACTACGGCCTGCTGCGCCGCCGCGCGGTGTACGGCCACTGCATCTATCTCGATGACCGAGACCGCGAGCGCATGGCGGAAACGGGCGCGGTGGCGTCGCACTGCCCGACCTCGAACCTGTTTCTCGGCAGCGGCCTGTTCGATTTCGAGAAGGCCGGCGCGTCGAACATGCCGGTCGCGCTCGCGACGGATGTCGGCGGCGGCACGTCGTTTTCCATGCTGCAGACGATGAACGAAGCGCACAAGGTCGCGCGCTTGACGGGCCATCATCTGACCGCGACGCGCATGTTCTGGCTCGCGACCACGGGCGCGGCGCAAGTGCTCGAACTCGACGACAAAATCGGCACGCTCAAGCCGGGCAGCGAGGCGGATTTCGTCGTGCTCGATCCGAACGCGACGCCGCTGCTCGCGCGCCGCACGTCGCGGACCGAATCGCTGGAAGAACTGCTGTTCGCGTTCGCGCTGCTCGGCGACGATCGCGCGGTATTCGAAACCTATGCCGCCGGCAAGCGCGTGCATTCGCGCGACACGCGCAAGACGGCGAAGCTGGAGCTGGCGGCCTGAAACGCCTGATCCGTCAGCGATTCATCCGACAAGCGGCCTGCGGGCCGCTTTTTTGTCGGCGTGGTTCGTCTGCCCGGCCACGCGAGCGCGAGGTTTTGCTCGACGTTTTGTGCGGATTTGTTGCATTCTCGCTAAAGTGCAAGCTGTCCTGAACATCGCGTCGACATGAAGCACATCGCCCGAATCCGAATCGCCCTCGCCGTGACGCTTGCGTCACTCGCTGCGCTCGCGCATGCGAAGCCGATCGAAGCGCAGCTCGACTGCAAATCGACCGCGCATGATTTCGTCGCGCCGTTGCAGCAGAACGGGCTGCTCGAAACCAAACCGATGCGCGTGGAGCCGAATTCGGTCAACGCGTTCAAGCCTGTCAAGGGCGCGACGCTGACGGCCTACGGATTCAAGGTGTATGTGGTCGTCGCGTATCAGAAGGACGATCCGATCTTTCGGCTCGGCAAAGGCGAACCGATCGCCGATTCCGCGTATGGCGTGGTCGTGTGGGGCGGCGACGCGGAAGTCGCGGAGAAAGTGAAGGCCGCGGGCAGCGACGCGGATGTACACCACGTCGCGCCCTTCATCACGGCGATATTCTGCAAGCCGTGATCAGCGCACCAGTTCCACGAACGCCGAGATCAGCCGATCCATGTCGTTCGCGTCGAGCGCGCCCATCGTCGAAATGCGGAACAGCTCCTTCGACAAGCCGCCCTGCCCCGCGTAGATCACGAAGCCCTTCGCCTTGAGCGCGTCGTGGAGCTTCTCGTAGGTCATGCCCGCTGGCAGCCGGTACGCCCGCAACACCACCGACGATTCTTCCGGCGGCAACGCGCTTGCCATGCCGAGCGACGCCAGGCCCGAGCGCACCTGTTCCGCGAGCTTCGCATAACGCTGATGACGCGCGCGCCAGCCGCCCTCTTCCTCGAACTCGCGCAAGGCCTCGACGAGCGCGTAGTACGCGTGCACCGAGGGCGTGAACGGCGTATTGCGCTCGTCCTGCAGCTTCGCGAGCCGGGCGATGCCGAGGTAGTACGTGCGGTTCGCGGCCTTCGCGAGCGCATCGCGCCGCGCGATGACGAACGCCGCGCCCGGCACGCCGTGCAGGCACTTGTTGGCCGTCGCGGCGATCGCGGCGATGCCGCCGCCGTCGAAATCGATGGCCTCCGCGCCGAAGCTGCTCACCGCATCGAGCAAGAGGCCGATGCCGCGCTCCGCGCACGCGCGCGACAGGCGGTCGATCGCGTTCAGGCGGCCGGTCGTCGTTTCGTGATGGATGATCGCGACGTTCGTGAAGGTGCCGCCGTCGAGACGTTCGATGATCGCGTCGATGTCCGGCGCCTGCATCCACTCGTACTTGACGACTTCGTGATCGATGCCGTATTGCTTCGCGATCTGCGCGATGCGATCGCCGTACACGCCGTTCTCCACGACGAGCAGCCGCCCGCCTTCCGGCACGAGGCCGGCGATCATGCTTTCGACCGCGGCGGTGCCCGAGCCCGTCATCAGCACGGCGCTCCATGTGGCCGGATCGAGCGCGTAAGCGGCGACGAGACGCTTTCTCGCCTCGTCCTGAAGATCGAAGAACTCCGGCTCGCGATGACACAAGTCGGTTTGCAGCAGGCTCTGACGCACGCGTTCGGTGAGCGTGACAGGACCGGGATTGAGCAGCAGCATCAACGGCCTCCTAGGTGTTGTTGCAGGCGCGCGCGCACGTCTTCGGGCGTGATCTTCGGGCGCGGCAGGTCGCCCGGCGTGCCGGTTTTGATCGACAGGCGGGCAAAGCGCACGCCATCGACATCTTTAGCGTCGAAAAGACGGTCGATCACGCCGATGTCGTCGCCATCGAGCGCGAGCGCGTAGCCGCACGCCGCCGCGATCGACGCGAAATCGACGCCGCGCGACACCGTTGCCTGGCCGCCGGTCGATTCGTGCGCGCCGTTGTCGAGCAGCAGGTGAATCAGGTTCGGCGGGCCGTATGCGCCGAGCGTCGCGAACACGCCCATGCGCATGAGCGCGGCGCCGTCGCCGTCGAGCGCGACGACGCGCAGATCGGGACGCGAGAGCGCGAGGCCGAGCGCCATCGGCGTGACGCAGCCCATCGAGCCGACGAGATAGAGCTGGTTCTCGCGGTCGTCGATCGCGTACAACTCGCGCCCGCAAAAGCCCGTCGACGCGAGCACGACCGTCGAATCCTTCGGCGTGTTCGCGATCACTTTGGCCAGCGCGTCGTGACGCGTCACGCGCTCGCCTTCGAAGCGCTGCACGGCCGCCGGCTGCGCGGGCGCGCGCACGCCCGACAGACCCGTCTGCTTCAGTTCATACGGCGCGACGCTGCCCTTTTGCATGACGAGCGCATACGGACGGCCGGTGCTGTCCATGTACTCCGTCGCGCGATCGAGCGCCGGGCCGATCTCGTCGGCGTCCGTCGGGAACAGCGCCCACGGAATTTCCATGGTGTCGAGCATCTGCGGCGTGATCGGGCCCATCAGCGCGTGCTGCGGCTCGTCGTGGACGCCCGGCTGGCCGCGCCACGTGACGATCAGCAGTTGCGGCAGACGGAAGGTCCAGGTCAGCGACGTCAGCGGGCTCACGGCGTTGCCGAGCCCGGAGTTCTGCATCATCGCGATGCCGCGGCGCTTACGATCTTTAGCGGACTCGCCGCCGAGCGCGACGCCCGCGATCAGCGCGACGGCATCGCCCTCGTTCGCCGCCGACACGTAGTTGAGCGTGTCGTCCTGCAGCACGTAGTTGATGAAGGGCGTGAGGAACGAGCACGGCACGCCCGCGTACCAGTCGAAACCGCGCTCGCGCGCGGCCTCGACGAACTGGGCGGCCTCAATCACGCGCGTTCTCCGCGCCTTCGGAGCCGATCGGCGTCTGGCCGTGCGCGAAATCGCCCGCGCGACGGAAATCGTCGAGATCGTTCACGCCGCGCCAGTGGCCGTGCACGTACTGCACTTCGATCTTCTGGCCGGCGGCGATCAGCGCGTTCAGGAGCGCGGCCATGTCGAGCTGGTCGAAGTCGGCGCGCTGCTGCAGCGTGCCGAGCGTCGCGAGCAAACGCTCGCGCGCGCCGCCGCGCACCTTGATGAGACCCATCCAGCGGCCCTGCGGCGCGCGATTTTCGATCAGCGACTGCCCCGCGCCGACCACGCTTTCGAGCCACACTTTCTGGCCGAAGAGCGCGCGGTCGTCGCCGGTCGAGCAGTACGCGAAGTCGGTGACGGTGTCGCCCGCCTGCGGCGCCTGCGACGAATCCACGACCACGCAGAAATCGCTGTCCGATTCCGTCAGATCGCGCAGGATGTAGCTGCGGAACAGCAGATCGCCGTAGGAAATCACGGTGTCGCCGTTCATGTGCTTCGCGGCGCAGGCGAGCGAGGCGAGCTCGCCCGTCGTTTCATGCCGTTCGTTGACGACGAGACGGATGCCGCCCGACTCGATCGCGTCCGCGCGATATCCGCCGACGACCGTGATGTCGTTGATGCTTTCCTTCTTGAACGCCTCGACGAGATGGCGCAAAAGCGGCTTGCCCGCGACCGGCAGCATGACCTTCGGACGCGCTTCGGTCAGCGCTTCGAGGCCCGCGCCGCGGCTCGCGGCCAGCACGATCGCGCTGCGCTTTTCATTCGCCGCCGTCAGATAGATGTTCTCGGCGGCCGAGTATTCGTCCGCGTCCTGCAAACGGAAAATCTCGTTGACCGCCGCGATGCGGTCTTCCACGTTGACGAGCGTCTCGCTGTCGTGGATTTCCTTCGCGATCGCCTGCATCGCCGAGACCGCGCCGCGAATCAGATGGTTCGCCCAGATCACGCAACTGATGCCCGCCTGACGGAACGCGTCGGTCGGCGTGCTGTAGTACTTCGTCGGCACGATGACGAGCGGGCCGCGCCCGGCCCATTCACGCGCGAACGTGAGGATTTCGTCCGGCTTCGAGAGCTTCGAATGAATCAGGATCGCGTCCGCGCCCGCCTGACGGTACGCCTCGGCGCGCTTCAACGCTTCTTCCATGCCCCAGCCCGCGATCAGCGCCTCGACGCGCGCGACGATCGAGAAATTCGGATCGCTCTGCGAATCCTTGCCGGCCTTGATCTTGCCGCAGAATTCGTCGATGTCCGCGAGCGGCTGCGCCTCGCCGTTGATGAAGCTGTTGGTCTTCGGAAACTGCTTGTCTTCGATGCACACGCCCGCGATGCCGCGCTGTTCCAGCTTCTTCACGAGCCGGCGCACGTTGTTGAAGTTGCCGTAGCCGGTGTCGCCGTCGAGGAGAATCGGCAGATCGCTCGCGTCCGCCATGAATTCGAGGTTGTCGACGACTTGCGTCCAGCTTGCCTCGTTGTTGTCGCGCACGCCGAATTGCGCGGAAATCGACAGGCCCGAGCCCCAGATCGCCTTGAAGCCCGCTTCCTTCGCGATGCGCGCGGAGATGCCGTTGTGCGCTTCCATCAGGAATTCGAGGCGATTGCTTTGCAGCATTTCGCGCAGGCGCATCGTGCGCGAGTAGCCGACCGGGATTTGTGTGAGTGCGTTCATTGTTGCGAGGCTCCTGCAAACTGACGCAGCGCGTTGAGTTGCGGCAGCACTTCGTCGGCCGCGCGCTTCACGTCGTTCTGAAAATCGATTTCGATCCACGGTGCGCCGGTCACATCGGCGATATCGAACGCGTGGCGCGGGTTGTCCAGGTTCTCCAGCAACAAGTCGCGCACCGCTTCTTCGTGCGGCATCTTCGCGCGGCCCGTCGCGACATAATCGGCGCAGATTTCGGCGAGGCGCGTGGCGGTCTTTTCGTCGAAGCGGAAAAAGCCCACGGATTCGCCGATGGTGTCGTACGCGAGCCCCGCCGCGACCTGCTTGCGCAACTCGACCGGCACGCCGTTTTCGACGCACAGCTTCACGGGCTCGTCGCCCGCTTCGAAATCGCGGTCGATCAGCAGACGGTTCACGCTGCCGCCCGCGACGAGCGGCGCGAAAATGCGCTCGTCGTAGAGCACGTCGGCGTCCATCAGGAGGACATCGCCGCCGCGCGTCATCGCGTCGCGCGCGGTGTGCACGGACAGCACGCTGCCGAGGGTGAATTCATCGTTGACGACGATTTCGGTCTTCGGCTTCCAGTCGATCGCGGCGAGTTCCGCTTCGATCTGCTCGCTCTTGAAGCCGGTCACGAAGACGACTTCATCGACATTCGCGGCTTTCAGAAAGTGGAGGTGCCGTTCGAGCAGAGACGCATCGCCAAAGCGCAACAGACACTTCGGCTTTTGCTGGCCTTCGGGCTGAACGAGGCGCAAGCCCATCCCGGCCGCAAGAATAATTGCGCGCATGGTTGTGTTCCCTTCGTGGGTGATCAGTCGATATCCGGCACGCGCGCGAGACGGCGGCGCTGCCAGCCTTTTTCAACGAAATGCAGATAGACGATGCCCGGCACGCCGAGCAGCAGTTCGCGCGCGCGCTTGGCGAGCGAGAGCGCGAGCGCCGCCTCGGGCGGCAGGCCGATCAGGCGCGCGAGCAGCAGATAGCCGCCTTCCTGCACGCCGAGCGAGCCGGGAATGGCGAAGGCCGCGCCGCGTATCGCCTGGCCGAGACTTTCGAGCAGGAGCGCTTCGGTCCAGCCGACCGGATGGCCGAGCAGATGCAGCGCGAGCCACACCTCGCCCGTGCCGACGATCCAGCCGATAAAGCTCAGGCCGAAGCTCGACGCCACTTTCGCGCGCTCGCGATACAGCTCGTGCACGGCAGCATCGACGGCTTCGGCGCGCGTGACGAGCGACGACCAGTCGCGCTTGGCCGAAAATTTCGCGGCGATGCCGGAGGCGAAACGCATCGCGCGGCCAAAGAGACCGCGCCGCTGCGCCAGATAGAAGCCGAAGATCATCAGACCGATGACGCCGATCACCGCCAGCACGGCGATCGTCACCGTCGAGGACGAGCCGCCCGCCGCGAAGCCCGTCAGCAGCACGACGCCGATCAGCGCGAAGATGAGTTGCGCGACGGTCTGCATCGTCGTGCTGATGGTGATGACGGCGGCCGCGTCGCGCGCGCGCATGCCGCGCTGAGCAAGATAGCGGACCATCAGCATCGGACCGCCGATCTGGCCGGCGGGCATCAGGCTGTTCACCGATTCGCCGGCCCAGCGCGCGAGCAGCGCGTCGCGCAGGGAGACGTCGCGCTCCTTGCGGGAAAAGAGCACGCTGATCGCGAAGGCATCGACGAAAAGCGGCACGAAGTGAAACGCGGCGACCGCGACGAGCCCCCAGCCGGCGGCGGCCAGAGTCGCCGCGACCGAGCCGAAGCCCTGCCAGCCGAGCAGCGCGATGAACAGCACCACGCCGACCGACAACAAAAATGTGCCCGCGCGGCTCATGCCTGTCCGTTCTTGCCGCCGTTGCGGCGAAAGACCTGCCTGAATCCGAAATACGCGATCGAATCCTTCATGTTCGAGATGAAGCGCTGAAACGGCCGCATGTTCGGGTTCGTCACGTATTCGAATGTGAGCGACACGCGCATTTCGTTCTCGCGAAGCGGCGTCACGCGATGGCGCAGCTTGTCGCCGTCGAAAAATACGAACGCGCCCGGCGGATACTGCACCGCGCCCGGCTGCGCGGCGGCGCCCGGCGTCTTGGTGTGCAGTTCGTATTCGAGCGCGCAGGACGAATCGTCGATCACGCCGAGCAGCAGCGTGTAGCGGCGGCCTTCGTAATACGACGTGTCGTAATGCCAGCCGATATGGTCGCCCGGACGCGTGTAGAAATAGAGCGCGTAGGCGTGCGGATCGTCTTCGGGCGAGAGTTGCAGCTTGTCGCCGGTGAGCGCTTCCAGCCACTTGATGAGCGCCTCGGAGCGGTACAGATCGGCGATGAACGGCGCGAGCTTGTCGAGCGTATGGCGGCTCACGCTGCCGCCCGCCTTGTGACCCGGCAGGTAGTTGCGGTTCACGGACGGCAACGTGTCGTGCACGGCGGCGATCAGGCGCTCGGTGTAATCGCGCGGCAGGAAATCCTCGATATAGAGAAACGAGCCCTGCTTGCCGTACTCGTTGCGCAGCGCCGGCGTGGGCAGCGCGGCGAGGCGCGCGTTCAGCGTGGCGTCGATGTCGCGCTTCGACAGGCGCGCCGCCGGCGCCGCGCCTCGTTCCTGCATCGGGGTGTTGACCGGAGTTGCCGTATCGCTCATCTCACCGCCTGGAAATCGTTGCTCTTGTTCGCATGCGACGCTTGCGCGCGCTGCTTCATCTGTTTGCCGACGCGCTGATAGTCGATCGCCACGTACACCGCGAAGAGCGGCGCGCCGATCGCCGCGGCGATCAGAAACGGCGTCATGCCGTTCAGGATGGTCACGACGGGCAGCAGATACAGCACGTCTTCCGTTTCGAAACCGGCCATCGACGCCTGCTTCGTGCCCGACTTGCCGACCATCGACTCGATGCGCATGCGCAGGAAAAAGATCAGCGCGACGGCCACTCCCGCGACGCCGCCGAGCCATTGCGCGGGCAGGAACATCGACGGATGATGCACCGCCACGTAGAACCCGATGCCGAGGAACAACAGCACGGTCACGAGCGCATCGGCTGCGAGGTCGTAGAAGTGGCCGATCTTGCTCGACTGGCCGCTGATGCGCGCGAGCTCGCCGTCCGTGTGATCGACGAGATTCGACAATGCGATGAGAAGCGCGCCGAGCGTGCACAGCCAGAACTGACCGAGCGACAGATAATACGCCCCGGCCAGACCGATGGCGAGGCGCAGCGTCGTCAGATGATTGGGCGTCACCGGCGTGCCGACGAGCGGCGTGACGAGGCGGCGGGCGAGCCGCGCGTCCCACGTCGTGGGCTGGGGAACGGCTTCAGGATTGGGCGGACACGATTTTGTCATCACGGAAATATATCGCTAATTGCGCGAAGCTGCATATATTGCGGCTTCGTATCGCAGCGATAATTCCCAGTTCGATCAAGGCCGCCGGGCGTTTTTGAAATGATGCGTGGCGATCCCGCGCTCGACGGCGCGACGCGCGCCGGAAATTATTTCCGGTGCGTGCGCGCGCCGCCGCTGCCACGCTCATTCGACGGTCTTGGACGCAGGCGCAGGCGCGACGCCGCGATCGTTCGGCGTCAGCGAGGCCGCCGTCTCGTTCGAGATGCCGCCGTTTTTGTCCACGGGCAGCGTCACGGTGCGCACGGTGCCATTGCCGAGCGGGAAATCCGCCAACGCGCTGCGCGTCAGATAAGGCATCGCCTGATAGAGCGAGGGGTCGCCCGTCGAATTCACCGCCGTCACCTTGTAGACCTCGCGGCCGGTCTGGCGGTCGGTCATGCGAATCTGCAGCGCGTGGATATAGACCGGATAGCTCTGATCGACGTAACCGGTCGGACCCCACGGGCCGTACGGCCCCCAGCCGCCCCACGGCCCCCAGAACGGACGGCCGTACGGCCCGTACATGGGCCACGGGTCGTAATAGACCGGCTGGCGCACCGTCACGAGGTCGCCGCGCACCGAATACCCGAGCGCCACCTGATAGCGCGCGCTCGCGTCCGGCGTCTGCCGGAAGTTGTACTTCGACAACTCGTTCGCCACGAGCGTCTCGTAAGTCGTCTGCTCGATGCTGTTCTGCTGCTCGCCCTGGCGCGCGAATGCGTAGGTGCGGGTCGCGTCGCTGCCGCTCCAGTCGGAGAAGGCGGTCACCTGCGTCTGCACATAGGTCGTGCAGCCCGAAAGCCATAGCGCGGCGAGTACCAGCAACCACCGGCACAGCGCCTTGATCGGAACATTCATGGTCGTCCTCACTTCGGAAACTGCTCTTCTTAGTTATAGATAGCGCGCGCGATCCGCGCACGCACCCCGGTCATATGCCAAGGCCCGGCGAAGCAGCAGCGGGCGGCGCTCACGATCGACGGGCGTTTTGTACAATGGTTCGACATGCCGCGCCCGTATTCGTGCCGTGACAGAATGTCCGCTCGATGCGCCCGCGCCGCCCCATTCACTTTGAAGATCTCGCCATGTCTACCACGACCGCATCCGCAGTGATCCGCCGCCAGGACTACACGCCGCCCGCGTTTCTGATCGACTCCGTCGCGCTCGAATTCGACCTCGTGCCGGCGCGCACCGTCGTGAAGAGCACGATGACGCTGCGCCGCAATCCCGACGCGAAAGGCGACGCGCCCCGGCTCGAACTGATGGGCGAGCAACTGGAATTCGTGAGCGCGGCGATCGACGGCGTCGCGCACGCGGATGTCCGTGTTCATGAGAACGGACTGTCCATCGGCGGTATTCCCGCGGCGGATGCCTTCGAGCTTAGCATCGAGAGCATCTGCAATCCGGCGGAGAACACGACGCTCTCCGGACTTTATGTCTCCAGCGGCAACTTCTTCACGCAGTGCGAAGCCGAGGGCTTTCGACGCATCACCTACTTCCTCGATCGCCCCGACGTGATGGCGACCTACACCGTCACGCTGCGCGCCGACAAATCCGCGTATCCGGTGCTGCTATCCAACGGCAATCTGATCGAGGAAGGCGAATTGCCCGGCGGCCGTCACTTCGCGAAATGGGAAGATCCGTTCAAGAAGCCGAGCTATCTGTTCGCGCTCGTCGCGGGCAAGCTCGTGTGCATCGAGGAACGCATCCAGTCGGGCTCGGGCCGGGAGAAGCTGCTGCAAGTGTGGGTCGAGCCGCACGATCTCGACAAAACCCGTCACGCGATGGATTCGCTCATCCATTCGATCCGCTGGGACGAAAAGCGCTTCGGGCTGGAGCTGGATCTGGACCGCTTCATGATCGTCGCGGTGAGCGACTTCAACATGGGCGCGATGGAAAACAAGGGGCTCAACATCTTCAACACGAAGTACGTGCTCGCCAATCCGGAAACGGCGACGGACACGGACTTTTCCAATATCGAAGCCGTGGTCGGCCACGAGTACTTCCATAACTGGACGGGCAATCGCGTGACGTGCCGCGACTGGTTCCAGTTGAGCCTGAAAGAAGGCCTGACCGTGTTCCGCGATCAGGAATTTTCCGCCGACATGGCCGCGGGCGACGCCGACGGCGCCGACGGTGGACAAAGCAGCGCCGCCGCGCGCGCGACCAAGCGCATCGAGGACGTGCGCGTGCTGCGTCAGATGCAGTTCGCCGAGGACGCCGGCCCGATGGCGCATCCCGTGCGTCCGGAAAGCTACGTCGAGATCAACAATTTCTACACGATGACCGTCTACGAGAAAGGCTCGGAAGTCGTGCGGATGTATCAGACGCTCTTCGGCCGCGACGGCTTTCGCCGCGGCATGGACCTCTACTTCCAGCGCCACGACGGTCAGGCCGTGACCTGCGACGACTTCCGGCACGCGCTCGCGGATGCGAATCATCGCGATCTCGCGCAGTTCGAGCGCTGGTACAGCCAGGCCGGCACGCCGCGCGTGTCGGTGCGTGCCGAGTACGACGCCGCGAAGAAGCGTTACACGCTCACGCTCGCACAGGGGTACGGCGAAGGGTCGGAAGCGGCGCGCGAAACGCAGAAAGGACCGTTGCTGATTCCGTTCTCGGTCGGCCTTATCGGCCAGAACGGCGCGGATCTGCCGCTGCGCCTCGAAGGCGAGAAGGAGCCGAACGGCACGACGCGCGTGCTCGAATTCACCGGGCGCGAGCAGTCGTTCACCTTCGTCGACGTGAACGAGGCGCCGCTGCCGTCGCTGCTGCGCAATTTCTCGGCGCCGGTGATCGTCGAATACGACTACACGAACGACGAACTCGCGTTCCTGCTCGCGCACGACAGCGATCCGTTCAACCGCTGGGAAGCCGGCCAGCGTCTCGCCACGCGCGAACTGCTCGGGCTTGCCGAGCGCGCGGCCAGTGGCGAAGCGCTGTCGATCGACGATCAGGTGATCGCCGCGTTCGCGCGCGTGCTCGACGACACCACGCTCACGCCCGCGTTCCGCGAACTGGCGCTGATGCTGCCGTCCGAAAGCTACCTCGCCGAGCAGATGGCCGTGTCCGATCCGGCCGCCGTGCACGCGGCGCGGGTCTTCATGAGCCGCCGTCTCGCATCGCAGTTGCGCGAGAAATGGATCGCGACGTATCAGGCGAACCGCACGCCGGGCGAGTACCGGCCGACGCCGGAAGACGCCGGCAAGCGCGGCCTGAAGAATCTGGCGCTGGCTTATCTGAGCCAGCTCGACGATCCGCGCGAAGCGGTCACGCTTGCGCAGGCGCAATACGACGCCGCCAACAACATGACGGACCGCTCGGCGGCGCTTGCGGCCCTGCTGCTCGCGAGCGCGACGAAGGGCGCGGATGCGAGCGTCGCGGACGCGGCGCTGGCGGACTTCTACCGCCGCTTCGAGAACGAGGCGCTCGTCATCGACAAGTGGTTTGCGCTCCAGGCGACGCAACGCGGCGGGCCGGACCGCAAGGTGATCGAGATCGTGCGCAAGCTGATGCAGCATCAGGCGTTCAACATCAAGAATCCGAACCGCGCGCGCTCGCTGATCTTCAGCTTCTGCAGCGGCAATCCCGCGCAGTTTCATGCTGCCGACGGTTCGGGCTACGCGTTCTGGGCCGAACAGGTGATCGCGCTCGACGCGCTCAATCCGCAGGTCGCGGCGCGCCTCGCGCGCGGGCTCGAACTGTGGCGCCGCTTCACGCCGAAGCTGCGCGAAAAAATGCATGCGGCGCTCTCGGAAGTCGCATCGAAGGCGAAATCGCGCGACGTGCGCGAGGTGGTGGAGAAGGCGCTCGCAGCCTGAGCACCGTTTCGCCGGGTTTTATCCGATGTTTGGCGGCCGCCGCGCGACATTCGCGCGGCGGCCGTTCTCGCTTATGGCGGATGCTGTCACATCGACGCGACAGGTCGAGCGGTTAGAATCGTGGATATTCGTCTAACGCTCACGGAGTCCCGCATGTCCTCCATTTCCAGCCGTACCACGCTTTCCAAGTATCTGATCGAGCAGCAACGCGAACACCAGAACCTCCCCGCCGACCTGCGGCTTCTGATCGAGGTGATCGCGCGCGCGTGCAAGCAGATCAGCTACCACGTCAGCAAGGGCGCTCTGGGCGAAGCGCTCGGCTCCGCCGGCAGCGAGAACGTTCAGGGCGAAGTGCAGAAAAAGCTCGACGTGTTGTCGAACGAAATCCTGCTCGAAGCCAACGAATGGGGCGGCAACCTCGCCGCGATGGCATCGGAAGAAATGGAAAAGATCTTCCCGATTCCCAACCGCTATCCGAAGGGCAATTACCTGCTGACGTTCGATCCGCTCGACGGCTCGTCGAACATCGACGTGAATGTGTCGATCGGCACGATCTTTTCGGTGCTGCGTTGCCCGGACGGCGTCGAGCCCAGCGAGCAGGCGTTCCTGCAGCCGGGTTCGCAGCAGGTCGCGGCAGGCTACGCGGTGTACGGCCCGCAGACCGTGCTCGTGCTCACGACCGGTCACGGCGTGAACTGCTTCACGCTCGATCGCGAGCTCGGCTCGTGGGTGCTCACGCAGCGCGATATGAAGGTGCCCGTCGAAACGCGCGAATACGCGATCAACGCGTCGAACACGCGTCACTGGTATGAGCCGGTGCAGCGCTACATCGACGAGCTGAACGCGGGCAAGGACGGCGCGCGCAAGGAAGACTTCAACATGCGCTGGATCGCGTCGATGGTCGCCGATGTGCACCGCATTCTGAACCGCGGCGGCATTTTCATGTATCCCGCCGACAAGCGCGATCCGTCGAAGCCCGGCAAGCTGCGCCTGATGTACGAAGCGAATCCGATGGCGTTCATCGTCGAGCAGGCGGGCGGCGCGGCGACCAACGGCGAGCAACGCATTCTCGATATCCAGCCGACGAGCCTGCATCAGCGCGTCGCGGTGTTCCTCGGCTCCAAGAGCGAAGTCGATCGCGTGACCCGCTACCATCTCGATCAGAAAAATTGATCTTAGGTATTGCCAAGACGAAAAATGCTCTGCATAATCTCACTTCTTCGTTGCTGACGAACTAAACGAACGCAACAGAGGGGCCGGAATAGCTCAGACGGTAGAGCAGCGCATTCGTAATGCGAAGGTCGGGGGTTCGATTCCTCTTTCCGGCACCAGAGAGAATTCAGGCAGCACATAAAAACCCGCGTACACGCAAGTTACGCGGGTTTTTGCTTTGGTTTGCGCTTTCGCAACAATTCCCCGCGCTGTGCACGCTATTGCGATTTACCGCAAAAATCGGCTTCACCGATTTCACGTTAGCACCCGCCGCCCGCCTGATTCTCCTTATATGTGCGGTTACGTACAACAACAAGCTATTTTCCGCCCTGCACCATCAAGCGTCAACGCAGGTTTCCCGGTATCGTTATATCCATAGAGGAAAAGCTACAGTTTAAGTACGCGGCGATCGAGATTGCGCGAAGCCATGCGCGGCGCGGCTCTCGGACTGTTCTTCGCAGCACTGGAAACCGTACTTTTTGCAGCAATGGATTTGAGGGCCGGTAATGATCTACCGACATCTTTACCGGCCCGAAGACGAACGATCATGCGTTGATGATTCACACGCGCGATTCGGCTCAAGCCGAAGCCGCCGCGATCCGATAACGCATAACTAGAGGGACCCGTATTTGGTATTCGGCTGTATGCGGCGGCGCAAAAAACCGCATCGGCCAGTTGGCGCAATTGCCGTAGACATCAAGGAGAGAAATCATGGACGCAAAACCGACGAAAATCCCGACGCCCGACAAGGTGTATTGTCCGGATCCGGAACCGGTTGGCGTCGAATTTCTCGCGACGGAACTGCCCGAGCACGTGCGCGCGTTCTTCGATGAACAGCGCAACTCGTCGCAGTCGAAGTAGGCGGACACGCTGGATCACGCCGTCGTCGTGAGAACGACGCCCGCCGCGCGCGGCGCACACGGACCGACCGGTCCGCGCATGGCTCACGCCAGGACGCGTCGCGCTCTTCGTTCATGACCGCCCGGGCGAGTCGTGTGGACACGACTCGTCTCTCACATTCAGGTTGAAGCGGGCGGTGCGTTATTCTGGCGCTTTTGCCCGGACACCGATGCGCCGTCGATCGAACACCTCCCTCCTCGCTTCCGCCTTCGCCTGCGTGCTCGCGTTCGCCGCGCCCGCATCCGTGCACGCCGACGGCGACGACACCCCATTCACCAACATCATCGCGCTCGTTTCGCAACGGCTCGCGCTCGCCGAGCCGGTCGCGCGCTGGAAGTGGGCGAAGCACGAACCGATCACCGACGCCCCACGCGAGGAGGCGCTGCTCAAACAGGTCGAGGAAAAGGCCAGAGCCGCTCAAGTCGATCCCGCGTTCGCGCGGCAGTTCTTCCGCGATCAGATCGATGCGAGCAAGGACGTGCAGAACGTGCTTTTCGCCAACTGGCGCGCGGTCAGGGCCGCGCCGGAAGAATCCCCGCCCGATCTCGCCAACGACACGCGTCCGAAACTCGACCGGCTGACGCAATCGCTCGTGTCGGCGCTCGCTCACGTCGAGCCGATTCGCCACGCCGACGACTGCCCGATGCGCCTCGCCGAAAGCGTCGCGCGATGGAAGCATCTGACGCGCTACAACTCGTCGATGAACGAGCCGCTCATGCGCGCACTGTCGCACGTCTGCGCGACGGGCGGCGTGGGCGCGGTCGGCTGATCGCGCTTTAGAGCGTGGCGGCGTGCATCGCCGCGGTGAGCGGCGTCACGGCAAGCCCGCGTGAGAGGCGCTCGCTGAGCACGCGATAGGTCGCGAGTTCGAAGCCGGACGTAGCCGCGCCCGCATGCAGCGCGCCCGCCTGCGGCAGCGTTGCGGCGGAGCCGAGATAGCACCAGTTGTCGATGACGTGCCACACGCGCAGCCCCGATGCCGCATCGCGCTCTTCGATTGCGATCGCGCCGCCGTATGGCCACGGCGCGCCGCGCATGTCCCCGCTTCGCGACTTCGACGCGCGGTTGTGCGCCGGGCGCGCGGCGGCAATCCATTGCGCCTCGGCCAGCATCGCACCGATCTCGCCGCCCGTCGCCTTCCATTCGACGCGGCGAACGAGTGCGGCGAGACGCATGTCCTTCGCCGAACGCCTCGGACCGACGAGATGCGCGCGCACGCGCTGGCGCAGCTTGACGCTGCGGCCTGCGTAGAGCGGCGCGTCGTCGTCGCCATAGAACATGTACACGCCGCAGCCTGCAGGAATCTGCTCGATCGTGTCTTCGTCGATGTGCGCGGCGAGCTGGAACCGGCGCGTCACGCGCTCCAGATGCGTGCGCACGACATCCGGCGCATGCGCGCTGTGCAGGTGTTGCCAGAACTGCCAGAGCAGATCGGCGTCGGCGAGCGCCCGGTGGCGTGCGGCGGGCACCAGCGCGTGCCGTTCGACGAGCGCATCGAGCCCGTGGCGTGTCTGCTCCGGATACACCGCGCGGGAAAGCTGCACCGTGCAGAGCACGTCGGGCGCGAAACGAAGGCCCAGACGCCTGAATTCGCCCTTGAGAAAGCCGTGGTCGAAATGAGCGTTGTGCGCAACGAAGAGACGCCCGTTCATCCGTTCGAGCAAGTCCGCGGCGAGTTGCTCGAACGTGGGCGCATCGCGGACCATCGCGTCGGTAATGCCCGTCAGTTGCTGGACGAAAGCGGGAATCGGCTTTTGCGGATTGACCAGCGACGTCCATTGCGAGACGCCCGACGGCCCGACTTCCACGATGCCGATTTCGGTGATGCGGTCCACACCGAAGGTGCCGCCGGTCGTTTCGAGATCGACGAATGCGATGGGCGCGGAAGGAAAGGCGAAGTGTTCAGACGGGTCGAGATGCATCGTGGACGGCGTGGGAGGCGGCGCGGAAGGCGGGATGGAGCGTGCGTTGGATTGCCCATTCTAACGCAGCACGGTGTGGCGGGCTTTCGACAGACCCGCTTGAAGTTCGATGGAAGTTCTGCGCCCCAGAGGCAGCGGATTTCTAGCGCACGGGTTATCGTCTTTTTAGAAAAGCAATAGCGTGTAACCCGTAATAACTTTCCCCGATTACCGGAAATATTTATTTGGTCGTCCTCAGACGAATGCCAGTGACCGAGCACGTCTGGGTCGATATTCCGCGAAGCATCGGTCTGGCGACGAGAGAGGGAGCGACAAGCCAAGCTGGGCAAGGAACGGCGGGCTTTGGCGTGGGTGCGGGCCCAATTGAATACAGCCGCATTTAAAATCACCGTTTGGATTCGAATAATCGAGCATCGATTAACAGCGGGACTCTTCCCCGCAAAGTTTCAAGCGCTTCCAAATCAGAATTTTTCCAACGATTCAAACCGAAATCGTTAAACTTTTCTGGAAACAAATTAATAGCGCAGTGCCGCACGTGAGAATCAATCCACCTCTCGACGCACAAGCGTTCACCCCACTTGCTCGATTCTCTGACATTAAGCATTCTGGAAAGTAAGTCGCGACTTAAATGTAATATCGAGCAACGATCCAGTCTCGCCGGTTCACAATCGCTCACGCCAGACGACACCCCATCACAGCCCCGCCCGGCGTGGCATCCAGACGCATCGACCGCGCAAAAAAAAAGCGCGACCGGGAAGTCGCGCTGACAAAGTTTGGAGATCTTTTTCCGTCAACGAAAAAGTCTGCTTCGGAAAGCAGAAACCGCAGTATAGCGATCCGATCCGAATGTATTACCTGCAAAAATAGCAAACTTCTGTTTCAAATATCTCAACAATGCATTTCTGCCATTTAGCCGTCATTTTCATCGTCCGTTGATGTAGCGCATGCGCAACGTCGATTGGTTGACACCTCTCGCCTTACGGCTTTATTCGCCGGTAAATCATTGTATATAAACAAAAATACACGATGCGACGATCATTGCCGCATCAACAATGGTTTATTGCGGAAATTGGAACGCCTCGTTCTGTAACGCCGTCTTTACACTTCGTCTGGTCCGGAAACAAATGTGTCGCAACGCCGATGCATGCTCATCCGCCCCGCGCCTCTCGCAGCGCGCCGGTTCGAGGTTTCCTCAAGCCTGGGTCCCCGGCCCTATCTGCTCTCGGAGTTACAAAGATGAAAAAGACTCTCATGGTCGCTGCCCTGTCGGGCGTTTTTGCTACCGCCGCCCATGCGCAAAGCAGCGTCACGCTGTACGGCCTGATCGATGCGGGCATCACCTACACGAACAACCAGATCACGACGGTCGGCGGCCCTGGCCACAGCAACTTCAAGGCGACGAGCGGTCAGGTGAACGGCAGCCGTTGGGGCCTGCGCGGCGCTGAAGACCTCGGCGGCGGCCTGAAGGCGATCTTCACGTTGGAGAACGGCTTCAACATCATGAACGGCCAGAACGGTCAAGGCGGTCGTGAGTTTGGCCGTCAGGCGTTCGTCGGTCTGTCGAGCACGCAATTCGGCTCGATCACCCTCGGCCGTCAGTATGACTCCGTGGTCGACTTCCTCGGGCCTCTGGCTCTGACGGGCACGCAATACGGCGGCACGCAGTTCGCCCACCCGTTCGACAACGACAACCTCGACAACACGTTCCGCGTGAACAACTCGGTCAAGTACACGAGCGCGAACTACGCCGGCTTCAAGCTGGGCGCGATGTACGGTTTCTCGAACGAAGCAGGCGGCTTCGCGGATAACCGCGCGTACAGCGTCGGCGCGTCGTACAACTACGGCCCGTTGAACGTCGCCGCAGCGTACATGCAACTGAACAACGTCGGCTCGCCGACGAACAACGTCAACGGCGCGATCACGACCGACAACACGCCGTTCGTCGCTGGCCGTCAGCGCATCTTCGGCGGCGGTCTGAACTACGCGTTCGGCCCGGCAACGGTTGGTTTCGTGTTCACGCAGACGATGCTCGACAACGCTTCGTCGATCACCAGCGTCGGCACGCAAGGCGCCGGCTCGATCAACCTGACCGACGGCCACGTTCGCTTCACGAACTACGAAGTCAACGGCCGTTACAACCTGACGCCGGCTCTGTCGCTCGCCGGTGCTTACACGTACACGGACAGCCGCATCGACGGCGAAAAGCCGAAGTTCCACCAGTTCAGCCTGCAGACGGCCTACGCGCTGTCCAAGCGCACCGACGTGTACCTGCAGGGCGAGTACCAGCACATGACCGACAAGGACAACCTGCCCATCGGCGCAGTGATCAACGGCGTCGGCATGTCGTCGAACTCGAATCAGGTGTCGGCGACGGTTGGCATGCGTCACCGCTTCTAAGATTCAACGGCAGTTCAGTTGTGCAAAAGCCGCTCTTCGGAGCGGCTTTTTTTCGTCTGCGGGTCAGGTAGGTTGCCGCTGCGCTCAGTTCGCGCTCAACTCGCGCTCAACTCGGGTAGCGCACATCCAGAATATCGATCTGCTGCACGCCCGCCGGCGTGTGCAAAGCGACCGTATCACCGATTTTCGCCTTCAGGAGCGCACGCGCGACCGGCGAGATCCAGCTCACATAACCACGCTCCAGATCGACTTCGTCCACGCCGACGATCGTTACGGTCTTCACGTCGCCGTCGTCGCCCGCGTAGTCCACCGTCGCGCCGAAAAAAACCTGATCGACGTTCTCCTGCTTGCTGCTGTCCACCACTTCCGCGAGATCCAGGCGCTTGCCCAGAAAGCGGATGCGCCGGTCGATCTCGCGCAGCCGCCGTTTGCCGTAGATGTAGTCGCCGTTCTCCGAGCGGTCGCCGTTGGATGCGGCCCACGAGACGAGCCTGACCACTTCGGGCCGCTCGTTGTCGAGAAGCTGCAGGAGCTCGTCACGCAGCCGCTGATGGCCCGCTGGCGTGATGTAGTTCTTCGTGCCCGCCGGAACGTCCGGCTGGCCGAGGTCGAGGTCGTCGTCGGTGTCGTCCGACTCTTTGACAAATGCCTTGTTCATGATGCGGATCGATAACGGAATCTGAGAAGTTCTGGCTTTGCAAACATCAAGTTACCACGCCTCGCGGCCGTTTCGTCGACAGAAAGATCGAAACATCGGCCAAAACCGCTTCCTTTTTTAAATTACCTTGGCTATAATTCCGCTTCTGCGTGCGGCTGTAGCTCAGTTGGATAGAGTACTTGGCTACGAACCAAGGGGTCGTGGGTTCGAATCCTGCCAGCCGCGCCACTTTTTCTGATGTTCTCGAATGAGGGCATCAAGCGCTTAACCACAAGCGCAGTGCAGTATAAGCAGTACCGTTTTGCGTGCGGCTGTAGCTCAGTTGGATAGAGTACTTGGCTACGAACCAAGGGGTCGTGGGTTCGAATCCTGCCAGCCGCGCCACTTTTGAAGGGCCTTCCAAACGGAAGGCCCTTTTTGTTTGTGCGCGCCGGAATGGCCTACTGACGCGGAACCGGACTGATATCGCCGATATGCCTCTCCGGCGACGGCATATCCTCCACCGAAGCCGTCGCGCTCGATTCTCCGATCGGTTCCGCGCGCTCGCCAAGCAGCGACTGGGGGCGCCGCAAATACTCGTCCTCTACCTCGTCGCCGAACGCGTGCCGCACGAACGCGCGCAGCAATGCGATCCGCAGCGACGGTCCCCGCCCTTCCACCGGCTTGCCTTCCTTCCCGAACGTCACGGTGCAGCTCACCTCGCCGCGCCCGTGATCCTGCATCTCCAGCTTGCAGGCGCGCTCCAGGACGACCGATGCAGCCTCCCATGACGTCGATGGCAGAAAGCGTCCGTCCCAGGGCTTGCCGCGGTCGTTGCCGCGGATAGAGAGCGTCTCTCCGCTATCGGTGAAGTGGATTTCGCGGATGAATTCGTGCAGCCCGCGCGCGACCCAGTAATCGAGCGTGGTGCCTTCGAGATCGGAAGTGTTCATGCGGCGCCTTCTCCTGTTCGTCGGACGACGACAGGCATGCATGCCGCGTACCCGCGCCGGCGCGTCAGTAGTCGGCGCGCTCGCGGTCGATGCGCATGCCGCCGTCCTGATTGCGGTGATGCGGTTCGTCGCTCGGACGCTCGCGCGCGATGCGCATCACGTCCGGATTGGTGCGCACGCGGCGCATGACGTTGGCCAGATGCACGCGGTCGCTGACCTGAATCACGAAGCGCAGCAGCTTGGCTTCCTGCGACACGTCTTCGTCCATCGCGATATGCACGATGTTCGCATCCGCCGACGTGATGTCCGCCGCGACGCGGGCGAACACGCCCTTCGTGTTCTTCACGAGCACCTTCACGGCGACGTCGAAGAGACGGCCTGGCTGCGGCGCCCATGCGACGTCGATCCAGCGGCCCGGATCGCGCCGGTGGATGCGCTGCGCGACGCGGCATTCCGTCGTGTGAATCGCCATGCCGAGGCCGATGCCGATATAGCCCATGATGTCGTCGCCAGGAATCGGGCGGCAGCACGGCGAAAGCTGCACCGACATGCCTTCGGTACCCGTGATGACCACCGGCGGCGCGGTGTTCGTGCTGTGGTGCTCGCGCGGATGATCTTCGTCATCGGCGATACCGTTCATCAACACTTCGATGCGCTTGGCCATGACCGCCGCCACGCGCCGGCCGAGACCGATGTCCGCGAAAATTTCCTGGCGCGTCTTGTTGCCGGTCCACAGCACGAGTTTTTCCCAGACTTCCGGCGTGACATCCGAAAGCGCGAGGCCGTAGCCCTTGAGACTCTGATCGACGAGCCGCTCGCCCAGTTGCACCGACTCGTTCAGGCGCATCGTCTTCAGATAGTGACGGATGGCCGAGCGCGCCTTGCCCGTGCGCACGAAGCCGAGCCACGCGGGATTCGGCTTCGAATACGGCGCGGTGATCACTTCGACGATATCGCCGCTTTTAAGCTCCGTGCGCAGCGGCAGAAGCTCGTTGTTGATCTTCACCGCGACGCACTGATTGCCGAGGTCGCTGTGGATCGAATAGGCGAAATCGAGCGCCGTCGCGCCGCGTGGGAGCGGCATGATCTTCGACTTCGGCGTAAACACGTAGACCGCGTCCGGGAACAGGTCGATCTTGACGTGTTCGAGGAATTCGCTCGAATCGCCCGCTTCGCTCTGAATGTCGAGCAGCGACTTGAGCCACTGATGCGCGCGCTTTTGCACGTCGTTCAGATCGGCGCCGCCATTCTTGTAGAGCCAGTGCGCCGCGACGCCGGCCTCGGCGATCTCGTGCATCTTGCGCGTGCGAATCTGGAACTCGATCGGCGCGCCGAACGGGCCGACGAGCGTGGTATGCAGGGACTGATAGCCATTCACCTTCGGAATGGCGATGTAGTCCTTGAATTTTCCCGGCACGGGCTTGTAGAGCGCATGCAGCGCGCCGATGCACGTATAGCATTCGAGCGCGCTCTCGACCACGACGCGAAAGCCGTACACGTCGAGCACCTGCGAGAACGACAACTGCTTGTCGCGCATCTTCTTGTAGATGCTGTAGATCGTTTTCTCGCGGCCGGTGACTTCCGCATTGATCTTCGCGTCCGCGATGGTGCGCTGCACCGCTTCGAGAATCTTGCCGACCACTTCGCGCCGGTTGCCGCGCGCCGCCTTCACCGCTTTTTCGAGCGTGGCGTAGCGATTCGGATTGAAGTTCGCGAAGGAAAGATCCTGCAGTTCGCGATACGTATTGTTCAGACCGAGCCGATGCGCGATCGGCGCGTAGATATCCAGCGTCTCGCGCGCCACGCGCCGGCGCTTTTCCGGCGGCACCGCACCGAGCGTGCGCATGTTGTGCAGACGGTCGGCGAGCTTGACGAGAATGACGCGCACATCGCGCGCCATCGCGAGCAGCATCTTGCGGAAATTCTCCGCCTGCGCTTCCTCGCGATTGCGAAATTCCATCTTGTCCAGCTTGGACAAGCCGTCGACCAGTTCCGCGACTTTCGCGCCGAAGCGCTCCGCGATCTCCGTCTTGGTGACGCCCTGATCTTCGATCACGTCGTGCAGCAGCGCAGCCATGATCGATTGCGCGTCCAGCTTCCAGCCCGCGCAGATTTCCGCGACCGCGACCGGATGCGTGATGTACGGCTCGCCGCTCTGGCGATACTGCCCGAGATGCGCTTCGTCGCTGAAATGGAACGCCGCCTTGACTTCCTTGATCTCCTCGGCGGAGATGTAGCCGGCGAGCGTGTTCGTAAGTTTCGCGATGGAAACGACGTCGTGCTTGCGCGGCTGTTCAGGCGTGGCGGTCGGGCCGAACAGGTGACGAAACGACTGTTCGAGGACCGCGTCGATGTACTTGCGCGCCGCATGCGGCTTGTCCGCATCGAGCACCGAATCCTGATCGATGTCGATGTCGGGGTCCACGGCGGCGGAGATGGGCAACGGTGTCTGACTCATCTTCGCCTCCGTGGTGATGTGACGCGTTGGGTTGTCGGTTGCAGAAATTGAAACCGGGATGCCGCAGCCCTTAGACGGGCACCTTCTTCAACATTTCGATGCCGACCTGACCCGCCGCGATCTCGCGCAGCGCGACGACGGTCGGCTTGTCGCGGCTCTCGATTTTCGGCGTGTGGCCTTGTGCGAGCTGACGCGCGCGATACGTCGCGGCGAGCGCGAGCTCGAAGCGATTCGGGATTTGTTTAAGGCAGTCTTCGACGGTGATGCGGGCCATGTTGAGTTCCTTCTCGATATGGGTTTTATTCTACCTTATGTGACCGAACGACCCGGTCACAGCGGCGTGTCAGGATTGCGGCGTCGAATGAATGCCGAGATCCACGAAAAGCTGCGTATTGCGCGCGTATTGCGACGTGAAGCGCAGGCGCGTCGCGGCCACGAGGCAACGCAGTTCCGCGAGCGCGCGATCGAAGTTTTCGTTGATCACCACATACTCCGCTTCCGATGCATGCGCCATTTCGCTGCCGGCCGCGAGCAGCCGCCGCACGATCACTTTTTCGGAATCCTGGCCGCGTTTCTTGAGGCGGTCTTCGAGCGCGTCGAGCGACGGCGGCAGAATGAAAATCTCCACCGCGTTGCGAAACTGCTTCTTCACCTGCTGCGCGCCCTGCCAGTCGATTTCGAGCAGCACGTCGTGGCCCTGCTTCATCTGATCGGCGATCCACAGCTTCGAGGTCGCATAGTAGTTGCCGTGCACTTCGGCGCTTTCCAGAAACTCGCCGTTTTCGCGCCGCTCCATGAATTCGTCTACTGACACGAAGTGATACTGCACGCCGTTGGTTTCCTTCGAACGCGCTTCGCGCGTCGTATACGAAACCGACAGCAGAATCTCCTTATCCTCGGCGAGCAGCGCGTTCACGAGCGTGGACTTGCCCGCGCCCGAAGGCGCGACGACCATGAACAGGTTGCCGGGATAGATGCCCGTATAGTGGCTGTGCGAGCGGTGCGTGGTATTCGGCATGATGTTGCATTACTCCAGATTCTGTACTTGCTCGCGCATCTGCTCGATGAGCAGCTTGAGCGTCATCGATGCATCCGCGAGTTCCTTCGCCGCCGCCTTCGAGCCGAGCGTGTTCGCTTCGCGGTTCAGCTCCTGCATCATGAAGTCGAGGCGCTTGCCGACCTTGCCGCCCTTTTGCAGCACGTGGCGCGTTTCGTTCAGATGCGCGGTGAGGCGCTGCAATTCTTCGGCGATGTCGATGCGAATGCCGTACATCGTCACTTCCTGACGAATGCGTTCGGCGATTTCCTCGCGCGGCACGCTCGTCGACGTTCCGCCTTCGTTCGTCGCAATGCCCAGCGCATCCTGCAAACGCTCGACGATCTTCTGCTGATGCTTGGCGATGAGTTCGGGCACGAGCGGCGTGATGCGCGCGACGATCGCTTCCATTTCCGTCACGTTGTCGATCAGCACTTTGCCCAGTGCCGCGCCTTCGCGCGCGCGCACTTCGATGAGGTCCGCGATCGCCTGCTTGCCGCATGCGAGCACCGCTTCGCGCAGCGTTTCCTGCGATACCGCGCTTTCGGCGAGCACGCCGGGCCAGCGCAGGATTTCGCCGGTGCGCATGCGCTCGGCATCGGGAAAGACATCGAGCACGGCGCGTTCGAGCGTCGCGAGTTGCGTGAGCGCTTCGCGGTTGAGCGCGCCCGCGTTCGCCGTCTGCTCGACGCGATTCAGATTGATGCGGATATCGACCTTGCCGCGCGAGAGCTTGGACATCAGCATTTCGCGCAATTGCGGCTCGGTTGCGCGCACGTCTTCGGGCATGCGGAAGTTCAGATCGAGAAAGCGCGAATTCACCGTGCGCAATTCCACCGATACACCGACGCCCGATCCGCCCGCGCCATTGGGTCCCGCGCCATCCGCGACGACTTCGCGCGTCGCGCTGGCATAGCCTGTCATGCTGTAGATCATGGTACGTCTCGCGATGTGAGCCTTCCTTGCGAAGGCCGATTCAACGAAACGCCCGGCGCTCTCGAAAGTGCTTTGGGGATGGCACGCGTTTGGCGGCCGGGCGAGGAATCCGCATTATCCCATTTTTGTCGCGCGGCCCGCCCGGTCGGCATGTCCGCGACCGACGCCTGCCGGTGAATAACGATAAAATCGGCGGCGAATGACGATAAACATGGCGGGGATTTCCCGTCCAACTTTCTCGAACCCGATCCATGACCGACTCTCCCCTGCTCAAGCCTTCCCCCCCGCGCCCGAGCGGCCGCCGCGCGAATCAACTGCGCGACGTGCGCATCACGCGCCATTACACGAAGCACGCGGAAGGCTCGGTGCTCGTCGAATTCGGCGATACCAAGGTGATCTGCACGGCGAGCATCGCCGAGCGCGTGCCCGAGTTTCTGCGCGGACGCGAACAGGGCTGGCTCACCGCGGAGTACGGCATGCTGCCGCGCGCGACCCACACGCGCAGCGACCGCGAAGCCGCGCGCGGCAAGCAGACGGGCCGCACGCAGGAAATCCAGCGTCTGATCGGCCGCGCGCTGCGCTCGGTGTTCGATCTCAACGCGCTCGGCGCGCGCACGCTGCACATCGACTGCGACGTGATTCAGGCCGATGGCGGCACGCGCACGGCGAGCATCACGGGCGCGTTCGTCGCGGCGCACGACGCGGTGAGCAAGCTGCTCGCGGCGGGCAAGATCGCAAAGACGCCGGTGAAGGACTTCGTCGCCGCGATTTCGGTCGGTATCTTCGAAGGCGCGCCGGTGCTCGATCTCGACTACGACGAAGACTCGCAATGCGATACCGACATGAACGTCGTGATGACGGGCGCGGGCGGTTTCGTCGAAGTGCAGGGCACGGCGGAAGGCGCGCCCTTCACGCGTGACGAGATGAACGAACTGATCGCGCTCGCGGACAGCGGCATCCGCGCGCTGATCCTGAAGCAGAAGGAAGCGCTGGAGAGTCATGGTGTCTGATGCGCATGGTCTGAGCCGCGTGGTGCTCGCATCGAACAATGCGGGCAAGCTGCGCGAGTTCGCATCCCTTCTGGATGCGGCGGGAATCGAGCTGATCACGCAGGGCGAGCTTGGCGTGCCCGAAGCGCCGGAGCCGCACGCGACGTTCGTCGAAAACGCGTTGGCGAAGGCGCGGCATGCGTCGGCGCTGACCGGCCTGCCCGCACTCGCCGACGACTCCGGCCTCTGCGTGCGCGCACTGAACGGCGCGCCGGGCGTGTACTCCGCGCGCTATGCGTCGATGAACGGCGAAGCGAAAAGCGACGCCGCGAACAACGCGAAACTCGTCGCCGATCTCGCCGACCAGGCCGATCGCCGCGCGTACTACTTCTGCGTGCTCGTGCTCGTGCGTCACGCCGACGATCCCGAGCCGCTCATCGCCGAAGGCCGCTGGCACGGCGAAGTGTTGGATGCGCCGCGCGGCGCGCACGGCTTCGGCTACGACCCGCACTTCTTCCTGCCGGCGCTGAACGCGACCGCCGCGGAACTCGATCCCGCGCGCAAGAATGCGCTGAGCCATCGCGCGCTCGCGCTGCGCGATCTGCTGCAACGACTGAAGGAACTTGCGTGAGCGCCGGACCGAAGACGATCAACGTGGTGCAGGCTTTCACGTCGCCGGGCAGCATCCGGCTGACATCGCTGCCGCCGCTCTCGTTGTACGTGCATTTCCCGTGGTGCGTGCGCAAGTGCCCGTACTGCGACTTCAACTCGCACGAATGGAAGGACGACGCGTTCCCCGAGGAACGTTATCTCGACGCCTTGCGCGCCGACCTCGAAAGCGCGCTGCCGCTCGTGTGGGGACGGCAGGTGCATACGATTTTCATCGGCGGCGGCACGCCCTCGCTCCTGTCGGCGAAAGGGCTCGACCGGCTGCTTTCGGATGCGCGCGCGCTTCTGCCCATCGACGCCGATGCCGAGATCACGCTCGAAGCGAATCCGGGCACCTTCGAAGCGGCGAAGTTCGCGTCGTTTCGCGCGAGCGGCGTGAACCGTCTGTCGATCGGCATCCAGAGCTTCAACGAGGCGCATCTGAAGGCGCTCGGCCGCATTCACGATGCAACGCAGGCCCGGCGCGCCGTCGAGATCGCGGCGAAGCACTTCGACAACTTCAATCTCGATCTGATGTTCGCGCTGCCGCAGCAATCGCTCGACGAATGCAGGCACGATATCGAAACGGCCATCTCGTTCGCGCCGCCGCATCTGTCGCTCTATCACCTGACGATGGAGCCGAACACGGTCTTCGCCAAGTATCCGCCCGCCCTGCCCGACGACGACGCTTCCGCCGACATGCAGGACTGGATTCACGAGCGCACGCACGCGGCGGGCTATGAGCGCTACGAAGTGTCGGCGTATGCGAAGCCGCACCGGCAGAGCCGGCACAATCTGAATTACTGGCGTTTCGGCGACTATCTCGGCATCGGTGCGGGCGCGCATACGAAGCTGTCGTTTCCGTCGAAGATCCTGCGTCAGGCGCGTTTCAAGCATCCGGCGAGCTATATGGATCACGCGCTTGCGCCCGACGAAACCCCGATTCAGGAAGAGCGCGAAGTCGGTCCGCGCGATCTGCCGTTCGAGTTCATGCTCAACACGCTGCGTCTCGTCGAAGGCTTTCCGGTGCATGCGTTCGTCGAGCGCACGGGTCTCGCCCTGTCGGCGATCGAGCCCGCCCTCGTACAAGCGGAGAAGCGCGGGCTGATTACGCGCACCATCGAGCGCATCGCGCCGACCGAGCTCGGCCAGCGCTTTCTCAACGATCTACAGGAGCTGTTCTTGAAGGACTCGAAGAATTGAGCGCGCCGACGATGACGCCGGGCTCGGTGATGCGGCATCGCCCGTTCGCGCTTTTCTGGACCGCGCGGGTGATGTCTTCGGTGGCATTTCAAATGATGTCGGTCGCGATCGGATGGCAGGTCTATTCGATCACGCACAGCGCCTACGCGCTCGGTTTCGTCGGGCTCGCGCAGTTTCTGCCGATGTTCGTGCTGACGCTGGTCGTCGGGCACGTTGCGGATCGCTACGACCGGCGCACGATTGCGTACGTGTGTCAGGCTATCGAGGGCGTTGGCGCGCTGGCGCTGTGCCTCGGCGCGTGGCACGGCTGGGATAGCGTCGCCCCCATTTACGCGATCGCGATGATTACCGGGGCCGCGCGCGCGTTCGAATCGCCGTCGATGGCGGCGTTGCTGCCGAACCTCGTCGCGCGTTCGCAACTGCAGCAGGCGACCGCGTGGTCGACCTCGGCGAACCAGACGGCGATGATCCTCGGTCCCGCGATGGGCGGCCTGCTGTACGGCCTCGGCGCACTGACCGTGTATGGCGCGGTGACGATCGCGTTTCTGGGCGCGGCGTCGGCGGTGGCCGCCATCAGGATCGACGAGGCCGTGCGCATGCGCGCGCCCTTGTCGTTCGAAGCGCTGTTTTCCGGCATCGGCTTTATCAAGAGCAAGCCGGTGATTCTCGGCGCGCTGTCGCTCGATCTGTTCGCCGTGTTGCTCGGCGGCGCGACGGCGCTCTTGCCGGTGTATGCGCGCGATATCCTGCATACCGGCCCGTGGGGGCTTGGCGTGTTGCGCGCGGCGCCCGCCGTGGGCGCGCTCGCCGGATCGATCTGGCTCGCGCATCATCCGCTGCGCCAGCGCGCGGGCACGGCGCTGTTCGGCGGCGTGATCGCGTTCGGCATCGCGACGATTCTGTTCGGCTTGTCGCGCGATATCGGATTTTCGCTGCTGGCGCTGGCGGCGCTCGGCGCATCGGATGTGATCAGCGTGGTCGTGCGCTCGTCGCTCGTGCAGTTGCAGACGCCCGACGAGATGCGCGGACGCGTCGGCGCGATCAATTCGCTGTTCATCGGGACGTCGAATCAGCTCGGCGAATTCGAATCGGGGATGACGGCGGGGCTGTTCGGCGCGGTGCCGGCGGTGCTGATCGGCGGAATCGGCACGATTGCCGTCGCGTTGTTGTGGATGCGCCTGTTTCCCGCGCTGCGGGCGACGAAATCGCTCGAAGGGTGAACGTTCCTCTCTTCGCCGATGAGTTGCGCTACAATACGCGCCTTGCTGGAGGTGTGGCCGAGCGGTTTAAGGCACCGGTCTTGAAAACCGGCGAAGGAGCGATCCTTCCGTGAGTTCGAATCTCACCGCCTCCGCCATACCCCTATTCTCAACCGTCCGGTTGTGTCTGAATCATCCCCCACCCACCGCGGTGCGTGCTTCATCCTCCATACTCGTGGCCTCGGTCTAGTATCGCCCGCCTGATCGCTTCGACATCCTGACGGAGGTCACCACGAAATTCAGACAATACGCATATCCGATACTCCCCACCCCACGTACATTGCCCTTGTCTCCATCCCGAGTTTTCCCCCATTCTCGGGTGACGGAGACCTTCAATGGGTAAGGTTGGATTTTGGCCTCGCAGCGCGCGAGGCCAGTTTTTTTCCATCACCTGCAAATCGATGTGAACACGGCGGCCATGGCGCCATCTAACCGCCTCATCGAGACAACGCGGAGAACCGCCCATGAAGTCACGCCGCCTCATGCCCGTCCTCTTCGGCTGCGCCATCGCCGTGAGCCTGCCGGCGCATGCCCAGCCTCAGCACAACGCGCAATGGCGCGCGACCGAAGCCACGTTCTTCGACCTGATTCAGAACGGATATGGAATCGTCGCGGTGACGAGTGTCGCCGCGCGGAGTACAGGCTTGCCCGAAGACACCTACGTGCTTCAGAAAACCAATAGCGTCTATCGCTGCGTGGAAACGCGGGCGGCCGAGACCGGCACGGCCCGATCGACCGCGCCCTTACGCTGCGCCGAGCTAGTCAAGCCTTACACGGACTGACTCGGAAAACTCAATTGTCGTCCGATCTGACGGGCGGGCGCACATGCGGAACGGGCTCCGCTTTGGCCGCATCCGTCTTCGGCGCGCTTCGCTTCGCGTCGCTCTTCACATGCGCCGCGGAAGCCGGTTGCTGCCGGGCGGGCGCGCTCGACGGCGCAGGCTGGGTCTTGCGTGACATGATCTTCTCCCGAGAAGCCGGGGACATCCCCTTGATACCTTAGCACCGCCGCGCTCACGCCGCACACGCACCGCGGCGGGTCTCAGCCGACCTTCAGCCAACCTTCAGCCGACGGGCGCTTCGCCCTCTCCCGTCTGCTTCCCGGGCCGGTCGTTCGGGGCTTGCTTGCGATTTTCGTCATCGCGCTCGGGCAACTTGCTTTTTTCGTTGTCGCTATGCTCGACTGACTTGCCGTCATCCGGCCGATTCGTCTCGGTGCTCATGGCTCTCTCCTCGATTGCTTTCAGATAGTTCATGGGCAGCAAATCTCGCGCCCGAACGCGCGGCGGCGCACGTTTTCGTCTCACTCTCCGTCTTTGCAGCGACTACCATTGAAGTAACGTCATCTTTTCGATGCTTGCGATGTTCGCGTCACGCTTTCGCCTTGTCGTCATTGCGCTCACCGGCGCACTCGCGATGAGCGCCTGCACGATCACGCCCCCGCCGGGCGTCGTGGCGACGCGTGCCGTCGCGCCGCCCGCGCCCGGGCAGACGCTCGACCAGTACAAAGCGCAGATCGCGCAGCGCATCTTCGAGCGCAATCCGTCGCTCGTGCTCAAGGGCACGCCGCAAGCAATGCTGCGCTCCTTCGTGCTGGTGTCCTTCACGGTGGACCGCGGCGGGCGGGTCGTCGAATCGTCGGTGTATCGCACCAACGGCGACGACGAAGCCGAGGCCACCGCGCTCGCGTCGCTGCGCCGCTCGGCGCCCTTACCCGCGCCGCCCTCGCGCCTTCTGAACGGCAACGGTCAACTGGAGCTCTTCGAAGGCTGGATGTTCAACGACAACGGCCAGTTCCAGCTCCAAACGTCGCACTCGCCCCAGGCGACGAGCCTCGATTGATTGGCGCGCGCCGCGCACGCTCGTTATAATTTTTGACACCCCTGCCGGACCGCGTCCGGCGCCGCCTTCGCCTCGCGCCCATCCCGCGCGACGCGCGAAGCGCCCGAGCGCAGCCAGGCTGCGCCGTCATCGCAGGCGCTACTCGCGCCGTCGAACCCATCGCATCGCATTCCTTACAAAAAGCCGACGCGCATCGGATCGCCCTTGCCCGGCGATGCGCGCGACAATGCTTCGCACCACGGCAACACGACAACGGAGACACTATGGCCGCACCCTCGCTTTCCGCCGCACAGCCCGGCGACGGATCTCAAAGCGCGTCGCGCGTAATTTTCGCGAGCTTCATCGGCACCGCGATCGAGTTCTACGATTTCTATGTCTATGCGACCGCCGCCGCGCTCGTCATCGGGCCGGTGTTCTTTCCGCACGACTCGCCCGCCGCGCAGGCGCTCTCCGCGTTCGTCACGTTCGGCATCGCGTTCTTCGCGCGGCCCATCGGCTCGTTTCTGTTCGGTCACTTCGGCGACCGCATCGGCCGTAAATCGACGCTCGTCGCCTCGCTGCTGGTGATGGGTGTCTCCACGACGCTCATCGGCTTCGTGCCCGGCTACGATTCGATCGGCAGCGCCGCGCCGGTCCTGCTGTGCATCCTGCGCTTCGGGCAGGGCATCGGGCTTGGCGGCGAATGGGGCGGCGCGGCGCTGCTCGCGACGGAATACGCGCCGCAAGGCAAGCGCGGGCTCTTCGGCATGTTCCCGCAACTCGGGCCGTCGATCGGCTTTCTCGCGTCGAACGGACTGTTCTTCGGCCTCGCGCTCTCGCTCTCCGATGAGCAGTTCCGCAGCTGGGGCTGGCGCGTGCCGTTCATCGTCAGCGCGGTGCTGGTCGCGCTCGGTCTCTACGTGCGGCTGAAGATCGCGGAAACGCCGGCGTTCCGCGCCGCCGTCGAGCGTCGCGAGCGCGTGAAGGTGCCCGTCGCGACGCTCTTGTCCAGCCATCTCGCGCCGACGCTGCTCGGCGCGTTCGCGATGGTCGTCTGCTACACGCTCTTCTATATCTCGACGGTGTTCTCGCTGTCCTTCGGCGTCGCCAAGCTGCATTTCGCGCGCGAGACGTTCCTCGGCCTGCTGTGCTTCGCCGTGCTGTTCATGGCGATCGCCACGCCGATCTCGGCCATCGCCAGCGACCGCTTCGGGCGCAAGCCGGTGCTGGTCGTCGGCTGCGTCGCGGCGATCCTGTCCGGCTTCGCGATGGCCCCGCTCCTCGGCAGCGGCGACACGATCCAGGTCGCGCTCTTTCTCACGATCGAACTGTTCCTGATGGGCGTCACTTTCGCCCCGATGGGCGCGCTTCTGCCCGAGCTGTTTCCGACCAACGTCCGCTACACGGGCGCGGGCGTCGCCTACAACCTTGGCGGCATTCTGGGCGCGTCGGTGGCGCCGTATATCGCACAACTGCTGGCGAATCGCGGCGGACTGTCGTGGGTGGGCGGCTACGTGTCGGCTGCGGCGGCGGTGAGCCTCATCGCGGTGCTGTGCATGCGCGAGACGCGTCACATCAAGCTGAACTGAAGCAGCGACGAACCGGCGCGCTCAGCGATCGCGCCGGTTGCTGATGTGCGCGGGCAGCGGCCCTTTCATGACGGGAATGCGCGACGCCTGCCGCTCGGCGACCTTCGCGCGCGCCGCCTTCGCCGCCTTGCGATCCGCCCAGAAGCGCGCAAGCCACAACAGACTGGCGATGGCGATGCCGTCGGCGATGAGTCCGAGAATCCAGTGCGACGGATAGCGCCCGAGGCCGAGCACACCCATCGCGCGCAGTGCCGAATCGAGCACGAGCGAAACGCACGCGCCCGCGATGAAGCACACGAGCCCTTGCTGCCCGATCGTCACGATGCCCGGCAGCCTGCGCGCGAGGCGAGCGACCCAGCCCGCATACACCGCGCGCGCGACGATCCAGGCGATCGCCGCGAAGCTCACGATGCGCAGCGTCGCGAGGTTCTGCTTCATGTATCCGGGCAGCGCTTGCGTCTCGAGGAACAGCTTGAAGAACGCGAACGTCAACGCGAGGGCGATCGCGCCCGCCGTCAGCCAGCGCGCGATCTTGCCGGCGTGGAACGTGCCGCTGACCGGCTGAATGCGCGCCAGCACGCCGGTCATGAACATCAACTGCCACGCGAACGGATTGAACGACCACGCTTCCCCGTACGTGCCGGGCAAAAAGCGCAGGAGCGGCATGGCCGCGAGCCACACGAGCAGGCTGCCGAACACGGCGACGACCGGCCTTTTCTGCGCGAGCGGCACGATCACCGGCACGGCCAGCGCGAAGACCGAATACATCGGCAATACGGCGGAGAGATAGGGCTGCTGACGCAGCAAGGCGATGTCGACGAGGAGGCCGGCCGGGCGCGCGAGGAAGGCGGGCCATTCGGTGTACTGGACCATCGGCGTATCGATCTTGAGCGCCATCAGCAGTCCGCCGCCGATCAGCATGAGAAACGCCGTGAACAGGTACGCGCGATAAATCTCCCAACTGCGTTTGAAAAAGCGTCGGCGGGCCGCTGAATCGCTACGGCGAGTCGCAAGCGCCGTATAAGCCGCCGCCGACGCATAACCTCCGAGAAATACGAATACTTCAGCGGAATCGCAAAACGCGTACTGATGCAGCGTAAAGCGCGATAGCACGCTTCCCGTTATATGGTCCACCGCGATAATGAGCAGCACGATTCCCCGAAAGAAATCGACTTCGAGAGAACGCGTCGGGGAAGTCATCTGGCAAATGCTCCACGAACCTGCGGTTTCGACGCGCCGCCGGAATGGCAATGGCGCATATACGGGGTTTGTACTGAGTCTGAAAAGAAAATTCCCTGAATCAGCAGGTATTTAAATTAACACTCGATGCCCGTCGGCAAGCTGGCGGGAAAATGACTTTTTCGTCCGCTTTCCAGTAAAAAAGTCGCTGCTTATACTCGAAGCAAGCTTGAAAAAAGTTCGACAGAGTGCTCGCACCCGGGAGAGGCCATGAATATTCATTTGCAAAGCGCGCATCTCGTCGCGATCGTCACCATTGCGCTTGTGACGGCGCTGCTGCTCGCGGTGAAGTTTCGTCCGGCGACCTGGCGCGGCGTCGTTCTGGAAGCCGTCGTGGCGAACGTCGGCGCGATTCTGGCGGTGCTCGCCTTCGAAGTGCTGACCGCGTGATCTAGCCGAGCCTGCGGAAATTTTCATTTCGATTGAACTTTTCCCCGCGCTTACGCTCCGAGCAAGTACTGCTGTGTGCGTGGTCCGGCTTTCGGACCTGAACGCGGCTCTCTTCTCCTCTCCGCTCCTGCTTATGCGGGAGCGTTTCTCGGGCGCCCGGCGAAAGCCTCGCGCCTCTTCTTTTTTCTGGCCCCTTCGTTCGCCGCCGCCGTGTGAACACGCGCGACGGCGAATGAACGGGCTATGCGATTCAGATCCAGTGACCCGGAATGTAGCGGTATCGCCCGCGGAACGGCGCCCACACGCCCGGCGCCCAGCGCGCGCCCGGCCGCACGGCAATCCAGTGGCCCGGCACCCACACATAGCGGCCTTCCCAGTTCCAGTGTCCCGCATCCCACACGAAGCCGGCGCGTGCTGCCGGAACAGGCTCGAAGCGCGGCGCGGGCGGCGCGCTCGGTGCAACGATCACCACGTCGGCGAACGCGCCGGACATGCTCACGACGCCGGCGGCAAGCAGCGCGGCCCGGGCAAGCAAATGACGACAGGACAGTTTCATGATCGACCTCGTTTTCCTAAAGACATTGAACGCGCGCGTGGTGCGCGGATGAAGGCTTCGCGGGTAAGAAACGTCCGCGTCTTTTCTCAATGTGCGAGGGAGAACGCGCGATGACACGCGCGGAAGGTCGATCAGGTTGAACTTGGAATAGTTTGTCGATGAATGTACGACAAATGTCACAGCGGAGGCGCGGCCGCTCGATGCATCATGCAGTGCGACGCAAACGATAACGCACCAGGAAAAAGAGCCGGAATCACATGATTCCGGCTCTTTTCGAGAAACATGGCGCCGCATCGCGGCGCGCGGCATCACGCCTGCGGAATCTCGATCTTCACTTCCAGCACTTCGAGGTCGTCCTGACGTTCGAGGCTCACTCGAATATCGTCATCGGAAATCTTCACGTACTTCGAAATCACGGCAACGAGTTCTCGTTGCAACGCCGGCAGATAATCGGCGGCGGCTTTGCCACCCGCGCGCTCGTGCGCAATGATCAACTGCAAGCGTTCCTTCGCGACCGAAGCGGACTTTCTTTTCTCGCCCAGCAAAAACGAAAGAATCGACATTGCGTCCCCTTACTTGGTGCCGAAGATGCGTTGCAACAGCCCTGGCTTCTGATAATCGGTGAAGCGCAGCGTCTTTTCCTCACCGAGGAAACGCGACACCACGTCCTTGTACGATTCGGCGACATCCGTGCCGTCCAGATGCACCGCCGGCAAGCCCTGGTTCGATGCATGCAGCACCGCTTCCGATTCCGGAATCACGCCGATCAGGTCGATGCGCAAGATCTCCTGAATGTCCGACAGCGACAGCATCTCGCCTTCGGAAACGCGCTTCGGGTTGTAGCGCGTAATCAGCAGATGCTCCTTGACCGGCTCCTTGCCTTCGATTGCGCGCTTCGTTTTCGACGACAGGATGCCGAGAATGCGGTCCGAGTCGCGCACGGACGACACTTCCGGATTGGTCACGATGAGCGCCTCGTCGGCGAAGTGCATCGCCATCAGCGCGCCGGATTCGATACCCGCCGGCGAATCGCAGACGATGTATTCGAAGTCCATCTTGATCAGTTCCTCGATGACCTTCTCGACGCCTTCGAGCGTGAGCGCGTCTTTATCGCGCGTCTGCGAGGCCGGCAGGATGTAGAGGTTCTCGCTCTTCTTGTCCTTGATGAGCGCCTGATGCAGATTCGCTTCGCCCTGGATGACGTTGATCAGGTCGTACACCACGCGGCGTTCGCAACCCATGATGAGGTCGAGATTGCGCAGACCGACGTCGAAGTCGATCACGGCCGTCTTGTGGCCGCGCAATGCGAGCGCCGATGCGAAGCTCGCGCTGGTGGTCGTCTTGCCGACGCCGCCCTTCCCCGAAGTCACCACAATGATTTTTGCCATACAAGTACCTTGTGTTCGTCAAATAGGTCCGCTCGCGCTGTCTACGAGCGCGCGCCGCACAAATCAAGCGCGCGAGCCGATACAACTCGTCAGGTCAGCCGCAGCGGTTCGATCATCAGTTTTTCTTCTTGCAGCCAGATCTGCACCGGCTTGCTCGCGACATCGGCGGGCAGCGGGTTCTCGGTCGTCCGATAGATGCCCGCGATGGAAATCAGTTCCGGCTCGAGACAGGTGCAGAAGATGCGCGCGTCGAGATTGCCATGCACGCCGGCGAGCGCGCGGCCCCGCAACGGCGCATAGATATGGATATTGCCTTCCGCGATCACTTCGGCCCCGTACGACACGAGCCCGAGCACGATGAGATCGCCCTTCGCATAGACCTGCTGGCCCGAGCGCAGCGGACGGTCGATGATGGTCGCGGGCTGCGGCAGGCTCGCGGGCGGCGGTTCCTTCGCGACCGCCGCTTCGATCACGGCGGCGGCTTCGGTGTTCGGCTTCGCTTCGTCGGCCGAGGGCTTGGGCGCGCCGCGCCTGTCGCGTGCTTCGAGAATCGGCAGGCCGCCTTCGTTCGCCCATTGAATCGCCCACGTCTGCGCGGGCAGCGCGACGATGCCGATCGGACGCATGCGCACGCTCTTGAGCAAGGCTTCGAGATCGACGAGCGAGACGCGCTCCTGTTCGGCGAGACGGCGCACGTCGATGGCAACGACATCGCCTGCGAAGAATTCGGGAGTCGCCTCGAAGCGCCGCGTGAGTTCAGTGCGCAGGGCGTTGAGGTCGGGAGTCTTGACGACGAAGAGAAGCGTGTCGACGGAGCCGCTGCGCAGTTCGAAGAAGGGCGTTTTGTTGAGCGACATAGGAACGGCCAAAAATTTTGCGTATTTTACAGGCGTTGTCGCACACGGCCATAATTTTTAGGACCGATTTCAGCTATCGATAACGAGAAATGCGGGCGCGAAGTGCGCACGACAGGCACGCGGATACCGGGCACAGGACACGCACTGACGTGCGTCAGAGGTCGTCTTCGGCCTGCATGTGACGCACGAAGAGCGACTCGGCTTCTTCTTCGTGCGACGGCATCGCGCGGCGCTCGCCCGTCGGGCCGAAACCGAGACGCTCGTAGAAGCGCATCGCGGTGCGGTTTTCCTCGGAGATCCACGCATGCACCTCGGCGGCGCCCTGCGCGGCGAGCCATCGCGTCGCGACGTTCATGAGCAGCTCGCCGCCGCGCAGATGCCGCACGGCGGGTGCGACCCAGAGCGCGCTCACGAACGCGCGCGCGCCCGGCGTCTCTTCGATGTACGCGTGGACGAGACCGCAGGGATGACCTTCCGTGTAGAGCAGGAACGTTGCGAGCCGCGGCGAATTCGCATGCAGCGCCGCGGTTTCTTCGAACGACGACGGGTCGACGAGCAGCGCATCTTCAAGCGTTTCGCCGAAAGCGTACGGCGCTTCGCGCAGCGATGCCGTGCGAAGCTCGCGCAAAACCGAACCTTGTTGCGCGGCGATGCGGCTGACGGTCAATGAGGGACTCATGCGTGCGCTCATGCAGACTATTTCTCTCTGGCTTTCAGGCTCTTTAGCGCGTGCGGCTCTGTCGGCCGGTCCGGCGCGCAGGCCATTGGCATAGCTTCAACCGAACGGGCGTACCCGTCAATTCCTAAATCCGGGAAACTGCTTTACAACGCACACGGGCATAGCCCGCGGCGCTCAGGGCGCTTCATAAGGGCCGGTACCGTCCGGCCACGGCGTGAGGAGTTCGAAGCCCTCTTCGGTCACGGCGACCATGTGCTCCCATTGCGCCGAAAGCGAGCGGTCCTTGGTCGTCACGGTCCAGCCGTCGCGCGATTGCTGCGTGGCCGCGCGGCCCGCGTTGATCATCGGCTCGATGGTGAAGACGAGGCCCGGCTTGAGGCGCAGGCCCGCGCCGCGCTGACCGTAGTGCAGCACTTGCGGATCTTCGTGATAGACGCGGCCGATGCCGTGGCCGCAATACTCGCGCACCACGGAAAAGCCTTCGCGATGCGCGACGCTTTGAATGGCCGCGCCGACGTCGCCGAGCGTCGCGCCCGGGCGCACTTCGCGGATGCCGGCGACCATCGCTTGATAGGTCGTCTCGGCGAGGCGGCGGGCTTGCTCGCTCGGCGTGCCGGCGTAGTACATGCGGCTCGTGTCGCCGTAGTAGCCGTCCTTGATGATCGCGACATCGATGTTGATGATGTCGCCGTCCTTCAATTCTTTCGGTCCGGGAATGCCGTGGCACACGACGTGATTCACCGACGTGCACACCGTTTTCGGAAAGCCCATGTAGCCGACGTTGGCGGGTATCGCTTTCAGTTCGTCGACGATGAAGCGATTGCAGATGGCGTCGAGTTCATCGGTGGTGACGCCCGGGCGGACGTGTTCGGCGATCATCGCGAGGACTTCGGCGGCCATGCGGCCGGAGATGCGCAACTTTTCGATGTCTGCGGGGGTCTTGAGCGTGATGGCCATTGAGCAATGCGATGGGTTCGTGCCGGGTTCTTGCTGCCTGGCGCGGGCGTTTTCGCCGGTGTTTGCGGCGGGCGGCGCGCGAGGACAATGGGGCCGATGATAGCACTCCCGCGCAGCGTCGCCTCTCGAAGAACCGCCTGGGCGCGGCATTTCGGGGTTGCCGCGCTCATCGCCCGCTCTTGTAGCGAGCACGCGTTTGTGTTTTAGTGGCCCGTTTTCAGACTTGCCGGAGCGTTATGACCTTGCATCGATTTGCCTTCTTCTGCGCGGCGCTGTCGGGCGCGGCCGCCCTTGCAGCATGCAGTTCGACGAGCGAGCCGGAACTGCGCGCTTCAAAGCCCGTGATTCACGTTTCGTCGGCGCGGGCGGCGTCGGATATATCGAGTTGTCTGCAGCGAATGATTCCATCGGCGCAAGCAAGACGCGATCAAGGCTCGACGGAGTTGATGGTCGGATCGAACGCATGGCTCGTCACGCTGACGCCTTCGGTGTATGGATCGGTGGTGAAGGTGCAGCAGTCATCGAGCGACGATGGTGGCGTGCCGGAGCCGGAGCTTCGGTTTGATATTGCGAGGTGTACGACTTGAGGGGTGTTTTCTAGGATGGGTTGGGTGATTTGGTGTTTGGGATCATGAGGTTATGATCTAGGGATTCCTCCGCGTGCGCGGAGATAGACCCGCGGTGCTCACGGGACACGTCGGCAAGGAAGCGATTCCTCCGCGTGCGCGGAGATAGACCTATCTGACGCCCGCCTGGACCGCGATCTTCGCGGATTCCTCCGCGTGCGCGGAGATAGACCGCACCATGACCGCATTGTCCACCTCGTCCAGAGGATTCCTCCGCGTGCGCGGAGATAGACCGGCGTCGCGCTCGATACGCGGGCGGGCGAGGCGGATTCCTCCGCGTGCGCGGAGATAGACCTTTGTACGATGGCTTGCAGAGCCCCGATGACGTGATTCCTCCGCGTGCGCGGAGATAGACCGGCAGAGTGAGGGACATTCAGGCGGACCAGACCGATTCCTCCGCGTGCGCGGAGATAGACCCGGCGTCATCCTCACGCGGTCCACGTCTGCACCGATTCCTCCGCGTGCGCGGAGATAGACCGTCGTTTTCCTGCGCGGACGGGAAGGCGATTTCGATTCCTCCGCGTGCGCGGAGATAGACCGCGTGGAGTGATCGATGAATAAGCAGCACTTGAGATTCCTCCGCGTGCGCGGAGATAGACCCAGCGTGTGGAATCTCGGCCAATCGTGGAGCGAGATTCCTCCGCGTACGCGGAGATAGACCCGATTATCGGAAATATTGTGAGTTAGCCGCTTGGATTCCTCCGCGTGCGCGGAGATAGGCCGTTGACGGTCTTCATCGACGCCGGTGCGATCGCGATTCCTCCGCGTGCGCGGAGATAGGCCCTGGACAGGGAGACTTGTTCGCGAAATAAAAAAGATTCCTCCGCGTGCGCGGAGATAGGCCTTGTTCACGACTTCGTGTTCCTCTCGGTTGTCGGCTTCCTCCGGGTGCGCGGAGATAGGCCCGCGAGCGATGAAGAATTGCTGAATCTCGCGCCGTTTCCTCCGCGTGCGCGGAGATAGGCCCGCGCATCGTCAGCACGCCCAAGAGCCAGTGATGTTTCCTCCGCGTGCGCGGAGATAGGCCCCCATCGTCGCGGGATGCCGGCAGATTCGTGAAGTTTCCTCCGCGTGCGCGGAGATAGGCCCTCGGCACTTAACGCCACGATGCGCGACTGCGCGTTTCCTCCGCGTGCGCGGAGATAGGCCCTCGCGGCGAAGGGTCGTCTCGCTGACTCCTTGGTTTCCTCCACCTGCGCGGAGATTGACCCTAGGTGATCTGTTCGCCCCGCTTAGTGAGCTCGCTTCCTCCGCCGCCCCCCCGCCGGAGCCCAAAAACAAAAACCCCGCAAGCCTTACGACTTGCGGGGTTTTCAGATTTTGGCGGAGAGGGTGGGATTCGAACCCACGGTACGGGAAAACCGTACGCCTGATTTCGAGTCAGGTACATTCGACCACTCTGCCACCTCTCCGGCTACCAGTTCATTTGACAACTTACTGGCCTTCGTGAGCCGGTCGTTGCTCAACGAAGAACGAAAGTATATCGAACTCTTCCGACCTTTCCAAGCCCCTTTTTGCAAATAGGTGTCAAACGGAAGCGGCGACTTCGATCCGTTCCGCACCGCGCATGTACGGGCGCAACGCGGCGGGAATCGTCACCGAACCGTCCGCGTTCTGGAAGTTCTCCAGCACCGCGACGAGCGTGCGCCCGACCGCCAGCCCCGAGCCGTTCAGCGTATGCACGAACTCCGGCTTGCCCTGCGCGTTGCGAAAGCGCGCCTGCATCCGGCGCGCCTGAAACGCCTCGGTATTCGAGCAGCTCGAAATCTCGCGATACGTGTTCTGCGCCGGCAGCCACACTTCGAGATCGAACGTCTTCGCCGCCGAAAAGCCCATGTCGCCCGTGCACAGCGTAATCACGCGATACGGCAATTCCAGCTTCTGCAGAATGGTCTCCGCCTGGCCGACCATCTCGTCGAGCGCTGCGTACGAATGCTCCGGCGACGTGACCTGCACCATCTCGACCTTGTCGAACTGATGCTGGCGAATCAGACCGCGCGTATCGCGTCCGTACGAGCCCGCCTCCGAGCGGAAGCACGGTGAATGCGCGGTGAGCTTCACCGGCAGCGCGTCCGCTTCGAGGATGCTGTCGCGCACCGTGTTCGTGAGCGAGATCTCCGACGTCGAAATGAGGTACTGCGTGACCGTGTTCTCGTCGCCGCCCTTCTCGACGCGGAACATGTCGTCGGCGAATTTGGGCAACTGGCCCGTGCCGTAGAGAATCTCCGGATTCACGATGTACGGCGTGTACGCCTCGGTATAGCCGTGCTGCTCCGTATGCGTGTCGATCATGAATTGCGCGAGCGCGCGATGCAGCCGCGCAATCTGTCCGCGCAGCAGCGTGAAGCGCGCGCCCGACAGCTTCGCGCCGGTTTCGAAGTCGAGGCCGAGCGGCGCGCCGACATCGACGTGATCGCGAACTTCGAAGTCGAACGCGCGCGGCGTGCCCCAGCGCCGCACTTCGACGTTCTGCGTTTCGTCGTTGCCCACCGGCACGCTTTCGTGCGGCAGATTCGGCACGGTCAGCATCAGGTCCGACAGACGCTTCTGAACGTCATCCAGCTTCGCTGCCGATTCCTTCATCGTGTCGCCGATGCCGCTCACTTCCGCCATCACCGCCGACGTGTCCTCGCCGCGCCCCTTCATCGCGCCGATCTGTTTCGACAGGCTGTTGCGGCGTGCCTGCAGTTCTTCGGTGCGGGTCTGGATCTCACGGCGCTCGGCTTCGAGCGCGGCGAACGCGGCGACGTCGAGCGTGTAGCCGCGATCGGCGAGGCGCTTCGCGACGCCGTCCAGGTCTTTGCGGAGGTGTTGGATGTCGAGCATGGCGGGGGCTGCTTTGATAAGTAATCGGAAACGCCGATTTTAGCGCACGGTCATCGCGCGCCGGTCGCAATCGCGCACCGGCCGGCGAAACGGCAAATGCCCGCGCGCGAAACGGCCGCGCGCGGCTTCAACGCCCGGACTTCAGCGCTTCTTCTCCTCGCGATGCTCGCGCCGCCAGGCCTCGTCGAGTTCGGCGAGCCGGTCGAGCTTTTCGCCGATCTTGCCTTCGAGCCCGCGCGGCGTCGGCCGGTACCAGTGCGGATCGCGCATGCCGTCCGGCAGATAGGTTTCGCCGGCTGCGTACGCGTCGGGTTCGTCGTGCGCGTAACGGTATTCGTGTCCGTAGCCGAGCTCCTTCATCAGCTTGGTCGGCGCGTTGCGCAGATGCACCGGCACCCCGCGCGACTGATCCTTGCTCACGAAGCGCCGCGCCTCGTTGTACGCGTTATATCCGGCGTTCGATTTCGGCGCGACCGCCAGATAAACTAACGCCTGCGCGAGCGCCAGTTCGCCTTCGGGCGAGCCGAGCCGCTCGTACGTCTCGGCCGCGTCGAGGGTGATGCGCGCGGCGCGCGGATCGGCAAGACCGATGTCTTCCCACGCCATGCGCACGATGCGCCGCGCCATGTAGCGCGGGTCCGCGCCGCCGTCGAGCATGCGGCAGAACCAGTACAGCGCGGCGTCCGGATTGCTGCCGCGCACCGATTTGTGCAGCGCGCTGATCTGGTCGTAGAACGCGTCGCCGCCCTTGTCGAAGCGGCGCAGGTTTTCCGCGAGCGCACTGCCGAGCAGCGCGCCGTCGACATCGGTCTGCTTTTGCTGCGCCGCCGCGCGCGCGACGATTTCCAGATTGTTCAGGAGCTTGCGGCCGTCGCCGTCGGCGGACCCGATGAGCGCGTCGCGCGCTTCATCGGTGAACGTGAGGCCGCCGAGTTCCTTGGTTGCGCGCTCGAGCAGTTCCTTCAGCTCGTCGGCGTCGAGGCTCCTCAGCACGTACACCGCCGCGCGCGACAACAGCGCGCTGTTCACCTCGAACGACGGATTTTCAGTGGTCGCGCCAACGAACACGAACAGGCCCGACTCCACATGCGGCAAGAACGCATCCTGCTGGCTCTTGTTGAAGCGATGCACCTCATCGACGAAGACGAGCGTCTGATGCCCGTTCGCGCGATGGATCTGCGCCGTCTCCACCGCCTCGCGGATGTCCTTCACGCCCGACAGCACCGCCGAGAGCGAGATGAATTGCGCATGGAACGCGTCGGCCATGAGGCGCGCGAGCGTGGTCTTGCCGACGCCGGGCGGGCCCCAGAGAATCATCGAGTGCGCTTCGCCCGATTCGAATGCGACGCGCAGCGGCTTGCTCGGTCCGAGCAGATGCTTCTGGCCGATGACGTCGTCGATGGTGCGGGGGCGCAGGCGCTCCGCGAGCGGAACGGTGCCACGGTTTTCTTCGAACATGTGCTTGGGTCGGCGCAGCGAATGCGCGTGAGCGGCAATCGGCGCTTGCTCGATTGGCGCGGGTGAATCAAAGACGGCGATAATCTTGCCCTTTTCCGGCGCGCGTGCCCATTGGCCAAATGGCCAGGTTGTCGCGCAAGGCAATCAGACCGCAGAATCGGACAATTATGACAGCCGGGCGGGCAGACGCGTTCAGCCCGTCAGGACAATATAGGGAACCAAACCCATGCAGCAAGAGACTATCGGCCAACACGACGACAGCGCCACGTACGCGCCGCTCACGCCGGTGCCGCCCGAGCGGCGCGCGTTCGGCACGAGCGATGCCTTCGCGCTGTGGTTTTCGCTCGGCATCGGCCTGCTCGTCGCGCAGGCGGGCGCGCTGCTCGTGCCGGGCCTGTCGCTGCCGCACGCGCTGGTGGCGATCGCCATCGGCACCTCGATCGGCGTCGTGCTGCTCGCGCTTGCGGGCGTCGTCGGCACGGATACGGGGCTCGCGGCGATGTCGTCGCTGCGACCGACGCTCGGCGTGCGCGGCGCGTCGGTGCCAGCCGTGCTCAATGCAATCCAGCTCGTCGGCTGGGGCTCGTTCGAAATCATCGTGATGCGCGATTCCGCCGATGCGCTCGCGAAGCAATCCTTCCATTTCTCGATGCCGCTCGTCTGGACGCTCATCTTCGGCGCGCTCGCGACGCTGCTCGCGGTGAGCGGACCGCTCTCCTTCGTGCGGCGCTTTCTGCGCTCCTGGGGCATCTGGCTGCTGCTCGGCGGCGCCGGCTGGCTCACGTGGAATCTGCTCGCAAAGCACGATATTTCCGCGCTGATGTCACGTCCCGGCACGGGCGAGATGGCGTTCGGCGCGGGCATCGATCTCGTGGTGGCGATGCCGCTTTCGTGGCTGCCGCTGATCGCCGACTACACGCGTTTCGGCAAGAGCGCGGGCGGCACGTTTCGCGGCACGCTGCTCGGCTACGGCATTGCGAACCTGTGGTTCTATGCGCTCGGCGCGATCTACGGACTCGCGGCGGGCGGAGGAGACGCGCTCCTGACGACCGCCTTCGCGCAGGCGGGCGGCGGCCTCGCGCTGTTTCTCATCCTGATCGACGAAACCGATAACGCCTTCGCCGACATCCATTCCGCCGCCGTTTCCACCGGCACGTTCTGGGCGCGCGCCAGCGTGCCGATGCTCTCGTGCGCGTTCGGCGCGCTGTGCACGCTGGTCGCGCTCGTCGTCGAGATGGGCAAGTACCAGAACTTCCTGCTGCTCATCGGCTCGGTGTTCGCGCCGCTGTTCGGCGTCGTGCTCGCGGATCACTTCATCGTGCGAAAGCGTCGCATCGACGCCGCCGTGCTCGCCGACGTGCACGGCCGCTACGGCTATTCGGGCGGCTGGCACGTGAGCGCGTTCATCGCGTGGGGCATCGGCATCGCCGCGTATCACGCGATCAATCAATGGCTGCCGAATCTCGGCGCGACGCTGCCCGCGCTCGCACTCGGCGCGGTGTGCTATTTGCTGCTGGTGTCGGGCAAGCGCCGCGCGTACGCGTAGGCGCTATTTCGCCGTCCGGTACTCCACGCCCGGCAGCACGCAGAGCAGTTCGAACGCGAGATTCGCGCCGAGCAGCGCGGTCGTGCCGAACGGGTCGTAAGGCGGCGCGACCTCCACGAGATCCGCGCCGACGATATTCAGCCCGCGCGCGCCGCGCACGATTTCCAGTGCCTGCGGCACCGTCAGCCCGGCGATTTCCGGCGTGCCCGTGCCCGGCGCGAAGGCCGGGTCGATACCGTCGATATCGAACGTGATGTAGACCGGACCGTCGCCCATCTGCGCGCGCACTTCCTCCATGAGCGGCGCGAGCGATTTGTTCCAGCACTCTTCGGTCTGCACGACGCGAAAGCCCTGCTCGCGGCACCAGTCGAAATCGCCGGCTTCGTAACCCGTGCCGCGCAGGCCGATCTGCACGACGCGCGAGCAATCCAGCAAGCCCTCTTCCACCGCGCGGCGAAACGGCGTGCCGTGCGCGATTTTCTCGCCGAACATGGTGTCGTTGACGTCCGCGTGGGCGTCGATGTGAATCAGCCCGACCTTGCCGTGCTTCGCGTGAATCGCGCGCAGGATCGGAAGCGCAATCGTGTGATCGCCGCCGAGCGTGAGCGGCTTGCAGCCGTGCTTCAGAATTTCGCGATACGCGCGCTCGATGCGGTCGATCGAATCGAGCAGGTTGTACGGATTGATCGCGACATCGCCCAGATCCGCGACGCGCAGCGAGTCGAACGGCGCGGCGCGCGTCGCCATGTTGTACGGCCGCAGCAGCACGGATTCGCTGCGCACCTGACGCGGCCCGAAGCGCGCGCCCGTGCGGTTGGACGTGCCGAGATCGAACGGCACGCCGACGAAACACGCATCCAGCCCTTCGGCCGACGGAACGTGCGGCAGACGCATCATCGTCGTGATGCCGCCGCAGCGCGGCATCTGGTTGCCCGACAGCGGCTGCGGGCGCTCGGCGCGCTGTTCGAGAAAGTGCGAATCGAAGTGTTCGGCGGGCGCGAAGAGCGAAGACGGCGAGGTCGTATTCATGGCGTCGAATGAATGTTCGTTGCGATAAGACCATTATCAGCCGCTTTTCGGCGAAGTTAAAATGGCGACGAAAATACCTTAACATCGATATTTATCGATGTTTCGCCGCCGCACATGTTCACTCACCTCTCCGATCTCGATCTGCGCCTGATCCGCGTCTTTCTCGCCATCGTCGATGCGGGCGGCGTGTCGTCCGCGCAGGCCACGCTCAACGTCGGGCAATCGACCATCAGCACGCAGCTCGCCACGCTCGAAACGCGGCTCGGCTACCGGCTCTGCGAACGCGGGCGCGGCGGCTTCGCGCTCACTTCGCGCGGCGAGCAGTTCGTCGATGCGTGCAGGACGCTGCTCGCGGCTGTCGACACGTTCGATTCCACCGCGCGCAACGTCGGCCGGAAGCTCGTCGGCACGCTCACGCTCGGCATGATCGGCAACACGCCTGTCAGCGCGAATGCACGCGTGAGCGAGGCGATCGCGCGTTTCCGGCAGCGCGACGAATCGGTGCGCATCGCGGTGCTGGTGCGCTCGCCCGGCGAGCTCGAAGAGATGCTGCTGTCGGAGCGGATTCAGATGGCGATCGGCTATTTCTGGCATCGCGTGCCGTCGCTGGAATACACGGAAATCTTCGCGGAGGATCAACTCGCGTATTGCGGACGCGAGCATCCGCTGTTCGCGCGCGCGGGGCGTGTGAGCGCGGCGCAGGCGTTCGAGCACGACTGGGCGTGGCGCAGCTATCCGCTGCCCGAAGCCGGCGAGCTGGTACCGCGCCATATCGGAGCGGTCGCGGACAACATGGAGGCCGTCGCGATGCTCGTGCTCTCGGGCCGCCATCTCGGCTATCTGCCCGAGCATTTCGCCGCGCCGTATGTGAAGGAAGGGCTGCTCGCACCGCTGAATCCGAAAACGATGCGCTATCGCGTCGCGTTTCAGATGGTCACGCGGGCGACACGCGCGAGCGGCGTGCGCGGCGCGAAGCGCGAGATCGTGGAAGCGTTCATCGAGGACATGCAGGCCGCGCATTCATGATTTTTAGCAGCAATTTCAACGATAAAACTGCCTTTTTGCACCGACAGTTTTTGACAATTTAGTTATCGAAAGTACATTGTCAGAACAATCAGATTTCTCCGAATATCAGCTCGCGCGCATCTCAAAAATAAGCCGAAGCACGACACGCGATATGTCCAACAGGGGGAACGATGATGAAACGAAACGGTGCACAGGTGACACTGCTGATCGCTCTGACAGGCGCGTCGGTCCTTTACCCGATGACAGGCGCATCGACGACTCGGGTCCCGGGCGGCGTCATCACATTCAGAGGCGCGTTGGTCGCGCCGCCGTTCGATGTGTCGATCGGAACTACGCCGACGCTGGGCATATCGACCGCCGAACAGACGCGCAGCGGCGAGTCGTCCGGCAACACCCTGTACGTCACGTACGGCGCCGATCCACGCAATCCGCCCAACGCGGACGTTTCCCTATCGGTTGCGGGCCCCGCGACGAGCGGCGGCCAGGCGCTTGCCGCGAGCTTTCGGGACGGCAAGGGACGCAAGATGACACCCGGTATCGGCGGGGAATATCACCTCGGCGCACTCGGCGGAACGCTGGCGATACGCACGAAGGACGATGCGTCTTCCTCCGCCACGCGCGTGACGATCGTGACGAACTATCGCTAGCGAAACGTGCGGCTCGCGCGAGCCGCACTACGAAGCGTTACCCGTTGATCACATCCGCGCCCTTCGGTACGGTGAACTTGAAGGTGTCGCTCTTGATCGGCGGGTTCTTTTGAATGTTCGAGAACGTCAGAAGCGTGACGTTGCCGAACACGTCGTGCAGTTCCATCGCCTGCAGGTTGCCGTCCTTGAAGCCGATGCCGACCGTCTCGAACTGCGTGTCCTTCGACTTCGGCGTAAGTTCGAGCCAGTCGATGCCGCCCTTCTCGCCCGCATCGCGCAGGTTGAAGTTCTTGTCCAGATCGTTGCTGCCGAAAAGAATCGCCGCCGGGCTCGCACCGAGCGCGCCGCCGAGCGTGCGCACCGTGACCTGATTCAGATCCTTGTCGTAGACGTACAGCTTGTCGCCGTCGGCCTGAAGGACTTGCGAATACGGCTTCTGATACGACCAGATGAACTTGCCCGGCCGCGCGAACATGAAGGTGCCGCTCGACGTCGCGCCCTTGGTCGGCACCGCGTTCGAGGTCGCGCCGTTGTTCGTCTTGCCCGGCGCCTTGATTTCCTGCTGCGTGAAGTCGCCGCGCGCCGCGCGCACCTGCGACACGAACGCCTTCAACTGCTCCGTGCCGCTCGCGAACGCGTGCGACGCGAACAGCATCGACGCCGAAAAGATCGCCGCGCCGAGCGCCTTCGTGAAGGGATTCCCCGTAAATTGCTTCATCGTTATGTTCTCCGTTGGGACGCGCGCGTCATTCCGCCTCGACGCTTGCGTCATTCCGCATCGCGCGCCGGCGAAAGGATTTCGCGGTTGCCGTTCGACGACATCGCCGACACGAGCCCCGAGTTTTCCATCTGTTCGAGCAGACGCGCCGCGCGGTTGTAGCCGATGCGCAAGTGCCGCTGCACGAGCGAGATCGACGCGCGCTTGTTCTTGATCACGACCTCGACGGCCTGATCGTACAAAGGATCCGACTCGCCGTCGGCGCCGCCGGTTCCGCCCGCGCCCGCCGAGCCTTCGTCGCCGTCGCCCGCGAGACCGCCTTCGAGAATGCCCTCGATATAGTTCGGCTCGCCGTGCTCCCTGAGCTTCTCGACGACGCGATGCACTTCCTCGTCCGACACGAACGCGCCGTGCACACGCACCGGCAGACCCGAGCCCGGCGGCAGATAGAGCATGTCGCCCATGCCGAGCAGCGATTCCGCGCCCTGCTGATCGAGAATCGTGCGCGAATCGATCTTCGACGACACCTGGAACGCCATGCGCGTCGGCACGTTCGCCTTGATGAGGCCCGTGATGACATCGACCGAAGGCCGCTGCGTCGCGAGAATGAGGTGGATGCCCGCCGCGCGCGCCTTCTGCGCAATCCGCGCGATCAGCTCTTCCACCTTCTTGCCGACCACCATCATCAGGTCGGCGAGTTCGTCGATCACCACGACGATATTCGGCAGGCGCGTGAGCGGCTCGGGTTCGTCGGGCGTGAGGCTGAAGGGGTTCGGAATTTTTTCGTCGCGCTTCTTCGCTTCGTCGATCTTCGTGTTGAAGCTCGCGAGATTGCGCACGCCCATCTTGCTCATCAACTTGTAGCGGCGCTCCATTTCGGCGACCGCCCAGTTGAGCGCGTGGCCCGCCTGCCGCATGTCGGTGACCACAGGGCACAGCAAGTGCGGAATGCCTTCGTAGACGCTCATTTCGAGCATCTTCGGATCGATGAGGATGAGGCGCACCTGATCCGCGCTCGCCTTGTAGAGCAGCGAGAGGATCATCGCGTTGATGCCGACCGATTTGCCCGAGCCCGTGGTCCCCGCAACCAGCAAGTGCGGCATCTTCGCGAGATCGGCGCAGACCGGATTGCCGCCGATATCCTTGCCGAGACCCATCGTCAGCGGCGAGGCGCCGTTCGCATAGACCTCGGAGCCGAGAATCTCGGAGAGCTTGACCGTCTGGCGGCGCTGATTCGGCAATTCGAGCGCCATGAAGTTCTTGCCCGGAATCGTCTCGACGACGCGAATCGACACGAGCGACAGCGAGCGCGCCAGATCCTTCGCGAGACCGACGATCTGGCTGCCCTTCACGCCCGTCGCCGGCTCGATTTCATAGCGCGTGACGACCGGCCCCGGATACGCCGCGACCACGCTCACGTCCACGCCGAAATCCTTCAGCTTCTTCTCGATGAGGCGCGACGTGTATTCGAGCGTGTCGGCAGCGATGGTTTCCTGCGTCTTCGGCGGCGGATCGAGGAGCGCCAGCGGCGGAAGCGTGGAATCGCCCGGCAAGTCCTTGAAGAGCGGCACCTGCTTTTCCTTCTCGGCGCGTTCGGAGCGCGCGGGCGCGGGCGCGGCGGGCACGATCATCACCGGCTCGTGATCCTCGCTTTTCTCGCGCGAACGCACGACCTTGCCCTCACGTTTCGACGCGGCTTCCTCGCCGAGCTTGCGGTCCCGGCCGGCTTCGCGGCGCAATTGCGCGCCGGTGATCGCGTTGAGGATGCCGTCGCCGACCTTCTCGCAGACCGACAGCCACGAGAAGCGGAAATACAGCGACAGGCCGATCGCGAGCGCGATCAGCAAAAAGAGCGTTGCGCCGGTGAAGCCGAGCGCATGCGAGACGTGCCGCGCGACGACGTCGCCGACCACACCGCCCGGCGCGCGCGGCAACTGCACCTTGAGCGACCACATGCGCAGCGCCTCGATGCCGTCGGAAGCGAGCAGCACGAGCACGAACGCGAAGGCTTCGGCGAGCCAGGTGCGGTCTTTGGGCGCGTCTTCATCGACGGCGGGCGGCAGCGTGATTTTTCGATAATTCGCGACGATGCGCCGCGCGAGCAGCACGATCAGCCAGTACGAAGACAGCCCGAAGACGAGCAGCAGGATATCCGACGTATAAGCGCCGACGCGCCCCGCCCAGTTGGCGATGTGATCGACGCTCACGGCGTGGGTCCAGCTCGGATCCTTGCGGCTGTACGAGAGGAGCGCCATGACGAGGAACAGTCCGAGGGCGACCTGGAGAATCCATCGAATCTCGGTGAAGAGCCGCGACATGCGGTGCGGCAATGCCTGCGGGCTCGCGGAATAAGTAGCTTTGGCCATTGATTCGGTGTCGCTTTCTTGCGGCCTCTCGCCTGTTGCGCGGGGCCGCATGGAACGGTGGCCTATTGTAAACGCTGCATTGCGGTGAAAGGCGCAAAAACGGGCGGCTTCTTGCAACCTATAACACTCGTCACGGCTGCGTCATCTGCGCGAATCCGCGCTGATCCACGCATTTCGCCTATCAATCCGATTGAAAGGTTCACTCGGAAGGCTTTTCCGGCGGCCTTTATAATGCCCCTTTTGCACCTAAATACGGTTCAGCGGAAGCTTCGACGCGCCTTTTGCCGTCCCGCTGGCGTCGCTATTGCTGCATCGCAGACGCCAGACAGGCTTCCAGACTGACCATCGATAACGGACCATCATCATGTCTTCGCCCAAACACGCCAAAGTGCTGATTCTCGGTTCCGGCCCCGCCGGCTACTCCGCCGCTGTCTACGCCGCGCGCGCGAACCTGTCGCCGCTGCTCATCACGGGCCTCGCGCAAGGCGGCCAGCTGATGACCACGACCGACGTCGAGAACTGGCCGGGCGATCCCTCGGGCGTCCAGGGTCCCGAACTGATGCAGCGTCTCGAAGAGCACGCGCGCGCGTTCAACACCGACATCGTCTTCGATCACATTCATACCGCGAAGCTCAACGAGCGTCCGATGCGCCTCATCGGCGACTCGGGCGAGTACACCTGCGATTCGCTCATCATCGCCACGGGCGCGTCGGCGCAGTATCTCGGCATGCCGTCGGAAGAAGCGTTCATGGGCAAGGGCGTGTCCGCCTGCGCGACCTGCGACGGCTTCTTCTATCGCAACGGCGAAGTCGCGGTGATCGGCGGCGGCAACACGGCCGTCGAGGAAGCGATCTATCTCGCGGGCATCGCGAAGAAGGTCACGGTCGTGCATCGCCGCGACAAGTTCCGCGCCGAGCCGATCCTGATCGACCGGCTGCTCGCGAAGGAGAAGGAAGGCGTCGTCGACATCAAATGGAATCACGTGCTCGACGAAGTCCTCGGCGACGATTCCGGCGTCACGGGCCTGCGCATCAAGGACACGCAAAGCGGCCAGACCACCGATCTCGCGCTGCAGGGCGTGTTCGTCGCGATCGGCCACAAGCCGAACACCGATCTCTTCGCCGGCCAGCTCGAAATGAAGGGCGGCTACATCATCACGAAGGGCGGCACGAGCGGCGACGCCACCGCGACGAGCCTCGCGGGCGTCTTCGCGGCGGGCGACGTGCAGGATCACGTCTATCGCCAGGCGATCACGAGCGCGGGCACGGGCTGCATGGCCGCGCTCGACGCGCAGCGCTATCTCGAAACCATCAACGAGACGCCGACGCCGCATTCGATGAGCCACGAAGCGGATCGCTGATCGACCCTGCGACGCGAACAACGCGCGGCGAGCCGGTAAAATGAATGCCGGCCGTCTCGCGTGACGCACGCTGGTCAGCAACGGGCCACGGTTCGCGCCGCCGGCCCGTTTTTGTTTCGGCGCGCGTGCGCCGCGGTCCGAGCCCGATTTTCGACGAATTCCGCTGGCCGAACGATGCCGAAGAACCTCCCCCATCCGAACGAACCGAAAGCCCGGCAGAAGCCCGCGCCGCGGCCCGTCGAGCCTGCGCCGAGCAAGCCGGCGGATGTCGCCGCGGCCGTCCGGCGCGAGGGGCTTGCGGGCCTGTCGTCGCTGAAGCGCGCGCTGAAAGACAACGCCGAGAAGCGTGAAGTGCAGCGCGTCGCGGCGGTGCGCGCTGAACGCGAAGCCGTCGCGGATGCCGACGAGTTCCGTCGCGCGATCGGCGAGGTCGAGCGGCTCAAGACGCCGCCGCGCACGACCATCACACGCGTGCCGCCGCCGCCCGAGCCGCTGCAAAGCCGCCGTGACGAGGAAGCCGTGTTGCAGGAAGCGCTCTCCGACGAATACGACCCGGAAAGCCTGCTCGATATCGATGAAACGCTGTCCTACTACCGTCCCGGCATCAGTCAGGAAGTCGTGAAGAAGCTGCGGCGCGGCGCGTGGATCGTGCAGGCGCAACTCGATCTGCACGGCATGCGCCGCGAGGAAGCGCGCGAGGCGCTCGCCGAATTCATCCGCGAAGCCGTGAAGCGCGGACTGCGATGCCTGCGCGTGATTCACGGCAAAGGGCTCGGCTCCATCGGCAAGGCACCGGTGCTCAAGGGCAAGGTGCGCGCGTGGCTCGTGCAGAAGTCGGAAGTGATCGCGTTCTGTCAGGCGCGGCCGCACGACGGCGGCGCGGGCGCGGTGCTCGTGCTGCTGCAGCCGGGCGGCGCGCCGCGGCATCACAACCATCCGCAGGACAAAACGCACGCGCAGCGCCTCGGCAAGAACCCGCATCCGGGGCCGGACAGTGCATCCTAGACTCAGCCTCGCCATCGCGGTCATGGAGGCGCTCGCGATTTTCGCGTACGCCTTCTCCGGGCTCATCGAGGCGCGCAAGCGCCGGCTCGACGCGGTCGGTGCGTTTCTCGTCGCGCTCGTCACCGCGTTCGGCGGCGGCACGGTGCGCGACGTGCTGCTCTCGCGCCGCCCGTTCTACTGGGTCGAGCATCAGGATTACGTGCTCTTCATTTTCGCGATGGCGATTTTCGCGCCGTTCTTCCTGCGCGTGACCTCGCGTCTGTTCGATCAACGCGCGCTCCTCGTCACCGATGCGGTCGGGCTCGGTCTCTTCAGCGTGTCGGGCACGTCGATCGCGCTCGACGCGCAAATGCCCGCCTTCACCGCGACGATGATGGGCGTCATCACCGGCGTGTTCGGCGGCGTTCTGCGCGACGTGCTCTGCAACGAAGTGCCGCTGATCCTGCGCGACTCGCGCCCCTACGCGGTCTGCGCGTTCGCCGGCTGCTGGATCTATCTCGGGCTCGAACGGCTCGACGTCGACACGATCTACAACGTGCTCGCGTCGACGGCGTTCATCCTGCTCGCGCGTCTCGTCACCTACAAATTCGATATCCGTCTGCCGCATTAACGGCCCGCCACAGACGGGCGCTTGCGCGAAACGTGCGGGAAAACCCGTCCTTTTGCTACAATCGCGGAGTTTTCAAGCCCCGCATCCGGCCGCGATGCAACCGCTCCGGTCGTCATCACGCACACAGAACATGAACATCGAGCAAGCGCGTTTCAACATGATCGAGCAACAGATTCGTCCGTGGGAAGTGCTGGACCAGGACGTGCTGAACCTGCTCGCGATCGTCAAGCGCGAGAACTTCGTTCCCGCCGCGTACCGCAACATCGCTTTCGCCGACCTCGAAATTCCGCTGCCCGGCGGCGAGCGCATGCTCGCGCCCAAGATCGAAGCGCGCATCCTGCAGGAGCTCGCGATTCACAAGGGCGAAACGGTGCTGGAAATCGGCACGGGTTCCGGCTACATGGCGGCGCTGCTCGCGCATCGCGGCCGCAGCGTGACGACGGTCGAAATCGCCCCCGAACTCGCCGATTTCGCGAAGCAGAACCTCGCGGCCAACGGCGTGACGAACGTGGAAGTGATCACCGGCGACGGCGCGCTCGGCTGGAATCAGGGCGCGCCTTACGACGTGATCTGCGTATCGGGCGGGCTGCCCGTCATTCCGCAGGAATTTCTGGAGCAGCTGAAAATCGGCGGGCGCATCGCGGCGTTCGTCGGGGCCGCGCCGGTCATGAAGGCGCAAATCATCACGCGCGTGGACGAAAAGCAGTTCCGCGTGTCCGATGTCTTCGAAACGCTCGTCGCGCCGCTGAAGAACGCGGTGCATCCGTCGCTCTTCAAGTTCTAAGCCGAAAGCGCGGCGCCGGCCCGGCCGGCACCGCGCGTCCTGCCGGAATCTCCATGCAAAACCTGACTGCACCCGAACTCGCCGCGTGGCTCGCGGATGCCTCGCGCCCCGCCCCTGTTCTGCTCGACGTGCGCGAGCCCTGGGAAATCCAGACGGCGCAGATGGCGAACATCGTGTCGATCCCGATGCGCGACATCCCCGCGCGCAGCGAGGAGTTGGACGACGAAGCACAGATCGTCTGCATCTGTCATCACGGCGCGCGCAGCGCCCAGGTCGCGATGTTCCTGGAATCGCGCGGCTTTACGAAGACGTTCAACCTGTACGGCGGCATCGACGCGTGGTCGCGTCAGGTCGATCCGTCGGTTCCCACGTACTGATCTTTCTCGGGCCGTGCGTCATCCCGCGCTCGACCACAGCGCCGTGCCCTGCGGCGAATAGATCACGAGATGACCGTCTTTCTGAATCAGCGCGTACGAGCCGGGAACGTTCGTGCGCGTCTGCCAGACCACCGCGCCGCTGTTGTCGTACATCACCAGATTGCCGTCTTCCTGCATGCGCAAGCGCACGCCAGGCGCGCCGCTCACCTTCGATGACCAGATCGTCGAGCCGTTGAGCACGGCGACGAGAAAGCCGTCCCCCTGCAGGTTCAGTCGCACATTTCCGCTGCATGCCGGCAGCGATCCGCCCATCGCGATGCCCTCTCCCATCGAGAGGCGGCCGCACGCGCTCGCCGAGCTGATCAGCGGCAGCGAGGCGAACCAGGACAGATCGACCGCATCGGCGATCGCCTGCATGCCTGCGTCGTTCGGATGCAGATTGTCGCCGCTGTTGTAGGCACGCGCGAACGCGGTGGACGTCGCGCTGCCCGCCGGATCGCCCAGCGCCGCCGCCTGGTCCAGCACGGCATCGCACCCGCTGGCATTCTTGTCGCGCAGGAACGCGTTCACCGTCTGGCGCGTTGTCTCGATGTCCGGCGTCCACTCGTCCAGACCTTGAAACGGCGTGAGCGTCGAGCAGATCGCCATCACTTTCGCCTGGTTCGCCTGCGACACGAGCTGCTGATAGGCGTCCATGATCCGCTGCGCACTCTGCGGATTGCCGTTGACGAGGTTGTTCACCGCATCGTCGGAAATGATCACCCACTTCACGTTCGTCTGCCCGATGACGTCGCGGCCGAAGCGCGTCAGGCCGGCCTGGCCGTTGCCGTCCGCGAAGAGCTCGTTTCCGCTGATGCCCTGATTCAGCACGCCCACGTTCATGCCCGCGCGGATGAGCCGTTCCGCGAGCCGGTTCGGCCAGCGGCCGTTCGTGTTGGGCGTGGACGAAAAGCCATCCGTGATCGACGCGCCGAACGTCGCGATCGCGCCCGTCGCGGCGGCGTTCATCACGTCGAGGCCGGTCAGAAAGTAGTACGACTGCTCGCCCGCCGCGTTCGCGACGCCCGCTGCGAACTCCGTGTCCGCGCTGACGTCGCCGGGCGCGATGTAGTTGTCCTGCAAGCCCTGCATGTGGCCCGTCGAGCGCGGCGGTGTCTTCGACGGCACATGGAAGCTGATGGCGAGGTCGTCGAGCGGCAGCACTTCGAACGCGACCGCATCGCTTTGCACCGTGCCGCCCACCGGGATCGTCACATACGGCTGACCCTTGAACGTCACCGGCTTGTCGGTGCCAGGCACCGTGCGCGGGCCGCTCGCACGGCGTGCGATATGCACGTCGCCGAGCGTGACCGGCTGCGTGCCGAAGACGTTGGAAAACGTCATCCGTGCCGCCGTGCCGCCGATGCTCGTATGCACGATGTGACGAATCGTCTGGTTGTTGAAGCCGGGATCGCCCGTGATGTCGGTCGAGGCCGCCCAGGTGCCCGTCCACGGTGCATTGGTGATGACGCCCTGCGCGAAATAGTGCGATGTATCGGGCCACGAGAGAAACACAGCCAGCGCGAGTCCGATGAACCTATGAAGTCGTCGTTTCACGTCGCCTCCTGTGTGATGGGCAGCGTCGCATCGAATGCGCGCGAGCCATCATTCAAATTGTTGGTGTGGAACTAGACCATGCGGCCAGATCGATAGCCGTGCGCTGGCGTACAGACAGCGGAAAACCCCAAGTCAAAAAGAAAGAGCCGCATGACCGTTCGTCATGCGGCTCGTTTTTCGAGCGCCCGATGTTGGTTGTTATCAGACGATATTCATCGCCAGCGCGCTCGCGCGGTAATGCTCCGCCGCCTTCTGCGCGTCGCCGAGCTGCTCGTGCAGACGGGCGAGCGCGCGATGCGTGCGGATCTTCAGCGGTTCGTTGTGCTCGGTATCGGCGAGCTTGAGCGCCGATTCGAGGAACGCCTGCGCCTTGCCCCACAACTGCTGATGCAGGCACAGCCGCCCGAGCGTGAAGAGCAGATCGGCGTCTTCGGAGCGCTCCTTCTGCCAGGCCTCGGCGCGCTGGATCAGCGGGAAGGCATCGCCGCCCACGACGCAGTCCGGGTAGCGCCGCAGCAGCCGCGCGTCCCAGTTATGCGCGAGCGCATCCTCGACGATCTTCCTCGCCTCCGCGCGCCGGTCGAGCGCGATCAGCAGTTCGGCGGCAAGGTCGGCGAGACGCGGCGACTGGCGCTCGGTCGCCGACAGCGACTGCCACAGTTCGAGCAGCGCGTCGGGATTGTGGCGCCGGTCGCGCAGCAGGTTTTCCGCCGCCACCTGACGCAGCCGCACCGCGACGGCCGGATGCAGCGCCTCGCGCTTTTCCAGCATGCGCACGAGCTTCAGCACCTCGCCCCAGTTCTTCAACTGCTGCTGGGCGCGCAGCGCGATCTGCTGCGCATGGATACGCCGGCCGCCCTGCGCCTGCATCTCGGTGAGCGCGACGAGCGCGCCGTCGGCGTCACGGCCATCGGCGCGCATGTCGGCGGTCGCCATCAGGCGCGCGTCCTGCCAGTCCGTGCCGGCAACTTGCGCGAGCCATTCGTCGCGGCGCGCGTACTCGTGCAGACGATGCGCCGCGTTCGCGCCGATGAGCCCGGCCGCGCCCTTGTTGGATTCGGCGGAAAGCGCGTCGCGCGCGGCCTTTTCCGCCTTCGAGAAGCGCCCGGCATACAGATGCCCGATCGCATCGCGCAAGGAGGCATTCGCCTTCGCGAGCTTGCTGCGCGCGCGGTAGGCGGCCACGCGCGCCGGCATTTTCCATACGCCGCGCACCGCGCGGATGATCCCGTAGAGCACGATGAACAGCACGACGAGCGCCACGACGAACAGGTTGAGCGACACGTCCACGCGATACGGCGGCATCACGAGCAGGATTTGCCCGCCGTTGAAGCCGCCGACGGTCGCGATGATCACCGCGAAGGCGAACAGCAGCGCGAGCCAGATGAGTCCTCGAATCGTCATCATCCGCCTCGCTTGAACTGATGGACGGCGGCAAGGCTCGCGTTCAGATTCGGCACGGCGACGGCGAGCGACGCCTGATCGACCTGCTTCACGAGATCGCGCACGGCCTGAACCTTTTTCGACGATGCATCGAAGTAGCGCGCAAGGGCGGCGTCGGCGGCGCGCAGGTCCGACTTGAGCGTCGGCTCGCTGCGCGAAAGCAGCGACAGACGCGCGGACAACAGGCGCAGCTTCACGTTCTCGCGCACGAAATACCCCTGATCGGGCGATGTGAGCATGGCGTCGGCGTTGTCGATGCGCCGCACCGACACGAGGCTCGACAGTTGCTGGCCGATGCCGCCCGTGATCTGACGCCACAGCACCTTCCAGCGCGGCTCGCCGGTCGCCGCCGCGATCGACGCGCTATCGGCCGGCTCGGCGGCCTGCGCACGCGCGCGCTCGATCGGCGCTTCGCCGGACAGCGGCAACTGGCCGATCTGGTCGATGGCCGTATCGAGCTTGATCGCGAGGCCGGTGAGGTCGGTCGTGGGCGCGGATTTCAGCTTGTCGATGTCCGCCGCGATCGCCTTGCGGATCGCCACCACTTGCGGGCCGGTGGTCGAAGCGAGGCGCTCGTCGGCGCTTTGCAGCGCAAAGAGCGCGAGCTGCACGTTGCCGGTCAACTGCAACTGCTGGCTCGCGCTCGACAGAATCTGCTCGACTTCGGCGACCGTCCAGTCGTCGCGATTGCTCGCGAGATCCTGATATTGCTGCTGCAGCGCCTGGCTGTGCGCTTCGGCGTCGGCGAGCTTGCCTTGCAGCTGGATGATCTGCGTGTTGAGCGTGGTGGTCGCGCTCGCGGCCTGATCGGCTTTTGCGCGCAGATCGGCGTTCTGTTCGTCGGCCTGGGCGAGACGTTGCGACAATTGCGTGTCGGCACGATCGAACTTGCGGTTCAGCACGAAGGCGCCCGCGCCCGCCGCCACCGCCAGAATGACGACCACGAGCCACAACAACACGATGCCCACGCCGCCGCGATGCTTCTGCTGCTCGAAAGGCGTGAAAGGCGTGTTCGGCGGCAGGGGCGGTGTCACGTTCGGCTGAGGTGAAGCTTTCTTGGAATCGTTCGAATCAGTCATGCGTGATTGAGCCGTTTCATAGGCCGTTGAGTGAGCCGGCGCGGTGGCCGGATTGGCGTGCGCCGGCGCGGATGGGGAATGAACCGAGCTCGATGCGCTCGCTCGTGCGTGGGCCTCCGCTTCGCGTTGCGTTTCTACGGCCGGGAACAGCGCTTCCAGCGAATGTGCGATGCGTTCGTCGCCCGCGCCGGACACCGTAATCCTATCAAAACCCGCTCCCCGCGCGGCTTCGGCGATGCGCGGATGCGGGCACACGAGCGGCGCGCGTTTCAGGCGCGCGATTTCGTCGGCGGTGAGATGCTCGTGCGCGAGTTCCGCGAGATTGCGCACGCCTTCGGAACTCGTCAGCAGCCATGCGTGCGGCTGCCCGGCGAGCAGTTCGTGGATGCGCTCCCACTTCTGCATGGACGGCTCGGGCAGCACGCGCCGGTACGCGCTCGCCTTCTCGACCTTCGCGCCGGCTTCCGCGAGGCGCTCGGCGAGCCATTCGCGGCCGCCGTCGCCGCGCACGATCAGCACGCGTTTGCCTTCCAGACCGTTCGTGCCGAAATGCGCTTCGATGGCCGTATAGAGCGCTTCGGAATCGAAACGCGGATCGGCGTCTTCCGCCGATGGGCTGATCACGCGATGCGACGGCGCTGTCACGCCCTGCCGCGCGAGCGCCGCGACCGAGCCGGGACCGACGACCGCGACCGGCAGATCCGCGGGCCACGGCGCGCCGAGCCGCCCGAACGCATGATCGATCGCATTCGGCGACACGAACACGACGAGCGCATAACGCCCGGGCGCGTCCGGCGGGAGATACAGTTCGTCGAGCGCGGCGCGCAACGGCGCATCGTCGGCGATGGGAGCAATGTCGATGAGCGGGAATTCCAGCGTCTCGAATCCGGCGCTCGTAAGAAGCGCGAGCAGCGCGGACGACTGCCCGCCCGGACGCGTGACGACGACGGTGGCGCGGCGCTCGCTCGCCATCAGGAGGCGGGCCCCGAGGGCGCGGTGTTCGGGCCGTCCGTGCGGCTCATCGTCGTGAGCGCGTTGACGATGTCGATCGCGCCCTGCGCCTCGAGATCCGCCGAGACGCGTTTGCCCAGCGCGAGCGCGCCGGCCAGATCGGGCGAACGGACGGTCTCTTCGGCACGCAGCACGCGACGGCCATCGGGCATCGACACCGCGCCGCGCAGAAAGAGCGCGCCGTCGCGCCATACGGCGTGGGCCGCGAGCGGCACTTCGCAACTGCCGCCGAGCGCGCGCGAGACCGCGCGTTCCGCTTCGACCGCGAGCGCGGTTTGTTCATCGTGCAAGGGCGCGAGCCATGCGGCCATATCGGCGCGATCCGCGCGAATCTCGATGCCGAGCGCGCCCTGCCCCGCCGCCGGCAGACTGTCGGTGGGATCGAGCAGCGCCCGGATGCGCGCTTCGAGACCGAGCCGCTTAAGGCCGGCCGCCGCGAGGATGATCGCCGCGTACTCGCCGCGATCGAGCTTGGCAAGACGCGTGTCGAGATTGCCGCGCAGCGGACGCACATCGAGATCAGGAAAGCGCGCGCGGATCATCGCTTCGCGGCGCAGGCTCGACGTCCCGACGATGCTGCCCGCGGGCAGCGCCGCCAGCGATTCGAAGTGCGGCGACACGAAGGCGTCGCGCGGATCTTCGCGCTCGAGAATGGCGCCGAGCGCGAAGCCTTCGGGCAGTTCCATCGGCACGTCCTTGAGCGAATGCACGGCGAGATCGGCGCGGCCGTCGGCGAGCGCGGCTTCGAGTTCCTTGACGAAGAGACCCTTTCCGCCCACCTTCGACAAGGTGCGATCCAGAATCTGATCGCCGCGCGTCGTCATTCCGAGGATTTTCACGTCGCAAGATGGATATAATTTGTGCAGCGCACACCGCACATGCTCGGCCTGCCACATCGCAAGCCGGCTTTCCCGCGAAGCGATCGTAATGCTTGCGGGCGGTGTCGTGGAATGCGTCTCGGAATTCATTGATGCTCGATCGAATGACGGGATGGATGAATAGACATTAGCGAACAATGGTAGCACGCACGCCACGGTCCACCGACACACGGGCAGCGCGCGAGAGCCTTGTCCGGTGCGCCTTTCGGGGCGTCCACGGTGTGTTTTCACCGGCGCGAACGGCAGCGGTTGCCGCCTCGCGCGCGATGAACGCGCCGTGGCGCGCCCGACGCCGCGGCATGCATTCGCCGGTTTGACGCACGGCCGTTCGCGCGGTGTGCGGTTTCCTGTCCGATGCGGCGCCCTCTAAAGGTTGCGGCATCCTGTCGATGTGCCTGGCTTCGCAGCTTCTGAGAGGAACCCAACGTGACGTCTTCTGGATCGGCTCGCCCGACGCGCCGCAATGCCGCATCGCCCCAGTCTTCCTCCTCCGACGCGCCCCGCCCGGCGTCGTCGCCCATCGTCACGAAGGCCGCGAAGGCCGCAACCGCGGTGAAAGCGTCGAAAGCGGCCATCGCGCCGAAGCCGGCGAAGAAAGCCGTTGCCGCGAAAACCGTTCGCGCGAAAACGCCGCGCGCGAACGGCACACCGGCGCCGAGACCCGCGAGCCGCACGCGCGACGACAAGGACCGCCCGCTCTTCGAAGACATCCGCTTTCTTGGCCGGCTGCTCGGCGAAGTGCTGCGTGAACAGGAAGGCGACGCCGTGTTCGATGTGGTCGAGGCCATCCGTCAGACGGCCGTGAAATTCCGCCGAGAGGACGACGTCGAGGCCTCGCAGACGCTCGAAAAGAAGCTGCGCGCCTTGTCGCCGGAACAGACGGTTTCGGTCGTGCGCGCGTTCAGCTATTTCTCGCATCTCGCGAATATCGCAGAAGACCGTCATCACAATCGGCGCCGCCGCATTCACGCGCTCGCCGGTTCCGGCTCGCAGCCCGGCACGATCGCCTATGCGATCGAGCGCATGCGCGAGCACAAGAACATCAGCGCGACGCGCAAGATGCTCGAAAAATTCTTCGGCGATGCGCTGATCGTGCCCGTGCTCACCGCGCATCCGACCGAAGTGTCGCGCAAGAGCATTCTCGACGCGCAGCACGACATCGCGCGCCTGCTCGCCGAGCGCGATCAGGAACTGACCGCCCGTGAGCGCGCCAATAACGCAGCCGTGCTGCGCGCGCGCGTGACCTCGCTCTGGCAGACGCGCATGCTGCGCGACACGCGCCTTTCCGTGACCGATGAAATCGACAACGCGCTGTCTTACTATCGCGCGACTTTTCTCGCGGAAATTCCCGGTCTTTACGCCGATATCGAAGCCGCACTCGCCGAGCACGGCCTGCCCGTGCGCCTGCCGCCGTTCTTCCAGATGGGTAGCTGGATCGGCGGCGACCGCGACGGCAATCCGTTCGTCACGGGCGAAACGCTCGAAACCGCGATCACGCGTCAGGCGATCGTGATCTTCGAGCACTATCTGGAAGAGGTGCACAAGCTCGGCGCGGAACTGTCCGTATCGAATCTGCTGGCCGGTTCGAGCGATGCATTGAAAGCGCTCGCCGATGCCTCGCCCGATCAGTCGCCGCATCGCACGGACGAGCCGTACCGGCGCGCGCTCATCGGCATCTATACGCGGCTTGCGGCGAGCGCGCGCGTGCGGCTCGGCGAAGGCGTGGTTTCGGTGCGCAGCGCGGGACCGGGCGCGCCGCAGATTCGCGCGACGCCCTACGCCGATTCCGCCGAGTTCGTGCGCGATCTGCACGTGCTGGTCGATTCGCTCGCCGAGCATCACGGCGAGTCGATGTCGATCCTGCGTCTGTCGCCGCTCGTGCGCGCGGCGGAAGTCTTCGGCTTCCATCTCGCGAGCATCGACTTGCGGCAAAGCTCGGACATCCACGAAGCCGTGATTTCGGAACTGCTCGCGCGCGCGGGCGTGGTCGCGGATTACGCGTCGCTATCCGAAGAGCAGAAGCGCGACGTGCTGCTGAAGGAACTCGCGCAGCCGCGTCCGCTGCGCCTGCCCTATGCGCAGTATTCCGACCTCGCAAAGAGCGAGCTCGGCGTGCTCGAAGCGGCCCGCGAGACGCGCGAAAAATTCGGCGCGCGCGCGGTGCGCAACTACATCATCTCGCACACGGAAACCGTCAGCGACCTGCTGGAAGTGATGTTGCTGCAGAAGGAAACCGGCGTGCTACACGGCTGCCTCGGCGCGAAGGACGACTCCCCGCGCGACGGCCTCATGGTGATCCCGCTGTTCGAGACCATCGCGGATTTGCGCAACGCGCCCGTCATCATGGGCGAGTTTTTCGCACTGCCGGGCATCGACGCGCTCATCGAGAATCAGGGCAACGAGCAGGAAGTGATGCTCGGCTATTCCGACAGCAACAAGGACGGCGGCTTTCTCACGTCGAACTGGGAGCTGTATCGCGCGGAACTGGCGCTCGTCACGCTCTTCACGGCGCGCGGCACGACGCTGCGGCTGTTCCACGGCCGCGGCGGCACGGTCGGACGCGGCGGCGGCCCGACCTATCAGGCGATTCTGTCGCAGCCGCCCGGCACCGTCGACGGGCAGATCCGCCTCACCGAACAGGGCGAAGTGATCGCGAGCAAGTTCGCCAACGCGGAGATCGGGCGGCGCAATCTGGAGACGGTGGTCGCCGCGACGCTCGAAGCCTCGGTGCTGCCGCACGAAAACGCGCCCGCGCAACTGCCGCAATTCGAAGCGGCGATGCAGACGCTTTCCGACTCCGCGATGGCCGCGTACCGCGCGCTCGTCTACGAGACGCCCGGCTTCACCGACTACTTCTTCCTCTCGACGCCGATTTCGGAAATCGCGGAACTGAACATCGGCAGCCGGCCGGCTTCGCGCAAGCTGCAGGACCCCAAGCAGCGCAAGATCGAGGATCTGCGCGCGATTCCGTGGGGTTTCTCGTGGGGACAATGCCGTCTGCTGCTCACGGGCTGGTACGGCTTCGGCAGCGCGGTGACGGCCTATCTCGACAAAGCCGGCTCCGACGATGAACGCGCGAAGCGCCTCGCCATGCTGCGCAAGATGCACAAGACGTGGCCGTTCTTCAAGAACCTGCTGTCGAACATGGACATGGTGCTCGCGAAGACCGATCTCGCCGTCGCGTCGCGCTATGCGCAGCTCGTCAGCGACAAGAAGCTGCGCAAGCTCGTCTTCGACAAGATCGTCGCGGAGCATCAGCGCACGTGCGACGTGCTCGGCGAAATCACCGGGAAAGCCGATCGTCTCGCCGACAACCCGCTGCTCGCGCGCTCGATCAAGAACCGCTTCCCATACCTCGATCCGCTGAATCACCTGCAGGTGGAATTGCTCAAGCGCCACCGCGCCGGCGATCAGAACGTGCGGCTGCGGCGCGGGATTCACCTGACGATCAACGGTATCGCGGCGGGATTGCGCAATACCGGCTGATGCGCGTGCCGGGCGAAGCGGCGTCAGTCGCGCCGCTTCGCCTCGATCATCATCGCGTCCAGCTCGAACGAGCCGTCTTCCTCTACGCCGAAGTACTGGCGCACTTCATCGGGCGCGTTCTTCCACATCGATCTGATCGCCGCGACGCGCTCGGGCGGCGTGCGCATGCGCGCAACCCACGAATCGAATTCGAGCGGAATGCGCCAGCGTTCGGTCACGCGCGCGTCGAAACCGGCGGCGTCGAGCATCGCGATCCATTCGTCGGCGCGATAGTCGCGGATATGCGATGCATCGCGCAGGAGTTCGATCGCCTGAATGTGCGTGTCGTAGAGCGGATCGTCGATGCCCGCGATATCGATGAACTTGAGCCGCCCGCCCGGCTTCAGCACGCGATGCGCTTCTTTGAGCGCCGCCGGCACGTCGCGCCAGTGATGCGCGCTCATGCGGCTCACGGCCCAGTCGAACGAGGCATCGTCGAACGGCAGCTTTTCCGCCGCGCCCTGCTGCGTGCGGATCGTCGCGAGGCCGCGATCTTTCGCGGCGGCATCGACGGTGGCGAGCATCGGCGGCGCGATGTCGTAGGCGACGACTTCGCGCACGTGCGGCGCGACGGCAAAGCTCGCGTGACCGGCGCCGCATCCCATGTCCAGCACGCGCGCATTGCCGCACGTCGCGGCGAAGGTCGCGGCGAGGTTTTCCAGGTCCGCGCCGCTCGCGTGAACCTGGCTCGTGAGATAAGCGGCGGCGGTCGAGCCGAACGCGTCGGCGACCTGATCGTGGTGTTTCATCGTGGGCTCCTAGGGGCGTGTGCCGCTACAATAGAGCGCGCTTTGTACCAGTACAAGTTGAGCAGATATCCTGGTATCCGAAACACCAGCCGACGCAGTCCGTATGAGCCGCCCCGAACATCCAGAACCTCAGACCGAAACCGCCGCGCACGCGCTCGGCGAATTCATCCGCGCGCATCGCGAACGGCTTTCGCCGCAGGCCGTCGGGCTCGCGCCCGGACCGCGCCGGCGCACGCCGGGATTGCGCCGCGAGGAAGTCGCGCAACTGTGCGGCGTAAGCCCGACCTGGTACACGTGGATCGAGCAAGGCCGCCCGGTCTCCGCGTCCGCCGACGCCTTGGCGCGCATCGCGGTCGCGCTTCAGCTTTCGCGCGCCGAACGTGCGTATCTGTTCGAGCTCGCCGCCCAGCGCGATCCCGCCGAGCCGGACCCCGCCTCGCAGGACGCGCCCGCGGCGCTGTTGCAGACGGTCGCGCTGATCGGCGCGCCGGCCTACGTGCTCGACCGTCAATGGAACGCGCTGCGCTGGAACGAGCATGCGGCCGATCTCTTCGTCGGCTGGCTCGACGGCGCGAACGACCGCAATCTGCTCACCTACACGTTCACGTCGCCGGCGGCGCGCGCGCTGATCGTCGATTGGGACACCCGCGCGCGGCGGCTCGCAGCCGAATTCCGCGCCGATTCGATCCGCCATCTGAACGATGCGCCGATGCGCGCGCTCATCGACTCGCTCTCCGCCGCGAGCGATGCCTTCGCCCGCTACTGGGCGTCGCAGGACGTGTTCGAGCGCGAAGGCGGCGAGCGCGCGTTCGATCATCCGTCGCGCGGGCGGATCGTGTTCAATCAGATCACCTTCAAGCCGGCGCACCGCGAGGATTTGAAGCTCGTGATTCTGGTCGGGTCGCCATAGTGTCGAATGTTAAAATTCCAGACTTCCCGAAGCAGAAACGAACCCAACTCCGTTGAGAACACCATGACGTCCCAACTCCACAAAAAAGGCGAAGCCTGGTCGGCTCGCTTCTCCGAGCCGATGTCGGAGCTCGTCAAGCGCTACACGTCGTCGGTGTTCTTCGATAAACGTCTCGCGCTCGTCGATATTCAAGGCTCGCTCGCGCACGCATCGATGCTCGCGGCGCAGAAAATCATCAGCGCCGACGACCTCGCCGCGATCGAGCGCGGCATGACGCAGATCAAGGGCGAAATCGAGCGCGGCGAGTTCGAGTGGAAGCTGGATCTGGAAGACGTGCATCTGAATATCGAGGCGCGTCTGACGGCGCTGATCGGCGATGCCGGCAAGCGCCTGCACACCGGCCGCTCGCGCAACGATCAGGTCGCGACCGATATCCGTCTGTGGCTGCGCGGCGAGATCGACCGCATCGGCGCGTTGCTCAAGGACTTGCGTCTCGCGCTCATCGACATGGCCGAGAAGCACGCCGACACCATCATGCCCGGCTTCACGCACTTGCAGGTCGCGCAGCCGGTGACGTTCGGGCATCACCTGCTCGCGTACGTGGAGATGTTCTCGCGCGACGCCGAACGCATGCAGGACGCGCGCAAACGCGTGAACCGCCTGCCGCTGGGCGCGGCGGCGCTCGCGGGCACGAGCTATCCGATCGACCGTCAGGCGGTCGCCGCGACGCTCGGCTTCGACGGCATCTGCGCGAATTCGCTCGACGCCGTGTCCGACCGCGATTTCGCGATCGAATTCACGGCGGCCGCCGCGCTCGTCATGACGCACGTCTCGCGCTTTTCCGAAGAGCTCGTGTTGTGGATGAGCCCGCGCGTGGGCTTCATCGATCTGGCGGACCGTTTCTGCACGGGCTCGTCGATCATGCCGCAGAAGAAGAACCCCGACGTGCCCGAGCTCGCGCGCGGCAAGACGGGCCGCGTGAACGGTCATCTGATGGCGCTGCTTACGCTGATGAAAGGCCAGCCGCTCGCGTACAACAAGGACAATCAGGAAGACAAGGAACCGCTCTTCGATACCGTCGATACCGTCGCGGACACGCTGCGCATCTTCGCGGAAATGGCCGCGGGCATCACGGTGAAGCCGCAGGCGATGCGCGCGGCGGCGTTGCAGGGCTTCTCGACCGCGACCGATCTCGCGGACTATCTCGTGAAGCGCGGCCTGCCTTTCCGCGACGCGCACGAAGCGGTCGCGCACGCGGTGCGTATCTGCGACGACCGCGGCTGCGACCTCGCGGATTTGTCGCTGGACGCGATGCGTATCGAGTTGCCGAACGTCGCGCATCTCATCGGCGAGGACGTGTTCGAGTATCTGACGCTCGAAGGGTCGGTCGCGAGCCGCAATCATCCGGGCGGCACCGCACCCGATCAGGTGCGCGCGGCGGCGCAGGCGGCGCGCGCGGCGCTGTGATGCCCTGACGCTTCGTGCTTCGAGACAAGGCCGTCCGCAATGACGGCCTTTCTTTTTGCCGCGTGCGTCTTCATGTCTCGACCCCGCGCCGATTAATTTCGGGATAATCCGATGGTCGTCCACTGTGCTCATCGAAACGCCCGGCCATGATCATCCGTCCCAAGCTCAACTGGTTCCGGCTGCTGTTCGTATGGCGCGGTTCGGTGCTGCCGCAACTGCTGCCGCGCCTCGGGCTGATCTTCGCGCTGTCCGTCGCGGCGATTTTCATGCACGACCACATGCGCCACTATCCGATCGGGCTCGGCACGCCGCCGTTCGCGCTCGTCGGCATCGCGCTCGCGGTGTTTCTCGGCTTTCGCAACAGCGCGAGCTACGAGCGCTGGTGGGAAGGCCGCAAGCTGTGGGGCGCGCTTCTCAACACGTCGCGCTCGCTCGGGCGGCAGGCGCTGTCGCTGCCCGATCCGCGCGATGCGGCCGAGTCGCGGCGCTTTCTGAGCGCGCTGGGCGCACTGGCGCACGCGCTGCGTCATCAGTTGCGCGGCTCCGACGCCCTCGCCGATCTCGCGCCGCGCCTGCCGCCTGAACTGCATGCGCGCGTGGCGTCGGCGCAATTTCGGCCCGCCACGATCATGCTCTGGCTCGGCGAATGGGTCGCCGATCGCAAGCGCCAGGGCGCCATCGACGGCTACGCGCTGCTCGCGATCGAACACAATCTGAATGCACTGTCCGATGTGATCGGCGGCTGCGAGCGCATCGCATCCACGCCGCTGCCGTTCTCGTATTCGGTGATGATCCACCGCACCATCTATCTCTTCTGCGCGCTGCTGCCTTTCGGGCTCGTCGATGGCGCGGGCCTGCTGACACCGCTTTTCGCGCTGCTCGTCGCCTACGCGTTCATGGCGCTGGAAGCGATCGCCGCGCAGATCGAGGACCCGTTCGGGCTCGAAGAAAACGATCTCGCGCTGAATGCGATCTGCGAGGCGATCGAGGTCGCGTTGCATGACATGGCGAAAGATGCGGGTTTTGAGATGCCGCCGAAACCCTTCGCGCCGCCGCGCGATTTCATTCTCGACTGACACTTTCACCAAACGACACAATCAGTTTCACGCTCCTGGATGTTGTGCATGTACGACTTCGTTCATAATCGCACCGACTCATCCCGGAGGAAAAGTTTTGAAACTGTTCTACAAAGCAGGCGCCTGTTCCCTTGCATCGCATATCGCGCTCGAAGAATCAGGATTGCCTTACGAAATCGAAGCCGTCGATCTCAAGACCAAGCTCACCGCGAGCGGCGCGGATTTCACCCAGATCAACGCAAAGGGCTACGTGCCCGCCCTCCTGCTCGACAACGGCGAATTGCTGACCGAAGGCCCGGCGATCATGCAGTATGTCGCTGACCAAGTTCCGGCGAAGCATCTCGCGCCGCTCAACGACGGCATGGCGCGTTATCGCCTGCAAAGCTGGCTCACGTTCATCGGCACGGAGCTGCACAAGAACTTCTCGCCGTTCTTCAACCCGGCTGCGAGCAGCGACTGGAAAGCCGCGGCCATGGCGAATCTCGAGCGCCGTCTCGGCTATGTCGCGCAACAGGTCGACGACAAGCAGTTCCTGCTCGGCAACGAATTCAGCATCGGCGATGCGTATCTCTTCACCGTGCTCGGCTGGGCGAAGCACATCGATCTCGATCTCGGCAAGTGGCCGGCGCTCGTCGCGTATCAGGAACGTGTCGGCGCGCGTCACGGCGTGCAGGCGGCAATGAAGGCCGAAGGCTTGCTGTAATCGGTCATCGAGCCTCGAATGAACAAACGGCCCTTGCGGGCTAATGCCGTTCAGTTAAGACTGAACGGCATTTTGTTTTTGAGCGGTAAGTAGTGGTTGTAAACGAGGCGCCGCGCTGTTAACTTGACGGCGCGATGCTTTCCAGCCACCTGACTTTTCTTCTCGAAGCGCAGCAGCCGGCCGATCCGAGTCGGCTGGCCGAGCATTTGCCGTATGAGTGGATCGAGCGAGCGGTTCAGGCCACAGGAGTGGCGAGCATCCGGCGTCGCCGGCTGCCGGCCGAACAGGTGGTATGGCTCGTGATTGCGCTGGCGATGTATCGACACTGGTCGATCAGCGAAGTCCTGGATAATTTGGATTTGGCCCTGCCTGACAACGCAGCACCGTTTGTGAGCAAGAGCGCGGTGGCACAGGCACGACAGCGCATCGGCGAGGCCCCGCTTGCATGGCTGTTCGAACGCACGGCGCGCGCCTGGTGCACACAGGACGCGGTTCACCACGGGTTCAAAGGGCTGAGCTTGTGGGCGATGGATGGCACTACGCTGCGTATTGCCGACAGCCCTGCCAACCGCGAGCACTTTGGTGCCCAAGGCTATGCCAGCGGCAAGGTCGCCAGCTATCCTCAGGTCCGGGCGGTCACGCTGACCTCCATTCCGACCCACCTGGTCGCCGACGTGAACTTCGGCCGCTACGACACCAATGAAATGGTGTATGCCAAAAGCCTGCTGCCGCAGGTGCCGGACGATTCACTCACTGTGTTCGACAGGGGTTTTTTGGCCGCTGAGATCTTGTGTGGCCTGACCATGAATGGCCGCAATCGTCACTTTCTGATTCCGGCCAAGTCCAATACTCGCTGGGACGTTATCGCGGGCACCGCTGAGGATGCGACCGTGCGCATGCGCGTCTCTGTTCCGGCACGCAAGAAGTGTCCTGCACTGCCTGAGTTCTGGCAGGCGCGCGCGATTCGCACCATCGATGCGCGCGGGCGCGAACGCGTGTTGCTGACCTCGTTGAGCGATCGCCGACGCTTCAAACCGGCCGATATCGTCGCCTGCTATGAGCGCCGCTGGCAGATTGAAACCAGCTACCGAGAACTCAAGCAGTCGATGCTGGGGATGGAACTGACCCTGCGTAGCCGCACAGTCGAAGGCGTCTATCAGGAAATTTGGGGAGCCCTGATTGCCTACAATCTGATCCGTCGCGAGATCGCCAATGCCGCCTTCGAAGTGAAACTCGCTCCAACGGACATCAGCTTTGTGCGCGCCGTCCACACAATCCAGCACGAGATGATGTGGGCCGCTGTCACCCCTGCGTTCGCCAAGCTGCCCGCATGCCTTCAGCGACTGCGCGAACGGCTGAAGGCATTGCCAAATGAAAAACGACCCGGCCGCACATGCGAGCGAGTCGTCAAATCGCGCCCTTCACGTTACTCCGTCCGGTACCTTAGAAAGGACCTTAACTGAACGGCATTAGCCCTTGCGGGCCGTTTGTTCTTGCATCACGTCAATCGCGCACGCAATCGACGAAATACTCGATGCGCCCGTTGATCATCTCGCCGACGAGCCCGTGGATATCCGTATGGAAGCCCGGGAAGCGCTCGTTGAACTCGCGCGCGAAACGCAGATATTCGACGATCGTGCGGTTGAAACGCTCGCCGGGAATCAAGAGCGGAATGCCCGGCGGATACGGCGTCAGCAGGATCGACGTCACGCGCCCTTCGAGCTCGTCGATCGGCACGCGGTCGATCTCGCGGTGCGCGAGCTTGGCGAACGCTTCGGAAGGCTTCATCGCCGGCTCCATGCTCGACAGATACATCTCGGTCGTCAGGCGCGCGATGTTGTTCGCGCGATAGACACTGTGAATCTGCTCGCACAGATCGCGCAGGCCGATGCGCTCGTACGACGGATGCTGCGCGACGAACTCCGGCAACACGCGCCAGAGCGGCTGATTGTTGTCGTAGTCGTCCTTGAACTGCTGGAGCTCGGTGACCATCGAGTTCCAGCGGCCCTTCGTGATGCCGATCGTAAACATGATGAAGAACGAGTACAGCCCCGTCTTCTCCACGATGATGCCGTGCTCCGCCAGATACTTCGTGACGATCGCGGCCGGAATGCCGCTCTCGCCGAACTCGCCGTCCACGTCGAGTCCGGGCGTGATGATCGTCGCCTTGATCGGATCGAGCATGTTGAAGCCTTCCGCGAGCGGGCCGAATCCGTGCCAGCGGTCGTTGGGCTTGAGCATCCAGTCCTCGCGGTCGCCGATGCCCTCTTCGGCCAGCGCGTCCGGGCCCCAGACCTTGAAGAACCAGTCGTCGCCGTATTCGGCGTCGACCTTGCGCATCGCGCGGCGGAAATCGAGCGCTTCCGCGATCGATTCTTCCACCAGCGCCGTGCCGCCCGGCGCTTCCATCATCGCGGCGGCCACGTCGCACGACGCGATGATCGCGTATTGCGGCGACGTCGACGTATGCATGAGATACGCCTCGTTGAAGCGATGACGGTCGAAGGTGCTGTTCTCGCTGTCCTGCACGAGAATCTGCGAGGCCTGCGAAATGCCCGCGAGCAGCTTGTGCGTGGAGTGCGTCGCGAACACGAGCGCGCCGGTACGCGGACGGCCCGCGCCGATCGCATGCATGTCCTGATAGAACGAGTGGAACTCGGCGTGCGGCAGCCAGGCTTCGTCGAAATGCAGCGTGTCGAGCATGTCGCCGAGCAGGTCCTTGATCATCTCGACGTTGTAGATCACGCCGTCATAGGTGCTCTGCGTGATCGTCAGGATGCGCGGCTTGATCTTCGGGTTCTTCGCCAGCGCCTCGCGCGCGAACGGGTTCGCCTCGATCTTCCGGCGGATGTTTTCCGGCTTGAATTCGTCGCGCGGAATCGGTCCGATGATGCCGAAGTGATTGCGCGTCGGCGTGAGGAACACGGGAATCGCGCCCGTCATCATGATCGCGTGGAGGATCGACTTGTGGCAGTTGCGGTCGACCAGCACGATATCGCCGGGCGCAACCGTCGCGTGCCACACGATCTTGTTCGACGTCGAGGTGCCGTTGGTCACGAAGAACAGGTGATCCGCGCCGAAAATGCGCGCCGCGTTGCGCTCCGAGGCCGCGACCGGGCCGGTGTGATCGAGCAGCTGGCCGAGTTCTTCCACCGCGTTGCAGACGTCCGCGCGCAGCATGTTTTCGCCGAAGAACTGATGGAACATCTGGCCGAGCGGATTCTTCAGGAACGCAACGCCGCCCGAGTGCCCCGGACAGTGCCATGAATACGAGCCTTCGTCCGCGTACTGCACGAGTTCCTTGAAGAACGGCGGCGCGAGCGCATCGAGATACACCTTCGCTTCGCGGATCACATGGCGCGCAACGAATTCCGGCGTGTCCTCGAACATGTGGATGAAGCCGTGCAGCTCGCGCAGGATGTCGTTCGGCAAATGGCGCGAGGTGCGCGTTTCGCCGTACAGGAAGATGGGGATGTCCGCGTTGCGGCGGCGCACCGCGTTGATGAACGCGCGCAGCGCCACGATGGCCGACGCGAGTTCCGGCGTGTCGCCCTCGACCACGACGTTGTCCGCGTAGGGCAGCAGTTCGTCGTCATCGATCGAAAGAATGAAGCACGACGCGCGGCTCGACTGCTGCGCGAACGCGGCGAGATCGCCGTAGCTCGTCAGGCCGAGCACTTCGGCGCCTTCTTTCTCGATCGCCTCGGCGAGCGCCCGAATGCCGGAACCCGAAATATTCTCGGAGCGAAAGTCTTCGTCGATGATGACGACGGGAAAGCGGAACTTCATGAGGCGAATCTCCAGAATGGAAACGACCGCTGGCCGGGACGCGATCCCGAGGCGAGCGGTCTTTCGACAAGCTTTAGTGCGTGCGCGTTCTATTAAGCGCGATCAGGTTTTCGGCAAGGTCACGCCGTGCTGCCCCTGATACTTCCCGCCGCGATCCGCGTACGACGTCTCGCAGATCTCGTCGCTTTCGAAGAACAGAACCTGGGCGACGCCCTCGTTCGCGTAGATTTTGGCAGGCAAAGGTGTCGTATTCGAGAATTCGAGCGTCACGTAACCTTCCCATTCCGGCTCGAACGGCGTCACGTTGACGATGATGCCGCAGCGCGCGTACGTGGACTTGCCGAGGCAGACGGTCAGGCACGAGCGCGGAATGCGGAAGTATTCGACCGTGCGCGCGAGCGCGAAAGAATTCGGCGGAATGATGCAGACATCACCCTTGAAGTCGACGAACGATTTTTCATCGAAGGCCTTCGGGTCGACGATCGTGGAATTGATGTTCGTGAAGATCTTGAATTCGTCCGCGACGCGGATGTCGTAGCCGTAGCTCGACGTGCCGTAGCTCACGATCTTGCGGCCGTCCTCGGCCACGCGCACCTGATCGCGCACGAACGGCTCGATCATCTTGTGCTCTTCCGCCATGCGGCGAATCCACTTGTCGGACTTGATGCTCATAGGGGGCGTTACCTGGCTGTGAAGGCTGCGGGCTTGTGACGCCGCGCCGTCTGACGAACGAAAGCGCGTATTTTACGCGATTGGTCGAGCGGCCGAGACCTGCGTGCGTGTCGCCGCGCGACTAGCGGCGGATCACGCCGCAGGCGAGCGCCGGGCCGACGTTGTGCGGGGCGCTCGCATACGGGTCCATGGCTTCGCGGTGCAGCATGATCGCCCGCGAAATGACCGAGCGCACGCCGTCGAGCGAGACGTCCGTCGCCACGATGAAGCCCGTGGCCGAACCGGTTGCGTCCGCGTGGATATTGCCGAGCTCGCCTTCGAGGCGCGCGCTTGCCTTCCGGCGCTCGGCGGGCAGCGCGAAGACCGGGCTCGCGTCCTGATCGTTCACGGCGATGCAATCGCCGCGCTCGTGCACGGCGAGCGCGTGATCGCTGTTCGGCGGCATGTCGGTGAGACTGTACGAGACCTGGACGCCGTCCGCGCGCTCGATCAGCGTGACCGTGCCGCGCGCCGCGTTGCCGGGCGTCGGCTGAAGCACCGCGTCCGCGCGTTTCTCGTGATTCTGGAAGATGAGGCCGCAACCGCTCAGCATCACGCTGAAAACGGCCATCGCGATCAAGGCGCCCGGCGTCCTTGCTGCCCTCCCGTCGAATCTGTGTCTCATGCGATCCTCTCGGCGGCCCGCGAACGCCCTTTGCGTCCGCGCTGCCGCGCATCGAAGGCGACATGATACCGCGAGCCGCATTGCACAAGGCTCGCGAAGATTCGTCGGAATGCTCGAAATCAGGTGTTCTGCACGACGATGCTCGGAAACTTCGAGGTCATGTCGCGCTGACGCTCGGCAATCGAAATCGCGACGCGTCGCGCGATCGCGCGATACGTTTCCGCGATGCGGCTGTCCGGGTCCGACACGACGGTCGGCCGGCCCGTATCGGTGCGCTCGCGAATGGCGATATCGAGCGGCAGTTGCCCGAGAATCTCGACGCCGTATTCCTTCGCCATGCGCTCGCCGCCGCCCGCGCCGAAGATGTGCTCCTCGTGGCCGCAGTTCGAGCAGATGTGCGTGCTCATGTTCTCGACGATGCCGAGAATCGGAATGCCGACCTTTTCGAACATCTTCAAGCCCTTCTTCGCGTCGAGCAGCGCGATGTCCTGCGGCGTCGTGACGATCACCGCGCCCGTCACCGGCACTTTCTGCGACAGCGTGAGCTGAATGTCGCCCGTGCCCGGCGGCATGTCGACGACGAGGTAATCGAGATCCTTCCAGTTCGTCTGGCGCAGCAGTTGTTCGAGCGCGGACGTGACCATCGGGCCGCGCCAGACCATCGGGTTGTCCTGCTCGATCAGAAAGCCGATCGAATTCGCCTGGATGCCGTGGCCTTCGAGCGGGTTCATCGTCTGGTTGTCGGGCGACTCGGGGCGCCCCGTGATGCCGAGCATCATCGGCAGCGAAGGGCCGTAGATGTCGGCGTCGAGCATGCCCACCGATGCGCCTTCGGCCGCGAGCGCGAGCGCAAGGTTGGCGGCCGTCGTGCTCTTCCCGACGCCGCCCTTGCCCGACGCCACCGCGATGATGTTCTTGACGTTCGGCAGCAGCTTCACGCCGCGCTGCACCGCATGCGCGACGACCTGCGACGACACGTCCACGGCGACGTTCGCGACGCCGGGCACCTGCCGCAGCGCGGTCTCGACCTGCTCGCGGATGGCGCCGAACTGCGTCTTCGCCGGATAGCCGAGCACGACGCTCACCGCGACGTTCCCGCCATCGACCGTGACATTGCGCATGCTTTTGGTATCGGCGAACTTGCGGTTGGTGTTCGGATCGGTCAGTGTGGCGAGTGCGGCGTCGATCTTGGCGCGGTCAATACTCATCGGGACTCCATTGGAACGGTTGTTGCTTATCGCCTTCGGCGGGCGCAACAGACTGAAGAAATTGAAAGTAATTGTTAACGCCATTGCGCCCGGCGGCTCGTGCACTGCACTATGCCGCTGCAAATCTTTCCGGGGACGCATCGAATCGGGCAGATGGACGTCTTTCTCATTATTGTAGAGGCTCGTTCAAAGGCTCGTCCGAAGACCCTTTCGCACTGTCGGCACCGTTTGCCGAATCCGCTTGTCGATTCAAAGGAGATCGTAGATGAACACTAAACTCTTGACCCGTCTGTCCGTATTCGTCGTCGCTGGCGCGCTGCTGGCGGGCTGCCAGACGCAACAGGGCACCAACACGGCGGTCGGCACCGGCGCTGGCGCGGCAACCGGCGCCGCCATCGGCGCGATCTTCGGCGGCGGCAAGGGCGCGGCGATCGGCGCGGCTGCGGGCGCGGCCACGGGCGGCATCGTCGGCTACAACTGGCAGTCGATCAAGAACAAGATTTCGGGCGACTCGAAGGGTACGGGCACGCAAGTGACCGAACAGCAGGACGGCTCGCTCAAGGTGAACATTCCGAATTCGATCTCGTTCGACACGAACAGCTACGCGATCAAGCCGTCGTTCGATCCGGTGCTCAATTCCGTCACGCAGACGATGCAGCAGCATCCCGAGCTGATCGCCAACGTCATCGGCCATACGGATAACACGGGCCAGCCGGCGTACAACCAGACGCTGTCGCAGAATCGCGCGCAGAGCGTCGCGTCGTACATTTCGACGCACGGCGTCCCGGCGCAGCGTCTGTCGTCGCAGGGCATGGGCCAGAACCAGCCGATCGCGGACAACTCGACGGAAGCCGGCCGCGCGCAGAACCGTCGCGTGGAAATCTATTTGCGCGCGACCGCGCAGCCGGGTCAGCAAGTTCAGTAAAGCGCTTGATTTGAAAGAGGAAACCGCCGCCGCGACGGTGGCGGCGCGAACCGGCCGGCAAGTGCGCGCATCAGGCTGAAAAAAATTTGAAACTTGGGCGTGCGGCGCTTGTCTGTTCTTACGGTAGGTGGATGGCGAGGCCATCACCTGCCATTCTCCTCTTGTCGTTGTTGCTCCGGGGCCCGATTGGACCCCGGTTTTTTTTGCGCGCGCGATTTTGCGCGACGCTCACGCGACCGAGATATTCAGGCGCTTGCCGAGCGAACGGAAAGCCGCCTCGATCGCTTCGATCTTCGACGAATGACGCGGGTCGAGCAGACGGTCCACCTGAGGCATATGCACGTTCAGACGGCGCGCGAGTTCGGACTTGCGCACGCCCTGGCGGATCATTTCGTTCTGAAGCGTCGCCAAAGCCCCGCCACGCCACCCTGCTAAAATCAAAATCCGCGTTTTTTCGCAACCCACGCATTTCAAACCCCAGGCCGCGCCCTCTATGTCAGCACCGATTTCAGCCACTGCCTCCGCCGCGCCGACCGCTTCGGCCCACGAAAGCGGCCGCCGCCAGATCCTCGTCACGTCCGCGCTGCCGTATGCGAACGGTCAGATTCATATCGGCCACATGGTCGAGTACATTCAGACGGACATCTGGGTTCGGGCGCTGCGAATGCATGGCCACGAGGTCTACTACGTCGGCGCCGACGACACCCACGGCACGCCGATCATGCTGCGCGCCGAGAAGGAAGGCATCACGCCGAAACAACTGATCGAGCGCGTGTGGAAAGAGCACAAGCGCGACTTCGACAGCTTCGGCATCTCGTTCGACAACTACTATTCGACCGATGCCGAGGAAAATCGCGTGCTGTGCAACTCGATCTACACCTCGCTGCAGGAGGCGGGCCTGATCGAAGCGCGCGACATCGAGCAGGCTTACGACCCGGTCAAGGAAATGTTCCTGCCGGACCGCTTCATCAAGGGCGAGTGCCCCAAGTGCGGCGCGAAGGACCAATACGGCGACAACTGCGAAGTCTGCGGCTCGACCTATCAGCCGACCGAACTCATCAATCCGTATTCGGTCGTCTCGGGCGCGACGCCGATCCGCAAGACGTCCACGCACTACTTCTTCAAACTGTCCGATCCGCGCTGCGAGCAATTCCTGCGCGGCTGGGTCAGCGGCCTCGCGCAGCCGGAAGCGACCAACAAGATGCGCGAGTGGCTCGGCGACGAGGGTGAAGCGAAGCTCGCCGACTGGGACATCTCGCGCGATGCGCCCTACTTCGGCTTCGAGATTCCCGGCGCGCCGGGCAAGTATTTTTACGTCTGGGTCGATGCGCCGGTCGGCTATTACGCGAGCTTCAAGAATCTCGCCGACCGCGCGGGCATCGACTTCGATGCGTGGATCGCGCCCGGCTCGAAAGCCGAGCAGTATCACTTCATCGGCAAGGACATCCTGTATTTCCATACGCTGTTCTGGCCGGCGATGCTCGAATTCTCCGGCCATCGCACGCCGACGAACGTGTTCGCGCACGGCTTTCTCACCGTCGACGGCGCGAAGATGTCGAAGTCGCGCGGCACGTTCATCACCGCGCAGAGCGTGATCGACACGGGCCTCAACCCGGAGTGGCTGCGCTATTACTTCGCGGCGAAGCTCAACAGCACGATGGAAGACATCGACCTCAATCTCGATGACTTCCAGGCGCGCGTGAACAGCGATCTCGTCGGCAAGTACGTGAATATCGCGAGCCGCGCCGCGGGCTTTCTGATCAAGCGTTTCGACGGCCGCGTGCAGGACAGCGCGATGCATCATCCGCTGCTCGGTCAACTGCGCGCCGCGATTTCGCAGATCGCCGCTTTCTATGAATCGCGCGAGTACGGCCGCGCGCTGCGCACGACGATGGAACTCGCCGACGCCGTCAACGCCTACGTCGATACCGCGAAGCCGTGGGAGCAGGCGAAAGACCCGGCGAACGCCGTCGCGCTGCACGAGACATGCAGCGTGAGCCTCGAAGCGTTCCGCCTGCTGTCGCTCGCGCTGAAGCCGGTGTTGCCGAAGCTCATCGAAGCGGTCGAGTCGTTCCTCGGCATCGCGCCGCTCGTCTGGGCCGACGCCGCGAAGCCGCTGTCGTCGGAAAGCGCGATCAATGCGTACAAGCATCTGACCACGCGGGTCGATCCGAAGCAGATCGAGGCGCTGCTGGCGGCCAACCGCGAATCGCTCGCGCCGGCCGCGGAGACGGCGACAGCAACGGCGGCCGCCGCTCCGGCCAAGACCGTCGCGAAGAAACAGGACGATGCCGGCGTCATTTCCATCGATGACTTCGCGAAGGTCGATCTGCGGATCGCGAAGATCGTCGATTGCAAGGCGGTCGAAGGCTCCGACAAGCTGCTGCAACTGACGCTCGATGTCGGCGAAGAGAAGACGCGCAACGTGTTCTCCGGCATCAAGTCGGCGTACCAGCCGCAGGATCTGATCGGCAAGCTCACCGTGATGGTCGTCAATCTCGCGCCGCGCAAGATGAAGTTCGGCCTGTCCGAAGGCATGGTGCTGGCGGCGTCGGCGGCTGACGAGAAGGCTGAACCGGGCCTGTATATCCTGGAGCCGCACGGTGGCGCAAAGCCGGGCATGCGCGTGAAGTAAGGCGCGCCGTCCCGACGTCGCGCCGTCACGAAAAGGCTACGCACAACTGAACTGCACCCCAAAAGTTGGACACCCGTTCAACGATTTGGGGTGTTTTTTCATGAGCAAGTACAGCGCACGACTCAAGCGCAGAGTCGTTCAAGACTATTTATCAGGCGAGCGCGGCGGTTTCGGAGAGGTGGGGCGTCAACATGGCGTGGGCCGTGGCACGGTGCATAAATGGGTGGCGGCGTGGCGGGCGCATGGCGAGGCGGCGTTTAAGAAGAAGTACAGTTTCTACGACGGCCCATTCAAACTGAAGGTGCTGCAGTTCATGCACACCAAGGCTCTGTCGTGCCGAGAGACGGCCGCGATCTTCGATATCCGCAATCCGAGCGCGATTAATGTCTGGAAGCGCCGGTATGATTCGGGAGGTATGCAGGCCCTTGAGCCGCGCCCCCGAGGACGCTCCGTGAAGCAACCCAAGTCATCTGCGCCAGCTGTTTCGTCCAAACCCGACGAGGCCCGCACGAAGGAAGAGCTCCTGAAGGAGCTGAACTATCTGCGCATGGAGAATGCGTACCTAAAAAAACTCGATGCCTTGATCCGCTCGGAAAGCCCTACAGCGCAGCGCAAAAAGCGCAAGTAGTGGCCGGGTTGAGGCATGAGTTTGCGCTCGACGGCCTGCTGAAAGTGGCCGGCCTGGCGCGCAGCACGTTCTACTACCAATGCAAGGCTTCACGCAAGGCGGACAAACACGCGCAGCTCAAGGCGCGTATTCGTTCTGTGTTCGAGCAGCACAAAGGGCGTTATGGCTATCGACGCATTACTCACGCAGTCCGGCATTTGGGCACGGTTGTGAATCACAAGACCGTCCAGCGGTTGATGCACCTCATGAAACTGAAGTCGCTGGTGCGCCCGAAGAAGTTTCAAGCCTTCCGCGGACGGTGGGACGGGTTGCGCCGAACGTGCTGCAAAGACAGTTCGATGCCGCGGGGCCGAACCAGAAGTGGGTCACCGATATCACTGAATTCCGGGTGGGCGAGCGAAAGCTTTATCTATCGCCGGTGCTGGATCTGTATAACGGCGAGATCATCGCCTACGAGACGGCCACTCGTCCGGCATTCGCGATGGTCGCCAACATGATCAAAAAGGCATTCAGAAGGCTGGAAGTCGATGATCGCCCCTTGGTCCACTCGGATCAAGGCTGGCACTATCAGATGGGCGCTTACCAGGCGTTGCTCTCGCAACGAGCCCTGACGCAAAGCATGTCGCGCAAGGGCAACTGCCACGACAACGCCACCATGGAAAGCTTCTTCGGCACTTTGAAGTCGGAGTTCTTCTACCCCAACCGCTTCGAGAGCATCGAAGCCCTTCAGGCCGGAATCAGACGCTACATTCACTACTACAATCACCACCGCATCAAGCTGAAGCTGAAAGGGCTGAGTCCTGTGATGTACAGAACTCAGCCCTTAGCGGCCTAGCCCAAAACTGTCCAACTTTGCGGGGTCAGTTCAAACGTGCGTGGCCTTTTTTTATGCCAATTGGCAAGCGTTGATTCTTCTGCGCGTCTGCGTTTTACTCTGCTTTCCTGATCAAATAAAAAGCAGACGCGATGACAGATGAACAACGCAGGGATTCATCACGCGCGACGGCGCCAAACGGTGCATTCGTCGACATTCCCGGCGGCAAGCGCACCGATTTTCCCGATGGCAGTCAATTGATCGAAGGCCGGGATGGAGACAAGTACATCCTCACCGAGGACGGCAGCATCAGCGGGACGATCCCCGAGATTCGTCAGGTGCAGATCGGCGATCTCGCGCAGGTTTTACGGCATGACGTCGTGACCACGTCTGACACGACCTCTCACACGCTGCATTTCATCGGCGGCGGCGTGCTCGCATTTCTGCATCATCGCGATGGCCGCGGCATGTCGTTCGAAGCAAGCCGGATCATGTTGCGCACGCTGCCCAATGGCGTATTCGTTGTCTGTGGCAGTCATGCCTGATCCGGCGATCAGTCCGAATCCACCGCCGTAGCCGATGCCCCGAACGGCGCGCTCACCCCCGACGCGCCCGACGCAGCCGAAGGCTGCACGGCCTGCGTTCCCGGCGAGCCCGACCACAACCGCGCCCACGAATTGAACCTGCGCGTGTACGACAGATCGACGCCCTGATACGTGCCGCCATACGCCGTCACCGACCAGAAGCGCGAGAGGCTCAGCGTCGCCTTGACCGCGTTGCTCGCCGATTGCAGTCCCTGTTCGTAGCCGATCACAAGCCGCTCGTTGATCGCTTTGGAAAGCAGCACGACCTGCGGGTCGGTCAGCCCGACTTCGCTCGAACCGACGGTGAACTCGTCGAGCCCGACCGTCTGCGCGATCTTCGCGCCGCCCTTGCTGCCGAGCAGCGCGAGCGCGCTCGTCATGGCGCTCTGCTGGCCAACGTTGTTGCCCTGATCCGTGCCGTGGCCGAACAGCAGCCACGAAAGCTTTTCGTTGTCGGTCACGTTCGGCTCGGAGATCAGCTTGGCGACGGGCGCCTGCACCGTGCCCGTCACCTGCACGCCCGCCTCCACTTCCTGATTGCGCCGCATCGCCAGAATGTTGATGCCGGGATTGGCCACCGGTCCGTTGAACGTGAAGAAGCCGTTCTCGATATTCAGCTTGCGGCCGAACGCCGTGTACGAGGAACCCGGCGTCGTCACGCGGATATTGCCGACCGCGCGCAGCGGCATGTTCGGCGCGCTCGTCGCGGTGATGGTGCCCGCGAGCCCGAGATCCGCGCCCGCGCCCTTGAAGCGGAATTTCTGCCCCAGGTTGATCTCGATGTTCGCGCGCGGCGTAAACGGCCCGACCGGCTTCTCGCTCGCCGCCACGATCTGCTTGTCCGTGTTTTCGCCCTTGATGGTGCCATCGGGGCGTTCGATCACGACATCGTCGCCGAGCGAGGGCGCGGACGATTCGGGCAGATCGATCAGCGCGTGATCGACCGTGAACTTGCCGTCGATCGCCATGCCGCCCTGCAAGCCCGCGTTCGCGATCTTCGCTTCGCCCGACAGCATCAGCTCGCGGTCCGGCGACGCGAAGAGTTCCAGCTTGTCCGCGATGATGCTCGCCGTGAGATCGGGGTTTTGCTCGTCGAGCCGCACCTTGCCGGTCGCGCGCAGCGTGCCGCTCGCGCCGTGGAATTCGACGCGCTGGAGATCGACGAGATTCTCCGACAGCGCGATACGGATCGTGCCGTCCTTCAGTTGCACGCCCTGATCGACGACGGTCGCCGAGACGTTGTCGCCGGTGAGCGAGCCCGACAGATTCGGCTTCGCGACGATGCCCGCGATCACCAGCTTGAGCGCAATCTTGCCGCCGAGCAGATAGTTCGCGCCGAGCAGCCCGCCGGTCGTGCGCAGTTCGGGAATGTTCGCGTCGATGCCGCCGGTGAGCGGCGCGTTATCGTCGATCGCGAGCATACCGTCGCGATTGACGAGCGGCGTGTGCACGTTCGCGTCGATCACGCCGATGCGGCTCGCCTGCGCATGCAGCGAAGCGTTCAGGCGATTGCCATCGGTGAAATTGGCGCGCGCCGTGATATCCGTGATGCCGAGCGCGGCAAGCCCGCGCGCGCCGTCGATGGTCACGTCGCCGCTGCGGCGCTTGATCTGCGCGTAGCCCGTCGCGGTCGCGCCGAGCGCGAAGTTCCAGTCGCCGTCGAAAACGAGATCGGTGCGAATCGGCGGCTCCGCGCCCGTCAGCTCCCGGCGCACTTCGAGCAGATGCGGCACCGACAGGTTCGTGAGCGTCCCCGTCGATTGCACGCGGCCGTTTTCCATCGCGAACGATTTCAGATTCAGCACCGCGCCTTCCGCGACGAGCCGCGTCGCGCCGAGCACGAGCCGCTGCGGGCCGTAGCTCACCGACAGCGGCGCTTCGAGATTCAGCGACGGCGTGCCCTTGTTCGACAGTTTCGTGATCGCGCCGTCCCAGTGCGGGCCGTCGGGCGCGTCGGTGAACTTGCCGTTCGCCGCGGCCGCGAGATTCACCGGCTGGCCGCGCACCTTGCCCGTCGCGGTCAGGTCGAGCGTGTGATGCATACGCGTGCCGTTCAGATTCGCGTCGAGATTCGCGATTTCGACGTCTTGCGTGCTGAAATCGCGCGCCTTCAGCGTGAAGACGAGCGGGCCGTTCGCGCCGTCGCGGATATCGGCGTGGCCTTCCGCGTGGCCGAGGCGGTTCGCGCCGAACACGACGCCATCGGCCTGATAGTTCGCCACGACGTTCGGATGCGCGATCGAGCCGGTCAGATCGCCGTCCGCCTTCACCGTGCCCGCGATGCCGAAGCCGAGCCGTTCGAGCGCGGGCGCATCGACCTTGAAGCGCAGGCGATCGCCCGGCGCGCCGAAACTGCCGTTCAGATCGACGTCGTTGCCGGCGACCGAGAGCGACGCCTTGCTCGGCAGCAGCCGCGTGCCCGCGACCTGCACGGTGCCTTCGCCCGTGAGCGGCAGGTTGTCGTACATGCTGTCGTTGAGCTTGAACGCGGCTTTCGCCGTGAGCGTCGGCGCGAGCTGGCCGGACGCCGCGAGCGTGCCGTTCACGCGCGCCTCGATCGTGCGCGGCGGCGCGGCCGCCTTTTTCGTCGCGCCCTTCTTCGCCGGCGCGGGCTTCGGCGCGATCAACTGCTGTTGCAGCAGAAGCGGATTGAAATCGACGAACTTCGCCTTCAGGTCATAGCTCGAATGGGCGTCTTTCTTGAGCGCGCCGCTTGCTTCCACGCGGCCTTTGCCGACCGTCAGCTTCACTTCGTCGAGCAATGTCTGCTTCGGGTCGAGCTTGACTTTCGCCTGCGCGCGCAGCGCCGCTTTCGGGTCGTTGAGATCGGCGGTGATCGTCTGTGTGTCGCCCGCGAGCACGACGCTGATCGGCCCGGCGAAATCGGTCGGACGCAGCATGGGTTCGATCGCGTTCAGATCGAGCTTCGCCACCTTCAGGTCGAATTTGCCCTTGCCGCCCGCGAGCGATCCGCCGCCCGTGACGGACGCGTTCTTCAGGAGCCGCACATTCAGATCGGTGATGCTTTGCTCGGCGGCGTCGAGCCGCACGTTCGCGCGCGCGTCGATGAGCGGCAGCAGTTTCTTGTCGATGGAACCGGGCTTCGCGTTCACGATCGACACCGGCCCGGCGACGACGAACGCCTTCGGGTCGGCGCTCTCGACCGGCTTCACTTCGGCGCGCACGGCGAGATCGGCTTCGGGCGCGCCCGGCGCGAACGACTGCGGATTGACGTGATCGAAGGTGACGAGCGCGGACTTGAGCGGCACGTCGGCAAACGGCAGCGCTTCGACGTGCGCCTGGCCCTTGAGCTTCATGCCGCTCGCGTCGATATCGGCGATCAGGTCTTCCAGCGAGCCCGAGAGCCGCGCGCTCACGTTCACCGCCTCGCCGGCGACCTTGCCGGCATAACCCAGGTCGCCGGAGAGCGGAAACGGGCGCGCGCCGCCGTCGAGCTTCGCCGCCGCCGTGACCGAGCCGAACGGCGTGTCGAGGCGCTGGACCGTCGCTTCGTGATGCTGGCCGTCGCTGCGGCCATTGAACAGCAGGCGCGAGAATTCGGTCGTCGTCGTGCCCTGATGCAGGCGCAGCTTCTCGACCGACAAATCGCGGATCGCAAGCTGGATCGGAATGCGCAGATCGTTGGGCAACGCCGTTTTCTTGCTCGGCTCGTTCGATGGCGCGATGCGCGCGTCGATCGTCCCGACATGCAGATAGTCGATCGTGAAGCGCAGCGGCTCGCGCGTGAGCGCCCAGCGGCCCGAGACGCTATCCACCGCGATATCCGTGCCCTTGCCGTCTTTCCAGTGCACATCGCGCAAGCGCAGGCCCGTGGCGATCGCGCCGCCGTCGAGCTTGCCGGTCAACTGCCCTTTGAGAAGCGAGGTCGCCGCGTCCCACGCGTAGCGCGTGCCGCGCTCGGTCGTCAGCACGAACAGCACGCCGCCGGCCGCGAGCGCGGCGATCAGCACGACGACGAGCACAAGCGCGCCGATCCAGCGCGCAAGGCGCCGCCAGCCGCTCTTTTTCGGCGGCGTCTCGTTGTTGCCCGCGTTGCCTGCGCTGCCGTCGCCGGAAGCGGGCGCGTCGGCGGAATGAGTCGAATCCGTCATGCCTTTTCCATCAGAACGCGATGCCGAGCGTCAGATACGGCTTGATGCTCTTGTTCTTCAATCCATACGCCAGGTCGACATTCACCGGTCCGACCGGGCTGCGCCAGCGCGCGCCGACGCCCACGCCCGGCTGGAACACGCGCTCGCCCCAGGTATCGGTCGCCGTGCCGATGTCGAAAAACACCGCGCCGCCCCAGTCGTGCGTGAACCAGTGTTGATATTCGCTGCTGCCGGTCACCATATATTTGGTCGGCAGAATCGAGCCCGACACGTTATTGCCGATGCTCAGATAGCTGTAGCCGCGCACCGAGTTCGCGCCGCCCGCGCGGAACAGCAGCGAGGCGGGCACGCCGCTCGACGGCCCGCTCGTGAACACGCCGCCGAACTCCGCGCGAAACAGCAGCAGGTCGTTCTTGCCGAGCGGGAAGTACTGCACCGCGTTGGTATAAAGGCGCGCGAAGGTCTGATCGGTCATCACGCCTTTCACGGCGAAGCCCGCCTCCGCGCGGATGATGTTGCCGCGGCGCGGAAAGAGCGGATCGTCGACGTCGCGCCGCACCCACGTCCACGCGGGCACGAGCGCACGCGCCGACGACGGATTCGGCTCGTTCTGCGTCAGGCGGTCGTCGTAGAACGTGAGCGAAAACGTCGTATCGATGTTCTGGCGCGAGCGCGAGCGCTGCACGCCGACGCGCGCGCTGTAGATGTCCGTGTCGGATACATCCGTGATCGTGTATGAGCCGAACACCGCGTTCACCCATCCGTGCGGATCCGGCGGCATGGCGAGCTGCACGCGGCCGTACTGCTGCGTCTGATCGAGCCGGCCCGAGATGGTGAACGGATACGCCGCGTTGAAGGTGTTGAGATAGCTATACGCGCCCTGAATGTGAAATCCGGTATCTGTCGCGTAGCCCACGCCGTAGCGGATGCTGTTGTACGGATACTCGCTCACCTTCACATGCAGCGTCGTGTCGACCGGCTTGTTGACGTCGGCGTCCGCGTCGATCGCGACGCTCGCGTAATACGGCGTGTTCTGAATCTGGCGCTGCAACTCGTTCACGCGCGCGACATCGTAGATTTCGCCTTGCCGGATCGGATTGACGTGATCGATGATCCACGCGGGATAGCGCTTCGGCCCGCTCACGTCGAGCTTGCCGAGCGTGAAGGTCGGGCCGCTGTCGAACGTGACCGAGAGATCGGCGATATGCGCGCGCGGATTGATGCGCGCCTGCGAGCGCACGATCTTCGCGCCCAGATAGCGCCTGGACTGCAGCGCCCGCAGCGCCGCATTTTTCGCGTCGCTCCAGCCGTCTTGCGTGAAGGGATCGCCCTCATTGACCGAAAAAGCGAAACGCGCGGCATTTTCCTGCGCGCGGTCTTCGGTCGTCACCGCGCCGGTGAAATGCAGTTGCACGGAGGCAACCGTCGTCCGCGGGCCGGGATCGACGCTCACCTTGACTTTGCGCTCGTCGCCCTCGGTCGTCACGTCGGTCCGCACGACCGGCGAGAAATAGCCTTCGGTCGCGACGAGATCGCGCACGTCCTTCGGCGTCGCGGTGACGAGGAACTGGAACTGGTCGTCGCTCACGTCGTCACGCTTGGCGAAACGGGCGATGTCGAGGTTCTCCTTGAGGAGCTTCTTCACGCTGCGCGGCGCATCGACATCGACTTCGTATTTGGCGAAAGCGGGCGCGGCGCAGCCGAACGCGGCTAACGCGACGAACACCATCGACAAGACGGACATGCGCCTCGGGCCATGCGGCTTCACGCGCTTCGCGCGCAGCGTATCAAACGAACGGCCCGCCAAACGTGACCTCCGGCATCGGGATGAGTGACATGGAATGGTAAAACTTGCAGCGCCGCGAATAGGACGCAGGCGCTATTTCACCACATCGGCATGCGCCGACGCCGTAAAGCGGCCCGGCGCGCGCACAACGTGCGCCATTGGACGGCTTTCCTCCGGCCGGGTTCCGCGAAACCGGCACGCGCGTGCGGCGCTCAAGGCACGGAACACATGCGCCACGCGATGCCTTGCCGCGGCACGCTTGCGGTAAAATTGCGGCGCACGGGCGAAAAGCGGCTTGGCCGCCCACGCGAACTTCGCCCCACGAACACGCCTCGACTCAACGGAAGCCGGATCATGTATCAATCGGATATCACCCAGTTCATCAATCAGTTGAAAGAGCAGAAGCCCTCGCTGGAAGAAGAGCAGCGCCGCGGCCGCGCGCTTTTGTGGGACAAGCAGCCGATCGACCTCGACGAGCGCAGCAAGCAGCAGCAATCGCGCGTGAACCAGACGCCTTACGTCTACTACCAGAACTTCTGAACGTGAGCGCAGCCGGCCGCGAACCGCATTCGCCTAACGAGGCGAAGCGGGACGACGCACGCGAAGACCGCGCCGTGGCGCTCGCCACGCCCGCGACCGATTCGACGCCCGACACCGTCGACGGCGTCGCGATCGCGCATCTGTACGGCGAGCCGCTGTGGAAGCTGCCCACCGACCTGTACATCCCGCCCGATGCGCTCGAAATCTTTCTCGAAGCGTTCGAAGGCCCGCTCGACCTGCTGCTCTATCTCATCCGCAAGCAGAATTTCAACGTGCTCGACATTCCGATGACGGATGTCACCGCGCAGTATCTCGGCTATGTCGACCAGATCCGCGAATCGAATCTGGAACTCGCGTCGGAATATCTGCTGATGGCGGCCATGCTGATCGAGATCAAGTCGCGCATGCTGCTGCCGGTCAAGAAGGCCGACACCGGCGAGGACGCTGAAGACCCGCGCGCCGAACTCGTGCGCCGCCTGCTCGAATACGAGCAGATGAAACTCGCCGCGCAGAAGATCGACCAGTTGCCGCAACTGGGGCGCGACTTCCTGCGCGCGGACATCTATATCGAGCAGGCCGCGGAGCAGCGTTTTCCCGACGTCGACATGAACGACCTGCGCGCAGCGTGGGCCGACGTCATCAAGCGGGCGAAGCTCGTGCAGCATCACAAGATCACGCGCGAGGAGCTCTCGGTGCGCGAGCACATGAGCGTGATCCTGCGGCGCCTGCAAAGCGCGCGCTTCATGGAATTCACCGAGCTTTTCGACACCTCGCGCGGCGTGCCGGTGGTCGTGGTGAACTTCATCGCCATGCTGGAGCTGTCGCGGGAATCGCTGATCGAGATCACGCAGCCCGAGCCTTACGCGCCCATTTACGTGAGACTCGCGTACTCTCCCGCCTGAGAATTTCCTTTACCCTTGTTTCGCCGCGCCGCGTCCCGCCGCGCAGACAGGAGACACCCGCTCGATGAAAGTCATCAGCTCCATCCATGAACTGCGCGACCAGTTGCGCGGCCAGAACCGAACCGCCTTCGTTCCGACGATGGGCAATCTCCACGAAGGCCATCTTTCGCTGATGCGCCTCGCGCGCCAGCATGGCGATCCGGTCGTGGCGAGCATTTTCGTGAACCGCCTGCAGTTCGGCCCGAACGAAGATTTCGACAAATATCCGCGCACGCCTCAGGACGACATCGAAAAGCTGCAGCGAGAGAACGTCTACGTGCTCTTCGCGCCGACCGAGAAGGACATGTATCCGGAGCCGCAGGAGTATCGCGTGCATCCGCCGCACAATCTCGGCGATATCCTCGAAGGCGAATTCCGCCCCGGCTTCTTCACGGGCGTGTGCACGGTCGTGATGAAGCTGATGTCCTGCGTGCAGCCGCGCGTCGCGGTGTTCGGCAAGAAGGACTATCAGCAGTTGATGATCGTGCGCGCCATGTGTCATCAGTTCGCGCTGCCCACCGAAATCGTCGCGGCGGAAACCGTGCGCGACGAAGACGGCCTCGCGCTGTCCTCGCGCAACCGCTTTTTGTCGGCCGATGAGCGCGCCGAAGCGCCGAAGCTCGCCGAGCAGCTTCAGCGCGTGCGCGAGGCCGTGTTGTCGGGCAATCGCGATATCGCCGCGCTCGAACGCGACGCGATGAACGCGCTCGCCGAACGTGGCTGGAAGCCCGATTACATCAGCGTGCGCAAGCGTTCGAACCTGCTCGCGCCCGGCGCGGATGAAACCGACGCACCGCTCGTCGTGGTCGCGGCGGCAAAGCTGGGCGCGACGCGTCTCATCGACAATCTCGAAATCTGAAGCACATCAAGGCAATTAGGAAGGAGGCGTCATGCAGCGCACCATGCTGAAATCGAAGATTCACCGCGCGACGGTCACGCATTGCGAATTGCACTACGAAGGCTCGTGCGCGATCGACGAAAACCTGCTCGAAGCCGCGAACCTGATGGAGAACGAGCAGATCGACATCTGGAACGTCAATAACGGCGAGCGTCTGACCACGTACGCGATCAAGGGCGAGCGCGGCAGCGGCATGATTTCGCTGAACGGCTCCGCCGCGCGCCGCGCGCAACTGGGCGATCTCGTGATCATCGCGGCGTTCGCCTCGGTCGACGAAGAGGAGATCAAGGCAGGCTGGAAGCCGGACCTCGTGTTCGTCGATGAAAAGAACCGCATCAAGGGCAGCCGCGATCACGTGCCGACGCAGAACTGGACCTGAGCGTTCTCGTCATGCAAGAAAAGCCGGCGTTTTTCACGAAACGCCGGCTTTTTACTTTTTGGCGACCCACTCGATGATCGGCTCCCACTGCTCCAGATCCTTTTCGACGCGGCTCTTCGCCACGTCCCAGATCGTGAGGCCGTGCGCGGCAAGCTGCACGTAGTTCTGCGTATCGCGCACAAAGCCGAGCACCGGCAGATCGAGCCCTTCGACGAAGCGATGCAACTGGTCTGCCGAGCGCGTGCGCGCGTCCACGCGCATGCCGACCACGCCGACCTGGATCGATCCTTTGCGCACCGCCTTTTCCTTCGCCAGCTTGGCGAGAAAGTCCTGCGTCGCGAGGATGTCGAACATGGACGGCTGCAGCGGCACGATTACCTTGTCCGCCACGTCCAGCGCGAGCGCGAGACGGTTGCCGTGCACGCCGGCCGGCGTATCGACGACGGCTTTCTCCAGACCTTTGGGCGGCTTCGCGGGAGAATCGACGTCGATGGCCCATTCCTCGATTTTCGGCAACGTGTCGGCGCGCAGCGTGAGCCACGCATGCGACGAGCGCTGCTTGTCGAGATCGGCGAGCGCGACCCACTCGCCCTGCGCGGCGAAATAGCCCGCCAGGTTGGTTGCGAGCGTGCTTTTGCCGACGCCGCCCTTCGGATTTGCCACCACGATCACGGTCATGAAGTGTCCCGGATTTTGTTGGGCGCGCCGGTTTCGCCGCGCGCACGATTTCGTCTTTAGAAGAACAGGTGCATGAGTCGAGCGTTGATATTATCGGCAAAACGGGTGCATCCGGCATACTGGCCGAACGGCCGTACTCCTTTTTTGTTCATTTTGGATTCAACGCCATGACGACGATGCTCCGCCCCGACGTTACGCTCGACTTCCTGCGCAACCGCCAGAAGGGCCGCCTGCCCGACCTGCTCGGCGTGCAATTGCTCTCGCTCGACCAGGGCCAGTTGACCGGCGAGCTGACGATTCGCCCGGAACTGCTCGCGCCGAACGGCTTTCTGCATGCGGCGACGGTCGTCGGTCTCGCCGATACGTGCTGCGGCTACGCGTGCATCGCGCATTTGCCGGAGAAGGCGCAGAACTTCACCACGCTCGAACTCAAGAGCAATCACGTCTCGACGGCGCGCGAGGGGAAGATCATCGCGAAGGCAACAGCGGTGCATCTCGGGCGCAGCACGCAAGTGTGGGACGCGACCGTCACGAATGGCGACGGCAAGCTCATCGCCATGTTCCGGTGTACGCAGATGATTCTTTATTGAGCGAAGGCGGCCTGCAACGCGCCCAGATCCAGCGCTTCCGCAAACGAATCGGCCAGCCTGTCCAGCGACGCTTCGCGCAGCGCCGGGTAATCGAGCGGCGCGGCGTCGTTCACGCCCGCCCACGCGAGCAGCGCCGCGCAGGCTTCGGGTGTATCGAAAACACCGTGCAGATACGTCGCGGCAATCTGGCCGTCGTCCGACAACGCGCCGTCCACACGCCCCGCATCCAGCGCAACGAAAGGCCGCGAAAGCGCCGCGCCGTGCGTGCGGCCCATATGGATCTCGTAGCCGCGCACGGGCGCTCGCGTGTCGCCGAGCATCAATTGCCCGCTGACGTTCTCCAGTTGCTTGTGCGCCGTGAGCTCGGTGAACAGTTCGAGCAGCGCCAATCCCCGAACGCGCCCCGCCGCGCCTTCGACGCCCGCCGGATCGTCGATCTCGCGCCCTAGCATCTGCATGCCGCCGCAAATGCCGAGCACCTTGCCGCCGTAGCGCAGATGCCGCTCGATCGCGCGATCCCAGCCGTTGTCGCGCAGCCACGCTAAATCGCGCTGCACGCTTTTCGAGCCGGGCAGGACGATGAGATCGGCAGCAGGCGGCGCGATGCCCGCGCGGACATACGAGAAATCGACCTGCGGATGCGCCCGCAAAGCATCGAAATCGGTGTGATTGCTGATGCGCGGCAGCGCCGGCACGATCACTTTCAGCACGCTATCGGCCCCGCGCGCATGCGGCTGGCTCGGCAGCATGTCTTCGGCATCGAGCGTGAGGCCGTGCAGATACGGCAGCACGCCGAACACCGGTTTGCCCGTCTGCGCTTCCAGCCAGTCGAGCCCCGGCTGCAACAGGCCGATATCCCCGCGAAACCGGTTGATAACAAACCCGCGCACGCGCGCGCGCTCGCTCTCCGACAAACACGCGAGCGTGCCGACGAGATGCGCGAACACGCCGCCGCGGTCGATATCCGCGACGAGCACGACCGGGCAATCGACGCGCTCGGCGAAGCCCATGTTGGCGATATCGCCGTCGCGCAAATTAATCTCGGCGGGACTGCCCGCGCCTTCGACGATCACCACATCGAACTCGCCGCGCAAGCGCTCGTAGGACGTGAGCACGGCATCGAAGGCGATGCGCTTGTAGTCGTGATACGCACGCGCATCGAGATTCGCGTGCGCGTGACCGTGGATGATGACCTGCGCGCCGCGATCGCTCGTCGGCTTGAGCAGCACCGGATTGAAGTCGATGCGCGCCTCGACGCCCGCCGCGACCGCCTGCAGCGCCTGCGCGCGGCCGATCTCGCCGCCATCGACGGTCACTGCGCTGTTGAGCGCCATGTTCTGCGGCTTGAATGGCGCGACGCGCACGCCGCCGCGCCGCGCGAGACGCGCCAGGCCCGCGACGAGCGTGCTCTTGCCGGCATCGGACGTCGTGCCCTGAATCATCAGCGAGCCGCGTGGCGTGAATGGCATTCTCAAAATCCTCTTATGCGACAACGCGCTATCTTAGCCCGCCGGTACAATGGCGCGATGAATCCACGGGATATCACCTTCGTGCTCGGCGGAGCGCGCTCGGGCAAGAGCGCGCATGCCGAGCGGCTCGCGAGCGAGAGCGGCTTGCCCGTGACCTATATCGCGACGGCGCGCGTTCATGACGACGAATTCGCGCAACGCATTCGCCATCACGTCGAACGCCGGCCCGCGCACTGGACGCTTCTCGAAGCGCCGCTCGATCTCGCGGGCGCGCTGCGCGACGCGGATCGCGCGGGACATTGCGTGATGATCGATTGCCTGACGTTATGGCTCGCGAATCTGCTTTTCACGCCCGAAAGCGCGGACGAAGACATCGCCACCTTGCCGCCATCCGCGCAGCAGGCGTTCGATGCGTTCGATGCCGCGCTCGCCCGAACGCGCGGGAAGCTCATCGTCGTGAGCAATGAAATCGGGCTGGGCGTCGTGCCGCTCGGCTCGGTCACGCGGCTTTATGTCGATGAGCTCGGGCGGCTCAATCAGCGCGTCGCCGCCGCGAGCACGCGCGCGGTCATGATGGTCGCGGGCCTGGCCGCCGTGCTCAAGGGCTGAACCGCCATGCTTCTCCTCTCCGCCTACGCGATGGCCCTGCTCGCGGTGCTCGGCGTGATCGTCGACCGGATTTTCGGCGAGCCGCGCGCGCGGCATCCGCTCGTCGCCTTCGGCAACCTCGCGACGAAGCTCGAAGCGCGCCTGAACACCGGCTTTCGCGCGCGGCCCGCGGGCATGCTCGCGTGGTTCATCGCGGTCGCGCCGCCGGTCGCGATCGCGTGGGCGCTCGTCGGCGCCCTGCCCTTCGGCTACGCGTGTCTCGTGCACGTCGTGCTGCTGTGGTTCGCGCTCGGCGCGAAAAGCCTGCGCCAGCATATCGCGCCGATCGCGCGGGCGTTGAGCTTCGGCGATATCGAGAACGCCCGGACGCTGGCCTCGCGCATCGTGTCGCGCGACACGTCACGCGCCGACGAAAACGCCCTTTCGCGCGCCGCCGTCGAATCGGCGCTGGAAAACGGCAACGATGCGATCTTCGGCGCGCTCTTCTGGTTCGCCGTCGCGGGCGGGCCGGGCGCGCTCATGTTCCGCCTCGCCAACACGCTCGACGCCATGTGGGGTTATCGCACGCCGCGCTATCTGCGCTTCGGCTGGGCCGCCGCGCGCATCGACGACGTCCTCAACTTCGTTCCCGCGCGCCTCACGGCGGCGACCTACGCGCTCGCGGGCGACACGCACATGGCCTGGCATTGCTGGCGCACCCAGGCGCGCTCGTGGGACAGCCCCAACGCGGGGCCGGTGATGGCGTCGGGCGCGGGCAGCCTGAACGTGCTGATCGGCGGCGCGGCCGTCTATCACGGCGTGCTCGAAACGCGCCCGACGCTCGGCGCGGGCCATAGCGCGAGCCCGAAGCACATCGTCGCGGCATTGCGGCTCGTCGAGCGCGCCACCCTCATGTGGCTCGCGGTGCTGCTGATCTTCGCCGCGCTCTTCGCAACCACGGGCAGTTGAGATGACGCATTCCATCCGTCACGGCGGCAATCTGCGCGAAGCCGCGCGCCGCTACGCGATTCCTTTCGACGACTGGCTCGATCTCTCGACGGGCATCAATCCGCACGGCTATCCGGTGCCGCCCGTGCCGCCGGATGCGTGGCGCCGCCTGCCCGAAGACGACGACGGTCTCGCCGACGCCGCCGCGCGTCATTACGGCGCGCCGCACGCGCTGCCCGTGGCGGGTTCGCAAGCCGCGATCCGCGCACTGCCCGCGCTGTTGCCGCGCGGCACGGCGGGCGTCGCGCCGCTGACTTACGGCGAATATGCGCCGGCGTTCCTGCGCGCGGGCCACGCCATCGCGACGCTCGACGTCACCGCGCACGATGTGCCCGATACCGTCGATCACGTCATCGTCGCGAATCCGAACAATCCGACCGCGGAGCGGCTCACGCGCGCCACGCTCCTGCGCTGGCATGCGCGGCTTGCGGCGCGCGGCGGCACGCTGATCGTCGATGAAGCGTTCGCCGATGTCGATCCCGCGGCGTCCCTTGCGAGCGAAACCGCGCGCGACGGGTTGATCGTGCTGCGCTCCGTCGGCAAGTTCTTCGGGCTCGCGGGCATTCGCGCGGGCTTCGTGCTGGCGTCGCCGTCGGTCATCGATCCGTTGCGCGACGCGCTCGGCGCGTGGACCGTGAGCGGCCCCGCGCGCCACGCGGTAGAGGCCGCTTTCGCCGATACCGAATGGCAGCGCGCCACGCGCGAACGCCTGCAACGCGACGGCGCGCGCCTCGCGGCGCTGCTCGCGGGCCTCGGCTTCGACGTGCGCGCGACGCCGCTTTTCGCCTGGACGCCGACGCCCGACGCGCCCGCGCTCCATCACGCGCTCGCGTTGCGCGGCATCTGGACGCGTCTTTTCGATCTGCCCGGCATGATGCCGAGCCTGCGCATCGGCTTGCCGGGCGCGGAAGGCGACTGGGCGCGTCTGTCGCTCGCCTTGCGGGAGGTATGCGCGTGATGTTACGCCGCGCGCTGGGCTTTTTGATCAGCGTCTTCATGACGCAAGCGCATGCGATCACCGTCACCGATGATAGCGGCGCATCCGTCACGCTGGCGAAGCCGGCCGAACGTGTCGTCAGTCTCGCGCCGCATGTCACCGAATTGCTGTTCGCGGCGGGCGGCGGCGCGCGTATCGTCGGCGCGGTGACGTACAGCGATTACCCGAAGGAAGCGCAAGCCATTCCGCGCGTCGGCGACAACAAGGCGCTCGATCTGGAACGCATCGTCGCGCTGCATCCGGATCTGATCGTCGTGTGGCGGCACGGGAACGCGGCGCGTCAGATGGACCGCCTTCAGGCGCTTGGCATTCCGATCTATTTCAGCGAACCGAAGCGCCTCGACGATATCGCCGCGAGCATCGGCAAGCTCGGCGCGTTACTCGGCACGCAGACGAGCGCGCAAGCGGCATCGAGCGCATTCACACGCGATATCGCGCAACTGCGTACGCGCTATGCGCAAAAACCGCCCGTCTCCGTGTTCTATCAGGTCTGGGACGATCCGCTGATGACGCTCAACCGCGACAACGTCTTCGATGAAGTGATCGGACTGTGCGGCGGCGTGAACGTGTTCGCGGCGGAAAAACCCCGCGTGCCGACGATATCGACCGAAGCCGTGCTCGCGGCGAATCCCGAAGCGATCGTCACCGCGACGCCCGGCGCGACGAAGCCCGAGCGCACGTTACCCGCGCTCGACCGATGGAAACGCTGGCCAGCGCTCACCGCCGTGTCCCGCGGCAATCTCTTCGGCATCGACGGCGATCTCATCAACCGGCCAACGCCTCGGCTCGCGCTGGGCGCGACTGAGTTGTGCCGCGATCTCGATGCAGCGCGCGAGAAACGACCCAAGTAGTCACGCGTTCCAGCGCACGAGCAGCCACTGTCCGCGCACGCGCCTGAACCACGCGACACCGCCGAAATCGAGCGGCCATTGCAGCGTGTTCTCGCGCGCGATGCCGAGCAGATGCGCCGCGAGCACGCGCACGACGCCCGCATGCGCGAGCACATGCACGGCTTCGTCGCGGTTCGCGCATGTTTCGCCGAACCATGCCAGCACGCGACCGGCAAACTGCGCGAGGCTCTCGCCGCCGTGCGGGCGCGCGTGCTCGATGTCGGCGGCCCAGGCATCGATGAGCGCGCGATCGATCGTGTCCCATGCGCGGCCCTCCCACGCGCCGAAGTGCATTTCGGCGAGGCGTGCGTCGATATGCGCATCGGACGAAAGGGCTTGAGCAAGCGTTGCGCATCGCTGCAAGGGACTCGCGTGCCAGCCATCGGCGCAAGCGGGCACGTTTAGCGCGTGCATGCGCGCGTTGAGCTTGCCGGCCAGATCGCGGACGTCGCATCGCAAAGGCACATCGGTTTGTCCATAGCAGACACCCGCTTCGATGGCGACTTCCGGATGCCGGATCAGGACGAGATCCATGCGAGCCCGATGAGATAGATCGCGATTTCGAACACTTGCTGCGCGAAGCCGAGGCAATCGCCGGTATAGCCGCCGATGCGCCGCACGAAATAGCGTCCGATGAAAAAGCGCAGGACCGCGAGCACGACGAGGGTCACGCACGCGAGCCTGATATCGATCATAAAAAGCCACGGCAAGCCGAACACGAGCGCCATCGCGAACGACGGCCAGCGCATGCGCTGCGCGACCGGCTTCGCCTTGCCTTCGGCGCGCACGTACTCGAGCGTGACGAGATAGCTGATCGCGAAGACGCGGCTTGCGGCGTGCGCGGCGATCATCGTCCATGCGACGCGTTGCGGCGGCAGCGAAGCCAGCGTCTGCCACTTGAGCGCCAGCGCGACCACGAGCGCGATCGCGCCGAACGCACCGATGCGCGAGTCGTGCATGATGCGCAACGCATCGTCGCGGGTATAGGCGCCGCCGAATGCATCGACGCAATCGGCCAGGCCGTCTTCGTGGAACGCGCCGGTGAGAACGAGCGTCGCGGCCATCGACAGCAAAACCGCCACGCTCGCCGGAAACACGCGCAGCGCCGCGAGATAGACGAGCGCCGCGACCCCGCCGACCATCGCGCCGACAAGCGGAAAATAGCGCGCCGCCGCGTTCAGGTACTCGCGCTCGAAGCCGACCCAGCGCGGCACCGGCACGCGCGTGAAATAGCCGAGCGCGGTGAAGAAGTAACGCAGTTCGTCGAGCGGACGGTTCATCTCAATCGGCTTGGTTCGCTTCCTTGTTCGACACACCTGCCGACTCGAAGCTCGCCATTTCATCGACGAACGCGACCGCCGCGCGCAGGACCGGCAGCGCGAGCGCCGCGCCGGTGCCTTCGCCCAGGCGCAAGTCGAGTTGCAGGAGCGGCGCGGCATCGAAATGAGCGAGCATGCGTCGATGCCCCGCTTCGTCCGATGCATGCGCGAACACGCAATAGTCGAGCACGTCGGGCGCGATCTTCGAGGCGACCAGAAGCGCGGAAGTCGCGATGAAGCCATCGACGAGGATCGTCATGCCTGCGCAGGCGGCGGCGAGATAGGCACCCGTCATCGTCGCGATTTCGAAGCCGCCGAAGGTCGCGAGCGTGTCGATGGCATCGCCTTCACCGCGATGCAGCGCCAGCGCTTTCGACAGCACATCGCGTTTATGCGCGAGACCTTTGTCGTCGAGGCCGGTGCCGCGGCCCACGCAATCTTCGATCGGCACGTCGCACAGCCGGCTCATCAGGCACGCCGCCGCCGACGTATTCGCGATGCCCATCTCGCCGAAGCCGATCACATTCGTGCCGAGCGCCGCATGATGCCGCACGCGCGCCGCGCCCCGCGCGATGCCTTCGAGCGCAGTCTCGCGCGACATCGCGGGCTCGTGCGCGAAGTTGCGCGTGCCCAGCCCGAGCGACAGACGTTCATAGCCATGATCGATGGGAATGGGCGTCGCGACGCCCGCATCGACCACTTCGAGCGTCATGCCGACCGAACGCGACAGCGCGTTGATCGCCGCGCCGCCGGTCAGGAAGTTCGCGACCATCTGCGCGGTCACTTCCTGCGGAAACGCGCTCACGCCCTCTTTCGCGATGCCGTGATCGCCTGCGAACACGATCATCGCGGGACGCTCGATGCGCGGCTTCGTGGTGCGTTGAATCAGGCCCATCTGCAGCGCGAGAGATTCGAGCCGCCCGAGGCTGCCGGGCGGCTTCGTCTTCATGTCGATGATGCGGCGCAGCTCCGCTTCGAGGGTGCGGTCGAGCGCGCGGGGCATGGGAATGTCGTTCTGCATCGGAAGTCCTTCAGAGGCGATGAATGGAAGGCACGAGCGCTTCATGCTCGCCGTCGCGGATCAGCGCGAGCGGATAGCCGAAGGCGGCGCTCGCGCGCTCGGGCGTCAAGACGTCGGCGACGAGGCCCGCGTGTGCGCCGCCGTGGCCGTCGAGCAACAGCGCGTGCGTCGCGAAACGGCGCGCGAGATTCAGATCGTGGCACGAGAACACGATGGTGCGCTTCTGCTCGCGCGCCGCATCGCGCAGCGCATGCAGGCAGTCGATCTGATGATGCAGATCCAGGTGCGTAAGCGGTTCGTCGAGCAGCACGAGCGGCGCGTTCTGGCAGAGCGTGGCGGCCAGCGCGACGCGTTGACGTTCGCCGCCCGACAGCGTCAGCACGTCGCGCGACGCGAACGCGGCGAGCCCGAGCATGTCGAGCGCCGCGCGCGCCGCAATGCGGTCGTCTTCGTTCTCCCAGCCCCATCCCGTCAGATACGGAAAGCGGTTGAGCAGCACGGTATCGAGCACGGTTGCGCTGAACGCGTCGTGCGTGGCCTGCGGCATCAGCGCGCGCTGGCGTGCGAGGTCCGCCGCGCGCCATGTCGCGAGCGCGCGGCCATCGAGCGACACGACGCCCGACGCCGGTTTCGACAGCCCCGCAAGCACGTTGATGAGCGTGGTCTTGCCCGCGCCGTTCGGCCCGGCGATGCACCACACCTCGCCCGCTTCGATGGATTGCGTGAGTCCGTCGATGAGCGTGCGTGCGCCCACGCGAAGCACGAGATTGTCGAGATGCAGCGTCATCGCGGTCTGCCCAGCAGCATCCACAGGAACATCGGCACGCCGATCAGGGCCGTCACGACACCCACCGGCAATTGCGCCGGCGCGATGACCGTGCGCGCGGCGAGATCGGCGGCCATCACGGCGAGGCCGCCCGCGAGCGCGGCGGCGGGCACGAGCATGCGCTGGTCGTTGCCGAAGGCAAGGCGCAGCAGATGCGGCACGACCAGGCCGACGAAACCGATGGTCCCCGCCGTCGTCACCGCGGCGGCGGCCGCGAGCGACGCGACGAGATACACGCGCAAGCGCAGGCGCGCGACCGGCACGCCGAGCGACTGCGCCGCCGCATCGCCACGCAGCAGCACGTTCAATTGCGGCGCGGCCGGCACGATCGCCAAGAGCACGACAGCGAGCGCGGCCAGCGCGGGCCACGGCGCCGCCGCGCCGTTCAGGTCGCCCGTGAGCCAGAAGATCATGCCGCGCAAGCGGTTCTCCGGCGCAATGCTCAGCATCAGCGTGATCAGCGCGCCCCATCCCGATGCGATCACGACGCCCGTCAGCAGAAGCCGTGGCGATGCGTCCTGGCCGCTGCGCCAGACGTCGCCGCGCGCAAGTCCGAGCACGAGCACGATCGAGGCCAGCGCGCCCGCGCATGCCGCGATATCGACGCTCCACCACGGCAGCGAGGCGAGCATCGCGGCGAGCGCGAACGCCGCCGCGCCGCCGGACACGCCGAGCACATACGGCTCCGCCAGCGGATTGCGCAACAGCACTTGCAGCAACGCGCCCGCCGTCGCGAGCAGCGCGCCCGATGCGAAGCCCGCGAGCGCGCGCGGCAGACGCAGCGTGAGCACGATGTCATCGGCGATATCCGGCGTCGCGGCGTGCATGTGAAAGAGCGCGCCGAGCGCGCGCGAGACCGGCAACGCGACGCTGCCCATCGCGAGCGACGCGACGAGCACGCACACGCACGCGGCGCCGAGTGCGATCCAGATGGTCGTGGCGCGAGCGGCGTTCATCGCATGGACGCGCGGAATGGCATCACTCACGACGGATGCCAGCCCAGCGTGATGTAAGCGCCGCGCCGTGGCGTGTTGTACGAGTACGCAAGTTCATAGTCCTTGTCGAACAGATTGTCGATGCGCGCCGTGACGTACCACGATTTCGATATGTCGTAACGCGCGGACAGATTCACGATGCCGTAACCGCTGAGCGTCGAGTCGTAATCGTGGCGCTCGCCGCTCACGATCCATTCGCCGCCGACGCGCCAGCGCCCGATGGTCCGATGCGCGGTGAGCGTCGCGAAATGCCGCGCGCGCCGCGTCAGGTCTTCGTTGTTCGTTTCATCGACGGGATTCTGGAACGTCACGCCCGCGCGCACGTCGGTTGCGCCGAGATGCCCCGCCCACGATCCTTCGATACCCTGCACCTTCGCGCGCCCGACGTTCTGCGCGACATAGTAGAAGCCGCCGTTGGATACATAGTCGATCAGATTCGAATAGCGCGTCTGGAACAGCGTGACGCGCGCGACGCCCAGCGCATTCGATGCGTACTGCAGCGCGGCCTCGACCGAATGGCTGCGCTCCGGCTGGATCGACGGATTGCCGCTCATCGGATAGTAGAGGTCGTCGAAGCTCGGCGCGCGAAACGACGCCGCATAGCTCGCGCTCGCGCGCCAGTGCGCATCGAAGTTGTAGGCGTAGCCCAGATAGTAGCTGTTCGCGCCGCCGAAATCGGAATACTGGTCGTGCCGCAGATTCGCCTGCAATTCACTCGCTCCGATGCGCCCGACATAGCCCGCGAACACCGAATTCACGTGACGATCGGGCGCGTCGAACTGATCGGAGTCGAGCGTCTGATCGAGATGTTCGTAGCCGAACAGCAGCTTGTGCGCATCGCTCAGCCTGACATCGTTCTGCCAGGTGTATTGACGATTCTCCGAATTGAAGCGGCTCGTGTAGACGCCGTTCTGCTCGATGTTCGAGCGGTCCTGCCCCTGCGCGATGGTGAAATGCGTGGTCCAGTTGTCCGTGATCCTGCCGTTCGCGAACACGGACGCGGAGCGCACGCGATCGTGCGTTTCGTTGATATCGGTCGGCAGGCCGTAGGCATCGTCGAAACTGTTGACGCCGTTCGATTGCAGAAAGCGCACGCCCGCGTCCCACTTGTCGCTGAATTTGTGGCGCAGAGTCGCCGCGAGGCTTTCGTTGAGATAGCCGTTCGCGTTCGGATTCGCGTTGGGCGCGATGTTCGGATCGATCGACGTGAAGCCGTCGGTCTTCTCGCGCGAGACGTTGACGCTGAAGGTCGTGCGGCCGTCCTTGTCGAGCGCGCCGTTCACGCCCGCCGACTGCCGCTGCGTGTGATAGCTGCCGTACTCGGCCTCGAAGTTGAAGCGCGGCGGATGCGGCTCGCCCTCCTTCGTGAAAATTTGCACGACGCCGCCGATCGCATTCGAGCCATACAGCGCGGACACGTTGCCGTTCACGACCTCGACGCGCCCGATCTGATCGAGCATCAGTTGCGACAACTGCGCCGCGCCGAGCGATGCCGACTCCACGCGCACGCCGTCGATCAGCACGAGCGATTGCGACGAGGCCGCGCCGCGTATGTAAAGCCCCGAATTCGCGCCCGGCCCGCCGTTGCGCGTGATCTGCACGCCGGGCGCGAGCGCGACGAGGCCGAGGGCGTCGCTGGCGTTGGCGTCGGCGATATCCTGTTCGTCGAAAACGGAAGTCTGCGGAATGGAATCCGCGAGCGGTTGCGGGGCGCGCGTCGACGTCACGACGACGGGCGCAAGCGTTTGCGATGCATCATCCGCGGCGTGAGCGGCATGTGCGAACGGCAAGCCGATGACGGTGGCGGCGAGCGCGCCATGACGGGCGAGGCCGTCCCTGAGCGCGGCCAGTGGCGAAACCATGCGTGAAGTATCCGTGTCCGCGTGAGCGCGGCCCCGCTCCCCGCGAGGACGATGCGCGACGAAACGCAGCGCGCATTCATGCGCGCATGCGTCGAACTCTGGCCGGTATCCGGGCTGGCGACGCATCGTCTCGCCTTCCCGCGCATCGTGCGCAGTGGCGTCGTCACGTTTCTTGCAGTGAGGCATGCGCGATACCGGATCGGCACGCACGCGCTGCAAAAACGCGCATGAGACGACTTGCAACTTGCGTTGCGGTCGCTTACCGTTGCGGGGGCAGCACAGGTTGGCTCGTCCGCGGCGAGTCCTGGTTGGACTTCGAGGACTTCACTCCCTGTTTCCCGTTTGACTGCATCCGCGAGAAACGCAAATGCGAGCACCAAAAGTGCGGCAAGTGTAGGAGCGCGGGTTGGGGCCGTCAAGAAAACGGCACGGACAACATGGCGCGGCGCACGACGAATCGAACAAGAACCGAACGCGCAGCCGGGCCGACCTGTCCTCACGGGTCGCACTCAGCGCTCGCGTTTTCTGCACACGAATGCACGCGATCGATGGTTTAAGCGCGAGATCGCGTGCTGTTACGTCTCGAAACGAGACATTTATCGGAAGCGCTGTTTAACCGCGCTAAAATGCGAGGTCTTTAGAGGACGCAGCACATGCTCAACGAACTCGAATCACTGTCAGGAAATATCGGCCGGCTGATCCAGATCAGCGAGCGCCACAAGCAGGCGCATCAGGCGCTGCAGGACCAACTCGCACAACTGCGCGCCGATTATGCGAACGTGCAGGCCGAGCTCGCGCAAGTGCGCGAAGAACGCGACACGCTGCAATCCGAACGCGATTCGCTCTCCGCCAAAATCGACGACGCGCAAGTGCGTCTCAACGCCATTCTCGAAAAGCTGCCGCGCGTCAAGTCCGGGCAGCATGCCGAATCCGACAATCAACTCGATCTCCTCGAAGCCGATTCGCAGGAAGCACATGAAGCGGAGTTGCACGGCGAGCATCATCAAGGGGAGAAGGCATGACGACCACGCAGATCGAAGTATCCATTCTCGGGCAGCAATACCGCCTCGCGTGCTCGCCCGAAACGGAAGCCGCGCTGCGCGAAGCCGTCGCGCGCGTCGATGCCGAAATGAACAAGGTGCGCAACGCGAGCAGCGTGCGCGGCACGGATCGCATCGCGGTGATGGCCGCGCTTTCGCTGGCGTCGGAATTGCTTAAGCTGCAGGACAGCGTGCGCCACGGCGAGGCGTTTCCCGCCGAGGAGATCCGCCGCACCATGCACTCGATGAACGAGCAACTGGGCGCTGTGATCGCGCAATACGAAGCGCAGTAAGCAGGCACGGTGAAGCGCTTGCGCGTCGAGTCAATCAGCGCGCAATGTCAATCGAAAAAAGAAACCGCGCGAACGCCACCAGATAGCTGCAACGGGCAAACGATTGGTGTAAAGTGACGTTTCCCTGCCTGGTTCGCCAAGGTCATATATTCCTTGAACCAATGCTACATTGGCACGGTTGCGGAACCTTGCAGCACGGGCGCGCGCGTCGCTAGTCCGATGTACCCGAAGTGTTGCTTACCGCGACCAATCTTGAACCCAGGTTCAGGATGCCGGCCTAGCGGCTGTGGCGGGGACCTATCTCAAACGGCATCGGTTTTACCGATGCCGTTTTCATTTGCGTCGACGACTAGCCCCGACGATTTGCCCCGACGATTTCCGCATAGCGAACAATCATGCGCTACTGGCTGATGAAGTCCGAACCGGACGAAGCGAGCATCGATCACCTCGCGCACGCGCCGAAGAAAACCCTGCCGTGGACGGGCGTGCGCAACTATCAGGCGCGCAACTTCATGCGCGATCAGATGAGCATCGGCGACGGCGTGCTCTTCTATCATTCGAGCTGCCCCGAGCCGGGCATCGCGGGCATCGCGAAGGTGTGCTCGACGGCTTATCCCGATCCCACGCAGTTCGATCCGGAAAGCGACTACTACGATCCGAAATCGACGCAGGAAACGCCGCGCTGGATGCTCGTGGACGTGAAGTTCGTGAAGAAGACGCCGCTCATTGCACTCGCGGCGCTGCGCGAACACGAAGAGCTTGCCGATATGCAGGTGCTTGCCCGCGGCAACCGGCTGTCGATTACACCGGTCACGCAAGCGCAGTGGCAATTCATTACCGAGCGCCTCGTCTAACACGGAACTTACTACTCGAAGGCAACGCCTAAAACGCGTCGTACATTACGCGATATTCGGAGTCCTTCGATGATCAAGAAAAAAACCGCAGCCGCGCTCGCCCTCCTCGCGATGTCCGGCGCCGCGCTCAGCTTCTCTCAATCCGCCGCCGCGCAGACGGTGATTACCCAGCCGCAGCCCTCGGGCGTGCTCTCGCTCTCCGCGCAGGCGAGCTCGCAGGTGCCGCAGGATGTCGTCAACATCACGCTCTTCTACGAGCAGGAAGCGGCCGATCCCTCCTCGCTCACCAACACGCTCAATCAGCGCGCGGAGGCTGCGTTGCGCGAAGCCAAGGGCGTCGAAGGCGTGACGGCGAAGAGCGGCTCGTTCACGGTGTATCCGTCGACGGATCGCGACGGCAAGATTTCCGCGTGGCGCGGGCGCACGGAAGTCGTGCTCGAATCGCATGACTTCGCGGCGGCGTCGAAGCTCGCGGGCAAGATGAGCTCGTCGATGCAGGTGGGCAGCGTGGCGTTCTCGCTGTCGCCCGAAGCGCAGCGCGCGGCCGAGCAGAAGCTCGTGTCGCAAGCCATCGATTCGTTCCGCAAGCAGGCGCAGACCGCCGCGCAGGCGTTCGGCTACAGCAATTTCACGATTCGGGAAGTGAACGTCGGGCGCAGCGGGAATCAGCCGCGCCCGATCATGATGATGCAATCGCGCGCAATGAGCGCCGACGCGAAGATGGCCTCGCCCATCGCGATGGAAGCCGGCACGGCGACCGTGACCGTCGACGTGTCGGGTTCGGTGCAAATGGGACGCTGATTACGTCCGGACAGGCTCGGGCGGCAGGCGCAGATTGCGCTTGTACGCCCAGATCATCATGATGACGCCCGCGATGATCATCGGCAGCGAGAGCCATTGACCCATCGAGAGATTGAGCGCGAGCAGGCCGAGATAATCGTCAGGCTCGCGCGCGAATTCCACCGTGAAGCGCGCCAGTCCATAACCGATCAGAAACAGCGCGGAGATCGCGCCCACCGGCCGTTGCTTGCGCGAGAACGTCCAGATCACGACGAACAGCACGAGCCCTTCCAGCGCGATCTCGTACAACTGCGACGGATGGCGCGGCAGCATGTGATAGCGCTGAAAAATCTCGGTGAGATGATATTGCGCATCGAGTTGCGGATTTTTCGCGAGCCAGATCGCGTCGTCGTTCGTCGAATTCTGGAAGAGCATCGCCCACGGCGCGTTCGGGTCCGTCACGCGGCCCCACAGTTCGCCGTTGATGAAGTTGCCGAGACGCCCCGCCGCGAGGCCGAGCGGCACCATCGGCGCGACGAAATCCGTCACTTGCAGCCAGGTGCGCTTGCGCTGAAACGCGAACAGCACCATCGCGAGCGTCACGCCGAGAAAGCCGCCGTGAAACGACATGCCGCCTTCCCAGACCTTGAAGATATCGAGCGGATGCGCCGCGTAAAAGCTCGCCTTGTAAAAAATCACGTAGCCCAGGCGTCCGCCGAGAATCGTGCCGAGCACGCCGTAGAACAGCATGTCGTCGATGTCTTTCGCGTTCCAGCCTTGAGCGGCGACGTAAGGCAGCCGCAGGCGCAGCCGGCCGATGACGATGGCCGACACGAACGCCACCAGATACATGAGGCCGTACCAGCGCACGGCGAGCGGACCGAGATGAATCGCGACGGGATCGAAATTGGGATGTATGAGCATTCTGATGTGGGGAGCTGAGCGACTTTCAAAGGCGAATCATACAGAACCGGCGCTTTCAGCCCGCGAACGGACGATTTCGATGAACCCGGCGAGCACGGGGCTCACTTCCGCGAAGCGCCATACCAGTCCCGTTTCCACGATGGGACCGGGGTCGAGCAACGGACGATACACGACGCCCGTGCGCCGCAGATGACGCAGCGACTGCGGCACGAGCGCGACGCCCATGCCCGCGGACACGAGGCTCACGATGGTCTGCATCTGGATCGCCTCCTGGCCGATGCGCGGCGTGAGCCCCGCCGCGCCGTAGCAACCCATGATGATGTCATACAAACCGGGCGCGAGCCGTCTCGGGAAGACGACGAGCGGGGCCGCCGCGAGATCGTGCAGATCGACGGGCACATCCTCCGCCGAATCCAGTTCTTCCGCCTGTTTCTCCGACATCGCGATCATCAGCGGCTCGCGCGCGATCGGCACATACTGGAGCGAACTCGCGTAGCGCGGCGGCAGCGGCGGAATCACGAGGCCGGCGTCGATGCGCCCGGCGACGAGCTCCTCGATCTGCACGTCGCTCGTCGCTTCCGTCAGTTGCAGGCGCACGCCAGGATAGCGCGCGCCGAAATCGCGCAATAACGCGGGCAAGAGGCCGTAATCGGCGGTGGAGACGAACGCGAGCGACAGCCTGCCCGCCTCGCCGCGCGCGAGCGATTGCGCGAGCGGGCGCAGCGCGTCGGCGGAAGCGAGCAGGCGGCGAACTTCCGGCAGCAGGTCTTTCCCAACCGGCGTCAGTTCCACGGTGCGTTTCGTGCGCGCGAAAAGCTGAACGCCCAGTGCCTCTTCCAGCGCGCGGATCGCCTGCGAGAGCGGCGGCTGCGTCATCGCGAGACGCGCGGCGGCGCGGCCGAAGTGCATCTCTTCGGCGACTGTCGCGAAGTAGCGCAGCAAACGCAGTTCGATGGGCGGATCTCTCTGTTCCATTGATACATTCCGCGACCTAATAAGCCTTGAATAATATATTGGACAGACACATGCCGGGGCTGCATTCTTGCTGCACGAGATCAAAAACATCCCCTCAAGGAGCACATCATGGCTTTCAACCGCCGCTCGAAGAACATCACCCAGGGCGTCGCCCGCTCGCCCAACCGTTCGATGTACTACGCCCTCGGCTATCAGGAAGCCGACTTCGACAAGCCGATGATCGGCGTCGCCAACGGGCATTCCACGATCACGCCCTGCAACGCGGGCCTGCAGCGCCTGGCGGACGCCGCCATCGAATCGATCAGGAAGTCCGACGCCAATCCGCAAATTTTCGGCACGCCGACGATTTCCGACGGCATGTCGATGGGCACCGAAGGCATGAAGTACTCGCTCGTCTCGCGCGAAGTGATCGCGGATTGCATCGAAACCGCCGTGCAGGGGCAATGGATGGACGGCGTCGTCGTCATCGGCGGCTGCGACAAGAACATGCCCGGTGGCATGATCGGCATGGCGCGCATGAACGTGCCGTCGATTTACGTGTACGGCGGCACCATTCGCCCGGGCAACTGGAAGGGCCGCGACCTGACGATCGTGTCGTCGTTCGAGGCGGTCGGCGAATTCACGGCGGGCCGCATGTCGGAGGAAGATTTCAAGGGCGTCGAGAAAAACGCGTGTCCGTCCACCGGCTCGTGCGGCGGCATGTACACCGCGAACACGATGAGCTCGTCGTTCGAGGCACTCGGCATGTCGCTGATGTACTCGTCGACGATGGCGAATCCCGATCAGGAAAAGGTCGATTCCGCCGCCGAATCCGCGCGCGTGCTCGTCGAAGCGGTGAAGAAGGATTTGAAGCCGCGCGACATCATCACGAAGGAGTCGATCGAAAACGCGGTCGCGCTGATCATGGCGACGGGCGGCTCGACCAACGCCGTGCTGCACTATCTGGCGATCGCGCATGCCGCGGAAGTGGAATGGAGCATCGACGACTTCGAGCGCATGCGCAAGAAAGTGCCGGTCATCTGCGATCTGAAGCCGTCGGGTCAATATGTCGCGACCGATCTGCACAAGGCAGGCGGCATCCCGCAAGTGCTGAAGATCCTGCTCGATGCGGGCCTGCTGCACGGCGACTGCATGACGATCACGGGCCGCACGATCGCCGAAGAACTCAAGGATGTGCCGGGCAAGCCGCGCGCGGATCAGAAGGTCATCTTCCCGATCGAGCAGGCGCTGTACAAGGAAGGGCATCTGGCGATCCTGCGCGGCAATCTGGCGGAAGACGGCGCGGTCGCGAAAATCACGGGCCTCAAGAATCCGGTCATCACGGGCCCGGCGCGCGTGTTCGACGACGAGCAAAGCGCGATGGACGCGATTCTCTCCGACAAGATCAAGGCCGGCGACATTCTCGTGCTGCGCTATCTCGGGCCGCAAGGCGGTCCCGGCATGCCTGAGATGCTCGCGCCGACATCGGCGATCATCGGCAAGGGGCTGGGCGAATCGGTCGGGTTCATCACCGACGGGCGCTTTTCGGGCGGCACGTGGGGCATGGTGGTCGGGCACGTCGCGCCGGAAGCGTTCGCGGGCGGCACGATCGCGCTCGTGCACGAAGGCGATTCGATCACCATCGACGCGCACAAGCTGTTGCTGCAACTGAATGTCGACGATGCCGAACTGGCGAAACGACGCGCCGCGTGGAAGCAGCCCGCGCCGAAGTACACACGCGGCGTGCTGGCGAAGTTCGCGGCGCTCGCGGGGCCGGCGAACAAGGGGGCGGTGACGGGCTAGGCATGTAGCTGCAGCGCGGTTCCGTTGGCGCAAAAGAGGCTGCTTCGGCTTTGAGCTGAAGCAGCCTTTTTGCTTCTTCCAGATTAAAACTGCCAACGCGCAATAAAAAGCGACAACGTGATCGGCTCGAATGCGGAACGCTCTTCGTCCCGGACGGTGAAGTAACTGACCGAGACAATGAGAGGTGAAGTCCCTTCTTCCCAATCAGCCAATTTGGATTACGTCGCTCCCGCCAGCCACGCCGTAGCGAGCTTAATCGAATGCATCGAGTTGATTTATAGACGAATGGTCGCTAGGCTTTCCATTTCTACCAAGATTCGCATCTATTTTTTATTTTGCACTGCTTGACGACAACAAGCGAACGCAACTCCCGCAAACATAGACGGTAAAAAAGTATGGATTTCATCGACGAAGTTAGAGCCCTGGCAGCACGTGTCGTCGCAGCAAAGGACATGGTACAGACGGAAGAGGCGACCAAGAATGCAATGGTAATGCCATTCATTCACCTGCTGGGTTACAACGTTTTCGATCCACTCGAAGTTACGCCCGAGCTGATCGCTGACGTCGGCACGAAGAAAGGCGAAAAAGTCGACTACGCGATTCTGAAAAATGGCGAGCCAATCATGCTGTTCGAGTGCAAGAAGTGCGGCGGGGATCTGAGCATCAACCACGCTAGCCAACTCTTTCGCTATTTCCACGTCACGGAAGCGAGATTTGGCGTGTTGACGAATGGCCTTGTTTATCGGTTTTTCACTGATCTTGAACAACCAAACAAGATGGACGAGAAGCCTTTCTTCGAATTCAACTTCGCTGATTTTCGCGAACAAGATGTCGAGGAACTGAAAAAATTTGCCAAGATAGCTTTTGATCTTGAAAACATACTCACGACGGCAAATCATCTGAAATACACACGCGCCATCAAGAACACGTTGAACGAGTGGATGGCCGAGCCGCCTGAGGAATTCGTGCGTCTCGTGTCGGCGGAATTTCTAGCTGGCAAACATTTCAAGAACGCGGTGAAGGATCAATTCACTCAGATCACGAAGCACGCATTCCAGCAATTGGTGGCTGACAAGATAAACGAGCGACTGAAGGGCGCGATGACCCCTGAGCCCACACTGCTCGCGTCGGTTCCTCATGCCGAGTCTGATGACGCGTCTGCCGAGACGACAGAGCCGACACGGATCGAGGTCGAGGCATATCAGATTGTGCGCGCGATCTTGCGCCCCGCCGTACATGCTGACAGAGTAGCCATACGCGGTGCGGCCAGCTACTGTGCCGTCTTGTTCGATGACAACAATCGTAAGCCGATCTGCAGATTGCGGTTTAATAACGAGAACCGCCTCGTCATCGGCGTCTTCGATGAAAAGAAAGAGGAAGACCGCGTACCTCTGCAAAGCCTGGATGACATCTTTGATCTCGCAGACAGGCTGAAAGCATGCGTCTCGTGGTACACGCGCGACGAAGAAATGGCGGCCGCTTCCTAACCAAACGGACGTGCTGCATTCTTTTGATGCGGTAAGGGCGCGCCGGGCATTCCTTGCCGCGTCCGGTGCGCGCTTCGAACAGACAGGCAAAGAGGCAGACGCGAATCCCAAAGCCCTCTTGTTGCTCGAAGCTTGCTACGTGATAACCCTTACTCCCCGCGCTGCCGCCGCAACTCTTTCTCCACCGCCTCGCGCACCCATTCGCTCATGCGCCCTTCGAGCGCCATCGCGACTTCACGCGTGATCGCGGAAACAAGTTGCGACGAATGCTCGCGCAGCACTTCGCGGCAGCGCTCTTCGATCAGCGCGCGCGCTTCGCCCGTCAGGAAATTCGTGAAACGGCCGCGCAGCCGGTCGGCGATCTGCTCGGCATCGTATTCGATCGCGGCTTCGTCGACGGACGGCGCGCGCGCATATTCCGGCTTGCCGGGCACGACGACATCGGTCAGAACGGGAATGGATGGATCGAAGGAATCGGGCTTGTCGGTCATCTTGGGTGGTCTCTACTTTTATTGAAAGCGTAGCGCCTGGAGCACACACGCTCTGTTCGCTCAACCGCCCTGATTGTGCGTTTCGATGGCGTAGCCGCGATCGCGATAGAAGCGATAGCGCTCGCGGCCCGCGGCGAGATCGTCGCCATCGCTGCCGACGATCTCAACCAGACGCTCGAAGCGCGCGAACTGCGCGGACACCGGCGCACCGAGATTCACGAGCACGTGATGATGCGGCGCTTCGTCGAGATTCGACGTGAGCACCACCGGCGTATCCTCCGCGAGCGGGCTCTTCGCCATGCAGTGCGGCACGAATTCGAGCGGCTGGAAGGTCCACAACTGCTCGTCGAACGCGGCGAGGCGCTGCGGTTCGGCGAGCACGACGAGCGGCTTGCCACTCAGATACGCCTTGCGCGCGAGGCGGCAGGCGTACGCGAGCGGATCGCCTACGTTAGTGTGAAAGTCGATACGGGTCATGCCGCTCTTATGCGCCGGCGCGATCGATCAGGAACTGCGACAGCAAGGGCACGGGACGGCCCGTCGCGCCCTTCGCCGCGCCGCTCTTCCACGCGGTTCCGGCGATATCGAGATGCGCCCACGGATAGTTCGTCGCGAAGCGCGAGAGGAAGCACGCCGCCGTCACGCTGCCCGCCGGACGGCCGCCGATGTTCGCGACATCCGCGAAATTCGACTTGAGCTGGTCCTGATACTCGTCGTCGAGCGGCAGGCGCCAGGCCGGATCGACCGCCTCGCGCGATGCGTCGAGCAACTCGCCCGCAAGCGCGTCGTCCTTCGAGAAGAGGCCCGTGTTGTGATGGCCGAGCGCGATGATGCACGCGCCCGTCAACGTCGCGATATCGACCACGGCGGCGGGCTTGAAGCGCTCCGCGTAGGTCAGGGCGTCGCACAGGATGAGGCGGCCTTCCGCGTCCGTGTTCAGCACTTCGATGGTCGTGCCGTTCATCGACGTGATGATGTCGCCCGGCTTCACCGCGTTGCCCGCGGGCATGTTCTCGCACGTGGGAATGACGCCGATGACGTTGAGCTTGAGGCCCATTTCGGCCACCGCGCGCATCGTGCCGAAGACCGAGCCCGCGCCGCACATGTCATATTTCATCTCGTCCATCGCCTCGCCCGGCTTGATCGAGATGCCGCCCGAATCGAAGGTGATGCCCTTGCCCACCAGCACGATCGGCGCGTTCTTGCTCTTGGCCTTGCCCGATTCGGCGCCCGCGCCCTGATACTGCATGACGATGAATTGCGGCGGCTCGACCGAGCCCTTCGCGACCGACAGGAACGAGCCCATGCCGAGCGCTTCGATCTGCTTCTGGCCGAGCACCTCGACTTTCAGCTTCCAGTCGCGGCCGAGCTTCTTCGCGGTCTGGCCGAGATAGGTCGGCGTGCAGACGTTCGGCGGCAGGTTGCCGAGATCGCGCGTGAGATCCATGCCGTTCGCAATCGCGACGCCCTGCTTCAGCGCGGTTTTCGCGGCTTTCTCGTCGGCGGAATCGATGCTGAACACGATCTTCTTCAGCGAGCGAGCGCCGTTGTCGGGCTTGCTCTTCATCTGCGTGAACTTGTAGGTCAGCTCGCGCAGCGCGAGGATCGCGGCGCGCACGGCCCAGTCGCCGGTGCGCTCCTGAATGGGCAGTTGCGCAAGCGTGAACGTGGCCTGGCCGATCTTCGAGCCGAGCACCACGCGCCATGCGGCGCGCACGGCTTCGCCATAGGCTTTCTGATTGAAGGCGTCCTGTTTGCCGAGGCCGACGAGCAGAACACGCGATGCGCCGATGCCGGTGACTTCCGGAACCATGAGCGTCGTGCCCGCGCGGCCGCTCATGTCGCCGGCTTTCACAACGCGCGAGATCAGGCCCTTGGTAGCGACATCCATGTCGCGCGCCGCGCCCGTGAGCGTCTGCGCTTCGAAGATGCCGAGCACGATGACATCCGACTTTCCGGTAAGGAAACCATTTGCCTCGCCTTTGCTCCAATCACAGGCTTTTATGCTAAAGTCCATCGCGCTTATCCTCGGATAAAATCTTGGCTGAAGGATGAAAGCCGCAATTATCCGCTATTTTTTCCGCGGCGGTCACAGGCGCGAAACGAGGATGAGCTGACGCCTTCCCGTTTGCCAGAGGTGCGCGCAAGATTTCCGCATCCCCCGCCGGCTCAAAGCTAACCAAATGATCTTCGAACGCTCCCTGCAGCGCGAACTCGCGTATACGGCCGGCGCCGTATTCATGGTGCTGCTCACGATCATGCTCACGACGATGATGATCCGCATCGTCGGCTTCGCGGCGCAAGGTCAGATCGACCCGAAAGACGTCGTCGTGCTGATCGGTCTCACCGTCATCGGCTATCTCGCGGTCATGCTGATCGTGACGCTCTTCGTCTCCATTCTCTTCGTGCTCACGCGCTGGTATCGCGACTCGGAGATGGTCGTCTGGCTGGCCTCGGGCGTGAGCCAGACGCAACTCATCAAGCCGGTCGCGGTGTTCGCCACGCCGATCATCATTCTCATCATCTTTTTTGCGTTCGTCGGCTGGCCGTGGTCGAACCAGCAAAGCAAGCTGATCAAGGCGCGCTTTCAGCAGCGCGATGAAGTGTCGCTGCTCGCGCCCGGACAGTTCCGCGAGTCGCCGTCGAGCCATCGCGTGTTCTTCATCGAGAAGATGTCGCCGGATCAAAGCGCGGTGCAGAACGTGTTCGTGACGAGCACGGAAGGCGGCAAGGTGAGCGTGATCGTCTCGCAGACCGGCCACACGGAAACGCGCGAGGACGGCGACCGTTTCATCGTGCTCGACAACGGCCGCCGCTATGACGGCGAACCCGGCCAGCCGAACTTCCGCATCATGGAGTTCGAGCGCTATGGTGTGAAGATTTTGAATCATCAGGTGGTCAACACGCCCACTACCACGGGCATTTCCACGCCGGATCTGCTCGCCGATCCGACTCAGCAAAATCTCGCGGAATTCGCGTGGCGCGCGGGTCTGCCGCTCATCGCAATCAATCTGATGCTGCTCGCCATTCCGCTTTCGTATCAGAACCCGCGCCGCAGCCGCACCATCAATCTCGTGATGGCCGTGCTGATTTATCTCACCTATTCGAACCTGCTGAACGTGGTGCAGTCGTGGATCGAACAGGGCAAGCTGTCGTTCGGCGTGGGGCTCGTCGGGCTGCATGTCATCGTGGGCGCGCTCGTCGCATTCATCTTCTGGCTGCGCGTGCGCAACCGGCCGCTTTTCAAGCTCTCGTCGCTGACGGGTTCGAAGGGGGCCTGACGCAATGCGCATCTACGAACGATATTTCGCGCGCCAGATTTATCTCGCGTTCATCTTTATTTTGTTCGCGTTTTCGGGCCTGTTCTTTTTCTTCGACCTGATCAACGAACTGAACACGGTCGGGCACGGCAACTACAAATTCACGCTCGCGATCTTGCGGGTCGGCTTGCAGACGCCTTCGCGCTTCTACGAAATCATTCCGGTCGCCGCGCTCATTTCCGCCATCTACGTTTTCGCGCAGATGGCCGCGGCGTCGGAATTCACGATCTTCCGCGTGTCGGGGCTTTCGACCGGCGCTGCGCTGCGCTCGCTGCTGAAGATCGGCGTTCCGCTCGTGCTGATTACGTACCTCATCGGCGAGGTGGTCGGGCCTTACACGGATCAGTTGTCCGAACGCGTGCGGCTGGAAGCGCTGGGGTCGTCGGTGTCGTCGAACTTTCAGTCCGGCGTGTGGGTGAAGGACACGTTGACGGCAAAGGAAAACGGCGAGCAGGTCACGCGCTTCGTCAACGTGGGGACGCTCAATCCGGACACGACGATCGCCAACGTGCGCATCTACGAATTCGATTCGAAATTCCGCCTGACCAACGTGCGCATCGCGAAGAGCGGCGTGTATGAGCCGCCGGGCCACTGGAAGCTCACGGGCGTCACCGACACGCAACTGAGGGACGCGCCGCCGCAAGCCGTGAATCCGGGCGATACGCTGAACCCGGTGTATCGCGCGACGCAGACGACGCTGCCCGAATATTCGTTGCGTTCGGAACTGACGCCGCAGATTCTCTCGGTGCTGCTGGTTTCGCCGGATCGCATGTCGATGTTCAATCTGTTCCGCTATATCCAGCATCTGACGGAAAATCATCAGGACACGCAGCGTTATCAGATCGCGTTCTGGCGCAAGATTCTGTATCCGTTCGCGGTCTTCGTGATGCTGATTCTGTCGTTGCCGTTCGCGTATCTGCATACGCGCGCGGGCGTGGTCGGCGTGAAGGTGTTCGGCGGCATCATGATCGGCATGAGCTTCCAGTTGTTCAACACGCTGTTCTCGCACATCGGCAACCTGAATACGTGGCCCGCGCCGATCACGGCGGCAGCGCCCGCCCTCGCCTATCTGGCGATCGGGCTGATCGGGCTGAAGTGGGTGGAGCGGCACTGACGTTTCTTCCGGGGAGCGCGCGATGGGTAAGCACGGCATCATCCTGTTCGGCCACGGTGCGCGCGATCCGCGGTGGAAAGAGCCGTTCGAGCGGCTGGCGGCGAAACTGCGCGCTTCGCGCGGCGATCGGCCTGTGGCGCTGGCGTTTCTCGAACTGATGTCGCCGGATCTGCCTTCGGCGGTGGCTTCGCTCGCCGGCGACGGTTGCGATGCGGTTACGGTCGTGCCGGTGTTTTTCGGGCAAGGCGGACACGTGCGGCGGGATCTGCCGGAAATCGTCGAGACGTGTCGAGAAGCGCATCCGGGCGTCGCGATTCATTGCGCGACGGCCGTTGGGGAAGACGATGCGGTGCTGCAGGCGGTAGCGGAGTATTGTTTGCGGCAGACCGACCACGGCGCTTAGGCCATTCGGCTGAATGTCGCGTCCACGAATCGCATCCTATAATGGCTATACAAGTGCGTATAGCCACAGGGGCAGCGATGAATCTACTTATCTCGAAATGGGGCAATAGCCTCGCCGTTCGTATTCCCGCCGATCTGCTTCGGCACACCGGTCTATCCGAAGGCGATCAGGTCCAAGTGAGCTTGACCGTTGACGGAGGGATTTCGCTTCGCCCAGCGAAGTGGGACCGTCTCGCATTCGCAAAGGAACTCGCCAAGACGCGGGACGCGATGCCCATGACCGAATCGGTCATGGATGAGCTACGCGGCGGCGCACGTTACTGATGGTGTACGTGGACACGAGCGTGCTCGTCGCGCTTTGCGTGCGAGAACCGAAGAGCGAGGCGTCCGCGAATTGGTACGCGTCCTGCCATGACGAACTGATTTCCGGCGTCTGGTGCGTGACGGAGTTCGCGAGCGCGTTGGCCCTCAAGCAAAGAACCGGACAGATTTCCGACGAGCAATCGGCGTCGGCGTGGCGAGACTTCGAGCGCCTGTGCGCGACCGATCTTCAACTTACGCCGATCGAACCGCCGGTATTTCACCGAGCAGCGGTGCTGTCGCTCGACGCGTCGATTGCCTTGCGTGCCGGAGACGCCCTGCATCTCGCAACGGCCCTCGACTGCAAGGCTCACGCGATGGCGACGCTGGATGCTGCGCTCGCGCGCGCTGCAAAAGTAAAAGACATCGATTCGGTGGACATCTAGATCACGCGGCTCGCAAAACAAAAAGCGCACCGTCCCCGGTGCGCTTCGTCTTTCCATCCCGCCAAACCCAACGCATCAAGCCGCCGCCTGCATCCCCTTCAGATGCACCTTCGGCTTCGCCGAAGCAGCCCGCTCGCGAAACGCTTCTCCAATCATCAGCAAACTCGGTTGCGACGGGTCCAGCCATGCCTGCGCCTCGCCCAGCGCCATGCGCGCGAGCGTCAACGTCAGCGTGCGCTCCCGCGGCGTGCTGCACGCCTCGACGATCGCCACCGGCGTCGAACCTGGACGGCCCGCGTCGATCAATTGCTGCGCGATATCCGGCGCGCTGTCGCGGCCCATGTAGAACACGAGCGAATCCGCCTTCGCCTGCTCGCGGATATCGTCGCTGTCGGCAGCGCGCGAATGCGTCGCGAGCGCCACGCTGCGCGACACGCCGCGCAAGGTCAGCGAGCGCTTGAGCGTCGCGGCACTGGCCAACGCCGCAGTGATTCCCGGCACCACCTCGTACTCGATGCCCGCCGCTTCCAGCGCGCGCATTTCCTCGTCGGCGCGGCCGAAGAGCATCGGATCGCCGCCCTTCAGACGCACGACGACACCATGCTCCAGCGCCGCATCCACGATCTGCTTGTTGATGAAATGCTGGGCCGTCGAGCGCTGTCCGCAACGCTTGCCGACCGCGATCTTCTTCGCGTTCGGCGCATAGTCGAGCATGGCCGGTTCGATCAGCGCATCGTGCAGGACGACGTCGGCCTGTTCGAGCAGCCGCATGCCGCGCACGGTGATGAGATCCGCCGCGCCCGGCCCCGCTCCGATGAGATAGACCTTGCCCATAAGCGTATTTGTCGATTAAGCCGCGATGGAACGAATCATACCGGCCGCGACCGTGTGATGCGTCGCTTCGTCGATCAGCACGAACGCGCCGGTGCCCTGATGCGTATCGTACTCGTCCGCGACGATCGGCTTCTGCAGCGTGAGCGCCACGCGGCCGATATCGTTCATCTCGAGCGTGCTGCGATCGACCGAATGCGACAGGGTGTGCACGTCCAGCACCTGCTTCACCGCGCCGATGCGCGCGAACACCGTGCTCGTCGTCTGTTTCAGCAGATACTTGCGCTGCGGCGAGAGCGGCTCTTCGTCGAACCAGCAGAGGTCGGCTTCCAGCTTCTTCGCCGGCTCGACCTTCTGCGTGGCCGGGACGAAGGTATCGCCGCGCGAGACATCGACGTCTTCGGTCAGGCGAATCGTCACGGTCTGGCCCGCGAACGCGCGATCCACCGGCGCCACGCCGCCCGGCACCGGCGCGATGATCTCGGCGACCGTCGCTTCGCGGCCCGCCGGCAGCACGGTCAGCGCATCGCCGACGCGCACTTCGCCCGCCTCGACACGGCCCATGTAGCCGCGGAAATCGTCGGCCTGCGAGCCGTCCTGACGCGCGACCCATTGCACCGGGAAACGCAGCGCCTGATCGTTCGGCTGCGCGACCGGCAGCGACTCCAGCAGATCGAGCAGCGGCTCGCCCGCGTACCACGGCATGCGCTCGCTCGCCGTCACGATATTGTCGCCCTTCAGCGCCGACACCGGCACGAAACGCACGTTCGACAAGCCGAGCTGACGCGCCAGCGTGACATACGAATCGCGAATCTCGTTGAAGCGCGCCTCGCTGTACTCGGCCAGATCCATCTTGTTGATCGCGACGATCACATGCTGCAAACCGAGCAGCTTGACGATCGCGCTGTGGCGCTTGGTCTGCGGCAGCAGTTGCGCGACGCCGTCTTCGAACGTGACGCGCGTCGCGTCGACGAGAATGATCGCCGCGTGCGCCGTCGATGCGCCCGTCACCATGTTGCGCGTGTACTGCTCGTGGCCCGGCGTGTCGGCGATGATGAACTTGCGCTTGGCCGTGGCGAAATAGCGATACGCGACGTCGATCGTGATGCCCTGCTCGCGTTCGGCTTCGAGGCCGTCGGTGAGCAGCGAGAGGTCGATTTCATCGCCGACGGTGCGCTTGTTCTTCGCACGCGAAATGGCGGACAACTGATCCGACAGCACAGCCTTGCTGTCGTACAGCAGCCGGCCGATCAGCGTGCTCTTGCCGTCGTCGACGGAACCCGCGGTGATGAAGCGCAACACGCCCAGATCTTCAGCTTGATAGATGCTCATGATTCGTTTCTTCCTGTGGCGTGTCGCTTAGAAATAACCTTGCTTCTTGCGCTGTTCCATCGCGGCTTCGGAGGCCTGATCGTCCATGCGCGTCGCGCCGCGTTCCGTGATTTCCGTCACGGCCGTTTCCGCGATGATCTTCTCGACGTCATCGGCATCGCTCGCGACCGGGCACGTGCAGCTGATATCGCCGACCGTGCGGAAGCGCACCTGCGCGATCTCGGCGGTCTCGCCTTCGCGCACCGGCGTGAGCGGCGTCACCGGCACGAGCAGACCGTTGCGGCGCACGATTTCGCGGTCATGCGCGTAATAGATGTTCGGCAATTCGAGCTTCTCGCGCGCGATGTACTGCCACACGTCGAGTTCGGTCCAGTTCGAGATCGGGAATACGCGCAGATGCTCGCCGTTGTGCAAGCGCGCGTTGTAGATGCTCCACAGTTCCGGGCGCTGCGCCTTCGGGTCCCACTGGCCGAATTCGTCGCGGAACGAGAAGATGCGCTCTTTCGCGCGGGCCTTTTCTTCGTCGCGACGCGCGCCGCCGATCATCGCCGTGTAGCCGTATTCCTCGATGGTTTCGAGCAGCGTCACCGCTTGCGCGGCGTTGCGCGAATCCGTTTCGCGGCGCAGGCGCACGGTGCCCTTTTTGATCGAATCCTCGACGTGGCCGACCACGAGTTCCGCGCCGATTTCCGCCGCGCGGCGGTCGCGGAAGTCGATCACTTCCTGGAAGTTGTGGCCCGTGTCGATATGCACGAGCGGAAACGGCAGCGTCGTCTTGCGGTTGCCGCCGAGGCCGAACGCCTTCAGCGCGAGCGCGAGCACGACCACCGAATCCTTGCCGCCCGAGAACAACAGCGCAGGCTTGCTGCATTCCGCGACGAGTTCGCGAATGATGTGAATCGACTCGGCTTCGAGCCAATCCAGGTGATCCATCCGATTCGCCTTGTTGACGATCGGTGCGGTGACGGTAGAGTCGAGCGTCGTGCTCATGTTCGTCGATCCTTTTTTATGCAGCGCCATGGTTCACCTTGACGATGCGTTCAATGACAGGGTTTGATGCGGCGTCTTGTGCGCCTGTTAGATCGCGGAGCTTGGTGCTTCTTCGACGATCTTGATGTTCGTGATGTGCAGGCCGCATTCCTTCGTATCGCGCGACTCCCACCACCAGCGTCCGGCCCGGCTGTCCTCGCCGGGACGCACCGCGCGCGTACACGGCTCGCAACCGATGCTCGGATAACCGCGCGCATGCAGCGGATTCACCGGCACGTCGAGCGCCTTCAGGTAATCCCACACGTCCGTCTCGGTCCAGTCCGCGAGCGGATTGAACTTCGCGATGTTGCGCGCGTCGTCGCGCTCTTCCTCGTGCAGCTCGGCGCGCGTCACCGATTGCTCGCGACGCTGGCCCGTGACCCACGCGGACACATCCGAAAGCGCGCGATTGAGCGGCTCGACCTTGCGGATATGGCAGCAACTCTTGCGCAAATCAATGCTTTCGTAGAACGCGTTCAGGCCGTGATCGCGCACGTAGGCATCGACCGCATCCTGTTGCGGATGAAACTGCTCGATGTCGTAGCCGTAACGCTGCTTCACGATGTCGAGCATGCCGAGTGTTTCCGCGTGCAGACGGCCCGTGTTCAACGAGAAAATACCGATCGCAACGCCGCGCGAAAGAATGGCGTGCGTGAGCACCATGTCTTCGGCGGCGAGGCTGCTGGCTAGCTTGACGTTCTGGTGGCGCGCCGCGATCGAATCGAGCAGCGCGTCCAGGCGTTCAACCTTGGCTTGCAATTCAGGCGTCATACATCAGGCTCCGAGAGCGGCGACGAGCGCGGCGCGACGGCGGAACAGCGGCTCCGGATTGTCGGTCGCGCCCTGATACAGATTGGTGAACTCGGTGAACGCGTTAAGCGCGTCGTTGATGTCCTTGTCGGCGCGCACGGCGAATGCGTCGAAACCGCAGCGCGCGTGGAACGCGACCTGATCGCGCAGCACATCGCCGATGGCGCGCAATTCGCCCGCCCACTGATAACGCTCGCGCAACAGACGGCCGATCGAAAAGCCGCGGCCATCGCGAAACACCGGGAAATCGACGGCGATCACGGAGAGCGAATCGAAGTCCGGCACGAGGTCGGCGGGTTCGTCGTCGGGCGCGAGCCACACGCCGATCTCGTCCTTCGCACGCGATGCAACGATCGCTGCCTTGTGTTCCTTCCACAGCGCGAACGGCACGATGATCTTGCCGGACGGAAGCGCATCGACGGCCGGCAGTGCGCCGTCTTCGGCTGCACGCACCACGGTGAAACTGTCTTCTACAATCGCGCGATTCTTGATAATCAACGTCATCTGAAATCCTTTAAGCGTGTGCCTGGCGCGATGCGTACACGCGCTCCTTGAACGGCGCGATGCCGATGCGGTTAAACGTCTCGATGAAGCGCTCGTCTTCGACACGGTTATCGACGAAGGTATCGATCACTTGCGAGATCACATCCGGCATTTCTTCCGCCGAGAACGACGGGCCGATCACCTTGCCGAGATGCGCGCCGGTCGCGCCGGAGCTTTGCTCGCCGCCGAGCGTCACCTGATACCACTCCGAGCCGTCCTTATCGACGCCCAGAATGCCGATGTTGCCCACATGGTGATGACCGCAGGCGTTGATGCAGCCCGAGATGTTCAGCGACAGGTCGCCCAGGTCGTGCACGTAGTCGAGATCGTTGAAGCGGTCCTGAATGGCGAGCGCGATCGGAATCGACTTCGCATTCGCGAGCGAGCAGAAATCGCCGCCCGGGCACGCGATGATGTCCGTCAGCAAGCCGATGTTCGCCGTCGCGAAACCCAGCGCCTTTGCGCGCTCCCACACCGTGTACAGGTCGTGCTTCTTCACGTTCGCGAGAATCAGGTTCTGCTCGTGCGACACGCGGATTTCGCCGAACGAGAACTCGTCGGCCAGCGCGGCGACGTCGTCCATCTGCTTGTCGGTGGCGTCGCCCGGCGCGATCTCGCGCGGCTTGAGCGACAGCGTCACCGACGCGTAGCCCGCCACCTTGTGCGGACGCACGTTGCGCTCGACCCAGCGCGCGAACGGCTTGCTGTCGATCAGATGCTTTTCATACGAGGCGTCGGTGTCCGCGAGCTTTTCGTAGGCGGGCGGCGCGAAGAACGTCGACACGCGATCGACTTCTTCCTGCGTGATCGTCGACGGGCCGTCCTTCAGATGCTGCCACTCTTCCTCGACCTGCTTGCTGAACTTTTCCGCCGACAACGCCTTCACCAGAATCTTGATGCGCGCCTTGTACATGTTGTCGCGGCGGCCGTAGCGGTTGTACACGCGCAGCACGGCTTCGCAATACGTAATCAGGTGCTGCCACGGCAGATCGCGCTTGATGATCGCGCCGACGATCGGCGTGCGGCCCAGACCGCCGCCCGCGAGAATGTCCATCACGACTTCGCCTTGCGCGTTCTTCTTCAGATACACGCCCATGTCGTGAATCTGCACGGCCGCGCGGTCTTCCGCCGAGCCGTTCACCGCGATCTTGAACTTGCGCGGCAGCCACGCGAATTCCGGATGGAACGTGGACCATTGACGCAGAATTTCCGCCCACGGACGCGGATCGACCACTTCATCCGGCGCGACGCCCGCGAACTGGTCCGCCGTGATGTTTCGAATGCAGTTGCCCGACGTCTGGATCGCGTGCATCTGGACGGACGCGAGCTTGCGCAGGATTTCCGGCGTTTCTTCGAGCTCGACCCAGTTGAACTGGATGTTGGTGCGCGTCGAGAAGTGGCCGTAGCCGCGATCGTGCTCGCGCGCGATGGTGGCCAGCATGCGGAGCTGGTCGCTGCGCAGGTTGCCGTACGGAATCGCGATGCGGTGCATGTACGCGTGGCGCTGATAGTACAGGCCGTTTTGCAGACGCAGCGGACGGAATTCTTCTTCGCTCAACTCGCCCGACAGACGGCGGCGGACCTGGTCGGCGTACTGCGCGACACGTTCGTCGACGATGCGTTGGTCGATCTGATCGTATTGGTACATTCGGGGGCCCCAAGTTCTTGTGTAAAGCGCGACGTCCTAGCTCGGTGTTCCAGACCCGTTGCGCGTCTCATCCATCGAATATCCATTGAGTGCCTGTCGCGCGAGCCGTTCAGACGGAACGCTCATTTGCTTATGACAGATAGAGATATGGATATTGGAAAAATTGGACTGATAGTAAAGAACCTGCTATATATTGCAAACGACTGAAAAATTACTTTGATATGCGGCTGAGTTATAAATGAATCTGCATCAGTTCCGCTTCGTGCGCGAGGCCGTCCGGCAGAACTTCAACCTGACGGAAGCCGCGAAAGCGCTGTATACATCGCAGCCCGGCGTCTCCAAGGCGATCATCGAGCTGGAAGACGAATTGGGCGTCGAGATCTTCACGCGGCACGGCAAGCGCGTGAGATCACTCACCGAGCCGGGGCGCATCATCCTCGCGTCGGTCGAGAAAATATTGCAGGAAGTCGAGAGCCTGAAGCGCGTCGGTAAAGATTACGCGGCGCAGGATCAGGGCAATCTCGTGATCGCCGCGACGCACACGCAGGCGCGCTACTCGCTGCCCGCCGCCATCGCCGAGTTCAAGAAGCGCTTTCCGAAGGTTCACCTGTCGATTCTGCAAGGCAGCCCGACGCAGGTCGCGGAAATGGTGATCCACGATCAGGCGGATATCGCCATCGCGACCGAGGCCATCGCCAACTATAAGGAACTGGTGTCGCTGCCCTGCTTCCAGTGGCAGCATCTCGCGGTCATGCTGCCGGATCATCCGCTCTTGGAGCGCAAGACGCTCACGCTCGACGATCTCGCGCAGTACCCGATCATCACCTACGAAGCCTCCTTTGCCGGGCGCACGAAAATTAATCAGGCGTTCCAGTTGCGCAATCTGACGCCGGACATCGTGCTCGAAGCCATCGACGCGGACGTGATCAAGACTTACGTCGAGCTCGGTCTGGGCATCGGAATCATGGCGGATATCGCGTTCAATCCGGAACGCGACAAGCACCTGCGCGCGATGCCGGTCGGGCATCTCTTCGGTACGAACGTGACGCGGCTCGCGCTGAAACAGGGCGCGTATCTGCGCAGCTATGTGTATACGCTCGTCGAACTGCTGTCGCCGTCGCTCAACCGCAAGCTGATCGAACAGGCGCTCTCCGGCGAGCACGAAAGCTACGAGCTTTAGAGAAACGGCGGCGCGCGCCGCCTCAAAAAAGAAGACCCTTCCCTTGGAGACCTTTCCGATGACGTTGTCGAAGTTCACGCGCCGGCTCGTGGCCGGCGTTGCCTTGTCCGTCTTGGCCGCCGCCGCGCAGGCGCAACTGAAAGTGGGCATCGATCTGTCGAGCACGGGGCCCGCCGCGGCGATCGGCATCACCAGCAAGAACGCGATGCTCATGTGGCCGAAGACCATCGCCGGACAGAACGCGGAGTACATCATCCTCGACGACGGCTCGGACCCGGGCGCGGCGGTGCGCAATATCCGCAAGCTCATCAGCGAGGATCATGTCGATGTGATCGTCGGGCCGAACATCACGCCGGCCGCGCTCGCGGCGCTCGATCCCGTCGCCGAATCCGAAACGCCGATGATCACGCTGATCGGCTCGGCGTCGGTCGTGGAGCCGCAGGAAGGCAAGAAGGTGTGGGCGTTCAAGATGGCGCAGACCGACCGCGCGATGGCCGACGTGATGACGCGTTACATGGCGAATCACGGCGTGAAGACGGTGGGTTTCATCGGCTTCGCGGACAGCTACGGCGATAGCTGGCTCAACGAGTTCACCAAGTTCGCGGATCTGCGGCATATCAGGATCGTGGCGAGCGAGCGCTTCAACCGGACCGATGCCAGCGTCACCGGCCAGATTCTCAAGCTGATGGCGGCAAAGCCGGACGCGGTCCTGATCGCGGGCGCGGGCACGCCGACGGTGCTGCCGCAGCGCACGCTCGTCGAGCGCGGTTACAAGGGCGCGATCTATCAGACGCACGGCATCGCGACGCCGGAGTTCATCAAGCTCGGCGGCAAGGACGTGGAAGGCACGCTCTTCCCGACGCAGCCGGTCGTCGTGGCGCGTACGCTGCCGGCGGATCATCCGTCGAAGAAAGCGGCGCTCGCGTTCGTCAGCGCCTACGAGGACAAGTACGGCAAGGGCAGCGTGACGCAGTTCGCGGGCGATGCGGCCGGCGTGTATCCGCGCTTGCAGGATGCCGTGGCCCGCGCGCTGAAGGCCGGCAAGCCCGGCACGAAGGAATTCCGCGTGGCGCTTCGCACGGAACTGGAGCGCGCGCATGAACTCGTCGTGCCGAACGGCGTGGTGAACACGAGCGCGACTGATCACGTGGGTCTGGATCAGCGCGCGAGCGTGATGGGCGTGATCAAGAACGGGCAATTTACGTATCTCGCCCAGTAATTTCCGAGTTTGTGAAACGGTGCCGCCGCCGCTTGCCGGCGACGGCGTTTTCGGTCATAATCGCCGACTCGATTGGTTCGTTACTGATTTTCCATGCGAACCATTCAGGCCCAGGTGGTGAAATTGGTAGACGCAGGGGACTCAAAATCCCCCGCCGCAAGGCGTGCCGGTTCGATTCCGGCCCTGGGCACCACGATTTCCGAGAAAGCCGCTCCGTTGTGAGCGGCTTTTTTACGTTTGGGCGGGCGGTTTCTGGCTGGGTTCTGAAGGGTCGTGCGTGGTGCGTTCAATCGGGGCCGGGGTGATGGTCGGATTCGTCGGGAATCAGCTTCAGAGTGAGCTGTCCCAGCCACTTCCCTACGACCGGCGCGCCATACCATGCAAACGCGGACGCGAGCACGACGGGCCAATACTCTCTAAAAAATCCCAATACGAAGTTCAACATTTCTCCACCCAGGCCTTCCATTCATTCAAGGCAATCGTTAATACGTAGTACACCAAAGAATCCCGCAGCGGATGCATCGGCAGAAGACCCCTGACTTCGTCACTAAACGAAGCGACGAGCAAGTATAGCCACAGAAGCAAGCCAATCAGAGAGGCGAAGATTCCCATATTCGCGATAAGCGCCACGAGTTTGATTCGACGCCCTGTCGCCCAGCGAGAGAAGCCGCTTCGAAACTGATTCGGCAGTAAGGTCAGCGCCATGTTGAGGCTGACGCTCGAGGCGACCAGCGAGATCGGGAAGAAATCGTCCCTTCCGGGCTGTTTCAGCGCCACGCGCAAGATATATTCGATCGCGCCCATGAAAAGCGGCAGTCCGACGATCAACTGCCGCGCGGTCGTATCGAAGCCCTTCGATTGCATTGTCATCATCCTTTCGTACCCGATGGCTGAATGTCGCCGATGATGCGGCGCGCAGAAAGTCGTCCGAATGGCCAACCGCTTTCGCCTTCGGAATGTGCGCCATCGCGTATACGCGCGTCACCGCTCGCGCAAGAATCGGCCACCATCGGCATTCGAAATCCCGGCGCGCGGAGCCTCACGGGGATGCTCGCGCGCGCAGCGCCCGCATTTCGGGTTGCTTAGGACTTGCGATGCCGTGCGCCGCTCACGCGATGCGTCGAGCCATAACTCCAAAAAGGTGCGACATGAATCGACCTGAATACTCGCTGTCGCTCGACTCGGTGATCTGCCGCCGCTGCAGCACCGTTTCCGCGGCGGAGGAACTCACCTGCCCGGCGTGCGGCGCCGACCGTCAGGGCGCGATTTTCACGAGTCATGCCGATACCGCCGCCGCGCGCCTTCCCGCGCCGCTCGATATCGTGGATCTGAGCGACAGCGGCTGGCTGCAACGCCTCGTGCGCCGCAAGATGCTGACGTCGTATCCGAACTTCGTCGAGCCCGGCGATCTGCCGGACGGCGAGCCGCGCAAGCCCGCGCGCACCGGCATCGCGATGCTGGTCGGCAGCGTGGTCGCGAGCATCGCGGCGGGCGGCTATTTCTATCTGACGCTCGACGACAACGTCGCGCCGGCGACCCCAGAGACCGGCATCAGCGCGGCGGGTTCGGTGCATGACGGCGCATCCGTCGCGCCCGCCGCCGAGAGGACGCGCCCTGCCGCTTTGACGCGGTCCCGTGACGACGCGCCCGCCCCGGCCAACGTGGCGAAGGCGAACGACGCTTCTGAAGCAAAGACATCCGCGGCGCACGATGCGCCGGTCGCAGCGCATTCGACGACTCAAGCCGCGCCGCTTCAGCCGCGCGTCGACACTCCGGTCGCCACGGCGAAGGCGCCTGCACACGATATCGCGCCGCCAGTGACGATCGTCGCGACGAAGCCCGCGCCAGTTCCGACGACGAGCGTGGCCGCTTCGACGGGCGCTTCCGACGCCGCTGCTACGCCGTCGATCAAACCGCCTGCGCCGACCATCGCAGTGGCACAGAAACCGGAACCGCGCGAGACCGCCGCGCTTGCGCAAACGCCCGCCGTCGCACCGGCACAAAAGCCGGCGTCGCTCGAAAGCGCGAAACTGCCGACGCCCGCACCCGCCATCGCGTCCACACAAAAGCCGACGACGCCGGCAGCGGTCCAAAGCACAGTGCTCGCGACAGCAAAACCTTCGGCGCCCGCACCGGCACAAAAGGCGGAAGCGCCGGCAAAACCGGTCACGCAGCCGACCGCAACCGCGTCCCAACCAACGAGCGTCAAAAACAATCCGACCGTGGCCGCACTCGACAAGCCCGCCGCGCCCGTCACGGAGCCGCTTCCCGCGGCAGTCGCGCACAGCATCGCGGCGGTCCAGCAAGCGCTGACCAACCGCGATCTCACCGCCGCGCGCCGTCACATGCGTGGCCTCTACGCGAGCCTGCCACGGAGTCCGGAAATCCAGCAGCTTGCGGCCGATGTGTCGCGCCAGGAACGCGCGCGCGACAGCGCAATGGCCAGCGCCCGCTCATGCGCCGCGAATCAGGACCCGGCCTGCGCCCTGCGCCATGCGCGCCGCGCGGTATCGCTCGATCCGCGCAACGCGCAAACGCAGGCGACGCTGCGCCGCGCGCTCGCTGTGCAGAACGAATCGAATACCGAGTACTTCCGTCAGGCCAGCGCGATACCCACGCCGACCGTTCCGGCGATGACCTTCGACGGCCGCTGGAGCGCCGGCACGCGGCACGGCGCGGCCTCCGGCGAGAACGGCGCGCCTAACTTCACGGTGTTCGGCTGGGGCGTACCGACGGTCGCCAAGGGCCGCGGCGACGCGCACTGAAATGCGTCGGGAAATGCGTCGGAAACAGCTTGCCGGATTGCAAACGGGAATAAGCTCGCGGGCCTGTCCGTTTAGAGGTGACGAACGAACTGAGGGCGCGTCGCACCCGAGGAGTCACCATCATGCAAACCGGCTTGTGGAACCGTATCGTCGCTTGCGCCGCCGCGGTCGTGGCCCTCACGGGCCTCGCCTCGTGCGGCGGCTCGGACGGAGACATGCCCGCGCCGACGCGCTTCAAGGCGTCGATCGTCGTATCGGACGGCGCCGTGCCCGCGCCGCACACGGACCCGAATCTGAAGAACAGCTGGGGCGTCGCGTTCAATCCGAACGGCTTCGTCTGGGTCGCCAATAACGGCACGCAGACGGCCACGCTCTACGACGGCAACGGCGTCGTGCAATCGCTCGTCGTGTCGATTCCTCCGTCCGCGACCGGTCCCGCCAGCCCGACCGGCATCGTCTTCAACAAGGGCCCGGATCTCACGCTCGCGCGCAACGGCAAGTCCGGCGTCGCGGCGTTCATTTTCGCGGGCGAAGGCGGCTCGATCACCGCGTGGGCGCCGGCGGTCGACACGACGCATGCATTCACCGTCGTCGATTCGAGCGCGTCCGGCGCGATCTACAAGGGGCTCGCGATCGCGGTGAACGCGTCGGGCGGCCATCGCCTGTATGCGACCGACTTTCATAACAACCGGATCGACGTGTTCGACGGCACGTTCACGAAGATCGCCGTGCCAGGCGGCTTCCGGGACACGCAGATTCCCGCGGGCTTCGCGCCGTTCGGCATTCAGGCGATCGGCGCGAAGATCTACGTGACCTACGCGAAGCAGGACGAAGACGCCGAGGACGACGTGCCGGGCGCGGGCCAGGGCTTCGTCGACGTGTTCGATATCGACGGCAATCTCATGCTTCGCCTCGCGCCGAACGGCCCGCTGAACGCGCCGTGGGGCGTCGCGCAGGCGCCCGGCAACTTCGGCACCTTCAGCAACGACATTCTCGTGGGCAATTTCGGCGACGGCACGATCAACGCGTTCGATCCAAACACCGGCGCGTTCGTCGGCCAGTTGATCAACACGGACGGCACGCCGCTCGTGCAACCCGGCCTGTGGGGCATCGCGTTCGGCAACAACCTGAACGCGCAGCCGTCCAACACGCTGTTCTTCGCCGCGGGGCCGAACGCGGAGGCCGATGGCGCGTACGGCCGCATCGACATGCAGTAACGCGCGCGTCGCTTTCCCTGGGCGATGACGCGAGCCCGGACAACTCCTCGTCCGCGTGCGCATCGCCAGCCTGTGCGCCGTCCGTTCGCGCGGACGGCGCTCTTTTTGCCGCTTCGGGCGAAGAAAGCGCGGCTTGCTAGAATGCGCGCTTCAACTCCGCTCATCCGATGGACCTCGAAACCCTCCTCTTCTCCCAAGGCTTCGGGTCGCGCCGCCAGTGCCGCGGGATCGTCGCCGAAGGCCGCGTGCGCATCGGCGGTGAGACACGCGACGACCCGCGCGCCGATATTCCCGTCACACCCGCTCTCGAATTCGAAGTCGACGATCATCTCTGGACGTATCGCGAAAAAGCGTATGTCGCGCTCAACAAGCCCGCGGGCTACGAATGCTCGCGCGATCCGCAGCATCACTTGAGCGTGTTCCATCTGCTGCCGCCGCAACTGGCCGAGCGCGGCGTGCAGGCTGTCGGCCGGCTCGATCAGGATACGACCGGCCTGCTGCTGCTCTCCGACGACGGCGCGTTCGTTCACGCGTTCACATCGCCCAAACGCAAGGTGCCGAAGGTCTATCTCGCGACCGTGCGTCATCCGCTCGACGATGCGCAGCTCGCGAAACTGCGCGAAGGCGTGCTGCTGCACGGCGAAACGAAGCCGAGCGCCGCGCTCGCCGCCGCGCGACGCGACGAGCGGCTGCTGGAACTGACCGTGCTCGAAGGCAAATATCATCAGGTGAAGCGCATGGTCGCGGCCGCGGGAAACCGCGTGGAGCAACTGCATCGCGAGCGGGTCGGCGGTTATGCGCTGCCGGCCACACTTGCCGAAGGCGCGTGGCGCTGGCTCGATGAAAGCGACCTCGCTGCGCTGCGCGGCGCCTGACGGGCGCTGCGCGCTGCCCGCGCATGACACGGCCTCCTTCATTCAGCATGCAAATCAGTGAAAGCCCCTAAATCCGTGCGCTGCGGCGCAGCATGCCTTCCTTCTGCCGTCCTCATATACTGGTCTAACGGATACCAATAATGACTATCAAAAAAGCAGGAGGGCATCATGGTCTCCCACTCGACCGTCGCACTGATCGCGTTCGTCGCGCTGAGTGTTGTCCTCATCGGGGTGCTCGCCGCCGTCATGCACGTGCGCCATAAATATTCGCCGAATCTCATCGGCGCATTGATCGGCGCGCTGATGTGCTTCATCCTGCTCGAAACGATTCCTGCGCTGATCTAGCGCGGCGCGTTCGCGTTCGCTTTCAGGAAATCGTCGACCGTCGGATGGCGCAGCACGTAGCCCAGCTCGCGCTTCAGGCGCGCGTTGGACAGCCGCCGCGATTCGCGCATGAACGAGAGCGTGATCGGCTCGAGACGCGACAGCGCCTCTTCTCGCGTAATGCGCGGCACGCGCGGCAAGGCGTACGCATCGGCCACGCGATCGAAATAATCCGCCATGCGCAAGTCGGTGTCGTCCGATGCGTTGATCACGCGTTGCGGCCGTCCGCGCGAGAGCGCGCGCACCAGAATCGCCGCGAGATCGTCGGCGTGGATATGGTTCGTATAGACATCGTCGGATTCGACGAGCGCCGGCAATGCCCGCTCGATGCGCGCGACCGGCAGCCGGTTGCCCGCGTAGATGCCCGGAATGCGCGCGATCGAAACCCGCCAGCCGCTCCCCGCGCCCGCCGCACGCAACTGCATTTCCGCCGAGACACGCCGCCGCGCGCGCTCGTTCTCCGGCCGCGCGGGCCGCGTTTCATCGATCCACGCGCCGCCGCAATCGCCGTAGACGCCGGTCGTGCTCGCATAGACGAAGCGCAGGCCGGGGCGAAAGCCGGCCTTTCGAATGCTGGCCGGGAAAGGGCCGTCGGGTACAATGAAAGACGTTTTCGCGAAGGAACCCGGACGTTGAACGCGGCGTTTCAGCGGCGCGCCGGACGCATGCCGTTGCCGCATGACGGCCGACTGCGCCGGGCGCGCGGCCGAACGGCGCGGCGCGCGCAAGGTGGCGACGAGCGCGCGCGTGCGGCTGTCGATCAGGCCATCGCGCGGCGGCGGCGCGAGATGCAGTACGCTGCGCGCAATGCCTGCCAGACGCCGCAGGCTCGCACGCACGTCGAGATCGCCGGGAACGGGCGTTGCGCCCGCCGCACGCAACTCGCCCGCGCGCTCCGGATGATGCGTGAGCGCGATCACGCGGGGCGGCGCGGCACGCGCGTTGAGGATCTGCAGCGCACGCATGCCGACATCGCCGCAGCCGACGATCAGCACGCGCGCGCGGCGCAGGATTCGAGTGGCGATCATGCCGGTCATTGTATCCGCCGCTTCAGGAACGCGCGCTCGGCAGCATCGAGACACATTCACCCCATTGCATGACATCGATCTATGGCTTTTAACGTAACGCTCCGGCAAAGCGGCCGGCAGTTTCAAGTGGAACCCGACGAACCCGTGCTGACCGCGGCGCTGCGTCAGGGCATCGGCCTGCCGTACGGCTGCAAGAACGGCGCGTGCGGCTCCTGCAAGGGCGCCGTCGTGAGCGGCGAAGTCGAGCAGGCGCCGCATTCGTCGTCCGCGCTCTCCAACGATGAGAAAACGCGCGGCATGGCCCTCTTCTGCTGCGCGACCGCGCAGACCGACCTGACCATCGACGTGCGCGAAGTCGCGGGCGTCGGCGACGTGCAGGTCAAAAAGCTGCCCTGCCGCGTGAACGCGCTGGAACGCCGTGCCGACGACGTCATCGAGCTGAAGCTGCAACTGCCCGCCAACGAGCGGCTGCAGTATTACGCGGGGCAGTACATCGAATTCATCCTGAAGGACGGCAAGCGCCGCAGCTATTCGATGGCGAGCCCGCCGCATCACGAAGGCCCGCTCGAACTGCATATCCGCCACATGCCGGGCGGCACCTTCACCGATCACGTGTTCGGCGCGATGAAAGAGCGCGACATCCTGCGCTTCGAAGGCCCGCTCGGCACGTTCTTCCTGCGCGACGAATCGGAGAAGCCCATCGTGCTGCTCGCGTCGGGCACGGGTTTCGCGCCGATCAAGGCGATCATCGAGCATGCGGTCTTCAAGAACCTGAACCGTCCGATGACGCTGTACTGGGGCGGCCGGCGCGCGAAAGACCTGTACATGATGGATCTCGCCGAACAGTGGGCGAAAGAGATTCCGAACTTCAAGTTCGTCCCCGTGCTCTCCGAGCCCGACGCGAGCGACAACTGGACGGGCCGCACCGGCTTCGTTCATCGCGCTGTCATCGAAGATCTGCCAGACTTGAGCGGCTATCAGGTGTACGCGTGCGGCGCCCCCGTCATGGTGGAATCCGCGCAGCGCGACTTCACGCAGCATCACCGGCTGCCGGACGACGAGTTCTACGCCGATTCGTTCACGAGCGCGGCCGACCTCGCGCATCCGGTCTGAGCAACATGCGCTGCGCCGTGCGCGCGGAAAAAATCCGCGTGCACGGTTTACAGGCAGCAACCCCTTAACGTATCCTTCGCGAATGATCAAAATCCTGAACGCACTTCGACGTCGCCGCTCGCCGCTCCCCTAGGGATGCCGCTGGCACGTCATGCATTTGCGCTCACGTTCGGTCATCGCCGAAACGTACGAAATGAAGCCACGGACATTCCGTGGCTTTTGTTTTTTCCGCACCACTTCCTCTTTTGCCTTCGTGGAGCCCGCTGTCATGAATTTCAATGAGTACCCCGTTGATTCGCTGATGTACATCACGAACCGTCCCGAGATCGTCTTCACGCACGGCAAGGGTTCCTGGCTCTACGACAACACGGGCAAGCGCTATCTCGACTTCATCCAGGGCTGGGCCGTGAACTCGCTCGGCCACTGCAACGAAGGCATGATCGAAGCGCTGGAGAAGCAGGCGCGTACGCTGATCAACCCGTCGCCGGCCTTCTATAACGGTCCGATGGCGCAGCTCGCGGGCCTTCTCACCGCGCATAGCTGCTTCGACAAGGTGTTCTTCGCGAACAGCGGTGCCGAAGCGAACGAAGGCGCGATCAAGCTCGCGCGCAAGTGGGGCAGGAAGTTCAAGAACGGCGCGTTCGAGATCATCACGATGGATCACAGCTTCCACGGCCGCACGCTCGCGACGATGTCCGCGAGCGGCAAGGCCGGCTGGGACACCATCTATGCGCCGCAAGTGCCGGGATTTCCGAAGGCCGATCTGAACGACATCGCGTCGGTCGAGAAGCTCATCAACGAGAAGACGGTCGCCGTCATGCTGGAGCCGATTCAGGGCGAAGGCGGCGTGATTCCCGCGACGCGCGAATTCATGCAGCAGTTGCGCGCGCTGACGAAGCAGCACAACCTGCTTCTGATCGTCGATGAAGTGCAAAGCGGCTGCGGCCGCGCGGGCACGCTCTTCGCCTATGAGCTCTCGGGCATCGAGCCGGACATCATGACGCTCGGCAAGGGCATCGGCGGCGGCGTGCCGCTCGCGGCGCTGCTGGCGACGGCCGAGGTCGCGTGCTTCGAAGCCGGCGATCAGGGCGGCACCTACAACGGCAATCCGCTGATGACGGCAGTCGGCCATTCGGTGATCTCGCAACTCGTCGCGCCGGGCTTTCTCGAAAGCGTGCGCGAAAAGGGCGACTATCTGAAGCACGAGTTGCTGAAGCTGTCGGATGAGCGCGGCTTCAAGGGCGAGCGCGGCGAAGGCCTGCTGCGCGCGCTGCTGCTCGATAGCGACAAGGGTCCGCAGATCGTCGAAAAGGCGCGCCTGATGCAGCCCGACGGCATGCTGTTGAACGCGGCGCGTCCGAATCTGCTGCGCTTCATGCCCGCTCTGAACGTCACGAAGGACGAGATCGACCAGATGATGTCGATGCTGCGTTCAGTGCTCGATTCGCTGTGATCATCCGCGCGTTCGAGCCGGGCGATCGCGACGCCGTGATCGCCCTGTGGCGCGATGTGTTTCCGGAGTACGCGGATGCATCGCGGCCGCAGCGCGATCCGGCGCTGTCGATTGCCAACAAGATGAAGACGCAGCCGGAACTGTTCTTCGTCGGTTTGCTCGATGGAGCGATCGCCGGCACGGTGATGGCCGGTTACGACGGGCATCGCGGATGGGTGTATTCGCTCGCCGTCGCTATGTCGTTGCGCGGCAACGGCTACGGCAGCGCGTTGATGCAGCACGCGGAACGCGCGCTCGCAAAGCTCGGTTGCCCGAAGGTCAACTTGCAGATTCTGAGCGTGAAGACGGAACTGCGCGGGTTCTATGAAAAGCTGGGGTATCGGATGGATGAAGTCGTGAGCCTCGGCAAGCGGCTATGAAAAAAGCCGACCGTCTCACAACGGTCGGCTTTTTTTCGAACTGGCCGAAGACTTATTCGCCCAGATACGCCGCGCGGACCTTCGGATCGTCCAGCATGATCTTCGCGTCGCCGGACATCGTGACCGTGCCCGAATCCATCACGTAGCCGCGATTCGCCGCCTGCAACGCGAGACGCGCGTTCTGCTCCACGAGCAGCACCGTCAGACCTTCCTTCGAGATCTCGCGCACGACTTCGAAGATCTTCTCGACCATGATCGGCGAGAGACCCATCGACGGTTCATCAAGCAACAAGAGCTTCGGACGCGACAGCAGTGCGCGCGCCATCGCGAGCATTTGCTGCTCGCCGCCCGAGAGCGTGCCCGCATACTGCGAAGCACGTTCCTTCAGGCGCGGAAAGAAGCCGAACATGCGCTCGGTGTCTTTCTGGATGCCGTCGGTGTCGTTGCGCAGATACGCGCCCATCTGCATGTTCTCGAGAATCGACATGCGCGCGAAGATGCCGCGGCCTTCCGGCACCATCGCGAGGCCGCGCTTCAGAAGTTCGTGCGTCGGCACGCCCTTGATCGACTGGCCCATGTACTCGATATCGCCGCCCGAGTACGGCTTCAGACCCGTGATCGCCTTCATCGTCGTGGTCTTGCCCGCGCCGTTCGCGCCGATCAGCGTGACGAGTTCGCCCTGCCCGACTTCCAGATCGACACCCTTCACCGCCTGGATGCCGCCGTAATTCACCTGCAGACCTTTGACTTTCAACATCGCGTTCATGGTCGCCATTTAGTGCACCCCCGCACCCAGATATGCCTCGATCACCTTCGGGTCCTTCTGCACGTCCTGCGGCAGACCTTCGGCGATCACCTTGCCGTAATCGAGCACCGTCATGCGGTTGCACAATCCCATCACGAGTTTCACGTCGTGTTCGATCAGAAGAATCGTCTTGCCATCCGAGCGGATCTTGTCGAGCAGACGCGTCAGTTCGACCTTCTCCGTGGCGTTCATGCCGGCCGCCGGTTCGTCGAGCGCGAGCAGCTTCGGATCGGTGGCGAGGGCGCGCGCAATTTCCAGACGACGCTGGTGACCGTACGACAGATTGCGCGACGTGTAGTCCGCGTATTGCAGCACGCCGACATATTCGAGCAGTTCGAGCGCGCGTTCCTTGATCTCGCGCTCTTCACGGCGTTCCGCCGGCGTCTGAAACACCGCGCCGAGCAGACCGTGCTTCGTGCGCACGTGCCGGCCGACCATCACGTTTTCGAGCGCGGTCATGCCGCCGAACAGGCGAATGTTCTGGAACGTGCGCGCAATGCCCGCCTTCGCCACCTGATACACGGCGGTCGGCGTGTAGGCCGTGCCGTCGAGACGGAACTCGCCGGAATCCGGCGTGTAGAGGCCCGTGATCACGTTGAAGAACGTCGTCTTGCCCGCGCCGTTCGGGCCGATCAGGCCGTAAATCGTGCCTTCCTCGATTTCGAGGCCGACATCGGACAATGCCTGCAAGCCGCCGAAGCGCTTGTTGACGCCCTTGACGGAAAGTCGCGTTTGCTTTTGGCTCATTTTCTGGATCCCCCGCTTATGCGCGCACCGGCTTTTTATTGCCGCGCTTCGCGATCTTCGCGATTTTGTCTTCGTGTTTCGCGGCGGGCCACAGGCCTTCCGAGCGATACAGCATGATCAGCACCATCGCCAGGCCGTACAGCAACTGGCGGATGACTTCGGTATCCACGATCTGATGGCCGAAGATGGCGTGTTGCAGCGGACCCATCGTCGTGCGCAGGAATTCGGGGAACACGGCGAGCAGCACCGCGCCGAGAATCACGCCCGGAATATGGCCCATGCCGCCCAGCACCACGCACGCCAGCACGACGATCGATTCCCAGAACGTGAACGATTCCGGCGACACGAAGCCCTGGAACGCGCCGAACATCGCGCCGGACAAACCGCCGAACGACGCGCCCATCGCGAACGCGAGCAGCTTCACGTTACGGGTGTTGATGCCCATCGCCTTCGCGGCGATTTCGTCTTCGCGAATAGCGGCCCATGCGCGGCCGATGCGCGAATGCTGCAGACGCGTACACACCCAGATCACGAACAACGCGCACAGCACGAACAGGTAGTAATACAGGTACACCGACGGGAATTTGAAGCCGAGAAACTCGTGCGTCTGGGCGAGGCTGAAGTCGCCGATGTGCACCGGAGAGATGCCCGTAATGCCCTTCGGACCGTTCGTGATGTTGATCGGACGATCGAGGTTGTTCATGAAGATCCGGACGATTTCCCCGAATCCCAGCGTCACGATCGCGAGATAGTCGCCGCGCAGACGCAGCGTCGGTGCGCCGAGCAGCACGCCGAAGGTCGCCGCGAGCGCCATCGCGATCGGCACGATGATGAAGAACGGGAAGTGGAGTCCGGTCGGCGCGAGCGCCGCGATCCATTCGAATTGCGTCGAAAGCTGCGGCGACGACAGCAGCGCCGCCGTATAGGCGCCCACCGCGTAAAACGCGATGTAGCCCAAGTCCAGCAGGCCGGCGAAGCCGACCACCACGTTCAGGCCGAGCGCGAGCATCACGTAGAGCATCGCGAAGTCGAGCACGCGGACCCAGTAGTTGCCGCCCGCGGCGCCGATGACCATCGGCGCGGCAATGACGAACACGGCGGTGAGAATGCCCACGACGAGCGTTTTCGTCATGTTCTTCTCGGGGATGAGCGTCGTGGACGGCTCAATCGGTTGAATCGAAGTCATTTTTCTGGCTCCTCAGACAATCTTTAAGCGCGGTCCGCGACACGTTCGCCGAGCAGACCCGACGGACGGAACACGAGCACGATGATCAGCACGATGAAGGCGAACACGTCCTGGTAGTTGGAACCGAAGACGCCGCCCGTCAGGTTGCCGATATACCCGGCGCCCAACTGTTCGATGAGACCCAGCAACACGCCGCCGACCATTGCGCCGCCTAAGTTGCCGATACCGCCGAGCACCGCCGCCGTGAACGCTTTCAGGCCCGGAATGAAGCCCATGTAGAAGTGGGCGTTGCCGTATTCCGACGCGATCATGACGCCGGCGAGCGCTGCGAGCGCCGAGCCGATCATGAAGGTCGCGGAAATCACGAAGTTCGGGTTCACGCCCATCAGCGAGGCATTGGCCGGGTTCTCGGCGATGGCGCGCATCGCGCGGCCGAGCTTGGTCTTGTGCACGAGGAGCAGCAGACCGGCCATCACGATGAACGCAACCACGATGATCACGATTTCGGTCATCGAGATCACGGCGCCCGGACGGGTTTCGTCGGCGGCGATCACGTTGATCGGATCGGTCGGCAGAAGCTGCGGGAAGGCCAGCGGATTGCGGCCCCAGATCATCATCGCGATGGTCTGCAGAAGAATGGACACGCCGATCGCGGTGATCAGCGGAGCGAGACGCGGCGCCTTGCGCAGCGGCCGGTACGCCACTTTTTCAATCGTGTAGCCGACCAGCGCGCAGACGATCGCGGCAACGATCAGCGCGATCGTCAGCATGATCGGTCCGGGCAAGCCCGGCGCGTGGTTCTGCATGACGCCGATCGCGGACAGCGCGACCATCGCGCCGACCATCAGCACGTCGCCATGCGCGAAGTTGATGATGCCGAGAATGCCGTACACCATCGTATAGCCGAGTGCGATGATGGCGTAGACGCTGCCAAGCACCAAGCCGTTGATGATCTGCTGGATGAAAATATCCATCTAAAGCTCCTTAGCCCCGTGCGTTCGGATAACGCTTTTATCACCGGCCGATAAACCGGTGTGAAGCGAAATCTGAAACGGCACTGCGCGTACTTTTGGAAAAACCGGTAAGGGTTAATCGTCCGATCGTCCGCTCGCTGCCGGATGAGGCTGCGGGCGTTTCCCGGACGGATACGAAAACGGCGCCGTCGGTTGAGCGCCGCCATCCTGCTGCTGCTTACTGCCTGACGACATCCAGGACGTCCTTCTTCTTGTCCTTGAAGTCGTAAAGCGTAATGGTGCCCGCCTTCAAATCGCCCTTGTCGTCGAATGCGATGCGCCCCGTCAGACCGTTGTAGTCCGTCGTGGCGATCGCAGCGAGCACCTTGGGCGCTTCGATCGAATTGGCGCGCTTCATTGCATCGACGATCACGTACATCGCGTCATACGTGAACGGCGCGTAAATCTGCACCGGCGCGTGAAAGCGCGCTTCGTACTTCTTCTCGAAGTCCGCGCCCTTGTCCATCTTCGAAAGCGCGAGTCCCGCCTCCGAGCAGACGATGTTCTGCACCGCGTCGCCCGCGAGCTCGGCGAGCTTCTCGGTGCAGACGCCGTCGCCGGCGAGAATCTTCGACTTGATGCCGAGCGCCGCCGCCTCTTTCGCGAACGGGCCGCCCGTCACGTCCATGCCGCCGTACATCACGACATCCGGCTGGATGCGCTTGATCTTGGTCAGGATCGCCTTGAAATTGCGGGCCTTCTCGGTCGTCTGCTCGCGCGCGGCGATTTTCACGCCGCCAGCCTGAGCCGACTTCGCGAATTCATCGGCCAGCCCACGTCCGTATGCGGTCGCGTCGTCGACCACGACGACTTTCTTCGCATGCAGTGTCTTCATCGCGTAGCCGGCCAGCACGGGGCCTTGCAGCGCGTCGGTCGCGACGACGCGAAACGTCGTCTTGTAGCCTTGCTTCGTGTACTCCGGATTCGTCGTCGACGGCGAAATCTGCGCGATGCCCGCATCGCTGTAGATCTTCGACGCCGGAATCGACACGCCCGAATTCAGATGGCCGATGACCGCGACCACGTGATCGTCCACGAGCTTTTGCGCGGCTTCCGTGCCGACGCGCGGATCGGCGGCATCGTCCTGACTGTCGAGTTCGAGGCGGATGGAACGCCCGTCGATCGTCAAACCCTGCGCGCTGATCTCTTCCAGTGCCAGACGCGCGCCGTTTTCATTGTCCTTGCCGAGGTGTGCCTGCAGCCCCGTCAGAGGCGCGACATGACCGATTTTCACGACCGTTGCCTCACTCGCAGGCGCAGGCGCTGGCGCGGACGCAGCAGACGCTGCGGAACTCGCCGCCGATGCCGCCGTATTCGCCCCGCTTTCGTCCTTCTTGCCGCATGCGGTCACCATTGCAACCGCAGCCGCGATGGACACGGCGTGAGCAAACTTGAATCGCATCAAATAGGTCTCCTGCGCCTCTAAAAACAGTCGTCGTGAACCCTTCTGGCCTCAAGACGCGCGCATTGTAACGCTAAATATGAGACGAGCAATATTCTTGCGTGGCGGGGTTTTCCAGCATTGCAACCGCCATTTTCCGGCGATTTTCCCGCTCAGGCGCAACCAGGTTGCGATCCGATTTTGTGCAGTAGTTGCACCATAACGAGCACGGGTTCAATCGGGGCAATTTAACGGTTACGTTTGCTTATCGGAATTACGGGCAAACCCTTAAGTGTTTTAGACCATAACGCCTATTTCGACGCACGCCCGTTAATGGTGCTCACGCATTGGTTTCGTCTTGCGCGGAAGGGTTCCTTTCTCTTTGCTTTCTATCGATGATGGACGAAAAAAAAGCGCCCGGAGGCGCTTTTTCGAAGCAACGATTTCATTCACTGCGGCAGAGAGAGACCGCGCGGCAGCGGGAACGAGATCGTCTCCTCGATGCCTTCCAGCGAGCGCACGTTGCGCACGCCGAGTTCGCGCAGCCGCGCGATGACCGCCTGCGCCAGCACTTCCGGCGCCGACGCGCCCGCCGTCACCCCGATGCGCTTCTTGCCCTCGACCCACTTCGGATCGATCTGCGTCGGCGAATCCACCATATAGGCGGGGATGCCGCGCTTCTCGGCCACTTCGCGCAAACGGCTCGAATTCGAGCTGTTTGGGCTGCCGACGACGATCACGACATCGCACTGCGGCGCGAGAAACTTCACCGCGTCCTGGCGGTTCTGCGTCGCGTAGCAGATGTCCTGCTTCTTCGGCTCCTTGATGTCCGGATACTTGTTCTTGAGCGCGCCGATGATCGCGGAGGCGTCGTCGACCGAAAGCGTGGTCTGCGTGACGTACGCGATGCGCTGCGGGTCGGGCAGATCGAGCTTGAGCACGTCCTCGATATCCTCGACGAGATGCATGCCCTCGCCCGACTGGCCCATCGTGCCTTCGACCTCGGGATGCCCCTTGTGGCCGATCATCACGATGTCGAAGCCGTCCTGGCGCATCTTCGCGACTTCGATATGCACCTTGGTCACGAGCGGACACGTCGCGTCGAACACGCGCAGGCCGCGCGCCTCGGCTTCGCCGCGCACCGCCTTCGAGACGCCGTGCGCGCTGAAGATCAGCGTGGCGCCTTCGGGCACGTCGGACAGCTCTTCGATGAAGATGGCGCCCTTCTCACGCAGATCCGCAACGACATACGCGTTATGGACGATCTCGTGGCGAACGTAGATGGGCGCGCCAAACAGCTTGATCGCACGCTCGACGATTTCGATCGCGCGGTCGACGCCTGCACAGAACCCGCGCGGCTGCGCGAGCAGGATTTCGACGTCGGTCTGAACTTCGTTGAGGCTTTCAATCATGGTTACAGAATTCCGATGATTTTCACTTCGAAGACGAGCGCCTGGCCCGCGAGCGGGTGATTGAAATCGAACAAGGCAGCGGTTTCCCCGACTTCCTTCAGCACACCCGCGTAGCGGCCGCCGTTCGGCGCGTTGAATTCGACGAGATCGCCGGGAGAAAAATCCTCGCCGATCATGCTGTTTTCGCGCAGCGTCGCGAGCGACACCCACTGGACCAGCTCCGGGTTACGCGGCCCGAAAGCCTGATCCGGCGTTAGCTGAAAGGTCGAATGGTGGCCGACCTTCAGTCCCAGCAGAATCTCTTCCAGGGGCTCCGCGAGCTGGCCTGCGCCGAGCAAGAGCGTCGCGGGCTTGTCGGTGAACGTGTTGACGATGTCAGCACCATCGGCCAGTGCGAGCCGGTAATGAAGCGTGACGTGCGAACCGGGTTTCACCTCGGAGATATCGATGATGCTCATGAGTATTGGATGTGGCCGTTCGTTTGAAGGCGGGGCGCAGGCTCCGCTCGAGGCGGCTTCGCGACGCGAGGCGGCGAACCGCGCGGCGCCGGTGCAAACCGGGCGCCAAAACCGCTATTGTAAGACACAGTTGTGGCAGCACGCGTCTCGCGGCCATGTCCTGCGTGCGCTGACCCGCGCGACAGAACGTCCCGGAGCGCCGCGATGAGCGCCGACCTGCGGCTCGTGAAGCCGTTTGACGCGCCCGGATCGGGCCATGCCGAGGACGCGCCTCATACGCCGATCCGCGAATGGGCGCGCGCCGACCGTCCGCGCGAGCGGCTGCTGGATACCGGCCCGGCATCCCTCTCCGACGCCGAACTCTTCGCTTTGTTCCTGCGCACCGGCGTGGCGGGCGTATCGGCCGTCGATGTCGCGCGCCAGCTCATGCGCCGGTTCGGCTCGCTGCGCGGCGTTCTGGACGCGACGGCGCTGGATTTGCGCGAGCAGCGCGGCATTGGCCCCGCGCGCGCCGCGACCCTGCTGGCGGTGTCCGAGCTGTGCCGGCGCGCGCTCGCAGAGAAGGCGCGCGATCGCGAACTGCTGAACTCGCCGGGCGCCGTCGAGGACTATTTGCGGCTTTTGATCGGCACGCGGCCTTACGAGGTGTTCGTCTGCCTGTATCTGGACGCGCGGCACAAGCTGCTGCATGCCGAAGAATCCGCGCGCGGCTCGCTCACGCGCGTGGCGGTGTATCCGCGCGAGATCGTGCGGCGCGCGATCTCGCTCAACGCGGCGGGGCTCATCGTGGCGCATAATCACCCGTCGGGCGGGGTCACGCCGAGCGCGAACGACCGCAGTCTCACGAAGACGCTGCAGGGGGCGCTCACGCTCATCGACGTGCAACTGCTCGATCACGTCGTCGTGGCGGCGAACGACGTGTTCTCGTTCGCGCGGCACGGGTGGCTGTGAAGCATAAATGGTTTGATATTGCAGCATTTTTTCTGCTACACTTCTCGTTTGCTTTTCTCACCCCCCTGTTCTGAGTGCCGGAGTAACGAACCGGCGAAACTGGGCGCAGTCCTCATTGGCATAACCGTGCTGCCAAGTCCCCGATCGGCAAATTGGGCGAAACGAGGCATCGAACGAAGGCATGTCCTTCACTCGAGCGTTCGACTCGGACTTAATCGTGTATTAGGAGTGTCCTCATGGCACGCGTATGCCAAGTAACTGGGAAAGGCCCGATGTCGGGCAACAACGTTTCCCACGCAAACAACAAGACCAAGCGTCGTTTCCTGCCGAACCTGCAGAACCGCCGTTTCTTCGTTGAAAGCGAAAATCGCTGGGTCCGTCTGCGCGTCTCGAACGCCGGTCTGCGCCTGATCGACAAGAACGGTATTGACGCCGTGCTCGCAGACCTGCGCGCACGCGGTGAAATCTAAGGAGCACGCACATGGCCAAGGGCGCACGCGACAAGATCAAGCTGGAGTCGACCGCAGGCACGGGTCACTTCTACACGACGACCAAGAACAAGCGCAACATGCCGGAAAAGATGCTGATCAAGAAATTTGATCCGGTCGCACGCAAGCATGTTGACTACAAGGAAACCAAGATCAAGTAAATCTTGATTTTGAGAGCCTGCCTGTAAAAAGGCGAAGACACGAGAAGCCCCGCAATCGCGGGGCTTTTTGTTTTTCCCGGCGTTTTCTCCCCCGCTTTTAACCCCCTTTTCACACGCTCGTGCGGGGGTTTTCGCTGTCACTGAATGTTCATGCGGGGTATGCTTGCCGGCTATCGACGAGAACACGGACGGAGAACCGGCAGCATGAATTTCGATGTAGCGATCGTGGGGAGCGGGCTCGCGGGCTTGAGCGTCGCGCTGAATCTGGCTCAGACGCGGCGTGTCGCGATTCTCGCGAAGCGGGCGGCGAACGTCGGCGCGAGCGACTGGGCGCAAGGCGGCATCGCGGCCGTGCTGGATTCGGCCGATAGCGTGGACAACCACGTCGGCGATACGCTCATTGCGGGCGGCGGCCTATGCGACGAGGCGGCGACACGCTTCATCGTCGAGAACGGGCGCGCGGCGATCGAATGGCTGATCGAGGAAGGCGTGCCCTTCACGCGCGACGCCGCCGCCGAACTCGGTTTCCACCTGACGCGCGAAGGCGGTCACAGCCATCGCCGCATCATTCACGCGGCCGACGCCACCGGCCACGCCGTGGTCACGACGCTTTCCGAGCGCGTGCGCAACCATCCGAACATCACCATTCTCGAAGATCATGTCGCGATCGACGTGATCACGTCCGACCGTCTCGGGCTGCCGGGCCATCGCTGCCACGGACTGTACGCGCTGGATCTGAGCACCGGCCGCACGGTGACGATTCAGGCGCCGCACACGGTGCTCGCCACGGGCGGCGCGGGCAAGGTCTATCTCTACACGACGAATCCCGACACCGCGACCGGCGACGGCATCGCGATGGCGTGGCGCGCGGGCTGCCGCGTCGCGAACATGGAGTTCATCCAGTTCCATCCGACGTGCCTGTTTCACCCGTACGCAAAGTCGTTTCTCATCTCGGAAGCCGTGCGCGGCGAAGGCGGCATTCTGCGCCTGCCGGACGGCACGCGCTTCATGCCCGCGCACGACGAACGCGCCGAACTCGCGCCGCGCGATATCGTCGCGCGCGCGATCGACTTCGAGATCAAGAAGCGCGGCATCGACTGCGTGTATCTCGACATCAGCCACCAGCCGCGCGCGTTCCTCGAAGAGCATTTTCCGACGATCCTCGCGCGCTGCCGCGAATTTGGCATCGATATTGCGAAAGAGCCGATTCCGGTCGTGCCCGCCGCGCACTACACATGCGGCGGCGTGGTCACGGATCTCGCAGGACGCACGGACCGGCCGGGCCTGTACGCGGTCGGCGAAACCTCGTACACGGGATTGCACGGCGCGAACCGGCTCGCGAGCAATTCGCTGCTCGAATGCCTCGTGGTCGGCCGCGCGGCGGCGCAGGCGATCGAAGCGGACGGATACTCGAACGGTTGTCACGCCGAATTGCCCGACTGGGACGAAAGCCGCGTGTCCGATCCGGACGAAGAAGTGGTCGTTGCGCACAACTGGGACGAGTTGCGGCGTCTGATGTGGAATTACGTGGGCATCGTGCGCACGGACAAGCGCCTTGCGCGCGCGCAGCATCGCCTCGCCCTGCTACGCGACGAAATCCATGAGTACTACGCGAATTTCAAGGTGAGCCGCGATTTGCTGGAATTGCGCAACCTGGTGGATGTGGCGTCGCTGATCGTCGAAAGTGCGTGTTCGCGACGCGAGAGCCGCGGCCTGCACTACAGCCGCGACTGGCCCGAAACGCTGCCGAAGGCCCTGCCGACGGTGCTCATGCCGCCGGCCGCGCGCCGCCGCGCCGTTTAAAGCAGGCGCATCGAGAAATCGGTCGCGCGCACGTCCTTCGTGAGCGCGCCGATGGAAATGCGGTCCACGCCTGTTTCCGCGATGGCCCGCACCGTGTCGAAGTTCACGCCGCCCGAGACTTCGAGCAACGCGCGTTGCGCCGTGATGCGCACGGCGTCGCGCATCATGTCGAGCGTGAAGTTGTCGAGCAGGATCGATTCGGCGCGTGAGCCGAGCGCCGTTTCGAGCTGCTCCAGCGTTTCCACTTCGATCTGGATCGGCACGCCCGCGTTCAGCGCGAGCGCCGCGCTCATTGCCGCTGCCACGCCGCCCGCCGCCGCGATGTGATTTTCCTTGATCAGCATGCCGTCGTAGAGCGCGAGCCGCTGGTTCGCGCCGCCGCCGACGCGCACCGCGTACTTCTGCGCGAGCCGCAGGCCCGGCAGCGTCTTGCGCGTATCGAGGATACGCGCGCGCGTGCCTTCGATCGCATCGACATAGCGGCGTGTCGCGGTCGCGACGCCCGAAAGCAATTGCAGGAAATTGAGGCCGTTGCGCTCGGCCGTCAGCAGCGATCGCGCGGGACCGTGCAGGAGCACGACCGGTGCATTCGCCGCCATGCGGTCGCCTTCGCGGTATTGCCATTCGGTTTCGATCGCGGGATCGACGCGGCGCATGACCTCCTCGAACCACGGCACGCCGCACAGCACTGCCTCTTCGCGCACGATGATGCGCGCCGTGCGCACATCGGCGGGTACGAGGCGGCCGGTGACATCGCCGCTGCCGACATCTTCTTTCAGCGCGTCCTCGACATTGCGCACGAGCGCGGCGTCGAACGCTTCGCCGTACTGGGCGCGCACTTCTTCGAATATCGACATTACGCGGCCCCCACGTTCGTGAACAGCGACGTATCTTTCGCCAGGTCGCCGCTCGCCTGCACGCGCTTCTTGTGACGCGCGGCGAAGTCGAGCATGCGGTCGATCGGCAGGCGCGCGCGCAGCCCGATGGCCGGATCGACATGAATCTCGTTGTGACCGCGTTCGAGCACCTCGGCAAGATTGGCGAGGCCGTTCATCGCCATCCACGGGCAGTGCGCGCAGCTCTTGCAGGTCGCGCTGTTGCCGGCGGTCGGCGCTTCGATGAACGTCTTGCCGGGCGCGGCGAGCCGCATCTTGTGCAGAATGCCGAGATCCGTCGCGACGATGAAGCGCTTCGCGTCGAGCTTCACGGCGGCGTCGATGAGTTGCGTGGTCGAGCCGACCACATCCGCGAGCGCAACGACGCCCTCCGGCGATTCCGGATGCACGAGAATCTTCGCGTCGGGATATTCGTTTCGCAGCAGATCGAGCTCGATGCCCTTGAATTCGTCGTGGACGAGACACGAGCCCTGCCACAGCAGCATGTCCGCGCCGGTCTTCTTCTGGATGTAATTGCCCAGATGCCGGTCCGGCGCCCACAGAATTTTCTCGCCGCGCGCATGGAGGTCGGCCACGATTTCCAGCCCGATCGACGACGTCACCATCCAGTCCGCGCGCGCCTTCACGGCCGCGCTCGTGTTCGCATACACGACCACCGTGCGATCCGGATGCGCATCGCAGAAGGCGGCGAACTCGTCGGCGGGGCAGCCCAGATCGAGCGAACAGGTCGCATCGAGATCGGGCATCAGCACCCGCTTGTCCGGGCTCAGAATCTTGGCCGTCTCGCCCATGAAACGCACGCCCGCGACGACCAGCGTTTTCGCCGCGTGATCGCGGCCAAAGCGCGCCATTTCGAGCGAATCGGCAACGCAACCGCCGGTTTCATCGGCGAGTTCCTGAAGTTCGGCATCGACGTAATAATGCGCGACGAGGACCGCCTCTTCCCGCCGCAGCAGTGCGCGGATGCGCTCCTTCAACTCGCGCTTCTGCTCCGGCGACGGCGCGTCCGGCACGCGCGCCCACGCCTCGCCCACTCCGCACGTCAGGCCTTGCGGCCGGTCATACTCGACGCTTCTGATCGCTTCCATGTCCCTGTCCCCTGCTCGCTGCTCAAGCAATACGAATGCGAAACGCGAAAATCCGTCGCCCAAAAACAAAGACCCCGCCAGAGCGGGGTCTTGTGACGTCCTTAAATTTTAACGGATATCGCGCGTCAGGCGTAGCGGCGCAGACGCAGCGCGAAATCCTGCAACGCTTTGATGCCGCTCTCTTCCGCGCGATGGCACCAGTCCTGCAATTGCGTGACGAGTTGCTCGCGCGATGCGTTCGAACGGTCCCACATCGCCGACAAATCCTTGCGCAGTTCGATAAACGTGCGCAGCTTCTGATTGTCCGACGTCAGCTCCGGCAGTTGCTTGAGCTGCGGCTCGTTCAGGCCGTCTTCTTCCTTGTGGAACCACGTGCGCGCACCGCGCATCAATTGGTACTTCTCGCGCGCGCCGGCTTCCTTCAGCTTGGACAGTTCCTGCGCGTAGGCATGCTTGAGCGCCTTGCCGTAACGCGCCATCACTTCATAGCGATTCGCGAGCACGGCCTGCAGCGTGTCCTGATCGACCACCGCCTTGCTCGCGGCGAGCTTCGGCGTCGGTGCGACCTTCTTGACCTTCGCGAGACCGACCATCGACATCATGCGGATATACATCCAGCCGATATCGAACTCGTACCACTTGCTCGACAGCTTCGCCGAGGTCGCGAACGTGTGGTGATTGTTATGCAGCTCCTCGCCGCCGATCAGAATGCCGAGCGGGAAGATGTTCGTCGAGGCATCCGCCGAATTGAAGTTGCGATAACCCCAGAAGTGCGCGAGGCCGTTGACGACGCCCGCCGCCCAGAAGGGAATCCAGATCATCTGCACAGCCCACACCGACAGCCCGACGATGCCGAACAGCGCAACGTCGATCACCATCATGACGCTGATGCCGAGAATCGGATAACGCGTGTACACGTTGCGCTCCATCCAGTCGTTCGGCGTGCCGTGACTGAACTTGCGCATTGTTTCTTCGTTTTTGGCTTCGGTGCGATAGAGCTCCGCGCCTTCGAGCAGCACTTTCCAGATGCCGCGCGTCTGCGGGCTGTGCGGGTCTTCCTCGGTCTCGCACTTCGCGTGATGCTTGCGATGGATGGCCGCCCACTGGCCGGTCAGCATGCCGGTGGTCATCCACAGCCAGAAGCGGAAGAAGTGCGCCGCGACGGGATGCAGGTCCAGCGCGCGGTGCGCCTGGCAACGGTGAAGATAGATGGTGACGCCGGCGATGGTGACGTGCGTCATCGCGAGCGTGAACAGCAGAATCTGCCACCAGGAAAAGTCGAGCAATCCGTTGGCGAGAAATTCGAGCGAAGAATTCAGCAAGGCGTTTTACCTGTATAGCTGTGAAATTCGGGAAAAATGGCCGGTCGCACCGACCGCGGACAACGTGTTGTGCGCATGAAAGGAACGCGCGCAAGTTCGATCGCATTCTACTGCATGCGTTCCAAGTCTTTGTCCTAAAGGTGAAATTTTTTGAATCGTAGCAAAACGAGGAAAAACCTACGCCCCGATTTGAGGTTGATTCATCGGCCAGATCGTAAGTTTGGTGCAACTGGCCGATATCAAGCCGCGGAAGCCGGTCCGGAGGCGCGATTTTCGGTATTTAGTACCGATTCGCCACCTGCCCGGGCCACGCCGTCGATAATCCTTATCTCCCGCTGCGCGTACGGAATCTCGATGCCGTTCTCCGAGAATAGCCGCCAGACCGCCCGGTTGACATGCGACTTAACGCCGCCCGTGCCCTTTGCGGCGTCCTCGATCCAGAAACTCAACTCCAGATTGATGCCGTCCGCACCGAAGCTCGCGAGCAGCGCCGCGGGCGCCGGGTCCTGCAATACCCTCTCGACGCCCTGCGTCGCATCGACGAGCAATTGCATCGCCCGCTCGACGTCGCACCGGTAGCTCACCTGCACGGCAATTTTGGCGTTGCCGCGAGTGAGAAACGACGAATGGTTCTGCACCACATCGGTGATGAGTTTTTCGTTCGGAATCAGCGTTTCGATGCCGTCGAGCCCGCGCACGACCGTGTAACGGGTGCGGATCTGCGTGACGGTGCCCTGGCTGCCCGCGACGTTGATCATGTCGCCGAGCCGCAACGAGCGATCCAGCAGGATGATGAAGCCCGACACGTAGTTGCTCGCGATCTTTTGCAAGCCGAAGCCGAGCCCGACGCCGAGCGCGCCGCCAAAGACGCCGAGCACCGTGATGTCGATGCCGACGATCGACAGGCTCACCAGAATGGCGGCGAGGATCATCAGCGCCCGTCCGACGCGCGCGAGCACCACTTTCAGGTTCGCGTCGAGCGTGCGGGCCCGCATCAGGCGGTCGTCGAGCAGCGCGCCGGCCCACATCGCGACGATTAGCGTCACGCACACCCACAGCACGCCCGAGGCGAGCGAAAGCAGCGTCATGTGCGCGTTCGCGAAATTGAAGCGCACGCTCGCCATCCAGTGAACGACGTCGTCCTGGATGCCCATGACGGTGAGCGCCATCGCGACCCAGACGATCACCGTCACGAGTTTCTCGAACAGATACAGCAGCGCGTTGCCTTCGTGCTCGGCCTGACCGCGGCTGAACACGCGCCGCGCGACGTAAAGCATCGTGTAAATCACGGCAATGCCGCACAGCGGCACCAGCGCGAGACGCAGAAACGACGTGTGGATGAACGGCGCCAGCACGACCTGCGCGATCGACACGAACACCGCACCCAGCAGCGGAAACAGCGCCTTGTTGAGACTTTCCGCGCCGAAGCGCACGGCTTCGAAACGCGATTGACGGCGCGCGTCCAGCTTCTTGCGAAGCAGACGCGCGCACCACCACGCCACCGCGAGCAGCCCGATCAGCGCCGCGACCTGCCAGAGCACTTCCGGCTCGCCGAAATCGCGGAAAAGCCGCGCGGAAAGCTCGGTCAGGAAGCGGTTTTGCATCGCTTATGCGGCGTGTTCAGGCGGTTTCTTCAGGCGCTTCGGGCGCTTTAGGCGCTTTCGCGGGGTCGGGCACGCGCTCCAGCACGGCCGCAAAGAACCCGTCCGTGCCATGCTTGTGCGGCCACAGCGACAGATAGTCGCCCGTATCCAGATCGATGCGCTGTTCCGCAAGCACGTCGCGCGCGGGCACCACGCGGAAATTCGGATGCGCCGCCAGAAACTGCGCGACGACGTCTTCGTTCTCCGCTTCGAGCATGGAGCAGGTCGCGTAGACGAGCCGGCCGCCGGTTTTCACGAGGCGCGCGGCGCTGGTGAGAATCGAGAGCTGCTTGGGCGTCAGTTCCGCGACGGTTGCGGGCGACTGACGCCACTTCAGGTCCGGATTGCGGCGCAAGGTGCCGAGGCCGGAGCACGGCGCATCGACGAGCACACGGTCGATCTTCCCCGCGAGACGCTTGATCTTCGCGTCGTGCTCGCTGTCGATCAGCACCGGATTCACGTTCGACAAGCCACTGCGCGCGAGGCGCGGCTTGAGCTTCGCGAGCCGGCGATCGGACACGTCGAACGCATAGAGCCGGCCCGTGGAGCGCATCATTGCGCCGAGCGCCAGCGTCTTGCCGCCCGCGCCCGCGCAAAAATCGACGATCATCTCGCCGCGGCGCGGCGCCATCAGCGAACAGAGCAACTGGCTGCCTTCGTCCTGAACCTCGATCCAGCCTTCCTGGAACGGCGCGAGACGCGTCAGCGCAGGCTTGCCGTCCACGCGGATACCGAACGGCGCGAACGGCATTTCGCCCGCGTCGATGCCGGCCTCGGTCAGCGCCTTCAGCACGACCTTGCGATCCGCCTTGATCGGGTTCGAGCGCAGGTCCAGCGGCGCGGGATAGTTCAGCGCGGCGGCGAGCTGCGCGAGCTCCTCGGGCGCGAAACGCTTGCCCATCGCGTCGTAGATCCACTGCGGCAGATTTGTGCGCACGCGCACCGGCAGGCTCGCCGGGTCGATCTTCGAAACCTGCGCGAGCCATTGGTGTTCATCGGTGGACACGAACGGCTTCAGCGCGGACAGGCCTGCCGTCTGCATCAGGCCGAGCAGCGCGAGACGGCGCGCCTGATTGCCGCTGCCGCTTTCCGCGAGGTGCGAGAACTCCATTTTCCGGCGCAGCACGGCGAACACGGCCTCCGCGATAACGCCGCGCTCGCCGTGGCCGAGCTTCGGATGCGCGCGGAAAAAGCGGCTCGTCGCGGCGTCGGCGGGGCCGGAGAAGCGGAGTACGTCCGCGAGCAAAGTTTCGGTTTGTCCGATCAGAAATCCATGCAGCCTCATGCGCCCTCCCCGGCAATGTCGGCAAAGAGCCATTGCGGCTCAGACGGCGTGAGGGCGACACGTTCGCCCTCGATAGAAAGTCGCCCTTCGATGAACCATCGCACCGCGCGCGGATAGATGACGTGCTCGATCTTCAGCACGCGCGCGGCGAGCGCGGCGGCGTCGTCGCCGGCTGCGACCGGCACCGCGCCCTGCGCGACGATCGGTCCGTGATCCAGCGTCGGCGTCACGAAATGCACGCTCGCGCCATGCACGCGCACGCCCGCGTCGAGCGCCTGCTGATGCGTGCGCAAGCCCGGAAAGCACGGCAAGAGCGACGGATGAATATTGAGCATGCGCCCCGCGTATTTCCCGACGAAGGCATCGGTCAACACGCGCATGAAGCCCGCCAGCACGACGAGATCGGGCTCGAAACGATCGATTTCACGCGCAAGCGCCGCATCGAACGATTCGCGCCCGTCGAATTGACGATGATCCACCACACACGTTTCGATGCCGTTCGCGGCCGCGAAGCCTAACCCGGCGGCATCGGGCCGGTTGGAGACGACCGCGCAGACGCGAGCCGGCCAGCCTTCGCGCGCGCATGCACGCACGACGGCCTCCATGTTGCTCCCGCGTCCGGAGATCAGAATAACGATTTTTTTCATCCGCGGATTTTATCATTCGGCGGGTGCGAAAATCGTGCCAATGGACGCGCGCGGCATCGCACCCGGGCCGGCGCGCCCGTGCGCCGGCGCGAGCGTTTATAATCTAACGCTTTGCAGCATCAGCCCCTCCCACCGACCAACGCCTATCGTGAGAGTCTTTCGCGGCCTCCCCAATGCCGAAAGCCGGGCGCCCTGCGCACTGACCATCGGCAATTTCGACGGTGTCCATCGCGGCCACCAGGCGCTGCTCGCGCACGTGCGGGCCGCCGCCGACGCGCGCGGCCTGCCGGTCTGCGTGATGACTTTCGAGCCGCATCCGCGCGAGTTCTTCAATCCGGCCGGCGCGCCGCCGCGCATCGCCATGCTGCGCGACAAGCTGGAAGCACTGCGCACCAACGGCGTCGATCGCGTGGTGGTCGAGCATTTCAACAAGACGTTCGCGAGCCAGTCGCCGGATACGTTCGTGAAGAACGTGATCGTCGACGGGCTGCATGCGCGCTGGGTCATGGTCGGCGACGACTTCTGCTACGGCGCGAAGCGCGCGGGCGATTTCGCTTCGCTCAAGGCCGCCGGCAAGCAATACGGCTTCGAAGTCGAGCAGATGGCGACCGTCGCGCATCCGAACGGCACGCGTATCTCGTCGTCGTCGGTGCGGGCGTCGCTCGTCGCGGGCGATCTCGACGCCGCGCAAGTCGCGCTCGGGCGTCCCTATGTCATCAGCGGGCACGTCGTGCACGGCGCGAAGCTCGGCCGCGATCTCGGCTTTCCCACGCTGAATCTGCCGATCGCGCACAAGCGGCCGGCGCTCGCGGGCATTTTCGTGGTGCGCGTGCACGGCCTTGCGGATGAGCCTTTGCCCGCGGTCGCGAGCCTCGGCCTGCGTCCGACCGTCGACGATTCCGGCCGCGTGCTGCTCGAAGTCTTCGTGCTCGACTGGCACGGCGACGCCTACGGCAAGCTCGTGCGCGTCGAATTCCTGAAGAAGCTGCGCGACGAAGAGAAGTACGTCGATCTCGAAACGCTCGGCGCGGCCATCGCGAAAGATGTCGACAACGCGCGCGCCTACTTCGGCCTGCCGCCCGCGAGCAACGCGGGCAGCCGCGCCACCGGCTTCGCCATTTCGGCGACGGACCGAATTAGGTGAGCGCGCGGTGCCGCTTTGAGAAAAGCGCATCGCCCGCTGCCATCGCCCTGACGAATCATCGCGCGCGCCTGAGCGCCGTCTCACCGAATTCACTGAGTCACCCATGAGCGACAAGAAAGAGAAAGCCTCCTCGAAGTACCCCGTCAACCTGCTCGACACGCCCTTCCCGATGCGCGGCGATCTGCCCAAGCGCGAGCCGGCCTGGGTCAAGGAATGGCAGGACAACAAGATCTACGAGAAGATCCGCGCGGCATCGAAGGGCCGCAAGAAGTTCATCCTGCACGACGGCCCGCCGTATGCGAACGGCGACATCCACCTCGGCCACGCGGTGAACAAGATCCTGAAGGACATGATCGTCAAGGCGCGCAATCTCGCGGGCTTCGACGCCGTCTACGTGCCGGGCTGGGACTGCCACGGCATGCCGATCGAGATCCAGATCGAAAAGCAGTTCGGCAAGACGCTGCCCGCTATCGAAGTGATGCAAAAGGCGCGCGCCTACGCGGGCGAGCAGATCGAAAAGCAGAAGGTCGGCTTCCGGCGTCTGGGCGTGCTCGGCGAGTGGGACAATCCGTACAAGACGATGAACTTCGCCAACGAAGCGGGCGAAATCCGCGCGCTCGGCAAGATCATGGAAAAAGGCTTCGTGTTCCGCGGCCTGAAGCCGGTGAACTGGTGCTTCGACTGCGGCTCGGCGCTCGCCGAAGCGGAAGTCGAGTACAAGGACAAGACCGATCCGACCATCGACGTGATGTTCGCCTTCGCGGAACCGGAAAAGACCGCGCAGGCGTTCGGCCTGAGCGCGCTGCCGAAGCAGGAAGGCGGCATCGTTATCTGGACGACGACGCCCTGGACCATTCCCGCGAACCAGGCGTTGAACGTGCATCCGGAGATCGTCTACGCGCTCGTCGACACGCCGCGCGGCGTCTTGATCCTCGCGCAGGAACGCGTCGAGGAATGCCTGAAGAACTACGGACTCACGGGCGAGGTCATCGCGACCGCGCCGGGCGAGAAGCTCGCGAACCTGCGCTTTCATCATCCGCTCGCGGCGGCGCATCCCGGCTACAAGCGCACCGCGCCCGTCTATCTCGGCGACTACGTGACGACCGAAAGCGGCACAGGTGTCGTGCACTCGTCGCCGGCGTATGGCGTGGAAGACTTCGTGTCGTGCAAGGCGCACGGCATGGCCGATTCGGACATCATCAATCCGGTGATGGGCGATGGCCGCTATATCGAATCGCTGCCACTCTTTGGCGGGCTGTCGATCTGGAAGGCGAATCCGCAGATCGTCGAAGCGCTCGAAGGCGCGGGCTCGCTGCTCAAGAGCGAAAAGTACACGCACAGCTATATGCACTGCTGGCGTCACAAGAGCCCGATCATCTATCGCGCGACCTCGCAATGGTTCGCGGGCATGGACGTGAAGCCCAAGGACGGCGGCCGCACGCTGCGGGACATCGCGCTCGAAGGCGTCGAGAATACGGCGTTCTATCCGTCGTGGGGCAAGCAGCGTCTTTACAGCATGATCGCCAATCGCCCGGACTGGACGCTCTCGCGTCAGCGTCAATGGGGCGTGCCGATGGCGTTCTTCGTGCACAAGGAAACCGGCGAGTTGCATCCGCGCACGCTGGAATTGCTGGAAGAAGTGGCGAAGCGCGTCGAGGAAGGCGGCATCGAGACGTGGCAATCGCTCGATCCGCGCGAATTGATCGGCGACGACGCCAACATGTACGAAAAGAACCGCGACACGCTCGACGTGTGGTTCGACTCCGGCACGACGCACTGGCACGTGCTGCGCGGCTCGCACAAGGATTCGCTGCAGTTTCCGGCCGATCTGTATCTCGAAGGCTCGGACCAGCATCGCGGCTGGTTCCATTCGTCGCTGTTGACGGCTTCGATGCTCGATGGCCGCCCGCCCTACGACGCGCTGCTCACGCACGGCTTCACCGTCGATGGCGAAGGCCGCAAGATGTCGAAGTCGCTCGGCAACGGTATCGATCCGCATGAGGTGTCGAACCGGCTCGGCGCGGAAATCATCCGCCTGTGGATCGCCTCGACGGATTATTCCGGCGAGCTCGCGATCTCCGAAGAAATTCTCAAGCGCGTGACGGAAACGTATCGCCGTATTCGCAACACGCTGCGCTTCCTGCTCGCGAACTTGTCCGACTTCGATTTCGACAAGAACGCCGTGCCGGTCGCGGACTGGCTCGAGATCGACCGCTACGCGGTGGCGCTCACGCGCAATCTGCAGGACGACGCGCTCGCGCATTACGAAAAGTACGAGTTCCATCCGGTCGTGGCGAAGATCGCGACGTTCTGCTCGGAAGACCTCGGCGGCTTCTATCTCGACGTGCTGAAGGATCGCCTTTACACGACGCAGGCCGATTCACGCGAGCGCCGCAGCGCGCAGACCGCGCTGTTCCACATCGCGCACGGTTTGCTGCGTCTGGTCGCGCCGTATCTGTCGTTCACGGCGGAAGAAGCGTACAAGGTGCTCAAGCCCGGTCAGGAAACGATCTTTACGGAAGTCTTCGCGGCCTATCCGGACATCGCGAACGGCGGCGACCTGCTCGACAAATGGACGCTCATCCGCAGCGCGCGCGGCGACGTCACCAAGGCGCTCGAAGAGGCGCGCACGGCGAACCAGATCGGCTCGTCGCTGCAGGCCGAAGTCGTCGTGCGTGCGAGCGGCGCGCGCTATGACGCGCTGGCGAGCCTCGGCGACGCGCTGCGCTTCGTGCTCATCACGTCGTCGGCGCGAGTCGAGCGCGTGGCGGGCGAAGCGGAAGAAGGCGTCGATGTCGCCGCGTCGAGCTACATGAAGTGCGAACGCTGCTGGCACTATTGCGCGGACGTCGGCTCGCACGCCGATCATCCGGGCCTGTGCGGCCGCTGCTTCTCCAACCTCTTCGGCGCCGGCGAAACGCGAGGCGCAGCATAATGGCTCGAACGATGGCGAAACAAACTTCCAGCAGAACAAGCGGTGTGTCACTCGCGCCGTGGCTCGGCGTCGCGCTGATCGTGATTCTGTTCGACCAGTTGACCAAGATCGCGGTGCAGCGCGTGTTCGCCTACGGCGATCCGCATGCGCTCACGTCGTTCTTCAACCTGCTGCTCGTCTACAACCGCGGCGCGGCGTTCAGCTTCCTCGCGATGGCGGGCGGCTGGCAGCGCTGGGCGTTCACGGCGCTGGGCGTCGTCGCGGCGGCCGTCATCTGCTATCTGCTGAAAAAGCATGCGGCGCAGCGGCTCTTCTGCCTCGCGCTCTCGCTCATCATGGGCGGCGCGATCGGCAATGTGATCGACCGGATCGCCTACGGCCACGTGATCGACTTTCTGGACTTTCACGTGAACGCATGGCACTGGCCGGCGTTCAACCTGGCCGACAGCGCAATCACCATCGGCGCGGTGCTGCTCGTGTTCGACGAACTGCGGCGCGTGCGCGGTTCGAAGTGATGTTCCTGGCGCGGCTCCCACTTCGGAGCCGCGCTTTTTTCTGCGACGGAGGCAAGTTGGAACTCGCGGGTAAACATCTCGTTTTGGGGCTGACCGGCGGCATCGCGTGCTACAAGATCGCCGAGCTGACGCGCCTTCTGACCAAGGCCGGCGCGACCGTGCAGATCGTGATGACCGAGGCGGCGACGCAGTTCATCACGCCCGTCACCATGCAGGCGCTTTCGGGCCGTCCCGTGTACACGTCGCAATGGGATGCGCGCATGCCGAACAACATGCCGCATATCGATTTGTCGCGCGAGGCGGATGCGATCGTCATCGCGCCCGCCTCCACGGACTTCATGGCGAAGCTCGCGCACGGCATGTGCGACGACCTGCTCTCGACCTTGTGCATCGCGCGCGATTGCCCGCTGCTCGTCGTGCCGGCAATGAACCGGCAGATGTGGCAAAACCCGGCGACGCAGCGCAACGTTGCGCAGCTTCGCGCGGACGGCGTGGAAGTGCTCGGGCCGGATTCGGGATCGCAGGCGTGCGGCGAGATCGGCGACGGCCGCATGATCGAGCCCGAAGCCGCTTTCGAAGCGATCTGCGCGTTCTTCCAGCCGAAGCTGCTGCGGGGCCGGCGCGTGCTCATCACCGCGGGTCCGACCTTCGAGCCGCTCGATCCGGTGCGCGGCATCACCAATCGCTCGTCGGGCAAGATGGGCTTTGCGCTCGCGCGCGCGGCGGCGCAGGCCGGCGCGGACGTGCATCTCGTCGCCGGTCCCGTTTCGTTGCCGACGCCGTGGGGTGTGCTCCGGCAGGACGTGCAGACCGCTCAGCAGATGCACGACGCCGTCATGGCGGCCACGCCCGACGCCGATATCTTCATCGCGGTGGCGGCGGTCGCGGACTGGCGCGTCGATCACGTGAGCGAGCAGAAGATCAAGAAGACGCCCGGCGCGACGCAGCCGACCTTCAACTTCATCGAGAATCCGGACATTCTCGCGACGGTGGCGAAGCTGCCGAATCCGCCGTATTGCGTCGGATTCGCGGCCGAAAGCGGCGATCTCGATGTGCACGGCGAAGAGAAGCGCAAGCGCAAGAACGTGCCCCTTCTCATCGGCAATATCGGACAACTGACCTTCGGTCGCGACGACAACGAAGTCGTGCTGTTCGAAGCCTCCGGTTCGACGCCGCTGCCGCGTGCCGACAAGCAGACACTCGCACGCACACTGATCGCGGAGATCGCGAAACGCGCGCCGCGCGATGGCGGTTCACTGCTCTCATGACCCGACTTTCGGTACTCGACCAGACGCCCGTCATCCACGGCCATAGCGTGGCTGACGCCATCGCCGCGACGCTCGATCTTGCGCAACTCGCCGACGATCTCGGCTACACGCGCTACTGGTGCGCGGAGCATCACGGCCTGCACGGCGTATCGAATCCGTGTCCTGAAGTGATGCTCGCGCGTATCGGCAGTCTGACGAAGCGCATTCGCATCGGCTCGGGCGGCGTGATGCTGCCGTATTACTCGCCGTTCAAGGTCGCCGAGCAGTTTCTGATGCTCGAAGCGCTGTTCCCGAATCGCGTCGATCTGGGCGTGGGTCGCGCGCCCGGCGGCGACATGCGCACCGCGCAGGCGGTCGCCGCGGGTTCGTACAATCGTGGCGACGTCTTTCCGCAGCAGGTCGCGGAACTCATCGCGCTATTCAGCGGCAAGGTGCCCGACGATTCCCTCGCCAAAGGCGTGCTGCTGCAACCGCAGATCGACACGCGGCCCGAACTGTGGATGCTCGGCTCCAGCGACTTCGGCGGACTGCTGGCGGCGCAACTCGGTATTCGCTTCGCGTTCGCGCATTTCATCAACGCGCAGTATGGGCATCGCGTGGCGGAGGCGTATCGTGAGCGCTTTGTCGCCGGTCAGGAAGCGAAGCCGTATCTTGCGGCAGCGGTTTTCGTCATCTGCGCCGATACTGACGAAGAAGCCGAAGCGCTCGAAAAGGCCGTCGATCTGCGTCGCGTGCAGATGGCGTACGGCCTCAATGAGCCGATCCCATCGATCGCGCAGGGCGCCGCGCAGCAGTACGGCGAACGTGAGCGCGCGGTGATCGCGCATGAGAAGGCGCGCAGCATCATCGGCACGCCTGAGCGTGTGACCGAGCAAATGCATATCCTGCAACAACGCTTCAACGCCGACGAACTGATCGTGATCACGGTCGCCGGCAGCTACGCCGCGCGCACGCGGTCCTATGAACTTCTGGCCGAAGCCTTCGCGCTCGGCCGCTGAATCCCGAACACATGAAACTCGACGTCAAGATTCTCGACGCGCGCATGCGCGATTTCCTGCCCGCCTACGCCACGCCCGGCAGCGCGGGCCTCGACCTGCGCGCGTGCCTCGATGCGCCGCTCGTCATCGAGCCGCATCAGACGGTGCTCGTGCCGACGGGCCTCGCCATTCACCTCGCCGACCCCGGCTATGCCGCGCTCATCCTCCCGCGCTCGGGTCTCGGTCACAAGCATGGCATCGTGCTCGGCAATCTCGTCGGGCTGATCGATTCGGATTATCAAGGTCAACTGATGGTCTCGACGTGGAACCGCGGCGATACCGCATTCACGCTCAATCCGATGGAACGCCTCGCGCAGATGGTCATCGTGCCGGTCGTGCAGGCGCAGTTCAATATCGTCGATGAGTTCGATGTGAGCGAGCGCGGCGCGGGCGGCTTCGGCAGCACCGGCAAGCACTGAGTCTCTTGCCGCACAGGCGAAAAAAAACGGCGCGGTCGAAACCGCGCCGTTTTCACTTCCAAGACCCCTTCGATTAATCCCCTTCAATCAATCCACTTCGATCGCTTCCGGATTCGGATTGCGCGGCGGCGCCGAGTTCTCGTCGAACGTCAACAGCACCTTGTCGTCCGCATCGACATCCACGGTCACGCGGCCGCCGTTGACCAGCTTGCCGAACAGCAGCTCGTCGGCCAGCGCGCGACGGATCGTGTCCTGAATCAGGCGCTGCATCGGCCGCGCGCCCATCAGCGGATCGAAACCGTGCTTCGCGAGATGCTTGCGCAGCGCATCGGTCATCACTGCATCGACCTTCTTCTCGTGCAGCTGATCTTCCAGTTGCATCAGGAACTTGTCGACCACGCGCAGGATGATTTCCTCGTCCAGCGAACGGAAGCTGATGATCGCGTCCAGCCGGTTGCGGAACTCCGGCGTGAACATGCGCTTGATGTCGGACATCTCGTCGCCTGTTTCGCGGCGCGACGTGAAACCGATCACCGACTTGCCCATCGCCTCGGCGCCCGCGTTCGTCGTCATGATGATGATGACGTTGCGGAAATCGGCCTTGCGCCCGTTGTTGTCCGTCAGCGTGCCGTGGTCCATCACCTGCAGGAGCACGTTGTAGATGTCCGGATGCGCCTTTTCGATTTCATCGAGCAACAGCACGCAATGCGGCTTCTTCGTGACGGCTTCGGTCAGCAAACCACCCTGATCGAACCCGACATAGCCCGGCGGCGCGCCGATCAGACGGCTCACCGCGTGGCGCTCCATGTATTCCGACATGTCGAAGCGCAGCAGTTCGATACCCAGCGTGAACGCGAGCTGCTTCGCGACTTCGGTCTTGCCGACGCCGGTAGGCCCGGAGAACAGGAACGCGCCGATCGGCTTGTCCAGCTTGCCGAGGCCCGCGCGCGCCATCTTGATCGACGCCGACAGCGCATCGATGGCCGGGTCCTGCCCGAACACGACAGCCTTCAGGTCGCGATCCAGCGTCTGCAGCTTGCTGCGGTCGTCCTGCGACACGCTCTGCGCCGGCACGCGCGCGATCTTCGAGATGATCTCTTCGATCTCGCTCTTGCCGATGGTCTTCTTCTGCTTCGACTTCGGCAGGATGCGTTGCGCCGCGCCCGCTTCGTCGATCACGTCGATCGCCTTGTCCGGCAGATGACGATCCGTGATGAAACGCGCCGAGAGTTCCGCCGCCGCCGACAGCGCACCCGACGAGTACTTCACGCCGTGGTGCTCTTCGAAGCGCGTCTTGAGACCGCGCAAAATGGCGACGGTCTGCTCGACGGTCGGCTCCGTGACATCGACCTTCTGGAAGCGCCGCGAGAGCGCCGCGTCCTTCTCGAAGATGCCGCGATATTCCGTGAACGTGGTCGCGCCGATGCACTTCAGCTGCCCCGACGACAACGCCGGTTTCAGTAGATTCGATGCATCCAGCGTGCCGCCCGAAGCCGCGCCCGCGCCGATCAGCGTGTGAATCTCGTCGATGAACAGAATGGCGTGCGGACGCTCCTTCAGTTCCTTCAACACCGTCTTCAGACGCTGTTCGAAATCGCCGCGATACTTCGTGCCCGCGAGCAGCGCACCCATGTCGAGCGAATACACCTGCGCGTCAGCGAGGATGTCCGGCACTTCGCCGCGCGTGATGCGCCACGCGAGACCTTCGGCGATCGCGGTCTTGCCCACGCCGGCTTCACCGACGAGCAGCGGATTGTTCTTGCGGCGGCGGCACAGCACCTGCACCACGCGCTCGACTTCCAGTTCGCGGCCGATGAGCGGATCGATCTTGCCGTCCTTCGCGAGCTGGTTGAGGTTCTGCGTGAACTGGGCGAGCGGCGTTTCCTTTTGCGCGGCGGCGTCTTCCGATTCGGGATTCGCTTCGCTGTTCGTCTTCGCGGCGTCGCCGCTGTTCGTCTTCGCAATGCCATGCGAAATGAAATTCACGACATCCAGACGCGTCACGCCCTGCTGCTGCAGGTAGTACACCGCGTGCGAGTCCTTCTCGCCGAAGATCGCGACCAGCACGTTCGCGCCGGTCACTTCCTTCTTGCCGTTCGAAGTCGATTGCACGTGCATGATCGCGCGCTGGATCACGCGCTGGAAACCAAGCGTCGGCTGAGTATCGACGTCGTCCGTGCCGGGCACGGTCGGCGTGTTGTCATGAATGAAATTGCGCAGGTTCTGACGCAAATCTTCAATGTTGGCTGCGCAGGCGCGCAACACTTCAGCCGCGGTCGGATTGTCCAACAGGGCGAGCAACAGATGCTCGACCGTTATGAACTCATGCCGCGCCTGACGTGCTTCCATAAACGCCATGTGCAGACTGACTTCCAGTTCCTGGGCAATCATGCTTCCTCCATCACGCACTGCAGCGGATGCCCCGCTTGCCGTGCATGGCTAACGACTTGCTCAACTTTGGTCGACGCAATATCTCGCGTGTAGACCCCACAAACTCCCCTGCCTTCGCGATGAACCTTCAGCATGATCTGCGTCGCAGTCTCGCGATCCTTATTGAAATATTCCTGCACGACCATCACGACGAATTCCATCGGCGTGAAGTCGTCATTCAGCAGCACCACCTTGTACATGGCCGGCTTTTTGAGCTTTTGCTCCTGCCGTTCCAGTACCGTGCCATCCTGCTTGTTGGGATTGATCGCCATACACCCATTCTAAACAACACGGACGTCATCGCAATCGCCGCTCCAGCACCGACCGCACGGTCGGAATGAAACACTGGAAACGCCCTTGCACCATGACTGTCCATCGATTCCTGCCGCTGCCCGACATTTCGGCGCGGCCCGCTTGCACCTCGTCGAAATCAGTATCGCACAGCTTCAAAAAAAACAAACCGAGCACCTGACGCCGCGGGCCGCCGGGTAACACACAAGTGAGTCGATTATGCGACTTTTCAAGATGGCGTGCTTGGACGGCAGCGCACACGCAATGCAGGAATTACCCTACAAATGCGGTCTTTGCAACGAGCTTAACGGCTATCCCAAAAATTCCTTGACACTCGATTTAAGAGATTTAACAATCAAACTGGCACTTTTTTCCGGGGGCCAACCACGGGCGAAAAAAAGAGGCCGAGGCGAGCTTGTGAGGAGGGGGCGGTTCACGTGTGGGGTGGGCCGTCAAGCTTTTCGAGCGTGCTCAGGTTGCGACGAGAGTTAGAGGGGAAGTACGAATGTCTACTGGTACGGTCAAGTGGTTCAACGACGCGAAAGGCTACGGATTCATCACGCCCGATGAAGGCGGCGAGGATCTGTTCGCACATTTCTCGGCGATTCAAATGAACGGTTTCAAGACACTCAAGGAAGGCCAGAAGGTCAGCTTCGAGATCGTCCAGGGACCGAAGGGCAAGCAGGCTTCGAACATCCAGGACGCTGTCTGACCGTTCGATCGATACTTTGCCTCGTGAAACCCGGCCCTGGCGCCGGGTTTTTTTCGTCTTGCGCCAGGCGCATCAGGCACATCGACGAAGCATTCGCCCACGGCAAAAGACCCTGGAAAGCGTAGGCCTTCCAGGGTCTTTGTTTAAGACCGCGAATTGAGGTGAGTCCTCACATATTCTCGATCATCACCGCGCCGAATCCCGAGCACGAGACCTGCGTTGCGCCTTCCATCAGGCGTGCGAAGTCGTAGGTGACGCGCTTCGACAGAATCGACTGCTCCATCGACGCAATGATGCGGTCCGCCGCCTCGAACCAGCCCAGATGGCGCAGCATCATTTCAGCCGAGAGAATCTCCGAGCCGGGATTCACATAATCCTTGCCCGCGTATTTCGGCGCGGTGCCGTGCGTGGCTTCGAACATCGCGACGGAATCGGACAGGTTCGCCCCCGGCGCGATGCCGATGCCGCCGACCTGCGCCGCGAGCGCGTCCGAGATGTAGTCGCCGTTCAGGTTGAGCGTGGCGATGACATCGTATTCGGCCGGGCGTAGCAGGATCTGCTGCAGGAAGGCATCGGCGATCACGTCCTTCACGACGATGTCGTTGCCCGACTTCGGATTCTTGACCTTCATCCACGGGCCGCCGTCGATCAGTTCCGCGTTGAACTCCTTTTGCGCCAGCGCGTAGCCGTAGTCGCGGAACGCGCCTTCGGTGAACTTCATGATGTTGCCCTTGTGCACCAGCGTGACCGAGCGGCGGTCATTGTCGATGGCGTACTGGATCGCCTTGCGCACGAGCCGCTCCGTGCCTTCGCGCGACACCGGCTTGATGCCGAGCCCCGACGAATCCGGAAAGCGGATCTTCTTCACGCCCATTTCCTCGCGCAGGAACTTGATGACTTTCTTCGCTTCGGGCGACTCCGCCGGCCATTCGACACCCGCATAGATGTCTTCCGAGTTCTCGCGGAAGATCACCATGTCGATCTTCTCGGGCTCGCGCACCGGCGAGGGCACGCCCTTGAAGTAACGCACCGGGCGCAGGCACACGTACAGATCGAGTTGCTGACGAAGCGCAACATTGAGCGAACGGATGCCGCCGCCGACTGGCGTCGTGAGCGGCCCTTTGATCGACACGACGTAATCCTTCACCGCGTCGAGGGTTTCGTCCGGCAGCCAGACGTCCGGGCCGTAGACGCGCGTCGCCTTTTCGCCGGCGAAGATTTCCATCCACTGGATCTTGCGCTTGCCGCCGTAGGCCTTTTCCACCGCCGCATCGACGACCTTGATCATCACCGGCGTGATGTCGACGCCCGTGCCGTCGCCCTCGATGTACGGGATGATCGGCTGATCCGAGACATTGAGCGAGAAATCCGCGTTGACGGTGATCTTGTCACCGTCCGCCGGAATCTTGATGTGCTGATACGGCATGATCGACTCCAATAAGGCCGGGCTTGAATGGAAGCAAACTGGTTGGAAAAGCGCCACGCGATACGGCGCGCGGCGGCGATGCGCACGCGTGAACCCTGCAACGTCATTCTAACCATGCTGGCCCGCGCCGGCGCGCCCGAGGCGGCCATCGGCATGCTTTAAGATGCCGGATCCGTTCACGCCGCGCGCCGCAAGCATGTCACTCATCGCCCTCAACAAGCCCTTCGGCACGATCTGCCAGTTTTCCGAGCATGAAACGCGCGCGTCGCTCGGCGACTGGGTGAAGACGCCGAATGTGTATCCGGCCGGCAGGCTCGACGCCGACAGCGAGGGCCTGCTCCTGCTCACCGACGACGGCGCGCTGCAGGCCCGGATCGCGGAGCCGCGGCACAAGCTCGTGAAGCGTTACTGGGCGCAAGTCGAAGGCGCGCCCGACGCGGCCGCTCTCGCGCGGCTGGCCAAAGGCGTCGATCTCGGCGACTACGTGACGCGCCCCTGCCGCACCGCGTTCGTCGCGGCCGAGGACAGCGAGCTGCTCTGGCCGCGCAATCCGCCGATCCGCTACCGCGCCGCCATTCCCACGACGTGGATCGAGCTTGCGATCACCGAAGGCAAGAACCGGCAAGTGCGACGCATGACCGCAGCCGTCGGTTACCCGACGTTGCGGCTCGTGCGCGTCGCGATCGGCGCGCTCGATATCTTCGCGCTGGGGCTCGCGCCGGGCGAAACCGTCGAGGTTGCACCGCGCGCGCCGTGGCAACGCGTTGGGTGAATAGCATTCAACTATTTTTGATAAAGCTGCATTGCGTCTTTTCTCGGATCGTGCTTAATGCGTTTGTCATCGAGATCGGCTAATGCATTTCGGGCTTCGAAAAAATTTTTGCTCCGCTGCGCAAATCTCTGTAATTCGCGTCAACCGACTCTTCTCACGATGCGTTAAGGGCCTCAGATGCCGCGTAAAGCTATCCGGCATGAGCGAACAACCGATTACAACAACCTGTGTGCTCCAGGCTGTTTGAAAGGTTCAAGCGTTCACAGAAGTATCGACATTGATTTTATCGATGCGACTGTCAACCGAAAGGTAGGTGGCTCGTTTACCGACATGACTCAATGACCGGGTCTTTGGTTAATTAACTCAAGCTGAGGAATCACAGATGAACAAACTGATCGCTGCTCTCGTCGCTGGCCTGTTCGCAACGGCTGCTTTCGCACAAGAAGCTTCGGCACCGGCCGCTGCTGCTCCGGCAGCTGCTGCTTCGTCGGCTCACAAGTCGGCTCACAAGAAGGCATCGCACAAGTCGCACAAGTCGTCGCACAAGAAGGCAGCAGCTGCTCCGGAAGCCGCTTCGGCAGCTCAGTAAGTTCGTTGTAAGAGGCGGTAAAGCGAAGTCAAGAACGAGCATTACCGCCGTCTGTACGGCGTTGAAGGGCAGATGGCCGCAAGGCATCTGCCCTTTTGTTCTGTATGGGGGGCATCGAGTAACATCCGCGTAGCCGCCGCTTTCCGGCGCATCGATCGTCAAAGGAGCATCGTCGTGAATCTGCAGCACATCTTGCGCGCCGCGCGCGCAGCCGTCATCGCGTTCGCGCTGCCGTTCGCCGCCCTTCCGCTCGCGCAAGCGCAAGCCTTGCCGCCCGGTGCGAAGCAGCCGTCCGATTTCCCGCGCGCGAAGCTCACCGCGGGCATGTATGTGATCGACGCCGCCGTCGCCGCGAACGATGCCGATCGCGAGCAAGGTCTCATGTATCGCACGAAGCTCGGCGCCAACGAAGGCATGCTCTTCGTGTTCGGCGAAAACGCGGTGCATTGCTTCTGGATGAAGAACACGCTGATTCCGCTGTCGATCGCGTTCATTCGCGCGGACGGCACCATCACCGACATCGACGAGATGCAGGCCGAGACGGAGAACAATCACTGCCCGCGCAACAACGGCACCTATGCGCTCGAAATGCCCAAAGGCTGGTTCGCGGCGAAGGGCATCAAGCCCGGCACGCAGATCAAGGGCCTGCCGCGCCTGCAGTGAACGTCGCTGCATGACTCCGCGATGACGAAAGCCGGCGCGCCTCGCCGGTTTTTTTTCGCCTGCCGCCAGCCGCCGCGCGCCTTCCCGCGAGCTGGCAGGATTCCTGCAAAGAGCCTGCCGACGCGCTATGCTAAAAAGATTCAGCGCGTCGCATTCACGGCTCTCACGCGACGCCGTGCTGACATCTTCAACAGGAGGTTCACGTGCCCCGCAAGACTCCCATCGAGCGCTATCGGAACATCGGGATTAGCGCTCACATCGACGCCGGCAAAACGACTACGACCGAGCGCATCCTTTTCTACACTGGCGTGACGCATAAGATCGGCGAGGTTCACGACGGCGCGGCCACGATGGACTGGATGGAGCAGGAGCAGGAGCGCGGCATCACGATCACGTCGGCGGCGACCACCGCCTTCTGGAAAGGCATGGCCGGCAACTATCCCGAGCATCGCATCAACATCATCGATACGCCGGGACACGTCGACTTCACGATCGAAGTGGAGCGCTCGATGCGCGTGCTCGATGGCGCGTGCATGGTGTACGACTCGGTGGGCGGCGTGCAGCCGCAGTCGGAAACCGTGTGGCGTCAGGCGAACAAGTACAAGGTGCCGCGCATCGCGTTCGTCAACAAGATGGACCGCGTCGGCGCGGACTTCTTCCGCGTGCAGCGGCAGATCGGCGAGCGCCTGAAAGGCGTCGCGGTGCCGATCCAGATTCCGATCGGCGCGGAAGATCATTTTCAGGGCGTGGTCGATCTCGTGAAGATGAAGGCGATCGTCTGGGACGACGACAGCCAGGGCATCAAGTTCACGTACGAGGACATCCCCGCGAATCTCGTCGATCTCGCGCACGAATGGCGCGACAAGATGGTCGAGGCGGCTGCCGAGGCGAGCGAGGAACTGCTCGAAAAATATCTCGAAGATCACCACAGCCTGACCGAGGACGAGATCAAGGCCGCGTTGAGAAAGCGCACGATCGCCAACGAGATCGTGCCGATGCTCTGCGGCAGCGCGTTCAAGAACAAGGGCGTGCAGGCGATGCTCGATGCGGTGATCGATTACCTGCCCTCGCCCGTCGACGTCCCCGCCATTCTCGGCCACACCGAAGACGACAAGGAAGCGGAGCGCCATCCGAGCGACGACGAGCCGTTCTCCGCGCTCGCCTTCAAGATCATGACCGACCCGTTCGTCGGCCAGTTGATCTTCTTCCGCGTGTATTCGGGCGTGGTGAATTCGGGCGACACCGTGTTCAACCCGGTGAAGGACAAGAAGGAGCGGCTCGGGCGGATCCTGCAGATGCACGCGAACGAGCGCAAGGAAATCAAAGAAGTGCGCGCGGGCGACATCGCCGCAGCCGTCGGCCTGAAGGAAGCCACGACCGGCGACACGCTCTGCGATCCGCAGAACGTCATCATCCTCGAACGGATGATTTTCCCGGAGCCCGTGATTTCGCAGGCCGTCGAGCCGAAGACGAAGGCCGACCAGGAGAAGATGGGCATCGCGCTGAATCGTCTCGCGCAGGAAGACCCGTCGTTCCGGGTGACGACCGACGAGGAATCCGGCCAGACGATCATCTCCGGCATGGGCGAGCTGCACCTCGAAATTCTCGTCGACCGGATGAAGCGCGAATTCGGCGTCGAGGCCACCGTCGGCAAGCCGCAGGTCGCGTATCGCGAGACGGTGCGCAACAAGGTCGAGGACGTGGAGGGCAAGTTCGTCAAGCAGTCGGGCGGACGCGGCCAGTACGGTCACGCGGTGATCGCGCTGGAGCCGGACCCGGGCAAGGGCTACGAATTCGTCGATCAGATCAAGGGCGGCGTGATTCCGCGCGAATTCATCCCGGCGGTCGACAAGGGCATTCAGGAAACGCTCAAGGCCGGCGTGCTGGCGGGCTATCCGGTCGTCGACGTGAAGGTGCGGCTGACCTTCGGCTCGTACCACGATGTCGATTCGAACGAGAACGCGTTCCGCATGGCCGGTTCGATGGCCTTCAAGGAAGCGATGCGCCGCGCGAAGCCCGTGCTGCTCGAACCGATGATGGCCGTCGAAGTCGAGACGCCCGAGGATTTCATGGGCAACGTGATGGGCGATCTGTCGGGCCGCCGCGGCATCGTGCAGGGGATGGAGGACATCGCGGGCGGCGGCGGCAAGCTCGTGCGCGCGGAAGTGCCGCTCGCGGAGATGTTCGGCTACTCCACATCCCTGCGCTCGCTGACGCAGGGCCGCGCCACGTACACGATGGAGTTCAAGCATTACGCGGAGACGCCGTCGAACGTGTCGGAGGCGATCATCAACTCGAAAGCGAAATGATCGCGGCCTAAACGTGTAGTATCGGAAGTCCGTTGTGCGCTCCGTTGGTGGCGGCAACGGACTTTTCATATCCGCAGACGAAACGACATGAGCGACGCACATCAGCACATCGATTGGCGCGAACACGGCGTCAAGGTCATCAAGGGCGATCAGCTCGACACCAACACACCGCAGACGCCCGGCATGAACCGCGCCGCTGCGATCAACGCGGCGCGCGTCGGCGCCCAGAAGATCTGGGCCGGCACGGTCACGATCCATCCGAACGCGAAGACGGGCGCGCACCATCACGGCGCGCTCGAGAGCGTGATCTATGTCGTGCGCGGCCAGGCGCGCATGCGCTGGGGCGAGCACCTCGAATTCACGGCCGAGGCCGGTCCGGGCGATTTCATCTTCGTGCCGCCTTACGTGCCGCATCAGGAAATCAACGCGCGCACCGACGAGCCGCTCGAATGCGTGCTCGTGCGCAGCGACAACGAGGCGGTCGTCGTGAATCTGAACATCGATGCGGTGGAGAAGCCCGAGGAAGTCTATTGGGTCGATCCGATTCACAAGCATCCACACGACCACTGAAGCGCTCGGAGCGCGGCCGGCATGCGGCGCGTTCCTTGCTACATGCGCCTGATGCGCCGCGTTCCGGGCGCGGTCGAGCCGTTCGCGTGACGACGGCGCGCCATCACAACTACAACGGACAAACACACGATGAAGAAACATTCGACCGACGCGCATCTCCTCGACCTCGCCCGCCCGCAAGCCGGCGAACTGGGCAATCACGCGATCGACGAATTCATGGCCGGGCGTCTCACGCGCCGCGAACTGCTGCGCCACGCGAGCGTGCTCGGCTTCGCGCTCTCCGCGGGCGGCCTCTTCGGCATGCCGATGGCGCGCGCGCAGGGTGCCGGCAAGCCGGGCGGCACGATCCGCGTTGCGCATCTGACGCCCGCGGGCGCCGTCGATCCGCTCACCGTGACGGACGCGGCCGGTCTCGCGCTCATCAACCAGACGGGCGAGTTCCTCATCGACGACGACAGCGAGCATCTCACCTTGCGGCCCGCGCTCGCGCTGTCGTGGAAGTCGAACGACAAGGGCGACGTATGGACCTTCAAGCTGCGCCCGAACGTGAAATTCCACGACGGTCAGCCCATGACGGCGAAGGACGTCGTCGCGACGTTCAATCGCCTGTCCGATCCGGGCGCGGGCTCGGCTGCGCTCTCCGTGCTCAAGGGCGTGCTGTCGAAGGATTCCGCGAAGGCCGTCGACGATCACACCGTCGAGTTCCATCTCGACGCGCCCAACGGCAATTTCCCGTATTACGTTTCCTCGAATACGTATAACGCGGTGATTCTCCCGGCGAACTTCAGCGGCCCGTACGAGAAGTCGTTCATGGGCACGGGGGCGCTCAAGCTGGAGAAATACACGCCGAAGGTCGGCGCTTCGTTCGTGCGCAATCCGGATTACTGGGGCGAAAAGTCGCTGCCCGACCGCGTCCAGTTTTCCTTCTACGCCGACCAGCAGGCGCAGTTGCTGGCGATGCAAGGCCGCCAGGCCGACGTGATGGGCGACTTCACCGTGCAGGGCGGCCTCGCGATGCTGAGCAATCCGCAGTTCAAGGTGCTCGGCACGAAATCGAGCTCGCACCGGCAGATGCACATGCGCTGCGACATGGCGCCCTTCAAGGACAAGCGCGTGCGTCAGGCGCTGGCGCTCGCGATCGATCGCGAAGTCATCGTGAAGGGGCTGTTCCGCGGGCGCGCGCAGGTCGGCAACGACAGCCCGTTCGCGCCGGTGTTTCCGTCGAGCGATCTCGCCGTGCCGCAACGCAAGATCGACATCGCGCAAGCCAAGAAGCTGATGAGCGAAGCCGGCGTCGCGAACGGCTTCGACGTCACGCTGACGACCGAGAAGTACATGGAGATTCCCGATCTCGCGGTCGTCGTGCAGAACGCGGCGAAGGCGATCGGCATTCGCATCCAGTTGAAGGTCGAGAGCCAGGACCTGTATTACGGCTCCGGCACGTTCGGCAAGTCGGACTGGCTGGATTCGCCGCTCGGCATCACCGATTACGGGCATCGCGGCGTGCCGAACGTCTTCCTCAACGCACCGCTCACGAGCGGCGGCACCTGGAACGCGGCGCACTTCAAGAACCCCGAGTACGACAAGCTCGTCGCGCAGTTCGTCGCCGCGCTGGATGTCGCGTCGCAAAAAAAGCTCTCCGGCCAGATCCAGCGTCTGCTGCTCGACGAAACGCCGGTCGTCATCCCCTACTTCTACGACCAGTTGATCGTCACGCGCGCGAACGTGTCCGGCGTGCGCTTCAACGCGATCTCGCAGATGTGGTTCGACCGCGCGACGGTAGCCTCATAAATGAGCACGATCACGCCGACGGCGCGCGTAGCCGATTTCGCCAAAATGAAACGCGTCGCGCGCTTCGTCGGGGTGCGGCTCCTGCTTGCGCTCGTCACGCTGTGGCTGCTGTCGATGATCGTCTTCGCGGGCGGCCAGCTCCTGCCCGGCGATGTCGGCCGCGCGATTCTCGGCCCGCTCGCCGATGCGCGCGCGGTCGCGGCGCTGAATCATCAACTGGGCGTCGACCGGCCGCTTCTCACGCAATACACCGGCTGGATCGGCCACTTCCTGCGCGGCGACATGGGCGAGTCCTATGCGTTTCGCTCAGCCGTGGCGCCGTTCATCGGCGATGCGCTGTGGAATTCGGCCAAGCTCGGCGCGCTCGCGTTCGTCGTCGTGGTGCCGCTCGGCATCGCGGGCGGCGTGTACGCGGCGCTGCATTCGGGACGCTGGATCGACCGCGTCATCAGCATCGGCGGACTGACGGCGACGGTCGTGCCGGAGTTCGTCTCGTCGATCGTGCTGATCCTGATCTTCGGCGTGTGGCTGCAATGGCTGCCGATCGAAGCGACCGCGCCCGCCGAGGCCGGCTTCTTCACGCAACTGAAGCATCTGATCCTGCCGGTTCTGCCGCTCGTCTTCGTGTTCTTCGGCTATATCGCACGGATGGCGCGCGCGGGCACGGTCGAAGCGCTCGACGCCGACTACACCCGCACCGCGATCCTCAAGGGCCTGCCGCAGCGCGTCGTGATCGGGCGGCACGTGCTGCGCAACGCGTTGCTGCCGACCGTGACCGTCGCCGCGACGCAGCTCGGCTACATGATCGGCGGACTCGTCGTCGTGGAGACGCTGTTCCACTATCAGGGCATCGGCTCGCTCATCTACAACGCCGCGAAATCGAAGGACTTTCCGATGCTCGAAGCCGGCGTGCTGACAGTCGGCGTGATCTATACGGCCGCCAATCTGATTGCCGACGCGCTCTACGTCGTGCTCAATCCGCGCCTGCGCACGGGGGACGCGACATGAGCACCGCGGCCGCCCTGCCGACGAAACCGCGCCGCTTCGAAGCGCTCGGCGCGCTGATGCGCTCGGCCACCTTCGATATCGGCGTGCTGATGCTGCTGTTCTGGGTCGTGTGCGCACTGTTCGGACACTGGCTCGTGCCGCACGATCCCTACGCCTCCGATCCGCTCAACTCGCTTAACGCCCCGTCCGCCGATCACTGGTTCGGCACGGATCAGCTCGGCCGCGACGTGTTCGCGCGCGTGATCGTCGGCTCGCGGGACATTCTCACGATCGCGCCTCTGGCGACGCTGCTCGGCACGGCGGCGGGCACGGCGATCGGGCTCGTCGTCGGCTATTTCGACGGCTGGGTCGATGCCGTCATCGGCCGCGTGATCGACGCGCTGCTCGCGCTGCCGCTCGTGATCGTCGCGCTGCTCGCGCTGGCGGCCGTCGGCGCGAGCAACACGACGGTGATTCTCGTCATCGGCCTCACCTTCGCGCCGATCACCGCGCGCACCGTGCGCGCCGCCGTGCTGAGCGAGCGTCATCTCGACTACGTGCTCGCCGCGCAGCTACGCGGCGAGCACGCGCTCTACATCATGTTCGCGGAGATCCTGCCGAACGTGCTGCCGCCGATCATCGTCGAGGCGACGGTGCGGCTCGGCTACGCGATCTTCGCCGTCGCGACGCTCTCATTTCTCGGCTTCGGCATCCAGCCGCCGTCCGCCGACTGGGGCCTCGCGCTCTCCGAAAGCTATACGCTGATGGCGGGCGGCGCGTGGTGGACCGTCGTGTTCGACGCCGCCGCGATCGCCTCGCTGGTCGTCGCGGTGAATCTCGTCGCGGACGCCGTGCAGGGAGTGCTCGACCGATGAACGGACCGCCGCCATCGGCGTTTCCCACGTTCGGCGCCGCGAAAGGCGAGCAGGCCGACGCGCTGACGGTCGTCGGCCTGACGGTGGCGTACCGTTCGCGCGGACGCGAGCGCGAAGTGCTGCAGGACGTCACCTTGCGCGTGAAGCGCGGCGAGACGTATGGGCTCGTCGGCGAATCGGGCTGCGGCAAGTCGACGGCCGCGCTCGCGGTGCTGCGCTATTTGCCGCGCAATGGCCGCGTGAAGGCGGGCCGCATTTCGATCGCCGGCCGCGACGTGGCTTCGCTCGACGCCGACGCGCTGCGCGGCATGCGCGCCAATGCCGTGTCGATGGTCTATCAGGACCCGGGGCGCGCGCTGAATCCGTCGCTGACGATCGCGCGGCAAGTGTCCGAAGCGTTCGAAGTCACGGGCGCATCCGCCGACGAAGCGCTGGCCCGCACCGCCGAGATGCTGCGGCGCGTGCGCATCGCCTCGCCGGAACGCGTGATGGAAAGCTATCCGCATCAGCTCTCGGGCGGAATGCAGCAGCGCGTCGTGATCGCGATGGCGCTCGCATGCAATCCCGAACTGCTGATTCTCGACGAACCGACCACCGGCCTCGACGCCACCGTCGAAGCCGAAGTGCTCGATCTCATCGCGCAATTGCGGGACGAGATCGGCACGGCCGTGCTCTTCATCAGCCACAACCTCGCGGTGATCGGGCGCATGTGCGATCGCGTCGGCGTGCTGTATGCGGGCAAGCTCGTCGAGGAAGGCGCGGCGGCCGATGTCTTCGCCAAGCCGCGCCATCCGTACACGGTCGGCCTCCTGCGCTGCCTGCCGCGCGAAGGTCGCGCGAAGGAAACCGGGCGGCTCGACACGATTCCGGGCTCGCTGCCGCTGCCCGGATCGATCGCGCAGGGCTGCATCTTCGCGCCGCGCTGCAAGCTCGCCGACGAGCGCTGTCTGAAGGACGCGCCGCCGCCCTATCGCATCGCATCGGCGCACGGCGATCAGATGGCGCGGTGCCACTATCACGAACGCGCGCACACGCTGCCACGTTCGGCCGATGAAACGCCCGTGCCGCTCGCGAACGGCGACGATCCGCCGCTCGCGCTGTCGGCGCGCAATCTCTCGAAGACCTTCCGCGTCGGCGATGAAGACGTGCGCGCCGTCCACGATGTCTCGCTCGATCTCGTGCAAGGCGAGACGCTCGGGCTCGTCGGCGAATCGGGCAGCGGCAAGACCACGCTCGCGAAGCTGTTGCTCGGCCTCGTCTCGCCGGACAAGGGCGCGTCGCTCGAACTCGACGGCGCGGCGCTGCCCGAGCGCGTGACCCAGCGCAGCGGCGAGCAGGTGAAGTCGCTGCAGATCGTGTTTCAGAATCCGGATTCCGCGCTGAACCGCGCGCATTCGGTGCGCCAACTCATCGCGCGTTCGCTGTCGAAGCTCGGCGCGCTGCGCGGCGAGGCGAAGGAAGCGCGTCTGCATACGCTGACTCAGGCCGTGCGCCTGCCCGAGCGCTATCTGAGTTCGCGCACGCGGCAGCTATCGGGCGGGCTGAAGCAGCGCGTGGCGATCGCGCGCGCGTTCGCGGGCGATCCGCGCGTCGTCGTCTGCGACGAGCCCACCTCCGCGCTCGATGTTTCCGTGCAGGCCGCCATCCTCAATCTGCTCGCGGATTTGCAGCGCGAACGGCGCGTGAGCTACGTGTTCATCTCGCACGATCTGCATGTGGTGCGCTATCTGTCCGATCGCATCGCGGTGCTGTATCTCGGGCGCATCATGGAGATCGGACGTGCCGCCGCCGTGTTTGGCGGCCCGCAACATCCGTACACCGAAGCGTTGCTGTCATCCGCGCCATCGATCGATGGAACGGTCGCCAAGCGCATCCGCCTGTCGGGCGAATTGCCGAGCGCGGCGAATCCGCCCACCGGCTGCGTCTTCCATACGCGCTGCCCGCGCAAGCTCGGCGCGATTTGCGAAAGCGAAACGCCGCCCTGCCGCGATGCCGGCGACGGCCACGCCATTCACTGCCACATTCCCGTCGACGAATTGCGCGTGTTGCAGCGTCAAGAAGGCTGAGCGCGCGCAAAAAGCACGCGGCTTTCATCGGAACCAAAGCGATCCTGTGCGTCTCTCATCGGTTCACCGTTCAAAACAACGAGGATTCAATCGATGAAACCCGCCCTTTCCGCCGCGCTTGGCGCACTGACTCTCGGCGTCGCGCTGGCCGCGCATGCGCAGAACGCGCCGCAATCCCCCGCGCCCGGCGCGGCCGATCCGACCTTCTCTGCCTATGCGCTCGCCCAGCAATGCGCCGCGAAGTCCGACAACGCCGCGCAAGGGCAATGCGTGGGCGCGGTGCGCGGCATCGTGCGCGGCTATCAGTACGGCGTGCTGTTCCTGTCGCAGCGCGCATCGCTGCCGGAAGGCGAAACCCGGCGCGTGTCGCTGTGCCTGACGGACACGAAGGTGTCGTCGATCGTCGACGATTTCCTCGCCGACGCGAAACAGGTCAACGAAGCCGATCTGAAGCGCACGCCTGCGGAAGTCGCCGTGCTCGGCTCGGTGCATGCGCATCACGCGTGCACCTGACCGAACGCGATATCAGAGCATTTCGAGCGAGCGCTTCGACTTCGGCGGCCTGAATTGCCGGTCGATGTCCGCGAGCTCGTCGGCGGACAAGCGCAGATCGAGCGCCGCCCGGTTCTCGCGCACATGCGCGATGTCCGCCGCCTTCGGTATGGCAAACACCTGCGGCTGTTGCAGCACCCACGCGAGCGCGACCTGAAACGCCGACACGCCGCGCGCCGCAGCGATGCTTTCCAGCGCGCCGCCGCGCGGCAGGCGCGCATGATCGACGGGGCTATACGCCATAGCGGGCATGCGTCGCTCGCGCAGCCACGGCAGGAGATCGAAATCCGCGCCGCGCCGCGCGACGTTGTAGAGAATCTGATCGGTGGCGCAGGCGTCGCCGCCATCGAGCGCGAAGAGCTCTTCCATGTCGTCGGTATCGAAGTTCGACACGCCCCAGTGGCGGATCTTGCCGTCGCGCTGCAAGCGCTCGAAACCCGCGACCACGCCTTGCAGATCCTCGCCGCCGCGCCAGTGCAGCAGATACAGGTCGATGCGATCGGTCTTCAGGCGCTTCAGGCTGCGCTCGCACGCGGCCTGCACGCCGCGCTCGCTGCCGTTGTGCGGATACACCTTGCTGACGATGAACAGTTCGTCGCGCCTGTCGCCGAGCGCTTCGGCGATGAGCTTTTCGCTTTCGCCGTCGCCGTACATTTCGGCGGTATCGATGAGCGTCATGCCGAGTTCGACGCCTTCACGCAGCGCGGCGATCTCGCTCTTGCGCGCGTTCGGGCGCTCGCCCATTTCCCAGGTGCCTTGACCGAGCTTTGGAATCGCTTCCCCCGATGGGAGCGTGACGGTCGCCGAATTGGATTGCGTCATAAGAAGCCTCCTTGTGTGTCCGGCGATTATGGCGCAAGCAGCACGCCCAATCGGGAGGCGCGCTCGCCACCAAAGCGCGCGATTATGCCCGCCGCTATTTCAAAACTGTGACGGACGGTGGACAAGAGGTGGAAACAACCCGCCGCAAAAAAGCCGGAAAAATCAGCGAAATTTACGGGTTTATCCCGAAGCGAAAACGCGATTTAAGTGTTGCTTATCGAATGACGCGTGTTCATCTGCCTCTTCTAATTGAAGAACGCGCGAGAACCGCGGCGGTGTTTCAACAATCCTGTCTATATCGCTCTTTCGAGGCGATTAATAAAATCTCGCCACGGCCAATCGTGGCATATCCGATGCAGTTTTTTCCGCCTTTTCGAAGAAAGCATCGTGTTTTAAGAAGATCAAACATTCGTCAATATCGCACGGCGAGTTGACACATTATTTTACAAATACATCTTCTTCGAAATATTATGCGCCGCGCATTGTATCGGGCATGAGAGAGAATCATCCGGCATTATTGCGAAAGTGAGCTATCCGGAAAAAAATTCATCAACCTCAAACTTACTTATTGCAATATTTCTTAGCTATCAATATTATCAACTTCACACGTTGTTCAAAAACCGGACACTCGCATGTGAAACAGAACATCGGTCCGGTATGTGTTGGTACTACTGAGAGGGGCAACAAGATGAACCAGATCCACGCAATGCGCGTTTTTGTGCGGGTGGCGGACACGGAAAGCTTTCGCCGCGCCGCCCAGCAACTCGACGTCTCCAATGCGCTGGTCACCCGGGCAATCGCCATGCTCGAAGCGCACCTGCGCACACGACTGATCAATCGCACCACGCGTAATCTTTCGCTCACCGAAGCCGGCACGCGTTATCTCGAGGGCTGCCGCGCGCTTCTGGAAGAGCTGGACCATCTGGAATCCACCGTCACGCATACCGAGGGCGAGCCAAGCGGCACGTTGCGCGTGGTCGCATCGAGCGCGCTGTCGCTGCTCACGCTGACGCCGCTCGTCGACGGCTTCCGCAAGCTGTTCCCCAGGGTCAACGTGCGCCTGACGCTTGCGGAGCGCCACGTCGATCTTGTCGAGGATGGCTACGACGTGGGCATCGTCACCGCGTTCATGGTGTCGAGCACGGCGTTGATCGAGCGGCCAGTCGGCACCAGCGCGCTCGTTCCCATCGCCACGCCCGCGTTTGTCGCCGAACACGGCATGCCCTCCGCGCCGGGCGACTTGCAAACGTTGCCGTCCGTCGGACTACCCAACGACATTCGCAGCCAGACCTGGCACTTCCGGCATCGGTTGGGCACCGCCGAGCAGGTCACGCTCGCGCCGGTCTATTCGGTCAACAACGGCCTGATGGTACGGCTCGCCACGCTCAAAGGCATGGGCTTCTCGATCCTGCCCGAAGGCATCGTGCGCGCCGATCTGAAAGAAGGCGCGCTCGTGCGCCTGCTGGACGACTACTCGATCGACGACCCCGACATGAAAGTGTCCATCGTCTATCCCGGCCGGCAATATCTGCCCGCGAAGACGCGCTATTTCATCGACTACGCGCTCGATTATTTAAGCAAGGAATTCGCGGCCAGCAGTTCCCGGCCCGACGATGTCGTACGGCAACCCCTGCCGCAGCAGATGATGCCCTTGCAAACGGCGATGCGCGCCTCGGCGACCGCGAACTAAAGTAGGAGCAGCAGAAGCACTATATGCCGGCTGAGCGCAGCCGGCCTCGGGGCCAGCACGGCGAGTAGCCGTCTGGCCCCGTTCATTTTCGCGCACCGCCCGGCGCGTTCAAATTTCCCCGTACTCGGAATTCGATGCATCCGGCGCCGCGCACATTTCGCGCAGAAGCGCCGCCTCGCGCTCGTGCACTTCGACCGGCATGCACAACGCGCCGGCGTAAGCCAGATAGCGCGCGCGATGCTGCCCATTGCGAAACGCGACGACCCCTTGGCGATGAACGCCTAAAAGCCCGAGCAAACCCGACGAGCGGCGCACGCTGATCGTCACGTAAGGCATTTCCGGCACGCGGGGATTATCCGGGTCGAGAAACTCGCGAATACCGCGCACCTTGCCCGCGTGCCAGTCGTCGACGGCTTTGAGCACATAATCGGTGTCGTCGCGATCGGCGCACTCGAGCAGCTTTCGCACGTCGACGAGCACGACCTGATGGCGCGAGCCGAGGTCGGTAAAGACGCGTTTCAGGCGCACGAAGTCATACTGCTGATGCCTCTGGAGCCTGACGATCCAGACCGCTTCTGCGGCGGTCGGCGCAACCATCGTGTCCATGTTCGTCATGAGTAGAAGACTGCGGCGCGCGCGCCCCGTGCGCGCGTGTTTCGCATACCTGCGACTATCGGCAAAAAGGCCGGCGCTCTTGAATCGCCGCCGATAATCTCGCCAACGCCAGCTAAACTTTTACACCCTAGCCGCGATTCGTGAAAGCGCCATGACGGGCACGTCGCGTGCTTTTGTTGCCGGAATCAAACAGAGCGGCATAAACCGGCGATATGCCGGTCCAACGATCAGTGGACACCTCTTCCGATCTCATCGTCGCGCGGCCAGAAGGTCTTTTCTGTGTGCCGGGCAACTTCCATATCGACCCTTGGCGGCCGGTCGAACGCGCCGTCATCACGCATGCGCACGCCGATCACGCGCGCTTTGGCCATGCGCGTTATCTCGCGGCCGAACCGGGCGTCGGCGTGCTGCTGTCGCGATTGCCGGGGATCGACGTGCAGGGCCTCGCCTACGGAGAAGCCATCGTCGTGAACGGTGTGCGCGTGTCGCTGCATCCCGCCGGGCACGTGCTCGGCTCGGCGCAGGTGCGCGTCGAATACAAGGGGAGCGTGTGGGTCGCGTCCGGCGATTACAAGGTCGAGCCCGATCCGACCTGCGCGCCGTTCGAGCCGGTGCGCTGCGATACCTTCATCACGGAATCGACGTTCGGCCTGCCGATCTATCGATGGGACAGCGCGCGCGAAGTCTTCGACGGCATCGATGCATGGTGGCGGCACAACGCCGCGCAAGGACGCGCGTCCGTGCTCTTCAGCTATTCGTTCGGCAAGGCGCAGCGCATTCTCGCGGGCGTCGATGCCGCCATCGGGCCGATCTTTTGCCACGGCGCGGTCGAGCCGCTCAATCGCGCCTACCGCGAAGCGGGCGTCGCGCTGCCGCCCACGCGCCTCGTCGGCGAGATCGCAGCGAAGGACAAGGCCGCGTTCAAGGGCGCGCTGATCGTGGCGCCGCCGTCCGCGCAAGGCAGCACATGGATGCGCCGCTTCGGCGATTACAGCGACGCCTTCGCTTCCGGCTGGATGCGCCTGCGCGGCACGCGACGGCGCAAGGGCGTCGATCGCGGCTTCGTGCTGTCGGATCACGCGGACTGGCCCGGCCTGCAACTCGCGATCGGCGCGTCGGGCGCGGAGCGCGTGATCGTCACGCACGGGCAGATCGAGCCGATGGTGCGCTGGCTCTGCGAACAAGGACTCGACGCGGGCGCGTTCAAGACCGAATACGGCGACGATGCCGTCGAAGCGGACAACATCGCCCAGAACGACGATAGCGCCGGGAGCGCCGCGACATGAAGCGCTTCGCGACGCTCTACACCGCGCTCGACGCGACGACATCGACCAACGAAAAGCTCGAAGCGCTGATCGCGTATTTCGCGGGCGCGGCACCGGAAGACGCCGCGTGGGCGTCGTACTTTCTCGCGGGCGGCAAGCCGCGCCAGTCGGTGCCGACGCGCCTGCTCGCCGAGTTCGCGCGCGAGCGCGCGGGCTTGCCTGAATGGCTCTTCGAAGAGTCGTATCAGGCGGTCGGCGATCTTGCGGAAACCATCGCGCATGTGTTGCCGGCGGCGTCGGGCGAATCGTCGCTCGGACTTGCGCAATGGATCGAGGAACGCGTGCTCACGCTGCGCGGCGCGTCGCCCGTCGAACTGCGCGAGCGGCTCCTGTCGTACTGGGACGAACTCGACTGGAGCGAGCGCTTCCTTTTGACCAAGCTGATCGGCGGCGGCTTTCGCGTGGGCGTCGCGCGGCAGCTCGTCGTGCGCGCGCTGGCCGAGATCGCGGGCGTCGATCACAAACGCATTGCCCAGCGCATGGTCGGCTGGACCGATTCGCGGCAGACGCCGAGCGCCGCGCGCTATTTACGGCTCATCGCGCCCGCGGCCGATGGCGACGATGTCGATACGCCTCACGAAAGCGATATCGGTCTGCCCTATCCGTTCTTCCTCGCGCATCCGTTGCAGACCGATCCGGCGACGCTCGGCGCGACATCCGAGTGGATCGCCGAATGGAAGTGGGACGGCATACGCGCGCAGCTCGTGAAGCGCGCGGGCCGCGTGTGGATCTGGTCGCGCGGCGAAGATCTCGTCACGGAACGCTTTCCGGAACTCGCCAACCTGGGCGCAGCGTTGCCCGACGGCACCGTGATCGATGGCGAGATTCTCGCGTGGGAGCCGGGCGCCGACGCGCCCTTGCCGTTCGCGCGCCTGCAGCCGCGCATCACGCGCAAGTCGCTGACGAAGAAAGTGCTCGCCGATTCGCCCGCCGCGCTGCTCGCCTACGATCTGCTCGAAGCCGATGGGCGCGATCTGCGCACCGAGCCGCTGCATGCGCGGCGCGCCCGGCTGGATACGCTCGCGGCATCGCTCGCCGTGGACGTGCTGCGCGTATCGCCGATGGTCGCTGCATCCGGCTGGGAAGCGCTCGCCGCGTTGCGCGAGGAAAGCCGCGCGCGCGGCGTCGAAGGACTCATGCTCAAGGAACGCGCGTCGATGTACGGCGTCGGGCGCACGAAGGCATCGGGTACGTGGTGGAAGTGGAAGATCGATCCTTATGCGATCGACGCCGTTTTGCTCTACGCGCAGCGCGGCCACGGACGGCGCGCGAGCCTCTACACCGATTTCACCTTCGCCGTCTGGGACGAAGCCGATGGCATGCGCACCCTCGTGCCCTTCGCGAAGGCGTACTCCGGTCTGACCGACGAGGAAATGCGCCAGGTCGATGCCATCGTGCGCAAGACGACGATCGAGAAGTTCGGGCCGGTAAGGAGCGTCACGCCCACGCTCGTCTTCGAGATCGGCTTCGAAGGCATACAGGCGAGCCCGCGGCACAAATCGGGCATCGCGGTGCGCTTTCCGCGCATGCTGCGCTGGCGCACCGACAAGCAGATCGAAGACGCCGATACGCTCGACATGCTCAAGGGCTTTCTCAACGAGGCCACGGCATGAACGACGCGCCCGAGTCCGCCGCGAAGGAACGACGCCGCGCGCCGCGCCCGCGCCGCGTCCCGCGAACGCGCGCCGCCCAGGCGAAGCTCGATTCCGCCGCCGAACTGTTCACGCCCGCGCCCTTCGCCTACGACGCGAACGAAGCCGCGAAGCCGATCGATGCGCGCATCGATCGCTGGTTCGACGAACGCGGCTGGCAGCCGTTCGAGTTCCAGCGCGAGGCGTGGCGTGAGATCGGGCGCGGCGCAAGCGGCCTGCTGCACGCCACGACCGGCGCGGGCAAGACGTGGGCCGTGTGGCTCGGCGCGCTCGCGGCCTACGCCGACAGAGCGCCCAAAGCGAACGCACTGCCCGCGCCGCTGACCGTCCTCTGGATCACGCCGATGCGCGCGCTCGCCGCCGATACCGCCCGCGCGCTGCAAGCCGCGGTCTCGGCGCTCAACGTGCCGTGGACGGTCGGCTTGCGCACCGGCGACACGACATCGACGGAACGCGCACGCCAGAGCCGCCGCATGCCGTCCGCGCTCGTGACGACGCCCGAAAGCCTCACGCTGATGCTGACGCGCGCCAACGCGCAGGAAGAACTCAAGCATCTGCGCATGATCGTCGTCGACGAATGGCACGAACTGCTCGGCAACAAGCGCGGCACGCAGACGCAACTCGCGATCGCCCGCCTTGCGCACTGGCGGCCCGATCTGCAAATCTGGGGCTTGTCCGCGACGCTCGGCAATCTCGCGCTCGCGCACGATGCGCTGCTCTATCCCGTGCGAACGCCGCGGGTGGTCGTTCGCGGCGCGCAGCCGAAGACGCTCGTCGTCGATACGCTGATTCCCGAGACCATCGAGCGCTTTCCGTGGGGTGGGCATCTCGGCGTGCGGCAAGTCGGCCCCGTCGCCGACGAGATCGACCACGCGCAAAGCTCGCTCGTTTTCACCAACACGCGCTCGCAATCGGAGATCTGGTATCGCGCGTTGCTGGAGCTGCGCCCGGAATGGGCCGGCCTGCTCGCGCTGCATCACGGCTCGCTCGACAAGGAGGTACGCGACTGGGTCGAACTGGGCCTCAAGAACGGGCAACTGAAGGCGGTCGTCTGCACGTCGAGTCTCGATCTCGGCGTCGATTTTCTGCCCGTGGATCGCGTGTTCCAGATTGGCTCGCCGAAGGGCGTCGCGCGCCTCATGCAGCGCGCGGGACGCTCGGGCCACGCGCCGGGCCGCGTATCGCGCGTGACGATCGTGCCGACGCACGCGCTCGAACTCGTCGAAGCGGCGGCGGCGCGCTGGGCGATCGAAGAGCGGCGCATCGAAGGCCGCGACATGCCGTTGAAACCGCTCGACGTGCTCGTGCAGCATCTCGTGACGGTCGCGATCGGCGGCGGCTTCACGCCCGCGGACATGATCGACGAAGTGCGCACGGCGTACGCGTATCGCGATCTGACGCAGCGTGAGTTCGACTGGGCGCTGGCGTTCGTCGAGCGCGGCGGTGCGTCGCTCGGGGCGTATCCGGATTTTCATCGCGTCGTGAAAGACGATGACGGCGTGTATCGCGTGCCGCGCGAGGATCTCGTGCGCAGGCATCGCAACAACGTCGGGACGATCGTCGCGAACGCCACCATCAGCGTCGCGTATATGACCGGCGGGAGAATCGGCGCGATGGAGGAATCGTTCATCTCGCGTCTCAAGCCCGGCGATGTCTTCACGTTCGGCGGACGCGCGCTCGAACTCGTGCGGGTGCGCGACATGACCGCTTACGTGAAGCGCGCGACATCATCGCGCGGCGCGATGCCGCAATGGGCGGGCAGCAAGATGCCGCTATCGTCCGAGCTTGCGGACGCCGCGCTCGTGATGCTTGCGCGCGCGAACGACGGCATCTACGACGAGCCGGAAATGCGCGCGATCAAGCCGCTGCTCGACCTGCAGGCCAAGTGGTCCGCGCTGCCGGGGCCGGGCGTGCTCGTCGTGGAGCGGGTGCGCTCGCGCGAAGGGCATCACTTCTTCTGCTATCCGTTCGCGGGACGCATGGCGCATATCGGACTGGGCTCGCTGCTCGGCTGGCGCGCCGCGCGCGATGAGCCCGGCACGTTCTCCATCTCGATGAACGACTACGGCTTCGAATTGCTGTCGGCGCGCCCCTTCGACTGGGAGACGCTCATCGAAGAAGGCCTGTTCTCGCCGGAGAATCTGGAGCATGACATTCTCGCGAGCCTGAATGCATCGGAGCTATCGGCGCGGCGTTTTCGCGAGATCGCGCGCGTGTCGGGGCTGATCTATCAGGGGCATCCGGGACAGCAGAAAAGCGCGCGGCAATTGCAGGCATCGAGCGGGCTCTTCTATGAAGTCTTCCGCAAACACGACAGCAACAACTTGCTGCTAGCGCAGGCCGATCAGGAAGTCATGCTGCAGGAACTTGAACTTGGCCGTATTCGCGCGGCGCTGGAACGCATGAACGAAAGCCGCCTCGCGTTCCACGCCCCGAAGAAGCCGACGCCTTTTGCGTTCCCGCTGATCGTCGCGCGCTTGCGGGAGAAGGTGAGCACGGAGAAGCTATCGGATCGCGTGGAAAGGATGCTGGCGGAACTGGAGAAGGCCGCGAAGGGGTGAGGAACCCCACCAAAAAAAGCCCCTCGGCCGCGAAGCGGGCCGGAGCCATTTCGTGCTGCGCCAAAAGGTGAAGCGGTGCGATGAAACAGACCGTGCGCGATCCAAGCCCGGTTGGTCCTGTGAGGGCACTCTTTAGGCGAGGGCCGATCTCCGAGGAGAATAGTGGCCAACGTGCGTGTGACCGCGGGCGGTGAGAAGCTGCTTTCTTTGGTGACTTTCTTTGCAGCAGCAAAGAAAGTTACCCCTCCGCCGGGGAGGCGGCTACTGAACAAAACGCACGACAAACCGCAGCAGCAGACATGAACCCACCCACTGAATCCTTGAAAATCGACGTGAACGGCCACACGCTGCTGCTGTCAGCAGACCGCGCCGCCTTCGACCCTCAAGAAAAAACCCTCTTCATCGCCGACGCCCACTTCGGCAAGGACGCCGTTTTCCGAGCAAGAGGCATCCCCGTTCCCGTCGGCACAACCCCCGAAAGCCTCACCCGCCTCGATGCACTCGTCGCGTCACATCGACCGGAACAAATCGCCTTCCTCGGCGACCTGCTCCACGCACGCGAATCACACGCGGACGAAACGCTCGACGCCCTCGCCGCCTGGCGCGCGAAGCATCGCGAAATACGGCTCCTGCTCATCGAAGGCAATCACGACAAGCACGCAGGCGCACTCCCCGCCCTCTTCGGCGTCGATGTCGTGAAGGAACCGCATGGGCTCGGACCGTGGGCGCTGTGCCATCATCCCCAAACGGTCGATGGCGCTTACGCGCTCGCCGGTCACGAGCATCCGGTGTACCGCCTCGCGACGCGCACCGATAGCGCGCGCCTGCCGTGCTTTCGCTTCGGCAAGCGCGCGGGCGTGCTGCCGGCGTTCGGCGCATTCACGGGCGGCTTCGAAGTCAACGCCGATGCGCGCGGCGAAGCGGTCTACGTGATCGCCGGCGAACGCGTATTCGCGCTCAGTGATAGATCGTCGTCGTCGATTGCAGCTTCGTGAGCTTGCCGCGCTGATAGCCATACCAGCCGAGATTCGACTGCATCACCACTTCCTCGCCTTGCCAGAACACGCGCTTGACGGTCATGCGCTGGCCCATGCGCTGCACGAGCGGCGGGTTGCGGCGGAAATCGTAGAGCAGCGGGCCAGCGTCGGATTGCACGACCATGCGCGTGACGCTGTCGCCCGTCGCGGACGTTTCGTCGAAATGGACGATGCGTTTGGCGTCGAAGCGATCGAACGCCTGCGTGTCGATGAGCGCCGCCATGCCGGATTCGTCGCGCAGGAAATGCAGCGTACCCGCCTTCGTGGCGATGGGACCGGCCTCGCTGCTCTGAGCATGAATCGACGGGGCCAGCGACATCGCGCAGGCGAACGCGGCGGTGAGGCAAAGTTGTTTCAGGGACATCGTTCTCATGGGTTTTGCTGCGTTTTTCCAACACTTCCCGGCATGTGCGATGCGCAAGGAATGAGCGTCGGCGCGTGTGTTACCGGAAACATCTGACGCTTGGGAGACACGTGCGGGCAACAGTCCTGCGCGGTCGCGTCATCCGCAAGAATATCCGTTCTGCGCGCGGCGGCGCGCAGGCCAGCGGGATTAGGGTTTATACCAGCATCAATATTGACACTTCGGTAGAATTCGAGCCTTCCTTGCGCTCGCGCGTCACTTTCCTCGTCCCCGCCATGCCCCTGCCTCTTTTCGCTCTCGCCATTGCCGCGTTCGGCATCGGCACGACCGAATTCGTCATCATGGGCTTGCTGCCCAACGTCGCGCGCGATCTCGCGGTGTCCATTCCGGCGGCGGGCATGCTCGTGTCCGGCTACGCGCTCGGCGTCACGATCGGCGCGCCGATTCTCGCCGTGGTGACCGCGAAGATGCCGCGCAAGAAGGCGCTGATGAGCCTCATCGGCGTGTTCATCGTCGGCAATCTGCTGTGCGCGCTCGCACCGAACTACTGGGTGCTGATGGGCGCGCGCATCGTCACCGCGTTCTGTCACGGCGCGTTCTTCGGCATCGGCTCGGTGGTCGCGGCGGACCTCGTCGCGCCGAACCGCCGCGCGCAGGCCATCGCGCTGATGTTCACCGGGCTCACGCTCGCCAACGTGCTCGGCGTGCCGCTTGGCACCGCGCTCGGGCAGGCGGCCGGCTGGCGCTCGACCTTCTGGGTCGTCACGCTGATCGGCCTGCTCGCGGCGGGCGCGCTGCACGTGTGCCTGCCGAAGCACATCGAGATGCAGGACACCAGCATCCTGCGCGAATTCGACGTGCTCAAGAATCCGCAAGTGCTGATGGTGCTCGGCATCAGCGTGCTCGCCTCGGCCAGCCTGTTCTCGGTGTTCACGTACATCACGCCCATTCTGGAAGACGTGACCGGCTTCACGCCGCACGCGGTCACGTACGTGCTGCTGCTGTTCGGCCTCGGTCTCACGGTCGGCAGCACGCTCGGCGGCAAGCTCGCGGACTGGAAGCTGCTGCGCTCGCTGCTCTCGTTCCTGCTGGCGATCGTCGTGATCCTGACGATTTTCGCGGGCACGATGCACGAGCCCGTCGCCGCGATGATCACGATCTTCTTCTGGGGCGTGCTCGCGTTCGCGATCGTGCCGCCGCTGCAAATGCTGATCGTGAACCGCGCGAGCGATGCGCCGAATCTCGCATCGACATTGAACCAGGGCGCGTTCAACCTCGGCAATGCCACGGGCGCGTGGCTCGGCGGCTGCGTGATCGGCGCGGGCGCACCGCTCACGTCGCTGCCGTGGGTCGGCATTCTGATGGCGGCGAGCGCGTTCGGCCTCACGCTGCTCTCGGCGACGCTCGATAAGCGCGCGCGCCGTATGTCGATCGGGCAAACTGCCTGATTTCGACGATGTGGTGCGGTGGATGAAGGGCATTCTCTCGCGGGACTTTCTTGCGCTGATCCTGAGCGTGGCGGTGGTCGGGCTGGGGCTCGGCGCGACCTTGCCGCTCACCGCGCTCGCGCTCGCGCAGGCGGGGCACGGGAACGATCTCATCGGCCTGATGACGGCGATGCAGGCGGGCGGCGGCCTCGCCGTGGCGCCGTTCGCGAGCCGCGCCGCGCAGCGCCTCGGCGCGCGTGAGACGATCGTCGGCACGGTGATCGTCGCGGCGCTGTCGACCATCGCGATGCAGTTCACCGCGAATCTATGGCTGTGGGCCGTGCTGCGCTTTCTGTGCGGCGGCGCGCTGATGCTGCTGTTCACCATCGGCGAGGCGTGGGTCACGCAGCTCGCCGACGATTCGACGCGCGGCCGCGTCGTCGCCATCTACGCGACCAACTTCACGCTTTTTCAGATGACGGGTCCCGTGCTCATCACGGCAATCGGCGGATTGCCGTCGATGCGCTTTGCGATCTGCGGCGCGATCTTTCTGCTGGCGCTGCCCGCGCTCGCGACGATACGCGGCGCGCCGCACGCACTGGCAGCCGGTGAAGGCGAGCACGGCGACTGGCGCAGCGTGTTGCCGCGCATGCCCGCGCTCGTGATCGGCACGGGCTTTTTCGCGCTCTTCGACACGCTCGCGCTCTCGCTGATGCCGCTCTTCGCGATGTCGCACGGCATTGGCGAGGAAGCCGGCGTGCTGTTCGCATCGGCGATCCTGCTCGGCGACACGACGATGCAATTCCCGATCGGCTGGCTCGCCGATCGCATCGGGCGCGCGAAGGTGCACGCGGGCGCGGGCGTCGTTACGGCGCTGCTGTTGCCGCTTCTGCCGTGGGCCGTCGCGCATCCGTGGATCTGCTGGCCGCTGCTGTTCGTCATCGGCGCGGCGGCGGGCAGCGTCTACACGCTGTCGATCGTCGCGTGCGGCGAACGCTTTCGCGGGCCGACGCTCGTTTCCGCGACGGCAATCGTCGGCGCGTCGTGGAGCGTCGCGAGCTTCGGCGGGCCGATCGTCGCGGGCACGCTGATGGAGCGCGTCGGCGCCGATGCACTCATCGGCGTGCTGACGGCGGCGGCGTGCGCGTTTCTCGTCGCGGCGTGGTGGGAAAGGCGCGCCGCCGCGTGAGCGTCAAGCGCGTGCCGGCAGTATCTCCCCGACGCACTCGCCGAAGCCGACGCGATACCCTTCGCCCTGGCACCATCCGCGCAGAGTGATTTCATCGCCGTCCTGCAGGAACGCGCGCTCGCCGCCCTCTTCCAGCTTGAGCGGCCGCTGGCCGTTCCAGGTGCTTTCGAGCAGGCTGCCGCACGAATCCGGCGTCGGTCCGCTGATCGTGCCCGAGCCCATCAGATCGCCGACGCGCGTATTGCAGCCGCCGACCGTGTGATGCGCGAGCTGCTGCGCCATCGACCAGTACATCAGCCTGAAATTGGTGCGCGAAATGGTCGTCGCCCGTCGCGCGCCTTCCGGACGCAGCGCGACTTCCAGCTCGATGTCGAACGCGTGATCGCCTGCGTGACGCAGATAGGCGAGCGGCTGCGGATCCTGCGCGGGCGTGGCGGTGCGAAACGGTTCGAGCGCGTCGAGCGTCACGATCCACGGCGAGATGGTCGTCGCGAAACCCTTCGAATTGAACGGCCCGAGCGGCACGTATTCCCATTGCTGGATATCGCGCGCGCTCCAGTCGTTCAGCAGCACCATGCCGAAGATATGCGCCTCGGCATCCTCGCACGCGATCGGCTCGCCAAGCGCATTGCCACGCCCGACGATGAAGCCCGTCTCCAGTTCGATATCCAGCTTGCGGCACGCGCTGAAGACCGGCCGCTCGTCGTTTGGCAGCTTGATCTGGCCGTTCGGACGGCGCACCTTCGTGCCGCTCACGACGACCGACGACGCGCGCCCGTTATAGCCGACGGGCAACTCGGACCAATTCGGCAGCAGCGCGTTCTTCGGATCGCGGAACATCGAGCCGACGTTCGTCGCGTGCTCCTTCGACGAGTAGAAATCCGTGTAACCGGGAATCTCGACCGGCAGATGCATCGTCGCATCCGCGCGCGGCACGAGCGCGCGGCGGCGCAAGTCGGCATCGTCGCGCAGCGCTGCGTTGCCTTCGGCGAGCAAGGCCGACAGCGCGATACGCACGTCGCGCCAGGTGGTCTGACCGAGCGCGATGAAGTCGTTCAGGCGCGGCCTGTCGAACGTGCCTTGCGCATCCACGAGGCCGGCGCGTTCGAGCGCGGCGAGATCGACGATCCAGTCACCGATGGCGACACCCGCGCGCGCCTGCGGGTTCACCGCGTCGCTGAAAATGCCGAACGGCAGATTCTGAATCGGAAAATCGCTCGCGGGGTCGTTCGCGGATTCGATCCAGCTTTTCAAAGTGGGCGCGAGTGTGGCTTTGAGCGCGTCGTTCATCGTTGCTCCGGGTTGAAATGTTTCGCGAGGCCTTGCCAGCACTCGTAGTAATGGGCTTGCAGTTGCGCGGTTTCGAGCGCGAACTGCGTCGGTTTGATGAGCGTGCGCGTCTCGAACATGAAGGCCATCGTGGCGTCGACTTTCGCGGGCTTCGTCGTATCGATGTTCGATGCCTTCTCGAACGTCTCCGCGTCCGGCCCGTGTCCCGACATGCAGTTGTGCAGGCTCGCGCCGCCCGGCACGAAGCCTTCCGCCTTCGCATCGTAGACGCCGTGCACGAGGCCCATGAACTCGCTCGCGACATTGCGATGGAACCACGGCGGGCGGAACGTATCCTCGGCGGCGAGCCAGCGCGGCGGGAAGATCACGAAGTCGATGGTATCGACGCCCGGCGTGTCGCTCGGCGATTGCAGCACGAGAAAGATCGACGGATCGGGATGGTCGTAGCTGATCGAGCCGATGGTGTTGAAGTGGCGCAGGTCGTACTTGTAGGGCGCGTAGTTGCCGTGCCACGCGACGACATCGAGCGGCGAATGGCCGATATCCGCGCGCCAGAGCACGCCGTTCATCTTCGTGACGAGCTCGAACTTGCCCTCGCGGTCTTCATACGCCGCGTTCGGCGTGAGGAAGTCGCGCGGATTCGCGAGCCCGTTCGAGCCGATCGGGCCGAGATCCGGCAGTTGCAGCAGCGCGCCAAAGTTCTCGCAGATATAGCCACGCGCTTCGCCGTCGGGCAGCGCCACCGAAAAGCGCACGCCGCGCGGAATCACGGCGATTTCGTACGGCTCGATATCGAGCTTGCCGAGTTCCGTGAAGATCGCGAGCCGGCCTTGCTGCGGCACGATCAGTAATTCGCCGTCGGCGTTGTAGAAGAAGCGGTCCTGCATCGACCGGTTCGCGGCGTAGAGATGGATCGCGCAACCGGTCATCGATTCGGCGGCGCCGTTGCCTGCCATCGTCACCCAGCCGTCGATGAAATCGGTCGGCGCGGCGGGCATCGGCAGCGGGTCCCAGCGCAGCTGATTCGGCGGCGTCGGCGGCACGTCGGCGAAGTTGGCGACGAGCTTGCCGCGTCCGATCTGCGTGAACGGCTTGTGCACCGCTGCCGGCCGGATGCGATAGAGCCACGAGCGGCGATTGTGCGCGCGCGGCGCGGTGAAGGCCGAGCCCGACAATTGCTCCGCATAGAGCCCGTAGGCCGCGCGCTGCGGCGAGTTGCGGCCGATCGGCAGCGCGCCCGGCAGCGCCTCGGTGGCGAAGTCGTTGGCGAAGCCGGATTGATAGTGCTGATTGGCGTCCGTGTGCGTCTCGAACGTGGGCATGGTCGAAATCCTCGACGAAAAGAACGGCAGATCGGAGCGACGAAGCAGCGTGCGGCCTCTCGTCGCGACATTTTACGCATAGTAAAACCAATTACGATTAGTGAAATTCATCGTAAACCCTTAATCGACGGCCTCGTCCGGGCATATCAATATGTGAATTTGGTGCTGGACGCGGTGTTTCGCGCTGTTACCATCGACCCATTCCAATGAAAATTGCCCGGTACGGCATGCCCTGCGAACCCGATCGCTCCATTCATGATTTCGCCTTCCTTGCCTGAACTCGTCGCCCGCGCCGCGAAGCATCCGTTTCTTGGCGCGCATGTCGTGCTTGGAGAAAACGAGCATGCGGGGCAGGCTGTCGCGCATTACCGCGACTTGTGCATATCGAGCGCGTACGAGCCGATCTTCGATGTCGGCACGCATAGCTTTCCGCAGACCTTGAGCGCGTCGCCGGAGAGCGCCGAGCGTTTCGGCGACGAACTCGGCGTGCAGGCGCTGACGCTCATTCAAGGCGATGCGCCGCGCGATCCGTTCGGGCAACTGGAGGATGATCGCGAGCTGGTCGTGCTCGACCGGTTATCGCGGGCGCTGCATGCGTTCAATTTCTTCGGGCCGCATCTGCCTGGGTTGTTGTTCTTGCGCGTGCATGAGCGGCTTTTGAAGAGCGTGAAGTACGATCACGGGCTGCATTTTTCTTCCGTGCTGATGGAGTTCGGCATGAGTCCGTCGCGTGTGGTGATCGAACTGCCTGCGGCGGCGGTGGCACACAAGACGTTTCTTGGGTATCTCACCAAGAGCTATCAGCATTACGGCTTCAAGGTGGCCGGGAATCTGCCGAATGCCGGGCAGATCATGGCGGTGTCGGATATGGCGCGGCTCGATTTCATCAAGATGGATGCGGGGGCGGCTTTACGGGATTCTGTCGTGAAGCATCTCGTGGGGTATGCGCATCGGTTGAAGATCCCGCTCATTTTCTCTAATGTCTGCGACGAGGCGATGTTTAATGCGCTTCAGCAGTTTGATGTGCATTTTGTGCAGGGGCCGGTGTTTGATGCGCATCCTAGTTTGCAGGTTCGGTAGGGGGTTTTTTGTTTAGCCGGATCCCGTTTTGTTGTTGGTTTATTAGCACTGCCCCTCCCCGGGGCGGGGGTAACTTTCTTTGCTGCTGCAAAGAAAGTCACCAAAGAAAGCAGCTTTCTCACCGCCCGCGGTCACACGCACGTTGGCCATTTTTCTCCTCGGGGAACGGCCCTCGCCTAAAGAGTGCCCCCATAGGCCCAATCGGGCTTGGATCGCGCACGGTCTGACAAGCCATAACTTTAAACGCGCTGGTTCAGCACGAAATAGCTTCGGCACAGCGCTACGCGCTGCCGTGGGGTATGCGAGGGAAACCAACGGAACACGAAGGCGCACGCAAACCCGCTCTTCCCGTCGGCCGCGAAGCGGGCTGGAACTTGAAATGGCTGTACCAACGTATTAAGTGGTGCGATGTGACGGACCGTGCGCGATCCAAGCCCGCTTGGTCCTTCGAGGGCGACACTTAGGCGAGTACCGCCTTGGAGGAGAAGAGTGGCCAAACTGCGTGTGACCGCGGGCGGTGACGAAGCTGCTTTCTTTGGTGACTTTCTTTGCAGCAGCAAAGAAAGTTACCCCCGCCCCGGGGAGGGGCAGTGCTAATAGACCGACACGAATCCGGGATCCGGCAAAAAGCAAAAAACAAAAAGCAAAAAACCAAACCCCATCACCCCCTCAACCGATGCATCACCGTCTTCAATGCCGGATAAACCTCCAGATAAACCGCAAACCGCTCCGCATAAACCCGTTGCCGCTCTGCATCCGGCAGAGCCCGCTCCACGAGCGTCACCCATCCTCCCTCAGCCGTCTCGGCAGAAACCAGCCCAACCCCCAACGCAGCCAACAACGCAGCCCCCATCGCCGCCTCGACATCCTGCTCGATCGACAACACCGGATACCCGGTCACATCCGCGATGATCTGCATCCAGAGATCCGAATGCGCCGCGCCGCCCACGACGATCAACCGGTCATCGAGCGATTGCGCGCCACGCCGACCCGCCTCCATGTTGTGCTTCAACGCGAACGCGACGCCTTCGAGCACCGCGCGATACAGCGTCGCACGCGTATGAAACAGATTCAATCCGACGAACGTGCCCGACGCGCGCGCATCCCAGACCGGGCTGCGTTCGCCCATCAGATAAGGCAGGAACACGACGCCATCCGAACCCGCCGCGACCTTCGACGCCGCCTCTTCCAGCAACCGATGCGGATCGCCATGCGGCATCGTCTTCGCCGCCGCGATCTCACCTTCGCAGAACTGATCGCGATACCACGCGACACACTGCCCCGCCGTGCTCGCGCCGCCAAACACGTAGAGATCGCGCTTGCCGTTGTAGACGTGCGGCATCGACACGAGTCCGTGGCTCGCATCGACGCTCTGGTTGATGTAACCCCAGCACATGCTCGTGCCGATCATCGCGACATGATGACCCGCCTTCGTGACGCCCGCCGCGAACGTCGCGACAGCCGCATCGACGCCGCCCGCGACCACCGGCGTGCCCGCGGCAAGTCCAAGCGCATCGGCCCATTGCGGCAAGAGCCCACCCACCACGTCCGATGACTCCACGAGCCGCTCCGGCATCATCGATACGGGAATGTCGAGCATGTCGAGCGCCTCGTGCGACCAGGCGCGGTTTGCGACGTCGTACACGCCGCCCAGGTTGCCCGCCGAACTGTGATCGACGGCAAGCTCGCCCGTCAGGCGTTGAATCACGAACGCATTGGGCGGCAGGAAATGACGCGTTTTCGTCCACACGTCCGGCCGGTTGTTGCGCAGCCAGAGCATCTTCGTGAAGCCGTAATAGCTGTCCACGCCATTGCCCGTGATGGCCGCGAGCCGCGTCATGTCGACGTGTGCGCGCACCCAGTCGACCTCCGCCGTCGCGCGCCGGTCCATCCAGATGAGGCACGGATACAGCGGCTCCATGTGCTCGTCGACGGGAATGCCCGAGCCGCCGTAAAGACTGCTCACGCAAAGCGACTTCACATCGCTCGCGGCAACGCCCTTCTCGCGTGCCTTCGACACCACGCCCGCGATGCACGCGGTCACGGCGTCGAACCAGACCGATGGCCATTGCTCGGCCCACAAAGGCTTCGGCGTATCGGGATGGTAGGCACTCGAATGCTGCGCGACGATCGCGCCGTTCGTATCGACGAGCAACGCCTTCGTGCTCTGCGTGCCGATGTCGATGCCGATCACGTAATCCATGTCTGTCTCCCGCGGGCTGTTTTTTGCGCCTATCGTTGAAATACTGGCCCACGCACCTTCGTTCAATGGCCGATAGCTTGCCTATTCGGGTTATTCCCGATCCGCATCCGTCGCTGCAGTTGGTGCGGTGCAACGCCGCTCGGTCGCGCACCTGCTTCGCAATCGGATGCCACGCGGCGCGCGAATTGCGCCGCATCGCGGGACGCCCGCCCGCATCGCCGCGCCTTGACTTTCCCCGGAACGAATACGATCATTCGACCATCGAACGAGCAAATGTTCATTCATCCGCTTTGACCGCCCTCTTGCGTCGATGCGAACCGCCGTCCGCACAGAACGGGCGCACAGCCAATCAGAGGAAGAGACGACATGACTAGCGAAGCCAACGTGATCCTGCACATCGGCGCCGGGTCTTTTCATCGCGCGCATCAGGCGTGGTACCTGCATCGACTGAACGAGTCGGGCGACACGAGCTGGTCGCTCGCCGTCGGCAATATTCGCGGCGACATGAACGCCGTGCTCGACGCGCTTGCCGCGCAAAATGGCGAATACACGCTCGAAACCGTCACGCCCCAAGGCGAGCGCGAGTACGAAACCGTTCGCGCGATCAAGAAGGTCGTGCCGTGGTCGGCAGATCTGGCCGAGCTCATCGCCGTGGGCGCGGACCCGACAACGAAGATCGTCTCCTTCACCGTCACGGAAGGCGGCTATTACCTCGACGAGCACGACAAGCTCGATACCGCCAACGCCGATCTCGCCGCCGATCTCAAAGGTTCGAAAAACACGATCTACGGCGCGCTCGCCGCGATCCTCGATGCGCGCATGAAAAACGGCGCGGGCAAGGTGTCGCTGCAAAACTGCGACAACCTGCGCAGCAACGGCGATCGCTTCAAGGCGGGCATGCTCGAGTTCCTGCAACGGCGCGGCGAGACGGCGCTGCGCGACTGGATGATCGCGAACACGTCGTGCCCCAACGCGATGGTCGATCGCATCACGCCGCGTCCGACGCCCGATGTCGCCGAACGCGTGAAGGCCGCGACCGGCTTCGACGACCGCGCGCCGGTGATGGGCGAAAAGTTCATCCAGTGGGTCATCGAAGACAGTTTCATCGCCGGGCGGCCCGCGTGGGAGCGGGTCGGCGCGGAGATGGTGGAATCGGTGCATCCGTACGAAGAGGCGAAGATCCGCATCCTCAACGCGAGCCATAGCTGCATCGCGTGGGCGGGCACGCTCGTCGGCCTTCAATATATTCACGAAGGCACGCAGGACATGGAGATTCGCGCGCTCGCGGACGCCTACGTCACCGACGACGTCATTCCATGCCTCACGCCGAGCCCGATCGATCTCGCGAAGTATCGCGACGTCGTGCTCGACCGCTTCAGCAATCCGTATATCAAGGATACGAACCAGCGCGTCGCGGCCGATGGCTTCTCGAAGCTGCCGGGCTTTATCGCGCCGACGCTCTCGGAATGTTTCGCGCGCGGCGTCGATCCCGAATCGACCGCGATCCTGCCAGCGCTCTTCTTTCGCTTTCTCGAACGATGGCACGAAGGCAAGCTGCCCTATGCGTATCAGGATGGCGTGATGGACCCGGCCGTCGCGCATGGCTTTTCCACCGCGCCCGATCCGATCAAGGCGTTCACCGGCGACAAGCTCCTGTGGGGCAGCATGGCGCAGACCGAAGGGCTCGAACGCGTGATGCGCAACGCGATCGCGAAGGTCGATGCGTGGCTCAGGAATCGGCCATAAGCACGACATAAGCGGGCCGTTATCGCCGCGCTCAGCGTAATCGTGAACCGCAAGCCGCGCCGCTCGGGTAATGTGCTCATGGCGCGGCGCGCCGCGTGGCGTTAAATTAGCGCCTCTCGCCGCACCGGCTCACTCTGTGTTTCGCTGGGCTTCACTCCCGCAACGACTAAAGGTTTGGTCATGTACTTAGGCATCGACCTCGGCACGTCCGAAGTGAAAGTTCTGCTGCTCGCCGGCGATGGCGCCGTGATCGGCACGGCGGGCACGCCATTCACCGTATCGCGTCCGAAGCCGCGCTGGTCCGAGCAAAATCCGCTCGACTGGTGGGAAGGCACGCGCGCGGCGCTCTTCAAGCTGCGCGAGAAGTTTCCCAACGAGTTCGCTCAAGTGCGCGGCATCGGCCTGTCAGGGCAGATGCACGGCGCGGTGCTGCTCGATTCGCACGACAACGTGCTGCGCCCCGCGATCCTCTGGAACGACATGCGCAGCGACAAGGAATGCACGGAGCTTTACGAGCGCGCGCCGAACCTGCACCAGATCGCCGGCAATCTGGCGATGCCCGGTTTCACCGCGCCGAAGCTGCTGTGGGTCGCGCACAACGAGCCTGACATCTTCAATCAGACCGCGTGCGTGCTGCTGCCGAAGGATTATCTGCGCATGCATCTGACGGGCACGAAGGTGTCGGATCCATCGGATGCCGCCGGCACGCTCTGGCTCGATGTCGCGCGCCGCGACTGGTCCGACGAGCTGCTCGCCGCGTGCGGCATGTCGCGCCAGCAGATGCCCTCCCTCGCCGAAGGCAGCGCGCCTTCGGGCACATTGCGTGCGGAGCTGGCGCGCGAGTTCGGCTTGCGCGATGGCGTGATCGTCGCGGCGGGCGGCGGCGACAATGCCGCGAGCGCGGTGGGCATCGGCGCGACGGACCCCGGCGACGGCTTCCTGTCGCTCGGCACATCGGGCGTGCTGTGCGTGATCGGCGACCGTTTCAGGCCGAATCCGGCATCCGCCGTGCATGCGTTCTGCCACGCGATTCCGGATCGCTGGCATCAGATGAGCGTGGTGTTGTCGGCGGCGAGTTGCCTGCGCTGGGTGTGCAAGCTGACATCGACCGACGAACCGACGCTGCTCGCCGAAATCGAGGCTCTGCCTCCGGATGCGCTGCCCTCCGCGCCGCTCTTTCTGCCGTATCTGAGCGGCGAACGCACGCCACACAACGATCCGTACGCGCAGGGCGTGTTTTTCGGCATGACGCACGCGACCGATCGCGCGCTGCTCGGTTATTCGGTGCTCGAAGGCGTGACGCTTTCGCTGACGGACGGGCTGGATGCGCTCGAATCGGCGGGCACGCAGGCGCATGCCTTGTCGATGCTCGGCGGCGGTGCGCGCAGCGCCTACTGGGCACAAATGTTCGCCGATGCTTTCGATACCCCGACACGCACGCATGGCGGCGGCGAAACGGGCGCGGCGCTGGGGGCGGCGCGGCTCGGGTGGCTCGCAGCCGGGGGCGATCCGGCGACGGTGCTCGCCAAGCCCGAGATCAAGCAGGAGTTCACGCCGGATGCGGCGCGGCATGAGGTGTTGCGGCAGCGGTTGAAAGGGTTCAGGGAGCTGTATCAGCATGTGAGGCCGTTGTTTGATTCGGCGCGGCCGAGGTTGGCTTGATTTTGTGGGTTTCGTGGGCTTCTATTAGGGGTGGGGGTTGCGTGCGCTTTTGCGTGGGCTTCTATGGAACTTGTAGTCGCGTCGGTTTTTTAGCACTGCCCCTCCCCGGGGCGGGGGTAACTTTCTTTGCTGCTGCAAAGAAAGTCACCAAAGAAAGCAGCTTTCCCCATCCAAAGTGCTTCACGCCGGCCCCGGCACAGGCGATTGGCTGAATGGAACCCAGAGTAGCGAGTGCCCCCATCGCCGAACCGGGCGTGGATCGCGCACGATCTGACACGCCATAGCTCTAAGCGCGCCGGTTCAGCACGAAAAAGCTCCGGCACAGCGCTACGCGCTGCCGTGAGGTATGCGAGGGAAACCGAGGGAGAAGCGCGCGGACCCGCGCAAACCCGATTTACCCATCGGCCGCGAAGCGGGCTGGAGCTTGAAATGGCTGTACCAGTTTGTTGAGTGGTGCGATGTGACGGACCGTGCGCGATCCACGCCCGATGGGTCCTTTGGGGGCGACACTTAGGCGAGTGCCGTTCCGCGAGGAGAAAAGTGGCCAACGTGCGTGTGACCGCGGGCGGTGACAAAGCTGCTTTCTTTGGTGACTTTCTTTGCAGCAGCAAAGAAAGTTACCCCCGCCCCGGGGAGGGGCAGTGCTAATAGACCAACACGAATCCGGGATCCGGCGATACAACAAGCGAAAGCAAAAAAAGCAACCAAAGTGCCCAAATCCACCGAAAAACTCGACCTCGCAACCCGCGCAGCGTGGCTCTACTACGTCGCCGGCAACACCCAGAACGAGATCGCCGAAAAGCTCCAGATCTCGCGCCCGGTGGCGCAGCGCCTCGTCGCGTTCGCGGTCGAGAAGAACCTGATCCGCGTGCGCGTCGATCATCGCATCGCCGATTGTCTGTCGCTCGCGAAGGCGCTCAGCGACCGCTACGGCCTCGCGATGTGCGAAGTCGTGCCCATCGACGGCGACGCGCCGGAACAGGTCGATCGCAAGCTCGCGGTGGCCGGCGCGCAGGTGATGGAACGCTATCTCGTCGATGAAAAGCCGATCGTCGTGTCGATCGGCAGCGGGCGCACGCTCAAGGCCTGCGTCGCGCAGATCGGGCAGCTCGACCGGCCGCAGCATCGCTTCGTGTCGATGGTCGGCGCAATCGCGCAGGACGGCTCGTCGAATCGCTATGACGTCGCACAGCAGCTATCGGAGAAAACCGGCGGCAAGCACTTCATGCTGCCCGCGCCGCTCATGGCCGACAGCGTCGCGGAGCGCGCGCAATGGGTCAATCACCGCCTGTATCGCATCGTCGATGAACTCGCGAAGCAGGCGGACGTGGCCTTCGTCGGCATCGGCAATGTGGGCGTGAACTGTCCGCTGCACGAGGACGGTTTCATCACGCGCGCGGAAGTCGACGAGCTGATGTCGGCGGGCGCGGTGGCCGAATGGCTCGGGCTGCCGATCGATGCGAACGGCCGCCGCGTGCAGTCGAAAACCGGCTCGCGCGCGACGAGCCTCGCGCTCGATTCGCCGCCCAAACGCCCGACGATCGGCTTTGCAGGCGGTGAGCGCAAGCGCGAGGCGCTGATCGCGGCGTTGAACGGGCAATGGCTGTCGGGGCTCGTGACCGACGAGTTGTGCGCGAAGGCGGCGCTCGAAGCGTAGCCGCGCTCAGAAGTCGATTTCGGCTTCCACATCCTGCCCGACTTCCAGCGCGACGCCCTCGCCTTTCACGACGATCGCGTTCTTGCCGAACGTCAGCGCGCCGTCGAACTGCTCGCTGCCGCGGTACGCCGCCATCGTGTCGAGCGGTTCGTGTGGCCACGACGGATTCGGCGCGCCCGTGTCCTGATCGATCGTCGGAATCGGGCAGCGCGTGCACAGCTTCACGAGGCGCACATGCACGTCGCCGATGCGCATCTCGCCCACATAATCTTCTTCGTAGGCATCGAGCCCGCCGATCACGAGATTCGGCCGGAAGCGATTCGCCACGATGCCCGGTGCGCCCTTCGCCGAAAGGCGCGCGTTGAGATCGTCGAGCGACGACTGGCCGACCACGAGCAGCGGAAACTGATCGGCGAAACGCGTGTGCGCGGCGAGCGGCGCGGTCCATTCGTCGCTGACATCGCGGCGCGACGCCGGCGAAAAACGCGCGAGACGCGCCGGCAGGCCGAGGAACGCGGTGAACCATTGCGCGGTGTGATCGCCGGTGTCGAGCGCATCGACGGTATCGCGCCAGACGGTCGCGCGCATCGGCCTCGCATCCGCGAGCGCTTCGGCCCGCAGGGGCGTTCGCAGCGTCGGCATGCCGGGCGCATCGATCAAGAGATCGTCGCCGTCGAACGCGGTCCTGATCAGCGCCATGCGCGCATGCGCGCGCTGCGTGAACATGCCACCTTGCGCGTCCGTCACCATCCAGTGACGGTCGTATTCCAGGCCGGTGTCGAAGAGCGTCGCGCGGTGCAGCCGCACGCCCGCGCAGGACTTGATCGGATAGACGAAGAGTTCGTTCAGGACGGGCATGGCGATATCGTGTGGGAGGGGCGCCGGCCATCGCGTGTGGCCGGTCGAACCGCGATTATCGCGCTTCTGAACGAACTCGCAAAAAAGCCTCAGGCCGCCGTCGCATGCTCCCGCTGCCACGAATCGACGACCTTGCGCGTGAACGCCTGCCCTTCCGCGTTGAACAGATGACAATGATCCGGCGCCGCGCCGAGCTTCAGCTTCTCGCCGCGCGCGTGCTTTTCGAGCGGCGGAATGCGCGAGATCAGGCCATCGGGCGCGACTTCGGTTTCGGCATACAGATACGCGGCATCGCCGAGCGTCTCCACCGTCATCGCCGATGCCGACAGGCCGTAGTCGCCCGCCTCCGTCGAATGCGGCTGCAAGTGCTCGGGACGAACGCCCACTGTCACCGCATCGCCCGGCCTGGCATTGCCCGGCAGCACGCCGACGAGCTGCGTCTCGCCCGTCGCGTACTTCACGAGCACGCCGTCGCTCTGCACGCTCGCCACCGTGCCCGACAGAAAGTTCATTTTCGGCGAACCGATGAACCCCGCCACGAACCGGTTCGCCGGCGCGTGATACAGCGTGTTCGGCGTGCCGACCTGCTCGATATTGCCCGCCGACAGCACCACGATCTTGTCCGCGAGCGTCATCGCTTCGACCTGGTCGTGCGTCACGTAGATCATCGTCGTCTTGAGGTCGTCGTGCAGGCGCGCGAATTCGAGGCGCATCTTCACGCGTAACGCGGCGTCGAGGTTCGAGAGCGGCTCGTCGAAGAGAAACACCTTCGGCTTGCGCGTGATCGCACGGCCGATCGCCACGCGCTGACGCTGACCGCCCGAGAGCTGCTTCGGCTTGCGATCGAGCAGATGATCGATATGCAGGATCTTCGCGGCGTTCTTCACCGCGGCGTCGATCGCGGGCTTCTTTTCGCCCGCGAGCTTGAGGCCGAACGCCATGTTGTCGTAGAGCGTCATGTGCGGATAGAGCGCATACGACTGAAACACCATCGCGATGCCGCGCTTGGCCGGCGGCAATTCGTTCACGCGCGCGTTGTCGATCATCAGGTCGCCGCCGCTGATCTCTTCGAGACCCGCGATCATGCGCATCAACGTCGACTTGCCGCAGCCCGACGGGCCCACGAATACGACGAACTCGCCGTCGTCGATATCGAGGTTGATGTTGCGCATCACCTCGGTTTCCTCGTAACGCTTGGTGATGTTGCGCAGGGTCAGGCTAGCCATGATGTGTGTCTCCTGTTTCGAACGACGCGTTCTGCAGCCATTGATCGACGAGCGCAGGCAATCGCGTCATGTCATCGAATACGGTTTGCGCGCCCGCTCGTTGAAGCGCGCCGATCTGTCCTTCCGTCGCATGCCCGCCGCCGATGAAACCAAGCACCGGCATGCCCGCCGCCTTCGCCGCCGTGACGCCCGTCACGCTGTCCTCGACGACGAGACAGCGCAGCGGATCGACGCGCAGCGCGCGCGCCGCCGCGAGATAGACGTCCGGCGCGGGCTTCGGGTTTTCGACCATGTCCGCGGTAAAGCGGCGCTCGCCGAAGAAGCGCACGAGGCCGGTGCGTTGCAGGACGGCATCGACATAGGTCGAAAAGCTGTTGCTCGCGCACGCCTTGGTGAACGGCACGGCCGCGAGCGCTTCGGCGATGCCCTGCACCGTCGGCGCCTCGATCGCCGCCGCCTCGACGGCGCGCCGGATCGCGATGACCTGATCGTGCGTCAGCGTGCGGCCGACCGTATCGGCGGCGCTCGCGAGCACCGCCTCGATGCGCAGGCCGAGCAGCGGCATGACGACCGGCTCGACATCGACGCCCGGCCACACGGCTTCCAGTTCGGCGACGAGCATGCGCGCCGCCACCGCTTCGCTGTCGATGAGCACGCCGTCGCAATCGCAGATCAACAGGCGATCTTCGAGATTGGCCCGTTCCAGTGGAGTGAGATTCACGCTCGCGCCCTCACTTCACCGCGCCGAACGTAAGGCCGCGCACGAGCTGCTTCTGCGAGACCCAGCCGACGATCAGGATCGGCGCGACCGCAAGCAGCGACGCCGCCGACAGCTTCGCCCAGAACAAGCCCTCCGGACTCGAATACGACGCGATGAACACCGTGAGCGGCGCCGCGTTCGAACTCGACAGATTGATGCTCCAGAACGCCTCGTTCCACGACAGGATGATGAGCAGCAGACCCGTCGATGCGAGGCCGGGCAGCGCCATCGGCATCAGCAGGTAGACGATCTCCTGCCAGGTCGTCGCGCCGTCGATGCGGCCCGCTTCCAGAATGTCCTTCGGCACTTCGTTGAAGTACGTGAAGGCCATCCATACCGCAATCGGCAGGTTGATCAGCGTGTAGACGATGACGAGTCCCGACACCGTATCGAGCAGGCCCGTGTTCTTCCACAGGAGATAGATCGGCACGAGCACGCCGACCGACGGCATCATCTTCGTGGAAAGCATCCACAGCAGCACCGACTGCGTTTTCTTCGTGGGAAAGAAGGCCATCGCATAGGCGCACGGCACGGCGAGAATCAGGCACAACACCGTGACGCCCACCGAGATCAGCACCGAATTCCACGCGAAGCCGAAGTAATTGCTGCGCGCGAACACTTCGCGAAAGCTATCCAGCGTCGGCGTGAAAAACAGCGACGACGAATACGCCTGCTGCTCGGTCTTGAACGCGGTGATCGTCATCCAGAAGATCGGGAAGAACAGCAGGATCGACACGATCCACGCGACGATGCCCGGCACGATGTTCTTCACGTGATCGAGCGCGGAGGTTCGCGGCGCGCCTGTGACGGATTGAGTGCTCATGACTCGTACTCCCCTTTGAGGTTCTTCGCGAGCATTCTCACGAGGAAGAACGCGACGATATTGGCGAGAATCACCGCGAGAATGCCGCCCGCCGACGCAAGACCCACATCGAATTGCTGCAGGCCCAGCGCGTAGATCAGGTACGACAGGTTCGTCGTCGCGGTGCCGGGGCCGCCGCCGGTGGTCGTATAGATTTCCGCGAAGATCGACAGCAGGAAGATGGTTTCCATCATCACGACGACGGCGATCGCGCGTTTCAAATGCGGCAGCGTGATGAAGAAGAACATCGCGAACGGACCCGCGCCGTCGATGCGCGCCGCTTCCTTTTGCTCCTGATCGAGCGACTGAATGGCCGTGAAGAGAATCAGGAACGCGAACGGCAACCATTGCCACGCCACGATCACGATGACCGCGAAGAGCGGATACTCGGCGAACCAGTCGATCGGCTGCATGCCCATCGAGCGCATGAGTCCCGCGATCAGGCCGTACACCGGATGCAGGATCATGTTCTTCCAGATCAGCGCGGAGACCGTCGGCATCACGAAGAACGGCGCGATCACGAGCAGCCGCGCGATGCCCTGACCGAGGAACTTGCGATCGAACAACACCGCGAGCAGCGTGCCGCCCACGACCGTGATGACGAGCACCGAAATGATCAGCGTCAGCGTATGGCCGATGGACGGCCCGAACGCCGGATCGGTGACGAGGAATTCGAAGTTATCGAAGCCCGCGAAGCCTTTGACATCGGGGTTCAGCAGGTTGTAGCGCGAGAACGAAAACCAGATCGTCATCGCGAGCGGAATGGCCATCCACAGGAAAAGCAGTCCCGTCGAGGGCGAGATCAGCCAGCGCACCGACTTCGCGCGCCGCTTGTCGCGCTCGGCGGCCGACTCCTCCAGATGATGATCGGTGATGGGGGGATTCAGTTGACTCATCGTGACACCTCTCGATGATGATGCTGGCGGGCCGCATCGAACGACACGGCCCGCGTACCGGCCTTACTTCTGATAACCGGCCTGCTTGACCGCGCGATCGGCGGCGGCGTTGGCCGCCTTCAACGCCTGATCGACGCTCGTCTGGCCCGCGACGACACCCGCGATCGACTGGCCCACGACCGTGCCGAACGACTGGAACTCCGGAATGCCGACGAACTGGATGCCGGTGTACGGCACCTTCTTGAGCGTCGCATCGTTCGGATTCGCGCTCTCGATCGCCTTCAGCACGAAGTCGCCGAACGGCGCGGCCTGCTTGTATTCGGGGCGCGCATACGTGGACTTGCGCGTGCCCGGCGGCACGGAGGCCCAGCCCTCGTCCTTGCCGACCATCTCGATGTACTCCTTCGAGGTCGCCCACGCGGCGAACTTCTTCGCGGCTTCCTGCTGCTTCGACGTCTTCGGAATCGCGAGCGACCACGACCACAGCCAGTGCGAGCCCTTCGGCGTGACGGCGACGGGCGCAGCCGCAAAGCCGATCTTGTCGGCGACCTGCGATTGCGACTTGTTGTAGAGCATGCCCGCGGCGACCGTCGCGTCGATCCACATCGCGCATTTGCCCGACGACATCAGCGTGAGGTTTTCGTTAAAGCCGTTCGAGCTCGCTCCCGGCGGGCCGTCGTTCTTCAGGAGATCGGCGTAGAAGCCGACCGCCTTCTTCCATTCGGGCGTATCGAGCTGGGCTTGCCACTTCTCGTTGAACCACTCGCCACCGAACGTATTCACGACCGTCGATACAAACGCCATGTTCTCGCCCCAGCCGGCCTTGCCGCGCAGGCAGATGCCGTACTGGCCTTTGGACTTGTCGGTGAGCTTGTCGGCGAACTGCTTGATCTGGTCGTAGGTCGGCTGATCGGGCATCTTCAGGCCCGCGGCGTCGAACAGGTCCTTGCGGTAATACGTCATCGAGCTTTCGACGTAGAACGGCAGCGCGAACAGCGTGCCGTTGTACGAGAGGCCGTCGCGCGCGGACTTCACGACATCGTCGAGATCGTAGTTGGCGGGCAGGCCGGTCATCGGCGAGAGCCAGCCGCGCTTGCCCCATTGCGGCGCTTCATACGTGCCAATCGTGATGACGTCGAACTGGCCGCTGTTCGTGGTGATATCGGTCGTCGCGCGCTGACGCAGCACATTCTCTTCGAGAATCACCCACTTCAACTGAATGTCCGGATTCGCCTTCTCGAACGCCGGCGCGAGCTTCTTCAACTCGATCATGTCGGGGTTGTTCAGCGTGGCGATGGTGAGCGTCGCGGCATGCGCCGAGACCGGCGCGAGCGCGGCGGCGGCCAGCGCGGCGCATAGCGCGCTTGCGGCGTGACGTGCCCGCGGTTGTGCCCGAACGATGCGTTGAGTGCGTTTCATGTTGGTTCGTCTCCGTTTTGTTGGCACGGGCACAGCGTGCTCTCTTGCTCGACCGCATGTGCCGTGTATGCCGCTGCCTGCTTTCGAGGTGCGCGCTGAAAAACGCGCGGTTGCCGTGGTTATCCTTGTGCAGCGTTTCGCGTCACGGTTGCCGCATTCATCGCGACGCCGTTTCACTATAGACGGTGCTTTCCGCGCTTCAAGCCGCATGCTGCACGCACGCGGTGCATCATCAACTCATCCAGTTGCCGCCGTCGACGTTGATCGTCTGCGCGGTGATGTAATCCGCATCCGATGACGCCAGAAAGAGCGCCGCGCCCGTCAGATCCGCGGGCACGCCCATGCGCCCGAGCGGCACCGCCTCGCCGACGAGCCGCTTCTTTTCGCCCGGCGCACGGTTCTCGTAGCGCGCGAAGAGCGCATCGACCTGCTCCCACATGGGTGTATCGACGACGCCCGGCGCGATGCCGTTCACGTTGATGCGCTCTTTCGCGAGCGCGAGCGCCGCCGATTGCGTGTAGCTGATCACCGCCGCCTTGGTCGCGCAGTAATGCGACACGAGCGCTTCGCCGCGCCGCCCGGCCTGCGATGACATATTGATGATCTTGCCGCCGCGTCCCTGCTCGACCATGCGCTTCGCGACGGCCTGCATCAGAAAGAACATGCCTTTGACGTTGACCGCGAAGAGGCGGTCGTAGACGTCCCAGGATTCGTCGAGGATCGGGCGCATGTCGAAGAGCGCCGCGTTGTTGAAGAGAATGTCGATGCCGCCGAAACGCTCGACGGTGCGCGCCACGATGCGCTCGATGTCTTCGCGCCGCGTGACGTCCGCCTTGAGCGCGAGCACGCGCGCCGGGACGTCCGCGAAGCGCTGCGCCAGTTCGTGCTCGTCTTTCACGTCGACCACGACGACCTGCGCGCCTTCCTCCAGATAGCGCCGCGCGACGGCCTCGCCGATGCCGCTCGCCGCGCCCGTGATGATGGCGACCTTCTCTCTCAGTCTCACCGATGTCTCCGATTCTCCGCACCGTTCTCGCATAGTGAGCGAACGCTCTGCGAATGAACAATTGCTCGTTGGTTGATCGAATGATCGGCGCTGCGCGTGATCGTGTCAAGGCATCGGCACAGGTTTCGATGTTGCGTCGCGCAAACTTCCGAAGACTCGGGAAAACCCGTCTGGTAAGGCTGACAGGGAGCAAGCGGCGTTCCGCGTCGCCGTGAAGACATGCCTTCGGACGTGCAACAAAGTGTGATACGTTATATCATCGCTCAATCATCCTATGAGCGGCTTCAACGCTCGTGCATAACCTCTTGCGAAGGCCGCGCCGAGCGTGGCCGACATGCCATGACCGTATCCGTCCAAACCATGCTGGCCCGCGCCGAGGCCCTCGCCGTCGAGCGCGGCGTCGCGCTCACGCCGCTGCGGCGTCAGGTGTACGAACTCGTGCTGAAGGCGCACAAGCCGATCGGCGCCTATGACCTCATCGACGCGATGGAGCCGCAACGCGGCGCGCGCGTGCCCCCGACCACCGTGTATCGCGCGCTCGACTTTCTGGTCGAGAACGGCTTCGTGCATCGCATCGAATCGAAGAACGCGTTCATTGCGTGCTGCGACGCCGGCAAGCCGCACGAAAGCCAGTTCCTGATCTGCGACGAGTGCGGCAACACGCTCGAAATACAGGGCCGCGAACTCGCATCGTCGCTGTCCGCGAGCCCGCCCGCGCATGGGTTTCAGGTGCATCACCAAGTCGTCGAACTGAGCGGGCTGTGCAGCGACTGCCAGAAGAAGCATCGCAATGTCTGAATCCGTCATCCATCGGCAACAACAAAGGAACTCGATGAAACTCGCGCACGTCCTGACCTGCTTCGCCATCGCACTGGGCATTTGCAACGCGGCCTCCGCGCAGACCGCGCGCGTGCCGGTCGTCGCGGCGGAGAACTTTTACGGCGATGTCGTGCGCCAGTTGGGCGGCGATCACGTGCAGGTGACGAGCATCCTCAGCAATCCGGACGAAGACCCGCATCTCTTCGAGGCAAGCCCGAAGACGGCGCGCGCGCTGCAGCACGCGGCGCTCGTCGTCTATAACGGCGCGGACTACGATCCGTGGATGGACAAGCTGCTCGCCGTATCGCGCAGCAACGACAAGCGCACGGTGATCGTCGCGGCGCAACTCGTCGGCAAGAAGGCCGGCGACAATCCGCATCTCTGGTACGACCCGTCGACCATGCCCGCGGTCGCCAAAGCGGTGAGCGCGTATCTGTCGAGCGCGGACCCGTCGCACAAGAACGATTACGACACGCGCCTCGCGGCCTTTCTCGACACGCTCAAGCCCATCGACGCGAGCGTCGCGCGGCTGAAAACGCACTACAAGGGCGTGCCGGTCACGGCGACCGAGCCGGTGTTCGGCTACATGGCCGATGCGATCGGCTTCGAGATGCGCAATCAGCGCTTCCAGCTGGCGGAGATGAACGAAACCGAACCGAGCGCCGCCGATATCGCCGCGTTCGAAAAAGATCTGCGCGAGCGCCGCGTGCACGTGCTCATCTATAACAGCCAGGCGACGGGCGCGCTGACGAAGCGTCTGCTCGCCGTCGCGAAGGACGCTCACGTGCCGAGCGTCAGCGTGACGGAGACCTTGCCCGCCGGCAAGACGTATCAGCAATGGATGCAGTCGCAGCTCGACGCGCTCGCGGGCGCGCTGCAAGGATGGCAACGATGAACACCGCCGCAACGGCGCAAGCCGCGCTGGAAGTCGATCGCGTGACGCTCGCGCTCGGCGGGCGCGAGATTCTCAACGATGCGAGCTTCACCGTGCGCAACGGCGAGTTCATCGGCGTGCTCGGGCCGAACGGCGCGGGCAAGACCACGCTGATGCGCGCGCTGCTCGGCCTCGTGCCGCTCAAAAGCGGCTCGATACGCGTGAACGGCGAGGCGGTCGTGCGCGGCAATCCGTCGATCGGCTATATGCCGCAGATTCGCACCGGCCTTGCGAACCGCCGCGTGCTCGGGCGCGATTTCGTCGCGATGGCCGCGGACGGGCATCACTGGGGGCTGCCGCATCGCAATGCGCGCATCCGCGCCGATGTCGAGCGCGTGCTCGAACTCGTCGGCGCGCGTCAGTTGGCCTCGCGTCCGCTGTCGGAACTGTCGGGGGGCGAGCGTCAGCGGCTGCTGCTCGCGCAGTGTCTGCTCGGCGATCCGCGCCTGCTGTTGCTGGACGAACCGCTCATCAGTCTCGATCCGCGGCATCAGACGGGCGTGGTCGAACTCGTGCGGCGCGTGCAGCGCGAGCTGAATATCACCGTGCTGTTCTCGGCGCACGAGCTCAATCCGTTGCTGAATTCGCTCGACCGCGTGCTGTATCTCGGCAGCGGACGCGCGGCGCTCGGCACCGTCGACGAGGTCATTTCGAAGCCCGTCCTTTCGCGCCTGTACGGCTCGCCTATCGACGTGATGCGCGTGAATGGCCGCATCTTCGTGATGTCGGGCGATGTCGAAATCGACAAGCTCGATCACGCGCACGAGGAAGGCGACGAGCACGAGCACAAACATGACCACGGTCATGAGCACAGTCACGGTCACAGTCACAGTCACGCCAAGTAGAGAAGCACAATGTTCGATTACGACTTCATGGTGAATGCATTTGCGGCGTCGGGCATCGTCGCGGTGCTTTCGGGGATCGTCGGGTACTTTCTCGTGCTGCGCGGACAGACTTTCGCGGGTCACGCGCTTTCGCACGTCGGCTTCACGGGCGCGACCGGCGCGGTGCTGCTCGGCATGCCGCCGCTCTGGGGCATGGTCGGCTTTACGCTCGCGGCGGGCGTCGGCATGGGCGCGCTGGGCGAGCGGCTGTCGGGCCGCGATGTCGCGATCGGCGTGATTCTTTCGCTATCGCTCGGGTTCGGGCTGCTGTTCCTGCACTTCTTCACCGCGTATGCGACGCAGGCCACGGCGCTGTTGTTCGGCAACGTGCTCGGCGTGAGTCATCAGACGCTTGTGGTGCTTGCGGGGCTCGCGGTCGTGAGTCTCGTCGCACTCGCGTTCATCATGCGGCCGCTGTTGTTTGCGTCGTTGCAGCCGGAGCTGGCCGAAGCCAAGGGCGTGTCGCTGCGGCTCGTGTCGGTGCTGTTTCTTGCGATCACCGCGCTTGCGGTGGCGGCGTGTACGCAGATCGTTGGCGTGTTGCTGGTTTTTGCGTTGATGGTGGGGCCGGCGGCCGCCGCGCAGAATGTGACGACGCGGCTTTCGTCAGGGTTGGTGCTCGCGGCGTTGTTCGCGCTCGGGCAAGCTTGGGTGGGGCTTACGCTTGCTTATTACACCGACTGGCCGACTAGTTTTTGGATCACTATGCTGGCTGCGGTGGTTTATGGGGGGAGTTTGGTGGGGCGGCGGGGGCATTGAGGTTTTTTGTTTTTTTTTGCCGGATCCCGTAGTCGTGTCGGTTTATTAGCACTGCCCCTCCCCGGGGCGGGGGTAACTTTCTTTGCTGCTGCAAAGAAAGTCACCAAAGAAAGCAGCTCTCTCACCGCCCGCGGTCACACGCACGTTGGCCACTTTTCTCCTCGGGGAACGGCCCTCGCCTAAAGAGTGCCCTCACAGGACCAATCGGGTTTGGATCGCGCACGGTCTGACAAGCCATAACTTTTGGCGCGCTGGTTCAGCACGAAATAGCTTCGGCACAGCGCTGCGCGCTGCCGCTGGGTATGCAAGGGAAACCAGTGGGACACAAATGCGCACGCAAACCCGCTCTTCCCATCGGCCGCGAAGCGGGCTGGAGCTTGAAATGGCTGTACCAGTTTGTTGAGTGGTGCGATGTGACGGACCGTGCGCGATCCAAGCCCGCTTGGTCCTTCGAGGGCGACACTTAGGCGAGTGCCGCCTTGAAGGAGAAAAATGGCCAACGTGCGTGTGACCGCGGGCGGTGACAAAGCTGCTTTCTTTGGTGACTTTCTTTGCAGCAGCAAAGAAAGTTACCCCCGCCCCGGGGAGGGGCAGAGCCAATAGACCGACACGAATACAAGCTTCACGAACGAATACAACCTTCACGACGAAAAAAACTCACCGACACAAAACCCGCGCATGATGCGCCACATGCTCCCCGACAAAAGTCGAGATAAAGAAATACCCATGATCGTAGCCTTCGTGCCGCCGCACGACCACCCGATCATGCCCCGCCGCCTGAGCATTCCGCTCCAGCACCTCAGGATGCAGCTGCTCCGCAAGAAACTGATCCGCCAGTCCCTGATCGATCAGAATCCCCCCTTCGAACCGTGACGCCGCATCGCCGGAAATCAACTCGCTGGCATCGTACTGCGCCCAGGCCGCACGATCATCCCCGAGATAGCCGGTAAAAGCCTTCACTCCCCAGGGACACGTCGAAGGCGCCGCGATCGGCGCAAACGCCGACACGCTGCAATACACATCCGGATTGCGCAACGCAAGCACGAGCGCCCCGTGCCCGCCCATCGAATGCCCGAAGATGCCAAGCCGGTCCCCACGCACCGGCAACTCCGCCAGCACGACCTCCCGCAATTCCTGCGTCACGTACGAATACATCCGATAACGCCCCGCCCACGGCTCACGCGTCGCATCGACATAAAATCCCGCGCCGACGCCAAAGTCCCACGCATCCTTCTCGCCGGGAATCTCCGCGCCGCGCGGGCTCGTGTCCGGCGCGATCAGCGCGATGCCATGCTCCGCCGCGTAACGCTGCGCGCCCGCCTTGATCGGGAACGTCTCTTCCGTGCACGTGAGGCCGGCGAGATAAAACAGCGCCGGCACCTTGCCCGACGCCGCGCCCGCAGGCAGGAAAACCGAGAACCGCATCGGCAGGCCGATCGTCTTCGATTCGTGACGATAGATGCGCTGCACGCCATCGAAACAACGATGTTCTTCCACCAGTTCCAGCATCGACTTCTCCTCGATCAATAGATGACGACGGAACGGATCGACTCGCCCTTCTTCATGAGGTCGAAGCCGTCGTTGATCTGCTCCAGCTTGAGATGATGTGTGATCAGATCGTCGATGTTGATCTTCCCTTCCATGTACCAGTCGACGATCTTCGGCACGTCGGTCCGGCCGCGCGCGCCGCCGAAAGCCGAGCCCTTCCATTCGCGGCCCGTGACGAGCTGAAACGAACGCGTGCTGATCTCTTCGCCCGCCGCCGCCACGCCGATGATGAACGACTGGCCCCAGCCCTTGTGCGTGCATTCCAGCGCCTGACGCATGAGCTTCACGTTGCCGACGCATTCGAACGAATAATCGGCGCCGCCATCGGTGAGCTGCACGATGTGGTCGACGACGTTCTCCACGTCCTTCGGGTTGATGAAGTGCGTCATGCCGAACTTCTTCGCGAGCTCGACGCGCCCCGGATTGATATCGACGCCGATGATCTTGTCCGCGCCGACCATCTTCGCGCCCTGAATCACGTTCAGCCCGATGCCGCCCAGACCGAACACGACGACATTCGCGCCCGCCTCGACCTTCGCCGAATACACGACCGCGCCGACGCCCGTGGTCACGCCGCAGCCGATGTAGCAGATCTTGTCGAACGGCGCGTCTTCACGCACTTTCGCCACCGCGATCTCGGGCACGACGATGTAGTTCGAAAACGTCGATGTCCCCATGTAGTGAAAGAGCGGCTTGCCGTCGAGCGAAAAGCGCGAGGTCGCATCGGGCATCAGGCCTTTGCCCTGCGTCGCGCGGATCGCCTGACAGAGATTCGTCTTGCGCGACAGACAGAACTTGCATTGCCGGCATTCCGGCGTGTAGAGGGGAATGACGTGATCGCCCTTCTTCAGCGTGCCGACGCCCGGGCCCACGTCCACGATCACGCCCGCGCCTTCGTGCCCGAGAATCGCCGGGAAAATGCCTTCGGGATCAGCGCCCGACAGCGTGTAGTAATCGGTATGGCAGATGCCCGTCGCTTTCACCTCGATCAGCACTTCACCCGCGCGCGGGCCCTCGAGATCGACTTCCTCGATCGTGAGCGGCGCGCCCGCCTTCCATGCGATTGCTGCTTTCGTCTTCATCGTTCGGCTCCCGGTTATGAATGTCTTCAGCGCACGACGTTCAGGACTTCGTAGCATGCGCCCATCGTGTGATAGTCGGTCTTTCCGGCCGGGCTTTTCTCGTCGCTGTACTGGCGGTTGTCGCGCGTGAGGATGCGATACCACGCGCCCCACTTGTGATCGACGAAATGCGCCCAGCTATAGGTCCACAAGCGGTCGTAATCGTTCCAGTAGCGCGCGGCAAGCGCGGCGTCGCCATCGCGTTGCGCGCGATCCGCGAGCAAGGCCGCCGCCGCGAGCGATTCCGCCTGCACCCAGAAGTATTTGTCCTCGTCGTAGAACTTGCCGTCGGGATCGAAGCCGTACACCATGCCGCCGTGCTCGTGGTCCCATGAAAGCGCCAGCGCGCGATCGAACAACTCCCGCGCGCGCGTTGCATGCCACGGCGCGGGCCGGTGACGGTCGAGAATCAGCAACAGCTTCGCCCATTCGGTCTGATGGCCCGGCTGAAAGCCCCACGGCCTGAAGATGTTGCTGCGATCGCCCTTGTTGTAGTCCCAGTCGATCGACCAATCCGGCTTGTAGTGCTCCCACACGAGCCCGCCCGCGAGCGACGCCTGACGGTTCACCATATTGTCCGCGAGCAAGGCCGCGCGATCGAGATAGCGCGCTTCGCCCGTCGCCTCGAATGCGGCGAGCAGCGCCTCGCAGGCATGCATGTTCGCGTTCTGGCCGCGATAGTCCGACACGCGCCAGTCCGCGCTCGCTTCGTCCTTGTAAAGACCATGCTGCGCGTCCCAGAAGCGCGATTCCATCACGTTCCAGGTTTCGTCGAGATACGCGCGCGCTTCGTCGAAACCGGCTTCGACGGCTTTCGCATAGGCGAGCACGACGAACGCGAGGCCGTAGCAATGATTGGTCGCATCGGTGACGTCGCGGCCGTTCAGCGTCCACGCATAGCCGCCCGTCTGCGGATTGCGATGAAACGCGCGCAGATATTCGATGCCATGCGCCACGCCGCCGCGATATTCGTCGAGCCCGAAATGCTTGTACGCCATCGCGTAGTTGAAGACGAAGCGCGTGCTCGACACGAGATGCCGCGACGTGCGGTCATAGACCGTGCCGTCGTTCTTGTAGAAGTGATAGAAGCCGCCCGCCGGGTCCATGCAGTGCGGGTGATAGAAGGTCATCGTGCGCAATGCGTGATCGAGCAGGAACGCGCGCGAGCGGAAATCAGGATGCGACGGTGTGGATGCGGCCATGGCAGATTTCGATGTGATCGTGATGAAGCAGGCATCGTGAGCGCCCATATGAAGCCGCGCTTCATGAGCGGGGACGACGCGCTTCCGCAGAGCGCCCAAGTTTAAGCGGACTTGCGATTCGGCGCGAACCAGTCTTCGGCACGCCTGTACAGACCGATGAAACGCGCGAACCGATCGTCGAGGGATGCATCCGCGCGCGGCGTCGCGGCGAGCGTGGCGCCAGGCGCAAGCGAACCGAGATCGTTGACGCGCCAGTGGCCCGCCACGATGCCGCCGAGCATCGCCGCACCGCGCGTCGCGGCGTTCGGGCAATCGACGGCGTGCAGCTCGACGCGCAGTGCATCCGCGAGCAGTTGCCGCCAACGCGGATCGACCGAGCCGCCGCCCGCAAGCCGCATCGCGTCAAGCGGCGTGCCGTTCTCGCGGATGGCGTCCAGTCCGGCACGCAATGCGAATGCCACGCCTTCGAACGCGGCGCGCATCAAGGTGCCGCGCGTGTCGTCGAGACCGAGGCCGAGCCAGCCGCCGCGCGCGTCCGGGTTCATCCACGGCGAACGCTCGCCGCTCAGATACGGCAGGAAGCTCACCGATGCGCTCGCGTTCGCGCCGAACGCGTCGTCATACGCGTCGGGCCAGGACGCATAGCCGAGCCAGCCGCGCACCGCCTCCAGCGCGACGCCGACGTTCTGCATCGCCGCCATGCGATACCACGCGGGCGTCGCCGCGCGATAGGTATGCAGGCCGTGCACAGGCGCCGGCGCGTCGGCGCACAGGACGACGATCTGACCGCCGGTGCCGGTGGTGAGCAGCGCGTCCCCATCGGACGACAGGCCGCTGCCGAGCGCGGCGCAGGGCGTATCGCCCGCGCCGACGGCCATCGGAATGCCCGCGCGCAAGCCCAGTTCCGAAGCCGCTTCCTTCGACAACGCGCCGCCGCGTTCATGCGATGCCGCAAGCGGCGCGAACCATGCGCGCGGCAAGCCGAGCCGCTCGATGAGCACGTCGTCCCACGCGCCGGATGGCGTCGCGAGCGCGGTGGCGCAGGCATCGGAGGCATCGGTGACGAAGCTCGCGGGCGCGCCGCCGCCAAGCTTCACGCGCAGCCAGTCTTTCGGCTGCAAGGCCCAGCGGGTTTCGGCCGCGACCTGCGGTTCGTTTTGCACGAGCCAGCGCAGCAACGGCCCCGCCATGCCGGGCGCGACCGGATTCGGCTGCGGCGGGCCCCACGCGTCGAGCAGATCGCGGGCGCGCGTGTCGGGCCAGAGCATCGCGGCGCGCAACGCGCGGCCATCGGCGGCGGTCGGCACGACGCCGTGCATCTGTCCGGAGAAACCGATCGCGCTTACCGCGTCGCGCTCGTTCGCGGGCAGACGCGAAGCGGCATCGACGAGCGCCGAGTACCATGCATCGACGGTGGTTTCGGCCCAGCCGGGATGCGCGCTCGTGACCGCGTACGCCGCATTGGCGAACGCGATTTCGCGCCCGTCTTCGTCGACGATGGCGAGTTTGAGAGAGCCCGTACCGAGATCGATGCCTAAAAAACGCATGGGATGTCGAGTCTGAAAAGACGTTAGGGAAAACGCGTAAATCGCGGGTTTACCCCGCCATCGCGCGACGAAGGCGAAAAACGGACTATACGCGCCGCGTGATGCACATCATAACGAGCGCCCGAAGATTGCGACCTTCCGTCACGCGACGAAATTCCTTGCGCATGCGTCGAACGCCTTGTGGCAAGGGCTTGCGCACGTTTGCGCCACCGGTGGCGCGCGAAACCCATATCGCCCCGCGAACGCGACGTATAGCGCCGTGCGGTCTTGTTCGTGCTTTTTTATGCCCGTAACTTGGAGGCCATTCAAACGGATTGGCAAACAAGGAGAGAGACATGGCGTTGGGTTCGACAGATTCCAGGGTGCATCCCGTCGACGAGCGGTTGCCGACCGGCCAGTTGCTGACACTCGGCATTCAGCACGTTCTCGTGATGTACGCGGGCGCCGTCGCGGTGCCGCTGATCCTCGGCGCCGCGATGAACCTGCCGAAAGACCAGATCGCGTTCCTCATCAGCGCGGATCTGTTTTCGTGCGGCGTCGCCACCTTGATCCAGACGCTCGGTTTGTGGATCTTCGGCATTCGCCTCCCTGTCATCATGGGCTGCACCTTCGCCGCCGTCGGCCCGATGGTCGCGATCGGCACGAATCCCTCGCTCGGCATTCTCGACGTGTTCGGCGCGACGATCGCGGCGGGCGTGATCGGCATCGTGCTCGCGCCGATGATCGGCAAGCTCTTGCGCTTTTTCCCGCCGGTCGTGGTCGGCACCGTGATCGCGGTGATCGGGCTTTCGCTGATGGGCGTGGGCATCAACTGGGCAGCGGGCGGCATCGGCAATCCCGACTACGGCAATCCGGTGTATCTGCTGCTCTCGCTCGTCGTGCTTTCGCTGATTCTGCTCATCAACAAGTTCGCGCGCGGCTTCATCGCGAATATTTCGGTGCTGCTCGGCATTGTCGTGGGCTTCGGCATTGCCGCGATGCTCGGCCGCGTGAACATGGAAGGCGTCGCGCACGCACCGTGGGTCGGCATCGTGCTGCCGTTTCACTTCGGCATGCCGCATTTCGACGCGCTTTCCGTGGCGACGATGGTCATCGTCATGTTCGTGACGTTCATCGAATCGACCGGCATGTTCCTCGCGGTCGGCGATCTGGTCGAGCGTCCCGTCGATCAGAAGGCGCTCGTGCGCGGCTTGCGTGTCGATGGGCTCGGCACGTTGATCGGCGGCATCTTCAACTCGTTTCCGCATACCTCGTTTTCGCAGAATGTCGGTCTGATCGGCGTGACGGGCGTGAAGAGCCGTTTCGTCTGCGCGACGGGCGGCGTGATTCTCGTGGCGCTCGGCCTCTTTCCGAAGATGGCGCAGGTCGTGGCTTCGGTGCCGCCGTTCGTGCTCGGCGGCGCGGGCATCGTGATGTTCGGCATGGTGGCGGCGAACGGCATCAAGACGCTTTCGCGCGTGGACTTTTCGAAGAACCAGCACAATCTGTTCATTGTCGCGGTGAGTGTCGGCATGGGGATGGTGCCGGTGGTCGCGCCGAAGTTCTTCACGCAACTGCCGCACGCGCTCGAACCGATTCTGCATAGCGGGATCTTGCTGGCTTCGGTGACGGCGGTGGTGCTGAACATCGTGTTCAACGGCGTGCGCAAGGAACGCCAGGCGCGCCGCGAAGCGCACGAAGCCGCGCACGAGTTCGAAGGCGCGGCGCATGCGGGCGATGCGCATTGAGGAGTTTGGGCTGTGCTTGCTGGGTGTTTGCGTTGTGCGCCGCGGTGGGAGCCGCGGCGTTTTTTTTGCTGACGAAATGAACAACACCCCAGACGCCGAAGTTCGATCGTCTGGGGTGTTCCAATGAGGCGAAGCACGCCTTGAGGCGAAGCGCTAGCCCGCCCCCACCTCCCGCGGCACATCTCCCGTCCGCTCGATCCACCCGCCGCCCAACGCCTGATACAGCGTCACGAGATTGGCGAGCCGCTGCGTCCGCGCAGCAATCAAGGTCTGCTGCACAGCGTAGAGATCCTGCTGCGCGGTCAGCACACCGAGATAACTATCGACGCCCTGCCTGTAGCGCAGCGCCGAAAGATCGAGACGCCGCTGCTGCGCGGCCGTATCGCGCTCGAGCGCCGCGATTTGCTGATCGAACGTGCCGCGCGCGGCGAGCCCGTCCGCGACATCGCGGAACGCCGACTGAATCGTCTTCTCGTACTGCGCGACTTCGATCTTCTTCTCGATGTTCGCGAGATCGAGATTCGCCAGGTTCTGCCCGCCTTCGAAGATCGGCAACGTAATGGTCGGCGCGAAACCCCACGCCGCCGAGCCCGCCGCGAACAATCCGCCGAGCGTCGGGCTCAGCGTGCCGAAGCTGCCGGTCAGCGAAATGCGCGGGAAAAACGCCGCGCGCGCCGCGCCGATATTGGCATTCGCCGCGAGCAGGTTCTGCTCCGCCTCCATGATGTCCGGCCGCCGCAGCAGCAGATCCGACGGCACGCCCGCCGGAATGTCCGTGAGCAGCTTCTGGCCGTCGAGCGGCATGCCGCCCGGCAGGTCGGCGGGCATCGGCTCGCCGAGCAGCAGCACGAGCGCATTCACCGCCTGCGCCCGCGCGCGCTCCTGCGCCTGAAGGTTCGCCGCCGCGCTCTCCATCACCGTGCTCGCCTGGCTCACATCGAGCTCCGACGCCGCGCCATTGTCGAACTGCAGCTTCACGATGCGGTACGAATCGCTCGCGCTCTTCAAGGTCTGACGCGTGACGGCGAGCAGATCATCGGCTTGCAGCACTTGCAGATACTGCGTCGCCACTTGCGACACCAGCGAAATCTCCACCGCCTTGCGCGCGTAGCCGGTCGCGAAGTACTTCGCGAGCGCCTGATCCTTCAGGCTCTGCACGCGGCCGAACAAGTCGATCTCCCACGACGCGTTCAGTCCCACCGAATACGTGTTCTGAATCGTCTGGTTGAATAACGACATGTTCGCCGGCGTGCGCTGCTTCGACTGGCTGCCCTGCGCCCCGAGCGTCGGGAACAGCTCCGAGCGCGTGATGCGGTACTGGGCCTGCGCGGCCTGCACGTTGAGCATCGCCACGCGCAGATCGCGGTTGTTCTTCAAGGCGATGTCGATGAGCTGCTGCAAGCGCACATCGACGAAGAAATCGCGCCAGCCGATATCCGCCGCAAACGCGCCGTTCGCCGTGCGCGCGCCGCCATGCGCCGCGGCTGGCTGCGTCGCGTAGACGCCGCCCGTCGGAAAGCTCGACGACACCGGGGCCGCCGGGCGCTCGTACTTCGGCGCCATCGTGCAGCCGGTCGCCAGTGCGGCGATGGCCGCCGCAATCAAGGAAAGTCTACGCATGTCAATGTCCTTCGTTGCCCTGCTGGGCGCGCCGCTGCGCGTCATAGCGCGCGATCGCGGCAGCCGCGTCCTCCTTGTCGCCGCCGAAACGCGCGCGCACGACGACGAAGAACATCGGCACCATGAAGATCGCGATGAAGGTCGCGGTGATCATCCCGCCGATCACGCCCGTGCCGATCGCGTGCTGGCTCGCCGCGCCCGCGCCGTTGCTGATCGCGAGCGGCATCGTGCCGAGAATGAACGCGAGCGAAGTCATCAGGATCGGACGCAGGCGCAGGCGCGCCGCTTCTATCGCCGCTGTGACCGGACCCATCTTCTGCGAGACCTGAAGGTCACGCGCGAACTCGACGATCAGAATCGCGTTCTTCGCCGACAGCCCGACCGTGGTCAGCAGGCCGACCTGGAAGAACACGTCGTTCTCCAGACCGCGCAGCGAGACGGCCAGCAGTGCGCCGATCACGCCGAGCGGCACGACCATGATCACGGAGAACGGAATCGACCAGCTCTCGTACAACGCCGCGAGACACAGGAACACGACGAGAATCGAGATGCCGTACAGAACCGGCGCCTGCGAGCCGGACTGGATCTGCTGGAACGACAGCCCCGTCCACTCGTAGCCGACGCCCGCCGGCAGCTTCGCCGCGAGCGCTTCCATCGCGGCCATCGCCTGGCCGGTCGACTTGCCCGGCGCGGCAATGCCCTGAATCTCGGTCGACGAAAGGCCGTTGTAGCGTTCGAGCTTGGGCGAGCCGTAGCTCCATTCGCCCGTCGCGAATGACGAGAACGGCACCATCGAGCCCGACGAATTGCGCACGTACCAGCGATTCATGTCTTCGGGCGACATGCGGAACGGCGCGTCGCCCTGCATGTACACCTTCTTGATGCGGCTGTCGGTGTCGAGGAAGTTGTTCACGTACTTCGAGGCCCACACGATCGAGAACGTCTGGTCGATCGTGGACGGCTCGATGCCCTGCGCGAGCGCCTTCTCGCGGTCGATGTTCACCTTGAACTGCGCCGTGTCGTTCAGGCCGTTCGGACGCACCTGCGCGAGCGACGGGTCTTTCGCCGCCATGCCGAGCAGCATGTTGCGCGCTTCCATGAGCTTCTCGTGGCCGAGGCCGGCGCGATCCTGCAACTCGAAGTCGAAGCCCGACGCCGTGCCGAGTTCGGGAATCGACGGCGGATTCACCGGGAACACGAGCGCGTTCTTGTAGCCCGCGAAGCGGCCGAAGGTGCGCCCGACGAGCGCCTGAATCTTCTCGTTCGCGGCCGTGCGCTGCGCGAAGTCCTTCAGGCGCACGAACACGAGGCCGGAGTTCTGTCCGCGGCCCGCGAAGCTGAAGCCGTTCACCGTGAACACCGACTCGACGATCGAATGCTCGTCTTTCAGCAGATAGCCGGACACGTCGTCGAGCGCGCGCTGCGTCATTTCCTTCGTCGAGCCGGCCGGCGTCGCGACGAGCACGAACATCGTGCCCTGGTCTTCATCGGGCAGGAACGCCTTGGGCAGGCGCGTGAACATCAGCGCGACCGCCGCGATGATCACGAGATAGAGGATCAGAAAACGCCCCGAGCGCTTGATGACGTGCGACACGCCGGTGTGATACTTCTCCTGGCTCCGTTTGAACGTCCGGTTGAACCAGCCGAAGAAGCCAGTCGTTTTCTCCTCGTGCCCCTTCGGCAGCGGCTTCAGGAGCGTGGCGCACAGCGCGGGTGTCAGGACCATCGCGGTGAACACGGAAAGGCCCATCGCGGAGACGATCGTCAGCGAGAACTGGCGGTAGATCGCGCCCACCGAACCGCCCGTGAACGCCACCGGCACGAACACCGCCGCCAGCACGAGCGCCACGCCAATGAGCGCGCCGGTGATCTGCTCCATCGCCTTCTTCGTGGCTTCCTTGGGCGGCAGGCCCTCTTCCGACATCACACGCTCGACGTTCTCGACGACCACGATCGCGTCGTCCACCAGCAAGCCGATCGCGAGCACGAGGCCGAACATCGACAAGGTGTTGATGGAGAAGCCCAGCGCCGACATGATCGCGAACGTGCCGAGCAGCACGACCGGCACCGCGATGGTCGGGATGATCGTTGCCCGCAGGTTCTGCAGGAACAGGTACATCACGAGGAACACGAGCACGATGGCTTCGAACAGCGTCTTCACCACGTCGGCGATCGACTGCTTCACGAACGGCGTGGTGTCGTACGGATACTTCACGACGAGACCGGGCGGGAAGTACTTCGACAGTTCATCGATCTTCGCGCGCACCGCCGTCGCCGTCGCGAGCGCGTTCGCGCCCGTGGCAAGCTGAATGCCGAAGCCCGCGGCCACGCTGCCGTTGTACTGCGTCTCGAACGTGTAGTTCTCGCCGCCTAGCGCGACGCGCGCGACGTCCTTCACGCGCACTCGCGAGCCGTCCTGATTCACCTTCAGGAGCACGTTGCCGAACTGCTCGGGCGTGCGCAGCAGCGTCGCCTCGGTGATGGTCGCCTGCATGGACTGGCCCGGCACGGCCGGCGCGCCGCCAAGCTGGCCGCCCGCAACCTGCACGTTCTGCGCTTGCAGCGCGTTCTGCACGTCCACCGGCGTGAGGCCGTAGTTCGCGAGCTTGTTGGGATCGAGCCAGATGCGCATGGCGTACTGCGTGCCGAAGAGCGTCACTGTGCCCACGCCGTTGAGACGGCTGATCGGGTCCTGAACGTTCGAGGCCACGTAGTTCGCGAGGTCGTCGCGGCTCATGCTGCCGTCTTCCGACACGAACGCGAGCACGAGCAGGAAGCTGCTGCTCGACTTCGTCACGCTGATGCCAAGCTGCTGCACGACCTGCGGCAGATTGGGCGTGGCGAGCTGCAGCTTGTTCTGCACCTGAACCTGCGCGATGTCGGCATTGGTGCCCGCCGCGAACGTGAGGGTGACGGTCGCGGTGCCGCTGTCATCGGACGTGGACGATAGATACAGCAGATGGTCGAGACCGCTCATCTGCTGCTCGATCACCTGCGTGACCGTGTTTTCGACGGTCTTGGCCGATGCGCCCGGGTACATCGCGGAAATTTGAATCGCGGGCGGCGCGATGGTCGGATACTGCGCGACCGGCAGCGTCGACACCGACGCGACGCCCGCCAGCATCAGAATGATGGCGATCACCCACGCGAAGATCGGGCGATCGATGAAAAACTTGGCCATGTGGCGTGCCTCCCGTCCTTATGCGCCGGCAGCGCCGGACGCGCCCGAGGCCGCCGCGGGCTTGTCCGCGGGCTTGTCCGCGGGCTTCGCCGCGGTCTGGTCTGCGCCCGGGTTCGGCGCGGCGGGCAGATGCGCGGGCACCGCCTTCACTTCCATGCCCGGCCGCACCTTGTCGATGCCCTCGACGATCACGCGCTCACCCGCATTCAGGCCGCTGTCGACCACCCAGCTCTGGCCGTAGGTGCCCGACGTCACGAGCGGACGCAGCGCCACCTTGTTGTCCTTGCCGACGACCATCGCGAGCGCGGTGCCCTTCTGGTCGTGCGTGACGCCCTGGACCGGCACGACGATCGCCTTGGGATTCACGCCCTCCTCGATGCGCGCGCGCACGAACATGCCCGGCAGCAGCACGCGATCCGCATTCAGGAAGACAGCGCGCACCGCGACCGAGCCGGTGGACGGATCGACGGTCACATCGCTGAATTGCAGCTTGCCCTGCTCGGGATACACGCGGCCGTCTTCGAGAATCAGCGTGACTTTCGCGGCGTGCGGGCCGCTCGTCGAAAGACGGCCTTCCTGAATCTGCCGCCGCAGCTTGAGGCCGTCGAGGCTCGACTGCGTGAGATCGACGTACATCGGATCGAGCTGCTGGACGGTTGCCATCAGCGTGGCCTGCGCCGCCTGCACGTAGGCGCCCGGCGTGACCTGCGAGATCCCGACCTGCCCCGTCACGGGCGACTTCACGTCCGTGTAGCCGAGGTTGATCTGCGCGGTCTCGATGGCCGCCTTCGCCGAAGCGACATCGGCCTGCGCCTGGCCAAGCGCCGCGACCGCGTTGTCGTAGTCCTGCTTGCTGACCGCGCTTGATGCGACCAGCACCTTGTAGCGTTCGGCCTGCGCGCTCGTCGAAACGAGATTCGCCTGCGCCTTCGCATACGACGCCTTCGCGTTGTTCAGTTGTGCGATGAACGGCGCGGGGTCGATCTTGTACAGACGCTGACCGGCCTTGACGACGCTGCCCTCGGTGAACTCGCGGCGCAGCACGATTCCATCGACTCGCGCACGCACCTGCGCATCGAGGAACGCGCTCGTGCGGCCCGTCAGTTCCGCGGTGACCGGCACGGCCGCCGTGTCGAGCGTGACGACGCCCACTTCCGGCGTGTGTTGCGCCATCGGGGCATGTTTCTCTCCGCAGCCGGCCGCCAGCAGTGCGGCCGTCGTGACACCGATGAGGCGGAATGGAATCCGTTTGGGACGCATGAACGCAGACCTCCGTAAGTGCTAAAAATGAAAGACGAGCGCGCGCCCCCCGCTCATGGCGGGACGCGCACGCGACGTGTTCAGTGCGATGCGAGCAAACAGAAGGCGGCGCTGGCCAAGCCAATGGGCCGGATGCGCGTCGTAAATGGCTGTTCACCGCGTCGCATGGCAAAGCGCCGCCGGACCATCCGGCGGAGTCATCCCCGCCTCGGGATGAAAGCCATATTTTTTGGATACCTAAATGAAATTCGCTCTCGGGCGACAGTCTTCGAGCCGGATGCAGCGATGGCTGAGACAAGCAGCCGATTATAGAGATCGCCCGCGCCGAGACTGACTAAACGGCAGGCATAACTGTGATAATTTGACTCTGATTAAAACAAATGCGGTAAAGGCGCGCAGCGGCCTATACCGCACGGCGAATTCCCGCGCGATTGCGAGCGCGCATGAAAAAGCCCGGCGCGAGGCCGGGCTCTATTGCATCGTGTCGACGCGGCTTCAGCTCGCCGCGGGCGCCGAGGCGGGTTGCGGCGGCGCGCCTTGCGAGCCGTAGTCGACGGGCGCATCCGCCGGGCGCGGGGCATCGCCGGAGCGCTCGATCCATCCGCCGCCCAGGAACTGATACAGATCGACGAGGTTGGTCAGGCGGTTCAGGCGCGCCGTGATGAGCAACTGCTGCGCCTCGTAGAGCGCCGTCTGCGCGGTCAGCACCGCCAGATAGCTGTCCACGCCGTTGCGATAGCGCAAGTCCGACAGCTCCAGCCGGCGGCTCTGCGAATTCACGAAGCGTTCGAGCGACTTGATCTGCTCGTCGAAGGTGCCGCGCGCGGCGAGACCGTCGGCGACTTCGCGGAAGGCCGTCTGGATCGCCTTCTCGTAATTGGCGATCTCGATGCGCTTCTGCACGTTCGCGAGATCGAGATTGGCCCTGTTCTGGCCGCCCTCGAAGATCGGCACCGTGATCTGCGGCGCGAACGACCACGCCGCCGACCCCGGCTTGAACAGGCCGCCGAGCGTGGGCGAGAGCGTGCCGAAGCTGCCCGTCAGCGACACGCGCGGGAAGAACGCCGCGCGCGCCGCGCCGATGTTCGCGTTCGCCGCAAGCAGCGACTGCTCGGCCGCCGCGATGTCAGGACGGCGCGCGAGCAGATCGGACGGCAGTCCCGCGGGAATGTCGGAGAGCAGATTCTGCGTGTCGAGCGGCATGCCCGCCGGCAGATCGGCCGGCAGCGGCTCGCCCACCAGCAGCACGAGCGCGTTTTCCGCCTGCGCGCGCAGACGCGACTGCGTTTGCAGATTCGCCTGCGCCTCTTCGACGACGCCCTCCGACTGGCGCAGATCCAGTTCGGTGCCGGTGCCGTTCTCGTATTGCAGCTTCGTGATGCGGAACGACTCCTGCGCGGTCTTGAGCGTGTTCTGCGTGACGGTGAGCGCGTCGTCGAAGGCGAGCATCGTCAGATACTGGTCCGCCACCGACGACACCAGCGCGATCTCCGCCGCCTTGCGCGATTCCGCCGTCGACAGATACTGCGCGAGCGCCTGATCCTTCAGGCTGCGGATGCGCCCGAAGAAGTCGATTTCCCACGACGCGTTCAGACCGACCGAATACGTGTTGGAGATCGTGTTGCCGAAGAACGAGAGATTCTTCGGCGTGCGCTGCTTGCTCTGCGACGCGCTGGCATCGAGCGTCGGGAAGAGCGCCGCGCGCGTGATCTGATACTGCGCGCGCGACGCCTCGACGTTGAGCACCGAGACGCGCAGGTCGCGGTTGTTCTTCAGCGCGAGCTCGACGATCCTCTGCAGGCGCGCATCGGCAAAAAAGTCGCGCCAGCCGATGTCCGGCGCACTCTGCCCGTTCGCGGTGCGGCCATTGCTCGCCGTCGACGACGCATCCGGCTGGTGCGCGTACACGCCGCCTTCCGGAAACGTCTGCGCGACGGGCGCCGCCGGCTGCTCGTACTTCGGCTGCAGCGTGCAGCCGGCGGCGAGCATGGCCGCGGCGGCCGCGATCAACGAATGTTTAATCATCTCAGTGTCCTTCCTTGTCCGAGGACGGTTCGCCGCCGTGCGGACCTTCCGACGTGCCGACCGACGGCACATCCTTGCTCTTGCTGAACTTCGAGATCACGACGAAGAACATCGGGATCATGAAAATGGCAAGGAACGTCGCCGTCAACATACCGCCGATCACGCCGGTGCCGATCGCGTGCTGGCTCGCCGAGCCCGCGCCATTGCTGATCGCGAGCGGCAGCACGCCGAGAATGAACGCGAGCGAGGTCATGAGAATCGGGCGCAACCGCAGGCGCGCCGCTTCCATTGCCGCCTCGACCGTCGACATGCCCTGCATGCGCAGCTCCCGCGCGAACTCCACGATCAGAATCGCGTTCTTGGCCGACAGCCCCACCGTGGTCAGCAGGCCGACCTGGAAGAACACGTCGTTTTCCAGCCCGCGCAAGGTCGCCGCGAGCAGCGCGCCGAGCACGCCGAGCGGCACGACCATGATCACCGAGAACGGAATCGACCAGCTTTCATACAGCGCCGCGAGACACAGGAACACGACGAGGATCGAGATGCCGTACAGGATCGGCGCCTGCGAACCGGACTGGCGCTCCTGATACGACAAGCCCGTCCATTCGTAGCCGATGCCCGCGGGCAGCTTCGCCGCGATCGCTTCCATCGCGCTCATCGCCTGGCCGGTCGATTTGCCGGGAGCTGCCGCGCCCTGGATTTCCACCGCCGAAATGCCGTTGTAGCGTTCGAGCTTGGGCGAGCCGTAGATCCAGTTGCCCGTCGCGAACGCGCCGAACGGCACCATCGTTCCCGAGCCGTTGCGCACGTACCACTTTTCGAGGTCTTCCGGAGTCATGCGGAATCGTGCGTCGCCCTGCACGTAGACCTTCTTGATCCGGTTATCGACATCGAGGAAGTTGTTCACGTACTGCGAGGCCCACGCGATCGAGAACGTCTGGTCGATGTCCGATACCGAGACGCCGAGCGCATTCGCCTTCTCGCGGTCGATGTTCACCTTGAACTGCGGCGTGTCGTTCAGGCCGTTCGGGCGCACCTGCGCGAGCGTCGGGTCCTTCGCGGCCATGCCGAGCAGCATGTTGCGCGCTTCCATCAGCTTCGCGTGACCCACGCCCGAGCGGTCCTGCAGCTCGAAGTCGAAGCCCGCGGCCGTGCCAAGTTCCGGAATCGACGGCGGGTTGACCGGGAAGATCAGCGCGTCCTTGTAGGGCGCGAAGTGCATGAACATCCGGCCGACGAGCGCCTGTACTTTCTGATCGCTGTGCTGGCGCTCCGCATAGTCCTTCATCCGCACGAACACGAGACCGGAGTTCTGGCCGCGTCCCGCGAACGAGAAGCCGTTCACCGTGAACACCGATTCGACGATCGATTTCTGGTCGGTCAGCAGCCAGTCCTGCACGTCCTTCAGCACGTGCGCGGTGTACTCCTGCGTGGAGCCCGGCGGCGCCTGCACGAGCACGAACATCGTGCCCTGGTCTTCATCGGGCAGGAAGGACTTCGGCAGGCGCAGGAACAGCATGCCCACCGCGACGATCACGACGATATAGATGATGAGCCATCGTCCCGAGCGCCGGATCACATGCTGCACGCCCTTGTGATACTTGTCCTGGCTCTTGTTGAAGTTGCGGTTGAACCAGCCGAAGAAGCCCTTCTTTTCCGGCTCGTGCCCTTCCGGATGCGGCTTCAGGAGCGTCGCGCACAGCGCCGGCGTCAGAATCAGCGCGACCATCACGGACAGCACCATCGCCGCCACGATCGTCAGCGAGAACTGCCGGTAGATCGCGCCCACCGAGCCGCCCGAGAACGCCACCGGCACGAACACCGCCGACAGCACGAGCGCCACGCCGATCAGCGCGCCGGTGATCTGGCCCATCGCTTTCCGGGTCGCCTCGCGCGGCGATAAATGCTCTTCCGACATCACCCGCTCGACGTTCTCCACGACCACGATCGCATCGTCCACCAACAGACCGATCGCGAGCACGAGGCCGAACATCGAGAGCACGTTGATCGAAAAGCCCACCGCCGACATGATCGCGAACGTGCCGAGCAGCACGACCGGCACCGCGATCGTCGGGATGATCGTCGCCCGCAGGTTCTGCAGGAACAGATACATCACGAGGAACACGAGCACGATGCCTTCGATCAGCGTCTTGACCACTTCCTCGATCGACAGGCGCACGAACGGCGTGGTGTCGTACGGGTACTTCACGACGAGACCATTCGGGAAGTACTTCGACAGCTCGTCGATCTTGGCGCGCACCGCCTTGGCGGTCGCGAGCGCGTTCGCGCCCGTGGCGAGCTGAATACCGAAGCCCGCGGTCGGCTGGCCGTTGTACTTCGTATCGAAGTTGTAGTTTTCGCCGCCGAGCTCGATGTGCGACACATCCTTCAGGCGCACCTGCGAGCCGTCCTGATTCACCTTCAGCAGGATGTTGCCGAACTGCTCGGGCGTCTGCAGCAACGTCGCTTCGGTGATGGTCGCCTGCAGCATCTGCCCCGGCACCGACGGCGTGCCGCCGAGCGAGCCCGCCGCCACCTGCACGTTCTGATTGCTGATGGCGTTCTTCACGTCCACCGGCGTAAGCGAGTAGTTCGTGAGCTTGGTCGCGTCGAGCCAGATGCGCATCGCGTACTGCGAGCCGAACAGCGTCGTGGTGCCGACGCCGTCGAGACGCGAAAGCGGGTCCGCCACTTTCGACGCCACGTAGTTCGCGAGGTCGTACTTGCTCATGCTGCCGTCTTCGGACACGAACGCGAGCACGAGCAGGAAGCTCGAACTCGACTTCGTGACCTTCGTGCCGAGCTGCTGCACGACCTGCGGCAGAAGCGGCGTGGCGAGCTGCAGCTTGTTCTGCACCTGCACCTGCGCGATATCCGGATTCGTGCCGGCCGCGAACGTCAGCGTGACGGTGGCCGTGCCCGAGTCATCGGAGGTGGACGAGAGATAGAGCAAGTGATCGAGGCCGGTCATCTGCTGCTCGATCACCTGCGTCACCGTGTTTTCGACGGTGCTCGCGGATGCGCCCGGATAGTTCGCGCTGATCTGGATCGCGGGCGGCGCGATGGTCGGATACTGCGAGACCGGCAGCGTGAAGATCGACGCCATCCCCGCGAGCATGAGGATGATCGCGATCACCCATGCGAAGATCGGCCGATCGATAAAAAACTTTGCCATTTAACAGGCTCCCTTTTATTGCGCGCCCGAAGCGGCCGATGCGGCTTGCGCACCACTCGCGTTCGCCGGGGCCGATGCCGGGGCCGATGCCGCTCCCTGCGCGCCTGAAGCCGCGCCCGGCGCCTGCGCGACCTGCGCGTCCGAGGCGGGATACGGGAATTTCGCCGCGACCGGCTTCACCTGCATGCCGGGCTTCGCCTTGTCGACGCCGTTCACGATCACGCGATCGCCCGGGTTCAGACCGTTATCGACGACCCAGTTGTTGCCGTAAGTGCCGCCCGTGACGAGCTGGCGCAGTTCGACCTTGTCGTCCTTGCCCACGACGAGCGCCGTCGGCTGGCCCTTCTGGTCGTGCGTGACGCCGATCTGCGGCACGACGAGCGCGTGGTCGTTCACGCCTTCCTGAATGCGCGCGCGCACGAACATGCCCGGCAGCAGCACGCGGTCCTTGTTCTGGAAGATCGCGCGGACCGTGACGGAGCCGGTGCTCTGATCGACGCTCACGTCGGAGAACTGGAGCTTGCCCTGCTCGGTATAAGTGCGGCCGTCTTCCAGCACGAGCGACACCTTCGCGGCGTGAATGCCCTCGGTCTGCAGGCGCCCTTCCTGAATCTGGCGGCGCAGCTTGAGGCCCTCGACGCTCGATTGCGTCAGATCGACGTAGATCGGGTCGAGCTGCTGCACGGTCGTGAGCAGGGTCGCCGCGCTCGCCTGCACGTATGCGCCCGGCGTGACTTGCGACAAACCGGTGCGGCCGGTGATCGGCGAGACGACGTCCGTGTAGCCCAGATTGATCTGCGCGGTATCGACGGCGGCCTTGCCCGCGGCGACATCGGCGACGGCCTGGCCTTGGGCGGCCACGGCGTTGTCGTAGTCCTGCTTCGACACGGCGTTCGCCGCGACGAGGATCTTGTAGCGCGACACGAGCGCGTTCTGCGACGCGACGTTCGCCTGCGCCTTCGCGAGCGACGCCTTCGCGTTGTTCAACTGCGCGATGTACGGCGCCGGATCGATCTTGTAGAGCCGCTGACCGGCCTTGACCTCGGCGCCTTCGGTGAATTCGCGGCGCAGCACGATGCCGTCGACGCGCGCACGCACTTGCGCGACGAGATACGCGTTGGTGCGGCCCGGCAGATCGACGACGACCGGCACGCTCGTCGGCTGCACGGTGACGATGCCCACTTCGGGCGTTTGCGGCGGAGGTGCTGATTGTTTTTGCCCGCACGCTGCCAGGAACACGGCAGCCGTCGCGGCGGTGATTAAGCGGAGTGGAACCCGTTCGACGCGCATGGAGCGACCTCTGTCTAAGACTGAGAGTGAAGTTGGGTGCGCGGCGGCCTTCCCCGGGCAATGCCGCGCACGAGCGTCGTGAGACGCTGTCCGACAAATCAACGGTTCGACGAGTGAGCTAAGCGGCAGGCGGTTCAGCCTGCGCTTCATGTCCGTGCTGGGCGCCCGAGGCGCCGGCGCTTGACCCAAGGACGGTCAGAACGGACAACGGATTGAAAGCTTACGGAAATCTGCTCGCCGATTCAATTTGTCGAAATTTGTTGACGGGTGGTATTGTATATACATTCACGAATGAATGTAAAAAACTGTACGTGTTTTTCCCCATTGGAGGCGAGAACAAACCGCTCCGGGGAATCGATTACGTTCGACGAACCTTCGACAAGACCGCGGACAAGCGGCTTTTTAACGGCAGCAGCAGGAACAGACGGCCCCAGGCCGCAGGATATGGTCAGACGAACCAAGGAAGAAGCGCAGGCGACGCGCAACCGTGTACTCGATGCCGCCGAGCGCGTCTTTTACGAGAAGGGCGTGTCGCGCACGACGCTCGCGGACATCGCGCACGCCGCGGGCGTGACGCGCGGCGCGATCTACTGGCATTTCGCGAACAAGGGCGATCTCTTCAACGCGATGTTCGACCGCAGCCTGCTGCCGCTCGACGAACTCGTCGAAGCGACGCTCGACGGCAAGGAAGAAGATCCGCTCGCACGCCTGCGCGAGCTTTTCGTCTGGTGCATGCGCAACATCACGAGCGACGAGCAGCGCCGCCGCGTCTTCGACATCCTGTTCATGAAGTGCGAATTCGTCGAAGAGATGGGGCCGGTGCGCGAGCGGCATCAGAACAACATGCGCGACGGCATGGAGCGCATCGAGCGCGCGCTGCGCAACGCCGTCGAAAAGAAGCAGCTTCCCGCGACGCTCGATACGAACCGCGCGACCACCATGCTCCACTGCCTCTTCACCGGCATCCTGCACGATTCGCTGATGCTGCCGGACCTCGTTCATCCGGAGCGCGACGCCGAAGCGCTCATCGACGCGTGCTTCGACGCCTTGCGTTGCAGCGCCGCGCTGCTGTCACCGGCTGGCGGCTGAACCGGCGCGCGCCCGCTGATTCGACGCGTAGATGTTGTCGCGCGCGGGCGGCTCGCCGCTTTCCAGCGCGGCGAGCCATTCATCGGTGCTGAGCACGGCGGCGAAGCGCGATTGCATCACCACCGTGAACACGCGGTGAATCTCTTCCGCGCTCGCCTTCCCCGCGCGGTTTTCATAGGGCACGGCGCCCGTCGCGTCCGCGAGGAATTCCACTGAAAGCCCGGCGTGAACCGCGTGCTTCACGGTGGAATCGTCGCAGTTGTGCGTCATGTAGCCCGCGATCACGATGGTGTCGATGTCGTTGGCCTTCAGCCAGTCGGCGAGATCGGTGCCCGCGAACGCGCTCGGCAGCGACTTCTCGACGTAATGCGCGCGCGGCCGCGACGCCACGGTTTCATGCAGTTGGGCCATCGCCGAGCCGCGCGCGAAGATCGGCGCGCTCTCCGGCGCGAAATTCTGCACGACGACGACGGAAACGCCGTGCTCCTGGGCGGCGTCCATCGCCCGGCCGATATTGGCAAGCGACACGTTCACATCGGGATACTCGATCAGCAAATTGCCTTCGACATACTCGTTCTGCACGTCGATGACGATCAGGGCGCGGCGCGGCATGGTTCTTCTCCTTCGGTCGGTTGAGCGCATTGTCGCCGCGCGCGCGCAACGCCATAAGTGGCCCGATCGCCAACTTTCGATGGATTCAGGCCAAAATGGCCTGAACCATCGTTTTCAAAGGGCCGCCCATGAGTCGCCATTCGATCGCCGTCGTCGCGTTCGACCGCATCAGCCCGTTCCATCTCGCCGTGCCGTGCATCGTGTTCGGCGAGGAGCGCGGCGGGATCGGCGTGCCGCCGTTCGATTTCCGCGTATGCGCCGCCGAGCCGCGGGCGCTCGCGACATCGGCGGGCTTCACGATCGCGGCCCGGCATTCGCTCGATGCGCTCGATTCGGCCGATGTCGTCATCGTCCCTTCCTGGCGCGATCCCGCCGAAACGCCGCCCGGCGCGCTGCTCGATGCGTTGCGCGCGGCGCATGCACGGGGCGCGCGCATCGTCGGGCTGTGTCTCGGCTCGTATGTGCTCGCGGCGGCGGGCCTGCTCGACGGCCGCGCGGCGACGACGCACTGGGCATGGGCCGACGATTTCGCGCGCCGCTATCCGCGCGTGCGGCTCGATCCGAACGTGCTCTATATCGACGATGAAAACATCACGACCTCGGCCGGCACCGCGGCGGGGCTCGATTGCTGTCTGCACGTGCTGCGCGCGCTCGCCGGCTCGCACGCGGCGAATCAGGTCGCGCGGCGGCTCGTGGTGCCGCCGCATCGCCAGGGCTCGCAGGCGCAGTTCATCGACGAGCCGCTGCCTGGGCGCGCGAACGGGGAAAAGCTCGCCGGGCTGCTCGACTGGCTGCGCGCCAACCTGCAAACGGATCATTCGCTCGATGCGCTCGCCGCGCGCATGGCGATGAGCCGTCGCAACTTTACACGGCGCTTTCGGCAGACGACGGGCACGACGGTCGGCGCGTGGCTCGTCGGGCAGCGCGTCGCGCTGGCGCAACGGCTGCTCGAAGATACGGACTTGCCGGTCGATCGCATCGCGCAGACGTGCGGTTTTGGCACCGGCGCGACGCTGCGCCAGCAATTCGCGCAGACGTTGAAGACGTCGCCCTCGGCGTACCGGCGCGCGTTTCGCGGGGTCTAACCTAGCCCGACGTGCTGCGCGAGATACGCGAACAGTGCGATGCACACCAGCATCGCGGCCCACGCCCAGGCCGGCAGGCCGAGCGGATGCGGATCGTGCGAATGATCGCGGTCGTGATGCACGAAGCCATGACCGTGCAGACGATGCCGCAGCACGCCGCTCGCGTGCGCATCGGCGGATGGCGCGCGCATCGCACCCGGGCGGCGCGAGAAGGCCGCCGACATCGAGCTCGGGCGCAGAAACACATGGCGGCGCGCGGCGTTTTCGCCCGCCGCGCGCATCGACGGCAGACCGTGCTTCGCCCGCACCACTTCGCAGAATTCGGCGAAGAAATCGTCGGCGCCTTCGCGCAGCGCGTTCTCGATCTGCCGCGACGGCAAGCCGGCGAGCGGGCCCGAGACCGTCGCCCAGACCGTGTACTCGATCCAGGTCGAATCGCTGTCGTCTTCGTCGGGATTGAGCGCGACCGCGATCTGCCCGCGCAGCGAACCCACGCCCTCGCCGCGCGCCTTGAAGCTCAGCGTGCGGGCGTAAGCGGTATCGGCGGCGTCGGCAGGTTCGGCGGGTTCGCCTTCCGCGTGCGCCGCCTGACGCGTGCGCCCGGCGGCATGCGCGCGGATTTCGTAGCGCGCCCGCAGCGCGCCGAGCGGCACGATCAGCGTGAGGACATACTCGCCGCCGGGCGTGCGCGTGAACGATTCGCAGTTGTCCAGACTCGCCCGCAAGAGCGCGAGATCGCCGAGCGCGTCCCGGACATGCGCCGGGTCGAGCGGAACGCGCAATGCATCGGTGACTTCCATTCGAGCCTCCGCTTACAAGGTCCGCATGCGTTCGTTATGGCTGAGTGGCGTGGCGGTGTCTGTTCGAAGGCGCGCTAAGACGTTTCGTCGATGCGATCGACGCGCGACCCGTAAAACGCGAGATAGCCCTTGATTTTCACGGCGGCGTCGAGCGGCGCTTCGTAGCTCCACGCGGCGTTTTCGATCGGGCCGTCTTCCGTCAGCAGATGATAGTGCGTAGCCTGGCCCTTCATCGGGCACTGCGTGGTGTGAATCGAGCGTTCGAGCCGCGCCATGTTGACGTCGGCGCGCGGAAAGTAGTGCACTTTCTCCGCGCCCGCCTCGATAAGCGTGAAGGACGCGTGGGTGTCGGCGTAGGTGACGCCCTGATGGATCACGCGGCAACGCCGGCCGTTCAGCGTGATTTCGATGCCATGCGCCGCCTCGTGCCCGTCTTTGAGTTCCGTGCCCATCCTGATGCGCCTCCCGCGTCCGAACGAAATGCCCAAGAAAAAGCCACGGGGCATCGAATACCCGTGGCTTAATTATGAGACAAACTGACGATGCTGGGTGAGCGCTTTCGATGCCTCGCGCGTGTCCCCCTTGGACGCTTGCGCTTACTGAATGTTCCAGTGGAACGCCGCCTTGGCCTTGCCCGGGCCGGAGACGTTCACCGACTGTTTCTTCTCCTGATCCTTATACTTCGCGTAGACCGTGTAGTTGCCCGGCGGCAGCTTGACGAGCATGTACGGACCCATCGCCTCGGTGGAGAGCACGTCGCCGCCCTTGCCGCCGGCAATTCGCACGGTGACGCCCGACAGGTATTCCGCGGTCGGTCCCGTGAAGCGCAGCGATAGCGGCCAGTGCGCCTGTTCGCGCAACAATGCGCGCGATTCGTCGAGTCCGACACCGCCCGAGGTGTAGGAGACGTCGCCTTGCTGCTGGACTTGCGGCAGGCCGCCGCCGTTGGTGTTGCCGGCGCTCGACGTATCGGCCGTGGTGCCGCCCGTCGTGCCCGATGCCTGCGCCCAGGCGCCGCCCGTCATGCCCGCGCTCATGGCCGCAACGACGAGTGCGGCCGCCAGCCTGCCCGTGGTTTTGTTCGTCATCTTCGTGCTCCTTTATCCGATGCCGCCGCGCCCTGAAAGCGCGCCAGCGGCGTCACGCCCGATGCGCCGGTATCGCGCGATGGGGCACCCGGGAACCCCGGAGCATGGTTCGTGCCCGCATCGCGTTCGAACTACCGCGCTCAGCCGAGATCGACCGGCACGAAAATCTGCGCGTCGTCGCGCTGGATCAGGAGCGCGATGCTGTCGCCGGCGTGCTCCACCATCGACTTCAACTGCTGCACGGACGTGACCGGCTGCCCGTTGACCGCGAGGATCACGTCGCCGGGCTGGATGCCCGCGCTCGCCGCCGCGCCGCCCGACTGCTGCACCAGCAGGCCGCGCGAGAGCGAATCGTTCTGCTTCTCTTCCGGCGTGAGCGGACGCACCGCGACGCCGAGCCGCGCGTCCTGCGCCGACGCCTCGTCGCCGCCCGCGCCGGTTTTCGCGCTCGCGGTCTTCGCGTCCTTGAGCGCGCCGATCGTCACGCTCAGATCCTTCGCGCTCTTGTCGCGCCACACCGTCACCTTCGCCGAACTGCCCGGCGAAAGGCCCGCGACCTGCGACGGCAGCGAAGTCGAATCCGACACCGGCACGCCGTTGAGCGCGGTGATGACGTCGCCCGGCTGCAAGCCCGCCTTCGCGGCCGGTCCGCCCGGCTCGACCGAGCTCACGAGCGCGCCCTGCGGCGACTTCATGCCGAACGAATTGGCGAGCGTCTGGTTCATGCCCTGCACCGTCACGCCGAGGCGGCCGCGATCCACGTGACCCGTCTTGATCAGCGCGTCCTTCACCTTGATCGCTTCATTGATCGGGATGGCGAACGAAAGACCCTGGAAGCCGCCCGTCTGCGAATAGATCATCGAGTTGATGCCGATGACTTCGCCCTGCAGGTTGAAGAGCGGACCACCCGAGTTGCCGGGGTTCACGGGCACGTCGGTCTGGATGAACGGCGTGTAGTTCTCGTTGGGCAGCGCGCGCGACTTCGCGCTGATGATGCCCGACGTCACGGTGTTGTCGAAGCCGTAGGGCGAGCCGATCGCGACGACCCACTGCCCGACCTTGCTGCCGTTGGGATCGCCGATCTTCACGGTCGGCAGGTCCTTCGCCTCGATCTTCAGCACGGCGACGTCCGACTGCTTGTCCGCGCCGATGACCTTCGCGCGGTACTCGCGCTTGTCGGTGAGCTTCACGGTGACGACGTTGGCGTTATCGACCACATGTGCGTTCGTGAGGATGTAGCCGTCGCTGCTCACGATGAAGCCCGAGCCCAAGCCTTCGCTCGGACGATCCGCGCCGGGGCCGCCAGGGCCGCCCTGCCCGCCGCCGAAGCCCGGGAAGCCGCCGAAGCGCTTGAAGAACTGGTAGAGCGGATCGTCAGGGTCCATCGGCAACTGGTTGCGGCTGCTGCGCGCCGAGGTTTCCTTGACGACATGCTTCGCGCTGATGTTCACCACCGCCGGACCATAGGTCTCGACGAGGCCGGAGAAATCGGGAATGCCCGTCTTGGCTGCGGCTTCGGCGGGCATCAGCGCGGCGGCTTGCGCGGGCGCGATGACCTGCGGCGCAGGCACGTTGTTATGACCGGCCACATAGCCCGCCGACAAGGCAACGGCGACGGCCGCCGCGACGGCGCTACGGGTGAGGATCTTTGCTTTCATCGTGTGCTCCTGACGAGGGATGCGCTCCCGGAGAGCGCGCTATATCGATGAAAGGAGCTTACGGGGCGTCGCTTAAACCTTTCTTAAAAATTGAACTTCGCGCGGGAAAGGCCAATAAAAAGGGCGCTCGTTCATGAACGAGCGCCCTTCGCACTACGACCGACTTACTGCTTTACTGCACCCCATTTACTTCATCACTGCGATGCTGCCACTGCCAACTTCAACTCAACTTCTTTGCTGCTTCAGAACCTCAAACGACGAGCGAGATATTAGCGATTAGGAATTCTTATTCGAAGTCGATAACTCCGAAAGTTGGTTGCAGAACGCGACACCGCGAACGCGGCTTCAGAACCTGACGGCGACCTTGAGCCCACCCGCCTCCGACTCCCCGAGCGACACCGTTGCGCCGTGCTGAACCGCGATGCGCCGCACGATCGCGAGACCGAGGCCGCTGCCGGCGACATCGGTACGCGGGCGATTCACGCCTTCGCCCACGCGATAGAAACGGTCGAACACGCGTTCGCGCTCTTCGCCGGGAATGCCGGGGCCGGTGTCGGCGATCTCGACGAGAGGATTACCGCCTTCGAGCTTCACGCAGACATCGACTCTACCGCCTCTCGGCGTGTACTTCGTCGCGTTGTCGATGAGATTGTTGAACATCACCCGCAGCGAATCCGGATCGCCCTTGACGCTCGCCGATTCGCTCGCCTCGATGCCGAGATCGACGCCGCGTTCCTGCGCGACGAGCACGTAGCCGCGCACGCAGCCTTCCAGCAGTTCGTCGAGATCGACGCGCGTTTCGACCGCCTTGCCATCCGGCTCCGATCGCGCCAGCGCGAGCAGTTGCTCGGCGAGCCGCGTCGCGCGCGCGATGCCTTCGTTCAGGTCCGCGAGCGCCTCGCGCCGCGTGTCGTCGTCCTGCGCGCGGCCGACGAGCTGCGCCTGAATCTGCACGGCGGCAAGCGGCGTGCGCAGTTCGTGGGCGGCATCGGCGACGAAGGCCTTCTGCGTATCGAGCGCCGCCGACAAGCGCGAGAGCAGCGCATTCAACGCGCGCACCACGGGCCGCACTTCCTGCGGCAGACGCTGATCGGAGAGCGGATCGAGCGCCTCGGGATGACGCGTGTCGAGCGCGCGCGTCACGCGCTGCAACGGCGCGAGCCCGCGTCCGACGATCACCCAGATCGCGACGCCAAGCAGCGGCAGCAACAGCACGAGCGGCCACAAGGTGCGCCATGCGACGCCCGCCGCGACGCGATTGCGGATCGACAGCGGCTGCGCGAGCTGCACGACGTTATCGCCGACGATCGCGCTATACACGCGCCATTCGCCGCGCGGCGTCATTTCGGTGGAGAAGCCGAGTTCCGCATGCGGCGCGAGCGGCACGCGCGGATGCGAGTAGTACATCAGCACGCCATTGCGGTTCCAGATCTGGATGACGACGCCTTCGTCGCTTTCACTGCGCGACGAGAGCACCGACGAGAACGGCTCGGAAGGCAGCGCCGCCGCGATCTGCTGCAGTTGATAATCGAACAGTTCGTTGGCTTCGGCGAGCGCCTGCCGATAGATGAGCCACCCCGCGAACCCCACGCCGACGATCACGAGCGCGAGCAGCCAGATCAGCAATTGCCGGCGAATCGACCGCATCAGGCGTCCTTCGCGACCATGTAGCCGAGGCCACGCACGTTGCGGATGAGATCGGCGCCGAGCTTCTTTCTCAGCGAGTGGATATACACCTCGACGGTATTGCTGCCGATTTCCTCGCCCCAGCCGTAGATCTTCTCTTCGAGCTGGCTCTTGGACAGCACCGCGCCGGGCCGCGCCATCAGCGCTTCGAGCAGCGCGAACTCGCGCGCCGACAGCGCCACGGGATTGCCCGCGAGCGTCACCTGATGGCCCACGGGATCGAGCGTCAGTTCGCCGTGACGCACGAGCGACTCGCCGCGCCCCGCGTGACGGCGGATCAGCGCACGCATGCGCGCGCCGAGCTCGTCGAGATCGAAGGGCTTCACGAGGTAATCGTCCGCGCCGGCGTCGAGGCCTTTCACGCGATCCGCGATGGCGTCGCGCGCCGTGACGATCAGCACCGGCAGCGCATTGGCGCGCGCGCGCAGCGTCTTCAGCACGTCGAGGCCGTCGCGCTTGGGCAGGCCGAGATCGAGCAGCATCAGGTCGTAGGACTCGCCGGCCACCGCGGTGAGCGCGGCCTCGCCGTCCTGCACCCAGTCGACTGCGAAGCCGTCCGCGCGCAGCGCCTTGCGCACGCCTTCGGCGATCATCCGGTCATCTTCGACAAGCAGGATTCGCATGGCACATGTCTGTTGGTGGTTGGCGTGGTGATGCGCGGTTCATTGTAGCCGCGAGGCCGCGCCACAGGCTTAAACGGGACTTAACCGCGCACATCGTCCATTTGCAGAGAACGGCGGCGAATCTGCCCGCTCGGCCCGTTCGATTTCCGCCCTTTCGATTTCCGCAAGCCAGCTTGTCTACAATAGCCGCTTCCCGCGCCGCGACGCCCGCCCGTGCACGCGCCGCAGCCAGTAATCAGCCCAAGAACAACGCTCGTCCATGCCGCTCGCTTCCCGTTTCGCGTCCCGCCGTCTTTCCTCATTCGCGCTCGCCGCCGTTCTCGCCTGCGCGGCCCTCGGCCCTGCGCCCGCTGCCTTCGCGCGCGGCGGCACGAAAGCCGAATCGCAGGCGCAGTCGCCGGAGCGCGCGGCGAAAGGCAAGCGCGCCGCGAAGAACGGGAAAGCCTCGCGCGTCGCCAAAGCGAGCGTGCCGGCCGGACCGCTGCCCGCATCGGTCATGACGGCGCTCGCCCGCGCGCACGTTCCGCTCTCGTCGATGAGCGTCGTCGTGCAACGCATCGGCGCGCCCACGCCGCTCGTCTCGATCAACGCGAACGAGCCGATGCTGCCCGCTTCCACGATGAAGCTCGTCACCACGTACGCGGGCCTCTCGATTCTCGGGCCCGACTATCGCTGGAAGACGACCGCCTACGCCGACGGCCAGATCGACACGCAAGGCGTGCTGCACGGCAATCTCTACATTCAGGGCACGGGCGATCCCAAGCTCGTGCCGGAAGAACTGATCGATCTCGTCGACCAGATCCGCAAGAACGGCATCACCGGCATCGACGGCGCGCTCGTGCTCGACAAGCGCTATTTCGACGCCTCCACGCGCGACCTGCCCGCCTTCGACAACGACGACAGCGCGCCGTACAACGTCGGTCCCGATCCGTTGCTCTATGCGTTCAAGTCGCTGTCCTTCACCCTGACGCCGAACGCGGACGGGCAAGTGGCCATCGACGTGTTGCCGCAGCTCGCGCAACTGCAGATCGACAACGAATTGCGCGTCACGCGCGGCGCGTGCGTCGGCTCGCTTTCGGCGGCGTCGCCGAGCGTCGCGCAGACGCAGGGCGGCTTCGTGCAGGCGTCGTTCATCGGCGACTATCCGCTGCGCTGCGGCTCGCGCACCGTCAACGTCGCCGCGCTCGATCATTCGACGTTCTTCGCGGGCGGCTTTCTCGCGCTGTGGAAGCAGGCCGGCGGCACGTTCCAGGGCGCGACGCGCGAAGGCCCGACGCCGTCCGGCGCGCGGCTCGTCGGCACGCATCGCAGCCCGGTGCTGTCGGATGTCGTGCGCGACATCAACAAGTTCAGCAACAACGTGATGGCGCGCAACCTGTTCCTCACGATCGGCGCGGCGCAGCTGAAGCCGCCCGCGACGACGGCGAAGTCCGCCGCGGCGATCCAGTCGTTCCTGAAGCGCAGCGCCTTGCCCATGAACGGCCTCGCGCTCGACAACGGTTCGGGCCTTTCGCGCGACGAGCACATCAGCGCGGCGTCACTCGCCGATCTGCTGCAGGCGGCGAACGCGAGTCCGGTCGCGCAGGTGTTCGTCGAATCGCTGCCGATCGCGGGCGTCGACGGCACGATGCGCAACCGTCTCACCAACGCGGGCGCGTTCGGCAATGCGCACATCAAGACCGGCACGCTGCGCGACGTGCGCGCGATCGCGGGCTATGTCGGCGCGGCGAACGGCGAGAGTTACGTGATCGTGAGCTTCATCAACGATCCGCGCGCCGAGGCCGCGCGCGCCGCCCACGACGCGCTGCTCGAATGGGTCTACGAGGGCGCGCGCAAGGCGGATCTGGCGGAGTGAGCGCGGCGCCGGGCACGGCCGCCCGGCGTGACCGAAGATTTCTTCTACGAAGTCGCGCCCGGGAAGGCGCGCGCGCCTGTACGCTGTCGGGCACGGCGCTTTGGCCGGGTGCGACGCGTATCAGGAGGGGCGTGTTGCATCGCCTAAAATGGCAGCTACGCGGCGTGAAGACCGCACGACGGTCGGACACCGCAATCGAACTAGAAAACACCGAAGAACGGAGACGAGGTCCATGAAGAAGCAACGCTCGATGCGCGCCGCCCTGACGCGCTTTGCTCAAGTCGCGACGGCCAGCGCCGCGTTTGCCCTGATCGCCGCGTGCGGCGGCGGCGGTGACGACAACAATTCCACCCCGCCGGGCGGCGTCAAGCTGCAGATCGTGTCCTTCGGCGACAGCCTTTCCGATGTCGGCACGTACGCACCCGTCGCGGCGGCGAACTTCGGCGGCGGGCGCTTCACGACGAATCCGGGCCAGGTCTGGGTGCAGAACGTCGCGCAGTATTACGGCGACACGCTGACGCCCGCGATGACCGGCGGTTTTGGGGTCCCGCCGGCGACGCAGTCGGGATTGGGGTATGCGCAGGGTGGCGCACTGGTGACGAACCCGATCGGTATCAATCACGTGTCGAACGATCCGGCGAATTATCAGGGTGCGCTGACGGTGCCGGTCGTCCAGCAGGTGACGAACTATCTCAGCGCGCACGGCAGCTTCAATTCGAACCAGCTCGTGATCGTCAATGGCGGCGGTAACGATATCCTGTACAACTTCCAGTTGGCGCAGACGGGCGCGATCACGCCGGCTCAGGCTAGCGCGGCGATCGGCAAGGCTGCCATCGATCTTGCGGGCATAATCGGCAAAGTCTTGCAGAGCGGCGCGACGCACGTGCTGGTGTCGAATGTGCCGGACATCGGCACGACGCCGCAGGGCATGATGAGTTCGGCGGCGAATCGGGCATTGCTCACGCAGGCATCGCTCGGCTTCAACCAGGCGCTTGCCGGGGCGCTGACGCAAGCGGGGCTGATGTCGAAAGTGATCTATCTCGACATCGTGCCGGTGCTTGCCAAAGTCACTGCGAATTTTGGCCAGTTCGGATTCACGGTGTCGAATACCGGCACGGCCTGTAATCTGCAGGCGATGGCGGCGGCGGCGCAGAAGTTCGGCGAACCCAACCCGGCCGCTTTCGCGACTTCCCTGTTTTGCTCGCCGGAGACTTTGACTGTGGCAGGCGCGGATCAGACCTACATGTACGCCGATACCGTGCATCCGACGACGCATCTGGGCGCGTTGTATGCGCAAGCGGCGGAACAGGTGGTGGCGAAGTCGGGGTTGGGGAAGTAAGCGATTCTCTTTGAGGATGGGGAAACCGCCCGGATGAGGGATCGTCCGGGCGGTTTTGTTTTTTGGAGGTCTCCGTTACGAGGCGGAGGATTTGCGCGGAGGTTGGGCGAGCCCAATCGTCGGGCGGGGGGGTATCTCCGCATGCGGAGGAAACTGCATCGGCCGAATGCGCACTTCGATGCGCGGGGGCCTATCTCCGCGTACGCGGAGGAAACGCGATGCGCCCATAGCCGAACGGGGCCGGAAACGGCCTATCTCCGCACACGCGGAGGAAACCAGTCCTCACAGAGCGCGAACTACGGTCAAGCCGGCCTATCTCCGCCCACGCGGAGGAAACGAACCCTTACCCATGATCGTGCTGACGGTCATCGGCCTATCTCCGCGTACGCGGAGGAAACTCGAAGCGAATGCCGGCGATCTCGCAGCGCTTGGGCCTATCTCCGCGTACGCGGAGGAAACTCGCAAGCCGCGCAAGGCAGCGCGACACAGGCGGGTCCATCTCCGCGCACGCGGAGGAAACGCGTACAAGCCATCCGCATTGCGTTTGATGACGGGCCTATCTCCGCCCACGCGGAGGAAACTCGAGACACAAATTCAGCAGGCGGCGGATGGTGGGTCTATCTCCGCGCACGCGGAGGAAACCTCGTGCACTTGTTCAGAAAGCGCGCGAAGAGGGGTCTATCTCCGCGCACGCGGAGGAAACTCTTGCATGGCGTCGGCGGCGACTTGATAGTGCGGTCTATCTCCGCGTACTCGGAGGAAACCGACGAGCCGGCCAATTGCCTCGAAACTATCGGGGTCTATCTCCGCGTACTCGGAGGAAACAGCGAACGCCAGCGCTCGGCGGTCGCGGGCTCGGGGCTATCTCCGCGTACTCGGAGGAAACATGGTCGAGATTCGCAACGGCGGCGTCATCATCGGGCTATCTCCGCCCACGCGGAGGAAACCCGATCTTGAAGAAAAACGGAACAGCTCGACGCGGCCTATCTCCGCCCACACGGAGGAAACCCCTAGATCATAACCAACTGTTCCAAAAGCGGAATCCCGACAACCGATCTTCACATTCACCCCAAAACCCGCAGAGCGAATCACTCCTCAGCCTCAAACGCCGCCGCCGCCCGTCCCAACCTGTCATTCACCGCAATCCACTCCACCGTCTCCGGCAGCTTCTCGATCAGAATCCGCTCCACATTCGCCCGATCGAGCGCCCGCAGCAAACCATAAAGATCCCGAGCATAAGACTGCGGATCTTCCGGCGCCGCCACGAAGTGAACATGCGAGGCACGCGCCCACTCCCCCGCGCTCGAAGCCCGCGCCACCAGCGCGATTTTCCTGTCGCCATCACGACGAAGCAGCGGTTCCATCGCCGAAAACGGCAGCAGCACGAGCGGCGTCCTCGGCGCGTAATGGGCCTTCAACGTCCCCGACGCCCTCGGCGCAGTCGCATCCGAGCCATCGGGCAAGCGAGGCGCAATGCCGATCACATCCGCGATCTGTTGCGGACTCACATGCCCCGGCCGCAGCAGCGCCGGAAAGCCGCGCGACAAATCCAGAATCGTCGATTCGATGCCGACATCCGCCGCGCCGCCATCGAGCACATGCACCGCGCCGCCGAATTCATCGCGAACATGCTGCGCGGTCGTCGGGCTGACGTGCCCGAAGCGATTCGCCGACGGCCCCGCGACACCGCCCTGCTTGCCCGTGCCGCGACGCCGCGCATGAAACGCCGACAACAACTGCTGCGCCACCGGATGCGACGGACACCGCACGCCGACCGAATCCTGCCCGCCGCTCACCGCCGCCGGAATATGCGCCGCGCGCTTCAGAATCAGTGTCAGCGGACCGGGCCAGAACGCATCGATGAGCTTTTGCGCATCGGCGGGCATCTCGCGCACCCAGTAGCCCGGATCGGCCTCGGGCGCGAGATGGACGATCACCGGATGATTCGCCGGCCGCCCTTTCGCGGCATAGATGCGCGCGATGGCGTCGGGATTCTCGGCGTCGCCGCCCAGCCCGTAGACCGTTTCGGTCGGAAACGCGACGAGTTCGCCCGCATCGAGCAAGGCGGCGGCTTCGTCGATCTGCGCCGCGCCCGGATAAATGATGGTCATTGCGTCAACAACTACGAGAAAAACTCAATCAATCGTGATGTGCAGCATGCGCGCACAGTCGCGCGCCGCCGTGCGCGCCTCTTCGAGCGTCGCCGCCGTGAAATTGATGTGGCCCATCTTGCGGCCGCGGCGCGCCTCTTCCTTGCCGTACAGATGCAGCCGCGCCGACGGCATCGCGGCGACTTCCGCCCACGCGGGCGCGCGCGCCTTATTGCCGTCGAACCAGATATCGCCGAGCAGATTCAGCATCGCGGCAGGCGAATGCTGGCGCGTGTCGCCAAGCGGCATGCCGGTCATCGCGCGCACCTGCTGCTCGAACTGGCTCGTCGCGCAGGCGTCGACCGTATAGTGGCCGGAATTGTGCGGACGCGGCGCCATCTCGTTGGCGATCAGCGAGCCGTCTTCCAGCACGAAGAATTCGACGCACAGCACGCCCACGTAGCCAAGCTTCGCCGCGATGGTCAGCGCCGCGTCCTGCGCCTGAGCGACGAGCGCAGCGGATGCATCGGGTGCGGGCACGACCGTCTTCGCGAGAATGCCGCTCGTGTGCACGTTCTGCGCGAGCGGAAACACGGCCGACTTGCCGTCGCCGCCGCGCGCGATCAGCACCGACACTTCGTACTTGAGCGGCATGCGCTTTTCCAGCACGCATGGCACGCCCGAGAGCGATGCATGCGCGTGGCGCACTTCATCGACATTGCGCACATTGACCTGCCCCTTGCCGTCGTAGCCCATGCGCGCGGTTTTCAGAATGCCCGGCAGCACGGCGGCGATTTTCTCGTCGGGTATCGCGCCGAGCGCGTCCGCCGATTCGATCACCACATGCGGGGCGACCGGCACGCCCGATTCCGCGATGAAACGCTTCTCCGCCACGCGATCCTGCGCGATCGCCACGCAACTCGCCGCCGGACTCACGAACGTGCACGACGCGAGAAATTCGAGGCTCGCGGACGGCACGTTCTCGAATTCCGTCGATACCGCCGCGCACAGCCGGCCGAGCTCGGTCAGCGCGGCGCGATCGTCGTAGGCGGCACGGATGTGACGGTCCGCGACGGCGCCCGCGGGGCTCGTCTCGTCCGGATCGAGGACGGCGACGCGATAACCCATCGATTGCGCGGCGAAGCAGAACATGCGGCCGAGCTGGCCGCCGCCGACCATGCCGAGCCACGCGCCCGGCAGAATGGGAGAGATCGGGGAGTTTTGTGGGTTCATCGTGGAGTCTGGATGCTGGCGGGCGGTCCGATACGGCTTCGTCGCGCCATGAAAGTGGGAACGGCGAGACTCAAAGCGGCGGCAGCGCCATGTCGCGCGCGGCCTGATTCTGCTTCACGCGAAAAGCGGCGAGCGCATCGGCGTACTTCGAATCGGTGGCGCTCAGAATCGATACCGCGAACAGCGCCGCGTTCGCCGCCCCCGCCTCGCCGATGGCGAACGTTGCGACCGGCACGCCCTTGGGCATCTGCACGATCGAATGCAGCGAGTCGACGCCCTTCAGATACTTGCTCGCCACCGGCACGCCGAGCACCGGCAGCGTCGTCTTCGCGGCCAGCATGCCCGGCAGATGCGCCGCGCCCCCCGCGCCCGCGATGATCGCGCGCACGCCCCGCTCGCGCGCGCTTTCGGCGTAGGCGAACATCTCGTCCGGCATGCGATGCGCCGACACGACCTTCGCCTCGTACGGCACGCCGAATTCCTGAAGAATCGCGACCGCGTTCTTCATCACGTCCCAGTCGGAGCTGGAGCCCATCAACACGCCGACGAGCGGCGCGTTATGCGTATGAACTTCGTTCGTCATGTCTCTTCTACTCAGTCGAGCGTCTTGCCGGTCAGACGCTGCAGCGCTTCCTGATATTTCTCCGACGTCCTGGCGATCACGTCATCGGGCAGCTTCGGCGCGGGCGGCTCCTTCTTCCACGGCTGCGTTTCGAGCCAGTCGCGCACGAACTGCTTGTCGAACGAAGGCGGATTCGTGCCGACCTGATAGCCGTCGGCGGGCCAGAAACGCGACGAATCGGCGGTGAGCACTTCGTCCATCAGATACAGCTCGCCCTTGTCGTCGAGCCCGAATTCGAACTTCGTATCCGCAATGATGATGCCGCGCGTGGCCGCATACGCAGCGGCTTCCTCGTACAACTGAATCGAAATGCGCTTGATCGTCGCGGAAAGCTCCGTGCCGATGCGGCGTTCCATCTCATCGTAGGTGATGTTTTCGTCGTGATGGCCCATTTCGGCCTTCGCGGCGGGCGTGAAAATCGGCTCGGGCAGCTTTTGCGCGTTCTGCAAACCCGGCGGCAGTTCGACGCCGCACACGGAACCGGTCGCCTGATAGTCCTTCCAGCCGCTGCCCGCGAGATAGCCGCGCACGACCGCTTCGACGAGAATCGGCTCCAGGCGCTTCACGACGACCGCGCGGCCCTTGACCTGCTCGGCTTCGCCGGGCGCGACGACGGTCGCGGGGTCGATGCCCGTGTTGTGGTTCGGCACGATGTGACCGAGCTTTTCGAACCAGAAATCGGCCATCGTGTTGAGCACGCGGCCCTTGTTCGGAATCGGCTCGCCCATGACGACGTCGAACGCGGAGAGGCGGTCGGTCGTCACGATCAGGAGCTTGTCCTGACCGACTGCGTAGTTGTCGCGGACCTTGCCGCGGCCAAGCAGGGGCAGCGATTTGATCGTGGATTCGTATAGCGTGGACATCGTCGTGTACCGGAAAAAAGTGATTCGCCGCTTTCGAATTGCAAAGCGGCGCGGAATCAACAAAAGGGCAAGAGACAAAACCGAAAAAGACGAACGGGCTCCGAACCCGGAACCCGTTGATTTTACTTTACAAATGCCGACCGACTCAGAAGAGTCTCATTTGACGATCTGCGACAGCGCACCGGACTTGTACTTCTCGGCGATCTTGTCGAGGGAAACCGGCTTGATCTTGCCCGCCATGCCCTCGCAGCCGAACTGCATGTAGCGCTGGCGGCAGATTTCCTTGGCCGCCTCGCGCGCCGGCTTCAGATAGTCGCGCGGATCGAACTTCGACGGATTCTCGAACAGATAGCGGCGAATCGCGCCGGTGATCGCGAGGCGCAGATCGGTGTCGATGTTCACCTTGCGCACGCCGTGCTTGATGCCTTCCTGAATCTCTTCGACCGGCACGCCGTAGGTTTCCTTCATGTCGCCGCCGAATTCGCGGATTTCGGCCAGCAGTTCCTGCGGCACCGACGAAGAACCGTGCATCACCAGGTGCGTGTTCGGAATGCGCTGGTGAATTTCGCGGATGCGGTCGATGGCGAGGATATCGCCCGTGGGCTTCTTCGAAAACTTGTACGCACCGTGCGACGTGCCGATCGCGATGGCGAGCGCATCGCACTGCGTCTGCTTGACGAAATCGGCGGCCTGCTCGACGTCCGTCAGAAGCTGCTCGCGCGTCATCGTGCCTTCGGCGCCGTGGCCGTCTTCCTTGTCGCCCTTCATGGTTTCGAGCGAGCCGAGCACGCCCAGTTCGGCTTCGACGGTCACGCCGATCGAATGCGAGAACTCCACGACCTGCTTCGACACCGCGACGTTGTACTCGTAGGATGCGACGGTCTTGCCATCGGCTTCGAGCGAGCCGTCCATCATCACGCTCGTGAAACCGGAGCGGATCGCGGCCATGCACACCGCCGGCGACTGGCCGTGATCCTGATGCATCACGACGGGAATATGCGGATACGACTCGACGGCCGCTTCGATCAGATGGCGCAGGAACGCCTCGCCCGCGTACTTACGCGCGCCGGCCGACGCCTGCATGATCACGGGCGCGTTCACTTCGTTCGCGGCCGACATGATCGCCTGCACCTGCTCCAGATTGTTGACGTTGAACGCCGGGAGGCCGTAACCGTGTTCCGCAGCGTGATCCAGCAGTTGACGCATTGATACGAGAGGCATTGTGGTGAGACTCCATGATGTGAAACGAATTCTTCAGCGCGATGCCGCTCTGTGGCGGTGGTCGGCTCGTTCGCCGTCTTGCGCGCTTGATGAGGCACGCGCCGCTGCCGGTACGGCGCGCGCCTCGGAACTGCGGCAAACCGCGCGGTCATTGACCGCGCCTCTTTCTCGATAAGACTTAGAAGTGGTCGCCCACACGCACGATCTTCAGCGTGTTGGTGCCGCCCGCCTGACCCATCGGCTCGCCGACGGTCAGCACCACCATGTCGCCGCGCGCCGCATAACCCTTCGACACGACCACTTCCAGCGCCGAATTCAACGCGGCGTCGCGGTCCATGTTCGTGTCGACATGCAGCGGCGTGACGTTGCGGTACAGCGACATCGTGCGTTCGCTCGCCACGCGCGGCGTCAGCGCGAAGATCGGCACGTGCGTCCAGTGACGCGACATCCACAGCGCCGTCGAGCCGGATTCCGTCAGCGCGACCACGGCCTTCGCACCCAGGTGATACGCGGTGAAGAGCGCGCCCATCGCGATACTCTGGTCGATGCGCGTGAACGTGCGGTCGAGGAAATCGCGGTCGAGCTGCGACTCTTCCGACTTCTCCGCTTCGATACAGACCGCCGCCATCGTTTCGATGGTCGTCACCGGATACTTGCCCGCCGCGGTTTCGGCGGACAGCATCACGGCGTCGGTGCCGTCGAGCACGGCGTTCGCCACGTCGGACACTTCGGCGCGGGTCGGCACGGGCGCGTGGATCATCGATTCCATCATCTGCGTGGCGGTGATCACGAGCTTGTTCGACTCGCGCGCCATGCGGATCATGCGCTTTTGCAGCGCCGGCACCGCCGCGTTGCCGACTTCCACCGCGAGATCGCCGCGCGCGACCATGATGCCGTCGGACGCATCGAGAATGCCTTGCAGCGCCGGAATGGCTTCGGCGCGCTCGATCTTCGCGATCATCTTCGGCTTGATGCCGTACGGCGCGCCCGCGATGTTCGCGAGTTGCCGCGCCATTTCCATGTCGGTCGCATTCTTCGGGAACGACACCGCGACGAAATCCGCGCCGAGCGACATCGCCGTCTTGATGTCCTCCATGTCCTTCTCGGTCAGCGCGGGCGCGGTCAGCCCGCCGCCCTGACGGTTGATGCCCTTGTTATTCGACAGCTCGCCGCCGACCTTCACGGTCGTGTGAATCTCTTCGCCGATCACGCGCGTGACGTCGAGCACGATCAGGCCGTCGTTGAGCAGCAGCACGTCGCCTGCACGCAGGTCGCGCGGCAGATCCTTGTAGTCGAGGCCGACACGCTCGCTGTTGCCGAGCTCGCAACCCGCATCGAGGATGAACGGATTGCCCGCGACCAGCATGGTCTTGTTGTTTTCGAACTTGCCGACGCGGATCTTCGGACCTTGCAGGTCCGCCATGATCGCGACTTCGCGGCCCACCTGTCGGGCCGCCTCGCGGACGATTTCGGCGCGCTGGCGGTGATCGTCGGCGGTGCCGTGCGAGAAGTTGAAGCGAACGACGTCGAGCCCCGCCTGAAGCATTTGCAGCAGGATGTCCGGGCTCGTGGAAGCCGGACCGATGGTGGCAACAATCTTGGTAGCGCGATGCATGGAATTCCTCGTCTCAGTAGGATTGCCCGTAACAACGCTGCTGCGAGCACGTTGCGCTTGCAGTGAGCTGTTGCTCACCGGTTGCGCGCGCGCGCCGGTTCGTGCCGGCGTCGCTTTGTCGATATCTTTCAAGGCATGGGCGGGCACGCCGCCGATGATGACCGGCGGCGTTTCCGTCTTCGGAAGCGCCGCCTCGCTTTCTGGCTGCGCGGCCTGCGCGATCACCAGGGCCGCTTCGGCGGCCGCGTCGAGTTGATTACCGTTGTCGAGACCGTCCTCTTGCGCGCCGCCGGCTGGCGCGCCCTTCTGCCCTGCTTTCGCCGGATTCTGTCGGGCGGCCAAGGCCTCAGGCCCCTGCGCGCGATTCGAGCACTTCGACCGCGGGCAGCGTCTTGCCTTCCAGGAATTCGAGGAACGCGCCGCCGCCGGTCGAGATGTAGCTCACCTTGTCGGCGATGTCGTACTTTGCGATGGCCGCGAGCGTGTCGCCGCCGCCCGCGATCGAGAACGCCGACGAATTCGCGATGGCCGCGGCGAGCGTCTTCGTGCCGTTGCCGAACTGGTCGAACTCGAACACGCCGACCGGGCCGTTCCAGACGATCGTGCCGGCCGTTTCCAGTTGCGCGGCGAGCGCCTTCGCGGTGTCCGGGCCGATGTCGAGAATCATGTCGTCGTCGGCGACATCCGCGACGGGCTTGGTTTGCGCCTTCGCCGTCGGGGCGAATTCCTTCGCGGTGACGACGTCGCTCGGAATCGGCACCGATGCGCCGCGCGTGCGCGCCTGCTCGATGATTTCCTTCGCTTCGCCCAGGAGATCCGCTTCCGCGAGCGACTTGCCGATCTTGAGGCCCGACGCGAGCATGAACGTGTTGGCGATGCCGCCGCCGACGATCAACTGATCGACCTTCTCGGCCAGCGACTTGAGGATGGTCAGCTTCGTGGACACCTTCGAGCCCGCGACGATCGCGACGAGCGGACGCTTCGGGTTACCGAGCGCCTTGCCGAGCGCGTCGAGTTCGGCGGCGAGCAGCGGGCCCGCGCAGGCCACCGGCGCGTACTTGGCGATGCCGTGCGTCGTGGCTTCGGCGCGGTGCGCGGTGCCGAAGGCGTCGTTCACGTAGATATCGCAGAGCTTCGCGAGCTTTTGCGCGAGGCCGTCGTCGTTCTTCTTTTCGCCCTTGTTGACGCGGCAGTTTTCCAGCAGCACGACGTTGCCCGGCTGCACGCTCACGCCATCGACCCAGTCGGCGACGAGCGGCACGTCGCGCCCGAGCAGCTCCGACAGGCGCTTGGCGACCGGCGCGAGCGAGTCTTCCGGCTTGAACTGGCCTTCGGTCGGACGGCCGAGGTGCGACGTGACCATCACGGCCGCGCCCGCGTCGAGGGCGGCCTTGATCGCGGGCACCGAGGCGCGCACGCGCGTGTCTTCGGTGATGTTGCCGTCATCGTCTTGCGGCACGTTGAGATCCGCGCGGATGAACACACGCTTGCCGGAGACTTTGCCTTCGGCGATCAGATCGGTGAAACGCAGTACTTTCGTCATGGGAGTCAACGTAGATAGAGAAGCGGTTCGGGCGGATACGGCCGTCGGGGGCGGCCGGTTCGTGGATTTGCCGCGCGCGGGCCGCCGGGCAGGACGGCACGCGCGCGGATCAAGCTGGAGGCGAGGGCCGCGCGGAGAAGAACGCGCGTGCGGAAAGCGGAAGAAAGGGATCGCGCGGACACGGCGATGCAGCCGGGAGCGACGGCGGGTTGTACGACCTTGACAACCGTGGCGCGGTGACTGCCGGACACACTTTCGACCTCGCTCACTGGGGAAAGACCGCCATTTTAACCGATCAACCTGACCGCTTTTAGCGTGCAATCGTTGATGACGCGTATTTGCCGCAACGCGGGCGCTGCTTCATGCGGCGAGCCGCAGCACGGTGAACACGATCATGCCGACGGCGATGGTGCCCATCATGCCGCGCCGCTTGAGGTAATACGCGAGCCCGGCCACCGACGCCCACAGCGCGTGATTGCCGAGTCCGAGCGAAATGCCCGAAGGTGTTGCGAGCAGGTCCGGGACGACGACGCCCGCGAGCGCCGCGGCCGGCGCATAGCGCAGCACGCGCTGCACGCGCGGCGGCAGCACCATGCGCTCGCCGCCGATCAGAAAGAGCGCGCGCGTCACCGCCGTGACCAGCCCCATGCCGATGATGGCGAGCCAGACTTGCAGCGTGCTCATCGCGTATTCCCCGAGGCGGCGGGTTTGTTGCGCTTGTCGCGTTTTTCCGCGATGACGTCGGCGAGCGTGCCGGCGAGAAGCGCCGCGAACACCGCGAGCGGCAGGCCGAAGCGATACGGCAGGTCGAAGGTCAGCAGCGCGACGACGCTTGCCACGGCGACGGCCGCGAGCGTCGAGCGCGTCGCGATCGCCGAAACGATGAGCGGGATCAGCGCGAGCGTGCCGGCGAGCTCGAGCCCCCAGTTATCGGGAATCAGGCTCGCGAGCAGAATCCCGAGCACGGACGAAATCTGCCACGACAGCCAGCTCGAGACCGCAAGGCCCCAGAAAAACGCTTCCTTGCCGGGCTGCCAGCCGGTCGGGAAATTCCGCTTCGAGAACATCAGGTAGATGATGTCGCCGTTGAAATAGCCGAGCAGCAAGCGCCGCCGCAGCGACAGATACGCGAAATGCGGCGCAAGCCCCGCGCTGAAGATGACGAAGCGCAGATTGACCATCGCGGCGGTGAGCAGCACGGTCCAGAGCGGCAGCTTCGCGGCGAAGAGCGGCAGCACCGCCAGTTGCGACGAGCCCGCGTACACCAGAAACGACATGCCGAGCGCCTGCGGCACGGTGAGCACGGACTTCGTCATCGCGACGCCGGTCACGAGGCCCCAGGAGAACGTGGCGAGGACGGCGGGCGAGAACGTGCGCACGCCTTCGAAGAATGCGCGGCGATTCGTGTCGGACAACCGGTCGGGCATGAGCGGATTCGAGGCCAGTGAGAGGCGGCAAAAAGAGGCGAAAGCGAGGCGAAAGAGCGAGCCCGTGACGCCACCGCGCTGCCTCGACCGATAGCGCGGCGGATCGGGAAGAACCGGGAAAACCGGAATTAGTGCAGCTTCGCCTATTCATCCCACCAATTAAGCGGACGGCGAAAGGCAAATTATAGCGTCGTGAAAGGCGCTTCAAGATCGGTTTCGTCGCGAAAAGACGCTAAAATGACGGACTTTCACCGCCTTTGCGCCTTCGATGCGCGCGTTCCCCGGCAGCAAGTTCCGCGCGGAAGCACGCAAGACGCGGCGCACGAGCGTCGCCGCCCGACCCCGCGGGGCGGCCAGCCCGAAACACTTGAACGAGACAGCTAGGAGAACCGTATGTCAATGGCCGACCGCGACGGCAAGATCTGGATGGATGGCAAGCTGATCGACTGGCGTGACGCCAAGATCCACGTCCTGACGCACACGTTGCACTACGGCATGGGCGTATTCGAAGGCGTGCGCGCGTACAAGACCGCGCAGGGCACGGCGATCTTCCGTCTGAAAGAGCACACCAAGCGCCTGTTGAACTCGGCGAAGATCTTCCAGATGGACGTCCCGTTCGACGCCGCCACGCTCGAAGCCGCGCAACTGGAAGTCGTCAAGGCGAACGAACTCGAAAGCTGCTACATCCGCCCGATCATCTGGGTCGGCTCGGAAAAGCTCGGCGTCTCGGCCAAGGGCAACACGATCCACGTGGCCATCGCCGCGTGGCCGTGGGGTGCGTATCTCGGTGAAGACGGCCTCGCCAAGGGCATCCGCGTGAAGACGTCGTCGTTCACGCGCCATCACGTGAACGTGTCGATGGTGCGCGCGAAGGCGTCCGGCTGGTACGTGAACTCGATTCTCGCGAACCAGGAAGCCGTCGCCGACGGCTACGACGAGGCCCTTCTGCTGGATGTGGACGGCTACGTCTCCGAAGGCTCCGGCGAAAACTTCTTCCTCGTGAACAACGGCAAGATCTACACGCCGGATCTCGCCTCGTGCCTCGACGGCATCACGCGCGACACGGTCATCACGCTCGCGCGCGATTTCGGCATCCCGGTCATCGAAAAGCGCATTACCCGCGACGAGGTCTACACCTGCGACGAAGCGTTCTTCACCGGCACCGCCGCCGAAGTCACGCCGATCCGCGAGCTCGACAACCGCACTATCGGCTCGGGTGCGCGCGGCCCGATCACGGAAAAGCTGCAAAGCGCGTTCTTCGACGTCGTCGGCGGCAAGAACGAGAAGTACGCGAGCTGGCTCGCGAAGGTTTAATCGATCGCATGCAACGCGGCGGGCCGCCGGCTCGCCGTCCGCTGGACATCAGGAAAAGAGAGTGCAATGAGCGACCTGAAGGAAATGCCGCTGGTGGAATTGTCGGCGAAGGACCTGCCCGCCTTCTGCCCGAACCCGAAGATGCAACGCTGGAGCACGCATCCGCGCGTGTTCATCGACGTGACGCACGGCGAAGCGCGCTGCCCGTACTGCGGCACGCGCTACAAGCTGAAAGACGGCGAAGTGCTCAAGGGCGGTCACTAAGACACGCCGCGCGCTAGCCGCGACCCGGCTTGGCGCCCGCTTTGCGCCGTGCCCCCGCCGGCGCGGCTCACACCCACGACAACCGACGGCCCGCCCCAAGGCGGCGGGCCGCGTTCATTTTGAGATCGGATAACGAAAGATGCGCCGTGCGCTGGTTATAGCACCGAACTGGATCGGTGACGCATTGATGGCGCAGCCGCTCTTCACGCTCTTGCGCAAGCTGCATCCGCGCATCGCGATCGACGCCGTCGCGCCCACCTGGGTCGCGCCCGTGCTCGAACGCATGCCGGAAATTCGCGACGTGTACGCCACCGACCTCGCCCACGGCAAGCTGCAACTGCTGCGCCGCTGGCAGCTCGCGAGCGATTTGCGCGATGTCGGCTACGACGCCGCCTACGTGCTGCCCAACTCCGTGAAATCCGCGCTGATCCCGTGGATGGCGGGCATCAATCTGCGCATCGGCTACACGGGCGAGAGCCGCTACGGGCTCTTGAACGTGCGGCACGCGAATCCGCCGAAGACCGAACGCCCGCCGATGACCGCGCACTACGCCGCGCTCGCCTACACGCCGGGCGCGAAGCTGCCTTTCGTCGACCGCTTCGCGCAGCCGGAAGCCGCCGCGCAGCCCGAGGCTCAGACGCTCCCGGTCCCGCGCCTCGAATCCGATCCGAACGAAGCCGCGCGCGTGTCGGCGCGCTTCAATCTCGATACGCGCACGCCGCTCGTCGTGTTCTGCCCCGGCGCGGAGTACGGCCCGGCCAAGCGCTGGCCGCCGGAGCATTTCGCGTCGCTCGCGCAGTTCATCGCGCAGTCGTTTCCGTATGCGCGCATCATCGCGCTCGGCTCCAAGAAGGATGCGCCGATCGCGCAGGCCATCGCGGATCTCGCGCCGATGGTGCGCAATCTGTGCGGCCAGACCTCACTTGGCGAGGCCTGCGCTCTGATTTCGCGGGCGAGCGCGGTCGTCACGAACGACTCGGGCCTCATGCACGTCGCGGCCGCGTCGCGCCGGCCGCTCGTCGCGGTCTACGGCTCGACCGATCCGCGCCACACGCCGCCCTTGTCCGATCTTGCAAAGGTACAATGGCTGCATCTTGAATGCAGTCCGTGCTTTGCCCGCGAGTGTCCGCTCGGCCATCTGAACTGCCTTCGCGAACTGTCGGCCGAACAGGTATTCGGCGATCTGCGCGGGATGCTGCTCGCGCATCGTTGATGTTGCGTGCGCGCGTCGAAAGTGCGCGCGCGCATCGTCGTTCGAGCGGGTTTTCGGGCGGTTTCCAGCCGTGTGTGCGGGTGCGGACACGCGAATGTCTCCGAACGGGGGCATGCTTTGACCAATGACCGATGCAGCGCGCCGTTCCGTCATGCCGCCACGAGCGGCTTCGCGCGGCGTGCGCACCGAATGCCAGAGACCCACGAGCCATGCCACGTTTCGCCCGCCTCTTCGAAGCCGCCGCCGATACTCTCAACGCTTACTATCAGGCAGTCGCGGACAACAGCATCGACACGGTGATGTCGTTGTGGATCGACGAGGAGTTCGCCACCTGCGTCTGCGCGGACGGCACGCATCTGCATGGGCTGGAAAGCATCCGCGCCGGTCTCGGCAAGCAGTTCGAAACGCAGCCCGTGACCATCGAGCCGCTCGACATTCGCGTGTACGACAGTCTCGGCACGGTCGTGTATGCGATCGCGGAGGCGCATCAGCCGGCCCAACCGGCGAGCGTGCCCCGCATGATCTACACGACTTACGTGATGGTTCACGAGCGCGGCGAGTGGCGCATCGCGCACATTCACGCGAGCGAGATGCCGCTAGAGACGGCGGGCCAGTTCGCCGCAAAAATGCGTCACGGTCAAGGACCGCTGCACTGAAGAAGACGTTTGTCGGGGAGGGGCCATGAAGCGCGATCCGTTGTTGAAACACGATTCGTCGTTCGTGGACAAGGCGCCTGCCGTGGCGCTGAGAGAAGCGGCGCGCGTGCTCGCGCTGCCGGGCACCGAGTGGCTCTACAGCGCGCCGCGCTGGCTGCCGACGAGCCACGCGCAGACCATCGTGCCCGCGCTTTTCGGGCGCAAACCCGCCGTGCGTTACCGGCGCGAGCGCTGGAATACGCCCGACGGCGATTTCATCGATCTCGACTTCCTCGCGCACGACCCCGCCGCCGAACCTGCCGCGAACGCCCCGCTCTTCGTGCTTTTTCACGGCCTCGAAGGCAATTCCGACTCGCACTACGCCCGCACGATGATGGCCGCAGCGAAAGCGCGCGGCTGGCACGGCGTCGTGCCGCACTTTCGCAGTTGCAGCGGGCCGCTCAATCTGCTGCCGCGCTTCTACCATCTCGCGGACAGCGCCGAAGCCGACTGGATCCTGCGGCGGCTCGCGGCGGCGCATCGCGGGCCGGTCGTCGCGGCGGGCGTCTCGCTCGGCGGCAACGTGCTCTTGCACTGGCTGTGCGAGCGCGGCAGGGATGCATCGATCGTCAGCGCGGCCGCGGCCATCTCCGCGCCGCTCGACGTCCACGCGGGCGGCATGGCGATCTCGCAGGGCTTCGGCATGGTCTATACGCGCAGCTTCATGAAGTCGCTCAAGCGCAAGGCGCTCGCGAAGCTCGGCCAGTATCCCGGCCTCTACGACCGCAACGCGGTGCTCGCCGCGCGCACGCTGTACGAATTCGACAACGTCGTCACCGCGCCCTTGCACGGCTTTCGCGATACGAACCATTATTGGTCGACGGCGACGACGCGCGCGCATCTGAAGGACATCGAGGTGCCGGCGCTGCTTCTGAACGCGCGCAACGATCCGTTTTTGCCCGAGTTCGCGCTGCCGTCGATGGCGGAAGTCTCCGCGCGCGTGACGCTCGATCAGCCGAACCACGGCGGGCACGTCGGCTTCATGACGGGGCCGTTTCCGGGGCGGATCGACTGGCTGTCGCAGCGCGTGTTCGGTTATCTGGAGAACTTTGTTTCGTGAACCATCATGGATGACATCGTCAAGCAGGCGCTCGCCAAATGGCCCGACGTTCCGCATTGCACGGGCTGGCTGCTGCTCGACCGGCGCGGCCAGTGGCGCATGCGCGACGACGCCGCGCAAGCCGCGGGCGAACTCGGCACGCCGATCCGGCATGAAGCGCTGCTGGGTTTCATCAATCGCAACTATGAATGCGATGAAACAGGCCAGTGGTTCTTTCAGAACGGGCCGCAGCGCGTGTATGTGGAACTCGTGTACACGCCGTCGATCGTGCGTCTGAATGCTGCCGACGGCGCGTTGCACCTGACGGATCAGTCCGGCGCGCCGTTCGAAGCGGCGCACGCCTGGATCGACGACGAAGGCGGCATTCTCTTTTCCGACGACGCATCGCCCGCGCGCGTCGCCGCCCTGCACGATCACGATCTCGAACTGTTCGCGGATCACGCATCGCTCGACGATGCGGGCTCAGGCGGCATTTTCCACTGGCGCGACGGCGTCGATCTGCCCGTGCAGCCGATCGCCCGCGCCCGCGTGGCGGAGCGTTTCGGCTTCGTCGCGAGTCCCGCCGCGCGCGCGGCATCGAAAAGCTAGCCGTTTCTCTCCTGCTCGCGCTCTTCCTTGTAGCGCGCCTCGAAATCATGCAGGCGCGCGGAAATCGCCGATAAATCGTAGAAACTCGCGGTCTTTACGTCGCGCGCTTCCTTGAGCTGGCGGATCGCGGACGGCCATGCGCCGTCGAGCGCGAATTTCTCGGCCATCGCCTGATGCTGCTGCAAGGGATCGTTGAGTCCCTTGCTCGCCTGCGCGAGATAAAGCCACCAGTCGGGCCGCGCCGGTTCGGCGCGCGTTTCGTGACGCGCGAGCGCCTGCGCTTCGGCGAAGCGGCGCGCGGCAAGCAGCGCCTGCAAATGCACGTCGATGGCCGCGTGCGACTCGGGCCAGCGCTTCTGCGCGAGATCGGCGAGCCGGATCGCGTCGTCGCTACGGCCGGCGCGGCGCGCGATGTCGGCCGCGAGCACGTCGAGACTCGGCGTGCTGCGCAGCGGCGCCGTCGCGGTGGCCGGCGTCGGCGATGACGGTGGCGACGGTTTGCTCCGCGGCGCCGTCCCGCCGTACACGTGAACCGGCGGCAACGCGATATCGCTTGCGGCGCGCGGCGGTTTTGGCGTCGATGTGTTGCCGAGGTCGAGCGTCGCGCGCGCGTTGTTGAGCGGCGTCGCGGTCATCGACGCATCCAGGCTGCGCGACGGCGGCGCGGGCAGTTTCGCGGTTTCGACCGGCTTCGACGTGCGCGCGCGATCTTCCTGCTGAACCTGCGCCGATGCCGCCGCCGCGCTCACCTCGTCGCTTTCGAACAGCCGCCGCGCTTTCGCGAGCGCATCGGTGGCGGCGTCGTAGTTGCCCATCAGCGATTGCGCGAGCGCGATGCCGTACCAGTTCGACGCCGGATTGAGCGCCGTCTGATCCTCGATTTCCGTCTTGAGCCGGCTCGCGACATCGCGATAATCGCTCGCGTAGCTCACCTGCAGCACGCGCGCGCGGGCGCGCACGAACGCGTATTCCGCCGACTGACGCGGCTGCCGGTACGGCACGCGGCGCGCGCGCCCTTCCATGTCCGCGATGCGCTCGGTCGTCAGCGGGTGCGTGCGCACGTAGGGCGGCACGCCGTTATCGCCCATCGTCGAGCGGTCGAGGCGTTCGAAAAACGTGGTCATCGCGTACGGATCGTAGCCGGCGGCCGTGAGCATCTGGAATCCGACGCGATCCGCTTCGTGTTCGGCGGCGCGCGAGAAGCGCAGTTGATTGTCGACGGCGAACGCCTGGCCGCCCATCGCGATGCCCATGCCGAGATCGCCGCTGTGCGCGAGCAGGCCGGCGAGCAGACCGGCGAGCATGCCGGCGAGCGCGGCATAGCTGCTCTTTTCCTGCGTGCCGAGCATTCGCGCGATATGGCGCTGAAGCACGTGCCCCATTTCGTGGCCGACGACCGACGCCAGTTCGGATTCGGTCTGCGTCGCCGCGATCAGCCCCGTATTCACGCCGATGAAGCCGCCCGGCATCGAGAACGCGTTGATCTGCGCATCGCGCACCGCGAAGAGGTCGAAATCGGGCTGATAGCCGCCGAGATACTGCGTGGCCGCCGCTGCGGACAGCCTCGACGAGATCGAGTCGAGATAGTCGCGCAGCAGCCAGTCGTCGAGATAATCGGGATCGGCGCGCACTTCGCGCATCATCCGCTCGCCGAGTTTGCGCTCGGCTTGCGGCGTGAGCGAGCCGCCGGAGCCGTCGCCCAGATCGGGCAGTTGCACCGAGGCGAGCGGCGCGCGCAGGCCGGACATCGTGCCGGGGCGGTTCGCGAAGCGGCTTTCCGCGCCGCCGTAGACGCCGAATACGCCTTCCGCCACATTGCCGGGCACGTCGCTTTTCTCTTGCGATGCGCGCAATTGCGATGCCGCGAGCGTGCCGCTTCCGCTCACGGCGTTCGCTCCCGCTGCCGGCGCGCCGGTCTGCGCCAGCGCCGCGGGCGGCATGGCGAGGACGATGCACAGGAAGGAGGCGAGCGCGCGGCTCAGACGTGTCGGATGCATGGCGCGGAACGTTCGGGGCGCCGATGGTCGGCTCGACGATGAAAACGAGCTTATCGTATCAAGTGTTGCGCATGGGGCGTTTCATCCGCGGCGTGCGGCGTGCGCGACCGGGGCGTTGCGCGAAAAAACGCGCGAATTCACGCTGGTATGATAGGCGCCCATTCGAAGGAGATGCTATGTCGGGACTCACTCATTTCGATGCCGCCGGCGAGGCGCACATGGTCGATGTCGGCGCGAAAGGCGAAACGCGGCGCATTGCCGTGGCGCGCGGCTCGATCGCGATGCTCGAAGGCACGCTCGCGCTGATTCGCGAGGGCCGCGCCAAGAAGGGCGACGTGCTCGGCGTCGCCCGCATCGCCGCGATTCAGGGCGCAAAACGCACCGCCGATCTGATTCCGCTGTGTCATCCGCTGGCGCTGACGCGCGTCGCGGTGGATTTCACGATCGATGAAACCCTGCCCGGCGTGCATTGCGAAGTGCGCGTGGAAACGGTCGGGCGCACGGGTGTCGAGATGGAAGCGCTGACCGCGGTGCAGGTCGGGCTGCTCACCATCTACGATATGTGCAAGGCGGTGGATCGGGGGATGGTCATCACCGATGTGAAGGTGATGGAGAAGCATGGGGGGAAGTCGGGGGATTGGGTGGCGGGAGATCCCGCACCACCCGCAGCCTGACCCGCTTCCCTCACTCGTCCTCATCCTCCGCCGCAGGCGTCTCGGTCTGCGCCGGCACGCCGTACAGCTTCACCAGATCGGCCCTGAACGACTCCAGCGGCTTGCCCGCCTCGTCCACCATCTGGTAGACGGCCGCAAGCTGCTTCGGCCAGTCATGCAACTGCATCGCGAAGATCTTCAGGCGGGCCATCGTGTCGAGCGCCTCGGCCTTCTGGCCGGCGAGCGCCTGAAGCACCGCGTAGCGCCGCAAAACGGTTTCGCCCGGCAACAGCGCGATCGCCTTGCGATGCGCCGCGAGCTTCTCTTCGACATTCTGCGCATTGATCGGCAAGAGCGTCGCCGCGCCGTACTCGCCCCATGCCGTGAACAGGAACGACGGATCGTCGCGATACTGCTCCGCCGGCCGCGCGCCGTAGTACAGCACTTCCGCGCGGTTGTAATCGCGCATCGTCGGATAAAGGGCCGCGAGCCCGCCCAGCACCAGCACGACATACACGCCATATGACAGCGGCCGCGCGACGAGCCGCAAAGGCCGCGTCTCCAGCAGACCGATGACGAACATCGCCGGCATCAGGAAGAACATGTACTGCTGCGGATACTCGACGAGCGCGTGCATCATCAACACGCCGAGCAACGACAGCGCGAAAATGCGCGCCGGCGTCTGCGGTGCGCGCAGCACGCGAATCAGCCAGAACACGACGCCCGCGACCAGAATCGCGACGCCGAGCGCGCCCGTCTTCGCGAGCAGATCGATGAAGATGTCATGCGCGTTGTTCGCAATCTCGACGCCGCCCAGATCGCGCACGAGATCGAACTGATAGCGCGGAAACTCGCCCCAGCCGACGCCCAGCAGCGGATGCGTCTTGAACATGGTCCAGCCGTACTTCCAGAGCGCGAGACGCGGCGCGATCTGGTTGGCGTCCTGCATGCGCTCCGCCGCCGACTGCGCGAGGCCGAATCCGTAGCGCACGTTCGCCCAGCGCACGGCGGCGTTGACGGCGACGAACAGGATCGCGAGCACGATCGGGACGATCCACGCACGCGTGTCGCGGCGGCCCGGCCCGTCGAAGCCTTCCGACGCGATCGGGCGGCCCAGAACGAACGCCATCCAGAATCCGGCGACGACAATTACCGCCGTTTGCAGCCACGGACCGCGCGACACCGTGAGCGCGAGCCCGAGCGAATACACCGTGGACAGAATCAGCCACAGCACCACCGGCAGCCGCCGCGTCTGCACGAAGTACAACGCCGCCGCCAGCGCGAACGCGATGACGGTGGCGAGATGGTTGGCCTGCGCCATGTTGCCGAACGGACGCCTTTCGATCATCACGTTGTACGCGACCACGAACGGCGTGAATTTCACCTCGAGATGCAGCAACTGCACGATCTGACAGAAGACCGCGAACAGGCCGCCGACCATGAGCGCCGCGGCGGCAACACGAAGCGTCTTCTCCGCAAGGCCCGCGCGCACGAGTCCGAAGCCCGTATGCACCGCGACGAAGGACGCGAGCAGAAACGCGCCGCCGAGCCAGTTCATCGACGGCTGAGCGACCGGCAACAGCACCGTCTGCGCGACGAGCAGCAAGCCGAAGGCGAGCGGCATCAGCGCGACGACCGGCGAGGCGAACGGCACTTTCGGCTCGGATACGCGCACGAGCAGCGCGACCGTCGCGCCGAGCGCCAGATAGAGCGCAAGCGCGCTGTACTCGGCGTAGAAGGTCGGAATCGGATACGTGTGGTTGACGACCGCGTAAGGGAACGTCAGCGCAAGGCACAGAACGGCAAAACAGAGAAAGCGCGCGTATTGGGACGATTGGGAAGATTGGGAAGGCATGAGGGACTGGGAACGTCGGCGACCGGCGCACTATACAAAACTTTGCCCCGGCTGTCCGGCGAACGGCCGGATTTGCTACGAAATTGCCGCCTTTCCCGCAAAAACGACGTGTGCGAGCGCGCGGCGGCACCGTAATTCCTGCCGCCGCGCGTCACGCCTCATGCCTTCATGCGCGCGCCTGCACGCTCAAGCACGCTCAGGCACGGCACTCCGGCGGCGCCAGATTGGCGGGCAAGGTCGGCGCCAGCGCAGGCAGTGGCCCCGCGCCCGGGGCAGGCAGCGACGATGCGCTCTTCGCGCCCGCGAAACATTCCCATGTCACCGAACCCGGCTGCACCGCGCCGCGACTGAGCGCGATGCGCGCGGTCGGCGTATCGGCGTTGTCGGGCGTCGATGGCACGAGCACCAGCGTGTTCGATCCGGCCGGCGCGACGCGCGTCGTGTAGGCGATCGTGATTTGTCCCGTGTCGCTGTCCACATGAATCGATTCGACGTTGCGCGTGCCCGGCGGCGAAGCATAGCCGCCCGCGAGATCCGCGCCGCTCGCCGTGTTTTCCGCCACCGCGAGCCGCGCCGACGCCGCGAGCGCCATGCCCTCGCCCACGCGGCTGCGCGCCAGATAATCCTGATACGCGGGTATCGCATACGCCGCGATCACGCCGACGATCGCCAGCACGATCATCAGTTCGATCAGGGTGAAGCCGCGCGAAAGCGCTGCCCGCGCGCGTCCAAGCCATACTGCGTACCGCTGTCGCGGCACGCTCACATCACACACCATCGTCGTCATTGCTGCTCCCAGAAGATCGAAAAGCGTCCGCCGCGCAATGCGGACAGACGCTTCGATCGTATTGAGAGCGCGGGACGAGCGACAGTCGGCCGGACGGCCTAGGCATCTTTACCCGGTCGCGCGATTGCCGTCGGCGAGCGCGCGGCGTCTGAGCAACCAGCCCACCCCGACGACGAAGAGCGCGCCGGCCACGCGCGCCGCGTATCCGACGATGTCGGTATTGAGCGCCGGCCAACGGTCGATGAACGGATCGTCGATGATGAGCCCGCCCGCGATCCACCCGAGCAAGGCCGCGCCGAGCAGCACGACGACAGGAAAGCGGTCGAGCAGCTTCAGCACCAGCGTGCTGCCCCACACGATCAGCGGAATGCTCACGATCAGACCGAAGATCACGAGCGCGAGCCGATGACGCGGGTCCGCCGCCTCGGCCGCGCCCGCGATCGCGATCACGTTGTCTAGGCTCATCACGGCATCGGCGATGACGATCGTCTTCACAGCCGCCCACAGCCGGTCGGACGCGTCGATGTGATGCTCGTCGTGATCCGGCTGCATCAGCTTCACGCCGATCCACAGCAGCAGCACACCGCCGACGAACTTGAGGAACGGGACGTCGAGCAGCATGACCGCGAAGGCGATCAAGATCACGCGCAACAGAATCGCGCCGAGCGTGCCGAGGACGATGCCGCGCGTGCGCTGCCGGTCGGGCAGATTGCGGCACGCGAGCGCGATCACGACGGCGTTGTCGCCGCCGAGCAGGATGTCGATCACGATGATCTGAACGACCGCGCCCCAATGAAGCGTCGAGAAGAATTCAAGCATGAGGCAAAAATAAAAAAGCGAGGAAGCAGCGCTCCCTCGCTTTTTGTCGGCTTATACGAAAGGAATCAGTAAGAGTACCAAAGCCTCGCGTATTTTGCCCGCTTCGATTTAGAGAACCGACTTCAGGAGACGCGCCATTTCCGACGGATTCTTCGTGACCTTGATGCCGCACGCGTCCATGATTTCCAGCTTCGCGTCAGCCGTGTCAGCACCGCCCGAGATCAGCGCGCCGGCGTGGCCCATGCGCTTGCCCGGAGGCGCCGTCACGCCCGCGATGAAGCCGACGACCGGCTTCTTCATGTTGTCCTTGATCCAGTAAGCCGCGTTCGCTTCGTCCGGACCGCCGATCTCGCCGATCATGATGACGGCGTCCGTCTCCGGATCGTCGTTGAACATCTGCATCACGTCGACGTGCTTCAGACCGTTGATCGGATCGCCGCCGATACCGACCGCCGACGACTGGCCGAGGCCCAGCGCCGTCAGTTGGCCGACTGCTTCATACGTCAGCGTGCCCGAACGCGACACGACGCCAATGCGGCCCTTCTTGTGGATGTGACCCGGCATGATGCCGATCTTCAGCTCGTCCGGCGTGATCGTGCCGGGGCAGTTCGGTCCGAGCAGCAGCGTCTTGCGATTTTCGCGGCGCATGCGGTCCTTGATTTCGAGCATGTCGCGAACCGGAATGCCTTCCGTGATGCAGATCGCGAGATCGAGATCGGCTTCGACGGCTTCCCAGATCGCGGCTGCGGCGCCCGCGGGCGGCACGTAGATGACCGAAACGGTCGCGCCGGTTTCGGCCTTCGCTTCCTTCACGGACGCGTAGATGGGAATGCCTTCGAAGTCTTCGCCGGCCTTCTTCGGGTTCACGCCCGCGACGTAGGCTTCACGGCCGTTCGCGTATTCGCGGCAGGCGCGCGTGTGGAACTGACCGGTTTTGCCGGTGATGCCCTGCGTGATGACCTTCGTGTCTTTGTTGATCAGAATCGACATGTAGTGACCTCTGTTCGTTTGGCGTCGCCAAAGCCTGGGCTTTGCGCCGCCATTCGTATCTGGTGGAACGCTCTCTTAGGCTCGTCAAGCGAACGCGCTTACTTGCCTTCGGCTGCCGCGACGACCTTCTGTGCGGCTTCTTCCATGCTGTCCGCCGAGATGATCGGCAGACCCGAGTCGGCCAGCATCTTCTTGCCGAGGTCCTCGTTCGTGCCCTTCATGCGCACGACGAGCGGCACCTTCAGGTCCACCGCCTTCGACGCAACGATCACGCCTTCCGCGATCACGTCGCAGCGCATGATGCCGCCGAAGATGTTCACCAGAATCGCCTTCAGGTTCGGATTCTTCAGCATCAGCTTGAAGGCTTCCGTGACCTTCTCGGTCGTCGCACCGCCGCCGACGTCGAGGAAGTTGGCCGGTTCGCCGCCGAAGAGCTTGATGGTGTCCATCGTCGCCATCGCCAGACCCGCGCCGTTCACCAGACAGCCGATGTTGCCGTCGAGCGAGATGTACGCGAGATCGAACTTCGACGCTTCGACTTCAGCCGGATCTTCTTCGTCCAGATCGCGGTACGCGACGATTTCCGGATGACGGAAGAGCGCGTTCGAATCGAAGTTGAACTTGGCGTCGAGCGCGATGACCTTGCCGTCGCCGGTCACGATCAGCGGGTTGATTTCCGCGAGCGATGCGTCGGTTTCGAAGAACGCCTTGTAGAGGCCTTGCAGGATCGCGCGCGCTTGCGGGATCGATGCGTCCGGAATGCCGATCTTGCGTGCGAGGTCGTCGGCGTCCTTGTCCTGCAGACCCGTCGACGGCTCGACGGCGAACTTGTGCAGCAGTTCCGGCGTCTTTTCCGCGACTTCTTCGATGTCCATGCCGCCTTCGCTCGACGCCATCACGACGATCTTCTGCGAAACGCGGTCGAGCACGAGGCCGACGTACAGTTCCTTCTTGATGTCCGCGCCTTCTTCGATCAGCAGGCGGTTCACCTTCTGGCCTTCCGGGCCGGTCTGGTGCGTGACGAGCTGCATGCCGAGGATCTGGTTCGCGTATTCGCGGACCTGCTCGATCGACTTCGCGACCTTCACGCCGCCGCCCTTGCCGCGGCCGCCCGCGTGGATCTGCGCCTTGACGACCCAGACCGGGCCGCCCAGCTCTTCCGCGGCCTTGACCGCATCGTCCACCGAGAACACGGGTTTGCCGCGCGGGACCGCGACGCCGAATTTCCGCAGGATTTCCTTACCCTGGTACTCGTGAATCTTCATGCGTGATTCCTTCAGTCTGAGAGTTGGAGTGAACTTCTGTTTGCTTGAACCGCTGATTCTTCGATTCTTTTTTTTCGAATGCCGTGCGTACGCGCGAGCGCTGCTCACGCGCGATAAATCGGGCTATGTCTCCGGCCTGTCCTGCACCGCTGTCGGTGAGTCTGTCTTGTCCGCGGGCGCGTAACCGAACCAGCGCGGGTAATGTTCCTTGACCGCGGGTCCGTCGAAACGCAATGCGTGACAACGGCCGAGCTGAAACGGCGGCTCGTCGTGAGGCGCGGCCGCATCTGGGCTCGTTTCGTCAGTTCGCTTGAAGGGATTGCCGTCCTCGATCTTCCAGACGTCGCCGGCGAATGCCTGGACGGCCGCGGTCGGGAGGACGCCGCACAACTCGGTGAGATGCGTGCAGCCGGCCGTGCCGCGCAATACCTTATTGGCTTCGCGGCGAAAACTCTGGAGCAGATTGAGGCCGATGAGCTGGCGATAGGCGGAATTGGACTCGGCGCACTGACCGCCATAGGGCGTCCAGTCGGACGAGGCCTCGGCGTCGACGATGGTGAGCTTGCGGTCGATGGTGATGCGCAGCCAGAGTTCATGGATCGGCAGGCCGTTGGGCCGGACGCCCGCCGCGAGTCGAACGTCGCGCGGCTTCTCATCGGTTAGACAGGCTTCGATGTCCCAGAGGCCGTCTTCGCGCTCGAACGCTTCCAGCCGAATCGCGCGACGATGACGCAGCTGTCGGGAAGCGGGAGGGGAGAGAGGCATGCTGGGAGTGAGCCGGTACGGGGAAAACCGTGCAATTTTAGCATATTGGGTATTCCTGGCCGGGCATGCGCCTGACGAAAGGAACGTGCGTGCAGATCGGGCCGTGGCGAGCAGCCGGCGCGGCGCTCAATCGTCGATGGGCTCGTCGGTCCAGTCTTCCTCGCCGCCCTTGAGGATTTTGCCGATCGTGCCGCCCGAGAAACCGCGCGCGGCCAGAAAGCGCGCCTGCTTGGCCCGTTCGGCGGGCGTTTCGGGCAATACGCCGTACTTCTTTTCCCAGACGGCCTGCGCGCGCGCGGTTTCGGACTGCGCGAGCTTGTCAGCGGTTTCGCTGATGAGCGTGTCGCCGACGGCATGGCGCTTTAGTTCGTTGATGATCCTGCTGCCGCCCATGCGCGAAGCCCGCCGATGCACGACGCTTTCGACGAAGCGTTCGTTCGACAGCCAGCCGTCGCGCTCCAGGCTGTCGAGCAGCGTTTCGAGCAAGTCGGCTTCTTCGACGTACGGACGCAGCTTCCTCGACAGTTCCGCGCGGCTGTATTCGCGCCGCGACAGGAACGCGAGCGCGCGCCCTTTGAGCGAGCGTTGCGGACGTCGGGGATTGTTGGCTTCGCTTGCCGAGGTTTTGCGCGTGCGCTGGCTGGAGCGGCTGTAGACCGTTTCCTCGCGTGCGGGTGCTGCTGGCGCGCATTGTTCGAAGGGCTCGAAGGGATCGGCTTCTTCGAATGGGTCCGTAAAAGGTGTGAAGTCCGCTTTGTCGATATTGCTTGCGGACTCGGCGGGCGCACTACTGACGCTCGGCGCCTTGGGTTGCGCGGTCGCCTGCTTGAGCAATGCGCGCGCTTGATCGAGCCGCGCTGACCGGTCGTCTGCATTCGTCTGTGAGCCGGACGCGCCCCGCGCCCCGTCGACGCTCTCACCGAGAACAGCATCAGAAACGCGACGCGCCGACGCGAATGGCTCCGCGTCGGCGCGTTCCTTGTCACTGCGCTTGAATCTGCCCTGCTTCGACGATGCGCCACGCCGCTCGCTGCTTCGCTCGTAGCGGTCGGCGGAGTCGGAACCGTCGCCGGTTCCTTGATCCGCCGTATCAGCCTTCGATCCGGAGCGGCGCGTCTGCATCGTCCTTCAAGCTCGACGCTTACTCGCCGTCGGCCGCTTCAGCGCCCGCGACGACCGTCTCGCCCAATGCGGCCACACCCAGCGATTCGCGGATCTTGTTCTCGATCTCGCGCGCGATGTCCGGATTCTCGCGCAGGAATTCCCGCGCGTTGTCCTTGCCCTGACCGATGCGATCGCCGTTGTAGCTGTACCAGGCGCCCGCTTTGTCGACCAGCTTCGCCTGCACGCCGAGATCGATGATTTCGCCCTGACGCGAGATGCCTTCGCCGTAAAGAATGTCGAAGATGGCTTCGCGGAACGGCGGCGACACCTTGTTCTTCACGACCTTCACGCGCGTCTCGTTGCCGATGACTTCGTCGTTCTTCTTGATCGAACCGATGCGGCGGATATCCAGACGCACCGACGAGTAGAACTTCAGCGCGTTACCGCCCGTGGTGGTTTCCGGGTTGCCGAACATCACGCCGATCTTCATGCGGATCTGGTTGATGAAGATGACGAGGCAGTTCGTGCGCTTGATGGAGCCGGTGAGCTTGCGCAGCGCCTGCGACATCAGACGCGCTTGCAGACCCGGCAGCGAGTCGCCCATTTCGCCTTCGATTTCCGCCTTCGGCACGAGCGCCGCGACCGAGTCGATGACGATCATGTCGATGGAGCCGGAGCGCACCAGCGCGTCCACGATTTCGAGCGCCTGCTCGCCCGTGTCCGGCTGCGAGATCAGCAGTTCCGGCACGTTCACGCCGAGCTTGCCCGCGTATTGCACGTCGAGCGCGTGTTCCGCGTCGATGAACGCCGCGGTGCCGCCGAGCTTCTGCATCTCCGCGACCACTTGCAGCGTGAGCGTGGTCTTGCCCGACGACTCGGGACCGTAGATTTCCACCACACGGCCGCGCGGCAAGCCGCCGACGCCGAGCGCGATGTCCAGGCCGAGCGAACCGGTGGACACCACTTGAATGTCTTCGACCGCCTCACCCGCGCCGAGCCGCATGATCGACCCTTTGCCGAATTGCTTTTCGATCTGCGAGAGCGCGGCGGCCAGGGCCTTGCTCTTGTCCGCAGTCATTCCAGCCGGGCCTTTCTTGCTTTCTTCCATGAATCGTCCTTTGCTATGATGAACGGCGTCTGAGGCAGTGTTCGCGGGCTTTTCGACTGCTCATTGAGCTTCTCGAAGCCGTCCTTTACACTCACGCAGACACTGTATAAAAAAACAGTAGTTTTTGCAAGCTCGCAACTGCGTGGTGCTGCTTTTTTTCCACGCTTGCGCGCGCCGCGCAAAAACCACTAAACACCTGGAGACCGCCGCACCGGGCGACGAACGGTGCCGGCAATGCCGATGCGCTTCATCGCGCACGAAAGGCGTACAAAGGCGCACACGACGATGCGAATCCTCATTGCCGAAGACGACAGCATACTCGCGGACGGTCTCGTCCGATCACTCCGCCAATCGGGATACGCCGTTGACCATGTCAAGCATGGCGTCGAGGCGGACACCGCGCTCTCCCTGCAGACCTTCGACCTGCTGATCCTCGATCTCGGCCTGCCGCTCATGCCCGGCCTCGAAGTCTTGCGACGCCTGCGCGCGCGCAATTCGCAGATGCCCGTCTTGATCCTCACCGCGGCCGACAGCGTGGACGAGCGCGTGAAAGGCCTCGATCTCGGCGCCGACGATTACATGGCCAAGCCCTTCGCGCTCAACGAGCTCGAAGCGCGCGTGCGGGCGCTCACGCGCCGCGGCGCGGGCGGCGGCCCGACCGTCGTCAAGCACGGCTCGCTCTCGTTCGATCAGGTCGGGCGGATAGCTACCATCGGCGATCAGGTCATCGATCTTTCCGCGCGCGAGCTCGGCGTGCTCGAAGTGCTGCTGCAACGAACCGGCCGGCTCGTGTCGAAGGAACAGCTCGTCAATCACTTGTGCGAATGGGGCGAGGAAGTCAGCAACAACGCGATCGAAGTCTATGTGCATCGGCTGAGGAAGAAGATCGAGCCGAGCGGCGCGAAGATCATCACGGTACGCGGCCTGGGTTACACGCTGGAGAAGGCCGTGGCGTCGTCCAACGGTGCGGGCGCGCAGCCGTCCGGCGACTCGATGCCCGCCAGCCATCACTATAAGTAACCCGCATGGCGTCGCACGCGTCCACGGAAGCTCATCGGAAGGCAGAAGCGCGCGCCGATTCCGATTCCGACGCCGAACGCGACGCCCGCTACGCCAATCCCTTCGCGCCGCCCGACGAGCTGGAACCCGACAACGAAGCGCATCCGCGCTCGCTCTTCGGCGAGATTCTCGACTGGATGCTCGCGCCGCTTCTGCTGCTCTGGCCGATGAGCATCGCGGTGACGTATCTGGTCGCGAAGTCGATCGCGAACGGGCCGTTCGACCGCGCGCTCGAAGCCGATGCCTACGTGCTCGCGCGTCAGATCCAGCCGGTCAATGGCGTCGCCGAATTGCGGCTGCCCGACGCGACGCGCGATTTCCTGCGCGCCGATAACGTCGATCGCGTGTTCTTTCAGGTGCTCGGCACGCGCGGCGAACTCGTCGGCGGCGACCGCGACATGCCTTTGCCGCATGACGACGACCGTCCGCAGCCGGGCATCGTCGAATTTCGCGACGACGTACTGCGCGGCAACGACATCCGCGTCGCGTACACGACCGTCGATCTGCCCGGACTCGTGCCCGGACGCGATCCCGACAACGCGCAGCCGGTGCTCGTGCAGGTCGCCGAGACGCTCGACAAGCGCAGCCAACTGGCCAACGACATCATCAAGGGCGTGATCCTGCCGCAGTTCGTGATCCTGCCGCTCGCGATCATCCTCGTGTGGTTCGGGCTCTCGCGCGGGCTCGCGCCGCTGCACGCGCTGCAGTCGAATATCCGCGCGCGCCGCCCCGACGACCTCTCTCCGCTCGAAGCCGACCGCGCGCCGCCGGAGATCGCGCCGCTCGTTGCGTCGTTCAACGATCTGCTCACGCGCCTCGAACAGAACATGGAGTTTCAGAAGCGCTTTATCGCCGATGCCGCGCATCAGATGAAAACGCCGCTCGCGGGCCTGCGCATGCAAGCGGAACTGGCGATGCGCCAGGACGTGTCGGCGGAAGTGCAGCGTTCGCTCGAACAGATCGCGACGAGCTCCGAGCACGCCGCGCGTCTCGTCACGCAACTGCTCGCGCTCGCGCGGGCGGAAAATCGCGCGACGGGGCAAATCTTCTCGCGCATCGAGCTGACGACGCTCGCGCGGCTCGCCGTGCGCGACTGGGTGCAGGCCGCGCTCGCGAAGCGCATGGACCTGGGCTATGAAGAACCGCCGTTTCCGGTCGACGTGGAAGGTAACGTCGTCATGCTGCGCGAGATGCTCTCGAACCTGATCGACAACGCGATCCGCTACACGCCCGCCGGCGGGCGCATCACCGTGCGCGTGCGGACCGACGAGAACGATCTCGATCTCGTGCATCTGGAAGTGGAAGACACCGGTCTCGGCATCCCGCCCGCGGAACGCGCTCGCGTGGTCGAGCGTTTTTATCGCATTCTCGGACGCGAGGGCGACGGCAGCGGTCTCGGCCTTGCGATCGTCAAGGAGATCGCGGCGATGCACGGCGGCGCGCTCGCGATCGAGGATCACGTGTATCAGGAGAACCCGCGGCTCGCCGGAACGCTTGTCCGCGTCAGCCTGCAGCGGGTTTTTCCTGCCCGGGACAAACCCTGAGCGCAAGCGTGGCGCGCGGCGAAGAACCGCGCACGAAGAACGAACTTAAACGAATTTAAACGATCGTTCGAATCAGCTTTGCGGCAATTTCGCGTAAGTTCGCGTTTTTCGCTGTGATCTCGCCGTGCGCACGACGCGTCAGAACGCCGTAAGTTTTCGTTCCAATAATCCATGCACCGGAGCCGCGTTGCCGCGGACCGTCGTATTCGAATATCAAATCAGGAGACGATACATGGCTACGGTTGAGGGGCGCGTTTCGCACGCACCGATGACGTCGGAGGAGAAGAAAGTCATCTTCGCCTCGTCGCTCGGCACGGTGTTCGAGTGGTATGACTTCTATCTGGCGGGTTCGCTCGCCGTCTACATCAGCAAGACGTTCTTTTCGGGAGTCAACCCGACGGCCGGCTTCATCTTCACGCTGCTCGGCTTCGCGGCGGGCTTCGCGGTGCGGCCGTTCGGCGCGATCGTGTTCGGGCGGCTCGGCGACATGGTCGGGCGTAAGTACACGTTCCTCGTGACGATCGTGATCATGGGTCTGTCGACGTTTCTGATCGGCTTTTTGCCCGGTTACGCGACCATAGGCATCGCAGCGCCGATCATCTTCATCGCGATGCGTCTCTTGCAAGGCCTCGCGCTCGGCGGCGAGTACGGCGGCGCTGCGACCTACGTCGCGGAACACGCACCTTCGAACAAGCGCGGCGCGTGGACGGCATGGATCCAGACGACGGCGACGCTCGGCCTCTTCATCTCGCTGATCGTGATTCTGGCGGTGCGCACGATCATGGGCGAAGAGCAGTTCAGCGCGTGGGGCTGGCGCATTCCGTTCCTCGTGTCGATCCTGCTGCTCGCGATTTCCGTCTGGATTCGCATGAAGCTGCATGAATCGCCGGTCTTCGAGCGCATCAAGGCCGAAGGCAAGACGTCGAAGGCGCCGCTCACGGAAGCGTTCGGCCAGTGGAAGAACCTGAAGATCGTGCTGCTCGCGCTCTTCGGCCTGACGGCGGGCCAGGCGGTCGTGTGGTACACGGGCCAGTTCTATTCGCTCTTCTTCCTCACGCAGACGCTCAAGGTCGATGGCACCAGCGCGAACATCATGGTCGCCGTGGCGCTTCTGATCGGCACGCCGTTCTTCGTGTTCTTCGGGTCGTTGTCGGACCGCATCGGGCGTAAGCCGATCATCATGGCGGGCTGCCTGATCGCCGCGTTGAGCTTCTTCCCGCTCTTCAAGGCGCTCGCGCACTACACGAACCCGACGCTCGAAGCCGCGACGCAGAAATCGCCGATCGTCGTGATCGCCAATCCGGACGAGTGCTCGTTCCAGTTCAATCCGGTGGGCACGGCGAAGTTCACGTCGTCGTGCGATATCGCGAAGAGCGCGCTGTCGAAGGCCGGTTTGAACTACGAGAACGTGGCGGCCCCGGCGGGCACGCAGGCGCAGATCAAGGTCGGCGAAACGGTGGTGAACACCTATGACGGCAAGGCCGCCGATGCGAAGGCTCAGGGTTCGGCGTTCGACAAGACGCTTGCCGGCACGCTGAAGAGCGCGGGCTATCCGGCGAAGGCCGATCCGGCGCTCATCAACTGGCCGATGGCGATCGTGATCCTGACGATCCTCGTGATCTTCGTGACGATGGTGTACGGCCCGATCGCGGCGATGCTCGTCGAGATGTTCCCGGCGCGAATCCGCTATACGTCGATGTCGCTGCCGTATCACATCGGCAATGGCTGGTTCGGCGGCTTCCTGCCGGCCACGGCGTTCGCGATCGTCGCAGCGAAGGGCGATATCTACTCGGGCTTGTGGTATCCGATCGTGATCGCGCTCATTACGTTCGTGATCGGCATGCTGTTCGTGAAGGACACGCGCAAGTCGAATGTCTATCACGAGGATTGATCGACGCGGGTTTGGCGAGCTTTTAACAAATCGCGTGGAAGGGGTTGACAGCGCGTTCACTGCTCGCCATAATCTCGTCTTCTTTCGGCGAATTAGCTCAGTCGGTTAGAGCGACGGAATCATAATCCGCAGGTCCGGGGTTCGAGTCCCTGATTCGCCACCAGATGTAGAAAGCGGCTCACAGCAATGTGAGCCGCTTTTTTTTCGCCTCGCGCCCTATCCCTATTCCAGTCCATTCCGCCGAGCGGCGCCGCGCGCCGGATGGGCACGCGACGCACGACGGCTCAAAGCTGCGCCGTCAGTTGGAAGCCGACCGTCACACGAGCCGTCGGAAACCCGGACGGTTTGTAGATCGGCGTGCCGGCGAACAACTCGTAACTCACGCCGACCGCCTTCAACGGCACGCCGCCCCGAATGCCAATGACCGCGCCCACGAGTTGCGTGCCAGCCAGAAACGCGGTGTTCGGTCCGAACACGCGACCATAGTCGATGCCCGCATAGAGCGACTGCCCGGTCTTTCCGATCGGCGCCTGCAATTCGTTGCGCCAGTAGAAGCCGCGTTCTGCCGCGAGCATATGTTCGCCGTCGAAACCGCGCACCGTGTAGCGGCTGCCGATAGTCAGATCGTCGAGATAGAACAGCGTGTCGTTCGTGTACTGACCGTGAAACGTCGTCACGTAGCGCAACGCCTGGTTCGCCACGGCGAACGGCACCGACACATTCATGTCGAGCACGGCCATATGGAAACGATACGTCGCTCCGTCCGGCTTCGTTGCGGGCGTGGGCGCGATTGCCGGATCGGGCGGCAGCGACGGGTCCGGCGTCGCGCCGAATGCACCGATGCCTTGCCTATACGCGAGCGTGCCGTCGAACTGGGCGCCGCCGAAGTAGTGGCGGTCCGTCATGCCGAGTTCGAGGAACGTGTTGTTGCGCCGCTGCAGCTCGATCGCGGTGTCGTCGATGAAACTCGCGCCGAAACGCTTCGACAGTTGAGCGTATGCGCCGAACACGTCGTTCTGGCTTCGGCGCAGCACGCGCGCCAGCTTGAAACCGGCCGTCTGCGAATTGCCGCTGGAGACGAACGTCTGATTCACGCCCGCGATCTGCTGGTAGTACGTGTTGGTGTTGCCGAACAGCGTGGCTGTCCAGTAACCCCAGGGCACGGAATAGGCGCCGTTGAATCCGTGCGAGCCAAGCCCCTTGTCGGCGAGTTCGAGGTCTTGATTCGCGCCGAGCGTCAGCACGTCGTTCAAGCCGAGCGGATTGTTCAAGCCGAAGCTCAGATTGCCTTGCAGTTTGCCCGTGGCGCGGCTACCCGAATTATCGACCGAAGCGACGATCGACCAGGGCTTCGTGCGCTTGAGCGTCAACACGACGTCGCTCTGTCCGGGGATGTCGGTCGGCTCGATCTTCATGTCGACGTCCTGGTTCGAGACGCGCTTCATCTGCTCGAGCCCCTGCTCCAGATCGCGCAAATCGAGCACATCGCCCGGTCTCGTCGGAAAGGCGCTCTTCCACGTTCCCCACGACACAGGTTCGGCAAAACGGACATTGCGAATCACGCCCGGCACGAGCGCAACCTTCAGCACGCCGCGCGACAGATCCTGCTCGGGCAAGAGCACGCGCGTCGTGATGTAGCCGCGGCTCAGGATCACTTGCTGCAATCCCTTGGTCAGCAGGTTCACGCCGTTCTTGCCGACACATTGGCCCGCGTAGTGCGCGAGCCAGTCACGCGCGAACGCGAACGGATCGAGCGGCAGCGCCGATGCGCCTTTGGCGCGCAAGGCTTCGGGCAACGTCGCCGGCACGTCGAGCGCGAACGAGTCGATGCGAAAGCATGGCGCTTCCTGCGGCAATTCGGGATACGTCTCCTTCTCCGAGACGCTCGAACGCACGGCGGGCGCCTGCACGGCGGCTTCGCGCTGCTGCGCCTCGCGTTGTTGCTGAATCTGCTGGTTTTGTTCGGCGTTGGCGCGCGCGGCTGCGGCTTCGTCGGCGGGCGTTGGACCGACTTGCGCGTTCGACGTAAGGGATACAAGGGCTGTGAGCGGAAAGGCCGCGAGCCTTTTGTTGAGCTTCATAAACAATGCGATGGAATGTTCTCAGTCGACACTTCTCGGCGGAAAGTCAACGCTGAGCTCGCACGATATGCACTCGTTCAGGTATGTCGTGCGAAATGTTGATATTTGTGTTGCGCTACGACTTATTCCGAAAACTAAATCGTTATCCTTAGTTTTTTACAAAAAAGAAGTTGCTGTCGAGCAACGGTGCGAGCGCAGAACTATATCTCGTACCGGTGGCGCAGATAGCTACCGGAACATTATTTTCCGATTCGTCGGAGGCTCTTTGGATCGGAATTCGTCCGCGCGTTTGACGTCAGTCAAAAAGCCGCTCCCGCTCCAAGCAGAGGCGTCAAACGCCGATCGACCACCTACCCCGTGTTTAAATAGCGCAATCCGCTGCGCCCTTCACGAGCCAAACGTGCCCACCTTCGACCAACTCGCCGCGACCATCCGCGACCGCTTCCCTGACCTGAGCCCGCAGTTCCAGGCCGGCGCCGCATTCCTGCTCGACTATCCCGACGAAGTCGCCGTCCTCTCGATGCGCAAGGTCGCCGAACGCGCGAAAGTCCAGCCCGCCGCCATGGTCCGTCTCTCACAGCAGCTCGGTTTTCCGGGCTGGAACGAGTTGCGCGAAATCTTCGTGAGCCGCGTGCGCACGCGCCCCGAGCCGCTGACGGCCCGCGCGCGCTCGCTCGTCAAAGGCGGCGCGGACAATCATCTGAGCCGCGAGCTGGCCAGCGCCCAGGCGCACAACCTCGAACTCACGCTGGCGCAAAACGCCGAAAGCGTCATCGAAGCGGCCAAGGCCTTGAAGAAGGCGCCGCAGATCCACGTCGCGGGCTTTCGCTCGTGCTATCCCGTGGCGTTCGGCCTGCTCTACGGCTATCGGCTGTTTCGCCCGTCTGTGAGCCTGATCTCGGGCGAAGCCGGCACGCTCGAAATGCAATTGCGCGGCATCGAGAAACGGCACGCGGTGGTGGTCGTGAGCTTCGCGCCGTATTCCGTCGAAGCGGTGCGCGTCGCGCAGGCGGCGATCGAGCGCGGCGCGAAGCTCATCGCGCTCACCGACAGCGCCGTGTCGCCCATCGCGTTGAACGCGGATCACACGCTGATCTTCTCGCACGAGTCGCCGTCGTTCTTTCCGTCGCTCGTCGCGGCCTCGGCGCTCGCCGAGATGCTCGTCGCGCAACTGCTCGCGCTCGAAGGCAAGGACGCCATCGCGAATCTGGAACAGGCCGAAGCCGCGCTCCACTCGCAAGGCGCCTACGCGGCGAACTAGCCGTCCGCGTTTTCCCCGCCGCGCGCGAACGGGGCCGCCAACACGCGCACTTGACAACATATGTTGTTTTTAGTCTAGAATTAGACATCGCGTGTTGTGCGCGCACTTAAAAGGCAGGGCATCATGACCACGGTATTTCATCGCGCGCCGCGCGCCAGGCTTCCCGTCGCCGTGCGTGGCGACGGCATCGAGATCGTCGATTCGGACGGCAAGCGCTATATCGACGCGTGCGGCGGCGCGGCCGTCTCGTGTCTCGGCCACAGCCATCCGCGCGTGATCGAGGCCATCCAGCGCCAGGTGCAGCAATTGCCCTACGCGCACACGTCGTTCTTCACGACCGAACCCGCCGAACAACTCGCGGATTTTCTCGTCGGACACGCGCCGAAAAATCTCGGCCACGTGTATTTCGTGTCCGGCGGCTCCGAAGCGATGGAAGCGGCGCTCAAGCTCGCGCGCCAGTATTTCGTCGAAAAGGGCGAGCACGAGCGGCGGCATTTCATCGCGCGGCGGCAGAGCTATCACGGCAATACGCTCGGCGCGCTCGCGATCGGCGGCAACGCATGGCGTCGCGAGCCGTTCCTGCCGATCCTGATCGAAGCGCATCACGTCACGCCCTGCTTCGCGTATCGCGAGCAGCAGGCCGGCGAGAGCGACGAAGCCTTCGCGCAGCGTCTCGCCGACGAACTCGAAGCGAAGATTCTCGAACTCGGGCCGGAGTCGGTCGCGGCCTTCGTCGCGGAAACGGTGGTCGGTGCAACGGCGGGCGCGGTGCCGCCGGTGCGCGAGTACTTCCGCAAGATCCGCGCGATCTGCGACCAATACGGCGTGCTCCTGATTCTCGACGAAGTGATGTCGGGCATGGGCCGCACCGGCCATCTGTTCGCGTGCGAGGAAGACGGCGTCGCGCCCGATATTCTCGCCATCGCGAAAGGCCTCGGCGCGGGCTATCAGCCGATCGGCGCGACGCTCGTCAGCAATGAGATTTTCGATACGATCGTCGGCGGCTCGGGATTCTTCCAGCACGGTCATACCTATATCGGGCACGCGACCGCCTGCGCGGCGGCGCTCGAAGTGCAGAAGGTCATCGAGGAAGACAAGCTGCTCGACAACGTGAAGGCGCGCGGCGAGCAACTGCGCGCGCTGTTGCGCGAGCGGCACGCGGATCATCCGTACATCGGCGACGTGCGCGGGCGCGGCCTCTTCACCGGCGTCGAGCTCGTGCAGGATCGTGCGAGCAAGACGCCGTTCGATCCGAAGCACAAGCTGCACGCGCTCATCAAACGCGAGGCGATGCAACGCGGCCTCATGGTCTATCCGATGGGCGGCACGGTCGACGGCCGGATCGGCGATCACGTGCTCATCGCGCCGCCGTTCATCACGACGGGCGCGCAAATCGAAACCATCGTCGAGCGGCTGTCCGATGCGATCGACGGCGCGCTTGCGCTCATCCGCTGAGAACGAACATGAAAAAGCGACTTCCCGATTTCGACATCGCGCAGGCTTCGGATGCGCAAAAGGCCGTGCTGCAGGACATCCTGAGCGGTCCGCGCGGCAATCTCAACGGTCCGTTTCTCGGCTGGATCTTCAGCCCGGAACTGGCGCAGAACGCGCAGAAGCTCGGCGCGTTCTGCCGCTACAACACGGGCCTGCCGCTGCGCCTCTCGGAACTTGCGATTCTCGTGACCGCGGCGCGCTGGCGCTCGCAGGCCGAATGGCATATTCATCACCCGATCGCGCTGGATGCCGGCCTGCCCGCCGAACTCGCCGAAGCATTGCGCACGGGCCAGACTCCCGTCTTCGCCGATGCCGACGACAAACTCATCCACGATTTCGCGGCCGAGCTCTACGAAACGAAACGCGTGAGCGACGCGACGTTCGACGCCGCCGTCGCGCGGTTCGGGCATACGGTGGTGGTGAATCTCGTCGGCCTGCTGGGCTATTACGCGCTCGTCGCCATGACGCTCAATACCTTCGGCATGCGCGCCGAAGGGCAAACCAGTTTGCCCTTCGGCGAATGACGGTCACTCGAACGCCTTGTCGTTAGGCTCGGCGTAGAGCTTCTGCATCGTCTCGCTCATGGGGAAATCGAAGTTGATGCTCTTCGGCGGCACGGGTTTCATGAACCACTTGTCGTACATCGTCTTGATCTCGGGGCTTTTCATCACCTGGGTCATGGCGTCGTCGACGAGCTTCTTGAATTCGGGATCGTCCTTTCGCAGCATGAACCCGTACGCCTCCGACGACTGCGGCGTGCCGACGATCACCCAGTCCGAAGGCTTCGCCGTGAGCGAGCGCGTGCCGGCCAGCAGCACGTCGTCCATCATGTAAGCCGCCGCGCGCCCGGTTTCGAGCGTCGCGCGCCCTTCCCCGTAATCCTTCGCGCTGATGATGCTCATGTTCATCTTCTTCTCTTCGTTCATTTTGCGAAGAATGCGCTCGGATGTCGTGCCCTGATTCGTGACCACGGTCTTGCCCGCGAGATCGGGAAAATCCTTGATGCCCGAATCCTTCTTCGTGAGCAAGCGCGTCGTCGCGACGAAAAACGTGTCGGAAAACGCGACCTGATTCTGCCGCGACGTGAGATTGGTCGTCACGCCGCATTCGAGATCGACCGTGCCGTTCTGCACCAGCGAAATGCGGTTCTGCGACGTGACCGGGATGAAGCGCACGCGCAAGTCCGGATGCTTCGTCTTCGCCTTCACGGCGTCGATCACCTTGTTGCACAAGTCCTGCGAAAAGCCGATGACATCGTTGTTCGCATCGACATAGGAGAACGGCACGGACGTTTCGCGATGGCCGATCGCGATCAGATTGACGTGCTGAATTTTGGCGAGCGTGCCCTGGCCCTCCTGGCCATGGCTTGCGCCCGCGACGAGCGAAAGCGCGGCGAACGCGACGACGGATGCGGCGAGCGGCTTGGAGTGCATGGCATTTCCTTTTCGGATGGAATGATACATATGTTGCCATTTCAAAATATTGAGCAACATATGTATTCACCCTTAGCTGATTCGTGACGCGAGACGCCGCGACTTTTGCTTACAAATGTCACAGCCGGCGCGTCCACCGTGCGCGTTGCGCGGCGTTATAGCTGACAGGCATCCACAGGAGTCGCTGCCATGAACGTCGCTACCGAGATTCAAACGAAGCCGTCCCGCATTCATCCGCTCGTCGCTGCGGCCGCCGTGTCGGTCATCCTCGCGTGCGGAACGGGTATCGCGGCCATGACGGGCCTGCTGCCACTGTCGAAAGCGACGGCAACGGCCGCCGCGGTCACGGCCTCGCCGCTCGTCGATGTGCAAACGGCCAAGCCCGTGACGCAGGCTTCGGCGCAGGCCCCGGCGCAGGAAGCCGCATCGTTGCCGCGCGCCGTGCGCGGACATCATCCGACGCCGGTTCACCGGCCCGCGCCTGCGCCCGCTCAGCAGAACACGTCCTACACACCGGCCACAGCGCCCGCCTACGATCCCTACGCCGGTGAAGTGACCGCCGTGAACGCGGTGCAGACCGCGCAGCCGACGACCGGCCTGGGCGCGATCGGCGGCGCGGTGGCGGGTGGCCTCGCGGGCACGCAGATCGGCAACGGCCGCGGGCGCACGGCGGCGACGATCATCGGTGCGATCGGAGGCGGCCTCGCGGGCAATCAGATCGAGCGCGTGGTCCACAAGGCGACGACGTATCAGGTGCAGGTCCGCATGAACGACGGCAGCGTGCGCAGCTTCAACTACGAGACCGCGCCCGGCGTGGCGGTCGGCCAGAAAGTGCATGTGTCCGGCGAGACGCTGACGCCCGCCTGAGCAAACGGCGACGCGCCTTAAGACACGGCTAATTTTCCGGTGCGATGATGTTTCCCACGTTCAACGCACCAATCCGCATAGCTTCGGGAGCACTGTCGTGAAGAAAAAGACGACGAACAAGAAGTCCAGCCGTCCGGCGATGTCGCCGCTCTTGCGCGCGCTGACCTATAGCCGCACGGCGCGCGAGCCGATGATCGAGGCGATGCTGCTGCAATGCTATGTGGCGCTCGATGCGTTTCATCGCGGACAGGGCTCGCAGCCGCTTTTCATGACGCTCTGCCGTCACATGCTCGTTGCCGAGGAGTTGTGTCAGCTCGGCCATGCGCCGGACGCCGGGCACGAGATCACGCTCGCGCACGAAGCGCTCGTCGCGCTCGATGCGCGCCATGCGGCGGAAGCGGCGTGGTCGTTGAGCGCGGACGAACATGCCGTGCTGTGCGACGCGCTCGACCTCTTTGCGGCGCAACTCGAAGACGCGACGCTCGAACATATCGCGCAGGCGGAGGCGAGCATGGTCACGCAATCGCTCGTCGCGGCGAACCTGCGCTCGGGCATCGGGCGCGCGCAGACGGTGTCGTCGGCAGGCTGAAAATTCGGTTGCGAATCAGGGCTTTCCCCCAATAGGCTGATCAAATTGCGAATGTGTTTGCGAACGTACATTGTTACGACGCAAGGTTCGCAATACTCTGTTCCAGCGCACGGGGGGAAGCAGCAGAACGCGCTGAGAGACCGAGAAACAGGATGGGCGGCACTCTGCCGCGGTGTGGGTGAAAGCAGAGCGCAACAACAAGAATCAAAGCGCGAGTTTTTGCCAACGACGCAGCGAGTCGCAGGTGAAGGAAGCCATCGTCCCGACAAAGAAGTTCAAGAGCCGGCATTCGCCGGCTTTTTCTTTTTGCGTCGAGGCACGGTTCGTCGTTTCGCGCACGCGCCGCCGGCGATGGCGGACCCGGGATCAGCGATAGGCGGCGAACACCGTCCGCGCGCATTCGGCGCACCAGCGACGCGACGCCGCATCGGCACGCGCTTCCCAGACGTGACCGTAGGCGCATTGCCAGCGCAGGGGCGTCGAGGCGTCCACATAGCTGCTCGAGAGCAGCATGCCGCCGCGCACACGCGCCACTTCGTGCAGGCGCTTCGTCTCCAGGGTCATGCGCTCGGACGCGCAGTTCATGCAGCGCACGTTCTGCGCGATGTCGAGCGCGGTGTCCCAGTGATGGCCGCGCCCGCATTCCCATACGGGAATCACTGTCGCGCCGGCGCCTTGCAGCATCTGATCGCGATAGGTCGCCGCCTCGTCCATCAGACGAAGGCGCGTTTCAGAGAGAGGAAATTCGCTCATCGTATGCGTGGAATCAGCGCTGGCCGCCGCGGATAGACTCGGAACGCGATGTCGTCACAACGATGCCGTCAGGATCGAAATGCGCGTTGAACATGGCGTCCTGATTGACGCCGTCTTCGAGCCAATGCCAGCTCCACACGCGCTCCTTCTTGAGCCGGTATTCCGCGACCTCGGTCGGCTTGCCGAGCAGCCTGCGGACTTCGTCCATCGTCATGCCGGGCCGCACCTTGGCGATATTCGCGGCGGTCAGCACCTGCGTCACGGAAACGAAGCGGCCGCTCGCGTCGAGATCGACCATATAGGTGTTCGTGCCCGCCGGTCCGCGCGGATATTCCAGCCGCTTGCTGCCGTCCGTGTAGTTACGTTCGGTTTCGGGCTCGCCCATCTGCTCGCGGATCTGCGCTTCGGTCGTCACGCCCGGCTGCAGATTTTTGAGCAGCAAATTGTCCGGCTTCACGGCGTTGAAAAGCGCTTTCAACTTGTTCAAGCCTTCCTCGCTTTGCTGCTGATCGCAGCCGGACAGCAACAGCGACATCGACACTGCCGCGGCCAGCGCGGCAATCACGGTCTTCTTCATGGGTAACTCCTTCCGCGTGCGCCGGATCAGCCGCCCGCGCCGAGCAGCGGCATCGGATCGACCGCGGCACCGGACTTTCTGACTTCGAAATGCAGGGCCGGCGTACCGGTGGGTGCCGTGCCCATATCCGCGATCGTCGCACCCTGCTTGACGGAATCGCCTTCCTTCACGAGCAGCTTATCGTTATACGCATACGCCGTCAGATAGTCGTTGCTGTGCTTGACGATGATCATGCGCCCGTAAGAACGCAGGCCGCTGCCCGCATAGACGACCTTGCCGGCCGCCGCCGCCTTCACGGGCTGTCCGACCTTGCCCTCGATATCGATGCCCTTGTTGCCGCTCGCGCCGAACTTGCGCACGACTTCGCCGCGCACGGGCCAGACGAACGTGCCCTTCGCAGCGGAGGCGGTGACGGCGGGCTGATGCTCTTCGCTCGCGGCTGGCTTTTCCGCCGCGGGTTTCTGCGCCACGGATTTCTCCGGCGTGGGCAAAAGCGGCGGCTGGGCGATCTTCGCGCCCGTGGATGCCGCGGCGGCGTTGCTTGCCGTCGCAGATGCGCCCGGCGGCGTCACGCGCAACACCTGCCCGACGTTGACCTGCCTGCTTTCTGGCAGATTGTTCCACGTCGCCAGATCGGCGGGCTTCTGCTTGAAGTTGCGCGAAATGGCGTAGAGCGTGTCGCCCGGCTTCACGCGGTAGAAGCCCGGCTCGACGGCCGCGGACGTGGCCGGACCGAGCGGCACGACCGGCGCGGGCGTCACGCTCGGCGACGTGGTCTGCACGACCGGCGGCGCGCTCAACGCCGAATTCTCGACGATCGGCGCGGGCGTGCGCGGCGTCGATGAACATCCGGCGAATCCCGCCACGAGCGCCATGCCCGCGATCGCCGCCCACGGTTTCGCTCCGAAAGCGCTTTTATGCACCACAACCAGCTTTTCCATGCTCTTCGTCTTGACTCTTCTGACTAGTCCGGCCGCGCTCGCACGCGGCGCCCTCGTTATGCACACATGCTCAGAGCGATGCTCCGAACGAATTCCAAACTCTGAAGAAACACAAACCCCGCCAGCATAAAACATTACAGAAACAATTTCGTCGCTGTGATCTAAACGATTCACTTTGAAAACCGCCGACGTAACCGTTTGGCATTCTAAATTTTTGACGTAAATCGCGGGACCTCTTAGCACGCGCCACCGGGGCAATTCGCGCACCACTGCGCCGACAATCTTTGACAGTCAGCAGGCCACCCTTTCCGCTACATTTTCCGCGCCCGGTTGCAGGTCCCCCTGCAACCCGCAATTCTCAATCTCAATGGAGTCTCAACGCATGCAAATCCTGCAACACGGCATCATCCTCAGTCTGATCATCGGCGGCGTGGCCGGCTGGCTCGCCGGCCTCATCATGAACGGCAGCGGTTTCGGCGTGATCGTCGATATCCTCGTCGGCATCGTGGGCGGCGTCATCGGTGGATGGCTCTTCGGCATGCTCGGCGTCTCGTTCGGCGGCGGCATCCTAGGCACGCTGATCACCGCTGTGATCGGCGCGATGGTGCTGATTTTCGTCATCCGCCTGTTCCGCCGCGGATAACGCCGCTGCACTGCGCTCGCGAGGCGGCCCGTCCGGCGGCCTCGCGGGGGGATGCATCCGAACTCAGGCCTTCGAGTTGCGCCGGCTCATTTTCCACAGCGCGCCGATCGCAATCGGCACGATCGCCGCACCGATCCCCACCAGCACGATCACATTCAGATACTGCTTGATGAACGGAATGTTGCCGAAGAAATAGCCGAGCAACACGAGCAGCAGCACCCAGATGAGCGCGCCCAGAATATTGAAGAGCTGAAAGCGCGCGTGACTCATCGACGACACCCCCGCGACGAACGGCGCGAAGGTCCGCACCACCGGCACGAAACGCGCGATCACGATAGTCTTGCCGCCGTGTTTCTCGTAGAAGTTGTGCGTCTTTTGCAGCGCCGCCCGGTCGAGAAAGCGTTCGAGCACGGGAATGTTCGTGTCGAAGACCTTCGGCCCGATGGCGCGCCCGATCCAGTAATTCACCGTATTGCCGACGATCGCCGCGACGAGCAGCAGCGCGATCAGCGCGAACAGATCCATCTCGTGCGATGCGGCGAACGCCCCGCCGATGAACAGCAGCGAATCGCCCGGCAGGAACGGAAACACGACGAGCCCGGTTTCGCAAAACACGATCAGGAACAAGACCGCGTAGACCCAGGCGCCGTAATTCTGGATGAAGACACCGAGCGACTTGTCGATGTGAAGGATGAGTCCCAGGAATTGCAGCAGCGTGTCCAAAAAAGCTTTCCTCGAAAAAATTGCACCGGCGCGGCAAAAAATTGCGCGTCGGCAACGAACAGGGGAGTCGCGCCATGATACCGAAGTGACGCGGCGCGCCGGTTAAAAAACCGTGTCGAAGCGCCAACCTGCGTTCAGTTGGCGGCCGTGGACAGATGCGGTGCGCGAAGAAGGCGCCCGGTCGCGAACGCTATAATTTCGTCATGGCCGATCTCAACGAACCCACCGCCAGCGCCGCCATCGACAGCCCGGCAGCCGCTTTGACAGCCGGCGACGCGCGCCGTTCGCGCGCCATCGCCCCGCTGCCCGACCAGCTCATCAGCCAGATCGCCGCGGGCGAAGTCGTGGAGCGGCCGGCGTCGGTCGTCAAGGAGCTGCTGGAAAACGCGCTCGACGCTGGCGCGCGCACGCTGCGCATCACGCTCGACGAAGGCGGCGTGAAGCGCATCGTGGTCGCCGACGACGGCTACGGCATGCCGCCGAACGAACTTCCCCTCGCGCTCATGCGCCACGCGACGAGCAAGATCCGCTCGCTCGCCGAACTCGAAGCCGTCGCCACGCTCGGGTTTCGCGGCGAGGCGATCGCATCGATCGCGTCCGTCGCCGAATTGTTCATCACGAGCCGCACCGAAAGCTGCCCGCACGCGACGCGCATCGACGCGCAGACCGGTGTGATCTCGCCCGCCGCGGGCACCGTCGGCACCACGATGGAAGTGCGCGAGCTGTACTTCAACACGCCCGCGCGCCGCAAGTTCCTGAAGAGCGAGCAGACCGAACTCGGCCATTGCCTCGATGTGATTCGCCGCACGGCGCTCGCGCGGCCCGACGTCGCGATTTCGGTGATGCACAACGGCCGCGCCGTCGAGCACTGGAACGCGAGCGATCCGCAGGCGCGCGTCGCGAAGATTCTCGGCGAGGTGTTCGAGACCGCGCATCTGCCGCTCGACGAGCGCGCGGGTCCGCTCGCCGTCTATGGCTGCGCCGGTTTGCCGACCGCGAGCCGCGGCCGCGCCGACCAGCAATATTTCTTCGTGAACGGCCGTTTCGTGCGCGACAAGCTGCTCACGCACGCCGTGCGCGCCGCGTACGAAGACGTGCTGCACGGCAACCGCTACCCGGCGTACGTGCTGTTTCTCGACCTGCCGCCCGAATCGGTCGATGTGAACGTGCATCCGTCGAAGATCGAAGTGCGCTTTCGCGATTCGCGCTCGATTCACCAGTACGTGTTTCACGCCGTGCAGCGTGCGCTCGCGCGGCATGCGGGCGCATCGCCGGAAACGACCTCGGGCGGGCACGCGGCGCAACTCACGCCCACGGGCGAAACGTCGTTCAGCGCGAAGCCTTTTTCCGGCACGCCTGAAACGCTCTCGTTGAAAAGCGAGAACGGCACGAACTGGATGCGTCAGTCGCGCATGACGCAAGGCACGCTGCCGGTCGCGCAGCCGCTCGCGCTCTACGATGCGCTCTTCGGCCGCAAGGATGCCGGCGCCGGCACGCCCGATGCCACGACCACGCGCGACGCGCCGTCGCCGGCGCTGGCGTGGGCGTCGGAGGACACGCCGGCTTACAACGCACCGCTCGATAGCCACGACGAACAGCCGCTCGGTTTCGCCGTCGGCCAGATTCACGGCATCTATGTGCTCGCGCAGAACGCGCGTGGGCTCGTGATCGTCGACATGCACGCCGCGCACGAGCGCATTCTTTACGAGCAGTTCAAGCACGCGCTCGCCGATCGCGCGATCGCCGTGCAGCCGCTGCTGATTCCCGTCTCGATGACGGCCGAGCCGGTCGAAATCGGCATCGTCGAGGAAGAGCGCGAGACGCTCGACGCGCTCGGCTTCGATCTCGCCGTGCTCTCGCCGACCTCGATCGCGATCCGCGCCGTGCCCGCGCTTTTGAAAGACGCCGATCTGCAAGCGCTTGCGCGCGCCGTGCTCGCGGATCTGCATGCCTACGGCGGCTCGCGCGTGCTGACCGAACGCCAGCACGAACTGCTCGGCACGCTCGCCTGCCACAACGCGGTGCGGGCGAACCGGCGGCTCACGCTCGACGAGATGAACGCGCTTTTGCGCCAGATGGAAGCGACCGAGCGCGCGGACCAGTGCAATCACGGCCGGCCGACGTGGTATCAGCTAACCCTCGCCGATCTCGACCGGCTTTTCATGCGCGGACAATGAGCGCCTTGCCGGTAGCCTGTCTGCTTGGCCCGACGGCGTCTGGAAAAACCGCCGCCGCGCTGGCGTTCGCGGCGCGGCATCCTGTCGAGATCGTCAGCGTGGATTCGGCGCTCGTCTATCGCGAGATGGATATCGGCACGGCCAAGCCGAGCGCGGAGGAGCGCGCGGCCGCGCCGCATCATCTGATCGACATCATCGATCCCGCCGATTCGTATTCCGCCGCGCAGTTTCGCGCGGACGCGCTGCGGCTTGTGGGCGAGATCGTCGCGCGCGGCAACGTGCCGTTGCTGGTCGGCGGCACGATGCTGTACTACAAGGCGCTGACGCAAGGACTCAACGATCTTCCCTCCGCCGATGCCGACGTGCGCGCCGCGCTCGATGCCGACGCCGCCCGCGACGGCTGGCCCGCGTTGCATGCGCGCCTGGCCGAAGTCGATCCGCAGACCGCCGCGCGCCTCGCGCCGAACGACTCGCAGCGCATCCAGCGCGCGCTGGAAGTGTTCATGCTGTCCGGCAAGCCGATGTCCGCGCTGCTCGCCGCGCCGCGCATTCAGGATCGGGAAACGCCGTACCGCTTCGTGCCGGTGGCGCTGGAGCCGTCGGATCGCGCGGTGCTGCACAAGCGCATCGAGGCGCGCTTCGATGCGATGCTCGCGCACGGTTTCATCGACGAAGTGCGCGCGTTGCGTGCGCGCGGCGATCTGGATCTCTCGATGCCGTCGATGCGCTGCGTCGGTTATCGGCAAGCGTGGGAGTATCTCGACGGCGCATGCGGCTACGATGAAATGCGCGACAAAGGCATCTTCGCGACGCGGCAGTTGTGCAAGCGGCAATTGACGTGGTTGAGGGCGATGCCTGAAAGAGTCGTCGTGGATTGTTGTGCGGGGGATGCGACGGAGCGGGTGGTGGAGGCGGTGGAGCGGATTTTAGGGCGCTGAGGCCGACACCGCTTTGCGGGTAGGCCCTGAACGTCCACCCGCGCTATGATTGACGGGCCCCCACCGCGCCATTCGGATTCGATATGAGCAGACCTTCCGCGGCCCTATACGCCCATCGCGACGACATTCTTCGCATTGTCGCCGCCAATCGCGCGGCCAACGCGCGCGTCTTCGGTTCCGTGTTGCATGGCGACGACGACGACGAGAGCGATCTCGATATTCTCGTGGACCCGCTGCCCGGAGCGACATTGCTCGATCTCGGCGCGATTCAGGTCGAGCTCGAAGATCTGCTCGGCGTATCGGTCGACGTCGTGACGCCGCAGGATCTGCCCGCGGCATTTCGCGGCGAAGTGCTCGACGAGGCGCGCATCGTATGAACGCAAAGCAGCGACAATTGCGTCTCGGGGACTATCTGGAACACATGCGGGACGCATCGAGAACCGCGCGCGGGTACCTCGATGGAATCGACAAATCCGAATTCCTCGAAACCCGCATGATCCAGCAAGCCGTCATTCTGAATCTAATCGTGATCGGCGAGGCGGCGGTTCAGATCGAAGCGGAGTTTCCCGAATTCGCAGCGGCCACGCCGGGCGTACCTTGGAAGAAACTGCGCGGCATGCGCAATCGAATGACACACGGTTACTTCGATACAAACCTCGATATCGTATGGGAAACGGTGAAAACCGCTCTGCCTGATCTCGAGCAGCTACTACTGCAACATCCGGGCTAAAAATACAAAACCCTCGCACCGAGCGAGGGTTTTGGCTGCAACCAAACGGCAAGCGACTTAAACCACCACCGTCTGCGCCTCCCCTTCCTTGCTTTCGCGCACGACGCCGATCTTCCAGACCTGCTCGCCCGCACCCGACAGCAAACCGGTAGCCGCATCGGCATCTTCGGCCGCGACGATCACCGCCATGCCGATGCCGCAATTGAACACGCGATGCATCTCCGCATCCGCAACGCCGCCGTGCTTCTGCAGCCACGCGAACAGCGGCGGCAGCGGCCACGCGCGATGATCCAGCTCCGCCGTCAGCCCTTCGCGCAGCACGCGCGGAATGTTCTCGACGAGACCACCGCCCGTGATATGCGCCATGCCCTTCACCGTGACGCTCTGCATCGCGGCAAGCAGCGGCTTGACGTAGATGCGCGTGGGCGCCATCAGCGCGTCGGCGAGCGAGCGGCCGTCGAAATCGGCGTTCAGATCGGGATTCGCGCGCTCGATGATCTTGCGCACCAGCGAATAACCGTTCGAATGAATGCCGCTCGACGCGAGGCCCAGCACGACGTCGCCCGGCTTGATCGTGCTGCCGTCGATGATCTTGCTCTTTTCCACCGCGCCGACCGCGAAACCGGCGAGGTCGTATTCGCCGTCCGGATACATGCCCGGCATTTCCGCCGTCTCGCCGCCGATCAGCGCGCAGCCCGCGTATTCGCAGCCCTGCGCGATGCCCTTCACGACGTCCGCGGCGGTATCGACATCCAGCTTGCCGCACGCGAAGTAATCGAGGAAAAAGAGCGGCTCGGCGCCCTGCACCAGAATATCGTTGACGCTCATCGCGACGAGATCCTGGCCGACCGTGTCGTGGCGGTTCAGCGTGAAGGCGAGGCGCAGCTTGGTGCCGACGCCGTCCGTGCCCGACACGAGCACCGGTTCCTTGTACTTCTTCGGCACTTCGAAAAGCGCGCCGAATCCGCCGATGCCGCCCAGCACGCCTTCGCGCAGCGTCTTTTTGGCAAACGGCTTGATGCGATCGACGAGCGCGTCGCCCGCGTCGATGTCCACACCCGCGTCGCGATACGACAGACCCTGGGTGCCGGAGGCGGATTTCGGTTGATTCATGGGGGGAGTGCGAGAAGGTCGGTAAAATGCGATTTTACCCGATGATGACCCGACGACCGGATTTCCCGCACGCGGCGCACGCGCCGGCAACGCTCTTTTCGAGATTCAGCCCGAAAACCCGAGCGCAGCCGCGAAATGCCCGCGAAACGGTCCGATGCGGCTTTGCGCGTCTCGCGCACGGCTCATCCGCCGGTTTTCAAGATATGCCCGACGCAAGGCCCGACGACACCGATCTCCCGTGCAACGCCAACTGACGCTCGATCTGGGCACGCCGCCGCCCGCCACGTTCGATAATTTCTTCGCCGCCGGCAATCACGAGCTGATCGCGCGGCTGCGCGAGCTCGAAGGCGCGCTCGCGGCCGGCCCCGTCGCGGACCGCACGTTCTACGTGTGGGGCGAGCCGGGCAGCGGCCGCAGCCACTTGCTGCAGGCGCTCACGCACGAAGCGAACGGCCACGCGCGCTATCTGAGCCCGCAAAGCGCGCTCAACGCGTTCGGCTTCGATCCGCGCGTGACGCTCTATGCCATCGACGATTGCGACCGACTGTCGCCCGCGCAGCAGATCGCGCTCTTCAATCTCTTCAACGAAGTGCGCGCGCAGCCCACCAGCGCGCTCGTCGCCACCGGCAACGACGCGCCGCTCGCGCTCACCGTGCGCGAAGACCTGCGCACGCGGCTCGGCTGGGGCCTCGTGTTCCATCTCCAGCCGCTTTCGGACGAGGCGAAGGCGTCGGTGCTCAAGCACGCGGCGCGCGAGCGCGGCATCGTGCTGGCGGACGACGTGCCGGGCTATCTGCTCACGCACTTTCGCCGCGACATGCCGAGCCTCATGGCGCTGCTCGACGAACTCGACCGCTTCTCGCTCGAACAAAAACGCGCGGTGACGCGCCCTCTTCTGCGTGCGATGCTCCAGCAAACCGGCCGCGCCGCGCCGCTCGCACCGGTCGCAACCGACGACGCGCCGGCCCGGAATTCGGGCGCGGATGGCGCGTCCGCCGCGCCGGACAACGATCCGACCCGCTTCAAGTAAAATGCGCACCCATGAACCTCGCCCTGTTTGATCTCGACCACACGCTCATCCCCACCGACAGCGACCACGAATGGGGCCGCTTCATGGTGAAGCTCGGCATCGTCGAAGCGGAATCTTTCGCCCGTCAGAACGATGCCTTCTACGCCGATTACAAGGCGGGCGTGCTCGATATCAACGCGTATCTGCATGCCATGCTCGCGCCGCTCGCGAAATATTCGCGCGAGCAACTGACCGACTGGCACGCCCAGTTCATGCGCGAAGTGATCAATCCGCGCATCGTGCCGGCGGCCGTAACGCTGGTGCGCGAGCATCAGGACAACGGCGATCTCTGCTGTCTCGTCACCGCGACCAACGCGTTCATCACCGCGCCGATCGCCGAGGCGTTCGGCATCGAAACGCTGATCGCGTGCGAAGTGGAAACTGTCGGCAATCATCCGGCGGGCGCGCTCACCGGCCGGCCCACGGGCACGCCGAGCTATCGCGAAGGCAAGATCGTGCGGGTCGAGCAATGGCTCGCGTCGATCGGCAAGACACTCGGCGACTTCAAGCACAGCTATTTCTACAGCGACTCGCACAACGACATCCCGCTGCTTGCGCGCGTCACCGACCCGGTCGCGACCAATCCCGACGACACCCTGCGCGCGCACGCGCAAGCCCAAGGCTGGCGCATCCTGAACCTGTTCGACACACGTGATTAAAAAACTCATCCGCAAGCTGTTCGGGCAAGAAAGCGCCTCCGCCGACGAAGGCAATGCAGGCGCAGCCAACGACACGCCGAACGCTTCGCAAGAAGCAAAACCCGCTCGCAAGAGCACGCGCAAGAAAGCCGCCCCGCACGTGAAGCGCGATCCGAACGTGCCGGTGATCCTGTCCTCGGAGATCCACGGCATCGATCCGTCGCTGATCTCGAAGAACGCCGTGCGCGTCACCGAAGGCCTGCAGCACGCGGGACACCGCGCGTTCATCGTCGGCGGCGCGGTGCGCGATCTGCTGCTCGGCGTTGCGCCCAAGGACTTCGACGTCGCCACCGACGGCACGCCCGATCAGGTGCAAAAGCTCTTTCGCCGCGCCCGCATCATCGGGCGGCGCTTTCAGATCGTCCATGTGCAGTTCGGGCAGGAGATCATCGAGACATCGACGTTCCGCGCGCTCATGGATGTGCCGCCGGAGCCGTCCGCCGAACCGCCGCGGCGGCTGAAGCGCGGCGAACTCGATGGCCGCACGCATGCCGTCGACGCAAGCGGCCGCGTGCTGCGCGACAACGTCTGGGGCGAGCAGCACGAAGACGCCACGCGGCGCGATTTCACCATCAACGCGATGTACTACGATCCGGCCACGCAAACCGTGCTGGATTATCACGACGGCATGGCCGATATCCGCGCGCGGCTGTTGCGCATGATCGGCGATCCGGCCACGCGTTATCGCGAAGATCCGGTGCGCATGCTGCGCGTCGTGCGCTTCGCGGCGAAGCTCGGCTTCGAGATCGACGAAGCCACGCGCGCGCCTATCAAGGATCTCGCGGACCTGATGAACAACGTGCCGGCCGCGCGTCTCTTCGACGAGATGCTGAAGCTGCTGCTCTCGGGTCACGCGCTCGCGTGTCTCACGCGGCTGCGTCAGGAAGGCCTGCATCACGGCGTGCTGCCGCTGCTCGATGTCGTGCTCGAACAGCCGCACGGCGAGAAGTTCGTCACGCTCGCGCTCACCAGCACCGACGAACGCGTGCGCGCGGGCAAACCGGTTTCGCCGGGCTTTCTCTTCGCCACGCTGCTGTGGCACGACGTGCAGACGCGCTGGCAGCAATTCACCGCGAACGGCGAGTATCCGGTGCCCGCGTTGCATCGCGCGATGGACGACGTGCTCGACATGCAGACCGAGAAGCTCGCCATCCACAAGCGCTACTCGTCCGATATGCGCGAGATCTGGGGTCTTCAGCATCGGCTGGAAAAACGCGGCCGCAGCGCGCTGAAGCTGCTGGAACACCAAAGATTCAGAGCGGGGTATGATTTCCTGCTACTGCGTTGCGAATCGGGCGAGCTCGACGCCGAAGTCGGCCAATGGTGGAGCGACTTCATCAGCGGCGATCACGCCGAACGCGAAGCGCTGTTGTCGCAAGGCGGCAAGGAGAAGAGCGGCCCGAAGAAGCGGCGGCGTCGCAGCAACGCGAAGCGCCGCTCGGGCGAGTCGGCGGAGCAGCCCGCGCAGGGAAGCGAAGGTGAAGCAAGTCCCGGTGCGGCGACTCAGCGCGAAGACGCCGACAACGAGTAAGGCCGGATTTGGTTACAGTAGCGAGAAAGCGCTGTGGCTTTCCCGTTTTTCGCTGCAACCTACGCGTAGGACTTCTGCCATGACGATTGCTTATCTGGGCCTGGGAGCGAATCTCGGCGATGCGCGCCAGACCCTGAAAGACGCAGTCGTGTGTCTCGCCCAGCAGCACACGATCACCGTGCTCGCGAAATCGAGCCTGTATCGCACCGCGCCGATCGACGCTTCGGGCGACGATTATTTCAATTGCGTCGTCAAGCTCGAAACGAGTCTGCCGGCGCGGTCGCTTCTGCGTCTGTGTCATCACATCGAGGAGCAGTTCGGCCGCGAGCGGCCCTATCGCAATGCGCCGCGCACGCTCGACCTGGATATTCTGCTGTACGGCGCATCGAGCATCGACGAAGCGGATCTCGTCGTGCCGCATCCGCGCATGACCGAACGCGCCTTCGTGCTCGTGCCGCTCGTCGAGCTCGAACCCGAGCTCATTCTTCCTCAACGCGGCCGCGCGGATGCCTTCATTGCCGGCGTCGCCGATCAGCGCATCGAGAAAGTGGCGACGTGCCAGTGCATGGCCGGCGCGCCAGCGCGCGACGCGAACGCCGACACCGCCCCTTCCAACAAGACAGACTGCCGATGAGTGTTCCGCCACTGACCGTCACCGCGCCGCAACTGCGGCCGCCGCATCGCTACATTGCAATCGAAGGCCCGATCGGCGTCGGCAAGACGACGCTTGCGACCTTGCTCGCCGAACGCTGGTCGATGCGCACGCTGTTCGAGCGCCCGCAGGACAATCCGTTTCTCGAGCGCTTCTATCGCGACACCACGCGTCATGCGCTCGCCACGCAACTGAGCTTCGCCTTGCAGCGCGCATCGCAGACGCGGGAAGCCGCCGATATCGTCACGAGCGGCTCCACGCTCATGACCGACTTCCTCACGCAGAAAAGCGAGCTGTTCGCGCGCCTCACGCTGCCCGACGACGAGTTCCAGCTTTACAGGGACATGGCCTCGCACATTCGTTCGAGCGGCCCCGCGCCCGATCTCGTCATCTATCTGCAGGCGAGCCCGGAAGTGCTGTTCGCACGCATCCAGAAACGCGCGCTGCCGATGGAACTGCAAATCTCCGATTCCTATCTGCGCGCGCTCTGCGATGCTTATAACGAGTTCTTCTATCACTACGACGCGACGCCGGTGCTCACGGTCAACGCCGAGCATCTGAATCCGCTCGCATCGGATGAAGATCTCGCGCTCCTCCTGGAGCGCATCGGGTCCATGCGCGGGCGCAAGGAATTCTTTGTCAAAGGCGTGTCGGCCTGACCGGGCCCGAGCGCGCCGGCCGATCTGCTCTCTCTAGCGAAACCATCATGACGTATCTGCAGGAAACGAATCGCTCGACGATCACCGTCCCCAAGCTCCAGGCCATGCGCGAGACCGGCGAGCGCATCGCGATGCTCACGTGCTACGACGCGAGCTTCGCGGCGCTGCTCGAACGCGCGGGCGTCGATGTCATGCTGATCGGCGACTCGCTCGGCAACGTGCTGCAAGGGCATCACACGACGCTGCCCGTCACGCTCGCCGACATCGCGTATCACACGGCGTCGGTGGCGCGCGGCAACCGCAGCGCGCTGATCGTCGCGGACATGCCCTTCGGCACGATCGGCTCGAAAGAAGACGCCTATGCAAACGCCGTGCAGTTGATGCGCGCCGGCGCGCAGATGGTGAAGATCGAAGGCGGCGAATGGCTCGCTGAAACCGTGCGTTTTCTCGTCGAGCGCTCGATTCCGGTGTGCGGGCACGTCGGGCTCACGCCGCAATCGGTGCATGCGTTCGGCGGCTTCAAGGTGCAGGGCAAGTCCGAAGCGGCGGCGCAACAGATGAAGCGCGACGCCATGGCGCTGCAGGAAGCGGGCGCGCAGTTGATCGTGATCGAAGCCGTGCCGACACTCCTCGCGCGCGAAGTCACCGAAGCCCTCGCGATTCCGACCATCGGCATCGGCGCGGGCATCGACTGCTCGGGGCAGGTGCTCGTGCTGCACGACATGCTCGGCATTTTTCACGGCAAGCGTCCGCGCTTCGTCAAGGATTTCATGCAAGGTCAGCCGAGCATTTTCGCAGCCGTCGATGCCTACGTGCGCGCGGTGAAAGACGGTTCGTTTCCCGGACCCGAGCACACGTTCTGAGCGCGCGGGTGCCGCGCTTCACGATCTGCGTTTTCTCGTACATACTGGCGAGCTTCTTGCGCATAGGCTCGAAACCGGTCAATTAGAAAAGCGAGAACGATCATGTGGCACGTCCTTCCCGATGAATACGTCCGGGCCCAACTGGCGGTCGGCTCGCTCGTCGCGCTGGGCGTCGCGCGCGTGGTGGCGGCGGGCATCGGCGCGCAGCACGGCTGGCGCATTGCGGCCGTGACGCGCTGGTTCATCGGCGCGGCGGCGGTTTTCTGCCTGCCGCAACTTCTCGAAGTGATGTTCGTCGCCGATTCGCATACGGCCTTCGTCGAACTGCAAGGCAAGGTGATCGGCTGCGCGGTCGCGCTCTTTTGCGCGCCGATCGTCAGTCACAAGCTCGGCTACGAATAACGCGCGCCGCGTTCATCCCGCGAGCGCCGAGCCCGGAATGCTGTGCGACAGCACGGCGGCCGCCACGAACACGCTCGCCATCATCACCGCTTCGAGGCGCATCACGTTGATGACCGTGTGCGCATCCATCGTCGATGCCGAGCGTTGCAGGCTCGGCAGCGCAGACCATCGGTTCAGCGCGCCGAACGCGAGCGCCACCGCGACCAGCGCGATTTTCACGAGCAGCGCATGACCCCATGTGCTCGCGCCCAGCACCGCGGGCGCGCCGCCGATGCCGCGCCATCCATTGAACACGCCGGTCACGATCACGAACGCGACCGCGATCGCCGCCATGCGCGACATGCGCGCGACGATGCGGATCAGACACGCGCGCGCCATCGACGTGTCGAGCGCCGGCAGCACGAACGCCCCCGCGATGACGATGCCGCCCCACACCGCGGTCGCGAGCAGATGCAGCGTCTGGACGCCTTCCGCGAAGGAAAACGCGCCGGCGTCGGCGGCATGACCGATCGCCGACTTGCCCGCCGCGACGATCAGCGCCGCGAGCATCGCCAATCCGTTGCGCGAAACCGATAGCGGTCCGCCGCTTGCCGCCGCGAGCGACAGGAGCAGCGCGCCCGCCAGCGCCACCGACCAGCCGACGCCCGCATGCGTGCCGGTGGCGACGAGCCACAGCGAAGCGCCCGCTTCTGTAACCGGCGCGCCGCTCATCGCCGCCGATTCGAGCCACAGGGAGACGAAGGAGCACAGCGCAAGCACGAGCGCGGCAATCGCGCCGCCCCGTGCGGCGCTGCGCCAGCCGCCCCGCGCGGGCGAGACGGGCGCGAACGCCTGTTCGCCGGACAGCCATGTCTTGAGGATGAGCGCGCCGAGCGCGCACGCGAACGACAGATCGCCGAGCGCCGCGAACGCGGTCTGCGCGAACCAGAGCGGATCGTCGTTCATCATGCTGAAGGCGGCGCGGCGTGATCGCGCGGTACTGAAACAAAGGTCATCGAAGAATCGATCTCGTGGAAGGTGTACGGGCGCGCACGATGCGGCACAGCATCGAACGCGAACGAAACGCCTTGAATTTTTGCCGGGCGCTTCCGAAACTGCATGAAGCACATCGGACTGGCGTGGGTCACCGGTCAAATGAGCGGTCGAATCGCGGTCGAAGATTTGTCGAAAGGCAATGAACCGGCCGCGCTGGAGAAGTTCGTCGCGGAGGGTCAATAGCCGCGCGGCAAATTGTCGCGAATGCGCTGCAGCAGGACTTAGAGCGAGATTGTGTCAAATAGTCACCATCATGCATCGATGATAGAATGCCGCGTCGCATCAGAGGCTCTTCGAGCCGCTGTGGCCGTGGTCCGCCACCCACCGCCCCCTGCGTGGCCGTGGTTCGCCACCTTCGCACCGAGCCGCACGAAGCTCGGCAGGTCCCCGAATTTCATGGAGTGTCGCGTGTTTTCAAGACGCATTTTTCGTCCGCTGCTCGCATTGGCACTGATCGGCAGCGCTGGCGTTTTCGGCGCACAAGCGCAAGCCCAGACCGCCAATCAGCCGGCGACCGACAGCATGGCCGCGCGCGTGCAAGGCTGCACGGCGTGCCACGGCGTTCACGGTGAAGGCACGGACAACGACTACTTCCCGCGTCTTGCCGGCAAGCCCGCCGACTATCTGTACAACCAGCTCCAGAATTTCCGCGAAGGCCGGCGCAAGTATCCGCCGATGAACTACCTCGTCACGTATCTCTCGGACGATTACCTTCATCAGATCGCGACGTACTTCTCGAACCAGCGTCCTCCGTATCCGCCGCCGGCCAAGTCGAACGTGTCGGCCACGACGCTCGCGCGCGGCCAGCAACTCGTACTGAACGGCGATACGGCGAAAAATATTCCCGCGTGCGCGGCCTGCCACGGCAAGGGCCTGACCGGCATGCAGCCGGCCATCCCGGGTCTCGTCGGCCTGCATTCGGACTACATCAGCGCGCAAGTCGGCGCATGGAAGTCGGGCACGCGTCACGCCAAGGCGCCCGATTGCATGCAGCAGATCGCCTCGCGCCTGACGGATGACGACGTCACCGCCGTCGCCGCCTGGCTGTCCACGCAACAAGCACCCGCCAACCCGGTGCCCGCGCCCGCTGGCTCGTTGAAGATGCCGCTCAAGTGCGGCAGCGAACCGCAATAAGGCGTCTGGAGCGACAACATAATGAAACGCAAGTCCCTGTTCGCACTTTCCTCGGCTGTCGTGGTGGCAGCCCTCGCAGCCGGCGCCGTCCTCTGGTCGGGCGGCGACAATCTGCATTCGGGCGGCGCCATCGCCGCGACGCCTGCCGACAAGGCCGCGCTCATCAAGCAGGGTGAATACCTCGCGCGCGCCGGCGACTGTATCGCGTGCCACACGGTCCGCGGCGGCAAGCAGTTCGCGGGCGGCCTGCCGATGGCCACGCCGTTCGGCACGATGTTCACGCCGAACATCACGCCGGACGATCAATACGGCATCGGCAAGTGGACCTCCGACGACTTCTATCGCGCGATGCACACGGGCCGCTCGAAAGACGGCTCCCTGCTCTACCCGGGCTTCCCGTTCACGAGCTACACGAAGGTCACGCGCGCCGATTCGGACGCGATCTACGCGTACCTGCGCTCGGTGGCGCCGGTGTCGGAGCCGAGCCGTCCGCATGAACTGCGCTTCCCGTTCAACAACCGCAACCTGCTGATCGGCTGGCGCACGCTGTTCTTCTCGGAAGGCGAGTACAAGCCGGACCCGACCAAGTCGGTCGAGTGGAACCGCGGCGCGTATCTGGTCGAAGGCCTCGGCCACTGCGGCATGTGCCATACGTCGATCAACGCGATGGGCGGCCCGGTCAGCTCGGCGGCGTTCGCCGGCGGCCTGATCCCGCTGCAGAACTGGTATGCGCCGTCGCTCACGTCGAACAAGGAAGCGGGCCTCGGCGACTGGGACCTGAAGGACATCAACGATCTGCTGAAGACCGGCGTGTCGCAGCGCGGCGCGGTGTTCGGTCCGATGGCCGAAGTGGTTCACAACAGCCTGCAATACATGACCGACGCGGACATCAACGCGATTTCGACGTACCTCAAATCGATCCCGCAGAAGAAGGAAGCGCCGGAAGTCATGCAGCTCGAAACCTCCGACAAGTTCGGCGGCGAACTGCTTACGCTGGGCAAGAAGGTGTACACCGAGAACTGCGCGAAGTGTCACGCGGAGAACGGTCTCGGCAAGCCGCCGGCTTACCCGCCGCTCGCCAACAACCAGTCGATCCAGATGCAGTCGGCCGTCAACCCGATCCGCATGACGCTGAACGGCGGTTATCCGCCGAGCACGGAAGGCAACCCGATGCCGCACGGCATGCCGCCTTTCGCACAGGCGCTGTCGGATACGGAAGTCGCCGCGGTCGTGACGTACATCCGTATGTCGTGGGGCAACCACGGCACGCCGGTGTCGCCGCAGCAGGTGAGCAATCTGCGTTCGGCGCCGCTCGATTGATGGTTTCGTAAGTCATTCACCGGGACAGCGTACAATACGCGTCTGGGGCGCAGCCTTCGTAGTTGGGGCCGCGCCCCTTGTCTTTTGGTGGATTCGATATGCATGTCGGTGAGCGTTTCAACAGCATCAGCCATCTGGTCGGCGCAGTGCTGTCCGTGGCCGGGCTCGCCGCGCTCGTCACGAAGGGCGCGCTCGACGGCGACGCCTACAAGGTCGTGAGCTTCGCGGTGTACGGCGCGATGCTCTGCGTGCTCTACATCATCTCCACGCTGTATCACTGGGCGCGCACGCCGCGCCTGAAAGCGATACTGCAAAAGTGCGATCACTCGGCCATCTACTTGTTGATAGCCGGCAGCTACACGCCGTATACACTGGTGACCTTGCGTGGCCCGTGGGGCTGGTCGCTCTTCGGCGTAAGCTGGGGGCTCGCGGCGCTCGGCATCACGCAGGAACTCACGCTCGGGCGCCGAACCCGCAGCGTGTCGATGGTGCTTTACGTGCTGATGGGATGGCTCGCGCTCGTGGCCGTTCATCCGCTCGTGACCACGCTGCCGGCCGCGGGAACCGCATGGCTGGTGGCGGGCGGCGTGATATACAGCGCTGGCATTTACTTTTTCATCAACGACGAGCGCATCCGGCACGGACATGGAATCTGGCATCTGTTCGTGCTCGCAGGCAGCCTGTGCCAGTTCGTGAGCGTCGCGCGCTATGTCGCGTGAGCGCCGGACTGAGCGAGCGCCGCAGCGTCGAAGTGTCTTCGATGCAACTTAGCGCCAGATGACGTGTCTTGATAGCACGTCGAACTTCGCGGCAGCGCCGGGCGATCAGTGATCGCCGCTAAAGGCCCGCCGCCCGATTCATTTCCGAGCGTCGCACATGCGCTCTGCCGGCCGAACCCGATTCGCCGCAGCCTCGATTCGCATGCGCGACGTTCGATATAACGAATAGAACGTTCAATTTATGTCTTTTGATTCGCTCGGCTTGTCCGAACCTTTGCTTCGCGCCGTCAACGAACTCGGCTATTCCACTCCCACTCCGATCCAGCTTCAGGCGATTCCCGCCGTCCTGAAAGGCGGCGACCTGCTCGCGGGCGCGCAGACCGGCACCGGCAAGACCGCCGGCTTCACGCTGCCGATCCTGCAACGCCTGTCGCAGCTTGGGCCTGTCTCGGCCCCGGCCGCGAGCGGCGCGAAACGTCCGGTGCGCGCGCTGATCCTCACGCCGACGCGCGAACTCGCCGCGCAGGTCGAAGAAAGCGTGCGCGCGTATGGCAAGTATCTGAAACTCAAGTCGACGGTGATGTTCGGCGGCGTCGGCATCAATCCGCAGATCGATGCGCTGCGCCGCGGCGTCGATATCGTCGTCGCAACGCCGGGACGTCTGCTCGATCACATGCAGCAAAAGACGATCGACGTTTCGCAGCTCCAAATTCTCGTGCTCGACGAAGCCGATCGCATGCTCGACATGGGTTTCATCCACGACATCAAGCGCGTGCTCGCGAAGCTGCCGGCCAAGCGCCAGAACCTGCTGTTCTCGGCCACGTTCTCCGATGAAATCAAGGCGCTCGCCGACAGCCTGCTCGATTCGCCCGCGCTGATCGAAGTGGCGCGCCGCAATACGACCGCCGAGACGGTCGAGCAGAAGATCCATCCGGTCGATCGCGACCGCAAGCGCGAACTGCTCACGCATCTTATCCGCGGCAACAACTGGTTCCAGGTGCTCGTTTTCACGCGCACGAAGCACGGCGCGAACCGTCTCGCCGAGCAATTGACGAAGGACGGCATCAGCGCCCTCGCGATTCACGGCAACAAGAGCCAGTCGGCCCGCACGCGTGCGCTCGCCGAATTCAAGGCCGAGACGCTGCAGGTGCTGGTCGCGACGGACATCGCCGCGCGCGGTATCGACATCGATCAACTGCCGCACGTCGTCAACTTCGATCTGCCGAACGTGCCGGAAGACTATGTGCATCGCATCGGCCGCACGGGGCGCGCGGGTGCAGAAGGCGAAGCAGTCTCGCTCGTGTGCGTGGACGAGCATCAATTGCTGCGGGATATCGAGCGCCTGATCAAGCGGCCGATTCCGCAAGAAGTCATTGCCGGATTCGAGCCCGATCCGAGCGCGAAGCCGGAGCCGATCCAGCGCCGCAGCCAGGGACGCGGTCAGGGTCAAGGCCAAGGGCGTCAGGGTCAGCGCAATGGCGAGGGACGTGCGAATGGCGAAGCGCGTTCGGGCGGCGAATCGCGTCGCAGCGGCGAGCCGCGTCGCGACGGCGGCCGGCCGAACGGCGAAGCGCGCGGCGCGCGGCCTTCGAATGGCGGCAATGCGGGCAAGAGCGCGAATGGCGGCAAGCCCGGCGCTCAGCCTTCGCGCGACCGCGAAGCGCGCAACCCGAACAAGCCGAACGCGAACGCAAACCCGGCGCCGCGACGCGCGGAATCGCAGCAAGCGGGCCATGCCGCGAATCCGCGCAAGCCGGCGGCCAATCCGGGCGCGCTGCTTAGCGGCGGACGGCGCGACGGCCTGCGTTCGGGCGATCGCAGCCGTTAATCAAGTTGGACATGCTCCGGTGCGCCGCACCGGCGTTGTTTCAGGCGGCGGCGCTCGCCGCCCGCTTCAGCCAGTCGAGTTGCTCGCGCCAACGCGCGAGCGCCGACTGCGCATCGGTCAGTTCGAACGCGATTCCATTCGTGAGTCGCGCATACCCCACCCGCTGCACTTCACCGCTCTCGATCGTGCCGACGAAGCACGCGAGCGGCACGTCGTCGAGCGGCACGCGGCGCACGTCGAGATGCACCTGATAGAACGCCTCGTCGAAAACGAAAGTGAGCGTCGCACGGCCCGTCGTGGCGACGGCCTGCGCGGTCCGCGAAGTCGGCCACAGCGCAAATGCGAGCGTGCGCGCGTCGGGCGCGAGCAGCTCGCCGGCGCTCAACAATGCGGTGCGCACGCGATGACCCTGATCGGCGGCGCATAGCGACGCGGTAAAACCGGCATCGGCGCTTGCGAACGTGCCGTCGAAGAGCGCGCGCAACTCGGGCGGCCATTCATCGAAAATGGCGTGCGAGGCGAGCGAAGGCGTCGTTTTGGAGTCGGTCATGAGAGGATGCCGGCATCGGGCCGGCATCGCCGGGTGAGGGTTAGCGGAAGAAAAGCTGCGTCATCTTGGCGAGCGGATAATGCACGCCGGGCTGGATGCGCGCGGGCAAATCGAGCGGCTTGAGCAACATCTTGATGCACTGATCCGCCGACAGATTACGCCGCACGAGCGCATTCACGCGCGCCGACAACTCACGGTTGTACTCGGCATCGTGCGCATGCTCAGGATAACGAATGGCGAAGACATGCCGCAGCGCGATCTCCGAATCCTCGCTCTTCAGTTCGGCCACGCGCCGCACGAGCGCGCCCAGCACCGCGATGCGCCCATTGCCTTCGATCTTGTTCCACTTCTTGAAGAAGTGAAAAAAGTGCTTGTAGTGCCGCACTTCGTCCGTGCGAATGTTGTCCGTGATCTCCTTGAGAACCGGTTCGTCCGAACAATCGTTGATCGCGCGGTAAAGCGTCGCGGTGCCCGTCTCGACGACGCATCGCGCCACCATTTCGAGCGCGCGCTTCTTCTCGAAGGCCTCGTAGGAGCACGTGAGCGAATACTCTTCGAAGAAGTTCTTGAACGCCGTGTCCCAGTCGAACTCCGGCCACACGTGATTGATGTAAGTCTTGAGCGCCCTGCCGTGCTGCATCTCTTCGGGCTCCCACTCATTGTTGAGCCACGCCGAGATTTCCGGGTCGTCATGGAAATACTTACTCAGATTGCTCGTGTAGAGATCGGTGCCGCTCTCGATGAACGAGCACGCGCATAACAACAAAAGAAGGTGCTCGTTGGATGCCGCCTTCTTGAGATCGATCCGCGTGAGATCGATGTCTTCGATGCGCCACGGCATCACGTGAGTACTGAGTGTTTGCATATATCGCGCTCCCAGGCTGGACTGAACGCGCCATCGGCCAACAAGACGGCCGAGGTTCAGGTGACACCGGGAACGCTGTTCCTGGTGCCCTCGACTTCGAGTATTAGCGGCTTGTTTTTCCATCTTAGCCGCCCTGCAACGAGTTTGCAGACATGGGGACAGACTCATGCGGAACGCGGCGGTTCCGTCTGCACCAAATTCTTGCAAGCCGTGCGAGCGGCCAACGGTGCAGTGCAGCATGAAACGTGCCGGTCAGCGCCCTCGAAGCAGAAGCCTGGAAACGGGAAAAGGCCGTGACGATGCGTCTTTACGCCGCGCGCCGCGCCGCATGCATACGCCACGCGACGATCGCCAGCGACACGCCCGACAACGCCGCCGCCAGCAACACGTAGTAACTCGGCGCGAGCTTGTCGCCGGTGACGTGAATGAACGCCTCGACGATCGTCGGCGCAAAACCGCCGAAGAGCGTCACGCCGAGCGCGTAGCCGATCGAAAGACCGGTCGAGCGCACGCGCGTCGGGAAAATTTCGGACATGAGCGCGGGCATCGGGCCGGAGTAGGCGGCTTTCAGAATGCCCGCGACCGCTTGCAGCACGACGAGCGATGCGACCGTCGGATGCGCTTGCAGCCACGCAAACATCGGATAAATCGTGACGCCCATGAACACCGACGTGGCGAGCATGATGCGGATGCGCCCGAGCCGGTCGGACAGCGCGCCCATGACTGGGGAAAAGATGAACTGAAGTCCGCCATTGAGCACGACGACGGCGAAGGAAGCCGTCGCCGGCAGATGCAGTTGCTTGACCGCGTACATCGGCATGTAGAGTTGCAAGACATACACGCCGACCGTCGATTGCGCGACGATGCCGACCGCGAGCAGGAGATTCAGCCACTGGTTCGAGAACGAGACGCCGGGCGCGCTCGTTTTCTGTGCGGCGCGCGTCGCGAGAAACTCCGGCGTTTCGTCCAGATGCGAGCGGATGTAGTAGCCCACCGGACCGACGAGCAGGCCGAACACGAACGGAATGCGCCACCCCCAGCTTTCGAGCTGCGGCTGCGGCAGCCACGCGCTCAGAATCGAGCCGAACGCCGCGGCCATGATCGCGGCGAGCCCCTGGCTCGCGAACTGCCAGCTCGCGTAATAGCCGCGCCGCGCTTCGCTGTGCTCGACCATGAACGCCGTCGCGCTGCCGAATTCGCCGCCGACTGCGAAGCCTTGCACGAGCCGCGCGAGCAGAATCAGAAGCGGCGCGGCGAGACCGATATGCTGATACGACGGCATCACGGCCATCGTGAACGTGCCGACCATCATCAGCAGAATGGCGAGCGTGAGCGCGGCCTTGCGCCCTTTGCGGTCGCCGTAGATGCCGAGCACGACTGCGCCGAGCGGGCGCATCAGAAACGAAATGCCGAACGTGCCGATCGCCAGCATGGTCGAGAGCCACTCGTCGTTCGACGGGAAGAACGCCTTCGCGATGACCGTCGCGAAGTAACCGTAGACGAGAAAGTCGAACCATTCGAGCGCATTGCCGACCGACGACGAGAACACGATGCGCCGGATCATCGCGCGGGAAAGCGCTGTTTTTTCTGCGGGCGCTGCGATATTCCGCGCCCGGTACACCTCTTCGTTCATGCCGTCTCCTTATTCTTCGCCCGACGCGGGCGCGCACGGTCCCATTCGCTTGCCTAAAAGCAGCGAATGAACCCAGGTCGTGGTGATTGGAGGCCGGTCATGCGACGCGGCCCCCGCAGCGGATTTAGAACCCGGCGGCGAGCCCGTCGCGCCGGCTGTCGCTTGCGGCGACATAGCCGCGCTCGGGATCGTTGCGGTCGAGCTTCCAGATGTACTGGCCGGAGCCGAAGTCCATGTAGGGATCGTCGACGGACTTGATCGTGTGGCCGAGGCCTTCGAGCGCGCGCGCGGTTTCGCGATCGAGCGTGGCTTCGATATCGATCGTGAAGTCGCGGTTGACCTTCCAGCGCGGCGCATCGCACGCCGCCTGCGGCTGCTGGCCGTAGTCGAGCATGCGCACGATGGATTGCAGATGGCCCTGCGGCTGCATGTCGCCACCCATGACGCCGAAGCTCATGACCGCTTCGCGGCGGCCGTCGACTTCCTGCGTCAGGAACGCGGGAATGATCGTATGGAACGGGCGCTTGCCGCCTTCGACGACGTTCGCGGACTTCGGATCCATCGAGAAGCCGCAGCCGCGGTTCTGCAGCGAAATGCCGGTGTCCGGCACGACCACGCCCGAACCGAAGCCCATGTAGTTCGACTGAATGAAGCTCACCATCATGCCGCGCTCGTCCGCGACGGACATGTAGATGGTGCCGCCCGCCTTCGGCATGCCGAAGTCGAATTGCGTGGCCTTTGACGGGTCGATGAGCTTCGCGCGCTCGGTCAGATACGCGTCGTCGAGCATCTGCTCGGGCGTGACTTCCATCGAGCGCGGATCAGCGACGTAGCGATACACATCCGCGAATGCGAGCTTCATCGCCTCGATCTGGAGATGCTGCGACTCGATGCGATCGACGCTCAGCGCGCTCACGTCGAACTTGTCGAGAATGCCGAGCGCGATCAGCGCCGCGATGCCCTGCCCGTTCGGCGGAATCTCATGCACCGTGTGGCCGCGATAGTCCTTGCTGATCGGCTCGACCCACTCCGCGCGATAGTTGCGCAGGTCGTCCATCGTGAGCGCGGCGCCGCCCTCGCGCGCAAAAGACGCGATACGCTCGGCGCTCTCGCCTTCGTAATACGCACGCGGACCGTGCTGCGCGAGCAGCCGCAGCGTCTTCGCGTGGCCGGGAAAGCGCACGAGCTCGCTCACCTCGGGCGCGCGTCCGCGCGGCATGAAGACGTCCGCAAAGCCCGGCTGATCCTTCAGCTCCGGCACCGCGGCGGCCCATTTGTAAGCGACGATGCTCGCCACCGCATGACCGCGCTCGGCGATCTCGATGGCGGGTTCCATGAGATCGGCGAAAGGCAGCGAGCCGAACTTCGTGTGCAACGCTTCCCAGCCGGCGATGACGCCCGGCACGGTGATCGTGTCCCAGCCGCGCTTGGGCTGACGAGCAAGACCGTTTTCCTCGCCGTATTTGCGCCGGAAGTAATCGACGTTCCAGGCCGCCGGCGACACACCCGATGCGTTCAGGCCGTGAAGTTTCTTGCCGTCCCAGACGAGCGCGAAGGCGTCGCCGCCCAGACCGCACGAAACAGGCTCGACGACGGTGATGGCCGCCGCCGCCGCGATGGCCGCATCGACGGCATTGCCGCCCTTCCACAGCATGCGCAGACCCGCTTGCGCGGCGAGCGGATGCGATGTCGAAACGATATTACGGGCGAACACCGGCAGGCGCGGCGTTGGATACGGGTTTTGCCAGTTGAAGCGAGTCATTGAAGAAAGTCCGAAATACGAGCAGGCGAAGCGTGCCGAAGGGTTTTACGTTGCATCAGGGCGAAAGATGAATATTGCATTGTCCGCTTAATCCAAAACAAATTCATTTATCGTATAAATTAATGAGCGATGCGCATGAATCAGTCAAACGTGCGGCCGAACTCGCTCCGCGCGGACCGCCGTCTTTGTGTGCGCCGCCGCACGAAGTTAAGGTTGATTCTCCGAAATCGCGCGCGCAGAGGACCGCCTCCGCATGGACAAAAAGTCAAAGCCAAAATTTTCGCTGCAAATTTGGCACTTGTCAGACGCTTGCCTACAATCACAATTCCCGGCAAATGCAGCACAAAATCAACGCCTTTGCCCGGCGGTTTTTCAGTTTCCCCGTACAACGTTTCGAAGCAAAAAGATCCGGCTTACAAAGCCGGCTGCTTATGCCGTTCGGTCGTCATGGAGAACACAATGCTGAGTCCGCACGAATTTGCCACGCTGCTACTGGTTCAGGAAGCACCCAATCAGGTCGACATGGAACGCGAAGAACTCGATGCCCTGCTCGAACGCCAGCTCGTTCAGCTCGAGAATCTCGCCTCCGGACGTCAACAGTGGCGCCTTACCGCCACCGGCGACTCCACCGTCAAGGCTTTCAAGCGTTACTCGTAGCACGCGCAGCCGGACTCAGGGCGCGGCAGGCCGCCGCGTCCGTTTCATCTCTCCTCACTTCGAAGCAAACCCGTCAACCGGCTCGCAGCGTGGGGTCGACCGCTGCACGCCAGCTCAACGCCTGCGCGCGCTGATCGAGGAAGAAGCTCGCCCAGGCGCTTTGCGCCTCAGGTCCGGGATTCGCGCGATAGGCGCGATACCGTTCAGCGATCGCCGTCTGGAACGCGCAGAAACGGTCTTTCGACAGCCCGCCGCGCCGCTCGGCCACATAAGCGTCGAAGAAGGCCGAGTAGACGGATTGCGCGTCCGCGCCGTAATCGACCGGCGACGTTGAGCACATGCCTTGAAGCGCGCTGAAAGACGGCGCGCCCATCGAGCCATCGAGACTCGGCGTACCCACGCAGCCTGCCAGCAACGCCGCGCCGAGCAGGCCTGAAACCAACCTCATTCGCATCGCACTCACCCTTCGTTCGATCTGGTGCCGCCAGTATCGGCCCATCGGCACGGGTGCGCCACTCGTCCAGACGGCATAGGCATTTTGCGGAGAATGCGAAAGACGTCGCGCGGCCTATGCCATTCGGCCAGGTTGTCCGCGCGGCCTCGCTCCGATAGATTGCGCAAACGGACAACGCGTCCACGTCCGACCAGACCGGAGGAGACCATGCAGGATCAGTACGTTCTCGCGCTCGACCAGGGCACCACCAGTTCGCGCGCCATGCTGTTCGACAGGAATGGCAACGTCGTGTCCGTGGCGCAAAAGGAATTCCGGCAGATTTATCCGCAAGCGGGCTGGGTCGAGCATGACCCGCTGGAGATCTGGTCGACGCAGGCGGGTGTCGCCGCTGAAGCCGTCACGCGCGCGGGGGTGCATGCCTCGTCGATTGCGGCGGTCGGCATCACGAACCAGCGCGAAACCACGATCGTCTGGGACCGTGAAACGGGCAAGCCGGTTTATAACGCGATCGTCTGGCAGGACCGGCGCATGGCCGGATTTTGCGACGAACTCAAGTCGCGCGGGCTCGAAGCGATGGTGCGCGCAAAGACCGGCCTGCCCATCGACGCCTACTTTTCCGCGACGAAGATCCGCTGGATTCTCGACAACGTCGAAGGCGCGCGCGAAAAAGCGCGGCAAGGACGGCTCGCCTTCGGCACCGTGGATAGCTGGCTCATGTGGAATTTCACGCGGCACGGCCTGCATGTCACCGATATCACGAACGCCTCGCGCACCATGCTCTTCAATATCCACGAGCGGCGCTGGGACGACGAACTGCTCGACGCATTCGATATTCCCCGCAACATGCTGCCCGAAGTGCGCACGTCGTCCGAGGTGTACGGCGCGACGCAAGGCACGGTGTTCGCCGCGGACATCCCGCTTGCGTCGCTTGCCGGCGATCAGCACGCGGCGCTCTTCGGCCAGATGTGCACGGACTCCGGCATGGTGAAGAACACCTACGGCACGGGGTGCTTTCTCGTCATGAACACCGGCGAGAAGCCGATCGAGTCGCGCAACAACCTCGTCACGACGATCGCGTGGCAGATCGGCGATCGGGTGAACTATGCGCTCGAAGGCAGCATCTTTATCGCGGGCGCCGTCGTGCAATGGCTGCGCGACGGGCTCGGCATCATCCGCCGCGCGAGCGAAATAGAAACGCTCGCGCGCGGCGTGCCGAATAGCGACGGCGTCTATTTCGTGCCCGCGTTCGCCGGACTCGGCGCGCCGCACTGGAACGCGCGCGCCCGCGGCTCGCTGTTCGGCGTCACGCGCGGCACCACGTCAAGCCATGTCGCGCGCGCGGCGCTCGATTCGATCGCGTATCAATCGCTCGACGTGCTGAAGGCAATGGAGGCGGACTCGGGCATGCGGATCGGCGAATTGCGCGTCGATGGCGGCGCCTGCGCGAACGATCTGCTGATGCAGTTTCAGGCGGACCTGCTCGGCGTCGATGTGGCGCGCCCGCGCGTCGCCGAGACGACCGCGCTCGGCGCGGCCTATCTCGCGGGGCTCGCGGTCGGCTACTGGAAAGATATCGACGAACTGAAGGCGCAATGGCAGCTCGCACGGCGTTTCGCGCCGTCGATGCCCGCACGCGAGATCGAGTCGTGTCTCGCCGGGTGGCAGCGCGCGGTCAACGCGGCGAAGGCCTGGGCGGATAGCTGAGGGCCGAATCGCATATGTCGCTTTGCGCAAAGCATATGACGCATGCGGCGGTGCAAAAAACCGGCGCGTGCGGTATCCTAAAAAAGCTGACGGGTCATTCGGCCCGAAGGCATTCAGTACGTCTTCAGGGCGGGGTGCAATTCCCCACCGGCGGTATGTGGCGAGGCTTCGCGGCCGGACCATGAGCCCGCGAGCGCCCGCGCCGGCACCATGCGCGGGGTCAGCAGATCTGGTGAGACGCCAGAGCCGACGGTCATAGTCCGGATGAGAGAAGATGTGCAGATGGTCATGTTCGTTCCCCGTCGCGATCCATCCATCGCGTCTATCCGGACGACGCCGCTCCAGCGTCGCCGTGGGGTGCCGTTCTGTCTGTTTGCAATGCCCTGAAACGTTTTTCGCTTAATTTTTGCGCGAGAGCGTTTCACATGTCCCAGACCCAAGCCACCAGCAGCCTGTCGTTCGCCGCACCCGCCGTCATCGCCGATGACGCCTCCGCCGATCTCCCGCAACTCGCATCGTTCGATATTCCGTCGCGCATCGCCGTCGCGCTCGACGCCATGCGCGAAGGCCGCCCCGTCGTGTTGCAGGACGACGACGATCGCGAGAACGAAGCCGATCTGATCGTCGCCGCCGAAAAGCTCACCGACGCCACGATGGCGCTTCTGATCCGCGAATGCAGCGGCATCGTGTGCCTGTGCCTGCCCGACGAAAAAGTGCGCGCGCTCGAACTCCCGCCGATGGCCGCCGCCAATGGCAGCCGCTACGGCACCGCGTTCACCGTGTCGATCGAAGCGCGCGAAGGCGTGACCACGGGCGTGTCGGCAACCGATCGCGTGACGACCATTCGCGCGGCCATCGCCGATCACGCGAAGCCGGGCGATATCGTCCGTCCCGGTCACGTCTTCCCGCTTCGCGCGATGCCGGGCGGCGTGCTCGCGCGGCGCGGCCACACGGAAGGCACGGTCGATCTGGCCGTCCTCGCCGGCCTCAAGCCCGCAGGCGTTTTGTGCGAACTGATGAACGCCGACGGCACGATGACGCGCGGCGCGCAAGTCGAGCGCTTCGCGAAGGAACACGGCCTGCCGATGCTGACCATCGCGGAACTGGTCGAATTCCGCGCGGCGCTGGCGGCCGCGCGTGAATCGGCTGTCGAAGCGGTCGAAGAAGTGGCGTAAGAAGCGGCTTAAAAATCAGGACAGCACGTCGCCGAAATCCCCGCGCACGCCCGCCGCGACGAGCGCGGGCAGTTCGTTCATGTGCTCCATGATCCGCGTGATGCCGGTTTCGCGCAGCACCTGAGCGTAGCCGGACGGAATATGGCTCGCGCCGACGAACGCGATGGTTTTCATGCCCGCCGCGCGCGCCGCCGTCAGTCCGGCGACGCTGTCCTCCACGACGAGGCAGCGCGCCGGATCGACTTCAAGCGTGCGCGCCGCGAGCAGATAGACATCCGGATAAGGCTTCGGCCGCTCGACCTGCTGCGCGCTGAACACCCGCGCGCCGACGATCTCGGCCAGCCCCGCACGCCGCACCGACGCGCGCACGCGCTCCATCCGGCTGTTCGACACGACCGCGACCGGCAGGCCGCAGCCTTCCAGCGCGGCGCGCACGCCCGCGATCGGTCCGACCGAGCGCGCAAGCTCCACGGAGACGCGCGCCTCGATCGTATCGACGAAATTCGGCGGCATGGCAATGCCGAACCGGGTCTCCAGATGCGCGAGAAAGCGCGACGTTTGCTGCCCGAAAGCCGTCTTGACGACCGGTTTGAAGTCGATGCCGGGAAACGTCTCGGTAAGGACGTCCAGCATTACGCGATCCGCGATGACTTCGCTATCGACGAGCACGCCGTCGCAATCGCAGATGAGATGATCGATCATGTTGGCTCGGATTACGTTGAGCCAACATGATAAGCGCTCAGCAGGCGTCGGCCGCTTTTACTTCGGATGTAATGCGCGGCGCGTCCAGCCGCGCGGCCCAGAACGTCACGCCGAGCGCGGCCAGCGCGACGAGCGCCGCAGCCCACGGCAGCGCATCGAGCGCATGGCCGTGCGTCAGCACCGCGCCGCCGAGCCACGCGCCGCCGGCATTGCCCACGTTGAATGCACCGATATTGAGCGTCGAAGCGAGATTCGGCGCGTCTTTCGCTTTCTCGACGACGCGCGTCTGCAGCGGCGGCACCGTCGCGAACGCCGCGATGCCCCATACGAAAATCGTGACGATCGCGCCGATCTGGCTGTGACTCGTCTTCGCGAACACCGCCATGACGATGGCGAGCGCGACGAGAATGCCCATCAGCGAGGGCATCAGCGCGCGGTCGGCGAGTCTGCCGCCGATCGTATTGCCGATCGTCAGACCGGCGCCGAACAGCACCAGAATCAGCGTGACCGCGCGCGGCGAGAAGCCGCCGACCTGTTCGAGAATCGGCGCGATATAGGTGAACACGACGAACACGCCGCCGAAGCCGAGCACCGTCATCGTCAATGCGAGCCAGACTTGCGGGTCGCGCAGCACACGCACTTCCCGGCCCAGGCCGCTCGGCGCGGCGTCGTGCCGGTTCGGCACCAGCGCCGTGACGCCGAGCGCCGCGAGCACGCCGAGGCCCGCGACGATCCAGAACGTCGCGCGCCAGCCCAGTTCCTGACCGATGAACGTGCCGAACGGCACGCCCAGCACATTCGCGAGCGTGAGCCCGGTGAACATCAGCGCGATGGCGCTCGCACGCTTGTCCGCCGGCACGAGCGACGCGGCCACGACCGCGCCGATGCCGAAGAACGAGCCGTGCGCGAACGAGGTCACGACGCGCGCGACCATCAGCAATCCGTAGCCCGGCGCGACCGCGCACAACACGTTGCCGACGATGAACACGGCCATCAGCAGTTGCAGCGCGAGCTTGCGCGGCATTCTGGCGGTGAGCACGGCGAGCAGCGGCGCGCCGACCGCGACGCCAAGCGCGTAACCGGTGACGAGCAGGCCCGCCGACGGAATCGACACGGCGAGATCGCGTGCGACGTCGGGCAGCAGGCCCATGATGACGAACTCCGTCGTGCCGATGGCGAAAGCGCTGATCGCCAGCGCGAGTAGCGGAAGAGGCATGGTGACTCCAGTTCAGATTCAGGATTGCGCGGTCACGAATTCGACGACGACAGCCGGCGCCAGCCGCACGAAAAGCTGCCGCTCGCGCGTGAGCGGCACGTCGGCAAGCTGATAGGCATAGCCGTGACAGTCGAGGCGTTCGAGCAAGGCGCGCCACTCGGTGTCTTCGTCGATGCGCAGCGCCAGATGGTCGATGCGCGTCGCGGCCGGGCTGCTGGCCGAAGCGCCGACGCCCGAGGCGATCAGATGCACCGCCGGGCGCGAGCCGAGATACAGCCAGTAGCCGCCGACGCCGAACGGCGGCCGCGGCCCGACGCGCATCCCGGCGATATCGACGAAAAAGCGCATGAGCGGATCGCAGTCGGGCGCGACGAGCGTGACGTGATCGAGTTGCATGGCTTGAACGCTCCGTGAACCGCGTGAAGGTTGCGATTGCCGTGCATTGTGCGAGCCGCGCACGTTTTTGAGAATTGGTCTACGCTTTGAATCATTATCAAAGGCAGATTGAAAATGACGATGGATCGGCTCGGCGACATGCGCCTTTTCGTGGAAGCGGCGGCGGCGGGCAGCCTGTCGGCGGCTGGGCGCAAGCTCGGGCTATCGCCGGCGGCGGCAAGCGCGCGCCTCATCAAGCTCGAAAAGGCGCTGCACACGCGGCTCTTTGAGCGCACGACGCGCCAGTTGCGCGTCACCGACGAAGGCCGTCTGTATTTGCAGCATTGCCGCATCGCGCTGCAGGCGATCGACGACGCCGAAGCCGCGCTCCAGGCCGGCCAGAACGTCGTGCGCGGCAAGGTGCGCATTTCGGCGACCTCGAATTTCGGGCGCTCGCTGCTGCGCGGCTGGCTCGACGAATTCAGCGCGCTGCATCCGGACGTGCGGTTTGCGCTCACGCTGTCGGATTCGGTGTCGAATCTGCTGCAGGAAGAAATCGATCTCGCGATCCGCTTCGGCGCGCCGCCCGACAGCGGGCTCGCCGCGCGCGCGCTCGCGCCGAATCGCCGGGTGCTGTGCGCATCGCCGGACTATCTCGCGAAGAAAGGCGTGCCGACGACGCCCGCCGAACTCGTCGGACACGACTTCCTGGTCGTGGTCACGGCGGCGGGGCCGCTCAACGAACTGAGTTTCGTGCGCGGCGACGAGCGTTACGCGTACACGATCCCGCTCGCGGACGCCTGGGAAACCAACGACGGCGCCCTGCTGCGCGAGTGGGCGCTCGCCGGACACGGCATCGCGCACAAGTCGATCTGGGATATCGCGGCCGATGTCCGTGCCGGCACGCTCAGGATGGTGCTGCCCGACTGGTGCACGCACGAGGCCGCCGTCCACGCCCTCTTTCACGCGAACCGCTACATGGCGCCGCGCGTGCGCGTGCTGCTGGACTTTCTGGTCGAGCGCTTCCGCATCAACACGGACGACCTGCTCGGCGAGCTTGCCTATCCGCCGGACAAGCGCTTAACGCCGTCAGGAATGGCCGCCGGCGCTATAATATCGGGCTAAATTGCAGTAAAAAGCGGGCCGTTCACGGTAGAAGCGCTCGCAAAACCCTTCAATCCCTAACTAGCGCCCCCAGATTAACCACTGCGACCGGCGACGATTCATGACCAAGAAAGTTTATGTAAAGACCTTTGGCTGCCAGATGAACGAGTACGACTCCGACAAGATGGTCGACGTACTCGGCGCGGCGGAAGGACTCGTCAAGACGGACACGCCCGAAGACGCGGACGTCATTCTGTTCAACACGTGCTCGGTGCGCGAGAAGGCCCAGGAGAAAGTGTTCTCCGATCTCGGCCGCGTGCGCGAGCTCAAGGAAGCCAACCCGAATCTGCTGATCGGCGTCGGCGGTTGCGTCGCGAGCCAGGAAGGCGCGTCGATCGTCGCGCGCGCGCCGTATGTCGATCTCGTGTTCGGCCCGCAAACGCTGCATCGCCTGCCCGCGATGATCGATCAGCGCCGCGCCACCGGCCGCGCGCAGGTCGACATCTCGTTCCCGGAAATCGAGAAGTTCGATCACTTGCCGCCCGCACGCGTCGACGGTCCGAGCGCGTTCGTGTCGATCATGGAAGGCTGCTCGAAATATTGCAGCTATTGCGTCGTGCCGTACACGCGCGGCGAAGAAGTCTCGCGCCCGCTCGACGACGTGCTCACCGAAATCGCCGGCCTGGCGGATCAGGGCGTGCGCGAAGTCACGCTGCTCGGCCAGAACGTGAACGCTTACCGCGGCGCGCTGACGCTCGGTTCGTCCGAAATCGCGGATTTCGCGACGCTCATCGAGTACGTCGCCGAAGTGCCGGGCATCGAACGCATTCGTTACACCACGTCGCATCCGAAGGAATTCACGCAGCGTCTGATCGACACCTACGCGAAGGTGCCCAAGCTCGTGTCGCATCTGCATTTGCCGGTGCAGCACGGCTCCGACCGCATTCTGATGGCGATGAAACGCGGCTATACCGTGCTCGAATACAAGTCGGTCATTCGCAAGCTGCGCGCGATTCGCCCGGATTTGTCGCTGTCGACGGACTTCATCGTCGGCTTTCCCGGCGAGACCGAGGACGATTTCAACAAGATGATGGCGCTCGTCGACGAGATGCGCTACGACACGAGTTTCTCGTTCATCTACAGCCCGCGCCCCGGCACGCCCGCCGCGAATCTGCACGACGACACGCCGCGCGAAGTCAAGCTCAAACGCCTGCAACATCTTCAGGCGACGATCGAGGAAAACGTGCAGCGCATCAGCGCTTCGATGGTCGGCAAAACCGAGCGCATTCTGGTCGAACGCCCGGCGCGCAAGGACCCGAACGAGCTCGCGGGCCGCACGCAGAATAATCGCGTCGTCAATTTCCCCGCGCCGGCGGCATCGCATGCGCGCCTGATCGGGCAGATGATCGACGTGAAGATCGTGCACGCGTATCCGCATTCGCTGCGCGGCGAACTGGTGCTCGCGCCAGAGACGACCGCAGTGGCTTATTGAAGACAGCACACTTTGAAGAACGCTCCTACGCAGCATCTGGAATTCACCGCACCGCGCGAGGACAACGCGCGGCTCGCCAACCTCTGCGGCCCGCTCGACGAGAACCTGCGGCAGATCGAGCAGGCGCTCGACGTGACGCTTTCGCGGCGCGGCCACAAGATTTCGATTCGTGGCCGTGGCGCGAAAGTCGCGCTCGCCGCGCTCGAAAACTTCTACAACCGCGCGCGCGATCCGATTTCCGTCGACGATATTCAACTTGCGCTCGTCGAGGCGCGCCACGCGACGCGCCGTGCGCGGGAAGCGCGCGAGGCCAACGGCGAAGGCAGCGAAGTCGATCCGCGTTTTCGCGGCGACGATCCGGATCATCCCTTCGATGAACCGAGCGCCACGATGGATCTCGGCGAAGACGAGGATCACGGTCCGAAGCTCTACACGCGACGCGCCGATCTGCGCGGCCGCACGCCGGCGCAGCGCGAATATCTCAAGCAGATTCTTCAGCACGACGTGACCTTCGGCATCGGGCCGGCGGGCACGGGCAAGACCTATCTCGCGGTGGCGTGCGCGGTCGATGCGCTCGAACGCGATCAGGTGAAGCGCATCGTGCTCACGCGTCCGGCCGTCGAGGCGGGCGAGCGGCTCGGTTTCCTGCCGGGCGATCTCGCGCAGAAGGTCGATCCGTATCTGCGACCGCTCTACGACGCGCTCTACGATCTGCTCGGCTTCGACAAGACCGCGAAGATGTTCGAGCGCCAGATGATCGAAATCGCGCCGCTCGCCTACATGCGCGGCCGCACGCTGAACCACGCGTTCATCATTCTCGACGAGGCGCAGAACACCACGCCCGAGCAGATGAAGATGTTCCTGACGCGTATCGGCTTCGGCTCGAAGGCGGTCGTCACCGGCGACACGACGCAGGTCGATTTGCCGCGCGGACAGAAGAGCGGGCTCATCGAGGCGCAGCACGTGCTGTCGGAAGTGCGCGGCATCGCGATCACGCATTTCACCTCGGCGGACGTGGTGCGGCATCCGCTCGTCGCGCGCATCGTCGAGGCTTACGACGCGCAGGCGCAGAAAGACGCCGCTCTCGCCGAGGCGGCGCGCCAGGCGCAACAGTCGCAGCACAAGTCCGAATGACGCCGCGCCTCACGCTCACCTTGCAGTTTCCCGCCGCGAAGGCGTATCCGTCGCACAAGGCAATCCTGCCGCGCGCGACGGTCGTGCGCTGGATCAAGGCGTCGCTCTTCGCCGACGCCGAGCTGACCGTGCGCTTCGTCGGCGAGGAAGAAGGCCGCATGCTCAACCGCACGTATCGGCAGAAAGATTACGCGACGAACGTGCTCACCTTTGCCTATGCGGAGTCCGAGGACGATCCCGTCGCGGGCGACCTGATTCTGTGCTGTCCGGTCGTCGAGCGCGAGGCGGCCGAACAGGGCAAGCCGCTCGCGGCGCATTACGCGCATCTGATCGTCCACGGCACGCTGCATGCGCAGGGCTACGACCATGAGGTCGAAAGCGAGGCGCAAGAGATGGAATCGATCGAGACGGATATCATGCAATCTCTGGGATTTTCCGATCCCTACGTGCCCTTGACCTGAGCCCGTCCGATGTCCCCGATGTGTTGAAAACGCCGTGAACGACAAGACGCCCGACTCCCCTTCACTCGCTGACATTGCGTCTGCGCCCGACGCCGGCTATCCGCCCGCGCTCGGCGATTCCGCGCTGTGGACGGAGGCCGAACTCGCGGCGTCTCGCGAAGCGGCGTTCGCGCATTGGGACGGCCAATCGGACGTGTGGCTCTTCGGCTACGGATCGCTGATCTGGAATCCCGGGCTGCCGACGGTCGAAGCCGTGCGCGGCAAGGTGCATGGCTATCATCGCGGGCTGTATCTGTGGTCGCGGGTGAATCGCGGCACGCCGGAGCAGCCGGGCCTCGTGCTCGCACTCGATCGCGGCGGCTCGTGCACCGGCATGGCGTTTCGCCTCGAAGGCGCGGGCGCGACCGAACATCTCGACGTATTGTGGCGCCGCGAAATGGCGATGGGCTCGTACCGCCCCGCGTGGCTGCCATGCACGCTCGCCGACGGACGGCGCGTCGAGGCGCTCGCATTCGTGATGCGGCGCGAAGCGGCCTCGTACACGGGCAAGCTCGCCGACCCGATCGTGCGCACGGTGCTGGGATGCGCGAGCGGCCGCTACGGCACGACGCTCGATTACGTCAGCCGGACGGTCGAGGCGCTGAGAGAAAGCGGCATGCCGGACCGGGCGCTGGAGGCGTTGTTGAGGCGATGCCAGGCGCAAAAGCCGCAGTGATCCGTATGAAATTTTGTCGGTGTGCATCGGCCGTTCGGCCAGCGGTGGGGGGCGGACACACACGTTGCATGTTTATGGGCTAGCATGGCTCACGACATGCGCGCCGCGCCACGCAGCCCGCGTTTTTCCCTGGTGTATGCTTAACTTTCCGCAAACCCGCGCCCGGTCGCTTCCGGGCGCCCCGCTATGAACGAACCCTATCCCAGTCGACGCCATTCCGACAAACCGCAGGAAAAGCGCTCGCTTCTCGAACGCTTGACCGATTTCATCTCGCACGAGCCCGAATCCCGCGACGAGCTTCTCGAAGTGCTTCAGGACGCGCACGAGCGCAACCTGCTCGACGCCGATTCGCTCTCGATGATCGAAGGCGTCTTTCAGGTGTCCGATCTCTGCGCGCGCGACATCATGATTCCGCGCGCCCAGATGGACGCCATCAATATCGCGGACACGCCCGCCGAGTTCATCCCCTTCGTGCTCGAAAAAGCACACTCGCGCTATCCCGTGTACGAAGGCAATCGCGACAACGTCATCGGCGTGCTGCTCGCGAAAGACCTCCTGCGCTACTACGCCGAAGAGGAATTCGACGTGCGCGGCATGCTGCGCCCCGCCGTCTTCATTCCGGAATCGAAGCGCCTGAACGTGCTGTTGCACGACTTTCGCGTGAACCGCAATCACATCGCGATCGTCGTCGACGAATACGGCGGCGTGGCGGGCCTCATCACCATCGAGGACGTGCTGGAGCAGATCGTCGGCGATATCGAGGACGAATACGATTTCGACGAGGAAGCCGGCAACATCATCGCGACGCCCGACGGCAAGTATCGCGTGCGCGCGCTCACCGGCATCGAACAGTTCAACGACGAATTCGGCACCGATTTCTCCGACGACGAAGTGGACACCATCGGCGGCCTCGTCACGCATCGCTTCGGGCGCGTGCCGCATCGCGGCGAAAAGGTGCGCATCGACGATTTCGTGTTCGAGATCCTGCGCGGCGACGCCCGGCAGATTCACGTTATCCTCGTGCGGCGCGTGCCGAATCTCGCGCAGCAACATCATCAATCGGGCGACGACGAAGACGAATTGCGCGACTAAGCGCACGGCGGGCGACCCGATCGAACGGCGCCCGCCCTCATCCGTTTGCCTGCTTCCGCTTCCGTTTCATCTCGACCGTCATCAATGGCCGATTCATCGTTTCCCTTTCTCTCCCGTCAACGCGACGTGTCCGTGACCGCCACGGCGCCGCGCGCGCTGCCCTTCTGGCATTACCTCGTCGCCGCCGTGCTCGGCGCCGTCAACACGCTCTCGTTCGCGCCGACGCCGCATGGCGGTTGGATGGAACTCGTCATCTTCGCGCTGTTCTTCGCGTGGCTTTCGCGCACCAACGGCTGGAAGAGCGCCGCCGCGACCGGCTGGGCGTTCGGCTTCGGCAACTTCGTGACGGGCGTGTGGTGGCTCTACGTGAGCATGCACGTGTACGGCGGCATGGCCGCGCCGCTCGCCGCCGCCGCGGTCGCGCTGTTCTCGCTGTATCTCGCGCTCTATCCGGCGTTGTCCGCGGTGGCGTGGTCGTTCGTCGCGGGGCGCGCGCGTTTCGGCGATGAAGACGCTGCCACGGCGCGCGACATCGACGCATCGCCGCGTCATGCGCCGACGTGGCACGGCGCGTTCGCGTTCGCGAGCGCGTGGGCGCTCGGCGAATGGCTGCGCGGTCTGGTGTTCACCGGCTTTCCGTGGCTCGCGAGCGGCTATGCGCAGGTCGACGGGCCGCTCAAGGGCTTCGGCGCGATCGTCGGCGTATATGGCGTCGGCTGGGTGCTCGCGCTCGTCGCGGCGCTCGTCGTGCAGGCGGTGTATCACGTTCGCAAGACACGGCGGCTCGCGTTCGCGCCGGGTGTCGTCGCGCTTCTTCTGATCGTCGCGGGCATGCTGCTGTCGCTCGTGCAATGGACCACGCCCGCGAACGCGCCGCTCGACGTGCGGCTTCTGCAAGGCAACGTGAAGCAGGAGATGAAGTTCGAACAGGCGGGCGTCGATGAATCGCTCGCGCTCTACAAGCGGCTCATCACCGCGAAACCCGCCGATCTGATCGTCACGCCGGAAACCGCGCTGCCCGTTTTGTCCGTGCAGATTCCGCAGGATTTCGCGGTGGCGATCCGCAACTTCGCGGACGATACGAACTCGTCGATCCTGTTCGGCGCGATCGGCGTCACGATCCTTCCCGATGGCCGCGCGACCGATTTCACCAACAGCCTCTTCGGCGTCACGCCGCACGTGAACGGCGTGTATCGCTACGACAAGCATCATCTCGTGCCCTTCGGCGAATTCGTGCCGCCCGGCTTTCACTGGTTCGTCCGCATGATGGGCATTCCGCTCGGCGATCTCGCGCGCGGGCCGATCGCGCAGAAGGCGTTCCTCGTGCATAACCAGCCGGTCGCCGTCGATATTTGCTACGAGGACATCTTCGGCGAAGAGATCGCGAAGACGATTCGCGATCAGGAAACGCCCGCGGGCATTCTCATCAACTCGACGAATCTCGCATGGTTCGGCAATACCATCGCGCTCGACCAGCACTTGCAGATCGCGCGCATGCGTTCGATCGAAACCGGCCGGCCGATGCTGCGCGCGACCAACACCGGCATGACGGCGGCGATCGCGGCGAACGGCGATGTCATGTCCAAGCTGCCGACATTCACGACCGGCGTGCTCGAAGCGCGTGTGCAAGGCACGTCCGGCAACACGCCGTATGTGACGAGCGGGAATATGACGGTGATCGCGGTGTCGCTCGTGCTGCTGGCGTTCGGGTTTGCGTTTGCGCCGAACCGGAAACGCTCCGGCACGCGCTGAACACCGCTTGAAACGAAGCCGCGTCGCGCGCTGCGGCGCGGCGCGTACGCTTCACCCTCCTCCCAAAAAGCCGCACCCGCCACTCCATTCGGCTAAAATTCAACGTTTCAGCACTTCGGCCGAGCCTCCGAGTCGCGTCGTCACGACGATGGCCGCGCCCCGCACAAGGCAATCATGCTCACTTTCCAGCAAATCATTCTGACGCTGCAGTCCTACTGGAACGAGAAGGGCTGCGCGCTCCTCCAGCCGATCGACATGGAAGTCGGCGCGGGCACCTCGCACGTCCATACGTTCCTGCGCGCAATCGGCCCCGAACCGTGGCGCGCGGCCTATGTCCAACCGTCGCGCCGCCCGAAAGACGGCCGCTACGGTGAAAATCCGAACCGCCTGCAGCACTACTATCAGTATCAGGTCGTGCTGAAGCCCGCGCCCGACAACATCCTCGATCTGTACCTCGGCTCGCTCGAAGCGCTCGGCTTCGACCTGAAGCAGAACGACGTGCGCTTCGTCGAAGACGACTGGGAAAATCCGACGCTCGGCGCGTGGGGTCTTGGCTGGGAAGTGTGGTTGAACGGCATGGAAGTGACGCAGTTCACGTATTTCCAGCAGGCGGGCGGCATCGACTGCAAGCCCGTGCTCGGCGAAATCACCTACGGTCTCGAACGCCTCGCCATGTATCTGCAAAAGGTCGAGAACGTGTACGACCTCATCTGGACCGAATGGGAAGAAGACGGCCCGAATGGCAAGGAATTGCGCCGCCTGACCTACGGCGACGTCTATCACCAGAATGAAGTCGAGCAGTCCACCTACAACTTCGAGCACGCGAACGTCGATCTGCTCTTCACTTTCTTCAAGAGCTACGAAGAAGAAGCGAAGAAGATGATCGAAGCGAAGCTCGCGCTGCCCGCCTATGAACTCGTGCTGAAGGCCGGCCACACGTTCAATCTGCTCGATGCGCGTGGCGCCATTTCCGTGACGGAGCGCGCGGCGTACATCGGCCGCATCCGCGCGTTGTCGCGTCTCGTCGCGCAGGCTTACTACGATTCGCGCGAAGCGCTCGGCTTCCCGATGCTCGGCAATCCGGTCAGGGGCGATCGCGATCTCGTCACTGACGAGCAGGAAGCGCAGCGCCCCGCATGGGCGCCGCCGCTGAAGGTCGAAAGCGCGCCGCCGGGCGAAACCCGCAACAACGAACAGGTTTGACGAGGCTCGACAGAACAATGACGCAATCCAACAACGCTTCGCTCCTCGTCGAGCTCCTGACCGAAGAACTGCCGCCGAAGGCGCTCGCGCGTCTCGGCACCGCTTTCGCCGATGGCATCGTGGAGCGGCTCGCCGCGCGCGATCTCATCGACGGAACGCCTGCGTTCGAAAAGTACGCGACGCCGCGCCGCCTTGCCGTGCTCATCAAGAACGTGCGCGATGTCGCGCCGGAAAAGCAGGTGCGCGAGAAAGTGCTGCCGGTCACGGTCGCGCTCGATAAGGAGGGCAATCCCACGCCGCCGCTCGCAAAGAAGCTCGCGGCGCTCGGCTTTCCCGACTTTCCGCTCTCCGAGCTCGAACGCGCGCAGGACGGCAAAGCCGAAGCGTTCTTCCTGCGCTACGCCGCGCCCGGCGCCACGCTCGCCGACGGCCTGCAAGCCGCGCTCGATGAAACGCTCGGCAAGCTGCCGATTCCGAAGGTCATGACGTATCAGCGCCCGGACGGCACCAGCGTGCAGTTCGTGCGTCCGGTGCAGCGCCTCGTCGCGATGCACGGCCGCGAAGTCGTGCCGGTCAGCGCGCTCGGCGTCGATTCGGGCGATACGACCATCGGTCATCGGTTCATGTCGCACGGCTTCGTCGCCATCGCTCACGCCGACGGTTACGCCGACACGCTGCGTCACAAAGGCCACGTCGTCGCCAACTTTGACGATCGCCGCGAATCGATCCGCACGCAGCTTCAGGCCTTCGCGGGTGAAGACCGCGTCGTGATGCCCGAAGCGCTGCTCGACGAAGTGAACGCGCTCGTCGAATGGCCGGTCGTCTACGAATGCCGCTTCGACGAGGAATTCCTGCAAGTTCCGCAGGAATGTCTGATCCTCACGATGCAGACCAACCAGAAGTACTTCGCGCTCACGGATCAGAACGGCAAGCTGCGCTCGCGCTTTCTGATCGTCTCGAATATCGATACGAAGACGCCCGGCGAGATCGTCGAAGGCAACCAGCGCGTCGTGCGCCCGCGTCTTGCCGATGCCAAGTTCTTCTTCACGCAGGACAAGAAGAAGCGTCTCGAAGACCGCGTGCCGCTGCTCGCCAACGTCGTGTATCACAACAAGCTCGGCTCCACGCTGCAACGCGTCGAGCGCCTGGAAGCGCTCGCGGGCGAGATCGCGCCGATGGTCGGCGTCGATGCCGCGCTGACGCGCCGCGCCGCGCGTCTCGCGAAGGCGGACCTGCTGACCGACATGGTCGGCGAATTCCCTGAGCTGCAAGGCACGATGGGCACGTACTACGCGCGCCACGACGGCGAGCCGGAAGAAGTCGCGCTCGCGTGCTCGGAGCATTATCAGCCGCGCTTCTCGGGCGATGAAACGCCGTCGACAGGCGTCGGCGCGGCGGTCGCGCTCGCGGACAAGCTGGAAACCATCGTCGGCATCTGGGGCATCGGGCTTGCGCCGACCGGCGAGAAAGATCCGTTCGCGCTGCGCCGTCACGCGCTCGGCGTGCTGCGTATCCTGCTGGAAAAGAAGCTGCCGGTCGATCTGCGCGATCTCGTCGGCGCGGCGCAGCGTCAGTTCGCCGGCGTGCCGCACGTCGCCGATTCGCAGGAAGCGGTGTACGCGTTCTTCATCGACCGTTTGCGCGGGCTGTTGCGCGAACGCGGCTTCGAAGCGAACGATATCGAAGCCGTGCTGAGCCTGAACCCGACGCGGCTGGACGACATCGTCGCGCGCCTCGACGCCGTGCGCGAGTTCGGCGCGCTGCCGGAAGCCGCGGCGCTCGCCGCCGCCAACAAGCGCATCTCGAACATTCTCAAGAAGTCCGAACAGGGTGCGCCGTCCGCGGTGAACAAGGCACTGCTCGTCGAAGCGGCCGAGAAGAACCTGTACGCGCAGATCGAAGCGGTTGCGCCGCGCGTGCAAAGCCAGCTCGCCGCGCGCAACTACACGGAAGCGCTCACGGCACTCGCCGCATTGCGCGAAAGCGTCGATACCTTCTTCGACGACGTGATGGTCAACGCCGAAGACCCCGCGCTTCGCAACAACCGCCTCGCGTTGCTGAGCGCGCTGCATCAGCAGATGAACTGCGTCGCGGACATCTCGAAGCTCGCCGCATAGAGCGCCGATCATGGTCATGAACAGAAAGCTCGTCATCCTCGATCGCGACGGCGTCATCAACGTCGATTCGGATGCGTTCATCAAGTCGCCGGACGAATGGGTCGCCATTCCCGGCAGCCTCGAAGCGATCGCGCGTCTGAATCAGGCGGGCTATCGCGTGGCGATCGCCTCGAATCAGTCGGGCATCGGGCGCGGGCTCTTCGACATGGCCGCGCTCAACGCGATGCATCAGAAGATGAATCGCGCGGCGGCGGCTGTCGGCGGGCGCATCGACGCGGTGTTCTTCTGCCCGCACACGGCCGAAGACCAGTGCGATTGCAGAAAGCCGCGGCCCGGCATGTTGCAGCAGATCATCGACCGCTTCGAGATCGATCCGGAAGACACGCCGGTCGTCGGCGATTCGCTGCGCGATCTTCAGGCGGGCGCGGCGCTCGGCTTTCCCACGCATCTCGTGCTCACCGGCAAAGGCGAAAAGACGCTCGCGGAAGGCGAACTGCCCGAAGGCACGCTCGTGCACAAGGATCTGCGCGCGTTCGCGCTGCATTTCCTCGCACGTCATCAAGACTGATTCCGGCTTCATTCATGCGCTTCATCCGTTCGTTGCTGTTGATGCTTTACTTCATCGTGTACACCGCGCCGTACGCGGTCGCGTGCTTCATCGCGTTTCCGTTCATGCGCGCCGACAAGCGCTACTGGATGGCGGCGGGCTGGTGCAAATCGACGATCGTCGTGCTGCGGCATCTCATCGGCATCCGCTATACGATCGAAGGCATGGAGAATCTGCCGAACGGGCCGGCCGTGCTGCTCTCGAAGCATCAGTCCGCATGGGAAACGCTCGCGTTCCCCGCGCTCATGCCGCGTCCGCTCTGCTACGTGTTCAAGCGCGAGCTGCTGTTCGTGCCGTTCTTCGGCTGGGCGCTCGGGCTCCTGAAGATGGTGCACATCGACCGCAAGCAGGGCCGCGATGCGTTCGCGTCGGTCACGCGCCAGGGCCGCGCGCGCATGGATGACGGCGCGTGGGTCATCATGTTTCCCGAAGGTACGCGCACGCGCGTGGGCAGCCAGGGCAAGTACAAGACGGGCGGCGCGCGCTTCGCGGTGGCGACCGGCGCGCCCGTCGTGCCGATCGCGCATAACGCCGGGCACGTATGGCCGCGCAATTCGTTCATCAAATATCCGGGTATAGTCACGGTGTCGATCGGCAAGCCGATCGATACGGCGGGCCTCACGCCCGAAGAAGTGAACACGCGCGTCGAAAGCTGGATCGAAACGGAAATGCGCCGCATCGATCCGCAGGCTTACGCCGCGCCGAACGCGCAGCCGGGTGAAGCCGGCGCCGCGGGCGCGGGCCGCTGAGCGGCTCTCGCTTCGTTTATCGAGCCGCGGCGTGCCTTACTCGTTCTTCTCGTCATTCCTGCGCCGTGAGCGCAAAGCCGAGCCGATGCAGAAAGCCCCCTCGCGACAGCGCCCCGCCGTCGCGCTCGACACCCTGCAACTCGATCTGCCGTTCGAGCATGCGCCGGCCTACTCCGGCGCGCCGCCCGCGAGCGGTCCTGCGCCTTTGCGCGGCGACGTTCCGGGCGCCGATCCCGTTCCCATCCTCACGCCCGCGACACCCGCAACGCCAGCGGCGCCGCTGCCCGATGGCGTGCGCCTGCGCCGCATCGCGCTCAAGGCGGGCGCGCTCGAATATCGGCTGAAGCGCTCGTCGCGGCGCACGATCGGCTTTTGCATCGACGGCACCGGACTCGCGATCACCGCGCCGCGCTGGGTGACGATCGCGGACATCGAGAGCGCGATCCTCGACAAGCAGAACTGGATCGTCAAGAAGATCACGGAATGGCAGACGCGCGTCGAGCAGCGCGCGCTGCCGCGGATCGTGTGGAAAGACGGCGCGCAGTTTCCGTATCTCGGCAAGACGATCAGCGTGTCGCTCGGCTCTTCAGCAAGCGCGCTTTCCTTCGATGACCAAACCAACGTCCTTTCGATCGCCCTGCCCGCGCACGCGGACGCGCAGCAGATCAAGGACCGCGTGCAAGGCTGGCTGCAATCGGAGGCGAAGCGCATCTACGGCGATCGGCTCGCGGTGTACGCGGCGAAGCTCGGCGTGGAGTATCGCGCGTATGCGCTGTCGGCGGCGGCGACGCGCTGGGGCAGTTGTTCCAGCGACGGCAAGATCCGCCTGAACTGGCGGCTCATCCATTTTCCGATGTCGATCATCGACTACGTGGTCGCGCACGAGCTTGCGCATCTGCGTGAGATGAACCACAGTCCGCGCTTCTGGCAGACGGTCGAATCCATCTTTCCGGAGTTCCGGGAGGCGCGGCATACGCTCAAGCATCATCCGCCGGATCTGCTGCCGGCGCTGTGAGCGTCGCCAGCGTATAAAAGGCGCCGACGGTACAATTTCCTTCCTGTCCCCCCGCAATCACATAAACAGGAACCCACCATGCGACTTCTCCATACGATGCTGCGCGTCGGCGATCTGCAGCGTTCCATCGATTTCTACACGCGCATTCTCGGCATGAAAGTGCTGCGTCAAAGCGAAAACACCGAGTACAAGTACACGCTCGCGTTCGTCGGCTACGGCCCGGAAACCGAGAACAGCGTGCTCGAACTGACCTACAACTGGGGCACCGACAAGTACGATCTCGGCACGGCATACGGCCATATCGCGCTCGAAGTCGACGACGCCGCCGATGCGTGCGAGCGCATTCGTCAGGCGGGCGGCAAGGTCACGCGCGAAGCCGGTCCGGTGAAGGGCGGCACGACCGTGATCGCGTTCGTCGAAGATCCGGACGGCTATAAGGTCGAGCTGATCGAAAAGCATTCCTGAGTCACGCCGGACCCTCGCGCGCCGCACGTTCGCCGCGGCGCGCAAACTTCGCAATCTCCACGGGCTCGTCCCGACCTTTCGCTCGTCGGCGCCCGTTCGCTGGCACAATCGACGCTCCAAATCAGTGCACGCCTGACCGAGCCCGCCGATGAGCACGCCCTCTCTCGCCCTGCGCCGCGCCCCGGACGCCACCGCCATCATCGTGATGATCGCGCTGTGCGGCGCATGGGGATTCCAGCAAGTCGCGATCAAGGAAGCGAACGCATCGATTCCGCCGATCCTGCAAGCCGGCATCCGCTCGCTGATCGCAACGTTTCTCGTCTGGATCTGGACGCGCACGCGCGGCGTGCCGCTTTTCCAGCGCGACGACACCCTGCCCGCCGGCCTGCTCGCGGGCGTGCTGTTCGGCGGCGAGTTCGTCTGCATTTTCTTCGGCCTGAGCCTCACGACCGCGACGCGCATGGCCGTGTTTCTCTACACCGCACCGTGCTTCACCGCGCTCGGGCTGCACTGGTTCGTCGCGGGCGAGCGGCTGTCGCGCGCGCAGTGGAGCGGCATCGCGCTCGCGTTCTGCGGCATCGCGCTGGCCTTCGCCGATGGCTTCCTGCACGGCAATCCGAACAGCGCGTCGACGCTGCACGGCATCGCGGGCGATGCGCTCGGCATTCTCGCCGGCCTCTTCTGGGCCGCGACGACGGTCGTCGTGCGGGCGTCCACGCTGGCGCACGCGAGCGCGAGCAAGACGTTGTTCTATCAGCTGGCGGTGTCGGCGGTGTTGCTGCTCGTGCTCGCGGCGGGCATCGGGCAGACGCACGTCGAAGCGGTGTCCCCGCTCACGATCGCGAGCCTCGCGTATCAGGCGATCGTCGTCGCGTTCATCAGCTATCTGACGTGGTTCTGGCTGCTCACGCGCTATATGGCGTCGCGGCTTTCGGTGTTCTCGTTTCTCACGCCGATCTTCGGCGTCGCCTTTGGCGTGCTGCTGCTCGGCGAGCATTTCACCGCGCGCTTCATGGCCGCCGCGGCGATGGTGCTCGCGGGCATCGCGCTGGTGAACCGGCCGGCGCGCAAACAATGACTAGTCATAGGCACCAAACTCGCATCTAGGCAACAATTTCACTCCGAATTCTTGCCGAAAAACAAATTTAGTTCGGACTACACTTATTCAGTCAAACTAAGTGTGCACCTATCTTCTCTGCTGCTCTATTGAACTAGAGCGTTCGTGCATGTAAGCGCGCCGCATCCGCTCTTTTCCGATGAGGATTCATCGGCGCAGTAGCACCGGGGCACCTTCTGCATTATTTGATTCGCATAACTTATTTTATGCTTCAATGCGACCAGCGACTGGTCCTGCGGCAATTCCGCCTTCGAGCCCAGCGCCCAACGGTTCGTTTGAAGCCCCCTAACGCAGAGGTCTAACAAGTGAATTTTAAAAAGAAATACCTTCACCGGCTGATACTGGGAGCGTGGCTGATCCTCTCGGGGTCAGCCTTTGCCTACCCTGATAACGGCACGAATAACTCCACGCCTCCGAGTGGGGATTACGTCATCGTTGGCGATAACATCACCAGCCCCCAGACAGGCGTGGTCGTCGGAGTGGGCGCGAACAATGGGATCGATCAGAGCGTGGTGATTGGCAACCAGGCAGGCGTTTACGGCAGCACCACCACAGACGATCAGGCCGCGGTTGCCATCGGCTTCGGGGCGATCGCACGCGAAAAATCGGTCGTCGTAGGCGCCGGGGCAATGGGCGCCACGAATGCTGCCGTATTCGGAAGCGGTGCAGCAGCATTTGACAATGGAGTCGCAGTCGGCAGTGATGCGAAGGCCGGCGGCGCGAATACTACTGCCGTCGGTCAGGGTGCGGCCGCGACGGGCCCTAACGCCATGGCGCTCGGCTCGGGTTCCCGGGCCTCGGGCACGAATTCCATTGCTCTAGGCACAAACAGCAACGACGGCGGACGTCAGAATGTGGTGAGTGTGGGGTCGACCACTCAGCGGCGTGCGATCATCAACGTCACAGAAGGGACGGCCGGCTCAGACGCCGCGACCGTCTCGCAACTGCCTGGCACGCTCAGTTACGCGGGCGGAGAAGGCGTCGTCATGATGGGCAACACGAAGGCCACCGGCGGCAACGCCAATCCGGTGCGCGTCACGAACGTTGCCGACGGCACGGCCAACAACGACGCGGTGAACGTGAGCCAGTTGAACACAGCCACCGCCAACGTCGCGCAGAACACCACGGACATCACGTCGATCAAAAATGGCGAACTCGGTCTCGTGCAGCAGGTCGGCGGCGCACCGGGCAGTGGCATCGTCACCGTCGGTGCTGCTACCGGCGGCACCGCCGTCAACTTCACGGGAACCGAGGGCGATCGCCGCCTCACGGGCGTCGCAGCCGGCGTCAACGACACCGACGCGGTGAACGTAAGCCAGTTGAACACAGCCACCGCCAACGTCGCTCAGAACACCACGGACATCACGTCGATCAAAAACGGCACGCTCGGTCTCGTGCAACAGGTCGGCGGCGCACCGGGCAGCGGCATCGTCACCGTGGGCGCGGCTACCGGCGGCACCGCCGTCAACTTCACCGGCACCGAGGGCGATCGCCGCCTGACGGGCGTCGCAGCCGGCGTCAACGACACCGACGCGGTGAACGTGAGCCAGTTGAACGCGGCCACGACGTCCTATACCAACGGCGTACAGTACGACAATGTCGAGCACACGAGCGTCACGCTCGGCGGCGTGGGCGCGTCTTCAGCCGTCGCGCTGACGAACGTTGCCGCGGGTTTGGTCGCGGCTGGCAGCACCGACGCAGTCAACGGCGCGCAACTGTTCGACCTCGCCTTGCAGATCGCGGCGAACCAGGCGGCAACGGATGCCGCCATCGCGTCCATCAACCCGACGGTCATCAACATCACGAACAACACGAATATCGACCAGGCAACGCTCAACAAGCTCAAGTTCGTCGCGGTCAATTCGACTGCCGCCGATGCGAGCGCGTCGGGCAGCGAATCGGTTGCGCTGGGCGGAAACTCGTCGGCAAGCGGGGCAAATTCGATCGCGATCGGGTCTAACGCGAACGCATCAGCCGATAACGCGATGGCGCTCGGCGCCAATACGGTCGCGAGCGGCTCGAACTCGGTCGCGCTGGGCCAAGGCTCCGTTGCAAGCGATCCGAACACCGTGTCGGTCGGCAATGCGTCGACCGGCATGACGCGCACGATCAGCAACGTCGCACCCGGCGTCAATGGCACCGATGCGGTCAACGTCAACCAGATGAACAGCGCCGTCTCGCAAGGCGTACACGATTCGAACCGTTACACGGATCGCGCCGTGTCGTCCGCGCTGGCCATTCCGAGCATTCCGTTCCTGCAGGCAGGCGACAAGTGGGTCGGAGCCGCGGTCGGTGGATACGGCGGTTCGGCGGCTGTCGGCCTCGCGGCGGCGTATCAGGCAACGGCTAGTCTGAACGTCGGCGCGGGCGTTTCAAGCTCTTCGGGCGGTTCGACCGCTTACAAGGTCCAGGCGGGCTATCGCTGGTAAGCACTGTCGATCGTTGGAATGCGCGCTTGCAATGAGCGCGCACGGGGCGGCGCGTTGGCCATCGAGTCACGCGCCGCCTGTTCGTTTACCCCGGGACACTTTCGAATCCGCGACCATGCCGGCGAGCATCCGCGCAGAACGATGTGCCGCCGACGCAGACGAGCATGCTTCACGCCCCCACGACGACGCGCGCGAAGTCGAAGCTGGCGGCATTCGCACCTCTTGGAGCGATTTGTCATGGTGATGGCAGTCAGCGGAAGACCGGCTGGCGCAAAGAGTTACACTGTGGTGCGAAGCCGACGAACAGGCCCAGACCAGCCGTCCGACAAATCGACAGGCCGTGTTTCGCACCGCACCGGGGAGAATCACCGTGCAGCCCATCGTTCAGCCTTTCTTCGATCTCAACACCGGCACGATGACGTATGTCGTCTACGAGCAGGCCGGCGCGCCGGCGGCCATCGTCGATCCGGTTCTCGACTACGATCCGAACGCCGCGCGCACCTCGACGCGCTCCGCCGACGCCGTCATCGCCTTCGTGCGCGAGGAACGGCTCTCGGTGGAATGGATTCTTGAAACGCACGCGCACGCCGATCATCTTTCGGCGGCGCCGTACCTGAAGCGCGTGCTCGGCGGAAAGATCGGCATCGGCGAATCGATACGCACCGTGCAAGGCGTCTTCAAGAAGATATTCGATCTCGAGCCCGAGTTTCGGCTCGACGGCTCGCAGTTCGACCATCTCTTCTCCGACGGCGAGCGCTTCATGGTCGGCGCGATCGAGGCGAGCGCGCTCTTCGTGCCGGGCCACACGCCCGCCGATATGGCGTACCGGATCGGCGACGCGGCGTTCGTCGGCGATACGCTTTTCATGCCGGATGTCGGCACCGCGCGCTGCGACTTTCCCGGCGGCAGCGCGCGCAGGCTATATGGCTCGATTCAGCGTCTCTTCGCGCTCGATCCCGACACGCGGCTCTTCGTCTGCCACGACTATCCGCCGGACACGCGCGGCCCGCGATGGGAGACCACCGTGCGCGAGCAGCGCGAGAACAACATTCATGTCGGCGGCGGCAAGACGGAAGACGAGTTCGTCGCGATGCGCGAAGCGCGCGACGCCACGCTCGGCATGCCGACGCTCATCCTGCCCGCGATTCAGGTGAACATTCGCGCGGGCCGCTTTCCCGAAGCGTCCGGCAACGGCACGACGTATCTGAAGATTCCGCTGAACGCGCTTTAAGCTTCGCGCTTCATCCTTCGATTCGTCCGCGCGTCACGCCGAGCAGATCGGCCATCGCACGGCGGGCCGCACCGGCGTCGCGCGCGATGATCGCTTCGAACACGGCGCTGTGCTCCGCGAGCGACGCGTTGTAGACCTCGGCGCGCTTCGCGTTCAGTCGCAACTGGCCTTCGAGCGTGCGTTCGATGAGCGCGCCGAGCGGAATCAGCAATTCGTTGCTGCACGCGGCGAGCACGCACAGATGGAAGTCGAGATCGGCGCGCACCCATTCGTCGACGTTCTGCGCGTCCGCCATGGCCTGATGCGCGCGCGTGAGGCGCTCGCGCGTGCGCGCCTCGTGATTGCCGGCGGCGAGCGCGGCGGCATACGGCTCGATCATCTCGCGCATTTCCTGCAACTTGAGCGCGAATTGCAGCGGCGGCGTGACGCGCGAATACCAGTCGAGCATGTCGGCGTCGAGCAGATTCCACGCGTCTTTAGCGCGCACGCGCGTGCCGACCTTCGGTCGCGACTCGATCAGCCCTTTCGATGTGAGCGTGCGCAACGCCTCGCGCAGCACCGTGCGGCTCACGCCGAAGCGCTCCATGAGTTCCGCCTCGCGCGGCAGCGACAGGCCAGGCTGGAAGTCGCCTCGCAGAATCGCCGTGCCCAGTTCGTGGGCCACGTGGCCATGCAGATCGCGGTGAATGATGATTCTCCTTCTCGGTTTCGCCACGATTATCGGGTATTCGACTGATGTTTCGATAGCCCGATACACTCCCAATAATACTATTAATATGCTCACACGACGGATTTTGCTACCATGTAAAACCCTTCTGGAGACGCTCAATGAAAATCACGAAACTCGAGACCTTCGTCGTTCCGCCGCGCTGGTGCTTCCTCAAGATCGAAGCCGACGAAGGCATCACGGGCTGGGGCGAGCCGGTCGTCGAAGGCCGCGCGCATACGGTGGCCGCCGCCGTCGATGAACTCGCGGACTATCTCATCGGCAAGGATCCGCGTCATATCGAGGACTTGTGGCAGGTGATGTATCGCGCGGGCTTCTATCGTGGCGGTCCTATCGGCATGAGCGCGATCGCGGGCGTCGATCAGGCGCTGTGGGACATTCTCGGCAAGCACCACGGCGTGCCCGTTCACGCGCTGCTCGGCGGCCAGGTGCGCGACAAGATCAAGGTGTATTCGTGGATCGGCGGCGACCGGCCGAGCGATGTCGCGAACAATGCGCGCGCGGTGGTCGAGCGCGGCTTCAAGGCCGTGAAGATGAACGGCTCGGAAGAGCTTCAGATCATCGACACGTTCGACAAGGTTCAGGGCGTGATCGACAACGTGCAGGCGGTGCGCGAGGCGGTGGGGCCGAACGTGGGCATCGGCGTCGATTTTCATGGACGCGTGCACAAGCCGATGGCGAAAGTGCTCGCGAAGGAACTCGACCCGTTCAAGCTGATGTTCATTGAAGAGCCAGTGTTGTCGGAGAACGTCGAGGCGCTGCGCGATATCGTGAATCAGACGAGCACACCGATCGCGCTCGGCGAGCGGCTCTATTCGCGCTGGGATTTCAAGCACATTCTGGCGGGCGGTTACGTCGATATCATTCAGCCGGACGCGTCGCACGCGGGCGGTCTCACGGAATGCCGCAAGATCGCGACGATGGCCGAAGCCTACGATGTCGCGCTCGCGCTGCACTGCCCGCTCGGGCCGATCGCGCTCGCGACCTGTCTGCAAATCGATGCGGTGAGCTACAACGCGTTCATCCAGGAGCAGAGCCTCGGCATCCACTACAACAAGGGCAACGATCTGCTCGATTACATCAGGAATCCGGAAGTCTTCAAGTATGAGGACGGCATGGTGTCGATTCCGCAGGGGCCGGGCCTGGGCATCGAGGTGAACGAGGAAAAAGTGCGCGAGATGGCGAAGATCGGCCACCGCTGGCGCAATCCGGTGTGGCGTCACGCGGACGGCAGCGTGGCCGAGTGGTGATGTAGGTTTAGCGCCTGAGACGCGCTTTCACCGCGCCGCGTAACGCGTTGCTGATGAGCACGTCTTGCGCTTTTAGCAGCTCGTCGAGCGTCAGCGCACGCTCGACGGCGCCGAACTCTTCGATCAACACCGCGCGCATCACGCCCGGCAGCACGCCCACGTCGATGGGTGGCGTGAACCACGTGCCGTCGAGCTGCACGAAGACGCTCGAACGCCCGCCTTCGGTCAGCTCGCCGCGTTCATTGACGAACAGCATGTCGAACGCGCCTTCGGCCTCGGCGGCTTTCCACGCGCGATCGTAGTCGGCGCGGCGCGTGGTCTTGTGTCTGAGCAGAGGATCGCTCGACGATTGCGGCGCGAAGCCGCGTTCCGACGCCAGCAGCACATCGACCGAACTCGATGGTAAAGGCGCGAGCCGCGCACTCGTGATCGCGATGTGCCCGCTCTTGTCCAGCGCGATACGCAATCGATGCGGCTCGTCCGAATCGAACCCTGCGCACTGCTGCGCGACCTGCGTGCCGAGCGCCGTTTCATCGAACGCAAAACCGAGATAGGCCGCGCTCGCCTTCAGCCGCGCGACGTGACGCGCGTAGTGGCGCACGCCTGCATCGCGCGTGGCAAAGCACGTCTCGAAAAGCTCGAAACCGGGATCCGCGCCGGTCAGAAAGCGTGCTTTCAACAGACACTCCTCGTATTCGTCGGCGGCGACGCTGTCGAGCACGATGCCTGCGCCGATGCCCAGCACGCCGCGCCGCTTCGAAGCATCGACGACGAGCGTGCGGATCGCCACCGACAGGCAGAAATCGCCGCTCGCATCGAGCCATCCGATCGCGCCCGTGTAAAGCCCGCGCGGCGTGCTTTCGATCTCGTCGATCAGTTGCATCGTGCGGTACTTGGGCGCGCCGGTGATCGAGCCGCACGGAAACAGCGCGCGCACGATATCGGCGAACGACGTGCCGGGAATCACTCGCGCCTCGATGGTCGAAGTCATCTGCCAGACCGACGCATACGGCTCGACCGAGAATAGCGCCGGCACGTTCACCGAACCCGTGACCGCCACGCGCGACATGTCGTTGCGCAGCAAGTCGACGATCATCACGTTTTCGGCGCGATTTTTCGGGTCGTTGTGGAGCGCTTCGGGATCGGATTCACGCGGCGCGGTGCCTTTCATGGGCCGCGCGCGCAACAGATCGCCCGCTTTCTCGACGAAGAGTTCCGGCGAGCACGACACGACCGACCTGCCATCCGGCAACGCGATGAACGCGCCGTAGTGCACGGCCTGCCGTTCGCGCAAGCGCCGATAGAGCGCGAGCGGCGCGCCGAACACATCGAAGTTCAGCCGGTACGTGTAGTTGATCTGATACGACTCGCCCTCTCTCAACGCCTCCTGAACGGCGGCGATGGCCTGGTCGAATTCGCCGCGCGTGACGCTCGCTTCGATGCCCGCGATGCCCGCGATGTCTTCGACTTCATGCGACGCAAGCCACGCGCTCGCTTCGTCGCGGGAGAGGAACGCGCATGAGCGAAACATCAGCACGCGCAACGCATGTTCGTCGCCACGCCCGATCGTACCGAACTGAAGATTGCGCCCGAACTCGTAGTCCGCGACGACGACCGCATGCAAACCGCGCTGCAGATCGCCTTCGATGGCGGCGCACACCGCGTCGAGCGCATGGCCGTCCACGCACACGCGTTCGTGCGCGAAGTCCGTGTACAAACGACTCGACCGCCTTTCGGCGGTCGCATCGCAATCGTCGAGCAGCGCAAAGAGTGCGCCGCGCTCCGCTTCGGTCGTCATGGCCTTACGTCGCAAACTGACCGCATCAGTCGAAGAAGCTCTTCACGCGGTCGAACCAGCTTTTGCTTTGCGGACTGTGCCGCGCGCCGCCCTGCTCGAGCGACTTTTCGAACTGCTTCAGCAGATCGCGCTGCTGTTCGGTCAGCTTGACGGGCGTTTCCACCTGAACATGCACGTACAAATCGCCGGCGATGCTGGAGCGCAAACCCTTGATGCCCTTGCCGCGCAGACGGAACGTCTTGCCCGACTGCGTGCCTTCCGGAACCGTGAAGCTCGCGCGGCCCGCAAGCGTCGGCACTTCGATCTCGCCGCCGAGCGCCGCCGTGGTGAACGGAATCGGCATCTGGCAATGCAGGTCGTCGCCGTCGCGCTCGAACACCGAATGCTGCTTGATGTGGATTTCCACATACAGGTCGCCGCTCGGACCGCCGTTGATGCCCGGCTCGCCGTTGCCCGCCGAGCGGATGCGCATGCCGTCGTCGATGCCCGCCGGAATCTTCACTTCCAGCGTCTTCGTTTCCTTCACCTTGCCCGCGCCGTGGCAGTTCGCGCACGGATCGGGAATGTAGCTGCCGCTGCCGTGGCACTTCGGGCACGTCTGCTGGATGCTGAAAAAGCCCTGCGACATGCGCACCTGGCCCTGGCCGTGACAGGTCGGGCATGTTTCCGGCTTGGTGCCCGGCTTCGCGCCCGAACCGTGACAGACGTTGCAGTTCGTCCAGCTCGGCACGCGGATCTGCGTGTCGTAACCGTGCGCCGCCTGTTCGAGCGTGATCTCCATGCTGTAGCGCAAGTCCGCGCCGCGATACACCTGCGGACCGCCGCGGCCGCCGCGCGCCGCGCCGCCCGCTGCCTGCCCAAAGATGTCGCCGAAGATATCGCCGAAGGCATCGGCAAAACCGCCGAAGCCCTGCGCGCCCGCGCCCGCCATGTTCGGATCCACGCCCGCGTGGCCGTACTGGTCGTACGCGGCGCGCTTCTGCTGGTCGGAGAGCATTTCATAGGCTTCCTTCGCCTCCTTGAAATTCTCTTCCGCCTTCTTGTTGTCCGGATTGCGGTCAGGGTGATACTTCATCGCGAGCTTGCGATACGCCTTCTTGATCTCGTCGTCGCTCGCGTTCTTCGCCACGCCCAGAACGTCGTAGTAATCCCGTTTCGCCATGTCGGTTCGCTGCCGCCGCGCGTCACGCGACGGTTCCTCTCAGATGCTGCGGGTTCCATGCTGCAACCCGCGCGTAAAACTCTTGCGCCTCGCCTGAAGCAACGCGCCTCTAAAAACAACGTGCCCGGAGAGCCCAAAAGGCTCGCCAGGCGCGTTCCACGTCAGACGCAAAACGCGTCCCGGTGACACCACCGAAAAGGCGCGTGGACGTTGCCGCCCACGCGCCTCACCCGGCTTAGTCCTTCTTCACTTCCTTGAAGTCGGCATCCACGACGTCGTCGTGCTGCTGGCTCGCGCCCGCTTCCGCCGATGCGCCCGCGCCTGCCGCACCCGCGGCCGCGCCCGCCGCGCCTTGCTGCGCCTGCATGTCGGCGTACATCTTCTCGCCGAGCTTCTGCGAGGCTTGCGACAGCGCTTCGACCTTCGCGTCGATCGTGGCCTTGTCCGACGCGTTGTCCTTCAGCGCGTCTTCGAGGTCCTTCAGCGCGGCTTCGATCTTCTCCTTGTCCGAAGCGTCGACCTTGTCGCCGTACTCGGCAACGGCCTTCTTCGTGCTGTGCACCAGCGCGTCGCCCTGATTGCGGGCATCGGCCAGTTCGCGCAGCTTGTGATCTTCCTCGGCGTTGGCTTCGGCGTCCTTCACCATCTTGTCGATTTCCGCGTCGGTCAGACCCGAGTTCGCCTTGATGGTGATCTTGTTTTCCTTGCCCGTCGCCTTGTCCTTCGCGCCGACGTGCAGAATGCCGTTCGCGTCGATGTCGAAGGTCACTTCGATCTGCGGCGTGCCGCGCGGTGCGGGCGGAATGCCTTCGAGGTTGAATTCGCCGAGCAGCTTGTTGCCCGCGGCCATTTCGCGCTCGCCCTGGAACACCTTGATCGTCACGGCGCCCTGGTTGTCGTCCGCCGTCGAATACACTTGCGCGTGCTTCGTCGGGATGGTCGTGTTCTTGTTGATCATCTTCGTCATCACGCCGCCGAGCGTCTCGATGCCGAGCGACAAAGGCGTCACGTCGAGCAGCAGCACGTCCTTGCGGTCGCCCGACAGAACCTGACCTTGAATTGCGGCGCCCACGGCCACGGCTTCGTCCGGGTTCACGTCACGGCGCGGGTCCTTGCCGAAGAACTCCTTCACCTTTTCCTGCACCTTCGGCATGCGCGTCATGCCGCCGACGAGGATCACGTCGTCGATTTCGCCGACCTTCACGCCCGCGTCCTTGATCGCGATGCGGCACGGTTCGATCGTGCGTTCGATCAGTTCTTCGACGAGCGCTTCGAGCTTGGCGCGCGTGAACTTGAGGTTCAAGTGCTTCGGACCCGACGCGTCCGCCGTGATGTACGGCAGGTTGATGTCGGTCTGCGCCGTCGACGACAGTTCGATCTTCGCCTTTTCAGCGGCTTCCTTCAGGCGTTGCAGCGCGAGCACGTCTTTCGACAGATCGACGCCCTGCTCTTTCTTGAACTCGCCGATGATGTAATCGATGATGCGCTGGTCGAAGTCTTCACCGCCGAGGAACGTGTCGCCGTTCGTCGAGAGCACTTCGAACTGCATTTCGCCGTCCACGTCCGCGATTTCGATGATCGAAATGTCGAACGTGCCGCCGCCCAGGTCGAACACGGCGATCTTGCGGTCGCCCTTTTCGGCCTTGTCCAGACCGAACGCGAGCGCGGCCGCCGTCGGCTCGTTGATGATGCGCTTGACTTCCAGACCGGCGATGCGGCCCGCGTCCTTCGTTGCCTGACGCTGGCTGTCGTTGAAGTACGCCGGAACCGTGATGACGGCTTCCGTCACCGGCTCGCCGAGGTAGTCTTCAGCGGTCTTCTTCATCTTGCGCAGCACTTCGGCGGAAACCTGCGAAGGCGCGAGCTTCGCGCCGTGCGCTTCGACCCATGCGTCGCCGTTGTCGTGCTTGACGATCTTGTACGGCATCAGGCCGATGTCCTTCTGCACTTCCTTTTCGTCGAAGCGGCGGCCGATCAGGCGCTTGACCGCGTACAGCGTGTTGCGCGGGTTCGTGACCGACTGGCGCTTGGCGGGCGCGCCGACGAGGATCTCGTTGTCATCCATGTACGCGATGATCGACGGCGTGGTGCGCGCGCCTTCCGAGTTCTCGATGACCTTGACCTGATTGCCTTCCATCAGCGCCACGCACGAGTTCGTGGTGCCGAGGTCGATACCGATGATTTTGCCCATTTTTTATCACTCTCCTAACTTTGATCGCGGTGGCGTTGCGGCGGGCGGGACTACGCGCCCCACGCCGGCTTATGCCGATTTACCGGGCCGAACGCCCAAAATTCATACCTGTACGCAAGATAAGAGCGCCAGTTTCGATTTCAAGACCCTGAAAGCGATGCGGTCTATAACTTTTTTTGCGCGGGACGCCATGCCGGCCGGTCGCCGCCGAAGTTCGCCGGCGGCGACGCGGGTCATGCGCGTTACTTCGGCGCGGCGACCGTCACGAGCGCCGGGCGCAAGACGCGGTCGGCGATGACGTAGCCCTTTTGCAGCACCGTGACGACGGTATTCGGGTCCTGCTCCGCCGGCACCATCGAAATGGCCTGGTGGCGATGCGGATCGAATTTCTCGCCGACCGGATTCACCGCGATCACGCGGCCTTTCTCGAGCGCGCCCGTCAACTGGCGCAGCGTCAGTTCGACGCCCTCGCGCACCTTGGCGAGATCCGACGATTGATCCGCAAGCGCGGCTTCGAGGCTGTCGAGCACGGGCAGCAGGTTTTCCGCGAAATTTTCGATGGCGAATTTATGCGCCTTCGCGACGTCTTCCTGGCTGCGGCGGCGCACGTTTTCCGCTTCGGCCTTGGCGCGCAGAAAATCTTCCTTGAGCGCGGCAATCGTGGCCTGCGCTTCGGCGAGGGCGCTTTCGGCCTCATTCGGCGCCGCTTGCGGCGCGGCAGCCGCGTCCGCCGGTGCGGCCTGCGGCTGCTGAGCCGTGGCGTTGGTCGTGTCGGCGGCCTGGCGCGCGTTTTCGTCGGCGGGCGCCGGGTTCTGGCTCGCTGAATTCTCTTGCGTGTTTTCCATGTCGCTGAATGTGTATTGCTGTGAGTTGAGTCGGATGCGAAAGCGGCCGTTGATCACCGGGGCCGCGTTTTTCGCACTAGCGGCGGAAATTGGGGCGTCCAGGACTTTTTCAAGGCTTCGGATGAATTTATCCGCCCCTCGGTGGCGCGAAAATGACCCGGAACAGACACTTCAGCGCGCCGCGCCAACTTCAGATTGAGGGAAAGCCCTAAGTCGCCTACACTTCGAAAAAGCACCGCAGGAAGCACGTTAACCCTAATCCTACGAATGCTTCAATCCGCTTCAGCCCATGCCCGTTTCCTGACCCGGCCGAACACTGACCGGGCAACCCGCTCTTGGGGGTACCATGAAACTGACCTTTGCTATCGCGGTGGTCGCCCTGGTACTCGTCGCGGGAACGACCACCATTTGCATGTCCGGCGCCGTGACCGACCGTAACATCGAGTACGGCGGTGTTCACGCGACCATGGAAAGCTTCTTCAGTCCGGATCTGAAAATTTGTCGATGACGCGCCGGTCGCGCTTCGTCGGCCTGCCTTGCATGTTGGCCGCGGGCTCGCGGAAATGCTTGCGGCGCTCGGCTTCGGCCACGCGCTTGGCGCGCCCTTCTTCGGTTTCGGCATAAAGCGTCTGCGCGACCGTCGCCGGGCCGCGCACGTCGCACACGCCGAGCACTTCGACCTGCCAGACGAGCCGCTCGATATCGATCTCGACGATATCCCCGATACGCACGTCCTTCGACGGTTTCACGTTCGCGCCGCCGATCTTCACGCGGCCTTTTTCGACCGCATCGCTTGCGAGCGAACGCGTCTTGAAGAAGCGCGCCGCCCATAACCATTTGTCGATGCGCAAACGCGCGCCGGGTTCCGTCGAAATCTTGTAGTTCATCAGCGATCTTTCCTAAAGCCGCGTTCAGGCGACGGCCGTGAGCGGCTGCACGGTCTGCACCGGCCATCCCTGAAGATGCTGCGCGGCGATCTCTCCCAGCGCCTTGATCCACGCGGGCGACGAATTGAGGCAGGCGATGCGGTGAAAATGCTTGCCGCCGGCCTTCAGGAATTCGTCACGCACCTCGATGCCGATTTCCTCGATGGTCTCCAGGCAATCGGCCGTGAAGCCCGGGCAGAACACGTCCACGCGCGCGACGCCGCCCGCGCCCAGTTCCGCGACCGTCGGCGCGGTGTACGGCTGCAGCCACTCCGCGCGGCCGAAGCGCGACTGGAACGTCACGCGGCACTCGACCGGCGTGAGCCCGAGCGCGGACGTCAGCAGCGAGCCGGTCTGCTGGCACTGGTCGTGATAGGGATCGCCAAGGTCCATCGTGCGCTTGGGCACGCCGTGAAAGCTCAGCACGAGCTTGTCGCCGGCGGCGAAGTCGGGCGCGCCGTGATGCCGCCAGTAGTCGCGCACCTGCTCCGCGAGCGCGGCGATATATGCCGGATGATCCGCGTAATGGCGGATCGTGCGGACCTCGGGCTGATTGCGCACGCGCCTGAGCGCAGCAAACGCGTCGTCGAACGCGGTGGCTGTCGTGGACGACGAATATTGCGGATACATCGGCAGCAGCAGAATGCGGTCCGCGCCTTCGAGCTTCAGTTGATTGAGCATCGCGCCGATGCCGGGCGTGCCATAGCGCATCGCGTAATCGACGATCACGTGATAGTCGTTCGCCGCGAAAAGCCGCCGCAGCCCCTCGACCTGCTTTTCCGTGTGCACGCGCAGCGGCGAGCCTTCCGGCATCCACACTTGCGCGTATTTCCTGGCCGACGCGCGCGAGCGGAACGGCAGGATCGCGCCGCGCAGAATGATCTGCCAGACGAACGCAGGAATTTCGACGACGCGCGGATCGGACAGAAACTGCGCCAGATATTTGCGCACCGCTCGCGGCGTGGGCGCGTCCGGCGTGCCGAGATTGATCAGCAGCACCGCGACGCGATGCGAAGCGCTGGGCTGCGAGGGCAACTCGAGGTCGAAACGCATAGGGGAAGCGGGCCGGAAGGTCGTCGTCGGAAAAGGTGAAGCCATTATAGCGGCGCGCTTCTCGACGCATCATTGGCCGAACGGCCTAGTGGCGGACCCGTGCGCGATGCGCCAGGATGTCACTGATGACTGAGCGACATCGACAGCAAACGCGCGGTGATGTCCACGATCGGAATGACGCGGTTGTACGCCATGCGCGTCGGGCCGATCACGCCGAGCGTGCCGACGATCTTGCCGTTGACTTCGTACGGCGCCGTCACGACGCTCATTTCCTCGATCGGCACGAGATTCGATTCTCCGCCGATGAAAATCTGCACGCCTTGCGCGTGACTCGAAACATCCAGCAATTGCAGGAGGCTCGTCTTTTGGTCGAACAAGTCGAACAGCTTGCGCAGCCGTGCCATGTCGGACGAAAGGTCCGCCACTTCCAGCAGGTTGCGCTCGCCGGAAATCAGCACGGTGTCCGTGGGGTCCGTCTCGGCGGTGCTCGCGACCACGGCGGCCTGCATGAGCGCGGTCATGTCGCCATGCAACTGGTCGATTTCCTCGCGCAGACGCCGGCGCACTTCGTCGAAGGACAGGCCCGCGAAATGCGCGTTGATGTAATTGGAGGCCTCGACGAGCTGCGAGGGCGAGTAGTCGCGCTGCGTGGCCATCATGCGGTTCTGGACATCGCCTTCCGGTGTCACGATGATGAGCAGAATGCGCTTGTCCGACAGCCGCATGAACTCGATCTGCTTGAACATGTGGCTGCGGCGCGGCGTGAGCACGACGCCCGCGAACGACGAGAGATTGGACAGCACGCTCGCCGCCGCCGCGACGATCTTCTGCGGCTCCTCGCCTTGCAGGCGGGTCTTGACCGCAGTGGTCATCGCTTCGTCTTCGGGGCCTTCTACAGTCAGCATCGTGTCGACGAAGAGCCGGTAGCCGCGCGGCGTGGGAATGCGGCCCGCCGACGTATGCGGACTCGCGACCAGGCCGAGCTCTTCCAGGTCCGACATGACGTTGCGGATCGTCGCGGGGCTCAGTTCGAGGCCCGAATGACGTGATAACGTGCGCGAACCGACCGGCTGACCTTCGGCGATGTAGCGCTCGATCAACGTTTTCAGGAGGGTTTGTGCACGTGGGTCTAGCATGGGCAAATTCTAGCTCAACGAGTCGGGGGGCGGCGAGCCGCGCCGCGTGCGCCGCGTTCAACGTCCGCTCCATTCTAGCGAGAAACGGCGGGCCCGCCCGTGCGGCGTCGCGCGGCCCCGCGAAAGCGCGTCCGGAGGCCGTCACCCACGGTTCTTTTCGCTCTCTGACTATGGTGTAATGCCGGCATGGAAATTGGCCAATTCAAGACCGTCGCCCTCGTGGGGCGCACCAACACGCCGGGCATCGAGGCGCCGCTGAGAGCGCTCGCCGATCTCCTTGCGCAGCAAGGGTTCGAGGTCGTGTTCGAGGCGGGCACCGCGAAGGACGTCGGCGTCACGGAATTCCCGGCGCTGTCCATCGCCGAGATGGGCGCGCGCGCGGACGTCGCGATCGTGCTCGGCGGCGACGGCACGATGCTCGGCATCGGCCGGCAGCTCGCGCCGTACAAGACGCCGCTCATCGGCGTGAATCACGGGCGGCTCGGCTTCATCACGGACATTCCGCTCAAGGCCATGCGCGAGATCGTGCCGCAGCTGCTCGCCGGCCAGTTCGAGCGCGAGGAGCGCAGCCTGCTCGAAGCGCGCATCGTGCGCAACGACAAGCCGATCTACCACGCGCTCGCCTTCAACGATGTCGTCGTGAACCGTAGCGGCTTCTCCGGCATGGCGGAGCTGCGCGTGTCCGTCGATGGCCACTTCATGTACAACCAGCGCTCGGACGGCCTGATCGTCGCCACGCCGACCGGCTCGACCGCCTATGCGCTGTCGTCCGCGGGGCCGATCCTGCATCCGCAGTTGCAAGGTTTCGTGCTCGTGCCGATCGCGCCGCACTCGCTGTCGAATCGTCCGATCGTGCTGTCCGACGACTCCAAAGTGACCATTCAGATCATCGCCGGGCGCGACGTGAACGTGAACTTCGACATGCAGTCGTTCACCGCCGTCGAGCTGAACGACGCCATCGAAGTGCGGCGCTCCAAGCATACGGTGCCGGTGCTGCATCCGGTCGGCTACAGCACCTACGCGACGCTGCGCAAGAAGCTGCACTGGAACGAGCATCCGTCGCAGGACGCCTCTTCTCTCTGAACTACCGATTTCCCCTTCCGAAGCGTCCATGCTCCGTCATCTTTCGATTCGAGATTTCGTCATCGTCGCAACACTGGATATCGATTTCGATCCAGGCTTCACGGTCTTTTCGGGTGAAACCGGCGCGGGCAAGTCGATTCTGATCGACGCCCTCGCGCTCACGCTCGGCGCGCGCGGCGACGCGAGCGTCGTGCGCACCGGTCAGGCACGCGCGGACATCACCGCTGAATTCGCAACGCATCCGGTCGTCACGCACTGGCTGGACGAGCATGCGCTCACGCAGGACGGCGATTCGGTCATGCTGCGCCGGGTGATCGATTCGGGCGGCCGCTCGCGCGCGTTCATCAACGGCACGCCGGCGACGCTCGCGCAACTGCGCGAAGTGGGCGAAATGCTCGTCGATATTCACGGGCAGCACGCGCATCAACTGCTGATGCGCCCGGATGCACAACGCGAACTCTTCGACACGCACGCGCAACTGCTCGACACCGCCGGCGCCGTGAACCGCGCGTGGCGCGCGATGCGCGACGCGCAGCAGGCGGTCGAGGCCGCGCAGAGCCGCGACCGCGAACTGCAACTGGAGCGCGAGCGCCTCGCGTGGCAACTGAGCGAGTTCGACAAGCTCGCGCCGCAGCCGGGCGAATGGGAAGAAGTGAGCGCGGAGCATCATCGGCTGTCGCATTCGGCGAGTCTCATCGACGGCGTGCAGGGTGCGCTCGGCGCGCTCTCCGAATCCGACGAAGCCATGATCTCTCAGCTTGCCGCGATCGTCTCGAAGCTGCGCGGCCTCGCCGATATCGATCCGGCGCTGAACGACGTGCTCGCGTCGCTCGAACCGGCCGAGATCCAGTTGCAGGAGGCGTCGTACTCGCTCTCGCATTACGCGCAGCGGCTGGAGCTCGATCCCGACCGGCTCGCGCAGGTCGAGCGGCGCATGGATCAATTGCATTCGACGGCGCGCAAGTTCCGGCTTCAGCCCGAAACGCTGCCCGAGGAACACGACGCGCGCCGCAAACAGCTCGCCGAACTCGACGCCGCCGCCGATCTCGACGCGCTCAACGCCGCCGCCCAAAAGGCGAAGAGCGCGTACCTCGACCAGGCCAAAGTGCTGTCGAAGGCGCGCGCCAAGGCCGCGAAAAACCTGTCGAAAGCGGTCACGGAAGGCATGCAGGAATTGTCGATGGCGGGCGGACGGTTCGAAGTCGCGCTCGTGCCGCTCGCCGAAGGCGGGGCGAGTGGTCTGGAGCAGATCGAATTCCGCGTCGCGGGTCACGCGGGTGTGGCGCTCAGGCCGCTCGCGAAAGTGGCTTCAGGCGGCGAGCTCGCGCGTATCAGCCTCGCGCTTGCCGTGATCGCGAGTACCGCAAGCCCGACGCCCACGCTGATCTTCGACGAAGTGGACACGGGCATCGGCGGCGGCGTCGCGGAAGTGGTCGGGCGTCTCTTGCATCAGCTCGGCCGCGACCGCCAGGTTCTGTGCGTCACGCACCTGCCGCAAGTGGCCGCGCGCGGCGATCAGCACTTCCAGGTCGCGAAGTCTTCCGACGACGTGGGCGGCACCGTCAGCACCGTCATGCCGCTCGACAAGGGCAAGCGCATCGAGGAAGTCGCGCGCATGCTCGGCGGCATCGAAATCACCGCGACCACACGCAAGCACGCGAAGGAAATGCTGGCGGCGTAAGCCGTTTTACTGCGCCGCCACCGCGAACACCCGCTCCCACAACGCCGTCACCGCGTCGCGTTCGGCCTGAACCTCGGCCGGATCGACGCGCGCCTTTTCCATGCCGTCGAGCCGCAGCGTGTGCTGGAGCTTGCGGTAATGCCGGTAGGCCGCGCCGATCACGTCGGCCTCGTCCTCCGCGATCAAACCGCTTCGCGCCGCGATCTTCAGCAGCGTGATATTCCCCGCGTTGCGCAAGAACTCGCGATGCTCGCGCGCATGCAGCAGCACCCAGTACTGCACGATGAACTCGATATCGACCATGCCGCCGCGATCGTGCTTCAGGTCGAAAAGCGCGCCGTGGTTCGGATGGCCCGCGAAAACCCGCTCGCGCATCGCGACGATCTCGCGCGCGAGCGCGGCCGCATCGCGCTCCATGACGAGCACGTCGGCGCGAATCGCTTCGAACTGCTCGCCGATTTCGGCGTCGCCGGCGCTGTAACGGGCGCGCGACAGCGCCTGATGCTCCCAGACCCATGCGGTGTTCGCCGCGTCGCCTTCGCGAATCTGATAGCGGCGGAACGACGCGAGATCGGTCACGAGCAGGCCGGACTCGCCATTGGGCCGCAAGCGCAGATCGACGTCGAACAGCGTGCCCGCGCCGGTCGCGGCCGTGAGCCACGTAATAAGACGGCGCGTGAACATCGCGTAGAGGTCGGCGGCCGAATCGTGCGGGTCATCGTAGAGAAAGATGAGATCGAGATCCGAGGCATAGCCCAGCTCCTTGCCGCCGAGCTTTCCGTAAGCGATGACCGCGAAGCGCGGCGTCTCGCGATGCCGCTTCGGGAAGTGCTTCCACACGGTTTGCACCGTCACGTCGAGGACGGCGTCGGCGAGTTCGGACAGGCGGTCGCTCACATGCTCGACGCTCAAGCGCCCGGCGAGATCGATCAGCAGAATGCGGAACACTTCGGCCTGATGCGCGTGACGCAGCAGATCCATCTGATGTTCGGCGTCCTCCGCGGCGTCGAGGCGCGCGGTCAGCGAGCGCTTGAACGCGGCCCAGTCGAAAGGGCTTGCGATGGCTTCGTCGTCGAGCAGTTCGTCGAGCAACTGCGGATGGCGGATCAGATAGCCCGCTGCCCAGCGCGAGCCCGACAGCACCGAGAGCACGCGCGCGAGCGCCGCCGGATACTCCGTCAGAAGCGCGAGATAGGCGCCGCGCTTGCCGATGGCTTCGAGCAGATCGAAAAGCCGCGTGATGGTGTCGCCGCGCCGCGCCGCGTCGATGGACTGCACGGCTTCGAGCGCCCGCTGCGCGACGATATCGAAGCGCTCGCGGCTCTGCGACGGCAAGCCCGCATAGCGCGCCGAATTCCACACGCCCGTGAGACGCGATAACACCGGCGCGGGATCGGCGAAGCCGAGCTCCATGAGACGCGCGGCGAGCTCTTCCTGCGCGGAGTCGTCGGCGAGCGCGCTGCTCCAGATCCAAGACGCCACCGAATCTTCCGCGACGCCGCAGCCGCCCTGCCCGCTCACCTTGTCGGCGAAGATCGCGTCGAACTGCTGCTCGACGAGCTCGCGATGCGCGTCGAGTTTTTCCATCAGCGCGGGATAGTCCGCGAAGCCGAGCGATTTCGCGAGCAGCGCGCGTTCGTCGTCGGCGACGGGCATCGCGTGCGTCTGCGCGTCGTTGCGGTATTGCAGCCGATGCTCGATCGTGCGCAAGAAGAGATACGCCTCGGAGAGCGCCGCGCAGATGTTCGGCGCGAGCAGGCCGTGCGCCGCGGCGCGTTCCAGCACCGCGAGCGTCGGACGAATGCGGAAATCGGCTGCCTGACCGCCGCGAATCAGCTGGAATACCTGCGCGCTGAACTCGATTTCGCGGATGCCGCCGCGCCCGAGCTTGATGTCGTCGGCTTTGTCGGGGCGCATCGACGCGCGCCGCCGCGCTTCCTGCCGGATCTGCTGATGCAGCGAACGGATCGCCGCGATCACGCCGTAATCGAGATAACGCCGGTAGATGAACGGCGTCGCGATCGCTTCGAGCTGCTTCACGAGACGCTTTGCCGAATCGCTTTGCGTCTCCGACACGAGCCGCCCTTTGATCCACGCGTAGCGCTCCCACTCGCGGCCCTGCACGTAGAAATATTCTTCGAGCATGCCGAGGCTGCACACGAGCGGCCCGGAGTCGCCGTTGGGCCGCAGCCGCATGTCCACGCGAAACACGTAACCGTCCTGCGTGATCTCCGCGAGCGCGCCGATCAGCCGCCGGCCGAGCCGTGTGAAGAATTCCTGCGTCGGCAGCGGCGAGCGCGTGCCGCCCGAGGTTTCGCCGTCTTCTTCATACACGAAGATCAGGTCGATATCCGACGATGCGTTAAGCTCGCGCCCGCCCAGCTTGCCCATGCCGACGACACCGAGCGTGAGCCGCTCGCCATCGGGGCCGCGCGGCTCGCCGAAGAGCGCTTCGAGATCCGCCGACAGCACCGCGAGCGCGCGCTGCACGGTGACTTCGGCGAGGTCGGTCATCGCGCCGGTGACTTCGGCGACATCCGCCGCGCCGGTAAGATCGCGCTCCATCACCGTGCAGAAGACATCGGTTCGCAAGCGGCGCAGCGCGGTCTTCAATGCGGCTTCGTCGAGCACGCCGTTTTCGGTGCACGGCGTGCAGTGCGCATCGAGCCGCGCTTCGATCCATGCGCGCGTGATGGGCGCCTGCGACCACTGCGCGACGTTCGACGCCAGTTCGGGACGCGCTGCATAGGCGCGCGCCGCATAGTTGGAATAATCGGAACTGAGAAGAGTGGCGTCGGTCATGAAAGGTTGGGTTCGCTCATTGCTTCCGGAAAGACACAGCAGTTCGCACAACGCGCCGCGAGTCTTGCCGGGCGCGGCTTCGCGAGCGTCTACGAGTGCGCAGGCAGCGGCCGTCCCCGCAATGCCCGTGTTACATTTCAGCGTCAAACACGCAAAACTACCATATCGCCGAACAGCCGCAGCATGTCCGACAGCAGACGATCCGTCGACCCGACCGAAGTTGGACAAGCCAAGCCCAGCGGCAACGCCGAGCGCGTGCTTTCACGCGTCTTCAAATTCGTTCTCGTCATCGCGGCCATCGCGTATTTCGCGGTCGCGGGCGTGTACGTGGGCCTGCGCTACATCGTCATGCCGCAGGTCGATTCGTTCCGGCCGCGCATCGAGCAACTGGTGTCGTCGAAGATTCACGCGCAGTTGCATATCGGCAGGATTTCCGCGCGATGGTCCGGGCTCTCGCCGACACTCGATATCGACAACCTGCGCATCGACGCCGCCGACGGCGCGCCGGGCCTCGCCGTGCCGCATGCGAGCGCGAGCATCGCGTGGGCGTCGCTGCTGCACCTGAGGCCGAAGCTCGCCGACCTGACCGTCGATGGCCCCGACGTGATCATCGCGCGCAATGCCGACGGCGCGCTCTCGGTCGCGGGCGTGCCCCTCCCCCGGCAACGCACCGGCTCGAACGCATTCACGACCTGGCTGCTCGGCCAGGATCACATCCTTTTGCGCGACGGCACGCTGCGCTGGCGCGACGCCGAACGCGCCGCGCCCGAGATCGCGTTCAAGCGGCTGCATCTCGCGATCGTCAACGACGGCACGCGGCATCGGCTCGCGCTCAAGGCGCCCGCCGACGGCGAAGTGCTGCACGGCCCGCTCGACTTCCGCGCGGACTTCCGCCATCAGCCGTTTTCCGCGATGGGCGCGCCCGCGAACTGGACGGGCCGGCTGTATGTATCGACCGGCCCCGTCGATCTGCCCACGCTCGCGCGCTACGTGAAGACGCCGTTCCAGATGTACGGCGGCCGCGTCAACAACGAGATCTGGCTGAACTTCGCGGGCGGGCAGTTGCAGAGCGCGACCGGCGAGCTGACCGGCGCGAACGTCGCGCTGCGCGTGCGCGCGACGCAGCCGCGTCTCGATCTGCCGGTCGCGCGTTTCGGCTGGAGCGTCGAGAAGCGGGACACCGAATACACCCTCGATCTGCGCAACCTGCACGCGGAACTCGGCCAGTTGCCGCTCGATGACGGCACGCCAGTCTCGCGCCTGCTCGTGTCGCGCTCGCTCACGGGCACGTATAGGCCGCCGGGCGTGGGCAAGGGCCAACTGCTGCGGCTGACGGGCGATACCGTCGATATCGGCATCCTCGCGGAATTCGTGCGCGCGCTGCCCGTGCCGGCGCGCGTGCTCAACGAGCTCGTGCGCTTCAATCCGCGCGGACAGGTGTCGAACTACACGATCTACTCCGAGCGCGCCGCGCCGAAGACCGAGGAAGAGGCGGAGCAGCAGCGCAAGAAAGGCGACGCGCCGCTCGTGCATTACGCGCTCAAGGCCAATCTCGAAGGCATCAGCGTGCAGGCTCAGGAGCCGCCGCCCGGTCTCACGATCAACAATCGTCCGCGCGCGGGCATTCCGGGCGTCGACAATTTATGGGGAACCGTCGATGCCAACGAGAAAGAAGGCCGCATCACCATCGACACGAAGAACGCGGCCGTCATCGTTCCCGGCGCGTTCGATGACCCGCGCCTCACCTTCGATTCCCTGCAGGGCAACGCGCGCTGGAGCGTCGCGGACGCGATCGCGCCGGGCGAGCTGCGGCGCGCCTTCACGATCCATCTCGAGACGCTGCGCGTGAAAAACGCGGACGCCGAAGGCGAAGTCACCGCCGATTACTGGAATCAGGGCCACGGGCGCGGCAATCTCGATCTGAAGGCGAAGGTCGCTCATCTGAAAGCGACGCGCCTCGTGCGCTATCTGCCGACGAGCCTGAACGAGCGCGTGCGCGTGTATCTCGGCCACGCGCTGCAGGCAGGCGTCGCGAGAAACGGCACGATCGAGATCCACGGCGATCTCACGCGCTTTCCGTACAACAAGTTTCCCGACGCGGGCATCTTTCGCATCAACGCGCCGTTTACGGGCGGCAAGTTCGATCCGACGCCGTTCCCGCCGCGCAAGATGGCCAACGGCCTGCCGAACTTCTGGCCGGCGTTCGAAGGCATCGACGGCACGTTCACGCTCGCGCAGAACAAGCTCGGCTTCGATATCGACAAGGGGCATTACCGCGGCGTGCGCGTGTCGCGGGTCATCGGGCGGATCGACGACACGGGCAATCGCGAAACGAAGCTGTGGATCGATGGCCGTGCGCGCGGCCCGCTCGCCGACATGCTCCGCTACGTCGACGACAGTTCGCTCGGCCTGATGGCGAAGCACACCACGCGCAAGATCGATGCGAAAGGCAATGCCGATCTCGCGCTCACGCTCGGCATTCCGCGCTACCGGCCGGCCGCGCCGCTGCCGCCGATCAAGCCCGAATACAAGGGCTCGCTCACCTTCATCGACAACGAAGTCGCCTACGGCAAGCTGCCGCCGCTCACGCATCTGCGCGGACGTGCCGACTTCGCCGCGAAGACCGTCACGCTCAATGACATGACCGCGCAACTGCTCGGCGGCGACGTGCGCGCGAAAGGCGGCGTGCAGCCCGACGGCAGCTATGCGCTCGATGTGAACGGGCGCATCGGCGCAGATGCGGCCGAGCGCCTGAACACGCGCATGAGCCCGCAGGTCGTGCAGTTCCTGAAGCACATCGACGGCGCCGCGCCCTATGAACTGCATGTGCGCGGCGTGAGAAACGCGTTGCCGAACGTGCAGGCGAGCTCGGACCTGACGGGCCTGGGCATCGATCTGCCCGCGCCCTTCGGCAAGGCGAAAGGCGCGCCGATGCCCTTCTCCTTCACCTTCCGGCCCGCGGCGGGCGGCGCGCCGGACCTGCACGACGCGCGGCTGTCGTTCGGCGCGCTGGACGCGCGTTACGTCATGCAGCAGATCGGCCGTGCGCAAGTGAAGATCGATCCGCAGAACGCCGCCGAGCCGATGAACATGCGCGCGCGCCTCAAGGTCGCACGCGGCGCGATCGGCTTGAACAAGCCGGCCGAGCTGCCGGCCGAAGGCGTGAGCGCCGCCGCCGATTTCAACGAATTCGATGCCGACGCCTGGCGCAAACTCTTCGCCGAAATCAGCGCGTCCGCTTCTTCGTCGCCGTCTTCATCGCCCTCTTCGTCCCCGGCCGATACGCCGCGCCCGCCGATGAACGAGGCCGTCCGCCAGTTCATCCCGACGCGCGCCGCCATCCACTTCACGACGCTCACGCTGCTCGACCGGCGCTGGGACAACGTCGATATCGGCGCGAGCGAAGCGCAGGACCGCAAGTGGCGCGCGAACATCGCGTCGGATCAGATTACGGGCGATGCCGCGTGGACGCCGGGCGCGACGAAGGACAGCCCCGGCGCGTTGCAGGCGCGTTTCGCGAAGGTCGTGATTCCGGACAAGACGGGCGACGCTCCCGCCGAGAAGCCCATGGGACGGCCGCCGCGCAACATGCCGACGATCGATCTCATCGTCGACGAACTCGTGTTCCGCGGCCACAGCCTCGGGCGGCTGCAGGTCGATGCGCACAACGAAGTCATCGCCGACGAACCGATCTGGACGCTCGACAAGCTCGAACTCACCAACCCCGACGCGACACTGACCGCCAACGCGACCTGGCGCACGCTGCCGGGCGACGTGATCCGGACGGCGCAAGCGGGCACGCCGCCCGGCGACGCGGACGATAGCGTGGCGCGCCGCACGTCGCTCGATTTCAAGCTCGACGTGAAAAACGGCGGCCAGCTGATCGACCGCTTCGGCGCGCCGCGCGTCGTCAATTCGGGCAACGGCACGGTCTCGGGCCACGCGGCCTGGAACGGCGGTCCGACCGCCGTCGATGTGAACACGCTCGACGGCCACGTCGCCGTCGATCTGCATCACGGGCAGATCCTGCGTGCGCCGGGAGCGGCGAAGTGGCTCGGCATCTTCAGCCTGCGCAGTCTCGCGAATCTGATGACGCTGCATTTCGAGGATGTCGTGGGCAAGGGGCTGCCGTTCGAGAAGATCACGGGCAACGCGCGAATCGCCAACGGCATCAGCCACACCGACGACTTCCTGATGGTGACATCGCCCGCGCGCGTGCAGATGCAGGGCATCGTCGACATGCCGCAGAAGACGCAGGATCTGCACGTCAAGGTGATTCCGACCGTCGGCGCGGGCGCGGCGGCGATCGGCGCGGCGGTGATCAATCCGCTGCTCGGGCTGGGCGTGCTGGCGGCGGATATCGCGCTGTCGGCATCGATCCAGAAGGCGTTCGCTCGCGACTATTCGATCACCGGTTCGTGGAGCAAACCCGTCATCCAGCGTCTGAAGGGCGATCAGGGTAAGATCGAAACACCCGCCGCCGCCGTGGTTCCGTCCGCTGCCCGCTGACAAGGGGCCTTCGCCGCGACGTCGCCGGCGCAGTTTTCGTCCCCCAGTTCGTCCCCATTTTCCCGACAGCGCAGAGAGACATGAGCGAAAGATCGAGCGAAAGCGCGGCGCCGTTTCAGGTGGCCGCGTTGCAGATGGTCAGCACGCCGGACCGCGACCGCAATCTGGCCGACGCCGGACGCCTCATCGGCGAAGCGGCGCGCGGCGGCGCGAAACTGGTGCTCCTGCCCGAATATTTCTGCTACATGGGCTTCAAGGACACCGATAAGCTCGCGATCCGCGAGACGCCCGGCTCGGGCCCGATCCAGCAGTTTCTTTCCGACTCGGCGCGCGAGCATGGCGTGTGGATCATCGGCGGGACGCTGCCGCTGCAATCGCCCGAAGAGAACCGCGTGCTCAACACCACGCTCGTGTTCGATCCGCGCGGCGCGCAGGTCGCGCGCTACGACAAGATTCATCTGTTCAATTTCGAGCGCGGCGAGGAATCGTTCGACGAAGCGCGCACGATCTTTCCCGGCAGCGAGCCCCGCAGCTTCGATGCGCCGTTCGGGCGCGTGGGGCTCTCGGTGTGCTACGACCTTCGCTTTCCGGAGCTGTACCGCAAGCTCGGCGATTGCGCGCTGATGGTCGTGCCGTCCGCGTTCACCTATACGACCGGCCGCGCGCACTGGCAGACCTTGCTCACGGCGCGCGCCGTCGAGAATCAATGCTACGTGCTCGCGGCGGCGCAAGGCGGCCAGCACGAGAACGGACGCCGCACCTGGGGCCACAGCATGCTGATCGACCCGTGGGGCGAAATTGTCGACGTGAAGGACGAAGGGCCGGGCGTCGTGTCCGGCGGCATCGACCTGCAACGCATCGCCGCCGTGCGGCAGAGCCTGCCGGCTTACCGGCATCGCGTGATCGGATGATCGCGCACTCGACCGGACGGACGACTTGAAGACTTGATTGCTTTCCCGCACATAACCTGTCTGATCAGACCGTAGAATAGTCTGAAATCCGTCTGGAACATCATCGAACACGCAATAGGCACCACAAGGCACCACATGAACATCATCGAACCCGGCATCCGCAATCTGGTCACGGCGAAGGACGTTCTGCTCACGCCCTACGGCCTCGACGAAGCGCTGATCACCCGCACGCTCGCGGAAATCTTCACGCATCGCGTCGATTACGCCGACCTCTATTTCCAGTCGACGCGAAGCGAAGCGTGGAGCCTCGAAGAAGGCATCGTCAAATCGGGCAGCTTCAGCATCGATCAGGGCGTCGGCGTGCGCGCCGTGTCCGGCGAGCGCACGGCTTTCGCCTATTCCGACGATCTTTCCCCCGATTCCATCCGCCAGGCCGCGATCGCCACGCGCGCAATCGCCAAGGCGGGCGGCGGCAAGCAGAAGATCAAGCCGGCAAGCACGCTGACCGGCGTCTCGGGCCGCGATCTGTATCTGCCCGCCGATCCGCTGCATTCGCTCGATGCAACCGCGAAGGTCAAGCTGCTGGAGCGCGTCGAGCAAATGGCGCGCGGCAAGGACCCGCGCATCACGCAGGTCATGGCGGGTCTCGCCGGCGAATACGATGTCGTGCTCGTCGCGCGCAGCGACGGCGCGCTCGCGGCGGACGTGCGCCCGCTCGTGCGCGTCTCGGTGACGGTGATCGCCGAGCAGAACGGCCGCCGCGAAATCGGCACGGGCGGCGGCGGCGGACGCTTCGACTACGGCTATTTCACCGACGCCGTGCTGTCCAAATATGTCGATGACGCCGTGCACGCCGCGTTGGTGAATCTCGAAGCGCGCCCGGCTCCGGCAGGCGCCATGACCGTCGTGCTCGGGCCGGGCTGGCCGGGCGTGCTGTTGCACGAGGCGGTCGGACATGGTCTGGAAGGCGATTTCAACCGCAAGGGATCGTCGGCGTTCGCCGGCATGATCGGCGAGCAGGTGGCGGCGAAGGGCGTGACGGTCGTCGATGACGGCACGCTGCCGAATCGCCGCGGCTCGCTCAATATCGACGATGAAGGCAACCCGACGCAGTGCACGACGCTGATCGAGGACGGCATTCTCAAGGGCTACATTCAGGATTCACTCAACGCGCGCCTGATGAAAATGCCGGTAACGGGCAACGCGCGCCGCGAGTCGTACGCCGCGCTGCCGATGCCGCGCATGACCAACACCTACATGCTCAACGGCGACAAGGACCCGGGCGAGATTCTGGCTTCCGTGAAGAACGGGCTGTATGCGGTGAATTTCGGCGGCGGCCAGGTTGATATCACCAACGGCAAGTTCGTGTTCTCGGCGTCCGAGGCGTACATGATCGAGAACGGCAAGATCACGTATCCGGTCAAGGGCGCGACGCTGATCGGCAGCGGGCCGGAATCGCTCAAGTACGTGACGATGATCGGCAACGATATGTCGCTCGATAGCGGCGTCGGCGTGTGCGGCAAGGAAGGCCAGAGCGTGCCGGTGGGCGTCGGTCAGCCGACCCTGCGAATCGAGAAGATGACGGTGGGCGGGACGGTGTGATTTATGCGGGTTTTCCGCATCGGAGGCGTTTGTTTGCGGCGTTGCCGCGTTCTCCGGTGCGGATTGTCCGCGTTTTGCCTGGCCCAGGCTTGTCAGCGCCGCCTGTTTGCGGTTATAAAAGCAGTCATAACTTTTTCGACCGACGTTCGATTCCTTCTCGACCCATCATGTCCGCCAAGTTTTATTTTTATTTCTTTTGGCATCTCAAGCCGCTGGCGGATCGAGAGGGGTAAGTCGTACACAGGTCGGACAGACCGAAATTCCCGAAAAACCGCCAGCGAGTCTGGCGGTTTTTTTTCGCTTTTTAGTTCGAATGGCACGCCGCTGTAGGAGAACAGAAATGCCCCCGCACAATACCGATGACGTTCGCATCCGCGAGTTGAAAGAACTGACCCCGCCCGCGCACCTGATCCGCGAGTTCCCTTGCGCGGAGCCGGTTTCGGAACTCATCTTCAACGCGCGTCAGTCGATGCATCGCATTCTTCACGGGATGGATGACCGGTTGATCGTCATCATCGGGCCCTGCTCGATTCACGATCCGAAGGCCGCGCTCGAATACGCTTCGCGGTTGATCGAGCAGCGTCGCCGCTTTGCCTCGGAACTGGAAATCGTGATGCGCGTGTACTTCGAGAAGCCGCGCACGACGGTCGGCTGGAAGGGGCTCATCAACGATCCGTATATGGATAACAGCTTCAAGATCAATGATGGCTTGCGGGCTGCGCGTGAGTTGCTGATGAACATCAACGAGATGGGGCTGCCGGCCGGGACCGAGTATCTCGACATGATCAGCCCGCAGTACATCGCCGATCTGATCTCGTGGGGCGCGATTGGGGCGCGGACGACGGAATCGCAAGTGCACCGCGAGCTGGCTTCGGGACTGTCGTGCCCTGTCGGCTTCAAGAATGGCACGGACGGGAATGTGAAGATTGCGGTCGATGCGATCAAGGCGGCGTCGCAGCCGCATCATTTTCTTTCTGTTACTAAGGGCGGGCATTCGGCGATTGTGTCGACCGCCGGTAATGAGGATTGCCACATCATTCTGCGCGGCGGGAAGGCACCGAATTACGATGCGGCGAGTGTGGATGCGGCTTGTAGCGATATCGGGAAGGCGGGTCTCGCTGCCCGGTTAATGATTGACGCAAGTCATGCTAATAGCTCGAAGAAGCATGAGAACCAGATTCCGGTTTGTGCGGATATCGGACGGCAATTGGCGGCTGGCGATGAGCGGATTGTGGGCGTGATGGTGGAGTCGCATCTTGTCGCTGGACGGCAGGATTTGCGGGAAGGGTGTGAGTTGACGTACGGGCAGAGCGTTACCGATGCCTGTATTGGGTGGGAGGAGAGTTTGGGGGTGTTGGAGGGGTTGGCAGAGGCGGTTAAGCAGAGAAGGGTCGTGAGGGGTGGGGGCAATTAACATCACGTACGAAGCGGCCGTGAAGGCCGCTTCGTTTCGACAAGGCGAGCATCAAGAAATCAACAGTTAGGTCGAAGTGCTTCGTACAATTGCATACCGAGTTTATATTCGGCAGAACTATTCTGCTTAGCGGCTATGTTTCGTGAGATTTGCTCCAAGTCTAGACCCGGATCACCCGCGAATAGCAGCCTCCGAATTAAATTCGACAGCTCTTGCTCACGAGCGTCCACCACTACTGTGTCTGAGCAATCGTAATCGATGGTGGATGGAATCACAAAGCGTGGGGTAGCCAGAAAGGGAACCGTGATCTTGGCCTCGATAACCCCAGCCGCAAGCCAGTCTCTATACAGCATGTCGATTGCCGTTGCCGGGCTTGGATTATCCTGAAACAATCGCCGAAGTGTCGTTTTCCCTTTGGCGTAACGATATATGAGGCAGTGCTGTATGCGTAGATGCCCTTTGCATCCACGATATTTAAACCAAACGGTATATACCTGTCGCCTTCGAGTAAATCTTCTCGTGTCCTCCCGCTCATTTGCTTTTCAGCAAGCGATAATAGAAATGGAACTTGGGCAGAATAGGGGCAGCACTCGAGAAAGAGAATATCGCAATTTTCATTCGATTCCACAAACGACGAGACAACGGCCTCGTTGATAAACGTGCTGAAGGATCCGCTAAGCTCAACGTCATCTTCGAGCACAACAGTTGCAGACAGGTTCGACGCAAAATTGATGACATTCTCATGTGAACGGCGACATGCCCACGCTCCATTGAGCGCCGAATTTTCGAACGGTCCTTCAACACTCCCGTCAGTTGCTGCAAAACGCTTAATAAAATCACTGCTGTGGCAATCGGCCAGTTGAACTTCCATCTGCGCCCGACGAGCATCGCTCCGGCTCAAGTTAATGAAAACACCGTCAAGCATGTTGATTGCCCTCAATTACTTGCCTCGGAAAAAAACGAAGTCCGAAATACTCAAAACCGAAATGCGGGCAAGACAAAGTGTGAAAATTGCTTACAGTTTGGGCAGACTGTTGCTAATACTCATGTTAACCAAACACATTTGATGCGACACACGCATCTCGACACTAGTTGGTTTTTCGATCCCAAAGCACATCCGTCCCACCGTCGACCCGATTCAAAACCCGCGCCAACACAAACATCAAATCCGACAACCGATTCACATACCTCCGCGGCGCCTCATTAACCCCAGCCGTTTCCACACGCCCGAGCGCAACAATGGACCGTTCCGCCCGCCGACAAACCGTCCGCGCAACATGCGCAAGAGCCGCCGCCCTCGACCCACCTGGCAAAATAAACTCCTTCAACGGCGGCAGCGTCGCGTTGTACTCTGCAAGCCAGGCATCGAGTTGAGCAAGATGAGAAGTCTGAATCATCGAATGCCCAGGAATCGACAACTCCCCGCCTAAATCGAACAAATCGTTCTGAATCCGCGTCAACGCATCGCGCACGTCCGAAGGCATTGGCTCACAAAGCAACACGCCGATACACGAATTCAACTCATCCACATCTCCGATCGCGGCAATACGCGCATCGTCCTTCGATACGCGGCTGCCATCGCCAAGCCCCGTGGTCCCATCATCCCCAGTGCGCGTCGCGATTTTGCTCAAGCGGTTTCCCATCACTGCCTCCGAGATCAAAGCCCATTATAGGCACGTCCCTGCGCCCGAAAGCCCGCCCGCCGGGCATCACCGCGACGGCGTAAAATGAGATGGAAAGATCGAACAGCGAAGCAAAACAACACAAAGCCGCCCCGCCCGGAGACATCTTGTGAACCACCCCACCGAACACGCCGCACTCCAGAGACGCCCCTTCCCCGCCGCGCTTCTGGACGCGTTGAAAGAACAATTCGCCGAACGCGTTTCGACGTCGCAAGCGGTCAGAGAACACCACGGCCGCGACGAATCGCCGTTCGACCCGCAACTGCCGGACGCCGTCGTCTTCGCGCGCAGCACCGAGGAAGTGCAGGCCATCGTCAAGCTCTGCGCCCAGCACGACGTTGCGATCATCCCCTACGGCAACGGCTCGTCGCTCGAAGGCCATCTGCTCGCGGTGCAGGGCGGCGTGTCCATCGACCTGTCGGAGATGAACCAGGTCGTCTCGATCAACGCCGAAGACCTCACCGTCACCGTGCAACCCGGCATCTCCCGCAAGCAACTGAACGAAGCGCTCAAAGACACCGGCCTCTTCTTCCCGATCGATCCCGGCGCGGACGCCAGCATCGGCGGCATGTCGGCGACGCGCGCCTCGGGCACCAACGCCGTGCGCTACGGCACGATGCGCGAAAACGTCCTCGGCCTCACGGTCGTCACCGCCGATGGCCGCGCCATCAAAACCGGCACGCGCGCGCGCAAATCGTCGGCGGGCTACGACCTCACGCGCCTTTTCGTGGGCTCGGAAGGCACGCTCGGCGTCATCACCGAAATCACCGTGCGGCTCTATCCGCAGCCCGAAGCGATCTCGGCGGCCGTGTGCGCGTTCCCGTCGATGGGCGACGCCGTGCGCGCCGTCATCGAGACGATTCAGATGGGCGTGCCGATCGCGCGCGTCGAATTCGTCGACAAGCTCGCCGTGCGTGCCATCAACAAGCATTCGAACCTGACGCTGCGCGAATCGCCGATGCTGTTCTTCGAATTCCACGGCACCGAATCCGGCGTGCAGGAACAGGCGCAGACCGTGCAGGACATCGTCGCGGAAAACAAGGGCGAAGACTTCGAATGGGCGACGCGCCCCGAAGACCGCAGCCGCCTCTGGAACGCGCGCCACTCCGCCTACTTCGCGATGCTGCAACTGAAGCCCGGCTGCCGCGCCGTCACGACCGACGTCTGCGTGCCGATCTCGCGCCTCGCCGAATGCGTCGAGGAGACGGAGAAGGACTTGCAGGGCTCGTATTTGCCGAGCCCGATCGTCGGCCATGTCGGCGACGGCAATTTCCACGTCGCGATGCTGCTCGATCCGGCCAAGCCCGAAGAGCTGGAAGAAGCGGAGCGCATCAATCGGCGCATCGTCGGACGGGCGCTTGAGATGGGTGGCACCTGCACCGGCGAACACGGCGTCGGGCTGCACAAGATGGGCTTTCTGATCGACGAGCACGGCGCCGGCGCGGTCGCCGTGATGCGCTCGATCAAGCAGGCGCTCGACCCCAAGAACCTGATGAACCCGGGGAAAATCTTCGCTTTCGAAGGCTGAACGGTTCGAGCAAGATAGCCTGATGAGCGCAACGAGCGCCGCAACGGAGGAGACATGAACGCACCCGACGAGCTCAAGCCCGAGCAGATGTCGACACCGGCGTCGCCGAATCTGCCGCACGAAGAAGCCGAAGCGCTCAGCGCGGATCAGCTCGCCGCGCGCCAGCGTGAAGTCGTGCAGGCGCTGATGGCCGTGCTGCCGACGCACTGTCTGCTCTTTCGCGAGGAAGACACCGCCGCCTACGAATGCGACGGCCTCGCCGCCTACCGCCGCCTGCCGCTCGCGGTGGCGCTGCCGGAAACCGAGGCGCAGGTGCAGCGCGTCGTGCAGATCTGCGCGCGCCTCGCCGTTCCGATCGTCCCACGCGGTGCGGGCACCGGTCTGTCGGGCGGCGCCATGCCGATTCGCCACGGCATCGTGCTGTCGCTCGCGCGCTTCCGGAAGATCATCGAAGTCGATCCGTACGCGCGCACCGCAACCGTGCAGCCGGGCGTCCGGAACCTGGCCATTTCGGAAGCCGCGGCGCCATACGGGCTGTATTACGCGCCCGATCCGTCGTCGCAGATTGCCTGCACGATCGGCGGCAACGTCTCCGAAAACTCCGGCGGCGTGCATTGCCTGAAGTACGGGCTCACCGTTCACAACGTTCTGCGCGTGCGCGCGGTGACGATGGACGGCGATGTCGTCGAGTTCGGCTCGCTCGGCCCCGACGCGCCTGGCCTCGATCTGCTCGCGGTGCTGATCGGCAGCGAAGGCATGTTCGCGATCGTCACCGAAATCACCGTCAAGCTGATTCCGAAGCCGCAGACCGCGCAGGTCATCATGGCGAGCTTCGACGATGTCGTGAAAGGCGGCAACGCCGTCGCGGCAATCATCGCGGCGGGCATCATCCCGGCCGGCCTCGAAATGATGGACAAACCCGCGACGCGCGCCGTCGAGGAATTCGTCAACGCGGGCTACGACCTCGACGCCGCCGCCATCCTGCTGTGCGAATCCGACGGCACGCACGACGAAGTCGCGGAGGAAATCGTCCGCATGACGGCCGTGCTGCGCGAGCACGGCGCATCGCGCATCCAGATATCGCGGTCGGAGACCGAGCGCCTCAAGTTCTGGTCGGGCCGCAAGAACGCGTTTCCCGCGGCGGGCCGCATCTCACCGGACTACTACTGCATGGACGGCACCGTGCCGCGCCGCGCCATCGGGCCGCTGCTCGCGCGCATCGAAGAGATGGAAAAGAAGTACGCGTTGCGCTGCATCAACGTGTTTCATGCGGGCGACGGCAACATGCATCCGCTCATCCTCTTCAATGGCAACGATCTGGACGAGTGGCATCGCGCGGAAGCGTTCGGTTCGGACATTCTGGAGACGTGTGTCGAACTCGGCGGCACGGTGACGGGCGAGCATGGCGTGGGCATCGAAAAAATCAATTCGATGTGCGTGCAGTTTTCGCCCGAAGAGCGCGACGCGTTCTTCGCCGTGAAGCGCGCGTTCGATCCGCCCGGCCTGCTCAATCCGGACAAGGGCATCCCGACGCGCTCGCGCTGCGCCGAATACGGCAAGATGCATGTGCGGGGCGGGCTTCTGCCGCATCCGGACTTGCCGCGCTTCTAGGCGGCGGATTACGTTCCGCTATCCACGTTTCACCGGGTATTGCGCCGTTAAGCGGCCGGTACAATCGACCGGGCAGCCCAACAGAAATCGAAACACGAGCGGGACACGCATGGAACAGGACGACATCGTCGCCGGCTGGTCGGAGAGGATCGCCCGGGCAACCGAAGCCGGCACGCTGCTGCGCATCCGCGGCGGCGGCACGAAGGACTGGTACGGTCAGACGCTCCAGGGAGAAATCCTCGACACGCGCGCCTATCGCGGGATCATCGCTTACGATCCGGCGGAGCTCGTCATCACCGCGAGGAGCGGCACGCCGCTCGCCGAGATCGAAGCCGCGCTGCGCGAGCACAATCAGATGCTGCCGTTCGAGCCGCCCTACTTCGGACGCAACGCGACGCTCGGCGGCTGCATCGCCGCGGGGCTCGCGGGACCGCGGCGCGCGTGGACCGGCGCGCCGCGCGATTTCGTGCTCGGCGCGGTCGTGATGAACGGGCACGGGCAAGTGCTGCGCTTCGGCGGGCAAGTGGTGAAGAACGTCGCGGGCTATGACGTATCGCGCCTGCTCGCGGGATCGCTCGGCACGCTCGGCCTGATTCTCGAACTGTCGATCAAGGTGCTGCCGCGCCCCGTCGCCGAGGCCACGCTCAAGTTCGACATGCACGCGACCGACGGCGTGCGCAAGCTCAACGAATGGGGCGGCCATCCGCTGCCGATCTGCGGCAGCGCGTGGCGCGACGGCACGCTCGCGTTGCGTCTCGCGGGCGCAGAAGCGGCCGTGAAGACCGCGCGCAACACGCTCGGCGGCGAAGTCGTCGATGCCGTCGAAGCCGACCGTTTCTGGATCGGCATGCGCGAACAGACCGATCCGTTCTTCGCGGTCATCGAGCCGCGCTCGGCGCTGTGGCGGCTCGCGTTGCCGTCGATCGCGGAGCCGCTGCATCTGCCGGGCGCGCAATTGATGGAATGGGGCGGCGCGCAGCGCTGGTGGATCACCGACACCGACCCGCAGACCGTGCGCATCAGCGCGAAGCAGGCCGGCGGCCACGCGACGATCTTTCGCGCGGGCTCCGCCTACGACCGCAATGCGGGCGTGTTCACGCCGCTGCCCGCGCCGCTGATGAAGATTCATCGCGGGCTGAAGCAGGCTTTCGATCCGGCGCGCATCTTCAATCGCGCGCGTTTGTATCCCGATTTCTAGCCAGGCGCCTCGATGCAAACCAATCTCGCCGATTTCATCCGCGGCACGGCCGATGGCGACGAGGCCGACGCCATCTTGCGCAAGTGCGTGCACTGCGGCTTCTGCACGGCGACCTGCCCGACGTATCAGTTGCTCGGCGACGAGCTCGACGGGCCGCGCGGCCGCATCTATCTGATGAAGCAGATGTTCGAAGGCGCGCCGGTCACGCGCAGCACGCAGCTGCATCTGGACCGGTGCCTCACCTGCCGCAACTGCGAAAGCACGTGCCCCTCGGGCGTGCAGTACGGCAAGCTCGTCGAGATCGGGCGCAAAGTAGTGGAAGAGAAAGTGGAGCGGCCGATGCGGCACCGGCTGCAACGGCGCTTTCTCGCGAGCTTCCTGCCCAACAGCACGCTTTTCACGCCCGCGATGAAGCTCGGCCAGCAGGTCCGCGGCATTCTCCCGCGCAAGCTGCGCGCGAAGATTCCCGTGCCCGAGCGGCCGCTCGTTGCGCCCACGAACAAGCACGAGCGCAAGATGCTGATGCTCGCCGGCTGCGTGCAGCCCGCGATGATGCCCAACGTCAACACGGCGACCGCGCGCGTGTTCGATGCGCTCGGCATCGAGATCGTCACGGCGCCGGGCGCGGGCTGCTGCGGCGCGATCCGCCTGCATCTCGGCTACAACGACGACGCGCTCGACGACGTGCGCAACAACATCGACGCATGGTGGCCGTATGTGGAAAGCGGCGTCGAGGCGATCGTGATGAACGCCTCGGGCTGCGGCGCGACCGTGAAGGAATACGCGCACTTGCTGCGTCACGATCCGGCGTATTCGGAGAAGGCGCGGCGCATCGTCGATCTGACGCGCGATCTCGCCGAAATCCTGCCGCTGTACGAGGAAGAACTCGTGTCGCTCGCGCGCCGGCGCGGCGTGCATACAGTGGCCTATCATCCGCCGTGCACGTTGCAGCACGGCCAGCAGATTCGCGGGCGCGTCGAACATCTGCTGACCGCGCTCGGGCTCGAAGTGCGTCTGCCCGCCGACTCGCATCTGTGCTGCGGCTCGGCCGGCACGTACTCGGTCTTGCAGCCGAAGCTCTCGTACGCGCTGCGCAATCAGAAGCTCGACCGGCTGGAAAAGCTGGAGCCGCAACTGATCGTGTCGGCGAACGTCGGCTGCATCGCGCATCTGCAGAGCGGCACGTCGACGCCCGTCACGCACTGGATCCAACTGCTGGAGCATCTGCTGTACGGATGAGCGATTCGTATAATGCCCGGATGCTTCCGAAGGCTGTCACATGTCCATCGCTCAACATTTAGAAGAAGTCCGCCAACGCATCGCAAAGGCTGCAGAGGGCGCATCGCGCGATGCGTCTTCGGTCGCGCTGCTCGCCGTCTCGAAGACCTTTCCCGCGAACGACGTGCGCGCCGCCTTCGAGGCCGGCCAGCGCGCGTTCGGCGAAAACTACGTGCAGGAAGGCCTCGCGAAGATCGCTTCGCTGGCCGATCTGCGCGGCGAAATCGAATGGCATTTCATCGGGCCGCTGCAGTCGAACAAGACGAAGCTGGTCGCGGAGCAGTTCGACTGGGTGCATTCCATCGACCGGCTGAAGATCGCCGAGCGGCTCTCCGCGCAGCGTCCCGAGGGCGCGAAGCCGCTCAACGTGTGCGTGCAGGCGAACGTGAGCGGCGAAGCGTCGAAAAGCGGCGTCGAGCCGCATGACGCCGCCGCGCTCGCCCATGCGGTGGCCGCGCTGCCCGGCTTGCGGCTCCGCGGTCTGATGGCGATTCCCGAACCCGCCGATACGCTCGATGCACAACGCGCACCGCACGCGCGCCTGCGTGAACTGATGAGCGCCTTGCGCGCCGACGGCCTCGATCTCGACACGCTCTCGATGGGCATGTCCGCCGATCTCGAAGCCGCCGTGCTCGAAGGCGCGACGATGGTGCGCATCGGCACGGCGATTTTCGGCGCACGCACTTACACCACCTGACCTCACCTTCCATCATGAAAATTGCATTCATCGGCGGCGGCAACATGGCCGCGGCGCTCATCGGCGGTCTGATCAAGCGCGGCGCCTCGCCCGCGGACATCTACGCCGTGGACATCAACGACGAAGCGCGCGCACGCACCGCGAAGCAATTCGGCATCGCGACGGGCGCGGCGGTCGATGCGGCGCTCGCCGGTTACGACGCCATCGTGATCGCGGTGAAACCGCAAGTGCTCAAGAGCGTGGCCGAAGCGCTCGCGCCGCATCTGTCGACGCAAACGGTCATCAGCATCGCAGCGGGCATCCGCGCGACGGACCTCAGCCGCTGGCTCAACGGTTACACGCAGATCGTGCGCACGATGCCGAACACGCCCGCGCTGATCGGCATGGGCGTGACGGGTCTCGCGGCGCTGCCGGGCGTCTCCGATGCGGCGAAGGCGCTCGCGTCGCAAGTGCTGGAAGCGGTCGGCACGGCGGTCTGGTTCGACGACGAAGCGAAGCTCGACGCCGTCACCGCGATTTCCGGCAGCGGCCCGGCCTACGTGTTCTATTTCATCGAAGCGATGCAGGAAGCCGCGCGCCAGCTCGGCATGGACGAGAACCAAGGCCGCGCGCTCGCCGTCGCCACGTTCACGGGCGCGGCGCAACTGGCGGCGCAATCCGGCGAGCCGGCGAGCGTGCTGCGCGAGCGCGTGACGTCGAAGGGCGGCACGACGGCGGCGGCGCTCGCTTCGTTCGATGCGCAAGGCGTGAAAGACGCGATCGTGCGCGGCGCGCTGGCGGCGCAAGCGCGGGCGAAAGAGATGGGGGATGAACTGGGCGGGGCTTGATCCCACGCGCCCCACGCGCCCGACCGGTATGAAAACGGCAGCCTTCGAAGCTGCCGTTTTTTTCAAGTCAGCGCGTAGTGCAGCGCAATGCCCGCGAACAGCATCCCGCCCAGCCAGTTGTTATGTTTGAACGCGGCAAAGCACGCCATGCGGTCGCGATTCCGGATGAGCCCATAGTGGTACACCGCGCAACCCGCCGCCGCGAGCCAGCCGAGCCAGTAGAGCCAGCCGAAGCCCAGCGCGAAGCCGATACCCACGTAGATCGCGAGCGTCGCCGCGTAGCACAGCATGACGGCAAGCACGTCGTAGCGCCCGAACGTGAGCGCCGATGTGCGAATGCCGATCTTGATGTCGTCGTCGCGATCGACCATCGCGTATTCGGTGTCGTACGCGACGGACCAGAACACGTTCGCGGCGAGCATGATCCACGCGAGCATCGGCACATGGTTCAGCACGGCGGCGAAGGCCATCGGAATGCCGAAGCCGAACGCGATGCCGAGATACGCCTGCGGAATCGCGAAGAAGCGCTTGGTGAACGGATACGTGCCCGCGACGAAGAGCGCGAACACCGACAGTTCCTTCGTCAGCGTATTGAGCGGCAGGATCAGCAGAAACGCGACGAGCGCGAGCGCCGCCGCCAGCGCCACCGCCTCCCAGGCCTTGATCTTGCCCGACGTGATCGGACGCTCGGCCGTGCGCTTGACGTGCTTGTCGAAGTCGCGATCGGCGTAATCGTTGATCGCGCAGCCCGCCGAGCGCATCAGAATGGTGCCGACGATGAAGATGACGAGCAGCATCGGCGACGGCCTTCCCTCCGACGCGATCCACAGCGCGTTGAGCGTCGGCCACAGCAGCAGCAGACTGCCGATGGGCTTGTCGAGGCGCACGAGGCGCATGTAGAGCGGAAGACGGGCGAGCATGGAAGTCAGACCGAAGAGCACGACGGACTATTTTAGATCAGCGCGTCGCGGCTGCCTCAAAAGCAAAAAACCCGCTGCGAAAGCGGGGTTTTCAGCGAACGGCCGGTGCGATCAGGCCAGCATCGCGCGCAACATCCACGCGGTCTTTTCGTGCGTCTGCATGCGCTGCGTGAGCAGGTCAGCGGTCGGCTCGTCGTTCGCCGCTTCGGTCGCCGGGAAGATTTCGCGCGCCGTGCGCACCACGGCTTCCTGGCCTTCGACCAGTTGCCGGATCATGTCTTCGGCAGCCGGCACACCGTCCGCTTCCGGAATCGACGACAGCTTCGCGAACTCCTTGTAGCTGCCCGGCGCATGCACGCCCAGCGCGCGGATGCGTTCCGCGATCGAATCGACGGCGAGCGCGAGTTCGTTGTATTGCGTCTCGAACATCAGATGCAGCGTGTTGAACATCGGACCTGTCACGTTCCAGTGGAAGTTATGGGTCTTCAGATACAGCGTGTACGTATCGGCCAGCAGTCGGGACAAGCCCTCGGCGATCTTCTTGCGGTCTTTGTCGCTGATGCCGATATTGACGGCAGGTGCCGTGCCTTTCTTCGCCATGATGACTCCGTGAGAGAGTGATTCGAACGGTGCGGGCGCCGCGCGCAGCGTCTTGCCGCGCGGCGTTTCGAGCGTCCGACAGTTTATCTTAGAAACGGGGAACGCTTTATTGCACGGCGAGACTTCGAAGCGTTCCGGCTGCGCCCTGATGACGCAATCACGCTCACGCGCCGGCCACGCCGCTCGCGACGACGAGCCCATAGCCCGCCGCAACAATGCCGAACGCGATCGCGACGCGCACGCCGCGCGACGCCTGACGGCCCGTCGCTTCGATCTGTTCGACGGCCTGTGCGATATGAACCAGCGCTTGAGACATGATGTTTTCTCCCGGTGTTCGGTTGCGCCGCCTTCAGACGGCGGCCGTGTCTTTCTCGTCGATGATCTGGCCGAGCTTCGCGAGCGCATCGATGACGCCCTGCGCATAAGCCGGATCGATGCGCCGGAAATGCCCGACCTGCCGCGCGACGATCTCGTTCGGCACGCCGTGGATATGCCGCGCGATGTTGCCGAAGAAGCGTTCACGCTGCGCATCGTCGAACAGCCTGAAAAGCGCGGCCGGCTGGCTGTAGTAATCGTCGTCCTCGCGATGGTCGTAGCGATACACCGCGCCGGCCGCGAGCGGCGGCTCGTTCACGCTCGCGTCCTGCGCGAATTCGCCGTAGCGGTTCGGCTCGTAGTTCACGCGCTGGCCGAGATTGCTGTCGGTGCGCATCGCGCCATCGCGATGAAACGAATTCGCGACCGGCGCACGCGGCGCATTCACCGGAATCTGGTGATGGTTGATACCAAGCCGATAACGCTGCGTATCGCCATACGAGAAGAGACGCCCTTGCAGCAAGCGGTCCGGCGAGAAGCCGATGCCCGGCACCACGTTCGCCGGCGTGAACGCGGCCTGCTCGACATCCGCGAAGTAGTTCTGTGCATTGCGATTCAGCTCGATCACGCCGACGTCGATCAGCGGATAGTCCTTGTGCGGCCACACCTTCGTGATGTCGAACGGGTTCATCGCCGAGTTGGCGGCCTGCTCTTCCGTCATCACCTGGATGCGGAAATTCCAGCGCGGGAAATTGCCGTCGTCGATGTTGTTCACGAGGTCGCGCTGCGCGCTCTCACGATCGCCTGCAACGACAGCTGCGGCTTCGGCGTCCGTGTAGTTCTCGAGCGCTTGCTGCGCCTTGAAGTGGAACTTCACATAAAAGCGTTCGTTGTCCTCGTTGATGAACGAGAACGTATGCGAGCCGAAGCCGTGCATCTGCCGGAAGTTCTTCGGAATGCCGCGGTCGCTCATGAGAATCGTGACCTGATGCAGCGATTCCGGATGACGCGACCAGAAATCCCACGCCGCGACATTGCTGCGCAGATTCGTGTACGGATCGCGCTTTTGCGTGTGGATGAAGTCGGGGAACTTGAGCGGGTCGCGGATGAAAAACACCGGCGTGTTGTTGCCGACCACGTCCCAGTTGCCCTCTTCCGTGTAGAACTTGATCGAGAAGCCGCGCACGTCGCGCTCGGCATCGGCGGCGCCGCGCTCGCCCGCGACGGTCGAAAAGCGCATGAAGATCGGCGTTTCCTTGCCGACGCCCGCGAACAGCTTCGCCTTCGTGTAGCGCGAGATGTCGTGCGTCACGCGGAACGTGCCGAACGCGCCGGAACCTTTCGCGTGCACACGGCGCTCGGGAATCACCTCGCGGTCGAAGTGCGCGAGCTTCTCGACGAGCCAGAAGTCCTGAAGCGTGACGGGACCGCGCGGGCCGGCGGTCTGCGCGTTCTGGTTGTCGCCGACGGGCGCGCCTGCTGCGGTCGTGAGTCGTTGGGTCGTCATCGTGATGCTCCTGTTTTGCGTTGGCGTTGGATGAATGCGCGGCGCGTGCTCAGGCAACGCGGGCGAAATCGGCGAGGATCGACACCGCCATGTCGCGCAGGCTGTTCCAGCGGTCGAAGAAGGTCGTGGCGGTCATGGAATCCTCTTTCTGTGTGAGCTTGAAGAGGATCGTATCTAACGCTATCGATTTTTATAAATCGATTATTTTTATCTATTTGATAGCTGCGATGCGGCACCATAAACGAAAACGCCGCGCTCCGTCTCCGGCGCGCGGCGTTCGCTTTGAGCGAAGCGAGGTGCGATCAGTTGACCGCGACGGGCATATCGAGCTTCTTCACGCCCGGCAGATCGCAATTGGCAATCGCTTCCGAAATGGCGTCGATGGCGGGCATGCGCGTAAAGCTCTTGCGCCACGCGAGCACGACGCGCCGGTCCGGCACGGGCTCGTCGAACGGCACGTAGCTGAGCAAACCGGAATCGATGCCGGGCGCATGCGGCTTCACTTCGCTCACCGACATGCGCGGCAGCACCGTGATACCGACGCCGCTCGCGACCATATGGCGAATGGTTTCCAGCGACGAGCCTTCGAACGTCTTCTGGATGCCGTCCGCGTTCTGCGAGAAGCGCATGAGTTCGGGGCAGACGCCGAGCACGTGATCGCGGAAGCAATGGCCGCTGCCGAGTAGCAGCATGGTTTCCTGCTTGAGATCGTCCGGATCGATCTTCGCGCGGTTTTCCCACGCGTGGCCCGACGGCATGGCGACGACGAACGGCTCGTCGTAGAGCGCGCGCACCATCAGACCGGTTTCGGGAAACGGCAGCGCCATGATGGCGACATCGATTTCGCCTTGCTTCAGCAGCTCGATCAGCTTGAGGGTGTAATTCTCCTGAAGCATCAGCGGCATCTGCGGCACGGATTTGATCATCTGCTTGACGAGCGTGGGCAGCAGATACGGTCCGATGGTGTAGATGACGCCCAGCCTGAGCGGTCCGACGAGCGGATCCTTGCCCTGCTTGGCGATTTCCTTGATGGCGAGCGTCTGTTCGAGCACGCGCTGCGCCTGGGTGACGATCTGCTCGCCGATGGGCGTCACGCTGACTTCGCTCGTGCCGCGCTCGAAGATCTGCACGTTCAGTTCGTCTTCGAGCTTCTTGATAGCCACCGACAGCGTCGGCTGGCTGACGAAGCACGCCTCGGCCGCGCGGCCGAAATGCCGTTCGCGCGCAACCGCGACGATGTACTTCAGTTCAGTGAGCGTCATTGGAGGCCAATGAAATACATTGATTCGATAGGTTTGACTTATACACCCGCTGACCGCACTTCGACAACAGCGAGGCTGTAACGCCCAATTAGGGACCGACGCGACGCCCGCAAGTTCAGCGACTACGCCTTTAAATAATGCTCGCGCGCGCCGAGCCAGCGCGCGAGATGGCGCGTGACCGCGTCGGGAAACGACTTGAGCATCCGGTCGGCGGCTTCGCGCGCGGGTTCGATCAGCCAGCCGTCGTTTTCGAGACTGGCGAAACGCAGCATGGCTTCGCCCGACTGCCGCGCGCCGAGAAACTCGCCCGGACCGCGGATTTCCAGATCGCGCCGGGCGATCTCGAAGCCGTCGGTGGTCTCGCGCATCGTCTTCAGACGCTCGCGCGCCGTCTGCGACAGCGGATTTGCATACATCAGCACGCAGATGGACGCCGCGCTGCCGCGCCCCACGCGCCCGCGCAACTGATGCAACTGCGCGAGCCCGAAACGCTCGGCGTGCTCGATCACCATCAGCGACGCGTTGGGCACGTCCACGCCGACTTCGATCACCGTCGTCGCGACGAGCAGTTGCACTTCGTTGCGCGAAAACGCGTCCATGACGGCGGCTTTTTCGGCGGGCGCGAGACGGCCGTGCACCAGCCCGACACGCAATTTAGGCAGCGCGGCGGCGAGGGTCTCGTAGGTTTCCACAGCCGTTTGCAACTGCAGCGTTTCGCTTTCCTCGATCAGCGGGCAGACCCAGTAGACCTGCCGCCCGGTCAGCGCCGCCTCGCGCACGCGGCCGATGATCTCGTCGCGGCGGCCGTCCGAAACGACTTTCGTCAGGATCGGCGTGCGTCCGGGCGGCAGTTCGTCGATCGTGGACACGTCGAGATCGGCGTAATAGGTCATGGCGAGCGTGCGCGGGATCGGCGTGGCGGACATCATCAGTTGATGCGGCTGGAAATCCCGTGCGCCGTCCGCCGCGTTGGCTGCCTTCGCACGCAGCGCAAGCCGCTGCGCGACGCCGAAGCGATGCTGCTCGTCGACGATCACGAGACCCAGGCGCGCGAACTCCACCGCATCCTGAATGATCGCGTGCGTGCCGATGACCAGTTGCGCCGTGCCGAGCGCGGCCGCTTCGAGCGCGGCGCGCTTCTCCTTCGCCTTGAGACTGCCCGCGAGCCACGCGACCGACACGCCGAGCGGCTCCAGCCAGCCGCGCAGCTTGCGCGCGTGCTGTTCCGCGAGGATTTCGGTCGGCGCCATGAGCGCGGCCTGATAACCGGCGTCGATGGCCTGCGCCGCCGCGAGCGCCGCGACGATGGTCTTGCCGCTGCCGACATCGCCCTGTAAGAGACGCTGCATCGGATGCGCGAGCGTGAGCTCCCCCGCGATTTCCGCGACCACGCGCTGCTGCGCGCCGGTCAGCGCGAACGGCAACGCCTGGAGCAGCCGCACGACGAGCGATTGTTCGTCGCCGGCCAGGCGGCGCGGCATGGCGGGCGCGGCGCGGGTGCGGCGCTCTTCGTGCGCGCGCTTGAGCGACAGTTGCTGCGCGAGCAGTTCCTCGAACTTGATGCGCGTCCACGCCGGATGCGTGCCGTCGATGAGCGCGGTTTCGTCCGAATCCGCGCGCGGATGATGCAACGTCTTGACGGCGTCGAGCAGGCCGGGCACGTCGAGCGGTTTCAGATAGGCATGCGCGATCGGTTCGGGCAAAAGCTCCGGCAGCGACACGCGCGAAATCGCCGAGTCGATCGCCTTGCGCAAATAGGCCTGCGAGACGCCCGCCGTCGACGGATACACCGGCGTGAGCGCTTGCGGCAACGGCGTGTCTTCGTCGACCGGACGCACCGCCGGATGCACCATCTCCAGCCCGAAGAAGCCGCCGCGCACGTCGCCGCGCACGCGCAGCCGCACGCCGATGGCCATCTGCTTGACCTGCGAGCCGTAAAAATTGAGAAAGCGCAGCGTGAGCTCGTCGCCGGCCTCGTCGTGAATTTTCACCAGCAACTGGCGGCGCGGCCGGTACGCGATTTCGTTATCGAACACGACGCCTTCGGTCTGCGCGATATCGCCGGGAATCAGCTCGCCGATGGGCGTGAGCTGCGTCTCGTCTTCGTAGCGCATCGGCAGATGCAGCACGAGATCGATGTCGGATTTGAGGCCGAGCTTGGCGAGCTTGTCCGCCGTTTTCACGACAGGTTTCGGCTTATCCTCCGTTTTCGCCTTCTTGCGCGCGGCGGCGGGAGCGCGCGGCGCTTCGCTTTCCTCCACGGGCAGCGGATCGGTCGAGGCCAAACGGCGGTCGGACAAGGGCATTGACTCTCTTCGCAAGTACAATATGAGGTTTGTTCGGCGCGATTGAACTCGATGACACTTCGTTCGCGCCCGTTCGCGCAACGTTCAAGCCATGTTCACGCTTTCCGATTTCGATTTTAATCTGCCGCCCGAGCTGATCGCGCAGAGTGCGCTCGCCGAGCGCAGCGCGAGCCGTCTGCTCGACGTGTCCGGCGGCCCGGCGCCAACCCGGCTCGTCGACCGGCGCTTCTCCGAGTTGCCGAATCTCGTCGATGCCGGCGACCTGCTGGTGTTCAACGATACCAAAGTCCTGAAGGCGCGCTTCTTCGGCCAGAAGGCCAGCGGCGGGCGCGTCGAAGTCCTGGTCGAGCGTCTGACCGGCGCGACCACGGCGCTCGCGCAGATCCGCGCGAGCAAGAGCCCGGCCGAAGGCGGCACGATCCGCCTCGCGGATGCGTTCGACGTGACCGTCGGCGAGCGCGTCGAGCCGTTCTACACGCTGCATTTCCCGGCCGAATGCCTGACGCTCATCGAGCAATACGGGCGCTTGCCGCTGCCGCCGTACATCGAGCACGACGCCGACGCCTACGACGAAACGCGCTATCAGACGGTCTATGCGGCCAATCCGGGCGCGGTGGCCGCGCCGACCGCCGGCCTGCATTTCGACGACGCGCTCTTCGCCGAACTGGACGCGCGCGGCGCCGAGCGCGCGACCTTGACGCTGCATGTCGGCGCGGGCACGTTTCAGCCGGTGCGCGTGGAGAACATCGCCGAGCACAAGATGCACAGCGAGTGGTACGACCTGCCGCAATCGCTCGCCGAGCGCATCGCGGCGGTGAAGGCGCGCGGCAATAAGGTGATCGCGGTCGGCACCACGTCCATGCGCGCGCTGGAAGCCGCCGCCCGCGACGCCGCGCAAGCGGGCAAACCGCTCGCCGCAACGCAGGCGGAAACCGATATCTTCATCACGCCGGGCTACGAATTCCGCGTCGTCGACCGGCTGGTGACGAATTTCCACTTGCCGAAATCGACGCTGCTGATGCTCGTGTCCGCGTTCGCCGGCATGGAGACGATTCGCGACGCGTACAAACACGCGATCGAGCAGCGTTATCGCTTTTTCAGTTATGGCGACGCGATGTTGCTGACGCGCGCTTAACCCGTTTCATCAACACACTTTGCGCCGGACTGTTCTCCGGTTGCAGGAGCTTCAGAAGATGACCGAAGGTCAACATACCCCGCCCGAAAACGGGCTCAAGTTCGAATTGCTCACGACCGACGGCCAGGCGCGCCGCGGCCGCCTCACGCTCAATCACGGCGTGGTCGAAACGCCGATCTTCATGCCGGTCGGCACCTACGGCACCGTCAAGGCAATCCAGCCGCGCGAACTCGAAGAAATCCGCGCGCAGATCATCCTCGGCAACACGTTTCACCTCTGGCTGCGTCCGGGGCTCGAAGTCATCGGCGCGCATGGCGGCCTGCACCGGTTCATGGGCTGGAACCGGCCGATCCTCACCGACTCTGGCGGCTTTCAGGTGTTTTCGCTGGGCGATCTGCGCAAGATCACCGAAGATGGCGTCACGTTCGCCTCGCCGATCAACGGCGACAAGCTGTTCCTCTCGCCCGAAGTGTCGATGCAGATCCAGAAGGTGCTGAACTCGGACATCGTCATGCAGTTCGACGAATGCACGCCCTACTCGACCAACGGCATTGCGACTTCGCACAAGGACGCCGCCGACTCCATGCGCATGTCGATGCGCTGGGCGAAGCGCTCCATCGACGAATTCGAGCGGCTCGGCAATCCGAATGCGCTCTTCGGCATCGTGCAGGGCGGCATGTTCGAGGACCTGCGCGACGAATCGCTCGCGGGCCTCTCCGATATCGGCTTTCACGGCCTCGCGATCGGCGGCCTGTCGGTCGGCGAGCCGAAGGAAGACATGATGCGCGTGCTGAACCATATCGGCCCGAAGCTGCCCGCGGACAAGCCGCATTACCTGATGGGCGTCGGCACGCCGGAAGATCTCGTCGCGGGCGTGGCGGCGGGCGTCGACATGTTCGACTGCGTGATGCCCACGCGCAATGCGCGCAACGGCTGGCTCTTCACGCGCTTCGGCGACCTGAAGATCAAGAACGCGACGCACAAGAACTCGATGAAGCCGCTCGACGAATCCTGCGGCTGCTATACGTGCCGGAACTTCACGCGCGGCTATCTGCATCATCTGCATCGCGTGGGCGAGATTCTCGGCGCACAGCTCAATACGATCCACAACCTGCACTACTACCTGGAGTTGATCGGGGAAGTGCGCGAATCGATCGAGAATCACACGTTCGAAGCGTTTCGCAAGACCTTTGCGGAAAACCGGGCGCGCGGCGTCGATTGAGGCGCGTCTCGAAACAGCGCGACGGGGTTTACAATCTGCTTTCTATCGCTTGCGGAAAATGCAGGGAGTTTTCGGGAAAAAATGCCGTAACGGCTTGATGCCAAAGCATTCCCGGGGTCTCGCGGCATGGGCGGGTGGTAGAATACCGGGCTAATTTCTATTCGAGTTTTTCGAACGTATTTCTGACGTTTTTAACGGAGAGACCAACGTGTCGTTCATTTCCAATGCCTTTGCACAAGGCGCAACCGGTGGCGCGGAATCGAGCCTGATGAGCTTCCTGCCGCTGATCCTGATGTTCGCGGTGCTGTACTTCATCATGATCCGTCCGCAGATGAAGCGTCAGAAGGAGCATCGCAACATGCTCTCTGCGATGGCAAAGGGCGACGAAGTCGTGACGAACGGCGGTATCGTCGGCAAGGTGACGAAGGTGTCGGACGCGTACGTGGGCGTGGAAATCGCCGAAGGCACGGAAATCACCGTGCAGAAGGCCGCCGTCACGACCATTCTCCCGAAGGGCACGATCAAGTCGCTGTAAGGCCCGCGGTAAGGCCAATCGTTCCATCGCGTCCGGCGCGGCCTCGCTTGTCGAGCCATCCGCGTCTTCCGACCGGCCCGCAGCGCATATCGCCGGACGCCCTCTCCCCCGAAGCCAACTTTCCGGTCGGCCATCCCCATGAATCGTTATCCCCTCTGGAAGTATGTCGTGATGCTGGTGGCGCTCGTCATCGGCCTCGTGTACACGCTCCCCAACTTCTTCGGCGAAGCGCCCGCAGTTCAGGTGTCGAGCGGCAAGGCGACGGTCAAGCTCGATTCGTCGACGCTCTCGACCGTCGAAGCCGCGCTCGCCGCGAGCAACATCAAGGCCGACGAAGTCACCTTCGACAACGCGCAACTGAACGCGAACATCCGCGTGCGCCTGAAGGACACGGACACGCAGCTGCACGTGAAAGATCTGCTCACGAAAGCGCTGAACGCCGATCCGTCCGATCCGCAGTACATCGTCGCGCTGAACCTGCAGAGCGCCTCGCCGCGCTGGCTGACGGCCCTGCACGCGCTGCCGATGTACCTCGGTCTCGACCTGCGCGGCGGCGTGCACTTCCTGCTCCAGGTCGACATGGCCGGCGCGCTCAACAAGAAGCTCGACTCCGACGCCGCCGACGCGCGCACGTACCTGCGCGACCGCAATATCCGCGACGGCGGCGTGAACCGCGTCGGGCAATCGGTCGCCGTGAATTTTTCGGATCAGGCCGCGGCGGACAACGCGCGCACGCTGCTCCAGACGGGCGTGTCCGAACTGCAGTGGACCACGCGCCAGGGCGGCGACGGCTTCCAGGTCGTCGGCACCTTTGCGCCGGACGCGCAGAAGACCGTCGAGGATGCCGCGCTCAAACAGAACATCACCACGCTGCATAACCGCGTGAACGAGCTCGGCGTCGCGGAGCCGGTGATCCAGCAGCAGGGCTCGGACCGCATCGTGGTCGAGCTGCCGGGCGTGCAGGACACCGCGAAGGCGAAGGACATCATCGGCCGCACGGCGACGCTCGAAGCGCGTCTCGCCGACCCGATCAACACCTATATCGGCCCGAACGACGCGGTGCCGCCCGGCGACGAGGCGTTCAAGCAGGGCGACCGCATCGTGCTCTTGCGCAAGCAGGTGATCTTCACCGGCGACCGCATCGTCGATGCATCCGCGGGCTTCGACGAGCATCAGCGCCCGTCCGTCAACATCCGTCTCGATTCCGCTGGCGGCCGCGCGGTGTCGGCGGTGTCGCGCGACAACATCGGCAAGCCGATGGCCATGGTGCTCTTCGAAAAGGGCAAGGGCGAAGTGCTGACGGTCGCGACCATCCAGTCCGAACTCGGCGACCGCTTCTCGATCACCGGCCAGCCGACGCCGCAAGCCGCCACCGATCTCGCGCTGCTGCTGCGCGCCGGTTCGCTCGCGGCGCCGATGGATATCATCGAGGAACGCACGGTCGGCCCGAGCCTCGGCGCGGACAACATCAAGAAGGGTTTCGATTCGGTCACGTACGGTTTCGCCGCGATTGCCGTCTTCATGATCGCGTACTACCTGCTGTTCGGCCTGTTCTCGATGCTCTCCTTGTCGGTCAACCTGCTCTTGCTGGTTGCGGTGCTTTCGCTGCTGCAGGCCACGCTGACGCTGCCGGGCATCGCGGCTATCGCGCTCGCGCTCGGTATGGCGATCGACGCCAACGTGCTGATCAACGAGCGTATCCGCGAAGAACTGCGTAACGGCGCACCGCCGCAGACCGCGATTCAGGAAGGCTTCAAGCACGCCTGGGCGACGATTCTCGACTCGAACGTCACCACGCTGATCGCCGGCCTCGCCCTGCTCGCCTTCGGTTCGGGCCCGGTGCGCGGCTTCGCGGTCGTGCACTGTATCGGCATTCTCACGTCGATGTTCTCGGCCGTGTTCTTCTCGCGCGGCCTCGTGAACCTGTGGTACGGCGGCAAGAAGAAGCTGAAGTCGCTCGCGATCGGTCAGGTGTGGCGTCCGGACGGCGCGAATGCCGAAGCGGCCGCGGCTGCTTATCTCGCGGCGCAGCGCGGCGACGACTCGCCCGTGGACGAAATCGTGAAGACGGCCAAGGGCAAGACGAAGACCGCCGTGGCCGCGCCGCGCGCAGCGGAACCGGCCACTCAGGCGAGCCCGCGCACCGGCAAGCCGTCGGTGCGCCGCCGCTCCGGTCCTGGCATCGATCAACAGAAACCGGGCCAGTCGCACTGATCCCGCTCTAGTCCGGAGAGACAAGACATGGAATTTTTCCGCATCCGCCGCGACTTGCCGTTCATGGAGCGCGCGTTGATTTTCAACGTGATTTCGCTCGTGACGTTCCTCGTGGCCGTGTTTTTCCTCATGCATCGCGGCCTGCATCTGTCGGTGGAGTTCACCGGCGGCACGGTCGTCGAAGTGCAATATCCGCAAGCCGCGCAACTCGAACCCGTGCGCGCGTCGATGGCGAAGCTCGGCTACGCCGATGCGCAGGTGCAGAACTTCGGCACCTCGCAGGACGTGCTGATCCGTCTGCCGCTCAAGCAGGGCCTCACCTCGGCGCAGCAGAGCGATCAGGTGATGACCGCGCTCAAGGCCGACAACGCGCAAGTGAAGCTGCAGCGCGTGGAGTTCGTCGGACCGCAGGTGGGCAAGGAGCTCGTCACGAACGGCCTGCTCGCGCTGGCGTGCGTGGTGATCGGCATCGTCATTTACCTGTCGTTTCGCTTCGAATGGAAGTACGCGGTGGCGGGCGTCATCGCCAACCTGCACGACGTGGTGATCATTCTCGGCTTCTTCGCCTACTTCCAGTGGGAGTTCTCGCTGTCGGTGCTGGCGGCGATTCTCGCGGTGCTCGGCTATTCGGTGAACGAGTCGGTGGTTATCTTCGACCGGATTCGCGAGACGTTCCGCAAGCAGCGCAAGATGACGGTCAAGGAAGTCATCGACCACGCGATCACGAGCACGATGTCGCGAACCATCATCACCCACGGCTGTACGGAAATGATGGTGCTGTCGATGTTCTTCTTCGGCGGCCCGACGCTTCACTACTTCGCGCTGGCGCTGACGGTAGGTATCCTTTTCGGTATCTATTCGTCGGTGTTCGTCGCGGCGGCGCTCGCGATGTGGTTCGGCGTGAAGCGCGAGGATCTCGTGAAGGACAAGAAGGACAAGTTCGATCCGAACGATCCGAACGCCGGCGCGCAGGTTTGAGCGGCGCGCGTTTCGTCAGGACGTAAAAAAGCGGCCGGTCTTCACAGACCGGCCGCTTTGTTTTCAGGCGCGGAGATTTACTGCTTCACGCCTTCCGCCTGAATATGCAGCACCGTCTTCAGGCTGAATCCATATGCCTTGCCGTAGTCCATGCCGAAGTCGCCGCGATCGAAGGTCGTCGTGGCTTCCACGCCGCACACTTCCTTCTTCATCATCGGGTTCACGAAGCACTTGAAGCTCTCGACCTTCAGGTTGATCGGCTTGGTCACGCCGTGCATCGTCAGCGTGCCGATCACTTCCGAAGGCTTGTCGCCGTCGAACTTGATCGACGTGCCCTTGTACACCGCCGTCGGGTACTTCGCGACATCGAAGAACTCGGCTTTTTGCAGATGCTCGTCCAGCTTCACGTTGCCGGTGTTCACCGAAGCGATGTCGATCGTCACGTCGACCGTGCCGGTCTTGGCCGCGCGATCGAGCACGACGCTGCCGCTGCTCTTGTTGAACTTGCCGCGCCACGTCGAGATGCCGCCGAAGTGATCCGCTTCGAAGCTCGGATACGTGTGGTTCGGGTCGAGCTGATACGTGTCCGCCGCCATTGCGCCGAACGAAAGACCCATTGCGAGCGCGCCCGCCGCGATGATCGAAAGCTTTTTCAAGTTGTTCTCCTGACTAACCAGATACGCGCAGATACGCGAAAAATGCACCGCTCACTTCTTCGCGGCGACGATGTGAAACTTGATGACGACGTCGTCCGCCACGATCGACGTATCCTTCCATTCACCCGTTCCGACATCGAACTGGGTGCGTTTGATCGGCAGCGCGCCGTCGAAGGTCTCCGTCGCGCCCTGCTGCGTGACCGTCACCGGCACCGTGACGGTCTGCGACTTGCCCTTGATCGTGATCTTGCCCGTGACGTTGTACTTGTTGCCGCCCGCGGGCGCGATCGCGCTGGAGACGAAGGTCGCGGTGGGGTACTTGCCCGCATCGAACCATTCCGCGCCGCGCACCTGCTTGTTGTACTCGTCGTCGCCGAGGTCGTAGCTGCCGGTGTCGATCGTGATGTTCGCCGTGCCTGCCGCCGGCTTGGCCGGATCGAACGCGATCTGCGCGCTGAACTTGTTGAACTTGCCGTCGGTAGGCACGTTCATCTGCTTCGACGTGGCGATCACCGTGCTCTTGCTGACATCCACCTGCGCATGCGCGGCGGCCGCGATAGCGAGCGTAGCGGCCACGGCCATCCAACGATTGAGTTTCACTTTCATGTGTGCCCTGTTGAAACGATTCGATGCGGTTTGAAAAGGCAAACCGGTATTGGAAATCAAAAGAACGCAAGAACAATCAGCCGCCGGGAAACGTCCTGCCAACGGCGAGGAAACAATCGGCGCGCTTATCTGAGAAACGGCAGCATGCGCCCGAGCAAGCCGTCGCGATCGACGAAATGGTGCTTGAGCGCAGCGAGCACGTGCATCACGACGAAGAACAGCAGCGTGTAGTTCAACGCGACATGCACGATGCGCAGCGTGGCCTTCAGCGCCTTGTCCGGGCCGATGATCGTCGGCAACGGCAGCACGCCGAGATACACGACCTGGATCCCCGCCGCCGAGCTGTACAGATAACCTGACACGGGAATGACGAGCATCAGCACGTAGAGCAGAAAGTGCGTGAGATTGGCCGCGCTCTGCTGCCAGCGCGGCATGCCGCCGGGCATCGGCGGCGCCGGGTGCGTGGCGCGCCACAGCACGCGCAGCAGCGCGAGCGCGAAGACCGTCACGCCGATCCACTTGTGCCACGAGAAGTACTTGAGCTTCGTGGGCGTGATGCCGGGGATATCGGTCATGATCCAGCCAAGGCCGAAGCCGCCGACGATCAACAACGCGATCAGCCAGTGCAAGCCGATCGCCGTGGCGCTGTAACCTTGCTCCGGCGCTGTCGCCGCGATGCGCGCACTGCTTTCCATATTGCTTTCACCCAGTGTGTTCGATGGTTCCCGGCTCGCCGTCAGCCGGCGACGAGTAGCGTAGGCCGCCATGCTACATCAACGATAACGATTTGCCAGCGCGCGCAAAATGCGCCTCGCAACGGCGCAAAGCCCCGTGCGGCGCGGCTTTGCGGGCTGCCGGACCACGCTTGCACGCGCTCGCGTATCACGCATGCAACGAACTATTTCACGCGTGCAACGGTCGATGGAAACGCAAAGAGGCAGCGTGAACAGCGCCGCAATCCGGCCTGGAAGAGTTAACGAGCCACGAGATGATTTCATTCCGCTTGTAATGAAGCGTCATGCCCGGCTGCCATGGGGCCGACATCCATGCGTCATTTGATAACATGCTGCTGCGCATTGCGCTGGCCCGCGGCTTGCTACGCTCTCGCGGCGTCCGAAAAATCCGCTCGACCTTCTCGGGCCTCGACCATGAACGCGAACGAACCGGACGAACTCATCGCGTGTCACGAATGCGACGCGCTTTTTTATAAACGTGCATTGCCCCGGCGCACATCGGCGAAATGCACGCGCTGCGGATCACTGCTTTATCGCAGCATCTCGTCGAATCTCGACAAGATCTCCGCGATGACGCTCGCCGCGCTCGTCACGTTCGTGATCGCGCAGGCCTTTCCCATCGTCGAACTGGATGCCAACGGGCTGACCTCGCAGACGACGCTCATCGGCGCGATCGTTGCGCTGTGGAACGAGCAGATGGAGATCATGGCCGTCCTCGTCTTCTGCTCGACGGTCCTCTTTCCGTTGAGCGAACTCATCGCGCTGCTGTACGTGCTGATCCCGCTGCGCTCGGGTTACGTACCGCCGGGCTTTCACGCGCTGTTGCGCGCGATCCAGTTCGTGCGCCCGTGGGGGATGATCGAAGTCTTCATGCTCGGCGTGCTGGTCACGCTCGTGAAAATGGTGAGCATCGCGCGGGTGATTCCCGAAGCGGCGCTCTTCGCATTCGGCGCGCTCACGCTGATGTTCGCAGTCGTCGTGAGCTTCGATCCGCGCGCGCTGTGGGACATCGCGAGCCGGCTCGGCCCGCGCCCCGCCACGAGGCCAAAACAATGAGCGACACCATGGAACAGCCGGCAGGCGTCGACGCGCCGCAGCCGCAATTGACGACCGCCTCGCGCGCGCATCTCGTGGCCTGTCACGCGTGCGGGCTCGTGCAGCCGCTCGCGCACACCATCGAGAAGCAGCGCTGCACGCGCTGCGACGCGGTCGTGCACCGGCGCCATCCCGACAGCATCGCGCGCACGTGGGCGCTGCTCATCAGCGCGGCGATTCTCTATATTCCCGCGAACCTGTTTCCGATCATGCATACGTCGTCGATCCTCGGCTCCGAGGACGACACCATCATGAGCGGCGTCGCGCTGTTCTGGAACGACGGCGATTATCCGCTCGCCGCCGTGATCTTCATCGCCAGCATTCTGGTGCCGATGCTCAAGCTCTTCACGCTCGGCTTTCTCGTCGTCAGCGTGCAGCGGCATTCGCAATGGCAACCGCGCCAGCGCACGACGCTGTTTCGCATCGTCGAAGGCATCGGCCGCTGGTCGATGCTCGATGTCTTCGTGATCACGCTCACCATCGCGCTCGTGCGCTTCAAGTCGCTCGCCGTCATCACGCCGGGACCGGGCGCGCTCGCGTTCGCATCGGTCGTCGTACTGACGATGATCGCGTCCATGCAATTCGACCCGCGCCTCATCTGGGACAACATAGAACCGTCAGGAAAGAAACATGACTAGTGCCCAAGGTCCGAACGACCCGAAGCAGCCCGCGCCGCCGTCCGCCGACGGCAGCAACGGCGTTCAAGGCAAAGGCGGCGGACTGCCGCCGAATCTCCCCGAACCCGTGATCGAGCCGCGCAGCCGCTGGCTGCCCTCGCTCGTGTGGGTCATTCCGCTCGTCGCGGCGCTGATCGGGTTGATTCTGGTCGTGAAGACGGTGTCGAGCCGCGGACCGACCGTCACCATCAGCTTCATCTCCGCGGAAGGGCTCGAACCCGGCAAGACCAAGGTGAAGTTCAAGGACGTGGATATCGGCACGGTCAATTCCATCACGTTGTCGAAGGATCATTCTCACGTGCTCGTCGATGTGCAGCTCACCAAGGAAGCGACCGACTTCGCCGTGAAGGACACGCGCTTCTGGGTCGTGCGTCCGCGCGTCGCGGCAAGCGGCGTGACCGGTTTGTCGACGCTCTTGTCCGGCGCGTATATCGGCGTCGATGCGGGCAAATCGACCGTCGACGAGTCCTATTTCGTCGGGCTCGAAACGCCGCCCGCCGTCACCGGCGACCAGAAGGGCCACACGTTCACGCTGCATGGCGAATCGCTCGGCTCGCTCGACATCGGCTCGCCGGTGTATTACCGGCGCGTGCAGGTGGGCCAGGTCGTCGCGTTTTCGCTCGACAAGGACGGCACTGGCGTCACGCTGCAGGTGTTCGTCACCGCGCCTTACGATCAGTACGTCGGCACCAATTCGCGCTGGTGGCATGCGAGCGGCGTCGATCTGCGGCTCGATTCGAGCGGCTTCACGCTCAACACGCAGTCGCTCTCGACCGTGGTGCTCGGCGGCATCGCCTTCCAGACGCCGCCCAACCAGCAGTCCGGCCCGCAGGCGCAGAACAACGCCACCTTCCGTCTCGCCGGCGATCAGGCCGACGCGATGCGCGATCCCGACGGCCAGGCCCTGCATGTCGTGATGAACTTCAATCAGTCGCTGCGCGGGCTGTCGGTCGGCGCGCCGGTCGATTTCCGCGGCATCGTGCTCGGTCAGGTGACAGGCATCGGCGTGCAGTACGATCCGGTCTCGCATCAGTTCAGAATGCCGGTCACGATCGACATCTATCCCGATCGTCTCGGCAGTCGCGTGAGCCGGGCGCTTCCGGAACAGGGTTCGACCGCCAACCAGGACATGCTGCAATTGCTGGTGAAACGCGGCCTGCGCGGACAATTGCGCACCGGCAACCTGTTGACGAGCCAGTTGTATATCGCGCTCGACTTCTTCCCGAAGGCGCCCGCCGCCAAGGTGAGCGCGAGCACCGATCCGGTCGAGTTGCCGACGATTCCGAATACGCTCGACGAACTGCAACTGCAGATCGCGGATATCGCGCGCAAGATCGACAAGATTCCGTTCGACGAAATCGGCACGAACCTGAACGGCTCGCTGAAGAACGCCAACGCGCTGTTCAACCGGCTCGACAAGGAAGTCATGCCGGAAATGAAGGACACGCTCACGCAGGCGAAGAAGACCTTCGGCGACGCGCAATCCACTTTGCAGCAGGATTCGCCGCTGCAATCGGACGTGCATCAGGCGCTGCAAGAACTCACGCGCACGCTGCAATCGCTCAATTCGCTCGCGGATTATCTGGAACGTCATCCGGAATCGCTCGTGCGCGGCAAATCGGGAGACAAACCATGAAGTTCGGCTCGTTGATATCGACCCTGGGCGCGGCCGCGATGCTCGCCGCCTGCGCTTCGCCGGCGAGCCGTTTCTATACGCTCGGCGGCAGCGACGCGCGCCCGGTGTCGTCCGCGCCCGCTTCGTTCTATTTCGAGCTCGCGCCGGTCGATATGCCGCAGCAGGTCGCGCGCAATCAGTTGGTGGTGCAGACGAGCCCCGCGCAGGTGCGCGTGCTCGAAGAAGAGCGCTGGGCGTCGCTGCCTGGCGATGAAGTGCGCCGCGCGCTGTCGGCCGATCTGACGCAGCAACTCGGCGCGATCGATGTCTACGGCACGCCGCATCCGGACGCCGTGCCGGTGTATCGCGTCAAGGTGAACGTGCAGCGCTTCGAATCGTGGCCGGGCGCGCAAGCCGTGATCGACGCCGTGTGGAGCGTGCGCGCCGCCGGCTCCGACATCGTGCTGACCTGCCGGACCGTGGCGCAGGAGCGCGTGGGCTCGGGCTACGACGCGCTCGTGGAGGGTCATCGCAAGGCGGTCGGCGAACTCGGGTCGGCGATCTCCGCGGGCGTGCGCAGCTTGGGCTCGCTGCCGCACGCGACCGCGACGGCGAGCGCGCCGGCCGCGCCCGCGAAGGGCAAAGGCGGCGGAACGGCGGCGAAACCTGCGTCCGCGCCGGTGCTGCCGTGTCCCGTGGCGAACGCGGCGGCGACCGCCAGTTCGCAATAATTTGCCGCGCCCTGCAGCGCGCCGGGCGCGTCGTCGCATGTTGTGGGCAGGCGACATTGTCGTCCGCCGCTATCTCTAAATTGCCGATGGTTCGAGCGCGCCCGGTTAAGATCGTCGTCGCCCGCATTCCGGATCAACAGCGAAGAATAGATGATGAAACTGATCGGTTCGCACCCCAGCCCATTCGTCCGCAAGGTGCGGATCGTCATGGCGGAAAAGAAGATCGATTGCGAACTGGTGCTCGAAGACGTCTGGGCATCCGATTCGAAGATCCACGACTACAACCCGCTCGGCAAGGTGCCCTGCCTCATTCTGGACGACGGCGAAGCGGTGTTCGATTCGCGCGTCATCTGCGAGTACGTGGACACGCTCACGCCGGTCGGCAAGCTTTTGCCGCAGGAGCGGCGCGAGCGCACCGAAGTGCGTTGCTGGGAAGCGCTCGCCGACGGCATGCTCGACGCCGCCGTGCTGATCCGGCTCGAAGGCGTGGTGCGTGAAGAGGCGCAGCGCAGCGAAAAGTGGACGGCGCGGCAGCAGCGCAAGGTGGAAGACGGCCTGCGCGCGATGGCGCGCGGCCTCGGCTCGAAGCAATGGTGCTCGGCGAACCGCTTCACGCTCGCGGACATCGCGTGCGGCTGCGCGCTCGGCTATCTCGATTTCCGGATGCCGGACCTGAACTGGCGCGACGCGCATCCGAACCTCGACAAATACTTCGCGCGCATCTCGCAGCGCCCGTCGTTCATCGACACCGCGCCCGTCTAAAGGCGCGCTGCCTTTACTTCTGAAGCGCGGCTCGCAGCGTCGCGTTCGCCTGACCGATGGCCGCGCGCGTGGCGGGCGTGTCGGCCAGCGCGTTGAGCATCACGAAGTCGTGGATCGTGCCGTTGTAACGCACCGACGTGACCGGCACGCCTGCCTGCGTCAGCTTGCGGGCATAGGCTTCGCCTTCGTCGCGCAGCACGTCGTTTTCATCGGTGATGACGAGCGCGGGCGGCAATCCCTTCAGTTCATCGATGCTCGCGCGCAGCGGCGATGCCGTGATCTTCTCGCGGTCGGCTTCGTTCGGCGCGTAGGCGTCCCAGAACCACTTCATCGCGTCGCGCGTGAGCCACGGCCCGTTCGCGAAACGGGTGTACGAGCCGTCGTCGAAGCTCGCGTCCGTCACCGGATAGAAGAGCACTTGCGCGCGCAATGCCGGGCCGCCGCGCTTCTTCGCGAGCAGCGTGACCGCCGCCGTCATGTTGCCGCCGACGCTATCGCCCGCAACAGCCATGCGCGACGCATCGACGCCGAATTCGCGTGCGTGATCCGCGACGTAGCGCGTCGCCGCGTACGCCTCTTCGATCGGCACGGGATATTTCGTCTCCGGCGAACGGTCGTAATCGACGAACACGACGGCCGCCTGCGCGCCATTCGCGATTTCGCGCACGAGCCGGTCATGCGTGTTCTTGTCGCCGAGCACCCAGCCGCCGCCGTGGAAATACATGACGACGGGCAGCGCGCCCTTCGCGTGCTCGGGCCGCACGATGCGCAGCGCGATCTTGCCGGTCGGTCCTGCGTCGATCACGCGATCCTCGATCTTCGCGGCTTGCTTCTTTACCGGCTGCGCTTGCGCGCCGGCGAGCACGTTGCGCGCATCGGCGGGCGAGAGCGTGTAGATCGGCGGCAGGTTTTTCGCGGCAAGGGCGTCGATGAACCGCTGCGTCGCGGGCTCCAAAACCGGCGCGGCGGATTGCGCGTGCGCTGCAGGCTGCGCCCACACGGCGGTTGCGACAGCGGCGGCGATGACAGCGGCTTTGAGTTCTTTCATTGATGCACTCCTTCCTTTTGAGTTGTCGAAAACGCAAACTGCATGACCAATTACATCTACTACTAGATAGATAACCGAACGCATGTCGAACATATGACGTACGACCTTTGGCGCTTCTTTCGTGGACAGAAAGCCCGTTTAAGCCCGCAAAAGCGCACAGAGGCGCAAAAATTCGATCAAGGCAATGTCGGTCGCCAAAATCTATCTACCTGAAGATAGTTTTTCAAACGACAATTCACGCGATTTTCACAAGGTTATCCACAGGCTTACCTACCGCTTATCTACCGGCGGACGGCATTCGCGACTTCTTCCAGCCGCGCACGCGTCTGAAACAGCCGGCAAGCAAGCAGGCTTCCCTGAAACGCGGCGTACAACGTGCGCGCCGCCGCCTCGGGATTGCCGCCGGCCACGAGCGTGTCCTGCGCCTCGCCTTCCGCGAGCACTTTCGCCAGCCAGTTCTCGTTCGCCTTGTAGAAAGACTGCACCGCGTGCCGCACCTTCTCCGGCAACGACTCGATGTCCGCCGCGAGCATCCCGCACAGGCAAATCTGATTGCCCCCGCCGATGATCCGCCCGAACAGCTTCGCGTAACGATCGAGCTTCTTGTCCGCCGGGGCCGAACTGTCGATGGCGTAGATCGATGACATGACATCGGCGCTGTAGGCGTTCACCGCTTCGAGCGCGAGGTCTTCCTTGGTCGGAAAGTAATAGTGGATGCTCGACGTCTTCACCCCGACCAGTTCGGACAAGTCGCGGTAGCTGAACCCGTTGTAGCCGCGCGTCATCAAGAGCGTCTGAGCATGATCCAGCAGCGCTTCGCGTACGGTGTTGCGGTCCATTTCGGTCATTGCCCCTGCGTTCGATGTGCTTAATTTATCTATCACTAGATAGACGGTCAAGCACTTGTATCAAAATAGTTTTTATCGAATCGATAGGAAAATGCAAAACGCCCTGACCAGAGCCAGGGCGCATGATCCGACGTCAGCGCGCGGCGGAAAGTACTGCTGCGTCCGCCTGCTCGCGGCCCGCCGATGCATGCTCGATGATGCCGCCGCCCAGACACACGTCGCCCTGATACAGCACCGCGGATTGCCCCGGCGTCACGGCCCACTGCGCGTCGTCGAATTGGAGCGCGAAGCGGCCGTCGTCGGCATTCGCGAAGCGGCATGCGGCATCCTGCTGCCGATAACGCGTCTTCGCACCGCACGCCGCGCCCTCTTCCGGCGCGAAGCCCGCGACCCAGCTCGTGTTGCCCGCGACGAGCGTCGGCGACAGCAGCCACGGGTGATCGTGCCCCTGCACGACGTAAAGCGTATTCGTCGCCGTGTCCTTGCCCGCAACGAACCACGGCTCGCCGCTGCCATCCTTCGCGCCGCCGATGCCGATGCCCTTGCGCTGCCCGAACGTATAGAACGCCAGTCCAATATGCTCGCCGACGATCTTGCCTTCCGCCGTCTTCATCGGGCCGGGCTTGGTCGGGAGATAGCGGTTCAGGAATTCGCGGAACGGCCGTTCGCCGATGAAGCAAATGCCCGTCGAATCTTTCTTCTTGGCGTTCGGCAGGCCGATCTGCGCGGCAATTTCACGCACCTTCGTCTTCGGAATCTCGCCCAGCGGGAAGAGCGTCTTCGAGAGTTGCGCCTGATTCAGCCGATGCAGGAAGTACGACTGATCCTTGGTCGAATCGGTGGCCTTGAGTAGCTGGAAAAGCCCGTTCTGCTCGCGCACGCGCGCGTAATGACCGGTCGCGATGGTTTCCGCGCCGAGCGACATCGCGTGGTCGAGGAACGCCTTGAACTTGATTTCGGCGTTGCAGAGCACGTCGGGATTGGGCGTGCGGCCCGCCGAATACTCGCGCAGGAATTCCGCGAACACGCGGTCTTTATATTCGGCGGCGAAGTTGACCGCCTCGACGTCGATGCCGAGCAGGTCGGCGACCGAAACGACGTCGATCCAGTCTTGCCGCGTCGAGCAATATTCGCCGTCGTCGTCGTCTTCCCAGTTCTTCATGAAGAGGCCGACCACGTCGTAGCCCTGCTCCTTCAGAAGCCATGCCGTCACCGACGAATCCACGCCGCCCGACATGCCCACCACTACTCTTCGCTTGCTCATAGGAACGAACGCCTCAGTTCCGCACTATCGGCGCGACCGAATGCGTATGAATGAAATCGAGCGGCACGCGCCGCCCGGATAAATAATCGTCGACACACTTCATCACGAGCGGTGTCCGGTGCCGGTCCGACGACGCCCGCAATTCGTCCGCGGTGAGCCACATCGCGCGCACGATGCCGTCATCGAGCGAACGGCCGGACTCTTCTCCCGACGACCTGCCGCAGAACGTGAACCGCAGATACGTGACATCGCCGCCCGGCCGCGCGAAGTGCGTCATATAGGCGCCGACGAGCGCTTCCGGTTCGAAGCGATGCGCGGTTTCTTCGAGCGTCTCGCGGACCACGGCTTCGACGAGCGTTTCGCCCGCTTCGAGATGACCGGCCGGTTGGTTGATTTGCAGCCCTGCCGAGGTGTGCTCCTCGATGACGAGAAAACGGCCGTCCCGCTCGATGATGGCAGCCACCGTAACGTGGGGGGCCCAAGTATCTGATTTCATGGTCAGATATTTTACCGTCCTCGCTCAGTTCCCGCGCAGCCGCCCTAAGGGTTAGCGCCGAGTGTGGGCAAAACGGAACGAGTGCCGGATCGGATTCTTGCGCGCGCATTCTTCGGTTACAGTTGCGATAGCCGTAAGTTCCAGCATTTGAAATATAAAACTCAGCCTTAAGCCTTCCTAAGCCATGCCCGGTGACGAAGGCAACAAAGACAGGAGATTTGAAGATGCATATTGGAGTGCCTGCTGAAACGCGGGCGAACGAGGCGCGTGTCGCCGCCACGCCCGAAACGGTCAAAAAGCTCGTCACGCAAGGACATCGCGTTTCTGTCCAGAGCGGAGCGGGCTTGCCGGCAAGCTATATCGACGATGCGTTCGCTCAGGCGGGCGCGGATCTCGTCGATGCCGCCACGGCCTTTTCCGCCGAAATCGTCCTCAAGGTGCAATCGCCGAGCGAAACTGAACTGGCGTTGCTCAAGCCGGGCGCCGTGCTCATCGGCATGCTCGATCCCTTCAACACCGAGAACACCGCGCGACTCGCATCCGCAAACGTGACCGCGTTCGCGCTCGAAGCCGCACCGCGCACGACGCGCGCGCAAAGTCTTGACGTGCTCTCGTCGCAGGCCAACATCGCCGGTTATAAAGCCGTGCTGATGGCCTGCCAGTACTACCAGCGCTTCATGCCCATGCTGATGACCGCCGCCGGCACCGTGAAAGCGGCGCGTGTGCTCGTGCTCGGTGCGGGCGTCGCGGGCCTGCAGGCGATTGCGACGGCCAAGCGTCTCGGCGCGGTCGTCGAAGCGTCCGACGTGCGTCCGGCCGTGAAGGAGCAGATCGAATCGCTTGGCGGGAAGTTCGTGGACGTGCCGTTCGAAACCGATGAGGAACGCGAAGCGGCGGAAGGCGTCGGCGGCTACGCGCGCCCGATGCCGCCAAGCTGGCTCGCGCGGCAGTCGGCGCAGGTGCACGAACGTGCGAAGGCGGCGGATATCGTCATCTCGACCGCGCTGATTCCGGGCCGTCCCGCGCCGACGCTCATCTCCGTCGAAACGGTGAAGCACATGAAGCCGGGCAGCGTGATCGTCGATCTCGCCGCCGGACGCGGCCCCGAGTTCGAGGGCAAGAAAGGCGGCAACTGCCCGCTCACCGAAGTCGATACGGTGGTGATGAAGCATGGCGTGCATATCGTCGGCCACACGAATCTCGCTTCGATGGTCGGCGCCGATGCCTCCGCGCTCTACGCCCGCAATCTCCTGGACTTCCTGAAGCTGATTCTGACGAAGGAAGGCACGCTCAACATCGATCTCGCGGACGACATCGTCGCGGCCACGCTCCAGTGCCGCGACGGTCAAGTGGCGCGCGCCACCGCCTAACACGGAGACGCACATGGATGTCATCAATCACACGGTGATCAACCTCATCATCTTCGTGCTGGCCATTTACGTGGGCTATCACGTGGTGTGGAACGTCACGCCCGCGCTGCACACGCCGCTCATGGCCGTGACCAACGCGATTTCGGCGATCGTGATCGTCGGCGCGATGCTCGCGGTCGGCCTGACGGTCGGCGCGGCGGGCAAGTTCTTCGGCACGCTCGCCGTGCTGCTCGCGGCGGTGAACGTGTTCGGCGGCTTTCTCGTCACACGGCGAATGCTCGAGATGTTCAAGAAGAAAGAGCCCAAGAAGATCACGAGCAAGGAGGGCACGTAAATGAGCCTTAACGTCGTTACTCTCCTGTATCTCGTCGCCTCGGTGTGCTTCATCCAGGCGTTGAAGGGCTTGTCCAATCCGAAGACCGCGCGCATCGGCAATACGTTCGGCATGGCGGGCATGGCGATCGCCATTCTCACCACGCTCGCGCTGATCGTGAAGCAGGCTGCGTTTCTCGAAGCGAATCTGGCGCTCGGGCTGTCGCTGCTGTTCGTCGCGCTGATCGTCGGCGGCGGCGCGGGCGCGTATATCGCGGCGAAAGTCGAGATGACGAAGATGCCCGAACTGGTCGCGGCGATGCACTCGCTGATTGGTCTTGCGGCGGTGTGTATCGCGTATGGCGTGGTGGCGGAGCCGGCCGCGTTCGGGCTTGCGCCGCTCGGCGAGCCGATTCCGTACGGCAATCGCGTCGAGTTGTTCATCGGCACGTTCGTCGGCGCGATCACGTTCTCAGGCTCGGTCATCGCGTTCGGGAAACTGTCGGGCAAGTACAAGTTCCGGCTGTTTCAGGGCGCGCCGGTCGTGTACTCGGGGCAGCATCTGATCAACCTGCTGCTGGCCGTCGCGATGGTCGGCTTCGGCGTGATCTTCATGGTCACCGAATCGTGGCTGCCGTTCATCATCATGACGATCATCGCGTTTTTGCTCGGCGTGCTGATCATCATTCCGATCGGCGGCGCGGACATGCCGGTGGTCGTGTCGATGCTGAACTCGTACTCGGGCTGGGCGGCGGCGGGCATCGGCTTCTCGCTGAACAATCCGATGCTGATCATTGCGGGCTCGCTGGTGGGTTCGTCGGGTGCGATTCTGTCGTACATCATGTGCAAGGCGATGAACCGGTCGTTCTTCAACGTGATTCTCGGCGGCTTCGGTGGCGAGGCCGGTGGTGCGACGACAGGCGGATCGGCGGAGCAGCGTCCCGTCAAATCCGGTTCCGCCGATGACGCCGCGTTCATGCTCGGCAATGCGGAAAGCGTGGTGATCGTGCCAGGCTACGGCCTTGCGGTCGCGCGCGCGCAGCATGCGCTGAAGGAGCTGACGGACAAGCTCGTCGAGAAAGGCATCGATGTGCGGTACGCGATTCACCCCGTCGCGGGGCGCATGCCGGGGCACATGAACGTGCTGCTCGCCGAAGCCGAAGTGCCGTACGAGATGGTTCAGGAGATGGAGGACATCAACAGCGAGTTCGGCCAGACGGACGTGGTGCTGGTGCTCGGCGCGAACGACGTGGTGAACCCCGCCGCGAAGACCGATCCGAAATCGCCGATCGCGGGTATGCCGATTCTGGAGGCGTACAAGGCGCGGACCATCATCGTGAACAAGCGGTCGATGGCGGCAGGCTATGCCGGTCTCGACAACGAACTGTTCTATATGGACAAGACGATGATGGTGTTCGGCGACGCGAAGAAGGTGGTGGAGGAGATGATGAAGGCGGTGGAGTGACGATCATGGCGTAGCCGCGATCGAAGTCGTCGAAAAGTCAGCGCCAGCCTGCTCTCACAGAGGCTGGCGCTTTCGTTTTGACCACCCCGCGTACAATACCGCCTTTGAACGTCAGAAAGCACCACATGTCCTCCCCTCTCTTCGACTGGTTTGTCCCCTGCCCGCGCGGTCTCGAAGCCCCGCTCGCCGCCGAGCTCGCGGAGATCGGTGAACGGCATGTGGCCGGCGCGCCGCTGTCGGGTGGCGGGTCGCTCGCCGTCGGCGCGCAAGTGCCCGGTGGCGTGCATTTCCGGGGCGGCTGGGTTGCGGGCATGGCGGTGAATCTGCATTCGCGCATCGCGAGCCGCGTGCTTCTTAAAGTCGCGCAAGGCCCGTATCGCAACGAGCACGACATCTACGAACTCACGCATCGGCAGCGCTGGGAGCAATGGTTCACGCCGAGCCAGACGATGCGCGTCGATCTCACCGCGATCAAATCGCCGGTGAAGAGTCTCGAATTCACGACGCTGCGCGTGAAAGACGCCGTCTGCGACCGTCTGCGCGACGTGGCCGGCGCGCGTCCGAGCATCGACACCGCGCAGCCCGACGTGCGCGTGTTCGCGTTCCTTACGATGAACGAGTGCACGCTCTATCTCGACACCTCCGGCGAGCCGCTTTTCAAGCGCGGCTGGCGCATGGACAAAGGCGCCGCGCCGCTGCGGGAAAATCTCGCCGCGGGCATTCTGCGCCTCACCGGCTGGACGCCCGGCACGCCGCTTTTCGATCCGATGTGCGGCAGCGGCACCTTCCTCGCCGAAGCGGCTCAAACGGCGCTCGACATCGCGCCCGGGAGCGAGCGGCGCTTCGGCTTCGAGAAGCTCAAGCCTTTCCACCCCGGCATGTGGCAGAAGCTCAAGACGGCCGCGCTCGAACGACGCCGCGCCGCACGCGCCGCGCAAACCGAACTGAATATCTTCGGCAGCGACATTTCCGGCGACATGCTGGAAAAAGCGCGCGCGAATTTGAACCGCGCGGGCGTGTCCGGCCTGTCGCTCAAGCAGGTGGACGCCCGCAACATGGTGCCGCCGACCGATGCGCCCGGCATTCTGATCGCGAATCCCCCGTACGGCGAGCGGATCGAAGTGCGCGGACGCGGCCCGCGCGGTGAAATCCGCGACACGCCGCGCTCCCGCCGCGAGGACGACGACGCCTTCGCCCGCGCGCAACCCGATCCCGCCGACACGGAGTTCTTCGTCAACTTCGGCAACGCGCTCAAGCAGCGCTTTCCGGGCTGGCGCGCCTATGTGCTCACCTCCGACCGCAAGCTGCCGGGCATGCTGCGCCTGCGCGAATCGACGAAAACGCCGCTCTTCAACGGCGCGCTCGAATGCCGCCTGTTCCGCTTCGACCTGATCGCGGGCAGCGTGCGCAACCGCCCCGCCGACGAATAAGCGCCCCTTCGAAACGAGTATGCAGCGGCGGCGCGCCTGACGCCATTCGGCCAAATGGCATAAGCAAATTGCACGAATCGCAGCCGTTACGGCGTCGCCCGTTCATGTGTTTCGGCCTATGCCGAACGGCCGAGTGTCGGCGCGTGAAAGCCGGCGCTACAATCGGCGCATGAACTCACCGACCGAACTCGCCAGTCCCATCGCCGTCGATATCTACCGCGCGCGTCGCGAGCGCGTGCTCGCCGCGCTGCGTGCGCAAGGCGGCGGCGTCGCCATCGTGCCGACCGCGCCGGAAGTCATGCGCAATCGCGACACGGACTACCCCTTCCGTCACGACAGCTACTTCTACTATCTGACGGGCTTCAACGAACCCGAGGCAACGCTCGTGCTGAACGCGAGCGCTCAACACGGCGAGCCCGCATCGCTGCTGTTTTGCCGCGAGAAGAACGCGGAGCGCGAGACGTGGGAAGGTTTTCGCTTCGGCCCGGACGCCGCGCGCGACGCCTTCGGTTTCGATGCCGCCTTGCCCATCACCGCGCTCGACGAGGAAGTCCCGCGCCTGATCACCGACAAGCCCGCGCTGCATTACGCGCTCGGCACCTCGGCGGAACTGGATGCGCAAGTGCGCGGCTGGCTCGCCGCCGTGCGCGCGCAGAGCCGTAGCGGCGTGCGCGCGCCCGCCCGCGCGGAAAATCTGCTGCCGATTCTCGACGAAATGCGCCTCGTGAAAGACGCGCATGAAATCGCGATCATGCGCCGCGCCGCTTCGATTTCCGCCGAAGCGCACCGCCGCGCGATGCGCGCCTGCCGCCCCGGCATGCGCGAGTTCGAGATCGAAGCCGAACTGCTGTACACCTTCCGCCGCCACGGTGCGCAGGCGCCGGCGTACGGCTCGATCGTCGCGGCGGGCGCGAACGCCTGCGTGCTGCACTATCCGGCGGGCAACGCGGTCGCGCGTGACGGCGATCTGATTCTCATCGACGCAGCGTGCGAGCTCGACGGCTACGCGTCCGACATCACGCGCACGTTTCCTGCGAGCGGCCGCTTCACGCCTGCCCAGCGCGAGCTTTACGACATCGTGCTTGCCGCGCAGGCCGCGGCGGTCGAGGCGACACGCCCCGGCGTCAGCTTCGACGCGCCGCATCAGGCCGCGCTGAAAGTGCTGTCGCAAGGTTTGCTCGACACCGGCATTCTCGACAAGTCGAAGTTCGGCAGCGTCGACGACGTTCTCGCGCAACGCGCCTACGCGCGCTTCTACATGCATCGCACGGGCCACTGGATCGGCATGGACGTGCATGACGCGGGCGAGTATCGCGACGCCGAAGGCCCGCTCGACGAACAAGGCGCGCGGCCCTGGCGCACGCTCGTGCCCGGCATGGCGCTCACCGTCGAGCCGGGACTCTATGTGCGCGCCGCCGAGGACGTGCCGGAACGGTACTGGGATATCGGCATCCGCATCGAGGACGACGCCGTCGTCACGGAAAACGGTTGTGAGCTGCTGACACGCGAAGTGCCCGTCGCCGCCGACGAAATCGAAGCGCTGATGCGCGAAACGAACGCAAACTGACCATGAACGACGTTCAAGGCGCCGAGGCGCACTTCGACTACGACATCGCCATCGTCGGTGCGGGGCCGGTCGGGCTCGCGCTGGCCGGATGGCTCGCACGGCGCAGCGCGACCTCGCGGCTGTCGATCGCGCTCATCGACGCGCGCACGCCCGAATCGGCCGCGAACGATCCGCGCGCGCTCGCACTGTCGCACGGCAGCCGCGTGATGCTCCAGCCGCTCGTCTTCCCCGCCGACGCCACGCCCATCCGCCGCATCCACGTTTCGCAGCGCGGACACTTTGGCCGCACGCTGATCGAGCACGACGAACACGAGTTGCCCGAGCTGGGTTATGTCGTGCGCTACGGCTCGCTGGTCGGCGCGCTCGCCGAGGCCGTGCGCGCGACCCGCATCGACTGGCTCACCGATACTTCCGCGCTTGCCCCGCTGCAGGATAACGACGGCGTCACGTTGCCGCTGCAATCGGCAGCCGGCGAGCGCGCGATCCGCGTGAAGGTGCTGGTGAATGCGGAAGGCGGCCTGTATCAAAAAGACGAGTCAGCCGACGATCGCCGCGCGCGCGATTACGGCCAGACGGCCATCGTCGGGACAGTGAGCGTCTCCGATCCGCGCGCCAACGTCGCGTGGGAACGCTTCACGAACCAAGGACCGATCGCGCTGCTGCCGTGCGGCGGCCAGCGCCACGCCGACTATTCGCTCGTCTGGTGCTGCTCGCCCGAAGAAGCCGCGCGCCGCACGCAACTCGACGACGACACGTTCCTCGCCGAACTCGGCGCCGCCTTCGGCACGCGCATGGGGCGCTTCACGCGCATCGCGGGGCGCGCCGCCTTTCCGCTCGGGCTGAGCGCGCTCGATGTGCTCGTCGACCGGCGCACGGTGGCGATCGGCAATGCCGCGCAGACGCTGCATCCGGTCGCGGGACAGGGCCTGAACCTCGGCCTGCGCGACGCGCTCGCGCTCACCGACGCCCTTTCCGCCGACGGCGCCCGTCCGCTCGCGCTGGCGCGCTTCGCTCAACGCCGCGCGCTGGACCGGCGTCTGACGATCGGCGCCACCGACACGCTCGCGCGCATTTTCACGGTCGATTTCCCGCCGTTCGCCGCGATGCGCGGCCTCGCGCTGACCGCGCTCGAATTCCTGCCGCCGGTAAAAACGGCGCTCGCCCGCCAGATGATGTTCGGCCAGCGGCGTTGAGCCGGCACGGCTAGCACGAAAAAAGGGCAATCGTCTGCGCTGAAGTCAGGAACTTATCCTCTATGAACGCGCGTTCTTTCATAGAAGATTTAAAGACTTGCATGAGATTGCTCTTAATTTCAGCAGCCTATTCGCGCTAAAATAAGCGTTTCCCTTTCAGCAATGTTGCATCCGCCGGACGCGGCGTCACCGCGTGACGACCGAGCGGATCCTTTAGCCTTCATGCCCACCATCGGTTCACACGTCCTGCGCAATAACCTGTTCGTCGCCCCGATGGCAGGCGTCACCGACCGCCCGTTCCGGCAACTGTGCAAACGCATGGGCGCGGGCTACGCGGTGTCGGAGATGGTCGCGTCGAACGCGCAGCTCTGGAAAAGCGAGAAGACCATGCGCCGCGCGAACCACGCGGGCGAGGTCGAGCCGATTTCGGTGCAGATCGCCGGCGCCGACCCGCAGATGCTCGCGCAGGCCGCACGCCACAACGTGGCGAACGGCGCGCAGATCATCGATATCAATATGGGCTGCCCGGCCAAGAAGGTGTGCAATGTCGCGGCGGGGTCCGCGCTGCTTCAGAACGAACCGCTCGTCGCGCAGATCGTGACGGCGGTGGTGCAGGCGGTCGGCGTCGGGCCGGACGCCGTGCCCGTCACGCTCAAGATTCGCACGGGGTGGAACCGCGAGAACAAGAACGCGCTCACCATCGCCAGGATCGCCGAGGACGCCGGCATTGCCATGCTCACCGTCCACGGCCGCACGCGCGCCGATCTCTACAAGGGCGACGCGGAGTATGAAACCATCGCGTCCGTGAAGGCTGCGGTGAAAATTCCCGTCGTCGCGAACGGCGACATCACCACGCCCGAAAAAGCGCGCGACGTGCTCGCCGCCACGCACGCCGACGCCATCATGATCGGCCGCGCGGCACAGGGCCGTCCGTGGCTGTTCCGCGAGATCGACTATTTTCTGCAGACGGGCGAGCGCCTGCCGCCGCCGCGCATCGACGAGATCCAGCAGGTGATGAACGAGCACCTGGAAGATCACTACGCCTTTTACGGGGAATTCACGGGCGTTCGGACTGCGCGCAAGCACATCGGCTGGTACACTCGCGGCCTTTCCGGCGCCAACACCTTCCGGCACCGGATGAATACGCTGGACACGACCAAAGAACAATTGCTCGCTGTCAACGAATTCTTTGACGCACAAAAGGCGTCGTCGGACCGTCTCGTCTACGTGGACGAATGCGGTGACGCCGAAGATGCGGACGGGGAAGAATCGTGTGGCGGGCACAACAATACGACAGACCGACTGATTGCCGCATGAGCAGACATAACATCGAACAATGCGTCCGCCAGAGCCTCGACAACTACTTTCAGGACCTGGACGGCTCCAACCCGCACGACGTGTACGACATGGTGATTTCGTGCGTGGAAAAACCGATGCTCGAAGTCGTGCTCGAGCAGGCGGGCGGAAATCAATCGCTCGCGGCCGAGTATCTCGGCATCAACCGCAACACGCTACGCAAGAAGCTTCAGCAGCACGGATTGATTTGATTCATCGGACTGAGGCGAGCGCCTTGGTCCGGCCTGGTTTCCCTTTTCGGTTTCAGTGTTCATCATGATCAAGCAAGCGCTCCTCTCCGTTTCCGACAAATCCGGCATCGTCGATTTCGCCAAATCGCTGTCGGCGCTCGGCGTCAAGCTCCTTTCGACCGGCGGCACGGCGAAACTGCTCGCCGACGCAGGCCTGCCCGTGACCGAAGTCGCCGACTACACCGGCTTTCCGGAAATGCTCGACGGGCGCGTGAAGACACTGCATCCCAAGGTTCATGGCGGCATTCTCGCGCGCCGCGACTTGCCCGAGCACGTGGCAGCGCTCGAAGAGCACGACATTCCGACCATCGACTTGCTGGTCGTGAATCTGTATCCGTTCGTGCAGACGGTCGCAAAGGAAGAAAGCTCGCTGGAAGACGCGATCGAGAACATCGATATCGGCGGGCCGACCATGCTGCGCTCGGCGGCGAAGAATCATCGCGACGTGACGGTGATCGTCGATCCGGCCGATTACGCCACCGTGCTCGACGAAATGCGCGCGAACAGCAATAGCGTCGGCTACACGACGAAATTCCGGCTCGCAACGAAAGTCTTCGCGCATACCGCGCAGTACGACGGCGCGATCACGAACTATCTGACGAGCCTGACCGAGGCGCTTCAGCACTCGGACCGCAACACGTATCCGGCCACGTTCAATCTGGCGTTCGAGAAGGTGCAGGACCTGCGCTACGGCGAGAACCCGCATCAGAGCGCGGCGTTCTACCGCGACGTGTCGGTGCCCGCCGGCGCGCTCGCCAATTACGAACAGTTGCAGGGCAAGGAACTGTCGTACAACAACATCGCCGATTCGGACGCCGCGTGGGAATGCGTGAAGACGTTCGACGCGCCCGCGTGCGTCATCATCAAGCACGCGAATCCGTGCGGCGTGGCGCTCGGCGCCAATTCGCTCGAAGCGTACTCGAAGGCCTTCCAGACCGATCCGACTTCGGCGTTCGGCGGCATCATCGCGTTCAATCGCGAAGTGGACGAAGCCGCGGCGCAGGCCGTCGCGAAACAGTTCGTCGAAGTGCTGATCGCGCCGGCGTTCAGCGTTGAGGCGCGCGCCGTGTTCGCGGCAAAGCAGAACGTGCGCCTCCTGCAAATCGCGCTCGGCGACGGGCACAACACGTTCGACCTGAAGCGCGTCGGCGGCGGTCTGCTGGTGCAATCGCTCGATGCGAAGAACGTGCAGCCGCACGAACTGCGCGTCGTGACCAAGCGCCATCCGACGCCGAAGGAAATGGACGATCTGATGTTCGCGTGGCGCGTGGCGAAGTTCGTGAAGTCGAACGCCATCGTGTTCTGCGCGAACGGCATGACGATGGGCGTCGGCGCGGGCCAGATGAGCCGCGTGGACTCGGCGCGCATCGCGGGCATCAAGGCGCAGAACGCCGGTCTGACGCTGAACGGCTCGGCCGTGGCTTCGGATGCGTTCTTCCCGTTCCGCGACGGCCTCGATGTCGTCGTGAACGCGGGCGCGACGTGCGTGATCCAGCCGGGCGGCTCGATGCGCGACGACGAAGTGGTCGCCGCCGCCGACGAGCACAACATCGCCATGATCTTCACCGGCACACGTCACTTCCGTCATTAATTCGCGTATTTCCAGATAACATGGGCCTGTTTGCGCTGAGCACGGCGCAAACAGGCCTTATGTTTTGAACCAGCGTAAAACGCGAACGAATGAGAATACTAGGCATCGATCCCGGCCTGCGCGTGACCGGCTTCGGCATCATCGAGAAGCACGGGCACACGCTCCATTACGTGACGAGCGGCGTCATCAAGACATCGGACGCCGATCTGCCGTCGCGTCTCAACACGATTTTCAGCGGCATTTCCACGCTCGTCGCGCAGCACAATCCGGATCAGGCCGCGATCGAAAAAGTCTTCGTCAACGTCAATCCGCAATCGACCCTGCTGCTCGGGCAGGCGCGCGGCGCCGCGATCTGCGGGCTCGTCGCGAGCGGCGTGCCGGTTGCCGAGTACACGGCGCTGCAACTGAAGCAGGCGGTCGTCGGCTATGGACGCGCGACCAAGGAACAGATGCAGCAGATGGTCGTGCGGCTCCTGAACCTGTCCGGCGTGCCAGGCACCGACGCCGCCGACGCGCTCGGCATGGCGATCTGTCACGCGCACGGCGGCACGGGGCTCGCGGCGCTCGGCGGCATCGCGCCGTCGCTGGCGAAGAAGGGCTTGCGCGTGCGGCGCGGGCGTCTCATCGGTTAACACTTCTCTTAAGCTCGAACTATGATCGGTCGCATTGCCGGCGTTCTGCTGGAAAAAAATCCGCCGCATCTGCTCGTCGACTGCAACGGCGTCGGCTACGAAATCGACGTGCCGATGAGCACGTTCTACAACCTGCCGAACGCCGGCGAGAAAGTCGTGCTGCTCACGCAGTTGATCGTGCGCGAGGACGCGCATCTGCTGTATGGCTTTCTCACGGCGCAGGAGCGCTCGACGTTCCGCGAGTTGCTGAAGATCAGCGGCATTGGCGCGCGCATGGCGCTGGCCGTGCTCTCGGGCATGAGCGTGCACGAACTCTCGCAAACGGTCACGACGCAGGATGCCGCGCGCCTCACGCGCGTGCCGGGCATCGGCAAGAAGACGGCGGAGCGCCTGTTGCTCGAACTGAAAGGCAAGCTCGGCGCGGATCTCGGCGCGATCGCCGCGACGGTTTCGCAGTCGGATCACGCGTCGGATATTCTCAATGCGCTGCTCGCGCTCGGCTATTCCGAGAAGGAAGCGCTCGCCGCGATCAAGAACGTGCCTTCGGGAACGGGCGTGTCGGAAGGCATCAAGATGGCGTTGAAGGCGCTGTCGAAAGGGTGACGGCCTAGGCCATCCGGCCAGCTTCGCCGCGCAAAAGCTCGCTGTACAATCGACCCATGATCGAAACCGACAAACTCGCCGCCGAACGCGTCATCTCGGCCACGCCCGTCTCGCCGAACGAGGAAGCGTTCGAACGGGCGCTGCGTCCACACAAGCTCGACGAATACATCGGGCAGGAAAAGGCGCGCGGCCAGCTCGAAATCTTCATCGAGGCGGCGAAGCGCCGTTCCGAAGCGCTCGATCATGTGTTGCTGTTCGGGCCGCCGGGTCTCGGCAAGACGACGCTCGCGCACATCATCGCGCGGGAAATGGGCGTGAATCTGCGGCAGACGTCGGGGCCGGTGCTGGAGCGCGCGGGCGACCTCGCCGCGCTGCTCACCAATCTCGAAGCGAACGACGTGCTGTTCATCGACGAGATTCACCGGCTTTCGCCGGTGGTCGAGGAAATCCTGTACCCGGCACTCGAGGATTATCAGATCGACATCATGATCGGCGAAGGGCCGGCCGCGCGCAGCGTGAAGCTCGATCTTCAGCCGTTCACGCTCGTCGGCGCGACCACGCGCGCGGGCATGCTGACGAATCCGCTGCGCGACCGCTTCGGCATCGTGTCGCGGCTGGAGTTTTATAACGCAAGTGAGTTGGCGCGCATCGTCGCGCGGTCGGCGTCGCTGTTGAAGGCGGATATCGTCAACGAGGGCGCGCTGGAAATCGCGAAGCGTTCACGCGGCACGCCGCGTATCGCGAACCGGCTGCTGCGGCGCGTGCGCGACTACGCCGAAGTGAAGGCGGACGGCATGATCACCGCCGACGTCGCCGATAAAGCGCTGAAGATGCTCGACGTCGATCCCGTCGGCTTCGACCTGATGGACCGCAAGCTGCTCGAAGCGATTCTGCACAAGTTCGACGGCGGGCCGGTCGGCGTGGACAATCTCGCCGCGGCCATCGGCGAAGAGCGCGATACGATCGAAGACGTGCTCGAACCGTATCTGATCCAGCAAGGCTTTTTGCAGCGCACGCCGCGCGGGCGCGTCGCGACCATGCTCACCTATCGGCACTTCGGCCTCGCCGCGCCGGACGCGGGGCCCATCCGCGATCTCTGGGATACCAACAAGGGCTAGGCGCGCTTGCGCAGATTGTCGTCGTCGGTATCGGTTGAAAGATGCGCGATATCGCCCCACGACACGACCGCCGCGCCGCCGTCCGCATAGTCCACTACGTTGACGCTGCAATTGAGGAGCGGCCAGTTGCGCGGCTCCTGCAGCGAAAGCCGCTTCGCGAATCGATACACGCAGTCGAGCACGCCGCCGTGCGCTACGACTGCGATGCGGCCGTCCGGATGCGCTGCGACGATCGGTTCCATCGCATGCACGATGCGGTGATAGAACACGCGCTGCGATTCGCCGTCGCCTGGCGGCGCGAAACCGGAGTCGCGCGTCTGCCATTCGATGTATTCGGCGGGAAACTTGTCGTTGATCTCGTCGCTGTCGTGGCCCTGAAACGCGCCATAGAAGCGCTCGCGCAGGCTTTCCGACAGACGCAATTTAAGACCGAGGGCATCCGCGAAAGGCCGCGCCGTCTGCTGCGCGCGTTGCAGGTCGCTGGAATAGACCGCATCGATCCGCCCTTCGCGCGCGAGCCGCTGACCGAGCTGTTCCGCCTGCAGCAAGCCATGCGCGGACAAAGGAATGTCGATGTGCCCTTGAATGCGCTTGATGGCGTTCCAGCCGGTTTCGCCGTGGCGGATGAAGAGAACCTGAGTCGTCATGGTCGCACCTGAAGCCAGAAAGTCACCGGCCCGTCGTTGACGAGCGACACCTGCATTTCCGCGCCGAATTCGCCGGTCTCGACGATCGGATGCTTCGCGCGCGCTTGCTGGACGAAGTAATCGAAGAGCCGTTTGCCTTCGTCCGGCGGCGCGGCGGGCGTGAAACTCGGGCGCAGGCCGCTGTTGGTGTCGGCGGCGAGCGTGAATTGCGAGACGAGCAGCAAACCGCCGCCGGTGCTCTGCACCGAGAGATTCATCTTGCCCGCTGTGTCGCTGAACACGCGGTAGGCGAGCACTTTGGCGAGGAGCTTGTCGGCGGCGGCTTCGTTGTCGTCGCGTTCGGCGCAGACGAGCGCAAGCAGGCCCGCGTCGATTGCGCCGGTCACGCGTTCGCCTACGCGCACATCGGCGCGCTTCACGCGTTGAATCAGCGCGATCATGCCGTTAACGTCACGCGCGCGAAGCGGCGCTTGCCCACCTGCACGATGAACTCGCCCGCTTCGATCTTCAACGCCTTGTCGGAAACGGTCGCGCCGTCGATCTTCACGCCGCCCTGCTCGATGTTGCGCAGTGCTTCGCTCGTCGACGGCACGAGGCCCGCCTGCTTGAGCAACTGGCCGATCGCAAGCGGCGCGCCGGCGAGCGTCACCGAGGGAATGTCGTCCGGCACGCCGCCCTTCGCGCGATGGTTGAAGTCGTCGAGCGCGCGCTCCGCGTCCGCGGACGAATGGAAGCGCGCGACGATTTCCTGCGCGAGCATCACCTTGAAGTCGCGCGGATTGCGTCCGCCTTCGGCTTCGCTCTTGTAGCGTTCGATCTCGCTCATCGGACGGAACGACAGCAGTTCGAAATAACGCCACATGAGCGTGTCCGAAATGCTCATCAGCTTGCCGAACATCTCGGTCGGCTTCTCGCTGATGCCGACGTAGTTGTGCTTCGACTTCGACATCTTCTCGACGCCGTCGAGGCCTTCGAGCAGCGGCATCGTCAGAATGCACTGCTGCTCCTGGCCGTACTGCTTCTGCAATTCACGGCCGACGAGCAGGTTGAACTTCTGGTCCGTGCCGCCGAGTTCGAGGTCCGAATTCAGCGCGACGGAGTCGTAACCCTGCATCAGCGGATACAGGAATTCGTGGATCGAGATCGGCACGCCGCCCTGAAAGCGCTTGGTGAAATCCTCGCGCTCGAGAATGCGTGCGACCGTATAGCGCGACGCGAGCTTGATCATGCCGTCGGCGCCGAGGGGCATCGACCATTCGCTGTTGTAGCGAATCTCGGTTTTTTCGCGATCGAGCACGAGCGACGCCTGCTCGAAATACGTCTTCGCGTTCATTTCGATCTGTTCGCGCGTGAGCGGCGGGCGCGTCGCGTTGCGGCCGGACGGATCGCCGATCAGCGACGTGAAATCGCCGATCAGAAAAATGACGTGATGGCCGAGGTCCTGCAACTGGCGCATCTTGTTCAGCACGACCGTATGGCCGATGTGGATATCGGGCGCGGTCGGATCCAGACCGAGCTTGATGCGCAGCGGCTTGCCCGTGGCGGCGCTCCTCGCGAGCTTCTGCGCGAATTCGTCTTCGATCAGCAGTTCGTCGCAGCCGCGTTTGGCGATGGCGAGCGCGCTCTTCACGTCGTCGGTGATCGGGAAGCGCTGCGCGGCGGAGGCGTTGGAATCAGTGGTCATGCTTGCGGCTTGTGAAGTCAAAAGGGTTCGATGACTGGCGAGGTGGCGGCAGGCGCCGTGCCGGAAGGAAGGCCGCTCAGTCGAGCGGCGCGCGCCGAAAATCGCGCGCAATTGCTTGTTCAGGCTGAGGATTTTACGCGATGACGCGCCTGTTCGCGCCGTTTTGCGCTGTGTTAGCGCGCCACCCATCCCGTGCACCGCTGGAAATTCTTAACGATTCGATCCTTAACGCGGATAATCGCCGCTTGAGCGAAAACCGGCGGCACCGCATCGAAGAGGAGAGCAGCGTGGGAAAGAAAACCGAAGCATTGGAAACCGGCAAGTGGGACGGCGTGTACTTCGGTTTGATGTCCGGCACCAGCATGGACGGCGTCGATGGCGTCGCAGTCCAGTTCGCGACCGGCAAACCGCCTGTCGTGCTCGGCGAGGCGCACGTGTCCTTCTCGAAAGGCCTGCGCGATGCGCTCTTCGAGCTGCAATCGCCCGGCGAGAACGAAATCGAGCGCGAAGCCCTCGCCGCCAATGCGCTCGCGACGCGCTACGCCGTCTGCTGTCACGAATTGCAGAGCATGAGCGGCTATTCGGCGTCGAAAGTGCGCGCGATCGGCGTGCACGGGCAAACGGTGCGGCATCGGCCGGAAAAGGGCTACACGCGGCAGATCAACAACCCCGCGCTGCTCGCGGAAATGACCAGCATCGACGTGGTCGCGGATTTCCGCAGCCGCGATGTCGCCGCGGGCGGCCAGGGCGCGCCGCTCGTGCCGGCGTTTCATGCGACGGTGTTCGGCGCGCCGAACGAGACGCGCGTTCTGTGCAATCTGGGCGGCATCAGCAACATCACGATTCTGGCGGCGAGCGGCGAAGTGCGCGGCTTCGATTGCGGCCCGGCGAACGCGCTCATCGATGAATGGGCTTTGCGTCACACGCAGCGCGCCTATGACGATGGCGGACAGTTAGCGGCGCAAGGCCGGATCAGCCAGCCGCTTCTGAACGCCTTGCTCGACGAACCGTTCTTCGATCTTGCGCCGCCGAAGAGCACGGGCCGCGATCTGTTCAATCCGGCGTGGATGGACGCGAAGCTCGCGGCCTTCGCGGGCCTCGATCCCGCCGATGTCCAGGCGACGCTCACCGCGCTCACCGCGATGACGGTCGCCCGCGAAATCGCGCGCCACGCGTCCGACACGCGCGCCGTGTACGTGTGCGGCGGCGGCGCGCGCAATCCGGTGCTGCTGCAGATGCTGCAGCAGGCGCTCGAAGACAATGCGGTGCCGGGCGTGCCCGTCATGACGACCGAAGCGCTCGGCGTGCCGCCGCAGCAGGTCGAAGCGCTCGCTTTCGCGTGGCTTGCGATGCGCTGCGTCGCGCGCGAGCCGGGCAATCTGCCCGCGGTGACGGGCGCAGCGGGCGCGCGCGTGCTCGGTGCGATCTACCCGCGGTAAACAAAAAACGGAGCCACCGAGGCTCCGCTTTCTACTGCGCCAAAAACGCGCGCTTAAACCGAGAACGACGAACCGCAACCGCAGGTGGTCGTGGCGTTCGGATTCTTGATGACGAACTGGGCGCCGTTGAGGTCGTCCTTATAGTCGATCTCCGCGCCGACGAGGTACTGGTAGCTCATCGAATCGACGAGCAGTTGCACGCCCGCCTTGTCCATCACGGTGTCGTCTTCGTTGACTTCCTCGTCAAACGTGAAACCGTACTGGAAACCCGAGCATCCGCCGCCCTGCACGAACACGCGCAGCTTCAGATCCGGATTGCCTTCTTCGTCGATCAATTGCTTGACCTTGTCCGCGGCCGCGTCGGTGAAGACGAACGGCATCGGCATTTCGGTCGTGGGGGTGTCGCTGACAGCGCTCATTCGAATTCTCCAATTAAGCTTCTTACCGCTATTGTAGGGCTGATCTCAATATCGTGCCGAATGTCCATGGAATCAATGGGCTATATGAAAATTCGACATCGTTCAGCCAGCGCGCGCCAAAGCGAAAAAGCCGCCGGCACAGAGTGCGGGCGGCTTTTGCGGCAGTTTCGCTCCGATCCGGCAGACCAGCCCAGAGCGATGCCCCAAGCGCTTAACGCTTCGAGAACTGCTTCCGGCGGCGTGCCTTGTGGAAACCGACCTTCTTACGTTCCACTTCACGCGCGTCACGCGTCACGAAGCCAGCGTTCGACAGTTGCGACTTGAGCGTTGCGTCGTAGTCCATCAGCGCGCGGGTGATGCCGTGGCGAACCGCGCCTGCCTGACCCGTTTCACCGCCGCCCGACACGTTGACCTTGATGTCGAACGTGGTGCCGTGGTTCGTGAGTTCCAGCGGCTGACGCACGATCATCAGCGACGTTTCACGCGAGAAGTAGTCGGCGATGGGCTTGCCGTTGACGACGATCTCGCCCTTGCCCGACTTGATGAAGACACGAGCGACCGCGCTCTTGCGGCGGCCCGTACCGTAGTTCCAGTTACCGATCATGTGGGCTCCCCTTAGATCTCGAGCGACTTCGGCTGTTGCGCCGAGTGCGGATGCGTAGCTTCGGCGTAGACCTTCAGCTTCTTGATCATCGCGTAGCCGAGCGGACCCTTCGGAAGCATGCCCTTGACAGCCTTCTCGAGCGCACGGCCCGGGAAGCGCTCTTGCATCTTGCCGAACGTCGTTTCGTAGATGCCGCCCGGGTAGCCCGAGTGACGATAGTACTTCTTGTCCGTGGTCTTGTTGCCCGTGACCTTCAGCTTGCCGGCATTGACGATGATGATGAAATCACCGGTGTCGACGTGCGGAGTAAATTCAGGCTTGTGCTTGCCGCGAAGACGGCGTGCCACTTCGCTGGCGACACGGCCGAGAACCTTATCCGTCGCGTCAATCACGTACCATTCGCGCGTCACCTCTTCGGCTTTTGCGGAAAACGTCTTCATGATCGATCCAAAAAATTGAATTGCCCTTGAACTGATTTGAACGCTGCTCGGCCCTGCTTATATGGACGCCAGGATTCGTGAATCCGGCGCTTGCAGGCTCTCACAGGCCTCCCTCCGCGGGCGTAGGGCGAAGAGAACTTTGAATTATAAAGGGATTTCTGCTATCGCGTCAAAGATTTGATGTCGCGCGGCGCATGGACGAAAAAAAGCCCGGGCAGCTGTGGCTCGGGCTTAATCCACCAAGGAGGAGGTGGAGGAGACAGAGACGAGTATAGGCACGGTCATGCTGCGAAGCAAGAAGATTTGCATGGTGAAAATGAATTTCACTATTTGAAATTTCGACTCGATCGAAGATTCGCCCTATTTCATACGTAAATTCATACGCTTGGCCGCAACTTCCAGTCTCCGATCGCAAGCTTTCCACGTCTAGAGGATTCGCTCGAACGTCCGGTGAAGGAATCACCGCGCCGATTTTCGGTTCGTCAACCAGTGCTTGCTCGTAAGCAGCGGGAGAATCAAACGCGATGAGCCGCTACAATGGACGCCTCTGTAACGATGCGTCGAGCAGCTGGAGCCTGAGCATGGAATGCAAAGTTAGCTGGATGGGACAAGACGGCATGGCCTTCGCCGCCGAAACGGGAAGCGGCCATCTCGTGAACATGGACGGCGCGCCCGAAGGCGGCGGTCGCAATCTCGCGCCCCGCCCGATGGAAATGGTGCTGCTCGGCACCGGCGGCTGCACCGCCTACGACGTCGTGATGATCCTCAAGAAGAGCCGCCAGGAAATCCAGGGCTGCTCCGTGACGCTCAAGGCGGACCGCGCGAGCGAAGACCCGAAAGTCTTCACGAAGATCCACTTCCATTTCACGGTGACGGGCAAGAACCTGAATCCCGCGACGGTCGAACGCGCGATCAACCTGTCGCACGACAAGTACTGCTCGGCGTCGATCATGCTGGCGAAATCGGCGGAGCTCACGCACTCGTTCGAGATCGTCGAAGCGTAATGCTCGAAGCACGCGGGAAACGAAAAGAGCCGACGTCGCGAGACGCCGGCTCTTTCTTTTTGAATGACGACAAAGCGGGCCGATAAGCCGGATTTTGTGCACGCGCCGGCCGAAGCCGGACGCGCGTGGCAATCATTCCTCTAGGCGCGCCATTGCTGACGCGCTCAAGCTTCCTACCCGCAGACGAAACGGGGGCCCCGTCCTGCATCGCGAGGATGCGCGCCTGCCTATTTGGAATTGCTCCGGGTGGAGGTTACCGTGCCGGAACGTCTCGCGACGTCCGCGGTGCGCTCTTACCGCACCGTTTCACCCTTACCTGATCTCCGGACTTGCGCCCGAAGCCATCGGCGGTTTGCTTTCTGTTGCCCTGTTCCGCGTGTCGCCACGGATGGCCGTTAGCCATCACCCTGCCCTGTGGAGTCCGGACTTTCCTCGCCCTCTGCGCCGAAACGCCGAAGCCGCGATTGCCTGGCCTGCTTTGCGGCTTCGATTTTACCATCAGCGATTGCGCCGGCCCGGGCGGAACACGGACACGTCGTCATAAAAACCGGGCGATGCGTTCGCCTCCCACCAGCCCGGCACGCCCAGCACCGGCAACGGCGCGAAGGCGCGGCTCTCGAGCGGCTCGGCGAGAATGCCGTGCGCGATGCGCTCGTCGATGAGCGCGCGGCGGCCCGCATCGTCGAGCGTGAAATAGTCCGCGGGAACGTCCACGATCCAGGCGTGGCCGGTGCACGCCTTGTACGGCGCGACGAGCTTTTCGAGCAGCGCATGGCCGAAGATGCGCGCCTCGCAGCGCACGCCCCACGCCGCGCGTTCGTCGATGAACAGCGTGCGCCAGCCAAAGCCGCGCAGCGCGTGTCCAAGCGATGCATCGGCGCAGGCAAAGAGCACCGCGTTTTCATCGAAGAGCGTGAGCGCGTCGCGCACGCCGCCGCGTGTCGGCCCGATGCCGTGCTCGTCGATCTGCTCCGCCTGCCGCGCGTTGAGCGCCGCCTTGATGCGCGGATACGCGAACCACATCGAACCGTTGAAGAAATCGTGGAGATTGTGGCGCGTCGGCACACGGCCGGTCTGCGCGATGTGACCTTCGTATGACGCGCCCGCCGGCAGTTCTTCCTGCGCGATGAACGCAAGCGGCCGGCCACGGCCCGTGAGCAGCCCGGCGGCGGACGCGTCTTCGTTCAGCGTCGCGAGATAGCCGGAGTAACCGGTGAGCGCCGCCGCCTGCCAGCGCCTGCCGCGCGTCTCGATCGGCGCGAGCCAGGGCCGCGCCCAGTCGATATCGGCGAAACCCGCGCTCACGTGCGTCGTATCAATGCGCGTCGGAGAAACGCCAGCCGATCGACTCGCCGCCGCGCAGCGGGACGATCGTCGCGTCGCCGGCGTTGAATTCGGCGGGCAGCGTCCACGCGGCGCGTTCCAGCGTCACCTTTTCCGCGCTGCGCGGCAGGCCGTAGAAGTCCGCGCCGTGGAAGCTCGCGAAGCCTTCGAGCTTGTCCAGCGCGCCGGCCTTGTCGAACGCTTCCGCGTAGAGTTCGAGCGCGTGCAGCGCCGTATAGCAGCCCGCGCAGCCGCACGCGTGCTCCTTCAGGCCCTTCGGATGCGGCGCGCTGTCGGTGCCGAGGAAGTAACGCGGATTGCCCGACGTCGCGGCTTCGACGAGCGCCACGCGATGCGTCTCGCGCTTGAGCACCGGCAGGCAGTAGTAATGCGGACGCATGCCGCCGACCAGCATGATGTTGCGGTTATAGAGCAGATGATGCGCGGTGATCGTCGCGCCGATCGGACCATCGGCCTCGCGCACGTAGTCCGCGGCATCCTTCGTCGTGATGTGTTCGAACACGACCTTCAGCGCCGGAAAATCGCGGCGCAGTGGCGTCATCACGCGATCGATGAACACCTTTTCGCGATCGAACACGTCGATGTCGCCATCCGTCACTTCGCCGTGCGTGAGCAAGGGCATGCCCACTTCCTGCATCGCTTCGAGCGTTTTCGCGCACTTGCCGAGCAGATCCGTCACGCCCGCGTCGGAATTGGTCGTGGCGCCCGCCGGATAGAGCTTCACGCCGTGCACGAAGCCGCTTTCCTTCGCGCGGCGGATTTCGTCGGGCGGCGTGTTGTCGGTGAGATAGAGCGTCATCAGCGGCTCGAAGCGCGCACCCGCGGGCAGCGCCGCGAGAATGCGGCCGCGATACGCCGATGCCAGCTCGGTGGTCGTCACCGGCGGCTTTAGATTCGGCATGATGATTGCGCGGCCGAACTGGCGCGCCGTGTGCGGCAGCACCGCCGCGAGGGTCGCGCCGTCGCGCACGTGCAGGTGCCAGTCGTCGGGGCGCGCGATCGTGAGCGATTGAGGCGAGGAAGAGGTAGCGGACATGGCGAAATGACGGGAGACGTTGGAATGGCGCAAGTCCACGCGAAGAATGGGAAAAATCGCCGTGGAAAATCCACAACGCGCCCGCCTGAGAGCGCTCGCGCGATTTTTTCGCACTGACCTCGGTGATATGCTTGTCGGACGTATTGTAACAACCAGGCCCTGAGCCGCTCCATTAGCCGCCCGCCCCAGCATCATGTGCCAACTTCTTGGAATGAACTGCGCCGAACCCACGGACGTGACCTTCTCGTTCACCGGTTTCGCGGCGCGCGGCGGGGTGACGGATCATCACGCGGACGGTTGGGGCATCGCGTTTTTCGAGGACAAGGCCTGCCGGCTTTTCATCGATCATCAGTCGTCCGCCAGTTCGCCGCTCGCGGACATGGTGAAGCGCTATCCGATCAAATCGAAGAACACGATCGCGCATATCCGCAAGGCGACGCAGGGGCACATCCTGCTCGAAAACTGCCATCCCTTCATGCGCGAGCTGTGGGGACGGCACTGGATCTTCGCGCACAACGGCGATCTCGTCGGCCATGCGCCGGAGTTGACGGGCGTATATCAGCCGGTCGGTACGACGGACAGCGAACTTGCGTTCTGCGCGCTGCTGCAAGGCTTGCGCCGCGCGTTTCCCTGCTCGCAGCCGCCGCTCGAAGAACTCTTCGACGCGCTCGCCGAGCTCACGCGCGGCATCACGCAACACGGCGTGTTCAACTTCCTGATGTCGAACGGGCAGGCGCTCTTCTCGCACTGCTCGACACATTTGTACTATCTGGTGCGGAGCTGGCCGTTCTCGACGGCGCATCTGATCGACGCGGACATGTCGATCGACTTCGCCAAGTACACGACGCCGGAAGACCGCGTCGCGGTGATCGCCACGTCGCCGCTCACCGACAATGAAATCTGGACACGCTTCGCGCCCGGCGATCTCGCCATGTTCCAGGGCGGCGATCTTGCGCGTTCGGTGAACATTCCGGTGCCGGAGGAAGTCGCGAAGAAGGCGGCGGTGCCGCTTGCGAAGGCGTGCGTCGGTTCGGCGTTGAAGATCGACGACATCCGCTCGACGGCGGCGGTGGAAAGCGAACTCGGTATCGAATAAAAAAACGGCGCTTCATTTCGTGAAGCGCCGTTTCTTCTTGCAACGAGATCAGTGCAGGATTTTCGCCAGAAAATCCTTCGCCCGGTCCGACTTCGGATTCGCGAAGAACGCTTCCTTCTGGTCGTCCTCCACGATCAGCCCGCGGTCCATGAAGATCACGCGGTTCGCCACTTTCTTGGCAAAGCCCATTTCGTGCGTCACGCACATCATGGTCATGCCTTCCTGCGCGAGTTCGACCATCACGTCGAGCACTTCGTTGATCATCTCGGGATCGAGCGCGGACGTGGGTTCGTCGAAGAGCATCGCGATCGGGTCCATCGACAGTGCGCGCGCAATCGCCACGCGCTGCTGCTGACCGCCCGAAAGCTGGCCCGGGAACTTGTCCGCGTGCGCGCGCAGGCCGACGCGATCGAGCAGCTTCATGCCTTTTTGCGCGGCTTCGTCGTTCGAACGGCCGAGCACCTTGACCTGCGCGAGCGTCAGGTTTTGCGTGATCGTCAGATGCGGAAACAGCTCGAAGTGCTGAAACACCATGCCGACCTTCGAACGCAGCTTCGACAGATTCGTCTTCTTGTCGGTGAGCGACTGGCCGTTGATCGTGATCTCGCCCTTCTGGAACGGCTCCAGGCCGTTCACGGTCTTGATGAGCGTCGACTTGCCCGAACCCGACGGGCCGCACACCACGACGACCTCGCCCTTCTTCACTTCGGTCGTGCAGTCCGTCAGCACCTGAAACTGCCCGTACCACTTGGAAACATTCTTGATAGAGATCATCTTGCGACCTTTTTCTGAAGACTTTTGACGAGGGCCGACGCCACCACGCAGATCACGAAATAGCACGCGCCCGCGAACAGGATCATCTCGACGGATGTGCCGTCGCGGTCCCCGATGTTCGTCGCCGTGCGGAAGAAGTCCGCGAGACTGATGACGTACACGAGCGACGTATCCTGGAACAGAACGATGGCCTGCGTGAGCAGAAGCGGCACCATCGCGCGGAACGCCTGCGGCAGCACGACGAGCTTCATCGCCTGGCCGTAGGTCATGCCGAGCGCGAACGCCGCGTTCACCTGGCCGCGCGGCACCGCCTGAATGCCGGCGCGGATGATTTCCGAATAGTACGCGGCTTCGAACAGCGAGAACGCGACCATCGCCGAGGCGAGACGGATGTCGATATCCGCCGAGAGCCCGAGCACGTTCTGCAGCAGCTGCGGCACGATCAGGAAGAACCACAGCAGGACCATCACGAGCGGGATCGAGCGGAACAGTGTGACATACGCGCTCGCGAACCATTGCAGCGGCTTCACGCCCGAAAGCCGGAAAAGCGCGAGCACCGTTCCCCAGATGATGCCCACCACGATGGCGAGCACGGTGATCTGCAGCGTGATCTTGGCGCCCGTCATCAGCGTGGGCCACTGCGTGAGAATGTCACTCCAGTTGAACTGATGCATTACTTGCCTCCGATGTAGCCAGGCAGCCGCGTCTTCGCCTCGACCCAGCGCATGAGCTGCATCACGACGAGGTTGATGATCATGTAGGCAATCGTCACCGCGATGAACGACTCATACGTCTGCGCCGTGTAGTCCACGAGCTGGCGCGCCTGCGCGGACAGATCGAGCAGACCGATGGTCGATGCCACCGCCGAGTTCTTGAACACGTTGAGGAATTCCGACGTGAGCGGCGGCACGATGATGCGGTACGCGACCGGCATCAGCACATAGCGATACGTCTGCCATTGCGTGAAGCCCATCGCGAGGCCCGCGTTGCGCTGTCCGCGCGGCAGCGCGTTGATGCCCGAGCGCACCTGTTCGCACACGCGCGCGCCGGTGAAGAGCCCGAGACAGATGATCGACGACGAAAAGAACTGCGCGGAAGGCGGCAGTTGCTTGAACCAGTTGCCCCACGAGACGGGCAGCAGTTCCGGTATCACGAGATACCAGACGAAGAACTGCACGATCAGCGGAATGTTACGGAAGATCGCAACGTAGACGGTGCCGATGCCTGCCAGCGTGCGATTCGGGACCGTGCGCAAGATGCCGAACAACGAGCCGACCACGAGCGCGATCACCCACGCCGCGAGCGACACGGTAATCGTCACCCAGAAGCCGGAGATCAGCCAGCCGAGATAAGTGGTGGGCTCGCCGGTCGAAACCGGACTCAGCAGTACGCCCCAGTTCCAGTGATAAGACATGGACTCACTCCAAAAAGAAACGGAAGAAGCAAGCTCCTTCCGTTTCGTCTGTTCGATTACCGAACCGGTTAGTCGATTGCCTTGTCATTCGGGCTCTTGTAGAGAGCCTTCATGTCGTCACTTTCAGGGAAGTTGAGGTTGAGACCCTTCGGCGGGATCGGGCTTTCGAACCACTTCTTGTAGATCTTGTCCGCTTCGCCCGACGTTTCGACCTTGGCGATCGCGTCATCGACGACCTTCTTGAACTCCGGATCGTTCTTGCGGATCATGCAGCCGTACGCTTCATGCGATTGCGGCGCGCCGACGATCACGAAATCGTTCGGGTTGTTCGACTTGGCGCGCTCGCCGGCGAGCAAGGCGTCGTCCATCATGAACGCGACGGCGCGGCCGGTCGACAGCGTCAGGAACGATTCGCCGTGATCCTTCGCGCTGATGATGTTCATGCCCATGTTCTTGTCCTGATTCATCTTGCGAAGCAGGCGCTCGGACGTGGTGCCGGCGGTCGTCACGACGGTCTTGCCCTTCAGGTCGGCCCAGTCCTTCACGCCGGAATCCTTCTTGGTCATGAGGCGCGTGCCGATGACGAAGATCGTGTTCGAGAAGGAAACCTGCTGCTGGCGCTCGGCGTTGTTCGTGGTCGAGCCGCACTCGATATCCACGGTGCCGTTCTGCACGAGCGGAATGCGGTTCTGCGAGGTGATCGGCGTGAGCTTCACCTTCAGGTCCTGCATGCCGAGCTTCTGCTTGACCGCTTCCACGACTTTCAGCGCGAACTCGTGCGAATAGCCGACGACGTTCTGCTTGTCGTCATAGTAGGAAAACGGAATGGACGATTCGCGATGCCCCAGCGAGATCACACCCGTGTCCTTGATCTTCTTGAGCGTGCCGGCGTCCTGAGCGTAAGCGCTCGTTGCGATGAACCCGAGCGCGGCGACGAGCAGCGCAGCCTTTTTAATCTTCATTGTTCGATCTCCTGTGGCAAAAAACGGGGCAAGTTTAGCAGGGTAATTATTCTGAAAGAATGATTGTTAACCCACGTCGTCTTATTTGCGAGACGGTCGGTGCAACCCGCTGCGAGCGCGCATATTACTGGCGTTTTAGCGCAGATGCTTGACCGAATACAGCTAGGCCGCCGACCTGTAGTTTTAATGCAAATGCGGGCGGCATTCCCGTGGGAATACCGCCCGCACTTTTAAAGGGCGCGATCGCAACCCGCTTTCCGCGAGCTGCTCGCCGGACACGCTTCGAAGCGCATCGGATCAGGGATACAGACCGCGCATTTCGCGCGCCTGCAAGATGCGCGTACACGCGACGATGAACGCCGCCGTGCGCACCGACACCTGGTGCTCGCTCGCGACCTGCCACACGCCGGCGAACGCTTCGCGCATGACGCGCTCGAGACGCTGGTTGATCTCGTCCTCGGTCCAGAAGAAGCTGGAGAAATCCTGCACCCATTCGAAGTACGACACGGTCACGCCGCCCGCATTCGCGATCACGTCGGGAATGACGAGGATGCCCTTGTCGGTGAGGATGTCGTCCGCCGCGGTCGTGGTCGGGCCGTTCGCGCCTTCCACGACGATCTTCGTGCGAATCTTCGCCGCGTTCTTCTCGGTGATCTGATTTTCCAGCGCCGCCGGAATCAGGATGTCGCTTTCGATCATCCAGAATTCTTCCGCCTGCACCGGGTCAGCGCCCGCGAAACCGCCCACGCCGCCGTTCTTCGCGACGTGATCGAGCAGCGCGATGGTATCGAGGCCCTTCGAGTTATGAATCGTGCCGGTGTGATCCTGCACGGCGATCACCTTCGCGCCCGCTTCCTGGAACAGCTTCGCCGCGATGCCGCCGACGTTGCCGAAGCCCTGCACCGCGATGCGCGCGCCTTCGATTTCCATGCCGATGCGCCGCGCCGCTTCCGTGCCGACGACGAACACGCCGCGTCCCGTCGCTTCCTTGCGGCCGAGCGAGCCGCCGAGCGAGATCGGCTTGCCGGTCACGACGCCCGTCGCCGTCTGGCCCTGGTTCATGGAGTACGTGTCCATCATCCACGCCATGATCTGCTCGTTCGTGTTCACGTCCGGCGCGGGAATGTCCGTGTTCGGCCCGATGATGATGCCGATCTCGCTCGTATAACGACGCGTCACGCGTTCGAGTTCGCCGCGCGACAGCGTGCGCGGATCGACGCGGATGCCGCCCTTCGCACCGCCGTACGGCACGTTCACGGCCGCGTTCTTCACCGACATCCACGCGGACAGCGCCATCACTTCGGAGAGCGTCACATCCTGGTGGTAACGCACGCCGCCCTTGCCGGGACCGCGCGACGTGTTGTGCTGCACGCGGTAGCCTTCGAAGTGCGCGACGGTGCCGTTATCGAGTTCGATGGGGCAATCGACGACGAGAATGCGCTTCGGACGCTTGAGGGTTTCGAGCCAGCGGGAGAGCGAACCGAGATACGGGGCGACGCGGTCGACCTGCTGCAGATAGTTTCCCCACGGTCCGAGATCGTCGGCATGGAGATACGACGGAATGGCGTGTTTTGCGTCCGGCGCTTGCACAGGTTGCTTCGAGGCAGACATTGAGGCTCCAGCGGTGAAGGAATGCGCTCATTGTCGAAAAACGGCGTTTCCAAATCCAATGCCGTTTGATCATCCCGTCATGCAATTTCTGCATAACGTCGGAGCGCCCTACGCGGCGGGCTTTTCCGCGGACTCCTTCTGCAACTCCTCGCCGACGGCATCCCAGAGCGCGCGCATCAACGCCTGACGCGGTTCCTCGCCGGCGGCGGCGAGCTTGTCCCGATAAAGCCGGATTTCCATCGTCAGCGTGAACTGGCCGGCGGGCGTGCCGCGTGTGCCGCGATCGAGGCGCACGAGCCGCCCCTCTTCCACCGCGTCCTCGACCGCGCTGTGCGGCAGAAACGCGACGCCGTGGCCCGCGAGCGCCATCGCTTTCAGTCCTTCGGCCATGTCGGTTTCATAGACCTTGTCGAGATAGAGCCGTGTGGGCGCGGTCGCGATGATCACTTCCGTCATGCGCCCGAGATACGCGTTCGGCGTGTACGACAGATACGGCGCGGGCGACTCCGCCGTCGCGGGCAGCGTGAAGCGCGCGCGGCCGCCTTTCGTGACCGCCGAGAACGGGCTGATCGGCTCCGCGCCGAGCGTGAGCATGTCGTGGCGTGCCGGATCGAGTGCGACCGGATGACTCGGATGGTGATAGCCCATCACGAGATCGCAGCCGCCTTCAACGAGCGACAGCACCGCATCGTGCACGTTGAGCGCGCGCAACCGCGTGCGGATGCGCCCGAGCCGCGCCTCGATGTGTTCGAGCCAGCGCGGAAAGTACGTGAGCGAAAGCGTGTGCGGCACGGCGAATTCGATGGTCGCCGAGGGCACGCCGCCCTGCCCGCGCAGCAGCGTGCGCGCCTCGTGGAACTGCGAGAGCATCGCGAGCGCCTGTTCGTAGAACACGTTGCCGGCTTGCGTGAGGCGTGTCGGATACACGGAGCGGTCGATGAGCTCCGTGCCGAGCCACGCTTCCAGCGCCTGGATGCGTCGCGAGAACGCGGGCTGCGTGATGTGCCTCAGTTCGGCGGAGCGGCTAAAGCTGCGCGTCTCCGCAAGCGAGACGAAGTCTTCCAGCCATTTGAGTTCCATGTCGATGCGCGCGTGAGGACCAAGACCGCACATTCTAGCGGGCGCATGAACCGTGCAAAGGCGCAGCGCACCAACGTCAGGCGGCGGCGCACACGCGCGGTGCTCTCGTGTCCGGACGACGCCGCCCGCGCTCTCGCTCGCGGGCCGCGTCAGCGCTGGCGCGACATGTCGCATCGCTCGAATGGGTATTCCATTGGCATGATGCTTGCAATTTTCAGGGCCATCGCCTGCCGGTTCGGCAGCGCGCGCATCCACGGTACATGCAATGTCCAATCTGATCGCATCGCTCAAGAGCGGCAACTGGCGCTCGCTGCTCGCCTGCTTCCTTTACTTCGACACGGGCTTCACCGTCTGGGTGCTGTACGGGCCGCTCGCGCCGTTCATCGGCCGCGACGTGACGATGTCCGCCGCGCAACAGGGCTTTCTGGTCGCGGTGCCGGTGCTCGCCGCGGCGATCCTGCGCGTGACGCTCGGCAATCTCTATCAATCCGCCGACGGACGGCGCGTCGCGCTGATGGGCGTCGCGCTGTCGTCGATTCCATCGATCGTGCTGCCGCTCATGTCCGGCGCGCCGTCGTATTCGCTTCTGCTCGTGCTCGGCGTGTTTCTCGGCATGGGCGGCGCGAGCTTCGCCGTCGCGCTGCCGATGGCCGGCAGCAACTATCCGCCGAAGGTGCAAGGGCTCGTGCTCGGTCTCGCCGCCGCGGGCAACATCGGCGCGGTGCTCGACGGCTTCCTGTTCCCGCATCTCGCCGATGCCTTCGGCTGGCGGATGTCGACCGCCGCCGCCTTGCCGCTGCTCGCCATCACGGCGGTCGCGCTCTACGCGTGGGCGGCGGATGCGGGCGAGAAAACCGGCAGCACGATGCGCGCGCTGTCCAGCTTCGCGGTGACGCTTTTCAGCCTGATCGTGCTCGTGCTCGCGGTGCACGGTGGCGTGTTCGGCGGCGGCAGGGCCGGCGTGCTGCTGTTGCCTGTGATTGGCGCGCTGATCGCCATCGCGGTGCTGCCGCGGCGCTACCGGTCGGTGCTGCGCGAGCGCGATACGTGGGTCGTCATGCTCATCTACAGCATCACGTTCGGCGGATTCGTGGGGATGTCGTCGTATGTGACGCTCCTGCTCACGTCGCTGTATCAGATGCCGAAGCTCGAAGCCGGCCTCTTCATGTCGCTGCTCGCGTTTCTCGGCGCGATCGTGCGACCGTTCGGCGGCTATGTCGCGGATCGCGTGACGGGCGTGCGCGCGCTGCTCGTGCTGCTCGCCGCGATTGCCGCCGGCGACTTCGCATTCGCGATCTTCATGCCGCCGGTTGCGGGCGGTCTCGCGATCCTCGTTTGCCTGTATATCGCGTTCGGGCTGGGCAACGGTTCGACGTTCCAGCTCGTGCCGCATCGCTGGAAGGGCAAGACGGGGCTGCTGTCGGGGATCGTCGGCGCGGCGGGCGGCATCGGCGGGTTCTATCTGCCGGTGATCATGGGCATCGCCAAGGAAAGCACCGGCAGCTATCAGATGGGCTTCGCCACTTTCGGCGTGCTCGCGACCTGCGCGTTCGGCGCGCTGTTCGTGCTGCGCGGGCAGTGGCTGCGCTGGTCGTCGACTTCGTCGCACTCGCACGATGGCGTCGCGATCGGCGGGGCGCATGCGATGGAGTGAGCGCGGGTCATTCGCCCAACGCCGCGAGCGCCGTCTCGCCCTCGCCGGGCACGACGGCGCGTTGCTGCTGCAACGCCCACATCTGCGCAAACAGCCCGCCCGCGCTCAGCAATTCCGCGTGCGTGCCGCGCTCCACGATGCGTCCGTGATCCATCACGATGATCTGCTGCGCGTGCACGACCGTCGAAAGCCGGTGCGCGATGATGAGCGTTGTCCTCTCGCGCGCGATCGAATCGAGTTCGCGCTGAATCGCGCGCTCGGATTTCGAATCGAGCGCGGACGTGGCTTCGTCGAAAATCAAAATGGGCGGGTTCTTGAGGAGCGTGCGCGCGATCGCGACGCGCTGCTTCTCGCCACCCGACAGCTTCAGCCCGCGCTCACCGACCGCCGTGTCGTAGCCCGCCGGCAGCGCTTCGATGAACTCGTGGATATGCGCCGCGCGCGCCGCTGCAATCACTTCCTCGCGGCTCGCCGACGGCCGTCCGTACGCGATGTTGTAGTAGATCGAATCGTTGAAGAGCACCGTATCCTGCGGCACGATGCCGATTGCCGTGCGCAACGAATCCTGCGTCACGTCGCGAATGTCCTGCCCGTCGATCGTGATGCTTCCGCCCTGCGCGCGATCGAGATCGTAGAAGCGAAAAAGCAGGCGGCCGAGCGTCGATTTGCCCGAACCGCTGTGTCCGACCACCGCGGTCGTCGTGCCGGCCGGAATCGTGAAATCGACGCCATGCAGAATCTGCCGCGCCTTCTCGTACGCGAAGCTCACGTTCTCGAAACGCACTTCGCCGCCACGGACGGCGAGCGGCGGCGCGTTTGGCGCATCGGGCACTTCGCGGCCCGCGGATAGCAGCGTGAACATGCGATCCATGTCGGTCAGCGCCTGCTTCAGTTCGCGATACACCACGCCTAAAAAATTCAGCGGGATATAAAGCTGCAGCATGAACGTGTTGATGAGCACGAGATCGCCGAGCGTGAGCCGCCCCGCCATCACGCCCTGCGTCGCGCGCCACAGAATGAACACGAGCCCGAGGCCGATGATCGTCTGCTGCCCGAAATTCAGCATCGACAGCGAGCGCTGCGACTTGATCGCCGCCGTACGATAACGCTGCAGGTTTTCATCGTAACGGCGCGCTTCCCACGCTTCGTTGCCGAAGTACTTCACGGTCTCGTAGTTGAGCAGCGAATCGATCGCGCGCGAGTTCGCCTTCGAGTCGAGATCGTTCATCGTGCGGCGAAAGTGCGTGCGCCACTCGGTCACTTTCACCGTAAACACGATGTACGTCACGAGCGCGACGAACGTGACGATCGCGTAGTACGCCTCGTATTTCGTCACGAAGAACGCGAGCACGAGCCCGACTTCGACGAGCGTCGGCAAGATGCTGTACAGCGAATAGGAGACGAGTTGCTGAATGCCGCGAGTACCGCGTTCGATATCGCGCGACATGCCGCCCGTCTGCCGCTCCAGATGAAAACGCAGCGACAGCGAATGCAGATGACGAAACACCTGCAGCGCGAGTTGCCGCACGGCGCTTTCGGTGACTTTGGCAAAGAGCAGTTCGCGCAGCTCGGTAAAGAGCGAGGTCGAAAGCCGCACGCCCGCATACGCGACCACCAGCAGCCCGATACCGCCGATCAGCACGATGCCCGGCGCATCGTTCGCGCGCCCGAGCGCGGTGAGATGCTGCACGGAGGCGAGACCATCGACGATATGCTTCATCACGATCGGCACGCCGAGGTTCGCGACCTTCGCGCCGATCAGGCAGGTCAGCGCTAACGCGACGCGCCATTTGTACGTGGTGAGATAAGGCAGCAGCGAGCGGATCGTCTGCCAGTCGTTGCGCGGGCCCTGGGGCATGGGCCCGGGCTCGCTGTTGGAATAGCGGCGCATGAGTCGTATTGTGTGAGCGCGTCGCGTGGGGGCGCGGCGTCGGGGACGCTTATAGTCGAAGCGGGAGCACGTCGGCCACATGCTTTCCCGTACAATTTACTGGAAGCCCCTGGCGCTTTCGAGGTCATTGCCTCGCGCCCGCGGGCCTCTTCATAAATAGGCATTGTCGCAGAAGCTTCAAGGGGCCGCTTGGCGCCGCGAGCCTCGGCCCATGCCCGCAAACCGGACTCTCTTCCATGGCCGAACCATCGACACTTCCCGACAAGCACGTCGCGCTGCGCGTCGTGCCCCAACCCAGCGACGCCAACGTCCACGGCGACGTCTTCGGCGGCTGGATCATGGCGCAAGTGGATATCGCCGGCGCCATTCCGGCGAGCCGCCGCGCGAACGGCCGCGTCGCGACCGTCGCGGTGAATTCGTTTCTGTTCAAACATCCGGTGTTCGTCGGCGATCTGCTCAGCTTTTACGCCGATATCGTGAAGACCGGCAACACGTCCGTGACGGTGTCGGTCGAGGTGTATGCGCAGCGCATGAGCCTCGCCGAAGAAGTCGTCAAGGTGACGGAAGCCACGCTCACCTACGTCGCGACCGACCGCGACCGCCGTCCGCGCGTGCTGCCGTCGCTCGACTGAAGAGACTCAGTGAGGCAGCACGCCTTGCTGTAGCAGGCCGGGAATCGCCTCGTGCGGCATCGGGCGCGAGAACAGATAGCCTTGCATCTCGTCGCAATCGCGTTCGCGCAGGAAGTCGTGCTGCGCGTGCGTTTCCACGCCTTCCGCGATCACCTGCAATTCCAGCGAATGCGCGAGCGCGATGATCGCCGACGTGATGGTTTCGTCGTCGCTCGACGCGCCGATATCCGCGACGAACGAGCGGTCGATCTTCAGCCGATGCACCGGAAAGCGCTTCAGATACGAAAGGCTCGAATAGCCCGTGCCGAAGTCGTCGATGGCAATGCCGATACCCAGCGCCGATAGCTCCGAAAGCATCGTGATGGCTTCCTCGGCGTTGCGCATGATCGCGCTTTCGGTGAGTTCGAGTTCGAGATAGCGCGGCGCGAGGCCGGTCTCTTCGAGCACGGACGTCACGAGCCGCGCAATGTTGCGCTGCTGAAAATGCCGCGCCGACAGATTCACCGAAACGCGCGCCGGCGGCAGTCCGGCATCCTGCCACGCCTTGTTCTGCCGGCACGCCTCGCGCAGCACCCATTCGGACAGCGGCCCGATCAGCCCGCTCTCCTCCGCCACCGGAATGAACGACGCCGGCGAGACCAGTCCCTGCTCGGGATCGAGCCAGCGCACGAGCGCCTCGATGCCGACAATCGCCCGCGTCGTCATGTCCACCTGCGGCTGATAGTGCAGCAGGAACTCGCCGTCACGCAGCGCGCGGCGCAGGCGGCGTTCGAGATTCATGCGCGCGCCGACGCTCGCGTTCATCTCCGGCTGAAAGAACTGGTACGTATTGCGGCCCATGTCCTTCGCGCGGTACATCGCGAGATCGGCCTTCTTCATGACGGTTTCGGCGTCGTCGCCGTCTTGCGGGAAGAGACTCGCGCCCATGCTGCAGCCCACGTACAGCTCGGTGTCGTCGAGCCAGACCGGCTCGGAGATCGCCGCACGCGTGCGCTCCATCCACGCGATCAGGCCGGCTTCGTCGGTGAGATCGGGCAGCACGACGACGAACTCGTCGCCACCGTGACGCGCCACGGTATCGCTCGACCGCGCCGAGCGCGCGAGCCGATCCGCGATCACCGCGAGCAGCCGGTCGCCGACGCTATGGCCGAGGCTGTCGTTCACGTTCTTGAAGCCGTCGAGATCCATGAACACGACGGCGATCTTCGTCTCGCGCCGCCGCGCCGTCTCGATCGCGTGCTGCAGCCGGTCGCGCAGCAGATTGCGGTTCGGCAGGCGCGTGAGCGTGTCGTAATTCGCCTGATATTCGAGCTCTTCCTGATAGCGCATCAGGTCGGTCACGTCGTTGATGATGCCGATGTGATGCGTGGTCAATCCCTGCGCGTTCGGCACGGGCGCGACGAAAAGCTGATTCCAGAAGAGCGCACCGTCCTTGCGATAGTTGCGCACCACGACGCTCGCCTCCGTGTTGACGGCGAGCGCGCGGCGAATCGCGGTGAGCCCGTCCTGATCGCCGTCCGGTCCGTGCAGGAAGCGGCAATCGTGGCCGATGACCTCGTTCGGGTCGTAACCGGTGATGCGCTTGAACGCCGGATTCGCGTATTCGATCACGTTCGCGCCGTCGACCACGCCCGTGATCAGGATCGCGTTCACGCTCGCGTCGAGCGCGCGGCTTTGCAGGCGCAGCGCAAGCTCGGCGCGCTTGTGATCGGTGACATCGTGATACGAGCCGAGTATGCCGATCGTCTGGCCTTCGCCATCGAGCAACGGCAGCTTGCTGGAGACCACGGTACGCAACTCGTCGCCCATCACGATATCGCGCTCGTGATGCATCTTCGGCACCGTCGTGACGATGACTTCTTCGTCGTCGGCGCGCACGACATCCGCGAGCGCGCTCCACGGCAGTTCAAAATCCGTCTTGCCGATGACCTGCTCGTTGTACGCAAGACCCGCGTCGCGCGCGAACGCGTTGTTGCAGCCGAGATAGCGCGACTCGCGGTCCTTCCAGAACACGCGCTGCGGAATATTGTCGATGACCGCTTCGAGCATCTCGTTCGAGCGGCGCGCCTCGGCTTCCGCGTTGATGCGATCCGTGACGTCGTTGGCCAGCATGAAGATGCCGGGCCGGTTCGAATAGGCGAGCGCGTGATGCGACACATCGGCGCTGACGATCGAGCCGTCCTTGCAGCGATAGCGCCACACGCCCGCCGGGCCTTGTCCGGAGATCGCCGACATCGGCCCGTCGCCCGTTTCGCGGCCGCTGCGCGCGAGCCGCGCGGCGAAGCTGTCGAAGTCGTCGGCGTGGTGCAGATCGCGCAGCGTCATGTTCATGAACTCCGGCTCGTTGAAGCCGAAGCGTGCGATCGCGGCCGGATTCACGGCAATGAAGCGCATCGTTTCGCGATCGACGATCCACATCGGCACGGGATGCGCCTCGAACATGCCGCGAAAGCGTTCGTTGCTGCGCTGCCTTGCGCGCACGACGCCGAGCTTTTCGCGCGACTGACGCTCGTGGCTCGCGAACAGATAGATGAGCACGCCGCTGCCCGCGAGCATCGTGAAGACGAGCAGCAGCATGGTGCCGCTCGACGCCTGCGCGGACTCGTCGAGCGCGCTGATCGTCGCATTGTCGATGCGCGTGCGCATGGCGGCGATTTCTTCGTCGACGGCCTGCTGATCTTCGCCCAGCGTGACGAACGCGGCGTCGGCCCAGGCGCGGGAGTCGTCGGGACGGGCGTGCTTCGCCTTCTCGAACGCCTGATCGGCGTCACGGCGCATTACGGCGGCGCGTGCGGCGAGCGCATCGAAGGCGGCGCTCAGGCCGGGCTCCATCGCGAATTGCGCGCGCAGGCCGCTTTCGAGCGCATCGAGATGCGCGACGCGCTCCTGATGGCGCGCTTCGGTATCGGCGATGCCGGTCGCTTCGAAACGGCTCAGTTGCGTGAGCGATTCGCCGAGCGAGCCGCGATACGCCGCGAGATCGCGCAGGAGGCTCATCGAGCGCAGCGTGCGGGCGTCGCTGTCGCGCAATCCGCCGATGCGTTCGCACGCGACGAACGCATTCGCGCCGAGCGCGGCCAGAACGACGGCGATGTTGACGAGCAAACCTCTGGAGAGGAATCGGGTCATGAGCGGCGGGCTGAATCCTTGGATGCGCGTCGAACGCGCATCGAGGCCTGAGCGCGTCCACGCGAATGCGCGGCGTGAAAGCATTCCACGCCGCGATTAATGGATAACGCCCAATAACGGCACCGCTCGCCCTATATTTAGGGCTTGTCCGCAAATAATCCGACTAAAGCGCACGCTTAACGTTTGCGTGCCCTGCTCCCGATCCGCGGGTCAGTCGGCGAGGCCGAATTCGCGCATCGCGGGCAGAAAGTCGTGATTGACCTTGTCCGTGTTGCGCGAGAGTTTCGCGAGCGCATAGCGCTGGAAACGGTCGAGCTTGCCCCAGCCGTCGAGGCTCGGCGCGCTGATGCCGCACAGGCTGCTTTGCCGGATCACGGCTTCCGGCACGGCGTCGGCATGCGCCCAGACGGGCTCGGGATCGCGCTCGATCTGCTCGGGCGCGGCGTTGGCGTGCGTCTTCATCATCTCTTCGAGCGCGAGATCGAAGTTCTTTTCGAGTTCGGCGTCGTCTTCGACCGGAAAGCGCGCGAGCAGCACGCGATCGGCGTGCGGAAGCTGCTGCCATTGGTCGAGCGTGATGCGCATGCCGAAGCGATCGAGATTGAAGCGCACGGCGAGCGGAATGAAGCGCAGATTGTCCGAGGATTCGACTTCGAATCCAAAGAGACGGGCGGCGTCGTAGAGTCCCATAACAAGCCTCGTTGGATTGCGCGGGGTGCGCGGCGCGCATCGCCCGCTTAAGTTATTGTAGGGCCTAGGATCTGGCTGGAACCATTGCAATCTAGCCGCTGTTCGCGGTTCGATGCGTGCGGACAGCAACCGAACAGCAACAATAGGCAGCAAGTCACATACCCGACTTTACTCGAAGTGCGCGGTCAGGAGCATTGAAGTGAACCAACTCGAAACCGACGATCAACCCGGCTTCGTCGAGCGCCAGGTGCGCCGGCACCGTCACGGCGAGAGCGCGATCGCGGCGGATAACGTCGGTCAGGAATGGCCCGTCGCGCTCGTGTACAACGGCATCTCGCACGCGGTGATGATGTGCACGCCGCGCGATCTCGAAGCCTTCGCGGTGGGCTTTTCGCTGACCGAAGGCATCGTCGAGCGCGGCAGCGATATCCACGACATCGAAGTCTATTTCCGCGACGACGGCGTCGCCTTGCCGCATGCCGAAGTGCACCTGCAGGTCGTGCAGCAGGCGTTCGCGGCACTCAAGGACAAGCGGCGCGCGCTCGCGGGCCGCACGGGTTGCGGCGTGTGCGGCATCGAGAGCATCGACTTGCTGGATCTTCAGCCCGAGCGCGTGCCGGACACGGGCTTCTTGAACCGTCTCGCGCCCGACGCCATCGAGCGCGCCGCGCGCGAATTGCCCGCGCATCAGCGGTTGACGAAACTCACGGGCGGCCTGCACGCCGCCGCATGGTGCGACGAGACCGGCTCCGTGCGCCATGCGTTCGAGGATGTCGGACGCCACAACGCGCTCGACAAGCTCATCGGCCAGTTGATCCTCGCGCGCGAGGACACGACGCAGGGCTTCGTGTTCCTGTCGAGCCGCGCAAGCTACGAGCTCGTGCGCAAATCGGCGCGCGTGGGCGTGCCGATGATCGCGACGATCTCCGCGCCGACCTCGCTCGCCATCGCGATTGCGAAGCAGGCGAGCCTGCGGCTCGTCAGCTTCGCGCGCGAAAACAGCTTCGTCGAATACGACGTGGAATGACGCGGCTTATTCGAACTGGCTGAAGTTCGGCTTGCGCTTGTCGAAGAACGCCTGAAACGCCTCGCGCGCTTCCGGCGCGACGAGCATCCGCGCGAAATGCGCGGCTTCGTCTTCCATGCGCGCGGTCACTTCGCCGGCGTGCGCGCTTTTCATCAGCGACTTGGTCACGCGCAGCGACGACGCCGGCAGCAGCGCGAGCCGCTTCGCCTTGTCGAGCGCGTAGGCATCGAGCCCGGCGGCATCGATCGCGCCGTTGACGAAGCCCATGCCGATCGCTTCGTTCACGTCGAACGCTTCGCCCAGCAGGAGCTTTTCCGCCGCGCGCTGATAGCCCGCCGTGCGCGGCAGCAGAAGACTCGACGCCGCTTCCGGGCACAGCCCGAGCTGCGAGAACGGCAACGAGAATTTCGCGTTCGCACTCGCGTAGACGATGTCGCAATGCAGGAGCATCGTCGTGCCGATACCCACCGCCGTGCCCGCCACCGCCGCCACGATCGGCTTCGGGAAAGCGGCGATGCGCCGCAGGAACTGGAACACGGGCGCGTCCAGCCCTTTCGGCGGATCGTTCAGGAAGTCGTCGAGATCGTTGCCCGCACTGAACGTCGTGCCGATGGCGCGGATCAGCACCGCGCGCACCGTCGGGTCCATCTCGGCTTCGTAAAGGCCGTCGGCCATTTCCTGATACATCGCCGCGGTGATCGCGTTCTTCTTCTCCGGACGGTTGAGCACGATGCTCAGCACGCCGTCCGCGCGTTCGATCTGAATCTCCATCCGCTGTCTCCTGTATTGCGTCCACGCGCCTTTGCCGACGCGTGGACGCGCCTCGATCAAAGCCGCTCGATGATGCCCGCCGCGCCCATGCCGGTGCCGACGCACATCGTCACCATGCCGTACTTCAGGTTGCGCCGGCGCAGGCCGTGCACGACCGTCGATGCGCGGATCGCGCCCGTCGCGCCGAGCGGATGGCCGAGCGCGATCGCGCCGCCAAGCGGATTGACCTTCGACGGATCGAGACCGAGATCGCCGATGACGGCGAGCGCCTGCGCCGCGAACGCTTCGTTGAGCTCGATCCAGTCGATGTCGTCCTGCTTCAACCCTGCCGCCTTCAGCGCGGCCGGAATCGCTTCTTTCGGACCGATGCCCATGATTTCCGGCGGCACGCCGCGCACCGCGAAGCTCACGAAGCGCGCGAGCGGCGTCAGGTTGAACTGCTTCAGGATTTTTTCCGACACGACGATCAGCGCGCCCGCGCCGTCCGACGTCTGCGAGCTGTTGCCGGCCGTGACCGAGCCCTTGTTCGCGAACACCGGACGCAGCTTCGCGAGACCTTCGACCGAGGTTTCCGCGCGCGGACCTTCGTCGAGCGCGATCTCGCGCGCGTTCACGCGCACTTCGCCCGATGCGAGATCGGGAAAGCGCTCGTTGAGCGTGTAGGCCGCGATTTCATCGGCGAATTCGCCCGACTGTTGCGCCGCCAGCGCGCGCCGATGCGACTCCGCCGCGAACGCGTCCTGCGCCTCGCGGCTCACCTTCCAGCGCTCCGCGACTTTCTCCGCCGTCAGGCCCATGCCGTAGGCAATGCCGACATCCTCGTTGCGATCGAAGATATGCGGCGACAGCGACGGCTTGTTGCCCATCATCGGCACCATGCTCATCGACTCGCAGCCGCCCGCGATCATCGCATCGGCTTCCCCGACGCGGATGCGGTCCGCCGCCATCGCGAGCGCCGTAAGACCCGACGCGCAGAAGCGGTTCACCGTCACGCCGCCGACCGTGTTCGGCAAGCCCGCGAGCAACGCGCCCATGCGCGCCACGTTCAGGCCTTGCTCGGCTTCGGGAATCGCGCAGCCGACGATCGCGTCTTCGATCACGCTCGTGTCCAGCCCCAGCACGTGCGCGACGGCGGATTTGATCGCGTGGACGAGCAGCTCGTCCGGCCGCGTGTTCTTGAACACACCGCGCGGCGCCTTGCCGATCGGCGTGCGGCTCGCGGCGACGATGTATGCGTCTTGAAGTTGTTTATGGCTCATTCTGTGCTCCGCGATTAGTTACGCACCGGCTTGCCGGTCTGCAACATGCCCATGATTCGCTCTTGCGTCTTCTGCGTGCCGAGGAGGTCGACAAACGCGCGGCGCTCCAGCGCCAGCAGCCATTCTTCGTCGACGAGACTGCCCGCTTCGACCTCGCCGCCGCACATTGCTTCGGCGATGCGGCTCGCGATCAGATAGTCGTGATCGCTGATGAAGCGGCCATCGCGCATGTTGACGAGCGACGCCTTGATGGTCGAGATCGCCGAGCGGCCCGCGACGGGCACCTGCTTCACGCGCAACGGCGGCCGATAGCCCGATGCGGCGAGCGCGCGCGCTTCCTTCTTCGCGATGTCGAGCAACTCGTGCACGTTGAAGACGATCGTGTCGGACGGCTTCAGATAGCCCATCGCGCGGGCATCGAATGCGGACGACGAGACCTTCGCCATCGCCGCGTTTTCGAAAGACTTCTGCAGGAACTTGAGCAAGTCGCTGGTCGCGTTGACGGCGCTCGCGGATTCCGCTGCGCGCAACGCGGCTTCCTTGAGACCGCCGCCCGCCGGCACGAGACCCACGCCCACTTCGACGAGCCCGATATAGCTTTCGACATGCGCGACGCGCTTCGCCGATTGCAGCAGCAACTCGCAGCCGCCGCCGAGCGCAATGCCCGATACCGCCGACACGACCGGCACATTCGCGTATTTCACGCGCAGCATGCCTTGCTGGAATTTCGCGACGAACGGCTCGATGCCCTTCGCGCCGCCCATCATGAACGCGGGCATGGCTTCTTCAAGGTTGGCGCCCGCCGAGAACGGGCCGCCCGGTGCGCCGAGCTGCAGCGACGTCGGCTGCCAGATCACGACGCCCGCGTACGCCTTCTCCGCGAGTTCGATCGCTTGCGTGAGGCCGTCGATCACGCCGGGACCGATCGTGTTCATCTTCGTCTTGAAGGACACGATGACGACGTCGCTCTGATCGTCGTCCAGCCATGCGCGCACGTTTTCGGTTTCGAAGAGCGTCTTGCCGAAGGTCTTCGGATCCGCGCCCGATTCACCTTCGAGCGGCGCACGGAACACTTGCTTCTCATACACGGGCAAGGTCGAACGCGGCACGAAACGGCGCGCGGCGGGCGACCATGAACCTTCGTTCGTGTGCACACCGTTCGCCTGCGCGACGGGACCGTCGAGCACCCACGCGGGCAGCGGCGCGTTCGAGAGCGCCTTGCCTGCATCGATATCTTCCTGCACCCACTGTGCGATCTGCTGCCAGCCCGCTGCCTGCCAGCTTTCGAACGGCCCCTGATTCCAGCCGAAGCCCCAGCGGATCGCGAGATCGACATCGCGCGCGTTGTCGGCGATCGACTCCAGATGCACCGCGATGTAATGGAACACGTCGCGGAAGATCGCCCAGAGGAACTGCGCCTGTTTGTTGTCGGTTTCGCGCAGGAGCTTGAAGCGCTCCGCGGGCGGACGCTTCAGAATGCGGCCGATGAGTTCGTCGGCTTTCGCGCCGCCATCGACATAAGAAGCCGTCTTCGCGTCGAGCACCTTGATCGCTTTGCCTTCCTTGCGATAGAAACCCGCGCCGGTTTTCTGGCCGAGCGCGCCGTTCTTCACGAGCGCTTCGAGCACGGGCGGCGTCTTGTAGACCGCGAAGAACGGATCGTCGGGCAGGTTGTCCTGCATCGTCTTGATGACGTGCGCCATCGTGTCGAGACCGACGACATCCGCCGTTCGGAAGGTCGCGGACTTCGCGCGGCCCAGGCGCGCGCCGGTGAGATCGTCGACTTCGTCGAAGCGCAGGCCGAACTTTTCCGCTTCGGCGATCACCGCGAGGATCGAAAACACACCGACGCGATTCGCGATGAAGTTCGGCGTGTCCTTCGCGCGCACGACGCCCTTGCCGATCACGCTCGTCAGGAAGGTTTCGAGCTGGTCGAGGATTTCGGGTTGGGTTTGCGCGGTCGGGATCAGTTCGACCAGGTGCATATAGCGCGGCGGGTTAAAGAAATGCACGCCGCAGAAATGCGCCTTGAGTTCATCGGAGAAACCGTTCGACAGCTCCGTGATCGACAGGCCCGATGTGTTGCTCGCGAAGATCGCGTGCGGCGCGATGTGCGGCGACACCTTCTTGTAGAGATCGTGCTTCCAGTCCATGCGCTCGGCGATGGCTTCGATCACGAGATCGCATTCTTTCAGCTTCTCGATGTCGTCGTCGTAGTTGGCTGGTTCGATGTAGTGGGCGTCGTCTTTTGTCCCTAGCGGTGCTGGGGAGAGCTTCTTGAGGTTTTCTATCGCCTTCAGCGCGATGGCGTTCTTCGGGCCTTCCTTGGCCGGAAGGTCGAAGAGCATGACCGGGACGCGGGCGTTGGTGAGATGGGCAGCGATCTGCGCGCCCATTACGCCTGCGCCGAGGACGGCAACTTTCTTGATTGTCAGATTGCTCACGAGGGGGTCACTCCTGATGTTCGTGAAGATTTTGGTTCTGCTTTTTTCGTGAAAGCTTGTTTTTCGTGGAATCCTGGTTTCGTGTCGGTTTATTAGCACTGCCCCTCCCCGGGGCGGGGGTAACTTTCTTTGCTGCTGCAAAGAAAGTCACCAAAGAAAGCAGCTTTGTCACCGCCCGCGGTCACACGCACGTTGGCCATTTTTCTCCTCCGGGAACGGCACTCGCCTAAAGAGTGCCCTCAAAGGCCCAATCGGGCTTGGATCGCGCACGGTCCGTCACATCGCACCGCTTAACGAACCGGTACAGCCATATCAAGCTCCAGCCCGCTTCGCGGCCGATGGGAAGAGCGGGTTTGCGTGCGCCTTCGTGTTCCGTTGGTTTCCCTCGCATACCCCGCGGCAGCGCGCAGCGCTGTGCCGAAGCTATTTCGTGCTGAACCAGCGCGCTCAAAGTTATCGTTTGTCAGACCGTGCGCGATCCACGCCCGATTAGTCCTTCGCGGGCACTCTTTAGGCGAGGGCCGCCGTGGGCTGGCAAGCATGGTCAAACTGCGTGTGACCGCGGGCGGTGAGAAGCTGCTTTCTTTGCCTACTTTCTTTGCAGCAGCAAAGAAAGTAGGTGCCGCCCCGCACAGGGGCAGCGCTAATAAACCGACACGACCACGGGATCCCCCGAAAAAAATCAAAACAACGCTTCGTCGTAATCCATCATCGGCTTGGCACCCGCACGAGCAGCCCGAATCGTAGAAGCCGTCTCCGGCAAAAGCTTGGCAAAGTAGAACCGCGCAGTCGCCAGCTTGGCGACATGAAACGCATCCCCCGACGCCGCGCCATCAAGCGCAACCCGCGCCATCCGCGCCCAGAAGTAAGAGAACACGAGATGCCCGACGGTCCGCAGATAAGGCACCGCAGCCGCCCCGACCTCGTCGGGATTCTGCATGGCCTTCATGCCGATCTCCATCGTGAGCTTCTGCACCTTTTCACCGATATCGGCGAGCGGATTGATGAACTCCTGCATCTCCGGCTTCACGCCTTCCTGCTCGACGAAATCCGACACGAGCTTGCCGAAGCGCTTCAGCTTCGCCCCCATGTCGCCGAGAATCTTGCGGCCGAGCAGATCCAGCGCCTGAATCGAGTTCGTGCCCTCGTAGATCATGTTGATGCGCGCATCGCGAACGTATTGCTCCATGCCCCACTCGGAGATGAAGCCGTGCCCACCGTAAATCTGCATCCCCATGTTCGTGCCTTCGAACGCGTTGTCCGTCAGAAAGGCCTTGATGACCGGCGTGAGCAGCGCGACGAAATCGGCCGCCTCCGCGCGCACGGCTTCGTCCGCGTGCGAGAGTTCCTTGTCGATGTTCAAGGCCGCCCAGTACGTGAACGCGCGCCCCGCTTCGGCGTAGGCCTTCTGCGTGAGCAGCATGCGGCGCACATCCGGATGCACGATGATCGGATCGGCCGCCTTCTCGGGCGCCTTCGGACCCGTGAGCGCGCGCATCTGCAGACGCTCCTTCGCGTACACGAGCGAGTTCTGATAGGCGATCTCGGTCAGCCCGAGCCCCTGCATGCCGACGCCCAGGCGCGCGGCGTTCATCATCACGAACATCGCGTTCAAGCCCTTGTTCGCCTCGCCGACGAGCCAGCCCTTCGCGCCGTCGAGATTCATCACGCAGGTCGCATTGCCGTGAATGCCCATCTTGTGCTCGATCGAGCCGCACTTGATGTCGTTGCGCGAGCCCACCGCGCCGCTCGCGTCAGGCACGAACTTCGGGACGATGAAGAGCGAAATGCCCTTCGTGCCCATCGGCGCACCCGGCAGACGCGCGAGCACCAGATGAACGATGTTCTCCGCCATGTCGTGCTCGCCGCTCGAAATGAAGATCTTCGTGCCGGTGAGCGCGTACGAACCGTCGGGGTTCGGCTCGGCCTTCGTGCGCAACATGCCGAGGTCCGTTCCGCAATGCGGTTCCGTGAGGCACATCGTGCCGGTCCACTCGCCCGAGACGAGCTTCGGCAGGTACGTGGATTTCTGTTCGGGCGTGCCATGCGCGTGCAGACATTCGTACGCGCCGTGCGAAAGGCCGGGGTACATCGTCCAGGCCTGATTCGCCGAGTTCAGCATTTCGTAAAGCGCATTGTTCACGAACGCGGGCAAGCCCTGGCCACCGTACTCGGGATCGCACCCGAGCGCGGGCCAGCCTGCATCGATGTACTGGCGGTAAGCTTCCTTGAAGCCGGCAGGCGTCTTCACGACGCCGTCGCCCTCGTAAGTGCAGCCTTCGCGATCGCCGCTCTGGTTGAGCGGAAACACGACTTCCGAGCAGAACTTGCCGGCTTCTTCGAGCACCTGATTGATGGTGTCCGCGTCGAGGTCGGCATGCCTGGGCATGCTCTTCAATTCGGCTTCGACCTTCAGCACTTCGTGCAGCACGAACTGCATGTCGCGAAGGGGGGCGGCGTACTGTCCCATGTATTTCTCCAGTTTCCTCGGGCTTCTGGTTTGCGCGCCGCCGAACCACCTTGTCGATGCGAACGGCGCCGCTAACGGCTGTCGGTTTGATGCGAAGTCACGTTCGTCGCCCCGTTCGGCGCCGGTTGCGGCGCGCCCACTTCGGCGTTCGCATTCGGCGTCTGATAGGACACGATCGTCTTCTCCAGCGCGTCCCGCGTCAGTTGCACCGCCTCCGGCAGATGCAGGAAGCGCGCGTCGTGATGCAGGCCGAGCGTGAAGCTGTACAGCTCGAAGAGCATCAGATGCGGATCGGTCTCCGCCTTCAGATGCCCTTCGTCCTTCGACTGGCGGATCGCGCGCAACAGCGCTTCGCGCCACATGCTCACGCTGTGCACCAACTGCTCGCGCACGGCGCTCGCGGCGCGGTCGTCGTACTCCACCGCTCCGCTGATGTAGATACAACCCGTGGTCACTTCCTGGATGCGCTTCTCCATCCAGCGATTCATCATCGCGCGCAATCGCGGCAAGCCGCGCGCTTCGCGCAGGCTGGGGAAGAACACTTCATCCTCGAAGCGCCGGTGGTACTCGCGCACCACTTCCACCTGCAAATCCTCGCGCGAGCCGAAATGCGCAAACACACCGCTCTTGCTCATCTGCATCCGTTCGGCCAACAGGCCGATGGTCAGCCCTTCAAGACCGTCACGGCTCGCCAATTCCAGTGCTGCGTCGAGAATCGCGGCCCGCGTCTGTTCGCCTTTTCGCATGATGTCCCTACCGTTCTTATGTGACCCGTAAAATCGAACGGCCGTTCTATTATTGTGGCCGAACGTTGGTGTTACAAGCAAAATTTTAGATACGCGTTTCTAAAACGCAGGGCTTGTATGTAGGATAAATCTCAATAATGCCCGCAGCCATTGTCTCGTTTTTATATACGGACTGCCTGTAAGTGACTGCCCGAGTTCCCATTTCATGGGAGGTCGCGCTTGCGTCAGCTCGCCGCCATTATCTTGCGCAGTGTGAGTGTTTTGCCAGATTAATCGTACTGACCGATCGTGATCATTTTCATCATCAGACGATAGCTGTTGTAGGCTAACCAGTTAAGCGCCCGCTCCGTAATCGGCCGCGAAGCATAATGCTTTTCGTCGATGGGACGCCCTTCGTCGAAGGCCTGGAGAATGGCGTCGTGCAGCCCGGCGATCTCCGGATGATTGACGAGCACCATGTTGGCCTCGTTGTTGAGCACGAGCGAGAGCGCATCGAGGTTCGACGAGCCGATCGTCGCCCAGTCCGCGTCCACGACCGCGACCTTGCCGTGAAGCATCGTCTTTTCGTATTCGGCGATGCGCACGCCGTGCTTGAGCAGGTTGCCGTAGAGAAAGGGCGTTGCGTAATCCAGCGCGACGAACTCCTTGCGGCCGATGACGAGCGACACGCGCACCCCGCGCTGCGCCGCATAGACGAGCGCGCGCCGCAGCTTGCGCCCCGGCATGAAATAAGGATTCGCAAGCAGCACTTCACTTTCGGCGTGCGCGATGGCGCGCAGATACGCCTTCTCGATGGCGCGGCGATTCAGCAGATTGTCCCGCGCGACGAACGCGATGCACGGCCTGTCGACCGCGTGGATCTCCCCGAGCCGCGCGCGCCGGCGCGCCAGCATCGCGCGGCGGGCGTTCCAGCGGCCCGGCGCGCGCTCGTCTTCCTGTTGCGGCTCGCAGCCCGGCTGTGACGGCTGACGCGGCTTCACGCCGAGACGAATGCGTTGCCATTGCAGGTCGAACGCCTCGCGCACGTCCTTGACCACGGGGCCTTGCGCTTCCATCGCGAAATCCCAGCGCGGCCGTTCGAGGCGCGTGCCGTTCTGATCGTAGTCGTCGACGATATTGATGCCGCCGCAGAACGCGTAGGTTTCGTCGATCAGCGCGAGCTTGCGATGCGTGCGCGACCAGCCTTGCGGCCCGAACAGCAGATGCGGGTTGTAGATGCGATGCTCGACGCCGCGCTCCTGCCACAGCTTGAACATCGGCAGATTGCTTTCGGTGCCGATGCCGTCGGTGATCACGCGCACCGCGACGCCGCGCTCGGCCGCGCGCACGAGCGCATCGGAGACGGCGCGGCCGATATCGTCGTTGGCGAAGATATAGGTTTCCAGCGACACCGACTGCTTCGCGTTGTCGATGCGCTCGATCAGCGCGGGAAAAAACTGCTCGCCGTTCTTGAAGAGCCGAACATGGTTGCCGGACGTGAAGCAGAAGCGCAGCGGCCGGCGGCCCGAGAACAGCGCCTGACGCAGCCGCTTGAAACTGCGCCGCGGACGCAGTCCGATCATCGGCTATGCGCCGCGAGGCGCTCGGGCAGTTGCAGGATCGCTTCCCGGTTCGACCACGAGAAGCACCGGTCGGCTGCCTCGCGAAACGGCAGCCACAAGTGTGCGGTGTGTTCGCGCGGCGCGAGTGTCACTTCGAGACAATGCGGCACGCAAAGGCTGAACTGGTGTTCGGTGTTCTGCACGACGCCTTCCGCATAGCGATGCCGCCACTGCGGATAGATCTCGTACTGAATGCTGTGATGCCAGTCGATGAGCGCTTTCTCTGGCACGAGCGCGCTGCCGATCACAATGCCCGTCTCTTCCTGCACCTCGCGCGCGGCGGTCTCGGTGAACGGCTCGTCGATGCGATCCTTCGAGCCCGTCACCGATTGCCAGAAGCCTTGGTGATCCGCGCGTTCGATGATGAGCACGTCCAGGTCCGGCGTATGGATGACAACGAGTACGGATTCGGGAATTTTCGGCGGCTTGAGCATGTCGTTTGGAACGCGCGTTTTCTTTGTCTGCACTTTGGCAAAGACTGTAACGCAAAAAATGAAAAAGGCGCACCCGGCGCCTTTTTCATCACGACAATCCGGACGCGCTCAGTGCGCCTTCTGCTCCGGCTGACGCAGGCGAATGTGCAACTCGCGCAACTGGCGCTCGTCGACTTCGCTCGGCGCTTGCGTGAGCAGATCTTGCGCACGCTGCGTCTTCGGGAACGCGATGGTGTCGCGGATCGAATCGGCGCCGGACATCAACGTGACGATGCGGTCCAGACCGAACGCGATGCCGCCGTGCGGCGGCGCGCCGTACTGCAGCGCGTCGAGCAGGAAGCCGAACTTCAGACGCGCTTCTTCCGCGCCGATCTTGAGCGCGCGGAACACCTTGCTCTGCACGTCTTCCTGGAAGATACGCACCGAACCGCCGCCGATTTCCCAGCCGTTCAGCACCATGTCGTATGCCTTCGCGAGGCAGCGGGCCGGATCGGTTTCGAGGTATTCGAGATGCTCGTCCTTCGGGCTCGTGAACGGATGATGCGCGGCCACGAAGCGGTTTTCGTCCTCGTCGTATTCGAACATCGGGAAGTCGATGACCCACAGCGGCTTCCAGCCGGTTTCGAGCAGACCGTTCGCCTTGCCGAATTCCGAATGACCGATCTTCAGACGCAGCGCGCCGAGGCTGTCGTTGACGACCTTCGCGCGATCCGCCGCGAAGAAGATGATGTCGCCGTCTTCCGCCGCCGTGCGCTCGAGAATCGCCGCGATCGCCGCGTCATGCAGGTTCTTGACGATCGGGCTTTGCAGGCCGTCGCGACCCTTGGTCTTGTCGTTGACCTTGATCCACGCGAGACCCTTCGCGCCATAGATGCGCACGAATTCCGTATACCCGTCGATGTCGCCACGCGAGAGCTCGCCGCCCTTCGGCACGCGCAACGCAGCCACGCGGCCGTCCTTCGAATTCGCCGGCATGCTGAACACCTTGAAGTCGACGTCCTTCACGGCATCCGTGAGATCGGCGAATTCGAGCTTCACGCGCAGGTCGGGCTTGTCCGAACCGAAGCGGCGCATGGCTTCCGAGTACAGCATGACCGGGAATTTCGCGGGCAGTTCGACGTCCATCGTCTCCTTGAAGACGTGCTGGATCATCGCTTCGAACAGATCGCGAATTTCCTGCTCGGTCAGGAACGAGGTTTCGCAGTCGATCTGCGTGAATTCCGGCTGACGGTCGGCGCGCAGGTCTTCGTCACGGAAGCACTTGGTGATCTGGTAGTAACGGTCAAAGTTCGCGACCATCAAGAGCTGCTTGAAAAGCTGCGGCGATTGCGGCAGCGCGAAGAACTGGCCCGCGTTCACGCGCGACGGCACCAGGTAATCGCGCGCGCCTTCCGGCGTGCTCTTGGTGAGCATCGGCGTTTCGATGTCGATGAAGCCTTGCGCGTCGAGATATTTGCGCACTTCCATCGCGACGCGATAGCGCAGGCGCAGATTCTTCTGCATCTGCGGACGGCGCAGGTCGAGCACGCGATGCGTGAGGCGCGTGGTTTCGGAGAGGTTGTCGTCGTCGAGCTGGAACGGCGGCGTCACCGACGCGTTCAGCACGTTCAGCTCATGACACAGCACTTCGATCTTGCCGCTCGTCAGATTGGCGTTGATGGTGCCTTCCGGACGATTGCGCACGACGCCCTTCACCTGCACGCAGAACTCGTTGCGCACGCCTTCGGCCACCTTGAACATCTCGGCGCGGTCCGGGTCGCAGACGACCTGAACGAGCCCTTCGCGATCGCGCAAGTCGATGAAGATAACGCCACCGTGATCGCGGCGGCGATGCACCCAGCCGCACAGCGAGACGGTTTCGCCCAGACGGGCCTCGGTCACCAGACCGCAGTATTCAGATCGCATCGACATGATGTTGTGTCTTTCGTTGTTCGTTGATCAACGGCTCGCGCGTTCGGGTCTCGCTCTTTCTTCGGCAGACTCTCGAATGCGCGCGCCGGCATTACATCGGCGGCTCGGTGGGGCGGCGGGCGGGCGCGACCGACGCCGGCGCGCTCGGCGCGGGAGCCACCACGCCCATCGAGACGATGTACTTCAGTGCGGCGTCGACGGTCATATCCAGTTCGACGACTTCGCTTTTCGGCATCATCAGGAAAAAGCCGGACGTCGGATTCGGCGTCGTCGGCACGTAGACGCTCACGTGATCTTCGTCGAGATGATTCAGCACGTCGCCGCCCGGGATGCCCGTCAGAAAACCGATGGTGTACGAGCCCTTGCGCGGGTATTCGATTAATAGCGCTTTTCTGAAGGCGTTGCCGCTCGAAGACAGCAACGTGTCCGACACCTGTTTCACGCTGGTGTAAAGCGGCCCGACCACCGGAATATGGCGCAGGATCGCGTCCCACCATTTCACGAGTTTCTGGCCGACGAAATTCTGCGTCAGCAATCCGACGATGAAAATGAACGCGAGCGTGAGCACCGCGCCCACGCCCGGCAGATGAAACCCGACGACGCGCTCGGGCTGCCACGACTGCGGCAGGAGAAGCAGCGTCTGGTCCATCGTCCCGATGACGAGGCCCAGCACCCACAACGTGATGGCGAGCGGCACCAGCACGAGCAGGCCGGTGAGGAACACGGATTTCAGCGTAGTCTTTTTCGTCGTCATTTACACGGGGCGAAGGCTGCGCCGGCTCTCGGCTGCATGGGAGATTCGGCTTGGGCGGGCCGCGCTGGTTCTACGCGCGGTCGGCGATGGCATCTTGCAGCATCTGCAATATGCGGCCGGACGAGCCGGCCGTCTTGCGCTTCAGGCGGCGCCCGACGAGGCGGACGCGCCCGTGGCGGGCTTGGCTGCCTCCGGCGAAGACGTGCTTGCCGGCGCCGCGCTGTCGCCGCTATTCGAGCTGGCGGGGCTGGCGGAACTGGAAGAAGCCTCGTCCGATTTCGCTGCCGGCGCGTTCGACGCGTTGCTCGCATCTTTCGATGCGCTGTTGCCGCCGCGGAAATCGGTGACATACCAGCCCGAACCCTTCAACTGGAATCCGGCGGCGGTCACTTGCTTCGAAAACGTGTCCTTTCCGCAGGCAGGACATTGCGTGAGCGGCGCATCGCTCAGTTTTCGAAGCACGTCTTTTTCGTGGCCGCAGTCTGCGCAGCGGTACGCGTAAATCGGCATGGCACTCTTCCTACAATTATCTGTCGACGCTTGCAAAGCCTTGAATTATAGCCGCAAACCAATATTGACCCGCGATTTTCGGGATTCCCGACGCAAGTTTGATCGGGGATTATTTCAGGGCGCAGTCGGCGAATTTCAAGCCGCGCCGGTCAAATTCGCCGCCAGGTCATCCAGCGTTCGCGGCCGGCGAAGACGGGTAGCGAGCCGCTCACCTCGCGGTCATCGACGAGTTCGAAGCGCGACGACAGCAACGCGTCCAGTTCGTCGCGCGCGATCCCGAACGGCGGTCCTTTCGGCGTCGATCCGATAAAAAAGAAGCCCGCGAGCAGCGCACCCGGCGTGAGGATCGCCGCCATGCGATCGGCGTAGTCCTGCCAGCGGCTTTTCGGCAACGCGCAGAGAAACGCGCGCTCATACACCCAGCCGGGCGTAAAAGGCGGTTCGTAGGTGAAAAAATCCGCCTCTTCGACGATACCCGCGTGCGCACCCAGTTGCGCGCGCGCCGCCTCGACCGCGCCCGCCGCGAAATCGATCGCGCGGACCGGCCAGCCGCGTTCGGCCAGATAAAGCGCTTCGTAGGCGCTGCCGCAGCCGGGAATGAGAACGTTCAGCGGTTGCCGCCCGGCAACGAAAGTCTTGAACATCTCCGGCACGCCGGCCTGATCCCACGGCGTGAATCGATGCTCGAAGCGCTCGTCCCAGAACCCCGGCGAATTCGGATCGCGGTTCTCGAAATCGGGCACGTCGGGATTCGTCGGATCGCTCATGGTGCGAATGTCCTCAGGGATGAACGAACCACCACTGCGCGATCACGACGCCCACGCCCGCAATGGCGACGAGACCGCCGACGAGCAGCGTCACGAGCAGACGATTCGTGCGTTTCTGCTCGGCGAGCAAAAGACGCATGAGTTCGTCGCTGCCGCTTTTCGGCGCGTCGTGGTGCTCCGCCAGAATGTGGTGAATGAGTCGCGGCAACTGCGGAATGGTCTTGCTCCATTGCGGCGCTTCCATTTGCAGGCGCTCGTACCAGCCGCGCCAGCCGATCTGCTCGTTCATCCAGCGCTCGAGATAAGGCTTGGCCGTTTTCCAGAGATCGAGTTCCGGGTCGAGCGAGCGCCCGAGCCCTTCGACGTTGAGCATCGTCTTTTGCAGCAGCACGAGCTGGGGCTGAATCTCGACGTTGAAGCGGCGCGATGTCGAAAAAAGGCGCATCAGCACTTGCCCGAGCGAAATGTCTTTCAGCGCGCGATCGAAATACGGTTCGCAGACGGCGCGAATAGAGCTTTCCAGTTCCTCGACGCGCGTGCTCGGCGGCACCCAGCCGGATTCGAGGTGCAGCGTCGCGACGCGATGATAGTCGCGCTTGAAGAACGCGAGAAAGTTCTGCGCGAGGTAGTTCTTGTCGAAGTCCGACAGCGCTCCGACGATCCCGAAATCCAGCGCGATGTACCGCCCGAACGTCGCCGGATCGAGGCTCACCTGAATGTTGCCGGGATGCATGTCGGCGTGGAAAAAGCCATCGCGGAACACCTGCGTGAAGAAAATCTCGACGCCTTCGCGCGCGAGCTTCGGAATATCGACGCCCGCCGCGCGCAGGGTATCGACCTGGCTGATCGGCACGCCGACCATGCGCTCCATGACGAGCACCGTCGGCGCGGACAGATCCCAGTACATTTCCGGCACGAGCAGCAGATCGAGCCCCTGAAAATTGCGGCGCAACTGGCTGCCGTTGGCGGCCTCGCGCATCAGGTCGAGCTCGTCGTGCAGATACTTGTCGAATTCGGCGACCACTTCGCGCGGCTTCAGACGCCGGCCGTCGGCCCACAAACGTTCGGCCCAGATCGCGATATCGCGCAGCAGCGCCAGATCGGAATCGATCACCGGCAGCATGCCCGGGCGCAGCACCTTCACCGCGACGGGCTTGCCCGCATGCTCGCCGGTCTTGATCTTCGCGAAATGCACCTGCGCGATCGAGGCGCTCGCCACCGGCACGCGCTCGAAATCGTCGAACAGGACGTCGATCGGCGCGCCGAGCGATTTTTCGATGATCGACACGGCCACCGCGGAATCGAACGGCGGCACGCGGTCCTGGAGCTTCGCGAGTTCGTCGGCGATATCGACGGGCAACAGGTCGCGCCGCGTCGACAGCACCTGGCCGAACTTCACGAAAATCGGGCCGAGACTTTCCAGCGCGAGCCTGAGCCGAATGCCGCGCTCGATGTTGAAGCTGCGGCCGAACGTCGTGATGCGCATGAGAAAGCGCACACGGCGATCGTCGATGCCGCTCATCACGAGCTCGTCGAGCCCGAAGCGGACGATCGTGAAAAAAATCTTGAGGAAACGCAGAAAACGCATGTTCGGGTTCGCTTCAGCTCGTTATTTGTGCGAGTCGCGCACGGACTCGCCACCGGTTCGCGCTGAAGCGCCGCGACCCGGTCTTGATTGATCAGCGTTTTGCTCGATTCGCTCGATGCGCTTTTCGACGCGCGCCAGCGCATCGCGCGTCTTCGACAGTTCGGCGTTGAACGCGTCGAGCGCGCTCTTGCGAACGAGTTGCGGACGCTCGTCGAGGAAATATTCGGTGAATGTGTCCAGCAGATTACGGCCGGTGCGCTGCGCCTGCTCCTGCACCGCGCGCGCGATGAGCCCGACGCGATGCGCGGGCGCGTCCCCGATCACGCGTGCAAGGTCTTCCTCCGGGTCCCAGCGCAGATGTTCGGCGAGCTTGGCCAGCGTGGTCGCGAATTCGGCGTCGCCCTCGATGCGAACGTGCTTCATCACCGCCGCCTGACCGCCTTGCAGAAACGCGGGCAGCGCGTCGAGCGGCACGGCGATGGTGACGTCGAACTCGCCGGCTTCCGCAGCGGTGGTCGCGGCGAAAAGACCCTCGGGTTGCACCACGAGCGCGATCGAAACCGGCGTGCACGACAGCTTGACGCGCTTGCCGGCGTACGGCTTCACGCGTTCACGAGCCCACGGCTCGCGCACGAGCAGATGATTTACGGCGGCCGCGAACCCACTGGACGCGGTCTTCAAGGCGGGATTTGCTGCGGAACGGGCGGATTCGTCTGCGTTCGTCATCGGCTATGAGATGAAAAAACCCGCGCGAGAAGCTCGCGCGGGTTTCTATTCTACCGCCGCAGCCGACGATCACACTGACGGTTGCCGGCTGCTGGCCATTCGGCCAGGGGCGGGACGCCGGAGCCTTGCACTCCGGCGCGCGGCCACGCTCAGCTGACTTGCTGAATACCCGCCAGCAGCCAGCCTTCGTTGCCCGCCTTCTGCTTCGACAGGTTCCAGACCTCGACGAACGGTTCCGCCGCCGCACCTTCCGACTCACGAATAAGGCCGTGGAAGCGCACGCTCGCCAGATACTCGGCCGGGCGATCCTCGACGCCGAGGACATCGGCGTTGAGTTGCACCACGTCCGTGCGATTCGGCGCGCTGCCGCGTGCGTCGACGTCGAGCTTCACTTCGGCGAACATTTCGGGCGTCGTGAACTCGCGGATGTCGTTGACGTTGCCGCGGTCCCATGCGTCCTGCAGCCGCACGAAGTAGACCTTCGCGTTACGTACGAACGCCTCGGTGTCGAAGCCCGCCGGCACGTTCGCCGGAAGGGCCGGTTGCGCCGCGGACTCGATGTAGTTCGCGCCGAAACCCGTAGGCTGCTGCGGCACCTGAGGCGGGTCCTGATTCAGGCTCGTGCGCGCGGTCGCGCCGTACGGCGAGGCCGAGCCCGCGCCGGCATAGGCGGGCGTGTTGCTGGCCTGGTTGCCCTGACGCCTGCGCATGATGAAGCGGAACAGCATGACGGCCGCCAGCACGATCAAGGCAATCATGATCATGTTGGCCATCGCGCCGGCGAATGCCTCGCCGAGCCCGAAGTGCGACAGCAGCGCCGCGATGCCCAGGCCCGCGGCGAGACCGGCGATCGGCCCGAGCCAGCGGTTGCGCGCGGGTTGCGCCGCGGCCGGCGTGGCCGGCGCGGGCTGCGCGCGCTGAGCCTGTGCGGCCTGTCCCGGCTGACCCTGCTGCATGGACTGCGACGGCGGCGTCGCCTGATGCTGCTGCGTCGCCGTGGCCGACTGACGGCCCATGCTGCGGCCACCGCCCATGCGCTTGGCTTCCGCCGTTTCCGCGAAGATTGCGCCAGCCGCAATAACGCCAGCCAGCGCCAAGATTCCGGCCTTCCTGAAGAAGATGTTCAGGAAACCCCGGGATTGGGGTTTGCGCGAATCGAACATATCGAATCCTTTGAAGAGTGGAACACTAAAATTTGGTCCCGACGTGTAACGCTACCACGCCACCTGACAAATTGTAATATTCGACTCGATCCAGGCCCGCTTGTTCCATCATCGTTTTTAAAGTTTCCTGGTCCGGGTGCATGCGGATGGACTCGGCAAGGTACCGGTAGCTCTCCGCATCTTTGGCCACTTTTTCGCCAAGCCACGGCAAAATCTTGAAACTGTAGATATCGTACGGCTTCTTCAGCGGCTCCCACACTTTCGAGAATTCCAGCACCAGCAGCTTGCCGCCCGGCTTGATGACGCGCGTCATTTCGGCCAGCGCGCCGTCCTTGTGGGTCATGTTGCGCAAACCGAAGGCAACCGTAACCACATTGAAATAATTGTCCGGGAACGGAATCTTCTCGGCGTCGCATAGCAGCGTGGGCGTCAGCACGCCTTTGTCGATCAGCCGGTCGCGGCCCACGCGCAGCATCGATTCGTTGATGTCCGTGTGCCACACCTCGCCGGTCTCGCCCGCCTGCTTGGCGAAGGCCATGGCCAGGTCGCCCGTGCCGCCCGCGATGTCCAGCACCTTGTAGCCCGGCCGCACCTTGGCCTGCCCGATCGTGAAATGCTTCCAGATCCGATGCAGTCCGCCGGACATCAGGTCGTTCATCAAGTCGTAGTTGCTCGCGACGGAGTGGAACACGCCCGCCACTTTCTTCGCCTTGTCCTGCTCGTCGACCGTTTCGTATCCGAAGTGGGTCTTGCTCATCGCGCTTCTTCCTCGCCTGTTTGTTCGTTCTAGTGTGCGCAATCATCGCGCCGGCTGTGCGGCGTTATGCCGCATCGATATTGTTGGATGCTCAGTGGCAATGCCCGCCGCCGGACGGCTTCGCCGCCATCGGCGTGTCGCGGTCCACGCCCGCGGCTTGCAGCTTCGCCAGATACTCGCTCCACAACGCGTCCTGACGCGTCGCCAGGTCGTGAAGGATGTCCCAAGAATAGATGCCGGTATTGTGACCGTCAGAAAAATTGAGTTGCAGCGCGTAATGCCCGACCGGATCGATGCCGATGATCGTCACTTCGCGCTTGCCGGTCTGCAGCGTTTCCTGTCCCGGCCCGTGCCCCTGCACTTCCGCCGACGGCGAATAGACGCGCAGCAGCTCGAACGGCACGCGATACGACGTGTCGCCGTACTGCAGTTCGAGCACACGGGATTTCGAATGCACGACGACGCCGGTGGGAATCGGCGTCGTGGAGGTGAGTCCGCTCATGATGGAATGGTCTTAGTGAGTGCCGAACGCCTGGTTCAGCTCGTTGCGCACCTGTTCGCGCAAAAGCGTGGCCTGCGCGCGCCGCTTCGAGAGCTGCGACTCGGAGACCGTCCGCTGGCGCGGCGCCCAGATCGGCAGAGGAAAGCGGGAATCGTTGGAAAAACGCGGAATGACGTGCCAGTGGACGTGCGGCACCTGATTGCCGAGGCTCGCCAGATTGATCTTCTCGGGCACGAGCACGCGGCGCATCGCGCGCTCGACGCCGTTGACGGCGGTCATCACGCGCGCGCGGTCGCCGTCCGCCATATCGGACATTTCGGCGACGTGCGCGCGCCAGATCACGCGGCAAAAGCCCGGCCAGTCGGGCTCGTCGGCGAGGACGACGCGCAATGCGTCGTCCGACCACAGCACTTCGCCGCCGTCTTCACGGCAAAACACACAGTCCATCTCGTACCTCTAGCGAATCAAACCTCGATTTCGCTATTACACCAGCACGCGCTCGATACCGCCATTGTTCGCGCGTTCGACGTACTGTTCCATCCAGTTTTCGCCGAGCACCTTGCGGGCGATTTCCACGACGATATAGTCCGCCTCGACGTTGGCGTCCTCGTTGTAGCGCGAGAGGCCTTGCAGGCAGGACGGGCAGCTCGTCAGGATTTTCACGTCGGTGCCATTGGTCTGAGGACCGTCGCCGGCCTTCAGCACGGAACCGGGCTGCGCGCCCGCCGCGCCCGCCGACGCGTTCGCGAGATTGATCGCGTTCGCGCCCGCTTCCGCGACGAGTGGAATGCCGCGCAGCTTGGCCGCGCCCTTGCGGATCTCTTCTTCCTTGCGGAAACGCACCTGCGTCGAGATATCCGGACGCGTCACCGCGAGCGTGCCCGATTCGCCGCAGCAGCGATCGTTCTTCTCGATCTTGTAGCCGTCGTTTTCCGAACCCATCAGCTGATTGACGAGCTTGACCGGGTCCATCGTCTTGATCGGCGAGTGGCACGGGTCGTGATACATGTAGCGCGTGCCCTTCACGCCATCGAGCCTGATGTTCTTCTCCAGCAGGAACTCGTGAATGTCGATGATCCGGCAGCCCGGAAAGATCTTCTCGAATTCGTAGCCCGCGAGCTGGTCGTAGCACGTGCCGCACGACACGACCACCGTCTTGATATCGAGATAGTTCAGCGTATTCGCGACGCGGTGGAACAGCACGCGATTGTCCGTGACGATCTGCTCGGCCTTGTCGTACTGGCCCGAGCCGCGTTGCGGATAGCCGCAGCACAGATAGCCCGGCGGCAGCACGGTCTGCACGCCCGCTTCCCAGAGCATGGCTTGCGTCGCGAGTCCGACTTGCGAGAACAGACGCTCCGAGCCGCAGCCGGGGAAATAGAACACGGCTTCCGAATCGACGGTGGTCGTCTGCGGATTGCGGATGATCGGGACGATCTTGTTGTCCTCGATATCCAGCAGCGCGCGCGCCGTCTTCTTCGGCAGATTGCCCGGCATCTTCTTGTTGACGAAGTGAATGACCTGCGTCACGACCGGCGGTTTGCCGACCGTCGCGGGCGGTTTCGCCGTCTGCTTCTTCACGACCTTCTTCAGCAATTCGTTGCCCAGACGCTGCGCCTTGTAGCCGACGCCCATCATCGCGGTGCGCGCGAGGTTGATCGTCTGCGGATTCGTCGCGTTGAGGAAGAACATGCCGGCCGCGTTGCCCGCGTTGAACTTCTTCTTGCCCATCTTGCGCAAGAGATTGCGCATGTTCATCGTGACGTCGCCGAAATCGATCTTCACCGGGCACGGCGTCACGCACTTGTGGCAGACCGTGCAGTGATCGGCGACGTCGTTGAATTCGTCCCAATGCTTGATGGACACGCCGCGGCGCGTCTGCTCCTCGTACAGGAACGCTTCGACCAGCAGCGACGTGGCGAGAATCTTGTTGCGCGGGCTGTACAGCAAATTCGCGCGCGGCACGTGCGTGGCGCACACCGGCTTGCACTTGCCGCAGCGCAGGCAGTCCTTGATGGAATCGGAGATCGCGCCGATATCCGACTGCTGCATGATGATCGACTCGTAGCCCATCAGCCCGAACGACGGCGTGTACGCGTTGCGCAGGTCCGCGCCGTCGAACAGCTTGCCCTTGTTGAAGCGCCCGTGCGGATCGACGCGCTGCTTGTACGCGCGGAAATCGCCGATTTCCTCTTCCGTCAGAAACTCCAGCTTCGTGATGCCGATGCCGTGCTCGCCCGAGATCACGCCATCGAGCGAACGCGCGAGCTTCATGATGCGCGCGACCGCGTGATGCGCGTCCTGGAGCATCTCGTAGTTATCGGAGTTGACGGGAATGTTCGTGTGCACGTTGCCATCGCCCGCGTGCATGTGCAGCGCGACGAACACGCGGCCGCGCAGCACTTGCTTGTGGATGGCCTGCGCCTCGTCGAGGATCGGCTTGAACTCGCCGCCGTTGAAGATCTGGCGCAGTTCCGCGCGAATTTCCTGCTTCCACGAAATGCGCACCGTGCGGTCCTGCGCAACGTGAAACACGTTCGCGTCCGGCTGCACGTCCACGCGATCCGCGAACTTCTCCGCCAGCGCTTCGTAGCCGAGATTCACGAGATAGTGCTGCGCCTCGCGCAAGGGCATGTCGAGCTTGTCGCCGACGAAAGTCCAGCGCTCGCGCACGCGCTTCAACAAATCGAGCGCCTGCGTCACGCGGTCTTCGAGCAGTTCCGCGCTCGGAATTTCGTTTGCGTCGTCGGTCTTGCCGAGCGGCAGCTTGCCGGTGCGGAAAAACGCTTCGAGCGCATCGACCAGTTGCAGCTTGTTCTTGATCGACAGCTCGATGTTGATGCGCTCGATGCCGTCCGTGTACTCGCCCATGCGATCGAGCGGAATCACGACGTCTTCGTTGATCTTGAACGCGTTCGTGTGCTTGGCGATGGCCGCCGTGCGCGAGCGGTCGAGCCAGAAGCGCTTGCGCGCCTCGGCGTTCACCGCAACAAAGCCTTCGCCGCTCTTGCCGTTCGCCATGCGCACGACTTCCGATGTGGCCGCGGCAACGGCATCGGCGTCATTGCCGACGATATCGCCGATCAGCACCATCTTCGGGAACGCGTTGCGCTTGCTCTTCGTCGCATAGCCGACCGCGCGCAGATAACGCTCGTCGAGGTGTTCGAGACCGGCGAGGATCGCGCCGCCCTGCTTCGACGTCTCGAACAGATAGTCCTTGATCTCGACGATGCTCGGAATCGCGTCGCGCGCCTGGCCGAAGAATTCGAGGCAGACGGTGCGCGTGTGCGCGGGCATCTTGTGCAGAATCCAGCGCGCGGACGTGATGAGACCGTCGCATCCTTCCTTCTGCACGCCGGGCAGACCGGCGAGGAATTTATCGGTGACGTCCTTGCCGAGACCTTCCTTGCGGAATGTGCGGCCGGCGATATCGAGATTTTCGGTGCGCAGCAACTTCTCGCCCGGCGGACGATTGCCGTCGAACCAGTCGAGCCGGAAGCGCGCCACTTCGACGTCGTGAATCTTGCCGCAGTTGTGGTCCAGACGCGTGACTTCGAGCCAGTTGCCTTCGGGATCGACCATGCGCCACCACGCGAGATTGTCGAGCGCCGTGCCCCACAACACCGCTTTCTTGCCGCCCGCGTTCATCGCGACATTGCCGCCGACGCACGATGCATCGAGCGAAGTCGGATCGACGGCGAACACGAAGCCCGCCTGCTCCGCGGCTTCGGTGACGCGCCGCGTGACCACGCCCGCGCCCGAGAAAATCGTCGCGACCTTGTGATCGACGCCCGGCAGGTCCGTCATTTCGACCGGACCAAGCTGTTCGAGCTTTTCCGTGTTGATGACGGCCGAGAACGGCGTGAGCGGAATCGCGCCGCCGGTATAGCCGGTGCCGCCGCCGCGCGGGATCACGGTCAGGCCGAGTTCGAAGCACGCCTTGATCAGGCCGGCGATTTCGGCTTCGCTGTCCGGCGTCAGCACGACGAACGGATATTCGACGCGCCAGTCCGTGGCGTCCGTGACGTGCGCGACGCGCGAGAGACCGTCGAACTTGATGTTGTCCTTCTGCGTTTCCTTGCCCAGCACGCGCGATGCGCGGCGGCGCAAGTCGGACATGTGGCCGAATTCGGCGGCGAAGTCGTCGACGGCGCGGCGTGCTGCGGCGATCAGCAATTGCACGCGCCCGGCGCGCTCGCGGCTGCCGGCTTCGTCGCTGTGCGCGGAAAGATCGGCGCTGCGGCGTTTCTCGATTTCGGCGAGACGGTGATTCAGTGCTTCGACCAGAAGCGCGCGGCGCTTCGGATTGTCGAGCAGGTCGTCCTGCAGATAAGGATTGCGGCGCACGACCCAGATATCGCCGAGCACTTCATACAGCATGCGCGCCGAGCGGCCCGTGCGGCGCTCGTTGCGCAGTTCGTCGAGCACGGCCCAGGCTTCGTCGCCCAGAAGCCGCATGACGATTTCGCGATCGGAAAACGACGTGTAGTTATAGGGAATTTCGCGCAGACGGGGCTCGTTATCGAGCGCCAAGGCGGCATGGGCGCCGTTCGGATCGAAGGCTTGAGGTGCGTTCATGTTCGACGGTTCGGTGTGCCGGCCTTCGCGCTTCGAAAAGCGGAAATGCCGGCGATGCGCGTGGGGGCGCAAATTTTCGAATGAGACTTATCTTGGCGAAGGCCGCCGGGGCTCATCACGGCGCCTTCGGTGTGCCCTGGATCAACGCCACGATCGCGCGTGGCGCGCATGCTTTTCCGCCGCGGGATGCAACCCGCGGGAAACATGCGCCAGAAAATCGATCCGAAGCTGCCGGTGCATCTGCCGATCCTGATTGCTGATTCGTAAAAGGAAATTCTAACCCATCGCGATGGCGCGCGTCGGCGGACGCTAGCAGCCAGAAGGGGCTTTTGCGTGCATTTTCGCGACGCGTTCATGTCATTTTCGACACTTTTTTGCACGACCGTCCGGACGGTCGAACCACACGGCGCATCCGGAAACTGCGCGGTTGGCGCTATCATTGATGCTTTCGCCCTCAAAAACCCGCGCGCGTCGCTGCCGCGTGACGATTTCTCGCATGACACATCCCGACTACCTGAAGAAAGTGCTGACCGCGCGTGTGTACGACGTCGCGCGCGAAAGCGAGCTGGAGCCCGCGCACAACCTGTCCGCGCGTCTGCACAATTCCGTGTTCCTGAAGCGCGAGGACAATCAGCCGGTTTTCTCGTTCAAGATTCGCGGCGCGTACAACAAGATGGCGAACCTCACCGCGGACGAACTCGCACGCGGCGTGATCACGGCGTCGGCGGGCAATCATGCGCAGGGCGTGGCGCTCTCGGCAGCGCGGCTCGGCTGCCGCGCGGTCATCGCCGTGCCGACCACTACGCCGCAAGTGAAGATCGACGCGATCCGCGCGCACGGCGGTCCGACGGTCGAAGTGGTGCTCGCGGGCGAATCGTACAGCGACGCCTACGCGCGCGCCGTGCAGCTTCAGGAAGAACGCGGCCTCACGTTCGTGCATCCGTTCGACGATCCCGATGTCATCGCCGGGCAAGGCACCGTGGCCATGGAAATCCTGCGGCAGCATCAGGGCCCGATTCACGCGATCTTCTGCCCGATCGGCGGCGGCGGGCTGGCGGCGGGCGTCGCGGCGTACATCAAGGCGGTGCGGCCCGAGATCAAGGTGATCGGCGTGCAGACCGAGGACTCCTGCGCGATGGCGCAGTCGATCAAGGCGGGCGAGCGCGTGACGCTATCCGAAGTCGGCCTGTTTTCGGACGGCACGGCGGTGAAGCTCGTCGGCGAGGAAACCTTCCGGCTGTGCAACGAACTGCTCGACGAAGTCGTCACCGTCGATACCGATGCGCTCTGCGCCGCGATCAAGGACGTGTTCCAGGACACGCGCAGCGTGCTGGAGCCGGCCGGTTCGCTCGCGGTCGCGGGCGCGAAGCTGTATGCGGAGCGCGAGGGCATCGAGGGCAAGACGCTCATCGCGGTGACGTCCGGCGCGAACATGAACTTCGACCGCATGCGCTTCGTCGCGGAGCGCGCGGAAGTCGGCGAGGCGCGCGAGGCCGTGTTCGCCGTGACGATTCCCGAAGAGCGCGGCAGCTTCCGGCGCTTCTGCGAGCTCGTCGGCACACGCAGCGTGACGGAGTTCAACTACCGCATCGCCGACGAGCACGCCGCGCATATCTTCGTCGGCGTGCAGATCAAGGCGCGCAAGGAAACGGCGCAGATGATGTCGGCGTTCATCGAACACGGTTTCGCGACCGTCGATCTTTCGCACGACGAGCTCTCGAAGCAGCACATCCGCTATATGGTCGGCGGCCGTTCGCCGCTCGCGCGCGACGAGCGCCTGTTGCGCTTCGAGTTTCCCGAGCGTCCGGGCGCGCTGATGAAGTTCCTGTCGTCGATGGCGCCGGACTGGAACATCAGCCTCTTTCACTATCGGAATCAGGGCGCGGACACCAGCTCGATTCTCGTCGGCATTCAGGTGCCGCAGTCGGACAACGCGGAGTTCGAGCGCTTTCTCGCGACGCTCGGCTATCCGTGGTGGGACGAGCAGGCCAATCCGGTCTACAAGCTGTTTCTGGCTTGAGCAATGCCCAAGTTCACGCTCGAAGACAAGCTCGTCGTCGCGATTTCGTCGCGCGCGCTGTTCGATTTCGAGGACGAGAACCGCGTCTTCGAGACCGGCGATCTGGCGCGCTACGAAGCGCTGCAGCGCTCGCGGCTCGACACGCCCGCGAAGCCGGGCGTCGCGTTCGGCCTGATTCGCAAGCTGCTCGCGCTGAATGCGGGCGCGCAACGCGTGGAAGTGGTGATTCTGTCGCGCAGCGATCCGATCAGCGGTCTGCGCGCGTTTCATTCGTGCCGTGAGCATGGGCTCGCGATCGAGCGCGGCGTGTTCACGCGCGGCCGCTCGCCGTTTGCATATCTGAAGCCGCTGCATGCGTCGCTGTTTCTGTCGGCGAATCCGGACGATGTGCGCGACGCCCTCGCCGCCGGATTTCCCGCCGCGCGCGTGCTGCCGGAAACGCCGCGCGCCGCGAGCCGTTACGCGGACGAGATCCGCATTGCGTTCGATGGCGACGCCGTGCTCTTCTCCGACGAAGCCGAGCGCGTGTTTCAGAGCGATGGATTGAGCGCGTTCGTCGGCCACGAGACGACCAGGCGCGAAGAGCCGCTGCCGGGCGGCCCGCTGAAGCCGCTGCTCGCGGCGCTGAACAAGCTGCAACGCATTGCCGACGACACCGAGCGCAAGTCGCCGATGCACATCCGCACCGCGCTCGTCACCGCGCGCTCCGCGCCCGCGCACGAGCGCGCGATCCGCACGCTGATGGCCTGGGACATCGAAATCGACGAAGCGATGTTTCTCGGCGGACTGGACAAGGGCGAATTCCTGCGTGAATTCGAGCCCGATTTTTTCTTCGACGATCAAATTCGCCACTGCGAATCGGCTCGCGTCGTGACCGCGACCGGGCACGTTCTCAGCGGCATAGCGAACGCATCATGACACCCGATCAATCTCCGCTCGGCAAGCCCGTCCATTACACCGAACAGTACGATGCGTCGCTGCTGTTTCCGATCGACCGCAAGCGCGCGCGCGATGCGATCGGCGTGCCCGCGCGCCTGCCCTTCTTCGGCACGGACATCTGGAACGCTTACGAGCTGTCTTGGCTGAATGCGCGCGGCAAGCCGCAGATCGCCGTCGCGACGTTCTTCGTGCCGGCGGATTCGCCGAACATCGTGGAGTCGAAGTCGTTCAAGCTCTATCTCGGTTCGTTCGCGCAGACGCAGTTCGCCTCGGTCGATGACGTGCGCGCCGCCATCAAGCGCGATGTTTCCGCGATTTGCGGCGCGACGGTGTCGGTGCAGCTTGCCGCGCCGGGCGATTTCGGCAAGCTGGTCATGGAGGAATTCGATGGCTTGTCGCTGGACCGGCTCGATCTCGATTGCGAGGTTTTCTCGCCGGACCCGTCCTTGTTGAAGGCGGCGCACGATGAAGTGCCCGTCGACGAGACGCTGTTCTCGAATCTGCTGAAATCGAATTGCCCGGTGACGGGTCAACCCGATTGGGGCAGCGTGCAGATCCGCTATTACGGCGGGCAGATCGATCATGCTTCGCTGCTGCGGTACATCGTGTCGTACCGCGGGCATACCGGCTTTCATGAGCAATGCGTCGAGCGTATTTTCATGGATGTCATGCGCGAATGCCGGCCGGAGCGGCTCGCCGTCTACGCGCGATACACGCGCCGCGGCGGGCTCGATATCAACCCGTTCCGCACGAATTTCAACTTGCCGATGCCGGATAACGCGCGGCTCGCGCGGCAGTAAGCACTGCCACACTCTTTTACCGTTTGACCACCTGCGCTCGGGATAATGCGGCCCAGCCTCGTCCGAGGCCGCTTATCCATCGCAGGAGCCTTGCATGACCTCTCGCCCGCGCGCCTTCCTCGCAGGAAGTTTTGGCGCAACTCTGTCCAGCTTCACCTTGCTCGCGGCGACGAATACATTCGCCGCACTGCAGCCCGTCTCCGAAGCGCCGCTCGCACTCGACCAGCGCGCCGAATGCCGCTTTCTCGCCGATGGCGCCACGGAATGCGTCAACACCTTCCGCTACACGATTCTCACTGACGCCGGGCGCGAGGCGCTCTCACGCATCGATATCGATTTTCCGGAAACGGATACCGTCAAGATCGAAAAGGCCGAGCTCGTGCAGCCGGGGCAGAAGCCTGTCGCGCTGACGAAATCGCAAATCGAAACGCGCACGGCGCCCAATCCTGCGCAGGGTTTCTCCAGCGACAAGCAGATATCGTTGGCATTCCCGAACTTGCGCGTCGGATCGACAGCCGTGTACAGCGTGCGGCAGCGCAATACGCCTGTGCCCTTCGCCACGCAGTTCCACTTTTCGCAGGCGTTCTCGCCGTCGGCGATCCGCTACGACCGCTTCCACGCGGAATTCAGCGCCGAGCGGCCGATCAAATATCGCAGCGACAAGATGGAGGATTTCACGATCGTGCCGTCCGCCGATGCGAAGAAGCTCACCATCGACCTGAAGGCGCCGCGTTTTCAGAGCTACGTCAACGAGCCGGCCAGCGGCGCCGTGCGCCGTTATCCGCGTCTGGAACTCGGCAGCTCGCTCGACTTGCAGGAAAACATCGGGCCGTTTGCGAAGCGCTATAACGCGCTGCTCGCCGCGCCCCTGCCCGCGCGCGCCGCGGCGGTCGTGACGAAGACGAAAAGCCTTGCGCCGCGCGAGCGCGTCAGCGCGTTCATGCAATATCTGAATCAGAACTTCCGCTATCTGAACGACTGGCGCGCGAGCGAGCGCGGCATCGTGCCGTTCTCGCTCGCCGAAATCGAGCGGCACGGTTACGGCGATTGCAAGGACTTGTCGATGCTTCTCACCGCGATGCTGCGCGCATCCGGCATCAAGGCCGAGCCGGTCTGGCTGGAACGCGGCAGCTACGCTGCGCCGCTGATCGCGCCGAGCATCTACGCGGTGAATCACGTCATCGTGCGCGCGGAAGTCGATGGCGCCGTCTGGTGGCTCGATGCGACCAATCCCGTGTTCGCGCCCGGCGTCGCGATGCCGGACATTCAGGACCGCTGGGTGCTCGTCATCGGCGCCGATGGCGTCGTGCGGCAGGACGCGATTCCGCTCGCCGCGCCGCGCACGAACCTCGACGTGACGATGAAGATGCGTTTCACGAACGGCGATCAGGGCGACGTGGACGCCGCGCTCGCACTGAGCGGCAACCCGCTGATCGACTTGACGGTCGCCGATCGCAACGACGGCAAGAGCGCGAGCGACACCGTGATCTGCAACATCGTCGCGACCGAGCCCGGCCGCTGCGACGTGCAGCGTCAGGCGACCGGCTTCCTGATTCCGGAGCAATACAAGACGAAAGCGCGCGTCGTCGATCTGCGGGCAGTCGAGACGCGCGGGAACCAGTATTCGTTCAGCCGTCCGGGCATGCTGGACCTCTGGGATTCCCTCGCGCGCTACAAGCGCAACGGCCAGTTATCGGACGTTTATCTGGGCGCGCCGGAAACCACGAAGGCGGATGTCACGCTCGTCGCGAAACGCACCGATGGACAGGCGCGCGAATGCGCGGTGCACAACCGCTGGTTCGATCTTGAACTGTCGGGCAAGCCGTCGTCCGATGGTTATCGCTATCGATATAGCCTGACGCGCAAGGTGGCGTGGCTCGCGCACGACGAGATCGTCAGCGCGGAATTCCAGAAGATGGTCGAACAAAGCCGCGCTTGCTTGAGCGGGCTTCAGTTCACGGTGCAGCCGTTGAAGGGATAAGGCGCGCGGCTGCGCGGCGGGTCCGCCGCGCAGCCGCCTGATTCCGCCTGACGCAATCAGGCGGACGCCTTCTTGTAAGCCACGCAATCCACCTCGACCTTGCAGTCGATGACCATCGACGACACCACGCAAGCGCGCGCCGGCGGATTCGCGCCGAAGTACTCCTTGAACACCTTGTTGAACGACGCAAAATCGCGCGGATCGTCGAGCCACACGCCGCAGCGCACGACGTGCTCCGTGCCGTAGCCCGCCTCTTTCAAAATGGCGATGACATTCTGAATCGCCTTGTGCGATTGCTCGACGATGCCGCCGTTGATCACTTCACCGTCTTCCATCGGCGTCTGGCCCGATACGAACAGCCAGCCGTCTGCCTCCACCGCGCGTGCGAACGGCATATGCGCGCCGCCTTGTCCCTTGCCGCCTTCCACGCCATAACGCTTCATCGTTTCACTCCTTTACCAAAGCAATCAATAGTCAGAACGCGCCGGCCGCATCGAGCTTCGATGCCGCGCCGCGCGCCACGAAACGTCCCGCGCGCGCGCCGGTCACGGCCTGCTCGCGATACGTCAACACGCCATTCACCCACACCGCGTCGATGCCGTCCGCCGCCTGCTGCGGATTGGCGAACGTCGCGGAATCGATCACGCGATCCGGATCGAACACGACGAGATCCGCGTGATAGCCGACCTTCACTTCGCCGCGCTCCATCAAGCTGAAGCGCCGCGCCGACAAGCTCGTCATCTTGCGCACCGCTTCTTCGAGCGTCAGCACGCCTTCGTCGCGCGCGTAATGCCCGAGCACACGCGGAAACGCGCCCCACAAGCGCGGATGCGGCAGCGGATCGTTCGGCAGGCCATCCGAGCCGACCATCGTCGCGGGATGCGAGAGGATGCGCCGCACGTCGTCTTCCGACATGTTGTGATACACCGCGCCGGCCGGTTGCAGACGCTTCGCCGCTTCCTGCTGCGTGACCTGCCATTCGTCGGCGACTTCGCGAATCAGCTTGCCCGCCATCTCCGGATGCGGCGTCGACCACGTGATCGTGATGTCGATGTCGCCCGTCACCTGCTTCAAATCCAGTGTCGACGAACTGCGGTTGTACGGATAGCAGTCGCAGCCGATCGGCTGTCCTTCGCGCGTGGCTTCGATCGACTTCAGCACTTCCGCGCTGCGCCCCCAGTTCGACGGACCCGCGCACTTCAGATGCGAAATCACCACCGGCACGCGCGCGTGACGTCCAACGCGGTACGCCTCGTCCATCGCGTCGAGAATGGCGTCGAATTCGGTGCGCATGTGTGTCGTATAGAGCGCGCCCGCTTTCGCAAGCGGCTCGGCCAGCGCCTGCACTTCTTCCGGCGGCGCGCTGAACGCCGATCCATACGCGAGCCCGCTCGACAGCCCGAGCGCGCCGTTGTCGAGCGCTTCTTCGAGCTGCGCGCGCATGGCCGCGACTTCATCGCTCGACGCCCCGCGATCCAGCCGGTCCATGTGATTGTTGCGCAACGCCGTATGCCCGATCAGCGCGCCGACGTTCACGGTCGGCTTCGCTTCGTTCACGGCATCGACATACGCGGCGAAGGTCGGGTATTTGAACGCGGCGGCATCGCCGAGCAGGTTCATCGGGTCGGGCGGGTCGCCCTTCAGCGTCACCGGCGACGCGCTGATCCCGCAGTTGCCGACGATCACCGTCGTCACGCCCTGCGTGATCTTCGGCATCATTTGCGGCGAGCGGATGACGTGCGTGTCGTCATGCGTGTGGACGTCGATGAAACCCGGCGCGAGCACTTTGCCTTGCGCGTCGAACACGTGATCGGCGCTCCACGCGGACAAGCCGCCCGGCGCCTCGATCGCGACGATGCGCCCGTCGCGCAGCGCGACATCGCGCTCGACGGCGGGCGCGCCCGTGCCGTCGATCAATCGCGCGCCGATGATCAGCGTGTCGGCCTTTTCCATGATCAGTCTCCCAAGGGTTGACGCTCGCCGCCGCCGCGGTGCGAATCGAGCGCGTGCTTCATGCGGCGCAGCAGTTCGCGGCTGTGGTCGGCCTGTTTGACGGCCAGTTCGGTGACGAGCAAATCGAGCGCCATCATCATCGCGTAGCGCGACGACGACGGCTTGTAGATGAAGTCCGTCTCGATCGCGATGACGGGAATCAGCCAGTCCGCCAGCGCCCCGAGCGGCGACGCGGGCGCGGTCAGCGCGATCACGCGTGCGCCGTACTGCTTCGCAAGCCCGCAGCTTTCGACGATTTCCGGTGTCTGCCCCGTCACGGAAAGCGCGATGACCACATGCTCCTTCGACAAGGTCGACGCCACCATGCGCTGCAACAGCCCGTCCTGATACGACGCGACGGGCCGCCCGAGCCGCACGAGGCGAAAGCGCATCTCGTCGGCGAGCGCGGTCGAGCCGCCGCCCATGCCGAACACGTAGATCATCGACGCCGCGGCGAGTGCATCGGCGGCTTCGGCGATCGGCGCAGCGGCCAGCGCGCCCTGATTCTGCGCGAGCGTCGCCTGCACTTCGTCGAAGATGCGCGCGGCGAGCGAATCGGGGACGGCGTCCGGATCACGGTTGAAAAAGCGCTGCCCGACGCCCGCCGCCTGCGCGAGCCGCAGCTTCAGCTCGCGCACGTCCTCGCAGCCGACGGCCTTCGCGAAGCGCGTGACGGTTGCGATGCTGACTTCCGCCTTGTCCGCCAGCGCGCCGATGCTCGCGCGCGACGCGCTCACGATGTCGTCGAGAATCAGCGCCGCGACCTTGCGCTCCGCGCTGCGCAATTCCGGCGCGCGTTCCGCGATGCGTGCGACGATATCGATGCTGAGCGAGTCGGCGTGGCCGTTCATGGTTTACGATGAGCCAGTGTTACTAAATAACATTTCCATCTGCGATGCTACTTTGGTTAACATAGTGCCGTCAACCTTGATGCGCATCGGATCGTGCACGAGGTTTATTTAAACGGACGATGGAGTAGCAGCACATGAAAGTTACAAACTATCAGAACGCGACGATCGACCCGTTCGGCAAGGGCCTCGGCATGGTGCCGGGCACGAGCATCCAGTTAAACGACGCGTCGCGCCTGCAATGGAATCTGCTCGAAGAGGACGTGAGCTTGCCCGCCGCCGTGCTCTATTCCGATCGCATCGAGCACAACCTGAAATGGATGCAGGCGTTCGTTGGCGAATACGGTGTGAAGCTCGCGCCGCACGGCAAGACGACGATGGCGCCGCAACTCTTTCGCCGCCAGCTCGACACCGGCGCATGGGGCATCACGCTGGCGACGGCGCATCAGGTGCGCGCGGCGTATCGCGGCGGCGTGCATCGCATCCTGATGGCGAATCAGCTCGTCGGCAAACGCAACATGGGCATGATCGCAGAACTGCTCACGGACGCGAACTTCGAATTCTTCTGTCTGGTCGACTCAGCCGATGGCGTCGATCAGCTTGGCGAGTTCTTCAGCTCGGTGCGCAAAAAGCTGAACGTGCTGATCGAGCTTGGCGTGCCGGGCGGCCGCACCGGCGTGCGCGACGACGCCCAGCGCGATGCCGTGCTCGCCGCGATCGCGCGCTGGCAGGGCACGATCGAGCTCGCGGGCATCGAACTGTATGAAGGCGTGCTGCAGGACGAAACAAAGGTGCGCGAGTTTTTGAAAAGCGCGGTGGATGTCACGCGCAAGCTGATCGCGGACGGCAAGATCGCGCGCAAGCCGGCCATTCTGTCGGGCGCGGGCTCGGCGTGGTATGACGTCGTCGCGGATGAATTCGCCAAGGCCAACAGCGACGCCATCGAAGTCGTGCTGCGTCCGGGCTGCTATCTGACGCATGACGTCGGTATCTACAAGAAGGCTCAAAACGAGATCTTCGCGCGCAACCCGATCGCGAAGAAGATGGGGCAGGGTTTGAAGCCCGCGCTGCAATTGTGGGCGTACGTGCAGTCGATTCCGGAACCGGACCGCGCGATCATCGGGCTCGGCAAGCGCGATTCCGCGTTCGATGCGGGCATGCCCGAGCCGGCGAAGCATTTCCGTCCGGGCACCGAGGCGCCGCGCGACGTGTCGCCCGACGAAGGCTGGGAAATCTTCGGCCTGATGGATCAGCACGCGTATTTGCGCATCAAGCCGGGCGACGATCTGAAAGTGGGCGACATGATCGCGTTCGACATCTCGCATCCGTGCCTGACGTTCGACAAGTGGCGTCAGATTCTCGTCGTCGATCCGAAATATCGCGTCACTGAAGTGATCGAAACGTTCTTCTAAGCCCGGTCTTCGATGGCGGCCGCTTGCAACGCATTCGCGGCCGCCACTTCCTGAATGCGTCCCTCGAACATGTGCAGCGCGCTCGACAGGGCTTCGATGGCCTCGTCGGGCAACGAGGCCATGGTGTCGTGCAGGAACGCATTGCGGCGCGGCAGGCTTTCTTCGGCGATCGCGCGCCCTTGCGAGGTCAGCGCGACGTTCGATACGCGGTTGTCGCGCGCATCGACGCTGCGCACGATCCAGCCGAGCCCTTCCAGCGTCTTCAATTGACGCGTCAACGCGCCCGGATCGACCTTCAGGCGCTCGACGAGCTTCTTCTGCGACAGCACGCCCGCATGCTCGTGCAGCGCGAGCAGGATGCGCCAGCGCGGCATCGGCTGGCCGACAGCCGCCTCGAACGCCGACATGAACGCGCGATACGTGCGCCCGAACTGCTGCACCACGGCGATACGGTCCTGTTCATTCATGCTTTCTGCTTCCGTAGTCATTCGGCGAGGATGACCGGTTCCTGCGGTCCCTTCAGGCGCACCGGCGGCACGCGGCGCGATTGCCACAGCGACACCAGCGCGACCAGCGCCGCCAGCGCGAGCCCGATGTGGATCGCCGCGACGAGCGCCTCGCGCGCGGCTTCGAGCAGCATGGCGCCGTTGTGGCCCGCGGCCGCCAGTTGCGAGAGCAGCGTCTGCTGCCCTTCGCGATTGATGAGAATTTGCGGATCGGACAAGTCGCTCGCCCAGCGCAGCGCGTGATCTTTTTCGAGCGCGAGATTCACGCCGCTCGCATAAAGATGACTGACGAGCGTGCCGGTGAGCGCGGTGCCGATCATCCCGCCGATCATGCGCAGCGACTGCAGGAGCGCCGTCGCGATGCCCAGATGCGCGCGGCCCGCCGTCTGTTGCGCGAACACGGTCAGATTCGGCATCACGAAGCCGAGACCGAGGCCACCGAGCAGCATGATCCCGAGCAGCAGCGCGCGCGGCATGTTGTGCGTCGCGACGACCACGCCGAGACACGATACGCCAAGCAGCGCGAAACCGAGATACAGCATGAGATTCGCGTTCTTGAGGCGCGTCACGATGCGCCCGTTCACGATACTGCCGATCGTGATGAACACGACGAGCGGCGTGATCATCATGCCCGCGTCCTTAGGCGACATGCCGAATCCGCCCTGAAACAGCAGCGGCGCGTAGAACAGCAGCGAGAACATCGTGAAGCCGCCGAGAATCGCGAGCCTGAAGAGCGCGGCGAGCGCCGGGTTGCGGAACATGTCGACGGGCAGGATCGCGTAGTCGCAGCGCATCTCCCATTTCCACAGCGCGAAGCCGGCGGCGATGCTCATCGCGAGCAGCGCGGCGGTTTCCACGCCGACGCCGTACTTCGGCAACATTTCGACGAATAGTTGCAGCGCGCCGAGCGCCACCGCGATCAGCGCGGCGCCCGGCCAGTCGAGGCGCATCTTGCCTTCGTGCGCGACGTGACGGAGATGCGGCAGAAAACGCCACACGAAAAAGAGCGAGACGATGCCCACCGGCAAGTTCACGTAGAAGACGGAACGCCAGCCGGTGTACTGGGTGAGAAGACCACCGAGCGACGGCCCGACTGCGTTCGCGATGCCGAACGCGGAGCTCATCATGACTTGCCAGCGCAGGCGAACGACATTGTCGGGGAAAAGATCGGCGATGCACGCGAATGCAGTGCCGACGAGCATCCCGCCGCCGATGCCCTGCAGTCCGCGCGCGAGCACGAGAAACATCATGCTGTTGGCCAGTCCGCACAGCACGGAGGCGACCGTAAACACGACGATCGACGCGATCACGAACGGCTTGCGGCCGTAGTAATCGCCAAGCCGGCCAAAAATCGGCACGGTGATGACGGAAGTCAGAAGATATGACGTGGCGACCCACGCATAGAGATCGAAACCCTTGAGTTCCGCGACGATCGTCGGCAGCGCGGTGCCGACCACGGTCTGATCGAGCGCGACGAGCATCGTGACGAACGAGACGCCCAGCATCGCCATGAGGGATTCGCGAAAAGGCAGAACCTGTCCGCTGGAATGGTGCGCGGCTGTGTGAACGGCCATCTTTGAGGGCGCAATGATTGACAAGTCAACGGAAAGGGAATCATAGCACGCGTACATGCTCTAATCTGCAAGACAAGTCACCCTTTTCCGGACTGAAACATCGCATGGAACCGACGCCGATCATCACTTCGCCGCTCACGCCCGAAGACTTCGCGGCCCTTTCGCGCGCGAAGGAGCTGCTGGAAAGTCCGTCGTTGACGATGAAGCTCGCGAGCGTCGTCGGCGCGCCCATCGAAAAGCTGATGGGCCGCCTGCCGGGCGTCGCGCAGGAGAAAGTCGACGAAGCGACGCAGATCGCGCTCAAGAAGTGTCTGCAACTTGCGCTGCGCACCCTGGGCAGAAGTTCGCCATCGGATTCCCTGCTCGCGCCGCCGCCGGACAAACCGCATAACCTGATGCACAAGCTGGCCGTCGCGACGACGGGCGCGGCGGGCGGCGCGTTCGGTCTTTTTGCGCTGCCGGTCGAACTGCCGGTCACGACCACGCTGATGTTCCGCTCGATCTGCGACATCGCCCGCAGCGAGGGCGAGGACGTGCATCGCGTCGAAACGCAGTTGCAATGCCTGATGGTGCTCGGCATGGGCGGCACCCGAGCCAGCGACGATAACGCCGATCTCGGCTATTTCATCGTGCGCGGCGCGCTCGCGCAGTCGGTTTCGCGCGCGACCAGCGACATCGCGTCGAAGGGGCTGAGCAGTCATGGATCGACGGCGCTCCTCAAATTCCTCCAGACGATCGCGTCGCGGTTCTCGGTGCAGGTCAGCGAGCAGGTCGCGGCCAAGTCGATTCCCGCGATCGGCGCAGTGCTCGGCGCAATGGTCAACACCGTGTTCATCGATCACTTTCAGCAGATGGCGCATGGTCATTTCACCGTGCGCAGGCTGGAGCGGCGCTATGGCGCATCAGCCGTCGAGCGCGCTTATCAGACGATCGAAGTCTTGAGCGGACGATGAGGCCGCGCGGCGCATGTCGCCGCGTCGATGAACGCGGCGGCGCGCGTCAGCGATTCGCGCGCTTCGGGCATGAACGGCGCCCAGATCTGAAAGATATGCGGGACGTCGCGCCACGTTTGCATGTCGACGCGCACGCCGGCCGCGCGGGCTTTCGTGGCGACGCGCGTCGAATCGTCCAGCAGCAATTCCGTGTCGCCGACATGAATCATGAGCGGCGGCAAGCCCGTAAAGTCGCCGAATAGCGGCGATGCGTACGGGTCGCGCGCGTCGGCGCCACCGAGATACTGCGCGGCCACGCGAGGAAACACCGACGCGTGATACATCGGATCGCGGCCCTCGTTGAATCGCATCGACTCACCGGCGCAGGTCAGGTCCGTCCACGGCGAGAACAGGACCGCCGCCGCGGGCAATGGATCGGCCGCGTCGCGCAATGCGAGCAGCGTCGCGAGCGCGAGGCCGCCACCGGCCGAATCGCCTGCGATGACGATCGATTGCGCGGGAACGCCGTCGGCGAGCAAGCGGCGATAGGCCGCGACGCTGTCGTCGAGCGCAGCCGGGAAGCGATGCTCGGGCGCGAGGCGGTAATCGAGCGAGACGACACTCGCATGGGCCCGCGTGGCCAGGCCGAAGGTGATGGCGCGGTGGCTGCGCGGCGAGCAGAAATAATAGCCGCCGCCATGAAGATAGAGGATGGTTGCGCTCGCGCGGGTTGCGGGCGAGAGCCATTCGCCGTTATCGCGTATCTCGAAGCGCCAGCCTTTAGGAACGCGCGGCGACCAGAGCCGGCGGGACGCGTATTTGCGCGCGAGTGCGACATCCAGTTCCGGTTTCGCCGATTGTGGACGCATACCGATGCGCACGCACCAGCAAGCCAGGGCGCTTTGCCAGCTCATCGGCGTCTGTTTCGCTTTGCGTGTTTTAGTTGACGGGCATCACCTGGCCGCGTATCTCGCCAGTGGGATTTTCCTGCGTGTGAATATTGAAGTACCACTGCCCGGCCATGAGGTCGATCACTTGCTGCTCGGTGAGCGTCGCTTGGCCAGTCATCGGGCTCGCGAGCGCTTTTTTGTCGACGGGCACCTGCACTTTGCCGTTTTGTCCGACGGGCGCGGGGCCGTGGAAATGGGCCATCGTCACCGGGCCGGATAGCTCGGCGTAAGTGGCAGTCCAGGCAAGCAGTTTCGTGTCGGTGTCGAAGGTGGCGTCGAGCACGCCGTGACCTTTGCTGACACGCGGAGGGACTTCGCTCGAAGGTTGCAGGTTGGCCTTGAGTGCGACGGTATCGGCGAGTGCGGCGCTCGAAGCAAGGAGCGAACACACTAATCCAGCAGTCCAACGACGATGCAATCTGCGTAACGCGATCATGCCTGCTCTCCTCGTAGCGGCCGGAACTCGAAGATCGATCTCCACACGGGCGTCTGCCGCGATCTCATCGTAGAGCATACGGCCTCGCGATGCATAACTTTCCCGTCTCTCAAACCAATGCAAAAGGGCACCTTGCGGTGCCCTTTTGTTACAGCTTACAACTCAACCACTTTTAGAAGCGGTGACGCATACCCGTGCTCACGACGACCTGACGCGAACTGCTCGACGGACCGAACGTGCCGTTGTTCGAGACCCATGCCGCAGCGCCGCCAGAACCAAGCTGACCAACGCCTTCGACGTAGACGTCGGTGCGCTTGGACAGCGAGTAGTCGGCCTGAATACCGAACTGATGCCAGCGGAACGTTTCCGCCGAGTTACCCGCGACTGCGGTCCGGCCTTGGGAGTACGTGTACGCAGCGCCGAGCGAGAGTGCCGGGCTCAGCATGTAGCGGCCATTGATTTCGTAGTTGTTCACGTACGTCGAATTGCCGCTGAAATACGAGCTATCCAGGCGCGACTGAGTCCAGAGAAGACCGAACGTCATCGCATCGTAGGAGTAGCCAGCACCAGCGCCGAACGTGCGCAGACGACGACCGGGCACAGACGCGATTTGATCGTCAGCCAACGAGGCATACTGGTTGCCAACGACTGCACCACCTTGGTTGGTCGCCGAATTCACGCCATTCGCTTGCATGTAAGCAAGACCGAATTTGAACGGACCATTGGCATAACCCGCGCCGACGCTGTACGCACGGTTGTTGCTGAAGTTACCGCCTTGGTTCGAGAAGCCATACAGCGCGCTCGCGGAGAAGCCGGCGTAGTTGGCGGTCTGGAACTTGACAGAGTTTGCGATGCTGAAATTGCTGTTCAGGTTATCGTTGCCCGCGATATGGCCGAAATACGTGCCACCCCACGTACCTGCCGCGCTGATCGGAGCCAGGTAGTCGATCGTGGAGTCGTATTGACGACCCAGCGTGAGGGTACCGGCCTGCGAGGACACACCAACGTAAGCCTGGCGATTGAAGAGTCCACCGCCGTTTGCGAGCGTACCGTTGCCCAGATTGACGCCGCTCTCCAACACGAAGATCGCCTTCATGCCGCCGCCCAGATCCTCTGCGCCACGCATACCCCAACGGCTTTGCTGCACGTTGCCGCCGCTCATGCCGATGTAGGTGCCCTTGATCCCATCGCGGTTCGGGTTTTCATTGAACACGTTATTCACGTACGTGAAACCGGCGTCAACGATGCCGTACAACGTAACGCTGCTTTGTGCGCTCGCGCCAGTCGCGAACGATGCGGCCAGAGCAGTCACTGCTGCTCCGATCAGATGCTTTTTCATGAGTGTTCCCTCTTGAGAGTCATGTGACTCGATGGTTGCTTTAGGCCCAAGGCATGCATCGGGCGAAAGCGCCTCTTCAATCGCGCTGCCCTACACCTTTATTCGGCACGTCGAAGTGTATTGGCCTGCTTTTTTGAGAAACCGAAGAGAGAAACACAAAAATCATTTCGAAAAATTCGAAAAGACTAATTTCAATATGAGGAAACGCTTAGCTTACCTATACTTACGATCGGTCAGAACGCGTGAACGTCCAGGCACGGCGAAACATTAGTTGCATTCACGCGACAGTGCCAAACATGCCACAGTCAACTAAGTTCGGAAGCGTCCGATTCGAACATCGCCACGGTGCCGCTACCATCGCGCACGCGAGGCAACCTCGTTATGTCTCGTCCGGAACAGTCGTTACGGCGCGTTCATCGAATGCTTTTCTGATCGCTTCCTGCATGAATCAACTCAACGCGATGCGTGTCTTCCTCGAGGTCGCGGAAACCGAATCTTTCAGCCGCGCCGCCGCCGCCCTCGACTTGTCCAACGCGGTGGTCACGCGCTACGTGTCTCTGCTGGAAGCGCGCCTCAATACTCGCTTGCTGAACCGGACGACACGCAGCGTCTCGCTCACCGAAGCCGGCCGCACATACGCGGAAGGCTGCCGCGCAGTGATCGAGCAAGTCGAAGCCATCGAGGCATCCGTATCGAACAGTTCCGCCGATCCATCCGGCACGCTCAAGCTCGTCGCTTCGGCTTCGTTTTCCGTGCTCGGTCTCACGCCGATGCTGCGCGCCTTTCGCGAGCGCTACCCAGGCGTGAAACTGCGCCTTTCGTTGTTGCATCGTCCGGTCGATCTTGTGGCGGAGGGCTTCGATGTCGGCATTGTCGTGCCTCACCTCGTCAACAGCGGGACGCTCATCAATCGCCCGCTGCTCAGGGTTGCCGCAGTGCTCGCGGCGTCGCCGGAATATTTGTCGCGGCAAGGCACGCCCGCTCGCCCCGCCGCACTGGCGACGCACGACTTTCTCGCGCCGTCCGTCGACATCCACGGGGCCGCGTGGTCGTTCATCGGGCCGTCGGGCGCATTGGAAAACGTCGTGCTCGATCCGGCCTATTCCGTCAACAGTTCGCAGATGCTGCGGCAAGCGGCCTTGTCGGGAATGGGTATCGCCGTGGTGCCGGAGAGCCACGTGAAGCAGGACTTCGAGACGGGCGCACTCGTCCGGCTTCTGCCGAGTTACAGACTGAAGGACGCCGACAAAGAGGTGTCGATCGTCTACCCCGGACGGAAGCACGTGCCAGCCAAGACGCGCTCGTTCGTGGACTTCGCGTTGGGATTTTTTCGCGACAGCGAAGCGGCGACCGAGAGTGCCGATTCGCCGATAGACTGAAGCGCGAAGCGGCGGTTCTGCACCGCCTCGCATGCGGCGAATGGATCTAGAGGATCGTGGCGCCCTGCGCGTCGATCCGTTCGAGCAGGTGTTCACATCGCGTGATCAATGCCGAACCCTCACGACGACGCTCTTCTCGCGATTTCTTCGACAAGTCGCGACGGAAGTCTTCGAGCGCCCGAATCAGCGGCCGATACTGCAACACACTGGCCGCACCGATCACGCGATGATGCCATTCGCGCAAATCGTCGACCGTGCCACGATCGAGCAAGGGTTCAAGCGCGACGAGATCCTCGCGAAACGACGACACGAACGCGTCCAGCAACGCCTTGACCGTCGATTCAGTGCCCCACAGTTGCGCCATCGCATTCAGATCGAGTTCGTCCGCGTCGCGCGGCGGGTCGGCGGCGATTTGCCCTGCGTGCGCGACGGCTTCGGGCGCAGCGCAATCGGTCGTCACCCACCAGCGATTCAAATGCTCGCGCAACGTGGCGAGCCGGGTGGGCTTGACGAGACAGTCGTCCATGCCGGCTTCGCGGCATCGGCGCAACTCATCCGGCGCGGTGCTTGCCGTGATGCCGAGAATCGGCAATCGACGCGACGTGCCGGCTTCGTCGGCGCGGATGCGGCGCGCGAGCTCATAGCCCGTCATGTTCGGCATGTGACAATCGGTGATAAGGAAGCCGTAGCGCGTATAGGCCAGCGCCGTGAGCGCCTCGGCCCCGTCGTGCACGACGTCGCACGCAAAACCGAGCAGCGACAACTGATGGCGGATCAACTCCTGATTCACCGGATGATCTTCGGCCACGAGCACGAGCTTGCCGCGACGCAATGCGTCTTCGCGGTCCGGCGGCGCCATCTTCGTATCCGGCCCGAGCGTCACACCGGATGCGATCTGCGGCATGCCCGTCAGCGCGGCGACGCACGCAGCGCCAAGACCGTGCCACGAGATCGGATTCACGCTCACACGGATGTCGTCTTCGAGAATCCTGTAACCGGTTGGCTTCGGCTTCTCGGTCACGTGAATCACGCGCGAGCCGAGCAGCGCCGGACTCTTTTGCGCATCACTCCGGAAAACGATATCGACCTCTTCGAGCAACTGCGATTCCTTCCGAGCCAGTTCGCAGGAAGCATGACGCTGCAATACGAGACCGAGCGCTTCGCCATAGTGCATCAGCGCCGCCGCAACGCGATCGTCGTCGATTGCGACAATGCCGCGCTTGCCCCGCAGCCCTTCGATCTGATAATGCAGGGTTTCTACGGGCATAGTCAGGCGAACGGTCATCGCGGTTCCTACGCCGAGCGCGCTATCCAGACTCATCGTTCCGCCCATCAGTTCGATGAGGCGCTTGCAGATCGTCAGTCCAAGCCCGGTGCCGCCGAAGCGGCGCGTCGTGGAAGTCTCCGCTTGCACGAACGGCTCGAACAGGCTCTGCTGAGCTTCGGCGGCAATGCCTATTCCCGTGTCCTTGACGCACAGTTCGATCGCCTGCTCCGAGTCGCGCTGTTCAACTGCGCGAACTTGAAGCGCGACTTCGCCCTTGATCGTGAACTTGATGGCGTTGCTCATCAGATTGAAGAGGATCTGCCTGAGGCGCACGCTGTCGCCTCGCACGGACGCCGCCACTTCCGGCGCCACGTCGACTCGCACGCGCAGTCCCTTCTCATGCGCTCGCCCGGCAAGCAGGCCGACCGCGCTATCGACGAGTTCACGCAGGTCGATGGGCGTGGACTCGATCGCCAGCCGCCCGGCCTCGATCTTGGAATAGTCGAGAAGGTCGTCGAGGATTTGCAGGAGCGCGCTCGCGGAATCCTGGATCATGCCCAGCATCTGCGACTGGTCCGAATTCAGCCGTGTGTTTTCGAGCACTTCGACGAGCCCCAGGACGCCGTTCATCGGCGTGCGAATCTCGTGACTCATCATCGCCAGAAAATTGTCCTTCGCACGCGACGCGGCTTCTGCGGTGTCGCGCGCGCGCGAGAGTTCGTCCGCTCGGGCGCGCTCCACGCTGGCATCGGCCCAATAGCCGCTCCAGACAACGGCGCCTTCGTCTTCGCGATGCGCCACGAGATCGGCGCGAATCCAGCGCATGACGCCGTCGATGGTCGAACGGAACTCGGTGTGCAACGGTTCCAGCGTGCGCGCGGACATCTCGATTTCGCCCAGCAGACGGGCGCTGTCCTCGGCGTGAACGTGCGTCAACGCGTGAATCGGGTCGTCGGCGAGCGCGGCAACGTTGAGCCCGAGCAATTGACGCGTATCGCCGTCGATATAAGGAAGGCTGTACGTGCCATCATGCGCGCGCCGCAACTGGAAGACGACCGCCGGCAGCGATCGCGTGACGTCGTGAAGACGGCGCTCCGTCTGGCGTGCGCGCGTTTCGGCATCGCGGATATCGGTGATGTCGATCATCGTGCCGACGACGCCCGCGCGCTCTCCGTTCGACGCCGTAAACGCTCCGGTCCAGAAGAGTCCGCAGCGTGCATGATTGTCGTTATCGAGGAATTCCGTTTCGACCTCCTGCCGCTGGCCGGTGGCGAGCGTCACCGCGGTCAGTTCGTGCAGCACGCCGCTATGTTCCGTGCCCCACGCGGCCACATCGACGCTGGTCCGCCCAAGAATGTCTTCGCGCCGCACGCCGAGCGCCTGCTCGAACGCGCGATTCACCGCGACGTAGCGATTCTGCATGTCCTTGGCGACGAGCGGATACGGCACGACCTCCATCATGGTTTGCTGAAAACTCAGCTGCGTGGCGAGACGCTGCTCTGTGTCCACGCGCCGGCTCATTTCGTGTTGCAGCCGGAGAAGTGCGCGCAGCGTCACGAACAATACTGCCGCAATGCCGATGAGGGCCGGCAGCAGACGCAAGGCCGTGACGTTCCAGACCGTGGCGACAGACAGACCGTTCTGCGCAACGGGAGCGTTCAATTCGGGAAGCTGCACGAACGCGCGCCTGACAAGCTGATCGAGCGGATGCAATTCGGAGCGCATGGCGTAATTCAGGCGTCCCGGCGGGCTCGGCGTCACGATCATGTCGATATCGCCACGCTGAAGTGCCGATCCGGCCATGGTCCAGTCGTTGAAGTGTTGCGCGTCGAACGTCACGCCGAGCGCCTTCTCGATTTTCGAGAGCGCGACTCGCGGCGATTCCAGGTTCGCGTCCGTGGACTCTGCCCCCTCGATAACGCCCACGACGATCGGTTTCAGCGTGCGCAGATAACCGCGCTCGGAATCGTCGAGATCGACTGAAGCCGTTGCGCTTTGGGCATCCGCGTTTGCCCGAACGGAACGCGATGCGGCGCTGGCGTGGATGCCGGACTCGGCGGCGTGACAATACAGAGGCGCAAAAAGCCAGAGAAGAAGAAGGCAACGCGCGAAGAATGATCTCAATTCGAACCCCTAGATGCGGGCCGACGCTTGCAACGACAGTTGCTTCGCCGGCTGAGCAGGAGCGCGGGAACGCCGTGAGCGTCCGCGCGCTTCGTGCCTGCCTGTCGAAGGCTAGTGTCTTGAGTCTGAGCCGCAACGCATCGAGATCGAATCAGAGCGATCCCAATTTGCCCCGCAAATGCACGGCGCCATTAGGAATTTAGGTTCAGATCAAACCGATTTGCTGCAAGTAGCTGACGAGTTCGGTTTCGCTCTCGAGTCCGAGTTTGCGCATGCCGCTGCGTTTTTGAGTGGCGATCGTTTTGCGGCTTCTCCCGAAGTGATCCGCGATCTCATGCACCAGCAACCCGCGGGCGTACATCTGGAATACTTCCCACTCGCGCCGGCTCAGCACGCCGGCGCGCGCGGGCGATGTAAGCGGCAGGCGGCTCACTGCTGCTTCGACGAACGGCGAAAAGAAGCAGCCGCCGGCCTCAACTACGGAAATCGCGTCAGCCAGATATTCGAGCCCGTCGCGCTTGTCGACCACGGCGTCCACGCCGACTTGCACGAGCCCCGCCAGCATCCGTGCCTGCGACAACATGGTGAGCACGATCACTTTCGGCCTGCGTTCCTGCCAAGCCAGTCGCTTGAGAAACGAAACGGAACTGCTTTCACCGTCGATCCCACGCATGCCGATGTCCGAAAAGACGAAGTCGCACGGCGTGGTATCGAGTGCATTGGCAAGCTCCAGCGTGTCGCGTGCAGTCGCGACAACCTGGACCGCCCCGTCACGCTCCAGAAACGTTTGAATTCCTTTAACGACAACCGGATGGTCGTCGGCAACGATCGCTCGTAGCGGCGTGTTAGTTCTCATTTTTTTATGCGTTATCTAGAGACAATCCGGCACGCATCATTCTTTGATCGATTGAGCCTTGTCTCCTTGCCGGCCTCGTAAAACCCGTGTCTTGCGGTACAAGCGGTCTATATCGAATGGCTGTCCGCGATGAATCGATACAAATCAGTGTCGGTGGATAGATCCAGCTTTCGCATCGCCGCGCATTTCTGTGCACTGATCGTCTTCACGCTGCGCCCGAGTTCCCGGGCGATTTCAGTCACGTTTGCCCCCCGCGCATAGCGCTCGATGACTTCCAGTTCGCGGTTCGTGAGTCTCTGACGAATGAAACGCGCGTGGCTTTCAGCGTCCGCCAAAGCCAGCATGCGGCGCACCGCGGGTCCGAGATACGTCTCGTCGGCCATGACCGAGACAATCGCGACGTAAATCAGATCGAGCCGGTCCTCTTTGCTGAGGAACGCATGGGCGCCCGCTTCCAGCGCCTGTTTGACGAGCGAGGCGTCGTCGCTGCGCGACAGGACGACGATGCGGACCTCCGGGTAATGAGTTGAAATATGCTGAATCAACTCGATTCCGTCGCCGAAGCGGCCGCCCGGCATGAAGAAATCGATGATGGCAACGTCGAATTCGCGCCGCGCGAGCGCCTCGTCGAGTTGCGTGGAGTTCGTGTTCCGACTGACCACTTCAACATTCGGAAAATGCCCGGCGAGCCGCTCGATGGCGAGAATGACCAGCGGATGGTCGTCCGCTATGGCTACTCTGATTCGTTTGGCGTGCGAGAACACGCGCTCCCCGTTCTCAAATTCCATCGACTCCAACCTCATTGCTTTGCGCGAATTCAAATCGATATCAACAGGCGAATTAGAAGCATGAGATACCGAAACCTTGCGATACATAAGATGCATCCGAATTCAAATAAACAAATCAAAAAACTCAACCGAGACCGCGCGCGCGAATAAAGGCAAACAATCCAGGATCGTTTCGCACGCCGAGCTTGTTCATGGCATCGCGCTTCTGACGGCTGATGGTGCGGACATCGCGATCGAGTTCCTTCGCGATTTCAGTAATCGAATGCCCCTTGGCAAACAATCGAACCACCTCGATCTCCCTGGACGAGAGACGCGGCTCTTCCGAGGAAAACTCGGTTTCCGCGCCCGCCTCCGCGAGCGCGGTGACGAAGGACGCGCTCACGAAGCGCCTTCCGAAGCTCGCATGCCGCACGGCTGTCGCCACGAGCTCGATCGGTTCGGCCTTGTTCACGAGGCTGATCGCGCCGGCGTTCAGAATCGAGCGCAGAATCGCGACATTGCTGACGCTCGTCAGCACCACGATACTGACGTTCGCGAAATCTTGGCGCACCTGACGAATAAGCCGAAGCCCGTCGTTTGCATCCACGCCCGGTTCGGGCATGGCGAAGTCGGTGACCAGCACATCGCACGGCTTGATGGCGAGTTCAGCCAACAGCGTGCTTGCGTTGTTCGCCTCGCCGACGACTTTCATTCCAGCGTCGGCGGCAAAGAGCGCTTTCATCCCAAGTAGAACGAAAGGATGATCGTCAGCCAATATAATTCGAAGCTTCACGGAGGCCCCCGGTTGATTGTTAGGTCTTGATTCTCTTGTTGTTGTCTTTCTGGAAACGCCGGATGTTCTTCTGCACTCCTCATCCTTGGACTTGTTTTCGAACCCGCATTTAGCAGATCTCGATAAACAATTCATCCACGCGTCTTACTCAATGCCAACAAGCAAATAAATATTCGCCTCTAATTCTTGAATTCACTTCAAAAATAAAATGCGGATATTTCGCAGACCATAGGAAAAATCCGATTAATCTTCCTCGCGCGCTCAAACTTGAATCGGGGCTGAACTTCGTCATCCACGCGATTTCGAGAGATTAATATTTCGCGGCGAAAAAAGGGAGTACGCGCGCCACAATTCGGAAAGCGCCTTGCTGGAATGAAAAATGGGCCCCGGGCTTTACAGCCCGAGACCCATCGATGGATGCGCTAAAAGTTGCCGCGACGTCAGAACGGGATATCGTCGTCCATGTCGTCGAAACCGCCGCCCGCCGGCGCGCTCGGACGGCTGGAGCCGCCGCCCGCGCCGCCGCCACTCGCCCGGCCGCCAGCCGGGGCACGCCCGCCGCCGCCGCCGCCGGAACGCTCCATAGGGGCGCTGCGGCTATAGCCGCCTTCATCGCCGCCGCCCGCGCCGCCGCGTCCACCAAGCATTTGCATCTGATCCGCGACGATTTCGGTCGAATAACGCTCCTGGCCCGCTTGATCGGTCCATTTGCGCGTGCGAATACGCCCTTCAATATAAACCGACGAGCCTTTTTTCAAATATTCGTTGACGATTTCCGCGAGCCGGCCGAAAAACGCCACGCGATGCCACTCGGTGAGTTCCTTGAATTCGCCGGAGGCCTTGTCCTTGTATCGGTCCGTCGTCGCGAGACGGATGTTGGCCACGGCGTCGCCGCTCGGGAGGTAGCGGGTTTCCGGGTCGGCGCCCAGATTGCCCACGAGAATGACCTTGTTGACTGATGCCATGATTTCTCCGGTAAAATTCCTTGCAAACTGTCAACCGTACGGTGCGATCGAACGATCCCGTCTTTCAGACGCGGATTCGGCTGCACCGTGCCGGTTTGATTCGATGATTCAACAATGCGCTCACGCCGTGCGCCCGGTTCTGCGCGGCGGCGCCTTCATGCTCGCCGCGACGATGAGCCATGCGAGCACCAGCGCGGAGCAGGCGTAAAAGACCGCGCTCGGCCCGTCGAGCTTCAGCAGCCAGCCGCCGATCACGCCACCGAGCGCCAGGCCGATGGACTGCGTCGTGTTGTAGACGCCTGCTGCCGCGCCCTTTCTCGTGCCCGGTGCGAGCTTCGACACCAGAGACGGCTGCGACGCCTCCAGCACGTTGAAGCCGAGAAAGTACACGAACAGAATGGCGGCCACGGACCACAGCGTATGGGGAGCGGCGCCTAATAACAACTGACCGATCAGGATAAGCCCGATCGCACTCAGCATGACGCTCTTCATTTTTCCACGTTTCTCGGCGGCGATGATGGCCGGAACCATCATGACGAACGCGAGCCCCATCACGGGCAGGTAGATTTTCCAGTGCGATGCGACCGGCAACCCGCCATCGACGAGAATGCGCGGCACGACGAGAAAAAGCGCCGTCTGCGTGGCGTGCAGCACCAGCACGCCGAAGTTCAGGCGCAGCAATTCGACGTTGTGCAGCACTTCGGCAAAAGGCGCCTTGACGTGCACCGGAGGCGCGGGCGGGTCCGGCACGATCCAGAACACCACGCCCACCGCGAGGATCGAGAGCACGCCGATGACCGTGAAAAGGCCGCTCATGCCGACCCAATGGAACACGATCGGCGCGCCGACGATCGCCACCGCGAACGACACGCCGATGCTGCCGCCGACCATCGCCATCGCCTTGGTGCGGTTTTCTTCGTGCGTGAGATCGGCGATGAAGGCGATCACCGCCGACGACACCGCGCCCATGCCCTGAATGACGCGCCCCGCGATGATCCACGCCATCGAATGCCCGACCGCCGCGACGAAACTGCCGAGCGCGAACACCAGCAAGCCGAACGCGATGACCGGCTTGCGCCCGAACTTGTCGGAAACCCAGCCGTAGAAGATATAGAGCATCGACTGCGTCACGCCGTATGCGCCGAGCGCAATGCCGACGAGCAGCACGTTGTCGCCGCCGGGGATGGTTTTCGCGTAGACGGAAAACACCGGCATGATCATGAAGAGCCCGAGCATGCGCAGCGCGAAGATGGCGGCGAGCGACACGGTCGCGCGCAGTTCCGGCGCGCTCAGACGTGTGGACGTGGCAGACGGATTGGACATCAGAAACGGGAAATGGATGAGAGTCGCGTCTGGCCTGGCCTGCGGCGCAGCCAGGCGCGGCCGCCTTGTTCTTGCTCGAAACGGCACTATATGGGACGCACGGCCCGAAAACGCCGCACGTGGGCCAGCAAGTCCCCGCGCCGGCCGACCGGCGCGCATCCGGCCCTCAGGGCCCGGGCGCTGCGCCCTTTAAAAGTCGTTATAGTAGCAGGTTTGGCCCCCTTCCTTTCCGCCCGGCGCAGGCAACCCGCCCTGCCGGGACGGGAAAAAAGCCGCTGAAAACACCCGAAAGCATCCGAAAAAACGCCGGAACCAACTCGTGGAAGAAATTCGCATTCGTGGGGCCCGCACCCACAATCTGAAGAACGTCAATCTCGACTTGCCGCGCCACAAGCTGATCGTGATCACGGGGCTGTCCGGGTCGGGCAAGTCGTCGCTCGCGTTCGATACGCTGTATGCGGAAGGCCAGCGCCGCTACGTGGAAAGTCTTTCGGCGTATGCGCGGCAATTTCTGCAATTGATGGAAAAGCCCGACGTCGATCTGATCGAAGGTTTGTCGCCGGCCATCTCCATCGAACAAAAGGCCACTTCGCATAACCCGCGTTCGACCGTCGGCACCGTCACGGAAATTCACGACTATCTGCGTCTTTTGTACGCGCGCGTCGGCACGCCGTATTGCCCCGATCACCTGATTCCGCTCGAAGCGCAAAGCGTCTCCCAAATGGTCGATGCCGCGCTCGCGCTGCCCGAGGAAACGAAGCTGATGATCCTCGCGCCCGTCGTCGCGGATCGCAAGGGCGAGCATGTCGAATTGTTCGAGGAAATGCAGGCGCAGGGTTTCATCCGCTTTCGCATTCGCTCGGGCGGCGGCACGGCGAACGAGGGCGTGGCGAAAATCTATGAAGTCGATTCGCTGCCCAAGCTGAAAAAGAACGACAAGCACACGATTGATGTCGTGATCGACCGCCTGAAAGTCCGGGCGGACGTGAAGCAGCGTCTCGCGGAATCGTTCGAAACCGCGCTGCGCCTCGCGGATGGCCGCGCGATCGCGCTCGAAATGGACACGGAGAAGGAAAAGCTCTTCAGCTCCAAGTTTGCGTGCCCGATCTGCTCGTACTCGCTGCCGGAACTGGAACCGCGCCTTTTCTCCTTCAACAATCCGATGGGCGCGTGCCCCGAGTGCGACGGCCTCGGCCAGATCACGTTCTTCGATCCGAAGCGCGTGGTCGCGCATCCGTCGCTGTCGCTCGCGGCGGGCGCGGTGAAAGGCTGGGACCGGCGCAACCAGTTCTACTTTCAGATGCTGCAGAGTCTCGCGGCGTTCTACGAATTCGATATCGACGCGCCGTTCGAGGATCTGCCCGAAAAAGTGCGCAAGACCCTGCTGTACGGCTCGGGCAAGCAATCCATTCCGTTCTCGTACATCAACGAGCGCGGGCGCGCTTCGGTGCGCGAACATGCGTTCGAAGGCATCATCCCGAACCTGGAGCGGCGCTATCGCGAAACGGATTCGGCCGCCGTGCGCGAGGAGCTCGCGAAGTATCAGAACAATCAGCCTTGCCCGGCGTGCGAAGGCACGCGTCTGCGGCGCGAGGCGCGTTTCGTCAAGGTCGGCGCGGAAGATCAGGCGCGCGGCATCTACGAAATCAGCGGCTGGCCGCTGCGCGACGCGCTCGGCTATTTTCAGACGTTGCGGCTCGAAGGCGCGAAGGGCGAAATCGCCGACAAGGTCATCAAGGAAATCGTCGCGCGGCTCTCCTTTTTGAACAATGTTGGCCTCGATTATCTGTCGCTGGAACGCAGCGCCGAGACGCTTTCCGGCGGCGAGGCGCAGCGCATCCGGCTCGCGTCGCAGATCGGCTCGGGGCTCACGGGCGTCATGTACGTGCTCGACGAGCCGTCCATCGGCCTGCATCAGCGCGACAACGACCGGCTCATCAATACGCTCAAGCATCTGCGCGATATCGGCAATTCGGTGATCGTCGTCGAGCACGACGAGGACATGATCCGCATGGCCGATTACGTCGTGGACATGGGGCCGGGCGCGGGCGAGCACGGCGGCGTGATCGTCGCGCAGGGCACGCCAATCCAAGTGCAGAAGGACGCGAATTCGATCACCGGCCAGTATCTGTCCGGCAAGCGCACGATCAGCTACCCCGCCGAGCGCACCGCGCCGGACGAGCGCATGCTGCGCATCGCCGAGGCGCACGGCAACAATCTGAAGCGCGTGACGCTGGATCTCCCGGTGGGGCTTCTGACCTGCGTGACGGGCGTCTCCGGCTCGGGCAAGTCGACGCTCATCAACGACACGCTGCAGCACGCGGTCGCGCAGCATTTGTACGGCTCGTCGACGGAGCCCGCGCCGTACGAGTCGATCGAAGGTCTGGAGCACTTCGACAAGGTGATTGCGGTCGATCAGTCGCCCATCGGCCGCACGCCGCGCTCGAATCCGGCCACCTACACCGGCCTTTTCACGCCGATCCGCGAACTCTTCGCGGGCGTGCCGGCGGCGAAGGAGCGCGGCTACGACCCCGGCCGCTTCTCGTTCAACGTGAAGGGCGGACGCTGCGAAGCGTGTCAGGGCGACGGCGTGCTGAAGGTGGAAATGCACTTTCTGCCGGACGTCTACGTGCCCTGCGACGTATGCCACGGCAAGCGTTACAACCGCGAAACGCTCGAAGTGCAGTACAAGGGCAAGAACATCAGCGAAGTGCTGGACCTGACGGTCGAGGCCGCGCACGAGTTCTTCAAGCCGGTGCCGGTAGTCGCGCGCAAGCTGAAAACGCTGCTCGACGTCGGTCTCGGCTATATCCGGCTGGGTCAGTCGGCGACCACGCTGTCGGGCGGAGAAGCCCAGCGCGTCAAGCTTTCGCTGGAACTGAGCAAGCGCGATACCGGTCGGACCCTGTATATCCTCGACGAACCGACCACCGGTCTGCACTTTCACGACATCGCGCTTTTGCTGGAAGTGATCCATCGGCTGCGCGATCAGGGTAATACTGTCGTAATCATCGAGCATAATCTCGACGTGATCAAAACCGCCGACTGGGTCATCGACCTCGGTCCGGAAGGCGGCGCGGGTGGCGGGCAAATCATTGCGCAGGGGACGCCCGAGCAGGTCGCGAAATCGAAGGCGAGCTTTACCGGCAGATATCTGGCACCCTTGTTGCAACGAGCCAAGTCAGCGGCCTGATCCGCGGCCCCGGACTCGGGAACCGGGAACCGGGTGCCGCCAACCGGACTGTCGAATGCGCCGCGCACGCCGCGGCACGAATAACTGTCGTATGCAGCAGGGAAAGGAACGCAGTCATGGCGAAGCGCAACGAAGCGGCCAATGAGGAAGGGCGAGTACGAGACTTGCCTACTCGCCATGTCAGGCTGACGAGCGACATGAGTTCGCCCAAACTGTCGGCGGTGGAAATAGGCAGCTATCTGCTCGCGCTGCTGGCGCTGTATCTCACGCTCAGGCTGCAACTGCTCGGCGGAATGCTGGCCGGCATGCTGGTGTATCAACTCACCCACATGATCGCGCCGGTCATCGAGCGCCACGTCGTCAGCAAGGGCGCGCGGCTCATTTCGGTCGGGCTGATCTCCGCGATCATCGTCGGCGGGCTCACGGGCGCGACCGTCGCGACGATCGAGCATTTCGAGCACGATTTCCCGAGCATGCAAAAACTGCTCGATCAACTCATGAGCATCACGTCGAGCGCGCGTCTTTCCGTGCCGGACTGGATCGCGAACTACCTGCCCGTCGATTCCATCCAGATGAAGGAAAAGGCCACCGACCTGATGCACAGGCACGCCGAGATGCTCCAGCAAGGCGGCAAGGAAATGGCGCGCGGCTTCGGCCATATCCTGATCGGCATGATCATCGGTGCGATCATCGCGGTGAGTGCGCCGAAGCAGTCGAATCACCGTCTGCCGCTTTCCACCGCGCTCGTCGCCCGCGTGTCGCGCTTCTCGGACGCGTTTCGCCGCATCGTGTTCGCGCAGATCAAGATTTCCGCGATCAACGCCGTTTTCACCGCGCTGTATCTGCTCGTCGCGCTGCCGCTCTTTCACGAGAAGCTGCCGCTCTCCAAGACGCTCGTGCTCATCACGTTCATCGTCGGACTTATGCCGGTGATCGGGAATCTGATCTCCAACACGATCATCGTCGGCATTTCGCTGTCAGTGTCGTTCGGCACGGCGGTCGCGTCGCTCGCGTTTCTGATCCTCATTCACAAGCTGGAGTATTTCCTGAACGCGCGCATCATCGGCGGACAGATCGAGGCGCGCGCGTGGGAACTGCTCCTCGCGATGCTCGCCATGGAAGCCGCGTTCGGCATTCCAGGCGTGATCGCCGCGCCGATTTTCTACGCGTATATCAAGCGTGAGCTGATTTATCTGCGGCTCGTTTGAGCGTTGGCCGGAAAGCAGAACGCCCGCTTGCGCGGGCGTTCTGCTTTTGCGGCGTCAGAAAACGAAAAGGCTCAACGGAACACGACGGTCTTGTGCCCGTTCAGCAAGATGCGATGCTCCGCGTGCCATTTCACCGCGCGCGCGAGCGTCACGCACTCGACGTCGCGGCCGATCGCGGTGAGCTGATCCGGCGTCATGTTGTGATCGACGCGCTCCACTTCCTGCTCGATGATCGGACCTTCGTCCAGATCCGAGGTCACGTAATGCGCAGTCGCGCCGATCAGCTTCACGCCGCGGTCGAACGCCTGATAGTACGGCTTCGCGCCCTTGAAGCTCGGCAGGAACGAGTGATGGATGTTGATCGCGCGGCCCGCGAGCTTCTCGCACATGTTCGCCGACAGAATCTGCATGTAGCGCGCGAGCACGACGAGATCGGTGTCGTGCTGATCGACGATTTCCAGCACGCGCGCTTCCTGCGCGTCCTTGGCTTCCGGCGTGGCCTTCAACAGCGGCAGATGGTGAAACGGAATGTCGTAGCTCGCGGCGAGCTGATAGAAATCCTTGTGATTCGAGATGATCGCGGGAATCTCGATCTGCAACTGGCCCGTGCGATAGCGAAACAGCAAATCGTTCAGGCAGTGCCCGATCTTCGACACCATGATGACAACGCGCGGCTTCACCGATGCGTCGTGCAACTCCCAGCGCATGCCGAATTCGTCGGCGAGATCGGCGAAGGCCTTGCGCAGCGCATCGATGCCGGGATCGCCGCCGACTTCCTGAAAGTGCACGCGCATGAAAAATTCGCCGGTGCGGCTGTCGCCGAACTGCGCGGAGTCGAGGATATTCGCGCCCAGGTTGAACAGAAAGCCCGACACGGCATGCACGATTCCCGGGCGGTCCGGGCACGACAATTTCAGGTAAAAACTATGTTCGGTCGACATGACCCTGTCCTCGTTCGGTTCTTTTAGATGTGCGGCGGCTCGTACAGCGCGGCGATGCCTTCGCACGCGTCCTCGTCGAGCCACCGATGGCGCAGCATGCAATCGAGCGTGGCGAGACTCGCGTCGACGGTGAGCGCGCCCTCCTCGATCCAGCGCGCGACGTCCTCGATGCGCGCGAGGCGGTGCTCGCCGACTTCGCCATCCTGATTGCGCGGGGTGAAATCGGGCGGCAGCGCGACGTCGAAAACGAAAATCTGCTCGGCCTGGGTGCCTTCGAGCAGCGTCTGCAGGACGTGGAACGTGCCGCCGGGCGTCGCCGTGGAAGCGAGTTCGGCGCTCATGCCGGCCTCTTCCCAACACTCCTTCACGAGCGTCGGCATGAGGTCCAGCCCCCAGCCGATACCGCCCGCCACGACGTTGTCGAGCATGCCGGGATCGGTCGCCTTCGTGTCGCTACGGCGCGCGATCCACAACTGCTGCGCCTTGTCTCGATATTTTACGATGCCGTTCAGATGCACCGCGTAGGTCATCGTGCCGAAAAAGCGCGACGCCGCGCGCTCGATGAACGCGAGCGGCGGCGCGTCGAAGCAATTACGGATCGCGTAGATCTCGTCGCGCCAGCCGGGAATCTTGCCTTCGGCGTGCAGCGCGGCGACGACTTCGCGGAGCGCTTCGGTGCGTGCGTCAACGCTTTCCATGTGCAATCGCACGGCATCGTCGATCGCAAAAAAAGGCCAGCGGCGCAGCGTCTCGAGATCGGAATGGCGAATCCAGCCGACGCGCTCGTCGTCGATGAAAAACGGCGCGTGGGCGGCCGCGTCGAAACGGCGCGCGGCGACGATGGCGGGCAATGTCATCGGCGAAACCTCAGTCGCGCAGCGCGACGCGAATGCCGAGCGCGATGAACGTCACGCCCGCGAGCCGGTCGAGCCACACGCCGACGCGCGGACGGCGCTTCAGCCACACGCCGATTATGCCCGCGCCGATGCCGAACGCCGAAAACACGACGACCGTCTGCAGCATGAAGAGGCCGCCGAGTTCGAACATCTGCAACATGACGCTTTGCGCGCCGTGCGGATCGACGAACTGCGGCAGGAACACGATGAAGAACAGCGTGACCTTCGGATTCAGCATGTTGCCGATCACGCTCTGCCGGAACACGGTCGAAAGCGGCTGGCTCGGGCGCGCGTGCGCGGTCGCGAGCCCGTGGCTGCGCAGCGCCTTGATGCCGATCCACACGAGATACGCCGCGCCCGCGAGCTTCACCGCCTGAAACGCGACGGGCGACGACTTCAGCAGCGCCGCGATGCCGAACGCGGCAAGCGTCGTGTGAAAGATCACGCCGAACGCAAAGCCGAGCGCCGCGACCACGCCCGCGAGCCGCCCTTGCGAGATGCCGCGCGCGAGCACTTGCAGGTTGTCGGGGCCGGGCGCGACCGTGATCGCGACGGATGCGGCGAGAAAGAGCAGGAAGTTCGGCATCTCAATGTCCACCAAATTCGCACACGGTATAGAGCGGCACGCCGTTGTCGCGCAGCAGCTTCGAGCCGCCGAGATCCGGCAGATCGATGATCGCCGCCGCCTCGACCACTTCCGCGCCGAGACGCTCGAGCAGGATCTTGCCGGCCATCATCGTGCCGCCGGTGGCGACGAGATCGTCGACGATCACCACGCGATCGCCCGGCTTGCAGGCGTCCTCGTGAATCTCGACGGTCGCGCTGCCGTATTCCAGGTCGTACGACTGCGAGATCGTCTTGTACGGCAGCTTTCCCTTCTTGCGGATCGGCACGAACCCGAGGCTCAGTTCATACGCGAGGATCGGCCCGATGATGAAACCGCGCGCATCCATGCCCGCGATCACGTTGACGTTTTCATCGATATAACGCTGCACGAACAGGTCGATCAGGAGGCGCAGCGCCTTTCGGTCTTGCAGGATCGTCGTGATGTCGCGGAACTGCACGCCGGGCTGCGGCCAGTTTTCGACGGTGCGCACGCGCTCCTTGATGAAACGCGCGGCGTCGAGCTGAGCGTTCGATGGGGTAATGGACATGACTTCTCCGGAGTCCGCGCCGTGAGGCCGCGCGTTCGCCTTGGTGACAAAAAGAGGAAACTACGCCGCCCGGCGGTTGCGCGAGAGCCGTTCCTCGGCAAGCGCCAACACTTCGGGCAGGCCGCGCAGCACGACGATGTCATTCGCGCGCAGCTTGGTGTCGGGGTCCGGTGCGACACCCCGGATGCCGTGGCGCCGGATCGCGGTCACTTCGACACCATTGCCGACGAGCCCGAGATCGTCGAGCGAATGCCCGACGGCTTCGGAATTCGCGTCGATCGGTACGGATTGTAGCCGGACCTGCTCGTGGCCATCGTCGTCGTCGAGGTCGTCGGCGCCGCGGAAATACCCGCGCAGGAGGCTGTAGCGCGCGTCGCGCATTTCCTCGACGCGCCGCACGACGCGGCGCATCGGCACGCCCATCAGCACGAGCGTGTGCGACGCGAGCATCAGGCTGCCCTCGACGATTTCCGGAATGACTTCGGTCGCGCCGGCCGCGGTGAGTTTTTCGAGATCGGCGTCGTCCACCGTGCGCACGATTACGGGCAGCGTCGGCGCGAGCTCGTGGATGTTGTGCAGCACGCGCATCGCGGAAGGCGTGTTCGCGTAGGTGATCGCGACCGTCGCCGCGCGATGCAGACCCGCCGCGAGCAGCGACTCGCGCCGCCCGGCATCGCCGAACACGACCGATTCGCCCGCCGCCGCGGCCGCCGCCACACGGTCCGGGTCGAGATCGAGCGCGACATAGGAAATGCCTTCCTGCTCCAGCATGCGCGCAAGGTTCTGCCCGGCGCGGCCGTAGCCGCAAATAATGACGTGGCCGCTCTGCTTGAGGCTTTGCGTTGCAATCTTCGTCATTTGCAGCGATTGCAGCATCCATTCCGTCGAGGAAAGCCGCAGCACGATCCGGTCCGCATTCTGGATGATGAACGGCGCGGCGAGCATGGACAGCAGCATCGCGGAAAGCATCGCCTGAAGGACCGTCGGATTCACCAGATGCGAATCGAGGATCAGGTTCAGCAGCACGAAACCGAATTCGCCGGCCTGCGCGAGCCCGAGCCCGGTGCGCATCGCGACGCCCGGCGACGCGCCGAAGAGCCGCGCAAGACCGGTGATCATCACCGCCTTGAGCAGGATCGGCACGACGAAAAAGCCGAGCACGAGAAACGGATGCTCCCAGATCACGCGCGGGTTCAGCAGCATGCCGGTCGTCACGAAGAAGAGGCCGAGCAGCACGTCGCGAAACGGCTTGATGTCCTCTTCGACCTGATGCCGGTAAGGCGTTTCGGCAATCAGCATGCCCGCGATGAACGCGCCGAGCGCGAGCGACAGGCCGAATTTGTCGGTGATGAACGCCGCGCCCAGCGTCACCAGCAGCAGGTTCAGCATGAAGAGCTCTTGCGAGCGGCGGCGCGCGACCAGATCGAACCAGCGCGTCATGAATTTCTGGCCGATGAACAGCAGCACCGTCAGCGCGACGACGATCTTCACGGCGGCGATGCCGAGCCACATCGCGAGCTGCGACGACTGGCCGTTGCCGAACGCCGCGATGATGATGAGCAGCGGCACCACGGCGAGATCCTGGAACAGCAGCACGCCGAAGATGTTGCGCCCGTGCTCCGATTCGAGTTCGAGCCGCTCCGCGAGCAGCTTGCTGACGATGGCCGTGGACGACATCGACATGGCGCCGCCGAGCGCGAAGCTCGCCTGCCAGGACATCTCGGTCCAGAGATTCGCGATCCAGCCGAACAGCATCGAGAGCGCGATGGTCGCCGCGACCTGGCTCGCGCCGAGGCCGAACACGATGCGCCGCATCGAGCGCAGTTTCGACAGCGAGAATTCGAGCCCGATGGAGAACATCAGGAAGACGACGCCGAATTCGGCGAGGTGCTGCGCCTGATCCGCGTCCGGCGCGATGCCCGCCGCATGCGGGCCCACGATGATGCCGACCGCCAGATAGCCGAGCATCGGCGGCAGATTGAAATAGCGGAATACGACGACGCCTGCCACGGAGCAGAGCAGCAGCAAGAGCGTCAGTTCGAGCGGAGAAGTCATCCGTCTAGCGTCCTCGTTCGTCAGTTTCCGAGGCGCTGCTCGCGCGCTCCGGCATCTTGAAAATGGCCCCTGACGACAGGGCTTGCGGGGGCGGATAGGCGGCGGCGCACCGGGTCCCCGCGGGGGCGGCTCGGAATCGCCTTTGCTATACTCCGCGAATGATAGCGAAAATCAATGGCGACCGGGCACTGGCGCTGGCTCGCAACGTAATTCAGATCGAAGCCGACGCCGTTCGCGGGCTCTCCGAACTCCTCGACGAAAACTTCACGAACGCGGTCGAAACGCTGCTCGGCTGCCGCGGCCGCGTGGTCGTGTCGGGCATCGGCAAGTCGGGCCATGTCGCGCGCAAATTCGCCGCGACGCTCGCCAGCACGGGCACGCCGGCGTTTTTCGTGCATCCGGCGGAAGCGAGCCACGGCGACCTCGGCATGGTCACGGCCGACGACATTTTCATCGCGCTGTCCAACTCGGGCGAAACGGAAGAGCTCGTTGCCATTTTGCCGCTCATCAAGCGACTCGGGGCAAAGCTCATCGCAATCACCGGCCGTCCCGAATCGAGCCTCGCGCAACTGGCCGACATGCACCTGAACGCGCGCGTCGAAAAAGAAGCCTGCCCGATGAATCTCGCGCCCACGGCCAGCACGACCGCCGCGTTGGCGCTCGGCGACGCGCTCGCCGTCGCCGTGCTCGACGCGCGCGGCTTCGGCCCCGACGACTTCGCGCGCTCGCATCCGGGCGGCGCGCTCGGCCGGCGTCTGCTCACCTACGTGCGCGACGTGATGCGCGTGGGCGACGAAGTGCCGGTCGTGCCGCTCGACGCCACCGTTTCCGACGCGCTCTTCCAGATCACCGACAAACGCATGGGCATGACGGCCGTCATCGACGAAAATCGTCATGTACACGGCATTTTCACCGATGGCGACCTGCGCCGCATCCTCCAGCGCGACGGCGATTTTCGCGCGCTGAAGCTCGCCGATGTCATGACCCGTAATCCGCGCACGATCGCGCCGGACCATCTGGCGGTCGAGGCCGTGGAACTGATGGAGCGCTATCGCATCAATCAGATGCTGGTCGTGGACGCCGACGCCACGTTGATCGGCGCACTGAACATGCACGACCTCTTCTCCAAGAAGGTAATCTGATGGCGCACACGCCTCCCACCGCCGCCGAGCGCGCGAGCCGGCTGAAGCTGATGGTGTTCGACGTCGACGGCGTGTTCACCGACGGCAGCCTCTATTTCTCCGCCGACGGCGACACGATGAAATCGTTCAATTCGCTCGACGGCCACGGCGTGAAGATGCTGCAGTCCGTCGGCGTGCAGACGGCGATCATCACGGGACGGCAATCGGGCATCGTCGCGGCGCGCTCGCGCGAGCTGGGCATCACGCATCTCTTTCAGGGCGTCGCGGACAAAACCGTCGCGCTCGCCGAACTGCTGAAAACCACCGGCATCGCCGCCGACGAATGCGGCTACATGGGCGACGACTGGCCCGACCTCGCGGTAATGCGCCGCTGCGGCTTCGCGGCCGCGCCCGCGAACGCGCATCCGGAAGTGATCCAGCGCGTGCACTGGGTCGCGGAAGCGCGCGGCGGCCACGGCGCGGTGCGCGAAGTCTGCGACGCGATCCTGCGCGCGCAGCACCGTTACGATGCGCTGCTCGCCGCGGCGCTCGGAGGCTGAAGGCATGCACCGTCCCGGCCGCCTCGCCTCGCTTTTGCCGCTCCTCGCAATGGCCGCGCTCGCGGGCATCACGTACTGGCTCTTGCAGGCCACCCTGCCCCCGGCCCAGCAGGCGCCGACGCCGGAGAAGCGCCACACGCCCGATTACTTCGCGAACAACTTTTCCGTGTCCGAGCTGGACGCCACCGGTTCGACGCAATATCGTCTGACCGCGAAATCGATGGTGCATTACGAAGACGACGAAATCAGCGATCTGACGCTGCCCGCGATCCGCATGTTCCAGCCGCAGAAGCCGACCGTCACGGCCACGGCGCTGCGCGGCACGGTCAACGGCGACGTCTCGATCGTCGATCTCTACGACGACGCCCGCATCCTGCGCGCCGCCGGTTACGGAGATCCGCAGATGCAGGCGGATTCGCAGCATTTTCGCGTGCTGGTGAACGACGATGTCATCGAAACGGAAAAACCGGTTAGACTTCAGCGCGGCCCGTCCGTGATGACGGCCGACGGCATGAACTACAACAACGTGACCCGGGTAATGAAGCTGTTCGGTAACGTGCGCGGCGCAATCGCCGCCACGGATATCAACGGCGGATCGTCCAAATAACCCCGGCACTCCCATCCAATTGTGACTGCATGAACGAAAGGTTCCCTCGTCCCGATGGCGGTCCTGCGCGCGCAACGCCCGTGCGGACCGGACTCGCGGCCGCGCTCTCCATCGCCGTGGCGCTCGTCGCGCTGCCGGCGCACGCCGAAAAGGCGGACCGCGACAAGCCGCTCAACATCGAAGCGGACAACATGTCCTACGACGACCTCAACCAGAAGAACATCTTCACCGGTCACGTCGTCGCGACCAAGGGCACGATCATGATCAAGGCCGATCGCGTCGAGGTCACGCAAGACCCGCAGGGCTATCAATACGCGACAGGCACGTCGAGCGGCAACACCCTCTCGTACTTCCGCCAGAAGCGCGACGGCGTGGACGAATATATCGACGGCAACGCCGTGCGCATCGACTACGACGGCAAGAACGACTTCACCAAGCTCACGACGCGCGCCGTCGTGCGCCGTCTGCAAGGCCTGACGAAAGTGCAGGACGAAGTGCACGGCAGCGTGATCACCTACGACGGTCAGAAAGATTTCTACACGGCAAGCGCGGGCAAGGACCAGGCCGGACCCGGCAATCCGAGCGGGCGCGTGCGCGCAATGCTCGCGCCGCGTTCCGGCGGCGCCGCGCCGCTGAACGGCGCGCCCGCCACGCTCACTCCGTCGAACACCATTCAAGGACAGCCGCAGCAGTGAATTCGCCCGCCATGCCCCACCGCAAGCCGGAAGGCGAGTCCAGTTCGCTCGTCGTCCGCAATCTGAAGAAGCGTTACGGGTCGCGCACCGTGGTGAAGGACGTGTCGCTCGACGTGAAGAGCGGCGAAGTGGTCGGACTGCTCGGGCCCAACGGCGCGGGCAAGACCACGTCGTTCTATATGATCGTCGGCCTCGTGCCGCTCGATGCCGGCGAAATCGATCTGGACGGCAATTCGATCAGCCTTCTGCCGATCCACGAGCGCGCGCACCTCGGCCTGTCGTATCTGCCGCAGGAAGCGTCGGTGTTCCGCAAGCTCACGGTCGAACAAAACATCCGCGCGGTGCTGGAACTGCAAACGGACGAAGCGGGCAAACGCCTGTCCAAAGACGCCATAACCCAGCGCGCGGAAGCCTTGCTCGACGAATTGCAGATCGCCCATCTGCGCGACAACCCGGCGCTGTCGCTCTCGGGCGGCGAGCGCCGGCGCGTCGAGATCGCGCGCGCGCTCGCGACCAATCCGAGCTTCATTCTGCTCGACGAACCGTTCGCGGGCGTCGATCCGATCGCCGTGCTGGAAATTCAGAAGATCGTGAAGTTTCTGAAGCAGCGCAACATCGGCGTCTTGATCACCGACCACAACGTGCGCGAGACGCTTGGCATCTGCGATCATGCGTACATCATCAGCGATGGCTCCGTGCTTGCGGCGGGCGCGCCCGGCGAAATCATCGAGAACGAAAACGTGCGGCGCGTCTATCTCGGCGAACATTTCCGCATGTAATCGCGCGCAGTGCAACGTCGCGGCGCGCATCGTGCGCCGCACCACGCCGAAACGCAAAAAAGCCGTGCCGCCTCTTCCGGGCGGCACGGCTTTTTTGGAATCCCCGCGAGGTTTCGCGCGCGTGGCAAACTCTCTACAATGATTAAAACTTTGCCATGAAAGCCAGCCTCCAACTCCGCCTCTCGCAGCATCTTGCGCTGACCCCGCAACTGCAACAGTCGATCCGGCTGCTGCAGTTGTCTACGCTCGAGTTGCAGCAGGAAGTCGCGATGGCCGTCGCCCAGAACCCGCTGCTCGAGAACGACGACGACTGGATCGCGAGCCCGCTGCGCGTGGCCGCCGACGGCTCGCTGATCGCGCAGCAAGGTGCGCCCAGCACGCCTTCCGAGCCGATGATGAGCAACGGCTCGACATCGTCCACGTCGAGTTCCGAACGTTCGGAAAGCAGCGAGCCGCAGGGTGTCGACGAATACAACGGGCTGGGTTCGGATAGCGGACCGGATTCCAGTTCGTGGAATCTCGAAGACTACGGCCGCGCGAACAACGCGTCCGACGACGACGATCTCCCGCCGCTGCAAATCCACGAATCGACCACGACGCTGCGCGACCATCTGACCGCGCAGTTGCGCATGACTGCGGCGAATCAGCGCGATCGCGCGCTCGTCACGTTCCTGATCGAGTCGCTGGACGAGGACGGGTATCTGACATCGTCGCTCGACGAGGTGCAAACCGATCTGCCGGAAGAACTCGAAGTCGAGATCGAAGAACTGAGCGCGGCACTCGCATTGCTGCAAAGTTTCGATCCGCCCGGCGTCGGCGGGCGATCGGCGTCGGAGTGCCTGAAGCTGCAATTGCTGCGGCTCGACGGCTCGCCCACGCGCACGCTCGCGCTCGAGATCGTCATAAATCATCTGGAATTGCTCGCGGCGCGCGACTTCACGCGTCTGCGCAAACAACTGAAGGCGAGCGACGACGCCCTTCGGGACGCGCATTTGCTGATCAAATCGCTGGAGCCGTTTCCGGGCGCGGCGTATGGCAAGAGCGAAGCGGACTACGTGGTGCCGGACATTCTCGTGCGAAAGACCGCGAGCGGATGGACGGCCGAACTCAATCCGGAAATCGTGCCGAAGCTGCGCATCAATCATTTGTACGCAAACATTCTGCGCAACAATCGGGGCGATCCCGGCAGTGGCTCGCTGCGTCAGCAGCTCCAGGAAGCGCGCTGGCTGATCAAGAATATTCAGCAGAGGTTTGAAACGATCCTGCGCGTCGCGCAGGCGATCGTGGAGCGTCAGAAGAACTTTTTTGCACATGGCGAAATCGCCATGCGGCCCTTGGTTTTGCGGGAGATTGCTGATACGCTGGGATTACACGAGTCGACGGTTTCTCGTGTGACCACAGGCAAGTACATGCTCACCCCATTCGGGACGCTTGAATTTAAGTACTTCTTTGGATCACACGTTTCGACCGACACAGGAGGCGCGGCATCGTCAACGGCGATCCGCGCACTCATCAAGCAACTGATAGGAGCGGAAGACACCAAAACTCCTCTTTCAGACAGCCGCATCGCCGAACTGCTGGCGGAGCAAGGATTCGTGGTCGCGCGGCGCACCGTCGCCAAGTATCGCGAAGCCCTCAGGATCCCCGCAGTGAATCTGCGCAAGTCTCTATGACCCGTCTCTGTAGTCCATCGCGTGTTGCGGTGGGCGTTTACCGGCCGCATTGCGAAAGCGCGGACGTGCCGGCCGCTGCATCCCGTTTTTCAGCCGCGTCAGGTTGACGCGCAGACGGGAAGCACAGCCGACCGGTATCGGACGAGCCGACGTGATCTAACGGCCATCAGCTTGGAGAGCAACTATGAATCTGAAGATCAGTGGACACCATCTCGAATTGACGCCTGCGTTGCGCGAGTACGTGATCACGAAGCTGGACAGGGTGCTCCGTCATTTCGATCAAGTTATCGACGGCAACGTTGTCCTCTCGGTCGACAATCATAGGGAAAAGGAAAAGAGGCAGAAGGCGGAAATCAACCTGCACCTGAAGGGCAAGGACATTTTCATCGAGAGTTGTGACGCTGATATGTACGCGGCGATCGACCTGATGGTCGACAAGCTGGACCGGCAAGTCATCAAGCACAAGGACAAGATTCAGGGCCACGCTCACGAATCCGTGAAGTACCGTGGCGAGCCGCAGGAACTGGAAGCGCCGTCGCCCTGAACGCGCTGCTCGCATGCTGGCGCTCGCCGACGGATGACAGCGAGACCCGCCGCTACGGGACGGCGGGCATGATTCGAGGAAGTCCTCGACTATCCTAAAACGGTCGACGAAAGCATGCACGGAACCGAAGCCGCCCCGACTGGCGGCTTTTTTGTTGGATTTTCGCCGTAGCGAGGCACAAGCCATTGATTTTCAGGGCTTTGTCCTGCACATTGGATCGACGACGCGGCAATGGCGCGGCGCACCATCGAACGGTGCGCTGTTCTATAATGGTCCGGTTAATTTCGGTTACGAACGCACGCTGCAGGAAAAACGCCGCCAGCGCACTTTTCGTTTCACCATCGCCGTGAGCGCTTTCAGACAGCGGCCACGATGAGGAGCTATCAGGCCACGCATCAGCCTGCCAACATGAATCGTTTAGCCAAATTTCTTCCCATCGAGAACGTGGTTCTCGGACTGTCCGTTACAAGCAAGAAACGCGTATTCGAGCAAGCGGGCCTGATTTTCGAGAACCAGAACGGCATCGCCCGCAGCATCGTCACCGACAATCTCTTCGCTCGTGAACGCCTCGGCTCGACCGGCCTCGGCGAGGGCGTCGCCATTCCGCACGGCCGCATCAAGGGGCTCAAGCAACCGCTCGCCGCCTTCGTGCGCCTCGCCGAACCCGTCGCGTTCGAATCGCCCGACGGCCAGCCGGTCTCCCTGCTGATCTTCCTGCTCGTGCCCGAACAGGCGACGCAACAGCATCTGGAAATTCTCTCGGAGATCGCGCAGCTGCTTTCCGACGGCGAAGCGCGCGAGCGTCTGCACAAGGAAGAAGATCGTGATGCGCTTTATCAAGTGCTCACGCAATGGCAACCGTGATAGCCGCCCAGACATAGCGAATCGCGCCCGAGGCGCGCCCGTGCGGCTTTCGCGCCCGGCGCGCCTCGCTTACGTAAGGCTTCTGGGGCACAATCGGTCAAACGCAGCGCCATGCGAAAGAGTGAAGCAACCCGCTTCGTCCGCACGCGAAGGCTGCTCCCGGCTTCCAACGGAGTTCCGGCCTCATGGATACGTCCAGCATCAACGCCCAAAGCATTTTCGACGACAACGCCGCCGCCCTGAAGCTCAGCTGGCTCACCGGGCACGAGGGTTGGGAGCGTGGTTTTTCGAGTGAGACAGTCGCGAACGCGACATCGAGCGCCGACCTCGTCGGCCACCTGAACCTGATCCACCCGAACCGTATCCAGGTGCTCGGCGACGCCGAGATCAACTACTACCAGCGTCAATCGGATGAAGACCGCTCGCGCCACATGGCCGAGTTGATCGCGCTCGAACCGCCGTTTCTGGTGGTCGCGGGCGAAGTCGGCGCGCCGCCGGAACTCGTCCTGCGCTGCACGCGCTCGTCCACGCCGCTGTTCACGACGCGCATGTCCGCCGCCGCCGTCATCGACAGCCTGCGCGCGTACATGTCGCGCATACTCGCGCCGCGCGCGACGCTGCACGGCGTGTTCATCGACATTCTCGGCATGGGCGTGCTGCTCACCGGCGACTCGGGCCTCGGCAAGAGCGAGCTCGGGCTGGAACTCATCAGCCGCGGTCACGGTCTCGTCGCCGATGACGCCGTGGATTTCGTGCGCCTCGGTCCTGACTTCGTGGAAGGCCGCTGCCCGCCTCTCCTGCAAAACCTGCTCGAAGTGCGCGGCCTCGGGCTGCTCGACATCAAGACGATCTTCGGTGAAACGGCCGTGCGCCGGAAAATGAAGCTCAAGCTGATCGTGCAGCTCGTGCGGCGGCCGGACGGCGAATTCCAGCGCCTGCCGCTTGAAAGCCAGACCGTCGACGTGCTCGGCCTGCCGATCAGCAAAGTGACGATTCAAGTGGCCGCGGGCCGCAACCTGGCCGTGCTGGTCGAAGCCGCCGTGCGCAACACGATTCTGCAACTGCGCGGGATCGATACCTTGCGCGACTTCATGGATCGTCAACGCCTTGCGATGCAGGACCCCGACAGCCAGTTTCCCGGCAAGCTGATCTGAGCGCGCGCGGCAAGACGTTGCGCGTGCCGAAACGAATCGGGCGCAGGTGCTAAGCTAAGGGAAAGCGAACTCCGAAGACCCATGCGTATCATTCTGATCACCGGCATCTCCGGTTCCGGCAAGTCCGTAGCGCTGAACGCCCTGGAAGACGGCGGCTATTACTGCGTCGATAATCTGCCGCCGCGTTTTCTGCCCGAGCTGGCCGCCTATCTCGCGAAGGAAGGCCAGACGCGGCTCGCCGTTGCGATCGACGCGCGCTCGAGCCTTCTGCTCGACGAAGTGCCCGCCATCATCAACACGCTCTCGCACGATTACGATCTGCGCGTGCTGTTCCTCAACGCGAGCACGCAGTCCCTGATTCAGCGCTTCTCGGAAACGCGCCGGCGTCATCCGCTCTCTGGACCGCCGAAGCACGAAGCCGACGTCGGCGTGCTGAACTCGCTCGCGGAAGCCATCGAACGCGAGCGCGAACTGGTCGCGGGGCTCGCCGAGTTCGGCCATCAGATCGACACGAGCAATCTGCGCGCGAACGTGCTGCGCGCGTGGGTCAAGCGCTTCGTCGAGACCGACGCCGCCGACCTCACGCTGATGTTCGAATCGTTCGGCTTCAAGCGTGGCGTGCCGCTCGACGCCGATCTCGTGTTCGACGTGCGCACGCTTCCCAACCCGTATTACGATCGCGAGTTGCGCCCGTTCACGGGTCTCGACCGGCCGGTCATCGACTTTCTCAACGCGCAGCCGCTGGTCGGCGAGATGATCGACGACATCGGCGCGTTCGTCGGCAAATGGCTGCCGCGTTTTCGCGACGACAATCGCAGCTATCTCACCGTCGCGATCGGCTGCACGGGCGGCCAGCATCGCTCGGTGTTCATCGCAGAGGCGCTCGCCGCGCGCTTTTGCGAGACGGCCAATGTGATCGTGCGGCATCGTGACGCGCCCATCCCCGCTGGATGACGGCGCGGTTCACGCGCGAACCCGATCGCCGCGCCGGCGGTCCATTCTGGAGGGGCGCGATGTCCGCAAATCCGGTTTTGTCCGACTTGCCGCTGTTTCCGCTTCACACCGTGCTGTTTCCGGGCGGCCTGCTGCCGCTCAAGATCTTCGAGGCGCGCTATCTGGACATGGCGCGCGAGTGCCTGCGCGAACAGACGCCGTTCGGTGTGTGCCTGCTGAAGAGCGGGCACGAGGTCGCGTCGCCGGGCGATCCGTCCGTGCCGGAGAACATCGGCTGTCTTGCCGAGATCTCGGAATGCGATGTCGATACCTTCGGTCTGCTGCTCGTGCAGGCGCGCGGAACGGCACGCTTCAGGCTGACGGATCATCGCGTGGAGCCGAGCAATCTGCTCGTCGGCACGGCGGAATTGCTCGGCGAGGATCAGCCGCTGCAAGGCGCCGAGACGCTCGCCAAGTTCGGCGCGTGCGCAGAAGTGCTGGAGCGGATCATCGACACGATCAAGGAACGCGAGCCGCAGAACCTGCCTTTCGTCGAACCGTTTCTCTATGACGACCCGACGTGGGTGTCGAATCGCCTCGCCGAAATTCTGCCGATTCCCATGCGCGCCCGCCAGAAACTCATGGAGTTAATGGACGCCGGCGCGCGTATCGACGTGGTGCATCACTATATGCAGCACCACCAGTTGCTTTAGCTTTAAATAAGCGAGCCCGAGAGCGCGTCGATCAGTTTGCGCACCGGAGCCGGCACGCCGTAGGCATCGATTTTCGCGAGCGGCGCCCAGACCGTTTCGGTGCTCGCCAGCTCGCGCGGCGCATGGCGCGCAACGCCCAGCCGCGGCTCGATATCCAGCTTGAAGTGCGTGAACGCATGCGACAGCGGCGCAAGCCGCTCCAACTGCGCATCGGCGCCGAGATTCAGTGCGACTTCGGCGAGCGCAGCTTCGTCCGTGGCCTCGGGCAGGCTCCACAGCCCGCCCCAGATGCCGATAGCCGGACGCTTCTGGAGCAGGATCGAATCGCCGTCCTTCAGGACGAGCATCCATGTCTTGCGTGTCGGCACGGCCTTTTTGGGGCGCGCGGCGGGCAACTCGCGCTGACGCCCTTCGATCTTCGCCACGCAATCCGATGCGAACGGGCAGCGCGCGCAATCCGGCTTGCCGCGCACGCAGAGCGTGGCGCCGAGGTCCATCAGTCCTTGCGTGTACGCGGTCACGTCGTCCTCGTGCGCGGCGTCGGGCAGCAGCGATTCGGCGAGCGCCCACATCGCGTTTTCGACCTTCTTCTCGCCCGGAAAGCCCTCGACGCCGAACACGCGCGCGAGCACGCGCTTGACGTTGCCATCGAGGATTGTCGCGCGCGCGCCGAAAGCAAACGACGCGATGGCCGCCGCCGTCGAACGCCCGATGCCGGGCAGCATCGCGAGATCGTCGACGGTTTGCGGAAACGCGCCGCCGTGCTCGTGCGCGACCACCTTCGCGCAGCTATGCAGATTGCGCGCGCGCGAGTAGTAGCCGAGGCCGGCCCAGAGCGCCATGACATCGTCGATGGGCGCATCGGCGAGCGCCGTCACCGTCGGAAAGCGTTCGAGGAAACGCGCGTAGTACGGAATGACGGTCGAGACCTGCGTCTGCTGCAGCATGATCTCCGAAAGCCAGATGCGATATGCGTCGCGCGTGTTCTGCCACGGCAGGTCGTGACGGCCGTGAATGCGTTGCCACGCGATGAGACGCGAAGAAAAATCGGTGAGAGCGAGCATCGGAAATTAGCGTTGGCAGCGCGGACAAAAGTAAGTCGAGCGCTGCCCTTGAACGATCTGTTTGATGGCGGTGCCGCAGACATGACACGGCAGGCCCGCGCGATCATAGACGAAATAGTCGAGCTGGAAGTAGCCCGACTCGCCGTTGCTGCCGACGAAATCGCGCAACGTGCTGCCGCCCTTCTCGATGGCGGCGGCGAGCGTCACGCGCACGGCGTCCGCGAGCAGGTCGTAGCGCACGAGCGAGATGCGGCCCGCGGCGGTCGTCGGCCGGATGCCCGCACGAAACAGGCTCTCCGACGCATAGATATTGCCAACGCCCACGACGATGCCGCCCGCGAGCAGCGCCTGCTTCACCGACACCTTGCGTCCGCGCGTCTCGCGAAACAGCAGCGCGCCGGAGAACGCCGGCGAGAACGGCTCGACGCCCAGCGTCGCGAGCAACGGATGATCGAGCACGTCGCCGTCCGCGCGCGGATGCCAGAGAATCGCGCCGAAGCGCCGCGGATCGCGAAAGCGCAGGATGAAATCGTCGAACACGATATCGACGTGATCGTGCCGCGCCGCCTCGGGCGGCTTCGGCACGTGCCGCAGCACGCGCAGCGTGCCCGTCATGCCGAGATGCACGATCAGCCAGCCTTCGACGGTTTCGAACAGCAGATACTTGCCGCGCCGCTCGACCTTGTCGATCTTGAGATGACCGAGCGTCTTCGGAAGATGCTTCGGGATGGGCCAGCGCAGCGCGGGCGTGCGCACATCGACGTGCTCGACGCGCCTTCCGGCGACGTAGGGTTCGATTCCCCGGCGGGTGACTTCGACTTCCGGCAGTTCGGGCATTTTTCTGGAGAGAGTCTTGCTGGGGCGAGTGTGCCGGTATTTTAGCCACCGCGTTACAATCGACCGAAACATCGTCTGGATTTCCATGAACTCGTTCGTCATGAAGCTGTTTGCGAAGCGTCAGGCCGGCTTGACGCATTCGTTCGCCGTGCCCATGTCGCGCATCGCCGGCGCCGTCGCGCTCGCGATGGCCGCGCTGGCGTTTGCGCCCGCGCACGCTCAGTCGCCGAACGCGACACCCGTTCCGAGCGCCGATGACCAGTCCGACGCGCAAAGCGCGGCCGATCTGCTGACCGCGCCGGTGAGCGGCGCGGAAAAGCAGGACCTGCCGAACGTCTCGATGTCCAGCCAGATCGTGTTTCAGGTTCTGGCCGCGGAAGTCGCGTTGCAGCGTGGCCAGCCCGCGCCCGCTTATCAGACGTACCTCGCGCTCGCCCGCGACACGCACGATCCGCGTTTCGCGCAGCGCGCCACCGAAATCGCGATCGCCGCGCAAAGCCCGAACGATGCGCTCACGTCGGCGCAACTCTGGCAGCAGTTCGCTCCGCATTCGGAGCGCGCGGCGCAGTTGAGCGCATCGCTTCTGATCGTCGCCGGCAAGCCGGAAGATGCGAAGCCCACGCTCGAACGCGAACTCGCGAAGGTCGCGCCCGAGCAGCGCGGCGAAGCCATTCTCTCGTTGCAGAGCCTGCTCGCGCGCGGACCGAATCGCGTCGGCGGGCTGAACGTGCTCAAAGATCTGACGAGAAACGATCTCGACCGTCCCGAGACGCAGCTTGCGCTCGCGCGTCAGCAGCTCATCGCCGACGATCCGCCGGGCGCGAAGGCCTCGCTCGAAAAAGCGTTGCAACTCAAGCCGGATTATCTGCCCGCCGCGCTGACGCTCGCGCGCATGGGCCCGGACGAGCGCAAGGAAGGCATCGCTTCGTTCGAGAAGTATCTCGACAAGAATCCGAAATCGCATGACGCACGGCTCGCGCTCGCGCAGTTGTATCTGTCGGCCGACAGGCTCGACGATGCGCAGAAGCAGTTCGAGATCATGCGCAAGAACGATCCGAAAGACCTGACGCCGTTGATGGCGCTCGCGCTCATCAACATTCAGAAGAAGCAGTTCGACAAGGCGCAGGACTTTCTGAATCTCTACGCGAAGACGGCGGAAAGCACGCCCGGCGCGGACCCTGGCCAGGCGTACATCTATCTGGCGCAACTCGCGCTCGAACAAAAGAACGATGCCGCCGCGAGCCAGTGGCTCGACAAGATTCCGCGCACGAGCCAGCAGTATTTGCCCGCGCAGATCACGCGCGCGCAACTGCTCGCGAAGCAAGGCAAGGTCGATGACGCCCGCGCGCTCATCGGCAATCTGCAAAGCTCCGATCCGCGCGATCTCGCGCTGCTCGCGCGCACGGATTCGGCGATTCTGTTCGAGGCGCATCGCTACAAGGAGGCCGAAGCGAATCTCGCCAAGGCCGTGGCAGCGTTCCCGGACGATCCCGATCTCATCTACGACTACGCGATGGCCGCGGAAAAGAACGGCCATTACGACGTCATGGAAGCGCAATTGCGCACCCTGATGCGCACGCAGCCGAACAATCCGCAGGCGTACAACGCGCTCGGCTATTCGCTCGTCGATCGCAATCAGCGGCTCGACGAAGCGGTGAAGCTGATCGAAAAGGCCGTGTCGCTTGCGCCGAACGACGCGTTCATCATGGACAGCCTCGGCTGGGCGCGCTTCCGTCAGGGCAATTCGGCCGAAGCGGAGAAGATTCTCAAGAACGCTTATAACCTTCAGCCGAATGCCGAGATCGGCGCGCATCTGGGCGAAGTCCAGTGGAAGTCCGGGCAGCAGGATCTGGCGCGCGCCACCTGGCGGCAGGCGCAAAAGCTCGAACCGGACAACGACACGCTCGTCAAAACGCTAAAACGACTCCAGGTAAACGACCTTTGATGGCATTCGAGTTCTTCAACGGCGCGTCGCTCCGACGTGGCGCGCTCGGTTTCACTACGCTCGCCGCGCTGATTTTGTCCGGTTGCGCGATGCAGCCGCGCCTGCCGACGACATCGGCCGCCAGCACCTCGCTCGCGACACAGACGAGCCGCGCGTATCACGGACGCTTCGCCGTGCAGTACAACGACCAGAACGGTGTGCAGCGCAACGCGTACGGCAACTTCGACTGGCAGGAAACGGGCGACACCGTCACGCTGCAACTGCGCAATCCGCTCGGCCAGACGATGGCGATCGTTACGTCGTCGCCGTCGCTCGCGACGCTCGAATTGCCCAACCGGCAACCGGTGAGCGCCGACAACGTCTCGCAGCTCATGCAGAACACGCTCGGCTTCGCGCTGCCGGTGGAAGGCTTGCGCTACTGGCTGCAGCCGTCCGCCGCGCCGACTTCGCGCGCCCAGACCACGCTCGATCCCGAAGCGGCCAATGGCCGTCCGAAGGAGATCAGGCAGGACGGATGGACGATCGATTACCTCGCCTATGCCGATGCGCCCGCCGCGGGCGTGAAGCGCGTGAATCTCGTGCGCAACGAACCGCCGCTCGACATCAAGCTCGTGCTCGATCAATAACCCTGCCGCATCGTTTTCAAGCATCACGTATGGCTTCATCGACCGAATCGCTTCGTGACTGTCTCGCGCCCGCGAAGCTGAACCTTTTCCTGCACATCACGGGCCGCCGCCCGGACGGCTATCACGCGCTGCAGACCGTCTTCCAGCTTCTCGACTGGGGCGACCGGCTGCACTTCACGCGTCGCGACGACGGCGTCATCGCACGCAAGACCGACGTGCCGGGCGTGCCCGAAGCTGGCGATCTCATCGTGCGCGCCGCGCGCCTGCTTCAGGCGCACACGGGCACGCAGTTCGGCGTCGAGATTGAAATCGACAAGCGCCTGCCAATGGGCGCGGGCCTCGGTGGAGGCAGTTCCGACGCGGCAACCACACTTTTAGCGTTGAATCGTCTCTGGGGGCTTGCGCTTCCGCGTGAGATTCTGCAGAATCTCGGCCTGCAACTCGGCGCGGACGTGCCGTTTTTTGTCTTCGGACAGAATGCATTCGCAGAAGGGGTGGGCGAAGCGCTTCAGGCAGTCGATCTGCCGAAACGTTTCTTCCTCGTAGTAACGCCCGATGCTCACGTCCCCACCGCGGCGATTTTCTCCGAAAAAAGCTTGACGCGGGATACGAAAGTCGTCACAATAGCGGACTTCCTAGTGCAGCAAACGTCAGACGCTAGTTGGCCTGACAGCTTCGGTCGAAACGACATGCAGGCAGTTGTGACTGGGAAGTACGCGGAAGTTGCAAAGGTGCTCGAATGGTTCTCGAACCTCGCACCAGCGCGAATGACCGGATCTGGAGCAAGCGTGTTTGCTGCGTTCCAAAGCCGAGCCGAAGCAGAAATGGCGCAAGCCAAACTGCCGGCAAGCTGGAAGAGCGTGGTAGCGGCAAGTCTGGATTCTCATCCTCTCTTCGCTTTCGCGTCATAGGTTTTGTTTTGCCGGGTATGTCCTACACTTCCCGGCGAGACTCAGAGTTGTGTAGGGGAGTCGCCAAGTTGGTCAAGGCACCGGATTTTGATTCCGGCATGCGAGGGTTCGAGTCCTTCCTCCCCTGCCATTCCTTTTCTCGCGTTTTTCCTCTCGCCTCCAGCCGCAGACAGGTGCACGATGAGCAGTGACGGCCTGATGGTTTTTACTGGCAACGCAAATCCCGCGCTTGCACAGGAAGTCGTCAAGATCCTTGGAATTCCTCTCGGTAAAGCGATGGTCAGCCGTTTTTCAGACGGCGAGATCATGGTCGAGATTCAGGAAAATGTTCGGGGCAAAGACGCATTCGTTCTGCAGTCCACCTGCGCCCCCACGAACGACAACCTGATGGAACTGATGATCATGGTCGATGCGCTCAAGCGCGCATCCGCAGGCCGGATCACCGCAGCCATTCCCTACTTCGGCTATGCGCGCCAGGACCGCCGTCCGCGTTCCGCGCGAGTGGCCATCTCGGCGAAGGTCGTCGCGAACATGCTGGAAATTGCCGGCGTCGATCGCGTGATCACCATGGACCTTCACGCCGACCAGATTCAAGGTTTCTTCGACATCCCCGTCGATAATATCTACGCTACCCCCGTTCTTCTCGGCGACCTGCGCAAGCAGAACCATGACCATTTGCTGGTCGTGTCGCCGGACGTCGGCGGCGTGGTGCGCGCGCGTGCGCTCGCCAAGCAGTTGAACACCGACCTCGCGATAATCGACAAGCGCCGTCCGAAGGCGAATGTCGCCGAGGTGATGAACATCATCGGGGAAGTCGAAGGCCGTACCTGCGTGATCATGGACGACATGGTCGACACCGCCGGCACGCTGTGCAAAGCCGCGCAAGTGCTGAAGGCGCGCGGTGCAAAGCAGGTTTTCGCGTACGCGACGCATCCGGTGCTCTCGGGTGGCGCGGCCGAACGTATCGCGGCATCGGAACTCGACGAACTCGTCGTCACGGACACCATTCCGCTGTCGGCCGAATCGCTCGCGTGCCCGAAGATCCGCCCGCTGTCGAGCGCGGGCCTGCTCGCGGAGACGTTCTCGCGAATCCGGCGCGGCGACTCGGTGATGTCGCTCTTCGCCGAAGGTTAATCAGAATTGAGCAAGGAACGCGAAGCAGACGCTTCGCGTTTTTGCATGATCAGCGCGAACGGACGAAGGTTCGTGCTGCTTGTTTTGGGATCGCCTATTTTCGACGATCCCGGTTTCCCTGCCTGGTCGCGGGCAGATAGAGGAGTCAAACATGAAAGTCGTCGCTTTCGAGCGTAGCAAGCAAGGTACGGGTGCGAGCCGCCGCCTGCGTAACTCGGGCAAGACCCCGGGTATCGTGTACGGCGGTGAAACGGACGTTCAACTGGTCGAACTCGACCATAACGCCCTGTGGCACGCCCTGAAGAAAGAAGTTTTCCACTCGTCCATTCTGGATCTGGAAGTGGCCGGCAAGTCGCAACCGGTTCTGCTGCGCGACGTGCAATACCACCCGTTCAAGCAGCTCGTGCTGCACGTGGACTTCCAGCGCGTCGACGCGAAGAAGAAGCTGCACACCAAGGTGCCGCTGCACTTCATGAACCAGGAAACGAACCCGGCCGTGAAGCTGTCGGGCGCGGTGATCTCGCACGTCGTGACGGAACTGGAAGTGGAATGCCTGCCGGCAGACCTGCCTGAGTTCCTGGAAATCGATCTGGCGAAGATCGAAGCCGGCCAGACGATGCACGCGAAGGACATCGCGCTGCCGAAGGGCGTGAGCCTGACGGTGTCGGTCGAAGCGGAAAACCCGGTGGTGGCATCGGCGACCGTTCCGGCTGCTGTGCAGTCGGAAGCGGGCGAAGCTGCTGAAGGCGAAAAGCCGGCTGCCGAGTAAGCACGCAGAAATACGCTATCCTCTCGATTCGTTCTCAGGAACGGTCGACGTGACCCGCCGGAGCGCAAGCCCGGCGGGTTTTTTTCGCACTAGACGAAATTGACATGATCAAGCTGATCGTCGGCCTGGGCAATCCGGGCGCCGAATACACCGCGACGCGGCACAACGCGGGCTTCTGGTTCGTCGACCAGTTCGCACGCGACGCCGGCGCAACGCTGCGCGACGAACGCCGTTTTCACGGCTTCTACGGCAAGGGACGCCTGCACGGCCACGAAATCCACCTGCTCGAACCGCAGACCTTCATGAACCGCTCGGGACAATCGGTGGTCGCGCTCGCGCAGTTCTTCAAGATCCTGCCGGACGAGATTCTCGTCGCGCACGACGAACTCGACCTGCCGCCCGGCACCGTCAAGATGAAACTCGGCGGCGGCAGCGGCGGGCACAACGGTCTGAAGGACATCTCCGCGCATCTGTCGTCGCAGCAATACTGGCGGCTGCGCATCGGCATCGGACATCCGCGCGATCTGATTCCCGAAGGCGCGCGCGCCGGCGCAAAACCCGATGTCGCGAACTTCGTGCTCAAGCCGCCGCGCCGCGAAGAACAGGATGTGATCGATCAGTCGATCGAGCGCGCGCTCGCCGTGATGCCTTTCGTCGTCGCCGGCGAAACCGAGCGCGCCGTGATGAACCTGCATCGCAACTCTTGAACTGGAGTCGAATAAAGTGAGCCGTTTCTGGAGCGAAATCGTCCATGGTCTGACGCCGTATGTGCCGGGCGAGCAGCCCGCGCTGGCGCACCCCGTCAAGCTGAACACGAACGAAAATCCGTACCCGCCGTCGCCGCGCGCCGTCGAGGCGATTCGCCGCGAGCTCGGCGAGGACGGCGCGTCGCTGCGCAAGTATCCCGATCCGACCGCCCACGCGCTTCGCGAAGCCGTGGCGAAGCATCATGGCGTGCGCGTCGATCAGGTGTTTGCGGGCAACGGCTCCGATGAAGTGCTCGCGCACACCTTTGCCGCGCTGCTCAAGCACGACAGGCCGATCCGCTTTCCGGACATCACCTACAGCTTCTATCCGGTCTACGCGCAGTTGTACGGCGTCGAGTACGAAACGGTGCCTTTGAACTCCGATTTCGCCATCGATGTCGACGACTACCGCGCGCCCAGCGGCGGCGTGCTGCTGCCGAATCCGAACGCGCCGACGGGCCGCGCCCTGCCGCTTTCGGAAATCGAGGTGCTGCTGAAGGCGAATCCGGACGCGCCGGTCATCGTCGATGAAGCGTATGTCGATTTCGGCGCCGAATCGGCCGTGAATCTGATCGATACGTATCCGAATCTGCTCGTCGTGCAGACGACGTCGAAAGCGCGTTCGCTCGCGGGTATGCGCGTCGGCTTTGCGTTCGGCGATGCGGCGCTGATCGAAGCGCTCACGCGCGTGAAGGACAGCTTCAACTCGTATCCGCTCGACCGGCTCGCGCAGGCGGCAGCGCTCGCGTCGTACGAGGATGACGCGTGGTTCGAGCAAAGCTGCGCGAAAGTGGTGGCGAGCCGCGAGAAGCTGACCGCCCAGTTGCAGACGCTAGGGTTCGATGTCGTGCCGTCCGCGGCCAACTTCGTGTTCGCGAAGCATCCCGCGCACGACGCCGCGACGCTCGCCGCCGCGCTCAAGGCGAAGGAGATTTTCGTGCGCCATTTCAAGCTGCCGCGCATCGACCAGCATTTGCGCATCTCGATCGGCACGCCGGACGAATGCGACGCGCTCGTCACGGCGCTGGGCGAGATCCTGGCTTAGGCGGAACCCTTCGCGGCCATCAGCGCGTGATATTTGGCCAGCAACTGCTCGGGCGTTTCGGCGTGCGCCGGATCGCGTGGAATGCATTCCACCGGGCAGACTTGCTGGCACTGCGGCTCGTCGAAATGGCCGACGCATTCCGTGCATTTGTTCGGGTCGATGACGTAGATTTCCGGACCCATCGAAATGGCGTCGTTCGGGCACTCGGGCTCGCAAACGTCGCAGTTGATGCACTCGTCGGTAATGATCAGGGACATGCTTCACTCTCTTGCGCCGGACAAGCTCCGGCATAAACCCGCGCACCTTCGAAGATAAGCGCGCGGGCCCGGCGTATCAAGGCGCCGCCGGATCTTTCTGCGTCTGCTCGGTGACTTTGTCGATCAGACGCTTTTCGACCGACGGGAACACGAACTTGCTCACGTCGCCACCCAGTTGCGCGATCTCGCGCACGATCGTGCCCGAAATGAACTGATACTGATCGGACGGCGTCATGAACATCGTCTCGACATCGGGCAGCAGATAGCGGTTCATCCCGGCCATCTGGAACTCATACTCGAAATCCGAGACGGCGCGCAGGCCGCGCACGATCACGCGCGCGTTGTTCTTGCGCACGAAGTCCTTCAATAGCCCCGTAAAACTGCTCACCTGCACGTTCGGGTAGTGCCCGAGTACATCGTGTGCGATATCGAGCCGCTCCTGCAGCGTGAAAAACGGCTTCTTGGCGCGGCTGTCTGCAACACCGACGACGAGCTGATCGAAAATGCTCGATGCGCGCCGGACGATGTCTTCATGCCCGCGAGTGAGCGGGTCGAACGTACCCGGATACACGGCGACAACCATGAGCTTTCTCCTCTTCTATTTACATTGGGCCGCGTGGCTGCGACGACCAACTGTGCCTCATTCCCCGCCAGATTGGCTGCGCCAAAATGGAGAACGCGCATTATTCCTCATTTTCGCGGCGCAGCAAATGATAGCGGACCGCTCCCGCTTTGCCTTCGCGCACGATCGCCCAGCCGGCGAGGGCCTCGATGTTCGCTACGTCGAGCGCGTCACCGCATTCGACGTAGATCGCGCCGTCAGGCGCGGCGAGCGGCGCGGCGATGTCCAGCGCGCGTAGCAAAAGCGCCTGATCGCCGAAGGGCGGATCGAGAAAGATCACGTCGAACGAGCCGGGCGCGAGGCTGGCGGCGAGGCGCAGCGCGTCCGCTTCCGCGACCTCGATATTGCGCGCGCCGAGCTTCGACTGATTCGCCCGAATCTGCGCGGCGGCCTTCGCGCTGCGCTCGATCATCAGCACGCGCGCGGCGCCGCGCGACGCGGCTTCGAAACCGAGCGCGCCGCTGCCGGCGAACATGTCCAGGCAGGTTTGTCCCGTCAGGTCCTGACCGAGCCAGTTGAAGAGCGTTTCGCGCACGCGATCCGGCGTGGGTCTGAGCCCGTCGAGATCGAGCACGGGCAGCGGCGTGCGCTTCCAGTCTCCGCCGATGATGCGGATCGTGTGCGGTTTGCCTCCGCGCGACGGCGTGTGGCTGGGCAATACGGTTCGGGTGGCGGACGAGCGAGACATGGAATGGATTGGTGGAGTCGGACGCGCCGGGGCGTTTTTACTTGAAGACCGGCCGGCGCGGGCAATGAAAGCCAACGTTACCACACGCGCGCGCCGTGCCGGGAGCCGCACGGGCGCGCGCGGCCGCGCCTGATAAAATATGCGCCTCCTATTCCAATGCGCGCGCCTCGCGCAAAGCGGCTCGACAGTGCGCACGGGGCCGTCGGATCACACGCGCATCATCGTCACACACCCATGTTCAGCTTCTTCAAACGATTCAAAAAGCCGGCCGACGAGCCGCTCGATACGCCTCAGGACGAATCCGTCGAGGCCGCCGAGGACGAAGAAATCTCCGAGGCCGAACTGGAACGGCAGGCGCTCGGCACTGAGGCCGAGCCGGAAGAAGCCGCGCCGGAGGTTCATGAGCAAGCAGCGCCGGTCGCGCCCGAGCCCGTAAAACCCGCCGCGCCCTCCACGGCGGAATCGAAGGAATACTGGCAAGGCCGCACGACGTCGCAATGGCTGCGCGCGCCCGAGACGGATCAGGCGAGCGAAGAAATCGTGCCGCCGCCCATGCTCGATGCCGCCGCGAAGAAGTCGTGGCTTTCGCGCCTGCGTCATGGTCTTTCGAAGACGAGCAACAACCTGACCGGCATTTTCGTCAGCGCGAAGATCGACGAAGATCTGTACGAAGAACTCGAAACCGCGCTGCTGATGTCGGACGCCGGCGTCGACGCCACCGAATTCCTGCTCGAATCGCTGCGCGAGAAAGTGCGCGCCGAGCGCCTGACCGACGCGACGCAGGTGAAAGCGGCGCTGCGCGAACTGCTGATCGACCTGCTGCGCCCGCTCGAGAAGTCCTTGATGCTAGGGCGCGCACAACCGCTCGTGATGATGATCGCGGGCGTCAACGGCGTCGGCAAAACCACGAGCATCGGCAAGCTGGCGAAGCATTTGCAGCGATTCAACCAGTCCGTGCTGCTGGCCGCAGGCGACACCTTCCGCGCCGCCGCGCGCGAGCAACTCACGGTCTGGGGCGAGCGCAACAACGTCACGGTGATCGCGCAGGAAAGCGGCGACGCCGCCGCGGTGATCTACGACGCCGTCGGTGCGGCGCGCGCGCGCAAGATCGACGTGATGATGGCCGACACCGCCGGCCGCCTGCCGACGCAGTTGCATCTGATGGAAGAGCTGCGCAAGGTGCGCCGCGTGATCGCGAAGGCGATGCCCGACGCGCCGCACGAAGTGCTGCTCGTCATCGACGCGAACACGGGCCAGAACGCACTCGCGCAAGTGAAGGCGTTCGACGACGCGCTGGGCCTGACCGGCCTCGTCGTCACGAAGCTCGACGGCACCGCGAAAGGCGGCATTCTCGCCGCGATCGCGCGGCAGCGGCCCATTCCGGTGTATTTCATCGGCGTGGGCGAAAAAGTCGAAGATCTACAGCCGTTCAGCGCGGAAGAGTTCGCCGACGCGCTGCTCGGCTAGAACGCAAAAAGGCGTCCGCGTGGACGCCTTTTTTCATCGCGAGAACACCAGAGAAGCGGCGATCCACCACATCACGCAGCCGACGATCACGTCGAGCACGCGCCAGGAGACGTCCTTCTCGAACCACGGTTCGAGCAGGCGCGCGCCGTAGCCGAGCGCGGTGAACCAGACGATCGACGAACACATCGCGCCCGCCGCGAACCATGCGTTGCCGGGCCAGCCGCGCCGCGCGCCAATGCCGCCGAGCAGCACCACGGTATCCAGATAGACGTGCGGATTGAGCAGCGACAACGCAAGCACGGTGGACGCCGCGCCGACGGCCGTCTGCGATTCGCCGTCGGACGCGTTCAGATGCCCCGGCCCGCGCCACGCCGCGATAAACGCGCGCAGCCCGTACAGAAACACGAAGATCGCGCCCGCCCAGCGAATCACGTCGAGCAGAAACGGCGCACGCGCGATGAGCGCGCCCATGCCGCCGACGCCGAGCGCGATCAACAGAACGTCGATGAACGCGCAGATCGACACGACGATGCCCACGTGCCTGCGCTTCAGTCCCTGCTTCAGCACGAACGCGTTCTGCGCGCCGATCGCCATGATGAGGCTCGCGCCCAGCCCCGCGCCCGACAGATAACTGCCAAACGCTCCCGTCATTCGGCGTCGGGCTGAGCGCCGGGCTCCGCGCGCGCGAAGGCGTCGATGGCGGCGGCGTGATCGGCGATGCGCTCGATCGTCGGATAGCGGCTCACGTCGATGCCGAAGCGCCGCGCGTTGAACACCTGCGGCACGATGCACAGATCGGCGACGGTCGGCGTGTCGCCGAAGGTGAGCGCGCCCACGCGCTTATCGGCGGCGAGGCGCTTTTCGAGCGATTCGAAACCGCTTTCGACCCAATGCCGGTACCACGCGTCTTTCGCCTCGTCCGGCACCTTCACCGTGTGCTTCAGGTACTTGAGCACGCGCAGATTGTCGAGCGGATGAATCTCGCACGCCACCTGCATCGCTACCGAGCGCACGAAAGCGCGATCGGACGGGCTTTTCGGCAGAAGCGCCGGCTCGGGATGCGTCTCCTCCAGATACTCGATGATCGCGAGCGACTGCGTGAGCACGTCGTCGCCATCGACGAGCGCGGGCACGATGCCGTCCGGATTCACCGCGCGATACGCGGGCTTCAATTGCTCGCCGCCGTCGCGCAGTAGGTGAATGGGCGCGTACTCGTAATCGAGCCCTTTCAGATTCAGCGCGATGCGCACGCGATACGCCGCCGAGCTGCGGAAATAGCTGTAAAGCTTCATACGACGCGCACCGAAAACTCGCCGATGCCCTCGACGCCGCCCTTGAGCAGATCACCCTTCACAACCGCGCCGACGCCTTCGGGCGTGCCCGTGAAGATGAGATCGCCGGGGAAAAGCTCGAAAAGCGTCGACAGGTACGCGACCGTCTCGCCGACCGACCAGATCAGTTGCGAGATGTCCGAGCGCTGCTTTTCCTCGCCGTTGACGGAGAGCCAGATCGCGCTCTTTTCCAGATGGCCGACCTTTGACACCGGATGGATCGGGCCGATCGGCGCGGAGCGGTCGAAGCCCTTCGCGGTGTCCCAGGGACGGCCCAGCTTCTTCGCCTCGGCTTGCAGATCGCGGCGCGTCATGTCGAGGCCGAGCGCGTAACCGTAGACATAGTCGAGCCCTTTTTCGGCGGGAATGTCCTTGCCCTGCTTGCCGATCGCGGCGACGAGCTCCATCTCGAAGTGCAGATTCCCGGTCTGCGACGGATACGGGAATTCGCCCGTCGAGCCCGGCGCGACGTACAGCACGGCATCGGCGGGCTTGCTGAAGAAGAACGGCGGCTCGCGGTCGGGATCGTGGCCCATTTCGCGCGCATGGGCTTCGTAGTTGCGTCCGACGCAATAGATGCGGCGAACGGGAAACCGCTCGTTCGAACCGTCGACGGGCACCGCTGCGGCCGGCGCCGGAGGAAATACGTAACTCATCCCGCTCTCCTGTTGCTGTTTTCGATATGCAGATTGATGGACGAACGCGCTGGCGCGAACCGCCGGCGAGAAGAGCGAGTTTAACGCGCGCGCTGAAATCGTGGCGAGGCCTGAAGGCTTGCGGGACGCGGCTCTGCGAGCTTTCGACGAGCCTTCGCATGATCGCCCGAAGGGTCCCCGTTAGTAAGCAAACGACGATATCCGCGCGAAACGTCGCGCCGCGGCACCTTGCCAGCGCCCGTCAAATGCGGTACTCAATAAGCTCCTGTACCTTGAAACGCGCGACGGCATCGCTCCCGCTTCGGAAACCAAGCGGAACTGCGCGCCCGATCCGCGCCTCTTTTTCCCGATGACCGAATCCGCTTCCCCCACTTTCGCCTGCGCACGCTACATCAAGGAAATCGGCCGCGGGCCGAACGGCGCGCGCGCCCTCTCGCACGACGACACCTACGCGCTCTACGAAGCGATGCTCGAAGACCGCGTGCCCGAGCTCGAACTCGGCGCGGTGCTGCTCGCGTATCGCGTGAAAGGCGAGACGTCGGCCGAACTCGCGGCGATGCTCTCGGCCGCGCATCGCTCGTTCGAGCCGCTGCACGTGCAGGACGGCCGCGAGCACGCGCGCCCCGTGTCGATTCCGAGCTACAACGGCGCGCGCAAGACGCCGAACCTCGTGCCGCTGTTGTCGCTGCTGCTCGCGCGCGAAGGCGTGCCGGTGCTGGTGCATGGCGTCACCGCCGATCCCGGCCGCGTGACGAGCGCTGAAATCTTCACCGAGCTAGGCATCGCGCACGCGGCTTCGCACGATGAAATCGAAGACAGCCTCGCGTCGCGCCGCCTCGCCTTCGCGCCGATCGCCGTGCTCGCGCCCAAGCTCGCTCGCCTGCTCGCGCTGCGGCGGCGCATGGGCGTGCGCAACTCCACGCATACGCTCGTGAAGATTCTGCAGCCGTTCGCGGAGCCGGGCCTGCGGCTCGTCAACTACACGCACCCGGAGTATCGCGAGAGTCTGACGGGGCTGCTCGCCGAACATCCCGACGCGGCGGCGGGCGGCGCGCTGCTCGCGCGCGGCACGGAAGGCGAAGCCGTCGCCGACACGCGCCGCCAGGTGCAGGTGGACTGGTTTCACGACGGCCGCGTCGAAACGCTGATCTCGCCGGAGCACTCGCAGCCGCACGCGCCGCACATCGAACTTCCCGAAGCGCTCGACGCCGCGACGACCGCGCGCTGGACCGAAAGCGTGCTGCGCGGCGATGTGCCCGTGCCGCCCGCGGTGGCGCGCCAGGTCGAAGTCATCGCGCAAACCGTGCGCAAACCGGTCGTCGATCAGACAAACCCCATTTGACACGGTATTCAACGCTGGTTTAAAGTCGAACGCATGCGCTTCACCCAGTCTTCCTCCCTCCGAATTATTTCGGGCCGCCTAGCGCGGCCCCTATCGCTACGTCTAGCGTAAGTCGCCAGACGTAGCGCCGCGCGTTGTCGGGTCTTCCGGCCAAGCGCGGTCCTGCCAGCAGTCCCGCAGTTCCTTTCCTTACCACTTGTAGTCGTCAGCTTTTCGTTGGCTCATCCCGCGAAACGAAAACGCGAGGGTCACATGCACGCTGCTTCGCGCACGTTCACGTTGGTCACAGGCGTCACCATCGCTGGTGATTCGTGTGTCCGCGCGCGCAGCTTCGTCGTACGTGCATGCCGCCACGCCCGGCCAGCCGCCGGACACGGCCTCTCTCGCAGACGCTACGCAAACCGTCCGAAGAGAGATCGACGATCATGATGCCGAACCCCGCCGAGAAATACCGCCCGTTTCCGCAAGTCCGTCTGAATGGCCGCCGCTGGCCGACCCGCACGATCGAGCGCGCGCCGATCTGGATGAGCACCGATCTGCGCGACGGCAACCAGTCGCTCATCGAGCCGATGAGCATCGCCGCGAAGCTCGAATTCTTCGAGATGCTGGTGAAAATCGGGTTCAAGGAGATCGAGGTGGGGTTCCCGTCGGCATCGCAGACGGACTTCGATTTCGTGCGCAAGCTGATCGACGAAAACCGCATTCCCGCCGACGTGACCATCGAAGTGCTCGTGCAGTCGCGCCGCGAACTGATCGAGCGCACGTTCGAAGCCGTCGAAGGCGCGAGCCGCGTGATCGTGCATCTCTATAACGCGATCGCGCCCTCCTTCCGCAAGATCGTGTTCAATCAGTCGAAAGACGAAGTGAAGGCGCTGGCGGTCGAGGGCACGCGCATCATCAAGGAATGCGCGGCGGCGCGGCCGGATACGCACTGGATCTATCAATATTCGCCCGAGACCTTCAGCATGACGGAGCTCTCGTTCGCACGCGAAGTATGCGACGCCGTCGCGCAAACCTGGCGTCCGACGCCCGATCACAAAATGATCGTGAATCTGCCCGCGACGGTCGAAGCCGCCATGCCGAACGTGTTCGCCGACCAGGTCGAGTGGATGGACCGCAACATGGGCTATCGCGACAGCATCGTGCTTTCCGTTCACCCGCACAACGATCGCGGCACGGCGGTGGCGGCGGCGGAAATGGCGGTGCTCGCGGGCGCGGATCGCATCGAAGGGTGCCTGTTCGGCAACGGCGAGCGCACCGGCAACGTCGATCTCGTCACGCTCGCGATGAATCTCTATACCCAAGGCATCGATCCGGGCCTCGATTTCTCCGATATCGACGCCGTGCGCCGCGTCGTCGAGCGCTGTAACCAGATTCCGGTGCATCCGCGCCATCCGTATGCGGGCGATCTCGTGTTCACCGCGTTCTCGGGCTCGCATCAGGACGCGATCCGCAAGGGCTTCGCGCAGCGCGCGCCGGGCACGGTCTGGGAAGTGCCCTATTTGCCGATCGATCCGGCCGATCTCGGCCGCAGCTACGACGCCGTGATTCGCGTGAACAGCCAGTCCGGCAAAGGCGGCTCGACGTATCTGCTCGAACGCGGGCTTGGCTTCACGCCGCCGCGCCGCGTGCAGATCGAATTCAGCCACGCCGTCCAGAAAGTGACCGATGCATCCGGCGCGGAGATCGGCGGCGAAGCGATCTGCGAACTCTTCCGGCGCGAATATTTCGATGCGGGCGGGCCGGTGTCGCGCATCGATGCGGCGACGCTGGCGGTGTTCGAAAGGCGCGTCGCGGTTTCACCCGCGGCGAGCGCGGCAGGCGGCGACGCGTGGGCGCAGACGGTCGCGGCCGCGCTCGATGTCGATGCGGCCGTCAACTGGTTCGAAACGGCGGTCACGGCGGGCGGCGATACCGCTGCGTTTGTCGGCTGCCGGGTCGGCGACGGTCCGACGCGCTTCGGCGTCGCGGTGCATGAAAATCCGGGGCTGGCGGTCGCGGATGCGGTCGTGAGCGCGGTGAACCGGTCGGGACGGATCGTGGAGCGCGCGCAGCAAACGCAGGACGAAGCGCTCGAAGCGTAAGAAAAACGCGCGCGTGGTTATTCGAGCGCCACGCGCGTCGCCTGCAGCGCGAGCAGTTGCCACTGGCCTTCGGTCTGAACGTGCACGGCGGTATAGGCGATCGGAAAGAGCAGCGCGCCGTTCTTCGACTCCATTTCGACCAGCGCGCGGCCCGATACCAGACAGGTATCGCGGCCGGCGGGCAGCACGTCCTGCGACTGGATTTCGATCTGGCGATAGCGGCGGCGGCCCGCAACAATGGCGTCGATGAACTGACGCTTCGTCTCGCGCTTGCCGTTCGTGTGCACGTAGCTGACGTTTTCGGCCAGCAGCGTGTCCAGCGCCGCGCCGTCGCCCTCGACCATCGCCCGGAAGCGATCGCGCTCGAGGCCGCGTATGGCCTCAATGGTTTTTGCCGGCATCTGTCGATTCCCCTTGTGTCGAGGAACCGATGCGCCGGCGCCTCGTCAGAAGTTGTATTGCAGATATAGCTGGCTGAAATTTATACCAGGATTCGGCTCTTTGATACCCGCGTTCGACACATGCTGGTAGCGAAAGCCGGCCTGATAGCTCTGCTTCTGGCCGAAGATCACGCCGATGCCCACCACGTCAGCGAACTGGAATGCCGTCGATGCGGTGAAAAACGGCGAGAAACGCGCGTGCGTAAGCAGCCGCACGCCGACGCCCGCCTCGATGAACGGCCGGAAATAGCCCGAGCTTTTCACAAACCGCACCATCGGCGTCACCCCGAACTCCCAGATATCCGGGTTGGTGGTGTAGGGCATGGTCGAGTGCCAGTACGACACGTGCCCTTCGCCGACGAGCGTGAAGTGAAAGCCGCCGATTTCCCACCAGGTCAGATCGGGGTCCCAGACGAGGCCGAGATCGACTTTATTGATGTCGCGATCGGACATGCCGCCGGCGATCTGCACGCCGAACCGGTCTGCGTGAGCGGCCGTGGATGCAACACCGAGCGCGGCGCAAACCGTCAGACGCGCGAGCGGACGTTGCCAGAGAGTCTTGTTTTTATGCATGAGCACCCCAATTACTTACTCGGAAGACGGGCGTGTTTCACTAACGATGTCGTCTGCGGATTTTAGTGATCTTCCGCCACCTTTGCAGAAATCGCATACACCTCGCCTATTTGTTGAATTTTCTTTCGCCGCAGCGCACAAAAACGGTAATCCGTTCGAAACCATCGGACGAATCGGTATCATCTACCGCGCTCGGCGCAACAGTCTGTTCTATCAAACCCGCAAATTCGATAGCTTTTGTGGGAACTCCCTCATTCCTGCGCCCTCTAACACTTAGCACTCGATGAACCGGAGTGCTAATATCGTGTCTGACTTGTCGCCGCCGTCTGGCGGCACGCGAATTGTTGATAAGGAGCTTATGAGCGTGACCAATGCGATGACCCTTCCGAATGTATTGAGCTCGGCACCTGCCAAGGCCTCATCGGCAGGCGCGCTGACGTACGCACAGTCGTCGATGCTGACCGGCCAGATCGGCAACATCGATTCCTACATACAAGCAGTGAACCGAATTCCCATGCTGTCGCCGGCAGAGGAACGTCAGTACGCCACCGAATTCCGCGAGCAGGGCAACCTCAACGCGGCGCGCCAGCTCGTGCTTTCGCACTTGCGCCTGGTCGTGTCGATCGCCCGCAACTATCTGGGCTACGGCCTGCCGCACGCCGATCTGATCCAGGAAGGCAATATCGGTCTGATGAAGGCGGTGAAGCGCTTCGACCCTGAGCAAAACGTGCGCCTGGTTTCGTACGCGATGCACTGGATCAAGGCGGAGATCCACGAGTACATCCTGCGCAACTGGCGCATGGTGAAGGTCGCGACGACCAAGGCGCAGCGCAAGCTGTTCTTCAACCTGCGCAGCCACAAGACCAATCATTCGGCCTTTACGCCGGACGAAATCGAAGGTCTCGCGAACGAGCTGAACGTGAAGCGCGAAGAAGTGGCTGAAATGGAAACGCGTCTGTCGGGCGGCGACATTGCGCTGGAAGGTCAGGTGGAAGATGGCGAGGAAGCATTCGCGCCTATCGCCTATCTGGCTGACTCGCACAACGAGCCGACCAACGTGATCGCGGCGCGCCAGTTCGACAAGCTGCAAAGCGACGGCCTGGCCGAAGCGCTCGAATCGCTGGACGAACGCAGCCGCCGCATCATCAAGGCGCGCTGGCTCGACGTGCAGGACGACGGATCGGGCGGCAAGACGCTGCACGAGCTGGCCGACGAATTCGGCGTCTCGGCGGAGCGCATTCGCCAGATCGAGGCGAGCGCCATGAAGAAAATGCGCTCGGCGTTGCACGACTACGCGTAAAACCTGACTGTGCTGTAGCAGTAATTGCGAAGCCCGCCGTCATCGAGACGGCGGGCTTTTCATTTGATCGCGCGCTTATAAGCAAACGGCGCCCGAAGGCGCCGTCCGCAATCATGCATCGACTACCGCATCAGGCGGGCAGCGGCGCGGCGCCGCCGCCTTTGGACGACAGTCGCGTCGAGAGTTGCTCGGCATAACGCTGCGCCGTTGCGCCCACGACGATATGGAACGTATCGGCCGACACCCACGCCACATCCAGCGACGACAGACGCTGGCGATCCACCGACGACGGATCGCGCACGACCACGCGCAGGCGCGTCGCGGCGACCGCATCGAGCGAAACGACATTGGTCGCGCCGCCGAACACCGCGAGCCAGCGGAACGGGTCCGGATCGAGCGGGCCGGGCGTCTGATCGACGTTCGCGGCAGCGGCTGCGGCTACCGGTTGCGCCGGCGTGGACGAGGCCGGCGTCGCGCCGCGCGTCGAAGAATGTTCGAGTTCGGTGCGGATTTCATCGGCGATCAGATCTGCTTCCGGCCCGATGATCACCTGCACGTTGGTCGCCCCGCGCTTGAGCACGCCACGCGCGCCGATATTCTTCAGTTGCGGTTCCGACACTTTCGCCGAATCCACCACCGACAGGCGCAGGCGCGTCGTGCAGGCGTCGACGAGGGTCAGGTTCGATGCGCCGCCGAGCGCCGCGATGTACTTTGCAGCGCGCGTGTTCGCGGACGTTGCCGCCACGCCCGGAACCGGCGGAATCAGGCCGCCTTCGACCGTGACGTCGGCATCGGTTTGCGCGTCGGTCGTGGCCGGTTCGCGGCCCGGCGTCGCCATGTTGAACTTGCGGATGAAGAAACGGAACAGACCGTAGTAGACGACGAAGTAGATCGCGCCGATCACGAGCGCCAGCCAGCCGCGCTGCGACAGACCGTAGTTCAGCACATAGTCGATCGCGCCCGCCGAGAACGTGAAGCCCAGATGAATGCCGAGCGCCGAGCAGATCGCGAGCGACAGACCGGTGAGCACCGCGTGGATCGCGTAGAGAACCGGCGCGAGGAACATGAAGCTGTATTCGATCGGCTCGGTCACGCCCGTGAGGAACGCGGTCAGGGCCATCGAGAACAGCAGGCCGCCGACGATCGCGCGGCGCTCCTTCGGGGCTTCATGGAACATTGCGAGACACGCGGCCGGAAGGCCGAACATCATGATCGGGAAGAAGCCGGTCATGAAGCCGCCCGCGGTCGGATCGCCCGCGAAGAAGCGGTGCAGGTCGCCGTGCACCACCGCGCCGCCGCCCGGCGGCGTGAACGAGCCGAACACGAACCACGCGAGCGAGTTGATGATGTGATGCAGACCCGTGACCAGCAGAATGCGGTTCAGCACGCCGAATACGAAGGTGCCGAGCGCGCCCGCCGTCGTGAGCCAGTTGCCGGCGGTGTCGATGGCCGCCTGCACCGGCTGCCAGATGTGGCCGAGGATGATGCCGAGTATCAGACACGCGACGCCTGTGGCGATCGGCACGAAGCGCTTGCCGCCGAAGAACGCCAGATACTCGGGCAGCTTGATGTCCTTGTAGCGGTTGTACAGATAGCCGGCCACCATACCGGCGATGATCCCCGACAGCACGCCCATGTTGAGCTTGGCGTCGATGTCCTTCATCACGGCCACTTCGATGAGATAGCCGATCGCACCAGCCAGGCCCGCCGTGCCGTTGTTGTCCTTCGCAAAGCCCACCGCGATGCCGATGGCGAAAAGCAGCGGCAGGTTGGTGAAGATCGCGTCGCCGGCGTCGGCGATCATCTTGATGTTGAACACATCGGGCTGGCCAAGACGCAGAAGCAGGCCGGCCACCGGTAGTACGGCGATCGGCAGCATCAGCGCGCGGCCTAGTCGCTGCATTTTTGCAAACGGGTTGGCGTCCATCGGGTTCTCCAAAAATATAAGTCTTGTCGTTACTGCTTCGGGGATTGCTGAAAAAGCTTGCCGGCGCTGAGTGCAGAACGGACGTCAGTTCAGTCCTGCGGCCAGATTTCGCGGCTTGCCGTTCTTACTGCCTGTGCCGATTCGAGCGCGAGGCAGTCCTCGGCGCGCTGACGGCAAAGCTGGTAATCGAGAGTGCGCACACGCGCCTTGATGCCGGGCACCGACACCGGATCGACCGACAGTTCCGTCACGCCGAGTCCGATGAGCAAGGGCGCCGCGACCGGATCGCCGCCGAGCGCGCCGCACACGCCGACCCACTTGCCGTGCTTTTCCGCGCCCTGCACCGCCGCCTTGATGAGACGCAGCACGGCCGGATGCAGACCGTCGGACTGCGCGGCGAGATCGGGCTGGCAGCGGTCCATCGCGAGCGTGTATTGCGTGAGATCGTTGGTGCCGATCGAGAGAAAATCCGCGTGCTTCGCCAGTTGATCGGCAAGCAAGGCCGCCGACGGCACTTCGATCATCACGCCGACTTCGATCGGCTCGGTGCGGCCGGCCTCGCGCGACAATTCGTCGATGCGCGCGCGCAGGCGTTGCAACTCGCCGGCATCCGTCACCATCGGCAGAAGGATGCGCACCTGGCCTTCAGGCTTCACGGCGAGCAGGCCGCGCAACTGATCGTCGAGCAGATCGGGGCGCACTTGCGCGAGGCGGATGCCGCGCAGGCCGAGCGCCGGATTTTCTTCGGGCGGCAGCGTCAGATAATCGACTTCCTTATCCGCGCCGACATCCAGCGTGCGGATGATCGCCGTGCGGCCTTGCAATGCATCGACGATGCCCTGATAGCTTTGCGCGTGCTCGGCCACCGTCGGCGCCGACTGGCGATGGATGAACAGCAGTTCCGTGCGCAGCAGGCCGACCGCGTCCGCGCCGTTCTCGACAGCGGCCTTCGCGTCGTCGAGCGTCGCGATGTTCGCGGCGACTTCGATCGCGCGGCCATCCTTGGTCGATGCCGCTTCCTGCGACAGCTTCCGGTTTGCCTCGCGCACGTTCGCGAGACGCTCGCGTTCGGCGCGCGCGCGCTCGACGTCGAGTTGCGTCGGCGCATGCTCGATACGGCCCGCCGATGCATCGACGACGACCTGCGTGCCTTCGGGAATGGCGTGCAGCGCATCGCCGATCGCGACGAGCGCCGGAATGCCGACCTGCCGCGCGATGATCGCCGCGTGCGAGGTCGCGCCGCCGCGCGCCATCACGAGCGCGGTGACACGCGTGCGGTCGATCGACGAAAGATCCGACGGCGTGAATTCAGTGGCCGCGAGCACCGCTTCCGCCGGCAGCTCGCGCGCCGTCGTGTTGGTGAGGCCGAGCGCGCGCAGCACGCGCTTTTCGATGTCGCGCAGATCGGCCGCGCGCTCGGCGAGCAGATCGTCCTGCACGTTCGAGAGCAGCGCGATCTGCGCGCGGATCGCCTCGCGCCATGCGAAGCCCGCGCTCTTGCCGAGGCTGATCAGATCACGCGCGGCGTCTACGAGCGTCGGGTCTTCGAGCAGCACGCGATGCACCGCGAAAATGCCAGCCTCCCCGACCGCGCCCCGCTGCGACGCGGTGCGCACGGTTTCGCCGAGTTCAGCATCGACCTGCGCGATGGCTTTATCGAGCGCACGGCTTTCCGCCGCCGAGGAGCCGCTTGCCTGTTCGGGCGGCACGATCTCCTGATCGTCCCAGCGCACGAGCGTGCCGACGGCGATGCCCGGCGCCGCGCACACGCCCGCGAGCGTGTTCGGCGGCAGCGGTTCGCCCGATGCAGCGGACTTCGCGAGCGGCGCCGGCGATTTCTGGCGCGCGGGCGTCTCTTCGACTTCGCCATGCGCGGCGCGCAACAATTCGACGGCGACGGCTTCCACCGCCTGTTGTGCCTGCGAGCCGATGCCGACCAGTTCGATGGTCGCGCCCTCGCCCGCGCCGAGACCGAGCAGACCGACCACGCTTTCCACCGGCGCCTTCTTGCCTTCGTAGCGAATCTCGACCTTCGCGTCGAAACCACGCGCGGCTTCGCGCGCCCGCGCAGCCGGACGCGCATGCAGGCCGCCCGCGTGCGCCAGCGTCAGGCTGCGGCGCGCTTCTTCCAGCACGACCGCGCCGTTGCGCGCCGAGTCCGCTTTTTCGCCGCGCTTCGCGCGCAGCACGAGCAATCGCTCGCCCGCCTTCACCACGCCGCGGCCCGCGCGCTCGGCAACGTCGAACGCGTCGCCGTTAGCGATCGCGATCACCGAGACGAGGCTCGGCGCGTGCTGCGCAACGTAATCGGCATGGAATTCGATCAGCGGCTGGCCGGCGCGCACCGTCGCACCCTGCTCGACCAGCGGCGCGAAACCTTCGCCGCCCAGCTCGACCGTGTCGATGCCGATATGCACCAGAATCTCCGCGCCTTCCTTCGTGCGCATCGTGACCGCGTGATGCGTGCGCGCGAGGTGCGTGATGGTGCCGTCGCAGGGCGAAACGAGCACGTTATCGAGCGGATCGATGCCGATGCCATCGCCGAACATGCCTTCGGCGAACACGGGATCGGGCACGTCGGCGAGCGGCACGACGGGACCGGTGAACGGCGCGAGCAGCACGACGTCGTTCGGGTTATCGGTGGAATGATTCAACAGGGACTCCTCGGCACGGCGCATCGGCTATCTCGCTCAGTGGGTTTCAGTGACCTTGTTCAGGTGGCGCGGCGCATCGGGATTGCGCCCGCGCGCGGCGGCCAGACCCGCGGCCATCACATAGAAGGAAAGAATCGCGGCGATCGGATCGAGCGCCGGGTGATCGGTCGCGACGAGCGGCAATTCCGCTTGCGCGACGTCGTCGGGCGCGGCGAGCAGCACGCGCGCGCCGCGTGCGCGCATGTCGGCGGCGAGCTGAACGAGGCCCGCCTGCTCCGGCCCGCGCGGCGCGAACACGAGCAGCGGATAGTCCTTGTCGATGATTTCCATCGGACCGTGACGCACTTCCGCGCTGGAAAACGCTTCGGCCTGGATGCCCGAGGTTTCCTTCAGCTTGAGCGCCGCTTCCTGCGCGATGGCAAGCCCGAGGCCGCGCCCGATCACGATCATGCGATCGACGTTCTTCAGTTCGTCCACGGCGCGCGTCCAGTCGAGCTTGCCCGCGGCGCGCAGCGCGTCAGGCAGCGTCTTGAGCGCATTGAGCAGTTCGACGTCGCGCTGAACATGCGCGATCACGATGGCCGAGAGCGACAGCATCGCGATATAGCTCTTGGTGGCGGCCACCGACAACTCCGGCCCGGCGAGCAGCGGCAGGAAGTACTCGCACGCGTTTTCGAGCGGCGAGCCGGTGACGTTGACAGCCGCGACCGTGAACGCGCCGGCGTCGCGCAACGCCTGCATCGTGCCGACGAGATCGGGGCTCTTGCCCGATTGAGAAAACGCGACCGCGAGCTGACCCGACACGCGCAACGGCGCCTGCTGGAGCGTGGCGACCGACATCGGCAGCGAGGCGACCGGCACGCCGATGCGGCTCATCGTCAGGCTGGCGAAATAACTGGCGGCGTGGTCGGAACTGCCGCGCGCGACGGTCAGCGCGACATTGCGCGGCTGCTCCTTGAGCTTTTCCGCGAGCGCCTCGACACGCGAGGTATCGGCGAGCTGGGCCGCGACGACATCGGCGGACTCCAGCGCCTCGTTAAGCATATTCGACAATTGATTCTCCTTCGACATACGTGGCAGTCAGCGCGTGTTCCCGGTCGAGCACGACGAGATCGGCCCATGCGCCGCGCGCAATGCGGCCGCGGTCTTCGAGCCCGAGATAGTCGGCGGGGTAGCGCGACAGGCGATTCGAGACGTCCGCGAGCGGAATGCCCAGCGAGACGAGATTGCGCAGCGCCTGATCCATCGTCAGGGTGCTGCCGGCGAGCGTGCCGTCCGCGAGACGCACGCCGCCCATGCATTTGGTGACGTGCTGGCTGCCGAGGCGATATTCGCCGTCGGGCATGCCGGCCGCCGACGTGCTGTCGGTCACGACGTACAGGCGGGGAATCGCGCGCATCGCGGCGCGGATGGCGCCCGGATGAACGTGCAGCAGGTCCGGAATCAGTTCGGCGTACTCCGCATGCGCGAGCGCCGCGCCGACCATGCCGGGATCGCGGTGATGCAGCGGCGACATCGCGTTGAACAGATGCGTGAAGCCGCGCGCGCCGTGCTTGAGCGCGTTGACGGCGTCGTCGTACGTGCCGAGCGAATGGCCGAGCTGTACGCGCACGCCGCGCGCCGCCATGTCCGAAATGATGTCGAGATGCCCGGAAATTTCCGGCGCGATAGTGACGACGCGGATCGGCGCGAGTTCGAGGTACTTCAGCACTTCGTCGCGCACGGCGACGGCGGCGGCGTCCGGCTGCGCGCCGAGCTTGCCGGGGTTGATATACGGGCCTTCCAGATGCACGCCGAGCATGCGCGCGCCGCCCGCCGCACGTTGCTTCGCCTGTTCGCCCAGGCCGGCGACGACCTGCATCAGTTCGTCGCGCGGCGCGGTCATGGTGGTGGCGAGCAGGCTCGTGGTGCCGTGCTGCGCATGCTGGCGCGCGACGGTGTCCGCCGCGTCGCCGCCTTCCATGATGTCGCGCCCGCCGCCGCCGTGCACGTGCAAATCGATGAAGCCGGGCAGGATGAAGGGCGCGTCGTTCGCGAGCGGATCCACGATATGGCCTTCGAGCGCCGTCACGCGGCCGTTCTCGAAACGCACGGAGCCGTGGATCCACCCGTCGGTGGTGAGTATGTTTCCTTTCAGCATGAAGTTCTCTGGAAGTACGCGATGCCTGGATGAGGTTCAGCGCCGTCCGCCCCGTGCTGCGAGCAGGCTTTCGTTCGAAAGATGCGAACGGCTTCCTTGGGTCCTCTCGTTCTGTTTTCCGCTTTTCGTGATGCTCTTAAGGTGATGCGCGTCTGTGCCGACGCTTTTCGATGCAGCGCCGCGCGCGGCGGCTGAGCCAGAAGCAAGGTTTTGTCGCGATTCGCTGCCTGCGGTCCGTGGTCGAAACCGGCTGCGCCGTCTTCCGAGTGAAACGGTGAGCGGGGACAGGGTTCTTCGACGTGCGGTGTGATGGAAAAGCGACGTTCTCGCCTCGCGACGACGTGCTCATCGCTCGAATCGGAGCCCATTATATAACCAACATAATACCAGTCAATTCTAAGATTCGACTTGAGCAGAAACGGCAAAATTCTCTACAAATCAATGTGTTACAGAATGTTTAGAAACGCGATGGAAACAAATTCGCCATCGGGACATACCCGCATGGCCGATCCAGTTGCCACCCGGCGGTCTTAGTTGCCGGACTACCCGTTTTTCGGGCATATTCGCATTCGCACGGTCGTTCTTCTTTGGCACAATACTCGGATTAGTTCGGAATCAAAATTAATTAACGAAACTCTGAGAGAGATTAACGAAATGGGCAGTTCAGATCCGGGCCGGGCCGTCGAGGCGGTACGCCGCTTCAATCGTTTTTATGCACGCCATACGGGTGCGCTTCACGAGCGGCTGCATAAAAGCCGCTTTTCACTCACCGAGGTGCGCATCCTGCACGAGCTCGCGCAAGGGCGCGCCAGCACGGCGGCTGACCTCTCACGCACTCTGGGGCTGGACACCGGTTATCTGAGCCGGCTCATCAACAACTTCCAGAAGCTCGGCCTCATCGTACGGCGGAAGAACGAAGCGGACGGTCGCGCGCATCTGTTACGAATCACGCCCGAGGCGAAAACGCAGGTCGACGAGATCGACCTTCACGTTTCCGTCGAAACCGCCTCGCTGCTCAAGTGCCTGACGTCCGCAGAAATCGATCAGTTTTGCACGGCAATGGGGGATGTCGAACGACTGCTCTCGCCCAACCACGCCGACAGCGAAACGCGGCTGCGGGTGCCGCGCACCGGCGACTTCGGCTGGATGATCGAGCGCTACACGCATCTCTACTCCGGCGACAGCCCGAAGCTCCTCAGCGAAACGCGCGCGGCAAAGATGGTGTCGAATTTCCTCTCGGCGATGCAGGCAAATACGCCGCGCATCGCATGCTGGGTGGCGGAACAGACCAATTCAACGCGCGTCGGTGCGGCAGTGCTCGCGGCGAAAACCCAGCAGCAGGCAAGCATCGAGTTGCTGTTCGTCGAACCGGGTGCGCGGCGGCGCGGACTCGGTGAGCAACTCATCGCGGCGTGCATGAACTTTGCGCACGGCGCGCGTTACGATCAGGTGGTCTGCCGCCTCGACGCATCGCAGAGCGATCTTTGCGGGTTGTTCCAGCGAACCGGTTTCAAGCCGGTGCAGGACGGCACGGACATCCTGTGGCAGAGAGCGTTGCAGCCGATCTGCATCGAATAAACGCGCGCATCATGAAAAACGGCGTCCCGCGGGACGCCGTTCAATGCTGCCGTACTTAATCGCGCTATCAGAACGAAGGCACGACCGAGCCTTTGAACTCGCTCTTGAGGAACTGGCGCACGTCTTCGGACTGATACGCCGCGACCAGCTTCTTCACCCAAGGCTGATCCTTGTCTTTCGCGCGAACAGCGATCAGGTTCGCGTACGGGCTATGAACGTCTTCGAGCGCGATGGAATCTTTCGTCGGCTGCAGGCCTGCGGCCAGCGCGAAGTTCGTATTGATGGCGGCGGCATCGACGTCGGCGAGCGTGCGCGGCAATTGAGCGGCGTCGAGTTCGACGAGCTTGATCTTCTTCGGATTCTCCGCCACGTCGAGCGCCGTCGCGTTGTTGCCGTTCGTGCCCGCGCCCGCTTTCAGCTTGATCACGCCCTGGCTCTGCAACAGCAGAAGCGCGCGATTCTCGTTCGACGGATCGTTCGGCACCGCCACCTTCGCGCCTTGCTGCAAGTCTTTCAGCGACTTCAGCTTCTTCGAATACACGCCAAGCGGCGAGATGTACGTGAGGCCCGCGTTCACGATCTTGTAGCCGCGCTGCTTGATCTGGCTGTCCAGATACGGCTGATGCTGGAAGCTGTTCGCATCGAGATCGCCGGCATCGAGGGCGGCATTCGGCTGAACGTAATCATTGAATTCGATCACCTTCACGTTCAGTCCTTCGCGCTTCGCGACCTTTTGCACGACTTGCCAGATCTGCGCATCGGGGCCGCTGATGGTGCCGACCTTGATGACCTTGTCATCGGCGTGAGCGGCGAAGCTCGTGAGCAAGGAGGCGGACGCCGCGACGGCGGCAACGGCTTTGAGCAAATTTCTGCGCTGCATGGTGTTCCTGTTTCGATACGTTCTTGCTGCGGGATTGCCAGTTTTCGTCTTCGGTCAGCCAATCAGACCGAGGCGACGGATATTCGCACAGCGTTGGTGCGAGGGGAAATACAGAATGTTCATGTGAATATCACGCGCGGCAAGAGGCGGATAAAATCGCAAACGAAAGTCACAATCTCTCGCACGCCGGAGGCCGACCCCGTCATGTATGTGATCAATCTGCGATATACCGGCGCGCTCGCCGAAATCGATGACGCGCTCGACGCGCACCGCGTGTATCTCGAACGCTATTTCGCGGCGGGCGTGTTCGTGGTGGCGGGGCCGAAGGTGCCGCGCGAAGGCGGCGTCATTCTGGCGTCGGACATCGAGCGCGAGCGGCTCGATGCGATCATCGCGGAAGATCCGTTCGCCAAGCAGGGACTTGCGCATTACGACATCATCGAATTCGAGGCCACGCGCCTTGCGCCGGGGCTGAATCTGCCTGAGCCGTTGCTGGATAGCTGAAGCGAGCGATCAGTCCACCAGCAGCTTCAGATCGTGGACCCATGGATCGACGCCTTGCCCGTCGCGGGCGAAAAGACGCAGCTTGCCGTCCTTGTCGAACACGTAGCTGGCGGCGGTGTGGTCCATCGTGTAGTCGTCGGGTGTCTTGCCCTGCGACTTCGCGTAGAACACGCGAAAGTCCTTCGCGACTTGCGCGAGCTGCGCATCGTTCGCCGGCCGCAAGCCGACATACGACGAATTGAATGCCGCGACGTACTGACCGAGCAACTCGGGCGTGTCGCGCGCCGGATCGACCGTGACCATCAGCACCTGCACGTCCTTCGACTTGTCGCCGAGTTGCTGCATGGCCTGCGAGAGTTCGGCGAGCGTCGTCGGACAGACGTCCGGGCAATGCGTGTAGCCGAAGAACAGCACGACAGCCTTACCCTTGAAGTCCGCGAGCGTGCGGGTCTTGCCGTGCGTGTCGGGCAAGGAGAAATCGGCGCCGAACTGCTTGTTGCCGGTGATATCGAGATTCTTGAAGTTCGGGGCTTTCTCGCACGCCGAAAGTAGCGCCGCGAGAACCAGCAGCGCAAATAAGCGACGAAGAACGGTCATCATGCGCCGATCACCGTGCGCGCGTAATGATCGACCAGCAGCGCGCCGAACAGCAGCGACAGATACACGATCGAATAACGGAAGGTCTTGCGCGCGAGCGCGTCCGAATAGTCGCGATACATCTTCCACGCGTAACCGATGAACACAGCGCCGAGCACGATCGCGCTGGCCAGATACACCACGCCGCTCATGCCGGAGATATACGGCATCAGCGTGACGGCGAACAGGACCAGCGTGTACAGGAAGATATTGAGCAGCGTGTATTTCTCGCCGTGCGTGATCGGCAGCATGGGCAGGCCGGCGTTCTCATAATCCTTGCGGCGATACAGCGCGAGCGCCCAGAAATGCGGCGGCGTCCACACGAAGATGATCAGCACGAGAATCCACGCGTCGCCGGGCACCGTGCCGGTGACGGCGGCCCAGCCGAGCGCCGGCGGCATCGCGCCGGACGCGCCGCCGATCACGATGTTCTGCGGCGTGTACGGCTTGAGCAACAGCGTATAGATGACCGCATAGCCGACGAACGTGGCGATGGTGAGCCACATCGTGAGCGGATTGGTGAACGTGTAGAGCGTCCACATGCCGATGCCGCCGAGCACCGCCGAAAACGTCAGAATCTGCGCCGTGGTGATCTGACCGCGCGCGGACGGTCGCCACGCGGTGCGGCGCATCTTCGCATCGACTTTCTGTTCGACGAGGCAGTTGATCGCGAACGCCGCGCCGGCCAGCAGCCAGATGCCGACGGCGCCGCCGACCAGCTTGTCCCACGGCACCATGCCGGGCGTGGACAGAAACATGCCGATGACGGCGCAAAAGACCGCGAGTTGCGTGACGCGCGGCTTGGTCAGCGCAAGGTATTGCGAGACGCGGCTGCCGAGGTGGGAGTGGAGTGTCGTGCTATCCATGAGAATGTGGAGTCACGCTGAAACGACGTCGCGCGCGGGAACTGCGGCGCGGCCGGGACGGCTAGAAGAGATTCGAAAGTTTAGCATAACGAGTAGCAGCAACAGGATGGCAGCCCCGCCGTTATGCGCCACGGCGACCGGCAGCGGCCATTGCAGCACGATGTTCGACATGCCCGTCAGGAACTGGATCACGATCATCAACAATACGCCGTTCGCGGGCTTCTTCAGCGATTCGAATCGTCGCAGCCGCAGGGCGAGCCAGAGCAGATACAGCACGACGACCACGGCGAACATGCGATGCGTCCAGTGAATCGCGACGAGCGCGTCCTGCGAGATCACATCGCCGTCGCCGGTCATGCCGAGCGCGCGCCACAGATGAAAGCCGTGCTCGAAGTTCATCGGCGGAATCCATTGACCGTTGCACAGCGGGAAGTCCGTGCAGGCGAGCACCGCGTAATTCGTGCTGACCCAGCCGCCGAGCGCCACCTGCACGATCAGCAGCAGCAGGCCGAATGCCGCGGCGGGCATCCAGCGCGCGGCGGCCGAATCGAGCGACGGAATCGGCGTCATGCGCGCGGCGAGCCAGCCGAGCACGCCGAGCAGCGCGAGCCCGAGCAGCAGATGCGTCGTCACGATCACCGGCTGCAGCTTCAGCGTGACGGTCCACGCGCCGAACGCGCCCTGCACGAGAATGAGCGCGAGAATGCCCGTCGGCCACCACGGCGACACGTGCAGCGGGCGCTTCTTGATGCGCGCCGTCCACGCGATGATCACCTGCGCGATGATCAGCACGCCGATCGCCATCGCGAAATAGCGATGCAGCATTTCGATCCACGCCTTCACCATGCTCACCGGGCCGGTCGGCATCGCCTGATACGCGGCCGTGATCTGCGCATGCGCGATGAACGGCGACGACGTGCCGTAGCAGCCGGGCCAGTCGGGGCAGCCGAGCCCGGAATCGGTCAGGCGCGTGAAGCCGCCGAACATGATGAGATCGAGCGTCAGGAACGTCGTCAGCCAGACGAGCTTCCTGAACTTGTCGTCGTCGGCCTTGACCCAGACATACGAGAGCGGCAAGAGCGCGATGCAGATGCCGATCAGACCCAGTTGCAACAGAAACATATTCGCTTACCTCAACCCGCGTTTAACCGATCCGCGACCACTTCAGCAACTTCGCCACGTCCGCGTTGATCTTCTTCGGATCGGGGTTCTTCGGGAAGCGCATCATCAGATTGCCGTTCGGATCGACGAGAAAGATGTGATCCGTGAGCTTCGTGCCGTCATCGACCGGCAGCCACGCGGCGACGGCTTTTTCGTCGGCCACGAGCATGCGCGTGTCGGGTTGCGGATACGCGGTCTTGATGACGTCGGCAACGGGTTTGTCATCGGTGCGCAGCCAGACGTTGACGACGCGCTCGCGCTCGCCCGATTGCAGCGCGCGCACCTGACGCATGAAGTAGAGGCGCGTCGCGCATGACTCGTCGCAGTCGCTGCCGTTGACGATGACCATCAGCCATTTGCCTTCGAGCGACTTGAACGGCAGGCTCTGTCCTTTTTCGTCGGTGACGACGAGTTGCGCGGGAATCGGCCGCTGCGGATCGATCAGCGTGCCGTAGCTCGATGTGCCGCCCGCCGGCTTGAACACGTAGTACATCAGGTACGAGGCGATCACCGGCGCGGCGCACACGAGCGCAAGCAGAAGCAGCATCCAGCGGCCGCTGATCCATGAACCCTTGCCGGGCGTGCGTTGCCGCGTGCGCGTCTTGTCTGCGTCGGCGGTGGAGCGTTGTGATTGCATCGGAAAAACTGCCTCTGTTCGGTCAAATTTCAGGCGTGGTGTTCGGCTTCGTCGTCGTGTCCGGCTTCGTCGTCGAGTCCGTCGCCTTTCTTCGCGGCGCGACGCGCGGCATACAGGCCGAACGCGACGGCCGCCGCGGCCATGCCCCACCACTGGAACATATAGCCGTAATTGCGCTCGACGCCGAGCGTCGGCGCGGGCCAGTCGCGCACGAGCTTGTCGCCGGTGTCGCTGGTCTGCTGGATCACGAACGGCTGAAACGCGAGCCCGGTTTCGTTCGCATACGACGCGATGTCCAGGTTCTGGCGAATCTGCGCGTGCGCGGCCGATCCGCCCTGCCCCAGTTCGAACGCCTGCGACGCGTTCGCGCGCGCGATGCCCTTCACCTCGACGACGCCCTTCGGCGTCTCGTAATGCTCGATGCCCGTGCGGTCCGCCATGTTGCGCGGCAGCCATCCGCGGTTCACGAGCACATAGCCGCCGCCCTCAAGTTTAAGCGGCATCACGACATAAAAGCCTGGCTGGTCGTTATACGGACGATTGTCCAGATACACGACGCGCTCCGGCATGAACTCGCCGCGCGCCTCCACACGATGGAATTCGATGGACTTGAGCGGCAACGTCTGCGCGCCGACGTCCCGCGCGGGTGCATTCTCGAACGCGACGATCTGCGCGTTGAGCGCCTCCTTCTGATGCGCGCGATCGCGCTGCCAGAAGCCGAGCCGCACCGTCACCGCGACCACCACGAGAATCAGCAGCGTGGGCCAGAAACGAATCTTCATATGCGCGGCATCCATGGAGGCGCCGCACGGCGCAGGGCATCGAGTGAGATAATGAGATGATCCAATTCAATACTGCTCATCGTAGTTTCTGAGCACCAATGCTGGCTGGTTTCATGCACATCATCGTTGCTATTGCATTCATCCTGATCATCGGCAGCCTCGGTTCGGCGCTCTACTTCATGATGACCGACCGCGGCAGGACCAAGCGGATGGTGTGGTCGCTCGCCATGCGTGTCGGGCTGTCCATTACGCTCTTCCTCTTCATCCTGTTCGCGCACTGGATGGGCTGGATCGAGTCGTCCGGCATTCCCATCGGACGCTGACTCGCGACGCTGTTCGGACAATAACCCCGCGCGCGGGTCCTGCCCTACGAGACGTATTGTCGCGGCGCGGCACTTTCATCACGTCCCTCTAAACGACAACGCCGCCCCTTGAGACAGCGAGGGCGGCGTGTTGATCACAGCTTCTTTGCTCCCGGACCGGCGTCGCCGCCGGTCTTGCGTCGCGCGCCATGCAGCGCGCGCCCGCTTTCGATAATCCGCTTACAGCCAGTAGACGACGACGTACAGGCCCAGCCACACCACGTCGACGAAGTGCCAGTACCACGCGGCGCCCTCGAACGCGAAGTGATGCTCCGCCGTGAAGTGCCCGCGAATCAGACGGAACATCACGACCGCCAGCATCGTGCCGCCCAGGAACACGTGGAAGCCGTGGAAGCCGGTCAGCAGGAAGAACGTCGAGCCGTACACGCCGGAATTGAGCGTCAGGTTCAGTTCGTTGTACGCGTGGAAATACTCGTAGCCCTGGCAGAACAGGAAGATGATACCGAGCAGAACCGTCGCGCCCAGCCAGATGATCGCCTTCTTGCGATGATCTTCGCGCAGCGCGTGGTGCGCCACCGTCAGCGTCGCGCCGGACGACAGCAACAGCGCCGTGTTGATGGTCGGCAGCGGCCACGGCACCATCGCGCGGAAGTGACCGACGAGCGCGGCGGGGCCGGTGTTGGGCCACACGGCGGTGAAGTCCGGCCAGATCAGCTTGTAGTCGAGGCTGCCGAGCTGATGCATCGCGATGGCGCGCGCGTAGAACAGCGCGCCGAAGAATGCACCGAAGAACATCACTTCGGAGAAGATGAACCAGCTCATGCTCCAGCGGTACGACACGTCGACGCGCTTGCCGTACATGCCGCCTTCCGATTCGGAGATCGCGTCGCCGAACCAGTGCCACAGCACGAACAGCACGAACAGCAGGCCGACGAACGTGCCGGCCGGGCCCCAGGTGTGCCCGTTCACCCACATGGCCAGCGATGCGAGCATCACCAGCAGGCCGGTCGCGGCCATGACCGGATGCCGCGACGGATGCGGCACGAAATAGTACGGGCTCTCGTTTTGACCGCTCATTGTTGATTCTCCACTTCGATCCAGTTGCTTGAATTTTTTCGACGCCGCGCGTTCAACCGATACGCCCGGCGTTCCGTCTATCCCACTACCGCGCGCACGATCAGCAGCAACACGACGATGAAGAGCGCCGCGCCGATGACGCCCGCCGCGATCAGATGCAGCGGATTGAGCTGCGCCGCATCGCTTTCGAGGTCAGCCCGGCGGCGCACGCCGAAAAACGACCAGAACACCGCCTTCACGAGCTTGAGAAAGCCGCTCTTTGCGCGCGGTTCGTTCATCGTCAGTTCGACGCCTGCTTCGGCGCGTCCAGCTCGAAAAACGTGTACGACAAGGTGATCGTCTTCACATCCTTAGGCAGCTTCGGATCCACGACGAACACCACCGGCATGCGCTTCGTTTCCTTCGGTGCAAGCGTCTGCTGCGTGAAGCAGAAGCATTCGATCTTGTTGAAATACTCGGTGGCCTGTTTCGGCGCATAGCTCGGGATGGCCTGCGCCTTCACCGTGCGATTCTGCTCGTTGGTCACTTCGTACATCACCGTCGTCACTTCGCCGGGGTGCAGGTCGAGACTGTGCTGCTCCGGCTTGAACTGCAGCGGGCCGCGCGCATTCGCATCGAATTCGATCGAAATCGTGCGGCTCATGTCCACTTGCGTGTTCTTCGCCTCGCGCGCGCTGACGTCGCGCTGCACGAGATTGTTGATGCCGGTGATCTCGCAGATCGCGCGGTACATCGGCACGAGCGCGAAGCCGAAGCCGAACATCAGCGCGGCCACGACGAAGAGTTTCACCAGCATCGACCGGTTGAAGGACCGGTCGATATGCGAATTTTCCTGCGGAGTCGACACGTTGCTTTCCTACCCTCGCGACAACAGGTATTGCCTGACGACGATACCCAGAAAGAAGACGGCGGCAATCAACATCATGATGATTCCGAGCCGCTTGTTGCCCGCGCGGATGTCCTCGGGCGTGCGTCTTTTTTGTGGATTCGGGGCCATGCTTTCCTTGCTTTCCGCTCGCAGAGCATCCTTCCGGACGCCCCGCGAACCAGACTCACTATTTACTCGACCGTCGGCGGATGCTCGAAGGTGTGGAACGGCGCCGGGCTCGGCACGGTCCATTCGAGGCCTTCCGCGCCATCCCACGGCTTGTCAGACGCCTTTTCGAGCTCGCCGCCGCCGCGATACGTCGGCAGCGCGACCGCGAACAGGAAGTACACCTGCGCGAGGCCGAAGCCGAATGCGCCGATCGTCGCGACCTGATTGAAGTCGGTGAACTGCGCCGGGTAATCCGCGTAGCGGCGCGGCATGCCCGCGAGACCCAGGAAGTGCATCGGGAAGAACGTGATGTTGAAGAAGATCATCGACGCCCAGAAGTGGATCTTCCCGCGCATTTCGTTGTACATCCAGCCGGTCCACTTCGGCGCCCAGTAGTACCAGCCCGAGAACAGCGCGAACAGCGACCCCGCCACCAGCACGTAGTGGAAGTGCGCCACCACGTAGTACGTGCCGTGCATCTGGATGTCGAGCGGCGCCATCGACAGGATCAGGCCGGTGAAGCCGCCCATCGTGAACACGAACAGGAAGCCGATCGCGAAGAGCATCGGGGTTTCGAACGACAGCGCGCCGCGCCACATCGTCGCCACCCAGTTGAACACCTTCACGCCCGTCGGGACCGCGATCAGCATGGTCGCGTACATGAAGAAGAGCTGGCCCGTCACCGGCATGCCGGTCGCGAACATGTGATGCGCCCACACCATGAACGAGAGAATCGCGATCGATGCGGTTGCGTACACCATCGAGCTATAGCCGAACAGCGGCTTGCGCGAGAACGCCGGAATCACCTGCGACACGATCCCGAACGCCGGCAAGATCATGATGTACACCTCGGGGTGGCCGAAGAACCAGAAGATGTGCTGGTACATGACCGGATCGCCGCCGCCCGCCGCGTTGAAGAACGACGTGCCGAAGTGACGGTCGAACAGCACCATCGTGATCGCGCCCGCGAGAACCGGCATCACGGCGATCAGCAGGTACGCGGTGATGAGCCACGTCCACGCGAACATCGGCATCTTCATGAGCGTCATGCCCGGCGCGCGCATGTTCAGAATCGTCACGACGATGTTGATGCCGCCCATGATCGACGACGCACCCATGATGTGGACCGCGAAAATCGCGAAGTCCATGCCCGGGCCCATCTGCGTGGAGAGCGGTGCGTAGAGCGTCCAGCCCGCGGCCGTCGCGCCGCCCGGCACGAAGAACGAGCCGACGAGCAGCACCGCGGCGGCCGGCAGCAGCCAGAAGCTGAAATTGTTCATGCGCGCGAACGCCATGTCCGATGCGCCGATCTGCAGCGGCACCATCCAGTTCGCGAAGCCGACGAACGCCGGCATGATCGCGCCGAACACCATGATGAGGCCGTGCATGGTGGTCAGCTGATTGAAGAACTCGGGGCGCATGATCTGCAGGCCCGGCTCGAACAGCTCGGCTCGGATGCCGAGCGCCATCACGCCTCCGGAGAGGAACATGATGAAAGAGAACAACAGGTACAGCGTACCGATGTCCTTGTGGTTGGTGGCGAGCAGCCACCGGCGCCAGCCATGCGGCACATGGTGCTCATGGTCGTCGTGCGCGTGGTCGTGGCCTGCGCCTACATCGTGTCCGATGCTAGACATGACAATCATCTCCTAAAGCGAATACTCGGGGCACTTGGGCTTCCCGCTTGCTCTTCCGTTGCATCCGATGTGCGAAGGAAGAGCAGGCGCGAGTCACGTCAAGCAGCCGGACTGATTTCTACGCGGCGTGCTTCCTTGGCATCCGTGCCGCCCGTGATCGACTCGGGCTTCTTCAGCACGATGCGGTCTTCCGGCACGCCTGCTGCCTTCAGCGCGTCGCGCACGGCTTGCGCGCGGCGCTTGGCGAGATCGGCGTTCAGGTCGGCGCCGCCGGTCGCGTCCGTGAAGCCCGACAGCGCGAGCTTCGCGTCCGGGTGGGCCTTCGCGTACGCGGCCGCAGCCTGCACGGCGTTGCTGGCGTCGGCGGGCAGCGTGTCCTTGCCCGTCTCGAAATAGATGCTGGCGGGCAAACCGGCTGCCTGCGTGGCTGCTGCGCCCGATGCCGCCGGCGCGCTCGCTTCCGCGGCCGCAGGCGCTGCGCTCGCCGCTTCAGGCGCCGCCGCCGCTGCCGTCGTGCCGCCGCCCTGGGGCATCTTGCCCGCCTTGGCGTCGATGACCTGCTTCGGTTGCAGCAGATCGCCCGTATGGTTGCTCCAGTTGTTGCGCTCGAACGTGACGACCGATGCGAGCTCGACGTCGTTCAGCACGCCCTGCCACGGCGGCATCGCGCCCTTGCCGTGCAGCACGATGTTCAGGTGCTCGGCAATCGAGCCGGTCGCGATCTTCGAGCCGTCGATCGCCGGGAACTGGCCCGCGCCCTTGCCGGTCGGCTGGTGGCAGACCGCGCAGTTCGACGTGTAGACCTGCTGGCCGCGCGCCATCAGTTCTTCTTTCGTGTAGGTCTTGAGCGGATCGTCCTGGCCGGCGGCCATCTTCTTCTTTTGCGCATCGACCCACTTCGCGTAGTCGTCGGTGGACAGCACTTCGACGACCACCGGCATATACGCGTGCTCCTTGCCGCACAGTTCAGTACAGAAGCCGCGGAACGTGCCGACCTTCTCGGCCTTGAACCAGGTGTCGCGCACGAAGCCCGGAATCGCATCCTGCTTCACGCCGAACGCCGGGATGTACCACGAGTGCACGACGTCGTTCGCCGTGGTGATGATGCGGATTTTCTTGTCGACCGGCACGACGAGCGGGTTATCCACTTCCTGCAGATACAGATTCGAGATCGGCTTCTGGCCGTTCGTCTCGCTGCGCGGCGTGGACAGCGTCGAGAGGAAGCTGATGCCTTCGCCCGGCCCCTTCACGTAGTCGTAGCCCCACTTCCACTGATAACCCGTGACCTTCACGGTGAGATCGGCGTTGCTCGTGTCCTTCATGGCGACGACGGCTTTCGTTGCCGGCAGCGCCATCAGAATGACGATGATGAACGGCGCGATCGTCCAGATGATTTCGACGGTGGTGCTTTCGTGGAAATTGGCCGGCTTGAAGCCTTTCGACTTGCGATGCACGAACATCGAATAGAACATCACCCCGAACACGCCGACGAAGATGACGGTGCAGATGATGAGCATGAAGATATGGAGGCCGTAGAGCTCCTCGGCGATCTTCGTCACAGGCTGCTGGAAGTTGATCTCGTTCACACGAGGACCGCCAGGAGCGTCGCTGACCGCCAGGGCCACGCCGGCGTTGAGCAGTGCGCCTGCCGCCAGCACGCCCGACAGGGCTCGCTTGATTGTTTTCATAGCATCCTTACCCAAATTTTCCATTCAAACCCTCGACCCCCCGTTGCATCGCGGCAGCGCCGGCTCCTCTCAAAGACGTCTCAATGACGCCTGCAACTCGGCTGCAAATTGTTTGCGACGATGCTGTGCAAGGTGTTGTCCGATTTTCACCGATTGACCGCGCGATACGATCGTGAGCGGCTCTCTCGGCGTCGCGCCCGCTTCGACCCGCACCCACCGCGGGTTGAACTCGAACTGCGTCAGCACTTCGGCGTTCATCTGTTCGATCAACAACCGGTTTTGATACAGCCGGACTCGCTCGTAGTCGACGGCATGGCGCGCGTAAATCACGAACGCGATGCCCACGACCGTCAATTCGACTCCGGTGAACGGCAGCACCAGCCAGGCGCCGTTCAGGAACAGCGGCGTTGCGATCGCCAGCGAAAACAGCGCAAGCGACAGGTAAAAGCCCACGAACTGACGCGGCGACACCGAGCAGTTTCGCTTCATCAGCCAGTCTTTGATGACCGGCTCGGATTCCGTCAGCGTCTGGCTGGCCTGCATCGCTGCCTCCATCGATCCGCACGCAATCACACACTTTTGCTCGGATTTCGCCCAAATTTGTGTCAGTCCGGGCGACAAACTGACGCATTATAGGCGTCTTAAGTGGCATCCACAAGCAAGGGTCGTAACGTCGCAAAGCCAAGCGCCACAAGCTTCTGCGCCCTTTTGACGCACCTTTTTGCGCGCTTTTTTTGCGCAAATTTCAGACATAACAACCGCGCTCTTTACCCCGTCAGCGTTTCGGTTTCGAGCCTCGTCCGATATCTTCCAGCCGCACGATGCCGTGTCCTTCGGCCGTCGTGCGCTGCACCGCTTTCCAGGCGTGACCGTAGATCACTTCGAACGTGAGCGGTATCGTGCCGTCGTCGCGGCGCAGCGCTTCGAGCGCGCGATGCACCGCGCCGCGCAAGGCTTGCGCGTCGGCGCGGCCCGCCTCGAACACGCGTTCGAAGGGATAGGCGCCCCAGCGCGTCACGTCGGCGAAAAGCGATTCGGGCGATTTGTACGTGATGGTCAGGACTTCCTGATCCATCACCGGAATTTCGAAGCCGCTTTCCACGAGCATGTCGCCGAGGTCGTGCATGTCGACGAAATCGATCGCGTGCGGCGCCGGTTCGAGCCCGAGCGTGCGCTCGGCTTCGCGATACGCGGCGCGCAGCTCGCGCAAGGTGTCGGGACCGAAGGTGCTGAACATCAGCAGGCCGTTCACCTTCAGCACGCGCTGCCATTCCGGGAAAACGAGGTCGGGACGCGCGTGCCAGTGCAGCGCGAGATTCGACCACAGCAATTCGAACGCGCCCGCCGCGAACGGCAGCGCGGAAAAATCCGCCTGCGCGAGTTGCGGGCCGCGTGCGCCGAACGCCTTGGCGAGCGTCGACGGGAGAAAGCGCCGCCAGCCAGCGCCGTTGTCGCCATCCGCGGCTTCGGCGGCGCGGGCGCGCGCGAGCATCGCGGACGAAATGTCGACGCCTGTCACGGACGCCTCGGCAAAGCGCTCCCGCAGACCGCCCAGGTCCGCCCCGACGCCGCACGCCGCATCGAGGACGCGCACCGGCGCGACCTTGATGTAGTCGAGCCGCTCGCGCATGCGCTGCGCGATTTCGCGCGGCAGGAAGGCGACGTCGTCGAAGCTGTCGGCGCGTCCGTCGAAGATCGCGCGCAGACGGCGCGGATCATAGGCCGGACGGCTAGTGTTGGGGGATGTCGGGGACATGTCGATCTTTTTGCGGAGAGTGCGAAGTATACTCGGTCGTCTCGAAAACAACCCATGCGAAGCGCTGATACGAGGCATAAAAGCCTTCTGAGGCGCAACGATTGCGCGTGTTTAGCGCTTCGAGCCGCGATTTTCCCGATTCCGCCGTCATGAAAGCCGACCGTCTTCGCCTTCCGTTCCGAACGCCCGTGACGACGTGCGCGCGCGAATTCGCGTCGGCGATGAAACGGCTCGTTGATGCCGCCATGCCGAGTCAGTGCGCGTTATGCGGCAATTTGTCGCAAGCGCTGCTGTGCGGAGGTTGCGACGCGCAATACTGGAACGAGCCGCGCCTGCGCTGCGCGACCTGCGCGCTGCCGCTTGCCGCGCCGGACCTGCGACGCGAACGCGAAGATACGCGCGCGCATTGCGCCGCGTGCCTCGAATCACCGCCCGCTTTCAACGACACGCTGGCGCTCGCCGACTACCGCGCGCCGCTCGACACCCTCGCCGTCGAACTGAAGTTTCGTGCACGGCTGGCCGCGGGCGCAGCCTTCGCGCATCATCTGCATGCACTGTTCGAAGATAGCGACCTGCCCGTGCCCGACGTGATCGTGCCCGTGCCGCTTTCGCGCGCACGGCTCGTCGCGCGCGGCTATAACCAGGCATGGGCGATCGCGCGTCCGCTCGCGCGCGCGATGGGCGTGCGCGCCGATGCGTCGATCATCGCGCGCGTGCGGCATACGTCAGCGCAATCGCGGCTCGACCGGGATGCGCGCCGCCGCAACGTCGCGAGCGCGTTCTCGATTTCGGGTGATGTGCGCGGCCAACATATCGGCGTCGTCGACGATGTGATGACCTCCGGCGCGACGCTCGACGCCCTCGCGCGCACGCTCAAGCTCGCCGGTGCGCGGCGCGTGACCAATTTCGTGGCGCTGCGCACACCGAAGGATTAACCCTCTTAACCCTCTTTAGCCACTGCACTCCATGTTCAACGTCGTACTCGTCGAACCCGAAATTCCGCCGAACACCGGCAACGTGATCCGCCTGTGCGCGAACACGGGCGCGCGGCTGCATCTGATCGAGCCGCTCGGCTTCCCGCTCGACGATGCGAAGCTGCGCCGCGCCGGTCTCGATTATCACGAGTATGCCGAAATGAACGTGCATGCGAACTGGGATGCCTTCATCGCGAAAGAAGCGCCCGACGCCACGCGCATGTTCGCCTTCACGACGCGCGGCTCGACGCCCTTTTTCGATCACGCGTTCGCGCCCGGCGACTGGTTCGTGTTCGGCGCGGAAACGCGCGGCCTCGCGCCCGCGTTGCTGGAGCGCTTTCCGACCGAACAGCGCGTGCGCCTGCCGATGCGGCCGGGCAACCGCAGTTTGAATCTGTCGAATACCGTGGCGATCGTGACGTTCGAAGCGTGGCGTCAGGCGGGCTTCGAGGGCGGCGCTTAAGCCTGTGCCGCGTCGAGTTCGGCGCGATAGAGCGCGAGCATATCGTCCTGGAAGCACGCAAAAATGACATGCGTGATGGATGGCGTGGAGGGCAGTGTTCCGATGACCGTGCGCACCGCGATCGGCACGGCCTCTTCCACGGGAAAGCGATAGATGCCGCAGCTTATCGCGGGAAACGCGATCGACCTGCAGCCGGCATCTTCCGCGAGTTGCAGCGAACGCCGATAGCAGTTCGCGAGCAATTCCGCCTCGTTCTTGCGGCCGCCGCTCCAGCGCGGACCGACCGCGTGAATGACATGCTTCGCCGGAAGATCGTGGCCGCCGGTGATTTTCGCGTCGCCGGTATCACAGCCGCCGAGCGTCTCGCATTCGCGCAGCAAGCCTTTGCCCGCCTTGCGATGGATTGCGCCATCGACTCCGCCGCCGCCGAGCAGCGACTTGTTCGCCGCATTGACGATGGCGTCGACGTCGAGTGTCGTGATGTCGGCTTTCAGCGCTTCGAGCTTGACCATCGCCCACGCCCCTTTCGATTACTCCGCCTTCGCGTCCCGGCTGAGCAGCGCTTGCACGGCGTCGCGCGGCGCCACGTTTTCGAACAGCACGCGGCATACCGCCTGCGTGATCGGCATCTCGATGCCTCGCGCCTGCGCGATGCCCAGCACGGCGCGCGCGCAACGCACGCCTTCCGCGACATGGCCGAGCGCCGCGAGAATCTCGTCGAGCGTGCGTCCGCTCGCCAGTTGCATGCCGACGGTGCGGTTGCGCGAGAGATCGCCGGTCGCGGTGAGGATGAGATCGCCCAGGCCGGTCAGCCCGGTGAAGGTCTCCGCGCGGCCGCCGAGCGCGACGCCCAGCCGCGACATCTCCGCGAGCCCGCGCGTAATCAGCGCCGCGCGTGCGTTGAGACCGAGGCCGAGGCCATCGGAAATGCCCGTCGCGATGGCGAGCACGTTCTTCACCGCGCCGCCCACTTCGACGCCGATGACGTCGTCGCCGGTGTAGATGCGCATCGCGCCGTGATGGAACGCCGCGACCGTGCGCGCGGCAAGCTCCGGCGACGCGCTCGCGACCGTCAGCGCAACCGGCAGGCCGCGCCCCACTTCGCGCGCGAAGCTCGGTCCGGAAAGCGTGCCGTTGCTGCGATGCGCCGGCAATTCGGCCGCGACGACTTCATTGGGAAGGCTCTGCGTGTCGGCCTCGAAGCCTTTGCAGAGCCAGACGATATGCGCCGGCACGATGCCGGACTGCCGCATCGCACGGCACAGTTCGCGCAAGCCGGCGACGGGCGTGGCGACGACGCACAGCGCCTCGTCCGCCGAGGCGTGCGCGAGCGCCGCGGCCAGATCCGTCTCGAAGCCGAGTGTGGACGGCAGCGTCACGCCTTCCAGATAGCGCGTGTTTTCGTGCGTGCGGGAGAGTGATCCGATGAGCGCGGCATCGCGCGCCCAGAGCTTCGTGTCGTGCCGGGTCGCGAGGTGGCCCGCAAGTGCGGTGCCCCACGCGCCGGCGCCGAGAACGGCTACTTTCATGCTCGGCTCCGGTCCGGCAGATTGGAGAAGTGTTAGTGCGTTGCGCCGTTCGCCGCGCCGTCCTGGCCGCCCGCGAGTTGCGCGACGCGCTGCTCGTACAGCGCCTGGAAGTTGATTTCCGCGAGGTGGATCGGCGGGAAACCGGCGCGCGTGATCGCGTCGGCGATATTCGAGCGCAGATACGGGAACAGAATGGTCGGGCACGCAATGCCGACGAGCGGATCGATCTGCTCGGCCGGAATGTTGCGGATATCGAAGATGCCTGCCTGCTTCGCTTCGATCAGGAAGGCGACCTTGCTTGCGACCTTCGCCGTGACGGTGCCCGTGACCAGCACTTCGAAGACGCTTTCGGCGAGGCGGTCAGCCTTCACGTCGACTTCGACTTCCACCGACGGCATTTCCTGTTCGAGGAAAATGCCGGGCGAATTCGGCTGTTCGAGCGACATGTCCTTCAGGTAGATGCGCTGAATGTTGAAAAACGGCTGATTGTTCTCGTCGGACATATTGATTTCCTAGTAAATCGGTATGCGGCGCGCGCAAAACACGGTCAAACGCGCGCCGCGGGTGTGTCGTCAGGCGGATTCGAGCAAGGGCACGAGCCCGCCTTTGCGGTCGAGTGCGGACAGATCGTCATAGCCGCCGACATGCGTATCGCCGATATAAACCTGCGGCACGGTGCGCCGGCCGGTGCGCGTCATCATTTCCTCGCGCCGGCCCGGTTCACGGTCGATCAGGATCTTCTCGATGGCGTCGACCCCGCGGGACTTTAAAAGACGTTCGGCCATCTGGCAATACGGGCACACGACCGTGCTGTACATGACGACTTTATTCACTTGACTGCTCCTTGTTTCACCACCGGCATGCCTGCCTTTTGCCAGGCGTCAACTCCGCCTTGCAAAACGTGGACTTCGGCGTAACCCGCCTCGGACACGGTGCGGCTCGCACGTTGCGATTCTTGACCGGTTTGGCATACAAGCACGACCGGATTGCTCTTATTCTTTGCGATCTGGCCGATTTTTGCTTGGAGCTCCGCCAGTTCGATATTGCGTGCCGACGGCAGATGACCCTTCGCGAACTCCGCGGCGGGCCGCAGATCGACCACCACCGCGTTGCGCCGGTTGATGAGCGTCGTGGCTTCCGCAGCGCTTACGCCGCCGCGCCCGCGCCGCGAGATGGCGGGCCAGAGAAGCAGCGCGCCCGAAACCAGCGCGATGACGATGAGTGCGATATTCGTGTAATCAGTGAAAAACTTCACGTCGAGGGCCGCCGAAATTGAGTAGAAAAGGGAGAAAGGGAAATGAGGGCAATCGGGGCATTATAAAATAACCGTTTCCCGCGATGGCCTCCGCCGTCCGGCCGATGGCCGCGCCCCGCCCGCACATGGCAGGATGACGGGGCGCGATCGGCGCACCCGCTTTTCCAACTGACCGACCGACATCATGTACAAGCTAGTGCTCATCCGCCACGGCGAATCGACGTGGAACAAGGAAAACCGCTTCACCGGCTGGGTCGACGTCGACCTGACCGAGCAAGGCAACCGCGAGGCGCGCCAGGCCGGCGTGCTGCTCAAGGAAGCCGGCTACAAGTTCGACATCGCCTATACGTCGGTGCTGAAGCGCGCGATCCGCACGCTGTGGCACGTGCAGGACGAGATGGACCAGATGTATATCCCCGTCGTGCATTCGTGGCGGCTGAACGAACGGCACTACGGCGCGCTCGCGGGTCTGAACAAGGCCGAAACGGCCAAGAAATACGGCGACGACCAGGTGCTCGTCTGGCGCCGCAGCTACGACACGCCGCCGCCCGCGCTCGCACCGGACGACGAGCGCGCATCCTTCGGCGACCCGCGCTACGCGAAGGTGCCGCGCGAGCAACTGCCGCTCACCGAATGCCTGAAGGACACCGTCGCGCGCGTGCTGCCGTTCTGGAACGAGTCGATCGCGCCGGCCATCAAGTCGGGCAAGCAGATCGTGATTTCGGCACACGGCAACTCGATCCGCGCGCTCGTGAAGTACCTGGACAACATTTCCGACCAGGACATCGTCGGGCTGAATATCCCGAACGGCGTGCCGCTCGTCTATGAGCTCGACGAGAACCTGAAGCCCATCAAGCACTACTACCTGGGCGATCCGGAAGCCATCGCGGCCGCGCAGGCGGCTGTCGCCAAGCAGGGCAAGGCGGGCTGAAGGCGACTCGCCGGACCAAGCCGCTGAAACAAGGGCCGTCGTCGCGCATGACGCGCGTCTGACGGCGCGTCAGCGCGCTCGACAGGTTCTCCCAAAACGTGCGCAATCCCGCGCAGCCGTGCAGCGAAACCTCGGGCATTTAAGTTGCGATTAAGTCGTCGATCGAGACGAGCAGGTATACTGGCCCGTCACACCTACGATGCAGCTCATCCGATTCCGACCGCACTCTCTATGCGAAAGAACCTGAAAAACTTCGGCCTGGTCGCCGTTGGCGTTGCTGCCGGCGCACTCGCGACCCTGCAGATTTCCGCATCTGCCCAGCAAACCGCCTCCACGCCCCTGCCGCTCGAACAATTGCGGCTCTTCGCCGAAGTCTTCGGGCAAATCAAGCACGAATACGTCGAACCGGTCGACGACAAAAAGCTCCTCACCGCCGCCATCAAGGGCATGGTGTCGAGCCTCGACCCGCACTCGTCCTACCTCGACAAGACCGATTACGAAGAACTTCAGGAGCAGACCAAAGGTCGCTTCGCGGGCCTCGGCATCGAAATCTCGTCCGAAGACGGGCTCATCAAGGTGATCTCGCCGATCGAAGACACGCCCGCGTTCCGCGCCGGCATTCGTCCGGGCGACCTCATCACGCGCATCAACGACAAGCCCGTGCGCGGCATGACGCTCGACAAAGCCGTGAAGCAGATGCGCGGCGAGCCGGGCACGAAGGTCACGCTCACGATCTTCCGCAAGAGCGACGACCGCACGTTCCCGCTTACCGTGACGCGCGCCGTGATCCGCGTGCAGTCCGTGAAGATGAAGGTGCCGGAGCCGGGCTACGGCTATATCCGCATCACGAGCTTCCAGGAGCGCACGGTGCCGGATCTCGCCGCGAAGCTGCAGGATCTCGCGCGCCAGCAGCCGAACCTGAAGGGTCTCGTGCTCGACCTGCGCAACAACGGCGGCGGTCTGCTGCAAAGCGCTGTCGGCGTCGCGGGCGCATTCCTGCCGGATAACGCGGTGGTCGTGTCGACCAATGGACAAATCGCGGACGCGAAGCAGACTTTCCGCGATACCTACGACAACTACCGTCTGCCGTCCTTCGATTCCGATCCTTTGAAGAGCGTGCCGGAAATCTTCAAGAAGGTGCCGATGGTCGTGCTGACGAACGCCTACTCGGCCTCCGCGTCGGAGATCGTCGCGGGCGCGCTGCAGGATCATCATCGCGCGCTGATCGTCGGCAAGACGACGTTCGGCAAGGGCTCGGTGCAGACCGTCCGCCCGATGACCGCCGACACCGCGCTGCGCCTGACCACGGCGTATTACTACACGCCAAGCGGCAAGTCGATCCAGAACCAGGGCGTGCGCCCGGACGTTCCGGTCGATCAATATGCCGACGGCGATCCGGACGACGCGCTCGTCACGCGCGAAGTCGATTACTCGAACCACCTCGCGAACACGCAGGATCCGAACGAGAAGAAGGAACAGGAACAGCGCGAGGCGGATCGCCTGGAGCAGTTGCGTATTCTCGAAGAGCAGAACGACAAGAAGACGCCGGAGCAGCGCCGCAAGGATCGCGAACGCAAGCCCGTCGAGTTCGGCAGCGCCGACGACTTCATGCTCCAGCAGGGCCTGAACAAGCTCGAAGGCAAGCAGGTGGTCGAGTCGAAGTCGTACAGCGAACGCAAGCTCGCGCAGAACAAGCCGCCGCGCTCGGCGTCCGCGCCGGTCGTCGCGCCGCCGGCGCTGCCCGCTACGCCCGGCTCGTCGCCGGCGTCGGGCGCGCAGCCGGCTTCGTCGCCGACCGCACAGCAAACGAAGTAACCCGCCGGTAGTTCTTCCAAAGGCTTCGCAGCATGACGCTGCGAAGCCTTTTGTCTTTTGCGCGCTTAGAATGCTTCGTTCCGGCAAGCCGCTTTCATTCGCGATGAACGACGACCAACTCCTCCGCTATTCCCGCCATATTCTCGTCGATGAAATCGGCATCGAAGCGCAGCAGCGTTTTCTCGACGCGCACGCGATCATCGTCGGCGCGGGCGGGCTCGGCGCGCCCGCCGCGATGTATCTTGCGGCAGCGGGCGTCGGGACAATCACGCTCGTCGACGCCGATACCGTCGATCTCACGAATCTGCAGCGGCAGATCGTGCACATGACGCGTTCGGTGGGCGCGCCCAAGGTGGAATCGGCGCGCGAGACCCTGAACGCGCTGAATCCGGATGTCGCCGTGGAAGCGGTGAACGCGCGCGCGGACGCGGCGTGGCTCGCGGCAAACGTGAGCCGGGCAAGCGTGGTGCTCGATTGCAGCGACAACTTCGCGACCCGTCACGCGATCAACGCGGCGTGCGTCGCGCATGGCGTGCCGCTCGTGTCGGGCGCGGCCTTGCGCTTCGACGGGCAAATCAGCACGTTCGATTTCCGCGCGCCGGACTCGCCCTGCTACGCGTGCGTGTTTCCGCCGGATCAGCCGTTCGAGGAAGTCGCCTGCTCGACAATGGGCGTGTTCGCGCCGACGGTCGGCATCATCGGTGCGATGCAGGCCGCGGAAGCGCTGCGCGTGGTCGGCGGATTCGGCGAAACGCTCAGCGGACGCCTGATGATGCTCGACTCGCTGCGCATGGAATGGAACACGATGAAGATCGCGCGCCAGCCGGATTGCCCGGTTTGCGGCGCGCGTCATGCAAACCCGAGGTGAATCAGGCCTTCTGTAACGCGGCGAGCGCCGCCTCCAGTTCCGCGGGTTCGTAGGCGGCGAGCACGTCCGCGACGGGCTTTTCCAGCGCCTTGAGGCTCGAACGCAGAATTTCCTGCTTCACGACGAGCAACTGGCTCGGATGCATCGAAAACTCGGTAAGCCCGAGCCCGAGCAACAGGCGCGTGACGGCGGGATCGCCCGCCATTTCACCGCACACCGAAACCGGCACGCCCGCGCGCTTCGCCTCGCGCAGCGTGAACGCGATCAGATTCAGCACCGCCGGATGCAGCGGATCGTACAGATGCGCGACGGCGTTATCGGCGCGATCGATCGCGAGCGTGTACTGAATCAAATCGTTCGTGCCGATCGACAGAAAATCGAGCCGGCTGAGGAACAGCCTCACCGCGATGGCCGCCGCGGGAATCTCGATCATCGCGCCGACCTGAATCTGGCGGTCGTAAGCGGCGCCTTCTTCGTCCAGTTGACGCTTCGCCTCGCGAATCAGATCGAGCGTCTGATCGATTTCCCCCGCGTGCGCGAGCATCGGAATCAGGATCTTGGTCGGGCCGAACGCCGACGCGCGCAGGATCGCGCGCAGTTGCGTGATGAACATCTGCGGCTCGGACAGGCTCCAGCGAATCGCGCGCAAGCCGAGCGCCGGATTGGGCGCGGTTTCGTAGCCATCGCCGCCGCTCATCGAATCGAGCGGCTTGTCCGCGCCGACGTCGATCGTGCGGATCGTCACCGGCTTGCCGTTCATCAGCTCGACCGCGCGCTTGTATGCCTCGAACTGCTCCTCTTCTTCGGGCAGCTGATTCTTGTGATTCATGAAGAGGAATTCGGTGCGGAACAGGCCCACGCCCATCGCGCCCGCTTCGACGGCGACCTGCGCGTCGTCCGGCAACTCGATGTTCGCGCACAGCTCGATCTTCGTGCCGCAGAGCGTTTGCGTCGGCGAGAATTTCAGGCGCTGGAGCTTGCGCTGTTCGAGCAGCTTTTCGCTTTGCCGATACGAATATTCTTCGAGAACGATCGGCGCCGGATCGACGATCACGATGCCATGATCCCCGTCGACGATGATGAGATCGTTCTGGCGAATCAGCACGCTCGCCTGCTGCACGCCGACCGAAGCCGGAATGCCGAGACTGCGCGCCACGATCGCCGTGTGCGACGTGCGTCCGCCCAGATCGGTGACGAAGCCCTTGAACGCCTGGGTCTTGAACTGGAGCATGTCCGCCGGCGCAATATCGTGCGCGACGACGATCATCTCGTTGTGGCCGTTGCTCGCCGCCGTGTGCACGACAAGCGATGCGGCCGTCGGCGCGCCCGCGAGCGCCTTCAGCAAGCGTTCGACGACCTGTTCGACGTCGGCTTTACGCTCGCGCAGGTATTCGTCTTCGATTTCGTCGAAGTAGCCGCCGAGAATTTCCAGCTGTTCGGTGAGCGCCCACTCCACGTTGTAGCGGCGCGTGCGAATGAGATCGATGGTTTCCTGCACGAGCATGGCGTCGTTCAGGATCATCATATGGACATTGATGAACGCGCCCATTTCACTGGGCGCGTCGGCGGAAAGGTCATCGCGCAGCGCTTCGAGCTCCGCGAGGACGGCCGCCTGCGCCGCGTGAAACCGGGCGATTTCCGCGTCGATCTGATCGGGTTCGATCAGGTAATGGTCTACGTCGAGCGCCGCGGGCGCGATCAGGTACGCGCGCCCGATGGCGATACCGCGCGAGACGGGAATTCCATGCAGCGTGAACGACACGCGCACCTCCTCTCATTTTTGATTGTCGCGGTCTTCAGCGCCCCCTCGGCGGGCGCAACCGCGCGTCCATTATAAATTCGAATGCGCCGATGAGTCCCTGAACACACGGCGGCGGCAGGGCCGGGCCAATTGCCCATTGCGGGCGAATTGGACGTGCGGATACGAAAAAGCCGCGTCGATGCGCGGCTTTTCACGGAAAACCATTACGGCGATGAAGCGCTTACTGCCCTTCCCCGAACTTATCGGCGATGAGCGCGAGGATTGCCTGCATGGCTTCGGCTTCGTCGGAGCCTTCGGTTTCGATCGTCACCGAACTGCCGATGCCCGCCGCCAGCATCATCACGCCCATGATGCTCTTCGCATTGATCCGGCGGCCATTGCGGCTCATCCAGATTTCGCATTGAAAATTGCCCGCCAGTTGCGTGAGCTTGGCCGAAGCGCGTGCGTGGAGCCCAAGCTTGTTCACGATCGTTGTTTCTTGTTGCAGCATGATGCTCCGAAACGCTAGATGGAAAAAATGAGCGGCGTCAGTGGCTGGCGGCAGCCTTGGCGCTGACGAGATCGGCGCTGGCCGAGCACGCCGGATCGGGCGAACCGGCGGCTTTGGTCGCGAGCGCGCAGGGATTGAGCGGCGTGGACGAATCCAGTTCCTGGATGCCCTTCGAGCCGCCCTGCAGAATCTTTTCGGTGAGCGTGTCGAGCGGCGTCGCGCGATAGCAGACGGCGCGCACCAACATGGGCAGATTGCAGCCGGCGAGCACACGCACGTCGGTGTCGTGCAGGCTCGCCGCGATGTTCGCGGGCGTCGCGCCGAAGACATCGGTGAGCACGATCGCACCATTGTCTTCTTTCAGGCGATCGATTTCGGAGCGCGCGAACGCGCGGACTTCGACGGGATCGCAGTCGGGCGTCACGTCGATGACGCCGATGCGCGCGGGCAAGCCGCCGTAAATATGCGCGATGCACTCGCGTAGTGCGGTGGCGAAAGGTGCGTGCGCGATGATCAGGATGCCAGCCATGTCAGGATGTTGCCTCAAGCGACGATTTAGCGACAAAAATCAGACGATTACGCCCGATTTCGCTCGAAAGCGCGCGAGCGGCGCGGACCACAAAACTAACGTGGCGCTGCCCGGGCGGAAATCAACCGCCCCGCGCCTTCGTTATCCGATATGCGTAAAGACATGATTGCGCCCTAGAAGCCAGGCGCCGGGACATCAATTCTAACAGTCTCGCCGGAGCCAGTCTGACGCGGCGTCCGAACGCGTTCCGTGCGCCGGCGGACTCACTGCGCCGCGCGTTCGAGCGCGTCGATGAACATACCCGCGACGTCGAAGCCGGTCTGATCCATGATCTCGCGGAAACACGTGGGGCTCGTGACGTTGACTTCGGTCAGATAGTCGCCGATGGCGTCGAGCCCGGCCAGCAAGAGACCGCGCGCCTGCAGCACCGGGCCGAGCGTCTCGGCGATTTCGCGATCGCGCGCCGACAGCGGCTGCGCGCGACCCAGGCCGCCCGCCGCGAGATTGCCGCGCACTTCGCTGCCCTGCGGAATGCGGGCGAGCGAATACGGCACAGGCTGCCCGCCGATCACGAGAATGCGCTTGTCGCCGTCCTTGATCTCCGGAATGAACTTCTGCGCCATCACCGTGCGCGCGCCGTCTTCGGACAGCATCTCGACGATCGAGCCGAGATTCATGCCGTCCGCCTTCACGCGGAAGACGCCCATGCCGCCCATGCCGTCGAGCGGCTTCAGGATGACGTCGCCGTGTTCGGCATGGAATGCGCGCAGACGCGCGGCGTCGCGCGTGACGAGCGTCGGCGTGACGAACTGCGGCCATTCCGCGATGGCGAGCTTCTCCGAGTGATCGCGGATCGCCTGCGGCTTGTTGAAGACGCGCGCGCCGTTGCGCTCGGCGATCTCCAGCAGCCAGGTCGCGTTCACGTATTCGAGGTCGAACGGCGGGTCCTTGCGCATCAGCACCGCGTCGAAATGCGTGAGCGGCAGATACTCGGCCTGCTCGGCCGCGTACCACGGAAAGCGGTCGCTGTTGGCCTCGTCGCCGACGATCGCGAAGCGCCGCGCGCTCGCCTCGACCGTCGCGCCCGTCCACGCGAGATGCTGCGGCTCGCACGCGTAGAGCACGTGGCCGCGCCGCGCGGCTTCGGCCATCATCGCGTAGGTCGTGTCCTTGTAGATCTTGAAGCGATCGAGCGGATCGGCGATAAAGAGGATGTTCATGGCAATTTGCTAGTTCGGTGCGCGGCCTGCGAGCTTACCGCAAGCCGCACTTTCGCACCTGATCACACCTGAATGGCTTCGGGATCGGTCTTTTCGAGTTCGACCGACGCCGCCAGCAACCCGAGCCGCGCCACCACGCCATACATGTAGAAGCGGTTCGGCGGCGCCGCGCCGGGCTTGGCGTGCGTGTCGGGCAGCGCCGTGTGCTCGAAGCCGAGCGGCACGAAATGCATGCCCGGCGCGTTGAGGTTCTGATCGCGCTCGCGCGACTCGTGCACGCGGTAGAAGCCGCCGACCACATACCGGTCGATCATGTACACCACCGGCTCGGCGACCGCCTCTTCCACGCGCTCGAAGGTGTGCACGCCTTCCTGCACGATCACGTCGTGTACTTGCAGGCCTTCCTTCGCGTCGTTCATCTTCGCGCGCTCGCGCTTGGTCAGCGCGGCGACCTCGCTCGCGTCGTGCACGGTCATCACGCCCTTGCCGTAGGTGCCGGCGTCGGCCTTGATCACCACGTAAGGACGCTCGCTGATGCCGTACTCGCGATACTTCTTCGCGATCTTCTTGAGCACGCCGTCGATGGCTTCCGCGAGCGCTTCCTCGCCCGTGCGCGCTTCGTAATCGACCCCTTCGACGTGCGCGAAGTACGGATTCACCATCCACGGATCGATTTCGACCATCTTCGCGAACTTCTTCGCGACGTCGTCATAGCAGGAGAAATGCGTCGATTTGCGGCGCACGGCCCAGCCCGCGTGCAGCGGCGGCAGCAGATACTGCTCGTGCAGATTTTCCAGCACGGGCGGAATGCCGGCGGACAAATCGTTGTTGAGCAGGATCGAGCACGGATCGAAATTCTTCAGTCCGAGACGCCGCGGCGTGCGTTCGAGCGGTTCCAGCACGATCTTCTGGCCGTCGGCGAGCGCGATCGTCACGGGGCCGTGAATGTTCTCGTCGAGCGTGCCGAAGCGCACGTGCAGTCCGGCTTGCCGCATGATCAGCGCGAGCCGCGCGACGTTCTCCAGATAGAACGCGTTGCGCGTGTGGCGCTCGGGAATGACCAGCAGATTCTTCGCGTCGGGGCAGATTTTCTCGATGGAGGCCATCGCGGCCTGCACGGCGAGCGGCAGCACTTCCTGCGGCAGATTGTTGAAGCCGCCGGGGAAGAGATTGGTATCGACCGGCGCGAGCTTGAACCCCGCGTTGCGCAGATCGACCGAACAGTAAAACGGCGGCGTGTGCTCTTGCCATTCGAGCCGGAACCACCGCTCGATGGCGGGCATGGCCTCGAGAATTTTCCGCTCGAGATCGAGCAGCGGGCCACTTAACGCCGTAACTAAGTGCGGAACCATGAATTTCTCGCGAGCTTTGCGTGGAACCGGAAGCGGCTTTCGCCGAACACCGGGAGGGAAAGATTGTAGAGCAATTGCTTTGCCTAATTGGGTATGAACCGCCAATTGACAAGGTTTCCCGGCCTTGCGGCGCAATGCTCGCAAGGAAATTCGCCTATCGTTCCCATAGTCCCGGTCCGGCCTTCGACGAAACCCGGACGAAAACCCTTCAGCCAAAAAAATGCCCGCCTGGAAAGGCGGGCAAAGTCGCTGCGCTCGTTGCTTTGCGCTGCGACCGGCGTGCCGGTCGCGGCGATTGTCTTACTCGACGTGCTCGCCATGCAGCGTGACGTCGAGACCTTCGCGCTCCTGTTCTTCGGTGACGCGCAGGCCCATCGTCATGTCGATGACCTTGAGCAGGATGAAGCTCACCACGCCGCTATAGACCAGCGTGACGATGACACCCTTCGCCTGCACGAGCACGCTGCCGTCGAAGCCGCCGATATCCTTCACCGCGAACACGCCCGTCAACAGCGCGCCGATGATCCCGCCGACGCCATGCACGCCGAACGCGTCGAGCGAATCGTCGTAGTTGAACTTGTGCTTGAGCCACGTTGCCGACCAGAAGCAGACCACGCCCGCGACGATGCCGATCACGATCGCACCCGTCACGCCGACGAAGCCCGAAGCCGGCGTCACGGCGACGAGACCCGCGACCGCGCCCGAAATGATGCCGAGCACCGAAGGCTTGCCCTTCGTGATCCACTCCGCGAACATCCAGCCGAATGCGGCGAACGCGGTGGCGATCTGCGTCGTGAGCATCGCGAAGCCGGCACGGCCGTCGGCGGCGACCGCGGAACCCGCGTTGAAGCCGAACCAGCCGACCCACAGCATCGATGCGCCGATCAGCGAGAGCACGAGATTGTGCGGCGCCATCACCTCACGGCCGTAGCCGACGCGCTTGCCGAGTACGAGACAGCACATCAGGCCCGCGATACCCGCGTTGATGTGCACCACCGTGCCGCCCGCGAAGTCGAGCACGCCCGCCGATGCCAGCCAGCCGGTCGGTTCCCAGACCATGTGCGCGATCGGCGAATAGACGATCAGCGACCACAGCGTCATGAACACGAGCATCGCGGAGAACTTCATGCGGTCGGCAAACGCGCCGGTGATGAGCGCCGGCGTGATGATCGCGAACGTGAGCTGGAACGCGAAGTAGACCGACTCCGGAATCGTCGAGGCGAGGTGGCTCACGGAGAGCGTCGTCGCCTTGTCGCCCTTGATGTAGGCCATGCCGTGCAGGAACACGCGCGAGAAGCCGCCGAGGAACGAACCGCCCGGTGTGAACGCGATGCTATAGCCGACCACCGTCCAGAGAATCGTGATCAGGCAGCAGATCGCGAAGCTCTGCATCACGGTGGCGAGCACGTTCTTCTTGCGGACCATGCCGGCGTAGAAGAGCGCGAGCCCGGGAATCGTCATGAACAGCACGAGCGCGACGGACGTCAGCATCCAGGCGGTGTCGCCGGAGCTGATCTTCGACGAATCGACCATGAACGGCTCGGTCGGCGCGGCAGGCGCGGCGTCCGATGCGCCCGAAGCGGCTGCGGCAGCATCCGCCGACGACGCCATCGCCGTGTTGGCGCTTGCGGGCGCGCTTGCAGCCGTATCCGACGATGCAGCCGCCGACGCGGCGGCCGGCGCGGACGCATCCTGAGCGAGCGCGGTGCCGGCATTGGCGCCGAGCAGCGCGGCCGCCATGCACAGTGACATCAAAAAGTTACGCATTCTTCTGGTTCCTCTTATCGCCAATTTCTTGTTAGAGCGCGTCGGCGCCGGTCTCGCCGGTGCGGATGCGGATGACCTGCTCGATCGCGGTGACGAAAATCTTTCCGTCGCCGATCTTTCCCGTGCGCGCGGCGCGTTCGACGGCTTCGATCGCCTGATCGACGATGTCGTCCGAGACGGCCGCTTCGATCTTCACTTTCGGCAGGAAGTCGACGACGTACTCCGCGCCCCGGTAGAGCTCGGTGTGCCCTTTCTGCCGGCCGAAGCCTTTCACCTCGGTCACGGTGATGCCCGACACGCCGATGGCCGACAGCGCTTCACGCGCTTCGTCCAGCTTGAACGGCTTGATGATTGCGGTAATGAGCTTCATGTATCCCTCGCTGTGGTGTGTTCCTTCGTTGCCTTCTAAAGCGGGATGCGCTGGGTGTTACCGCCACGTCCGCCCTGCCGGGCCGCTCAGAGAAGCGTGCTGAAATGCCGCGCGCCATTTATGCAACTCGTATGCCATGCGAGTATTCATGGGGCTTTGCGCGATTTTTACGAAACCTTCAGCGGAGGGGTCGGCCGAACGGCCAACGCGCGTCTCGCGTGCTGGCGCCGGGGTAGGTTCATTGCTAGAGTGGTCGCAGGGTCCCGTAAAAAGGGGCATGGGCGGACAACGCGAGGGCGCGGCAGCGCTAAAATCGCGGCGCCTCAAAGGTGCTTCGAGGTGCGTCCGGTCGCCGTGCGGCGCGCACCAATATCGATCATTCGATAATTCGGGGCACTGACCTAACAATGAATGCACTTTTTTTGTGCAAGAAGGGAGAAAACAATGAAGCAGCCCAACGACGTGTTCAACGACTTGCAGCAGAAGATGAGCGAACTCTTCAAGAACTCGCCCGCGAAAGATGTCGAACGGAACATGAAGGCGATGCTGTCGCAGGGCTTTTCGAAGCTCGATCTCGTCACGCGCGAGGAATTCGACACGCAGACGCAGGTGCTTGTGCGCACCCGCGCCCGCCTGGAAGAACTCGAAAAGCGCGTCGCGCAGCTCGAACAGCGCCTCGCGGCCGGCGGAGCATCCACCGCGCAAGACTAACGGCGCCGGGAGCGCCCAACGCATACCTCGGCTAGCGAGCCGTGAGTTTCTAGTTTTATTGCCGGCGCGGTCCTTGCGCCGATTCAGGTGAAATCATGTCGCTTGCCGTGGTCCGCAGCCGCGCGCCCGCCCCTGGGCGCGCGCCCGAAGTCGTCGTCGAAGTTCATCTCGCCAATGGGCTGCCGTCGTTTTCCATCGTCGGCCTGCCCGATCTCGAAGTCCGCGAAAGCCGCGAGCGCGTGCGCGCCGCGCTGCAGAACTGCGGCTTCGACTTTCCCGTGCGCAGAATCACCGTCAATCTCGCGCCCGCCGATCTGCCGAAGGAATCCGGCCGCTTCGATCTGCCGATCGCGCTCGGCATTCTCGCCGCGAGCGGGCAGATTCCGGCCGAGTCGCTGGCACATCGCGAATTCGCCGGCGAGCTGTCGCTGACCGGCGCGCTGCGCCCCATGCGCGGTGCGTTCGCGATGGTCTGCGGCGCGGCGCGCCAATACGCGTCGCTGCGCGAGCCCGACGCGCGCATCCCCGAAATCTACGTGCCGCTCGCGAGCGCGGCGGAGGCGGCGCTCGTGCCCGGCATCGACGTCTTCGGCGCGGCCGATCTGCCGACGCTTTGCGCGCATCTCAACGGCGTGCCAGATGCGCGGCTGAGACCGGTCGAAGCGGCGACGCTTGCGCCCCAGCCAGCGTCGAGCGCCGATCTGGCCGACGTGATCGGTCATCCAGCGGCACGGCGCGCGCTCGAAGTCGCAGCCGCAGGCGGTCATCACCTGTTGATGGTCGGCCCGCCCGGCGCGGGCAAGTCGATGCTCGCCGCGCGCCTGCCGGGCTTGCTTCCGCCGATGAGCGACGACGAAGCGCTCACGTCCGCCGCGATTCTCTCGGCGAGCGCGGCGGGCTTCACGCCCGAGCAGTGGCGGCGCAGGCCGTTTCGCGCGCCGCATCATTCGTCGAGCGCGGCGGCGCTCGTCGGCGGGCGCAATCCGCCGCAGCCGGGCGAAATCACGCTCGCGCATCTCGGTGTGCTGTTCCTCGACGAACCAGTTGTTTCGCTTTTGTCAAAAAGTTGCTCACCGCCGATTGCTATATAAATCAAAAGCTTGTATGGCTTCTGAACATTTTGGGGTTGAGCAACTTCATATTCTGCCGACCGCGCGCGCGTCAGCGCTTGGCCAGACCGAGAGCGTCCGCGAGCATGGCGCCGCTTTCACTTCGTTTGGTCTCAAAGCCTACAGTCCTAGACAACTCGTCGACCAGACGCATCAGACCTTTTTCAAGCCTGTCGGCGTACTGCAAGGCGTCAAGCGTCTCGCGTTCAGCCTGGAGTTCCGCTAGCTCAGCCCTTCCTTCCCGCGCCAATCGTTGAAGTTCGACAGATGGCGACGGCTCCTCCATCAGTAGCGGCATTAATGCGAACGCCCAGTCCACATAGCGGTGCAGCGTGCTTTCGGTCGTCAAGCCAGTCTCTTGCATAATCTCGACCTTCAAATGCTCGAATTTCATGCATAGCTCAAAGAAGTGCTGCGCATTGGTAACTTTATGAGCGACGATAAACCGATAGACCTTCATCGTGAAAAATCGATGACGGAACAGATGGGGATGCGCCTTTTCCTTGATTCCAGCCGCCTTCCTCAAGATGTGGACTTCCAGCGTCACGGTATCCGGAGTGATGGGTTTTCCGGTTCTAACATTGACAAAAACAAACCCATGGTCATTTTTTCCCAAACATCTATCAACAATCGGCGCTCGGTAAAGCTCGATATACTCGATTAGGAAATCCAATTCCGCATGTGAAATCGGAACTTTCCGTATTTGCGGCGCCCCCCTACGTTTGACGGTCATTAGGTCGATGAAAGGTCGCTCCATTTTTTTGGCACGCATGACATCATCGACCTTTAGATTTGCGGCCTCTATTCGTCGCGGTCCGACTGCCTCTAGGAACCGGAGAATTGTTAGCCGACGCATCTTTTGCGCAGACGTATGGCTCGATGTAACCGCTGCTTGACGCAATAGATTGATGTTGTGCTCGGTGACCGGGTTTCTACGATTCTCCGCACTTTTTTCGGGAAAACACGGGTGATGCCAATACTCGACGCGGACCTCCTGATTTCCAGACAATTTTTTTGAAAAGGTCTTTTTGTACGCTTGAATGTGTGGACCTGTTGGAGCCACGTAGTCGGCGATGTTCCGCCTCTTTCCTACAAAGTCGAGAAAGCTGAGCGTGCGTCGCCCGATTCTAAGAATTGTTGTGTTGCACTTGACTTGCTCACCATCCGACCTTTTTTCCGCAGCCAGCCCACGCATAAACAGTACGAATTGCGCGTCCGTCAGACGGTGGAAATCCAATTTGTTTGCATGGCAGTAACGCACTACCGGGCTCAACTCTGAACTGTATGTACCAAGCGTCCCGCCGCGGTCAAATAGCGAGCGGCTCTGTGCCAGCAGAAATGCCATGTAGGCGGCAATCTCCATGCACCAACGCCCATCAGGCCATCTCGGCAGCGGCATTCCACCTACGCTAATCGTGCGAATCTGACTTCGTTCATATGAGCGAAATACTTCTGTCCCAGCAGGCGCCCGGACGAATAGCTGTGTGCGTCCCTTTCCGCGACTCATAGCTGCCTCAACTGGACCAGCCAAGTTTCAGTAGCACTACCAATTTCCACAACCGGTCGATTCGCAAGGTCAAACATTGCAAGCAGTCTTTCTTCCTCTTTATCCCATAGTTCAACCATGGCCGGACTGCGCGAGCGATTCGCGAGGCGTCTGCCAGCCTTGAGGGCTTCGTGAAACGCCGTCGTCACATGCCAGAGGTCAACCATGGCTTGAACGTGCGCGAAATTCGCTGCCGTCAAATCTTCGCTCAGCCGCGCTTTAGTTCGATGTTTGGATTTGAGGCTTATCCGCGTTTCTTCTTCAACGGCCGCTAGGGCCGTCTCCCGAAGAGAATTGAGGCCCTCGAACCCTCCGTCAAGCACTGCGGCGGCTAATCGTTCGACTGTTGACCTCGAGGTTCCTGTAATGCGATGCTCCACATTCGAATACTTGGCAAGACGACTTTGCCGCTTCAACGCAGAAAACAGATGGGTGTCACCTAGATATGCTCGAGGGTTTCCGATGATTTTTCCCAAAAACACTTCGAGCGCGACCACTGATTTCTCGTTCGGCGTACGTGGTTTGCGCTTGGCAGTCATTTCCGCCTCTCAATTCGAGCCACAATCTTGTACTGATGGCCGTCAGCCTGCGGAAGAAACACTGGCTCGACCACGAGCCCTTTTCTCATCTGTAGATTTAGATAGTCTTCAAGGGCGTCCGCATCAATAAGCGAAAACCTCCGCGTTCCGAAATGCGCTTCGGCAAGGTCACCCAACTCCTTACGGACACGCTCATGAAGTTCAACGACCTGTTGCTCTTCGGGAAGGCGTAGCTCATCGACAAGGAAATAAGCGGCAGCCTCCCGTTTCATATCCCCCGAGACTGTGTTGGTCAGGTAGTGCCACAAATGTGCGGCGTCCACTTGGCCAACGAACCAGCGAAGCGTGTTCAGATTGCCCTGTCGTGCGGCGAAGAAGAAGGTAATAATCAAGAACCGACGGAACTGATGCTCCCGCAGGTAGTGCCGACACCCATGTTCGTTTGTTGGCGTAACGAAATAATCACAGAAGACGTCTAAAGCCATGTTGAACGAAACAGGGAGAGGGACACGCAGTCCATAGTGTCCTGGCATACTAAACAACGCTCCGAAGCCGTCCGTACAACCGGCATGAACGAGCTGGGATTGAAAATCTTCCACGATTGAAACGATTTGCCCAACTATAGGTGGCACCGGCCGAGACTCTTCCTGACGTAATCCACCAGCTCCCGATTTCGCATTCCTAAAGACAATGTAAGACCGCGAGGAATCCAAACACCCAACAGTCGGCAACTTCAGGAGCTCGATTTGCCTACGTGCTGTGATTGGACCAATCACATGAGCAATCGAACCGTATAAGACATGAATGTTCTGTAACAGTCCGCGCCCCTTACGAAGGTCCTCAAAAAATTTGTTCGGATTGGGCCTGTTGTCGCATTTTCTAAACTGCGGCCAGTTTGTTGCGCGCTGTCGCAAGCAGAACGTGGAGACTCCAAAGTTGAGTGCCCCTTCCGTCATAAATTCCCGAACATCTCTGTTGCAAACGAGCGCTTGGAGAGAGGTATTCTCCGCCTTCGCGGCTTTCATCAGGTTCGCGTAGCTCAGAAGTAAGTCTTCGCCATGTTCCATCGCGAACTCAATAGCGTGCCGTATGCCGTCCAATACTTGCCAGACCGGTGGATTCCGGTACCGGCCCGGGGTGCTCGCTTCATAGCGGCTCGCGTCTTTGTCCCGGATTGCTTCGACGGCGTCGAGAGGCACATCCACTCCAGCGCTAGCTAACGTTGACAAGCTGAAGATTGTCATTCTCCATGCTTGAACGTACTTCGAGGAGGGCCTGTCTCTTTCGATGGTACGGACGTCAACACCCGGATACTCCCGGCGGTACTTTTCAACGGGGTAGAGACAGAGCTCATCGGGTATCGCTTTTCTCCCTCTTCCGAAAATCGTATCTTTGTAGATAATCTCCGTCAATTTGGGGACATACGGCACGTACCGGTAGTCGTGAGTTCCCGCAGTTCGATACATCTTCAGCAGCCAAAGCACAGCTCTCCAGGAGGCGAGTTGAGTCCTATCCGACGTCAGAGTCCAATCTTCTTCCGGAACTGAAATGTCGCCGAACACCTCGTGTCGTTTCAACAGCTGGTCGACATCACCTTGGTTCTCATGTACCTGCTCGTCGAGCCATCGGGCGAGACGCTCTGACCAGTGATATATGACCTCTTCATCGTTCGGTCCTGCCGCACAGCGGAACAGAAGTTCATCGAAGTCACTCTCCGTGACCAAATCGAATCCATACCGGTCGAGCTTGAACCGGTCGTTCTGTAGCAGGAAGAAGTCGACGAACCGGCACGCCCGGTAAACCAACTGCTTGGTCGCGGGCTCATCCATTACTCTCCCTCTCATAGTGGCTGGGTGTGCTCGACTAGTGACTATCAATTTGAACGTCTCGAGCATTTCGGCGTGAGCTTTGTCCGTTAGACGCCCCTTTCCAAATGCTACGGACCACTCAATCGTGCGTTCATAATCGCCGAATTGCATGACCCAAGTATTCGCCGGAAAGGGACTTTTGAGCCAAGTCGCCACCTGCAGGGCTGAAGTACGCGAATGCAGCATAGACTGGAGACGTTCCAACAATCCTTCCGGCATGTTCTTAAGCATAGATTGCCTCCGGAGACACCAGTCCAGAACAGTCACGCCGCCTCGCTGCTTTGAGCATCATTCGGAAGTCGTCACGAGGTGGAGAGCTGTGCTCAATATACTCAAACAACTTCCCGGCATATTCGTCCCACATGATGGCAAGCTTTGACACCGGTTGCTGAGCACTGGCAACCGCAGCTTGGACCGCCAGTAACAACGTCAATATTTCTTCATCAACGGAAAAAACAACTGAGGCGAAGAGGTGTGCCGGGTCCTCCTGTTCGTCGGCTTTCGGACGGGCTGCCCACTTGAGAGCATGATGAGCGATAAACCGATTCAACTCTTCGAGGCTTTGGAAGCCTATGGACGGCAGGAGGTACTTACTGCCTTTAAGAGCCTCCACTAAGATTCCGCATTGAAAAAGACGGACCCATCGCTCCTCAAAATACATCAGCAAAGGGGCCGGCAGGTACCGCTCCAGCAGTCTGACATCGAGCTCTTTGTGACCAAGCAGACGAGCCAACTTGTGAATATCCGGTTCACGGATGTACGCTACGACAGCAGTTGTCGCGCGTACCACAACGAGAGAAAAGCGAGCAGCTAGGGTAACTGCGTCCAAGTCTGACATTTGTCCACCGGCGAGGAACTGGTGTTTCAAGCTGCCGATGTTTCGGAATCTGGATGTGTCATGTGAGATTCTGATTCGACTAGGATTCGAGAAGCCCTTGCCGCAGTGAAGAAAGAGGTATCTCCAATTTGGGTCGTCCTTCGCCCGCAAGTAGTCTCGCAGAGGTTGAGTAATATGAACTACCTGAGCCACAATTCCCATGCTTCGCTCTGAAAGCTGAATCTTCTGCTCTGAGTTCTCCGGGCCTCGCCGGAACTTGTCACCATCAAGTATCCAGCCACCGTCGGTTTCGGCCACACCAGACAACTGATTGTCACTATCAAAAAGTCGAAGATTCTCAAGGAAGCTTGGAGTCAGTTCAGGATGGTCAATGACTAGTAAGGTCAGATGAGGCAGAAGTGCCCCTGATACCGGCAAAGCGAGAACATCGTGTGCCAGGTTCTCTAGTGGGCGTGGATAGAGCATGCGGTGACCTCCGTCCCTTCTCATTTTGAAACCGTGATATGCGAAAGTAGCGCACGCATGGGCCTCCCAGTTGGGGTTCTGTCGGTCAATCAAAGCAGTTCGCCCGTCCCACAACTGCGAGGAGAGGACTTTTTTCACACTACCGACTTTCGCAAGTTCCTGACGTCTTTGAAACCGGGCCCACAATGCATCGACCTCACATTTCGCCCACCGCTCCACTAAATTCAGATGTGCTTGAATCTTGAAGTAAATGAGGTCGGCAGCTTCCTCGTGACTAAGGTGCAGCGGAATGTCAGTCAGCAGCTTGGTAATGTACGTCGCTCCGTTGCTGTCCGTCCGCCGGTGAGTGCCCGGATGACCCGTCTGCTTCGAAGGCAACGCTGGAAAATCCTCTTTCGAAAGCCTCGCAAAGAAGCCCCCTGTGCAAAGAAATGATGTCGCGAAATTCACGAAGCGATTCCAATCGGAGGCGAGGGTCGAGTATTGATTTCCTTCCCGGGCGTACAGGCCAGTCAAATGAATCACGAACTGCACCATTAGATAGGATAACTTACTATACGAACGAAAATTTTTCTTGTCCCAGTCGCTCGGCTGGTCTGCGATAAAGTCAAGGAAAATAGTCTCGACCGATAAGCCATTGATTTTTCGTCCGCCAGTCCATCCGCCAAGCGAGACAGCAATATCGTCTGCGAACTTTTTACCATATCGGAGATAAAGCTTTCGCAGGTCAGGCCATGCGATGAGTCCGTTTGATTTTGGAACAGGCCATCCTCGCCACAAGTCAACCTGGTCGCTGCGCAGTTTCATGGTCTCAAATTCTGCTGCGCCAGCTGTGAACCAAGCGGAGACCTTCGTAGTAGACGGCGCTTCAATCCGAGAAAACGCGCTGGGGCATGCAATCGCCAGCGCAGCTCTCCATCCATATGCCCACTTGTACCGGGTGTCCAAACTCGCGTGAAGAAACTTTTCGGAGTACAGTGCGCCGGCAAAACCCACCAGAATGTCAATCGAGTTGAATCGATTGTTTGCGAACGACAAACGTCGTCCCGTTATAGCTAGATACGCGTCCAGCATCTGAAAAAGCGCTCCACACATCACGTCGCCTTGCTTAAACAGCGCACGATGAATCGCGTCTGCTAGCTTAGCGTACGCGGCAGGGTTGATGTGTTCGATGGTGTGCTCACGCGGCCAGCGAAGCGTTCGAATAATCGAAGGTGCTAATAGCATATCCCTCCGCTGCCCGGTAAGTGAACTTCCCAGTATGAATTGGTGCATCACGTCCATTAGCGGAAACTCCTATCAGGTTGCGACTCGGGGTGCCCCATGAACAATCGTGGCGACATTAAGCCCGGTTGGTTGCGAGCAGAAAAATATCTTTACTTCCCACAGACTCATCCTAAAATGACAGTTGGATATTGCAAGGCCACTCGATTAACCACGAAAAAAGGCTGCCCGTAAATTAACTTTTAAGACCAAAAGTTGAAACAGTTTGTAACCGTAACGGTTGCGGGTTCTGCTGGGCTCTGTAAGCCATCGAAGGATGCCGCTTATCAGAACATCGCGGCTCCAGTTTCGGTCGCGTGCGCTTGCGGAGAGGGCGGCCTCTCGGGCAGCGTCCGCCGAGGTCTGGAGTTGCCCTGCAAACCCTTTCCCACTCGGGGAACCGCTTGATTTCGCAGACAGCATGACGGGCGGCCCGGCGGCTACCCCTCCGGTCATCCGCCAAATAAGCCGCACCTTCTGAAGTCCTCTCACCATCCCCTGTCGATAAGAATCGCGCGCTAGCTAGCGCACAAGGCCGCTGCATGGCGACTGCCTTGTGCATGGCAGTTCGCCGACCCATTGCCTGTTCCGACTACCGCCTGCGCTTGAACTTCCCTTTGATTTGAGCCCGCGAACGAGACCTTGCGGTTTGCTGCGGTGGGCCGAGTACGCAGGGCGCCTTGGCAGAGTTCCGTCGGAACGAGACTCCTGAGCACGGAAAAATGAAGCACGGACGCACCTGCAACAAGTCGCCCGCTTCGCCTAGCAGGTCTGCGCTCGTGCCCAGCCCCAACCCGTGATGCGCGCCAATATGGTCGAGCAGCGAAATGACGCGTTGGCGCGTCACACCGGTAAAGGCGGCCGCGAGATTGGCGCGGCGTAGCACCTCGGAGACGGGAGCACCTCAACCAGTGCGCGGTTCGCCTCGGTCAACGCAATGTCGGCCTGCGCCTTCGGGGGAGTAGCGTCCACGAGCACCAGCTTCGCCGAGGGATTCACCCACTCGAACGGCGCGTAATACATCACGAGGTCGCCGTTGCCGTGCATGCGCAGGGATGCAGATTGCGGGTCGCCTTGTGGGCCTCGGTAGTCCCGGTTGCAGATTCGTAGTTCTTGAACAGCTCGAGGTTCACGAGGGAGTTGGTCCTTGTATGTTGTTTTACTTCCTGCGGCTTGAGCAGGAGCTTGCGTGTTGTTTGAGTGCGTTAAGCCAACGCCATCATGGCGTCGTAGTGCCTCTCGTCGTTACGCTTGATGAGCGCAAGCAAATCTGCGAGGACCGCGGGCGCCTCAGAAAGGACAGAAAGGTCATGCTCCGGTTCCGAAATTTGCTCCATGTGCGAATGCGTATGCAAGAATCGGATGACTCTCGACATCATTGCAGGTTCACCCTCCAAGTCTTCCATTTGTCGCTTTAAGTTACCGGCGTGTCCCGGCACCCTGAACGACAAGAAGGATTCGAGAAGACGCCGAGCAACGTTTGGCAAGCCGTATACGTCGGACAGGCTTTGGGGGGGGACCATCGCTGCACCGTCTTTTACAAGGCGGAACAGGTAGTGATATTCCGATTCGTATTCGTGAAGCAGTGGGTCCAAGGTCCGAAGAAACGCGTTGCGTCCACCATCATTCACCTTCATCGACAGCATATAGAAGTGAGATACCGTGGATGTCTCGGGCTTGTAGATACCGTTCTTCAATTTGCCCGCGAAGTTGAACCAGTTTTTCACTTGCCTGAAGAAGCTAAAGTTATGTGTCAACACGAAGAGCTGCTTCGCGTTCTTTGTCCTCTCCTTCATATATCCAAACGCGCTAAATAGCGAGTTTGCATCAAGGCTCGACACCGGGTCGTCAATCACAACAATGCCTTCCCGTAGCTTGAAATCAGAATCTTCAAGTGTCTTGAGGAAATACATAAAGGCGATGGCCATGCGCTCGCCTTCACTCAGATGCATCGCCGGCACCCTTCCCCGCATAATAGTGTAGCCATTTTCCATTGGCTCAAAGCGCAGTTCGTCGCGGCCAAGGTACGCAGCAAGTTCTTGCGTCAACTCATCCGCAGGCTGATGATGATGGCGAATAGCTCGATGCAATTGCGCAATTCGTCCGCCTAACGGGCTCAGCTGCACTCGCAAAACTTTGATACGGTCAACCAGTTCGTTCACACGAGCTTCGTGTTTTGCCCATTGGGCAAAGGCTTTCAAACCTTCGTCAAGTTCCAGATTTTTACGCGCTTCTTCGGCAGCTCTTTCAAAGTTATCTGAGTGCTCGTTATGCTTCGTGACCAAGTCGCAGATGGTCTGCATTGCGACTCCCCCGGAACTGGCCCCCACCGCGTTGATTCCATCAACTATAAGCGCTAGAAACGTCCAGAAACCTTTTGTATTTTCTGCGGTGCTAACGTAAAGATAGTCCGACAAGTCGAGCTCTGAAAATGGCTGCGCTTTCTTTGCCTCTATCGCACGCGTGAGCCCATCGAGATATGCGTCCACGTAGAGCGAATGCTGCTCCAGTTTCTTTAGTGCGAGGTCGTATTGTTCGAGGAGTTGTGGATAGATAGCAGAACGTTCAGGAATCTGACGCTGTCGCGCTGCTTTTCGCATCGATTCGACCTCAGACGAAAGCGCTCTCAATCGTCCCTGCTGCGCATTGAAATGGTCGTTGAAGTGGGCAGACAGAGCTGCTAGCCGCATCGGCTTCAGTTCCTGCTCGCAAAAGTGACAATGCTTCCGACCGTTCGAATGAAGGTGGAGGCCGCGTTCGACCCACGCAGCAACTTCGGGCTTGTCCACAAGTTCTTCAATTGTGCTAGCAACGACAGTCGTCTTCAGTTCGGCGGCCAATCTACCATTAAGGCTCGCGAGGTCAGCTTGACCAAATTTTGGCACCATCAGCTTAGGCAAAGCTTTTCCGACAATTGCATTTTCCGCTTCAACCCGCTTGTCACGCGGCAACGCCTCGGGCAGCACTGCCGTGGAAAAAAAAGTCCGCATCAATTCTTTGAAGCGCGGTGCCTCATAGTTGTTGTAGCGCGCGTCACCCATCAAGAGATTTCGAATGCTCCGCGCCTGATTGGTGCAGAGCGTGTTCTGCAGTGAAATCTCCGCGTCCTTTTCGGCGCCGAGTTCCTTCAGTGCCTTATTTAGCGCGTCCTGCTCCTCTCCGAGCGAGATTATCGCCCTCTGCTTTTCGGCACTGTCCTCGCCAAGGTAGAAAACGGGCGGGAGCGCCACGCCCGGTGTCTCGAAGACATTGCGGTCGACAAAATCTCGGTTAAATACACGTATCGGAGACGTATTCAAGTTCGCGAAGTCAGTACCGGTCACGACGTTTCCGTCTATCACCAACTCAGCGACCCCGGATTCCAGAGGCTGTCGCCGCTGCACGGAGTGAAGCAAGGACGAGAGCGACGTCTTCCCGGCACCGTTCCAACCGTAAACTAGGTTATAGCGTCCGAAGTCTGGCAGGCCATCCCAAGTGAAGTCCCGGAATATTCGATAACCCTGCAGCTTTTTAATTTGCGTAATTGTCACACCGGCCCTTACTTCGTCGAGTCTATTCTGTTGGATTTCATTTCGCGCGCTTACGTTTCAACCACGCTCAGCGCCAGCAATCGCGCGAGCACTTACTTTACTGAGCAACCTTACCGGTCTCCGCAATCGCTGCAAGCGCAACATTCTGGTCGGCGTACCACCGGATAAGGCATTCGCGCTCATGGCATTGCTGCTCGCGGTAATTCCATTGAGCCCGGGTCCGCTCTTTGAATGCTACTGGGTCATCCGCAACGGCTTTGGCCTTGGCGTAGATTGCAGCCAACTGAACGTCATCTGAGGCCAGCTCAGCGTCGCTACATATGATGTGCTCTGCGTCGGAATGAGCCTTCGAACAATCAAAGCTGGTCTGCTGGAATGAAGCCGTTTGAGCCGAAGGCGCGGCGTCTGTACCTACGGCCTCCTGCGCCCAGCTTGATAGTGGAGTGACACCGACGGGCAAGTCAGGCCACTGGAATATCTTTATGGAGGCGCTACCCGAAGAGTTTGAGTTTTGGTTGACGAGCATCACGCCTTTGCCGGATGTTGCATTGATGGCAAACGCGGCTTGCTCCGTACTGCACTCATGTTCTTTGCACCCTTGCGCGACCAGATAACCGTCTTGCATCTGAATTCCGGAAGAGTTCACCACGGCAAGCCGCTCCGAGATTTTTTTCCAGTCCGCTCGCGAGACGCCATTGAAAGCAGAACGGAATCGTTTGTCATTCACGACATCAGACGGGTACTTACCCACTAGCCAGCTAAAATCCGGAACCGGGTGGCCTGTATTCAGTGCCGTGGCAGTAGCGGCAGCCGGCACAACGCCATTCGAACCGTCTGCGGTTGTGGCGGATTGAAGCGTGACCTGTTCGCCATTCCCATTGGACGCTGGGTGGTGAGGATGGACGATGATGGTGTAGATGAGCGCCGCTGCAGTGACTGTTGCGGATGCCGCTGCCTTGACGGCAACATAGTCCTTACTCGAACGGATGGCTGGTCGCGGCGTGACCTCCACAGTTAGTTTGGACTGAAACCACTCGTTCGTCTCCTTTATGGCTTGGGAGGAAACGGACCTCTTGCGCATGAAACTGAGAGTCTTGTATCCACCGTAGGCGAGCGCGAATCCAGTCAAAGCAAGCCCCACGGGCACGCTAAGCACGGCCACTAGAAAGCAACCCAACAGCGCAGCAAAGAGAGGACCAACAAATCCAGGAGCACTCGGCCATGCCTGCACTCTGGCCATCAAAGCGCTGGCGGCTGTCTGCAACTCACCGCGAGGTCCTTGCGCCGCGGCACATTTGTGCTCCATCTCGTAGACCGCCAGCATCGCCTTTTCTTTTTCTGCGAGCGAGACCGTGCCGATGTCTACGGCTAACTTGATAGCTTTCGTTGTGAGCGCCGAATCGTTCGCGAGCGTATTGAGGAACGGTTGAAACGCCTCGAGTTTGACCGCTTCGCCGATGTCATCATCTTCGACGTAAACACCGTGGGAGATAAAATACTGTCGAAGCGCATTCGTCGTTCGCGACTGCACCTTGTAGACGAAGTCCTGCGTTGCCTGCTCTCTCTTTGAAAGGTTCTCAGTATTCGTATTTTCAGTACCGGTGCTCTCAGACGTGCCGTGACTGCCCCGACGGCTCGATTCTCTGCTCTTCAAATTTGTCGTATATCTGATTCCGGTTCCCGGAATGCTTGCGGTGATGCGGCCACGGGTGTTGTACGTGAAGCCCTTTCCACCGATTGATGTGCTGATTCCGCTCTTACTGAGATTGACGCGGATACCGGGCGCGATTTTTATGCTTTTCCTAAAGCCCCAACCCATGTTGTCCCCCAAGATGCCTTGACCAGCGAACTGACGTCGCCGTACGAAAGGAAATTTTCTGCCCGTTGTGAAGACGGCCGGACACCTGTCGCGCCGACCGTCGTACTGTTCTAGTCTCGGGAACCAACGTCCGAAGAAGTGGCCTTCGTCGCATTTGACCAAGCCATTTCCAGACGCATTCTGCTGCCCGCGTTAAGTTTGCGCAGACCCACTTCTCGGGCCATCGCAGGCACGCCAGACTCTTCGTCATGCCCTGCCTGCATCATGTCGAACGCGAGTGCTCGGAGTTCGGCAAGAGAGATTTCATCGACCGACCGTGCGGTGCCAGCAATGGGTCGCCGGAATTGAATCTGCACATCAGCAGATTCACTCTTAGCTCGGAAAAACGTACCCACATCTTCTGCGTCACCGCGGAAGTGCTGCGACGCCAGCCGTACGACCCGGTCCTGGATTTTCGCGCCTGTCCGAACCCAGCCATGCGCCCGCGCAATACGACGCGCCAGCACTTCGTCCCGAACCGGTCCTTCCACACGTACGACGTGCTCAATCATCCGAAGGAGCGTTGGGTTATAGACGACGTCGAAGAACGAGTTGGCATCGACCGCGTATTTCTCAAGCGTCAAATCGACCTCCGCAAAACGTCCCTCGACTTGGTCGCTCGAATGAGCAACGGCGGCGTTCCGAGCGTAGGTAACCGGCAGCGTCGTAGCGTCCGTCACCATTTTCACCTCGCTAAACGGGTCGGTTGTCGTGTCTGCCGACTGGTCCATCTGCTCATCCGGCATCGCCATTACTTCCGCGATAACGTGCTCCGCAAGGACTGCCGCCTCTTCCTCGGTCTGCGCCCGCTTCGCCCGCTGTTCTGCGAGCAATTCCTCGAGCTGTCGATGAATCTTCTCGACGGTCCCTCGCATGTCAATCCACCAATCGGTCGACCAGATACGCAGGATTTCCCAACCGAGGCCACGCAAGACCTGCTCACGCAACTTGTCGCGGTCGCGGGCTGTCGCGGAACGATGATAGGTCGCACCATCACACTCAACGCCGGCAAGGTAACGCCCCGGTGCGTCCGGGTCGACTACACCGAGGTCAATGCGGAAAGCCGACACACCGACCTGCGGATGCAACGTCCAGCCTTTCTCGGTAAGCGCGTTCGATACAGCTTTTTCAAACGGGCTGTCGAAGTCTCCGACGCTACCTGTAACAGCCTCGCCGAGCGCACGTGCGCCGCGGTCCGCAAACTCCAGGAAGTGCTTCAGGTCACGCACTCCAAGCGCCTGGGTTCTCGCCAAATCCATTTGCTCTGGACGGAAGCTACCGAAGACTCGAAGCTCCTGCCTCGCTCGGGTAATGGCAACATTCAGACGACGTTCTCCGCCCTGCTGGTTCATCGGGCCGAAATTCATCGGCATGGTGCCGTCAACCCCCGGGCCATAGGTGGTTGAAAAATACATGATGTCCCGCTCATCACCCTGCACGCTCTCCAGGTTCTTTACAAACACGGGTTCGAGCTGCGTTTCCAAGAAGAAGTGCTCAATGGACGGGTCGCTACGACGCTCTTCATCGAGCAAGTCTTCGATGAGGGATTGCTGTTCAGAGTTGAACGTCACCACGCCAATGGTCAAACCACTGTCGCGGAAGCCGGGCGCTTTCATTTTGCCGACCAGGTCGGCTACTAGCGCTTTGGCTTCTGGCTTATTTGTTCGCGCCCCACCGCGCTCGTATTGGCCATTCGTAACGTGATTAAAGCTGACGGCGCGGTCGTTCGTGACCGGACTTGGGAACGTCACCAAGTCCCCGTCGTAGTAACGATGATTCGAGAATGCAATCAGACTTTCATGGCGGCTACGATAGTGCCACGACAGCTTCATCGTCGGCAGGTTGGCGCCGATACACTCCTCAAGGATGCTCTCGAGTTCAGTCTCGACATCAGTGTCATCAATATCCGATTCCGCGCGGTCAAAGAAACTTGTCGGTGGCAACTGTTTCGGGTCACCAACCATGATGACCTGCTTCGCACGTGCCATGGCGCCAATAGCATCCCACACTGGAATCTGTGACGCCTCATCAAAGATGACCACATCAAAGTTCGCCGTCTCGGCTGGCAGATATTGTGCAATCGACAGCGGGCTCATCAAAAGGCACGGCGTCAGGCGCATCACTGCGCCCGAAGCTTGAGACATCAACTCGCGAAGAGGCAGATGGCGAGTCTTCTTTTGCATTTCATATCGCAGCAGGCCCCATTCAGAGCCTCGTGAGACACGGTCAGGCGAGGGGTGCCCGGCCGAAAGCTGCGCGCGCACCCAGGCTTGCGTCAAACCAATGAACCGCTCGTCAAGCTCCCGGAAATCCCGAATACGTTTTTCGTGCTCTGCTGAAACAAAGCTGCGCAACACGTCGTCCACATCGACAACAGCATTCAACCACCAGCGACAGTAGTCAGTCTCGAACGCTTCTTTTACGCGTCCGAGCTGGATTGCACCCTGTTCAACGCCAGCGACGACGGGAGCAAGTCCCAACGCGAGAGCCGCAGCTCGGGTCTTGCGCCATGCACACCAGGCATTCAACCGATTCGAGCTAGCTAGAACGTCGCTTGCACGCGCGGCGAGCGCCGTGGGGAGAAGCGAGCCAAGCGTCGCGCTATCAGACCCTGGCAAGCCGCTCGCGACCGCGAATTGAGTCACTGCCTGATTAAACGCCTGTAGTGCCTCGGCATACATACGCCCGGCACCCGCAATCGCGCCCGTCGGCTCAAGCAGTACATTGCTATCGCCCAACAGCAAGGCAATGGGGCTCTTCACTGCCGCCAGCGCCTCAGGCGAATTTGCCATCAATGCAAGCGCGCTCGACAGCGCCTCAAAGAAACCGAGCGCAGGTTCGATGCCCTCCAGTTTCGTTTGCAAACCGTTCCAGAGTCCGCCGGTCTTCGCGGGGAGGTCGTCAAACTCCTTTAGACGACCACCAAGCGCAACCAGTTCGCGCATCTTCTTGAGGTCCGCCGACGCGATGGCACCCGCGCTGCCGCGCTCGATAACGCTGAAACCTTCGTCCTGCCAATGGCTGCCAGCCACTGCTGCTGCCAGAGCACCTTGAAAGACGACGTATGTCTTCGCGACAGCCAAATCCGTTTTATATCCAACCCAAACGGCGTCGGTCTCTTCTTCAAGTCCGGAAAGGCGACTGATTATCTGGTCAATCTGACGAAGTTCTCTGATGCGAGCGAGGTCTTCGCGCGCCGTCTCGCCACACTGCCCTCGGCTGACTGGGTCAAGCCCAACATCTTCCCAAGCCGCGCGTACGCGAGCCTGTTCGAGGGCGGTCTGGAAACCGAGCGAAGCCCGCGCTACATCGAGTTCTGTTCTTAGTCCCAGCCATGCGTTCGATGTTGGCAGCGAAAGGTCGTCGAGCGCTTTGATTTCTTCCTGAAGCAAATCAATCTGCTTAAGACGTTCGATGTCACCGCCAATGTCTGGCTCGCCTCCGCCGGTCGACAGCTCCACCAGTTTCTTCGAAAGCGAGCGGCGGCGCATCATGCTCAACGGCCAGGACGAATCCTGCAGTTCCCTCCAATCGGACTGGAGTTGCTGAACCGTTGCCGTCGAAATACCCTCTTTGTATTTGAGCGACAGTTGGCTAACGACGTCCTGGCGCTTTCGCAGGAGTTCAATGCCAGCGGAAAGCCGCAACCTCAGCGATTCGTTCCACGGCCGGGCAAGCTGAGAATGAAGTTCGTGATAGCGGGTGAGCTGAACGATACCTTGTCGTACATCCTCCAAGACCTGGTTGCCCCGCGGTGCCGAAAGAGAAGCGTGCAGCTCGCGGTGTCGTTCGACCAATGGTTTCGCGACGCCCAAACTCTCTGCGATGGTTTTTGCATCCGGACGCAGAACGAACTGCCAATCGTGCCCGGATGCAGAGGGCAAAGTCGCAGCCAGGAGACGCAGGCCTTCCCTAACACGCGTGTCGGAAACAGATGACGGCAGACCGACGGCCGCACGTAGTTGCTCAGTGGCCGCTTCAAAGCGGGCTACCACTGGGCCAATAGCGCGGGCCGAATCCAGCAACGCGGCTTGCCACAGCGGTGACCATTCAGTTTGAACCACGTGAGCGAGCGGGCTGGACGTCAACTGTCCCTCTCCCATCACTTTAGCGTGAACGTCGAGCAGGTCGGCCGTCTCGCGCAGCGTTCGCATAGCGACTGAATCGTGAACCCGAGCGGATGGCCATGACAGTTGCAGGACGGGCAAGTCATGCCCGCCGACAACGCGGCCGATTGCCTCATATACACTGAGCCCGTTCGGGTATCTCAGATGCAGACGTTCAACATACCCATTCAACTGGTTGCGCAATCCCTCCAGTCGAGCGGCTTCTGCATGCCATTCATCGGGTTCCATCGCCGCAGCGGAATCCCACGAAGTACGTAGCTGCTCGAGCACTTCCGTCTTACGTGCTTTGCTGGAATGCAGTTCGAGGCAGAAGTTACCAAGACCAACATCGGCGAGGCGCCGGTATACAACATCAAGCGCCGCCATCTTTTCTGAAACAAACAGCACACGCTTTCTTTCCGCCAGACACTGCGCAATCAGATTCGAGATGGTCTGGCTCTTCCCGGTTCCTGGGGGCCCAATCAGGACGAAGTCTTTTCCTTTGCTTCCCGCCACGACCGCGGAAAGCTGCGACGAATCGGCCGGCAATGGGCAGAAGGTGTTCTTGACCGGCAGTTCTGCGTCGAGCCTTCTGGCGTCAGGAAACTCAAGCGTGCTCTCATACGAATCGCGCGGCGTTTCAATGAGGTGCCGTACGACCGCGTTCTGTTTGAGCTGCTCGGTTCGCTCAGTCAAGTCCTTCCACATCAAATACTTCGCGAATGAGAACGTCGCGAGAACGACTTCTTCGACTACCTCCCAACCCTTGATGTCCTTGACTGCACTGGATACGGTCTTCCAGATTCCCGCGACATCCAGACCAGAATCATCCTTGGGCAATTCGGCATCCTGGATGCCAAGCTCCAGTTCGAAATCCTGACGCAGCATCTCAATCAGCGTCGGATTGAAGCGCGGTTCGTCATCGTGCAGAGTCAGGCTGAACCCCGAGCGAGCGCTTCGCCGCTCAAGCGACACAGGAATAAGAATGAGCGGCGCGCGATACTTCTTGTCGTCCTTCGCTTCGCGTGTCCAGGAAAGAAAGCCCAGCGCCAGATACAAGGTGTTGGAACCACCCTCCTGCAGGTTTGTGCGTGAGGTCCGAAAGAGCTCGACCAGCCGAGCATCCATCTCGTCTTGCGAGAGTCCGACGAAAACTTCTTTTCGCTTCAATGCGTCAATCGCATGGGAACGACGAATGTTTTCGCGCTCCCGAGCTTCATGAATTGCCTGGCTACGCGGGTCGTTGCCGTCCATAAGGTCGGGACGCGTGAGCAGCTTGATGGCGTGCCCCTCCGCCAGAATATCTTCCAGCTGGCCGGGGTCCGGCGCTTCCAGCTTCAGCGATTTCTTGCCGGCCTTGAAACTGAGCAGATTATTGCGAAGTGACAGGTCAAGCAGCTTCCGTTGCCAACGGGTCAGCCGGTCCTCCGGGCGTTCGACAGCCTTGTCTTCCGAGGAGCGTTCCAGTTCTTCTGGCAGTTCCGGAGCGGCCTCGAACCCTCTTTCGAGATTGACTTCTTCCGTCCCGACAGTCCCACGTTCAATCGCCTGCTCGCTGGCAAGCGGCTTGATACGCTGCATTCGCGCGCGGCGGATGTCGATAGCCAAATGGAACTTTCGCTCCGCCTCTTCGGAAATCTGCTCCTCGCCGTTCGCAATAGCAAAGCTGAATGCCGGATAAGGGCGATGCGTGAGCATCGTCGACTCAAACAGCACCATCTCCTTCAATTTCACACGTTTCCGAAGCGCCGTAACATCGTCGATAACGGACGTCGAGAATTCTTCGGGTTTCAGCCAGACGCCTGGGAATGCGTGTCCATCCGTGAAAATGAGCACAGCGTTGAGACCGGCCTGTTCGAGCGCTGCACACATAAACAAAGCGAGGTCGAGACAGGTCCCAAGGCCCGAGTCGGCTATTTGGCTGGGACTACGCACCTTCTGCCCAGTCTGTTCGAAGCTCGCCGGCGGCACCGCATAGTCAATGCCCATCGAGCCGATGGCATTCCAGATGGCGGATGCCAATTCCCAAGCTCGCTTTGCACCTTCCTGATACCCGTTGATAGCCCCTGACTTGCCTGCTTTGTGAAGGACGTCCGCGGCCTTCTTCAAGACCCGCTCCACCGCTTGCTCGTTCGGCTGAACGAATGCCGCGACCATATCGGGGAGAGCCGTTAGGCCGCCCCACTGGTTACGTGGCAATAATTCGACGGTTGTCTCAAACGAAGCAAGCTCATCAAGATTTTCCGACCCCGCGGTCAGCTTGAAAATAATGTGTGCCTTTTCCGACTCGGTCAGCCGGCCAAGAAGAGTTCCATCCAGGGACAAGTCGAGTTCGCTGATGCGAACATCTTTTCCGGTCGCGATGTGGTCCAGGTGCCATGTCTTCGGCTTGAAAAATGGCGGCTCGGAGGATGCGGTAAGCATCGCCTCCTTGATGTCATCGCCCGTCCCGTTGGCAAGCGAGAGTTCGTGGACAACCGGAATGGCATTCTGGAAGTCGGCCAGATTTATTTTGCCAGCGAGCGTGGCCTTAATCTGCACGCAACGTGGCTCCTCCGGCATTTTTGCCGGCTCAACGATAGTCTCATTCATCTGGCCCCCAAAACTTCCGCTTGTACGTCTTCTCTCAATTTGATTATGCCGTCGCTCCGTCGCGCCCTAAACGCCGAACAGGCAAGGAGAATATGGGCTTTTTGTGGAATCGAATGCCCCCCTTCCGACGGGAGTCGCGCCCCATCGCATAATCTCATATAGGTGGAGACACTTGCTATGGCATATACCGAAAAACCCCGTTTTGCACATCCACATGGCAGTCGGTTTGAAACGAATCGGTTCAGTCAGACGAGCTCCGGAATAACGAATCGCAGCAAAAGGCAAACGATTGCGAAGCGCAGAAAAGATGCTCCTCAGCGCATTCCCGCAATATTCCAAGCCGCCAGCCGGTGCTCATAGTAAAGTTGCCCCCTGCCATCCAGCACGGCGTATGCGGCTTCGAGGAAACGGGTCCGGGGTGCACCACACGTCGACGTTTGCCGCGTGATTTGCGCGTACACGCGAGACTGCACCCCCCGGAATTATCCCTTTATGCGCTCTGTCGGCGTATAGCACGCAGCTACAATATGGCTACAACTTGCGTGAATCGCCCTTCTTATTGCCCATGACCACTCTGACCACAAGTTCGCATCTTGCCTTGATGTATAAACAAGCAAGCGATTTCTTGAACCTTGACCAGGCGGCCCGCGCGCGGTCGGACTGGTTCAGAAGCTTTCGTGACGACAAAGATGTTCGCGGCTTCTTCACGAAGAAGAAGTTGCTCGCGCAAGGCACAGGTCTGCAGGTCACGGTCATTTCACAGATTGCCCGCGCGATTGTCGACTGTATTGAGGAAGGCGAACAGGACTTGGCACCGACCGGGTCTGAAGTGCGCGACATCATGAAGAGCGCAACAGACCTGGCAACCAAGCTAACTGCAGCGCACTCCTCCTGGCTTACTCCCGATGCCCGAACGCGCGGCTTCCAGGAACCGCTACGAAAACTCCAGACCATGCCATCGATTGTGCCGGTCCGGACTGCGGGCCGCTTGCCGATGACACAGCGTCGAACGCTCATTCTTCGGCTCGCCCACGCCATCTGCGAGGCGTGCGACGAAATCCCTGTTCGACTCATCACCGCGGTCGTCGCGCGCGCGTGGGAAGAAACCTTAGAACGGCAAGTCTACGATGTGCTGACTGCCGCCGAACGCGTCAGTATCCGAGTGCTCGTCGAAGCAAAGCGCAGGAATCAAGCAGACAGCGAGAACACAGCACATCTCGTGATAAGCCGGGCAAGCGTGCCGCGAAACCGCACTTCGCCCGTGCCCGACTCCCGAACCGACGCCCAGCGGCTGGCTCAGGCTCTCGACATCGTGGGTGGGTTCGCCGATGAGACCGCGGCTACCGTGCTTCACGACGCGCTGAGCACCGCAGCCGTCGAACTCGGGATAGAGCCGGATTCGGCCGAGCGGTAAAAACCAGCGGAAATTGGGCCTGTTTTCCGGCCTATTTCCTCCGGATTTTTTACGGCTGAATTGGCTTGGTATTTCGGTAGCAGTGTTTCGGGCCGACAGGCAAACAATACGTCCTGTCATAACTCGCACTGCAGCGAATGCAAAAACACACCAAACCGCCGAACTTTCAGTCCTTCGACAGCATCATCGCCAACTGGCCAGACAACACCGCGGAGCATCAGCGAGGGCGCCTGCTCGATGCAATGAGGCTGTTCACGGGGATAACGACATTGGAAGCGACGCGGTTCCTTGACATCATTGACCCTCGGGCACGAGTTGTTGAGCTCCGCAAAGAGGGCTATAGCATCGTCACCTCGTGGGTAAGCCAGCCGTCCGAGTGCGGTCGCCTCCACAACGTCGGGCTGTACACGCTCGCATGCAACGAGAACGCCATCGAAGTCGGCATGAAGGGTAATTCCATGTCCAAGGCGGTCGGTAACCAGATGGTCCTTGCTCTCTGGCACTGACGGGCAAGCGCGGTGACGGAGGAGGATTTACTCAGCGGTTCATCATGCGCCTCGCAGACGATAGCCACCTTGATGACGGCCCTTGCATCAACAGCTCAGTGCGGCCGCTGCGTTGCGACCGCATCAGCTATGGCAAGCTCAATTAGCTGCTCGGCCTCCCAGACTGCAAGCAGCCAACGCTCTCGCAACACCCCCAGCGACTCCTAATGACTAGCGTATTGCACGTGAGGACCGATGAAGCGATGTTGCATTTTGGGCATGTGGCTGGGCGAAGGCGAGGCCACGTCCATCGTGGCGCTGCACCTAGTCGACCGCGGCGGTCTTTCTTGACGAGTTGCGCATCTAATCGTACGACTTCCGTTAGCTCCGATGCATATCGCATTTTATTGAGGTAATCCTACACCAATTGAACGGCTTCTATTAGCCAGAAATCTGGTATAACCGAGCGCTTATGCGATTTACACGTTATCCAGCTTCGAATCCACAACAAGAACGTTTACACGGGCTTAACGCAAGGTTGAGCTGCGACATCGAGAGGCCAAATCAGTGTGGCATGACAACGAAACTACCGTTGATTATCTAAATTTCGGCATCGTAGCGGATGCCTGCGCAAAGTTGCTCCAACAAGCTCGCGGCGAGCCGATTTCTGTTGGAATTTCCGGTGGATGGGGCGCCGGCAAGAGCTCGCTGGTAAAAATGGTCGGACAGCGTCTTGAAGGGCTCAACAAGCCCGACGAGAACAGCTACGTTTTTGTCACCTTCAATCCTTGGTTATATCAAGATTTCGACAGCGCCCGCAGCGCTCTTTTGCAGTTAGTTGGCGACAAAATTCTCGAAGAAGCCAGTAACCGGGAAGGGTTGCGCGACAAAGCGCTAAGGCTTCTCAAGCGTATAAACGTGCTCCGACTCGTACAACTGGGTGGTGAGGCCGCCGCAACATATCTCACTGGCGTTCCCGTTGGGATGATTGGCCGGGCCATGAAAAGATTTGGCTTGCTCGATAGCGAAAACGGTGAGGAAGGCGATAAAAAAGAAGACGATAAGAAGGACGATGGACTTATCAAAAAGGCAGAGCCGCTTTCGCTGCCGAACGAGATACATGAGTTTCGTGTAGCACTCGAAGCCTTGTTGGATGAGCTAAAAATCACGTTAGTTGTCTTCGTGGACGACCTAGACCGCTGCTTGCCCAAGACTGCTATTTCCACGCTCGAATCCATCCGGCTGCTGCTGTTCATTAAGCGGAGCGCATTCGTTATTGCGGCAGATAACGACTTCATCAAGGGGGCGGTCCGCATTCATTTTGCTGGCACGGAAATCAAGGACGAGGTCGCAACGAACTATTTCGACAAGCTGATTCAGGTTCCTCTGCATGTTCCGCGACTCGGCGTGAATGAAGCAAAAGCATACATCGCGCTCTTACTTCTGCAGAGAGCATGTCAGGACGACAAGTTCTCGGTAGATAAATTCTCAGATGCCCAAGTAGCAACCTCGAAACGGCTAAGAGAAGCATGGCGTGGGGATTCCGTCACTCTTGAATTTCTGGAGGCACAGGCCGCTGGAGACGAAAACATAGTCGAACTGATGCGTCTCGCGGACGGGTTAGCACCTTTGCTTACCAGGTCTGTTGCAGTCGACGGAAACCCTCGTCTGATGAAGCGGTTTCTCAACACCGTTTTCCTGCGCTCCAGCCTGGCTGAGCCGCAAGGCATCAAGCTTGACCTTCAGGCTCTCGCAAAATGGCACCTCGTGGAACGTTGTGCTCCAACACTTGCGTCGGCACTCGCGAACCTTGTAACGTCCGAGCATGATGGGCGCGTTGAGAAATTGCGGCTTGCGGAAGAAGCGAGTGCTGACGGCAAGCCGTTGGAAGAGCCCTTTAACACCAGCGAGCCTTTCGTGTCCCAATGGCTCGGGCTTGCTCCTCCCTTAGGCGAGGTAGACCTCCGCCCTCTTCTCCACCTCAGTCGCGATACAGCAACCCGCGACTTCGGTGTGGACGATTTGACAGCGGGAGGACGCGAGCTGCGTGATGCTCTCGTCGAAGCCAAAACGCGGAGCCCGCAACTTGCCGCGGTAATTACCGGGGCGGGTGAAGTACAGGCGGGATTGGCGATGGCGCGTGCGTGGGTGCTCAAGGCCTCGAAGCGTACTTGGAAGAAGGCAGAGGACGTATTGATGCTCATCGAGACTTGCAAAGTCTTCCCCCAGCATTCTGCAAGGGCGAAGGAGTTACTACTCACCGCTCCCGTCGGGCAAATCGGCGCCGGCATTATTCCAGAACTGCAAGCGCAACCCTGGGCGAAGGAAGTGCTAGATATGTGGTCAGCAGACGACGCCCTCGACCAAAAGGTGAAGCGTGCAATTGAACCCATGGATAAAAGGAAAAACTAATGGGGACCTCAACTTCGAGTAAGGGCGGCGGACCCCGCTCACCATTTGACCCAGAATGGCTCGAGGGACCCGCCGCAGTCGGGGGTGACGGGGACATCGGTGGCGGAGATGGCGACGAAGGCGGAGATGGTGGAGACGGTGCTGATGAAGGAGACATTGGCGGGGACAACAATGGTCAGCCAGTAGGCCAAGGCGCGGATGTGCCCGGAGACCAGCAGCCGCCCATTCTCAATCCGGCAAGACGTCTTGCTGGCGCCCGTGCCGCTTTAGCAGGAGCTTTGCGCGGCGGCGGTTCGGACCAAATCAGGTCCGCTGCGAGGCGCATGGTTGGACGTGGGATGGGTGGCCCAGCCCGCGCGGCACGAACCATGCGTGCAACTGCGCAGGGTGCGGGTGCGTTGGGGCAATTTCTTACCCAAGCACGTGATGGGACAAATCCACACGTTGTAGATTGGGTCGCGCGCGTTCGCGCCGCGAATCTGTCCGCCAACGACCTCATCTTGGAGATTGTGCGTGAGGTCATGCCGAACTCTGGAAGCGTTGATGAAGAGTCAGTTCGCAACGCAGCGACAGAAACGCTCTCACTGCTGTATGAGACCTCCCCCGACGTCGACGTTTTTGGTCTAACTGACCAACAAATCGCTGATGTCATCGGCTTTACAGTCGCGTACGACATCTGCAACCGAATGGACTTGCTGCTCGGACAAACCTACGAAAAGTTAAAGTACACGCCCCAGCAAGTACAAGCGTGTCGTAATGATGTCCGTGAGTACGTTCATGGGCTTGTTCGAGTAGAACTCGACAAACTCGGGCCTCGCCCTGTAGACACGCACGGCCTCGCGCGCGATGTCCTGTCGAAAACTCTGGAGGTATTCGGGGAATGAAGATTTTATGCACCAGCCCGGATAGCCTACCGGCAAACCTCGGACCTGACGAACAAGCCTTCTCGTTCTTCCGTTCGAATAGGCGCGCAGGGGTCGGAAACATCGCGATTGGCTGGAAGCGATTGTTGAAACGCACAGGCTTTGCTCCAGATGCTGCGGCGTGGGATTTTGTTCAACTCTGTCTCGCTGTTTGTGCCGCGGACTTAGCTTGCCCTCGAGCGACCAGCGCAGATGGTTGGACTCGAGTCATCGACCTCACGGTTGGCCTGCACGAGCCAGTGCGATGGATAGGCTTTGAAGAGCACGTAGAAAAGATGCTCAAGCTGCTGACAGGCGACTACTGGAAACTCCACTTCGTCGTGGGCGGTGAAGCACCGCCTGCAGGCAAGGTCGAAGCCGCGCCGCACGACTGCGTATGTCTTCTCTCGGGCGGCCTAGATAGCTTGGTCGGTGGCATCGACCTTGTGTCGCAGGGTCGCCGGCCCGTGTTCGTTTCGCAACTCGCTCACGACGACTCTGCCAAGCAAATAGAGTACGCTCGACAGCTAGGCGGTCCCAATGCACATTGTCAATGGAGTCATGGCATCAATTTTCCGGGACAACGCGAACCTTCGACGCGAGCTCGGTCGCTTGCCTTTTATGCTTTCGCCGTATTGGCTGCGTCTCGAGTGGGTGGAGAACAAGTTCAGGTGTTCGTGCCAGAGAACGGGTTCATCTGTATCAACCCTCCCCTTGTACCAGGTCGCGTATCAAGCTTAAGCACGAAAACGACGCATCCTCAATTTATCTCGATGATGCAAGAGCTGCTGAACGGGATTGGCCTCAGCATCGTACTTGAATTGCCCTATCGATTCAAAACGAAGGGCGAGATGCTCCGAGAGTGCCTCAATCAGGAGCTGCTGGAGAAACTCGCGAGCGGCACGACAAGTTGCGGACGATTTCGAACATACAATCGACGTCACTGCGGGCGATGCGTTCCATGCATGATTCGGAAGGGTGCATTTCATGCGTGGGGCGCTGGGCGGGATAGAACGGACTACAAACACGAGTCACTTCTGGTAGCGGAGAAATCTAGCGGCCCGGACGACGCTATGGCCGCAGCCCTTGCGGTCCTAACCGTGCAGGAGCGAGGACTCGAGAGATTCCTCGGAGCGACCCTCGCTTTTGCTCCAACGGCATACCGAGAGTCGTATCGGGAGACTATGAGCCGCGGCCTTGCGGAAGTCGAGGCAATTCTCCGTCGGGACGGCGTGCTCTAATGGATTTCCACTGTCACCTAGACCTCTATCCGGGCGCGAGGACTGTTTCCGAAGAGGCGTCACGTCGAAACCAGTTCACCTGGCTCGTGACGACAAGCCCTCGCGCCTTCGAAGCCACGTCGAAGGTACTTGGCCACGTTCCGCGTGTGCTTATCACCCCAGGATTGCATCCAGAACTGGTCGAGCAGCGCGCAGGAGAGCTTCCTCAACTGCTCAAGCAGATGGAGCAAGCGATTGCAGTCGGCGAAGTGGGAATAGATGGCTCGTATCGCTTCAAATCGAGCTTACCGATACAAAGAAAGGTGTTCGAGGCAGTAGTAACTCGCAGCAGAGAGCTCGGCGGCAGGACCCTCAGCATCCACTCCAGAGGTGCTGTAAAGGAGGTGTTGCCCATCCTCTTAAGAAATCCCAGATTCGGTACAGCCGTTCTTCATTGGTTCAGTGGGACCTTGGCCGAGGTGGAAATCGCCCATAAAATGGGCTGCTGGTTCAGCTTGGGCCCCGCTGCATTTGCGAGCGCAGCTGGTCGCGCACTTGCAACGAAGCTTCCCCGAGACAGAGTCGTTCCCGAGAGCGATGGGCCATTCGCTACCGAAGGTGGCGCTCCGATTCAACCATGGAGCATGGCGCGGACTGCAGAGCTGCTTGCCGTGCGTTGGGGCTGCTCTGAATCCGAGGCGGTGCAGACTCTAACTCATAACAGCGGGCGTTTGCTCACGGTGATGGGATGGCCGGGCTCTCAGTGAGCGCCGGTTGTCGGCTCGTAGGACTCTGCACGGACCGGTGCTTACATGCAGCTGCCCCTTCCGCAGTGCATCGCGTCCCCATACGGTCGGGGCCTCGTCGCTCACAGACAGTCCGCCAAAATATTTTTTCTGGCAAATCTCCCACGCTGGCGGCCAGATTTCTGCTCGCAGCGTGTCCGATGCAAAATCATCCCCCCTGTCGCGCCGTATACATACTGCTGCCCGTTCCGCGGTGCAGCCGCGCGACTGGTCGGACATCAACGGCAGCGGTCGCGGGACAACCGGTACTGTGGGATAGCCTTGAGACACCGGACAGGGTGGCGAAGTTAGCGCCCTGAGGCGAACGGCTGACGGGCGGCGCTGGCTCCGAGGGGCATCTCATGATGCTTGGGAATGTGTCTGAAGGCCCCGCTCAGGATAAGGCGGGGCTCCTCTCCACCAAGGGGCATTCACAAAAACAAGAGACGCATACTAGAGAGAATGCACAAACATAGAAAGAGAGAAAGGTGAAACCAAGGTCTGAAGGGGTTGGTGAGCTTATTCCGGGAGGCGGTGCTCGCAGTCGGACCGGGCCGGTCGTCCAGAATTGCGTCGAGCGATGCGAGGTCCCCGACGGTTTGTACAACACGCGGTATTTCTTTTCTTGGCGTAACTGATATTCCCAATGAGCGTGTGACCCAGCGACGCGCCTGACACGGCGAGCTTATCTCGGTAGCTTTCCGCGAGCACCGGCTTGCTTGCACCGCGCGCAAACACGACGGAGCGCAACCTGACGTCTCCGCTCGTCCTAGCCCAGTGACGCGCTCAGGGAGCCAGCCACAGCCCGCGTGGGCGGCGCCATGCAATAACCCGCGTCGCTCTGCCGACAACCATGACGCCCGTAGCCGCATATACCGGTTGCCCGTCGGAATGAGTGTGGGCTTCCAGCACCGTTGGATGACGGATGTCTTTCTTCAATCCTGTGACCGTAATCTCCCCTGCGCTGACAGGCCGTCGAGCAATTCTGTCAGTTGTGACATGCTCCCCGGTGCGATTGGCCGGTCGAGAGCTTGCTCACCGCGTGGTCTTTCACGCTAATACTCAGAGCCCAAACAGGTTGTGCTGAATCTGGCGTAAATGACCCGTGAGAACCTCGCCCGCTTTCTCAGCATCGCGGTCGCGTAATGCTTCAACAATCGCCCGATGCTGCGCTTCGTATTCCTTGCGCCGCTCTGGCGTGAGCGAGTGGCGCTTTAGTCGACCCCATTCGCCTTGCTCGCGAACGCGATTGGTAAGTTCCAGTATCTTCAGGAAAAAAGAGTTGTGGGTGGCCAGAGCGAAGGTCCGATGCAGTTCGCCGTCCCAATGCTCGAATTCTTCGACTGTCTGTGCCGCCTCCGACCGCTCGACGCACTCCGTCATGCGCGCAAAGTCGGATGAGGTGGCATTGCGTGCAATCAGCCTCGGCATCAGCGGCTCGATGAGCAGCCGCGCTTCCATCAACTCAGCAGGGCTCGTCTGTGTCTCCGACAGCTCGTCGATGACGATTTCGGGCGCAGGCAATGCTTTCGCCGCGCCGGGACGCACAAAAGTTCCGCTGCCGACAGCCTGCGTAATCAAGCCACGGTCCTTCAAGTCCTGCAAAACACGCCTGACCGCACCGCGCGACGCACCGAATTGCTCGCTCAACTGGCGTTCAGCCGGAAGCTTCACCCCGTCCGGCATGCGACCCGACGCAATCTCTTCCTGAAGATACGCCGCCAGCGCCTTCGCACCGACTGCCCGTATTGGGCTCTTTGTTTCCATGTCGCCCATCTTGATGCTCCCCGTTTCCGTTAACGTGAATCATACCATGAGAAGTACCAATTGGTAGCGATATTGGTTAACCCGCACTTGCGACCCATCCATTTTGGTTCTACAGTACGTCCTACGCAAACCAATTGGACTTATCCAGGAGCCATTTATGAAACTTGCAAATCTTTTGGTAGACGGCGCCGCGCTCGTCGCCGTCGTCGACACTGACAAAGCGGTGTTCTGGCCGGTATCCGCATTGGTCTCGGAATTCGACGGAGACATGGTCCAATTGGTCCGGTCTTTCGCAAAGTTCAAGGGTGACCTGCGCCCACGGGGCGAAGGGCGACCGCTGAGCGAAGCAGCGGTGCTGGCCCCAATCGACCAGCCGCGACGCAATATCTTCTGCGTGGGCAAGAACTATCACGAGCACGCGGCTGAATTCCAGAACTCGGGTTTCGACAGCAGCGCGAAAGACGGCGAACACGCTCCGGAAGCACCGGTGGTCTTCACGAAACCGGCTAGCACGGTGATTGGCCCGGGAGTGAAAATTCCGCGCCACGTCGATGTGACCAGCCAGCTCGACTACGAAGCGGAACTTGGTGTCGTTATCGGCAAAGCGGGTCGCGGCATTAAGAAAGCCGACGCGATGGACTACGTCTTCGGCTACACGGTCATCAATGACTTCACCGCCCGTGACCTGCAAAAGCTCCATCGCCAATGGTTCATCGGCAAATCGCTCGACGGCTTCTGCCCGATGGGTCCGTATCTGGTTACCGCTGACGAAGTCGACGGTCAGAACATCGACGTGAAATGCTGGGTCAACGGCGAGCTGCGTCAAAACTCGAACACCAAGCAACTGATTTTCGACATTCCGACGCTTATCGAAACACTCTCGGCTGGCATTGAACTGCAGCCCGGCGACGTGATTGCGACCGGCACGCCGGCTGGGGTTGGTATCGGCTTCAATCCGCCGAAATTCCTCCAGAAGGGCGATGTCATTCGCATTGAAATCGAGAACGTCGGCGTCCTGGAAAACGAGGTGGGCGAATGACCACGCAAGTCATCAGGAATGTCGCGGTTGAAGTCGAAGGCGACGGACAAGCTGTCGTTTGCATCCACGGTCTTGGCGGTTCGTCGAACAACTGGACGCCCGTTCTCTCGGCCTTCGAGGGCTTCAAAGTTGTCCGTCCCGATTTGCCTGGCAGCGCCCGCTCGGCGCTCCCGACCGAACGTCTGTCTATCGACCTCTACGTAGACACGCTCGCCGCAGTGCTGAGCGAACTGGGCGTCTCGAAGGCGCACATCGTCGCGCACTCGATGGGCACCATCGTCGCACAACACCTGGCCATCAAACATCCCGAACTCGTGCAGAGCCTTGCACTTTTCGGACCATTGCTGGCACCACCGGAGCAGGGCCGTCCCGGCATTCAGGCGCGAGCAGCGCTTTCGCGGGAGAAAGGCATCGCGGGTGTCCAGGAAATTGCCGACGCTATCGTTAAGGGCGCGACGAGCGCAGAAACCAAGGCACAACGTCCGGTCACCATCGCTCTCGTACGCGAAAGCGTGATGCGTCAGTCCCCGGAAGGCTATGCGCAGAGCTGCGAAGCACTGGCCGGCGCGCAGGCGGCCGAGGTTGAAAAGATTTCGGTGCCCACGTTGCTGGTCACCGGCGATGAAGACGGTGTCGGTCAACCGGCTGCTGTCAAGGCAATCGGCGAGTGCATCGCGGGAAGCAGGGTCACGGTCCTGTCCGGCTGCGGTCACTGGACGACCTTTGAAAAGCCGGCCGAATGCGCCGACGAGCTCAAGGCATTCTATAAGTCAATGCAGTAAGTTTCCCACCTATCGGAGGAGACATGAACAGAATCGCTTTTACCAACGTCAATATTTTCGACGGCACTGGCGCGGACCCGTACATCGGTGAAATTCTGGTCGAAGATAACCGGATTTCCAAGGTAGCGAAGAACCGCGACAGCGTGAATGCCAGTGGTGCGCATACCATCGACGGTCGCGGACGTTTCATCATGCCGGGCATGACCGAAGCGCATACGCACTTTTCGTGGAATGACCAACCTTCGCTATCAGCAATCCAGTTCATGCCGCCAGAAGAGCACATCCTGTGGTGCGTCAGGGTGGCCAAGCGCTATCTGGAAATGGGCTTCACGTCTGCGCTCGGTGCAGCAGCAGCAAAGGCACGTCTTGATGTCGTGTTGCGCAATGCCATCAATGCGGGTGAATTCCCCGGGCCACGTTATCTCGCCGGCAGCCAGGAAATTACGACCCTTGGTGGCCTTGGCGACAACACGCTGCCCCATCTGCCATTCCGGGAGTTGAACTTTGGCGAGGTGGTAAGCGGCCCGGAAGAGGTCCGCCGCGCAGCGCGCATGTTCATTAAATACGGTGTCGACCATCTGAAAATCAACCTTTCCGGCGAATACATCGCAGGCATTCCCGCAGAAGCCTCTCCGTTCTCCGAGGAAGAAATCGCGATGCTGGCGTCGGAGGCCAAACGTGCCGGCAAACGCGTGGCAGCGCATGCTCGTTCAAGTGAGTCGGTCAAGCAGTGCGTGCGTCATGGCCTCGAGCTGGTGTTCCACGCAAGCTTCGCGGACGAAGAAGCGCTGGATATGCTGGAAGCGAACAAGGATAAGCACTTCGTGGCTCCCGGTATCGGCTGGCTTGTCAGCACGCTCTACCACGCTGAAAAGTGGGGCATCTCGCAGGAAGTCGCGACGAAGATGGGCTATGCGCGCGAGCTCGAGGTTGCCTCCGAAACGCTGACCAAGATGCATAAGCGAGGCATCAGGATTTTACCTGGCGGCGATTATGGCTTCGCGTGGATGCCGCACGGTACCAATTCCCGCGACCTCGAACACTTCGTCAAGTACATCGGCATGACGCCGAAGGAAGCACTCCTTTCCGCGACGCAGCTAGGCGGCGAACTGATGATGCAACCTGAGCGCATCGGAAAACTCGCTGAAGGCTACTACGCAGACATCGTGCTGGTTGACGGCAACCCGCTCGAAGACCTCAGGGTCCTGCAAGACCCGGCGAAGATTTCCCTTGTCATGAAGGACGGCGAGCTCATCAAGAGTTGCTATGACATGAAGGCCCCGGAAGGTGCCATCCACGTCACCGGCGGCAACGAGCCAATGAGGGATGAAGGCGTCAAGAAGGCAATGCACGCCGAAGCACACTGAGGTATGGCCGGGACATCAACCTCAGTCCCGGCTGTTGTTCCCAAAAAACAGAGCCAGCTCACAACGCTCTCCCGGTGTGACTGCGCTCGTTCGAACATCTGAGGCAGACAGAGATGTGTGATTGCATTGGCAAGGCCCTTGAGTTGGGCATGTCCCGGCGCGGGTTTCTGGGCGCGGGCTGGAAAATGGCTGGCGCCGGACTGCCGCTGCTCATGGGAGTGCCCGCAAGCGCAACTGAAGTAGAGCAGCGTAGTCGGGCGATGGCCGAATCGCGTTCCAAGGCGCAAAGTCACGATACACGCCTAGTGCTTCTAGGTACGGCAGGTGGTCCGGTGTGGTGGCCAAACTGTGACCGAGAGGGCATCTCTTCTGCGCTGGTTGTGGGCGACGCAGTCTATGTCGTCGACTGTGGCGACGGTGTCGGCAAGCGCTACAAGCAAGCCGAACTCGGTCCCATCAATACCGTATCCGGCATGACCGGAATGGAGAACCTTCGTGGCATTTTCCTCACGCACCTTCACTCAGACCACACAATCGATTACTTCAACCTGTTTCTGTACGGTTGGTATGACGGTCTGACAGGTGTAAAGCAGCCAGTCCAGATTTATGGTCCCGGCCGACGCGGTCAGATGGAACCCATCTTCAACATCCCAGGCCAGCCCCCTTCCGCACCTCCGCCAATCGTCAACCCGGAGAACCCGACGCCAGGCACGGTCGATATGACCAACTATCTGTACCAGGCATATGCGCTCGACATCAACGACCGCCTGCGAGATGCTCATCGCCCCGATTTGCGCACCCTAATGCAGGTCCACGACATCGCCATCCCGCCGGTCAACGGTTTCAGAAGCCCCAACGAGACGCCGGTTCCCAAGATGGAGCCGTTCCTGGTCCACGAGGACGAACGCGTCCGTGTCACAGCTACCCTGGTTAATCACTTTCCAATCTGGCCGGCGTTCGCGTTCCGCTTTGATACAGACGATGGCTCTGTGACCTTCTCCGGCGATACGTCGCCATGCGAGAACCTGGTACGGCTCGCGCGTAATACCGATGTGCTCGTGCACGAAGTCATCGACACGACGTGGGTCGACGCACTGTTCCCACCACCGGTGGGGGAGAAGGAAGCCGCATTCAAACAGCATCTGCTCAGCTCACATACATCCATCGACGATGTGGGTAAGGTTGCTGAAGCCGCTGGTGCGAAGACGTTGGTGCTTTCTCACATCGCGCCGGGCCACGCCCCGCGCGCGAACTTGATGCGGGCGCAACGCAACTTCTCCGGCCAACTCATTATCGGCGAAGACCTCATGCAAATCGGCGTCGGCCGCAAACGCGGCTGACTGCCTTATCCAGACGCCTGTTTTCATTTTTGTGCCGGCCAGCGACCGTCGTGAGCTCGCCGGCACACCTCTTTTTTCAACACATAGAATAGGGTACTAATATGAATACACGGCGGGTTCTTCTCGTGCCAACTCTCGTCTGGGCTAAGGTCGGACTTATCTCAAGGCCGGCGTTCGCACAGTCCCGACGACGGTCAGGCGCAAACGCCAAAGTGATTATTAAATCGACTGTCAGATTATAAAGGACTTCGACACATCAAAAGTCGAAGCCTCACTGAAGCACGGTGTGCTGATACTTACCATACCGCGTCATGAAGAAGCGAAGCCACGACGGATTGAGGTGTCGGCAAGTTAACTACAGCCGGAGCAGCAGCGCGCTGAGCATCGCTGCTCCGACCTGCAGGCGACCGCAACCGACGGGTTGCGGTGTAGCGATTGCTTGCGTCCCTCTACCCTCGCTTTACCGAGAGATACCGGTCCCGTCCAGCAGCAGTTGCCGCGTGCGCTTCATGACCCAAGCCACCTCACGTTGCGAGAAGGGGCGATGTCCCGAAGACAGTTGAAGGTTGGGACGGCGGGTGCGGCATAGGTTAGGCAACCTTCCGATCATGGTCAATTGATTTCGAGCGTGACCGTTTCAAGGCCGCAGCGAGAATCCAGAGTTCATTCACGCCGAGGATTTTTCGGAAGTGCTTCTCAGCTTCCAGGAAGCCCGCGGCTGTCCAGCGCAACGCCATGTCGGCGTCGCGATAGCGCTTCACGCGCCCCGCGACACGGCGCACCGCGCCGTTGGGATTCTCGATGATGTTGGTCGTCGACAGCCCGCGCATGAGCGCCGGCGTCAGGCCCAGCTTGTTCACCGTGAAAGTTTCCTCCAGCCCCTCGAGCAGTGCGGCCGAGGCGTCCGGATAGTCGGCCTTGAGCCACGCCGCGTGCGTCTTGAGCTTGGCGATGCCATCGTCGGTCGACAACTTGTAGGCGGCCTTCATGATCGCGGCGGTTTGCGAAACGCTCTCCTTGGGCAGGCGCTCGAGGACGTTGCGCTGCTTGTGCACACGGCAGCGCTGCACGTGGGCGCGTTCGCCGAAGAACTCCTCGATGGCCGAGCGCAGCGCTTTGGAACCATCGATCACGAACAGGTATTCGCGATCCGCAGGCACGCCGCGCTCGATCAGTCCGCGCAACAGATCCTTGACGACCTGGGCGTTCTCACTCGACCCGCTCGCGAGACCCAGGAGGTGTTTCTCGCCGGGGCTGTCCACGCCGATAGCGGCGATGATGTGACGTGAGTCGACGATGATGCCGTCAAGGTAGATCGCCAGAAAGTCCTTGTCATCGAAGCGCCGCCCCATCAGCTCGGTGAGCGCCGTCTGGCTGGCCTTGATGAACTCGCGCGAGACGCTGCTCTTGGAGATGCCAACGGTGCCGGCCATCTCGGGCAGGACCTTGGCATATTTGCGCGTCGACACGCCCGTGACCATGATCTCGTGCACGCGCTCGGCGAGCCGCGGATTCTCGTTCAATTGCTCGTAGGCGGGGACCGGCACTTCGCCGCCGCCACGACGCCGAAGGCGCGGCCGCTTCACGTTCAACTTGCGTTCGTCCATCACAATCTGGCCTTGCTGCGAGCCGTGCCAGCGGATCTCGCCGCCTCTGCGGCCCGGATGCTTCTCGCCGGCGACTTCCGTCGCCGAGATCACCAGCAGTTGCTCGACAAGGCTACGGCCGGCTTCGTGCATCAACTCGTCGATGCTCGCGCGGGTGTTCTGAATCAGATCGAGCATGGGCAACAGGAGCTGACTGTTCTCGGCAAAACAGGCACGCAGTCCTTCCGGGTCCTGCTTGGGCACCACGTGCAACGGCGCGCTGGCGCTTTGGGGCTTCTTCTTGGTACGCTTCATTTGGCGGTTCTCCTTGGTTCCCTGTCCGGGAAGTTGGTCGTCGAAACCCGATTCTCTCGGATTTCCAACGGGGAACCGCCGCCTTCAACCTTCAACTACGCCCGGGACATTGCCCGAGAAGTCCCACTCACCCAAGTCGACCTTCAATCTCAAGCCTTTCTCGGCCCGGGTCAATGCCACGTCTGGCGACAGACCAGAGGCATTAATCTTTCGCGAGACGTACCCGGATAGCTGACTAGCAAGGTCCTCGCACGCGTCATAGCGTGCCCACAACTCCTCCTCCGTGGGACCGCTTTGATAGCGCCCGTCGACTTCGCGAACGAGAAGTTTGGGTTGAACCCCGGTTACAGAGCCTAGGTCTTGGTCTCTCGGGAAATCATCAGGCACACGTCGGTCCGTCATTCTATACTCCATAGCAACTGCACGCTACGCATGCAAGTGCCACTCATCAGGGCCGTATTTCCCGCTCCGAGTATCAATGTCACGCTTGTAGCCAAGCTCCTTCACGAAGCCCAGCGACCGCAGCACTTCGCGGGCGCGCATGAGGTCCTGCCTATCGGCCCAGTCGCGCGTGTAGACACAGATGACGTGCCCATCGCGACCCATGCTGCGCAGAGCAGTGGACACCTTGGCACACATCAGTTGGTTGCTCTCGATAGCGTCGCTGATTCTGCTCCACTCCTCGTCCACATCGGAGGGGCTCACAAAGATGCACCATTTCCCAGATGCATCGGTAGATGCGAAGTCGTTGTAGCTCGGGGACTTCTTGTAGTGCCAGTTGCAACTCATGTCCTCAGACGGCTTGTCCGATTTCCTGAACAATCGTTCTTCCACACCGATTCGTTCCTTCATCGAAGCCTCCTCGCGTCCGGCGCTACTCCATCGCGGCGGCAGTTGCCTGAACCGACTATCGTACGGCCTCCATATTTATCGCCCGCCCACCTGAACATTATCATCTTGCGATTCAGACACCACTACGCTTTATCAGATTCAGCTTATTCGTCAGCTGCCGAAGCTTGGTAGGCTTTTACCGCAGCATCCTGGTGCGCCTGATAAGCTAACACTGATGCCTTTGTTAGGAACTGGTTGTTCCGAGTTTTATGGTGAAGCTTGAGTTTGCCTTGCTTGAGCAGCTTCACGACATGTGGACGGGAAACGAATAGCAGCTTCGCGGCTTCGGCGGTGGACATGAAATCGTCGGCGTCAGGTGGCGGTGGAATCTTCGCGTTCGTCGACATTGTGGGTCACCCTTTCTCAAAGCAACCGGCCCCACGCGCCTAAGTTAATCCAGGCTAGCTCACAGGCACCGCGGCGCTACGTTCATTTCAATCCGCTTTCCGCCGCGCGGCGCGACATTGTTCCAACTCCTTGCTGAGCTCATCTATTCGCGCTTGCATGCCTGCCGCTCGTTTCAGTAGCTGTCCGACTTCATACCAGTAGGCATATCCTAGGTCCCCGCCCTCTAAGCCCAATTCGTGGAACTTGCGAAGCGCAGTTTCGAGGTCGATACGGCTATCAGAGTTCATCTCTTCTTCCGCTGATTTTGAGGGGCGGTTGGCGCGCTCCGCGGTAGGCAAGCGTCGAAACAAAACTCCGACTAGGCTGAGAGCGAACCCGACCACCGGCACGACCGGAAGTGTCAAGGTCATTGAAAGTGGAGTTCAAAAGTTCTTTCTTGGCCAGCAGAGGTACGAAATATTGGTCACCTATGGAAACAGTCGGGCATATTGTTCGGCGGCGGTTTTGGCTTCCTGAACTACCGCCTTAACATCCCCCGCGGATAGTCGTTGAAGCGGTGTGGCCCCGCCCAACGCCTCAATCGCAGTCGTGAAGAAGTCGAACATAGACCATGGGTCGACTTTGCCGAGACCACGTATGACCTTTCTGAAGTCGTCGCGAAAAATCGTCGTCGAGAGGAAGAACGCTGGGTAAAAGGCTTCGGGACCAAAGTAGACGCGAAAGACTCGTTGCGATTCGACAAGCTTAGCCAGTTTCTTTTCCGTGAGGCCTGCCGAGATGCGGAAGTCATGCATTCGGAGCACTTTGCCTTGAAGCACGAGAGGGTAGCGCTCCGGGTTCGCATTGTGGTACCTACGGGAGCGCCTATTTTCTAGCGCCTGCTTCGACTCAGCTCTAACGCGCTTGCGAAGCCTATCTTCCTCCTCGCAAAGCGCGGGGAAATCGATGCTGTAGACCATGGCCTGGCCAACGGCCTTGCAAAGATGATTCTTGAAGAGCCGACCAAGCGCCGCATCAGGGATTTCAAGCAGTGTTTCAGCGACCTTCGGGTCGAACAGGATGGCTGCAATCACGGCGCGACGGAAGATGTCGTCTACCCATTCCTCATCGAGCGATGTTTCGTTCTCTGTAGCACGCGTAGAGCGCGGCATGGTCATTCCTTACTTAAGCGAGAGCTTTTGAGCCCGCATGGTCTCCAGACTTCGACGGCCTTCACGGATAAGCGTATTCTGCAGCCCGCCGCAGATTTCGAATCTCGCACGTACTCACCCGTTTTCGAAGCTCAATACTTTCACCAGCCGTGGTCTCTCAATACGCGTACCGAATGCGACAGGCAAACACCGTCTCGTTTCTCCGTCGGCGGTCGAATACCAGTAGTTCACGACACCCTTATCGTTTCCCTCTGCCTCCTGCCACAACCCGCTTACTCGGCAGAGCGTGACGGAAGCGTCATCCTCACTACGAGCCAACAAGTGAACCGAAAAGCTGACATCGCCAAGTTGCAGTACCAGTTGAATCAGCGCCTCGGCACCGTCCACCACCCAACCGTCCGGACGCCAGTCCGCGCCGCGAGATGAGGCAACGACAAAGAAGTTCGGCGTGGCGTCCGACCATCCAACACAGCGCCACGGAAGAAATGGCTGCATGAGCCTCTTCTTTATGGGATGTGGCTCTTCCCAACTGCTGTCAGTAAATAGCATCCGAATGACCAACGAAATGAGCAACGTTTAACTTGCATTGCTAGCAACATGACATTCTATGTCGTATGTCAACATATCATGCCGTTACTTTAAATGCTAGTTGAGACGACCATATGTGTCGGTCAACGACACACAATGTTGAGTAGTGACGCAAATAAAGGAAAAAAGGTTAGCCAACCAAATTGGCTCTACGCTCGCTCGCCTTCGTGCGGAGCGGGGATATACACAGGAATTTCTCGCCGAGCGGCTGGATGTAACGATTGAGACAATCGGACGATTCGAGCGAGGTATTGTCCTTCCGACTTTGCCTCGCTTGTATCAGCTGGCTGAGGTGCTGGCAGTGCCAGTGGTCGACCTTTTACAAAGCGGGTCGTCTCGGTCAGGAGACGTTGCCCTGGAAATGACGTCGTTGCTCGAGCGACTCTCGCTTGACGACCAGACCTTCGTCCGGAAGTGGCTCTGGGAAATGTGCGAGCACCTCGGCAAGCCTCGCCATTCACGCAAAAAATGACCTGATACCTCTCTCAGAATGCCATTGGCTGACGCTCGCCCCAACTGCCCTGTTCGAAGCATACCCACACACCTCTGCCTCTGCAGCGCTCAAAGCGAGGCGGGTCGGACGAAACATTCGCGGCACTAAGAGTTTGTGCAACTACTCCGGCCCGTTCCAGTCGCATCTAGCCAAGAAGTTGCTTTTCGCGGGCGTTATCGCTCGCAAGACAGCCGGCAAGTCAGCGCAAAAGTACGAAAACGTTATGGAAGAACTGCCTGCGGACGGGCCAGATGTGCCTTTGCAGCTTCCCCGTGTGTACAACTTCGCTGCCCACACCACGAGGGTGTGGACAGCCGCCTGACGGCGGTGCCGAAGTTGCACACACTTGAGGCTGACGCGCCGGCGTTGCCGGCTTGCCCTAACCTGGATAGATAGCCTTAAGACGAACGGCATCAGTTTGCGAGCCATCGGGTGCTGAAAGGCCGCAAAACCGATGTGGGGCTTTGAGCAACTTTTCACGCATTTTATGCTGGAAAGCAAAATCCCGGAATTCGATCGCAAGGTGCTCGAAACCCTGCGTGAGCCGCTCGAAGTCGGACAAATCACGATATCGCGCGCTGCACAGCAGGCGGATTTTCCCGCCGCGTGTCAGCTCGTTGCGGCGATGAATCCGTGCCCGTGCGGCTGGCGCGGCGATCCCGGCGGGCGCTGCCGCTGCTCGCCCGATGTCGCCGCGCGTTATCTGCGCAAGCTATCGGGACCGCTGATGGACCGCATCGACATTCAGATCGAATTGCCGGCGTTGTCGCCTGCGGAGTTGTCGGCGCGGGGCGCGGAGCGTGGCGAATCGAGCGCGATGGTCGCGGCGCGTGTCGCCGCCGCCCGCGACATTCAGGCGCGGCGTCAGGGCAAAACCAATCGCGAACTGGACGGCCGCCAGGCCGATGACGTATGCCGCCCGGATTCAGCCGGCGAGGCGTTGCTGCGCGCCGCAGGCGAGCGCTTCGGCTGGTCGGCGCGTGCGTACTACCGCGTGCTGAAGGTCGTGCGCACGATCGCGGATCTCGCCGGCGCGGAGATGCCGGAAGTCTCGCACGTCGCCGAGGCGGTGCAGTACCGGCGCGCGCTCACGGTCGCGTAAAGCGATGCGCGCGTGCTGGTCCGCGGTGTGCTGGGCGAAAAAGTGCTTGTCAAGACTTGACTTATGCACAATGAAGCGCTCTGCACCGTGTTTTGGTATGACCAAGCCCCTGATTTGCACTCATTTCACAGATTATTGATTTTATTGAATTATTTAACTTGCCGTGAACGAAGGCAAAGTAAGGTAAACCGCGTGAAGCGGGCTTTTGCGCGTTGCCGCACACTCTTTTCCACATAGTTATCCACAGACATTGTGGATAGTGGAAAAAGTCCATACGAATCCGCGAATTAGCGCGTAAACTTGCGAATGAACTTTGGATCTTTGAGACGGACTAAGACGCCTCTTAAGTCAGCACTCGCAGAATTCGAGGCTTCCCTCTAAAAGAGTTTGAAGGACATAAAGAATTGATCGGCCTGCTCCTGCGGCGGCGATTTGTCTGACACGATCGCCAACTGATAGACATGCACGCCGCGCGCGACGAATCGCGCCTGGATGGTCCGCGATTCGCGTTTCGCGCCGCCTTCTCCCTTTACGTCCATCGCGCTGCCCGCTACCCGGCCGCCCGCCGCAAGGTCGAACTGCGTCGCGCGAGCTTCGGGCTTCGCGTTCACGTTGCGCGCGAGACCTTGCTGGAGGAAATCGAGCGTCGCGCGCTGCAGGGCCGGATCGGCGCTCGGCAGAACGACGGTGCCGACCGCGAACACGGCATCGCCGGCTTCGGCGGTCTGCATGCGCATCGTCATCGACTGGCCGGCGATATCGATCTTTCTTTCGTCCGAGCGCGGTTTGGCCGGCAGCGTCACTTCGTAGCCATCGTCGTTATTCATCACGGTGCGCCAGTCGTAGGACGGCGTGCACGCGAGCAGTGCGCCGCATGCGACCGATGCGCACAGTGCCGCGCGCAGCCCCGCGCACACCCCATTTCTCAGACGAAAAAAAAGCGGAAAAACTCGTTTCATGACGGACGGATGCGTGAAAACCATCATTATCGCGCTGCGATGCCGGGCTTATCGGCGCGTCACGAACCCATCGCGAAATTGGCGCTAAAATATGCGGCAGTCTCCGCTCGGCCGGAGAGCATTCCGAGGTTCCACATGTCCCAAGCCACGCAAGACACCACCACGCGCGCCAAGAGCCCGCTGCGCTATATCCTGATGGCGCTCGTCGCGGGCGTGATCGCCTGCACCGGCTATTTCGCTTTCGGCGGCCAGCAGAAGGCGCCTGACGCCACGTTCACGCTGCTATCGGGACAAAAGATTTCGACATCGGCCGATCTCAAGGGCAAGGTCTATCTCGTCAACTTCTGGGCGACGAGCTGCGAAACCTGCATGAAGGAAATGCCGCAGATGATCGATACGTACAACAAGTTCAAGGGGCGCGGCCTGGAGTTCGTCGCGGTCGCGATGAGCTACGACGCGCCGATGTACGTGAATAACTACGCGCAGACGCGCAATTTGCCGTTCAAGGTCGCGATGGACGACGGCAGCGCCGCGAAGCAGTTCGGCAATGTGCAACTGACGCCGACCACGTTCGTCATCGACAAGAACGGCAAGATTTTGAAGCGCTATGTCGGCGAGCCGACGTTTGCGGAGCTGGATCAACTGCTCGACAAGGCGCTGGGGTCGGCTGCGTGAGCCGGCACTAGACACAAGCAAACGCCCGCAGATGCGGGCGTTTTTCATCCACGGTCCGAATCGCCCTTCACAACGATCCCATACCGCTTGATCTTCTCGTAAAGCGTCGCCTTGCCGAGCTGAAGCCTGTCCGCCGCCACCGCGACCGCACCCCCGCACTGCTCCAGCGCCCCCGCGATCACCGCGCGCTCGAACTGCTCGATGCGTTCCTTGAGCGGTTGCGTCGACGTATCCAGCGCCGCGGCACCGCCGTCGTCGAGAATGCCGAGCACCATGCGATCCGCCGCGTTACGCAGCTCGCGCACGTTGCCGGGCCAGTCGCGCTGCATCAGCTCCGTGCGCTGGCGGTCCGTGATGAGCGGCGCAGGCCGGTCGTAACGCACGGCGGCATCGAGCAGGAAGTGCTCGAAGAGCGGAACGATATCCTCGCGGCGCTCGTTCAGCGGCGGCAGCGTGATCGTCACGACATTCAACCGGTACAGCAGATCGCGCCGGAACGTGCCGTCGGCGACGTGCTCGTTCATGTCGCCCTTCGCGGCCGCGACCACGCGCAAATTCGCGCGCACCGGCTGATTCGAGCCGAGCCGCTCCAGCACGCCGTCCTGCAGCACGCGCAGCAGCTTCACCTGCAACGAAAGCGGCATGCTCTCGATTTCGTCGAGAAAGAGCGTGCCGCCCGACGCCGCCTCCAGCCTGCCGATGCGCCGCTTTTGCGCGCCCGTGAACGCGCCCGCCTCGTAGCCGAACATCTCCGATTCGAACATCTGTTCCGGCAGCGCGCCGCAATTCACCGCGATGAACGGCTTGTCGCGCCGCGGCGATGTCTCGTGCAGGCTGCGCGCGATCAGCTCCTTGCCCGCGCCGGTATCGCCGTTGATGAGCACGGCGGCGTCCGTCGGCGCGACGTTGGCGATCAGCCGCCGCACCTGCTCGATCGCCGCGCTGCGCCCGATGATGCGGCTCTGCCCCGCGCCCGCGAGCTCGCGCCGCAACGCCTGATTTTCGAGCACCAGCGACCTGCGCTCCAGCGCGCGGCGCACCGCTTCGATCAATCGCTCGGAGGCGAACGGCTTTTCGATGAAGTCGTACGCGCCGTCGCGCATCGCTTGCACGGCCATCGAGATATCGCCGTGACCGGTGACGAGAATCACCGGCACTTCGGGCGCGCGTTCGCGGCACTGCGCGAGCAGATCGAGGCCGCTCGCGCCGGGCAGACGGATATCGCTCACGATCACGCCGGGAAAACTCGCGTCGATCGCGCGCGCGGCGGATTCGACGCTGCCGTGCCCGGTCACGTCGAAGCCCGCGAGTTGAAGACTCTGCACGCTCGCGCGGCGCACGAGTTCGTCGTCTTCGATGAAGATCACCTGCAAACCGGTGCTCATGTGTTACTCCATCCAGTGTTACGCGCGGCGCAGCGTCAATACGAATTCTGCGCCGTAGGAGCCGTCGGCGTCGGCTTGCGTGCCGCCTTCGGGACCGTCCGCGACGATCGGCGCGACGCGGTTGCGCGCGATCAGCGAACCGCCGTAGTCTCGCGCGATCGCCGATGAAATCGCGAGCCCGAGGCCGAGGCCGTGTCCCATTTCCTTGGTCGTGAAGAACGGCTCGAAAAGACGCGGCAGCGCGTCGGCGGGAATGCCGGGGCCGTTGTCGCGCACGACGATCTCGATCGCGTCCTGGCGCGCGTCCAGTTCGACGACGATCCGCGGCCGGTCGCACGACGCGACCGCATCGAGCGCATTGCCGATCAGATTGATGAACACCTGCTCCAGCCGCAAATCCTCGCAGCGCGCGAAGATCGGCGCGGCGCCCTCCGCGAGTTCCGGCGCGATATCGACCGTCACGTTCTTCATGCGCGGACGCAGCATCGAGAACACGTTGCGCAGCGCGCGCGCAATGTCGGCGCGCGCGTTCTTCGGCCGCGCCTTCGTGACGAACAGTTTGAGCTGATTGGTGATGTTGCCCATGCGCTCGGTCAGCGACGCAATCGCTTCGAGATTCTCGCGCGCCGCCGCCTGATCGCCGCGGTCGATCAGCACGCGTGTGTTGTCGGAGAAACTGCGCAGCGCGGCGAGCGGCTGATTGAGTTCATGCGTGATGCCGGCCGCCATCTGGCCGAGCGCGGCGAGCTTGCTCGCCTGAATGAGCTCGTCATGCGCGGCGCGCAAATCCTGTTCGGCGCGCGTGCGCTCGTTCACTTCGCGAATGAGTTGCGCGTTCGCTTCTGACAAATCCGCCGTGCGCTCCGCGACGCGCTGATTCAGTTCCGCATACGCGGTCTGCAAAAGCTCGCGGCTGCGGATCATGTCGCGCACGCGCGAGCGGCGCATGCGCCAGTAAAACGCGAGCAGGCACAGCGAGACGAACACGAGCGCCGTGACGATGACCGCGTTCTGCGCGGCGCTTTCGACCGGATCGAGCGCGGCCATCGTGATCAGTTGCCAATCTGGCTCACCGATCGAGCGGTGCGTCGCGAGATACGCCGGCGCGCGGCGTCCGTCCCGCCCGCCGCCGACGCGCACGATCTGCGCGCCGCCTTCGAGCGTTTTCACGATGGTCATCGGCAGCGGCGTGATCGCCTGCTGCGCATACTGGCGCGTCGCGTAGACAGACGCTTCGATGTTCTGCGGCAGCGGCCGCACCGTGTGATATTTCCATGCCGGCACCGACGACAGAAAGATCACGCCGTGATCGTCGGTGACGATGAGCGGCTCGGACGCATCGGCGCCTTGCAGCCATTCGAGATTGAGCTTCACCACCACGACGCCGATGATCTCTTTCGTGCCGTCGCGATCGTTTTCCCGGTGCACGGGCTGAGAGATGTAATAGCCGGGTTCCGTCGAGATCGTGCCGATGCCGAAGAACCGGCCGACGCCGCCTTTCATCGCGTCGATAAAATACGGCCGGAAGTTGTAGTCCACGCCCACGAAGCTGTCCGGCGCGCTCCAGTTGCTCGCGGCAACAGCAATGCCGTTTGCGCGGATCAGATACGTGACCGTGGCGTGGGCGCGTTCGTTGAGATCTTCGAGATAGCGGTTCGCGCGTTCGACGTTGGCTGCATCCGGGTGATCGAGCGCATTCTGCACGACCGGATGCCGCGACAGCAGATACGGCAGATATTCGTAGCGGTCGAGCGTGCTCTTGAGCGTGTTCGTGGTGCGATCGACGCGCGCAGCGGCATTGAGGCGCAATTCGTCGATGCCGCTTCGCCAGGCGACGTGCCACGTGAGCGCGCAGCACGCCACGAGCGCGGCGAGGAGCGCGAAGAACACGAGGATGCGGCGCGTCACGTGAGCAAATTCCCGCGGATGAGAATCGCTCATTGTGGCATACGCGCCTTCGGGGTACGGCTCCGAAAGCGGCCGCGGCGAAGCGCTCGCAGGTTGAGGCTTCGCCGCGTTCATGATGAAGCTCGCGTCAGACCGTTTCGGCTTCGTTTCGGTCGCTCACGTCGACATCGCGTGACAGCGCCGCCTTCAGCTTGCTGCGATCCAGCTCCTTCTCCCACGCCGACACGACGACCGTCGCCACGCCGTTGCCGACGATGTTCGTCAGCGCGCGGCACTCGGACATGAAGCGGTCGATGCCGAGAATCAGCACCATGCCCGCGAGCGGAATCGTCGGCACCACGGCGAGCGTCGCGGCCAGCGTGATGAAGCCCGCGCCGGTCACGCCGCTCGCGCCCTTCGACGTGAGCATCGTCACCGCGAGCAGCGTCAACTGCTGGCCCCACGTGAGATCGGTGTTCGTCGCCTGCGCGATGAACAGCACGGCCATCGTCATGTAAATGTTGGTGCCGTCGAGATTGAACGAATAGCCGGTCGGCACGACGAGACCCACGACCGAGCGCGAGCAGCCGAGCTTTTCGAGCTTGAGCATCAGTTGCGGCAGCGCGGCTTCCGACGACGACGTGCCGAGCACGATCAGCATCTCTTCCTTGATGTACGCGACGAACTTCAAGATGTTGAAGCCGACCATGCGCGCGATCGCGCCGAGCACCACGACGACGAACACGATCGACGTCAGATAGAACGTGCCGATGAGCTTGAGCATGGGCAGCAGTGAGCCGATGCCGTATTTGCCGATGGTGAACGCCATCGCGCCGAACGCGCCGATCGGGGCGAGCTTCGTGATGATGCCGACCATGCCGAACAGGATGCTCGACAGACCTTCGATGAAGTTCGTCACGACCTTGCCGCGCTCGCCGATATGCGCGAGCACCGCGCCGAACAGCAGCGCGATCAGCAGGATCTGAAGGATTTCACCCTGCGCGAACGCCGAAACGAGCGTGTCCGGGATCAGGTGCATCAGGAAATCGACCGTGGTCTGACCGTGCGCCTTGGTGGCGAAAGCATCGATCGCCTTGTGGTCGAGCGTGGCCGGGTCCACGTTGAAGCCGACGCCCGGCTTGAGCAGGTGCGTCGCGAACAGGCCGAGGATCAGCGCGAACGTCGAGACGATTTCAAAGTAGAGCAGCGCCTTGCCGCCGACGCGCCCGACCTTCTTCATGTCTTCCATGCCGGCGATGCCGGTCACGACCGTACAGAAAATGATCGGCCCGATCACCATCTTGATGAGTTTGATGAAGGCGTCGCCGAGGGGCTTCATGTCGGTGGCGAGCGTCGGATAGAAGTGCCCGAGCGCGATACCGATGATGATCGCAACGATAACCTGCACGTACAGGACTTTATAGAGAGGTTTTTTCACGATGGTTCCAGGCAATAACAAGCAGTTGGCGAAAGGGGCCAGCGGCAAGCATGACGCGCGGTGGGCGTTTGTGGTGCGCGAGTGTGTGGGATGCGCACGTCGAATCGCGCCGCGTAAGCGATAGCCGCTTCGTCGACGGATTCAGGGACGTTGGGATGCGAGAGGGGTCATCGGCTTGTCTCCTAACTTTTATGGGCGGCTCGGTGGCCGTGCCATTTATATTGCAAGGGCGATGCCAAGTTTAAAAATTCTTAAGTTGCTGATTTTGTTGATGTTTTATGCCGGTGCGTTTAGGCCGAATCCGAGTTTCCGGAAATCCGGAATGGGGGTGTCTGGCGATCTGGAAGGTGGCGGCGGTGAGACGCGGTGCTACCGCTGAACTTTGGCACGGTCGCTCAGTTGCCTTTCGAGCTCGTCTAGCTCACGCAAATCCGCTTCATCCGCGCTCTCGGCTTCTGCTTTACGCCGCGCCAAATCGAACTTTTCATATATCCCGGACACGATCGTGCTCATGGACGCCTGACTCATTTGACCATTGCCCTGCAACAGCGGCTGCTCGTTGAACGTCACGAAGCTATCGACGTAGGTTTTCCAGTCAACCATGCGCAGGTTCTGTCGCTGCACCGCGCGCAATTCCGCGAAATCGAGAAACAGGCTGACGATGCGATTGAGGTCGTGGAGTTCTTCCTGGCCCAAGTAGTTCTTGGCCACCGTGACGTCTCCTTTGCGCACACGGCCGCACTTCCATGTGGTCAGGCCCATGTTGGGTCGGTTGGCATCGGCGCGCTGCACGATGAGTTCCGCCGCCGTGTGGCCCGTAACCGCAAAGAAGAGCTTGTTCTGAACTTCGGCGAAGAACTCACGCGTAGCTTCAGCGTCGTCGGCGTAATCGGTCGAGAGCGCAAACAGGTCTCGCACCTTCTGATAAAAGCGCTTCTCCGATGAGCGAATGTCCCGGATACGTTCGAGCAGCTCGTCGAAGTAGTCCCAGCGTTCCGGACTCTTCAGGCGCTCGTCGTCCATCACGAAGCCTTTGATCAGGTATTCGCGCAGGTGTGTCGTGGCCCATTGGCGAAACTGGGTGCCGCGCCGTGATTTCACGCGATACCCAATGGCCAGAATCATGTCGAGGTTGTAGTGCTTGACGCTCCGCCGAACCTCACGAGTACCCTCGAATCGAACTATTAAGTCTTCTTTAATAGTTCGATCTTCGCTCAACTCCCCTTCATCGATCAGGTTCCTGACGTGAATATTGATGTTGGCGACAGTGGTCTGAAACAACGCGGCCAGTTCGCTCTGCGTCAACCAGACCGAACTGTCCGCCGCCCGCAGGAAGAATCTCGCGCTTCCGTCGTCGGTTTCATACAAGACCAGTTCTGCCTTCGTCTGCTGCTGGTTCATCTTCGGCTCCGAAAATCGTGTCGTCATCTTGGCCGAAAATTCATTTCGAGATCAACACGGCTCGCCGCGTTAGCCGTTCGGTAGATGAAGCGCCCATAAAAAAACCCACGGTCGCCCGTGGGTTTTTCACAAAGCGCGGAAACGACCTCAAACCACGCCGGCCCCATGCGCCTGCTCATCGGCGTGATAGCTCGAACGCACCATCGCGCCGACGGCCGCGTGCGTGAAGCCCATCTTGTACGCCTCTTCCTCGTACATCTTGAAGGTATCGGGATGCACATAAGCCCGCACCGGCAAATGATGCTCCGACGGCTGCAGATACTGGCCAATGGTCAGCATATCGACGTCGTGCGCGCGCAGATCGCGCATCACCTGGAGGATTTCCTCTTCCGTCTCGCCAAGGCCGACCATCAGGCCCGATTTCGTCGCGACTTCCGGATGCAGCGCCTTGAAATCCTTCAGCAGCTTCAGCGAATGGTGATAATCCGAACCCGGACGCGCTTCCTTGTAAAGACGCGGCACCGTTTCGAGGTTGTGGTTCATCACATCGGGCGGAGCGGCGGTCAGAATGTTGATCGCGCGGTCGAGGCGGCCACGGAAATCGGGCGTCAGAATCTCGATGCGCGTTTCCGGCGAATGCTCGCGCACATGGCGAATGCACTCGACGAAATGCGCCGCGCCGCCGTCGCGCAGATCGTCGCGATCGACGGACGTGATCACCACGTACTTCAGCTTCAACGCGCCGATTGTGCGCGCCAGGTTCAGCGGCTCGTCCGGATCGAGCGGATCGGGGCGGCCGTGGCCGACGTCGCAGAACGGGCAGCGGCGCGTGCACTTGTCGCCCATGATCATGAACGTCGCGGTGCCCTTGCCGAAACATTCGCCGATGTTCGGGCAGCTCGCTTCCTCGCACACCGTATGCAGGCTGTGCTCGCGCAGAATCTTCTTGATCTCGTTGAAGCGCGAGTTGCCCGTCGCCGTGCGCACGCGAATCCACTCCGGCTTCTTCAGCTTTTCGATCGGAATGACCTTGATCGGAATGCGCGACGTCTTCGCCTGTGCCTTCTGCTTCGCAGTGGCGTCGTAAGCGGAAGGCGACGAGGGTGAAGCAGCGGTGTCGCCAGCCAGGTTTGCGGTTGCGTCAGTCATTCGGTCGATCCGGTTGTTCCAGCGGCTGTTGCGGGGACGCCGCCGATTTGAAGCGCCAGCCGTTCGGCCAGCACGAGAGCTACGTCGCGCCAGTCGGCCGCGACGCCGAGCGTCGCCATGTCGACCGTTTCGAGTCCCGCGTAGCCGCACGGGTTGATGGCGAGGAACGGCTGCAAGTCCATGTCCACGTTCAGGCTGACGCCGTGATAACTGCAGCCGTTGCGAATCTTGAGTCCGAGCGCGGCGATCTTCGCGCCCTGATGCGCCTGAATACGATCGTTCGCGCCCGACGGATGCGGCGCGACATAGATGCCAGGCGCGCCGGCCTTGCGATCGGTCGGGAGATTATACGTCGCGAGGGTTTCGATCACGGCCTCTTCGATGCGGCGCACGAGCTCGCGCACCATCAGCCTGCGACGGCGCAAATCGATCAGCAGATACGCGACGATCTGCCCCGGCCCGTGATACGTGATCTGTCCGCCGCGATCCACCTTGACGAGCGGGATGCCGCTTTGCGCAAGCAGCAGATGCGCCGGATCGCCCGCCAGCCCGAGCGTGAAGACGGGCGGATGCTCGACGAGCCAGATTTCGTCGGGCGTGTCGGGCGTGCGGGCGTCGGTGAAGGCGCGCATCGCGTCGAAGCTTTCGTCATACTGTTCGAGGCCGCGCCAGCGCAACGCGACCGGATAGTCACCGGAACTGAGCACGGTGTCGGGCGCGTCTTGAAATTCTTGTGGGACTGCGAGCGGTGTGGCGGACATGGTGCCGGTAGTTTACCGAAATAGCCCCATGCCCGCCGATGGTGAATTCGCATGCCTTCGATGGCAATTACGAATAGTTGCGGTCAGACGCACTCAAACCGTTCTCCAGCCCGACCGCAAACGCTGGGCGATTCGCTCGATGCGCGTCGAAAGCCAGTGCATCGCCCGTTCGTCGCAACGGGGCAGGATCGTGAAGACGACGTACGCCGGCCGGTCGCCTTCCACGGACAGCCACAGCCGCTCGCGCTCGCGCAGCTTGAGGTGATCGCCCGGAGCGAGCCAGTAGTCTTCGATGTCGTTGCTGCGTGTCGCCCACACCGGGGCGCCGTTGACCGCGAGGCGCGTGCCGCGCGCGATGCGCATCGGCACGGTTTCGCCGGGCTTGATTTCGAAGGTGACGCTTGTTGAAATTTCTCGCATGATCCACTCCGCCCGGGAACGTTTCGATGACTACAATCCTAGGCGTGGCAAGGCATCAGGCAAAACGATCAATTTTCACTGCTATGTGAGCTGTATTGACAACGACAACGCCGACAATCCACATGGACCTCCGACAGCTTCCCGCCCTGAACGCGCTGCGCGCCTTCGAGGCCGCCGCCCGTCACGAGAGTTTCTCCCGCGCCGCCGACGAGCTTTTCGTCACGCACGGCGCGGTCAGTCATCAGATTCGCGCGCTGGAGGCCGAACTCGGCGTGCCGCTCTTCGCGCGTGACGGCAAACGCGTGCGTTTGACCGATCGCGGCAAGCAGTACGCCGCCGACGTGCGGGCGGCGCTCGTCGCGCTGGCCGAATCGACGCGCCGCATCCGCTCGGGCGATCGCGACCGGCGGCTGATCGTCTCCACGATTCCGTCATTTTCGGCGCGCTGGCTCACGCCGCGGGTCGGCAGGTTCATCGAGCAGCATCCGGACGTCGATCTGGAACTGCTGACGACGAGCGCGCTCATCGACTTCCATCGCGACGACGCGGACGTCGCGATCCGCTTTGGCTACGGCAAATACGCCGGTCTGCACTCGGAAGAGTTGATGGACGAAGTGTTCTTTCCGGCGTGCGCGCCGAATTTCCGCGGCGGCGCGCTGCCCCGCGTGCCGCGCGATCTCGCGGCGCTGCCGCTGCTGCGCTCGGACGACGAGCTCTGGCGGCCGTGGTTCGACGCCGCCGGGCTGACCGATCTCGCGGAACCGAAGCGCGGCGTCTTGTATGAGGATTCGTCGAATCTGCTGCAGGCGGCGATAGACGGTCAGGGCATCGCGCTGGTGCGCCGCTCGCTCGCGATGCAGGAGATCATCGCGGGGCGGCTCGTGCGGCTTTTCAACGTCGACGGCCCGAGCCCGTGGAAATACTACTTCGTGTGCCCCACGGCGCTGCTTCAGACAAAGCGCGTGCAGGCATTCCGGGAATGGATTTTCGACGAAGCCGAGCAGTTCAGGCTGCTCTACGAGCGCACGCCGGCGGTGTGCGATGCGCCCGCGGGCAAGATCAGAGCACTACCTTGACCATCGGATGGCCGGTGAGCGCGCGGTAGATATCGTCGAGATGGGCGCGATTCTGCGCGCGCACGGTGCACGTGAGCCCCGTGTAGTTGCCGCCGGACGACGGCCGCGACTCGACGCGCGAGGCGTCGAAGTCCTGGTCGAAGGTCTTGAGCACCCCGACGATCGTGTCGCGAAAGTCGGGATGCGACTTGCCCATCACCTTGATCGGGAAATCGCAGGGAAAGTCGAAGAGCTCGTCGGCGCTGTGCGCGGCGGAATCGGTCGGATCGGTGGACGTGGGCTTGTCGGTCATGGTTTTCTCCTTCACTTGGCGCGCCCGGCCTCTTCGGCGAATTCGCGCGCCTTCGCCCGCTGGTAGGCGTCGTACAGTGCAGCATAGACCGGACCGGGACGGCCGTCGCCGACGCGCTCGCCGTCGAGCGTCGTGATCGGCATGACTTCCTTGGTCGCTGAGCTGATCATGATTTCGTCGGCCGAACGCAATTCGGCTTCGGTGATCTCGCGTTCCTCGAAGGCGATGCCCGTTTCGCGCGCCAGTTCCTCGACGAGCCCGTAGCGGATGCCTTCCAGAATGCGCGGCCCGCGCGGCGCGCCCAGCAGCGTGCCGCCCTTCACGACCCACACGTTCGACGATGAACCTTCGGTCAGCAGGCCGTCGCGCAACTGAATGGTTTCGAGCGCGTCGTTTTCGGCGGCGTGCTGCGCCATCAGCACGTTGCCGAGCAGCGACACCGATTTGATATCGCAATGCAGCCAGCGCTTGTCTTCGGCGGTCACGGCGACCGCGCCGCGCTCGCGATCGGCCGCGCTCGGAAACACGAGCTGGCCGAGCATGACGAACACGGTCGGCGTGATGCCCGCCGGAAACGCGTGGCCGCGCCGCTTCGCCACGCCGCGCGTGACCTGGATGTAGACGAGCGCATCGCCCGCGCCCGCGTTCTCGGCGATCGCGCGATCGATCAGCGCGCGCCAGCCGGCGTCGTCGAACGGATTGTCGATGCGAATCTTGCCGAGACTGCGATTCAGCCGCGCGAGATGCTGTTTGAGACGAAACGGCAGACGCGCGCCATTGGGCTGGGCGTAGAGCGGCACGACTTCGTACACGCCGTCGCCGAAGATGAACCCGCGGTCGAGCACGGGAATGCGCGCTTCGGAAAGCGGCCCCCACTCGCCGTTCAGGTAGACGACGGGATCGAATGCGTCGGCGTGACTCATCGCAACTCCTTATTTACGTTTTTGCCACCACAGCAGCGCCGAATCCCACAGGCGGCCGAACATGCCCGCTTCCGGCACGTCCTGCAGCGCGACGAGCGGGAACTGCGCGACTTCCTTGCCGTCCGCCATCATCTTGACGGTGCCGACCTGCTGTCCCTTCTTGATCGGCGCGACGATCAGGTCGTTGTGCGTGACGGTCGGCTTGACCTTTTCGCCCAGACCCTTCGGCACGGTGATGTACTGATCCGTCGCGACCCCGGCCTGCACGTTGTCGGTCGCGCCTTTGTACACGCGCGGCGATTCGATCACCTGATTCGCCTTGTACAGGCGCAGCGCGTCGTATGCGGTGTAGCCGTAGTTCAGCATCTTCAGGCTGTCCTGCACGCGGTTGTGCTCTTTCGGCTCGCCCATCATCACGGCGACGAGACGGCGGCTCGCGTCCGGCACGTTGGGAAGCGAACGCTTGGCGGTCGCGATCAGGCAGTAGCCGGCGGCTTTCGTGTGGCCGGTCTTGAGACCGTCGACGGTGGGATCGAGCCACAGCAGGCGATTGCGGTTCGGCTGCTTGATCTTGTTATACGTGAACTCCTTCACCGAGAAGATGTTGTACTGCTCGGGGAAGTCGCGAATGAGGCGCGTCGACAGCACGGCGAGATCGCCTGCGGTCGTGTAGTGCTGCGGATCGGGCATGCCGTTCACATCGGCGAAATTCGTGTTCTTCATGCCGATGCGCTTGGCTGCCGCGTTCATCAGTTGCACGAAGTTGCTTTCGCTGCCGCCGACGAGCTCCGCGAGCGCGATGGCCGCGTCGTTGCCCGACTGCACGATCATGCCGTACACGAGATCGTGCACCGTGACCGGCTTGTTCGCCTCGATGAACATGCGCGACTCGTCCGTGCGCACGCGGCGCACGGCCTCGCTTGGCATGACGGTCTGTTCCATGTTGATCTTCTTCGACTTGAGCGCGTCGAAGACGAGATACGCGGTCATCAGCTTCGTGAGCGACGCCGGCTCGACGCGCTCGTCAGGATTGCCCGAGGCGAGCACCTGATTGCTGGTTGCATCGACGAGCACCCACGAACGCGCGGTGACGTCGGGCGGCGGCACTTGCGCGAAGGCGCTCGCTGCCGCCAGCAGGGCGGGCAGAACGAAAGCGGCTTTGGCGCGAACGGAAACGGAAGTGGAACCAGACGGAAGAGACAGGCCGGAAGGGACAAAGCGCATAGGATCGATCGGCGGAAAAAGCAGGCTGCGACGATGCCGATAAGGATCGGAAGATCGGCGAAGCACGGGTTGAACAGGCAGACCGTCGTTGTTGGTCGGGCCTTTCGCCGTGACAGGAGTGCGCGTGGCGCCGCGGCGAAAAGCGCTCGTTCGACAGACGGACGCGAAAACGGTTCTCGAAAGCCGGAGTCCGAAGACCGCGAGACGCATGGACGGGCGCATCGCGTGGCCGGAAACAGCGTAAAAAATCTGCGCCATTATACGCGCGGCCCGCTTGCCGTTTCCTTTGAATCTGCGCAATTGCCGCGCGTTTTAACGTTTTTCAGGCTGCGCCTAGCCCCTTTTACCGATCGCAATCGATGCGCGCGTGAAGGCCTTCGAATGGCTTGCGCCGCTCAACGCCACGCATCGACGATCACGCGCTTCAAAATATGCAGCTTGCGATGAAAGAAGTGCTCGCCGCCCGGAATGACGACGACCGGCAACTCCTGCGGCCGCGCCCAGTCGTAGACGGATTGAATGGGCACGGTGTCGTCCGTTTCGCCGTGGATCACGAGCGTGGTGTCGGGCACGGGCGCGACGTCCCAGCGGCTTGCCGCTGTGCCGACGAACACGATGCGCTCGATCGCCTTTCCCGCCTCCAGCATGCGCTTCGCGACGTGCGACAGCACGAAGGTGCCGAACGAAAAGCCCGCGAGCACGATCGGCGTATCGGCCTGGCCCGGTTGCGCGCGCATGTGGTCGATCAGCGCGAGCAAGTCGTCCTGCTCGCCGATGCCGTTATCGTGTTCGCCCGCCGTCTCGCCGACGCCGCGAAAGTTCGAGCGATACGTGGTGTAGCCGAGCTGCACGAAGGTGCGCGCGAGCGTCTGCGCGACCTTGTTGTCCATCGTGCCGCCGAAGAGCGGATGCGGATGCGCGACGAGCGCGATGCCGCGCGGCGTCTGGTCGGTGCGGTCGAGCGCGCATTCGATCTTGCCGACCGGCCCGTCGATGAGGAATTTTTCGGTTTGCGCGTTCATGCTGCTCTTATGCGGGTTGATCGATCAGAAGACGTTCGACGACTTTGCCGTTGGCGAGATGCGATTCGACGATCTCGTCGATGTCGGTTTCATCGACATACGTGTACCACGTGCCTTCCGGATACACGACGACGACCGGCCCCAGTTCGCAGCGGTCAAGACACCCCGCCTTGTTGATGCGCACCTTGCCTTCGCCCGCAAGGCCCAGTTGCTTCACGCGCTTTTTCGCGTGTTCCTGCATGGCCTGCGCGTTGCAGTTCGCGCAACTCGGGCGCGGCGCGTCGGCATCGCGCTGATTCAGGCAAAAGAACACGTGGTACTTGTAGAAGGAATCCATGAGCGGGTGCGGTGAGAGTGTCGGTCGATTATAGCGAGCGATGTTCGTGCCCGCCTTTCAGCGCTGCGCCGCCTTTCTCGCCCGCCGCCGCGCCAGCAGCGCGCGTTCCGCCGACGACGCGAGCCAGCCGAGCGCCGCATACGGCCACACCCACGCGAGCCAGTGCGCGAGGCCGTTGAAATGCAGATAACGCCCTTGCCGCCAGTCGGCCAGCACGATGTCGAAGTACGGATTCACCGGCAGCAGATTGACGAGCGCGAGCGACACGACGAGCGCCCCGCCCGCGAGCGCGGCCCTCAAGCCCCGCGGCAGCGACACCGCGAGCGCGCCCGCCAGCGTCGCAACGGCGATGCCTTCGAGCGCGCCGTCCGTGGCCCAGTCGAAGGTCAGGCCCGCGCGCGATTGCAGAAAGGTTGCGCCCGCCTTCGCGAACAGCGTCAGCGCGACCAGACCGAGCATGAGCCGGATGCGCGGCGCGCGGGCGCGCGTGAGGAGCGTCGCGAGCACGAGCGCGGCGAACAGGCTCGTCGAGGTGATGAGCGCTTCCCAGGCGTCGTCCGGCAAGAGCGCGCCGAGCCGGTCGGGCCAGCTTTCGACGTCCCATGAAGCGGGCGTCCACGCGAGGATCGCGTCCTGCATCGCCGGATCGAGCGCGTCCCACAGCACGCGCGGCAGGTCGCCGCCGCCGAAGAGATACGGCGCGGGGAACATCGCCGCGAACGGCCATAGCGCCGTGAGGCCGATCACATAGGCCGCGTCGCGCTCGAACCAGGTGAAGCGGATGCGCCGGAGCAGGCCGCGGTCGAGCAGCGCGCTCGTCGCGGGCGCGATCAGCACGCCGCCGAGGAGCGCGCCGAACGCATTCGCGGCGAGATCGAGATTCGAGGCGACGCGCGTCGGCAGATACGTCTGGATCGCTTCCATCGAGCCGGAGAGCAGCGCGCCGCCGGCGAGCGCCGCGCCCACGGCGAGCGTGCCGCGAAAGCGCGGATACAGCGCAAGCACGATCAGCGCGCCGAGCGGCATGTAGCCGAGCACGTTCGTGACGACATCGAACGCTGTCAGATATTGCGGCAGCGGATCGGCGAGAAACGCAAACGGGCTCAGGCCCAGCGAGCGCCACCCGGAAAACGGATACAGCGACCCATAGACGACGAGCGCCGCATACGCCGCGAGCGCCTGCCGGGAAAACGCCGACGGGCGGCGCTGCCATTGCTTGATCGTCATGAGCCGCGCGGACGCCTCCGTGCGCGGCCGACGATGAAACCGCGGACCGTCATCGCGCGGCGGAAAGCGGTTGCGCGGCGAGCCACGCGGATAGCTGCGCGATCACGTCATCCGATGCGGCCGCGAGCGCCCGCGCGCCGCCCGACGCGTCCGCGGAAGGCGCGGGCGCATTCGCGGCGAAACTGCGCTGGCCGACCACCCGGCCTTGCTGCGTGAGCGTCGCGCGTACGGAAACCGCGCCGTGGCTCTGCTCGGGCGCGTCGAAAACCTGCTCGAAGCTCGTCAGCTCGACTTCGAGCAGCGGCACGGCGCGCACGGGGTCCGCGCCGGACAGGATCGGGCCGCGCGCCGCGAGCGCCTCGCGCAGGCGCTGCGTCAGGAGTTGCGCGGGCGGCATCGTCCAGTGGCTGTCCGAATAGCTGCCGGTGCGCTGCGCATCGACGTAACTCAGCCGGTACGCGAACGAATCGGTTTCGAGATTGCGCGGCGCGCCGACCGCGAGCACTTTCACGGGCGGCATCGGCGCGGCGTTCGCCGCCGCGTTCGCGGCGGGCGGCGAGCCCAGGTCGTAGCGCGCGTTCGGCATCGCGCTGGGCGCCGATCCGCAGCCCGCGAGCCAGGTGACGCAGGCGAGCGCGAACATCGCGGTTGCTGCTCTCAAATCGATCTTTGCCATGTTTTCTTCTCGTTCAGTGCGCGGCTCAGTGTGCTGCTGCTTTCGCGGGCCACGTAAAGCCCGGCTCGCCCGGCCCCGGCTCCCGTTTCGGCGCGCCGAAGAGCACGCTGCGCGGATTGGTGCTGAATGCGTCGGCGGCGCGATCGACCGAACGGGCGGCCGCGCTCACGTCATCGGAAAACGAGTAGAAGCGCGGCAACGCCTCGAAGCCGACGCGCGCCGTGATGAAGCGCAACGACTCGTTCATGTCCGCAAGCGCGGCGCCCGCGTCTTCCGCGGCCTTGCCCGCCTTGTTCAGATTGACGACGAGCGGGCCGTCCGGACGGTTCAGGCTCTGCATGAGCTGGTTGGTCGAGGCGAGCGTGGCGTCGATCTGCTTCAGCGTCTGCGGCAGATGGGCCGTCGCGGGCTGCACCTGGCTCGCGAGCGTCGCGATGCCGTCCGCCGCGCCTTGCAGGCTTTTCGTCGTGTCCATGAGCTGATTGCGGACGTCGTCGGAGAGGAACTTGTCGGCGTCGTCGGCGAGGCGCTCGAACTTCTTCAGGATGACGTCGCCGCGTTGCTGCAATTGCTCGAAAAGACCGGGCCGCATCGGCACTTCGGCCACGTGCTGCGGCGACGACGCAAGCGGCGCGGTGTCGGTGCCGGTGTCGTCGAGCTGCACGAAGGCGATGCCCGTCACGCCCTGAAAGCCGAGCGTCGCGAAGGTGGAGTGCGTCATCGGCGCGTTCTTGTCGACGAGGATGCGGATGCGGATTTGCCCCGGATGCGACCTGTCGAACGCGATCGACTGCACCTTGCCGACGCCCAGGCCGCGATAGCGCACGGGCGCGTCCGAGAAAAGCCCGGTGACGTTGGTGCGCGCGATCAGGTCGTAGGGCACGCGCACGGTGCGATCCACGTTGAAGAAGAACACGGCGAACGCGATGGCCAGCACGAGGACGATCGTGAAGAGCCCGGTCCAGAACGCATGTGATTTGTTTTCCATCGGCAGGTTCCTTTGGCGCTTTCGGTTCGCGAGCAGCGGCTACTTGTTGACGGCGATCGGCGCGTCTTCGAGCGCGGCCGGCGGCAGCTTCGCGCGGCGCTCGGCGGGCAGCGCCTGCAACGCGCGCCGCCCGCGACGTCCGAGAAAATACTCGCGGATGAACGGATGGTCCACCGCGCAGGCCTCCTCCACCGGCGCGGCGACGAGCACGCGCCGATCCGCGAGCACGGCGACGCGCGTCGAGAGCGCGACCATCGTATCGAGATCGTGCGTGACCATGACGACGGTCAGACCGAGCGCGCGATGCAACGTGGCGATCAGATCGACGAACTCGTCCGACGCCTTCGGATCGAGGCCGGCGGTGGGCTCGTCGAGAAAGAGCAGCTCGGGTTCGAGCGCGATCGCCCGCGCGATGCCCACGCGCTTCACCATGCCGCCCGACAGCGCCGAGGGCATCTTGGTCGCGTGCTTGCACGACAAGCCGACCATCTCGAGCTTCAGCATGACGAACTCGCGGATCAGATCCTCCGGAATCTTGCCGAGCTCGCGAAACGGCTGCGCGATGTTGTCATAGACCGACAGCGACGAAAACAGCGCGCCTTGCTGGAACATCATGCCCGAGCGGGTGCGCAGCATCTTCGCGGTTTCCTCGTCCATCTGCGCCCATTCCTCGCCGAGCACGCGAATCGTGCCCGACGTCGGAAATTCCAGCCCGAGGATCTGCCGCACGAGTGTGGTCTTGCCCGAACCGGAGCCGCCCAGAAGCGCGACGATCTCGCCGCGCCGCACGTCCAGATTCAGATGATCGTGGATGACCGTGCGGCCGTAGCGCTTCGTCAGATCGCGCACTTCGATCACCGGCTCCGCGATGACGGGCGGCGGCTGGTGACGCACGGCGGTGGCGAGCGTGGTCGACATTACAGTCCTACGTTCTGGAAAAGGATCGCGAAGACGGCGTCCGCGAGAATCACGATGGTGATCGAGGTCACGACGGACGTCGTCGTGCCTTCGCCGAGACTCTGCGAATTCGCCTTGATGCGAAAGCCGAAATGACACGCGGTGAGCGCGATCAGCATGCCGAACACGACGCCCTTGCCGAGCCCGATCCACAGATTCGCAATCGGCACGACGGACGGCAGCGAGCGCACGAAGAAATTGACGTCGATGGACAGCACGAGCTTCGCCGCGAGCGCGCCGCCGGTCAGCGCGACGATATTCGTCCACATGACGAGCAGCGGCATTGCGATGCCGAGCGCGATCACGCGCGGCAGCACGAGCCGCAGGCCGTGGGGAATGCCCATGACCTGCATCGCGTCGAGTTCTTCGGTGACGCGCATCACGCCGATTTGCGCGGTGATCGCGGAGCCGGAGCGCCCCGCGACGAGAATCGCCGACAGCACGGGCCCGAGCTCGCGGATCACCGAGAGCCCGAGAATATTGACGATGTACTGATTCGCGCCGAACGCGCGCAGTTGTTGCGCGGACAGATAACTGAGCACGATGCCGATCAGAAACGCGACGAGCGCGGTGATCGCGAGCGCCTGCGCGCCGGCGGCGTAGATATTGGCGGAGATTTCCGTCCACGGAATGCGCTTCGGACGCCGGACGAGCCCGAGGAGATCGAGCAGGAAACCGCCGAACATCGCGAGGCCGTCGTAGAGATGATCGAAGAACGCGAAGATCAATGACCCGAGCTTCGTGACCGGATCGATGCGATCGACCGGTTCGGGCTCTTCGCGCTCGGCGTCGAGCAGCGCGACGCGCTCGAAGATTTCGCGCTGCGTGTCCGACAGCGCGATGGTCGCGGGCATCTTGCGGCCCCAGACGCGCCAGAGCGCCTGCCCGCCGACGTGATCGAGCCGCTCGACCGACAGCAGATCCCACTGCCCGATTGCCTCGCGGCCGATCGCGCGCAGCCGCCGCGTCACGCCGCTCTTCGCGCGGTCGCGGGCGAGCGCGAGCGCGGTCCACTGGCCGGAGAGCCGGACCACCTTGCCCTGCTGACCGGCTTCCACCCTAAGGCGCGGCGGCGTGTCGAAGTCCAAGGAGCGATGGCGCGATGAAACGCGGTTGAAGGGGAACGGACATTGTAGCGAAGTGCGTTGGGGGAAGGCGGGGACGGTGCCCGCGGGCCTATGTCGATTGGATGAATGGTCGGGAATGCGGGGAACGGGAAGACTGGGTTGCACCATTCTTTACAGTGCAACTTAGCAAATATGCTACTCTCGGATGAACGTTCCTGGACGATCGCTTACTACGATGAACAGCTTCAACGCGAGATTCGCGATCTGCCCATCGGCATACGCTCCGACTATTGGCGGCTGGTCGATCTCATGAAACTACACGGCGCAAACTTGCGAATGCCGCATTCGAGAGCGATGGGGGGCGGTCTGTTCGAACTCCGACCGCGCGGCAGAGACGGCATTGGCCGCGTCTTCTACTGTATGGGCACCGGCAGGCGAATCGTCATGTTGCATTCGTTTATCAAGAAGACCCGCCAAACGCCAGAAGACGAACTGCGCATCGCACACGCACGAATGAAGGAGGTGAAAGGTAATGTCTAAGACCCGATTGCAACGCGAATTGGCACGTCGCTACAACCCCGTCCCGCACACCGAAGAAGACGACCGCCGCATGCTCGCCGACCCCGAGTTCAAGGCGGCCTACGACGCCCTGGGGCCGAAATACGAAGCCCTCGACGCACTGCTTCGCGCGCGCAAGGAAGCCGGCCTCACTCAGGCACAGATCGCCGAGCGCATGGGCACGACCGCTTCCGCGGTCGCGCGGCTCGAAGGATCGCTGATCAGCGAAAAACACTCGCCGTCCGTGGCGACGCTGCGCAAATACGCCACGGCGTGCGGCAAGACGCTGCGCATCGCCTTCGTGTGACGTTTTCGGGGGCTTCGCACGCCCTTCCCGCCGCTACAATAGCCGCCATGAACTCCACCCCCTTCGCCCCCGACGCGCCCTGGCGCATCGATCTTCCGCGGCTCGCGGCGCTCGCCGAGCGTCCGGCGCGCGACTGGACCATCGACATCGTCGATGAAACCGGGTCGACCAACGCGGACCTGATGGAGCAGTTGCGCGCATCGCGCCGCGATGGCGCGCCTGCGCCCGCGCCCGTGGTCCGCGTCGCGTATTCGCAAACCGCGGGGCGCGGCCGGCGCGGCCGCGCGTGGCTCGCCGAGCCGGGCAATGCGCTGCTGATGTCGGTTGGATGCGTGCTGAAGCGGCCGATCGAAGGGCTGTCGGGTCTGAGCCTCGCCATCGGCACGGCGGTGCTCGACGCGCTCGCGCGCCTGCCGCTCTCGCCGTCCGCGCGTCCGGCGCTGAAGTGGCCGAACGACGTCCTGCTCGACGACGGCAAGCTCGCCGGCATTCTCATCGAAACCGCGTGGAACGCGCCGGATGCGACGGCGGTCGTGATCGGCATCGGCCTGAATTTGCACGGCGCGGAGCAGCTCGCCGCGCAAGTCGACGACGCCAACCGCATCGCCGCATCGCCCGGGCAAGGCGCCACGCCCGCCGCGCTCGCGCGCGCGTGGCCCGACGCGAATCTCACCGATACCCTCGCCGCGCTCCTTAACGCGCTCGACGGCGCGCTGCCGCGTTTCGAAGCCGAAGGCTTCCGGCCGTTCCGCCAGCGCTGGCTCGACGCGCATGCCTGGGCGGGCCGCGAAGTCGCGCTCATCGATCAGGGCATGGAGGTGACGCGCGGCATCGCGGCGGGCGTCGACGACGGCGGCCAGTTGCTGATCGACGCGCCCGAAGGCCCGCGCGCCGTCGCGACCGGCGAACTGACGCTGCGCCTCGCGAAGGAGCGTCCGTGACAGCGTCGGGTAACGAAGCGCGCTATCTGCTCATCGACGCGGGCAACAGCCGCATCAAATGGTCGCTCGTCGAGGAAGACGGCGCGCCGCTCGCGAACGGCGCCTTCGAGCACGCGCATCACTCCACCAGCGCCGACGACGCCGCGCTCGATGCCTGGGGCTCGCTGCCCGCGCCGGCGAGCGCGTGGATTTCGAACGTCGCCGGCATGCCGGTGCAGAACCGCATCCAGCGTCTCATCGACGCCCGCTGGCCGACGTTGCCGCGCACCGTCGTGCGGGCGCGCGCCGCGCAATGCGGCGTGACCAACGACTACGCCGACCCGACGCGCCTCGGTAGCGATCGCTGGGCTGGTCTCATCGCCGCGCGCGCCGCGTATCCGGGCGAGCATCTGCTGGTCGCGACCTTCGGCACCGCGACCACGCTCGAAGCGCTGCGCGCCGACGGCGTTTTCACCGGCGGCCTGATCGCGCCCGGCTGGTCGCTGATGATGGAATCGCTCGGCAGCCACACCGCACAACTGCCGACGCTCGACCCCGCGGCCGCGCGCGAAGCCTTGAATCAGAAGCGCAACCTGTTCGCGACCGACACCGCCGCCGCGCTTTCCGCCGGTTGCCTGCTCGCGCAGGCGAGCCTGATCGAGCGCGCGTGGCGCGACCTGAAAGCGGACTGGCAAGCGGAGGTGCGTCTCGTGCTCGGCGGCGGCGCGGCCAATGAAATCGCCGGCGCGCTCGACGTACCGCATACTCGACACGATTCCCTCGTGCTGTCCGGCCTCGCGCTCATCGCGCGCGACGCGGCGGCACGCCATTCATCCTGATTCGCTGATTTGATAGACGGACGGAGCCCAGGAATGCTGCGCTGGCTGATCGCCCTCCTTATTCTCGCCAACTTGCTGATGTTCACCGTCATGCGCGGCATGTTCGGACCGTTGCCCGCCGCCGGCGCGCGCGAGCCGCATCATCTGTTGCAGCAAGTGCGTCCCGAAGCGCTCGCGACGCGTCCGCTCGGCCCGGACGAAGCGTTCGACCAGCCGCGCGTCGGCGGGCCTGCGCCGGCCGCGAACGTTCAGAGCACGCCGCTCGGCCAATAAGCGGTGCGCGGGGAAATCGAGAGAATCAGGACTGCTCGCGGACCTTCCTGAGCAGCGCGGTCGTCGACCGGTCGTGCTCGAACGGGATGGCGAGCGCCTTGCCGCCCCAGCCGCGCACGAGCGCCGATTCGGCCAGCTTGTCCATGTCGTAGTCGCCGCCTTTCACGAGCACGTCGGGGTGCAGCGCGTCGATCAGTTGCAGCGGCGTCGTTTCTTCGAACTTCACGACCCAGTCGACGCTTTCCAGCGCCGCGAGCAGCGCCATGCGATCGTCCTCGCGATTGATCGGGCGATCGTCGCCTTTGCCGAGCGTGCGCACGGATGCATCGCTGTTGACACCAACGATGAGCGTCGCGCCGAGCGCCTTCGCATCGGCGAGATAAGTGACATGTCCGCGATGAAGGATGTCGAAAACGCCGTTGGTGAAAACGACGGGGCCGGCAAGCGCCGTACGGCGCGCGGCGAGCGCTTCGCGCGTGATGATCTTGCGTTCGAAAATGGCGGACATGGCGACGCTCGTTGCGGTGTACTGAAAGCGCGCATTGTGCCACGGCGCTTCGCACACAAATGAATCCATGAAATGCAAGACGGCCCGCCGGTTCAACCCGGCGGGCCGTCTCATTTCGCAATGCTTGAATGCGTCAGGCCGGCTGTTCGGCCGCGCCGCCCGGCGCGGATTGCAGACGCTGCGTCACTTCCTTGCGATAACGGTTCAGTTCCTGCGCGGTCGCGAACGAACGCTCGAAAAGAATCGACAGGTTATGCAGGATGCGCTCGACGACCTTCCTCTCCCAACTGTCGTCGAAGCGGATCTGGTCGTCCAGCCAGCGTTCGAGCCACTCCGGATCGGGCAGGCGCGACTGCACGGTATCACGCGGGAAAAGCGCCTGATTGACGTGGAGGTTGGTCGGATGCAGCGGCTTTTCGGTGCGGCGCGCCGACGCCATCAGCACGCCGATCTTCGCGAACGCGGCGCGCGCCGTGTCGCCCGCATTCGCGAGCGCCTTCTTCATGTAGCGCAGATACGCGCCGCCGTGACGGGCTTCGTCGCGCGAAATGGTTTCGTAGATGTGCTTGATGACCGGCTCGGTGTGCCACTCGGCCGCACGGCGATACCAGTGGTTCAGGCGGATTTCGCCGCAGAAGTGCAGCATCAGCGTTTCGAGCGGCGGCGCCGGATCGAACTCGAAGCGCACCGCGTGGAGTTCGTCCTCGGTCGGCACCATGTCGGGCTTGAAGCGGCGCAGATACTCCATCAGCACGAGCGAATGCTTCTGTTCCTCGAAGAACCACACGCTCATGAACGCGGAGAAATCGCTGTCATGGTGGTTGTCACGCAGGAACATTTCGGTTGCGGGAAGAGCGGACCATTCGGTGATCGCGTTCATCTTGATGGTCCTGGCCTGCTCGTCGGTGAGCAGGGACGCATCGAACTTGTCCCATGGAATGTCCTTCTCCATGTCCCATCGGACGGATTCCAGCGATTTATAAAGTTCCGGATAAAGCATGGTGTTCATAGGTCCACCCCTGATGCCACTTATGCGACGTTATATCTATTTGACTTTCAGCTCACGCGTGCGAAATAACCTTGCATGCGAGCAGCCAAGCTTTCAATTTTACGCGGGATTCGGTCGGCCAAAGACGAAATGCGACAACGAGCGCTCAAATTGGGCGCTGCGGCAACGCGTCGCGTCCCGCGAAAACAATGCACTTCCCGTGCAAATGTTGCCTGTTGTGCGTCTTGTTCTACCGTGGGTGAGGAGCGAAACCTGTGCCTGAGGTAAGTTCAAGTGGCGCCGAGCCGGCCGCCGGACTGCGCCGGACCACGCCGGCCGCGCAGTATGACGTGCTCGCGTGACAGCGATGCGAAGCGCACGCTTGCGAATGTCCGCGCCAGTGCCCGCCGCAGCGAGCGTCGTCGATCATAGCATGGCAGATTGACGCCAATCCGCGACGGTTTCATCGATCGGGGTCAACCCTGCGACGTGAAACACGCCGTCGTTCAGCTTGCGGCGCAGCGCCGGACTGCTTCCGCCGACCCAGATGCGCACGTGCGGCGGGAGCAGGTTGCGCAGATCGGTCAGGCCGTTGGTGATCGCCTGCGCGGGCAGCACCGCCGTGAACGACAGCGCCACGATATCGACGTGATGGGCCGTCACCGCATCGACGATATCGTGCAGAGGCGTTTGCAGCCCTAGCTGGATGCACTCGCACTCGGAGAGCGTAAACATCGCTTCCGCCATCAGGATGCCGAGGCCGTGGCCTTCGCCGGACAACGTCGTGAGCAGGACGCGAGGACGCCCGCCGCGCCCGCGCAACGCGTCGCCGAGCGGGCGCATCAGCGTGCGCATGGTCGACTGGATCGCCTCGCTGAACAGATGTTCGTGATAAACCTGCAAGGTGCCCGCCGCCCATGCATTGCCGACACGCGCGGCGAGCGGTGCGGCGACATCCAGCACGAAGCGTTCGAGGCCGTCGCGCGTGGCGCGCTTCAACAGCCCGAAGCGGAATTCCTCGTAGGCGCTCTTGCGCAGCAGCGACACCAGGTGATCGAGCTCGGCGTCGGGCGCGTCCTGCCCGACCCCAGAGCTTTCGGCCAGATGTTGCAGCAGGTCGATCGGCTGCGCGAGCACCTTGCTCGGGCGATGCCCCGCGTCGAGCAGACGCTTGACCAGCCGCAGCTTCGTCACCTGATCCTGCGGATACAGCCGTTCGCCGCCGGGCGAGCGCATCGGCTGCGGAAAACCATAGCGGCGCTCCCAGACACGCAGCGTGTCCTTCGTCAGACCAATTTCCTGAGCGATTGCTCCGATGCCGATTCCCGCCAGTCCCGGCGCCTCAAAGCCCTGCGGCGCTTGCTCCTGCGCGTCCGCGGCGTCGGAAGACGGTTCGGAATCGAAGTCTTGTTCTGATGTGTTTGTCATGGACAGATCTTTCCCGATGTACTCACGCCATCTGATGCACGTTACATGCCCGCCTTCGACGGTGGACAAATTTTCGCGCCGTCTACATTTCATCATAGACAGAATCGAAACAGGCATGTGGGTTGAGATGCGTTTCAGCGCGCGAATGAAGATGCGGGACGCGGTCCGATGGGGACTTAATTCATCAGAGGAATCGGGTAAACCGGCGGGCCCGGCGGAGCGTCGCGCGCCGCCGGACCGGGAGACGAAAATCAGACGGGTTTCTTGCGCGGCGCGGACTTGCGGGCCGGCGCTTTCTTTGCCGCAGCGTCGGGCTTGTCTTCGCCGCCGCTCGGCGGCTGCTCGGCGCGGTTTCCGGAAGCGGCTTCCGGTTGATCGTCCGCCGCCGCGCCCGCGTTGAGCGGGCCGGTCATGCCGGGTTGCAGCATCGCGAGATGCGCGAGCTGATTGAATTGCGATTGCAGTACGTTCCACCAGCCGCTCGGATCGAAGCCCGGCGGCGGCGCGGAGGCTTTTTCGCCCGCTTCGTCACCTTCCGGCGCTTCTTCGGGCGGCTGCGCCGGGGCGCTCGCTTCCTGCTTCGCCGCGCCGCTCATCGGCCAGCCCGCGGCGGCGGACTTCGCCTTGTCGGCGGCCGCGCTGTGCGCGCTTTCCACCGATGTCTGCGCGAACGCGCCGAACGCGCGCAGCGTCGCGAGCGTCGCACGCTGCACTTCGAGCGCCTGAATCGCCGATTGCAGCATGTTCAGATTGAGCTTGAGCCACTGCTCGACGGCGCGCATGTCCGTCACGCGCTTGTCGAGTTCTTCGATGTTCGTGAGCGGAGCGAGCATGTCGGACATCATCGAGAGTGAGGGACCCACGCCCTGCCCGCCGCCCGGCATCGCGGCGGCGAACGGATTGAGGCGCATCAGTTCCCACATCTTGCCCATCATGTCGGCCTGGCCGAATCCGGGAAAACCGGGAATCGTGTAGGGCGGCGTGCCGCCAGTGTTATCGGTCATTCGACTCTCCTTGTTTTCGTGTGAGGTTGGCGCGGTTCCCTTCGGTCAGAACGGCGCGCCGCCCGGAAAATCCGGCGCGCGTCTCTCGCGCAGCGAGCGCACGCCTTCGTGCACGTCCGGGCCCGCGAAGCCCATGAATTCCAGCGCGAGCGATGTATCGAAGGTCGGCCCGGCCGAGCGCAGCCAGTTGTTGAGCGCGTACTTCGTCCAGCGGATCGCGGTCTGCGAGCCTTGCGCCAGGCGATTCGCCACTTCGATCGCCTTCGGCATCAATTCGTTCTCGTCGACGGCGAGCGACACCAGCCCGATGCGTTCCGCCTCCTCGCCGCTCACCGGCTCGCACAGCAGCAGATAGTACTTGGCCTTCGCCATGCCGCACAGCAGCGGCCAGACGATCGCCGCGTGATCGCCCGCCGCGACGCCTAAGCGCGTATGCCCGTCGATGATGCGCGCCGACTTCGAGGCGATCGAGATATCGGCCAGAAGCCCCGCGACCAGCCCCGCGCCGACCGCCGGGCCGTGCATCGCGGAGACGATCGGCTTGCCGCAGTTGATCACGTTATAGACGAGATCGCGGGCCTCGCGCCACACGCGCGCGCGCACGTCGAAGTCGGTCGCCATCTCCTCAACGAGCGCAAGATCGCCGCCCGCTGAAAAGCCCTTGCCTTCGCCGCGAATCAGCGCGACGCGCGTGTCCGGATCGCGGTCGATGTCGCGCCAGATGTCCGCGAGTTCGCGGTGCATGTTGGCGTCGGCGGTGGAGAGGCCGCTCTTGTTCGCGCCCGCGCCGGGCATCACCACTTCGAGCACGCCGTGCGGATGGCGGCGCAGCGCCAGCGACTTGTAGCCCGCATACAGGGAGAGATCGCTCATGGTCTTGTCGATGAAAGATTAGCGCGGCTGATAAATCCACTTGCCGTCGCGGATCTCGACCATCACGCGCGCGCGCTGATCGAGGCCGATGTGATCGTTGGGCGTCATGTTGACCTGCCCGTTGGTGTCGGCGAAATTCTTCGTGCCTTCGAGCGCGTCGCGCAGGGCGGCGCGAAACGCCGGCGTGCCGGGCGCGCCCGCTTTCATGGCGATGGGCACCGCGCGGTTCAGCAGCATGCCCGCGTCCCACGCGTACGAGCCGAACGCCGACACCGTGCCCGCGCCCTGCTTCGCCTCGTACAGTTTGATGTATTCGAGCGCGAGGCGCTTGGCCGGATGATCGTCGGGCAACTGCGCGGCGACGAGCACGGGGCTCGCGGGCAGGAACGTGCCATTGCAGTCCGCGCCGCACACGCGCAGGAAGTCGCGGTTGCCGACGCCGTGGTTGTGATAGACCTTGCCCTTGTAGCCGCGCTGCGCGAGCGTCTTCGGCGGCAAGGCGGCCGGCGTGCCCGCCGCGCCGACGACCACGGCATCGGGCTTTGCCGCGAGAATCTTGAGGATCTGCCCGGTCACGCTCGGATCGGTGCGGTTGAAGCGCTCGTTCGCGACCACTTCGATCTTGTGCAGTTGCGCGAACTTGGCGACTTCGGCGTAGAAGGTCTCGCCGAGCGCGTCCGCCTGACCGATGTAGGCGAGCGTCTTCACGCCGTGATTGCTCGCGTGCTCGGCGATTGCCGAGGCCATCATCGCGTCGGTTTGCGGCGTCTTGAAGACCCAGCGGCGTTTTTCGTCCACCGGCTCGATGATCTTCGACGACGACGCGAGCGAGATCATCGGCGTCTGCCCTTGTGCGACGACATCGATCATCGCGAGCGAATTCGGCGTGATCGACGAGCCGATGATCGCATCGACCTGATCCTCGCTGATGAGCTTTTTCGTGGTCTGCACGGCCTGCGTGGTGTCGGAGGCGTCGTCGAGCACGATGTAATCGACGGGCCTGCCGCCCATTTCCTTCGGCAAGAGCGCAACGGTGTCGCGCGCCGGAATGCCGAGCGACGCGGCCGGCCCCGTGAGCGAGAGCACGAGGCCGATCTTCACGTGCTGCGCCTGCTGCGCGATTGCCGCCGTCGTCGCGGCGAGCGCGCCAACCGTCAGCACCGCGCCCGCGAGGAATTTCCACTTGCCTGCCGCCATCGAAAGTCTCCTTTTTTGTTGGTTTTAATGCTGCACGAAAGCAGCCCGGCAAAGTGTAAGGCGTGGCTCATGCACGCCGCATCGGGCGAAACCCGTTCAATGCTCGGGCTGTACGACCGCCTGATCGATCGCGCCGAAGATCGACTTGCCCTCTTCGTCGAACATCTCGATCTTCACGCTGTCGCCGAACTTCATGAATTCCGTCTCCGGCGCGCCGTGCTCGATGGTCTCGAGACAGCGCTTCTCGGCGATGCAGCAGTAGCCGCGCTTTGCGTCCTTGTTGGAGATCGTGCCCGAGCCGACGATCGCGCCCGCGCGCAGGTTGCGCGTCTTCGCCGCGTGCGCGATCAACTGGCCGAAGTGGAACACCATGTCCGTGCCGCAATCCGGCTGGCCGACCTTCTTGCCGTTCCAGTGCACGATCATCGGCCGATGCACGCGGCCTTCGCGCCACGCGTCGCCGAGTTCGTCGGGCGTGACGGCGACGGGCGAGAACGACGTCGCCGGCTTGCTCTGGAAGAAGCCGAAGCCCTTCGCGAGTTCGGCGGGGATCAGATTGCGCAGCGAGACGTCGTTTACGAGCATCAGCAGGCGCACGCTCTTCAGCGCTTCGTCGGGCATCGCGGCCATGTGGACGTCGGAGGTGATGACCGCGACTTCCGCTTCGAAGTCGATGCCATACGATTCCGTTGCGCAGACGATGTCGTCCGTCGGACCGATGAAGTCGTCGCTGCCGCCTTGATACATCAGCGGATCGGTCCAGAATTCGGGCGGCATTTCCGCTTTGCGCGCCTTTCGCACGAGTTCGACGTGATTCACGTACGACGAGCCGTCCGCCCACTGGAACGCGCGCGGCAACGGCGCCATGCAGGACTTCGGATCGAACGCGAACGTGTTGCGCGCGCGGCCGAGATTGAGCGCTTCGTAGACTTCCATGAGCTGCGGCGCGTAGAAGGCCCAGTCGTCGAGCGCGCGTTGCAGCGTCGATACGATTCCATCGGCGATGGCCGCCGTGCGCAGATCGCGCGACACGACGATGAGCTGGCCGTCGCGCGTGCCGTCCTTCAATGTGGCGAGTTTCATGGAGCGGGGTTCGGTGACTTGAGATGACGTTAAGGGAAATCTATTTTACGATGGTGAATCCCTCGCCAGTGCTTCGAGCTTCATGCAATCGACCCAATCCGCCGCTTCCGACGACGACGAAGACCTCAACGACACCGCTGAAGAGAAAACCCGCTCCGGCATCCAGTCGATCGAAGTCGGTTTCCGGCTGCTCGACGTGCTCACCAACGAGCCGCGCGCGATGATGCTGCGCGATCTCGCGCACCGCGCGGGCATGAGCCCGGCGAAGGCGCATCGCTATCTCGTGAGTTTCCTGCGGCTCGGCGTCGCGTCGCAGGACCCGGTGTCGGGGCGTTACGAGCTCGGCGGTTTCGCGTTGCAGATGGGTCTCGCGCGGCTCGCGCGCGTCGATGGCGTGCGGCTGGCGCGCATCGCGCTCGCGGACTTGCGCGACCGGCTGGATCAGACGGTGGGCATCGCCGTATGGGGCAATCAGGGGCCGACGGTCGTGCACTGGATGGAGTCGAGCCATCCGGCGAAGGCATCGCTGAGGCTGGGCGATGTCATGCCGCTGCTCACGTCCGCGACCGGCCTGCTCTTCGCCGCGTATCTGCCGCGCAGCAAGACGCAGCCGATGCTCGATCGCGAACTCGCTGCCATGAAGCAGACCATCGCCGACGTCGAACCGCTATTCGCCGAGGTGCGCGAGCATGGCACGGCGCGCGTCGAAGGCATGCTGCTGCCGACCATCCACGCGTTCTGCACGCCGGTCTTCGATTCGACGGGCGAACTCGCGCTCGGTCTCATCGCGCTCGGGCACGAAGGTACGTTCGATACGCGCTGGGGCGGTGAAATCGATTCCGCGTTGCGCGAATGCGCGCGCGGGCTGTCTTATGAACTGGGGTACAAAGCGCAGGGTCGCTGATTCGCGAACGTTGCGAAACGCGTCGGCGGCGTGAGGAACATCGCTTCGATCGCGCTTGTCTGATACGTTTCGCCAGACGCAAGCTCCGCGCTTTTCACCTCCGCACGATGCCACTGTTTTCCTTTCGCCGTCCTCGCCCCGCGTCGGGCGAGCCGCCCGATGCCGCCGCCGAATCCGCCACGCCACGGCGCTGGGGGCGCTGGGCGCTGGCCGTGCTGATCGTCGCGGGTCTGCACTTGAGCGCGATGCGGTGGATCGACCGGAACCGGCAGCCGGTGAACACGCCGCCCGAAACGCCGCCCGTGCAAGTCGAATTGCTGACGCCAAAGCCGATTGCGCCGCCTGCGCCGCAGCCGCCCGCACCCGCGCCCGCGCCGCCGAAACCCGCCGCTGCCCCGCACGTTCAGCCGAAACCCGCCGCGCCCGCCGCGCCCGCCGCACCCGCGCCGGTGTTGAGCGCCGCGACTCCACAACCCGACGCGACCGCCGCCGTTTCCGCTTCCGGCGTCGCGGCCTCCGGAACATCCGATGCGTCCGCGCCGGCCGCAACGCCATCGCCCGCATCGCCCGCCCCGCCTGCCGCGACCGCCGCATCGGGCGACAAATTCAGCGTTCCGCCGACCGGCGAGCTGCGTTACGACACGCTCGTCAACGGCATGATGAATCAGACCGGCATCATCCACTGGATCAACGACGGCCAACATTACGAGATGGTCGTTTCGATTCCGGTGCCTTTCGTCGGACCCTTTGTGTATTCGAGCAAAGGTCATCTCGACGGATTCGGCATCGCGCCGGAACAGTATTCCGAGCAGCGCGGCCGCCGCGCCGCGGATATCGCCATCTTTAATCGCGAGACGAAGCAGATCGTCTACACGAAGACGCCGCAAAGCCAGCCGCTCGCGGACGGCGCGCAGGACCGCTTCAGCGTCGTGATGCAACTGGCGAGCCTCGTGCGCGGCGCGCCCGACAAATACAAGCCGGGCGTCACGCGCCAGTTCAGCGTGGCGGATAACGACAGCAACGAAATCTGGCCGATCGAAACCGTCGGCGACGAAACCGTGCAGGCGCGCGGCGGCTTCACGACGGCGCGGCACTTTACGCGCCTGCCGCGCAAGGAAGGCGACCGCCGCAAGCTCGATATCTGGCTCGCGCCGTCGATCGGCTGGCTGCCCGTGCGGATTCTGCAAACCGAGCCGAACGGCATGCAGATCGAACTGCTCTGGGCCGGCGCGCTCGCACCGCCGGCGGCACCGGGCACGCAAGATGCGTCAGACAAATCCGCGCCCGCCGCGCCACCCGAGCCGACTGCGCCGCCCGCGGACAATCCGTAACGGCCGTCTCACGGCTGTCACACTTCGTGACATCGGGCACGGCGAAAGCGCGCAATTTCAATGCAGTCATCGGAAACAGCATCGCAAACCGCATTCTTTACGGAGCCGATATGCAGTTGACGATCAATCGCATCGATACACGTTACGTTCTCGACAACGAAGGCGGCGGTCCCTGGCTCGTCTTCATCCATCAGCTTGCGGGCGATCTGTCCGTATGGGATCAGATGGCGGGCTATTTTCGCCGCGATTTCACCGTGCTGCGCTACGACCTGCGCGGCCACGGCGACACGGCCGTCTCGCCCGACGGCTTCACGATCGACGACCTCGCCGACGATCTCGCCACGCTGCTCGACAAGCTCGGCGCGCCTTCGGCGCATGTGGTCGGCTTGTCGATCGGCGGCATGGTCGCGCAAAAGCTTGCAATCCGTCACCCCGGCAAGGTGGACACGCTGACGGTCGTCGGCGCGCCGGCGTTCATCCCCGAGGAGGCGCGTCCGACATTCGCGCAAAGAGCAGCATCCGTGCGCGAAAACGGGACTGCGAGTATCGTGGAAGCGACGCTCGAACGCTGGCTCACGCCCGAATTCCGCAAGGCGCATCCCGAAGTGGTCGAGCAGATCGGGGAATCGATCGCGCGCACGCCCGCGGAAGGGTTTGCGCGCGCGGCGGAGGCGGTCAGCCGTTTCGATGCGCGTGACAAGCTCGCCTCTGTGAACAAACGCACGCTGGTCGTCGCGGGCCAGCACGATGTTGGCACGCCGCATGCTGCCTCAAAGGTGGTCGCAGACACGGTTCCGGGCGCGCAATTCGAAATACTCAACGCAGCGCACCTGTCGCCAGTGGAGGAATCGGAGCGCTTTTCCGCATTGCTGGGGAACTTCTTACGCGGGACGGCCTGATTGTTCCGGTTTTTGCTGCACACGAGAAAGCCTCGATACAACCGGCATCACATCGAGGCCACCCCTTGAATTCCAACCCAATCGCTCCAACTACGCTTCAGGATTGCCAGGAGCAACAAGGAATAAGGAGTGTCGCCATGCAAATGATCTACAACAGCCCCAACTATTGCGTTGTCGAATTTCCGCCGCAAGACAACCATCTCGCCATGAAGGCGGGCGGCTACGAGATCGTCGACAAGAACACGCAGCGTGAGATCTTCATCGACGGAGAGCTCGCCGCGAAGTTCCGGGAACACGTGCAGCAACTGATTGCGGAAGAACCGTCGCTGGAGGATGTCGATGAATTCCTCGGCCAGTTCGATATCTTGATGAACCAACCCGTCGTGCTTCACTGATCTGCGTTGCGCGGGGCGGCCCGCCGCCCCGCGCCGGCCGCCGCACGATCCTGCGGCTCAAGGCGACACTCGCCGCTTATCGAAGACCCCGCCCCATGAACGGCGGGGTTTTTTTCTCTGGCATGCCCCGCGGGGCGCGACAGCGACCGCTTCGCGCTGCGGCTACAATGTCAGGCTATTTCACATTTGCTGCAGGCCTTGTCCGTCATGACCGAGAACGCGATTCCGAAAGCGCCCGCGCGCGCTTACACGCGCGGCGCCGCGCTGCCCGCGCTGCTGCAAAAGCGCATCCTGATCCTCGACGGCGCGATGGGCACCATGATCCAGCGCTACAAGCTCGACGAAGCCGCCTATCGCGGCGAGCGCTTCAAGGACTACGGCCGCGACATCAAGGGCAACAACGAATTGCTGTCGATCACGCAGCCGCAGGTCATTCGCGAGATTCACGAGCAATACCTTGCGGCGGGCGCGGATATCCTCGAAACGAACACCTTCGGCGCGACGCGCGTGGCTCAGGCCGATTACGGCATGGAAGACCTCGCGGCGGAGATGAACATCGAGTCGGCGAAGCTCGCGCGCGAGGCCTGCGACAAATACTCGACGCCTGACAAGCCGCGCTTCGTCGCGGGCGCGATCGGGCCGACGCCGAAAACCGCGAGCATTTCACCGGACGTGAACGATCCGGGCGCGCGCAACGTCACGTTCGACGAACTGCGCGAGGCGTACTACGAGCAGGCGAAGGCGCTGCTCGATGCCGGCTGCGATCTGTTTCTCGTCGAAACGATCTTCGACACGCTGAACGCGAAGGCCGCGCTGTTCGCCCTCGACCAGCTTTTCGACGATACCGGCGAACTCGTGCCGATCATGATTTCGGGCACCGTGACCGATGCGTCGGGCCGCATTCTGTCGGGACAGACGGTCGAAGCGTTCTGGAATTCGCTGCGTCACGCGAAGCCGCTGACCTTCGGCCTGAACTGCGCGTTAGGCGCGGCTTTGATGCGGCCGTACATCGCCGAACTTGCGAAGCTGTGCGATACGTATGTGTCCTGCTACCCGAACGCCGGCCTGCCGAATCCGATGAGCGATACCGGCTTCGACGAAACGCCGGACGTAACGTCCGGATTGCTGAAGGAATTCGCGACGGCGGGCCTCGTGAATATCGCGGGCGGCTGCTGCGGCACGACGCCGGAGCATATTGCGGAGATTGCGAAGGCGCTGGCGGAAGTGAAGCCGCGCGCGTTTCCGTCGCAGTATCGCGATGCAGCCTGAACGTATTCGGCGGTTTGCCGACGGTGGCCGTTTGGCCGACTGACGCGCCCGGCGCAGAATGCACAAAATGGGCTCGTCATTACAAGCGGAGCCCGCCGTGTTACGAGCCGTCGACTGGAATCTGAACATGCCCGCCATCTCGAAACTTACCATCACAGGGTACAAGTCGATACGCGAACTGCGCGAATTCGAAATGCGCGACCTGAATGTGCTGATCGGCGCGAATGGCGCGGGGAAGTCGAACTTCGTCGGCTTATTCCGGATGCTCGCGGAGATGTATGGAGAACGTTTCCAGCTTCATGTAGCAACGGAGGCCGGCGCGGATGCGCTCTTGCACCATGGCCGCAAGCGAACCGCAGGGATCGAGGCTGAACTCGATTTTGGCGACTCGGGAAGTTACGAGTTCTCGCTAGTTCCGACGAACGACAACCGACTCCTTTTCGAGCGTGAGATTGTGTTGCAGCACGATTTCGGGCGTACTACGCTCACTGGTGGGCATGCCGAGTCCCTTTTCCCAGGGTACGTACAAGCCGTGCGCGCCAATCTGAACGGCCGAGATTTGGAGTACTTCGAGTCCACCAACCCGCCGATCGACCGCATAAGGGTCTATCACTTTCACGACACGGGCGACTCCGCGCGAGTCAAGCAAATCCAGCAATCGAACGACCACCTGCGCCTGAAGCCTGACGCATCGAACCTTGCGCCCTTCCTGCGGATGTTGCGGGAACAACACGGAATCCACGCCCGGATGATCGTCGATTCAATTCGGCTCGTCGCGCCCTTCTTCCACGATTTCGTCTATCGCGATGGCGATCCCGCAACGGTCGAACTGGAATGGACGGAGAAAGGCGATCCGGACACTCCGCACAAGGCACACAGGCTATCCGACGGCACATTGCGCTTCATCTGCCTCGCAACGCTGCTTCAGCAACCGTGGGATCTGATGCCGCCCATCATCCTGCTCGACGAACCTGAGCTTGGGCTGCATCCGTTCGCGATCAACATTCTGGCAAGTCTGCTGAAGCGGGCATCGGAGCGGCGGCAGTTGATCGTCGCCACTCAGTCCATCCAGTTGCTCAGTTGCCTCGAACCCGAAGACGTGATCGTCGTCGACAGAAAAGACGATGCATCGACGTTCCGCCGTCTCGATGAAGCACAACTCAGCGTATGGCTCGATGACTACTCGCTTGGCGAACTGTGGGAGATGAATGTGCTAGGCGGGAGACCGGCGTGATGGTGAATCTCATTATTCTCGGCGAAGGACAAACCGAGGAAGCGTTCGTCCGGGACGTTTTGGCGCCGGAACTCGTCGTGCACAATGTCTTCGCAGAAGCGTACCTGCTCGAAACGTCGAAAACAGGTCGTGGTGGTGGCGTCACTCTCGATCGGGCGTGCAAGAGGCTTGAAAAAATCCTCAAGCAGCGGCACGACACCTACGTCACCACGATGTTTGACTTGTATGGCCTCGGTCCGACCTTTCCCGGTTTCACCGAATCGCGCGGTATGAATCCGCAGACTCGCGCCGCACAGATCGAAGATCTTTTCATAAACGAAGTTATGGCTCGCATCGGTTGCCGCCGTGACCGGTTCATCCCTCACATCCAGCCGTACGAGTTCGAAGGGCTGCTGTTCTCGGACATTCGCCGGTTCGGCGAACTCGAAGCTGGGTGGACCGCGCACGAAACGGCTCTGAAGGAAGTCAGGAACCGCTTTGAAACGCCGGAGCATATCAACGATTCCCCGCACACTGCTCCGTCGAAACGACTTAAAAGTCTGCTCAAGCCAAAGTACGACAAAGTGCTTCACGGCCCCGCTCTGGCGGGCCGAATCGGCTTACGCACCATTCGCGCCGCGTGCCCACACTTCGATAGTTGGATCACGCGGCTGACCAATCTGCAACCGCTCTCACCATGACCGACCACACGATGCGTCTCTCGGGCCTCGAACCGTTCAACGTCACCGACGGCTCGCTTTTCATCAACGTCGGCGAGCGCACGAACGTGACCGGATCGAAGGCGTTCGCGCGCATGATCCTGAACGGCCAGTTCGACGAAGCGCTCGCCGTCGCGCGCCAGCAGGTCGAAAACGGCGCGCAGGTCATCGACATCAACATGGACGAGGCCATGCTCGATTCGAAAGCCGCGATGGTGCGCTTTCTGAATCTGATCGCATCGGAGCCGGATATCGCGCGCGTGCCGATCATGATCGACTCGTCGAAATGGGAGGTGATCGAAGCCGGCCTGAAGTGCGTGCAGGGCAAGGCGATCGTCAACTCGATCTCGCTGAAGGAAGGCGAAGAAGCCTTCAAACATCACGCGAAGCTGATCCGCCGCTACGGCGCGGCGTCCGTCGTGATGGCGTTCGACGAGCAAGGCCAGGCCGACACGTTCGAGCGCAAGACGCAGATCTGCAAGCGCTCCTACGACATTCTCGTGAGCGAAGTCGGCTTCGAGCCGGAAGACATCATCTTCGATCCGAATATCTTCGCGATCGCGACGGGCATCGAAGAGCACAACAATTACGCGGTCGATTTCATCAACGCGACGCGCTGGATCAAGGAAAACCTGCCGCACGCGAAGGTGAGCGGCGGCGTGTCGAACGTGTCGTTCTCGTTTCGCGGCAACGACCCGGTGCGCGAGGCGATTCACACCGTGTTCCTGTATCACGCGATTCAGGCCGGCATGGACATGGGCATCGTCAACGCGGGCCAGCTCGGCGTCTATGCCGATCTCGACGCCGAACTGCGCGACATGGTCGAAGACGTCGTGCTCAACCGCCGCGAAGACTCCACCGACCGCCTGCTCGAAAGCGCCGACAAGTTCAAGACCGGCGCCGCGAAGAAGGAAGAAAACCTCGAATGGCGCAATCAGCCGGTCGAGGCGCGTCTGTCGCATGCGCTCGTGCACGGCATCACGAACTTCATCGTCGAAGATACGGAAGAAGTCCGGCAGAAGATCGACGCCGCCGGCGGCCGTCCGATCAACGTGATCGAAGGCCCGCTGATGGACGGCATGAATGTTGTCGGCGACCTGTTCGGCGCGGGCAAGATGTTCCTGCCGCAAGTCGTGAAATCGGCGCGCGTCATGAAACAGGCGGTCGCGCATCTGATTCCGTTCATCGAGGAAGAGAAAAAGCGTCTCGCCGACGCCGGCGCGGACGTGCGTCCGAAGGGCAAGATCGTCATCGCGACCGTGAAGGGCGACGTGCACGACATCGGCAAGAACATCGTGTCGGTCGTGCTCCAGTGCAATAACTTCGAAGTGGTCAACATGGGCGTGATGGTGCCCTGCGCGACCATCCTGCAGAAGGCGAAGGATGAAGGCGCGGACATCATCGGTCTGTCGGGACTGATTACGCCGAGTCTCGAGGAGATGGCCTACGTCGCGTCGGAAATGCAGCGCGACGACTATTTCCGCGGCAAGCAGACGCCGCTTCTGATCGGCGGCGCGACGACCTCGCGCGTGCACACCGCCGTGAAGATCGCGCCGAACTACGAAGGCCCGGTCGTGTACGTGCCGGACGCGTCGCGCTCGGTGTCGGTGGCGTCGAGCCTGCTGTCTGACGAAGGCGCGGCGAAGTATCTCGACGACCTGAAGAGCGACTACGACCGCATCCGCACGCAGCACGCCAACAAGAAGGCGCTGCCGATGGTCACGTACGAACAGGCGCGCGCCAACCGGACGAAGATCGACTGGAACGCGTATACGCCGAAGAAGCCGAGCTTCATCGGCCGGCGCGTGTTCAAGAACTACGACCTCGCGGAACTGGCGAATTACATCGACTGGGCTCCGTTCTTCCAGACGTGGGATCTCGCCGGCCCCTATCCGGCGATTCTCAACGACGAGATCGTGGGCGAATCGGCGCGGCGCGTGTTCTCCGACGGCAAGTCGATGCTCTCGCGCCTCATCCAGGGCCGCTGGCTGACGGCGAACGGCGTCGTCATGCTGCTGCCCGCAAACACCGTGAACGACGACGACATCGAAATCTACACGGACGAATCACGCTCGCAAGTCGCGATGACATGGCGCAACCTGCGTCAGCAAGGCGTGCGTCCGGTCGTCGACGGCGTGATGCGTCCGAACCGCTCGCTCGCCGATTTCATCGCGCCGAAGGACTCGGGCGTGAAGGACTACATCGGCATCTTCGCGGTGACGGCGGGTCTTGGCGTCGATAAAAAGGAACAACAGTTCGAAGCCGATCACGACGACTACAGCGCGATCATGCTGAAGGCGCTCGCCGACCGGTTCGCCGAAGCCTTCGCCGAAGCGCTGCACGCGCGCGTGCGCCGCGATTTGTGGGGCTACGCGGCGAGCGAAACGCTGGACAACGACGCGCTGATCGCCGAGAAATACGTGGGCATTCGTCCGGCGCCAGGCTATCCGGCGTGTCCGGATCACCTCGTCAAGCGCGATATGTTCGAAGTGCTTCAGGCAGAGGAGATCGGCATGAGCGTGACCGAATCGCTCGCGATGCTGCCGGCCGCGAGCGTCTCGGGCTTCTACCTCGCGCATCCCGACAGCACGTATTTCTCTGTGGGCAAGATCGGCGACGATCAACTGGCGAGCTATGCCGAACGCATGGCGATGTCCACGTCGGACGCCGAACGCGCGCTCGCGCCGCTGCGCTGAACGAGGCGCGGCGGTACTAGGGCTTTCGCGGGAACGTTGGAAAAAACCATACGCGGCGCGTGATGCCGAAGAAAAGCGCCACGCAATAGGCGGGAATTTTTTGGCTTCCGTAGACTTGCTCCTGCGATGCGCCGTCACGAGGACGGACACGCATTTTTCGTCACGGAGATAAGTCGCATGAAGAAGCTGACGCCCGCCGTAAGCGTTGCGATCGCAGCCGCCGTTCTCGCCGCAAGCTCGGCGGCGATCGCGCAGCCGGCCAGCAGCACGACCGCGTCGTCGTACTCGGTGCCGCAGACCGAGCACAAGAAGAAACCGAAGAAGCCGAAGAAAGCGGCCACGCCGAAATCCGGGACGAACGGTCAGTCGCAGTAAGCCGGTTTCATCGGAAGAAAAAACCCGCGTCGTCGCCGATGCGGGTTTTTTCGTTTCAGGCGCGGCGCTACGGCGCGGCGGGTCTCAAACGCCCCAGAGGATGTCCGTGTTGCCCTTCTGCGCGAGGCGCAGCATGTCGAGGAACGGATACGCGCGCTGCGCGAGCCCGATGGGAATCTCGTGCGGCTCGTGCCCCGCCTCGCCCTCGTGAAAATGGCCGTCGTGCTCGGCGCGCTCTTTCTTGTCGGTGACGACGGCCGCTTCGAGTTTCTGAATGGCCGAAGGCAGCTCTTCGTGCGTGATGACGCCCCGCTCCGTGAGCTTCTTGCCGATGATGCCGAGCAGGTACTCGGCGAGATTGTCCAGCATCAGGACATCCGGTGCGGCCGGGGTTTTGAATGTGATCAGCATGGCATGGTCCTTTTGTTTATGTTGGGTCATAGGCGGTTTGCAAACCGGTTTGAACACAAACCGCGCAGACGAGCCGGTCTCCCTGACAACGTGACAACACCCTGATTCGACATATTAGCACCTGCTAAAATCCCCACTTTGCAGGTATATGACCCGGCGAACGGTCATATGTCCGCGAGGCTTCGCAGACATGGCGAACGGCGTTTTTCTCGCGCCTCCGGGTTCCGGGCGCACGCCAGCATCCATCCAGTCGCCATACCCCATCGGACTCGCTCCATCGGATCACATCAGCATGCTGCCCGCACATAAACACACTCTCGAAACGCTCCTCACCGACGCGGTCAAGCAGGTCGCGCTAGTCACTCAGGGCGCCAGCGAAGCGGCCTTCGTCGCGCCCGCGATCGTTCTCGAACGACCGAAGGTCGCGGCGCACGGCGACGTGGCATCGAATGTCGCGATGCAGCTCGCCAAGCCGCTGCGCGCCAACCCGCGCCAGCTCGCGCAGCAGATCGTCGATGCGGCGCTCGCGCTGCCGGCTGCGAAGGGTCTCGTCGAGAGCGCCGAAGTGGCGGGTCCCGGCTTCATCAATCTGCGTCTTGCCGCGTCGGCGAAGCAAGACGTGATCCCGGCCGTGCTGGGCGCGGGCGCCGCGTTCGGCCGCTCGGCGCGCGAGGCCGGCAGGCACGTGCTCGTCGAATTCGTGTCGGCGAACCCGACCGGTCCGCTGCACGTCGGCCACGGCCGCCAGGCCGCGCTCGGCGACGCGCTCTCGAACCTGCTCGAAACGCAGGGTTACGACGTGCATCGCGAGTTCTACTACAACGACGCGGGCGTGCAGATCGGCAACCTCGCCACCTCCACGCAACTGCGCGCGCGCGGCCTGAAGCCGAACGAGCCGGGCTGGCCCGACGCCGCGTACAACGGCGAGTACATCGCCGATATCGCGCGCGACTACATGGCGGGCGAAACGGTCGCCGCGAAAGATGGCGAGCCGGTCAAGGGCAAGGGCGACGTCGAGGATCTCGACGCCATCCGTCATTTCGCCGTGGCGTATCTGCGTCACGAGCAGGACATGGATCTGACCGCGTTCGGCGTGAAGTTCGACCAGTTCTATCTGGAGTCGTCGCTGTACAAGGAAGGGCGCGTCGAGAAGACGGTCGCGGCGCTCGTCGATGCGGGCAAGACCTACGAGCAGGACGGCGCGCTGTGGCTGCGCACCACCGACGACGGCGACGACAAAGACCGCGTCATGAAGAAGTCCGATGGCACGTTCACGTACTTCGTGCCGGACGTCGCCTACCACGTGACCAAGTGGGAGCGCGGCTTCACGAAGGTCATCAACATCCAGGGCTCGGACCATCACGGCACCATCGCGCGCGTGCGCGCCGGCTTGCAAGGGCTCGGCGTGGGCATTCCGAAGGGCTATCCCGACTACGTGCTGCACAAGATGGTCACCGTCATGCGCGACGGCGAGGAAGTGAAGATTTCCAAGCGTGCGGGCAGCTACGTGACGGTGCGCGATCTGATCGAATGGTCGGGCGGCCTGGCTCCCGGCCATGAAACCGCGCCCGACCAGATCGACGAAGAGACCATCCGCCGCGGCCGCGACGCGGTGCGCTTCTTCCTCATCTCGCGCAAGGCGGACACCGAGTTCGTGTTCGACATCGATCTCGCGCTCAAGCAGAACGACGAGAACCCGGTCTATTACGTGCAATACGCGCACGCGCGCATCTGCACGATCCTGAACGACTGGAAGGAACGCTACGGCGGCGACATCGCGAAGGCGGCGCAAGCCGATCTTTCGCCGCTGTCGAGCGACCGCGCGATGGCGCTTCTGAACAAGCTCGCCGAGTATCCCGAGATGCTCGCGCACGCCGCGGAAGAACTCGCGCCGCACGCGGTCGCGTTCTACCTGCGCGATCTCGCCGGCGAATTTCACTCGTTCTACAATGCGGAGCGCGTGCTCGTGGACGAAGAGAAGGAACGCACCGCGCGCATCGCGCTGCTCGCGGCGACACGCCAGATTCTCGAAAACGGGCTCGCGACCATCGGCGTTTCCGCTCCTCAAAAAATGTAAACCTGCCACGCACGCCCGGAAAATAGGATTTTTCGGCGTGCGTGAACAGATGCCTGGCGCGGGCTCGCCACGAGCCGCCGCTATAATCGTCGCCCAACCAGAAGACTCTCTCGCAGGTGATTCATACGATGGCAAAACCACGCCGCACATCGAAGCAGTCGAAGCAAACCGGGGGAACGTTTATCGGCATCGTGCTGGGCCTGATCGTCGGGCTCGCGATCGCCGTGATCGTCGCGCTCTACATCACGCGCGCGCCCACGCCGTTCGTGGCGAAGGTCGCGCCGCCGCCGTCGGAAGCGAACTCCGCGCCGCCCGCCGCGCAGCCCTACGATCCGAATCGTCCGCTGCAGGGCAAGTCGCCGGGCCAGGCAGTCCCGCAAGCCGCGCAGCCCACGCCGCCCAACACCGCGCCGGGCCAGACCAACAATCAGACGCAGTCGTCGGGCATGCTCGACGAGCCGCAGATCGTCGAAGTGCCGCCGTCGGGCGCGACGGCCTCCGCACCGAAGAGCGGCAGCGCGACCATCGCGAAGAAGCCCGAGACGGCGCCTGCCGCACCCACCGCGCCGAACGTCACGAGCAACGCCAACGCCACGCCGCCCAAGGGCGGCTCGGCAGCCACGGCCGGCAAGACCACGCCGCCCGCGCCCGGCGAGCCCAACACCGGCTATTTCCTGCAGGTGGGCGCGTACAAGACGCAAGCGGACGCGGAGCAGCAGCGCGCGCGGCTCGGTTTCCAGGGCTTCGAATCGCGGGTCACGCAGCGCGATGCGGGCGGCGTGACGTACTATCGTGTGCGCGTCGGCCCGTTCGCGAAGTTCGAGGACATGAACACCGCGCGCCAGCGTCTGTCCGATGCGGGCGTCGATACCGCCGTCATCCGCTTCTCGAAGCAATAAGGTCAGCGCGCTTCGCGCTTGCTCCACGGCAAGCGCGGGCGCACCTACGGTTTTTAAGCGTGGCTTAAGCGTCGTATGTCCCACTTATGGGCCTGTTTTCGTACCGTCGCGTACCCATTGCGTCCATTCTTCCATCATGAAAAAACTGTTTAGCGCGTTGGCTCTCTCCCTCGGCATCGCAGCCGCTTCCTTGACCGTCGCGAGCACGGCAATGGCCGCGCCCACCGCCGGCAAGGACTACACGGTGCTGCAAGCCGCGCAGCCGGTCGGCGCGCCCGCGGGCAAGGTCGAGGTCATCGAGTTCTTCTGGTACGGCTGCCCGCACTGCAACGAGTTCGAGCCGTATCTGGAAGCATGGGCGAAGAAGCAGGGCCCGGACGTCGTGTTCAAGCGCGTGCCGGTGGCGTTCCGCGACGATTTCATCCCGCACTCGAAGATGTACCACGCGCTCGACGCGCTCGGCGTCGCGGAGAAAGTCACGCCGGCCGTGTTCAACGAAATCCACGTGAAGAAGAACTATCTGCTCACGCCGCAGGCGCAAGCGGACTTCCTCAAGACGCAGGGCGTCGATCCGAAGAAATACATGGACGCCTATAACTCGTTCTCGACGCAAAGCGCCGTGCAGCGCGACGCCAAGCTGATGCAGGACTACAAGATCGACGGCGTGCCGACGGTCGTCGTGCAGGGCAAGTACGAGACGGGTCCGGCGATGACCAACAGCCTGCCGGGCACGACGCAGGTGATGGACTTCCTCGTCCAGCAAGCCCGCGACAAGAAGTAATCCCCTCTCCCGCGCCGGCATGAATGCAGTTCGCCTGAAGGTCTTCATCACCGGCGCTTCGAGCGGCATCGGCCTCGCACTGGCCGAGGAATACGTGAAGCGCGGGGCCGTGCTCGGCCTCGTCGCCCGCCGCGCCGACGCCCTCGCCGCCTTCGCGGCCCGCCATCCGCAAAGCGCCATTTCGATCTATCCCGCCGACGTGCGCGACCCCGATGCGCTCGCCGACGCCGCACGCCGCTTCATCGCGGAACATGGCGCGGCGGATGTCGTCATCGCGAACGCGGGCATGAGCCGCGGCGCGCTGACGGGTCACGGCGATCTCGACACCTTCCGCACCGTGATGGATGTCAACTACTTCGGCATGGTCGCGACGTTCGAGCCGTTCGTCGCATCGATGACGGCCGCGCGGCACGGCACGCTCGTCGGCATCGCGAGCGTCGCCGGCGTGCGCGGGCTGCCGGGCGGCGGCGCGTACAGCGCGTCGAAATCGGCGGTCGCGAAGTATCTGGAGTCGTTGCGCGTCGAGATGCGCCCGCTGGGCGTGGCCGTCGTCACGATCGCGCCGGGCTACGTGCGCTCGGAGATGACCGCGCACAATCCGTATCGCATGCCGTTTCTGATGGACGCCGACCGCTTCGCCGCGAAAACCGCCGACGCCATCGCCCGCAAGGTGCGCTACGCGACGTTTCCGTGGCAGATGCGCATCGCCGGCATGCTGATGCACATGCTGCCGCGCCGCCTCTACGACGCGCTCGCCGAGCGCGCGCCGCGCAAGCCGCGGGCAAACGAAAGCGAGTGACACAAAAAAACCGGCTGCGCGAAAACGCAGCCGGTTTTTACTTGCAGACCGCTCAAGCCGTCAGAACGCTACATACGCCGAACTGTTGGGCAACTCGAAGCCGACATACACGTGCCGTCCGAAGAAGAACGGCAAGCCGAAGTCGAAGAAGTTGGACATGCCCAACTGGCCGCCGAGACTGTTGAACGCGAACTTGTTGCCGCCTTGCGTCAGCGTGCGCGCGCTGACCAACTGGAACGGCACGTTCGCGCTGTTGCCTTCGGTGCCCTGGATCGTCGTCGAAAGCGACTGCTCCGAGCTCGGACAATAGAACGCGCTCGAACTCGAACACAGCGGGAAGCTGTCCTGGAAGAAGTTGCCGTTCGATCCCGAGTCGAAGAACGTCTTGTACGTTTGTCCCTTGTAGGTGCCGGTGAGGTCGCCATACGGGTCCGTGCCGTACTTCGTCACGCCGCTGATGCTGTTGTTGCTCTGCGTACCGATACCGAAGATCAGCACGCCGGTCGCGCTCGCCGCGCCGCCGTCCGGAACCGGCGGCAACTGCACGATCACGCCATTGTTGTTGACCGCGAACTTCGTGACGGGATTCGTGACCTGCTGGGCGACCGGCGTCGCGACGCCCGTGCAGTTCGTGCCGTTGCTGCAGGAGAAGTACATCGCGTTGAGCGCCGTGCTCGCGCAACTCGGGCCGCAGTCAACCGTCTGCGGGCCGATGCCGAGAATGCCGTTCGCGCCGATATCGCCGACGTCGTTCTCGTCGTTGCCGGACGGGCAGCCGTTGCTTCCCGTCGGCGCGGCCGATGCGTCGAGATCGCCGATGATCTGAATCGGCACGCCCGACGCCACTTCGGTGCCCATCTTCACGTCGGCCGTGCGCACGGTGCCCCACGTGTAGCCGTCCGCGAAGCCCGCGCACTCGGCGAGCTGGCCGCCGTTCGACGCGCGCGTGCCGGGCAGGCTGCCGAGCACGTTCTGCGCCGCCGAGCCAAGAATGCGCAGGCCGAAGGACGCCGTATCGACCTGAATGTTGTCGATCGTCTGGCACACCGAGGAACCCGGCGCGCACACCGTGACCGACACGTTCGGAATGTTCACGAAGTTCGCGACGCCGGCATTGACGTTGATCGGCACCGCGTTCGTGCCGTTGGGTTGAATCGGCTGCGCGTTCGCGGTGCTGGTGCCCGAACTGCCGCCGCCGCCCGAGCCGCCGCCGCCGCCCGATCCGCCCGACGAACCGCCGCCGCTCGAACTGGAACTGTCGCTGCCGCCACCGCCGCACGCGGCGAGCATGACGGACAGACAGAGCACGCCGAGCCAGCGCGCGAAATCGCCGCGTCGAAGGAAAGAGCCGGGAAGGCCGAGTGTCTTGCTATGCATACTGAAGTCTCCCGTCGCTTACTGAATATCGCTGGCGGACACACCGGCCGGCAACGATTGCGGCAAATAGGCGTGGCCCGCGAAGGCGCCCATATGACCGCCCGATTCCACGACGAGCCCGGAATCCTGCACGCTCACAGGCCCCCGTCCGCCGCGCGCGGCGCGCTGCGCCTTGAGGCCCTGCTGATATTGCGGGAAGTAGCTGCCGAGCAGGCTGGCGAGATCCGGCACGCGCGGCCCATTCCACGCGATGCCGAACACGGTGCCCTCCGCGGAGAGATATTCGTTGACGACGGTGCCGCTCGCGAGCGTCGTGGAGCGGACGGTGTAGTTCGATGCCGATGTCGCCGATGCGTTCGACGCACCGCTTGCGACGGCCGCACGCACGACGGCTTTTGCGGACGTGGCGCCTTGCGGCGCGGTCATCGGCTCGCCGCCGAGCACGGCATAGGCGGGCGCCGCGGCGCACACGCTCAACGCGCCGGCGACGATCGCGAGCGCGCTTGCCAGATGCCCATGACGGGATTGCTTCGGTGCCTTCACTGGGCCTCCTATCGGTTGCCGGCCGTCCCCGCGCTTTAAGCGTGCGAACCGGCTCTTGACGATTGAGTGACAGATGTGCCACCGCTTTTCGCGCGGCTTTTTGCGGCGCGAATACCATCTAGTATGCCAGCCACACGGAATAGTCCTAACGTTCGCAAGCGCACATAAGAAAAACGCGAAGCGCAATGGTATGCGCTTCGCGTTGTCCAGTAACGCTGAGCAGGTCGAAATGACGTTTATTTGCAGATAGGCGTCAGAAGCCGAGACTCGCGAGCAAATCGTCCACTTGCGACTGATCCTGCACGACATCGCTGCGTCCCTCGGGATTGATCTGCGGCCCGTTGAGCAGGCCTTCCGGACTGCCGCTCGCCGACGACATCAACGCCGCCGCCGATGCCGCGAACTGCTCGCGGCGCTCCGGCGCGATGTTCTCCAGCAACACGCCGAGCAGTTGCTGCTCGATCAGATACACGACGTCCGTAATCTTCTTGATCACCTGGCCGGTCAGATCCTGAAAGTCCTGCGCGAGCATGATTTCCAGCAGTTGCGCGTTGGTCGCCTGAGTGCGCTCCGGCACGCTTTGCAGAAACGTTCTCGTTTCAGCAAGCAACGCGCCCGCTTCGCCCTGCGCGAGCGGCGCGTCGTACCATTTGGCCCAGCGCGCGTCGAGCGCCTGCGCGTCGGTCTGCATCGCTTCCTGCATCGGCTTGGCGAGCTCGATCGCGTTCAAGGCGCGCTCGGCGGCCTGCTCCGTCATCGTCGCGACATATTTCAACCGGTCGCGCGCGTCGGGCACGGCTTGCGCCGCGGCTTCGACCTGCTTGTCGAGGCCGAGCTCGCGCATCGAATCGCGCAGCGTGCGCGTCAACTGGCCGATGCGCGCGAGAATGCGATCGCTCGACGGATCGCCCTCGGCTTCGGCGACAGCAGCGACGGCCGCTGCGAGTTCAGTGGTCAGATCGTTCACGATCAGCTCCCGGCTTTGGCCAACTTCTCGAGAATCTTGGTGAGTTTCTCGTCGAGCGTGGCGGCCGTGAAGGGCTTCACCACATAACCGTTCGCGCCCGCCTGCGCCGCCGCGATGATGTTTTCCTTCTTCGATTCCGCCGTCACCATCAGCACCGGCAGATGCGAGAGGTTCGCGTCCGCGCGAATCTGCTGCAGCATCGAGAGGCCGTCGAGGTTCGGCATGTTCCAGTCGGTGATCACGAAGTCGAAGCCGCCGCCGCGCAGACGCGCAAGGCCGGCCGCGCCGTCTTCGGCTTCGTCGACGTTGCCGTAGCCCAGTTCCTTCAGCAGGTTGCGCACGATACGGCGCATCGTCGGAAAATCGTCGACGACGAGGATCTTCATGTTCTTGTCCATCACTACTCCCTTGAGTTCTCAATGCGGCGGGGCCGCGTATTCAATCCAGAAAAATCAGACGCGCTGCACGCGTTCGCCCATCGAGGCAAGCCGCGCCATCACGCGCCGGCTCATTTCGGAGAGCGGCGCGATTTCGCTTGCGCCGCCCATTGCAATTGCTTCGCGCGGCATGCCGAACACCACGCAACTCGCTTCGTCCTGCGCGAGCGTGTACGCGCCCGCCTGCTGCATGTCCAGAAGACCGGCGGCGCCGTCGCGGCCCATGCCGGTCAGGATCACGCCGATCGCGTTCTTGCCGGCGTGCTGCGCGGCCGAGCGGAACAGCACATCGACCGAAGGCCGGTGCCGGTTCACCGGCGGCGCATCCGACAGATGCGCGACGTAGTTCGCGCCGCTTCTCGCGAGCACCAGATGCGCGTGGCCCGGCGCGATATACGCATGGCCCGGCAGCACGCGCTCGCCGTGCTCCGCTTCCTTCACCGTAATCCGGCACAGGCCGTTCAGCCGTTGCGCGAAGGACTTCGTGAAGCCCGGCGGCATGTGCTGCGCGATCAGCACCGCGGGCGCATCGGGCGGCAGCGGCACGAGCACTTCGCGAATCGCTTCGGTGCCGCCCGTCGATGCGCCGACGATCACGAGCTTCTCCGTCGACACGAGCGGATTGTTGAAGTGCGGCGCGGGTTTCGCCGCGCCGCCGACGGGCGCCGCCGGCGCGTGATGCGCCTGCTTCACCCGCGCCCGCGACGCCGCGCGGATCTTGTCGGCGAGCTTTTCGGCGTAATCGAGCATGCCGTCGCGAATGCCGACCTTCGGCTTCGTGACGAAATCGACCGCGCCCAGTTCCAGCGCCCGCAGCGTGATTTCGTTGCCGCGCTCGGTCAGCGACGACACCATCACGACCGGCATCGGCCGCAGGCGCATCAGCTTTTCGAGGAAATCGAGGCCGTCCATGCGCGGCATTTCGACGTCGAGCGTGAGCACGTCCGGGTTGTGCTGCTTGATCAGCTCGCGCGCGACGAGCGGATCGGGCGCGGTCGCGCACACGTGCATGTCGGGCTGCGAGTTGATGATTTCGGTCATCAGACTGCGCACGAGCGCCGAGTCGTCGACGCACAACACCTTGATCTTTTGCGCTGAGTTCATGCTTCCTCCGCCGTCTTCAGCCGTGACGTGAACAACTCGACGCGCGGGCGCCTGGCCGCCGCAGCGTTCGTCGAGAACAACTCGGCGCGCGGCTTCGAATTCGCCGAAGCATTCGACTGAAACAGCTCGACGCGCGCACGCGCCTTCGCGAGCCGCTCCGCGCGTTCTTCGGGCGTGCGCTGCACGAGCGCCTGCTCGCGCTCGACCACGACCGGGTCGTGCGCGGTCTTGAGCTTCTTGACCATCACCTGTCCCGAGCGCGGCATGAATGCGACTTTGCGCGGATGCACGCCCTGCAAATCCTCGGCGACGATGCGGATCTTCTCCAGCGCGAGATAGCGCCGCACGAATTCCGAATTGCGATCGCCGATGTTGATGGTCGTCATGCCCGCGAGCACCGCGCCGCCGCCGAACACCTTCGCTTCGAAGCGCTCGCGCCGCCCGCCCCGCTTGATCAGTTCGTTGATGAGCACTTCCATCGCGTACGCGCCGTAGCGCATCGAATCGGACGCGGCCAGCGACGCATCGGAGCCGTCGTCGGGCAGCATGAAATGATTCATTCCGCCGATGCCCGCCGTGCGGTCGTGGATGCACGCCGCCACGCACGAGCCGAGCACCGTGACGAGCACCATGTCTTCGCTCGTCATGTAGAACTCGTTCGGCAGCAGCTTCACGCCGGGCTTCTGGAAGTGATTGTCGAAATACAGGTTCGACGCCATCGGCAGCGCGCTCATACCGGTTCTCCGGCGAGCACACGCCTGGTTGCGCCCGCCACCTTCACATCGCGCGCAAGTTCGTAGACCGTCTGGCCGCGCAGCCTGAACGCCTGCGACACATACGTGAAATTCTCCGAATGCCCCGCGAACAGGAGCGCGCCCGGCTTCATCAACGGCTCGAAGCGCGTGAGCACCTGCCCTTGCGTCGGCTTGTCGAAGTAAATCATCACGTTGCGGCAGAAGATCGCGTCGAACGGGCCTTTGACGTCATAGCGCGCGTCGGTCAGATTCACGCGGCCGAAGTTCACCATCGCGCGCAGTTCGGGGCGCACTTTCACGAGGCCCGCGTGCGAGCCCGTGCCTTTGAGGAAGAAGCGCTTCAGCCGCTCGACGGGCAGCGCCTTCACCTGATCGAGCGAATACACGCCCGCTTCGGCCTTCGCGAGCACCTGGCTGTCGATATCGCTGGCGAACACCGAGCACTGGCGCGCGGCGTGCTCGCCCAACGCCTCGACGAGCGTCATCGCGATGGAATACGGCTCCTCGCCGGTGGAAGCCGCCGAGCACCACACCGAGAACGGTTGCTGCCTGCGCTTCACGAAGTCCGCGAGAATCGGAAAATGATGCGACTCGCGGAAAAACGCCGTGAGGTTCGTGGTCAGCGCGTTGACGAACGCTTCCCACTCGGCATTGTCCTCGTTGGTTTCGAGGCGGTCGAGATACTGCTTGAACGTGTCGATGCCGCAGGCGCGCAGGCGGCGCGCGAGCCGGCTATACGCCATGTCGCGTTTATGGTCCGACAGGGAGATGCCCGCGCGCCGATGAATCAGCTCGCGAATCCGGGCGAAATCCGCCGTCGTGAATTCGAAATCGCGCTCGACTTCCGGACCGCGTACGCCGCCGGCCAGTTCGATGCGCACGTTGCGCGTTGCCGTCATGATGTTTCGTGCTTCCTTGGCGTGTTCGTCGCGCGCGCGCCTCGCGTTGAAGTCGATGACCATGCGGGCTCGCGCTTTCCCTGTATGTCGATGCCGCGCGATGTCAGCATGGCCGTCTCGTTCCAGTCAGTGTCAGAAGGTTTCCCAGTCGCCGTCGTCGGCGGTCGTCGCCTTCGCGCGCGGCGCAGGCTTCACCATCGCCGACGGTTTCGCCGCCGGCTTGCTTGCGGCCTTGGGCGCTTCGCTGGCTACTTCCTTGATAACGGCCGCTTCCGGCGCAACTTTCGCTTTCTCGGCAGGCTTCGCGTGCTTTTCGGCTTTCGCCGCGACAACCGGCGCGGAAGGCTCGACGCGCGCGGGCTGCGACAGGCGCGCCGCCGCGGCCGAAGCGCTCGAAGCACGCACCGGCGCCGCGCTGTCGATGCGCCATTGCGCGACGACGTCCTTCAACTGGCGCGTCTGCTCTTCCAGCGACGCGGCAGCGGCGGCGGCCTCTTCGACGAGCGCGGCGTTCTGCTGCGTGACGCTGTCCATCTGCGTGACGGCGCGATTGACCTGCTCGATGCCGTCGGACTGCTCTTCCGACGCCGCGCTGATCTCGCCCATGATGTCGGTCACGCGGCGCACCGCCTGCACGATCTCGCCCATGGTCTGACCGGCGCGCGCGACGAGTTCCGTGCCGCTGTCCACCTTCGCGGCGGAATCGCCGATCAGCGCCTTGATTTCCTTCGCCGCCGCGGCGCTGCGTTGCGCGAGCGAGCGCACTTCGCCCGCCACGACCGCGAAGCCGCGCCCTTCCTCGCCGGCGCGCGCCGCTTCGACGGCCGCGTTCAACGCGAGAATGTTGGTCTGGAACGCGATGCCTTCGATCACGCCGATGATGTCGACGACCTTGTTCGAGCTCGACGCGATCGCGTGCATCGTCTCGACGACCTGTTCGACCACCACGCCGCCGCGCGACGCGATATCCGATGCGTTCACCGCGAGCTGGCTTGCCTGGCGCGCGTTGTCGGCGTTCTGCTTCACCGTGCTCGTGAGCTCTTCCATGCTCGACGCCGTCTCTTGCAGCGACGCCGCCTGCTCTTCCGTGCGCTGCGAGAGATCGGTGTTGCCGCTCGCGATTTCATGCGCGCCGACGTCGATCGATTCCGAGCCGCGGCGCACCGCGCCGACCATCGCGGTCAGATTGCCGCGCATGCGTTCGATGCCCGCGAACAGACGCCCGATCTCGTTGTTGCTGTCCGACTGCACCGATTGCGAGAGATCGCCGCGCGAGATGCGGTCGAAGTGATCGACGGCCTCGTTGATCGGCTTCACGATCAGGCTCGACAACGCCATGCGCGAGCCGATCAGCATCAGCACCGCGAGCGCGAGCACCGCGCCGATCGTCACGCTGAGCGTCGCGATATACGAAGCCGTACTGGCGCGCGACGCTTCGGCACGCGTCTGATGCGCGGCGACGGCGGCGGTCACGGCCTGATCGAACGCGACGAACATCGGGCTGATCTTCGTGTCGGCGATCGCGTGGTAGGCGGCCATGTCGTTCGCGCGGATCGCGGCGAACTCCGGCTCCACGCCATTCCTGACGAGCGTCTCGCGCGTCGCGACGAGCGCGTCGAGCGCCTCCTTCGGCAGCGTCGGCTTCGGCGTGTCGAGATAGAGCTTCCAGTTCTCGTTGCTCTTGTCGAGCAGAACCTGGCCGCGATCGACCGATTTCTTGGCTTCCTCCGCGTTGCCCGCTTCGGCGAGCGAGCGCACCTTGTCGAGCGTGATACGCGCGCGCAGCAGATACGACGACGTTTCCGCGAGCGCGCGCATCGCGACCATGTCTTCCTGCGCGAGCGCGGTAAGCGACGTGCTGGCGGTATTCAGGCCGACGAGCGCGAGCGCGCCGATCACCGCCGCGAATCCGGTGAACATCAGGCCCACGAGTGTGAGCGTCGTGCGGATCGACAACTTCTTCAGCATGGTTTCTTCCTGCTTTCCAGATTACGTTTTATGCGGCGACGGAATCGATCAGTTCCATCTCGCGGCTCGTCATGAGCTTTTCGATGTCCATCAAAATCAGCATGCGGCCGTCCACGGTGCCGAGGCCCGTCAGATATTCCGTCGCGAGCGTGCCGCCGAATTCGGGCGCGGGCATCACTTGTTCCTGCGTGAGCGTGAGCACGTCCGAGACGCCGTCCACGACCATGCCGACCACGCGATGCGCGACGTTCAGAATGATCACGACCGTCTGGTTGTCGTACTCGACGCGGCCGAGATTGAACTTGATGCGCATGTCGACGATCGGCACGATGATGCCGCGCAGATTGATCACGCCCTTGATGAACGAAGGCGCATTGGCGATACGTGTAACGTTGTCGTAGCCGCGAATCTCTTGCACTTTCAGGATGTCGATGCCGTATTCCTCGGCGCCGAGCGTGAACACGAGAAACTCCTGTCCGGCGGCTTCGGCGTGTTGCGCGTCACGTCGCGAAGGCGCAGCGGTATGAATCGATTGGACGTCTGCCATGAAAAACTCCTTCGGTATTAGTGGGTATGCGCGCCGTGCTGTGCGCGCGAATCGCGATTGAGCGCGGCCACGTCGACGATCAGCGCGACACTGCCGTCGCCCAGGATGGTCGCGGCGGAAATGCCGTGCACCTTGCGGTAATTCGTTTCGAGGTTCTTCACGACGACCTGCTGCTGGCCGACGAGCTCGTCGATCAACATGGCGAAGCGGCGGCCTTCCGTCTGCATGATCGTGACGATGCCTTGCGTCGGTTCGGTGCGCGCGCCTTCGACATCGAATACGCGATGCAATGCGACCAGCGGCAGATATTCGCCGCGCACGCGCACGACGCGCTCGCCGTTCGCGACCGTGTAGATGTCTTCGGCGACCGGCTGCAGCGACTCCATCACGAAGTTCAGCGGCAGAATGAAGATCTCGTTGCCAACCTTCACCGACATGCCGTCGAGGATCGCGAGCGTGAGCGGCAGCACGATCTTGGTCGTCGTGCCCGCGCCCTGACGCGACATGATCTCGACATGACCGCCCATCGACTGGATGTTGCGCTTCACCACGTCCATGCCCACGCCGCGGCCGGAAATATCCGTCACCTGTTCGGCGGTCGAGAAGCCCGGCATGAAGATGAGTTGCCAGACTTCTTCGTCGCTCATCGAGTCGCTGACCTGCATGCCCTGCTTCTGCGCCTTGGCGAGAATCTTGTCGCGGCGGAGTCCCGCGCCGTCGTCGCTCACTTCGATCACGATATTGCCGCCGTGATGCGCCGCCGACAGCACGAGCTGACCGGTCGTCGACTTGCCCGCCGCGCGGCGCGCTTCCACGGTTTCGATGCCGTGATCGAGCGAATTGCGCACGAGGTGCGTGAGCGGATCGATGATGCGTTCGATCAGGCTCTTGTCCAGTTCGGTCGCCTGACCGAACGTGACGAGTTCCACTTCCTTGCCGAGCTTGCCGGCGATATCGCGCACGAGGCGCGGGAAGCGGCTGAATACGTAATCCATCGGCATCATGCGGATGGACATGACGGCCTCTTGCAGATCGCGCGCGTTGCGTTCGAGCTGCGCCATGCCGTTGAAAAGACGGTCGTGCAGCGCCGGATCGAAGGTGCTCGTGGTTTCCGCGAGCATCGCCTGCGTGATCACGAGTTCGCCCACCAGATTGATGAGCTGATCGACCTTTTCCACGCCGACGCGAATCGAGCTGCCCTCCGCCGATGCGGCGGCTTGCGGACGCGCTTTCTTGTCCGCGTCGCTCGCTGCTGCCTTGGACGGCTGGGCGGCAGTTTGCACTGCCGCCGCTGCCGTTTCTTCTCTTGCTTCATTGCCGATAGCGGATGCAGGCGCCGCCGCCTGCGATTGCTCCGGTTCCTCGTGTAGCGTGGGTTGCATCGCAGGCGCCGTTGCGGGCGCGTGTTCGATGGCTGGCGCCGATGCGTCGCCACGGCCGATCGTGATCTGCTTCTCGTCGATCACGAAACAGCACACGGCGACGATATCGTCGGCCGGGACGTCCGAGTCGAGCCAAACCACGTACTCGGCGTCCGTCTTCTTTTCTCCGACGATGCTTCCCAGATTGCCCAGCTCCTCGATCAGAGTCGCCAGGTCCTTCTCGCCCACCCCCCGTAGCGTAATTTTCAGGTGGGGTCCAACTTCCGCCGCGGGCGCGCCGGTGTGTCCCGGCGTCGCGTCGGCAGCGGTTCCTGCATGCGTATCGGCGAGTTCGAACGCGCCGTCCCAGTTGCCGTCGTCTTCGATGGCGTCGGCCGCCTGCGTGAGCACGTGCGCGGGCGGGGCGTTCGGGCCTTCGTACGCCGGCGCGACGCTCACGCTTTTCACTTCGTGTTGCGCGCCCGGCAGCGAGGGCGGTTCCGTCTTCGCGACTGCTTCGACATGCGCGCCATCGGCGCTTTCGTTCTTCAGGCGCTCCAGCTTCGCGCAGATCGCCGCGGCCGCGGCCGCATCCGGCTCGGCGCTCGCGCGGTACGCGGCGAGCTGATCGGACAGCACGTCCTTCGTCGCGAGGAACGTGTCGATCATGTCGCGGCGCAGGACGAGCTCGTTATTGCGCGCACGGTCCAGCAGCGATTCGAGGATGTGCGTGGTTTCGGTGAGCGCGGTGAAGCCGAACGTCGCCGCGCCGCCCTTGATCGAGTGCGCCGCGCGGAAGATGGCCGCGAGATCTTCGGGGTCCGGATTCGCGATATCCAGCACGAGCAGCAACTGCTCCATCTGCGCGAGCAGTTCATCGGCTTCGTCGAAGAAGGTTTGATAGAACTGGGTAATGTCGAGTGTCATGCTTGAGTCACCATCGGCGCGTGCGTGCGCTAGTTGTCTTTTGACTTCAGTTCAGTGCTGCGTGTCTTCCGAGAGCGCGGCGACCAGTTCCGTCAGCAGGTCCGGATCGAGCGGCTTTTCGATCCAGCCGGTCGCGCCCGCCGAGCGCGCCGCGTCCTTGAACGGCTCGCCGCCTTCGGTGGTGAGCACCAGGATCGGCGTGGCCTTGTAGGCGTGGTTCGCGCGCAGCGCCACGATCAGATCGAGCCCGCTTCTGCCCGGCATGTGCTGATCGGTCAGAACGAGATCGAAGCGCTCCGCGAGCGCCCACTCCAGGCCTTCGTCGCCGTCGGACGCGACGGTCACTTCGTAACCCGCCGTCGCCAGCGTCGCCGAGAGGATTTGCCGCATCGCGGCTGAATCGTCGATTGCCAGAATGTGTTTGATCATGTTTGTCTCTTGCCGTGATGACGGTCGAAACGTGTCGAGTCTTGAGCGTGTTTTTGGGGAATTTGCTCAGCGCGCAGCGGGGTTGGCCGCGATGCCGGGAATGAGCTGGCCGAGCGCCGTCGCCGGCGCGCCCGACGCGTCCGTGCCGTTGTCGAGCGTGGCCCCTGGCGCGCCGTCGTCGCGCATCATCGATATTTCGGATTTGCGATTGAGCACGATGACGCTGATGCGCCGGTTCTCCGGGTCCATCGGGTCCTTCCGGTTCAGGTTTTGCGTCGACGAAAGACCGAGCACGCGCAGCACTTTCGCTTCGTCCATGCCGCCCGCGACCAGTTCGCGCCGCGATGCGTTCGCGCGGTCCGCCGACAGTTCCCAGTTGCTGTAGCCCTTGTCGCCGCCCGCGTATTTCACGGCGTCGGTGTGTCCCTGCACGACGATGCGGTTCGGCACGTCGTTCAGGCTCTTGCCGATCTCGCGCAGGATGTCGCGCATGTACGGCTGCACGCTGTCGCTGGAGAGCGCGAACATGGGCCGCTTCTGCGTATCGACGATCTCGATGCGCAAGCCCTGCTGCGTCGATTCGATACGGATCTGCTGCTTGAACTGGCGCAGCGTCGGATTCGCCTCGATCGCGGCCATCAGCTTGACCTGAAGATCGTGCAGGCGCACCTGTTCACGGCGTTCGAGCTCGCCTTGCGCGGCCTTCAGCAGTTCTTCGTCCGCGTTCGACGAGGCGCGCTGCGCGAGCTGCGTGCTGCCGTCGGTCCTGCGCGCCGCGCCGGGCTCGTTGCTGGAAATGTCGCGGCCGCCGCCGATGAGGATGCTGTTGTCCATGCCGACGGACTTGCCGCCGACCATCGCCGCCTTGAGCGGCATCTGGAAATATTCCGCGATGCCGCGCCGCTGCACCGGCGAGGTCGACGAAAGCAGCCACATCAGCAGGAAGAAGGCCATCATCGCGGTCATGAAGTCCGCATAGGCGAGCTTCCACGCGCCGCCGTGATGCCCTTTCTTGCCGGCCACCACGCGCTTGATGAAAATGGGACGTCCGCTGTCGTTGCTCATTGACGTGCTCCGGTCACTTGGACTTGACCCGGCGCACGTGTTCTTCCAGTTCGGAGAACGACGGGCGTTCCGTCGAGAAGAGCACCTTGCGGCCGAACTCCACCGCGATCGCGGGGGCGTAGCCGTTCAGGCTCGCGAGGATCGTCACCTTGATGCACTGGAACATCTTGGTCTGCTCCGCGACGCGCTGTTCCGCCACGTTCGCGAGCGGCCCGATGAAACCGTAAGAAAGGAGAATGCCGAGGAAGGTGCCGACGAGCGCCTGCGCGATCATCTCGCCGAGAATCGCGGGCGGCTGGTCGGCGGAGGCCATCGTATGCACGACGCCCATCACCGCCGCGACGATGCCGAACGCGGGCATCGCGTCGCCGACCTTGGTGAGCGCGTGCGCGGGCGCTTCGCCCTCGACGTGATGCGTTTCGATTTCCTCGTCCATGAGGCTTTCGATCTCGAACGCATTCATGTTGCCGCTCACCATGAGACGCAGGTAATCCGTCAGAAATTCGACGATGTGATGATCCGCGACGATCTTCGGGTACTGGCTGAAAACCGGGCTCTTCGACGGATCTTCGATATCCGCTTCGAGCGCGAGCGTGCCTTCCTTGCGCGCCTTCGCGAGCAGCACGTAGAGCAGGCCCATCAGCTCCATGTACATGCTCTTGTCGTACTTCGCGCCCTTGAAGAGCGTCGGGAGAACCTGGATCGTCGCCTTGATCGTCTTGACGTTGTTGCCGAGGATGAACGCGCCGACGCCCGCGCCCCCGATCATCAGGATCTCCACCGGCTGCATGAGCGCGCCAAGGTGCCCGCCTTCGATGGCGTAGCCGCCGAAGACGGACAGCAATGTCACGAGCGATCCAATGAAAATCAGCACAGTCGAGTCCTCACGTTTCGATGCGGTAAGACCGCCGTTAAGTGGTTTACGGCACTCGACTGAAAAACTTTGAGATATGGCGTTCTCGCCGCGTCAGGCGGCGATGCGCGGCGTCTGGTTTGCCGCGCTCGCGGGGGGCGCGGCCTTGCGCGTCTTGCCCGCGCGCGACGGAGGCTGGCACAGTCCACAAACGTAGCCGGCGCGCAGATCGTACGCATGCGCGACAAAGCGCCCGCCGCAACGCGTGCAGGCGTTCGTCTGGAGCATGCCGGATTCGAAGTAGCGCACGAGCGTCCAGGCGCGCGTGAGCGACAGCACAGGCTCGTCGCCGTGCAGCGCCGCGTGTTCGAGGTACAGGCGGTAGCTTTTGACGATCGACTGGATCGTCGGCTGGGCCTTGTCGTTGTCCGCCATGAAGCGGTAGATCGCGTGAAACAGCGACGAATGGATATTCGGCTGCCAGGCCATGAACCAGTCGGTCGAAAACGGCAGCATGCCCTTGGGCGGCGAGGCGCCCTTCAGCTCCTTGTAGAGCTTGATGAGGCGGTCGCGCGACAGGCTCGTTTCCGCTTCGAGCAGCTGAAGGCGCGCGCCGAGCTCGATCAGCTCGATCGCCAGAGTGATTTCGCGGACTTCCGCGACCACGCTTTTCGTCGCCATCGGAGGTTCGCGCGCGCCTTAGCCAATCTGCTCGACGGGACCGTCGGCCAGCAGGATCGCCGCGTGGGCGTGCGCGAGCGACGCGCTCTTGTCCTTGTCGGCGAGCGAGGCGAGGATCGCGTGATCGTCGAAACGGAAGCGGCACAGCAGATGGCTCGACGCCGCCACTTTCACCGTCTGCGCGAGCGTGAGCGAGGCCAGGACTTGCGCGACCTGTTCGGACAGGCCGAGTCGGTACATCGCCGAAACGCGGTCTTCCTGAAGGAGCCGCTGTGCGAGGAGCAAGTACGACAGATTCACCTCGCGAATTTCCGCGAGCGTACTCGTATTGCTGGTCGTCATCTTCTTCCCCGAATCGATACGTTGGCTGGTCAGGCCCGGCGGGGAACGTTTGCGCGAATTCGCAACGGACAAGGCGAATCCGGCCCCGCGCATGTGGTTTGGTTTCGATTCGATTGTCGCCGATGCGCCCGGGCGCGCCTGTCGGACAAAGCTTCCGACGCGGCGACGGACATTCGCGAAGTTTGAAGTAAGAAAAATTCCTACATCCGAGAATTCTTCGATTTCGGCCGGTTCATGATTATCGGCGCGTATTTGTCTGACTTAATGGCTTACTGCGTATTTGCATTGGAGGCCGGGTTCGAAACTTGCTGACTAGTGCGCTGCGGCTGCTTCAAAGCACCAGACTCGTCTCTATCATCCTCATCGGTGCAATTTCTGACTTCGTAACAGCACATGTTTCGCGCTGTAACAACGATAAGCGATTGAAAAATGACGTGAAATGCCGCTCTCGATCCCGATAATGGGCAGTAAGGGATAACCCGGTCGCGATGTTTTCTTCATTTCCGGGCCGATCTCGGGCGGCGTCATACCACACGCGGCCCGCCCGAATGGCATGTGTTGAGCGCTCGACCGGAGCGTGACTGCGATGCCCAACAAAAGGAGAGTCACGTTATGCGAATCGCACAAATTGCACCGTTGCACGAAGCAGTACCTCCCAAGTTTTACGGCGGCACTGAACGCGTCGTGTCGTATCTGACGGACGCGCTGGTCGACCTCGGCCACGATGTAACCTTGTTCGCGAGCGGCGATTCGCAAACCAAGGCGACGCTCGAAGCGGCCTGGCCGCGCGCCTTGCGTCTGGACCCGACCATCCGCGACGCCCTGGCGCCGCACATGCTGCTGCTCGAAAACGTCCGCCGCCGCGCGCACGAATTCGACGTGCTGCACTTCCACCTCGATTACATGCCGTTTCCGCTGTTCACGCAGTTGGACACGCCCTTCGTGACGACGCTGCACGGACGTCTCGACCTGCCGGAACTGCAGCCGATCTTCAACACGTTCACGAAGGCGAACGTGGTCTCGATTTCGGACAATCAACGCGGCCCGCTGCCGCAGGCGAACTGGCTGAACACCGTTTATCACGGTCTGCCGGACGAACTACTGACGCCGCAGCCGCACAAGAAGCCGGAATATCTGGCGTTCCTCGGCCGCATCTGCCCGGAAAAGCGTGCGGATCTCGCGATCAAGATCGCCGCGCAAAGCGGTTTGCCACTGAAGATCGCCGCCAAGGTGGACAAGGTCGATCAGGAATATTTCAAGTCGACGATCGAGCCGCTGCTTTCGCAGGCGCACGTGGAGTTCATCGGCGAGATCAACGAGGCGCAGAAGCCGGAATTCCTCTCGGGCGCGAAGGCGCTGCTCTTCCCGATCGACTGGAACGAGCCGTTCGGCCTCGTGATGATCGAGGCGATGGCCTGCGGCACGCCGGTCATCGCGTTCAACCGCGGTTCGGTGCCGGAAGTCATCGACCATGGCGTGACGGGCTTCATCTGCGAGGACGTGCAAGGCGCGGTCGGCGCGCTGCAACGCCTCGACGAACTCTCGCGCACGGAAATCCGCGCGCAGTTCGAGCGCCGCTTCAGCGCGCAGACGATGGCTCAGAATTACGTCGAAAGCTATACCGCGCTGCTCCAGGCCGCGAAGCGTCCGGTGCTGCGTCAGGTTGCGGTGGGCTAACCGCACCCGCTTTCTGATTCAAGCCGCATGGAATGCCGCCCGCTTGCCGGGCGGCATTTTTTTTGTGCGCGCCGTACGCGTTTTTATCCTCCGACAAGGAGCAATCCGAAGATTCAGCTCAAAGCCCGTGAATTGAGAACCGATCGACCATTTTTGACAGTTTGCAAAAGAGACCGCGCTTAAACTCCGCTGCGCAAAGCGCACTCCGCGTTCTTGTTTTAAATCAACGGTTTTCATCCTTTTCACGTGGGCAGGATCATGCAATTGTCGAAGCGTCTTGGCGCAGAACTATTCGGTACTTTCTGGCTCGTGCTGGGCGGCTGCGGAAGCGCCGTTCTCGCCGCGGCCTTTCCTCAACTCGGCATCGGCTTCGCGGGCGTTGCCCTGGCGTTCGGCCTCACCGTGCTGACGATGGCTTACGCCATCGGTCACGTTTCCGGCTGCCACCTGAATCCGGCCGTCAGCATCGGTCTGGCGACCGCTGGCCGCTTCCCGGTGCGCGATCTCGTGCCGTACATCGCCGCTCAGGTGATCGGCGCGACACTCGGCGCGTGGGTCATTTATCTGATCGCGACAGGCAATCCGAGCTTCGACTTCGCGACGAGCGGTTTCGCCGCGAACGGCTTCGGCGCGCACTCGCCGGGCCATTTCTCGATGCTCGCGGGTCTGATCTGCGAAGTCGCCATGACGTTCTTCTTCCTGTTCGTGATTCTCGGCGCCACCGACGAGCGCGCGCCGAAGGGCTTCGCGCCGCTCGCAATCGGCCTGTGCCTGACGCTCATCCATCTGATCTCGATTCCCGTCACCAATACGTCGGTGAATCCGGCGCGTTCGTCGAGCCAGGCGTTCTTCGTCGGCGGCTGGGCGCTGGATCAGTTGTGGCTCTTCTGGATCGCACCGATCATCGGCGCGATTCTCGCGGGCGTGCTTTATCCGTCGCTCACGCGTCAGAAGTAAGCGAAATCAGCAGCAAGGAAAACGGGCGCGCCATGCGCCCGTTTTTGTTTTTGCGCCACACCGCGCCGCGGATTGATTAAACGCGCGCGACAAATGTAATGCCGAATTACGCAGCATGCTTATTAATTGCTGCGAGACGCCTATCCGCATGCGGCGGCGGCGCGTGCGAAGCCCCACCAGGCAAGGCTTCCAGCGATTTTTGCTTTAGAAATCCGCTCTCTCCGTCCCTTACGCCGCCCTTGCACACCGTAACAAGTCGTCGAAGCGTGTAAGACGGCGGGCGCTTACATTGGACTCATGCGACACACGTCGCCCTAAAGGAGAAAGACAATGAAGCGCATCGTCACCCATATGCTCGTCGCGACCGGCCTTGCAATCGGTGCTGTCGGAGCGGCTCAGGCCCATAGCGATCTGCACATCGGCGTCAATCTCGGCGCGCCCGCTTATGTCGCGCCGGCTCCGGTGTATGTGCGCCCCGCTGCGCCGGTCTACCGCGGCGCGCCGTACTATCGTCATGAAGCGCCGCGCTGGCATGGCCGCTACGGCCACGACAACGGCCGCTGGAACCGCGCGGGCTGGAACCACGGCGGCTACGGCAACAACTGGGCGCATCGCGGATAAATGACAACGGGCCGCTCGCGCAGGCGGGCGGCCCGTTGCATTCGACGATCGACGCTCAGTCGGGGGTCTGTCCCGGCGACGCGAGTTCGTCGCGAATGCCGAACAGCTTGCGCAACTGATGCGCCACGCCCGCCTCGAAGTTGTTCCCGACGCGCGGCACGTTTGGCAGACGTTTCATGAGATCGGGGTTGGCGTTGTTCATCATGAACGGATGCCCGGCGGTTTCGAGCAGGTCGATGTCGTTCATGTTGTCGCCGAACGCGACGCACTGCGCGACATCCACGTCGAGCCGCTCCAGCACGAAGCGCAGCGCCCGTCCCTTCGATACGTCCGACGTCATGACTTCCAGGCAGTCCGGCAGCGAATAGGTCACATAGAGCGAGTCGCCGAACTCGCGCTCGAGATTCGCGGCGGTGGCCTTCAAATCCGCCGGATCGCCGATATACAGCACCTTCGCGATGTTTTCACCATCATGCTCGCGCAGATCCATTACCTCGTACTTGAAGCCCGAATCCTGGTGAAAGACCAGCAGTTCGGGCGCGTGACGGTCGATGAGCCATGCGTCGTCGGCGAACAGGTTGACGATGACGCGCTCGCTGCCCGCGAGTTCGGGCTGCACGAGGCGGCGCACGGCGTCGGGGTCGAGGTTGCGCGAGTAGATGCGCTCGTCGCCGGGCGCATGCACGCGTGCGCCGTTGGACGTGATGAGATATGCGTCGACGCCGAGCACGTCGCGGATGCCGGCGACATCCCGATGATGCCGGCCCGTCGCGATGACGATCGGCACGCCGCGCGCCGACAGCGTGCGCACGGTTTCAGCCGTGAAGGGATCGAGCTGGTGGTCGCTGTTGAGGAGCGTCCCGTCGAGATCTGTAGCGATGACCGAGTACATGACAGCCTTTGTGATGCCGCAAAGCTCGCTATTTTATCGCGGCGGATCGCCGGGGACCGCCGACGCGGCCGCCGCGCGGCGCGCCAGTTCGAGCGCGCCCGCAGCCGAATCGGCGCGCGCAGCCCGCACGCGCTCGCGCAACGCGGCCGGCACGAACGGTTCGTAAGGCACGGCGAGCCCGCCGCACAGCGCGACGGGCAGCGCGCCCGCGGGGTCGAGCGCCGCGACCAGCCGCTCGATCTCGAATCCCGCGCGCTTGAGCAGCCGCGCCGCGACCGGATGACCGCGAAACTCGAACAGCGTGGGCGCAAGCGTCGCGTAGGCGGTCTGATTCGCGTTGCAAAGCCAGACGACGAGACTGTCACGATCCGTCGCGCCCGTCAGCGCGAGCAGCGCGCGCGACCAGCCGTCTTCCTGCGCGCGGCCGTCGAGCACGCGTTGCAGGTGGACCACGGCGCGCAAGCCGAGCCATGCGCCGCTGGCCTCGTCGCCGCTCGGGAAACCGTAGCCGCCCGCGATGCGGCACTCGCCCTTCTCGTCCAGCGACGCCGCGATGCTGCCCGTGCCGAGCGCCACGATCACGCCGGCTTCGCCGCCATGCGCGCCAAGCACGGTCGTGTAGGCGTCGCTTTTCACGCTCAGCGCGCGCACCGCTGGCGCCGCCGCGAGAAATGCCGCGAGCCAGTCCGCGTTGTTGACGCCCGCGAGCCCGCAGCCGAGCGCGCAGTGGCGCCAGTCGAAGGGCCGTGCGGCGGCGTCGAACGCACGCCGGCACGCGTCCTCGATGGCTTGCCACGCGAGCGACACGCCGAGCCCGAGGCCGGACGGACCGCCGCTCGCACGCGCGAGTTCGTTGCCTTGCGCGTCGGCCAGAATCACGCGCGTACCGCTTCCGCCGCCGTCGATGCCGAGCAGCAAACCTTGAGTTGCCGAATGGGTGTTTGGAGTCATGGCCGCAAGCTTACCGGCGCGCGCGACGCCCGCCAATTAGCCGAACGGACGAGGTGGCGCGGCGCGGGCATTCCGTTATGCTCACGCGATCGAAAATAACGAGGACTCGCGATGGCCGACCATGATCCAATCCGCTGCGCCTGGGCAACCACCGACGCGATGATTCAGTACCACGATCACGAATGGGGCGTGCCCTCGCGCGACGACCGGCACCTGTTCGAGATGCTGATACTGGAAGGCGCGCAGGCCGGCCTTTCCTGGTCGACGATTCTCAACAAGCGCGAAGGTTATCGTGCGCTCTTCGCGGGCTTCGATATCGACAAAGTGGCGCGCTTCACCGAAAAGGACATCGAGCGAATCGTGCTGGACGCGCGCATCGTGCGCAACCGGGCGAAGATCGCATCGGCCGTGCTCAATGCGCGCGCCGTGCAGCAGATCCAGCAGGAACACGGCTCGTTCGCGGACTTCGTCTGGTCGTTCGTCGGCGGCGCGCCCATCGACACCCCGCGCGACGCGAACAATCCCACGCCAGCGTCCACGCCCGAATCCGATGCCATGAGCCGCGCGCTCAAGAAGTACGGCTGCAAGTTTATCGGCACGACCATTTGCTACGCCTTCATGCAGGCGACGGGCATGGTCAACGACCACGCCGTTGGTTGCATATCGCGAGGAAAACCTAAGACGAAACGCAAGGCTGTCGCGAAATCCTCACATTGAAGGTATCCCTAAGGAGGGGATTTTTGCTTTTCGACAACATCCGTGAGTGCAAAACGCGAAAATAAGGGTATATCCCGATAGAACGGGTTTTTATTGCAGTGAAGCACGCCCGAAGCCGCGAATTGCAAGGGTTTCAGGCCGGTTTTCCGCACTGCACGAACGTGCGGCTCGTGTAAAAATGGCGTCCTCGCGTGCGCTGGCGCACCTTTTTACCGGGCCGAACCGTTATAACTGGCGGTGTACGGATCGTTCACTGAGTGTTAGAGAATCCGACGCGAGCACATCGGGCGATGTGGGGACCTCACGCCCAGGCCGGGAAAACCGTCGTGCTCGAAGCAGTGTCCGGGCGGCAAAAGCGTCGATCAAGGTTGCGCCACATTCGCAACGACGCCGCCGCTCCGGAGAAGCAAGCGCAGGTTCTCGAACTCAAACGCATGGCCGCTGCGCAGGGGCGCAGGGGAGAAGATCATGAAAAGCCTGAACTTCCTGACCCATCAGGAGATTTTCAATAGCGCTGTACAGCATCTCTTCGTGCAAGGGCAAGCGGTCTTGCTGCCGCGCGGCGGCGGCGCGTATCGCGGCTACTGCGGCGGCTGTCCTGTCGGCAGTTTCATCAAGCCGCGCGACTATGTCACGGCGATGGAAGGCGTGCCCATCCGCTACATCGCGAAACCGCCCGAGCAGATTCCGGCGTACATGGATGTCGGCGTCGCGGCGCTCAGGCGCGCGCTGCTGCGTTCGCGCATCAATGTGTTCGATCCCAATACCGTCGAATTGCTTTCCTGCCTGCAGAACGTGCACGACGTGTTCGGCAAGTGGGAGTGGCGCGAGCGGCTTACGTCGATCGCGCGTCAGTTCGGGCTGTCCGCCGAACTTTTGAAAACGGCTGCTTGAGTTATTGCAGGTGCTGTGATGTTGAGCCCCATTACGATGTTGAGCCCGAAAGCCATCTACGAGCGCGTCAGCGAACATTTGCTGACGCAGCGCGCGGTGTCGGAAGACGACAACGGTTCCTGCCGGCTGCGCAGTCCGGAAGGCCGCAAGTGCGCGATCGGTTCGCTGGTGCGCGACGACGTGTATCGGCCGGAACTGGAAGGCGTCGGGATTTCCTACTATCGGCATGCGCAGGACGGCACGCTGCTGCGGGCGCTCTATGCGTCGCAGGTGAACGCTTACGATCCGAACATCATCGATCTGCTGATCGAACTGGAAGAAGTTCACGACTACGCCGATATCGACGAGTGGCCCGAACTGCTCGCGGCGCTCGGCAAGCGTCACGCGTTTGTCTGACCCACACGCGATTTTGCGCGATCAAAACAAAACGGCGGTGCGCCCTCACGGGTCGCACCGCCGTTTTGCCGTCCGGCGCGAGGAACGACGCCTCGCGGGACACGATGCTTAGTGCATCTTCTTCGGCAGCATCTGGCTGCGCAGGCGCTTGCGCAGACGCGCGACGGCGGCTGCCTTCTTGCGCTTGCGCTCGGTGGTCGGCTTTTCGTACGACTGGCGCTCGCGCAGTTCGGCGATCAGGCCATTGCGCTCGATGGTGCGGCGGAAACGCCGAATCGCGACATCGAACGGCTCGTTTTCTTTGAGGACGATAGTGGTCATGTAAATCCTGTTTGCTAAACGTATTTCTAAGCGCGCGACGACGAAACGCGCCGCGCCCCGGCACTCCGATCGTCCGCCGGATACGACATGCGCGGCGGACACGAGCAAAGCGGCCACGGAGGCCGGAAAAGAGAGAGTTTGAGATTCGGCCGCGGGAGCGGCGTGCGCCTTCGAAGAAGGACTTGAAAGCGCATTTCTGAGCCGTTCGCCGCCGCGTTTGTCATGACGTTGTCATTCTTGGCGGAGAAGGCAGGAAATCGGGCACATTTCTCGATTCGGGCGCGATGTTACCAGAACGCCGCGCCGCTGCCAACTATCATGCGTGCGCCCAACTCATTGATGCGGCAGATTTATTTCCGCCTTCACGTCTGCCAGGCGCTGGCCTGGTCGAGCAGTTCGATGTCTTCCGCGGCAAGCTGAAGGCGCGTCGCGGCGGCGAGGCTTTCGAGCTGCTGCACCGAGGTCGCGCTCGCGATCGGCGCCGTCACGCTCGGGCGCGCGATCATCCACGCGAGCGCGACGGTTGCCGGCGTCGTGCCATTGCGCTTCGCCACTTCGTCGAGCGCATCGAGAATCTTAAAGCCGCGCGGGTTCAGATACTTCTCGACGCGCGAGCCGCGCGCCTTGTGCTGCGTATCGGCCTTCGACCGGTACTTGCCCGACAAGAAACCGCTCGCGAGCGCGTAATACGGCACGACGGCAATCTCGTGCTGCGCGGCCACGGGTTCGAGATCGGTTTCGTAGCCTTCGCGATCGTAGAGGTTGTATTCCGGCTGAAGGATCTGATACGCCGGCAGGCCCGAGTCCTTCGCGACCTTCAGCGCCTCGCCGAGCCGCTCGCCCGTGTAGTTCGATGCGCCGATCACTCTCACCTTTCCCGCCTGCACGAGCTTCAGATATGCGCCGAGGGTTTCGTCGAGCGGCGTGTTCGCGTCGTCGTAATGGGAGAAGTAGACGTCGATGTAATCGGTTTTGAGGCGCCGCAGCGAGTCGTCCACCGCCGCCGCGATATTCGCCGCGGTAAGGCCCGCGCGCGTGGAGAGCTTGCCCACCTTGGTCGCGAGCACGACCTTGTGCCGCTTGCCGCTGTCCCTGAACCACTTGCCGATGATCGTCTCCGATTCGCCGCCCCGATGCCCGTCGACCCAGGCGGAATACACGTCCGCGGTGTCGATGAAATCGAGGCCGTGATCGACGAACGCGTCGAGGATCGAGAACGACGTGCGCTCGTCGGCGGTCCAGCCGAACACGTTGCCGCCGAAGACGAGCGGCGCAACTTTCAGGTCCGATGTGCCGATATTGCGTGTCTGCATGGGTGCTCCGGGTGCGCGAAAGAACGGACCGAAAAGCATACGCGCGAAACGCGAGCCTTGCCGGCCGGGGCCGCGAAGGCTTACGAAGTCATTCATTACACAAATCGTTTGCGAAGGCCTTAAGTTTTTTTCGAGGGGCCCGATAACCACAAGTAGGCGGCCGGCTATCACCGAGCGCAGGACCGCCAGGCAACACTCGGTGCCAAAGCCTAAGCCAGACAAAGTCTCCCAGGAGAGCAAAAAATGATCGGTATCAATAGCAACATCAACTCGCTGGTTGCCCAGCAGAACCTCAACGGCACGCAAAACGCACTGTCGTCGGCCATCACCCGCCTGTCGTCGGGCAAGCGTGTCAACAGCGGCGCGGACGACGCAGCCGGCCTGGCCATCGCCACCCGCATGACGGCTCAGATCAACGGTCTGAACCAAGGCGTGTCGAACGCGAACGACGGCGTGTCGCTCGTTCAGACGGCAAACAGCGGCCTGTCGCAAATCGCTGACAACCTGCAACGTATTCGTCAGTTGGCCGTGCAGGCTTCGAGCGGCTCGCTGTCGGCGTCGGACCAGTCCGCGCTGCAACAGGAAGTGAGCCAGCGTATCAGCGAAATCAACCGCGTTTCCTCGCAAACGACGTTCAACGGCAAGAGCCTGCTCGACGGCTCGGCTGGCAGCCTGTCGTTCCAGGTTGGCGCGAACGTCGGTCAGAGCATTTCTGTCGATCTGTCGACGGCCAACGTCTCGGCAGGCGCGATCGGCACCCCGGGCAAGGGCGCCACGCTCGGCACCATCGACGGTCTGTCGCTGGATTCGAGCGGCGCGTACACGTCCACCGGCGCGACCATCACCTCGGTGACGGTCAAGGCCGACGGCAGCGGCGGCTTCACCTACGAGGACAACACCGGCGCAGCGTTCACCGGCACGAATCTGTTCACGGCGGCAACGGCTGGCGGCTTCACGCTCAAGGGCGCGGCGTTCAGCGGCGGCACGGCGCCGACGACGGGCGCGCAAGTTACGGAACTGGCTTCGCTGAACACGGCGTCGAACGTGCCTTCCGTCAACGCCATCGACGTGTCGGCAACCGGCGGCGCGGCAGCGGCGATCTACTCGGTCGATAACGCACTCGCCACGATCAACACGCTGCAAGCAAGCCTCGGCGCAACGCAAAACCGCTTCTCGTCGGTCGCGTCGGCTCAGTCGGCGCAGGCGACGAACCTGTCGTCGGCTCAGTCGCAGATCATGGATGCGAACTTCGCGCAGGAAACGGCGAATCTGAGCAAGGCGCAAGTGCTGCAACAAGCGGGTATCTCGGTTCTGGCGCAAGCGAACTCGATGCCGCAGCAAGTGCTGAAGCTCCTCGGCTAAGCCACGACGCACGTGCAGTAGCCGGCGCGCGAACCCAGCGGAACGCGCGCCGGGCATCAAGAAACATCGCGGCAAAGAAGCAAGTCAGCGCACCGGGAGCTCGTCTCCCGGTTCGCGTTTTCGGAAAACCTGCGTTTTCCGCCCAATTTCTGACGATCGCCAGACGAAACGAACGGAGTACACATGACCACCGTAGCCACGACCTCCTCATCGGGCGCCGCTGTCGATCCGAACAGCGCCCTGCAGCAGGCCGCGCAGTCGATCATCAGCGGTTCGACCAACTCGACGGTGGACGTGAACTCGCTCGTCTCGGCGCTCGTCAATGCGAAGGTCGCCGGTCAGGTCGACGCGCTCAACACCAAGAAAACGGCCGACACCACGCAGCTCACCGCGGTCGGCTCGCTCAAATCCGTGCTCTCGCTCTTGCAGAGCTCGCTCTCGAAACTCGCCGACGGCACGACGATGTCCGCCTTCACCGCGACCACGAACGGCAAGGGCTTAACCGCCACCGCCGGCAAGGGCGCCGTCGCGGGCAGCTATGCGGTCAACGTGACGAACGTCGCGTCGGCGCAATCGCTGACTTCCGGCGTCTTTTCGACGACGGACAAGCTCGGCTCGGGAACGATGACCATCAAGGTCGGCGACAAGTCGAGCACGATCACGCTCGACGACAGCAACAACACGCTTTCGGGCATCGCATCGGCGATCAATTCGGCGTCCGACAACCCGGGCGTCACGGCGACGATCGTCACCGGCACGGACGGCGCGCACCTCGTGCTGCGCTCCGCGTCGACGGGACTCGACAACGCCATCAACGTGGATGTCGCGCCGGACGCGAGTTCGGGCAGCTCGCCCATCAACAAGCTCGCGGTTCACTCCTCGACCACGACGACGGATGTCGATCCGAACAACCCGCTGAACACCATCTCGGTGCCGGAACATACGGTCATCGACGGCGCGAATGGCTGGGCGCAGTCGGCGGCGGGCGTGGACGCGCATCTGACGGTCGCGGGCACGCCGGTGTCGAGCGCATCGAACACGATCAAAGGCTCGATCACCGGCATCGACATGACGCTCACCGCGGATTCGGTCGGGACCACGCAAACGCTGACCATCGGTCAGGACGTGACCGGCCAGAAGACCACGATCGAAGCGTTCGTCACGGCGTACAACAATTTCATCACCACGGCGGCGTCGCTCACGTCGTTCGACGCGACGGCCACCTCGCAAGGCGCGCTGCTCGGCGACTCGATGATGAACACGATCAAGAACACGATCTCGAGCACGGTCAGCAAGGGCATCGGCAGCGGGGCGAACAAGGTGAACCTCGCGTCGATCGGCATTGCGCTGCAACCGGACGGCACGCTGAAAACCGACGAAGACGCGCTGACCGACGCCCTCACCAGCAATACCAACGCGGTGGCTTCGCTGTTCAACACGACCGACGGCGTCGCCGCGCAACTGAACAACAGCCTGACGTCGTTTCTCGCGACGGGCGGTCTCATCGACGCCCGCACGACGGCGCTCAACAAGGACCTCACCAGCATCGGCGATCAGCAGACGGCGCTGACCACGTACACGCAGCAACTGACGACGCAGTACAACGATCAGTTCACGGCGCTCAACACGCTGATGTCGCAGATGGCGACGCAGGCGAGCTATCTGACCGCGCTCTTCGGCGGCACGAACAGCGCGGGCGCGCTGGCCACCAACAAGTCGTAAGGAAGAGGACTCATGGAACAGCATGAAATCGTTCAGCGCGCCTGGGCGCTCACGGAGGCCGTGGAAACGGCGGTCGGCGCGCAGGACTGGCTGAAGGCCGCCGAGCTTGCGCAGGCCCGCACGCCGCTCGTCATGGCGATCGAAAAGGATCAGTCGGCGGAGGCGCTCGCCGTCATCCGCCGGATTCAGGCGAGCATCGAATCGATGATGGGCCGCGCGGAAGCCGCGCAATCGCTGCTCGGAACGGGCTATCGGCGCGCGATGGATCAGGCTCAGGCCGCCGGACGATATCAGCAGGCCGCGCGGTTCTGATCCGCGCCTGAACGGGCCGGAGCGCTTCGGCCCCGCTGCACTTCTTCCCTCTCGGGCTGCCTTTCGGCGGCCCGTTTTCATTCGCTCCCCCGCTCGTCTTCACACCGCGCCGCAAGCCTTGAATTGGCGGGTATTTGGCCGCCACATCGCCGCATTGGACACGCGGGATGCATCTCATAATTCTGATCAATTGCAGAAGCGTGAGCCCACCTATCATGACCGCCAGCCTTCCCTTTGAATCCGTCGCCGAGTTGGTCGATGAGCGTCTGTACGTCACCCAGCCGCATCTTCCGCCGCTCAACGAGTTCCTTCCGTATCTGGAGGAAATCTGGTCGAGCAAGGTGCTGACCAACGGCGGGCCGTTTCATCAGCAGCTCGAGAAAGCGCTGTGCGACTATCTCGGCGTGAAATACCTCTCGCTGTTCGCGAACGGCACGCTCGCGCTCGTCACGGCGCTGCAGGCGCACCGCATCACCGGCGAAGTCATCACGACGCCGTATTCGTTCGTCGCGACCGCGCATTCCTTGCTCTGGAACGGCATCAAGCCGGTTTTCGTCGATATCGATCCGAAGACCCTGAACCTCGATCCGAAGCGCATCGAAGAAGCGATCACGCCGCAGACCACGGCCATCATGCCGGTGCATTGTTATGGCCACCCGTGCGACGTGGAGGCGATTCAAAAGATCGCCGACAACTACAACCTGAAAGTGATCTACGACTCGGCGCACGCATTCGGCGTGCAGACCGACGCCGGCAGCGTGCTGCAATACGGCGACATGGCCGTCCTCAGCTTTCATGCGACGAAGGTCTTCAACACGTTCGAAGGCGGCGCGATCGTATGCCCCGACGCCAAGACGAAGCAGCGCATCGACCATCTCAAAAACTTCGGCTTCGTGGATGAAGTCACGGTCGTGGCGCCCGGCATCAACGGCAAGATGAGCGAAGTGAACGCGGCGTTCGGCCTGCTGCAGCTTCAATATATCGATGAGGCGCTGGCCGCGCGCAAGCGCATCGACGCGAGTTATCGCGAACTGCTGAGCGGCGTGCCGGGCATTCGATGCCTCAGCGACGCGGGCGAAGCCGTCTCCAACTATTCCTATTTCCCGATTCTGGTCGAGTCCGGCTTCCCGCTGACGCGCGACGCGCTGTATCAGAAGTTCCGCGACCGCGAAGTCATGGTTCGCCGCTATTTCTACCCGCTGATCTCGGATTTCCCGATGTATCGCGGCCTGCCGTCCGCGCATCGCGACAATCTGCCGGTCGCGGCAAAGGCGTCTTCCAGCGTGTTGTGCCTGCCGATCTACCCCGGACTGTCCGATGCCAACATCGGCAGAATCGTCGATATCATCAAGGATTGCTGACCATGAGGCTGGCTATCATGCAGCCTTATTTTTTCCCGTATATCGGCTATTTTCAGCTCGTGGCTGCCGTCGACCGCTTCGTTTTCTATGACGACGTCAACTTCATCAAGAACGGCTGGATCAACCGCAATCGCGTGCTCGACGGCGAGCGCAACCGTTATGTGACCGTGCCGCTGTCGGGCGCGAGTCCGTCGCTGAAGATCAGGGACATTGCCGTGCAGCCGCGAGAAATCTGGCTGCGCAAGATGCTCGAATCGATCCGGCACGCGTATGCGAAAGCGCCGCATTATGCGGCCGTCAGCGCGTTGATCGAGCAGTGCCTCTCGGCGCCTGTCGCGCAGATTTCGGCGCTTGCTTCGCGGTCGGTCGTCGATGTCTGTCACTACCTCGATATCGATACGGCGTTCGTCCCCAGCTCGACGCAGTTCGGCAACTCGGAACTCAAGGGCGCGAATCGCGTGCTGGATATTTGCGCGAAGGAGCGCGCCGGGATTTATGTGAATCTCCCGGGCGGCCGCGATCTTTATGATGACGCCACGTTCCGCTCGAACGGCGTCGAACTGGCGTTCGTCGAACCGAATCTGAGCACGTATGCGCAGTTCGATCATGCGTTTCAGCCTGGCTTGTCCATTCTCGATGTCCTCATGTTCAATAGCAAAGACCGGGTCAGAGCCATGCTTTCGGTAGAGGCTCGTTCGTGAACGCCGCTCCGATGCCGCGCGCGGTCGGCGGATATTTTGAACTGGAACTGCCGCCCACCCGATCCTTCCTGCATGACAACGCGCTGCGCTTTCAGTCGTCGCGCGCCGCGTTTCTCGCGCTCGTGCGTTCGCTGCGTCCGAAAGCCGTATGGATGCCCTGGTTCATGTGCGACGCGATGCTGGAGCCGCTGCGCATGGCGCGCATACCGGTGAAACGGTACGCGATCGATCGGAACATGCGCCCGCAACCCGTCGATCTGGCGCCAGGCGAATGGCTCGTCTACGTGAATTATTTCGGGCTATGCGATCGTCAGGTCGACGACGTGCTCGACCGCTTTCCGCGCGACCGCGTCGTGATCGACAACGCACAGGCGCTGTTCGCGCAGCCTCGCGATTGCCTCGCGACGATCTACTCGCCGCGCAAATTCGTCGGCGTGCCCGACGGCGGCCTGCTCGTGACGCGCGAGCGCATCGACATGCCCGAGGCGAGCGATCGATCATCGATACAACGCTGTGAGCACCTTCTGCGCCGTATCGCGGACGATGCCGAGCCCGGCTACGCCGCCTACGCCGCCGCCGAAAAAAGCCTCAGGCATCAGGAGCCGCTGCGCATGTCGGACCTCACGCAGCGCATGCTCGGCGGCATCGATTTCGATGCTGTGCGTTCGCGGCGCGTCGCGAATTTCAACTATCTGCACGAACGGCTGCAAACGCACAATCGCTCCGCGCTGCACTTCGAGCGCGAGCGCGCTGTTCCGCTTTGCTATCCCTTCTTCGGCGCGCCGGCCGCATTGCGCGATCGCTTGCGGCAACAGCGCATCTACACGCCCACGTATTGGCCCGATGTCACGGAAGCGAAAGACGCGCCCGAATTCGAGCGCGCCATTGCCGCATCCGCGATTTTTCTGCCTTGCGATCAACGGCTCACGCCTCGCGAACTTGAGCCGATCATGCAACGTGTTCTGGAGCAGCTCACATGAGCAAAGACGGTATTTTCCTGCGAGAACTTGAGCGCGGCGATCTTTCCACCATTAATGCGTGGCGCGCCGACCGGTCGCTCGTGAGTCTTCTTGGCGGAAACTTCCGCCATGTCGGCCGTGAAATCGACGACAAATGGTTCGACGCTTACCTCGGCTCGCGCGCCAATAACGTGCGGCTCGCCGTCTGCATAGCGAGTTCGGGCGCGCTCATCGGTGTGACGTATCTGCTTGGCATCGACTGGCTCAACCGAAGCGCCGAATTTTCGATACAGATCGGCGCGGAATCCGCGCGCGGCCGGGGAATGGGCGAAGCCGCGGCGCGCTCGATACTCGCGCATGCGTTCACCGACCTCAATCTGCATCGCGTTTCTCTGGACGTGCTGGAAGGCAATGCGCGCGCAATCGCCCTCTACGAGAAGCTGGGCTTTCGCACCGAAGGCCTGCACAGACAAGCCGTTTTCAAAGACGGCCAGTACCTCAATGTCGTTTCCATGGCTCTGCTTTCCACCGATTTCGCCGAGCCATCTTCCGCGCCCGTTGGCGATTAAACAATGAATATCAACGAAGTGGACGCTGCCCTTGCCGCGCAAGGCTGGGCAGTCCTGCCGAACATCGTTCGCGCAGACTTGATCGATTCGCTGGTTGCGGCGCTGCCTTCGTCGCTCGAGCGGCGCAACCAGATCAGGCAGCGCAACGGTGTGCTCGACAACACCACCGGCACGCTGCATCACCTGTTGATGGACGATGAATGCTATGTCGGCCTGCTCGACGCGCTTTCCGTCGTCGAGCCGATTCTCAAGCAGTACTTCGGCGGAAACTTCATCCTCAACTCATACGGCGGCGTGGTCAACGAACACGATTCCCGCTCGTATGTGCACCAGGTTCATCGCGACATTCGTTTCGGTTCGGATCATCGGCGTTTCATGCTGAATATTCTCGTGATGCTCGACGACTTCACGCCGGAAAACGGCGCGACCCATCTTCTGTCGCACTCGCAGAATGTGCAGGAAAAGCCGGACGACGAATCGTTCTACAAGGAATCGTCGCGCGCCACGGGCCCGCGCGGTTCGGTTCTCATGTTCGATTCGCGTCTGTGGCACGCCACGGGACGCAATGTGACGCATCTCCCGCGACGCGCGCTGACGCTCACCTTCACGAGCCCGTTCTTCAAGCCGCAGCTCGATTACGCGCGGCAGTTCGGTTATTCGAATATCGACACGTGCAATGGCTGGATGCGTCAGGTGCTGGGTTTCAACGCTCGCGTGCCGGAATCGCTCGACGAATTCTATGTGCCGGTCGAGCAGCGTTTCTATCAGCGCGGGCAAGACTAGCCATTCGTGAAATGCCGTTCGGATTAGCTGAACGGCATTTGCAAAGAGTAAGGCCGTTCTCTCTACCACGAGAACGGCCTTTCTTTTTGATTCAAACCATCACGCGCCGGGCGCCGTCGAGACATCGATATGCGAGACCGGCTGCCCCTCGCACCATCGCTGCCACATGGTTCTGAACGCACGCGCGACCCCTTGCGCAACGACATCCGGCTGGAAGGCCGCCGACTGAATGCAGCGCTCGCGCAGCCCAAGGCGCAGTTCGTTCAGCGCCGGAAGATCGCTGACGATGGACAACGCCGACTGCACGAAATCATCCTTGTCCTTCGTGACGAAAGACTCGAGACCGACGTGAGACAGCCAGGTCGTGGCGCCGCGGCTGACGAGCGAATTGCCGGCCATCGTGAGGGTCGGCACGCCCATCCAGAGTGCGTTGAGGGTCGTGGTCGATGCGGAGAACGGGAAGGCGTCCAGACACAGATCGACTTGATGGTGCTGCTGAAGATAAACCGCCGTCGCCGACCGCGGCACGAACATCAGCCGGTCTCGCGAAATGCCTTGCTTCGCGAATTGGTCCGCGTAGTGCGCCTCGTCGCTTCGGTCGCCTTCCCTGCGAATGGCGCCGATCAGCATCTTCGATGACGGCATGGCGTGCAGAATCTTCGCCCACAGCGCGATGACTTCGGGGCGCACCTTGTTGATCCGGTTGAAGCTGCCGAAGGTCACGTAGCCGTTATGCAACGCAGGCAGGATATTGACCGGCGGGCAGTTTTCCGGCGCGATGAAAGGCGCGATCGCCGGAAGATGCACGAGCGCTTCGCGGAACTGCTCGGAGGCGAGTTCGAACGGCGCGCAGAAACGGTCGGCAAAGTAATAGTCCATTGCCGCGAGTCCGGTCGTGGCCGGATAACCGATCCACGTCGCCTGCACGGGCGCGGGCTTGCGCACGAAGGTGAGCAACCGGTTGCGGCCGGTGTGACCCGACAGATCGACCAGAATATCGATGCCGTCCGCCTGAATGGTGCTCGCGAGCCGATCGTCGGACAGTCTCGCCACGCGCCGCCATTGCGACGCGCAGCTTTGCAGGCGCTGAGTGTGCGCGTCCTCGACGGTGTGGTTCTGGTAGACGACGATTTGGAGGCTCGGATCGTTCGCCAGGCTCTTCAACACGGGCAGCACGTAAGACGTGACCGCGTGATTGAAGAGGTCGCCCGAGACGAATCCGATCCGCAATGTCCGGTCCGTCGACCGGTCGATATTCGGGTTCAGCGGCACTCTTTCGATCGATGCCTCATGGCGCTCCGCGAATCTAAGATGCTCCATGTACAGCGACTTCTGATCGATATCGATCCGATGCACCAGGCTGAACAAGAGATTGCTGTGCGACGCGACGTCGTCGGCGTTCAGATCGACGGCATTGCGCAAGCACTCGGCCGCTTCGTTCATGCGGCCCGCTTCGAGCATCAGCATGCCGAGCGTGCCGTGCGTCGCGGGCGAAGTCGGCGCCAGCTCGATGGCCCGCCGGCAGGACGCCGCGGCTTCTTCGAATTTGCCGATGCCCGCCAGCGCGATGCCCAGAAGACGGTGCGCTTCGGCAACATCCGCTCGCGCTTCGATGATGGAGCGGCATTCCACTTCCGCCGCGGCGTGCTGTTGCAGCACGACGAGCGTATCGGCGAGCAGGACGCGCGTCTGAATATCGTCGGGAATCAGTTCGACGGACTTGCGCAGCGGCGCGACCGAATCGGCATGCCGGCCGTCGCGATTGAGCGCGACGCCCAGACAGCGCCAGCTCGCCCCGTCCAGCGCATAACGCTGCGTCAGCGTCTGCGCGATCTTGGCCGCATCCTTGAAATTGCCCTTGTTGAAAGCCTGCGTAAAGCGATTGATATCCTGCGACGACGGACGGCGAACGCCCTTCATGCCCGCCTTGTTCGGCTTCGATTCCGTGACCGGCGCGCTCGCCGGCTGCGCGGCGCGCGCCAGCGTGAGAACGGGCGCGCCCGTCATCCGTTGAATCAGATGCTCGGCCATCGGCCCGTTCAGCCCGTGCTTCTGGCCGATTTCGAACGCGATCCATGCCGCCTTGTCCTGCTTGTCCTCGATCAGCGCGTTGATATAGGCGAACCAGTAGTGACTGTTCTGCGGCATCGCGCCGATGCAGGCTTCGAAATGGGGCAATGCCTTGGACGGATTTCTCGTCTCGATGTACAGCGTCCCGAGATGAAAGCTCGTGTCCGGCTGGCCGGGCACCGCTTCGAGGATCGTCTGGTAAAGCGTTTCGGCGTCGCTGAATTCGCCGTTCTGGCGGTGCTGTTGCGCCGCTTCCAGAATGACGACGACATCCTGCTGGAATTGTTGTTCAGGCGTCGCGGCTTCCGCGCGCGGCAGATCGAGGCTGTTCATGGTGTGCTTGAGTTACCCGGAGCGTCCGCGCGAGTCGTCGCACGGCCTTCCCGAGTTCATTGAGCGGCAGCATTGCCGGTATCGGGCGAATTATCCGATCAGCGGCGCGGTTTCAAAGCGCGGAGATAAGGCGGGAAACCGCCCCAGTTTCGGCAAATGACGCTGCCTGCGGAAGCCCAAGGCGAGATCATGCGGCGCGTGTCTAAAGTTTTCTTTCTCCGCGCCGATAAACCAGCAAAGAACAACAACGCGCCGATCTGTCGGCGCGCTGCTTCGCTCTCAATGCCCGTTTCGACGGGCATTCTTCTTTCCAGCTTTCGGCGCGGCTTCAGCGCGTCAGGGTCAGCACGAGATACGCGCAGTACAGCACGCCATTCCCCAGCAGCGCCCACAGCACGACCCCATTCGCCTTCGCATTGCACCTGAGCCACGCCGCCGCCGCGAGCGTGATCAGCACGCCCGTCAGCACTTCGATGCGCGGCTCCCACGGCGTCAGCATGATGCCGATCGCCGGCAGCAGCGTCCCCTGAAAGACCATCGCGCCGGTAATGTTGCCGAACGCGAGCGTGTCCTTCCCCCTTCGCGCCCAGAGAATGCTGTTCACCTTCTCCGGCAGCTCGGTCGCAATCGGAATGATGATGAGCGACAGCAACAACGCCGAAATGCCCAGCGCCTGCGACACGCCCTCGACCCCGTGAATGAAGCCCTTCGCGCCGCCCACGAGCAGCGCGATACCCACCACGAACTGCAACATGATCGAGCCGAACGACGTCCGCAATCCGAGCCGCGACGCAAACAGCGCCTCGGGCGCTTCCGTGCCGTGCCCGCCCTCGACGAGCTGCGCCGAGGCCCTGAACGTCGCAATCACATACACGATGTAAAGCGCGACGAGACCGACCGCAAACATCGCGCGCACCTGCCACGCATGATGCGGCACGAACATCGCGGCGCAGGCGATCAGAAACGCGATCAGGAAAAAGTTGAGATCGCGCACGAAGCCGCTGCGCTCCGGCATGATCCGGCCGTGCAAGCCGCGCGACTTGAGAATCGCGACCGTCATCAGGCAGGTGGAAAGCGTGGCGAGCATGAGCGGCGCGCCGAGGATCGCGCCGACGCCGATTTCCTCGTTGACCGCACGGCTGGGCGTGCCGCCGAGCAACGCGATGATCGGCACGGTCGTCTCCGGCAAGGCCGTGCCGACCGCCGCGAACAGCGATCCGGTCACGCCTTCGGATATGCCGAGCCGCTCGCCGAGATGTTCGAGCGCGTTCGTGAAAAGCTCCGACGCGATCAGAATGATCACGAGCATGAGCGCAAGTTCGATAAAGAGCATCGTCATGCGGCGCCTCGCATCGAAAAAAGCGATGGGCGCGCAGGCGTGCGCGAACGACAGGAATGTTGTAGTTGTGGGGACACGGATGATTCCACGGCCGGACGTCGAGCGAACCACGATGCGCCACGCGCCGTCCGGCCAAGAACGACGTTGCGCATCGATGGTCTCGCCAAACCGGTCCGGTCGAACGCGCCACGGCAGCAGAGCCGAGGATGTTGACGCGTTCTCCTTCGCACGCGAAGGAAGGCTACTCCCCAAAGACGGCGCAAGTTTAGCCCGATGCGCCTCGTTTCGGCAAGCCGCGCGGGTGCGATTCGCGCGTCGCATAAGCGTATGCCGATCGAATCGTTGTCGCGGACGGATGCATTCGCTACCCTAGCCGCGCCGGGCGCGCCGCTTGCTGCGCATGCGCCACTTTATCCACGAACAAGAATGAAGATCACGGGAGATCTCATGCGTTTGAAAATTCTCGCCACGGCGACAGCGCTTGCATGCCTCGCCGCGCCGATGCTGGCGATGTCCAAGCCGCTCACGGTCTGCACCGAATCGAGCCCGGACGGCTTCGATGTCGTGCAGTTCAATTCGCTCGTGACGACGAACGCCTCCGCGGACGTCGTCTTCAACACGCTCGTCTCCTACGACGAAGCCGCGAAGAAAGTCGCGCCCTCGCTCGCCGAAAAGTGGGACGTGAGCGCCGACGGCCTGACTTACACCTTCCATCTGCGTCCGAACGTTCAGTTCCAGACGACCGACTACTTCAAGCCGACGCGGCCGCTTTCCGCCGACGATGTCGTCTTCACGTTCGAACGCATGCTGTCCGACAGCAATCCGTGGCACAAGATCGCGGGCGCGAGCGGCTTTCCGCACGCGCAGTCGATGGGCCTCGTGAAGCTCATCAAGGCCGTGACGAAAGTCGATGACCGCACCGTGAAATTCGAGCTGAACGAGCCGAACGCGACCTTCGTGCCGATCCTCACGATGGGCTTCGCATCGATCTACTCATCGGAATACGCGGACAAGCTGCTGAAGGCGAACCAGCAAACCGATCTGAACAGCAAGCCGATCGGCACCGGTCCGTTCGTGCTCAAGAGCTACACGAAGGATTCGATCATTCGCTACGACGTCAATCCGTCGTACTGGGGCACGAAACCGAAGGTCGATCGCCTGATCTACGCGATCACGCCCGATGCCGCCGTGCGCGCGCAGAAGATCAAGGCGGGCGAATGCCAGATTGCGCTGTCGCCGAAGCCGCAGGACGTCATCGACGCGAAGAAGGACACGTCGCTGAAAGTCAGCGAAGCGCCCGCGTTCATGACGGCGTTCGTCGCGCTCAACACGCAAAAGAAGCCGCTCGACAATCCGAAGGTGCGTCAGGCGATCAACATGGCGTTCGATCGCACGACGTATATGAAGACCGTGTTCGACAACACGGGCACGGCCGCCGTGAATCCGTACCCGCCGAATACGTGGAGCTACGACAAGAACATCGCGGCGTACAAGTATTCCGCGAATGACGCGAAGAAGCTGCTCGCCGACGCGGGCTTTCCAAATGGCTTCGACACGACCATCTGGGTGCGTCCGAACGGCAGCGTGCTCAATCCCAATCCGAAGGCCGGCGCGGAGTTGCTGCAGGCCGATCTCGCGAAGATCGGCGTGAAGGCGCAGGTGAAGATCATCGAATGGGGCGAGCTGATCAAAGAGGCGAAGCAAGGTCAGCACGACATGCTGTTCATGGGCTGGGCCGGCGACAACGGCGACCCGGACAACTACATGTCGCCGCTCTTCAGTTGCAACGCGGTGAAGTCGGGCATCAACTTCGCGCGCTTTTGCGATCCGCAACTCGACAAGCTCATTGCCGACGGCAAGGCCACCGCGGATGTCGCGCAACGCACGAAGGCGTATGTCGATGCACAGAAGATCATCCACGATCAGGCGCTGTGGATTCCGCTCGTGTATCCGACAGCGGCCGCGCTTACGCGTGCGAACGTCAGCGGCTATAGCGTGAGTCCGTTCGGGCGCGTGAACTTCGGCGGCGTGTCGGTTCAGTGAGCGATCAGGCCGGCGAGAAGCGGATCACGCCGTCATCGCCGGTCTTGCGCTTGAAGGTTCCATCGAGCCAGAGCAGATTCAGATGCGCGAGCGCTTCGCCGAGCGCGAACGTCATCTGATGAATGTCGAGCTTGCGCTTGAACATGATCGGCACGATATCGGCGGCGCTGCACGGTTGCTGCGCGCACGCCTCACGCACCTCCGCCAGCCGCGCGCGATGATGTTCCCGCAGTTGCCCGATGCGCGTCGCGACGCCGCGAAACGGCTTGCCGTGCGAGGGCAGCGCGAGCGTATCGGCGGGCATCGTTTCGTAGCGGCCGAGCGATTCCAGATAGAGCGCGAGCGGATTGCCTTCCGGCTCGACCGCGAACACGGAGACGTTCGTCGAGATGCGCGGCAGAACCATGTCGCCGGAAATCAGCAGTTTGTCCGCGGCAGAGAACAGCGCGGTGTGTTCCGGTGAGTGTCCGTAACCCGTCACCACTTCCCAGTCGCGCGCCCCGATCCGGATGACATCGCCGTTGCGGATACGCCGGTACTCCGCGGGAATCGACGGCACGAGCGTCGGGTAGTAGCTGTCCCGGCCGCGCAAGGCATCGAGCGAGGCTTCGTCCGTCAGACCGTGCGCCGCGAAATGCGCCGCCGCGCGCGCGCCGCCCGCGTTGGAGCCGTCGCCCGCGGCCATCACGCGGCCCATCGCGTATTCGCCGAGCGAAATCCACAGGCGCACGTTCCAGCGCGCCTTGTCGCCGCCCTTGCACAGCCAGTCCGCCAGCCCGAGATGATCCGGATGGCAATGCGTGACGATCACGCGCAGCACCGGCAGGCCGTCGAGCGCGGTATCGAACACGCGCTCCCAGTTCGCGCGGATGCTCTCGCTCGAAATGCCGCAATCGACGATGGTCCAGCCCTTTTCGCCGTCGATTTCATCGCGCAGCAGCCAGAGATTGATGTGATCGAGCGCGAACGGCAGGGGCATGCGCAGCCAGAACACGCCCGGCGCCACTTCCCTGACGCCGCCGGATTCGGGCAATGCATCGGCGAAAACATAGTCGAGCTGGTGTTCGAGTGCGTTCATTCGGTGCCGTCTCCGGGTTTGCGCCGCGTTGCAATTTGGCTAAGTTGACGATAACGTAAACGTCCATTCTAACGTTGCGCGCGTTTTTGCGCTGTCCGCCCGCGATGACTCAACCGACGCACTATACGATCACCGAACTGGCGCGCGAATTCGACATCACGCCGCGGGCGATTCGCTTTTACGAAGATCAGGGCCTGCTCGCGCCGAAACGCGAAGGCTCGAACGGCCTGCGGCGCGTGTATTCGCCGCGCGACCGCACGCGTCTGAAGCTCACGCTGCGCGGCAAGCGCCTGGGCTTCACGCTGTCGGAGATTCGCACGCTGCTCGATCTCTACGATTCGCCCACGGGCACCGCGACGCAGCTTCAGGCGTTCGTCGATACGATCGCGGCGCATCGCGAAGTGCTGACGCGCCAGCTCGAAGACCTCAACACGACGCTCGCCGAGCTCGCCGCCTACGAGGAACAGGGCCGCGCGCTGCTCGCTTCGGGCGCCGACAAGCGCACGCGCAAGCCGAAAGCCGCGTGATCCGACGCCGTTACGAAGCGCAGGGCCGACGACATGAATCACTTTCCCAAGCTGCTCTCGTCGCAAATCGGCTTCGATGTCGCGAAGACGATACTCGAAGGCTTCGAGCACCACTACCGCGTGTTCCGCGAGGCGGCGATCGAGGCGAAGACGCTGTTCGAGCGCGCACAATGGCACGCGGTGCAGCAGCTTGCGCGCGACCGCATCACGTCGTATGACGATCGCGTCGCGGAGTGCGTGGCGCTGCTCGAAGACGAATACGACGCCGAGAATATCGACGACGACGTCTGGCAGCAGATCAAGCTGCATTACATCGGCTTGCTGACGACGCACCGCCAGCCGGAATGCGCCGAAACGTTCTTCAACTCGGTGTGTTGCAAGATCCTGCACCGTTCGTATTTCAACAACGATTTCATTTTCGTGCGGCCGGCGATCTCGACCGAATACATCGAGAACGACGAGCCCGCCGCGAAGCCCACGTATCGCGCGTATTACCCGGAGCGCGACGGCCTCGCCGCGACGCTGGAACGCATCGTCACCAATTTTCAGCTGGAGCCGCATTTCGAGGATCTGCCGCGCGACGTGCAATGCGTGATGCAGGCGTTGCAAGACGAGTTCGGCAATCTCACGCCCGCGCCGAATTTCCAGATTCACGTGCTGTCGTCGCTGTTCTTTCGCAACAAGGCGGCGTATGTTGTCGGGCGCATCATCAACGGCGACGCGCTTCTGCCTTTCGCCATCGCGATCCGGCACACGTCGCCCGGCCTGCTCGCGCTCGATACCGTGCTGCTGACGCGCGAGCAGGTGCTCATCATCTTCAGCTTCTCGCACTCGTATTTTCTCGTCGATATGGAAGTGCCGTCGGCGTTCGTGCAGTTCCTCGCGACCATCATGCCGCGCAAGCCGAAGGCGGAAATCTATACGTCGGTGGGTTTGCAGAAGCAGGGCAAGAACGATTTCTATCGCGACCTGCTGCATCATCTGTCGCATTCGAGCGATAAGTTCATCGTCGCGCCGGGCATCAAGGGCCTCGTGATGATCGTCTTCACGCTGCCTTCGTTTCCGTATGTGTTCAAGCTCATCAAGGACGCGTTCCCGCCGCCGAAGGAAACCACGCGCCAGAAGATTCAGGACAAGTATCAGCTCGTGAAGCGGCATGACCGGCTGGGCCGCATGGCCGATACGCTCGAATATTCGAGCGTCGCGCTGCCCGTCGCGCGTCTCGACGACGCGCTCATCCGCGAACTCGAAAACGAAGCGCCCTCGATGATCGAATACGAAGGCGAGAATCTCGTCATCGGGCACGTGTATATCGAGCGCCGCTTGCTGCCGCTCAACCTCTTCCTGCAAAACGCGAGCGCCGACGAAATCGATCACGGCATCAAAGAGTATGGCGATGCGATCAAGCAGCTGATTCAGGCGAACATCTTTCCCGGCGACATGCTGTACAAGAACTTCGGCGTGACGCGCCACGGCCGCGTGGTGTTCTACGACTACGATGAAATCGAGTACCTGACCGATTGCAACGTGCGCCGCGTCCCGCCGCCGCGCTTCGAGGAAGACGAGATGTCCGGCGAACCGTGGTATACCGTCGGGCCGCACGATATCTTTCCCGAAACGTACGGCACGTTTTTGCTCGGCGATCCGCGCGTGCGCGAGGCGTTCATGCGCCATCACGCGGATTTCTTCGACCCCGCGCTCTGGCAGCATCACAAGGAACAACTGCAGCGCGGCGAACTCGCCGATTTCTTTCCCTATGACCGGGAAGTCCGATTCTGCATCCGTTATCCGGAGCGCTTCGAACTGCCCGGCCGACCGGACGCGCGCGCCGCCTGAGCGCGTGCGTCCCCGCATTGCTCAATGAACATGAACGAAAGCAACGACAACAATCCCCTCGCCCATCTGTTCGCGAACAACCAGAACTGGGTCGCGCACAAGCTCGACGAGGACGCGAAATTCTTCGAGCGGCTCGCGCATCAGCAGACGCCCGAATATTTGTGGATCGGCTGCGCGGATTCGCGCGTGCCGGCGAACGAGATCATCGGCTTGCCGCCTGGCGAGGTGTTCGTGCATCGGAACATCGCGAACGTGGTCGTGCATTCGGATCTCAACTGTCTCTCGATGATCCAGTTCGCCGTCGATCTGCTGAAGGTGAAGCACATCATGGTCGTCGGCCATTACGGCTGTTCGGGCGTGGGTGCGGCGCTGGTCGGGCGGCGCGTCGGTCTCGCGGATAACTGGCTGCGTCACGTCGAGGACGTGCGCGAAAAGCACGCCGCGCTGCTCGAAGACTGGCCGATCGGCGACGCGCGGCATCGCCGGCTCGTCGAGCTGAACACGATCGAGCAGACCATTAACGTATGCCGCACGACCGTCGTCAACGATGCGTGGGCGCGCGGACAGGAACTCACCGTGCACGGCTGGACGTACGGCGTGCACGACGGCCGCCTGCGCAACATGGGCATGATGATCGGCGGCCAGGAGGAGATCGATCCGGTGTACCGGTCGTGCATCGCCGCGTTGACGCGCGGCGGCGCGCATCCCACGGAAAACGACGTGCTCGCGTCCGACGCGGCCCGTCTGGGAGACGTTCCCGGCGTCATTCGAGACGTCATCAAGGAGATGAAACATGAGTGAGACACAGAAAGACCCGCTGCAAGACCCGATCGTTATCGTTTCGGCGGCGCGCACGCCGATGGCCGCGTTTCAGGGCGACTTCGCCACGCTGACCGCGCCGCAACTCGGCGCTGCGGCGATTGCCGCGGCAATCGAACGCGCGGGCGTGAAGCCCGAGCAGATCGACGAGGCGATCATGGGCTGCGTGCTGCCCGCAGGACAAGGCCAAGCGCCCGCGCGTCAGGCCGCGCTCGGCGCGGGGCTGCCGCTCTCCACCGGCTCGACGACCGTCAACAAGATGTGCGGTTCCGGCATGCGCGCCGCCATGTTCGCGCATGACATGCTGCTCGCCGGCTCGGTCGATGTGATCGTCGCGGGCGGCATGGAGAGCATGACGAATGCGCCGTATCTGCTGCCGAAAGCGCGCGGCGGCATGCGCATGGGGCATGGCCAGGTGCTCGATCACATGTTCCTCGACGGCCTCGAAGACGCGTACGAGAAAGGCCGTTTGATGGGCACGTTCGCGGAGCAATGCGCGTCGTCGTATGCGTTTTCGCGGGAGTCGCAGGATGCGTTCGCGATCGAATCGCTGCGGCGCGCGCAGCGGGCGAACGAGGACGGCTCGTTCAAGTGGGAGATCGCGCCGGTGACGGTGCTGGGCAGGAAGGGCGATATCGTTGTCGAGCGCGACGAGCAGCCGTTCAAGGCCAACATCGAAAAGATTGCCTCGCTCAAGCCGGCGTTCGCGAAAGACGGCACGGTGACGGCGGCGAATTCGTCGTCGATTTCGGACGGCGCCGCGGCGCTCGTGATGATGCGGGAATCGACGGCGTTGCGGCTCGGCGTGAATCCGGTTGCGCGCGTCGTCGGGCATAGCACGTTCGCGCAGCAGCCGGCGTTGTTCACGACGGCTCCCGTGGGCGCTATCCGCAAGCTGTTCGACAAGAACGGCTGGCGTGCGGGCGATGTCGATCTTTACGAGATCAACGAGGCGTTCGCCGTCGTGACGATGGCCGCGATGCGCGAGCACGATCTGCCGCACGACAAGGTCAATGTGAATGGCGGCGCTTGCGCGCTCGGGCATCCGATCGGCGCTTCGGGCGCGCGGATTCTTGTTACGTTGATCGGCGCGTTGAAGGCGCGTGGGTTGAAGCGTGGGGTGGCGAGTTTGTGTATTGGCGGCGGGGAGGCTACGGCGATGGGGATCGAGCTGGTTTGAGGGTTTTGGGGCGGCCCGGGGGACGCCGGGCCGAAGTCGTCATTATTCGAAGGGGTTCAGCGTTTCGACACCCGTTTCCTCAAAGTCTCGGACGTTGCGCGTGACGACCGTCAGCCCGTGAAAAAGAGCTGTTGCAGCGATGAGCTTATCCAAGGCCGGTTCAGGATGCGGCGCGCGCAAGTTTCCCCATAGCCCGCCGATTTCCCTGCCTGCCGGCAGGATTTTCTTGTCGTACTCCCGCAGGACGTTGTTCACCCACTTCTCGAGCCTCGCGGCCTGCCGTGCGTCGCCCCTGCGGCGCACGCGCTCGACGCCCTGCCGAAGTTCCGCGACCGTAACGACGGACAGGTGAACGACCCGCTTGTCACCCTTGGCCCGCTCGAAGAACGCGCGAACGCCTTCGTTAGCACGCTCCTCCCGCCTGGTTTCGCTGAGCACGTTCGTATCAGCCAGATACATCGGAGGCTCCCCGGTCCGGGTGACGATCGAAGAAGTTCTCCTCCACGTCGAGCTTAGGAAAATTCAGGAGATGCTCGATGAAACGACTGTTGTACTCCGGGCTATCGATATATTCCTCGGGCGTCCCCTTTCTGCTTTCCACCTCGAGCTTGCGCCGAATGGCCGCTTGCTCTGCGTACTCCCGAATCTCTTCGGCGGATATGTTCCACGGCGCTTTCTGCCGGACGATCTTTCCATACATGCTCGGCTCCTTCGACATTGCGACAGCCGTCACTCTACCGACCCCGCCCGAAAGATACCTAGTCGTCCAAACGAAATAGGCTAAATCTCACTCACCCCGCCAACGACATCGCCACCGCGCGCTTGAACGGCGTCCACCGCTCGCCGATCCGCAGCATCGCATCGCGCGCGATCCTCGCCGGCAGCGAGTCCCGCGTATACACCTCAGTGATAAACCGCGTAATCAGATAAAGCGGCCGCGTCGCCAGCCTGTGTTCCCGCTCATACCGCGCGAGCAACGCATCGCTCGCGATATCCAGCCCCGCCGCGCGCGCATCCGCAATCGCACTCGCCAACATTTCGATACCCGCCAGCCCGAAGTTGAACCCGTGCGCCGTCACCGGATGCATGCCGACCGCCGCATCGCCGGCCGTCGCAAAGCGCTTCGCCACAAAGCGCTTCGGATAAACCGACACGAGCGGATAAACATGCCGCGTCGAGCGCAGCGACATTGCGCCGAGGCGTCGTTCGAAACGGCGTTCGATCTCGCGATCGAAGGCATCGGCATCGAGTTGATTCAGTTGTTCGATCTCGCGCGCGCCGAGCGTCACCACGACCGACGACCGATGCGCGCCGCTCTGCGGATCTGCATTCATCGGCAAAAGCGCGAGCGTCTGCCGATGGCCGAACCATTCCCACGCTGCGTGATCGTGCGGCGCCTCGTGCGTCATGCAGCACACGAGCATCGACTTGCCGAAATCGTGCATCTCGGCGGCGATGCCCATCATGCGGCGCGTCGCGGAGAAACGGCTGTCCGCCGCCACGACCAGTTGCGCCGTGAGCGTCGCGCCGCTTTCGAGCCGCACGCGCGCGCCGCACGCGTCGGTATCGAGATCGGTCACGCATTCCGACGCCATCACGCGAATCTGCGCACCCGAATTGCGAAGATGCTCGACCGCCTCGAACGCCGCGCGCCGGATCAGATGGTTCGACACCAGCCAGCCGAGTTCGGCGTGGCCGCTCAAGGCGTGGCCGATCTTCATCGAGAACGGCGACGATCCGTTGAAGACGCGCGCGTCGGCAAGCTGAGATTTCGCGTGCGCATCGATGCGCTCCCACGCGCCGAGCGTCCTCAGGTACGCGACAGATTTTTGCGTCAAGGCGATCTCGCGCCCGTCGAAGGCCGGCTCGCGCAGCGCATCGATACTTTGCTGCTCGACGAGCACGATCGACAAACCCGCGCGGCTCAACGCATTCGCGAGACACAAGCCGGCCGGCCCCGCGCCGACGATCACGACATCGGTATGCATCATCTTCGTGGTCTTACGTATTCGAAAGCGCACAACGATAGCCGAAACGCCGCCGAACGCGGCGCGACAGCGGGTCGCGCGCTATAGTCGCAAGGTCGCCCACACACGGAATGGTTCGCTCATGAAAACGGTATTGATCGTCGGCGCGTCGCGCGGTCTCGGCCACGAGTTCGCCCGCGAATATGTTCGCGACGGCTGGCGCGTGCTCGCCACGGCCCGCGATAAAGCCTCGCTCTCCGCGCTCGACGCGATGGGCGCGCAAACCTTCCCCCTCGACGTCACGCAACCCGAGCAGATCGCCGCGCTCGCATGGCAGCTCGACGAAGAAAAGCTCGACGTGGCGATCGTCGTGTCGGGCGTGTACGGCCCGCGCACGGAAGGCGTCGAAGCCATCGCCGCGGAGGATTTCGATCAGGTGATGCACACCAACGTGCGCGGCCCGATGCAGCTGATTCCTGTGCTCCTGCCGCTCACCGATGCCGCCGGCGGCGTGCTCGCGGTCGTGTCGAGCAAGATGGGCAGCATCGCCGAGGCGAGCGGCACGACCGGCTGGCTGTATCGCGCGAGCAAGGCAGCGCTCAATTCGGCGCTGAAGTCGGCGTCGCTCGAATCGCGCCATTCGGCGTGCATCGCGCTGCATCCGGGCTGGGTGCGCACGGAGATGGGCGGGCCGTCGGCGGCGATCGACGTTGCGCACAGCGTCTCGGGCATGCGCGCGGTCATCGCCGAAGCGGGCGCGCTGCGCGAACAGTTCAACGGCAGCTTCGTGCAGTACGACGGCACGAAAATCGAATGGTGAAACCTCAACGAGGAGCGAAAGTGAGTTATCAGGTACACGGCGTGTCCGCATCCGGCAACTGCTACAAGGTTCGCCTCGTCCTCGAACAGCTCGGCCTGCCTTACGTCTGGCACGAAGTCGACATGATGAACGGCGCGACCCGCACCGACGCATTCAAAAAGCTCAATCCGAACGGCAAGGTGCCGGTGCTCGTCATCGACGATGACACCACGCTCGCCGAATCCGGCGCGATTCTCGCCTATCTCGCCGACGGCTCGCCGCTCCTTCCCGCCGACCGGCTCGAACGCGCGCAAGTGCTGCAATGGATGTTCTTCGAGCAATACAGTCACGAGCCGTTCGTCGCGGTGGCGCGCTTCATCCTGCAATTCCTGAAGCAGCCCGACGACGCCCGCCTGCCCGACAGGATCGCGGGCTCGTACCGCGCGCTCGACGTAATGGAACGGCATCTCGCGACGCGCGCGTTCTTCGTCGGCGAGCGCTACACGATTGCGGATATCGCGCTGTACGCGTACACGCACGTCGCGGATCAGGCGAATGTCGATTTGTCGCGCTATCCGGCGATCCGCGCGTGGCTCGATCGCGTGCGCAGCCAGCCGCGTCACGTCGAGATGCCGGGCGTCGCTGAATGAAGCCGCTGGATTGCCCTTGCGGCGGCGCCGCGCCCGGCCAGCGACCGGATGCACGCGCGCCGCGCTACGACGATTGCTGCGGGCGTTTCGTCGAACGCGGCGAAGCGCCCGCGAACGCAATGGAACTGATGCGTTCGCGCTACACCGCCTACGTGCTCGGCGACACGGCGTATCTGAGCGCAACATGGGCCGAATCGACCTGCCCGCCCGACCTCGACGCTTCCGGCGACGGCACGCGCTGGCTCGGCCTGCAAATCAGACGCCATACGAAAATCGATGCCGATCACGAAGAAGTCGAGTTCGTCGCGCGCTACAAGACGGGCGGGCGCGCGCATCGGCTCCACGAAGCCAGCCGGTTCACGCGCAACGCCGCCGGACGATGGATATATGTCGATGGTCAGATAAAAGAAAAGTAAATATGGACTTCAGAAATATAGCGCGCGCCGCGGTAGTAATTTCCTAAGAATTTCCTTTCAGATTAAACAGTTACGGGGTTGCACTTATTGTGCAGTGCAATTTTGAACGGTTAATCTCTGTTACGTCAGGGCGCAGTCATTTCCGTGCCCGGACGTTCGCAGCGATGCCCCGTTTTGAAGCCAATTGTCATGCCTTATTCGGGCATGACTCCCGGAACCCGCAGCCGATACTGCTCAATACGAGCAGCGCGATAGGTTTGACTTCAAAAGTTGTCAGGGTCACGCCGTATCAACGCATTGATTGGAAGCGCGGTCGGAGTTCAACGGATGGCGATCAGAACTTGGTTAGTCGGATGCAGCATGGTGTGCTCGCTCGCGACGTCGTTCGTCACATCCGTGGCGCGCGCCGAACCCATCGGCGGCGTGCGTCAGTCCGAAGGTCTCCAGGCGCCCGCGTTCACGCAATCGCTTTCGCGCATCCCCGATTCGCTCGACGCCGGCCTGCCCGCCGTCGCGAACGGTCTGAATGAAAGCGTCATCGACATTCCCGAAGGCGATATCGCGCTCGAAACCACCGTGTTCAAGCCGGACGGCGCGGGTCCGTTCCCGATGATCGTCTTCAATCACGGCAAGCTGCCCGGCGATTCGCACGCGCAGCCGCGCAATCGTCCGGTCGCGCTCGCGCGTGAATTCGTGCGCCACGGCTACGTGGTGGTCGTGCCGAACCGCCGCGGCTTCGCGGGCTCGGGCGGCGATTACACGGGTCACGGCTGCAACGTCGAGGCGAACGGCTTCGCGCAGGCGCAGGACGTCGCCGCGACCGTCGCGTACATGAGCGCGCAATCGTATGTGGACAAGACGCATATCGTGGTCGCGGGCACGTCGCACGGCGGCCTGACGACGATCGCTTATGGCGCGCGCGATGCCGTCGCGGCGCCCGGCGTGCGCGGCCTCATCAACTTTTCCGGCGGACTGCGTCAGGACGAATGCGCGGGCTGGCAAAAGAATCTCGTCAACGCGTTCGGCGCTTACGGCGAGCATGTGCGCCTGCCCTCGCTGTGGCTCTACGGCGACAACGATTCGGTCTGGCAAGGCGATCTCTCCGCGCAGATGTACGCCGCGTTCACGTCGCACGGCGCGCGCTCGAGCATGGTCGATTTCGGCACCTACAAGAACGACGCGCACCGGCTGGTCGGCGATCGCGACGGCGTGCAGGTCTGGTGGCCGCGCGTGAAGGCGTTCCTCGCGCAGATCGGCATGCCGACGTCCGTGCAATATCAGGTTTCCGAGCCGCACATGCCGAAGGCGACCACCTTCGCCGATCTCGACGCGGTGCAGTCCGTGCCCTTTCTCGATGACAATGGCCGCGCCGGCTATCGCAATTTCCTGTCGCAGTATTCGAGCCGCGCGTTCGCGGTTTCGGATTCCGGCGCGTGGTCGTGGGCCGAAGGCGGCGACGATCCGATGGCCGTCGCCATCGCGAGTTGCCAGAAGCAGAGCGCGGACCCGTGCAAGCTCTATGCGGTGAACAATCGCGTCGTCTGGAACGATCAGGCGGCCGAGACGCAGACCGCCTCGCGCTGAAACGCGCTTTCCCGCACGTCTCGAACGCCGGCCTTCGCGCCGGCGTTTTTGCGTCTTTCGCGCGACAACGCATCGAAATCGGCGAAGTTAGAGGCGATAGCGCGTTTTCGCATTTCCATTGCGCGCACACGCATGGCGCAAAAACCTTCCGAATACGGAAGGTTGCGCATGTTTTAGGGATAATTGACGCACGCAGTTTTCCCAGCAACGCAGGCGCTTCGATGCCTGCCCGAAGTATCCGGCCCGGCATCGTGCGCGGGCCTCGGAGCCGTTTTTGAACACAGAAGCCAATCAGGACTGGGTTGCCCGCTCGCTTGCAGCCGTGTGGCATCCGTGCACCCAGATGAAGCATCACGAACGCGCGCCGCTCGTGCCGATCGCACGCGGCAAGGGCGCGTGGCTCTACGACCACGAAGGCAAGCGCTATCTCGATGCGATCAGCTCGTGGTGGGTGAATCTCTTCGGCCACGCGAACGACGACATCAACCGCGCGCTCAAGGATCAGCTCGACACGCTCGAACACGCGATGCTCGCGGGCTGCACGCACACGAGCGCCGTCGAGCTGGCCGAGCGCCTCTCCGCGCTCACGCAGCACACGCTCGGCCATGCGTTTTTCGCGTCGGATGGCGCGTCGGCGGTCGAGATCGCGCTGAAGATGAGCTTTCACTACTGGCGCAATCGCGGACAGAGCGACAAGCGCGAGTTCGCCTGTCTCGCGAACAGCTACCACGGCGAGACCATCGGCGCGCTCGGCGTCACCGATGTCGCCATCTTCAAGGACGCTTACGATCCGCTGATTCGCCACGCGCACGTGGTCGCGTCGCCGGGCGCGGCGGGCGTCGATGAAGCCATCGCCGCGATGCGCGCGCTGTTCGAGCGACGCGCGGCGCATCTCGCGGCGGTGATCGTCGAGCCGCTCGTGCAATGCGCGGCGGGCATGTCGATGTACGACGCGTCGTATCTCACGCAACTGCGCGCCTTGTGCGACGAATTCGGCGTCCACCTGATCGCCGATGAAATCGCGGTCGGCTGCGGGCGCACCGGGACGTTTTTCGCGTGCGAGCAGGCGAATATCTGGCCGGATTTCGTGTGTCTCTCGAAGGGCATCAGTGGCGGCTACCTGCCGCTTTCGATCGTGCTCACGCGCGACGCGATCTACGCCGCCTTCTACGACGACGACGTCACGCGCGGCTTTCTGCATTCGCATTCGTACACGGGCAATCCGCTCGCGTGCCGCGCCGCGCTGGCGACGCTCGATCTGTTCGAAAGCGCGAACGTGCTTGCGGAAAATCGCCGCAAATCGGCGCTGTTGAACGAAGCGCTCAAGCCGCTGGCGCAACACGAACGCGTACGCAATCTGCGCAATCGCGGCACGATCTTCGCGTTCGACGTCGATATCGCCGACAAAACGTTCTCGCGCCGCTTCTTCGCTCAGGCATTGCAGCGCGAACTGCTGATGCGCCCGATCGGCACGACCGTCTACGCGATGCCGCCGTACATCCTCACCGACGACGAGCTCCATCTCCTCGCGCGACGCATGCGCGAAACGCTCGACGCCACTCTTGCGGAGACAGCATGAACACCGCCACTTCGCAAGCGCTGTACGACACGCTAAAACAGGGCCTCGCCGATATCGACGCGCGCGGCCTGCGCCGCCGCCGCAAGACCATCGACAGCGCGTGCTCGGCGCATATGACCGTCGATGGCCGCGAGATCGTCGGCTTCGCGAGCAACGATTATCTCGGCATCGCCGCGCACGAGGCGATCCGCGCGGCGCTGGCCGAAGGCGCGTCGCGCTACGGCGCGGGCAGCGGCGGCTCGCACTTGCTCGGCGGCCATTCGCGCGCGCACGCGCAACTCGAAGACGATCTCGCCGCGTTCTCGGGCGGTTTCGTCGACACGCCGCGCGCGCTCTACTTCAGCACCGGCTACATGGCGAATCTCGCCGTGGTGACGGCGCTCGCCGGACGCGGCACGCTCGTGTTCTCCGACGCGCTGAATCACGCGTCGCTGATCGACGGCGTGCGACTTTCGCGCGCAGAGACGCAGATTTATCCGCACGCGGACATGCAGGCGCTCGACGCCATGCTCGACGCCTCCGGCGATAGCGCCGCGACGAAACTGATCGTCACCGACACGGTGTTCAGCATGGACGGCGATATCGCGCCGCTCGAACGTCTGGTCCAGCTTGCGGAAAAGTACGGCGCGTGGCTCGTCGTCGACGACGCGCACGGTTTCGGCGTGCTCGGCCCGCAGGGTCGCGGCGCGCTCGCGGCGCTGCAGTTGCGCTCGCCGCATCTCGTCTATGTCGGCACGCTCGGCAAGGCGGCGGGCGTGTCAGGCGCGTTCGTCGCGGCGGATGAAACCGTCGTCGAATGGCTCGTGCAGCGCGCGCGTCCGTATATCTTCACGACGGCGTCGCCGCCCGCGGTCGCGCATGCGGTGTCGAAGAGCATCGAAATCATCGGGGGCGCGGAAGGCGATCAGCGGCGCGCGCATCTCGCGTCGCTCATCGAAACCACGCGTGCGATGCTCAAACGCACGCGCTGGATGCCGGTCGATTCGCATACCGCCGTGCAGCCGCTCGTGATCGGCGGCAACGACGAAACGCTCGCCATCGCCGCCGCGCTCGACAAGCACGGCCTCTGGGTGCCCGCGATTCGTCCGCCGACGGTCCCGCAGAACACGTCGCGCCTGCGCATTTCGCTTTCCGCCGCGCACAGCGAAGACGATCTTGCGCGGCTCGATCACGCCCTGAACAGCCTATGAGCGCTTTATCTTTCTTCGTCGCCGGAACGGATACCGAGATCGGCAAGACCTTCGTCTCGTGCGCGCTGCTGCACGGCTTCGCGCGCGCGGGCCTCTCCGCCGCCGCAATGAAACCGATCGCCTCGGGCGCGATCGAACGCGACGGCGTGCTGCACAACGAAGACGCCGATCAGCTCGACGCCGCCGCGAACGTCGCGCTGCCGAACGACATTCGCACGCCGTTCATGATGCGCGAGCCGATCGCGCCGCACATCGCCGCGGCGCGCGAAGGCATTGCGCTGGATATTTCAAAGATCGTCGACGCGCATCGCTTTGCCGTCACGAAAGCGGATATCGTCGTGGTCGAAGGCGTCGGCGGCTTTCGCGTGCCGCTGACCGACACGCACGACACCGCCGATCTCGCCGTCGCGCTGAATCTGCCGGTGGTGCTCGTCGTCGGCATGCGGCTCGGCTGCATCAGCCATGCGCTCCTGACCGCCGAGGCGATCGCGTCGCGCGGGTTGAAGCTCGCGGGCTGGGTCGCGAATCGCATCGATCCGGCCATGCTGTACCCGGAAGAGAACATCGCTTCACTGAAACAACGCATCGACGCGCCGCTCATCGGCGTGATTCCGCATCTCGCGCCGAACGACGCAAAGCGCGCCGCCGAGGCGCTCGATATCGGCGTTCTGACTCACCCGCTTCATCGAAAGGATTGAACCATGACGCAACAAATCGCTGCCGAGACCCCTTCCACGGCCACGCCGCAACCGATGCAGCGCTGGCGCGTCGCCGATGTCGTCGCGCTGTACGCGTTGCCGTTCAACGATCTGCTGTATCGCGCGCAGACCGTGCATCGCGAAAACTTCGATCCGAACGCGGTGCAGCTTTCCACGCTGCTTTCCATCAAGACGGGCGGCTGCGAGGAAGACTGCGCGTATTGCCCGCAGTCGGTGCATCACGACACGGGCCTGAAGGCCGAAAAGCTGATGGACGTCGATGAAGTCCTGAAAGCGGCCGAAGTCGCGAAGTCCAACGGCGCGACGCGCTTTTGCATGGGCGCGGCGTGGCGCAATCCGAAGGACCGGCATCTGGAACCGATCAAGGACATGATTCGCGGCGTGAAGGCGATGGGCCTCGAAACCTGCGTGACGCTCGGCATGCTCGAAGCGCATCAGGCGCAGGCGCTGAGCGATGCGGGCCTCGATTACTACAACCACAATCTGGATACGTCGCCGGAGTTCTACGGCCAGATCATCTCGACGCGCACGTATCAGGACCGGCTCGACACGCTGGAGCGCGTGCGCGACGCGGGCATCAACGTGTGCTGCGGCGGGATCGTCGGCATGGGCGAATCGCGGCGCGAGCGCGCGGGGCTGATCTCGCAGCTCGCGAACATGGAGCCGTATCCGGAATCGGTGCCGATCAACAATCTCGTGCAGGTCTCGGGCACGCCGCTCACCGGCACGGAAGCGCTCGATCCGTTCGAGTTCGTGCGCACGATCGCGGTGGCGCGCATCACGATGCCCAAAGCCATGGTGCGCCTCTCCGCGGGCCGCGAGCAGATGGACGAAGCGCTGCAGGCGCTGTGCTTCGCGGCGGGCGCGAATTCGATCTTCTACGGCGACCAGCTTCTGACGACGAGCAATCCGCAAGCCGAAGCCGACCGCAAGCTGATCGAGCGTCTGGGCATGCGCGCGGACGCTGCGCAGAATGTGAGCGTCGAGCAGGCGGAGCGTGCCTGCGGACACTCGCACGCCAACTGAACCCGATCGATGCGGCCATGAAAATCATCTTCTACGAACAGAACGCGGACCTCGACGCCTGGCTCGGCGGCCTGCGCCGCGAGTTGCCGGATGCGGACCTGCGCGTCTGGGAACCGGGCGACACGGCTCCCGCCGATTACGCGATCGTCTGGCGCGCGCCGCACGAGCTATTTGCGAATCGCCCCGATCTTCAGGCCGTGTTCAATCTCGGCGCGGGCGTCGATGCGATCCTCGATGTCGAGCGCAAGGAACCCGGCACGCTGCCGCCGAACGCGAAGCTCGTGCGTCTCGAAGACACGGGCATGGCGCAGCAGATGGTCGAATACGCGACGTATTGCGTGCTGCGCTATCTGCGCCGCTTCGACGAATACGATGCGCTTAAGCGCGAAGGCCGCTGGCAGAAGCTGCCGCAGCACCCGCGCGAATCGTTCACGGTCGGCGTGCTCGGCCTCGGCGTGCTGGGCGGCGAAGTGGCGAAGGGCTTGCTGAAACTCGGCGTGCCCGTGCGCGGTTACAGCCGCACGCCGAAGACGATCGAAGGCGTGCAGGTCCACGCGGGCGCGGAACAGCTCGACGCCTTCCTCGACGGCGTGAAGGTGCTCGTCAATCTGTTGCCGCATACGCCGGACACCGAGGGCATGCTGAACGCGCGCACGTTCGCCCGGCTCGCGCGCGGCGCGTATCTCGTGAACGTGGCGCGCGGCCCGCATCTCGTCGATGACGACCTGCTCGCCGCGCTCGACAGCGGCCAGCTCGCCGCCGCGACGCTCGATGTCTTCCACACCGAGCCGCTGCCGCCGGATCACGCGTTCTGGACGCATCCGCGCGTGACGGTCACGCCGCACATTTCGGCGGAAACGCTGCGCGAGGAAAGCATCGTGCAGATCGCCGGCAAGATCAGGGCGCTCGCGCGCGGCGAGCCGATCAGCGGCATCGTCGATTTCAGGCGCGGATACTGAACCCATCGCATAGAAAAGGAGACAGCCATGATTCCGTCAAAAGTGAAAATCGTCGAAGTCGGGCCGCGCGACGGCCTGCAGAACGAGAAAGAATTCGTGCCCACCGAAACCAAGATCGAGCTCGTCAACCGGCTCGCGCGGGCGGGCATCGTGAACGTGGAATCGACCTCGTTCGTGTCGGCGAAGTGGGTGCCGCAAATGTCCGACGCCGCCGCCGTCATGACCGGCATCGAGCGCCGTCCAGGCACGATCTACTCGGTGCTGACGCCCAACATGCGCGGCTTCGAAGGCGCGCTCGAATCGAAAGCGGACGAAATCGTGATCTTCGGCGCGGCGAGCGAGGCGTTCTCGCAGAAGAACATCAATTGCAGCATCGCGGAGAGCATCGCGCGTTTCGAGCCGGTCGCCAAGGCCGCGAAAGACGCGGGCATGCGGCTGCGCGGCAGCATCTCGTGCGCGCTCGGCTGTCCGTATCAGGGCGAAGTGAGCATCGAATCGGTCGTGGATGTCGTCGAGCGCATGAAGGCGCTCGGCTGCGATGAAATCGACATCGCGGACACGATCGGCGTCGGCACGCCCAAACGCACGCGCGAAGTGATGGCGGCGGTGCAGAAGGTGTTTCCGCGCGAGCGTCTGTCCGGCCATTTCCACGATACGTACGGCCAGGCCGTCGGCAACATCTATGCGGCGCTGCTCGAAGGCATCGAGATTTATCACGCGTCGGTCGCGGGTCTCGGCGGCTGTCCGTATGCGAAGGGCGCGACCGGCAATGTCGCGACGGAAGACGTCGTGTATCTGATGAACGGGCTCGGCATCGAGACGGGCGTCGATCTCGATCAGCTCGTCGAGATCGGCGATTTCATTTCGCGCGCCATCAACAAGCCGAGTTCGTCGCGCGCGGGCCGTGCGATCCTCACGAAGAAGCGCGACGGCGCCGCCGCTTGCGCCTGAGCCGAAAAGGAACACGATGATCGATTCATTACCCGAATCCGCGCGCCGCGTCGCGCTCATGTTGAAGGAACGCGGGCATCCGCACGACGTCGTGATGCTGCCCGAGACCGGCAAGACGTCGGCGGAAGCGGCGGCGGGGCTCGGCTGTGCGGTCGCGCAGATCGCGAAGTCGATTCTCTTTCGCCGCAAGAAAGACGACTCGCCCGTGCTCGTGATCGCGAGCGGCGCGAATCGCGTCGATGAAGCCAAGGTCGCGGCGCGCGTCGGCGAACTGGCGCGCGCGGACGCGAAGTTCGTGCGCGAGAAAACCGGCTACGCGATCGGCGGCGTGTGCCCGATCGGCCACGCGGTCACGCCGGTCACGCTCATCGACGAAGACTTGCTCGCGCTCGACAGCCTGTGGGCCGCCGCCGGGCATCCGCACGCGGTGTTCAATCTGTCGCCGCAGGAGTTGATCGAGCTGACGGGCGCGCCCGTCGCGGACGTCGCGCTGCGCGAAGTCGTGTCGTAATGCGCGAAGTCATGACCGAGATCGCGTCGCCGTGCGTCGACGTGTGCCGCATGAATCCGGAAACCGGCTTCTGCGACGGCTGTTTTCGCACGCTCGACGAAATCGCCGCGTGGGCCGCCTGCGACGATGACGCAAAGCGCGCCGTGCTCGCGCGCGTCGAGAGCCGCCGGCAAGGCGCGCGCGTCGTGACGATCGGCGAATCGTTCGACGCGACGCTCGAACTGCCGCCCGACTCGATCAGGCATTTCGCGACGCTCGTCAACGACACGAACCCGCTGCATCACGACGACGCCTATGCGCGCGCGAGCCGCTTCGGCACGCTGATCGCATCGGGCACGCAGCCGACCGCGCATCTCATGGCGATGCTCGCCGCGCATTTCTCGCGCGACGCGCAGCCGCTCGGCCTGGAGTTCGGCATCAAACTGACGCGCGCGGTGAAGGCGAACGACGTGCTCACGATGCACTGGCGCGTCACCGAAGCGAAGTGGAAACCGAGCCTGAACGGCGATCTCGTGAAGCTCGAAGGCGGCGCGCGCAATCAGCTCGGCGAAAGCGTAATGAAAGCGACGGCGACCATCGTCGTCATGCCACTGGAGAAAGGCGCATGAAGGCGCTGCCCGAGTCGATCACGGTGCTCGAACGCGGATGGCTCTCGTCGAACAACGTGCTGTTCACGAGCGCGGCGGGCACGGCGATGGTCGATACGGGCTATGCGTCGCATGCGCCGCAGACGCTGGCGCTCGTGCGGCGCACGCTCGGCGCGCGCGGGCTCGATCTGATCGTCAATACGCATCTTCATTCGGATCATTGCGGCGGCAATGCGCTGCTCCAGCAAACCTATGCGTGCGACACGCTGATTCCCGCGAGCGAAGCGCACGCCGTACGCGCGTGGGACGAAGAAGCGCTCACTTTCCGCGCGACCGGCCAGCGCTGCGATCGTTTCGGCTTCACGGGCACGATCGAAAACGGCATGATGCTCGCGCTCGGCGGCTTCGACTGGAACGTGCTCGGCGCGCCGGGCCACGATCCGCATTCGCTGATGCTGTATTGCCCGGAGACGCGCGTGCTCATCAGCGCGGACGCGTTGTGGGAAAACGGCTTCGGCGTGATCTTTCCCGAACTGGAAGGCGAAAGCGGCTTCGCGGAAGAGCGCGCCGTGCTCGATCTCATCTCGACGCTCGACGTGGAGATCGTCATTCCGGGACACGGCGCGCCGTTCACCGACGTTGCGCGCGCGCTCGATACGGCGGCTTCGCGCCTCGACTATCTGCGGGCCGATCCCGCGCGCAACGCGAAGAACGCGCTCAAGGTGCTGATCGTCTTCAAGTTGATGGAAGCGCGCGCCATGCCGTTCGAGGCAATCCTCTCGATGACGGAACACGCCCGCGCGATGCGCGCCGCCGCCGATACGCTCGCGGCGTCTCACGAACGCCGTGCGCTCGTCGAAAAGATCGTGGGGGAACTGGCGCGCGGCGGCTCGGTGAAGGTGAGCGGCGACGTCGTCTCGGCGGCGTAACGCACACGCGCCGGTAAAAAGGAAAACCAAAAAGAAAGCCGCTTGTCAGCTACGGCAAGCGGCAGAATCATATGGACGTGATCAACGTCCAGCGTATCGTAGCGCGACACTATTTCACGTGCATCGGTGCTTTCCCTACAAACTTCCAACGCTCACCTGAACCCGCGTAAGAACCAATGCCGGCGCGGGTTTCAGGGTGCATCGGCCTCGAAGAACGCGCGCATTTCCGCGAGCAGCATCTCGGGCTGTTCCTCGGGAATGTAGTGGCCGCACGGCAGCGCGCGGCCGCTCACGTCGCGCGCGACGCGCCGCCATTCTTCGAGCGCATCGAAGCATCGTTCGATCACGCCTTCCCGGCCCCATAGCACGCGCAACGGACAGGCGAGCTTCAGGCCGCGTTCGAGATCGGCGCGATCGTGCTCCAGGTCGATGCCAGCCGACGCGCGATAGTCCTCGCACATGGCGAACACCGCACCCGGCGACGCGAGCGCGTCCCGATACGCCTGCAACGCGTGCGGCGCGAACGGCGCGAGGCCCGCGTGACGATTGCCCATCACGCGGTCGATGTACGCATTCGGATTGCCGCCGATCAGCAGTTCGGGCAGCGGCGTCGGCTGAATCAGGAAAAACCAGTGAAAGTACGCGGTCGCGAATTCGCGGTCGGTGGCTTCGTACATGGCGAGCGTCGGCGCGATATCGAGCAGCATCAGGCGATCGACGGCGTCGGGAAAATCCATCGCCATGCGATGCGCGACACGCGCGCCACGATCGTGCGCGCAGACGAGGAAGCGCTCGAAGCCGAAGTGGCGCATCACGGCGACCTGATCCGCGGCCATCGCGCGTTTCGAATACGGTGTGTGGCGCGCGTCGCTCGGCGGCTTGCCGGAAGCGCCGTAGCCGCGTAAATCCGTCGCGATGACGGTAAAGTGCTTCGCCAGCTCGCCGGCGCACTTGTGCCAGATCTCGTGCGTTTGCGGATGGCCATGCAGAAGCAGAAGCGGCGGCCCGTCCCCGCCTTTCATCCCGACGATCTCGACGCCCGCCGCGTCGACACGAAACGGCGCGTAGTCTCCGAAAGACATGATTGGTTTTCTTGTTCGTGGCATTGCGGATGATTGTAGGCGCGCCGCCGCACTCGCCGGGGCGCCGGCATGCGCGCAAACACCGAAACCGAAGACTTCCTCGGGATTCGACGGATATGTCACGGCGAATGCTCTGGCTATAATCGAACGATCGTTCGCTGGTCACAATCACGCGCTATCCGCAGAATGAGGGTGCGTGCCAGAATGGACCTCGACGCTGCTCGGACACAATCAGGAGACTCGTGCCATGGCCCTGCCCGCCATCTTGCAGCACCTCGCGTTGCCCGTCGTCGGCTCGCCTATGTTCATCGTCAGTTATCCCGAACTCGTGCTCGCGCAGTGCAAGGCGGGCATCGTCGGTTCGTTTCCGGCGCTGAACGCGCGCCCCACCGAATTGCTCGACGAATGGCTCACGCAGATTCAAGGCGAGCTCGCCGCGCACAAGGCCGCGCATCCCGATGCGGTCATCGGGCCGATTGCTGTCAATCAGATCGTGCATCAGTCGAATGCGCGGCTCGAACAGGACGTGCGCGTGTGCGTGGAGCACAAGGTGCCGATCTTCATCACGAGCCTGCGCGCGCCGGTCAGGGAGATGATCGACGCCGTGCATTCGTATGGCGGCATCGTGCTGCACGACGTCATCAATCTGCGGCACGCGCAAAAGGCGCTCGAAGCGGGCGTCGACGGCCTCATTCTCGTGGCGGCCGGCGCGGGCGGCCATGCGGGCACCACGTCGCCGTTTGCGCTCGTCGGCGAAGTGCGGCGCATGTTCGACGGACCCATCGTGCTGTCGGGCGCCATCGCCAACGGCGGCTCGATTCTCGCCGCGCAGGCGATGGGCGCGGACCTCGCCTACATGGGCACGCGCTTCATCGCGACCAAGGAAGCGCACGCGCTGGAGGATTACAAGCGCGCGATCGTCGATTCGACCGCCGCCGACATCATCTACACGAATCTTTTCACGGGCGTGCACGGCAATTACATTCGCGAGAGCATCGTCAGGTCCGGGCTCGATCCGGACGCGCTGCCTCAGTCGGACAAAACCGCGATGAATTTTGCCGAAGGCACGAGCAAGGCGAAGGCGTGGAAGGACATCTGGGGCGCGGGACAAGGCGTCGGGCTGATGGAAGACGTGCCGAGCGTCGCCGAACTGGTTGAGCGGCTCAGGCGCGAATACGACGACGCGAAGGCGCGCCTCGCGATCGGCTGATTTTTCTGTCGCATAAAACAAAAACACCGCGCTCGAAGGCGCGGTGTTTTGTTTGAATCGATGCCGCTCAGAACTTCGCGCGAATGCCGACGCCGAAGGTATCGCCCGACGACAGGCTCGTGTACTTGTCGTTGAGGTACGCGGCGTAGACGTCGGTGCGCTTCGAGAGCGGATAGTCGTAGCCGAGCGCCCAGCTCTTGTGCGTCTGGTCGAGGCCGCCGTTGCTGCGCGAGTACGCATACGACGCCATCACCGTGCCCGGTCCCAGAGGAATCGTCACGCCGCCCTGCCCGGTATTGACGTGGAACGTGCCCGGGCCTTCGTAGTCGTTCTTCGTGTACATGTACTGCGCGAAGAACTTCACGTACTTCAGGTCGTAGGACGCGCCGAGTTGTCCGACGCTCTGGCTCTTGTAGCCGGGCGTGGCGAAACCGTCGACCGAGGTCAGGTCGCCGGGCGTGTTGTTGAAGTTCACGTACTGATACACGCCGGTGGCCGCGAACGGGCCGTGGAAGTACAGGAACTGCGCGCTGTACTTCTTCGAGCGGCCGTCGCCGGCGCTGTTGCCGAAGCTGTACATCACGCTGCCCGACAGACCGTTGAAGTCCGGCGACGTGTACTGCACGGAATTGTTCCAGCCCGAATCGCCGATCACGCCCTGATCCGTCCGGTACGTCGGGAACGTGCCCGCGCCGAGGAACACGTGATAGACCATCGGCGAGAAAACGTAGGAATCGACGAACGGGTTGAAGAGAATCGTCGAGACGAAGAGTTGCGTCGTCAGACGGCCCGCCGTGATCGTGCCGATCGGCCCTTGAATGCCGACGTACGAGTTGCGCGCGAAGAAGGTATCGCCCTGGAAGCGCCCGTACTGGCCGTTCTGCGCGCGGAAGAAGCTTTCCAACGTGAAGATGGCCTTGTAGCCGCCGCCGAGGTCCTCGGCGCCCTTCATGCCCCAGTACGACGTGGACATGCCGCCGCCGCTCACGTTCCAGGCGCGATCGCTGCCCGGAAACTTGGTTGCGCCGACCCATTCGTCGACCTGCCCGTACAGCGAAACGCTCGATTGCGCGTGTGCCGCGCCCGCGGCGACGAGGCCGAGCATCGCTGCGGCGACCACGGTGGTCTTGACCGTTGCTTTCACCCTGGTCTTCGGCGCACGGTTGACGATTGACTTCATGAACTCTCCTGTCTTTGTCGAAAATTGAAAGCTTGGCGGGCGAGGGGCGTTGCACTCGCCTCGTCTGACCGGGCCTGTTGGTCGAATGGGCGAAAGGGCGTCGCGTGTGGAGCGACACCATCTTTACGGACCATTTTTCCGGTCAAAAATATGTTTGGTTATTGCGGGTATAGCGGTTCGGATAATGCTGAGCGCTGGCAAACGCGGCAAAACGGATTCCGTTGTGCGCGCGCGCCGGATTTTCATCGGCATCGACGTCCTTCAAAGCGAGCAGCGGCGCGCCTTTTAAGAGGTCGAAAGTCTTTTGAAATACGCTGGGAAGTGGCTAATTGCGGCGCACGGCGCATTGTCCGTGCACGGAAAAAAGAGAGGAATGTCTGGAGGAAATTCGATGCGTAACTGTGGTGAGATTACGTCATCGTGACAGCGGAACTAGACGCGCCAATACTTTTGCGTTCCGAACCGGAGCGGGTGAAACGAATTGATCAGTTGCGGTAGCTTGCGTTGGCCGGTGTACGGCCATCGTCCGCCGGGCGCCCGGGCGGGCGTGGCAGACTGCGCTCTTCGTTGTAACGCGTGATGTCGGCGCGGATGGAACCGGAACCGCGCATGGGCACGGCTTGCTCGACGCGCGGCACGGGGCGCACTTCGGCGCTGACGGGCGTGAGACCGTCTTTGGCGGCGACCGGTGTGTAGTGCAGCGATTGTCTGCTGCTGGCGGTATCGCTGAATACTGTCGACGACAGCCACTCGGCACGCGGTCCGGCGAGCGCGAGCGAACCCGCCACCGCCAGCGCGCCGAGCGCGGCAGATGCGAAAAGCCGGGTAGTCTTGCGAAAGCCAGTGAGCGCCATGTCCAAACTGCCTGCGTCCGACCCATATTCTCGTCCGTGGCATCGAAAGCGGGGCTGCGAGCCAACGGGACACCCGGCCGTAGTCGGAGCATTCGAGGTATGGCATCGACACGATGCAAAAACCCGCCGACCGGTGTATTCAACAATTTATTGGGCGTCGAGGCGGCAGTCGAGCCAAAAAGTGTTAGGCCCGCTCGATGGTTGTAACACCATGTTACGTCAGAGTTTTTCGCTTTCGGCAGGCGTTTCGGACGCCCAATCATGTGATGAAATTCTGCCCGTGATTTGACAATGCGCAACGGTCCGGATGTTGCTCCCCAGACGCCGATTCCGATGCTCAACTCCGCCGCTCATGCGCTTTGGTCATCAATCGATCCAGCAAATGAATTTGCCAATTTAATCGGGTACGAGCGAAAATCATGGTTTTTCCCTACTTGACCCCCATCACGCCGAGCAGCAGCACACCCGGCAAGCCCAGGCACGAGACTCTCTGAATGGCACGGCCCAAACTCCTACCCGACAATTTCACGCTGGCGCTCGTCGGCACGGTCATCATCGCGAGCTTTCTGCCATGCCGCGGCGGCGTGGCGGTGGCGTTCGACTGGATCACCGATTTCGCCATCGGTCTGCTGTTCTTCCTGCACGGCGCGAAGCTCTCGCGTGAGGCGATCATCGCGGGCGCGACCCACTGGCGGCTGCACCTCGTGGTGCTGCTCAGCACCTTCGCGCTATTCCCGCTGCTCGGCCTCGTGCTCAAGCCGGTGCTCACGCCGCTGGTCACGCCCGCGCTCTATACCGGCATCCTGTTCCTTTGCACGCTGCCTTCGACCGTGCAGTCGTCGATTGCCTTCACCTCGATGGCGAAGGGCAACGTGCCGGCCGCCGTGTGCAGCGCGTCCGCGTCCAGCCTGCTCGGCATTTTCATCACGCCCGCGCTCGTCGGGCTGGTCGTGAGCAATCACGGCGCGACGACCGGCTCGCCCTGGCACACGGTCGGCAACATCACGCTGCAACTGCTCGTGCCGTTCATCGCCGGGCAACTGCTGCGGCCGGCCATCGGCAAATGGATCGACAAGCACCGGGCGATGCTCAAGTTCGTGGATCAAGGCTCGATTCTGCTCGTGGTGTACGTGGCGTTCAGCGAGGCCGTGAACGAAGGCATCTGGCATTCGATCTCGCTGTCCACGCTCGCGGGCCTGCTTGCGGTCAACATTCTCCTGCTGGCGGCCGCGCTCGGCATCACGGCGTTCGTGGCGAAGCGCCTCGGCTTCTCGCGCGCGGACCAGATCACGATCATTTTCTGCGGCTCGAAGAAAAGCCTCGCCTCCGGCATTCCCATGGCGAAGGTGATCTTCGCTTCGCATGCGGTCGGCGCGGTCGTGTTGCCGCTCATGCTGTTCCATCAGATCCAGCTCATGGTGTGCGCCGTGCTCGCGCAACGGTGGGGTGCGCGCAAAACCGCGCCCGAACCGGCACGCGACGGCAAAAACGTCGGCGCGCCCGCGCGCCGCTGATTCACGCCCGCCCACGCTGGGCGTTCCTCGCTTCATCCTCTTTCCCCTTCCCCGACGAAGGCCGCGACATGCGGCCTTCGTGTCATTTGAGCGCGGTTTCGCGCCAACGTCGATTCGGCCAAACGGAATAGGCCAGAACACCTGACTTTTCTCATCGAATCGCGTCTGTGTGCTGCCTCTCGTCCGGCGTTTTGGCCTACCCCTTTCGGCTGAATGGCGGCCGGGCATGTCCCTTGCCACACTCCTGTTCATAGCAAGCCAGGAAGCGAATACAGGACACGTCATGCGGGACGAAAGATGAATAAAGCCGAAGACCATGCCGCGGCATCCACGTTGCGCGCCTTTCTCGGCGAGATGCTGTTTCAGCGCGGCAATGCCGAAGACACGGGCCGTGCATTGCGCGCGCTGATCGATGCCGGTCTGGACCGTCTGCCCTTGCCCGGTCACGGCAGAACGAGCGAGCGCTGGCGTGCGCTCGGCGCCGTAGCCGCTTTCGACTTGTCGCTCGTCAAGCTGTACGAAGGTCATACGGATGCTCTGGCGATTCTCGCCGAACTCGACAACGACCGGCCGAACGATGGCAGCGCGTGGGCCGTATGGGCGGCCGAACCGCCGAACGCGCGTCTTTCGGCGCTAGGCGACCCCGGCGCGGCGACCGTACTGCTGCAAGGCGCGAAGTTCTGGTGTTCCGGCGCGGCATCGGTCACGCATGCGCTCGTGACCGCCTGGAACGAGCGCGGCGAACCGGTGCTCGCAGCCGTCGACTTGAGCGAGGATGGCGTGCAAATCACCGGTGCGGGCTGGCAAGCGGTGGGCATGCGAGCGAGCGCGAGCGTCGATGTCCGGTTCGAGCGCGTGCGCGCGCGGTTGATCGGACCGCCGCGCGCCTATCTGGAGCGTCCCGGCTTCTGGCACGGTGGCGCGGGCATCGCCGCGTGCTGGTTCGGCGCGGCGGCCGGTATCGCCGAATTCGTCGCGCGCGACGCGAAACAGCGCGCCGGACCGCACAAGCTCGCGCATCTCGGCGCCATCGACACCACGCTCAGCGCAACGGCGGCGCTGCTGCGCGAAACGGCGGCGTTGATCGACCGCCAACCCGCCGCCGACGCGCTCCTTCCCGTCATGCGCGCACGTCTCGCGGCGGAGCGTGCGGCGGCGTTCGTCGTCGAGCACGCGGGCCGTGCGCTGGGCGCGGGCCCGCTATGCCGGAACGCGCACTTCGCGCAGCTCATGGCCGACCTGCCCGTATTCATTCGACAAAGCCACGCCGAGCGCGACGAAGCATCGCTCGCCGAGCGCGTCATCGAGGAGGAAAGGATTTCATGGCAAGTGTGAGCACGCGAGCGTCGGCCGACCCGACAGCAATCGATCGAACCATTTCCGGCGATGGCACACCCGAAGCCGCCTGGCAGGGCTGGGGGCGTCTGGGTGCTTTGCCCGAAGTCGATCCCGCGGTACTCGTGCCTTTCGGCGGGCGGGCTGTCGTAGTCGCGCCACACCCCGACGACGAAATCCTCGGCACCGGCGGACTGCTCTCGCGTCTTTCGGAAATCAGCCGAAACATACTGATCATCGCCGTGACGGACGGCACCGCGAGCCACCCGGATTCGACCGAATGGCCGCCCGAGCGCCTTGCACGCGTGCGGCCGCAGGAAACGCGGTCCGCGCTGCAACGGCTGCGCCTGCGTCACGCTCAGGTGGTCAGGCTCGGACTTCAGGATGGCGAGCCCGGCAGTATCGATGCCAATTTATCAGGAATGCTATCCGAACATCTTCAACCGGGTGATATCGTTTTCACGACTTGGCGCTATGATGGGCATCCCGACCACGAGGCAGCCGGGCGCGCCGTTCATGCAGCGGCCGAAGCGCTCGAATTGCCTTGCGTGGAAGTGCCGCTCTGGACCTGGCACTGGGCGTCGCCGGACGATACGCGCGTGCCATGGAGCCGTGCCCGCCGCATCGTTCTCGACGGCGCAACGCACGCCCGGAAACTTCGGGCCGTGCAGGCTTTCCGAAGCCAACTCGAACCTGACGCCGCAACCGGTCAGGCGCCAGTACTGCCAGATCATGTGCTGGCCCGGCTGACTCGGCCTTTCGAAGTCGTACTCATATGAAAAACAACACTAACAATACTAAGCAGTACTTCAATGATCTTTATCGCGAAAACGATGATCCCTGGAAAATCCGGCATCGCTGGTATGAACGGCGAAAGCGAGCGCTCACGCTCGCTTCGTTGCCGCACGAGCACTACGCGCGCGGGTTCGAACCCGGCTGCGGCAACGGCGAACTGACCGCGCTGCTCGCGGCGCGATGCGACCAACTCATCGCCACCGATATCTCCGAGGATGCCGTCGCGCTGACGCGGCAACGAGTCGCACATTGTCCGAACGTCGAGGTTCAGCAGATGCTGTTGCCCGATGTATGGCCGAGCGGCAAGGTCGATCTCGTCGTGATCAGCGAAATCGGCTATTACCTTGACGAGCCGCAGCTATGGCATATCGTCGAGCATATTCATCAGAGCTTGTCGCGCCATGGCGCGGTGGTCGCGTGCCACTGGCGCAGGCCAATCGAAGGCTGGAGTCAGAACGGCGACGACGTTCACGCCAAGCTGCGCGGCCGCATGAGCATGCCCGTGCTTTGCCACTATTGGGACGACGACCTGGTTCTCGATGTCTGGGCACCCGACACGCGCTCGATACACGACCGGGAAGCATCGGCGGCTTGATGTTTCTTCTTTTTTACTAAACAAACAAATCGCAAGGAATCTCATATATAACAAGGATCTACTGGTTTTCTCCTATCTCAAATAGGCTGTTTTTCCGGTTTTTTACTATACAATCGCTCTCGAAAAGCGAATCCGGCGGGCGCGGTAAACATCGCCCCGCGGGCAAGAGGTAGAAAGCCGAAAAACAGGCGGAGACAGAGAACACCACGATGGCCACCACCATTCGCGATGTCGCGCGTGCGGCAAGCGTCTCGATCGGGACGGTGTCGCGCGCGCTTAAGAATCAACCGGGTTTGTCCGAAGCCACGCGCGTGCGTGTCGTCGAAGTCGCGCAGCAGCTCGGCTATGACTCGGGACAGTTGCGCACGCGCATTCGACGCGTGACCTTTTTGCTGCACCGACAGCACAACAATTTCGCCGTCAGCCCGTTTTTTTCGCATGTGCTGCACGGTTTCGAGGAAGCGTGCCGCGAGCGGCGTCTCGTTCCGTCGGTGCTCACCGCCGGTCCGACGCACGATCTCGCGCAGCAAATGCGGCTGCATGCGCCCGACGCCATCGCGGTCGCGGGCTTCGTCGAGCCCGAACTGCTCGCGCACCTGCATTCGCTCGCGCGGCCCACCGTGCTGATCGATCTTCGCGCGCCGGGTTTTCGCTCCGTCAACATCGACAACGTGAAGGGCGCTTCGCTCGCAATGCAGCATTTGTTCGCGCAGGGGCGGCGGCGCATCGCGTTCATCGGCGGATCGCTCGCGCATCACAGCATCGCGCAGCGCGCGCTCGGCTATCGGAAGGCATTTTTCGACGCCGGCCTGCTCTTCGATCCGACGCTGGAAATCATGACGCAGCCCGGCCTGCCCGCCGATCTCGCCGCCGCCGATGCGATGGAGCGCCTGATCGCCGACGCCCGCGCGCAATCCGCTCCGCTGCCCGACGCCGTTTTCGCCTATAACGATGCAGCAGCCCTCGCCGCGATGCGCGTCTGTCTCATGCACGGCTTGCGCGTGCCGCACGACATTGCGTTCGTCGGTTTCGACGACATCCCGGCCGCCGCCCAAAGCACGCCGCCGCTCTCGACCGTGACCGTCGACAAGGAAGCACTCGGGCGACGCGGCGTCGAGCTGCTGCTGGAAGATCAATCGAGCCCGCCGAGCCAGGCCGACACGCTCGTCGCCGTCACCTTCGTTCCGCGCGCGAGCTCGGGGACGAAACAGGACATCAGCACGCCATGAACATGACCGCCTCACCTGCCCTCGCGGAAGAAGTGTCAGTGAAACGCGCGACCGATTTCCGCAGCCGCGACTTCCTGCTCTCGCACGTGCGCGACACGCTCGCGTTCTACGCGCCCAACGCACGCGATCCGTCCGGCGGTTTCTTCCACTATTTCAGGGACGACGGCAGCGTCTACGACCGCACGACGCGCCATCTCGTCAGCAGCACGCGCTTCGTCTTCAATTACGCGATGGCCTACCGCCATTTCGGCGACGCCGCCTATCAGGACGACGCGCGCCACGCTTTCAAATTCCTGCGCGACGCCCACTGGGATGCCGCGAACGAAGGCTACGACTGGGAAATCGAGTGGCGCGGCGGACAGAAGCGCACGCTCGACGGCACGCGCCACTGCTACGGCATGGCGTTCGTGCTGCTCGCGTGCGCGCATGCGGCGATGGCGGGCATCGACGAAGCGAAGCCGATGATCGACGAAACCTTCGCGATCATGGAAAAGCGCTTCTGGGACGCCGACGCCGGCCTCTACGCCGACGAAGCCACGCCCGACTGGCAGCTTTCCGCCTATCGCGGGCAGAACGCGAACATGCACGCGACCGAGGCGCTGCTCGCCGCGTACGAGGCGACCGGCCACGTCATCTATCTGGATCGCGCGGAAAAGATTGCGGGCAATATCACGCTGCGGCAGGCGAAGCTGTCGCACGGGCTCGTGTGGGAGCATTTTCACCGCGACTGGTCGGTGGACTGGCACTACAACGAATCCGACAGCTCGAACATCTTCCGGCCGTGGGGCTTTCAGCCGGGGCATCAGACCGAATGGGCGAAGCTGCTGCTGATTCTGGAGCGGCATCGCGCGCTGTCGTGGCTTTGCCCCCGCGCCATCGAACTGTTCGACGCCGGATTCAGCCGCGCGTGGGACAGCCGTCACGGCGGCCTCTACTACGGCTTCGGCCCGGACGACAGCATCTGCGACCACGACAAATATTTCTGGGTGCAGGCGGAAAGTTTCGCCGCGGCGGCGCTGCTCGGCGCACGCACGGGCCGCGAACGTTTCTGGGACTGCTACGACGAACTGTGGCGCTATAGCTGGGCGCACTTCGTCGATCACGAATACGGCGCGTGGTATCGCATCCTCACGTGCGACAACCGCAAGTACGGCGACGAGAAGAGTCCGGCCGGCAAGACCGACTATCACACGATGGGCGCGTGCTACGAAGTGCTGAACGCGCTTTCTTCGCCCCAAATCTCACGGTGAACACCATGGCAAGCGAGCATTCCAACTTCCCGCAGTTCGTGTCGGCGGGCGACATCCTCACCGACATGATCCGCACCGACGTGTCGAGCTGGCTTTCTCGTCCCGGCGGCGCGGGCTGGAACGTCGCGCGCGCCGTGGCGCGTCTCGGCCTGCCGACCGCCTGCGCCGGCTCGCTCGGCACGGACAATTTCTCCGACGACCTGTGGGAAGCGAGCGCCGCATCCGGTCTCGACATGCGCTTCATGCAGCGCGTAGAGCGCCCGCCACTGCTCGCGATCGTGCACAAGACGCAGCCGCCGACGTATTACTTCATGGGCGAAAACGGCGCGGACCTGGCGTTCGACCCGTCGCGGCTGCCGCCAGGCTGGATGGAGCGCGTGAAATGGGCGCACTTCGGCTGCATCAGCCTCGTGCGCCAGCCGCTCGGGCGCACGCTCGCCGCGCTCGCCGCGCAGTTGCGCGAGCATGGCGTGAAGATCAGCTTCGATCCGAACTACCGCAATCTGATGGAACACGGCTACGAGCCGATCCTGCGCAACATGGCGGGTCTCGCCGATCTCATCAAGGTATCGGACGAAGATCTGCACATGCTGTTCAAGGGCATGCCGGAAGCCGACGCGCTCGCGAAAATCCGTTCGATGAATCCCCAGGCCACCGTGCTCGTCACGCGCGGTTCGGCCGAAGCCACGCTCTACGCCGGCGACGAGCAATTTCGCGCGCGCCCGCCGAGCGTCGAAGTGGCGGATACGGTCGGCGCGGGCGATGCGTCCATCGGCGGATTGCTCTACAGCCTGATGACGCGCCACGGCGGCTGGTCGGATCACCTGAAGTTCGCGCTCGCGGCGGGCGCGGCGGCGTGCCGGCATTCGGGCGCGCATTCGCCGTCGCTGGAAGAGGTCGAAGATCTGCTGAAATAAGCTGTCGCACGCGTTAAATAACTGCGTGCTAGCATGGATTTCGTCCTTGCCGGGAGGCGCAGCCATCATGGAAGACACGACCTACACGAAAGGCCTGTATACGGCGACGATCGGCGTGCGCGCCATCGACGGCGGCAAGTTCCAGGGTCTCGTCTCGCTCGCGCGCGACGACGGCGAGGATACCGATGCGACGCTCTACGAAGTGGAAGCCGCATCCGGGAACGAAGAGGAAGCGCTGAACGAAGCGCGGGCGCTCGCGCACCGCATCCTTGGCGAAATCGAACTCTAGATGCATCGGAGGAAATCATGCCGGAGCAGATCTTCCTTTATGGCGTCTACGCCATCCACGTGAGGCCGGTCGAGCTGCAAGGCTCGCGCTGGGACGCGGAATACGAGATCCGTCATCACGACAAGGCGGTGCAGCCGTGGACGACCGTCGGCGGCGATGACGGCCTCGCCGACAAAGCCGAGGCGGTCGAACTCGCGCACCAGCGCGCGGTGTCGGATATCGAAGCCGGCGCGGGCATTCCGAAGCCGCGCGCGTTTCCCTAAATCTCGTTCGACGGGTGCGCGAGGCCCACGTGCGTATTGAGCGCGAGCCGCTCCGCCTCGCGCCGGTCGATCGCTGACGCGCGCTCGTAGCCTTCGCGTGCGAGCGAGCGCTCGACGTAATCGAAGAGCACGCCCTGCGGCTCGATCAGCTTCGCCTTGAACGCGATCTGCAATGTGCTTGCCACGAGAATATCGGCGGCGGTGAACGGATCGCCGAGCAGCCACGGGCCTTCTTCGAGCGCGCTTTCGATCGCGTGCTCGACGCGCCCGAGATCGCCCCATCCAAAGCTCACGGTGTTGCCCTGCGCGCCGGTCATGCGCTCGGCCATCGCCGGTTCCAGACACGAGCCGGTGAAGAACATCCATTGCAGAAAGCGGCCGCGCGACGGATCGTGCAGCGGCACGCCGAGCCCGGTTTCCGGATGCCGGTCCGCGAGATAGAGCAGCACCGCGCCCGACTCGGCGACGCGCACGCTGCCGTCTTCGAGCGCGGGCAGCTTCGACATCGGGTTGACGCGGCAGAAGCTGGCGTCGTTCTGCGCGCCCGCGCGAATGTTCACGAACGCCAGGTCATACGGCACGCGCATTTCTTCGAGCATCCACAGCGCGCGGAAGGCGCGCGTCTTCGGCCAGTAGAAGAGCTTCATCGGCGTCGCTTTTTGTCGGCTTCGAGGCGTTCAGATTAGTCCCTTCGCGCGCCGCCGCCTGATCCGGGTATACGCGTAGCCGCGACGAATCGAGAAAATTCCTCTCGCTCTTCGCCCAAATGGACCGGATGTTTCTCGATGCGCGCGGAATCCGGGCAAGTGAGCAAAAACATTCCGCATTTGTCGACAAAGAATGTCGCATTGCCTCGCATACCTAGAAAGACCGGAGAACCCATGAACGCGCGCGTCCCCGCCGATATCTTTTCGCCTCCCGCTTTGTCCGATTACCAGTTGGGCGACAACCTGTCCGCCACCAAAGGACGCATCTTCCTGACCGGCACGCAGGCGCTCGTGCGTCTCGTGCTGATGCAGCGCGAATTCGACCGCGCCGCGAACCTGAACACCGCCGGTTTCATCAGCGGCTATCGCGGCTCGCCGCTCGGCATGGTCGATCAGCAATTGTGGAAGGCGAAGAAACTGCTCGCATCGCACGACGTGCGCTTTCTGCCCGCGATCAACGAGGAACTCGGCGGCACGGCCGTGCTGGGCACGCAGCGCGTGGAATCGGACGCGGAACGCACCGTCGATGGCGTGTTCGCGATGTGGTACGGCAAAGGCCCGGGCGTCGATCGCGCGGGCGACGCGCTCAAGCACGGCAACGCCTACGGCTCGTCGCCGCACGGCGGCGTGCTCGTCGTCGCGGGCGACGATCACGGCTGCGTGTCGTCGTCGATGCCGCACCAGAGCGACCAGACGATGATTTCGTGGCACATGCCGGTGGTGAATCCGTCGAACGTCGCGGACATGCTGGAATTCGGGCTTTACGGCTGGGCGCTGTCGCGCTTTTCGGGCGCGTGGATCGGCTTCAAGGCGATTTCCGAGACGGTCGAGTCCGGCTCGACGGTCGATCTCGACGCGATCCGCACCGACTGGAGCGCGCCCCAGGATTTCACGCCGCCGCAAGGCGGCCTGCACAACCGCTGGCCCGATCTGCCGAGCCTGACGATCGAAGCGCGGCTTGCCGCCAAGATCGACGCGGTGCGCCATTTCGCGCGCACGAACAGCATCGACAAATGGATCGCGCCGAGCCCGCGCGCGAACGTGGGCATCGTGACGTGCGGCAAGGCGCATCTGGACCTGATGGAAGCGCTGCGCCGCCTCGATCTGACCGTCGCGGATCTCGATGCGGCCGGCGTGCGCATCTATAAGGTCGGGCTGTCGTATCCGCTGGAAACGACGCGGCTCGAAACCTTCGTCGAGGGTTTGAGCGAAGTGCTCGTGATCGAGGAGAAAGGACCGGTCATCGAGCAGCAAATCAAGGATCATTTGTACAACCGCGTCGATGGCGCGCGGCCGGTGGTCGTCGGCAAGAATGCGCAGGACGGCTCCGCGCTGCTTTCCGCGCTCGGCGAACTGCGCCCGTCGCGCGTGCTGCCGGTGTTCGCGCAGTGGCTCGCGCGTCACAAACCGGCGCTCGATCGCCGCGACAAGGTGGTCGATCTCGTCGCGCCGCAAATCCTCTCGAACATCGCCGATGCCGTGAAGCGCACGCCCTACTTCTGCTCGGGCTGCCCGCACAACACCTCGACGAAAGTGCCGGAAGGTTCGGTCGCGCAGGCCGGCATCGGCTGTCACTTCATGGCGTCGTGGATGGAACGCGACACGACCGGTCTCATTCAGATGGGCGGCGAAGGCGTCGATTGGGCGTCGCATTCCATGTTCACCAAAACGCCGCACGTCTTTCAGAATCTCGGCGACGGCACGTATTTCCATTCGGGCATTCTCGCGATTCGTCAGGCCGTGGCCGCGAAGGCGAACATCACGTACAAGATTCTCTACAACGACGCCGTCGCGATGACGGGCGGCCAGCCGGTCGACGGCAGCATTTCCGTGCCGCAGATCGCGCGGCAGGTGGAAGCGGAAGGCATCGCTCTGCTCATCGTGGTCAGCGACGAGCCTGAAAAGTACATCGGCCACGAAGATCAGTTTCCGCGCGGCACGACGTTTCATCATCGAGGCGAACTCGATGCCGTGCAGCGCCGCCTGCGTGACACGCCGGGCGTCACCGTTCTGATCTATGACCAGACGTGCGCCGCGGAAAAGCGCCGCCGCCGGAAAAAGAAAGAGTTTCCGGATCCGGACAAGCGCCTCTTCATCAACGAGGCCGTCTGCGAAGGCTGCGGCGATTGCGGCGTGCAGTCGAATTGCCTGTCGGTCGAGCCGGTCGAAACGGAACTTGGACGCAAGCGCCGCATCGATCAGTCGTCGTGCAACAAGGATTATTCGTGCGTGAACGGCTTCTGCCCGAGCTTCGTCACGCTCGAAGGCGCGCGGCTCAAGAAGGCCGAAGGCCACGCGTTCGATCCCGCCGAGCTCGCGCGCCGCGTCGATGCGATGCCGCTGCCGCAAGGCGCGCTCGATAACGCGCCCTACGACATTCTCGTGACGGGCGTCGGCGGCACGGGCGTCGTGACGGTCGGCGCGCTCATCAGCATGGCGGCGCATCTGGAAGGCAAAAGCGCGTCGGTGCTCGATTTCATGGGCTTCGCGCAAAAGGGCGGCTCGGTGCTGTCGTTCGTGCGCTTCGCCGCCACGGACGCGCTGCTGAACCAGGTGCGCATCGACACGCAGCAGGCCGACTTGCTGCTCGCCTGCGACATGGTCGTCGGCGCGAGCCCGGAAGCGTTGCAGACGGTGCGGCACGACCGCACGAAGATCGTCGTGAACACGCACGCGATTCCGAACGCGAGCTTCGTGCAGAACCCCGAGGCGAATCTTCACGCCGATGCGCTGCTCGACAAGATGCGTCACGCCGCCGGCCCCAATGCACGCGACGCGATGCGCAGTTGCGACGCGCAGGCGCTCGCGCAGCGTTTTCTCGGCGACACGATCGGCGCGAACATTCTGATGCTCGGCTTCGCATGGCAGCTCGGTCTCGTGCCGCTGTCGCTGGCGGCGCTCATGCGCGCGATCGAACTGAACAATGTCGCGGTCGCGGCGAACAAGCTGGCGTTTTCCATCGGCCGTCTCGCGGCGCACGACATGAAAGCGCTCGAATCGCTGACGGCGCGCGTGCAGGCGCAACATATCGCGATGAGCGAGATGACGCTGCCCGAACTCATCAGCGATCGTGAAGAGCGTTTGCTCGCGTATGGCGGCGCGAAGGTCGTCGGGCGTTATCGCGCGCTGGTCGGGAAGGCGTCGGCGAACGAGGACGTGAAGCGCGCCATCGCGATCTCGTTCTACAAGCTGCTCGCCGTGAAAGACGAATACGAAGTGGCGCGCCTGCATGCGGACCCGGCGTTTCGCGCGTCGCTCGCGGCGCAGTTCGAGGGCACGGCCGGTTCGGATTACGCGGTGAAGTTCAATCTCGCGCCGCCGGTTCTGTCGCACGGCGGCGTGCCGAAGAAGAAGACCTTCGGCCAATGGATGTGGCCCGTGTTCGGCGGACTCGCGAAGTTCCGCGCGCTGCGCGGCACCGCGCTCGATCCGTTCGGCAAGACGCTCGAACGCCGCATGGAGCGTCAGCTCGCGGATGACTTCGAGGTCACGATGACGCGCGCGCTAGCGGGTCTCGATGCCGGCAACGCGAACGAGACGAAAGCGCTCGCCGCGCTGTTCGAGAAAGTGCGCGGCTACGGCCACGTGAAGCTCGCGAACGTCGCGATGGTCAAGCGCAGCGAACGCGACATCGCCGCGCGCCTCGGCATCGAAGCGGCGACGGGCGATGCGGTGCGCGCCGCCATCGCCACGATGAAGGGCGCGTCGTCGCTCAAGGGCATTCCGGTCGTCGTGGCGAAGTGATCAGTCACCGTCCTCGGGAAGCCAGTCGATGTCGCCGCACAGCACGCAGCGCTTGCCTTGCGAGCGCGTCTCCACGGACAGCGTGACGCACGGCATCGCCTCGTTGATCGACAGATACGGCCGGGTCACGTGCACGCGCTCGGGATCGCCGAGCGCCGCGCGAAAGTACGGGCGCCGCAGCCAGTTAGCGCCCTGCGCGTCGATGAGCGGCAGAAAGCGCGCCTCGTGCGCGGCACGGTCGGCGCGCAGCACGACGTTGCGGCCCGCCTGCCGGCCGTTCTGATCGAGCAGGAAGCAGCGCGCGGCGTGGTCGAGCGCGAGGAAATTCCAGCACACTTCGTCGAGCGGCTCGCCCGCCGCGAGCCGTTCCGCCGCGCGCTCGAACGCGCGGATGTACGGCTGAAGACGCGTCGCTTCGCGCCGTTCGCGCGCTTCGGTCTGCATGCGATACCGATCGGTCAGTTCGCCGATGACATCGCGCGCGTGAATGCCGTCGGCCAGGCCGGGATGCGGCCGCGCGAAGAAAAACCCCTGCACGAAATCCGCGCCGCTCGCGAGCGCGAGTTGCGCTTCGTGCTCCGTCTCGACGCCTTCCATCAGCACGAGCTTGCCCGCTTCGTGCAGCAGCGACACGATGCCTGAGAGCACCGCCTCCATGTTGCGCCGCTGCTTGAGCGTGCGCGCCGACAGCGGCGCGTGCACGTTATGGCCGGCGTGCGAAAGCATCACGCGGTCGAGCTTGACGATATCCGGATCGAGCTGCCAGATACGCTCGATGTTGGTATGCCCCGCGCCGAAGTCGTCGAGCGCGATGAGAAAGCCGTGGTCGCGGAATTGCTGCACCGCGAGCGCGAGCCGCTCGATATCCTCGGCGCTGTGCTCCAGCACTTCGAGCACGACGCGGCGCGGTTCGATGCCGAGCCGCCTGAGATTCGCGAGCAGCGCCGCCGCGTGATACGGCTCGGTCAGCGCGCCCGGATGCACGTTCAGAAAGAGCCATTCGTCTTTCGCGCCGAGCATCTTGAAGTTTTCGAGATGCAGCGCCTGCGCGAGCCGGTCGATCTGCAGCGCTTCGCCGACACGCGACGCCTGCCCGAATACGTCGAGCGGCGACACCGGCCGATCGAGCGAATCGTGCGCGCGCAGCAGTCCTTCGTAGCCGACCGCGCGCATGTGCGACAGGCTGAACACCGGCTGAAAGACGCTCGAGAGCGTCCAGTCTCCATGCTCGACCGAATAGCGGTCGTATCCCGATGTCACGCCCAACTCGAAGCTGCGCGCGCACACGGTCGTCTTTTCGGGGTTTGCGATCGTCATGCCGATGCCCTCGCCTGATCGGTCGCCCACGTCCTGCATGCCTTCGTCATAAGTGCCGCCCTCGGTGATCTCGTCGGGAGTCTCGATGTCCCGTGGCTTGCGGTAAAGCAAGCTCCATGCGCACTGCGTACCGCGCATCGCCGTGATTCGACCCGTCCGATGCACCGCCGACAGGCGATTTCGCGTGCACATGCACCGTCACGGTGCGTCGTCGTCGGCCCGCATCGCTGCCTGCGCGGCGAGCACGGGCTAAACTTTCGGCTCATCGAAACAATGTAAGACGCCGCACGTAACGGGTATCGGCTGTATCGCACACATGGAAATCGTTTTTACCGTCCTCATTCTTCTGCTCGCGGTGGCGCTCTCGGGATTCGGCCTTTCGCTGCTTCCCGTGAAACTGCCGCTGCCGCTGATTCAGATCGCACTCGGCGCGTGTCTCGCGTGGCCGGGCTTCGCCCTGCACGTCACGTTCGATCCGGAGCTCTTCATGCTGCTGTTCATTCCGCCGCTGCTGTTCGCGGATGGCTGGCGCATTCCGAAGCGCGAGCTTTACATGCAGCGCCGCGCGATCCTGATGCTCGCGCTCGGGCTCGTGTTCATCACCGTCGTCGTGCTCGGCTATTTCCTCCACGCGATGATTCCGTCGATGCCGCTGCCCGTCGCGTTCGCGCTCGCCGCCGTGCTTTCGCCGACCGACGCCGTCGCGCTGACGGGCATCGCGGGGCGCAAGCGCATTCCGGCCGGCCTCATGCATATCCTGGAAGGCGAAGCGCTGATGAACGATGCGTCGGGCCTCGTCGCACTGAAATTCGCGATCGCGGCCGCGCTGACGGGCGTGTTCTCGCTGCGCGATGCCACCATCAGCTTTTTCATCATCGCGGCGGGCGGGCTTGCGATCGGCGCGGCGATTAGCTGGGCGGTCACGGAGATTCCGGCGCGTCTCCTGAAGTTTTCCGAAGACGACGATCCCGCCGCCGGCGTGATCCTGACGATCCTGATTCCGTTCGCGTCGTATGTGATGGCCGAGCATCTCGGCTGCTCGGGCATTCTGGCGGCGGTCTCGGCGGGCATGATGATGAACATCCAGAGCCTGCGCGACAGCATTCCGAGCGCGGTGCGCGTGCGCATGACGAGCACCTGGACGATGATCGAATTCGTCTTCAACGGCATGGTGTTCATCCTGCTCGGACTGCAGTTTCCGCACATTCTCGGGCAGGCGGTGATCGAGGCGCATCACGACAGCGACGCGCAAGTCGGCGTTCTGCTCGGCTATGTGTTCGCGACGGTGATCGCGCTGTACGCGCTGCGTTTCGTCTGGGTGTATTCGCTGCGCTGGGTCGCGGCGCGCCGGACGGTGAAGCAGGGTCTCGAAAGCGCCGCGCCGGGTGTTCGCACGCTCGCGCTGACGACGATCGGCGGCGTGCGCGGCGCGGTAACGCTGGCGGGCGTGTTGTCGCTGCCCGTGACGCTGGAGAACGGCGCACCGCTCGCCGGGCGCGATCTGGCGATATTCATCGCGTCGGCGGTGATTCTCGTGTCGCTTCTGGTCGCGGTGATCGGTTTGCCGCTGATGTTGCGCGGCATCGAGCGCGAGAAGAATCCGCATGCGGCGGAAGAGCGCATGGCGCGGCGGCGCGCGGCGCAAGCGGCGATTCGCGCGATCGACGACACGCACGAGGAGTTGATCGAGCAGATGGATGAAGCCGCGTCCGCCCGGTGCGCCGATTCGACGGCGCGGGTGATGAGTTTGTATCGGCGCCGGCTGGAACAGTTGGGCGATGACGAAGCACCGCGGGCCGCGGCCAAGAAGAGCGAGATGATGGAGACGCGGTTGAAGATGGCTGCGTTACGGGCCGAGCGGGCTGAACTGTTGAATTTGCGGTACTCGCAGGCGATTAATGATGAGACGCTCAATAAGTTGATGCGGGAGATCGATCTTTCGGAGACGGCGATTGTGAATCGGAAGCGGGGGACGGGGGGGTAGGGTTTTGTGGAATGGCCGCGTTGCCGTCCGAGAGGGCTGTCATGCCTTGGTGCGTTGCGTGGTTCCTCAGCCGCGCTCGGTTGTCGAACCGATGGTGGCAAACAGCGCGGCATCGCCAACGCTTCGCGCGCCGATGCCGCATTCACGCCGCGTTACTCGAAAGTATGCGTCATGCCGACCACCACGCCGATATCCGGCGAGGACAGCGTCGGCGTCATCGTGAGACCGCCGTTGAAGCGCCAACGGCCGTTATCGGACGTGCTGCCGACACCAAGCGCAAGGCCCATCTGGTTATGGTAGTAGCCTGCGGCGGCGGCCGCCGACACCTTGCCGGGACGGTCGTCGTAACGCAGCCCCGCAATGGCGATGGCAGCCGCAGTTGCGCCGTACGACTTCTTCAGGTTGTCGTCCAGGCCGGATCTCAACTGGTTGACGTTGACGGCGTCGGTCCCGTTGATGCCCGGCGCGACGTTGGCGATGCGCCGCTCGCTCCCCGCCGATCCAACCGAAACCGTGTTGGCCTCCGTCGCCACCGAATTCGCACCGAGCGCGATGGAGTTGTCGGCGCGCGCATCGGCGCCCGTGCCGAACGCCGCGCTGTTCGCACCCGACGCCGTGCTGCCGCAGCCCGCGCTCAACGCATTCGCGCCGCTTGCGACGGGCGCGGTGCGTGTGTCCGGATTGCTGGTGATCCACCAGTTTGCCGCCCTGTTCTCCGCCTGCTGGAGTTGCGTCACGTTCACCGCGTCGGTAGCGGCTACGCCTGCCGCCACGTTGTGCAGACTGACCGGCGCACTGCTGTCGGGGCCGACGAGCGTGACATCGTTCGATACCGGCACGCCGGATGCGCCCAGCCCGACGGTTGGCGAAACCGCCATCGAATATTGCAGCGGCGCGTTGTTCTGCAAAGCCGCGAAGGCCGCGCCCGCGTTGTTCTGCGTCTGGCCGTACACGCTGTAGTTTGGCGCGCTGACCTTGCCGGTGGACGGGTCAAAAGCAGCGCCGCCGCCAAGAGCATCAGCCGTGCTGACAGCCAGTGTGCCGAGTTGCCCGACGTTCACCGCGTCGGTCACCACCACGCCTGCCGCCACGTTGTGCAGCGTGACCGGCGCGCTGCTGTTGGGACCGACGAGCGTGACATCGTTCGAGACCGGCACGCCGGATGCGCCTAGCCCGACTGTCGGCGCAGCAGCCGTCGAATATTGCAGCGGCGCGTTGTTCTGCAAAGCCGCGAGGGCCGCGCCCGCGTTGTTCTGCGTCTGCCCGTACACGCTGTAGATCGGTGCGTTGAATGCACCCGTCGACGGATCGAACGCTGCGCCGCCGCCCAGCGCCGCAGCAGCACCCGCGCCGAAGTTGTTGACCTTGAGGTCCTCGGCCTCAAGCGCCAGATTGGTCGCGTTCAGTTGAGAACCGTTCACGGCGTCCGTGCTCGTCGCGCTGATTCTCCCCGCCGCGACATTGGTCATGGTGCGCTCCGAACCGGCCGAGCCGATACTGACCACGCTCGTGGGAGCGGTTCCAGCAAAGGCATACGTGTGTCCGTTGATGGCCGCCGATGACGTCCCCACTGCGGTGTCCGTCACGCTTCCCGTGCCCAGCGCGATGTCGTTGGTATTGAGCGCGCGTGCGCCAACGCCAATCGATACGGTGTTGTCCTGAGCCGCCACGGCCTGCGCGCCAAAGGCCAGCGCGTATTTTCCGGAGGCGATGGCGCCCGACGTTTCGTCGCCGCCGAAGGCAAGTGCGCCGTATCCCGTCGCTTTCGACGATGCGCCGATCGACACCGCGAAGTCTCCCGTGGCCCACGTACCGGTGGAGTAGGGATGGCCGCCGATCGCTACGGAATTCTTGCCCGACGCCAGGGCCATGTCGCCGATCGCGACCTGAGACGCCGCGCCGGATGCATCGGCGCCGAATCCGAGTGCGACCGCTGAGCCGCCCGTCGCACTGTCGATGATCGCCTTCGCCCTGTTACCGATCGCCACGCTCGACCCCGCAACCGCGCCCGGCAAGTCGCCTGCCTGGGCGTTTGACCCGATCGCGATGGAACCGGGCGTGCCCGACGCATTGCTCGATGCATGCGCGCCGGGGCCGACCGCGATATCCGGGAATTGTGATGCCGTGCCGCCCGCAATCGCCGTCTGAGCTTGGCTTTCGGTTGCCCACAGCAAAGCCGCGGACGAGCACAGCGCGGCCGTCACACGGCGCCAGGCCGCATCTCGCAGCGCATCTTGATAGGTCTCGTATTTTGATCTGTAGTACATAATAATTATTTATCGTCTATCGGTTTTTTATCTTATAAATGAACGAATGGCCCGCTGCATGTCTTCCTGTCGCCCGGTTCGATTTGATATGGAAACCTAATCAATCTTACGAAACGACTGCAACGAGGCAGGAATTCGCCCGGAAGCACTTTAAGCCCTGGACTCGAAAGTGTCTAACCGGAATATTCCGAATGAAACGATAGGGAAAACGATGAACGCAGTCGCCGGCGGATCGGGCTATTTGCGTTGCGAAGAACTCGCGGAAGAAGGCACAACATCAAGCGGTCACGCGCGCGAAGGCACGCGTGACCGAGGCGCGTCAGATCACGCCCGACTCGCGTCTGCGTAGAGCGGCATAAAGAATAATCGCCCCAAACGTGGCAGTCCCGATGCCACCCAAAGCAAACCCGCCAAGCTTCAAAGTGAAATCCCCGGTCCCGAGCACGAGCGTCACCGCCGCGACAATCAGATTCCGGTTATCCGAAAAATCGACCTTATTGACAACCCAAATTCGCGCCCCGGTAACGGCGATCAGCCCGAACACCACAATCGACACGCCACCCAGCACCGGCCCGGGAATCGTCTGAATCACCGCGCCGAACTTCGGCGAAAACCCCAGCACGATCGCGAACAACGCCGCAATCACGAACACGAGCGTCGAATAAATCTTCGTGACAGCCATCACGCCGATATTCTCCGCGTAAGTCGTCACGCCCGTGCCGCCCGCGAAACCGGAAACGATCGTCGCGAGCCCGTCGCCGATAAACGCGCGTCCGATGTATTGATCGAGGCTCTTGCCCGTCATCGCGCCGACGGCCTTGATGTGCCCGAGATTCTCCGCGACGAGAATGATCGCGACCGGCGCGATCAGCGTCATCGCCGAGGCTTCGAACACGGGCGCGGTGAAATGCGGCATGCCGAACCACGCGGCGTTCGCGACGATCGTGAAATCGATCGGCTTGCCCATGCCCATGCCGTTGGTCAGCACCGCGTAAATGATGTAGGCGATCGCGAGGCCGATCAGAATCAGAAGACGCTGCGCCATGCCGCGCGCGAACACCGCGACGCCGCCCACGCACAGCACCGTGACGAGCGCCATCCACGATTCGAAACTGCTGCCCATCACGCCCTTCACGGCGATCGGCGCGAGATTCAGCCCGATCACGCAGACGATCGCGCCCGTGACCACCGGCGGCATCAGCGCTTCGATCCACTTCGTGCCGACCGCCGCGACGATCGCGCCGATGATCGCGTAAGCCACGCCGCACGCGATGATCCCGCCGAGCGCCACTCCGATGTTCATGTTCGGCCCATGCCCGCCGTAGCCCGTCACGGCGATCACGAGGCCGATGAACGCGAAGCTCGATCCGAGATAGCTCGGCACGCGCCCGCCGACCAGCACGAAAAACAGCAACGTGCCGATGCCCGACATGAAAATGCACAGATTGGGATCGAAGCCCATCAGGAGCGGCGCGAGCACGGTCGAGCCGAACATCGCGACGACGTGCTGAATGCCCATCGCGATCATCTGCGGCCAGGCGAGGCGCTCGTCGGGCGCGACGACGCGCCCCTCGCCGGCATCCGGCCGGACCGGCCAGCGCGGGAAATAGGAATCGGACATGGGGCGGGCCTCCTTCTCGGGCGGTGAAGCGCCGTCGATGCGGCGCGCGTGATGAAAAATCAGGCGCGAGTGTACGGAGCGTGCTGCCGGGTGGCAAGCGAGCCGATATTACGACCATTCGGCCGTCGTTCGCCCGCCACGTGTCATGTCCGGATCAGCGCCTCAGGCGCCGCGCTCCAGTTCGAAGACCGCGACGGCACGCTTCAGTTGCTCGGCCTGATCGGCCATCGCGCCCGCTGCGGCGGCGGCTTCTTCGACGAGCGCCGCGTTCTGCTGCGTCACCTGATCCATCTGCGCGACGGCGCGGTTCACCTGCTCGATGCCCGCGCTCTGTTCGTGCGACGCCGATGAAATCTGCGTCATGATGTCCGTCACGCGCTGCACGGCCTGCGTGACGTCGGCCATCGTCGAGCCCGCGCGCTCGGCGAGCGCCGCGCCGCTGTCCACGCGCGCCGTGGACGCTTCGATCAGTTCCTTGATCTCCTTCGCCGACGTCGCGCTGCGCTGCGCGAGCGAGCGCACTTCGCCCGCGACCACCGCGAAGCCGCGGCCTTCCTCGCCGGCGCGCGCCGCTTCCACGGCGGCGTTCAGCGCGAGAATATTGGTCTGGAACGCGATGCCCTCGATCACGGCGATGATGTCCGTCATGCGCTTGCTGCCCGACGCCAGTTCGCGCATGTTCTCCACCACTTCGCCGACGAGTTCGCTGCCGCGCGCCGACACGTCTGACGCGCCGCGCGCGAGGCCGCTCGCTTCGTCGGCATGGCTCGCGTTTTGACGCACGGTTTGCGTGAGCTGCTCCATGCTCGACGCGGTTTCCTCCAGCGAGGCCGCCTGCTCTTCCGTGCGCTGCGACAGATCGGTGTTGCCCTGCGCAATTTCCCTCGACGCGTGCAGGATCGAATCGCTCGAATGACGAATCCCGCCGACGATATCCGCGAGCTTCACGCTCATGTTGCCGAGGCTCGCGAGCATGCTGCTGTCGTCGCCGGGACGCGTGGCGACGCGCGTCGCCAAATCGCCGCGCGCGATGCGGTCGGCGATATCGGCCGCGTAGGCCGGCTCGCCGCCGAGTTGCGCGGACAGACGCCGGCCGATCAGCACCGCGAGCAGCGCGCCCGCCACCATCGCGGCGAAGACGAACGCCGGCATGACGACGCGCATCGTTTCGTATTCCGATGCCGCGTGATTGCGCGCCTCGGTCGCCCGCGTGCGCTTGAATTCGGCGAGGCGTTCGAGCGAGTCGCGCGCCGTCTCGCTTGCGGCGATCGCGCGCGCGACGAGGCCCATCTGATCGACGTCGATCGGCATGGGCTTCTTGCCCATCTGCATCAGCACGATGTCTTCCCACGCCGCGACGGATTTGCTCGCCGCATCGTAGCGCGCGATGCCCTCGGCGGAGCGCAAGGTCGGCCGCACACGCTCGAACGCGCTGTGCATGCTGTCGAGCGAGGCGGCCATGCCTGCTTTCAGCTTTTCCTTGCCGGTGTCGTCGGCGAAGGTCAGGTTCGCGGCGGCGAGATCCGTATTGAGCTTGTGCTTGTTGATTTCCTCGACCCAATAGAGGCCGTCCATGTGGCGCTCGCCGATTTCCTCGATCAGGCCGTTCATCTTCGCGAGCGAAACCACGCCGGTGGCGCCCACGCACGCGGTAAACAGAATCACCACCGCGAAAGACAGCAACAGCTTGCTGCGCACGGACAGCCGGTCAAACCATTTCATCGATTTCTCCTCTCGTCGGGCCGGACGGCGCTAGCCCGCCTCGTTCCGGTTCCACGCAAAAGCCAGCGCCCCGCAGACGACGCCCGCGGACGGCGCGGCGCAAACTCCGGTTCGCGCTCAAAGGGACTTTACGGCGCTCGTCTCGACTATCTTGAGCGCGGATGACGGGGATATCGCCGCGAGAATGAGGATGAAATATCGGCGAAAGAACAACGGAAGGTGAAACGAAAGAAATCCACTAATAACTGCCGAATGGCAGACAAAGTAAGTGGATTCTTAATTGGGAGTTTTCTTATATGGACGTCTGACGCTGCAACGTATGCTGTCTACGTGCGTGATCCATGTGACGCATGTAGTCGTTGCAACTCTCCGATTTCCGCCCTTGGCACCCGGCTTGGGCGGTTCTTTTTTGGGCGCTCGCTTTTCAGCGCAGCAGCAGCCGTCGCCCTTTCGCCGGTCTTCGAATAAAAGCATGCGCGAGCGCCTGTACGCCCGCGCGATAAACGCGTTACTGCCGCACCGGCTTCTTCGCCAGCTTGCGCTGCAGCGTGCGCCGATGCATGTTGAGCGCACGCGCCGTCGCCGAAATATTGCCGTTGTTCTCCGCGAGCGCGCGCTGGATATGTTCCCATTCGAGCCGCGCGACCGAGAGCAGCGTGGGATTTTCGATCGCTTCCTCGGCCGTCTGCTCGCTCGCCTGTTCGTGCAGCGCCGCGAGAATCGTTTCGACGTTCGCCGGCTTGGCGAGATAGTTGTCCGCGCCGTCCTTCACCGCCTGCACGGCCGTCGCGATGCTCGCGTAGCCCGTGAGCACGAGAATGCGCGCGTCGGGCTGAAGGTCGCGCAGCGGCGCGACGAGTCGCAGGCCGGAATCGTTGCCGAGGTGAAGATCGACCGTGATCTGGCCGAACTTGTGCTGGTTGGCGAGCTTCAGCGCTTCGTCGCCGTCGTGCGCCTGGTGCGTGGTGTAGCCGCGCCGTGTCAAGCCGCGCGCGAGAATGCCGGCGAAGACTTCGTCGTCGTCGATGATCAGAAAGTTGGTATCGCTCATTTTTTTCTCCGTAGTGCCGATGTGGCGCGCCTTGCTTCGAGTTCAGGCCGCGCTACTTCGTTCAGTTCCTGCCGCGTGCGCCGCCGCGACCGCGCCGCGATTCGGCAGCCGCAACACCGCGCATGTGCCGCGCGGCTTGTCATCGATCAGTTCGACCGATCCGGCGAGCCGCGCCGCCGCCGCGAACGCCAGATAAAGCCCGACGCCGTGACCGCCCTGTGTGCTGTCCACCGGTCCCGCGCCGAGCGAGGCGCGCAGCGCCGGCGGAATGCCCGGACCGCGATCGCACACGTCGAAGCGCACGTAATCCGTTGCGTCGATGTTTTCCAGCGACGCCTGCAACGTCACCGATTCGCTGCTCGCGCGCGCGGCGTTGTCGAGCAGAATCGTCAAAATTTGGCCGGCGGCCACTGCGTCGTCGATGGACGCATCCGCCGGGGTCTCGACGATCTTCGCGAACTTGACCTGCGGGTGCCGCAAGCGCCATTGCTCGATGAAGCTCGACAGCCATTCGTCGAGCGCCTGCCGGCTCGACGGCCCCGTCGCGCGGCTGCGCAGACGCGCAAGCGCCGACGTGCAAAGCGCCATTTGCTGTTCGAGCAGTTCGAAATCGGCCGCGTAGGGCGCGAGATTGCTGTCGTGCGCGGCGGAGTCGCGCAATTCTTCGGACAGCATCGCGATGGTCGAAAGCGGCGTGCCCATTTCATGCGCGACGGTCGCCGCCTGAACGCCGAGCGCGACCGCCCGCTCATCGCGCAGATGCCGCTGCTGGGCTTCGGCGAGCGCGGCGTCGCGCACCCGCAGCGCCCGCGACATGCGCGCGACGAACCAGCCGATCAGCCCGACGCTCACCATGAAGTTCATCCACAGGCCGGTGCGGAAATAATCGAAGAGATTCGCCGGATTCTCGATGTTGAGCGGCACGTAGTTATAGGACAGCACCGCGTAACAGGCGACGGCGAAGAGCGCGAGGCAGGCCATCATCGTCCAGGGCAGCACCGCGGCGGCGATCGCGAGCGATGGCAAATACAGCGTGACGAACGGATTGGTCGCGCCGCCCGACAGAAACAGCAGCGCCGAGAGCGCGCCGAGATCGACCAGCATCTGGCCGAACAGCTCCGAATTGGTCTCCGGCCGCGCCCGCGCGACGCGCAGCCACGTCAGTCCGTTGAAGATCATCTCGAGCGCGATCACGAGCAGCATCGCGGGCAGCGGGAGCTTCGCGCCGAAAAAGATCTGCACGACGGCGATGGTCGTCAACTGGCCGATGATCGCGAGCGAGCGAAGCCAGAAGAGATGGCCGAGATTGACCCGTCCGGTATTGGTTATGCGATGCATTGAGTCGAGTGTCCGATGATGCCGCCGCGTTCGTGCTTCATGCGACATTATCCCGCTTGCATCGGGCTAGCTGCGGCATCTGGCGCGATTTGTCGCACCTCGGCGCGCGGCCTGCTAATCGGCACGTGCCGCTCGCCCGAGCTGCGCCGCTAGACACGCGGGACACAGGCAGCCCGCGCCGGAACGCAGCGCATCGGCGGAAAGCGGGGGCAGCGTCGCGCACCAGCAGGTCTCGTCGCCCGCGAGCGTGCCGCAGCGGAACACCGCGCCGCAGCGCTCGCAGACCTGAGCGCCGGGCGCGTCGCGATCGATGTTTTCGCGGAGTGCCTTCATCATTTTGTCACCGGTCCGATCGAACCATGATCGCATGCCGGGCGCAGCGCCCGCACCGCGCATTTCCAAGCTGCTGCGCTGCGTCAGTCCTGTACAATTCGGCGTGTTTAAACGCCCTCGCCTTATTTGCCGCCATGTCCGAGCTCCCTGACCTCACGCAAATCGCGCCTACCCTGAAGGCTGAAATCCTGGCCGAGGCGCTGCCCTACATCCGTCAGTATCACGGCAAGACGGTCGTGATCAAATACGGCGGCAATGCCATGACCGAAGAGCGGCTGAAGCAGGGCTTCGCGCGCGATGTCATCCTGCTCAAGCTCGTCGGCATCAACCCGGTGATCGTGCACGGCGGCGGCCCGCAGATCGACCAGGCGCTGAAAAAAATCGGCAAGCAGGGCACCTTCATCCAGGGCATGCGCGTCACCGACGAAGAAACCATGGAAGTCGTCGAGTGGGTGCTCGGCGGCGAAGTGCAGCAGGACATCGTCACGCTCATCAATCATTTCGGCGGTCACGCGGTCGGCCTCACGGGCAAGGACGGCGGGCTGATCCACGCGCGCAAGCTACTCATGCCGGATCGCGATAATCCGGGCCAGTTCATCGACATCGGGCAGGTCGGAGAAGTCGAGGCGATCAATCCGGCGGTGGTGAAGGCGCTGCAGGACGACGCGTTCATTCCGGTCATCTCGCCGATCGGCTTCGGCGAGGACGGTCTTTCGTACAACATCAACGCTGATCTGGTCGCGGGCAAGCTCGCCGTCGTGCTGAACGCCGAAAAGCTCGTCATGATGACGAACATCCCCGGCGTGATGGACAAGGAAGGCAATCTGCTCACCGACCTTTCCGCGCGCGAGATCGACGCCCTCTTCGCCGACGGCACCATCTCCGGCGGCATGCTGCCGAAGATTTCCTCGGCGCTGGATGCCGCGAAGAGCGGCGTGCGCTCGGTGCACATCATCGACGGGCGTATTGAGCATTCGGTGCTGCTCGAAATTCTGACCGAGCAGCCGTTCGGCACGATGATCCGCTCGCATTGAGTTCGTTCCCGCCCCTCGAACGCCCGCCCAAGCGCGGGCGTTTTCATCCATGACCGCGCATCGCAAGTCCCGCCAGCGCCGCGTCAAGACACACGGCCCCGTCTGGCTCTTCGATCTCGACAACACGCTGCATCACGCGTCGCACGCGATTTTCCCGGCGATCAATCGCGGGATGACGCAGTACATCATGGACCGGCTGAACGTCGGTCTCGACGAAGCGAACCGGCTGCGCGTCGGCTACACGCTGCGCTACGGCGCGGCGCTGCTCGGGCTCGTGAAGCATCACGGCATCGATGCCGCCGATTTCCTGCGCGAAGTCCACACCTTCGCCGATCTTCCCTCGATGGTGCGCGCCGAACGCGGTCTCGGGCGCATGCTGCGCGCGTTGCCGGGCCGCAAGATCGTGCTGACCAACGGCCCGACGCTCTACGCGCGTTCTGTGCTCGCGGAACTGGGCATCGCGAAGCTGTTCGAGCGCGTGATCGCGATCGAGGACATGCGCCACGGCGACCGATGGCGCGCCAAGCCCGACGCGCCCATGCTGCGCCACGCCATGCGCCGCGCGCACGTGCGTCTCGACGACGCGATTCTCGTCGAGGATACGCACGGGCATCTGAAAAGCTATCGGCGGCTCGGCATTCGCACGGTGTGGATCGTCGGTCACTTGCCGGTCGGGCGCACGTCGAGCGGCGGGCTCTCCGTGCGCAAGCCGGGCGCGGGACGGCCGCATTACGTGGATCGCACCGTGCGGTCGCTGCGCGCGCTGACGCTCGGCATGCGCGGCCACGCGCTCTGACGCTTATCGCGCCGATTGCTTCTACATGCGAAACAACCGGCGCGCGAGGATGTCTTCGAGGTCCGAGCGCGCATCGACGACGAGATGCACGTAGATGATGTCGTCCTCGACCTTATAGACGATGCGATTCGTGCCGCTCGCGACTTCGTAATAGCCCGACATGCGAAAGTCGACGAGTTCGGGCGGCGTCGTGCCGTCGCGCGGCGCGGCTTCGATCTGCGCGATGCTGTCCGCGATCTTGTTGCGCGTGGCGGCCCAGGCCGTGCCGCCGAACTTGTTGATGACGTAGCGCCGGAAGTCCCGCAAGTCCTGCCTGACGGGGTCGAGGAAGACGGTTTTCACTTGATGCCTTCTTCGCGGTCCATGCGTTCGATTTCGGCGAAAACGTCGCTCGCGCTCGCGCACTGGCCGGCTTCGATGCTCCTCTGCCCCATCGCCAGAATCTTCAGCAGAGCGAGCGTCTGATGCACGTCCTCGTATGACTGCACGTCCTGCACGACGACCCGGCCTTCGCCGTTCTGCGTGATGAGCATCGGCTCGCGGCTCTCGACGATATTGCGGATCATCTCGGCCGCACGGCTCTTCAGGTGACTCAGCGGTCTGACGCGGCTCGGTTTCATCTCCGTTCACCGACACTGGAAACGATTAGTCAATATAGACGCTGGAACGCACCTCATCCAAGCCGGGGCGCAAGGCGCCGCAATTGGCGACGTTATTACGTTTTCCGCTATACTCCACCGCGAACGGGAATTTCTCGATCCTTTAAGTACGCGCCGATTTGCTGACTCGATTGCGGGCGCGCGAACCTCACTGCTCATGGCGCGAGGGTCACTATAAATGCGGCTAAAGAGGTCGTCAGCCGCGCTGCTCCGCTGTTCTCCCGCGCTTCGCCGACACCCGTTTAGCCGCTTGGTCAAAGGCGGAATGAATGGAATCGATCGGCATCGTCACGCCCCAAACACTGCGCTTCACCGAGCCGCTCGCCATGCAGAACGGCTCGTCGCTCGGCGACTACGAGCTCGTCGTCGAAACCTATGGCGAGCTCAATGCCGCGCGCTCGAACGCGGTGCTCGTCTGTCACGCGCTCAATGCTTCGCATCACGTCGCGGGCATTCATGCCGATAATCCCAAGAACGTCGGCTGGTGGGACAACATGGTCGGACCGGGCAAGCCGCTCGACACGAACCGCTTCTTCGTCATCGGCGTCAACAATCTCGGCTCGTGTTTCGGTTCGACGGGGCCGATGAGCATCGACGCATCGACCGGCAAACCGTATGGCGCGAGCTTTCCCGTCGTTACGGTCGAGGACTGGGTGAACGCGCAGGCGCGCCTTGCCGACCGCTTCGGCATCGAGCGTTTCGCCGCGGTGATGGGCGGCAGCCTCGGCGGCATGCAGGCGCTCGCGTGGAGCATGATGTATCCGGAACGGCTCGCGCATTGCATCGTGGTGGCGTCGACGCCCAAGCTCTCCGCGCAGAACATCGCGTTCAACGAAACGGCGCGCTCGGCGATTCTCTCCGATCCCGATTTCCACGGCGGCGATTACTATGCGCACGGCGTGAAGCCGCGCCGCGGTTTGCGCGTGGCCCGCATGATCGGCCACATCACGTATCTGTCGGACGACGACATGGCCGCGAAATTCGGCCGCGCGCTGCGCCGTGCCGAAGGCGCGCTCGACGCGTACAACTTCAATTTCGATGTCGAATTCGAAGTGGAATCGTATCTGCGCTATCAGGCCGACAAGTTCGCCGAATACTTCGACGCCAATACCTATCTGCTGATCACGCGCGCGCTCGATTATTTCGATCCCGCCAAAGCCTTCGACGGCGATCTCACGAGAGCGCTCGCCAGCACGCAGGCGAAATACCTCGTCACGAGCTTCACGACCGACTGGCGTTTTGCGCCGGCGCGCTCGCGCGAAATCGTCAAGGCGCTGCTCGACAACAAGCGCACCGTGAGCTATGCGGAAATCGACGCGCCGCACGGCCACGACGCCTTCCTGCTCGACGACGCGCGCTATCACAACCTGATGCGCGCCTACTACGAACGCATCGCCACGGAGATCGGCGCATGAACCAGAACACGCTTGATTCGCTCGCGCTGCGCTCGGACTTTCGCGCGATCGCCCGCTGGGTCGAACCGCGCTCGACCGTGCTCGATCTCGGTTGCGCCGACGGCTCGTTGCTCTCGCTGCTCGGCGAGGAGCTCGAAGTGAAGGGTTACGGCATCGAGATCAACGACGCCGGCGTGCTCGCGTGCGCGCAAAAGGGCGTCAACGTGATCCAGCAGAATCTCGAAGACGGCCTGCGGCTTTTCGAAGACGACAGCTTCGACTTCGCGATCCTCTCGCAAACGCTGCAGACGATTCACCAGACCGCCGCGATCCTGCGCGAGACAGTGCGCGTCGGACGCCAGTGCATCGTGTCGTTTCCGAACTTCGGTTACTGGCAGCATCGGCTTTCGGTGATTCAGGGTCGCATGCCGGTGTCGAAATCGCTGCCGTATCAATGGCATAACACGCCGAACGTGCGCGTGCTGACGATCAAGGACTTCGAGGCGCTCGCGCCGGAAGTCGGCATCGAAATTCTGGATCGCGTGGTGCTGCACGACGGGCAACCGGTCCGTTGGGGCGCGAACTGGCGTGGTAGTCTTGCGGTCTATCGCGTGAAGCGCCGGTAACGTTGACCGGCGGCTCACGCATCGACAACCGCCGGTTACTCACGATATGCCCGATACGCCACACGAGGCGCCCGCTCTAACTGCTCACGAAGATCATCCTGGCTGGCGCGCGTTTCTCAACACGCGCATCCTTATTTGCGTCTTTCTCGGCTTCACGTCCGGATTGCCGCTCTTCACGCTCTACAGCCTGCTGCAGGCGTGGCTCACGACCGCGCACATCAACGTCAAGGAAATCGGCCTGTTCGCGCTGATCGGCCTGCCGTATACGTGGAAGTTCGTCTGGTCGCCGCTCATGGACCGCTATATTCCGCGCTATCCGGGCTGGCGTCCGGGCAGGCGGCGCGGCTGGATGTTTGCGACGCAAATCCTCGTGATGATCGCCATCGGCTCGTTCGGGTTCTTCTCGCCCGCGGAGAACCTGTGGACGGTCGCCGCGATCGCCGCGCTCGTCGCGTTCTTCGGCGCGAGTCAGGACATCGTTATCGATGCCTACCGCCGCGAACTCCTCGCCGATACCGAACAAGGGCTCGGCAACGCGGTGCACGTCAATGCATACAAGGTCGCGGGTCTCGTGCCCGGTTCGCTGTCGCTGATTCTCGCGGGCTTTCTGCCGTGGAAGACGGTGTTTCTGATTACCGCCGCGTTCATGATTCCGGGCATCATCATGACGCTCGTCGTGAAGGAGCCGCAGATTCACGGCGCGCCGCCGAAGAATCTGCGCGAGGCGATCGTCGAGCCATTTCACGAGTTCGTTACGCGCGACGGCTGGCGCTCGGCGCTCGTCGTGCTCGGCTTCATCTTTCTCTACAAGCTCGGCGATACGATGGCGACCGCGCTCGCCACCAAGTTCTTCATCGACGTCGGCTTTTCGCTTGCGCAGATCGGCGTGATCGCGAAGGCGGTCGCGTTCTGGGCGAGCATCGCGGGCGGCTTGCTCGGCGGCATCGCGCTGGTGAAGATCGGCATCGCGCGCGGGCTGTGGATCTTCGGCGTGCTGCAGATCATCGCGACGCTGGGCTTCGCGTGGCTCGCGAAGATCGGGCCTTCGCCAGTCGCGCTCGGGGTGCTGTACGGCTTCGAAACCTTCGCCACGGGTCTCACGCTCGCCACGTTCACGGCATACATCGCCAGCACGACGGACCCGCGTTACACCGCGACGCAATTCGCGCTGTTCACGAGCCTCGCGGCCGTGCCGCGCACGTTCGCGGCGGCGGGCAGCGGCTATATCGTCGCTGAGACGGGATGGTTTCCGTACTTCCTGATCTGCGTCGCGCTGTCCATTCCGGGCATGTTACTGTTGCCGAAAATCGCGCCCTGGAGAACTCAACGATGACGGTTTCCTTCACGCTTCGCGCCTTGGTTTGCGCCGTGACATGGGCGTCGCTCGCGCCTTTGTCCGCGCAGGCCCAGGACGAACCGAAGACGCCGCCGCCCTACTCCGCGCCGAACAACCAGATCCGCTTCGGCAATACGGCGCTCTTTCGCAACCTGATCCCGCCCGCGACGCTCGAAGCGCAGTCCGCCGAGGAATACGCGCAGGTCATCCACGACGCGGAGCGCAACAAGACATTGCTTCCCGACAGCAACCCGCTCGTAAAGCGCGTGCGCGATATCGCGAATCACGAGATTCCGTTCGCGCTCAAATGGAACGATCGCGCGAAGAACTGGAAGTGGGAGATCAACGTCATCAAGTCGCCCGAAGAGCGCATGGTCTGTCTGCCGGGCGGGAAGATCATCGTGTATAGCGGGCTTATCGACAAGCTGCGGCTGAACGACAACGAGGTCGGCATGATGATCGGCCACGAGATCGCGCATGCGTTGCGCGAACACGCGCGCGAGCGGCTCGGGCGGCAGCAGGCGGCGCAGCTTTCGTCGGGCGGCATGCCGCAGCTTTTCGGCTTTTCGAACTACGCGTCGCAACAGCCGGACATCGGCGACGAGTTGCTTTCGATGCGCTATTCCCCCGCCGACGAAACCGAAGCCGATGTGATCGGCAGCGAGATCGCGTCGCGCGCGGGCTACGATCCGCGCGCGGCCGTCACGTTGTGGAACAAGATCGATTCGGCCACGCGCCGCGACGACGACGGTTTCGTCTGGCTGCATCCGTACGGGCCGGATCGCAGGCAGGACCTGCTCAAGCGCATGTCGGACATGATGCCGCTCTACGCGAAGGCGCTCGGCAAGAGCATCGATGCCTTGCCGAACTATGCGGGCATGGGCCGGTTCAAGAAACCGGGACGGTGATTCACTTCTTCTTGCCTGGCTTCCAGTCGTAATCGATCGTCAGCGGCGCATGGTCGCTGAACTTGATGTCGCGGAAAATCGACGTCGTCTTCGCGGTCGCGGCGATTTCCTTCGTCGCGATCTGATAGTCGATACGCCACCCGACGTTCTTCGCATACGCCTGGCCGCGATTGCTCCACCACGTGTACTGCTCGGGACGCTGATCGAGCGTGCGAAACACATCGACATAACCGACATCGTCGAACAGCTTCGTGAGCCACTCGCGCTCTTCCGGCAGACAGCCTGAATTCTTCTGGTTGCTCTTCCAGTTCTTGATGTCGATTTCCTTGTGCACGATGTTCACGTCGCCGCACAGAATGACTTCGCGCTCCTTCGACAACTCGGCGAGATGCGGCATGAACTCGTCCATGAAGCGATACTTCGCCTGCTGCCGCTCGTCGCCGCTGGACCCCGACGGCACGTACACCGACACCACGGAGAGCTTGCCGAAGCGCGCTTCCACGTAGCGCCCTTCCGGATCGAACTCTTCGGAACCGAAACCGATGATCACATCGTCCGGCTCATGACGCGTATAGAGGCCCGCGCCGCTGTAGCCCTTCTTCACCGCGTGCTGGAAATAGCCTTGAAAACCGTGCGGCGCGAGAAACTCGGGCGTCAGGTCGTCCTGCGAGCATTTGATTTCCTGCACGCACACCACGTCGGATTTCTGCTCGCCGAACCAGTCGAAAAAGCCCTTCTTGGCGGCCGATCGAATGCCGTTCAGATTGGCGGTAATCACGCGAAACATACGCTTCCTTTTGTTTTGATTGGATTTACTCGACCTTCACGCCTTTCAGCGATTCCTTGGCCGGCGGATATTCGAGCTTCATGCCCTGCAAGGTGCGCAACAGCAGTTCGGCGACCATCACGTTGCGATGCGTCTTCGAATCGGCCGGAATGATGTACCACGGCGCGTATTCCGTCGAAGTCGCGGCGAGCGCATCGGCGTAGGCCGACTGATAGGCGTCCCACTGCTTGCGCGCATCGAGATCGGAGACATCGAACTTCCAGTGCTTGGTCGGATCGTCGATGCGCGCCTGCAGGCGCTCGCGCTGCGTGTCCTTCGAAATATGCAGCATGCATTTGACGATGGTCGTGCCGGTATCCGCGAGCAGCGATTCGAACTCGCGAATGTGCCGGTAACGCCGCTCGCATTCGTCCTCGTCGATCGCCTTGAGCACGCGCGGCACAAGCACGTCTTCGTAATGGCTGCGGTTGAAGATCGCGAACTCGCCGGCCATCGGCGCCTGCGCGTGGACGCGCCAGAGGAAGTCGTGCGCCGCCTCGCGCTCGGACGGCGCGCGAAACGGCACGATGCGCAAGCCGAGCGGATCGACGTTCTGAAACACCGCGCGCACGGTGCCGTCCTTGCCGCTCGTGTCCATGCCCTGCAGTACGAGCAACACGCGCTGACGGCGCTGCGCGTGCAGCTTTTCCTGCAGCTCGTCGAGCTGTACGCCGATGGCGTCGAGCCGCGCGCGGTCGGCGTCTTTCGAGCCTGTGGAAAACGGCTTCGCGGCGGAATCGATGGAAGTCAGATCGAACGGCTTGAGCTTCTTGCCGCTTTCGAAGAAAGGCACGCGGAAGTCGTCGAGTTCGGATTTCTTTGCCATGTTTCTTGTTCTTGCGTTCGCCAATAAAAAACGGGCTGCTGCCAGGCTCAACCGGCAGCAGCCCGTTCTGGAAGACATCGAGCGATCAGGATAGCTTTTTCTTCAGCAGCTCGTTGACCTGCTGCGGATTCGCCTTGCCTTTGGTCGCCTTCATCGCCTGGCCGATCAGCGCGTTGAACGCCTTCTCCTTGCCCGCGCGGAATTCATCGACCGATTTCTGATTGGCCGCGAGCACCTCGTCGATGATCGCTTCGAGCGCGCCGGTGTCCGAAATCTGCTTCAGGCCCTTCGCCTCGATGATGCGATCCGCGGCCGCGTCGTCGGTCGCCTTCTCTTCCCAGATCGTCTGAAAGATGTCCTTCGCGATCTTGTTCGAGATGGTGCCGTCGGCGATGCGCTGCAGAATCAGCGCGAGTTGCGCAGCCGACACCGGCGATTCGCCGATATCGAGCGATTCGCGGTTCAGTTGCGCGGAGACGTCGCCCATCATCCAGTTCGCGGCGATCTTGGCCTGGCTTTCGCCTGCTTTCTGCACGAGCGCCTCGAAGTACGACGCCATCGCCTTCGACGAAGTCAGCACGCCCGCGTCGTACGGCGTCAGGCCGTAGGTATCGACGAAACGCTTCTGCATGTCCGCCGGCAGTTCGGGCATCTCGCCCTTCACGCGCTCGATCCACGATGCATCGATCACGAGCGGCATCAGGTCCGGGTCCGGGAAATAGCGGTAATCGTGCGCGTCTTCCTTGCTGCGCATCGAGCGCGTTTCGCGCTTGTCCGGATCGTAAAGACGCGTTTCCTGAACCACCGTGCCGCCATCTTCGATCAGCTCGATCTGACGGCGCACTTCGTACTGGATCGCCTCTTCGAGGAAGCGGAACGAGTTGAGGTTCTTGATTTCGGCGCGCGTGCCGAATTCCTGCTGGCCCACCGGACGCACCGACACGTTCGCATCGCAGCGGAACGAGCCTTCCTGCATGTTGCCGTCGCAGATGCCGAGCCACACGACGAGACCGTGCAGCGCCTTCGCATACGCGACCGCTTCCGCGGCGCTGCGCATTTCCGGCTCGGTGACGATCTCGAGCAGCGGCGTGCCCGCGCGGTTCAGGTCGATGCCCGTCATGCCCGCGAAGTCTTCGTGCAGCGACTTGCCGGCGTCTTCTTCCAGATGCGCGCGCGTCAGGTTGATGGTCTTCGAATACGCTTCCTTGCCGGCCTTCTCGTTGGCCGGAACCTGGATCGTGATCGTGCCGCCCTGCACGACCGGAATCTCGTACTGGCTGATCTGATAGCCCTTCGGCAGATCCGGATAGAAGTAGTTCTTGCGCGCGAAGATGCTGCGCGGCGCGATGTGCGAGCCGATCGCGAGACCGAAGCGAATCGCGCGCTCGACGGCGCCGCGGTTCATCACGGGCAGCACGCCGGGCAGCGCCAGATCGACGGGGCTCGCCTGCGAGTTCGGGCTCGCGCCGAACTGCGTGGGCGCGCCCGAAAAAATCTTGGAGACGGTCGAAAGCTGCGCGTGCGTTTCCAGACCGATGACGACTTCCCACTGCATGTTCATTCTCCCGACATCGAGGCTGAAGGCGCCTTGCGGTGCCAGTCGGTCGCGCGCTGGAACGCGTCGGCGACCTGAAGCATCCGGGCTTCGTTGAAATAATTGCCGACGATCTGCAAGCCGACCGGCCGATTCGCATGCGCGCCCGCGCCGAAGCCGCACGGCACGCTCATGCCCGGCAGGCCCGCGAGGCTCACGGAGAGCGTGTAGATATCGGCGAGATACATCTGCACGGGATCGTCGGTCTTTTCACCGAGATTCCACGCCACCGACGGCGCGACCGGTCCCATGATCACGTCGCACTGCTTGAACGCTTCCTGGAAATCGCGCGCGATGATGCGGCGAATCTTCTGCGCCTGCAGGTAGTACGCGTCGTAGTAGCCGTGCGACAGCACGTAGGTGCCGACGAGAATGCGCCGCTTCACTTCCGGGCCGAAGCCCTCCGCGCGCGACTTCTTGTACATGTCGAGCAGGTCTTTGTACTGCGCGGCGCGATGCCCGTAGCGCACGCCGTCGAAGCGCGACAGATTCGACGATGCCTCCGCCGGCGCGATGATGTAGTACACGGGAATCGAAAGCTCGGTCTTCGGCAGCGTCACTTCGACAAGTGTGGCGCCGAGCGCTTCGTATTGCTTCAGCGCTGCGTCGATGGCGGCGCGCACGTCGTCCGCGAGACCGGCGCCGAAGTATTCCTTCGGCATGCCGATGCGCAAGCCTTTCAGCGGCTTCGAAGCGTCGTCATCGCTCCAGTTCTTGCCGAGGTAACGCGTGTAGTCTTCGTTCTCGCGTTGCAGGCTCGTCGAGTCGCGCTCGTCGAAGTCGCCCATCGCGTTGAGCAGGAGCGCGCAATCCGCGGCGGTTTGCGCCATCGGCCCGGCCTGATCCAGCGACGATGCGAACGCGATCATGCCGTAACGCGAAACGCGGCCGTACGTGGGCTTGATCCCGGTGACGCCCGTGAACGACGCGGGCTGGCGAATCGAGCCGCCGGTGTCGGTGCCGGTCGCGGCGGGCGCGAGACGCGCGGCCACCGCCGCCGCCGAGCCGCCCGACGAGCCGCCCGGAACGGCCTTCAGGTCCCACGGATTCTTCACCGCGCCGAAGTACGAATTCTCGTTCGACGAGCCCATCGCGAACTCGTCCATATTGGTCTTGCCGAGCGTGACCATGCCGGCCGCCTTCAGACGATCGACGACGGTCGCATCGAACGGGCTCGTGTAGTTTTCGAGCATGTGCGAGCCGGCCGTCGACGCAAAGCCGCGCGTCACGAACACGTCCTTGTGCGCGATCGGCAGGCCGGTCAGCGCGCCCGCGCGACCTTGCGTGATGAGCGCGTCGGCGGCCTTCGCCTGGTCGAGCGTGATATCGCGATCGACGCTGATGAACGCATTCAGCGCCTTCGCGGCCTCGATGCGTTGCAGATACGACTGCGCCAGCTCGACGGCGGAGATGTCCTTCGAGTCGAGCGCGGCGCGCAGTTCGGTCAAGCTTTTTTGATGCATTGCAGTTCCCTGATGAGCGCGGCACCCCGTGCCGCGCGCTTCTGCTGAAAATTCGACGGTTACTCGATGACTTTCGGCACGAGATACAGCCCGTCCTGCACGGCGGGCGCCGAGCGTTGGAACTCTTCGCGCTCGACACGCTCTGAGACAGCGTCGTCACGCAGGCGCAGCGCGACTTCCTCGATTGCGTCGATCGGATGCGCGAGCGGCTCGATGCCGGTCGTATCGACGGCCTGCATCTGCTCGACGAGACCGAAGAATTCGTTGAGCCGCGCGAGCGTGGGCTCGGCTTCGTGCTCGGGCAATTCGAGCCGCGCGAGGTGCGCGATGCGTTTTACGTCGGTCAGGGTCAAAGACATGGAATCACCGGAGAAAGCGTGGACGGCCCCAGATTCGAAAACATTCGCTGCAACAGCAAGTTACGATCTTGAAAGGAGCCCTCGAAAACAGGTTCGGCGATGGCAAAAACTGCCATCCTTTTCCTATAGATGCCCACAAATTATAAGGTATCATTACACGTTCGACTCACCTCCGGATCGCTCTGCCAGCGGCTTTCTCCCTGAATCAGTCAATTGCGAGAAACGTTTGCGTACGGCGTTCCATTCTGCGGTAGATTTCATCCCGGATTTGCCCTTCACGGCGAGTGTTCGCCGCTGCGGCAAACCGTTATTTTTTCCGCTGCCGTCCCCGGCGCTTCTCGCGACGAACGGCCACCCAGCGAGACAGGATTTTTGAATGTTCGGTTTTTTGCGCAGCTATTTCTCCAACGACCTGGCGATTGACCTCGGCACCGCCAACACGCTGATCTACATGCGCGGCAAGGGCATCGTTCTGGATGAACCCTCGGTCGTTTCGATTCGCCAGGAAGGCGGCCCCAACGGCAAGAAGACCATTCAGGCGGTCGGCAAGGAAGCCAAGCAAATGCTCGGCAAGGTGCCGGGCAACATCGAGGCCATCCGCCCGATGAAGGACGGCGTGATCGCCGACTTCACCGTCACCGAGCAGATGATCAAGCAGTTCATCAAGACCGCTCACGAATCCCGCATGTTCTCGCCGTCGCCGCGCATCATCATCTGCGTGCCGTGCGGGTCCACGCAGGTCGAGCGCCGCGCGATCAAGGAAGCGGCGCACGGCGCGGGCGCATCCCAGGTCTATCTGATCGAAGAGCCGATGGCCGCCGCGATCGGCGCGGGCCTGCCGGTGTCGGAAGCAACGGGCTCGATGGTCGTCGACATCGGCGGCGGGACCACGGAAGTCGGCGTCATCTCGCTCGGCGGCATCGTGTACAAGGGCTCCGTGCGCGTCGGCGGTGACAAGTTCGACGAGGCCATCGTCAACTACATCCGCCGCAATTACGGCATGCTGATCGGCGAGCAGACCGCCGAAGCCATCAAGAAGGAAATCGGTTCCGCGTTCCCTGGCTCGGAAGTCAAGGAAATGGAAGTCAAGGGCCGCAACCTGTCCGAAGGCATTCCGCGCAGCTTCACCATTTCGAGCAACGAAATCCTCGAAGCGCTGACGGATCCGCTGAACCAGATCGTGTCGTCGGTGAAGATCGCGCTGGAACAGACGCCGCCGGAACTCGGCGCGGACATCGCCGAGCGCGGCATGATGCTGACGGGCGGCGGCGCGCTTCTGCGCGACCTCGACCGCCTGCTCGCGGAAGAAACCGGTCTGCCGGTGCTCGTCGCCGAAGATCCGCTGACCTGCGTGGTGCGTGGCTCGGGCATGGCGCTCGAACGCATGGACAAGCTCGGCAGCATCTTCTCGTACGAGTGATCCTCCCGTTGAAGACTTTCGCTCCTTCATCGGGCGCAATGTGCTTCGACGCGACCCGCACGAGCATCCGCGTAACGCGACGCGCGCACGACCCGGCATGTGTCCGGGTCGTTGTCGGAACAGCGTAGGGCAGGTTTCGCCGCCGGCGAAATAACCTGCAGCATTGTCCATCCGTTCACGCCCTCGGCGCCGACCATGGAATACAGTCCGCCGCCACTTTTCAAGCAAGGCCCCTCCGCGCTCGCGCGCCTGATTTTCTTCGTGGTGCTCGCCATCGCGCTGCTCATCTCGGATGCTCGCTTCAGCACGCTCGAAATCGTTCGCGGCATGCTCGGCGCGGGACTCTACCCGCTGCAGCGCGCGGCGCTCGTGCCGCGGGACATCTTCATGGGCGCGGCGGACCTCGCCGTGACGAGCGCAACCTTGCGCAGCGAAAACGCGAAGCTCGCCGACAAGAACCTCGAACTCTCCGTGAAGGCCGGCGATGCGGCGCAACTCGCCATCGAGAACGCGCATCTGCGCGCGCTCCTGACCCTGCAATCGCGCGCGACCACCGACGAGACGCCCGCCGAAATCCAGTACGACACGCGCGATCCGTTCACGCAGAAGGTCGTCATCGGCAAGGGTTCGCAACAGAACATCCAGGATGGCGCACCGGTCGTCACCGAAGACGGCGTCATCGGCCAGGTCACGCGCGTGTTTCCGTTGCAATCGGAAGTCACGCTGCTCACCGACAAGGATCAGGCCGTGCCCGTGCAGATCGCGCGCACCGGCTTGCGCAGCGTGATCTACGGCACGCCGAAGGGCGACACGCTCGATTTGCGCTTCGTGCCGATCAGCGCCGATGTGCAAGCGGGCGACGAACTCGTGACGAGCGGCCTCGACGGCATCTATCCGCCGGGCCTGCCGGTCGCGAAGGTGCTGCGCGTCGACAAGCAGGCGGACACGGCGTTCGCGCGTGTTGTCTGCGTGCCGATCGCCGCCGTGCGCGGCACGCGTCAGTTGCTCGTGCTGCATTACAACCTGAACGTCCCGCCGAATCCGATCGAAGTCGAAGCGGCCGCGGCCGCCAAGGAAGCGAAGGAAAACAAGGGCAAGAAGAAGGCCGCGCCGAAGGCGGCGGCCGCGGCGGGCGCGAGCGGCGCATCCGCGGTGGCGGGAGCCTCGGCTCCGGCGGCCGGGTCCGCGCCCGCAGCGGCGGCGGCGCCTGCCGCGAAACCCGCGCCGGCATCCGCGCCCAAGGCGGCCGCGGCCAAAGCGGCATCGAATGCGGCGGCGAAACCGTCGAAGAAGGCGCAAGCGCCAAAACCCGCATCCTCGGGAGCCGCGCGATGAACCGTCCGCAATACATCCTTCAGCCGGTCAATCCGTACTTCATCACGTTCAGTCTCGCGGCCGCGTTCCTGCTGAATCTGATGCCCTGGGGACGGCTCATCGGCGTGCCGGATTTCGTCGCGCTCGTGCTGCTGTTCTGGAACGTGCACCAGCCGCGCAAAGTCGGCATGGGCATCGCGTTCATGCTCGGCATCCTGATGGACGTGCATAACGCGAATCTGCTCGGCGAGCATGCGCTGGCTTACACGCTTCTTTCGTACGGCGCGATTACGATCCACCGCCGCGTGCTGTGGATTTCGCTGCCCGTGCAGATGTTCGTCGTCGCGCCGCTGCTCGTGGGCGCACATCTCGTGCCGTTCATCATTCGCCTGATGACGGGCGCCGCGTTCCCTGGCTGGAGCTATCTGATCAACGGGTTCGTGGAAGCGCTGCTCTGGCCGATCGCGAGCTTCCTCTTGCTCATGCCGCAGCGGCGCGCCGCCGATCCGGACGACACGCGCCCGATCTGAGCATGACAGCGCGCGATCCATCGCCGGATAAACGCACGCGCGCGAACTACACTTGAATCGCGATACATCGCGAAAAACCGCGAAAGCTGCATGACCGAAATCAAGAACACCGAGCAACAGTTGTCGAAGTTCCGCCTGCGCGTCGCGGCGGCGGGACTGTTCGTGTTCGTCTGCTTCGGGCTGATCGGGCTGCGGTTCCTCTATCTGCAGGTCTGGCATTTCAGCAAATACTCGTTGCAGGCGAACGAGAACCGTATTTCCGTTGCGCCGATCGTGCCGAACCGCGGCATCATCACCGACCGCAACGGGGTCGTGCTGGCGAAGAACTACTCGGCGTACACGCTCGAAATCACGCGTTCCAAGATCAACGGCACGCTGGACGAGACCATCGACGAGCTTTCGCAGGTCATTCCGGTCGATGCGCGCGACCGCCGCCGTTTCAAGAAGCTGCTCGAAGACTCCAAGAATTTCGAAAGCCTGCCGATCCGCACCCGCCTCACCGACGAGGAAGTCGCGAAATTCACCGCGCAGCGCTATCGCTTTCCCGGCGTCGAAGTGCGCGCGCGCCTGTTCCGGCAGTATCCGCTCGGCACGACGGCCGCGCACGTGATCGGCTACATCGGGCGCATTTCGCAGCGCGATCAGGAACGCATCGACGATGCGAGCGACGCCAACGACGAAAGCTCCGATCACTACGATCCGCGTCTGGACGCCAACAACTACAAGGGCACGGATTACGTCGGCAAGATCGGCGTCGAGCAGAGCTATGAAACCGAACTGCACGGGCTGACCGGTTTCGAGGAAGTGGAAGTGACAGCGGGCGGGCGCCCGGTGCGCACGATGTCGCGCACGCAGGCGACGCCCGGCAACAATCTCGTGCTGTCGCTCGATATCGGCTTGCAGCAGGTCGCTGAGCAGGCGTTCGCGGGCAAACGCGGTGCGCTCGTCGCGATCGAGCCCTCCACCGGCGACGTGCTCGCGTTCGTGTCGGCGCCGAGCTTCGATCCGAATTCCTTCGTCGACGGCATCGATCAGCCGACCTGGGACGCGCTCAACAATTCGCCGGATCACCCGCTTCTGAACCGGCCGCTGCACGGCACGTATCCGCCCGGCTCCACGTACAAGCCGTTCATGGCGCTCGCCGCGCTGGCGCTGCACAAGCGCACGCCGGGCTGGGGCTTTCAGGATCCGGGTTTCTTCACGTTCGGCGGTCACACCTTTCGCAATGACGTGCGCTCGGGTCAGGGCTGGGTCGATATGAACCGCGCGATCGTGGTGTCGAACGACACCTACTTCTACATGCTCGCGCGCGATCTCGGCGTGAACGCGATGGCTGGCTTCATGAAGCCGTGGGGTTTCGGCCAGATCACGGGCATCGATATCGCAGGCGAGGCGCGCGGCATTCTTCCGTCGACGGAATGGAAGAAGAAGGCGTACCGAAAGCCCGAGCAGCAGCGCTGGTACGAAGGCGAAACCATCAGCCTCGGCATCGGCCAGGGCTACAACTCGTTCACGATCCTGCAGCTCGCGCACGCCACCGCGACGCTCGCGAACAACGGCGTCGTGATGAAGCCGCACCTCGTGCGCGACATCGAGAATCCGATCACGAAAGACATGCGCGTGACCGTGCGCGATCCGAGCAACAAGATTCCGGTGGCGCAGAAGGACATCGATTTCATCAAGCGCGCGATGGAAGGCGTCGTGACGAACGGCACGGCGGCCAAGGTGTTTGCGGGCGCCCCGTATGCCGCGGCGGGCAAGACGGGCACGGCGCAGGTCTATTCGCTGCAGGGCTCGAACTATCGCGGCCACGGCGGCACGGCTGAGCATCTGCGCGACCACGCGCTCTTCATCGCGTTCGCGCCGGCCGAGCAGCCGAAGATCGCGATCGCGCTGATCGTCGAAAACGGCGGCTGGGGCGCGGAATCCGCAGGTCCGGTCGCGCGCAAAGTGCTGGACTACTATCTGATCGATCGCCTGAAACCGGGCGCGCAGGCTGCGGCGGTTGCCGCGGCTGCATCGGCGACGGAAGATTCCGGCCTGCCGATGATCGGCGGCGCGCAGCCGCCCGCAGCGGTCGCGCTGCCCGCGTCGGTCGCGAATTCATCGCCGGCATTTTCGCCTCAGGCCGCGTCGAACCCGGCGGTCGCGAAAGCGGCGTCGGCTCCGGCGCTGCCCGCGTCCGCATCGAAGGCCGCGAAGCCTCGCGCCGCGTCGACGCCATCGGCGGCGCTGCCCGCCTCCACGCCCGGCCGCGCGCCCGCGCCGAAAAAGCGCCCGGCCGAGCCGACGCCCACGATGGTCCGCGGCAACGAAAGCGACGGCGTGCGCGTTCTCGCGCCGTCCGGCGGCATCGACGAGTAAAGGAAACCGCCATGCAATTGCACATGCAACTCGACAAGCGCGAGCTCATCGACCGCGCCAAGCGCATGTTCGCGGGCTTCGACAAACCGCTTGCGCTCATCGTCTTTCTGCTGCTCGGCGTCGGCATCGTGACGCTGTACAGCGCGAGTCTCGACATGCCGGGGCGCGTCGAGGATCAACTGCGCAACATCATGCTGACCTTCGGGCTGATGTGGGTGCTCGCCAACATTCCGCCGCAAACGCTGATGCGCTTCGCGGTGCCGCTCTACACGGTCGGCGTGGCGCTGCTGATCGCGGTCGCCGCGTTCGGGCTGACGCGTAAGGGCGCGAAACGCTGGCTCAACGTCGGCGTAGTGATTCAGCCGTCCGAGCTGATGAAGATCGCGATGCCGCTGATGCTCGCGTGGTACTACCAGAAGCGCGAAAGCAACATTCGCTGGTGGGATTACGTTGTCGGCTTTCTGATTCTGATGCTGCCCGTCGGCCTGATCGCGAAACAGCCGGATCTGGGCACCGCGGTGCTGGTGTTCGCCGCGGGCATGTTCGTCATCTACTTCGCTGGACTCAGTTTCAAGCTGATTCTGCCGGTGCTCATGGTCGCGGTCGTCGCGGTGGCTGGTATCGCGATCTTCCAGGACAAAATCTGCCAGCCGGACGTTGTCTGGCCGATGATGCACGACTATCAGAAGCATCGCATCTGCACGCTGCTCGATCCGACTTCCGACCCGCTCGGCAAGGGCTTCCACACGATTCAGGCGGTGATCGCAATCGGCTCCGGCGGCACGTTCGGCAAAGGCTGGCTGCAAGGCACGCAGGCGCACCTCGAATTCATCCCCGAGAAGCACACGGACTTTATCTTCGCCGTCTTTTCCGAGGAGTTCGGGTTGACGGGCGGACTGGTGCTGCTGTTCCTCTATATGGCGCTGATTGCGCGCGGACTTTACATCGCGGCAAACGGCGCGAGCCTCTTCGGGCGATTGCTGGCCGGATCGCTCACGCTCGCGTTCTTCACTTACGCGTTCGTGAACATCGGCATGGTGAGCGGAATTCTGCCCGTGGTCGGCGTGCCGCTGCCGTTCATGAGCTACGGCGGCACGGCGTTGACGACGCTCGGCATCGCGGTCGGGCTCATCATGAGCGTCGCGCGCCAGAAACGGCTGATGCAGAGTTAGCGCGTCTTCGCGCCGTTACTGCGGCTTCTTGTTTTCCAGTTCCGCGCTCAGTTGCAGGTACTTGAGCTTCGCCGCCGGATCGCCCTGCGCGGCAGCCGCGGCGTAATACGCGCGCGCGACATTCAAATTACGCTCGACGCCGTCGCCGCCGCGCTCGTAGAACGAACCGGCGACGTATTGCGCCGTCATGTCGCCGCCTTCCGCCGCCTTCTTGTACCAGGCGAACGCCTGCGTGTTGTCGCGCGCCGTGCCGCGTCCGTCGAGAAACTGATTCGCGAGCGCGAGTTCGGCCTGCACGTGTCCCTGATTCGCCGCGCGCAGAAACCAGCGATGCGCCTCCGCCGGGTCTTTCTCGACGAACTGACCGTCGTCGTACATCTTGCCGTACACGTATTGCGCATGCGTCATGTTGGCGTCGGCAGCGCGGCGCAACCACTTCTTGCCTTCGTCGATATCCGTGGGGCCACCTTCGCCGTTCAAGAGCATCATCGCGTAATTGAATTCCGCGAGCCGGCTGCCCCGTTGCGCCGCGCGGCGAAACTCCGAGCGCGCCGCGACGAGATTGCCCGCGTTGTAGTCGGCGACGGCGTTCTGCGTCGCGATGTCCGTCGGTTTCGGCGCGTTGTCGGCGTGAGCCGCGCCGATCGATATCGACAGGATCGCCGCCGCGATCGTCGACGCAATGGCGGTTTTCATGATCTCGCCTCCTGCAACGCCTGACGCGTCGCCTTTAAAAGCCACATCACATCCGCAGCGATCGCGACGAGCTTGATGCCCGCCTGCGCGTATTGCTTCGCGCTCGCCGCATCGAGCGCGAAAATGCCGCTCGCGATGCCCGCGCGATTCGCCGCAGCGACGATCTTGTCGATCGCCGCCTGCACGTCCGGATGCTTCGCATCGCCGAGATGGCCGAGGCTCGCCGCGAGATCCGCCGGCCCGATGAACAGGCAATCGACGCCCGGCGTTGCGGCGATTTCATCGACGGCTTCGAGCGCCGCCACCGATTCGATCTGCACGATGGTCGCGATTTGCGCATTCGCGCTCGCCATGTAGTCGCGGCGCATTCCGTATGCCGCGGCGCGCACCGCGCCCGCGACGCCGCGCAAGCCATGCAGCGCGGCCTCGGTCGGATATTGCGTGAGCCGGACGATACGCGCCGCCTCTTGCGCCGACTGCACGTTGGGAAACATCAACGTGCGCGCGCCCGCGTCGAGCGCGCGCTTCACGAGCCAGCCTTCGTTGGCCGGCACGCGCACGATCGGCTCGCTCGGCAGATGCGCGGCAGCGATCGCACGCAACTGCGCGACGACGTCGGCGCTATCGTTCGGCGAGTGCTCCATGTCGATGCACAGCCAGTCGAAGCCCGCGTGCGCGAGCGCTTCGGCGGCATCGGCGCTGCCGAGCGAAAGCCACAGGCCGAACAACGTGCCGGACTCGGAAAAACGCTGCTTGAGGGGATTGGTGAATGTGCTCATCGCGCGGCTCCTTCGGCGGGTTGAAGGATGACCGCGCGCAGCCGCGGCAAGGGGAACGACGGAAGAGAAGACGGCATGCGCGCTCCGTGGCTCGTCGCCGCGAATGACGGGCGACTCATCGGACGATCATACCGTGACAAAAGCGCGCGCGCCGGACGTGACCGGGCCGCGCGCGTCGAAACAATCAGCCGCGCTCGACGTCGGCCCAGCAGTTCGGCGTTTCGTACAGACGCAGGCGCTTCAGCTTGAGATTGACGCCGTAGTGGGCGTCGTAGACGTCGGCCAGAATGTCGAACGCGACGGCCGCCAGATTCTCGACGGTCGGAATCCGGTCCAGCACGACGGTTTTGTGGTCCGAGAGCGTTTGGAGGAATTCGCGCACTTTGACATCGCCTTCATAGACGATAAACGCATGATCCCACTTGTTGACGAGATGCTCCATGGCGAGCGCTTTCACGTCGGCGAAGTCCATCACCATGCCGCGGTCGGGCGCGCCTTCCACATCGACGAGATCGCCTTGCAACGTGATCTCGAGCACGTAGCGATGCCCGTGCAGGTTGCGGCACTGGCTGCGGTGATCGGGGATGCGGTGGCCCGCGTCGAATTCGAGTTTTCGGGTAATCGTCTGCACGGCGGTTCAGGGGATGTTCAGATATTTGTGCGTCTGCATCGACAGGCGCCACTTGGGATGCCGCTTGCACCAGTCGATCGCGAGCTTCGTGTTGATGTCGCGCGAGGGGCCGTCCATCGGCTGGACGAGGAAGTAGTCGAAGTCGAGCTTTTCGTACTCCGCGAGGCGCTGGTTGTCTTGCGGCACCACGACCTTCAGTTCGTTGCCTTTCGTCACGACGAGCGGCGCGTCGGCCTTCGGGCTCACGCAAATCCAGTCGATGCTTTCGAGAACCGGCAGCGAGCCGTTCGTTTCGATCGCCATTTCGAAGCCGGCTTCGTGCAGCGCGTCGACGAAAGGCTGATCGATCTGCAGCATCGGCTCGCCGCCCGTACACACGACGAATTTGTGGGCCGCGCCTTCTGGCCACAACGACGCGATTTTCGCGACGAGTTCCGCCGGCGTCTTGTACTTGCCGCCGTTCTCACCATCGGTGCCGACGAAATCGGTATCGCAGAACTGGCAGACGGCGTCCGCGCGATCTTCCTCGCGACCCGACCACAGATTGCAGCCCGCGAAACGGCAGAACACGGCCGGACGACCGGCATTGGCGCCTTCGCCCTGCAGCGTATAGAAGATTTCCTTTACCGCGTACGTCATGACTGCTCTGTGAACCTCGAATAAAAAATCAAACCGGCGCGACGTCGACCTGCTCGCCCGCGCGATACGCCTCGAAACCTCGTTTGCGCAGTTTGCATGCCGGGCACTGGCCGCAGCCGAAGCCCCAGTCATGCAACTCCGCGCGCTCGCCGACATAACACGTATGCGTTTCGACGCGGACCAACTCGACGAGCGCTTCGCCGCCGAGCGCTTCCGCGAGCCGCCACGTATCGGCCTTGTCGAGCCACATGAGCGGCGTTTCCAGCGCGTAGCGCGTTTCCATGCCGAGATTGAGCGCGACTTGCAGCGCTTTCATGGTGTCGTCGCGGCAATCGGGGTAGCCGGAAAAATCCGTCTCGCACATGCCGCCGACCAGCACCTTCAAACCACGCCGATACGCCAGTGCGGCGGCGATCGTCATGAACAGCAGGTTGCGGCCCGGCACGAAGGTGTTGGGCAAGCCGCTCGCCGTCGCCTGGATTTCGATCTCGCGTGTCATCGCGGTATCGCTGATCGCGCCGAGCACGGAGAGATCGATCATGTGATCTTCGCCCAGACGCTCGGCCCACCGCGGAAATTCGCGCGCGATCGCGGCACGAAAGCCGTCGCGGCATTCCAGTTCCACGCGATGCCGCTGTCCGTAATCGAAGCCGAGCGTCTCGACCGTTCTGTAGCGTTCGAGCGCCCAGGCGAGGCACGTGGCCGAGTCCTGGCCGCCGGAGAACAGCACGAGCGCGCTGTCTTTAGCGTCTATACGAGTCACCGTGAAAACTCCGTACTCCGTGAATGAGATGGCGTCGCGCGCCGCACAGGCAGTCGGAGCGACCGGACTTCGCAATGAGCGGCGACGCGGGCGGCAATGCCCGCGAGTCCAGTATAGGCCGGCGGCCTTCGCCCGGACGCGCACGCCTCTTATGCCGCCGATAGCGGGACAGCGGCGCGTCGCGCACGCGTTTCGGAGCGTCGAAAAGAAAAGGACTTGCGGGTCCGAGGACGAGGCAAGTCCTTAATTCGGCGCGAATTTTATCACGGGGCACGGTTGTTCGCTGAGCGCTGCGCGAGTGGCGGGAGTCGATCATTTCATCGGCGATACCGGCGAATTTCACGAAGCAGTTTCTGGTTTTCGTCTGACCGATAGTAGCCTATGCGCGTTGACGCCAATTTCAGAAAATATTGCTCGTTTTGGCGAAATAAATCGGTAATTTGTTTCGGTGGCATGCACGCTCAGCGGCCTGCCTTCGCGCCACGTCTCCTGCGGTCGGAAACATCATTCTTCGGCATCCGAATGAATTCAGCACCGAAAGTCGCGCTGATCGGCGGCGTGTTCGCTGCCCTCATTTTTCTCGCCGCCTGCGGCGGCGGCAAGGATGCTCCGAACGCCACCACGAATGTGGAAGCAAGCGCACCGGGCAACGCCGTCTCGGCCAGCGAAGCGACCGCCGCAAGCAGCACGAAAACGACCGAAACGCCCACGAACGACGCCACCGCCGCAAGCAGCCCCGTCGCGGCCAGCAGCGCCCCTGCTTCAAGTGACAAGACATCGACGTCGCCTGGCATCTTCTACGGTGCGAACGGCCACAACAACGGCGGCGGCGCATACGACATCTCGAGCCCGGCGCTACAGCTTGCCCAATTGCAGAATCTGGGCGTGAAGCTGTATCGGAACGAGGTGTACAACCGGGCATCGGTGAACAAGCTCGCCGGCATCGCGAAGATGATGGCCGCGGGCGGCGTGACCGTGTTCCCCGTCCTGCTGGTCGGCACGGACTTCGACAGCGAGTCCGACGCTTATGACGCGGGCTACGCGCTCGGCCGTCAAACGGCGCAGTCATACCGCTATCCCTACTACGAGGTCGCGAACGAACTCGGCTCCAGCAACGGCGCACTGCTCGGCAACGTGGACGGCGTCTATCCGGAACACTACGACAACGCCATCTTTCAGAAGGCGCGCGGCGCGATCCGCGGGTTGATCGCGGGCATCAAGTCGGTGGACACATCGGGCAAGATCATCCTGGGCGGCGAAACCTGGCTGCACTATAGCTTCGATCAGATGCTCGCGGCAGGCACGCAGCCCGACGGATCAGGCGGTCATCCGGTGGTGATGTGGGACATCACCGCATGGCACTGGTATTCGGAACAAGGCGACATCACCAACGCTTGTGGCGGCACCGGTTGCCACAACGTGCTTCGCGTCCTGCAGCGCTTCGGCAAGCCGATCTGGCTGACGGAGGTCGGTGTGCGTCCGTGGCACGGCAGCGATCAGCAAATCGCGTCGTACATGGTCGGAAACCGGATGATGGCGCAGTTCGTGTCGTTGGCTTCGCAGTACGACGTGCAGGCCATTCAGGTGTATCAGCTTTACGATGATCCGTCGGACGGCGAAGGCAGCTACGGCCTCGTGAAGAACGACGGCAAGACGGAAAAGGCTGCGTACACGGCGTTCAAGAACTTTGTCGCGGCGAATCCGAAGTGAGACTGGATCGCGGAAAAAGAAAAAGCCCGAGAGCGATAACACTCTCGGGCTTCTTGCATTCTGGTGGCCTGGGGCGGAATCGAACCACCGACACGCGGATTTTCAATCCGCTGCTCTACCAACTGAGCTACCGGGCCAACGAAGAGGTGAAACTATAGCAGAGACTATCGCGCCCCTCAAGCCCCTCTGCGCATTTTTCTGCAGAATAGTCGAAGACGCCGTCAGACCTCGCTCTTGTTCTTGCCGAGATCGACGCCCAGTTGCTTGAGCTTGCGATACAAGTGCGTGCGCTCCAGTCCCGTCTTTTCCGCGACGCGCGTCATGCTGCCGTTCTCGCGCGCGAGGTGATACTCGAAGTACGCGCGCTCAAACGCGTCGCGCGCATCGCGCAACGGGATATCGAATGAGATGGACGCCGTCTGTCCCGCCTGATTCTGCGCCGCGCCGCTCGCAGCCGCATCGCCGGACGCGTTCAGCGACGACGCCATCGGCAATGCAGCCGCCACGGGCACGCCCGATGCGCTCGCGCTCGCCGGCGGCTTCGCAGCCGCGGCCACGGGCGCCGGCGCGGTGCCGTGCGCGAGCCCCTGCTCGACCGCCTTCAGCAGCTTTTGCAGCGCGATGGGCTTCTCGAGAAAGTTGAGCGCGCCGATCTTCGTCGCTTCGACCGCCGTGTCGATGGTCGCGTGGCCCGACATCATGATCACCGGCATCGTGAGCTTGCCCTGCGCGGCCCACTCTTTGAGCAGGGTCACGCCATCGGTGTCGGGCATCCAGATGTCGAGCAATACGAGATCGGGCGTCTGCTGCAGACGGTAGTCGCGCGCATGCTGCGCGTTCTCCGCCACTTCCACAACGTGACCTTCATCGCTCAGGATCTCGGAGAGCAGTTCCCGGATCCCCATTTCATCGTCTACCACCAGGATGGTTGCCATTTACGCTGCCCTTGTCTGCACTGTTGCTTTTGTCGTTCCGTGATTCCCCGCTGCACCGGCCCCCGGCGGCGTCGCGCCGGGCGCTGCGGTATCGTCCGCGAGTTGTAGAAACAGAATCGATATCTGCGCCCCTTCGATCACATCCGCTGTCTTCGAGCGGTTGCGTATGTCGATGCGCGCGCCATGCTCGTCGACGATCTTCTTCACCGTTGCAAGTCCCAGACCCGTGCCCTTCGCTTTCGTCGTCACGTAAGGCTCGAAAGCCCGCGAAAGGATACGCGCCGGAAAGCCCGTGCCGTTGTCCGAGACCGTCAGGCGAACCGCGACGCGCGCATGACCCGAAGCATCGGGCTCGCCATATTCTACTGTCCTCGTTTCGAGGAGCACGCGCGGCTCCGCGACATCCGCCACCGCGTCCTGCGCGTTCTGAAGCAGGTTGTGGATGACCTGGCGAATCTGCGTCGCGTCGCCGCGAATCACCGGCAGCTTCGCGAGATCGACCTTGATCGGCGTCTTGCCGTCCTCGATGCCGTAAAGCGTCAGCACTTCGCCCACGAGCTCGTTCAGTTGCAGATTGCCGAGCACAGCGGGCGGCGTGCGCGCGTATTCGCGGAAATCGTCGACCATCTGCTTCATCGCCTGCACCTGATTGACGATGGTCGTCGACGCGCGCTTGAGCACCTCGGCGTCCGTCGGCGCGAGTTTGTCAGCGAGCTTCATCTGCAGGCGCTCCGCCGAAAGCTGAATGGGCGTGAGCGGATTCTTGATCTCGTGCGCGAGACGCCGCGCGACTTCGCCCCACGCGACCGAGCGCTGCGCGGAGATGACGTCGGAAATGTCATCGAACACGACGACGTAGCCGGTCGTCTCCGCATCTTCGGAGTCGCTCTCGGTCACGCTCAGCAATTGCGTGCCGCGCACGAGCAGCGTGAGCGGATCGTTCTCGCCCGGCACGGTCACCGCGACCTGCTGTTGCCAGTGGCCGCGATCGCCGACCGGATGATCCGAGCCGCTCGATGCCGCATCGCGCTCGGCGAACGCCTTTTTCACCATCGCGCCGAATTCCGAGAGGACATCGATATGATCGAGCGGCTGATTGACCAGCGCGCCGAACGGCTGGCGGAAGATGCGCTCCGCTCCGCGATTCGCCGTGGCGAGGCGGAACTGCCGGTCGAACACGAACACGCCCGCCGTGAGGTTCGCGAGAATGCTTTCCAGATACGCCTTCGAATGCTCGAGCGCGATGCGATTGTTCTCGACCGCCGCGCGCGCCTCGGATAGCTGGCGCGTCATCGCATTGAACGACTGCGTGAGAAAGCCGAGTTCGTCGCGCGAATTGATCTCCCGTTTGGGCGTGTAGTCGCCTTCAGCCACTTCCTTCGTGCCCTGCGCGAGCAGGAACAGCGGGCGCGCGAGCTGATTGCCGAGTGCGAGCGCAAGCATCATGGCGATGAAGGTCGCGAGAAAGAGCGCGAGCGTCAGCGTGCCGATATACATCTTGCGCAAGCCCGTGCGCCCGAGCCGCTTCTCCTGATACTCGCGATACGCGCGCTGCACGGCATCGGCATTGCGCGCGAGCTCCTGGCTCACCGGCTGCTCGATCTGCAGGAAGCGGTCGACGTGCTGAAACTCGGTCGTTGTCGTCGGATCGGGAATCTTCGTGACCACGCGTAATCGCAGCGCGCCCTTCGGCCCGTTCGATTTCGGATCGCCGTCTATCTCGCCTTCGATCGCGCCATACGGATGATCCTGCGCCTCCTTGAGCATCGTGCTGGTCGGCTCGTTGGTCGGCAGGAGCGCGTAGTAATTGCCCGACGCCTGCGCCACCGTGCGCAAGCCCGTACCGCGCTGCAAGCCGTTGTTCGACGACAGATCCTCGCGGTTGTACTGATCGCGCGGACGCTCGAACACGACGGCATCCTGCACGCCGTACTGATCGCGCAAGCGCAGCAGCGAAAGCGTGAGGCTCGATGGATCGGCGCTCGCGAGCTGCTCGCTCATCTGCCGGCCGCGGTTCTTGAAGTCGGCGAGCGAGGTTTCGAGCATGCCGCGGCCGAGCGTGAGGCCCGACGTGAGCGCGGTTTCCACGTTCACGTCGAACCACGATTCGATGCTGCGCGACACGAACTGATACGAAACCACATAGATGATCGCGCCCGGCACCACGCCGACGAGCGCGAAGATGAGCGCGAGCTTCGCCAGCAATCGCGTTCCGAAGCGCCCTTGCCTCACCCGTGTCACGATGATCACGACCAGGCTGATGACGATCAGCATGAACACGATCGCCACCGCCACGTTCGCCGCGTAGAGCCAGCCGTAATAGCGGTCGAAGAACTCGGTGTTCGCGCTCGCGAGCGCGAGCATCACGAGCAGCAGAACCGCCGTGAGCGCAACCGTGGAGACGAGCAGCCGGACAACGAAACTTTTCATGTCCGTGCGGCCGCGTCGAAATCTATTTCGCACGTTCCGCCGCCGTAAATGTAAAACGCTTCCAGTCCGAGGAAAGGTTCCAGTCGCGGTTGTTCACCGCATCGATCTGGAACGGCTTGGGCATCAATGCGATGTCGAGCTGCATGCGCACCGATGCGGTATAGGTTTCTCCGCCATGCACCTGATTGCGGTCGATGACGTGCCACGAAGTCACGTGCCGGATGACCGCGAGCGCCTCGTTGAGCGAGGCGAAACGCAACTGAAGGCCGCCCGTGGACACGCGATATTCGTTCGTCAGCGGCTGATAGGAAAGCCGGATGCTCTGCGACACGTTGACCGGCTCTTCGTCGAACCAATACCAGCGCGGCCGCGACAGCGCAAAGTCGATGGTGAAATAGAGCGGCACGCTGCGGTTCACGGCTTCTTCGAGACTGCTGTTGAGATCGAAGTCGAAATGCGCGTCGAGACTCCAGCCGGCATTGTCGGCCTGCAAAGACGCGCGCTGCACGGCGATCGTCTCGGCAAACGCCGGTTCGGCTGTGGCGAAGGTAAGCCAGAGCGTCAGCGCAGTCCAGATGACGGCCGCGAGCCGAAGCGGAAAAAAGCGTTTGATCGTCACCGTTTCTGAAAGCGCGCGTAGAAGAATCCGTCGTGGTCCGCGAAGATTTCCGCGTCCCGGTCCGGACTCGCGAGATTTGTACTGTCCGGTGAACCTTGCACCGCGTCCGCGCTCGCGCGCGCCGCTGTCGGCAACAATTGGCCCGGCGCGTCCAATCGTACCGCATCTTCATGCGCGGTTCCAAACCAGCGTGCCTGCGCTTCGCCCTCCTCGGGAAAGATCGAACATGTCACGTAAAGCAGCTCGCCGCCCTTTGCGACGAGCGGCCACAACGCGTTCACAATGCGTCGCTGCTCGGCGACGAGCGCATCGATGTCCGACGCGCGCCGCAGCCAGCGAATGTCCGGATGACGCCGCACGATGCCCGACGCCGAGCACGGCACGTCCGCGAGAATGCGATCGAACGGCGCGCCGTCGAACCATTGCGCGGGATCGCCGGCGTCGCCGACTTCGATTCGCGCATCGAGCTTGAGGCGCGTCAAGTTCTGCGCGATGCGGCCCGAGCGCTCGGCATCGCTTTCGAGCGCGATCAGATCGACATCCGCGAGTTCGAGAATATGGCCCGTCTTTCCACCGGGCGCGGCGCACGCGTCGAGCACGCGCATGCCGTCCTTCGCGGCGAGCAGTTGCGCGGCGAGTTGCGCGCCCGCATCCTGCACCGACACGACGCCCTCCTCGAAGCCGGGAATGCGATCGACGGGCATCGGCGTTTTCAGGCGCACCGCATGCAGGCCCGCCGCGTCCGCTTCGATATGCGCCTCGCGCAGACGCGCCAGATAGTCATCGACGCTGGCATGCCGTGCATTCACGCGCAGCGTGAGCGGCCCTTGCGCATTGCCCGCTTCGAGAATGCGCTCCCAGGCGCCGGGCTGGCCGCGTCTGACTGCGTCGATCCACCATTGCGGATAGTTCCAGCGCGCGACTTCGTTCTTGCGCGCTTCGTCGATCGCGCTCTCGCGCTCGCGCAGGAAATTGCGCAGCACCGCGTTGACCAGCCCCTTCGCGAAGGCAAACTCGCGGCGCGCGGCAATCGCGGTCACGGCCTGATCGACGACGGTGAACGGCGTATACGCCGCGTGCGCTTCGTCGTCGGCGAGCAGCGTGAACGCGCAGACGAGGACGTTGGCCACATGCGGCGGCGGCGCTTTCTTCACCAGCTTGTGGAGGAGCGCATCGGCGAGCGCGAGACGGCGCATCGTGCGATACGCGATGTCCTGAACCGCGCCGCGCGCCGCCGCGGATTTGCCGGTGCCGACGACCGTCTGCAACGCCGCCGGCAGCGCCGAGCCCGCGCGCACCGCGCCCACGGCTTGCGCCGCGCTGTCGAGCGCGAACGCGAGCGAATCGGGCGCGACATGCAGCGCGCTCAGGCGGGAATGCGCGGCGGCGGGCCGCCGGGAAGGCTTGTCGGTCATGGCGAAACGGAAACGGTCAACGGCTGTGCGCGGAGTCGCGCGAACGGGGAATTGTAACGTGCGGGGATTGCGCGCCCCGGCGGGCGGCGGGCGGACAAGAAAAAGGCCGTTCCGGCGCAACCGGAACGGCCTTCATGACGACGTTACGAGCGTTAGAAACGGCCCGTGCGCGCCATCTCCATCAGACGGGCGACGCGCTCTTCCGTCGCGGGGTGCGTCGAGAACAGATTCGCGATGCCGCCGCCCGACAGCGGATTCATGATCATCATCTGCGCGGTCGCCGGGTGCTGCTCGGCGGTCGGGAACGGCACGCCGCTCGCGTACGCGTGAATCTTCTCCAGCGCGCTTGCGAGCGCCTGCGGATCGCCCGAAATCTCCGCGCCGCCGCGATCGGCTTCGAATTCGCGCGCGCGGGAAATCGCCATCTGGATCAGCGCGCCCGCAATCGGCGCGAGAATCGCCAGCAAAATGCCCGCGATCGGATTGACCGGACGGCCTTCGTCGTCTCGCCCGCCGAAGAACATCGCGAAGTTCGCGAGCGCGGAGATCGCGCCGGCCATCGTCGCCGAGACGGTCGAGATCAGGATGTCGCGGTGCTTCACGTGCGCCAGTTCGTGCGCCATCACGCCGCGCATTTCGCGCTCGGACAGCACGCGCAGAATACCCGTGGTCGCCGCGACCGCCGCGTGTTCCGGATTGCGGCCCGTCGCGAACGCGTTCGGCGCGTCTTCGTTGATCAGATAGACGCGCGGCATCGGCAACTGAGCGCGCGTGGCGAGCTCGCGCACCATGCGATAAAACTGCGGCGCGGTGGTTTCGTCGACTTCCTGCGCGTTGTACATGCGCAGAACCATCTTGTCCGAGAACCAATACGAAAAGAAATTCATGCCGAGCGCGATGATCAGCGCGAGCATCATGCCCTTCGATCCGCCGATCATGCCGCCGATCACGACAAAGAGGGCCGTGATCGCAGCCATCAGCATCGCGGTTTTGACCCAGTTGAACATGTCCGGAGCTCCTCTCCTCAAATGCAGTGCGCGAAGTGCGCGGTTGCCCCGGCCGACATGACCGGGACCACGATTGTAAGCAAAATGTTAGATAGGGGCATCCGTCAATAATTCAATCCGCGCCGACGCAATTCGAAGCGATTTATCGATGCGTCGTCGCGAGCTTGATGCCGAGCCCGACGAACGCCGTGCCGACGCCGCGATCCAGCCACTTCTTGACGCCGACTTGCCCGCGAAACGCTCGGTGACACTGCCCGCGATCCACGCGACGAAGCTGTTCCAGACCGTGCTCATGGCGATGAACACGACGCCGAGCGCGAGGAACGCGAGGGTTTTGTGCTCGCTGTCGGCGGCGACGAATTGCGGGAAAAACGACACGAAGAACAACACGACTTTCGGGTTCAGCACGTTCGTGACGAAGCCTTGCGCGAAAAGCTGTCCGAGCGATTTGGGTGCGGCTTTGTCGCTTGCTTGCTCGCGCGCGGTTCCGGCGTCGTCGTGTTTCGCGAAGATCAGCCGCACGCCGAGATAAATCAGATAGATCGCGCCCGCGATCTTGATGACCGTGAACGCCGTCGCCGATGCGGCGAGAATCGCCGTCAGCCCGAAGGCGCACGCAAGCGTATGAACGATGCAGCCCGCCGAAATGCCGAGCGACGACACGATGCCCGCGCCGCGCCCCTGCGCGACGCTACGCCCGACGATATACGCGGTGTCGGGGCCGGGCGTGACATTCAGCAGAAAAACCGCGATGAGAAAGAAGGTGAAACCGGTAATGCCGAGCATCGGAAACTCCAGGCGATCGCTATGTCGAGACGCCTCATTTTAGCGCCGCGCCCCGGTCGCGGACTGACTCGCCGAGCGCGAAACGCTGCCCTTTTTCGATCGCCGCGCCCGCGAGAAATTCGCGCACGGGCAGGCGCTTGCCGCCGGGTTTCTGCAGATGCGTGAGTTTCAGCGCGCCCTCGCCACACATCACGACGATGCCGTCCGGCGAAACCTCCGCGATCGTTCCGGGCGCGCCGGAACCGTCGACCGGCTGCGCGGACCAGATTTTGATCGCGGTGTTCTCGAGCGTGCCGAACGCGCCGGGAAACGGGTCGAACGCGCGAACCTGGCGCGCGAGTTCTTGCGCCGGGCGGCGCCAGTCGAGCGCGGCCTCGTGCTTCGCGATCTTTTCGGCGTAGGTCGTGCCTTCTTCGGGCTGCGGCGTGGACGGCAACGCGCCGTCGCGTTCGAGATCGCGCAGCGCCGCGACGATCAGTTCCGCGCCCATCTGCGCGAGTCGGTCGTGCAGCGTGGCTGTGGTGTCGCCGGCGAGGATCGGCGTGCGAGCCTCGCGGATTATCGCGCCGGTGTCGAGGCCGGCGTCCATCTGCATGAGCGTGATGCCGGTCTCGGCGTCGCCCGCTTCGATCGCACGATGAATCGGCGCCGCGCCACGCCAGCGCGGCAACAGCGACGCGTGAATGTTGATCGCGCCGCGCGGCGGGATGTCGAGCACTTCCTGCGGCAGGATCAGCCCGTAAGCCGCGACCACCATGACGTCGTGCGGCGTGTCGCGCAATAAATCGATGGCCTCGGCCGCTTCCTGCGGATACTTGCCCGCGCGGCGCAGCGACGTGGGCTGCGCGACCTTCAGGCCGTGCTCCACGGCAAAACGCTTGACCGGGCTCGCGGTGAGTTTCATGCCGCGTCCGGCGGGGCGGTCCGGCTGCGTCAGGACGAGCGGCACGGAAAATCCCGCCGCGTGAATGGCCGCGAGCGCGGCGGCAGCAAATTCCGGCGTACCGGCGAAAACCACGCGCAGCGATTGAGTCATCGATTACAGCGCCTTTTCCAGCTTCTTCATCTTGCCGCGAATGCGGGTTTGCTTGAGTTGCGACAGGTATTCGACGAACACATGCCCCGCGAGATGATCCATCTCGTGCTGAATGCAGACCGCGAGCAGGCCATCGCAATCCAGCTCGAAGGTCTCACCCTTCTGGTTCAGCGCCTTCACGCGCACTTTGTCGGGCCGCTCGACGAAATCGTAAATGCCCGGCACCGACAGGCAGCCTTCTTCCCATTCCTTCTTCTGATCGCTCGACCAGACGATTTCCGGGTTGATGAAGACCATCAACTGATCGTGCGCGTCCGAGACGTCGATCACGATCACGCGCTCGTGCACGTCCACCTGCGTCGCGGCAAGGCCGACGCCGGGCGCGGCATACATCGTCTCGGCCATGTCGGCGACGAGCTTGCGGATGCGGTCATCGACGACGACGACGGGCTTCGCCACCTTGTTCAGCCGCTTGTCCGGGTAGTTCAGTATCTTGAGCAGAGCCATGATTCGGATTGTCTACGCGCGCCGCGACGCGTGTAAATCGGCCATTCGGCCAGGTTGCGGGTAATGGGGCGGCATGCCGAAGATATGCGGGTGAATCGCGTGGATTCAAACGCCGCCGGCAAGCGGCCAATCGGTGTCGCTTCGGGCTCTGGACCGGCCTGAGCGACCTTTCTTTATCTGTTTCCGGATCAAAAATCTTAACATGACGACCGCTGACATGCCGACCGGGAAAACCGCCTCGACACCCGATGCCCACGAACTGCGCGCCTGGCTGCGGCTCGCGCACGCGAAAGGCTTGAAGCCGCTCGCGCTGCGCGCGCTGCTCGGCGCGTTCGGCGGGCCGCTCGAAGTGCTTTCGGAAAGCTTCGCATCGCTCACCGAAGCCGCCGATGCCCGCGCCGCCGAAGCCGTGCTCGCGCCGCCGTCCGGCATCGAAGGTGTCCCGTTCGACAACTATATTGAAGCGGTGCTGGCATGGGCATCGGAGCCGGGCAACCACGTTCTGACGTTCGCCGATGCGGCCTATCCGCAAGCGCTGCTCACCATGCCCGATCCGCCGCCGCTGCTCTACGCGAAAGGCCGGCTCGATCTGCTCCAGACGCGCGCGGTCGCGATCGTCGGCAGCCGGCACGCCACGCCGCAAGGCCTGGAAGATGCGCGGCGCTTTGCCCGCGCGATGTCGGACGCGGGACTGGCGGTGGCATCGGGGCTTGCGCTCGGCATCGATGCGTCCGCGCATCGCGGCGCGCTGGAAGGCGCCGCCGGCACGGTCGCAGTGATCGGCACGGGCATCGATCTCGTGTACCCGGCGGCGCATCACACGCTCGCGCACGAAATCGCCCGCGATGGCGCGATGCTGTCCGAATGGCCGCTCGGCACGCCCGCGCGCTCGGCGAATTTTCCGCAGCGAAACCGGTTGATCGCGGGTCTGTCGAGCGGCGTGCTGATCGTGGAAGCGGCGATGCGCTCCGGATCGCTCATCACCGCGCGGCTCGCGAACGAAATGGGGCGGGATGTCTTCGCGCTTCCCGGATCGATCCACGCGCCGCTTTCGCAAGGCTGCCATCGGCTGATCAAGCAGGGCGCGAAGCTGGTCGAAACGCCGGAAGACGTGCTCGAAGAGTTCGGTTTGCCGTCTGTTCGTCCGGCGGCGGCACGGTCGAAGCCGCGACCGGTGAGCGCATCGTGGGCATCGGCGCGCATTGTGGATTCCGACATAAGCGACGACGCCGCCTGCGTTCTCGACGCGCTCGGCCACGCGCCCGCGACGCTGGAGATTCTCGCGGCGCGCACCGGGCTCGACGGCGCCGCGCTTCAGGCCGCCTTGCTGCCGCTCGAACTGGCGGGCCAGATCGCGGCGCTCGCGGGCGGCCGCTACACGGCGGTGGAGCGCTCGTAAAGCTGCGTCGTGCTACATTCGCGGAAAAATGAGCCGTCCCCGCAGTCCACACGAATAAAGGATTTCGCACCCGCCATGTCCGCGCTGAATCTCGATACCGATGCCGATCTCATCGCGGAGCGCATCGCCGTGCCCGGCACGCTGTTCGTCGCCTGTCTGTGCGCCGAATGGTGCGGCACCTGCCGCGAATATCGCGAAGGATTCGACAGGCTGGCGGATGCGCATCCGGATATCTGCTTCGCGTGGATCGATATCGAGAATCACGCCGACCGCTTCGACGACCTCGATGTGGAAAATTTTCCGACAATTCTCATCGAAGATTCGGTCACTACGCGGTTTTTCGGCACGGTGCTGCCTCAGGCGTCCATCGTCGATCGCATGCTGACCGATCTGACCGCGCTGCCGGGCATGGTCGGTGCGCCGAAACTGCGTCCGGCGCTCGTTACGGCCTGAGCGTTTTTGCGCGCGAAATGCGCTTCGCAAGCGTCATATCGAAGCGTCCAAATACGCGCTTCGACTACCACTGCACAAACCGTGTGCTATAAAGCGGTCGTTAAAGCAGCCCAAACCGGGTCGCTGCCAGTTACCCACTTATAGAGTCATGTCCAAAGCCCTGATCATCGCTGAGAAGCCTTCCGTCGCGAACGACATCGCGCGTGCGCTGGGCGGCTTCACCAAGCATGACGAGTATTTCGAGAGCGACGATTACGTCATCTCGTCCGCGGTCGGCCATTTGCTCGAGATCGCGGCGCCCGAGGAATACGACGTCAAGCGCGGCAAATGGAGCTTCACGAATCTGCCGGTCATTCCGCCGCATTTCGACCTGAATCCGATCGCGAAAAGCGAGTCGCGCCTGAAGGTGCTGACGAGGCTGATGAAGCGTAAGGACATCGACCGCCTCATCAACGCATGCGACGCGGGGCGTGAGGGCGAGCTGATCTTCCGGCTGATCGCGCAGCACGCGAAGGCGAAGCAGCCGGTCCAGCGCCTCTGGCTGCAATCGATGACGCCCGCCGCGATCCGCGAAGGCTTCGCGAATCTGCGCAGCGACGCCGACATGCAGCCGCTCGCCGACGCCGCCCGCTGCCGCTCCGAAGCCGACTGGCTCGTCGGCATCAACGGCACGCGCGCGATGACGGCGTTCAACAGCAAGGGCGGCGGCTTCTTCCTGACGACCGTTGGCCGCGTTCAGACGCCAACGTTGTCCATCGTCGTCGAACGTGAAGAGAAAATCCGGCGTTTCGTGCCGCGCGACTATTGGGAAGTGCGCGCCGAGTTCATCGCGGCGAAGGGCATCTACGAAGGCCGCTGGTTCGATCCGAAGTTCAAGCGCGTCGAAAACGATCCCGAGCAGCGCGATTCGCGGCTGTGGAGTCTCGCGGCGGCGGAAACGGTCGTCGCGGCGTGCCGCGGCAAGACCGGCACGGTGACGGAAGAATCGAAGCCGTCGACGCAAATGTCGCCGCTGCTGTTCGATCTGACGAGTTTGCAGCGCGAAGCCAACGGCCGCTTCGGCTTCTCGGCGAAGAACACGCTCGGACTCGCGCAGGCGCTGTATGAAAAGCACAAGGTCCTGACCTATCCGCGTACCGATTCGCGCGCGCTGCCCGAGGACTACTTGAGCACGGTCAAGGACACGATGACCATGCTCAAGGAGAGCAACAACTATCTGCCGTTCGCGAAGCAGGTGCTCGACAAGGGCTGGGTGAAGCCGAACAAGCGCATCTTCGACAATTCGAAGATCAGCGATCACTTCGCCATCATCCCGACGCTGCAGGCGCCGAAATCGCTGTCCGAGCCGGAACAGAAGCTGTATGACCTCGTCGTGAAGCGTTTCCTGTCGGTGTTCTTCCCGGCGGCCGAATATCTCGTGACAACGCGCATCACCGAAGTCTCGGGGCATCACTTCAAGACGGAAGGCAAGGTGCTCGTCGAACCGGGCTGGCTGCAGGTCTATGGCCGCGAAGCCGCGGGCGAGGACGGCAATCTCGTGCCGGTGCAGAAGAACGAAAACGTCGATGTCGAGAAGGTCGCAGCGCACGGTCTCGTGACCAAGCCGCCCGCGCGCTACAACGAAGCGTCGCTGCTCTCGGCGATGGAAGGCGCGGGCAAGCTCGTCGAAGACGAAGAACTGCGCGACGCCATGGCCGCGAAGGGCCTCGGCACGCCGGCCACGCGCGCGGCCATCATCGAAGGGCTGCTCGGCGAGAAGTACATGGTGCGCGAAGGCCGCGAGCTGATTCCGACCGCCAAGGCGTTCCAGTTGATGACGCTCTTGCGGGGGCTCGGCGTCGAAGAACTCACCGCGCCCGAACTGACCGGCCAATGGGAGCACAAGCTGTCGCAGATGGAGCGCGGCAGCCTGCATCGCGATCAGTTCATGCAGGAAATCGCGCGGATGACGCAGACCATCGTCAAGCGCGCGAAGGAATACGACTCCGACACCATTCCCGGCGATTACGCGACGCTCGAAACGCCGTGTCCGAATTGCGGCTCGCAGGTGAAGGAGAACTATCGCCGCTTCGCGTGCACGAAGTGCGAATTCTCGATTTCGAAGATTCCGGGCGGCCGGCAGTTCGAGATCGCGGAAGTCGAGGAGTTGCTGCGCGAGAAAACCATCGGACCGCTGTCGGGATTCCGCAGCAAGATGGGCCGTCCGTTCTCGGCGATTCTCAAGCTCGCGCTCGATGACGAAATCAAGAACTACAAGCTCGAATTCGATTTCGGACAGGACAGCGGCGGCGAAGACGGCGAACCGCCCGATTTCTCCGAGCAGACGCCGGTCGGCGCGTGTCCGAAGTGCCAATCGCGCGTATTCGAGCACGGCATGAGCTACGTCTGCGAGAACTCGGTATCGAATCCGAAGACCTGCGACTTCCGCTCGGGCAAGGTGATCTTGCAACAGGAAATCGCGCGCGAGCAGATGCAAAAGCTGCTGGGCGACGGCCGCACGGATTTGCTGACCAACTTCAAGTCGTCGCGCACGGGACGCAATTTCAAGGCGTTCCTCGTGAAGCAGCCGGACGGCAAGATCGGCTTCGAATTCGAAAAGAAGGAAGCCAAGCCGGGCGCGAAGACGGCTGCGGCCAAACGCGGCGCTGCGGCGGAAGCGCAGTCCGATAGCGGCGATGAAAGCGGCGACAGCGATGTCGCCGTAGCCGCGAAGACGACGCGCGCGAAGCCCGCCGCGAAGAAAGCGCCGGCGAAAAAGGCCGCCGTGAAGAAGACGGCGGCGCGCAAAACGGGCTGATCGCCGTTTTTTTCCCCGAGCCAAAGAAAAACCCCCGCGAATCGCTTCGCGGGGGTTTTTCATTTGCGCGGCTTCGCGCGATGCTTTCAGAACGGCGAAGCGGCAGGCAGGCGTCCGCGCGTTCGCGAAGGTTTGGCCAGCTTCGGCGCGAGTTCGCCGTCGATCGGACGCGAGCGTGGCGCGGGCGTCGCCGTTTCGTCGGCATGGTCGTAGTGGGCGTGCGCCGCCGGCGCCGGCCTGCCACGGACATCGCGAATCCACTGCTCGCCAAGCTGATGATTCGGCGTCTGGCTGAAATGCTCGACGAGGTGATCGATAAAGGTGCGCACTTTCGCAGGCAAGTGCCGCCGGCTCGGATACGCGACGTTGATCTCGACCTGCGGCAACTGATAGTCCCCGAGCAGGCGCACGAGCTGTCCGCGCGTCGTGTCGGTGCCGATCAGATAGCTCGGCAGAATCGCGATGCCCATGCCCAGCAGCGCGAACTGCCGCAGCATTTCCGTATTGTTCGCGATGATCACGTTTTGCGGACGCACGCGCACTTCGCCTTCCGGGCCGGTGAACACGCGCTCGTCGCCCCAGTACTCGGACGGCAAACTCAAACACGGATGTTCGAGCAGATGCTCGGGCCGCGTCGGCGTGCCGTGCTTTTCAAGATATGCCGGCGTCGCGCAGACGGTCATGCAACCCGTGGTCAGCCGCCGCGTGACGACGCTCGCGCTCTTCACCTGCCGCGCGATGACGATGCCCACGTCGAAACCTTCCTCGACCAGATCGACCTGTCGATCGACGAGGGTCACATCGGGCACGACCTTCGGATAGCGCTGCGCGTACGTCTGCAGTACGGGCGCGAGATTATGAAGACCGAACACGACGGGCGCGACGATCCTGAGCGACCCGAGCGGTTCGTGATTGCGCGCCACCACCATTTGTTCGACGTCTTCCAGCTCGTCGAGAATTTGCCGCGCCCGCTCCAGATAAACCTGACCGGACTCGGTGAGCGAAAGGCTGCGCGTCGTGCGGTTGAGCAGGCGCGTGCCGAGGCGGCCTTCGAGGTCCGCGACATGGCGCGTCGCCACCGCATTGGAGATGTCCATTGCGTTCGCGGCCCGGGCGAAACTCCCGAGATCGGCGACCCGCACAAACACTCTCATCGACTGCAAATGATCCATAAGACAACTCCTGCCGCTACGCGGCTTGAATTCTGCTGCAAAGCAATTCAGGATTATCCTAGGACTGAGGCAATCGTGCAGAAGTTGCCGGGAAGCACTAAAAAGTCGAAAAAAATCGGCTAGTTAGGCTTGTTACATCGATGAAAGATCACCGATTGTTGCTGTTCACACAACACAAGGCTGGCGGCATACCGGCAGGCGCAATGCTGAAAAGTACTGGCCGCGTCAATTTTGACGGTGTAGGCAAGAAAAAACGGGCCGGCTTTCGCCGGCCCGCTGTTTTGGGGATTGATTCAGTTTTTGACGTCAATCCGGTGCGGCATCACGCCGCGAGACGTTTCTCCATGCCCGCCTTGGCTTGCGGCAAGGCTTCCGGCAGACCGTGTTTCAGCTTCGCGAACAGCTCGTCGTGGAGCGCGAGTTCGTCGCGCCAGGCGGTGTCGTTGACCGAAATGACCTGCTCGAACTGCTCGCGCGTAAAGCCGAGCGCGCCCCAGTCGATGTCCTCGTAGCGCGGCGAAATGCCGAACGCGTGCTCCTCGCCCTTCGCCGATCCTTCGATGCGGCCGATCATCCAGTTCAGCACGCGCATGTTTTCGCCGAAGCCCGGCCACACGAACTTGCCGTCGTCGCCCTTGCGGAACCAGTTGACGCAGAAGAACTTGGGCGACTTCGCGTTCATCGATTCGAGCCGCTCGCCCACTTTCAGCCAGTGGCCGAAGTAGTCGGCCATGTTGTAGCCGCAGAACGGCAGCATCGCGAACGGATCGCGGCGCACGACGCCCTGCTGGCCCGCGGCGGCGGCGGTGGTTTCGGAGCCCATGGTCGCGGCCATGTAGACGCCTTCCTTCCAGTCGCGCGCCTCGGTCACGAGCGGCACCGTGTTCGAGCGGCGGCCGCCGAAGATGAACGCGTCGATCGGCACGCCGGCCGGATTTTCCCAGTCCGCGTCGATCGACGGACATTGCGACGCCGGCGCCGTGAAGCGCGCGTTCGGATGCGCGGCCTTCGCGCCGGTTTCCTTCGCGATATCCGGCGTCCAGTCGCGGCCCTGCCAGTCGATGAGATGCGCGGGCGGCGTGTCGGTCATGCCTTCCCACCAGACGTCGCCGTCGTCGGTCAGCGCGACGTTCGTGAAGATCACGTTCTCCTTCAACGTGGCCATCGCGTTGAAGTTGGTCTTTTCACTCGTGCCCGGCGCTACGCCGAAATAACCCGCTTCCGGGTTGATCGCGTACAGGCGTCCGTCGCGGCCCGGCTTGATCCACGCGATGTCGTCGCCAATCGTCGTCACCTTCCAGCCGTTGAGATCGGAGGGCGGAATCAGCATGGCGAAGTTGGTCTTGCCGCACGCCGACGGAAACGCCGCCGCGACGTGATACTTGCGTCCTTGCGGCGACGTCACGCCGAGGATCAGCATGTGTTCCGCGAGCCAGCCTTCGTCGCGGCCCATCGTCGAGGCGATGCGCAGCGCGAAACACTTCTTGCCGAGCAGCGCGTTGCCGCCGTAACCCGAGCCGAAGCTCCAGATTTCGCGCTTCTCCGGAAAATGGACGATGTATTTCGTGTCGTTGCACGGCCACGGAACGTCCTTGCGACCGTCCGCGAGCGGCGCGCCGACCGAATGCACGCACGGCACGAACTCGCCGTTTTCGCCGAGCACGTCGTACACGGCGCGGCCCATGCGCGTCATGATGCGCATGTTCGTCACGACATAAGGGCTATCCGACAGCTCAACGCCGATATGCGCGATCGGCGAGCCGAGCGGGCCCATCGAGAACGGCACGACGTACATCGTGCGGCCGCGCATCGCGCCCTCGAACAGGCCGTCGAGCGTCACGCGCATTTCCTGCGGATCGATCCAGTTGTTCGTCGGGCCGGCGTCTTCGCGGCGCTGCGAGCAGATGAACGTGCGGTCTTCGACGCGCGCCACGTCCGACGGGTCCGAGCACGCGAGAAAGGAATTCGGGCGCTTCTCGGGATTGAGCTTCTTCATGGTGCCGGCGTCGACCATCTGCTGGCAAAGCCGGTCGTATTCTTCCTGCGAGCCGTCGCACCATTCGATGCGGTCCGGCTTGGTCAGGGCCGCGATTTGCTGCACCCATTCGATGAGTCGTCGGTGACGGACATATGCCGGCGCCTCGATCTCGACGGCGTTTTTATTGTGGTCTTCGACTACTGCGGGCTGGTTCATCGAGTTGTCTCCGTTCTTCTGCAATGAAAACCGAGTTGCCCATTCGACGCTGCATGCGAGAGGCGTTTGCGATTCGAACCGCCGGGCGTTTTCGTGCACTTCTGACAGAGGGTTTCATCGCACGAAATGCGGTTCGCAAGCCAATGCGGCGTCACGGGCGTGAATTCTTTCGACAGCAAACCGTACCTGCTCGCGGCTTGCGTCGCAAAGGAACAAACTGTTAAAAAGAGATACTAAGTGGCCTGCCTCCTCGCTGAATTACGTGTTTCCGCTAGATGCGCGGAAATTCTCTATTTTGGCGGGGACGCACGACGCTCCTGAAAAATGGGGAGTCAAGCATAACACCGCATCGCGCGAATCTTGTGATGCAGCGCAATAAGACACAATTAAGCGCAATTTATCGGTATTTACCCGAATTTAAGCGACGCTCCATTCTCGCCTCCGATCAAAAAGCAGCACGTTTGATGCCTAACAAAAGCCAACCCATGCCCATGAAAATCGCCATTCTCGACGACTACCAGGACGCCGTCCGGAAGCTCGATTGCTTCCATTTGCTCGATGACCATGAGGTGAAGGTCTTCAATAACACGGTGCGCGGTCTCGGACAGTTGGCCAGCAGACTTTCGGAAGTGGACGCGCTCGTGCTGATTCGCGAACGCACGCGTATCAGCTCTCAACTGCTCGATAAATGTCCGAAACTGCGCATGATCAGCCAGACCGGGCGCGCGGGCGGCGGCCATATCGATGTCGATGCCTGTACGGAACGCGGCATCGCGGTGCTCGAAGGCACGGGCTCGCCGGTGGCGCCCGCCGAACTGACCTGGGCGCTCATCATGGCGGCCCAGCGGCGCATTCCGCAGTACGTGGCGAACCTCAAGCAGGGCGCGTGGCAGCAATCGGGGCTGAAGACATCGGCGCTGCCGCCGAACTTCGGGCTCGGGCAAGTGCTGCGCGGGCAGACGCTCGGTATCTGGGGATACGGGAAAATCGGCAAGCTGGTCGCGGGCTACGGCAAGGCGTTCGGCATGAACGTGCTCGTCTACGGACGCGAGCATTCGCAGGGCGCGGCGCGTGAAGACGGCTTCGACGTCGCTGAGAGCCGCGAGGCGCTTTTCGAACAGAGCGATGTGCTGACGCTGCACCTGCGCCTGACCGATGACACGACGGGCATCGTCAAGCAGGACGATCTGATGCGCATGAAGCCGACCGCGCTCTTCGTCAACACGAGCCGCGCTGAGCTGCTCGAAGAGAACGCGCTGCTCAATTCGCTGCATCACAACCGGCCGGGCATGGTGGCGGTCGATGTTTTCGAGAGCGAGCCGATTCTGCAGGGCTACGGCCTGCTGCGGCTGGAGAATGTGATCTGCACGCCGCACATCGGCTACGTGGAACGCGAGAGCTACGAACTGTACTTCGGCGCGGCGTTCCGCAATATTCTCGCGTTCGATGCCGGCGATACGTCGAGCGTCTTCAACAAGGAAGCGCTTCAGCACGTGCGCCGCCGCTGAGCGATGCCTGCGGCTAGAGCGTCGAAATCTCGATCGACGGCTCGCAGCGCACCGGAAAATTCACCGAGTTCGCGATGAAACAGAAGCGGTGCGCCTCTTCGTGAAGGCGCGCCGCGAGACCGGCGTCGCCTCCCGCGCCGATCGTCACGCGCGGGCGCAGCGTCACATCGACGAAGCGTCCGCTGCCGTTCTTTTCCTCCTGCATCGTGCCGATGGCTTCATCGACATAAGCCGTCACGACGATCTTGTTCGTCGCGCACAGGTGGAGATACCAGAGCATGTGGCACGACGAGAGCGACGCCACGAACAGTTCTTCCGGATTATGGCGCGCGGGATCGCCGCGAAACGCCGGGTCGCTCGATGCTTCGATCGCCGTCTTCGCGCCGACGCGCACCAGATGATCGCGCGAGTAGGCGTCGTAGGCGGACGTGCCGGAGCCGAGATTGCCTGTCCAGTCGATGGTCAGTTGGTACGTGTGCTTCTTCGACACGGCGTGCTCCTCGTCAGGAGAGATGTTCGGCCAATTCAGCAAGACGCGGCAGGCGCTCGAGAAAATCCTCGCCATCCGCGCGGCCCAGGTCGTAAGCATGTTGCATTTGCGACGGGCTCGTATAGTCCCAGCTCGAAATCGGCACCTTGCGCGACGGCTGAATGTAGATGCGCCTTTGCTCGCCGTGCGGCACGACGAACATGCGCTCGCGCGGATAGAGCCGCGTGACCATGACGAGCACGAGACCCGGCGATGCATCGAGCGCGGAGACCGGCACGTTATCGACCATGCCGCCATCGAGGACGGGACGGCCGTTGCGTCGCAGGATCGGCGTGAACGGCGGCGTGCTCGACGATTGCAGGATCAGATCGGCGAGATCGTCGATGGTCGCGCATTCCTGCGCTTTCACGAATTCCGGATGAAAACCGAGCGCCTGTCCGAGTGTCGGATGCAGCGTCTTGCGCACGTACTTCTCGATGTTGTACGCGATCAGACCCGCGGCGACCGCGCTGCGCGCGCCGAGCCAGCGCGGCAGATGCGATACACCGATACGGATTTCGGGCGCTTTCGCGAGATCGTGAAAGCGGTCCGCGAAAATATCGAGCAAGGCCTGACGATAGATGCGGTAATGCGGAAACACCGATTGCACGCGCAGCAGATTGCCCCAGTAGGCGTTTCTTTTGTTCTCGCGCAGCGCTTCGGCGTAATAGCGCATGACCCAGCGCGATTCGTTCGTGTAGAGCATGCAGGCCGTGGCCGCGCCCGCCGATATTCCCGCGATGATGCGCGGCCTGAGATTCAGCTCCGGCTGGATGACGTCCCAGAATCCGGCTTGCCACCAGCAGCGGTTGCCGCCGCCGGCGAATACGACCTGATCGAACATTTACTTGGCGATGAGCGCGTAGGTTGTCGTGGCGTGCGCGGCGAGTTCGCCTTGCGCGTCCCGCAGTTCGATATCGCCGAAGACGAGATTGCGGCCGCGGCGCTGGATGCGCGCGGTCACGAGGACGTCGCCGGCTTTCACGGGCCGCATGAAAGTCGTGTTGAGCGAGACGGTGGTCATCGGCTGGAAACCGCCCATTGCATGCGAGACGACGACGACCATCGCGGTGTCGGCCGCGGCCATGAACACCTGACCGCAGATGACGCCGCCTGCGTGGCGCAGGTGGTCGGAGTAAGGCAGGCGCAGCGTGACGGTGTTTTCCCCGACGGATTCGGGGGCGAGCTGCAACTCTTTGACCCACGGGGCGAGGATGCTGTCGAGCAAGGCGCGGATTGCGGTTTCGTCCATTTTTGTGTGCCGGGTTGGATGCGCCATGATACCGGGCCGTCGAGGAGCTGCTCGTTGGTTGTGTAAGAGGGGTTCTTCAAAAAGTTAAGAATTTTCGATGCGGGGGCTTGCGCTCCTGCAAAAGCAGACGCTATAATTTCGCTTCTGTTGGGGCGTTAGCTCAGTTGGTAGAGCAGCGGACTCTTAATCCGTAGGTCGAGTGTTCGAGTCACTCACGCCCCACCAAGCATTTTGGAGCCCGGTTAGCGAAAGCTGACCGGGCTTTTTGCTTTTTAGCTTCCGTGTAGGCGCTACGTAGGAAAAATTCGGGGAACGCAGGCAGCTCATGGCATCCAAGGGCGATACGCTTGGGGCGTCACCTTGCCGAGCGGGCGCTCGCATACCGCGACGAACAAGGTCAAAGCGCCGTATCACCGAACGGACTTGCTTTGAGCGGCGCCGCCCGCTGATGGAAGCGCGGGCGTGGCGTGTTCTCGGCTACAAATCCCGTTCCGAGTTACTTCGTTCTTGAGACGATTCCAAGGGCAGAAAACGGCCATCCTTTAGAATTAGCAATCCTATACAAATAAGGGGATGACATGGCGTTTCCCGAATGGGGCCGCTCGTTCAATGCGCTATATGTGCCGCTGTCAGGCGGCTTCGGCTTGCAATGCACGTTGATGACGCGACGCGAATTCCATCAGATTGACTGGTATATGTGGCGGACTCACCCGTACGGAGATCTGTCCTACGACGAGCGCAGCGTTAAAGAGAAAGAGCAAGAGAGGCAGATCGCGCAGGACCGGCGCGATTTCGACCGGCTGTTTCGGGCGCGTATCGATCGACGCAGGACTTACCTTAGTACTGAATTCCGCCAGTACGTCGATTTCATCCGTCATGAGTTGCGGGTATCGAGTTGGGACGTACCGGTCGATGGCGACGGCATCACGCGCGTGCTGCGCCGAGCCGTTCAGGATGGCCGGCTTGTGCCCTCGATTAATCGCAAGCGATACTGGTGGAGCGGGCAAGAGGTGTACAAGTGGTATGCGCCACAATACTGGCTAAAACCAGGCGGCGGCGTCAGCTTTAAAGCCAGGAGCGACGACGTATTGGACCTGCGCGAGTTCGCCGCATTCAAGCGTGCCGAAGCCGAATCGACTCTCGCTTCAGTGCGAGCTACCGCATCCGGCGCGGATAACGCGATCGGCAGCGGCGGCGCCAGTGGAGGCGGCAGTGGTTTCGATTGGCTCCGTGTTGTCGAAGCAGTCGCCGGGGCCGCGCATGACGACGCAGGTTCGGACGACGACAGCGGTGGCGGCGACTCGATATTCAAGAACTTCAGCGATACTGACACTGGAGGCGGCGGTTCGTTGCTTAGCGACGCGCAACCGTTCGAGTATCAGTCGGACTTACCCGGCGGTGACGTCTTCGAGGCCGCATCGCAGCAAACCAAGACACCAAACACTGGTGATCCGGGAACATGGTATACGAATCCCGGTAGCGGGCATATGCGCTTGTACGGGGACACAGGAGCGCCGGTGATTGATCTCGACTTCGACCACGTGCATAACGGCCTCCGCCCACACGCCCACAATTGGAACCACGAAGTGAGAGACGGTGGCATTGATGTTGTCCCTTTCAGTCCTTGGAACCCTTGACATGGAAGAAAATTCAAGCGTGATCGCCCAGTATCATTCGTTTCATGATTGGTACCTGTGTGGTGTATCGGCGGATATGTTTAACGAAATCGTCGAACTGAAATTAATGTTTGACGACCGAAAAAGTCGCGTCCGTCTGAGATTTAACGGCGCAACTCGATGCCTAGTGAGAGACTTCCTGATTCAGAACATTATCCATTCTGTAGATGTACTCACGGACTACGCGTCTCCCGAGTTCAAACAAGCGCGTTCGACTTTAGATGGTTCATATCCATGGGGCAAAGACAAACCGCCCAAGCCGATTGCCTCTGTTAGTGCATCTATCGGTGCGGATCTGCTTGTTGAATTCGAGTCGTTGGACGTTGACCCCGAATAGAAAAGAACTCGACGCAAAATTGCATGGGCCTCTAATATTTTCGGTCCATCAATAGAGCCAAGAAAAAGCTCGGTCATTGCGACCGGGCTTTCTGCTTTCTGGCTTCCGTGTCGATACCGAGCAGGAAAAATCGGGAAATGCCGCCCGTCTCTCCATGTTTTACCCCACCTCCGCCCCCCGCCCCACCAACAACTCCCGCAACACCGACCGATGACACCGCCCTTCATCCTCGCAATAACACCCCACCGAAAAGTTAGCGCCGTGCGACAACGCCGCCAGTAAATCCAGCGTCCTGCTCGCATCCGGCTCCGCCATCTCCGCCTTGAACTTCTTCACGAACGCGCGCCAGTCCTTGTCGCTCTCCGCGTGCAGCGCTTCCGTCACCAACGCCTGCGTCGGCGACAAAACCGGATACCACACGTCATAAAAATCGCGCTTGGCAAACTCGGCCTTGGGCACCCCGCGCGGCGGCCGGCGCACCGTGCCGATCCGCAAGCCCTCGTTCTCCGCGCGCGGCGACCCGAGCCGCACGATTCGTATCGCCATCATCGGTCTCCTTCGATAAACAGGCACGCGACAGCATAACCGCTGATATGGCTTTGAAAGCTCCCGCGCTCACGCTCAGCGAACCGCACGAACTTCCCGTATCGTTTCGGATTATTCTCCTTCCGCTTACATCCGAATCGCCGCCGTGCCCATCGAAGAACGCCCCCACACTTCCGCCCGCGATCCCGACGCGCCGATGACCCCGCTCGAGCGCCGCGGCATGGCCGCGATCCTGCTCTCGGTCTCGCTCGCGACGCTCGACACCGCCATCGCCAACACCGCGCTGCCCGCGATCGCCGCCGATCTGCACGCGACGCCCGCCGCTTCCGTCTGGATCATCAACGCGTATCAGCTCGCGATGGTCGCGACGCTGCTGCCCCTCGCCGCGCTCGGCGGCATTCTCGGCCATCGGCGCGTGTATCTCGCCGGGCTCATCGTGTTTCTCGTCGCGTCGGCGGTCTGCGCGTTCTCGTGGTCGCTGCCGACGCTCGTCGCCGCGCGCCTGCTACAAGGCCTGGGCGCCGCCGCGATCATGAGCGTCAACGCGGCGCTCATCAGCGCGATCTTTCCGCCGCATCGGCTCGGACGCGGCGTCGGGCTGAACGCGCTCGTCGTCGGCATTGCGTTCGCGGTCGGGCCGACGGTCGCATCGATCGTCCTCTCGCTCGGCACCTGGCCGTGGCTCTTCGCGGTCAATCTGCCCGTCGGCATATTCGCGCTGATGATCGCGTGGCGCTCGCTGCCGCAGACCAAGCGCGCCGCCCACGGCTTCGATCGCGTCGCGGCGCTGCTCAACGTGGTCACGTTCGCGTCGCTGATCTTCGCGCTCGGCGAGGCGGCACAGCGCGCGAGCGCGCAGATCGTGCTCGCGTCGTTCGGCATCGCGCTCGTCGCCGGCGCGCTGCTGTTGCGACGCGAACGCGGCCACCCCGCGCCGATGCTCCCCGTCGATCTCTTTCGCCGCCCGATGTTCGCGCTCTCGACGATGACCGCCATCTGCTCGTTCGCCGCGCAGGGGCTCGCGTTCGTGTCGCTGCCGTTTTTCTTCGAAAGCGTGCTGGGCCGCAGTCAGGTCGAAACCGGTTTCCTGATGACGCCGTGGTCCGCGCTGGTCGCGGTGATGGCGCCGATCGCGGGCCGCATGTCGGATCGCCACTCGCCCGGTTTGCTGGGCGGCGTCGGACTGGCCATTCTGTGCGTGGGGATGGTGTCGCTCGCGATGCTGCCCGCCGAGCCGCATGCGCTGGAAATCTGCATCCGCATGGCGATTTGCGGCGCCGGTTTCGGCTTCTTTCAGTCGCCGAACCTGAAGGCGTTCATGTCGAGCGCGCCGCGCGAGCGAAGCGGCGGCGCGAGCGGCACGATCGCGACATCGCGTCTGATCGGGCAAGCGACGGGCGCGGCGCTCGTCGCGCTGTGCTTCAGCATCGCGGGAAAGCATGGTCCGACGCTCGCGCTCTCGCTCGGTGCGGCGTTCGCGGGCGCGGGCAGCGTCGCGAGCGGCTTGCGGCTCGTCACGCGCGAGCCGTCGCAGGCCGCATCGGAAAAAATCGCGGCGGAGTCTTCCCGGAAGGCGTGAAGCTCACATGCGCCGCACTTTCACCTTGCGGCCTTTGAGCTTCCCCACGCTCAGTTTGCGCACGGCGTCATCGGCGGCGGTTCGTTCGACAGCCACGTACGTGACCATGTCCATCACGTTTATCTTGCCGATCTGCTTGCCGTCGAAGCCCGCTTCGCCGGTGAGCGCGCCGAGCACGTCGCCCGGGCGGATCTTGTCCTTGCGGCCGCCGAGGATTTGCAGCGTCGCCATCGGCGGCTTCAGGTGTCCCGGTTCCGCCGATGTCAGCTCGTCGAGCGGATGCCACTCCACTTCCTTGCGCTGCGCCTCTTCGATCGCGCCGACGCGGCCCATCTCGTCCATGCTCGCGAGCGACAGCGCCCAGCCCTCTTCGCCCGCGCGCCCCGTCCGGCCGATGCGGTGCACATGCACTTCCGGGTCGGGCGTCACGTCGACGTTGATCACCGCTTCCAGTTGCGCGATGTCGAGACCGCGCGCGGCAACATCGGTCGCGACGAGCACGGAGCAACTCCGGTTGGCGAACTGCACGAGCACCTGATCGCGCTCGCGTTGCTCCAGCTCGCCATGCAGGGTCAGCGCCTCGAAGCCTTGCGCGCGCAACACGTCGAGCAGATCGCGGCATTGCTGCTTCGTGTTGCAGAACGCAAGCGTGCTCACCGGGCGATAGTGATCGAGCAGCAACCCCACCGCATGCAGGCGTTCGTGATCCTCGACCTGATAGAAGCGCTGCTTGATCTTCGCGTTGCTGTGCTGTTCGGTGAGCTTGACCTCGCGCGGATTGCGCAGGAACTGCTGGCTCAGTTTCGCGATGCCTTCCGGATACGTCGCCGAGAACAGCAAGGTCTGACGCTCCTTCGGACACTGCCGCGCGACGGACGCGATGTCGTCGAAGAAGCCCATGTCCAGCATGCGATCGGCTTCGTCGAGAACGAGCGTGCGCACGGCATCGAGCGAGAGCGTCTCGCGCTGCAAGTGATCCATGATGCGGCCCGGCGTGCCGACGACGATATGCGCGCCATGCTCCAGACTCGCAATCTGCGGGCGCATCGGCGTGCCGCCGCAAAGCGTCAGCACTTTCACGTTGTCCTCCGCGCGCGCGAGGCGGCGGATTTCCTGCGTGACCTGATCGGCGAGTTCGCGCGTCGGGCAGAGCACGAGCGCCTGCACGGCGAACCGGCTCGAATCGAGTTTCGATAGCAGCGGCAGCGTGAACGCCGCCGTCTTGCCGCTGCCGGTTTTCGCCTGCGCGATGAGATCGTGGCCGGCGAGCGCGGGCGGCAGGCTCGCGGCCTGGATCGGCGTCATCGACAGATAGCCGAGTTGCTGCAGGTTCGACTGCATCGCGGGCGAAAGCGGCAGGCTGGCGAAGGAGGTGTCGGTCGTCATGTTTTCAGCGTGTTCCGTGCGGCGGGATGTCGGTGATCTGCTCGTACGTGGTCGCGCCGTCGTCGGCCGTGTGGCGCGTCACGTAGTTACGCGCGCCGCACATCGGGCAACGGAACAGCAATCCCTGGCCCTCGTTCTTGATGACGACGTCCGATAGTTCCCATTCCGCGCCGCAGGACTGATTTCGACAAGTGAACATTTGGTGGCTCTCTTCCATGCGTAACGCGTTTGATCGGTTCAAAGGCGAGAGTGTACGCGGGGTCGGCGGCCAGCGTGCCCGCGCCGTTGTGTCACAGATTTTTATCGCTTCCGATGACGGCCGTCATGGAAGCGCCGACACGCGGTCATCGCGCTTAAAGATGCATTTACCATGCCTCTTACCGCGACGTGATTCGTTGCCCGATCAACGACTGACATGAAAAAGGAGTCACCGTGTTTTGTTATCAATGTGAGCAGACCGATCGCACGGGCGCGCAGCCGGGTTGCGCCTCCGCGAAGGGAAATTGCGGAAAAGATGCGACGACGGCCGATCTGCAGGACCTGCTCGTGCACGCGGTGAAGGGGATCGCGCAATACACCAGCCTCGCCCGTGCAATGGGTCATGTCGACCGCGAAGCCGATCGCTTCATGCTCTACGCGATGTTCACGACGCTCACGAACGTCAACTTCAATGCCGCGCGCTTCGTCGTCTTGCTTCGCGAAGCGGCGCAGCACCGCGACCGCGTGCGGACATCGTACGAAAACATCGCCGGTGCGGCGGGCCAACCGGTTCAGACTCCGACTGGCGCAGCCGCATGGCAGCCGGCCGACGACCTGGCGGGCCTGCTCGCACAGGCGCAGACCGTGGGGATCGACGCCGGCATCGAGACGGTCGGCGCGGATGTCATCGGTCTTCGCGCGCTGGTGCTTTATGGGCTTAAGGGCGTGAGCGCCTACGCCCATCACGCGCAGGTGCTCGGCAAGGAAAGCGACGCGATCTACGCGGGCGTCGAAGCGGCGCTTTGCCTCCTCGCCACCGATCCCGTCGATGTCGATGCGCTCCTCGCGCAAGCGCTGCAACTCGGCACCGTGAATCTCGACGTGATGGCGCTCCTCGATGAAGCCAACACGGGCCGCTTCGGGCCTCAGGAGCCGGGCGCGGTGCGCATGACACCGGTCGCGGGCAAGGCGATTCTCGTCTCCGGCCATGATCTCGGCGACCTGCACGCGCTGCTGGAGCAGACGCAAGGAACCGGCATTCAGATCTATACGCACGGCGAGATGCTTCCCGCGCACGCGTATCCGCGGCTCAAGTCGTACGCGCATCTTGCGGGCAACTATGGCGGCGCGTGGCAGGATCAGCAGTCGGATTTCGCGAATTTCCCCGGCCCGATCCTGATGACGTCCAACTGCATCATCGAGCCGCGGCCTCAATATCGTCAGCGCATCTTCACGACCGGACCGGTGGGCTGGCCTGGCGTGCGCCATATCGAGAACCACGATTTCTCGATGCTCATTCAGGCTGCGAAGGCGTTGCCGGGATTCGCGGAAACCGCGCCGGAGCAGACCATCACCGTGGGCTTCGGACGCCACGCGGTGCTCGGTGTCGCCGACAAGGTGATCGACGCCGTGAAAACCGGCGCCATCAAACATTTCTTCCTGATCGGCGGCTGCGACGGCGCCGCGCCCGGCCGCAACTACTACACCGAGTTTGCCGAACAGGCGCCGGACGATACCGTTGTGATGACGCTCGGCTGCAACAAATATCGCTTCAACCGGCACGCGTTCGGCGATATCGGCGGTATTCCGCGGCTGCTCGATCTCGGCCAGTGCAACGACGCGTATTCCGCGATCCGCATCGCGACCGCGCTCGCCGACGCGTTCGAATGCAGCGTCAACGACTTGCCGCTGTCGCTCATCGTTTCGTGGTTCGAGCAGAAGGCGGCGGCCGTCCTGCTGACGCTGCTCGCACTGGGAATCAGGAATATCCGGCTTGGGCCGACGTTGCCCGCGTTTCTGACGCCGAACATTCTCGCGATTCTCGTCGATAAGTTCACGATTCAGCCGATCGGCGATGCGCGCTCCGACCTAGCCGCCGCGCTTTCCGCCAAGGCGGCGTAGCCCCTTCGCCGGATGCGGGATACGCGTCCGGCTATTCCTATCGCGTTGCTATGACCTTCCGCATCGATTTGACGACACGAGACGCGCAGCAACTGAGGTTCGACTGCGCGCCCGATCAAGACCTGCTCACCGCCGCGGCGACGGCGAATATCGTGCTGCCCTCGCAGTGCAGGAAAGGCAGTTGCGGTGCGTGCCATGCCGTCGTGACGCACGGCGATTTCCGCATGGGCAACCACAGCGCCGACGCACTCTCACGCGATCAAGCCGGCGCGATGCTCATGTGCAGAACGACGCCATGCAGCGATCTGCAAGTCAGCCTGCCCTACGATCACACGAAAGTGCTGCGCCAGCCCGTGCCGCGCCGGACGACGACGATCGTGAGCCTCGACACGATTGCGCGGCACACCGTGCGCCTCGTGCTGGAAATTTCCCCCGACGCGGAGGGCGGCTGGGCGGCCGAGTTCGAAGCCGGGCAATTCATGGAACTGGAGATTCCGGGCACCGACGAACGTCGTCCTTATTCCCTCGCGAACACGAGCAATTGGGAGGGACGGCTCGAATTCATGATCCGATTGCAGCCGGACGGCCGCTTCTCCACTTTTCTGCGCGAGCGCGCGCGGCTTGGCGAGCAGATCGTCGTGCGCGGTCCGTTGGGCGGCTTCGGCATCCGCGAGGGCAGCCTTCGACCGCGCTGGTTCGTCGCCGGCGGCACGGGCGTGGCGCCGATGCTTTCGATGCTGCGGCGCATGGCCGACTTTCAGGAGATCCAGGACGCGCGGCTATTTTTCGGCGTGAACGAGGAAAGCGAGTTGTTCCTCGAAGACGAACTCAAAGAACTCCGTCCGCTGCTGCCACAACTTTCTGTCGAGTTGTGCGTCTGGAGACCAAGCGATGCGTGGCAAGGTTTTCGCGGCACGCCAGTCGATGCGCTGCGCGCGGCGTTGGCCAGTGCGAATGCTCAGCCGGATATTTACGTCTGCGGACCACCCGCGTTGATCCGGGCGGCCGAGCAGTTGGCCGCTGCATCGAACGTGCCTGCCGAGCAGTTTGCCAGCGAGCGGTTCACATCAGGCGCGGCCGCGGCCTGAGAGCAAGCGCGCCGTGTCTCGCAAAGTCCGCAAGAAAAGCTAAAGCGTGTCGTGCTACTTTGCTTGCCAGTCGAATCGAATTTCTTCGGAGCTGGCGATGAGCGAAAAGCCTTACGAGACGCGGCTCGCGCGCGTGGTCGCGTATATCCACGATCATCTCGATGACCCGCTCGATCTCAATCGGCTCGCGGAGGTGGCGTGTTTGTCGCCGTATCACTGGCATCGGATTTATCACGCGTTCTACGGCGAAACGGCTGCGGCGACGGTGCGCAGGCTGCGGCTGCATCGTGCGGCGAATGAGCTCGTGCACGGCGCGGTGCCGATCGATTCGATTGCCGAACGCGCCGGTTACAGCAGTGTGCAGGCGTTTTCGCGGGCGTTTCAGGCGAGCTACAGGATGGCGCCGGGGCAGTTTCGCAACGAAGGCGGCGCTTCGATGTTCGTTTCTTTCGATGACTTTCGATCAGGAGATACGGCGATGCATCAGGTTGATATTCGCACTCAAGGGGCTTTTACGGTCGCTGCGATGGAGCATCGCGGGTCGTACATGGAAATCGGGCGCGCGTTCGAGATGCTGTTTCACTGGCTCGCCGTGCGCGGGTTGGTGGACCCTCGGGCGCGCTCGCTCGGCATTTACTTCGACGATCCGGCGGCGGTGGCCGAAGACGATCTGCGTTCGATGGCGTGTTGCGAGCTGTTCTCTCCCGGCGACGTGAAATTCGAAGCGCCGGTGTCGCGCGTGGAGGTCGCGGGCGGCGAGTTCGCGGTGCTGACGCACGTCGGGCCGTATGCGCAGCTTTGTTTCGCGTATCAGTGGCTGTATGGGGAGTGGCTGCCGAAGTCGGGACGCGAGACGGGTGAGACGCCGGTTTTTGAGGTTTACGTCAACGATCCGAGGGAAACGGCACCGGCGGATTTGGTGACGGAGATTTGGGTGGGGTTGAAACAAGCCGCGTAACGTCAGAGCGGCCGCGCACCGCCCTTGAACACCTGCTCGCGATGCCAGTCGATGAAGCGCTGTTCCGGGTGGTGCTCCCTTCGCACGGGCGCGTTCAGTGGCCCGCCGTGATGCCTGAGCAAGACCTCGTCGAAGCGCTGGGTTCCGTGCGCCTTCTCTGAAACCAGAACACGAAGATCATCGCTCAACGTGAACGCGCCGATATCGAAGAGCTTGTGATGCAGGCAGCACAACGCGATGCCGTTCTCCACGACGTCAGGCCCGTTCGCCTGATGCCACATGATGTGCGCGGCTTCCAGGCCGATCGTCATGTTCCCGATGCGCAGATCCAGATCGCATAACGCGCATCGATATTGATACGCAGTGAGCACGTCGCTGCGGAATTCGGGATCGCGTCGCCGGCGTGCGACGTTGATGCCATCGCAGGCCGTAAGTGCTGCTTCGTCATCGAGCGCAAGGCCAACTGCATCCAGAATGTCGCTGTGAATGCTCTCGGGAAAGTGCGCGGCGAGCAGCAAGCGGGCGATCGCATTGATCGCCTTCGGATCATGCAGGAGAAGTTGATGAACCTCGTCCGAAAAGTGTCCGGTCGCGTTCATTCCGCGCAGTTGCGTCTTCGTCAGATCATTTCGGCGCGCGATGACCTCGGGGGACGTGTCGACCGTCACCTTCCAGACATCGTCGTTTCTCAACCGAACGAACGGCATCTCCGGATAAAGCGTGCGACGTGCGGGCGCGAATTCGCGAAGAAGCTCGCACAGTTTGCCCTCGAACTCACGGAAGGGAACATCCTTGACACCTCGGGCGAACAAACCGAGCGCCAGCAAAACAAGAAGCGGCTTATGAGGCGCGCGCTCGCCCTGGCGTTGCCAGATATTCAGATGCGCGAAACGCTGAAGAACTTCCGGAAGACTGGAGGTGCTCATTAGTCGAACAAGCCATCGACGACAAAGAAAAACCCGTGACGCTCTTCGCGAACACGGGTCTGATGGAGCGGAGAGACTTAAGCCTCAAACATCAATATTCCCCGCCCGCAACGCATTACTCTCGATAAACGCCCTGCGCGGCTCCACGTCATCGCCCATGAGCGTGGTGAAAATACCATCCGCCGCAATCGCGTCTTCGATCTGCACGCGCAGCAGACGCCGCACGTTCGGGTCCATCGTCGTTTCCCAAAGCTGCTCGGGGTTCATCTCACCCAGCCCCTTATAGCGCTGCTTCGAAACATTCCGCTCCGCATCCGCGATCAGCCACTTCATCGCGCTCTTGAAGTCGTTCACGGCCATCGACCGCTCGCCGCGCTTGATCAACGCGCCTTCGCCGATCAACCCCTTGAACGTATCCGCCGTCGAAACGAGCTGCTTGTAGTCGGCGGTCAACTGAAGGTCTTCATCGAACACCGACACCTTCACGTTGCCATGATGACGCCGCTTGATACGCAGCGAACGCAGTTCCCGCACCTGATCGTACGCGGCCTCCACCGACACTTCCGGCTTCAGCGGATCGGCACGCAAGCGCTCTTCCAGCCGCTTCGCCGAAGCAGCCGCCGCTTCCTCGGATGACAAATCGATGATCACGCCGTCCATCACCGCTTCCAGCGCCGTTGCGTCGTAAATACGGCTCAAGCGGTCAACCACCGCCTGCGCCAGCAAGTACGCGCGCGCCAGCTCACCGAGCGCGTCGCCGGAAATCGGATCGGCGCCCTCGCTCGCAGTCAGTTCCGACCCTTGCAGCGCGAGCTTCAACATATGCTGATTCAGCTCGTGCGCGTCCTTCATATACCGCTCGTCCTTGCCCGCCTTGATCTTGTACAGCGGCGGTTGCGCGATATAGATATACCCGCGCTCGACGATCTCCGGCATTTGCCGATAGAAGAACGTCAGCAAGAGCGTGCGGATGTGCGCGCCGTCGACGTCCGCGTCGGTCATGATGATGATGCGGTGATAACGCAGCTTGTCGAGGTTGTAATCGTCCTTGCCGATGCCGCAGCCCAGCGCCGTCACCAGCGTGACGATCTGCTCGGACGAGATCAGCTTGTCGAAGCGCGCCTTCTCGACATTCAGCACCTTGCCGCGCAACGGCAAAATAGCCTGGAACTTGCGGTCACGGCCCTGCTTGGCCGACCCACCCGCCGAATCGCCCTCGACGATATAAATCTCCGACTTCGCCGGATCCTTCTCCTGGCAATCCGCGAGCTTGCCCGGCAGGCCGATGCCGTCGAGCACGCCCTTGCGGCGCGTCATTTCCCGCGCCTTGCGCGCCGCGTCACGCGCACGCGCCGCATCGACGATCTTGCCCGTGATGATCTTCGCGTCGTTCGGCGTTTCCTGCAGATAATCTTCGAGCGCCTTCGCGACGATTTCCTCCACCGGCGCGCGCACCTCCGACGACACCAGCTTGTCCTTCGTCTGCGAGCTGAACTTCGGCTCCGGCACCTTCACCGAGAGCACGCACGACAAACCCTCGCGCATGTCGTCGCCGGTCGTCTCGACCTTCGCCTTCTTCGCGATCTCGTTGTCGACGATGTACTTGTTGATGACGCGTGTCATCGCCGCGCGCAGGCCCGTGAGGTGCGTGCCGCCGTCGCGCTGCGGAATGTTGTTCGTGAAGCAGAGCACGCTTTCGTTGAAGCTGTCGTTCCACTGCATCGCCACTTCGACGGTCACGTTCTCGCGCTCGCCGATCGCGTGGAACACGGTCGGATGCAGCACCTGCTTCGCCTTGTTGATGTACTCGACGAAACCCTTCACGCCGCCCGCGAACGCGAAATCGTCTTCCTTGCCGGTGCGCTGGTCCGTCAAGCGGATACGCACGCCGTTGTTCAGGAACGAAAGCTCGCGCATGCGCTTGGCGAGAATGTCGTAGTGGAATTCGACATTGCCGAAGATGGTCGCGTCCGCCAGGAAGTGCACTTCGGTGCCGCGGTTTTCCGTGTCGCCGACAACAGGCATCGGCGAATACTGCACGCCGTCTTCCTCGACGATCTCGCGGTTCTGCACGACGCCGCGCGCGAACTCCATGAAGTGCTTCTTGCCGTCGCGGCGCACGGTGAGGCGCAGCCATTCCGACAGCGCATTCACGCACGACACGCCCACGCCGTGCAGGCCGCCCGACACCTTGTAGCTGTTCTGGTCGAACTTGCCGCCCGCGTGCAGCTCCGTCATGACGATTTCGGCGGCGCTGCGCTTCGGATCGTGCTTGTCGTCGCGCTTGAGGCCGGTCGGCACGCCGCGGCCGTTATCGGTGACAGAAATCGAATTGTCCGCGTGAATGACGACGTGAATGTCGTCGCAATAGCCCGCCAGCGCTTCGTCGATGGAGTTGTCCAGCACTTCGAAAACGAGGTGATGCAAACCGGTGCCATCCGACGTGTCGCCGATATACATGCCCGGCCGCTTGCGCACAGCCTCCAGACCTTCGAGGATCTGGATCGACGAGGCGCCGTAGCTGTTGTCAGGCTTGTTGTCGGGTTGCGAATTTGTGTTTTCAGTCATGGAATTTTTCCGGTTCTGCGTCACTGCTTCGACACTGCTGCGATTACTGCTCGAACTTTTCAAAACACCTTAAAAACGCCAAAGGGGCGCGCCGCCCCTTGGAGTGTTTTCGGTATTGCGCGCTTCAAATGCGCATCGGCATCACCACGTACTTGAATTCCTCGTTCTCGGGAATCGTGATGAGCGCGCTGGAATTGGCGTCGCCGAGGCTCACCTGGAGCGTATCGACCTTCAGATTCGCGAGCACGTCGAGCAGATACGTGACGTTGAATCCGATATCGACGGTATCGCCCTGATAAGCGATCTCGAGTTCTTCCTGCGCCTCTTCCTGGTCCGCGTTCGTGGACATGATCTTGAGCTGGCCCGGCTCGACGAGGCAGCGCACGCCCTTGAACTTGTCGGAGGTCAGAATGGCCGCGCGCTGCAACGAGCGCTGCAATTCCTCGCGGCCGATTTCGAACGAGTTCTTGTGCGCCTTCGGAATCACGCGCTGGAAGTCGGGGAACTTGCCCTCGACGAGCTTCGACACGAGTTCGACCTGACCGAAGCTGAACTTCACCTGCGTGGCGGCGATGTCGATCTTCAGTTCGTCGTCGATGTCTTCGAGCAGGCGCTGGAGCTCCAGAATCGTCTTGCGCGGGATGATCACTTCCTGACGCGCGAACGAGCCTTCGATTTTCATCGACGAGAACGCGAGACGGTGGCCGTCGGTCGCGACCGCCATGAGCTGGTCGCCGTCCACCACGAGCAGCATGCCGTTCAGGTAGTAACGGATGTCCTGCTGCGCCATGGCGAAATAGACCATGCCGAGCAACTGGCGGAACGTTTTCTGCGGAACCGAAAGGCTCGCGCCGAAGTCAGTAGCCTGGTTGACGGTGGGAAATTCGTCGGCGGCGAGCGTCTGCAGCGCGAAGCGGCTCTTGCCGGAACGCACGGTCAGGCGCTTGTCGGAGAGGTCGAGCACGACTTCGCCCGAAGGCATCGCGCGCAGAATGTCCAGCAGCTTGCGCGCGGCGACCGTGGTGGCGACCTGGTCGCTGCCGACGCCGAAATCGGCGCGGGTCGTGATCTGGAGTTCGAGGTCGGTCGAGAGGAACGACACGTCTGCGCCGTTCTTGGTAATGAGCAGATTTGCGAGGATCGGCAACGTATGGCGGCGTTCTACGATACCGCTCACGGTTTGCAGCGGCCTTAGAAGATTATCTCGTTCGGTCTTGACCAGTTGCATAGAGTTCCTTCGTTGATGTGACGGCCTGTCCGCCGGTTTCGCCACCAGAATTGCCCGACGGACAACCTCGTAACACGCGTTGCCGGCCCCCCGCCGGTCACTCGCGAAAGCTTTGCGCTCGAAAGCCGCCCAGGCCTTGGACGGCTAAACCTATATTGTGCCTCAAAACGGAACCGCTCCCTAAAAATGGGGACGTTTTCGTCAAAAAACAGCCTTTCGGGCGCAATAAATGACGCGTGTGTTCTCGACGCCGCCTCGCGCGTTCGTCAGCCCTTCAGCGTCTGTTCGAGCACGTGCAGTTCGTGGTTCAGTTGCGCGTCGTTGCCGCGCTCCGCCGCGATCTTGCGCACCGCGTGCAGCACGGTCGTGTGATCGCGTCCGCCGAAAAGCTCGCCGATCTCCGGCAGGCTCTTTTGCGTCAGCTCCTTCGCCAGGTACATCGCGATCTGGCGCGGGCGCGCAATGTTAGCCGGCCTCTTTTTCGAATACATGTCGGCGACCTTGATGTTGTAGAAATCGGCCACCGTCTTCTGAATGTTCTCGACGGAAATCTGCCGGTTCTGCACCGTCAGCAGGTCTTTCAGCGCTTCCTTGGTCAGCTCGATGGTGATGTCGCGGCCATGGAACTTCGAGTACGCGAGGATCTTGCGCAGCGCGCCTTCGAGCTCGCGCACGTTCGAGCGCAGATGCTTCGCGACGAAGAACGCCACGTCTTCGGACAGGCTCACGCCTTCGGAAAGCGCCTTGCGCATGAGAATGGCCACGCGCATCTCCAGCTCGGGCGGCTCGATCGCGACCGTCAGGCCGGAATCGAAGCGCGAGATCAGGCGATCGTCGATGCCGGAGATTTCCTTCGGATACGTATCGCTCGTGATGATCACTTGCGCCTTGTTCGCGACGAGCGCCTCGAACGCGTAGAAGAACTCTTCCTGCGTGCGCGACTTGCCGGAGAAAAACTGAATATCGTCGATGAGCAGCAGATCGAGCGAATGGTAGTAGCGCTTGAAGTCGTCGAACGCCTTGCGCTGGTACGCCTTCACCACGTCGGACACGTATTGTTCCGCGTGAATGTATCGAATGCGCGCGCCCGCCTTGTCCATCAGCAATTGATTACCGATGGCGTGAATCAGGTGCGTCTTGCCGAGACCCACGCCGCCATACAGGAAGAGCGGGTTGTACGAAATGCCGGGGTTGTCCGCGACCTGAATCGCGGCAGCGCGGGCGAGCTGGTTCGCCTTACCGGTGACGAAGTTGTCGAAGGTCAGCACCGGATTCAGTTTCGAACGCTCGTAGGCGGAATCGGTTTCACCGCCGGCCGACGACGGCGCGCCGCCCGGACGCCACGTGCGCCGGCCCGCGGCGGCTTCGTTCGCGTCGAGGCTCGGGAGGTCGAGATCCGCCTGGTCTTCCTGCGTGGCCTGGGCGGCTTGCTGGGCCGCCTCGGCTGCGAGCGCGTTGATGTGCGCGGTGGCGTTCGCGTGCGCGACGACGCTCGGCGACTGCGGCGCGGCCGCCGACGGCGCCGGGGCGCGCGGCGCGACCGGCGCGCTCGCGGTCGGGCGCGGCGCCGCGGCGGGGCCGCCGCCGATCGCGTTGCGCGCGGTGGCTTTCGGATCGAGGACGAATTGCACGTCGATGGGCGCGCTGAAGAAGTCGCGCGCCACGTCGGTGATGCGGCCCGAGAACTGGCTCTTCACCCAGTCGAGCTTGAAGCGATTGGGAGCGGCGATGCGCAGGGTATTCGCGTCGGCATCGAAGTCGACCGGGGTCAGCGGCTTGATCCACGTGACGTACTGCTGCGGCGTGAGTTCGCGCGCGAGCAGTGCGGAACAGTGTTCCCAGAAATCGTTCATCGAATGCGGTCGTTATGGTTGCTCCGCACCTGCGGGCCGTGCTTGCCGAACGTTCGGCAAGTCCCGGCACAGCCGAGCAGGCATGCTCCGGAGGCTTACGCCGCAAGGGTTTGCGGGCGACTGGCGGGCCGAAGCAGCGGGCGGATATTTGGGAGTAAGGCGAGATTCTAACGCCAAACGAGGGTGTCGCGCGAGTTATCCACAGGGTCAAATCAACGCGCCGCGCGGGACGGATTTGTATCGGAATACGGGTTCGCTGGGGCTAAACTATTGACGGTCAATAGGAAAACGGTTTAAATAGCGGGTTCCGCGAAAACAGAATTCCTGAACCTCCGGCCATCGCGCTTGCAGTGACCCCACTGGAGCCTTAGCCCGCGCGGTCGATCAACTCAAGTGAGAGCACCATGAAACGTACTTACCAGCCTTCCGTTACGCGCCGCAAGCGCACCCACGGTTTCCGCGTTCGCATGAAGACCGCTGGCGGCCGCAAGGTCATCAACGCTCGCCGCGCGAAGGGCCGCAAGCGCCTGGCAGTCTAAGCCTGCCGATGGCAGCTCGCGGTCGGATTCATCAGTCAGCGAGCCGCTCACGCGCCGCACAGAAGTCTTGAGACAGGACATCGTTCAGTTGCCGGCGCAGGCCGCGTTCCCCAAGGCCGCAAGGCTGCTGAAAACGGATGAGTTCTCATCCGTTTTTCGTTTGCGCCCCTGGCGTCGCTCGCCGCACTTCGTTCTGTACGGCAAGCCGTCGGGGATGCAAGCGCGGCTCGGTCTGGTGATCGGCAAGAAGCAGGCGCCGCGCGCCGTCACGCGCAATCTGATAAAACGGCTTGCGCGCGAGGCGTTCCGGTTGCGCCGCGGGCAGTTGAACGGATTCGATATCCTCATTCGGCTGCACATGAAGATCGACCGTAAGGCGATGCCGAGCGCAAGCTCGCCGCCCCTTCGGGCGCTCATCGGCGGCGAACTGGAGGCATTGCTCGACCGTGCCGTGCGCGAAGCGCTGCGCCGCTCGGTTGAACCCGTGGCGGCGCCTCATGCGCCCGCCGTCGACGAAACACCCGGCCCGTCTGGGTCATGAAGCGCGGATTGCGCCGGATTTGCCTTCCACGGATCGCGATTCCGGCGCGCGGCGCGAAGCTTATGCAAACGGCACTCATCGCGTTGTTGCGCTTCTACAAGGTTGCTGTGAGCCCTCTGCTCGGCAACCGGTGCCGCTTTTATCCTTCCTGTTCCGACTACGCGCGCGAGGCAATCCAGTATCATGGCGCCGCGCATGGCACGTATCTCGCCGTGAAGCGGCTTTGCCGCTGCCATCCTTTTTCGGCGGGCGGCGTCGATCTCGTGCCGCCTCCCAACGCACATGAATCGCGCGCGGACGCTAAAAGCCCCGGGCAAGACAAGCTTTCAACACTAAACGGCGCTGAAGCGCTTTCCGATCGACACTGAGACAACGCATGGATATCAAACGCACCGTCCTATGGGTCATCTTCTTCGTGTCAGTTGTCCTGCTGTTCGACAACTGGCAACGCGACCACGGGCGCCCGTCGATGTTCTTCCCGAGCGCGACGCAGCCGGCCAAGACCGCCAGCAATCCCGCACCGGGTTCCGCCACGCCGGGCGCGCAGCCGTCCGAGCTGCCGAACGCGCCCGCGGGCACAGCCGCACCGGGCTCGGCGACGCCGCCCGCCACGGCGCAGGCCCAACTCGTCAAGTTCACGACGGACGTGTACTCGGGTGAAATCGACACGCGCGGCGGCACGCTTTCGAAGCTTTCGCTGCTCAAGGAAGGCGACGGCAAGCAGCCCGACCTGTACATCACGCTGTTCGATCACACGGCGAACCACACGTACCTCGCGCGCACGGGCCTGCTCGGCGGCGACTTCCCGAACCACAACGACGTCTTCACGCCGGTGCCCGGCCAGACCTCGCTGACGGGCGACGAGAAGACGCTGAAGATCGCGTTCGAATCGCCGGTGAAGGGCGGCGTGAAGGTCATCAAGACCTACACGTTCACGCGCGGCAGCTATGTGATCAACGTCGACACGAAGATCGAGAACGTCGGCACCGCGCCGGTCTCGCCCAAGCTCTATATGGAGCTCGTGCGCGACAACACGCCGGTCGAGACGCCGCGTTTCTCGCATACGTTCATCGGGCCGGCGGTCTATACGGAGCAGAAGCACTTCCAGAAGATCGACTTCTCCGACATCGACAAGAACAAGGCATCGTTCGAGCCGTCTTCGGACAACGGCTGGATCGCGATGGTGCAGCACTACTTCGCGTCGGCGTGGATTCCGCAGCAGGGCGTGAAGCGCGACATCTACGTGCAGAAGATCGATCCTGATCTGTATCGCGTGGGCGTCACGCTGCCGGCGCAAACGGTCGCGCCGGGGCAGAGCGTGAATGTCGATGCGCGCCTCTTCGCCGGTCCGGAAGAAGAGCGCATGCTCGAAGGCATCGCGCCGGGTCTGGAGCTCGTGAAGGACTACGGTATGGTGACGATCATCGCCAAGCCCCTCTTCTGGCTGCTCGAAAAGATCCACGGTTATGTCGGCAACTGGGGCTGGGCGATCGTGCTGCTCACGGTGCTGATCAAGGCGGTGTTCTTCCCGCTGTCAGCGGCGAGCTACAAGTCGATGGCGCGCATGAAGGAAATCACGCCGCGCATGCAGCAAATCCGCGAACGCCTGAAGAGCGATCCGCAGAAGATGAATGCCGCGCTGATGGAGTTGTACAAGACCGAAAAGGTCAATCCGTTCGGCGGCTGTCTGCCGGTGGTCGTGCAGATTCCGGTGTTTATCTCGCTGTACTGGGTGCTGCTGTCGTCGGTGGAAATGCGCGGCGCGCCGTGGATTCTCTGGATTCACGATCTGTCGCAGCAGGACCCGTACTTCATCCTGCCGGTGCTGATGGCCGTCTCGATGTTCGTGCAGACCAAGCTGAACCCGACGCCGCCGGACCCTGTTCAGGCGAAGATGATGATGTTCATGCCGATCGCGTTCTCGGTCATGTTCTTCTTCTTCCCGGCGGGTCTCGTGCTGTATTACGTGGTGAACAACGTGCTGTCGATTGCGCAGCAGTATTACATCACGCGCATGATGGGCAAGAGCAAGGTGAAGGCGGCGTAAGCGCTGCGGTTGGATTTGGTTTGAATGTGAAAACGCCCGGCTTGCCGGGCGTTTTGTTGTTATTCAGAATTCTTCATCGACAATGCGAGTCGCCCCTCGAAGCAACTCCAGCAGCCGTTCTTTCGGGGAGAGTTTGCCGTACGGATGGACCGCCTCTCTCGCTTCAAGAGTGATGACGCCATTTCCAAAGGCGTCTGATGCGCCTGTGAGCCAGTCACGGGACCTTCCGACGAGCGCCGTTAGGAGCGGCCAATTGTTGTCTGACGGAAATCCCTGTCCGTTAATCCAGCGCTGCGCAGTCGCATCCGTAAGTCGAACGCCAAACGTGGCATATATGGCAGTGGCCACGGCTTTGCCGCTTCCTGGTTTGAATGCTTCGCCGCGAAAAGGCGCCAGCTTATTAAAGTCCGGCTGCTTCGCGATCAACGCTTCGCGGAGCCGCTTCTTGAATACGGTAAGCGAGTGAGTACGTTTCATAGAGTGCAGAATGCGCGAATGTCTCTCTCTATCGGCCAAAAGCCTTTTGGCGGACCAAATGCCGCTTGGCAAACAGGAATCGCCACGCCTGTCCCGAGCCTTGCGCGGTAGCGGTTTGGCCGATGATTCAGTCCACGGAAATTTATCCCAAAGTTACGAAAAATCCCCAGAAGGAGATTCACCGCTTCACCGCCCCATAAAACTGCTCGACGAGTTCTTCGAGTAAATACCGATGATGCGGTGCCAATGATTCGATCTTCGTCGCTAGTTCGAGCGTCTCCTCTGTCGCCGGATATTGTTCGTCGCGGGCGAGCGGTTTCGGCGTCGCCTGTGGATTGCCACTCGGCGGCGGCCCGTAGTGCAGCCAATGCAGATCGACCTTGAACCATTCCGCGAGCGTCTGCAGCTTATCGACGGTGGGAATCGAACGCGCGGTGAGCCACTTGTGCGCGGTCTGCGGCGAAACCGACTCGCCCTGATAGCGCAAATTGAATTGCAATGCGAGATCAGTCGCGCCGCGCATTCTTTCGTGCGCGCGAGTCATCGAGAATTTAAGCCGCTCGGAGAAATCGGCTTTTTCTTGTGGTGTAGGCATGGGCTGGATTGTGCAAGGCAAATGCCACTTACAAATCAACCAACTAGGTTCGATTTATCTCGATGCTGCCGGCTTTTATCTTCATTAGGCGTGAGAGATTGTTGCCTTCAAGCAACATACTTCGCGCAGCTCTCGGAAGCTGGTCGGGCCTGGCGTACCGTCCCAACGCAACGTTTCTTCTTCGTCCCCGTTTCGTCACTTTATCTCAAAAAAGATAACGAATGCGACCGCTTTGCGCCGGCACCGCGGCAGCGCTCGGCGGGCTCCGCGATACAATGCCGACACTCCGAAGCCACCATTCCCTTATCCGTCATGCTGAGCAACGACACCGATCCGATCGTCGCAATCGCCACCGCGCCGGGACGCGGCGGTATCGGCGTCGTGCGCCTGTCGTTCGGCCGGGCGGGCGAAGCTGCCGCGCAAAAGGCGATGCACGCGTTGTGCGGCCAGGCGCTCGCGCCGCGTCATGCGAGTTACGTCCCGTTCGTCGACGGCAATGGCGAAGCGCTCGATCGCGGCATCGCCCTTTACTTCCCCGCGCCGCATTCATACACGGGCGAGCATGTGCTGGAACTGCAGGGACATGGCGGCCCGATCGTGCTGCAACTGATTCTGCAACGCGCCATCGAAGCGGGCCGCGATTTCGGTCTGCGGCTCGCCGAACCCGGCGAATTCACGCGCCGCGCGTTTCTCAACGACAAGCTCGACCTCGCGCAGGCCGAAGCCGTCGCGGATCTGATCGAAGCGAGCACGGAAGCAGCGGCGCGCTCGGCCGGGCGCTCGCTGGAAGGCGCGTTCTCGCGCGAGATTCACGCGCTCGTCGAGGACGTGATCACGCTGCGCATGCTCGTCGAAGCGACGCTGGATTTTCCCGAAGAAGAGATCGACTTCCTCGAAGCAGCGGACGCGCGCGGCAAGCTCGCGCGTATCCGCGAGCGGCTCGACACGGTGCTCGCCGATGCGCGTCAGGGCGCGCTGCTGCGCGAAGGCTTGTCGGTCGTGCTCGCGGGACAGCCGAACGTAGGCAAGTCGTCGCTGCTGAACGCGCTCGCAGGTGCGGAACTCGCGATCGTCACGCCGATTGCCGGCACCACGCGCGATAAAGTCGCCCAGACGATTCAGGTCGAAGGCATTCCGCTGCACATCATCGATACGGCCGGGCTGCGCGACACGCAGGACGAAGTGGAACGCATCGGCATCGAGCGGACGTGGGGCGAAATCGAACGCGCCGACGTCGTGCTGCATTTGCTCGATGCCCGCGAGGGTGCAACACCGGAAGATCACTTGATCGCCGCGCGGTTTCCATCGGGCGTGCCGGTCGTGCGGGTGATGAACAAGACGGATCTCGCAGGAGCGCCCGCCGCCGTGCACGACAGCATCGGTCACGCACGGGAAGTGAATCTGTCAGCGAAAACCGGCGACGGCATCTCGCTGCTGCGCAACGAGTTGCTCAAGATTGCTGGCTGGCAGGCCGGCGCGGAAAGCGTCTATCTCGCGCGCGAACGTCATCTGATTGCGCTGCGCGAAGCGCGCGATCACCTCGCGCTGGCGGCGGAACACGCCGATCAGCACTCGCAAGTGCTCGATCTTTTCGCGGAAGAACTGCGGCTCGCGCAGGACAATCTCAACGCGATCACGGGCGAATTCACGTCGGATGACTTGTTGGGCGTGATCTTCAGCCGCTTCTGCATCGGAAAATAAAGCGACGTTGCGCTACGCGCCGTCAGGCTTGCCGACCTCGCGCAACTCTGCGCTGAGTTTCTCGCTCTCTTCCGGCCGCCCGTGAAACGCCGCCGGCGTGTTCTGGAACATCTCGATTCGATACGCGCCATCGCAGAGCGACAGCACCATCGTCTGAACCGCGTTCAAACTTGGTTCGAGCGCTGTCGCCCCGCGCGGCCACATGCCCGCGACGGCGCGCAACAACAGCGTCTGCCCGTTCGCCATGCGCCTCACCTCGCGCAGCTTTGCTACGAAACGCGGCGTCGGATGCTGGGCGAAGATCGGCTGAAGGTGCGCCTCGATGCACGCGCGCCCGTCGATGGCGCTGCCGTCGAAACCGACCAGACTGCCGCGATCGGCAAAACGCGCCGCCATCGCAGACGCGTCCTGCCGGTTCCAGTCGTCCAGCAAGCCGAAGTAGACGCGCCGTGCGCTCGCGCTCCAGTCGTCGGGCGTGCTCATGCCGCCTTCTTCCATGCCGCGGCGAAGACGCCCGCGCTCATCAGGAGCGCGCCGCCCGTGCGGTTGACCGCGCGCTGCACCGAAGGCTTGCGGATCGCCTTGCGCGCGCCCGACGCGAGCAACGCATACGCGAACGCGTTGGCCGCCGCGAGTCCGACGAAGGTCGCCTCCAGAATCGCGATCTGCGAGACGCTTGCCGCGTGCGGATCGACGAATTGCGGCACGAACGCGACGAAGAAAATGATGCTCTTCGGATTCAGCATCGTGACAGCGTAGGCATGCGCCATGATGCGGCCCGTTCGCAATTCGCCGGTGGGCTGCACGGCGTCCGTATCGACGACCGGCGCGCGCCACAATTTGAAGCCGAGATAAACGAGATAAGCCGCGCCGACCCACTTCACGATCATGAACAGTTCAGCCGATGCCGCGAGCAGCACGCCCAGGCCCAGCATCGATGCGGTCATCGCGGTGAGATCGCCGAGCGCGACGCCGATGGTAGTCGCAAATGCATACTTGCGGCCGTGGCCGAGCGCGTAGGACACGACGAGCAATACCGTCGGCCCGGGAATCGCGACGAGAATCGCCGACGCAATCGCGAACGGCAGCCATTGAGCGAGGGTCATGCTGGTCTCCTGTGTTCGATGAGTGGATTTATCCACGAACGCGCAGGGCTTGCAATAGGCCGTTCAGCCAGCTTGACGTCGCGCGCCCTGTTGGCTTGCGCGCATGGTCGCCTAATGCGGCGCAACAATCTCCGTCGAGAGGCAAATTGCCGCACCTTTGCGGCCGAAAACGTAGGCTTTCATTTCGCTCGAAGCGGCCTTTTCAACGAATTTCATTTAATCCACTGCGTGATCTATTTGGTTACCGTCCCTGCGACATTCTGACGTGTTGCGATCGCACACAACATATGCTTGCAACTTCGAGATACTCAATTAGCATGAGTCTTGCGGTTATCCGCTTTTAAATACATAGCTAATGTCGAAACGATTACGTTTGGAGGCTATATACATGCAGAAACGCGCCAGTGCTCTCTTCGCGATGATGGGGTTGTTTGCAGTCGTTTCCGTAGCGCAAGCCCAGGACGCAGTCGTTCAGCCTCAGCAGACGTTCACCTTCCGGCCCAATTCTTATGGCTGCTTGTCTAAAGACAAGTTCGATTCGGCCGATCAGCATGCGAGAGCCGGCGAGCATCAAAAGATGCAGCAATTTTTTGAGGGGTTCGAATGCATTTCGACTCCGGTCGAATCGCATTTTCGCGTGATTCGCGTGGTGGGACATGACGTGGAATTCGTCAATGCCTCGAATAATGACACACAAGGCATGTGGACCGCGGCTCGCTTTATCGATCAATAAGCGGTTTTTGAAGATTCGATAAATAAACGTCAGCTATGCCGCGTGCCCGCAGCGGGCGCGCGCGTTGCCGTCTTCCAAATCAGCATCGATTCAACGCACAATGTCGGTTCCGCGCGACGTCGTCGTGCGTATCGACAATTCTTGTCGCCGGCGAAGAACCGGCGTTCGATGCTGAATGGCTCTCAAATCCACGATCTACAAGGCCGACCTCCAGGTCGCCGATATGGATCGCCACTATTACGGCGATCATTCCCTGACCATTGCGCGTCATCCATCGGAGACCGATGAACGGATGATGGTGCGCGTCGCCGCCTTCGGCCTCTTCGCGGACGAGCGTCTCGAGTTCTGCAAAGGCCTTTCCGATACCGACGAGCCCGACCTTTGGCAAAAGGATCTCACCGGGCAGATTCAGACATGGATCGAGGTCGGCCAGCCCGATGAGCGGCGTATCTCAAAGGCGAGCGGCCGCTCGGAGCGCGTGATCGTCATCGCTTATGCGGGCAGAACGGCGGATATCTGGTGGCAGGGCGTGAAGGGCAAGGTCGAGCGCTTGCGCAACGTGACGGTCTGGTCGCTGGAAGATGGCGTTGCAGAAGCGCTCGGCAAGCTGGCCGAACGGACGATGCGTTTGCAGTTGATGATGCAGGACGGCGACGCGTCGCTGAGCAGCGAACGCGTCGATCCTGTTGCGATTCGCTGGAACGTCCTCAAAGCCGGCGCGCAATGACGCTCAGGCTTCGGGCGGTCCCTTGAGCTCGATCATGTTGCCTTCGGGATCGAACAGATAGAGCGACGGGCCGAAGCCTTCGGCGCCATACCGTCGCGCTTCTTCGCCGATGCGCGCGCCGTGCTGTTCGAGGTGCGCGCGCAAGGCATCGGGATCGAACGGCTCGACGCGCACGCACAAATGGTCCATGTTGCGGCCCGCGTCGGGGGCGCCGCTCTCGGGGCGATCGATTTTTGCACCAACGGCGAGGAGATCGATGAGCGAACGGCCGGCGCGCATCTGCACTAAACCGAGGTCGCGCTGCTCTTTTTCGATGGGGCAGCACAGGGCGGTGCGGTAGAAGTGGATCATCTTGTCGAGATCGAGGCAGCGAATCACGACGTGATCGATTTCACGGATGTTGAAGTGCATGTATGCCTCGCGCGTGAATGTGAGGGCAGTTTAGCGCGAGGGGGGGTTGGGATGAGGGTGTTGCGGGAATGGAAAAGGGCCTGGCGGTTAGCCAGGCCCTTTGAATTTCGTGGGAGGAGGAGGATCGAACTCCCGACCTTCGCATTGCGAACGCGACGCTCTCCCAGCTTGAGACCCTTCAAGATCAAGGGGTTAGCGTTTCGTGCCCCCATCGTCAGACTGGTTTGTCACCCTGCTGTCACCCTCGGAGAAGTGATGGCTACGATTCGACAACGCAACGACCGCTGGCAAGCAATCGTCAAACGACAAGGCTACCCGGCGCAATCGAAGACCTTTGGCCTGAAGAAAGATGCGGAAAAATGGGCGAGATTGCAAGAACGCCTTATGGACGCCGGACATTGGATCGACGGCCCGCAAGATCAACAGATGACAACCTTGGGAGAACTCCTCGACCGATACTCCAAAGAAGTCAGTAGCGGTAAGCGGGGAAGTCGCGCCGAGTCTTACAGAATTGAAACTTTCAAAAGACTCAGCCTCGCGAAGCACGCGCTCTCCTCGATAACGCCGCAGATGGTCGCGTCGTGGCGGGATGCCCGCCTCGGAGAAGTTTCGTCCGGCACGGCATTGCGAGAACTACAGCTTGTTGGACACGTTTTCAGCATCGCGATGCAAGAATGGGGTATTCGGTGTCCGCGCCGATTGAATTTTGAACCACCGCGCCGATTGAATTTTGAGCCGGGGTGGAGACCGGTCTGAAGTGGGACCGGTTGTGGATAAGTGTATGGGTTTCCGTGGTCGTTGTCCTCCTTCGTATGAGAGTGCGTGGCGCAGGGGAAGCTGCGGAGGGCGTAGCTCGTAGCAGCTTCCCCTGCGCGGCGAACGAGGTCAGGCGGATTCGGAAACGCCAGCGGCATCGCCTTTTCGCGCTGCTTCGCGCGACCGGATGCGTTTCTTTGCACTGGCGCTGCTATGCCGGAAACGATAGCTTTCGTTTCCAGTCTCCACGATGTGGCAGTGGTGCGTCAGCCGATCCAGCAATGCCGTGGTCATCTTCGCGTCGCCGAACACACTGGACCATTCAGCGAAGTCCAGGTTCGTTGTGATGGCAACGCTCGTGTGCTCATACAGGCGGCTTAGAAGATGGAACAGCAGTGCTCCGCCGGCTTGGCTGAAGGGCAAATATCCGAGTTCATCCAGAATGACCAAGTCGAGACGCAGCAAGCTCGCGGCGATTCGTCCGGCGCGGCCCTGCGCCTTTCCTGCTCCAATGCGTTGGCCAGATCTACGGTCGAGTAGAAGCGCACGCGCTTGGCGTGGTGCATGATGCCGGATACGCCGATGGCCGTCGCAAGATGACTTTTCCCGGACCCCGGCCCGCCGACCAGAACCAGGTTGTGCGCGCCCTCCGTGAATGTCATGCTGGCCAGTTGCATGACGAGCTGGCGATCGACCGGCGAGCCATCGAAGTCGAAGCCGGCGATATCGCGATGCACCGGGAACTTCGCGGCGTTCATCTGATGGCTGACCGAACGCACGGCCCGATCGGCACTCTCGGCCTGCAGCAACCGCTCAAGCAGCCACTGCGACGACGCCACTTCCACGTTATTCTGCTCAAGCAGTTCGGCCCAGCCGGCGGCCATGCCGTGCAGCCGCAACTGCTTGAGTTCGACGATCAGATCACGCATGACCGGCCTCCGGCTGTTGCAGCGCCGGGCGCAGCCCGTCGTAGCGCGATGTGTCGGCAAGCGGCGGGGTGCTCAGCTGTAGCGCTGTATCGATCGTAGGCGGCATCTGCACACTTCGCATGCGCGAGAGCACATTCACCACGTGCTCGACGCTGACGCGTCCGGAGGGAGGTGCCTGTTCGAGTGCCAACGCGACCGCGATCAGCACAGCGTCCAGGCCGCTGTCCGGCACCAGCGCCAGGACCTTCGCCATCACGCGTTCGCCGCCCATCTCGCGCAGCAGCGCCCGGCGCAGGCGTTGCAGCGGCTCGGGCATATCCAGGAACGGCGCACCGTTGCGCAGTGCGCCGGGCTTGCGCTGGATCAGTGGGATGTAATGCTGCCAGTCGTATCGCACCAGACCCTCGTCGGCTAGCCGTTCGTGTTCGGCCACCACGGCATCATCGCCCACCACAACGACACGCCCCGGATAGAGCCGCGTGCTAAGCATCTGGCCTGCAAATTCGCATGGTACCGAGTAGCGGTTGCGTCCGACTACCACCAGGCAGGTCGACGACACGCGGGCCGCGCGTTCAACGTAGCCGTCAAACGGTGTCGGCATCGGCATCAGATGGGCGCGCTCCTGCTCGAATACGTCGGCAACGCTCAGGTCGCGATAGTCAGGATGTTTCACCTGCTCCCACAACGACCGGCACCGGCTCCCGAGCCACGCATTCAAATCGGCGAAGCTGCCGAATCGCTGCTCGCGAGCTTCAATCCAGATACGTAGGCGGCTGTCCTGCACGTTCTTCTCGACGACGCCTTTCTCCCAGCCGCTGGCCACGTTACAGAAGTCCGCGTCAAACAGGTAGTGCGCGCACATCACCGCAAAGCGCGAGTTGACGGTGCGGCCCTTGCCTTTGTGGACCTTGTCGACCGCCGTCTTCATATTGTCATAGATGCCACGGCGGGCCACCCCGCCGAAGGCCGCGAACGAGCGTGTATGGGCGTCGAACAGCATCTCGTGACCTTGACTCGGATAGGCCACGAGCCAGAACGCCCGCGACGCGCACAGCTTCATGTGCGACACCTGCAGCTTACGGTAAATGCCGCCGATAACCAGTCCTTCCTCGGACCAGTCAAACTGAAACGCTTCGCCCAGCTCGAATTGCAACGGCACGAACGCCGACTTCGAAGCCGCCTTGCCTTCGCCTTGCCGCCAAGCCCGGATGAAATCGGTCACCCGCGAATAGCAACCGTCGTAGCCGCTTGCCTTGATCTCCTGGAACAGCATCCAGGCCGTGCGTCGCTCCTTCTTCGGCCGCCGTGCGTCCACGCAGAGTGCCTGCACCAGCGTCTCATGAAACGGTGCTAGTCGGGTCGGCTGCGAACGTCGCTGATACTTCGGCTCCTCCTGAACATCCATGTTCAGGTATTTGCTAATCGTGTTGCGCGACAGGCTTGTGAGACGCGCGATCTCGCGTACCGACTTGTTTTGGCGGTGGAACATCCGCCGCACCTTTCCAATCATTGTCATCGGGATCATCCCCAAACACCCTGCCTGAAAAACTAGCAGGATAGGTTGATTGCCCGGCTCATTTTTCAGTCGGCGCGATCCCTACAAGTGGCTCAATTTTCGGTCGGCGTAAACACGCATAAGCATGTCTGAGCCAACCAGCAATCTGCTCAGGGGACCACTGCAGGTTGAGCTTTGCAGCGACGACTCGCGCCAGCGTCTGGTTGCGCACCAATTTGCAAACCTTCGGCCGACGCGCCCGCTCCCACGCGATCGCATCCGCCTGGCTTGCTCGATAGCCTTGGCCGCCTCCGTTGCGCTGCAACTCGCGACTTATAGTGGAAGGAGCGCGTCCCAGCCTGGCTGCGATCGACCGAATCGATAATCCGGACACCAGGAAGCGGGAAATCTCCTCGCGCTCCGCGAGCGTCAATGCCTGTGGCGCGCGGTGCCTTTGCACCGGCTGGATGCCGCCGGTCTCCGATAGTATCCGCTGAATCGAAGAATGCCCGCGATCGAACAGCTTGGCAATCTGATGAATCGTATCGCCCTTGCGCCATCGGTCCCACATCAGCGCTTTCTGGGTCTCGGAGTAGTAGATTCTCGGTCGCTGCTTCATTTGCAACACCTCCGCTGCTCATGCAGATTCTAGGTGTTGCATCGACCGGTTGAATCCGCCAGCCTTTTCGGTCACTCGCACCGCAGAATAAGGCTCCCCGCGTTCGTCATGCAACTCGACGGCATCGATGAACCCCTTCGCCTTCAACCGGCGCAACCCAAGATTGAAGCCCAAGTTGTTCAACCCTGCGCGTTCACAATCGTTTCGCACAGTCCACAGGGAAGCAGCATCATCGTCTTGAAGAACACTGCTGGCGACGACAACGAGAACATTGAGTTCCTGCGACGACAGCCCGTCAACGCTGGCGACGCTCGACTGCTCCGCCATCTCTTCTAGCACTTCCCCCTGTTCGAGCATGGACTTCAATCTTTCGGTCAGATTGTCCTTGAACGCCTGGAAGTCGCTTGGAGATTCAGTCTTGTAGGTTACGATGGCGCGGTGCTGGATGTCGAACGGGAACCGCTTTCCTGCCTTCTGGCGCTCATCGGAACAGGCCATCACTACCGGACGACCGGCTGCGTAAGCGAACCCGAGTTCGTACCAAACGTTCGGATTGTCTTCCGTGATGTCGGCGAGACACACCGCCGCTCGCTTGATGTTCTTCTCGATTGCTTCGACCAGCACAGTCGCCGAAGAATCCTGATCGACCCGATATGCTGCCATCCCGGCAGCCTCGATGGCGGGCTTGTACAGATCATCGAATCGCTTGTTATACGTATCGGTGAACGGCTGAACTACGAAACACATCGGCATACAGGAGCACCTTTGGCGCGTGATATCACGACGAATTCTACCGAAAGCCGTCGAGCGACTTCATTCTAGAATCGTCCCGCCGCCACGTTCCCACAGCGTGGCCCAGAATTGTTGGCTCCAATCCGTAGCATGCCCGTCCAAATATCGCGACGCGCCAAGAGCCTTCCCCAAACGACCCATCAAAGCATCAAAATGTCCATCCGCCGGATTGCTCGACATCCAGACCCGGCCAAGGACGTACGTTAAGAGCCCGTGAAACAGCGTAATTCGTGTTGCCTTCTGGGCGTCATAGGCGCGCGGGCGTAACTCCATCATCAAACCCTCCGCTCCGGCAGTGCAGTCTTCAGCAATATCGACAGACCCATGAAATCGTAGCTGCCACTGCGCTAGATTGCGACCGTAGTGCGCATATGGTTGGATCGCGGCTGCAAGTTCCCGCATGAACACATCCCACGGCTCATTCCAAAGCCCGGTACCATAGTTCACCCATACATTAGCTTGCAGCCACTTGCGCATCTCCCCCGCCGTTGCTCGATCAGCATCCCACTTCAGCAGCATTGCTTCAGCGTCGGGATGATTGCATATCCCGACCTCGATAACGCTAACGGCTTCTATGCACTGACGAGTCAGGGAAAGGGCATTTGCATGCATGCCCTCACGGTTCGCCTGATTTGCGAGTGAAAGTGTGTCGCAAATGAACCAGTACGCCAAAGTTGGCGAATATTTGACCTGTAGTGACATCGAGTTTGACGCGGAAGCAGCGGCGATGCGTCGCATGACCTTCTCCGTCGCGTCATCGAGAATCTCGAACCACTCGGGCACAGTTGCTTTCATCTGGAAGTGAGTTCTAGGTTGTAGACATTCGCCGGCAGGAAGGTCGATGCTCCCAACAGTCCCGTGATTCGCGCATACCAATTCAACAGTTCGTGCCGCCGACGCCTGATATATCGCCTACTAGGTCAGGCAGGTTCAAACACGATCAGATAGTTGTCTCCATCAAACTCTCGAACTTTCCCAATCACTTCCCGCCACAGGTGGAACGTCTTGCGGATCGTGCTCCCGTCTTTTCCCTCCTCAACCAACGTCCAATCCTCCGCCGTAGCGACAACAATTCGAAGTCTGGCCTGATCGTTGAACGCAAGTTGCAGATGGTCGGCGAACAATTTATGCCCTAGCTGATTCTTACCAGACCGGGTGATTGAGTCTCTGTAGACGAACGCCGCCAAGTCGCGGTCTTTCTTGATCTTGTGCTGCCACAAGCTAACGACGATGTCTCCGCGATCAGAAACTGCACTGAAAGCCCATTGCGGATTCGTCGGGATTGCCCCGTAGCCGCGAAACGCTTCCGTGAAATTCATAAATTGCCTCAGGCTGGCAGATACGTCCGCTTCAACGGAACAAGCCGCTTCGTCTCGGCGTCGGTGTCTTCATAATGGTCGCTCAACGCACGCACGACATGGTCCGAGGTCCACAGCGTCAGGGGCACTGATGCACGGTCAGCTTCGTAGTACGCCTCTTTGCTGAATCCGCCAGTGCTTACGAACAGACCACGATCATCGGGGTGACGCCCACCAAGGAAACTTCGGATGTGGCTCGTTCCCATCTGCCCTTTCCGGTGCTTCACCTCCACGATGATTCGTGGATGCTCGAATCCGAAGCCGTCAGGGGACGCGATGATGTCCTTTCCTCGGTCACTGCCAGCCGGAGAAACCTGCGTCTTGTATCCCATCGCCCGAAGGATTCCGGCGACCAGTTCCTGCATCTCGGCCCAATCCAGTTTGCTGATGATGTCCTTGATCCGTTCGAGCGCGAGTGCTTGCATCCCGGACAGCGGATCGGCTTCCACTTGATCTTCCGGTATCTCGGGGGCTGGCTGCATAGGCTTGCCGGTCGCCTCTCCCAGAAGCTCCTGCATGGCGAATCCGGCAATTACAAACACGGTCAGCGTAGAGCCAAGGCTATTCTTGGTAACGTCGGTCAAGCTATCACGTTCGACTTCCTTGTCGTTCCAAGCAACGGTCCGTACCAACGACATTTCCGCTTCCGCCAAATCGGCCCGATATTCGCAGTCGCCCGTCACTCTACCGATCAGGTACGTACGGTTCGCAGGAGAATAGGTGACGACCAGATCGCCGGTCTTGATTTCGTTCATGAACCGCCATACCTGCGATGCCCCGGAGATGGCCGTCTTTTCTTTCGTTGCCGGTTCCAGCGACCTGTAAAGATCGGTCAACTCCTTTCTGGTCATGCCGACTTTGGCATGAGGGGCAAGTTGGTTCCAGCCTATCGCCGCGATACCTCGTTCGCGAAACTCCTCGTAAAGGCTGCCGCCGTCTGAGCGGATCATCCACATCGTTCCCATCGAATACCCCGTCTAACTCGTTTATGGTGTTGCTGGCTGCGTCCATCATCTACATCGACCGCGCTTCGACTTGCCGGTTTGGTGATCACGTAGACGGCTGCGACTCACGCGCCACTAAGCACCGGAACTGTACCTCTGCGGACGCGTATGTCCCGAAGCCTGAATCTCTGCCGGTGCTTCCAACAGGCGACATAACACGACCTTGGTTTGCGCAATACTTCGAGGCGTCTTGGAACATGCGCGCCTTGACGGCGCTCGCCGAGAAATCGGTGAATTTTCCCAGACCACCGATCATGTAAAAGTCAGGGCCAATCTGCACTACGCCGTCTGTACCAGTGGTAGCACAGCCGGAAAACATGGCAGTGAATGCGAGCGCAACTAGTTTCTTCATAACTTCACCTTCTATCTTGTTATCGGCTTTCAATAACGGCGCACTGCCGCAATACCAACCGTTAAACCACGCTTACGGCAAATTCCTGAAGACGCGTAGAGATATCTTCGTGCGACACGTAACAGTCGAACTTTGCAGAACCCTCGGGCCATCGTTCATAGAACTTCCGTGGGGCGATTAGCACTGTTTCGAAGTCGGAGTAGTCGCCGTACTTCGGATTTCCGGCCATCCGTCGCGCTCGCCCGGCGTACAGGTCGGGCTGGTCAGGTGTGAACGTACCCGACGCTAGCTTGTTCTCTATATGAAGCGCAAACCTCGTCAAATCCGGTTTGCGAAAGACAACAAGAATATCTGTCTCGCTCTCGACCCGCCGAAATCCCTTGGCACCGGTTCGCGGGTCCTGGGTCGGAATCGACATCCTGCACCAAGGATGGTCGGATCGAGACCAATCGTAGAGGGCTTCGATTCGGTGATTTTGCTCATCCCACCTATCCCTTCTTCTTATTCTATGAATCCGCACAGATGCCAGATTGGCAGCCGTCATCAATGGTCGAGAACAGGTCGTCAAGGCGAAAAGGCTCGCCGTATTTCGCAAACGCTTTGCGCAGCTTCCCTTTCTGTCGATTCCGGTCCCCGACTCGATTGATCCCGTTCATCGGTCGTGGGTCTCAACTCCTACCTTCGGCTCTTTTGTACATCGCCACACGATAAGCATAACAATCGCGTTCGCTGCCCTCATAGCGCCCACGAATGACCCGCATGTCAGCGCCGATCTCCAATTCAATCTTGCACTTCTTCACGACATTTCTCGTTATTTTCGCTCGTAATGTCTCGTCGTATGTCGCTGTGGTACCTACCTGTTCGTTGACCTCCCATAGAACCACGCGATGTCCAACGATTTCCCTGTCGGATGTCGGATACCCCAAGGCATCAATAGCATAGTCGATGGACTTGCCAACCATTCGATGTATGCCGCCCGCTGTTGTCTGTGGCGGAGGGGTAGCGCAGCCAGCCATCATTGAAGCAAGCACCAGCCCAATTCCAATTACACGACGCGTCATTCCCGTCCTCTCGACCTAAGCGCAAAGCCGGTATAACGGTCGCAGATTCGTAGTCTTTAATCGGTTCGCCTTCGTCCGGAGGTGCGACCCTTTCGCAAACGTTAAACAGTCGAGATCGTGTCGTCCGATTGCTGAGACTGCGACGGTCGGTGTCTGCGGCTCTTCGAACATAAGGTCCGTGGCAACCCCTTTCACATCCCATGTTGGATTGTTACTCTCCGTCGTCGAGAAGCCAACAACAAGGAAAATAAGATGGAGCGTGATCTCTTCCACCACTTCGCCGATGAAATTTGCCGCGCTGGCGCTGACGGGATCAATGCGCTTCAATTCAGTCTAGGGCAAGCCGGGTTCTGCGAGCTTCGATACATACCGTTCGAATATGTGAACTGCGATGCAAAACTTGTCATAGTTGGTATCACTCCGGGGAATACACAGCTTGCGCTCGCGTATGGCAAGGCGCAGGAGCTTCTGAGGCAGGGGCACCCCATCGACGTGATACTCCGCGAAGTCAAGAAGGTCGGCGCGTTCGGCGGACCTTCAATGCGGCCCAACCTGCTGAAAATGCTACGGCACTTCCGGTTCGAAAAATTGCTAGGAATCTCGGATGTTGAATCGCTGTGGGGATCAGATGCCGATCTGCTTCACTCGACATCTGTCGTACCGCACGCCGCCTTTAAGAACGGGAAGATGTTCGCAGGAAGCTTCGACGAAGTCATCAAGTCACCACTTCTTCGCGAATGTTTCCGCGACTGCTTCTTACCGTCAGTCGAGGAGATGCAATCCGAGGCACTATTTGTCGGCCTCGGTCCATGTCCCGAAGCCGCACTGGAATGGTGTGTGCAGCAAGGCGTCGTTCGCCGCGACCAAGTCTTGGGATCGTTCTGCCATCCGTCCAATTCTGGCGGCAGCACAACGCGCTATTACCTTCGTGAAGTGGCGAAGCACGAACTGGATGCCAACGATCCGGTCCATAACAGGACCGGGTGGCTGGACCGCGCGTATGAGCGGATGCACACGTCGACGACTTCCCGTCTCGGAGGAACTGCCCCTACAGTCATAGTTCGCCACGAAGCACCGGTGACGCAGAAGTCCGGCGCAGCCCCGTTGGCAAAGGTGACGCCCGTAGCCCGGAAGGGTCGTGGTACTGCCAAGCTAGGGGCAACCTCTGACGGCGTTGCCGTCATCCTCGCCGAGGTCCGAAAAGCCGGATACAGGCAAACGAAGGAGACGACGAAATTAGCAGAGTTCGAGGCCCCCTGCGGTCAGATCGTCTACGTCGTGAAGACAACATCGAGGATAAACCGCATCAACGTGATGGTGCATCCCTCTCTGAAACGGGAAACGATGATCGCTTTGCCCGGAGTAGCATCAGTCAGCGATGAATATCGGTTCCACTCGAACATGACGCAGTTTCCAAAGCGAATCAACGGCGGCATCACTGAGATCGCGCATGGATGGCAGGTGTCACTGGATAACCGACAATACACCCGAAGGTATCGACCCGATCCGGCAGCCGACTATCGCAGCAAGGTTGGTCGCCGCCGCATCTTGATCTTTTAGACTTAGCGCGACATGCTCCCGGAAGATTGCCTTCACATCAAGGCAGTCCGCGTCGACGCTTCGCAGGAATAGCTTCTGAGCTTTCTCGCAAATCAACCTGCGACTTTCTTCGACAGCACGCACGTTCCCGCGAAGCATCTCGGTCACTTCTACGCCGTACCGTACCCCTGGTCCTTCGACAAGAATGTCAGGTTCCTCCCCTGTTGCATCGATGGTTCCAGTCGGCCAGCAAGTCACCAACCCTTGCGCACGTTCGAAGTAGAACGACTCTGCGCGCTTTCTGCGTTGGCCTTTAGTAGGAGTCGTGTCGTCAGTTTTCGCGGATTTGACCCGAGCCAAGGCGGTATCAGAACTTGCCTGAATTTCGATGATAAGGGGCGGTGCAAGTGCGCACTGCTTCGAGGACGGTAGCAGGGCAGCAGCCCACGTCAGTGACTGCCGCATCTACGGGAAATCGCATCGAGATTCCCGTCCTTTACGCGATCTGCACCTTGCCCGAGTCGCCCTTACTTGGACGGATCGATTGTTCCGGGCTTGCCGGTGTAGGGGTTCACGTTCCCTCTTGAGGACCAGTTGTCGTACTTGGTGTCGTTGGGATTCGTTTGGTGATGTCCCGCGACGTACGTACCATTGCTACGCGTGTATCCGCTGACGTAGTGTTCACCGGTCCCGCTCGAATGGTAACTGCTGTGTCCACCACCGAAGCCGCCACCACGCGCGAACGCGGCGCATGAAATCAGACACAGGCAACAGACAACAATCGATTTGCTTTTCATGGTAATTCCCCCGAGGTCATGTGATTTTTGTTGGCGACACCGTACCAGACGCTGCCGACGCATTGGGATTCTATATCCTCACAGAGGACATCTTACCTAGCGAAGATACGGATTAAGACTACGGTTTGAGCGAAGGCAGTCGCCAATCAGATAGCGTACCGATGGCATCATTCCAACACCACCCCGATTTCTCACGAAATCTGATGCCCCTCGCAAACGTTCATCCTCGGACGCAACTACGACGAGGATAAACTTTGCTCCTCCGCTGCCGATATAGAACGGTGAGAGTGAATGATTTCATAAGTGCAACTTTTCGGAGATACGGGTCGATGATAAGAATAGCTATGGCGGCAATGGTGATCTCAATGACTTCGGCCACCGCTGTGGCTCAGGGCGCATATGAGGGACAGATCGACGGGGAATTTCACGGATGGGAGGGAGAAACCGTCTATAAACTCATGGATGGACATATCATTCAGCAAGCTGATTACCATTACCACTATCACTACGCCTATTCACCGAAAGTCATTATCTTTGGTTCGAAGTCCGGGGGCTACAAGATGCAAGTACAAGGCGACGACGACCAGCCGATACGCATCAGCGTACTGAAGTAGGATCGGCGGAGTCGGCCGACCTATAAGCATGTGCCGCTTACCGTAAAGAGAAGGCCCCCATCGGTCAAATAGTTCCGTTTGATTGGCGCGCGCTTGAAGTGGCCGTCCGTACCCTTCCTATCCTTCCGGCAACACCTTTGGAGACGCGGAATACATGCCCTACATCGTTTACGGACTTTTTACGGTCGCCGAAGCGGGGAAGCGGGAATACTTCTACGTTGGTAAGACAAGGAGAGCGGTAGAAATCCGCGTGCGCGAGCACGTTTATTCCACTCTCCGAGCGCAACAAGACGTATACGCGTTCTTACGAAAATTGGACGCCGCTGACACGATGTGGGACTGGATAACGCTCCGGGAATGCAATGAGGGTGAGCACGCGCCCGATGCCGAACGAATCGAAGTGATCCGTCTACTGCGTGAAGGCCACGATCTTCGCAACATGCGGTATGGCGATGCACACCACCGAGATGAGTTAGTGCGCCAACGAGACACCTTGTGGATCAGAGATGTACAAGACATCGCAATTGACCGATCTATCAAGGAAGCACTGAAGCGCAAGCGTAAGAGCAGGAATCTTCAACGAAGGGAGTTGAGCCGAATGTTGCGCACGGAAGGGATTGCGAATGTCCGCGAATGCCGTTTACTGTCGAAAGTGATCCGGGACCGATTGACCGTAAGCGGCCAGCGAACCCGTCTTGACGGGCGAAGGGCTACGCGACAGACGTGAGAGGCTGCCAGTTATGAGGCAGCAAAGATGCGATATCGCACGCTTTGTGGGCCGGCAAGCGTGTCAGGATGTCTTTCAGATACGCGTGGGGTTCGTGCCCGTTCAGTTGCGCTGAGCGAATGAGGCTCATGATCACAGCCCCACGTTGGCCTGCGCGAAGCGACCCCGCAAACAACCAATTGGTCCTGCCGATGGCCCATGGGCGTATTTGATTTTCGACCCAATTGTTGTCGATTGGTACGTGCCCGTCATCGAGGTAGCGCGTCAGCGCCTCCCAGCGCTTCAGGCTGTAATCCAAAGCCTTCGCAATGGCCGATCCGTCAGAAACGAGTTTCCGCTGTGTGACAAGCCATTCATAGAGCGCGTCGCACACGGGCTTGGCTCGGCTTTTACGAAGTTGGCGTCGAGCTTCGACATCCAAGGTCGCGGCATCGCGCTCGATGTCATAGAGCTCGGTGAAGAACGGTAGCGCCTGCTCAGCAAGCTGGCTGCTGTGATTGGCGTGCAGTTCGAAGAATTTGCGCCTCGCGTGAGCTGCGCAGCCGATTTCGGTGATGCCCTGAAGAAATGAGGCCTTGTAACCGCCGTAGTCATCACACACCAGCTTGCCACGCCAGCCGTCTAAGAACGTACGGGCATGCTCTCCAGCTCGGCTGCCCGCGAAGTCGTACACCACCGCGCGAAGGTGACTGAATTGCGTGGACGTATATGCCCACAGATAAGCCCGATGCGTCTTCCCCTTGCCGGGGCTGAGCATCTGCACCGGCGTTTCGTCGGCGTGCAACACGCCTTGCTGCAAGATCTCTCGACGAAGGGCGTCGACCAGTGGCTGCAACTGCGCGCCACATGTGCCCACCCACGCTCCCAGCGTGGATCTCGGTATCGCCAGGCCCGCCCGAGCAAAGATCTGCTCCTGACGGTACAGCGGCAAGTGATCTGCGAATTTGTTGACCAGTACCGACGCTAGAAGTCCGGTGGTTGGGATGCCCTTGTCGATGACGTGCGCGGGCACGGGTGCCTGGATTAGCGTCTCACAGTGGCGACATACCCATTTACCGCGAATGTGTCGCTCCACCTTGAACACGCCCGGCGCGTAATCTAACTTCTCGCTGATGTCTTCGCCGATACGAACACGTTCGCATCCGCATTGGCACACCGTGTTGTCCGGTTCGTGACGGATGTCGACACGCGGCAACTGCGGCGGCAAGGGTGCGCGCTTGGACGGTTCGTGTTGGCGCTTGCGTGAAGGCTCGAGCTCTTCGAGCTCTATCTCAATGGCAGCCAGGTCGCCATCAATCGCCTCGTCAAGCAGGCTCATTTGCTCGCTGTTGAGCTGTTCGCTGCGCCGGCCAAACTGCTGGCGCCTGAGCACGGAGATCTCGTGAGTCAGTTGGTCGATGCGAGTTTGTCGGTAATGCAGCTCCCGTTCTAGCTCACCGAGCTCTCGCCGTTTCTCCGTTACCTCCAGATCCTTGGCGTGGACCTCGGCGAGCAGTTGCGCTGCGAGGGCGCGCAACTGCTCTGGATTGAGGTCGTCGAGGTCGGCCGGCGGGTTCATGCAGACCAGTCTGCCAGAACCCCGCAAACGCGAGAAGCAGAACTGTATACGTCGCCCTTAACGCGTCAGATTATGCGTATCACGCCATCTTGGCCGATGCGCTGCCACGGCAGCCCGAGCACCAAGCCCGCCAGTTGCTCGTGCGTGAGCAACTGCTGCTTGGGTTCGCTGCCAGCGTGCGGCCAGACGAACCGCCCCTCGTTCAGCCGGCGCGCTGCCAACCAGATGCCGATGCCATCGTGGACGAGAACCTTCAGTCGGTTGGCGCGGCGGTTGGTGAACAGATAGGCGTGGTGCGGATGCGCGGCGCCGAACACCTTCACCACGCGCCCCAACGCCGTGTCGAAGCCGGCCCGCATGTCCAGCGGATCGACTGCTAGCCAGATCTCGTCGACACGAATCACCGCAGCCACTCGCGCAGCCACGTCGCGCATTGCGCGGCTTCGGAGACCGGCCAGCTCACGGTTATCGACTGACTGCCCCGGCGAACTTCGACACGGATCTCCGTCGAGGCTACCTCCTTTACTCCCATAGCAACAGGGACGAACGCTGGTAGGGGTGTCGATTGAGCTTCTGCCGGGCCTTCAGACAAACGCTTTGGAAGTTTGCCTTCTGCCTGATCAAGCCAGCGGCGCAATAGATTCGCGTTGAGCCGATGTTCCAGCGCCACGGCCGACACTGACACGCCGGTGCCTTGGCAAGCGGCGACAACGCGCGCCTTGAATTCTTCGGTGTAGCGCCGACGACGGCGACGCGTCGGCAACGCCTCTTCTTCGATAGTGTTCACGTGTCCGCTTATTCGCTTTAGTGGACACGATACTCCCAACTGTTTCAGCTACATTCAAGGTGAGTTGCCGAGCCGCTTACGATTGACCTACCGACATCTCGATATGAGTGTGGAACGTGGCGTATCGCTTGGCGAACTAATTCGTCAAGCCCGCAAATTCAGTGCTCTCGATTCGTTGAGAGAAAAATTGATCTCCTCCCGCCTCAGTTGACCTAGAAGGGGACTGTAGCGGGAAGTCAGCAGCGTTACTGATGGTGACACTCGCTCCGAAGGCGGTGGTCCTCATCGAGCCTTGGTCTTGCAGGCACCGTCGTCTGGCCCAACCCCGCCCCGCTCGCCGCCTTAGCAGCTATCGCTGGCCGTTTTTCCTCAGTCCGTTCAACAAAGATTGGGCGACGTTGAACCCTCGCAAATGTTGCAACCATCGCGAAGGAACTCCGTCGATGCCGAATCTGATCCCCGCTAATCCGCACGCAACCGCAGCGGTTGTGTCCGTATCGTTACCAAAGCTGATTGCTGCCTTGGCAACATCTTCGAACGTCGCTTCACGCAGTGCTGACCGTGCCGAGAAGAGGCTGTCAACTACGTACCCGGTACCGCGAGGCTGTTCCGATCTGCCGAATTCACGAAGCGTCTCAATCTCAGCTATGAATGCCCCACGTTCATTCGCCTTCGGCCAATCAGCATAGATGGTCCGCAAACGCTCATCTGCGACCGGCCAAGGGTCGTTTTCACTTGCCAGATAGCCGCGCGCGACAAGACAGTACATCGCACAGGCAACCTGCGAACGCGGATGACCGTGAGTCGGCAGTGAACTTAGATGCGCAGCAAGGACCAGTTCTTCGTCGGAACCGCGATGCCAAAGCGCCAAGGGCAGAACGCGCATCAATGATCCGTTTCCGTTGTCCCACCCGTCGGTACCGCCTGACTCTCGGGCAGGAACGCCATCGCGCAAACGAGAAAGTGCTTCGGCAGTCTGGATGCCAATGTCGAAGACATGTCCGTCTACGGCCATGTAGCCGTCGCCCTCCCACCGTAGAAGCCTGTCCGCGAAATCGACAAGCGAGAAGCGACCACATCCTTGAAGGCTTGCAAGCAGCGCCAATGCTTGTGCGCCATCGTCGCTCCACGTTCCGGTAGGAATGCCGGAGTGTGCGCGGCGGAATCCGGGCGGCGGCGTCATCTCAAGGAGTTCCCGTTGGGGAACGTCCTCAGGCCCGTGAAATTCGTATGGCACGCCCAGAGCGTCGCCGACCAGCAGGCCCACGATACCGCCCACACGTCGGTCGCGGCAGGCTTGAAACGACATGAAGTCAGAACCTTGCGCCATGAATTCTCCTTGGGATTTTTTTGCAACCGCCGGGTTCGATTAGTACAAGTCGTTGGCGATATGTTGGTGGTACAGGTCGGCAACACCACGATCGGGGATACAGGTCGGCACACCACCGGTGACATAGGGCGGCAGTACCACCTGTAACACGTCGGCGGTACCAGCACCGGTGACACAGGTCGGCAACACTACCGGCGACACAGATCGGTAACATCACAGGTGACACAGGTCGGCAACACTACCGGTGACACAGATCGGTAACATCACAGGTGACACAGGTCGGCAGCGCCACTAGTGACGTAGGTCGGCACTACCTCGGTAACGCGTCGGCAGTACTGCCGGTGGTAACACAACACCGCCGGTGGTAACACGTCGGGTACTCCCGCGCGATCACTGCTGGGCCGTCACAGTACTCCGTACCCGCATGATCGTTTGTCTACTGGTTTGCATCTCGCGTGCGATTTGTGCAACCGGAAGACCAGCGTTCAGCCGTTCGACTACAGTGGCGCGCTGCGCTTCCGTAAGGGCCGAGGGTCGTCCGAAGACTTTCCCTTGTGCCTTCGCCCGTCGAAGACCCGATTGGGTCCGCTCGATGAGAAGGTCGCGTTCGAACTCGGCAACCGCGTTTATGACCTGCATTGTCATCCGACCAGCCGGGCTTGTGAGGTCCACGCCGCCAAGCGCCAAGCAGTGAACCCGGACGCCGATTGCGTAGAGTCGCTCAACGGTCGCACGTACATCCATCGCGTTGCGCCCAAGTCTGTCCAGCTTCGTAACGATCAGCACATCGCCTTCTTCTAGCTTGTCGAGGAGCTTGGCGAAGCCTTTACGTTCTACCGCCGCGACAGACCCGGATACCGTCTCGGTGATGATCCGCTGCTTCACTACTGAGAATCCTGCCGCCTCGATTTCTTTTACTTGATTGTCGGTAGTTTGGTCGGCGGTAGATACCCGGCAGTAACCGAAGAGTCGTGTCATCTACACCTCAACATGTCCGAAAAGGGAGTCCGAATATTACTACCTGTACGGAAGGTTTACAAGCCTACTTTTGAACATATTGATTCGGGATGTACGTCAGTGCTCGATTTCGGACATCTTGGCTGTCCAAGGAGGAGGCTTTCGATACGAATACAGACGCCTGAGCTATCAACTTCCTTTCGCATCCAGCAAGACTATCTACTGTGCTAGTTACGCTGACCCTCTTTCGCAGGAGACTGTCATGGCGTCGCAAAGCAGCTGGAAGCGGTCACAAAGATAGCCATCTTTTCTTACACTCTCGCTTCCTCTTGCGAGAGCAGACGATTGCAGTGCGATTCTAGAACAAGGTATTCGCAATACCTACCAGAGTACTAGGACAGGCGATCTACGTTCTGCGCTGACCAATGGTTTCTGCTCAAATAGCTTACAAACGGCACAAGATAACAGCGGCGGCGGGCGGAAACTTGGGTTCCCAGTAGACGGTATTCCGGTCGAACTTGGTGGATCGTATAACCAAGGGAGCGCGAATAGCTTCAAGACAAACGCATGCGGCAACGTTGCCAATTCAATGAGCGATTCTAACTACATCAATCTTTTACAACTAGTTGCCGATCCCAACATCGTCGATGCTTGGAGTGTGTGCAAGCAGAAGGACGGCGGCTTTTACATCGATGGCAAACTAAACGGAAGCACCCTAATTCTTTCACTACGTTTTCGAAATGTTGGAAATGTAGCCAGTACGATACTGACCAGCGATCTCGTTGTAACCGGCGCCAGCTGCGAACCAATGTTATGGCATAAAGGGGATATTATTGATGGTAGTAAGCAATTTCAGCAATGTAAGCGCTTTGGAAGACGCAATTACTGTGACCGCAAATTCACAATTCAATGGCGCCATGTTTTACATTCCCGCGATTTCGCATTTAAAATTAATAGGTGATTCTATTAGACCCCCTGCGCCCAATCCGGGACCAGGGAGCGGGCCCGGACAAACTGTGGTAGTAAAGGTCTGCATGGTGGATGCTTCGGTCTTAGGAATGCGCTGTCCGGCAAATGAAGCGTCGCCTGACGGCGGATTTTGCTCTTGCAATCTTCAACCTGGCATGCCACCAGTTGCTGGAAGAATACAATCAGTAGGAATTCCGCGCGTATTGCCCTTTCCGGGCGGCCCAGCACAAGCGGGTGCCTTACCTATCCCCGCGCCACGGTGACTGTGAGGAACGCCCGACCCTCGCAACGCGGGCACCGTTCTCTGAAAATCGTCACGCCTTGCTCGCACCACACCAGTGTGATTGTCGTGTCGCGTTGGGAACAAACCCCTAAAGGACGCTCACTGCCGTGCCGTTACCCCATTGGTGGGCTGCCAACAGCCTGTTCAATGCACGATAGGCCTACGGGGGAAACCGGAAACGGGAATTTCTTGAGGCGGCCTTCAGTTTTTTCGCCATTGTGCGTTTCTTGGAACCCACATTCGCCTTCCATATGAATAACGAGTGAGGCACACTACGCGTGCTTTTTGAGCTCGTAACGGGCGGGGCCAATCGCAACAAAAAAACGGATAAGGGCAACAAATGAGTGGGCTGAGATTCACGCTTTCCTATGAGGGCGCAGACGCGGATCAACACGCGATCGACCTCTACGATGTGTCCCAAGCGTTGATTGGCTTTCAACGTTCTCTGGCGCTGACCACTCATTTGCTCTTGAACGGGGAGATCATTACGCAGGCACCCTCTTTGCGGGGTGCCCGCATTTATGCCGAACCGGCCGCTCCCGGAAGCTGGAAAATGACCGCAGTCGTTGCGATGCTCGGCGCAGGAATGTTTAAGTTGGGGACGCTTGAGAACAACAGCCCAATTGGGCATTTGATGTTCTCCCTCTACGACTACGTCATTTCAGAGAGCCTTGGAGTACACGTTGACTATAACAAGTCGCTCGGCACACTATTCGATGAGGCAAAAGCGAAGAAGGCTGAACTTCCCTCGGTGAAGGAACATCAGGCGGATGCGCTCATTGAAAAAGCCCACCGAGCAATCATCGAGATGCATCGTCCAATCGTGAAGACGGAGACGGCAACACACGCTCTTCTCACTGGAGGAGCTACCGAGACCGGACGCCCGTTGAAGGTGAAGCTTTCGATGGAAACGTTCGAGTACATTCAGGAAACTATTTCGGCTGATACGCCAGAAATGTTTGAGGGCCGCGTTTCCAGTTACAATTCCAACACTTTCAAAGGTCGAATTTATATCGCCCGTTATGGACGACCAATCGCATTTGAACTCGCGCCCACCGCCAGATCACCGCGGAACGTCCAGCTAGTGGCCACAAGTCTGTTTCACAGCGCGCTGAAGCAATATAACGAGAAGGGATGCAAGATTCATGTACTGGCGCTCCAAAATAGTAGCAAATCAGGAACGCTCAAATCGCTAACGATTACTCAATTGAACGACAGTCCGTTGAAGTAAAGGCCGCTACGATTCTCGGGCAGTTGCCCCTCGATACCAATCAACCTTTTTCGGACAGCATCTGTCCCGCAGTTCAGCGAATCTTTTGCAAGTAGAATGAGGTGGCGACGCGGTGAGTTGTTCTCAACACATGACAAGTGCGCAATCGTAAGCCTTCTTTTAAGGGGATGCCATGGGCGACGACGTTCCGAAGTCCGCAACCGCGGTTGCTGCACTGTCTATTGGATCGCGACTTGATTTAACAGGCGAGCAAGTACGAGTCCACCCCGTAACCCGTGAACTTACCCCTGACGTGCAGTCAGGCATCGGCAGAATCGTATCGTTATGGGCTTACGAAGAATGGTTGCTTACTGGCATTGCACTTCGCCTTATGAATTCGGGGAGGAAACAGGGCCGGAAGGACCTGAGTGGCCGCGCCGACGACGCGTTGCAAGCGATAAAGTGTGCTTATACGCTCGCCAAGGAGCGTGAACCACAACTTCTTTCGGAAATCGAGCAGCAGGTTTCCGATTTGGCCGACTTGAGAAATACTGTCGGCCACGGCATTTGGGTCCATGATCAAAACACCGGAAGATTGTCGCTCCAACGCGTTTCGGGTGTTGCGGTGATCGATGGGAACGTGGTGATGCGGAAGGACACGCCAGAGGCCGTCGATGCGACATCAGAATGGTTTGAGCATGGATGCGAGCGGATCATCGCGTGCATCAGAATGACGGAAGAATTCGCGGAGGTCGTCGAGGGTCTAATAGCCTCGAAAGGATAATCCCTCCCTTCTGTGACCAACTGGCTGTAAGCAGCCTCAAGGCAACCGTTCCGGTCGATCGTTGAAGGCGGCGATGAAGGAGATACAGGAGATGATTTCGACTAGACTGCATTAGCTATTAGAGTCACCGAATCTATCTTCTGAAGAACCTAGTTTTATCTCCTATATCTCCTACATCTCCTACATCTCCCTCTACGACCCGCCGACCACTCGCCAAGTACGTCCGTTCTTGTTATCGCTGACGACCTTCAGTGCCAGTCCATCGCAGATGCGATCACGACGGTACTTCAGCAGCTTTCCGATTCCAGAGGTCGAGAGTTTCGGATTTGCTGATACAGAAAGTACGGCTTCGTGCAGCTTCGTGTCGCTTGCATCGAGCGACGGCGATGCGCGGTTGCACACAGAAAAGATTTCGTTCGCTGTGAAAGGACGCGTGCCGAAGGACGCCTGCAATGCACACAGCAGATCGCGCAGTCCGTCACGCTCAGGGTCTTCGGACTGATTCTGCCTCAGCAAGTCCATCACATCGCCGAACTCGTTGGGTTTGAGTACTTGCCCGGCACAAACGACCGTCTGGCGCACCAGTTTGTCCCAATCTTCGAAAGAAGCAACGCGCCCTACCTCTGGCTTGAACCCCGAAGAAGACAAACAGAACCGGATCAACGTCAACGCGGCAACTATCATTTTGATGCGATGCTGTTGGCAGTAGATCAGCGGATCAACATCGAAGGAACGTCCGAACGGACTTTCAATGTTCGCGTCGATGCGACAGCAGACCACGCGTCTTGCCATATCGCCTGCGAGTACCATGTTGTTGCCCGTCAGCAGGACGACGGCGTTGTTAGGAACGCTCGGGACCTCAGACTTTGACAGGATGCGGTCCTTGAACGTCGATGTCGTGAGCATGCTTGCCATCGCTGGACTATCGAATGTGCCGACGATGTTATCCAACAAGATTGCCCTTTCACCAGACAGCAGCGCAGCGAACAGACGCTTGCGCATCTCGGCGTCGTCATAAACAGGCGGATAAAGCTCGGGGCTGATACCTGTTGTCAGCACCGCGACGCACTGTGCAAGCAAGGTCTTTCCGCTGCCTTGCGTGGGCGCGTCGTAACCGAACGCTGGAACAGTCGGCACCGCTGGACGAATAGCTGCGGTCAACAAGGCTGCGAGATGCGCCGAACGGGCGAGTTGGTCCACAAAGGGAAACCGGCGGAATGGATACCACAGCGTTTCCAGCGCCTTGCGTGCTTGATCTTCGGTTGGCGACACCGGAACGGCGATCTCGAATTCCTGATCCACTTCGAGAAGCAGTCCGGTCTTAACATCGTAGCCCGGTTCGATCAGCAGACTGCCATCGGGACGCAATGTTGGCGCAAAGATCACTGCATTCAGACGCTTGAAGTTACGCGGAACGCCCGGCGACAGGACCATCTTCAACAACTTGTCCGTAGGCTCTTCGAGAACCTCGAACTGCCGCTCGTTTCTAGTCTCAACACGATAGAACTGCACGACACCACCGAGCCAATAACGCAGCGAATTGTCGTTCAAGCTCACCGGCTTTCCGTCGATGACCCTCACCACTGAGTTTCCGAATTCGAAGATTTCGGGGTGTCTGCGCATGACGTTCAACACGTCATCGACCATTTCGCGTTCGCGGCCTTTGCGCTTCTCGATCTTGACCGTCTTGTTGCACAGACCAAAGTTGACGCCACCGTGCGCAAAACTAAACAGGTTCTGGCGTCCAGACAGGAACAGCTTACCGACCGGTCTTCCGCCGTCGTAATCGGGTTCCAGCGGGTCAAGTGTCTGCATTCCGTCGTATCGTTGCGGATCGAACAGCACTTCGCCGACGGTCACTGTCTGTTGATCGCCTTCATCATTGACGACGGTGATGAGCCAGTCGGCCATAAGCTGTTTGCGTTGCAGATCGACAGCAAAATCAATCATGCGCGTGACCGTGTCGGAAGACAACGCCGGATTCGACTTCGCGTACTGCTCGATGCGTGCGCTACGCCACTCTTCGCGTGCCTTCGCAGTCGAGGTTGCCACGGCGACCTTCGCAGCAGCTTTGCACTTGTTGGCAGCGGCCACGATCTCGGGTGTCGCCGTCGGAATTGCAGTCCGGCTATCGACCATGCGTTTAGCGGCCTTCTGAATATACGGAACGCGTCGCTGTTCCAACGGGGCTTGGCAATCCGCACCACCGGCGAAATCGATGCGATTCGTCTGCCATACTGTCGCGTCGAAGACACCACGTTCCAGCAGCGAACCACTAGATGACACGTCGAAGTGGCCGTGACCAGCCGCCCACAGGTGAACCAACAGTTGCTGACCGGCGCGCGGAATATCAGTCGCATCTTCGACGATGAAGTAGATGCGCTGCCCCTTGGTTCCTACAACGCGTTCGCAGGTTTCACGGTTGTAGATTTCCGACGACGTGCTTGGCATCCACAGGGCATCGCATTCAGCCAGTGCGGGGCAGGCGCGATGAAGGATAGAAAATAGATCGTCGCGGGTTAGCGGTTCAACATTGCCCTTCGGAGCATCGTAGTCGAGCATTAGGATGCCGGGTCCATCGGGCCAACAGAAAGCCGATGTTGTACGCGGTACAGCGTCTTCGGGACGACCGGCACTTTCCCATGCCGACTGTGTCATCAACTTCACTGCAGCGTCGGGCGGAATCCCATAGATGCAGCATTGCCTTGGCGTCAAACGTCGAAGCATCTCGGCAAACTGTTCGATGGAATCGAGATCGAGGCTGTAAAGTTCGCCGACGGAGACATTGCCGTGCGTCTGCTTTCTAAGATCGCCTTCGGCAGGGCAATGTCCCGGGCGTAGTTGAAGGTTGAAGGCGGCGGTTCCCCGTTGGAAATCCGAGAGAATCGGGTTTCGACGACCAACTTCCCGGACAGGGAACCAAGGAGAACCGCCAAATGAAGCGTACCAAGAAGAAGCCCCAAAGCGCCAGCGCGCCGTTGCACGTGGTGCCCAAGCAGGACCCGGAAGGACTGCGTGCCTGTTTTGCCGAGAACAGTCAGCTCCTGTTGCCCATGCTCGATCTGATTCAGAACACCCGCGCGAGCATCGACGAGTTGATGCACGAAGCCGGCCGTAGCCTTGTCGAGCAACTGCTGGTGATCTCGGCGACGGAAGTCGCCGGCGAGAAGCATCCGGGCCGCAGAGGCGGCGAGATCCGCTGGCACGGCTCGCAGCAAGGCCAGATTGTGATGGACGAACGCAAGTTGAACGTGAAGCGGCCGCGCCTTCGGCGTCGTGGCGGCGGCGAAGTGCCGGTCCCCGCCTACGAGCAATTGAACGAGAATCCGCGGCTCGCCGAGCGCGTGCACGAGATCATGGTCACGGGCGTGTCGACGCGCAAATATGCCAAGGTCCTGCCCGAGATGGCCGGCACCGTTGGCATCTCCAAGAGCAGCGTCTCGCGCGAGTTCATCAAGGCCAGCCAGACGGCGCTCACCGAGCTGATGGGGCGGCGCTTCGATGACAAGGACTTTCTGGCGATCTACCTTGACGGCATCATCGTCGACTCACGTCACATCATCGCCGCTATCGGCGTGGACAGCCCCGGCGAGAAACACCTCCTGGGTCTCGCGAGCGGGTCGAGTGAGAACGCCCAGGTCGTCAGGATCTGTTGCGCGGACTGATCGAGCGCGGCGTGCCTGCGGATCGCGAATACCTGTTCGTGATCGATGGTTCCAAAGCGCTGCGCTCGGCCATCGAGGAGTTCTTCGGCGAACGCGCCCACGTGCAGCGCTGCCGTGTGCACAAGCAGCGCAACGTCCTCGAGCGCCTGCCCAAGGAGAGCGTTTCGCAAACCGCCGCGATCATGAAGGCCGCCTACAAGTTGTCGACCGACGATGGCATCGCCAAGCTCAAGACGCACGCGGCGTGGCTCAAGGCCGACTATCCGGACGCCTCGGCCGCACTGCTCGAGGGGCTGGAGGAAACTTTCACGGTGAACAAGCTGGGCCTGACGCCGGCGCTCATGCGCGGGCTGTCGACGACCAACATCATCGAGAATCCCAACGGCGCGGTGCGCCGTGTCGCGGGGCGCGTGAAGCGCTATCGCGACGCCGACATGGCGTTGCGCTGGACAGCCGCGGGCTTCCTGGAAGCTGAGAAGCACTTCCGAAAAATCCTCGGCGTGAATGAACTCTGGATTCTCGCTGCGGCCTTGAAACGGTCACGCTCGAAATCAATTGACCATGATCGGAAGGTTGCCTAACCTATGCCGCACCCGCCGTCCCAACCTTCAACTGTCTTCGGGACATCGCCTTCGGCAGACAAGGAGAATGATTTAGTTACAGGGACAGGCGACAATACAACAGTCATGCTGGCTTGCGGCAACAGGTTCATTTGCGGCTGCAATTCGACATCTGGAACACCAGCGATGCTGTCCGGCAGCACCTTTGCGGTTGATGCGTCTTCGGCGAATGCCGAGAAGATTTCATTTTCTTGGAACTCGACGTGCGCCGGTTCCGTATTGGTATGTTGTTGTTGGTACATGGAAGAGATTGTCCCGCGCAGATTTATGCGAGGCCACACGATCAACCCATGACCGACGGCAGGGCTCATTTCTTCGCCAATGAAGTACCAGTCGGAGGATCGATCTTCGGGTTGGATTTCGCCTGCCACCGCAAGTTCGCATGAACAGGTGCGAACATCACGCGTGCGACATACAACGCGTGGCTTCGGCAACAAGCAGCCAGACAATTCATATAGATGCGGTGAGTAATATAAATCACCGCTTAGGCGGGCTATCGGCGAATCGCGAGATACCCTTCACTTGGCACTCACTGCGATGATGCTCAATTAGTGACATCACCACTGCAAGAAACGACATTATGCCATATTTTGTCGATTTCGACAACACAAACCTTGACGCCAGGCATCGATTGTGATCGCGCGCTAACACTTTGATGGCAATACAAAGATCGGCTTGACAAGAGTAAGAACAGCATCCTTGGTCTAACCAAGACAGGTTATCAGTGGATACTGGACCGACCGTTGCCCTCCTCAACGGTGCAGGCCGGTGATTTTGGTGAGCATCCGTGTGAGCACAACGGTGGCGGCCCACTGGTAACAATGGAAACGCGGCCAAACCCAGAGAAAACAGTCATCGCGTTGACAGTATCCCGGACTGCTCTGGCCCGCCTACGGTCACTCGATCACAGTCACACCGTCACGATCACGAAGCGCATCACCTGGCAACTGTCACTAGAGCAACAGTCACCCACATCATTGACGCGCCGCCATTGGTCGTTACAGAGCAACATTCCTCAATGGTGTGTGGCCCGCGACGGCTGCCGACCACTTTAAACACAGTCGGCGTCTCCCATTCGAGACACCGACCATTGCACATCAATCGGGCGGTCAATGCGTCTGGCGCATCGGTCGGCTCCACCAATGTGTCATTGGTGCCCCCGGCTCCTGAATGTCAAGAGGGGGCAATGAATTCACGATCTTCATGGTTTCCAGACCGAACTGTCCCAACCGTGAAAGGATTCTAAGGACGCGTGGATTGTCTCCATCACCTCCGTCGCTCGGTCCTGCATTGCTTGCAAACCTCGGGAAAAGACGGCATCATGAACGGTTAAGGCCAATATTAAGAACAACTGCTGTGGACGTTTCCGTTAACTCGAACAACACGCCCCCTCCTGCGCTTGATGACGCTCTTGTCATGCGTCTTTTCGGCGAAGCCGGTCTTAAATACCTGCAGAATAAACACCGTGGCGGGACGAATGGCAAGAAGGGCACTCGTTACGAGGACCAGTTTGCCGCGTTCAAAATTGCCGAAATACTCGCTGAACACGTCGAGCACCCGGAGCCACTTCCGGTCATCGAGGAACAGGCCTTCGGGTTTGTTGACGATCTAGCCATAGCTTCGCAGCGCGCCACTAAATATTACCAATGTAAGAATTCCGATTCCGTGAGCTGGACGGGCGGCGATCACCCGATCGAAACGGACTTCAAGTCTCAGGTAGACCTGGCAAGCGCCCTGCAGAAGCCTGCCCCGGCGGTGCAACTCGTCGTCGCCGATTCGGACCTGGCCGCGAAGTTGGGTGGCAAGATTCCTGCTCAGATCAGCGAGCATTCATCGGTCGAATTTTTTCCATTTTTTGGAAGTGTCAATCAGTTGGTCCTTTCACATCCACCGTTAAGGGAAAAACTGGCGGCTCTTACCCGCGTCGAGAATCCGAAGGACGACGAACTCGAAGCTACATTCAGCGCCCTGTTGCTGGCGTGGGTTCGAGTATTGGGGGGTAGCTCGGTAGAAGAAATTGTTCAGTCAGCTCGGAAGCAGTCACCTCAGTTGTTGCGGGTGTTCCCCCTCACAGATGGTGTTGAATTCTTGCAGCAGGCTTTTAAAGACGCCCTTGCTCGGATACCTGGCCTCAGCTACAGTGTCAAGAGGGGGTTTTTCAGTTGGAATGCCGACGGGGTTTCAGTGACATTGGAACGCGACTGTGCTAGCGAAGAGTTCGGTCGTTTCCAGCAGCGAGTTATCAACGCAAAGCCGAACGACATTGACGCTTTCTGGGACCTGATGCCATGAGCAGAACGTACACAAAATTCGCGATTCAAGACGCAGAAGCGCGCTCACTTGTAGACGCGATTGCTTCTTCGGACCTTGGCGTCGCAGAGTACCGCGAACAAATGCGCTTGCTTGGGATGCATCTGGGCACAGGCGTCTTGGAAACGCTTCGACCGGAGACGGAACACGACATTTGCGTGGTTTGCACCGTCGAAGACGCTGACTTCCTCGCACGCGGCCTCATTGAATCTCTCGCCGAGCGAGGATTGGGAGAGCGCACTCGTCTTTTATGCCTGTGGAATGGGAAAGTTAGAGAGGATGGTATTTCCATTTCGCCAGTTCTTAGGCAATACAAAGAGACGTTCAACCCTTCCGGGACAATCTTTATTGTCGTCAAGTCGATTATTTCCGGTGCTTGTGTAGTTAAAACGAACCTTACTCGCGCCCTTTCATCCGGCAATCCCAGTGCTGTCTTTGTCGCAGCACCCGTAATGTTGGAAGGCGCAGAGGGGCGACTGTCGGCGGAATTTCCGAAACAAATCTCGGAGAGATTCCAATACGTCTGGTTCGCAACTGACGACGAGAAGGACGGTGAAAACGTGTTGCCTGGCATTGGCGGGTCGGTGTATGAGCGGCTGGGCCTTGGCGGTGAAGCCCAGAAGAACCGACACATGCCAGCAATTGTCAAGGAGCGGCGTTCCAAATACGCTGATCATGCGGTTGTTGCTTAGATCAACCAGGTTCAAAAAAAAGCCCGCTGACAGCGGGCTTTTTTTTGGAAGTAAAGCCATTAAAGAAGATCATGCTGCCGAGGCCGAAGCCGGTTCGACACTTCACGACCCGTGCATCTGAGCATCAAGCTACGGTGTTAGAGAGTCGCCGCTAGAAAACTCAGTCACTAGCGTCGGCGTCTCCCATTCGAGACACCGACCCTTGCACATTAATCAGACTGTCAATGCGTCCGGCGCATCGGTCGGCTCCACCAATGTATCATTGGTGCCCCCCGGCTGCTGAATGTCAAGAGGGGGCAGGGAACTCACGATCTTCATCGTTTCCAGACTCACCGTCACAACACGCTGAAACAGTTCCAGAGGGTAGCGCGGGTTGTTCATCGTCTCGACGGCGTAATCGTTCGCATCGTTGACGATCCCGCTGTCCTTATCCGTCTTCACACACTGTCGCTCAACGACCCAATCCAGCGCCGGTTTGCCATTGACTACATATTCATACGCTTCAACCGGAATACCTTTCACCGTGATCTTGGCGTTGTAGATCAAGGTCGTAAGGTCCTTGTCCTTTCCATTCTTACCGTACTTCATCTTCTCAACGCGGTAGTCCGCGTCGGTCAGCAGCAGTCCGCCGCCCTCGATCTGCAATGAATACTTCTCGACCGTCTCGTAGTTGACGTGCAAGTCGGCCAACTTGCGGCCCGCGTTTGAGAAGGCCCAGAAGTCGGCAGCAGTCTTCACACACGGGATGCGCGGCAACTCCTTCGAAAGATTGTCGGAATAGCGTTCCCGATAGTCCCTCGAATGAAAAAGGCCATAGACGTAATAGAACACATCTTCCTTGGCAAGCGTTTCCGAAGGATAAGCCGCGCGGAAGTGGGCCAGACCGTCGTCTGTCAACGCATCTCGTCGTTCAAAAACGCACCCGTTCCCGCCCTGTATGGTCGCATCTTCCTCAAACAACGGTTCCTGCCGATTCTCGTCATCTGACGTTCCATCAATGTGCGCGGATCGATAAAGATACAGCGGGAAACATTGGCCTTTTTCTATGTTGTCAAGACAAGGAATCGAATCGACCATCAGTGCTGAAAAATTCCTTGAACCGACGCCTGAAACGCAGATCAGCCGGTTCTCAGCACTCCCTTCTGGGAAAATGCTCGCCATCTGGTAACGCCGTTCGTTTAGGCGTTGATCGAAATACATCCACTGCCGCATGAACGGACGATATATGCTTTGTCTCAGCGCGCTGCCATCAAACTGGCATGCCAAGAAGTTTTCTAGACTCCGCTTTAACGTTGAATTCCAGCTTATCCTCGTAAGATCAACTTTGGCAAAGTCGTTCACGTCCGGCCTCTGATCCTTCGGAAGGCCGGCGCACGCATCTCTATAACGGTGCACCTCTTCATTATAGAACGCTATCAGACGATTTATATTTTGAAGAATGCCGGAACGAGAGGCGTTGTAACACCAGACATCTCGGCCGGAAGCGACCCCGAGGGAGAAATTCTCGAATAGTTTCGCTTGATCCCCTTTTTTGTCGCCCAAAACGATGTATTGACCGAACGAACCATCGCGGCGACTGAGCCAATCGCCATATTCATCGGGTTCGATGTCAGTCCAAAGGTTCCTTTCGGTGATGCCTTCGACACTGCCAAACTCAGCAATGCGCGCTAGTTTCTCTTCGCGGGTTAGATAATCACCGATGTCATGGAACCGAATACGACCGTGCTGCTTCGCTTGCGGATTCTTGATCAACACGGAAATCGCTATTGGTGCACGGCTACCGCTTCCGAAGATTTTCCCACCCTCTTTTCTTGAAAGCTCCCCAGCTGTCCGTTGATTTCCGCGAAGATGAAACACGTAAATATCGGAAAACTCTTCCGCGAGGCATTTTCGAAGACCCGTGGCGTTGTTGGATTCTAAGAAGCCACCGCTTGTGACGAATCCGATGATCCCATTGTCCCCGACACGATCCGACGCCCATCGAATCGCTCGAATATAGCTGTCGTAGAGTTTTTGCACCGATGATGAAGTCGTTGCCCCCGCGACATATGTTTCTGCGATGCGACGATCCAATCCCGGATATGGGACGTTTTGGTTATTATCGTTCGCGCTGGTTTGTCCCGCAGAATATGGAGGATTTCCGATGATAACTCGAATATCGAGCTTCTTTTGACGCTTCCGACGCGCACTGTTTTGCGCCAGCAGCGTATCCACCATGTCCTCCTTTTCGTACATCTGGAACGTATCGCTGAGACAAATGCCTTCGAACGGCTGATATTCGCCACCGACGGTGCCGTGATACACGGCTTCAATATTCACCGCCGCAATGTAGTACGCCAGCAGCACGATCTCGTTTGCGTGAATTTCGTGCTTGTACTTGTGCGCCAGTTCTTCCGGCTTTATTAGTCCGCTTTGCAACAGCCGCGTCACGAACGTACCCGTACCGACAAACGGGTCGATGATATGCACGCCCTCACTTCCCAAAGTCTGGCCAAATTCGGCTTGCAAGACGTGGGCGACGCTGTGAATGATGAAGTCCACGACTTCAACCGGCGTATAAACAATTCCTAGTTTGTCCCGGAGAAGCGGAAACGCCTTCGCGAAGAAGTTGTTATAAAGCTCAACGACAATCTTCTGCTTGCCAGCCGCATTGTCGATGCCTTCGGCTCGCATCTTAACGCTTTCATAGAACCGATCCAGCGTGTCGGCTTCCTTGTCGAGTCGGTGCTCCTGCAAGGCGTCCAGCACATCCTGCATGGCAATCGACATCGGGTTGTGCTTCGCGAAGCTGTAATCTTCAAACAACGCGTCAAACACTGGCTTGGTAATGAGATGCTGCGCCAGCATCTCGATGATCTCAACATCCGTGATGCTGCCGTTCAAATCGTCCCGCAGTTCGGCGGCGAACGAATCAAACGCCTGACGTTCCTTCGCGTTGTCTGGGTTCTCAATGATCCCTGCAATGCGATCGATATGCGTCCGTGCGATCTTGGCGATGTCATTGGCCCAATCTTCCCAATGGTGCCGATTTCCCACCTTCTGGACCAGTTTGGCGTAGATTGCCTTCTCGATCTCGCCGATCTCAAATTCCAGTTCCGACTGCGCGGGCGCGGTTTCCTTCTTTACGGTCTTGCCGAGATCGAACTTGCCCTTCCCAAGTTTCTTCGTCGACTTGCCCTTCTGCTTCTTCTGAACCTTGTCGGTGATGGCGACCACTTCCATCTTGCTGGTGTCTTTGCCGATCAAGTCGAGCTTGTTCACCATCGCGTCGAACTTGTCGTCATGCGACCGCAAGGCTTGTAGCACCTGCCAGACCACCTTATAAGTCTGATTGTCGTTCAAGGCTTCGTGCGGTTCAACACCAGCCGGAATCACTACCGGAAGGATCACGTACCCGCGCTTTTTACCCGGCGCATTGCGCATGACACGTCCGACCGATTGCACGACATCGACCTGCGAACTGCGGGGTGTGAGGAAGAGTACAGCGTCAAGCGCAGGAACATCTACGCCTTCGGATAGGCAACGCACATTGCTGAGAATCCGGCAGGTATTTTCGGACGCGTCGGCCTTGAGCCAAGCGAGCTTCGCCTCTTTCTGACTGGCGTTCATGCTGCCGTCAACGTGTTTGGCTTCACACACCAACCGCGCCGCCTGCTCAAACTCCTCAGTCGCTTCGGCTTCTTGATACGCTTCCACGACTTCTTGGAACATTCCAGCAATCTGCTTCGAACTGACCTTGTGTGTCTTCGCTCCTTTCGACACTTCGATGACTTGACAAAAGGCCACGGCACGTTTCATCGGATCGCTGTCGCCTGCCAAGTCTTCGGTCAATCCCTGCTTCGAAAGCGCCTTCCAGCAGCCGACGATTCGAGCAGCGTCGTCTACCTTCAATTGATTGTCATTGTCTTTCAGCAAACCTTGCAGACGCCTGTTTACGTGCGTCTCTTCAACCGCCAGCACGATCACTTTGTAATCGACCAGCAGCCCACGCTTGACAGCTTCTGAGAAGGTGATGACAAATAGTTCATCGCCATATTCTTTCTTATTCATGCCGTAGAGACGCGCTTTCTTCTCTTCCGCTTGAGCCTCAGCGATGTCGCTGTAGATGCGCGGCGTCGCCGTCATGTAAAGGCGTTTGGCGGCGCGGATGTAATCGCCGTCATGGACCCGAACGAACGCGCTCTCGTCATCGTCGCCGAACGTCGCTCCCGTCGTCCGGTGTGCCTCATCGCAGACGATCAAGTCGAAGTCGGCCATCTCACCGTCCTTCTGGGCGCGACTAATGACCTCAATCGAGTGATAGGTACTGAAAACCACACTCATGTGGGCCGTGTCATGGCGCTTCTTCATTTCAGCGGCGAGCTTTGCAGAACTCGTCGTCGCCGGGTATTGCAGTTCGTGCACGTAGGTCTGGATCGAGTCATCTTCCTTCTCGCCCTTCTTCTTGCCAACGTCGGTGTCAGAGCAAACGGCGAAGCTGTGAAGCGGTGTCTCGCTTTCCTGCGTCCATTCCGTCAGCGTCTGCGACAACAAGGAAAGACTAGGGACTAAGAAGAGGACTCGCTTACCAGCGCCCGCCAACTTCTCCGCAATCTTGAGGCTGGTGAAGGTCTTACCCGTACCGCACGCCATTATGAGTTTGCCCCGGTCCGCGTCTGCCAGACCGTGTTCGACCGCGTTCAACGCTGCGACTTGATGCTCCCGCAACCGCTTCTTCGGTTTGATGACCGGCGCAATCTTCGGCTGATACTTGCTCCAATCGATCTGGCTGCTTTCGAGAGCGGCCAAGTCGATTTTCGTCACAGGCGTCTGCTGATCGAACAGCGCGTCCTCTGCGTGGTGACTCCAAGGGGCGCTGGTGGTGGCGACGATAATCCGATGACTGAAGGGTTTCTTCCCCGAAGCCGTGAAGAAGCTGTCAATGTCGGACTTCTGAACCTTGTAGTCCGCCGCATATAGCTTGCACTGGATAGCGTGCACCTCGCCAGTCGCCGTCTTCGCGACCAAGTCGATGCCAGCGTCTTGCTTGCTGAGACCTTGCGACGCCGCCCAATCCGCGTAGGACCATACGTCGCTGTACAGGTCTCGGTAGGTGGCCTCATTGCGAAGGTAGCAGAGGATCAACTCCTCGAAATACGTGCCCTTCTCTTTTTCGGATGCGGCTGCTTTGCGGAAGGAATCGAGGAGAAGTTCGAGAGCGGTCATTTTTGCTTGTTTCGTGGCATTGGCGGATGCGGGTGTCATATTATGCTTGGCAAGCCCTCCGTTAACCACCAGAAAATCTGAGTGATAAGGGCGCAGAAGGCCCCGCCATAAAAAATCTCAGAAGCCGCTGTTTGATGCCCTGTAGTCGGCTGGCGCTGACAAAAAAGCGTCAATGTCGGCGACGCGCCACCCCACCGACCGCGCCCCAAGGTGCACCGGCTTCGGGAACGTTCCGGCTTTGATGCGCTGATGGATGGTTGATCGGGACAAGCCCGTTTCGCTTTCGATTTCGGCTCGACGCATGATCGCATTAGGCGCTCGCCGAATCGATTCCGGCCCAGTGTGTGTCGCCGGAGGGGGCGGCGTTGCGCTTTGCGAAACGTAGGCTTCAGCATGAACCCTGCGGCTAGCCGTCAGACCAAGGTCGATCAGCCTCGCGGCAAGCTGATCACCGTCTGTGCACCAGTTCGCGAATGCTTCGCAGTAGCGCGCCAGCGCCTCCTCATCAACGGTGTCCAACACGCCAGCGTCAGACATCTGTTTAGCCACTGCGGGCCAATGAGCTAGTGCCGAGGGAGATAGTCGCGCCAGTATTTTCCCGCCGATATGGCGATCACGATGTTCTCGCTGCGCCCGAACACGACGAGTCGGAGCGTCTTCGCTTTCGGTCAGCCCGCGTTGGTTGTCACGCATGGCAGCCTCCTTTCGATTCAGACCTGAAGTCAAAGTTTAGGATTTCTTGGGGGAAGGACATGCCGCAAAAATCAAGTCACGGACCTACGAGGCTCAAGACTGAACGGACGGGCGGATCGGAAGACCAGCCGCGAGGATGGTGCTGCGCTCACAATATGCTTCGCAGGATTGACCCTGCGAGAGACCGTGTGTCATTCTCGACATCAGACAGACAAACTGTCTGTCACCCTGATGTCACCCTGCGGGGTGTCAAACCAAACGATGACGGACGCAATACCAAATAAAAAACCGGCCTAAGTGCCGGTTTTTTAAGGAAATTCGTGGTGGAGAGGAGGAGGATCGAACTCCCGACCTTCGCATTGCGAACGCGACGCTCTCCCAGCTGAGCTACCCCCCCAACGAATCGAAATTGTACCACAGCAAAATCGCCATCAGCGCAAGCTGCCCATCCCGTCACTTCTGCGGCGCCCCCGCCAGAACCCACGCGACCACGGTCCTGATATCCGCGTCGTTCATTCTGGGATGCGACGGCATCGGAATCGGTCCCCACACGCCCGCGCCGCCGTTCTTCACCTTCTTTTCGAGCTGCGCGCTCGCCTGCGGCTGTCCCTTGTACTTCTCCGCAATCTGCTGGAACGAAGGCCCCACGAGCTTGCGATCGATCGCATGACAGCCCATGCACGCATTGCCGCGCGCGATCGCCATCGCGTTGGCGGAAGAAGCCGGCTGCTCCGCCGCGGCCGCGCCAAACGACGCGGCGACCACCGCCGCGCCGAACATCACACGCAACACGCTCATTTCGCCGCCGGAACCGGAGCGGGATTGCCCGGATGCACATCCGAATTCTTCACCGGCGCGGGCGACTGCGTGTCCAGCGGACGCGAGCTCACGCCCGAATCGGGCACCGTGCCGACCGTCGCTTCGGCCGGCGCGCTCGCCGCCGAGACCGCGCTCGCATCGGATGCGGCCGCCGCCTCGAGCGCCTGCGCTTCCTCCGGCTTGATGTACTGGAAGACCTTCACGACCTGCTCGACGCCCGGCACGCGCGCGGCGACATCGGCGCCATGCGCGCCTTCATCCTGCGTGACGAGTCCCATCAGATAGACGACGCCGCGCTCGCACACCACCTTGTAGTAGTTCGCGCGCAAATCCTTCTCGCCGACCATCGCGGTCTTCACGCGGCCTTCGAGGTACGAGTCGTTCGCGCGCGACGAAATCGAGCTCGCACCCTGGATCGCCAGTTCATTGACGATGCTGCCCACGTTGTTGATGTCGCGCACGACCGCTTCGGCCTTCTGCTTCGACGCGTCATCGGGGACTTCGCCGGTCAGTAGCACGCGCCGGTTGAAGACGGTCACGTTGACATGCGCCGTATCGGGCAGATTCTCGTTGATGCGCGAAGTCGCCTTGATCTGGATCTCGCGGTCTTCCGTCTGCGCGCCGAGCGTGCGGCGATCCGTTGCGATCAACGTGCCGCCGGCCGCCGCGCCGACGACCGCGAGCGCGCAGCCCTGCAACGTCAATGCGACTCCCGACAACAGGCTCACCACCAGGGTGGCCTGGGCTAGCGTCGCCTTGACGCGTGTCTTGTTCGTCAACTCCGTTCCCCCTTTTCAGTTTCAGTCGTCGCCGAGCAGCATCGCATCGATGCCGTCGCACAAACAGTGAATGATCAGCAGATGGACTTCCTGGATGCGCGCCGTGCGATCGGACGGCACGCTGATATGGATGTCGGTCTCGGCAAGCACATCGGACATCGCGCCGCCGCCCTTGCCCGACAGCGCGATCACGATCATCTCGCGCTCGTGCGCTTCCTGAATCGCCGCGAGCACATTGACCGAATTCCCCGACGTGCTGATTGCAAGCAGCACGTCCCCCGTCTGGCCGAGCGCGCGGACCTGATTCGAGAAGATCTGCTCAAACGCATAGTCGTTGCCGATGGCCGTGAGAATCGACGAATCGGTCGTCAGCGCGATCGCCGGCAAACCCGGACGCTCGCGCTCGAAGCGGCCGATCAGTTGCGCGGCAAAACGTTGCGCGTCGGCCGCCGAGCCGCCGTTGCCGCAGACGAGAATCTTGTTGCCGTTCGCGAGCGCGCCGAAGAGCGTGTCGACGGCGGCCGCGATCGGCACCGCCAGCGCGTCGAGTGCTTCGAGTTTGAGTGCCGCGCTGTCGCGGAATTGCTGTTGAATACGTTCGACTGACATCGACTCTCGATCATCGGCCGCGGCATACGCTGCGGTGTGTGGCTTGAACGCTCAAGGCGCCGGTTGTTGCGCAGTTTACCGCATGCATCACGCGGCGAACCGCGCTCATGCCTCGTCGGCGCGAAACGCATCGCGCAGCCACGCGATACGGCCGGCATCGAACGCGACGATATCGAAGCGGCAGGCCGGCAACGCGCCGCGCCATGTCGCGAGGAAATGCTGGGCGGCATGCACGAGGCGGGCGCGCTTTCTCGCATCGACGCTCGCGGCGGCATTCGCATAGCGCCCGCCCCTTCTCGCGCGCACTTCGACGAACACGAGCGCGCCGCATTCGTCGAGCATGACGAGATCGATCTCGCCGCCGCGGCACGTCACGTTGCGCGCGACGAAGCGCATGCGTTGCCGCCGCAAAAAGTCGAGCGCATGCGCCTCGAAAACATCGCCGAGCGATTTGGACAAGGTTCCTCCATAAAAGTTGTCGGCGCGCGGCCGCGATGGCACGCGGCAAGCGCGTGGCAAAATGACGACCTTTCCTTCCACGCCGCGCTCATGCTTCAGATCTCCGACCTCGCCGCCGGGCAGCACTATCCGACGGGCGCGCTGTACGTCGTCGCCACGCCGATCGGCAACGCGGCGGACATCACCGTGCGCGCGCTGCATGTGCTCGGACTCGTGGATCGCATCGCCGCCGAGGACACGCGCAACACGGCGCAACTGCTCGCGCGCTACGGCATCTCGAAGCCGTCGATTGCCGTGCACGAGCACAACGAACGCAGCGCGGCCGAACGCGTGATCGCGCATCTGAAGAACGGCGAGCGCATTGCGTGCGTGTCGGACGCGGGCACGCCCTGCATTTCCGATCCCGGCGCGCGTCTGGTCGATGCCGTGCGCGAGGCAGGCTTGCCAGTGATTCCGCTGCCGGGCGCGAGCGCGCTCACGACGGCGTTGAGCGCGGCGGGCGCGTGGGTCGCGGGATTTTCGTTCGTCGGCTTTCTGCCGACCAAGTCGAAGCAGCGCGCCACGCAGTTGCGCACGCTCGCCGATCATCCGATGGCGCTTGTCTTCTACGAGGCGCCGCATCGCATCGTGGAAACGACGCGTGCGCTCGGCGAGGCTTTCGGCGGCGAACGGCAGTTGCTGATCGCGCGCGAGTTGACGAAATTACATGAGAGCCTGCATCGCTGCACCCTGGCCGAAGGGCCAGCGTGGCTCGAAGCCGATGCCAATCGTCAGCGCGGAGAATTCGTTCTGGTGGTGCAAGGCGCGCCCGAAGCGCAGGACGCCGACGACGCGCACGACGCGCTGCTCACGACGCTACTGGAAGAGTTGTCGGTGAAGAGCGCGGCACGCATCGCCGCCACGTTGACGGGCGCGCCGCGCAATGCGCTCTATGAACGCGCGCTGAAACTCGCGAAACGCGACGATACGGCAGAAGAATAGAAAACGGGCCGTCGCGAGACGGCCCGTCAGGGAACTGCGGGATGCAGTACGGCGAGAGATCAGTTCACGCTGTCGTCGGCGAGCGCCTGAGCCTGCTCTTCACGCGCCGCACGCGCTTCCTGCTGCGTGAGACCTTCGATCTTCACCTTCTGCGTGCCGGCGCCGCGCATGCCGAGCACGGCCGCCGCAGCGTAGGACAAGTCGATCACGCGCCCGCGCACATAAGGACCGCGGTCGTTGATCTTCACCACCACGGTCTTGTGGTTGGCTTCGTTGGTCACGCGCACCCACGACGCGAGCGGCAGCGTGCGGTGAGCCGCGGTCATCGCGTTCATGTTGAACTTCTCGCCGCTCGCGGTCTTGCGACCGTGGAACATGCGGCCGTACCACGAGGCCTTGCCCTTCTGCTCGAAGCTGCCTGCGTCCGGGCCGGTGGTGATCGGCTCGGCGTTCGCGAGCGACGGAGCCGGGCTGGGCTTGTCGGCGGGCAGTGCGGACAGGTGCGAATCGAAGGCGAGCGGCGCCGTCGAGCGGGCACCGACCGTGCTGAGGGAGTTCGTTGTCTGAGGATTGGATGCGACATCGCCCGAACCCGGCGCGGCGCAACCCGCCAGCACGCCAACTGCTAGCAGGCTCCCGACATGTCGAATAAATCGAGCATTCATAGACGTGTATCAACGATAAAGGAGCGGCCGCGCTGCGCCGGCTGGGCGCGCACAAGGCTGCTCAAGGCTTCTCCGCGCAATGCAGAACGCCGCTCGGTCAAGCGAACGGCGAACTGTGCTCGGATGCGGCGTACTCGTGCCGCAAACGCCCGGTTATTGTTCACGTCTGGCGCAACCTGTCCCCGGCAGCCTGACCAGACCCCACATGCCGCCATCGAACGTGGCATCACATTCGTGCGCTATAACAACTTGGTTGAGCGCAGGAACGGCGGCGTAGGCCCCATCCGGCGTGACGGCAGCTAAGGCCATCTCACAGACGCGCGGCGTCTGGCCGGACAAGACGTGTGCACCTACTGATGGTGCTTGAGTTGCAATTGCGAGGCTTTTGGCCCCCAACAGCGTACTGACGGCGATTGTAAAAACGCACTAACGTTTCAGCAGTCGCCTAGTGACGGCATGGTTAACTCCATGCACAAGTAGTGCCATTATACAAAAAAAGCGGGGTTTGGCTCGCCGGACTGTGCAATTCGTCATTGATTTTCGCTATGAACGTAAGAATTGCCGGATTTCTTGAGGTTTTGCACGCTGATGTCGCCCTCGTCGCGGGTTTCCCCGCACCGGTACAATGAACGTTTTTACAGCCCGACTTGTACCGCCGACAGTCATATGAAAGTCATTCTCGTTCCCGTGACGCCTTTTCAGCAGAACTGCTCCATCGTGATCTGCGAAGCGTCGAAGCGCGCCGCGATCGTGGACCCGGGCGGCGACATCGACCGGATCATCGCGGAGGTCGACCGGCACGGCGTGACTGTCGAAAAAATTCTTCTGACGCATGGCCATCTCGACCACTGCGGCGGCGCGAAGGCGCTCGCGGAGCATTACGGCATACAAATAGAAGGACCGCATCGCGAAGACGCGTTCTGGATCGACCAGTTGCCCGCGCAGACTCAACGCTTCGGTTTTTCGAACGCGGAGGCCTTCACGCCGGAACGCTGGCTCGCTGACGGCGACACCGTGCAATTCGGCAACGAGTCGATGGAAGTGTATTTCTGCCCCGGACACACGCCCGGTCATGTCGTGTTCTTCAGCCGCGAGCACAGGCTCGCGTTCGTGGGCGACGTGCTGTTCGCCGGCTCCATCGGGCGCACCGATTTTCCGCGCGGTAATCACGCCGAACTCATCCGCTCGATCCGCGAAAAGCTCTGGCCGCTCGGCGACGATGTCACCTTTGTGCCGGGTCACGGCCCGGCATCGACGTTCGGCGAAGAACGGCGCAGCAATGCGTACGTGCGCGACGGAGTGAGCGCATGAACGCCAATGCCACCGCGGTTCCCGAAATCTACGTCAGCACGGACGTCGAAGCGGACGGTCCGATTCCCGGCCCGCATTCGATGCTGAGCTTCGCCTCGGCGGCGTACACGGCCGACAAGCAACTCATCGCCACGTTCTCCGCGAATCTCGAAACGCTCGAAGGCGCGGCGCCGCATCCGGTCCAGGCCGCGTGGTGGAAAACGCAGCCCGATGCGTGGGCGGCATGCCGCAAGGATCTTCAGAAGCCGGAAATCGCGCTGCCCGCCTATGTGGAATGGGTGGAGGCGTTGCCGGGCAAGCCCGTGTTCGTCGCCTATCCGGCGGGCTTCGACTTCACCTATATGTTCTGGTACATGATGCGTTTCGCCGAGCGCTGCCCGTTCTCGTGGTCGGCGCTCGACATCAAGACGCTCGCCTTCGCGATGACCGGCCTGCCGTACCGAAAGGCGATCAAGCCGCGCTTGCCGAAGCACTGGTTCGATGAACTGCCGCACACGCACGTCGCGCTCGACGACGCCATCGAGCAAGGCGCGCTATTCTGCAACATGCTCGCGGAGCTACGGGCGTCGCAGGCAGCGCTGGCACGGCCATCGGACGAACCGAACGACGGCACTGAAGGTAAAACCGCGCCATGAGGCCAGCGAGTTAGGGAAACTCCCTCAGTGCGGGCGCATTGCATTGCGTTTCTTTTCCGACGCCTCTACCATTAGAGTCAAATCGCGATCGAACGGAGGCGCAGTTGACTCTCGATACATTCTCACAAAAAATCCTGCGTCTTCTGCAACTGGACGCGCGGCGCTCCGTTCAGGAAATCTCCGACCAGGTCGGCTTGTCGAGCACGCCGTGCTGGCGCCGCATCAAGGACATGGAGCAGTCGGGCGTCATTCAGCGCTATACCGCGCTGCTCGATCGCGAAAAGCTCGGTCTGCACGTCTGCGCGCTTGCGCATATCCATCTGACCCGGCACACGGAAGGCGGCGTCGAGCAATTCGAACGCGAGATCGCCACCTGTCCGGAAGTCACCGAGTGCTACAGCACGACCGGCGAGTCCGATTACATCCTCAAGATCGTCGCGCCGGATATCAAGGCGTACGACGCGTTCCTGCACGATCGCATTTTCAAGATTCCCGCGGTCGCGCAGGTTCGAACGAGCGTCGTGCTCCGCGAGATCAAATTCGACACGCAACTGCCGCTCTGACGCGACGCTTCATCGCGGCAGATCGATTGCGCGTCTCGGCGTCGTGACGGGCGCGAACCGGAGCGCCTGCGCGACGCGAATCTCGCGCGCGCCGATCTGCCGTTTGAGCGCGTCGAAGTCGATCGCCTTCAGGCGGATGGCCGCATCCATCGTGCTCGATGCCGCTAACACCACATCGACGCTAAAGCCGCTGCCGAGGTAATGCAGATTCAACGCTTCGACCGGCAGCCCTTGCTGCGCGAATGCGGCGCTCACGGCGTCGGTCACGGCAGAACGCTGCGGGAAGTTGCCGGGCTGCGGATTGAGCGCATCGCTTTCCGGATCGACGTGAATGAGCGCATCGATGACGCGTGAGTCCGCCAGCAGGTTCGCGCGCGCCGATTCGGCAATGTAATGCCCCTCGGAAACCGAAATGAGTGGGTCGACCAGAACATGTGCGTCGACGATGGCCAGGTCGCCCATCTTGCGCGTACGGAAGTCGTGGACCTCGCGCACGCCGGGCGTCTTCGACAGGATGCCGCGCAAATCTTGCGCGGTCGCTTCGTCTAGGGCCCGGTCGGAGAGATCCTGCAATGCGTCCCACGCAAACGTCCATCCCATCTTGCCGATGAGAAAACCCACGACGGCGGCAGCAATCGGATCGAGAATTCGGAATCCCGCCAAACTGCCGATAATCCCGAGCGCGACCACGAGCGAAGACGCCGCGTCCGACCGTGCATGCCACGCGTTCGCGACAAGCAAAGCGGAGCGAATGCGTTCGGCGGCGCGAAGCATATAGCGAAAGAGTGCCTCCTTCGAAACGAGCACGATTATCGCGACCGCGAGCGCACCCGCCTTTACGGGCGGAATATCCTGAAGGTTGACGATGCGCGTCCCGGCGCGCCATAGCATTCCAACGCCGACCGCGATCAGCAATCCGCCGAGGAATAACGAGGCGACCGTTTCGTACCGGTTATGCCCGTAGTTATGATCGACGTCGGGTTTGGCGGATGCCCGCCGATTGGCAACTAGAACGATAAAATCGGAGACGATGTCCGCCAGCGAATGAATGCCGTCGGCCAGCAATGCCTGAGAGTGTGCGACAAAGCCGACCACGAGCTGCGCCGTGGCAAGCCCGCTATTTAAGGCAATGCTCGTCCAGGTGGTTCGCCGCGCCACGTGCTGTTTTTCGGAAATGCCTGTAGTCGAAAGCGGCATGTAATTTACCCGAACCGTCCTTTCCCTCATCTTATCAGCCGTGTGCCCCAACTCTTTCGAGGGTTCGCGCCAATCTTTTAAAATTTAGCTACTTAACTCCGCCCGAACGCTCTAGGCGATACGAAATACGCCCGCCACAACGAAAAGGCCGCGTCTTGAAACGCGGCCTTTGGAATGCTGGGTACGGCGAGGAATTACTTGCCGATCAGAAAATTGTCCCGATCTTGACCAGCAATCCATTTCGGCGGCTTACCGCGGCCCGACCAGGTGCTGCCGCTTTCCGGGTCACGGTATTTCGGTGCTACGCCCGCCCGGCTGCTGCGTGCCGCCTTCGCGCCTTTTGCGCCCCGGCCGCCAGCCAGTTCCTGAAGCGTGATGCCATAATCCGCCATTTTCTGCTTGATCTCATTAAGCACTTCGGCGTATTCGCGCGACTTCGCTTCTTCAATCTGACGTTCGAGAGACTCGCGTTGTGCGAGGAGTTCCTTGTATGAAGGCATGGCAATTCCCTAAGTGGTGTGCTGACTCGCGAATCGGTACGCTCGCTTTCAATTATCAGTATAGCCTCGGACTGGGACGGAGATTAACACAGTTCTTATAATCGCTGCGTGCGCAAATTGCCGTCCAATAAAAGTTTAGTATCTTTCTTCGTAACAATTGCCGAAAAATCCGAAGTTTGGGGCGACCATCGTTCGAATGTAAAAAATGGCAATGAGGCGAGCCGCACACTGCGTGATGGCATCGGATGAAAACACGGCAATATGACGCGCCCCGAACGTTTCATGGGATGGCAACTTGGCCGTCATTTCATTTTCGGAATCGGTCCGAGCGAGGTTGATTCGGACCGCAACGCGCTAATTCACTGACCCGAAGCGTCCATTTGCTGCGCGGTAAAGCCGATTAGCGCAGCCCTCAATTCTTCGTCCGTGTGTTTCGGGTAATCGAATGTAAAACGATTGCGCACACTTCCCGACAGCCAATCGCAGCCATATCGGTCCATCCCCAATAATCGGAGATTCTCGGGGCGGCCCGGATAAGCGTCGAATTCCGCGCAAAGCGACATTTCTTGCGCAACCGAAAGCGGCTCCAGCGAGTCGAGTTCATCGCCCGACAGCCAGCCCATTGCGCCGAATCCGCCGATATAGCGCATGCGCTCGACCGACATCACCCAGAAGGAGAAATCGCCGAGTTGCAGATAGCGCTCGGCGTCCGGGTGATAGCGCAAATAGCGGCGCGCGAGTTCGGCGCGCGCGTCGGGCACGGCGGGCGCGAAACTGCCGAGCATGGTCAGGCGTTGTCCTTCCAGCACGCCGCCATCCGCCGCATGCGCGACGAGAAAGCCAGCGCGCGCATCGGCGTGGAGATTTCGCGTGTGCTCGGCGAGATGGCTGACGAGCAGCATCGGAACATGGCGCGCGGTCGGCGCGAACGGAAGCGCCGTCGGATACGGAAAGCCATGCGGCTCGCGCGAATGCGTGGCGAGCGTTCCCTCGGACACGCGATGCAGCAGGTGAAGCGGCGCTTGCGACGGAATGTTCATCCGGGCCTCGTGCGGTCATCGATCGTCGGACGATGTTAATGCAGCGCATGCGAGCGTGTCTCCTGACCGTTCGATAGAATCGAAAGCCTTCGCGTCCGGCGGCATCATCCACGGCCGCCCTTGTTTTCCACGCAATCTTTCCGACGACGGTTTCTTTCGTGTCCGACTCGACCACCGCTTCCTCCGCCGCCCACGACGCCAATCCGACACTCGCGCTGCATCGCAGTCTTCCGCGCGCCACGCGCGCCCGCGCCCGCTACGCAACGATGGCAGTGTTCTTCATCGCGGGCATGATGTACGCGTCGTGGGGCGTGCACGTTCCGACCGTGCGCGACAAGTTCTCGCTGAGCCCGGGCATGCTCTCCTTCGCGCTGCTCGCCGTTGCGGGCGGCTCGATCTTCGCCATGCTGACCACCGGATCGTGGATCGCGCGCGCCGGCACGCGCGCCGCATGCATGGCGGGCGGCATCACGATGATGCTCTGCGGCGCGTTGATTCTCGTAACGCCTTATTACTGGATGCTGCTCGTCGTGCTCGCGATCTTCGGCTTCGGCATGGCGACCCTCGATGTCGCGATGAACGCCGAAGCGAGCGCGGTCGAACAGGCGCTCGGCCTGCCGATCATGTCGTCGCTGCACGGTATGTTCAGCATCGGCGGCATGGCGGGGGCGGCCGCGGGCGGCGCGCTGCTCGCGCACGGGCTCGCGCCCGCCGCGCATCTCGCGCTCGCATCGGGCGTGAGCCTGCTGGTCCTGCTCGTATCGATGCCCGCGGTGCTGCCGCACGTGCCGCATCACGACGAGCACGCGAAGGCGTCGTCGTCGAACCGCTGGCGCTCGGGCGCATTGTGGGCGCTCGGCGGACTCGCGCTCGTCGCGCTGATCGCGGAAGGCGCCATGTACGACTGGGCCACCGTCTACATGCGCGATGTCGTCGAGGCCACGCCTTCGGTGTCGAGCGCGGCTTACGCGGCGTTCTCGGGCGGCATGGCGGCCGGGCGTTTCGGCGGCGACGCGGTGCGCGCGCGTTTCGGCGCGCCGCAATTGATTTTCGGCAGCGCGGGCCTCGCATTCGTCGGCATGGTGATGGCGCTCGTGCTGCCGAACGTCATCGTCACGATGACGGGCTTCACGCTGATGGGCCTGGGTCTCGCGAACATGATGCCGGTGCTGTTCGCGGCGGCGGCGCGCGTCGAAGGCGTGACCGCGGCCGAAGGGCTCGCGCAGGTCGCGGGCCTTGCGTACTTCGGCCTGTTGTTCGGGCCGGTGCTGATCGGCGGCGTCGCGCAGATCAGCAATCTGCCGATCGGCCTGTGCGTCGTCGCCGCGTGCTGCGCGATCATCACCTTCATCGGCCCGCGTATTCTCAGGCGCCTCAAGATATAAAAAAAGCGCGCGGGCCTTTCGGCGCCGCGCGCTTTCCTCTAGCCGCGAAAAATTACATCTTCACGACGTCGAGCAGCGTCTTCTTGCCCTTCTTGTAGTCGTACAGCGAGATCACGCCGTGCTTCAGATCGCCCTTCGAATCGAAGGTCGTCTGGCCGATCACGCCCTTGTAGTCCGTGTTCGGCATTGCGGCGAGAATCTTGGCCGGATCGACCGAGTTCGCACGCTTCATCGCGTCGACGATGATGTACACCGCGTCATACGTGAACGGCGCGTAGATCTGGATCGGCTGGCCGAAACGCTTCTGGAACTTGGCCGCGAAAGCCTGGCCGCCTTCCATCTTCTCGAGCGCCATGCCCGCTTCCGAGCACACGATGTTGTCGGTCGCATCGCCGGCGAGATCCGCCAGCTTTTCCGTGCAGACGCCGTCGCCCGCCAGGACCTTCGCGCGCAGGCCGAGCTGCTTGGCTTGCTTGGCGAACGGGCCGCCGGTCGCGTCCATGCCGCCGTACATCACGGCGTCGGGGTTTTCGCCCTTGATCTTCGTCAGAATCGCGCGGAAGTCGACAGCCTTGTCGTTCGTCGCGTCATGCGAGATCACCTTCAGGCCGAGCGACTTGGCGGTCTTCTCGAATTCGTTCGCGAGACCCTGGCCGTAGGCGGTCGAGTCGTCGACGACAGCGACCGTCTTCACCTTCAGTTGCTTCGCCGCGTAGTTGGCGAGCGCCGGGCCTTGCTGCGCATCGGTCGCGACGACGCGGTACGTCGTCTTGAAGCCTTGCTGCGTGTAAGCCGGGTTCGTTGCCGACGGGGAAATCTGCACGATGCCCGCATCGCTGTAGATCTTCGATGCCGGGATCGACGTGCCCGAGTTCAGGTGGCCGACGACCGCCACGACCTTGTCGTCGACGAGCTTCTGCGCGACCTGCGTAGCGGTACGCGGGTCAGCCGCGTCGTCTTGCGGGTCGAGCACCAGCGTGATCTTCTCGCCGCCGACCGTGAGACCCTTCGCGTTGATTTCTTCGACTGCGAGCCGCGCGCCGTTTTCGTTATCCTTGCCCAGGTGAGCAATGCCGCCGGTCAGCGGAGCGACGTGACCGATCCTGACCGTCTGGTCGGCTGCTGCGGACGTTGCCAACGTAGCGAACAGCACGGCTGCAGCGCTGATCGGCAACAGTTTGTGAAGCTTGGTGTTCATGTAAGTCTCCAGTTTCGGTCCCAAAAACAACGTAATCGCCCTGTGCCCCGTCTTTCATCACGATCGCTCAGTCCCGTGGACGACCACGCCGGATGCATCGTCATGCACTTGGCAAGTCCTTCCGGCAGGCCATTTGTGACGGCCGCCATCCGCACTGCGCGCAAGTGTAGGGTTGTCAAATTAATTTAGGGAAGCTTTTTAAGATACTGGTGTCACTACCGATTAACGGCTAGTTGTGATACGCCGCCGTTTGTGGTGGCGTTTCCTGCGAAGACGCCCTGTACATGCGGGTTTCCGCGACATTGGCGCGCAAAGGTTTGGGCGTCATTCAAGTTCGCCGGGCGCGCGCCGATAATCTCTGCCCGCCGGCATCATTAAGCTGTCTTTTTAATGCCGTTTTAGCGCGTGTTTAGATCCACTGCTCTAAAAATGCCGCCGCGCGTCAAAGCGCGTGCCTGACGCCGCGCGGGCGTTCAGGGCGACTGAAAGGGAAAGCTGGCACACTCCATCGCCTCACTCTCTCATCGACAAGGAGTTCGACGTGACCGTATCCGTGACTTCCCGCTGGATCGACATTCCCGCCGACGGCGGCAGCTTCCAAGGCTATCTCGCGCTGCCCAAGACGGGCAGCGGCCCCGCCGTCATCATCCTGCAGGAGATCTTCGGCGTGAACAGCCACATCCGCAGCGTTGCCGATCAATACGCCGCCGATGGCTACGTCGCGCTCGCGCCGGACGTTTTCTGGCGCACGCAGCCGCGCGTCGAACTGGGCTACGAAGGCGCGGATCGTCAGAAGGCGATGGAACTGCTGCAAAAGACCGATGCGAATACCGCAGTCGCGGATGTCGGCGCGGCGGCCAAAGCGCTGCGCGCGCTGCCCGAAGTAACGGGTAAGGTCGCGGCGATCGGCTATTGCTTCGGCGGCCGTCTCGCGTATCTCGCGGCGGCGCAGGGTTCGGTCGATCTCGCGGTGGCGTACTACGGCGGCGGCATTCAGAATTCGCTCGACCAGGCCGAACAGGTCAAGGTGCCGATGCAGTTTCACTACGGCGAACTCGACGCGCACATTCCCGCCGAAGCGGTGGACGCCGTGCGTCAGAAGTTCGCGGGCCGCCAGGATTCAGCGCTTCACGTGTACCCGGCGGCTGATCACGGCTTCAACTGCGGCGATCGCGCGTCGTACAACGCGAAGGCGTCGGCGCTCGCGCACGGGCGCACGCTGACCTTCCTCGGCGAGCATCTGTAAAAGAAACTGCCTGAGTGGGCGCGCCTGAACGGCGCGCCTGTCATATCAGCGCGGGCAGTCCTTCCACCAGTAGAAACGCGGCAAGCACGCCCAACAGCGCGCCGAATACGCGCAGCACGTTGTTCTTGAAGTGCGTCGCGCAAGGAATGGCCCCGAGAAACAGCGCGCCAGCCAGCGCCATCGGGATGATCAGAATGAAGTCGCCGATCGTGAAGTACGTCATAGTGCGTCTCCCATCGTCCTGCTTCTGGCTTTTCGATCGTCGCGCGATAAACGCCCGCCTCGACGATTCGAGTATAGGCCGCTCCTCGGGCGGCGTCGGCGCGACTTCGTGCGCTGGAAGACCGACGCGGCCAGCCAAAGCCTTGCGGAACAATGGCTTATACGCGCCCGTTTTTAAGCGGACACGGTAAACCCTTAGATTCGTCGTATTTCAAACCGCTTTCGTTTTACGCGGCCGCAGCGCGTTCGCGCCGGTTCAGATAAACCGCGCCGGCCAGTCCGATCAACAACAGCACGCCGATCAGTCCGGCGACGCCCGTCCATCCGAACGCGGTCCAGAAATGTCCGCCGTAGGCGCCGATCAGGCTCGATCCAAGGTAATACGCGAGCAGATAGAGCGCGGCCGCCTGTCCTTTCGCCTGCGCGGCGAGCCGCCCGACCCAGCCGCTCGCGACCGCATGCCCCGCGAAGAAGCCGAACGTCAGACAGGCGATGCCCGCGATGATCAACGGCAGCGTGCTCGACAAGGTGAGCGCGACGCCGAGCATCATCAGGATGAGACTCGCGATCAGCACGCGGCCGCGCCCGAAGACATCGGCCATCTTGCCGGACCACGGCGACGCGACCACGCCCGTCAGATAAACCGTGAAGATCGCGCCGATCTGCGTCTGATTCAGGCGAAACGGCGCGCCGAGCAACCGGTAGCCGACATAGTTATAGAGCGTGACGAAGCTGCCCATCAGCACGAAGCCGAGCAGAAACAGGAACGGCAAGCCGCCGTGCCGCAGATGACCCGCGAGCGAGCGCCGATGATGCGCGAATCCCACGCCGCGGCGCGGCTGGAAGCGGCGCGAGGGCGGCAGCAGCGAGCGGAAAGCGAGCGTGGCCAGCAGACCCAGCACGCCGATTCCGCCGATCGCGATGCGCCAGCCGAACAGATCCGCGAGCACACCGCTGATGACGCGCCCCGCCATGCCGCCGATAGCCGTCCCGCCGACATACAGGCCCATCGCGAGGCCGAGGCCGTCGGGATGTACTTCCTCCGCGAGATAGGCCATCGCGACCGCGGGCACGCCGCCGAGCGCGAAGCCTTCGAGCGCGCGCACGACGAGCAGCGCGTGCCAGTCCGGCAGCACGGCGGCGACGACCGTCAGCAGCGACGACGCGAGCAGCGAAAGCGTCATCAACCGATGACGACTCCAGCTTTCCGACATGAATCCCGCGATGAAAATGGCGATCGCGAGCGCCGCCGTGCTCACCGACACCGAAAGCGCGCTCACGGCCGGACTCACGCCGAACGCCTGGGTGAACTCGGGCAAGAGCGGCTGCACGCAATACAGCAGCGAGAACGTCGCGTAACCGGCGAACAGCAGCGCAAGCGACGCGCGCCAGTACGCGCGCGAACCACGTTCGAGATATGGCGCGGCGTTCGCGGCGAGATTCGCGCCGTTGCCGGATGGCGGGCGCTGCGGTGCCGGTGATGCGTTCACGTTTGAAGTATTCTCTGAAAAATCCTCGACGATACGCCGATCCTAAGGGTTTTGCCTGATACGGCGGCCGTTGTCCGCTGTCGATCACCCCATAATTACTGCTGGCCGTCTGCGATCGACAACACAAGGCGGCGATTGGCATCGCGCCGACGCGACGCGTTGCGTTAAAGTGGTAGCACAACCGTTCATGAAACGGCCTATGTCGCGCTTGCCGCAACGAACGCGGCGCACAGTCTGGTGCACGAGCCGTGAAAAGCCTGTGCTTGGTGAAAACATTTGACCGGCGCTTTATCCTCAGCCGGCGCTGAAACGGGGATTCATCATGCAAATCGGTTCGATTGTCCGCTCAGTGCATATTGCCGTGCCTCAGGGCGCGCGCGGCATCGTCATGCGCATTCTCGGCGATATGGCGATGGTCGCCTGGTACGCGGGCGAGCCCGGCGTCACCCAACTGCTCAATACGGAGCCGTTTTTTCTCGAAGACCTGATCGATACCGGCGATGTCGTGCGCCCGTCGAATACGGTCGTTCATTGAGCGAGCGCAGCGCCACGCGGGCGCATTCGTCGCATCGCACGCACTGAGCGCGCCGATGCCAACCGCGCGAAGGCGCGGCACAATGCCGGGATGAACTCGAACCATCCCGATTCCCAGGGCGTGCCCCTTCCCGACGACGGCGACGCGCCGCCCTTCTCCGGTCTCACGCCCGAGCGCGTGCTCGACGCAGTCGACCGCGTGCTGATGCCCACGGGCGCGCGCACCGATGGCCGCCTGCTGCCGCTCAACAGTTACGAGAACCGTGTCTATCAGGTGGGCGTCGAAGATGGCCCGCCGGTCGTCGCGAAGTTTTATCGTCCGAAACGCTGGTCGAATGCGGCGATCCTCGAAGAGCATGCGTTCGTCGCGAGTCTGGTCGCGCGTGAGATTCCGGCGGTCCCGGCACGCACCCTGGAAGGCCGGACGCTGCATGAATTCGACGGCTTTCGCTTTTCCGTCTTCGAGCGGCGAGGCGGCCGCGCGCCCGATCTCGACCGCAGCGACACGCTCGAATGGCTCGGACGCTTCATCGGGCGGATTCACGCGGTGGGCGCGATCGAGCCGTATCGCGAGCGGCCGACGCTCGACATCGACACCTTCGGCCGCGAACCGCGCGAGTTTCTGCTGACGCACGGCTTCGTTCCGGGCGATGTGCGCGAGGCGTGGGACACCGTCGTGTCGATGGCGCTCGACGGCGTCGCGCAATGCTTCGAGCGCGCCGGCGACGTGCGGCATCTGCGCTTGCACGGCGACTGCCATCCGAGCAACGTCTTGTGGACCGACGCCGGCCCGCATTTCCTCGATTTCGACGACAGCCGCATGGGCCCGGCGATTCAGGATCTATGGCTGCTGCTGCCGGCCGGACGCGCGGACGCATCGCGCGCGCTCGCGGATCTGCTCGCCGGCTACGAAGACTTCTGCGAGTTCGATCCGCGCGAACTGCATTTGATCGAAGCGTTGCGCACGCTGCGTCTGATTCACTACTCCGCGTGGCTCGCGCGGCGCTGGAACGATCCCGCGTTTCCCGCGGCGTTTCCGTGGTTCAACACGCAGCGTTACTGGGAAGACCGCATCCTCGAATTGCGCGAGCAGGTGGGCGCGATGCAGGAAGGCCCGCTCTGGGCGGTCTGAAATTTTTCGTGACATTCACGCACTGTCAGGCAATCGCAAAGCATTGAAAAGCTTGACTGCGCATGCAATGATAACGATTCTCATTTGCCCGCCCATCGTCGATCGCCGCGTCTGAATCGCGTGAATGCCGATCGCGGCGCGGCTTTGCCTGCCAATGCCCGAATTCGGAGAGACGCGTGAACGCGCCTGAAACACTCAATCCGCAGCCGACCACGACGAGCGGCTCGACGCACTACCGTCCGCACGGGCGCCTCATCGACGATGCCGAGCAGATCGTCCGCAAGAACCGCTCGCGCCGCTCGACCTTTCTGAAGTGGCTGCGCAAGGTGCATGGCTGGATCGGTTTGTGGGGCGCGCTGCTCGGCCTGCTGTTCGGCGCGACGGGCTTTTTGCTGAATCACCGCGCGCCGCCGCTGCGCATTTCCACGGGCGAGCCGCAGGTGGCGCAGATGCAGATGCCTTTGCCCGCCGAAGGCTTCAAGACGCCGCGCGACATGGGCAACTGGCTCAAGAAAGAACTGAAACTCGACGGCAATCTCGGCCGCGCGCGCCGCGAGCCGGCGCATCCGGTCGGCTGGGGCGACAAGAGCACGATGCAGCCGGAGCAATGGTCGGTCATGGTGGCGTCGCCTGGCGGCAGCGTGCAGGCCGAGTACTGGGTCGGCAACAACTTCGTTTCGGTGAAACGCACCGAAAACACCTTCCTCGCGATGATGACCAACCTGCACAAAGGCGTTGGCCTGAGCGTGGGATGGGTGCTGCTCATCGATACCTTCGCGGGCAGCATCATCCTGCTGTCGCTGACGGGCGTGCTGCTGTGGACGGAACTGAACAAGCGGCGCACGGCGGGCGTGGTGATCGTGGCGGCGTCGCTGGTTGCGGCGATTGCTTGCGGGTTGATGTGATCGAGCGGGCCTGTCGCAGCGACCATTTCGGTGGCTTCACCGAAATGGTCGCGCTGCTTTCGTTCATGGCGCTAGATCGTCGTCCGGGCTTTGCCGCGGGTCATCCAGAGCTCTCTTCTGTGCGCGCTCGATTTGCTGAATGCTTGTTTCTGGCGTAGGCAGCGCCTCGGGCAATGCCTTGCAGCGATAGGCCTACTATTAAACATTGCTAAGTCTCCAGCGTCGCGTTTGAGAGCATCAAGCAGGTTCATGAAGACGAGCTTGAATTCTGGTTCGCTCGCGATTTGGCTCCGTTGCTCGGCTATCAGGATTGGCGGACCCTTGTGCAGGTGATCGCTATTTCGGAATCTTCAGGTGGAGATGCTTGCGCCCCCTCCCCGGGTTATGCCGCGTCATCCACAAATAAAGCCCGCTCCCCAGCACGACGATCGTCAGCACATCGAACGCCGCCCAGAAGATCTTGAGCGGCATGCCGCCGAAATCGCCAAAATGCAGCGGCTGCGAGCCGAGCAGCACTTTCAGATACCACGGCAGTTCGCGTGAATCCGTGACCGCGCCCGTCGATGCGTCCACGAGCACGGGCCGCATGATGCGCGTCGTGAGAATGCCGTCGCCGCGCATCCAGACGGCATAGTGATGCGGGCTCGCGAAGCGCGTGCCGGGAAACGCGACGAACGACGGAATCATCGCCGGCGCGACGCCCTGCGCGGTCTTCACGGCATCGTCGATGGACGCGCGCACCGTCACCGGCGGCTGGCCGCGGTACGGCGCGACCATCTGCGCGAGCTGATCGTTGCGCCACGCTTCGAGCATCAGATCGGCGAGCGTGTTGATCGAACCCGTCGCGCCGACGAGCAGCGCCCACGCGAGCGTCAGCATGCCGATGGCGTTATGCCAGTCGAGCCACACGATGCGCCGCTTCTTCTTCAGGCGCACACGCCCGAGCCCGACTTTTCGCCAGAACGGTAGATACACGACGATGCCCGACACGATCGCCGCCAGAAACACCACGCCCATCGCGCCCAGAAAGAGCTTGCCGACGAGCCCGGCGAACATGTCGACATGCAGCTTCAGCAGCACGAACTTAAGCGAGCCCTTGCCCGGCGGCATGCCGAGCGGCTGCGCGGTGCGGGCGTCGACGGTCGTGCTGAGCGTATCGTCGGGCGGCGTGTCGGCGCGCGGCGCGCTCACGACGATCGGCAGAAGCGGCTCGTCCGGCTCCCAGATCATGTATTGCGGCACGTGGCCGGCATGTTCCTTCAAGGCGGCCTGCAAGACAGCGTCGTAACTCGCGCGCGCGCCGGCCTGCGATGCGGGCAGCGCGGGCGCTTCGATCGCATCGCCGGTCAGGATATCGAGTTCGTGGCCGAACACGAGCGGCAAGCCCGTCAGACAAAGCAGCAGCATGAACGCTGTGCAGACGAGACTCGTCCAGCGATGCACGATCGACCACACGCGCAACGCACGCTGGCTCATCTGACGTCGATTCGCGCGTTCAGGGGCGTCGGTCGGCGAGCCGGCGCGTGCGGCTGCGCGCCGGCCCTCGCCGGTCAGAAACTTGCCGGACATTCGATGATGAGTTGAACAGAAGGAAACGGGCTTCGCGTCAGCCGCCGTTGCGGCCGCGCAAATGAGAACGATTATTATATAGCCGCGCCGCGTGCACGAACGGCATTCAGTCAGGTTTTTGTAATATTGAGATGCCGCTCAAACGCCGCACACTTCGCCCTTCCCCGCGATTTCTCGCGCCGCTTTCGCGCCTTCGACCTGCAAGAGTTCAGGCAGCGACACGCCGTTCTTCGCCGCCGTCACTTCCGCGAGAATCGACACGGCGATTTCCGGCGGCGTCCTGCTACCGATGAAAATACCCACCGGGCCATGCAGCCGCGCGAGTTCGGCGTCGCTGAGATCGAACTCTTTCAGACGCTCGCGCCGCGCCGCATTGTTGCGCCGCGAACCGAGCGCACCGACATAAAATGCAGGCGTCTTGAGCGCTTCCATCAGCGCGAGGTCGTCGAGCTTCGGATCGTGCGTGAGCGCGATCACGGCACAGCGCTCGTCGAGCTTCATGTCCATCACGGTGTCGTCGGGCATGGTGCGCACGATCGTCGTGCCCGGCACGTCCCACTCTTCCGTGTATTCCTCGCGCGGATCGCAGACTGTCACCTGATAATCCAGCCCGACCGCGATGCTGCACAGATAACGCGACAACTGCCCCGCGCCGATCACCAGCATGCGATAGCGCGGGCCGTGAATGGTCAGAAGCCGGTCGTCGTCGAAGAGTACGCCGTCGGTGGCCCGCGCCGGTTCGAGGCGCACGGCGCCCGTCGCCATGTCGAGCGTGCGCGCGACGAGCCGGCCGCTTTCAACCGCCGCGCACAGATCGGCGATGCCGCTCGCGGCCGTCAACGGCTCCAGCACGAGCTGAATCGTGCCGCCGCACGGCAAGCCGAACCGATGCGCCTCTTCCGCGCTGATGCCGTACTTCACCGCTTCGGGCGTCGTCTGCTCGATGCCGCGTTGCCGCACGCGCTCGATCAGATCGTCTTCGATGCAACCGCCCGACACCGAGCCGACCACATGGCCGTCGTCGCGCACGGCGAGCATCGCGCCTTCGGGCCGCGGCGACGAGCCCCACGTCTTCACCACCGTCACGAGCAGCACGCGTTTGCCCTCTTCGAGCCATCGCGCGCTGTTCTTCAGGACTTCGAGATCCACGCTGTCCATGATTTCTTTCCTTTCTCTTCCTTCTCGCCGCCATTTTCATCGGCCGGCGAGTCCTGCGATTCCGGCGCGGCCTCACCGCCTTGCAACTGCGCGCTGAACCGCTTGAAAAATTCTCCCGCAATCTTACGCGCTGCGCCGTCGACGAGCCGCGAGCCGATTTGCGCGAGCTTGCCGCCCACCTGCGCATTCGCGCTGTAGCTGAGCTTCGTCGTGTCGGCTTCGTCGCCCGGTTCGAGGTTGACGGTCGCGCTGCCCTTGCTGAAGCCCGCCGCGCCGCCCTGCCCTTCGAACACGATCGTATACGTATGCGGCGCGTCGATATTGGTGAGCTCCATTCTGCCCTTGAAGCGCGCTTTCACCGGGCCGACCGCCGCCGTCATCGCGACGTTGTACGCGTTCTCGCCGTCCGCGTCGATGCTGTCGCAGCCGGGAATGCAGGCTTTCAGGATCGACGTGTCGTTGAGCGCTTCCCACGCGCGCGCCTGCGGCACCGGCAAGGTATGCGTTTCGGTCAGTTCCATCTGATGTCTCCTGTGTGCCGTGACAGCGCGGCCAGTTCCGGCCCGACGGCGGAAAGGCTGTCGAGGTTATGCGCCGCGAGCATCGCATCGACGTGCGGCAGGATCGCCCGCACGCCTCGCGCGCGCGGCGTGAAATCGGCGAAGCGCAACAGCGGGTTGAGCCATACGAGCCGATGCGCGAACCGCCTGAGCCTTTGCATTTCCGCATCGAGCACGTCGATGGCTTCGTGATCCAGGCCGTCGGTGACGAGCAGCACCGTCGCCCGGCCGCCGAGCACGCGGCGCGCCCAGCGCCGGTTGAACTCCGCAAGGGCCGCGCCGATGCGCGTGCCGCCCGACCAGTCCGCCACGTTTTGCCCGAGCGCGGCGATCGCGACATCGGGATCGCGTTCGCGCAAGGCGCGCGTCGCGTTGGTGAGGCGCGTGCCGAACAGAAACACTTGCAAGCGCTCGCGCGACTGCAACAAGGCATGGCAGAAATACAGCACGGCGCGCGAATAGGCGCTCATCGAGCCGGAGATGTCGAGCAGGAGCACGAGCGGCGGTCTGCGCTCCACCGCTGCACGGTATTTCCACACGGTCCAGTCGCCGCCGGAGCGCACGGCGTGGCGCGCGCTCGCCTTGAGATCGGCGTGCGTGCCGCGCGATGCGGCCTTCAGTCTGCGCGTCGGCTCGGTGGCGAGCGGCAGGCGATGCGCGCGAATCTGATGCCGCAGCGTGCGCCATTCGTCGGCGGAGAGCGTGTCGAAATCGCGATGGCTCAGGCGTTCCTGCGCGCTGAAGGTGATGCGCGCGTGCGCCTCTTCCGGCTTCGATTCCGCAGCCGGCGCCTGCGATTGCGCCGCGCGCGCCGCCAGTGCATCCGCGAGACGGTTGTTGCGTTTGGGCGGCGGCATGCCGTTCGTCACTTTCGGCAGCAGCAGCGCGCGCAGCTTGCCTTCCCAGTCGGGATCGCGCCAGAAGAGATCGAAGGCGGCGTCGAAGATGTCGCGCTCGTCGCTCGCGTGCACGAGCAGGCAGGCGAGCGCCGCGCGGACATCGTCGCGGCGGTTCAGGTCGATGTGACCGAGCGCGTCGAGCGCATCGACCGCATGCGCCGGCGACATGCCGAGCCCCGCGCCGCGCAGGAGCCGCACGAAATGCACGACGTTGCGGGCGAACGGTTCCATCGTCATGGCGCGGTGGAAAGACACTGCGCGAGCGTGTCCGCGTCCATGCGTGCGAGGTCGTCCTGATATTTGAGCAGCACGCCGAGGGTGTCCCGCACCGATTGCGGATCGAGCTCCGACACCGACAGCGCCGCCAGCGCGCGGCACCAGTCGATCGTCTCCGCGACGCCCGGCGCCTTGAACAGATCCAGCGTGCGCAGCCGATGCACGAACGCGACCGCCCTCGCCTGCAGCGCGCTGCCCGCTTCCGGCGCGCGGGCCGCGACGATCGCCAGTTCGACGTCGCGTTCGGGATAGCCGATCCACTGATAAAGACAACGCCGCTTCAGCGCGTCGTGCACTTCGCGCGTGCGGTTCGACGTCATCACGACGAGCGGCGGCGTCTTCGCGCGCACCGTGCCGTACTCCGGAATCGACACCTGAAAGTCGGAGAGCAGTTCGAGCAGGAACGCTTCGAACGGCTCGTCGGCGCGATCGATTTCGTCGATCAGCAAGACGCGGCGCGCATCGGGATTCGCGGCATCGGACAGCAGCGCCTGGAGCAGCGGACGCTTGAGCAGAAACTCGCCGCGATACAGCGAGTCGTTCGACGGCCTGTCGCCCGATGCCTCCGCGAGCCGCAACGCCATGATCTGCCGCGGATAATCCCATTCGTACAGCGCGCTCGCGGTATCCAGCCCTTCGTAGCATTGCAGGCGCAGGAGCGTCGTGCCGCACAGGCCCGCCGCCGCCTTCGCCAGTTCGGTCTTGCCGACGCCGGGCTCGCCTTCGAGAAAGAGCGGCCGCTGCATCTTCAGCGCGAGAAAAAGCGCTGTTGCGAGCTCGCGATTGGCGAAGTACTGCTGCTCGCGCAAGCGCGCGAGCGTCTCGTCGATGGAAGCGGGCTCGCCCTGCATCGCGGTCAGAACGACATCGCGCGCTCGATCGCGCGGCCCGCGAGCACCGGAATCAGGTGCGCGCGATACGCGGCGCTCGCGTGCATGTCGTCGTTGAGCGTGTCGGGCGCGATCTTCACGCCACGCGCCGACGCCACCGAAAAGTCCTTCGACAGCGCCGCCTCCAGCTCGGCCGCACGAAACACCGACGACGCCGCCCCCGTCACGGCCACGCGCACGCCGTCCTTGAACTTCGCGACGAACACGCCGACGAGCGCGAAATGCGATGCGGGATTGCGAAACTTCTCGTAGCCCGCGCGCTCCGCGAGCGGAAACTCGACCGCGGTGATGAGTTCGTCGGGTTCGAGCGCGGTCTGATACATATCGATGAAGAAATCGTCCGCGGCGATGCGCCTTCTGTCCGTCACGACGGTCGCGTTCAGCGCAAGCACGGCGGACGGATAGCACGCCGCGGGATCGTCGTTGGCGAGCGAACCACCGATCGTCCCGCGCTCGCGCACCTGCATGTCGCCGATGCGGCTCGCGAGATCCGCGAGGCCCGGCAGCACTTTCTTCACCTCCGCGTTCGACGCGACTTGCGCATGACACATCGCGCCGCCGATCGTGAGCTTGTCGCCATCGAGCGCGATGTTTTTCATCGACGCGATGCGCGTCACGTCGACCAGCGCCGAAGGTTGCGCGAGGCGCAGGCGCATGGTCGGCAAGAGGCTTTGGCCGCCCGCGAGGAATTTGGCGTCGGCGTTGGCGCTCAAGGCTGCGACCGCCGCTTTCGCTTCGTCCGCTTTCTGAAAATCGAATGAGTACATGGTGTCGGTCTCCCTGTCTCAGGCGTGCTGAGCGTTCTGCATCGCGGTCCAGACGCGGTGCGGCGTCGCGGGCATCTGCAAGTCCTTCACGCCGAGCGGCGCGAGCGCATCGAGAATCGCGTTGATGACGGCGGGCGGCGAGCCGATCGCGCCCGCTTCGCCGCAGCCCTTCACGCCGAGCGGATTGTGCGTGCATGGCGTGCCCTTCGCGGTTTCCACCGTGAAGCTCGGCAGATCGATCGCGTGCGGCATCGCGTAATCCATGAACGAGCCGGAAAGCAACTGGCCGGTGCTGTCGTCGTAGACGCAGCGCTCCAGCATCGCCTGGCCGATGCCTTGTCCCAGCCCGCCATGCACCTGTCCTTCGACGATCATCGGATTGATCACGTTGCCGAAATCGTCGACCGCCGTGAACTTCTGGATGCGCGTCTCGCCCGTGTCCTGATCCACTTCGACTTCGCACACGTACGCGCCCGACGGATACGTGAAGTTGGCCGGATCGTAGAACGCGTTTTCGTTGAGGCCCGGCTCCATCTGGTCGAGCGGGAAGTTGTGCGGCACATACGCGGCGAGCGAGACATCGACGAACGTCTTCGTGCGGTCCGTGCCTTTCACGCGAAACACGCCGTTCGTGAACTCGATGTCTTCCGCCGAGGCTTCCAGCAGATGCGCGGCGATTTTCTTGGCCTTGGCTTCGACCTTGTCGAGCGCCTTCATGATCGCCGAACCGCCGACCGAGATCGAGCGCGATCCATACGTGCCCATGCCGAACGGAATGCGCCCTGTATCGCCGTGAATGATTTCGACGTTATCGATCGAGATGCCCAGCCGGTCCGCGACCACTTGCGCGAAGGTCGTCTCGTGGCCTTGCCCGTGGCTATGCGAGCCGGTGAACACCGTCACGGAGCCGGTCGGATGCACGCGCACCTCGCCCGCTTCGAAGAGGCCCGCGCGCGCGCCCAGCGCACCCGCCACGTTCGACGGCGCGAGCCCGCACGCCTCGATGTAGCAGGAGTAGCCGATGCCTCTGAGCTTTCCTTTCTGCTTCGATTCTTCCTTGCGTGCGGCGAAGCCTTTTATGTCCGCGAGTTCCAGTGCGCGATTCAGGATCGTGTCGTAATCGCCGGTGTCGTAGGTGAGCCCGACGGGCGTCGCATACGGAAACGAGCGGATGAAGTTGCGGCGGCGCAGTTCGACGGGATCGATGTTCATTTCGCGCGCCGCCGTTTCCACGAGTCGCTCGACCACGTAAGTCGCTTCGGGACGTCCCGCGCCGCGATAGGCATCGACGGGCACGGTGTTCGTGAACACGGCTTTCACTTCGGCGTAGATCGCGGGCGTCGCGTACTGGCCGGCGAGCAGCGTCGCGTAGAGCACGGTCGGAATCGACGACGCGAAGGTCGAGAGATACGCGCCCATGTTCGCCGTCGTATGCACGCGCATGCCGAGGAACTTGCCGTCCTTGTCGAGCGCGAGTTCGGCTTTCGTGACGTGATCGCGGCCATGGGCGTCGGAGAGAAACGCTTCCGAACGCTCGGCCGTCCACTTGATCGGCCGCCCGACTTTCTTCGATGCCCACGTGAGCGCCACGTCTTCCGCGTACAGAAAGATCTTCGAGCCGAAGCCGCCGCCCACATCCGGCGCGATCACGCGCAGCTTCGATTCCGGCAGCGACAGCACGAACGCCGCCATCAGCAGGCGCTCGACGTGCGGATTCTGGTTCGCCACGTAGACGGTGTAGCTGTCGTCGTGCTTCGAAAAGCTCGCGTTCACGGCGCGCGGCTCGATCGCGTTCGGCACCATGCGCTGATTGACGATATCGAGCGTCGTGACGTGCGCGGCCTGCGCGAACGCGGCGTCGGCCGCGGCCTTGTCGCCGTGGCCCCAGTTGAAGCAGACATTGCTCGGCACGCTGTCGTGCACGAGCGGGCGGCCGGCGTCGGCTGCGGTGCCCGTATCGACGGTTGCGGGCAGTTCGTCGTAGTCGATTTCGATCAGCTCGACGGCATCCTTCGCTTCCTTCACCGATTCCGCGACGACGAGCGCCACCTGATCGCCGACGTGCAGCACCTTCTCATGCGCGATGACGGGATGCGGCGGCTCGTGCATCGGCGTGCCGTCGATGCTGTGGATCAGCCAGCCGCAAGGCAGGCCGCCGACGTTCTCGCCCGCGAGATCCTTGCCGGTGAAAATGCCGATCACGCCGGGCGACTTCATCGCCGCTTCGGTGTCGATACGTTTGATCTTCGCGTGCGCGTGCGGCGAGCGCAGGAACACGCCATAGCTTTGCTGTGGCAGGACGACGTCGTCCGTGTATTGGCCCGCGCCTGTCAGGAAGCGATAGTCTTCCTTGCGCTTGACGCCGGCGCCGATCAGTTTCTGTTGCTCAGGGGCATTCATCGCGGTCTCCATTTAGGCGCGATTCATCGAATAGGAAGGATGCGCGTGTGATCAGGCGCCGGCTTTCATAGCCTGCGCGCCCTGGAGAACCGCTTTCACGATGTTGTGATAGCCGGTGCAGCGGCACAGATTGCCGTCGAGCTGCTCGCGCACTTCTTCTTCCGAGAGATTCGGCGACTGCGCGGCCAGCGCGCTCGCGCTCATCACCATGCCCGGCGTGCAGAAGCCGCATTGCAGGCCGTGACATTCCTTGAAAGCCGCCTGCATCGGATGAAGCTGGCCGTCTTTCGCCATGCCTTCGATGGTCGTCACGTGCATGCCGTCGGCTTGCGCGGCGAGCATGTTGCACGATTTGATCGCGCGGCCGTCGAGATGAACGGTGCACGCGCCGCACTGCGCCGTGTCGCAGCCGACATGTGTGCCGGTAAGCCTGAGTTGATCGCGGAGAAACTGAACGAGCAGAAGATGCGGTTCGACGGTGGCGGTCACGGGTTTCCCGTTGACCGTCAGGCTGATGCTAAGCGCCATTTCACTGTCTCCTGATGAGGACGAACCAGCTTCACGCCGATGCACCTGCCTTTACTGCCGCGTGAGCGTTCAGCTGGGTTGGGTGTTATGTGTTTGTGGCAATGAGTAAAACACAAATCGGAAGGCCTCGCTATCCGTCGAACGCCCGTCCCAAATTTATCCCTCCGCGCCGCGCGGCGTGCCCCGCAAAGCAAAACGCCGCCTTTCGGGCGGCGCTTTCGCGTGGCTTGCGTGAAGACGAGACGCTCAGTGCGTCACGGCTTCGCGCTTTTCGGCGGTGGCGCGGGGCGCTTCGAGCGGCGCGCGCCCGAGCACCGAATTGCGCCGCGAGTACATGAAGTAGATCGCGAGGCCGATCACGAGCCACACCGCGAAGGCGATCCACGTCATGGCCTGGAGATTCATCATCAGGAACAGGCACGACGCCACCGCGAGAACCGGCACGACGGGCACGCCCGGGCAGCGGAACGCGCGCGGCAGGTCCGGATGCGTGCGGCGCAGGATCAGCACGGCGATGGACACCATCGAGAACGCGGCGAGCGTGCCGATGTTGATCAGCTCGGCGAGCACGTTGAGCGGCACGAGCGCGCCGATCAGCCCGAAGAAGATGCCGACGAGCCACGTCGTGAAAAACGGCGTCGAAAAGCGCGGATGCACCTTCGAAAGCCGCGCGGGCAAAAGGCCGTCGCGCGACATCGCATAGATGATGCGCGTCTGGCCGTAGCTCATCACGAGAATCACGGTCAGCATGCCGAGCACCGCGCCGAGATCGATGAAGCCCGCGACCCAGTTCTGCCCCGCCACTTGCAGCGCGAACGACACCGGATGCGGATTGTTCGCGAACTGCGCCGACGGCACGATGCCCGTCACGACCGCCGCCACCGCCACATACAGCACCGCGCACACCGCGAGCGACGAGATGATGCCAATGGGCAGATCGCGCTTCGGATTCTTGACTTCCTCGGCGGCGGACGACACCGAATCGAAGCCGATGAATGCGAAGAACATCACGGCCGCCGCGCCGAACACGCCCGACCAGCCGTGGGGCATGAACGGATGCCAGTTGGCCGGCTTCACGTGGAAAACGCCCACCGCGATCACGAGCACCACGATGGTCACCTTGATCGCGACCATGATGTTGTTCAGGCGCGTGGACTCCTTCACGCCGACCGACAGCAGCCAGGTAATGGCCATCATCACGAGGAAGGCGGGCAGATTGAAGAAGGTGGCCTGACCGGGCAGCGCGCCGGGCGCGGCCGTGAGCGCGGTCGGCAGCGACACGCCGAAGCCCGCCAGGAGCGATTGCAGATAGCCCGACCAGCCGACCGACACGGCGGAGGTCGCGAGCCCGTATTCGAGCATCAGGTCCCAGCCGATGATCCACGCGGCGAGCTCGCCGAGCGTGGCGTACGAATACGTATAGATGGAGCCTGCGACGGGAATCGTCGATGAAAACTCGGCGTAGGCGAGCGCCGCGAAGCAGCACGCGATCGCCGCGACGATGAACGACACCATGAGCGCCGGGCCGGCCTGCACGGCGCCGGTGCCGGTCAGCACGAAAATGCCGGTGCCGATGATGGCGCCGATTCCGAGGAACGTCAGATCCAGGGCGCCGAGCGTCTTTTTGAGCGACGTGCTGTGCGCGCCGGCCAGCATGTGCTCGATGTTTTTCTTGCGGAACAACGACATTGCGATGAGTCTCCTTCTGGCGCGCGCGGGCGCCCCTGCTACGGGAAAACCCGACATTTTATCGGAGACTCGGATGTTGCCCATGATCCGGGCATGCAACACAGAATGGCGATGCTTTGTGACAAACCGCTCTTTTTTATCTTGCACAAGTTAAAAATATCAACCGGCGATGGCCGGATTCATATCGACCAGACGGTTGCTCATCACGTAAAACGTAAGCTCCGCGTTGTTCGCGAGCTTCATCTTGTCCAACAACCGCGCGCGATAAACACTTACCGTTTTAACTGAAAGAGATAAAGTTAGCGCGATGTCCGTCAGCCGCTTTCCGGATGCAAGCATGCAGAGCGTCTGATATTCGCGGTCCGAGAGCTTCTCGTGCGGCAGGCGGTCGCTATCGAGCGAAACGTAGGTCGCGAGCGCTTCCGCCATTTCCGGGCTCACGTATTTGCGGCCCGCCGCGACCTGCTGGATCGCGCCGATCATGAGCGCCGGGTCCGCCGTCTTCGACAAATAGCCCGACGCGCCCGCCTTCAGCGCGCGCACGGCGTACTGATCCTCGCGATACATCGAAAACATCAGGACGGGCAGTCGCGGCACTTCGCGCTTGATGCGCTTCAGCAAATCGATACCGTTGACGTCGGGCAGCGAAATATCGAGCATCGCGACGTCGTGCGGATGGCGCGTGGCCAGCGCGATGGCCTGCACGCCGTTTTCGGCTTCCGACACTTCCGACGCCACGCCGCGTTCCCGCAGCAATTGCGCGACACCGCGGCGCACGATGGCGTGATCGTCGGCGAGCAGGATCTTGAGCATCGCGGGCGGCCTCAGGCGTTGACGACGCTGAGCGCGAAAAGGCCAGGACGCGCCGCCGCCCACGGCAGACGCGCGCGCACGCTCGTCCCGGCGGGCTTCGCCCCGGCGACGCGCAAGTTGCCGCCGAGCGCCTCGCAGCGCGCGCGCATGCCGGCAAGCCCGAAGCGCCCGCTCTTGCGGCGCGCCGCCGCGCTGATGCCGACGCCGTCGTCCTCGACGATGAGCGTCACCGCCTGTGCGTCCACGGATACCGCCACGCTTGCGCGCGCCGCCTGCGCATGGCGCGCGACGTTGCCGAGCGCTTCCTGCATCACGCGAAAGAGCGCGAGCGACATGTCGTGCGACAGGCGGCCGAGGCGCGCATCGTCCGGGCAGTCGAAATCGACGGCGATCGCCGTGCGCGCGCCGAAGCTTCCGATCCAGTCGGCGAGCGTCGCGGCAAAACTCGTATCGAAGGCCGGCGTCTGCAGCCCTTCGACGATGCGATGACTCGTCTCGCAGACCTCCGCGAGCGCCGCGCGCGCCTGATGCAGCGCGTCGCCGAGCGCGGGCGGCGCGTCGACCGGCAGCCAGTGTTCGGCGCGCGCGAGCGCGAGATTCGCGACGGTGAGCGCGGTGCCGGTGTTGTCGTGGAGATCCTGCGCGAGCGACTGGCGGGCGCGCTCTTCCGTCGCGGCGAGCAGCGCGGCGAGTTCCTGCACGCGGGCGGTCAGGCGCTGAATCTGCCGATCGCCCTTGAGCTTGGCGTCGATCAGCGCGGAATAAGGCGAGACGAACGGCGCGCCGGAACAGTCCGGCGCCGGTGACGGAACGCCGCGCAACGAAGCGCGGCGATTCAGGCTCTGATGCGCGCTCTCATCGAGCGTGATGGTGGCCGACGGATTCATTCACACTCCTCGCTTTGAGCGCACCCTCAGCTACGTCCTCGGACATCTCACGAGCGGCGTAACCAAATTTACACTCTGTAACATCGAAGACGGATTACGCACGCAAGCGCGCCGTCTCAGCGTGGATGAATCATATCTCAAAAATATTATAAATCTATGTCTAGCAAGGGCGCGGCGCTCGAACTTCATGTTCTTTGCCAAGTTCGGCGCACATAATGCGTAGGAAAAACACCTACTGACGAAGCGAGATTTGTAACAGCGCCGCTCGCGCCGCCGCCTTCTTCGAGGCGAAAAAAAACCGGAGCGCGAAGCTCCGGCTTCCGTGCAAACGCAGCGCTGAACGATCAATCAGCCCACGAATGCCTTTTCCACGACATAGTGGCCAGGATGGTTGTTGCTGCCTTCCTTGAAACCCATCGTGTCGAGCAGTTCGCGGGTGTCTCGCAGCATGTGCGGGCTGCCGCAAAGCATCACGCGGTCGTTTTCGACCGAGAACGGCTCCACGGCGAGGTCCGCGAACAGCTTCTTGGTCTCGATCAGGTCGGTGATGCGGCCGCGGTTCGCGAATTCCTCGCGCGTCACGGTCGGGTAGTACACGAGCTTTTCGGACACGATCTCGCCAAGGTGCTCATGCGCCGGCAAGTGTTCCGTGATGAAGTCCTTGTAAGCGAGTTCATCGACGAAACGGCACGTATGCGTCAGCACGATCTTCTCGTAGCGGTCGTAGACGTCCGGGTCCTTGATGATCGACATGAACGGCGCGAGGCCCGTGCCGGTCGAGAGCAGCCACAGCGTCTTGCCGGGCAGCAGATTGTCGGCGACCAGCGTGCCCGTGGGCTTCTTGCCGATCAGCACGGAATCGCCCACCTTCAGGTGTTGCAGACGCGAGGTCAGCGGGCCGTCGGGAACCTTGATGCTCAGGAATTCGAGATGCTCTTCGTAGTTCGCGCTCGCGAGGCTGTATGCGCGCAGAAGCGGCTTGCCCTCGACTTCGAGCCCCACCATCGTGAACTGGCCGTTCTCAAAGCGGAACGAGGCGTCGCGGGTGCAGGTGAAACTGAAAAGCGTGTCGGTCCAGTGATGGACGCTCAGAACGGTTTGAGAATTAAGGTTGCTCATGGCTTCTTGAACTGTGCTTTAACTGTGCAAAAGCGGTGACACTCCGACGCCCGGCGCCGAAAAGTGCGCTTCCGGGAGCGCCGCACTACGCGAAGAGGACGATCGATCGATGATGACCGCGAGTTCGTTCGGAAACAGCGCGAAGACCGCGCATCACGCGCGCCCTGCGTTCGCCTCGCAGAAAACGAGACGGCCCGGCTGGTGCAATCGGCTATTTTAACCCGATAGTCGCTTCGAGGTCCGAACGTCGATAGGGCGGCAAAGGCGCGCACGCCGGCCTCGTGGGCGAACGTGCGTGCTGAGAAAATGCGTTCCGGCGGGCTGCAAGGGTCGGCAACCGGATCGGCTCGAAGCATCTCGCTGCCGAAAAGCCGCCGAATTCGCATGATAGCAACGGATGCTTCGGCTATCCGGAAAGTCCCTTGCCGCTGAAAGGACGGCAAGGGACGGCGCGCGTCAGATGCGCTGATCCGTGGACGGCTTCTCCCACAGGTTGATGCCGCCTTCCTGCGCGTGCTGATCGATTTCCGCGAGCTCTTCCTTCGTGAAATCGAGATTCTTCAGTGCGGCGACATTCTCCGCGACCTGCTCCGCCCGGCTCGCGCCGATCAGCACCGAGGTCACGCGGCCGCCGCGCAACGCCCACGCGAGCGCCATCTGCGCGAGACTCTGGCCGCGTTTCTGCGCCAGTTCGTTGAGCTTGCGCACGTGCGCGAGGTTCGCGTCGCTCAGATGTTCCGCTTTCAGCGAGCCGCCGCCGGGCTTGTTCACGCGCGCGTCCTGCGGCACGCCGTTCAGGTATTTGTTCGTCAGAAGGCCCTGCGCGAGCGGCGTGAACGCGATGCTGCCCGCGCCGACCTCGTCGAGCGTGTCGAGCAATTCGCTCTCGATCCAGCGGTTCAGCATGTTGTACGACGGCTGATGGATCAGCAGCGGCACTTTGTGTTCGGCGAGCAGCTTGGCCATTTCGCGCGTCTTGGCCGCCGAATACGACGAAATGCCCACGTACAGCGCCTTGCCCGAATGCACGGCGGTCGCGAGCGCGCCGGCGGTTTCTTCGAGCGGGGTATCGGCGTCGAAGCGATGCGAATAGAAAATGTCGACGTAATCGAGGCCCATGCGCTTCAGGCTCTGATCGAGGCTCGCAAGCACGTATTTGCGCGAGCCGCCGCCCTGACCGTACGGGCCGGGCCACATGTCCCAGCCGGCCTTCGACGAAATCAGCAATTCATCGCGATACGGACGGAAATCGTCCTTGAAGATGCGGCCGAAGTTGGTCTCGGCGCTGCCATAGGGCGGCCCATAGTTGTTGGCCAGGTCGAAATGCGTGACGCCGAGGTCGAACGCGGTGCGCAAAATGTCGCGTTGCGTGGAGATCGGCGTGCTATCGCCGAAGTTGTGCCACAAACCGAGCGACAACGCGGGCAGCTTCAACCCGCTTTTGCCGCACGTGCGGTATTGCATCTGCGAGTAACGCTCGGACGCTGCTTCGTAAGCCATGACGGATTTCCTCTGCGGATTTGCGGACTTGATGGGACTCAATGGGACTGGATGAGACTCGCGACAGGCGTGAGGCGGCCTGCCAAGGGCGTCAATGGTAAGCCAATCGGGGCTGAGCGCGCACGGCGCGCCCCGCCGTCCCGTTATTCGGCACTGGCCGATCGGCCAGCACGGGGAACGATCGCGCCCGAACTCGGACCAATGCAAATTCCGCATGAAGGAGCTTGACCGATGGACCCGATTGACAGACTGCGCCCCGCCTACGATTCCTTTACCGCGATTGCCGTGACCTACGGCATCGACATCCTGCTGGCGATTCTGATTCTCGCGATCGGCTGGTGGATCTCGAACGCCGTCGCGAACGCGCTGCGCCGCACGCTCGGGCGCACCAACGTGGACGCGACGCTCACGCCGGTGCTCGCCAGTCTCGCGCTGTGGGCGATCCGCGTCGTCGCGATCGTCGCGGCGCTCGGCAAATTCGGCATCGCCGCGGCCAGCATCCTGACCGTGCTCGGCGCGGCCGGTCTCGCCATCGGTCTCGCGCTGCAAGGCACGCTGCAGAACATCGCCGCCGGTTTGATGCTCTTGCTGCTGCGGCCGTTTCGCGTTGGCGATTACATCGAAGGCGTCGGCACGACGGCTGGCACGGTCAACGAGATCGGCCTTTTCACGACGCGTCTCACGAAGGCCGACGGCATCATCATGTACGTGCCGAACAGCCTCATCTGGGCGAATGCGATCACCAATTACAGCGCGAACGACCGCCGGCGCGTCGTCATCAATTTTCAGGCGCAGCATGGTTTGGGCGTCGAACAGGTGCTCGGCGAATTGCGCAGGCTGATGAGCGAAGATCCGCGCATTACGCAGGACGGACCGTCCGCGCCGTGGGTCGCCGTGACCGATTACACCGACACCGGCGTGAAGTACAACCTCGGCGCATGGACGAGCCGGAGCGATCATCAGCACGTGATGGCCGATCTGTTGCGCAAGATCCAGCCCTACACGCGCGAGCAGGCGCGCGCCGCGTGACTGGACGCGCGGGCGCAGACCGAATAATCTGACGCCCCATTTCCGACGAGACCACGTTATGACCCGAGCGATTTCCGTTGCGCTGCTTGTCGGCGGCATCGTGCTGCTGTACTTCGGCGGCACGTCGTTTCATTCGCTCTCCAACGACGTCGCGCGCTTTTTCACCGGCTCGCCCACGAACAAGACCATCTGGCTGATCGCGGGCGGCATCGTCGCGTCGCTCGCGGGACTGATCGGTCTCGCGATTCCCTCGAAGCGCTGAAGCCTACGCGAGCGGCACTTCCGGTTGCGACGCCGAGCGCGTGCCCGGCAGCGCCGCGTTGCTCGCTCCGCGATACGTGAAGACGAGCGAGAACTTCACCTGATCGGTGAGGTTCTTGCCGGCGGAGTGCAGCGTGTTGCAATGGAAGAACACGACGTCGCCCGCTTCCAGTTCGGGCGATACCGCCGTGCGGATCAGCGCGGCGTTCTCAGGCAGGTCCGAGCGGAAGAATTTGGCGGCGTCGAAACGATCCGACGTGAACGGCAGCTTGTGCGACGCGGGCACGAACCACAGCGCGCCGTTGTCCACCGTCTCGTTGCCGAGCGCGAGCCACGCGGAAACGAGGTCGTCGCGCTCGAACGCCCAGTACCGCACGTCGCGATGCCAGCCGGTCAGACTGCCGTAGGCCGGATGCTTCGTCATCATGCAGTTGTGATGCGCGCGCGACAGATACGGCGCTTCGCCGAAATACAGCTCCATCCAGCCGCGCACTTCGGGGGAGGTCGCGAACTCCGCTAAGAACGGATGCCGCGCATACGCGTCGAGCAGACGGCGCACCGTATGGCCGCCGGGCGCCTCCTTCGAGTCCGGCGCGCCAGGATATTTCAGATCGGCTTCGAACTCGACCGGCGCGGCGGCCTCGGCAAGCTGCAGGCGCGCCACTTCGCGCATCGCGTCGCGCCGCTCCTTCGGAACCAGCCCTTTCACGATCACGTAGCCTTTTTCGCGCAGTTCGTGAACCTGATCTTTTTTCGATTTGAGCGTGTTTTGATCTGACATTTCAGTTCCTCGTCGGCGGCATTCGAATGAACTCATGCCGGCGACGCTATATCCGGAATTGGGGCGAATACGTGAATTGTAAATCCGATATCGCGCAAAGGCCCGCACGACAACGCTTCGCCGATTATTTATCAGCATCCGCTTCATAAAACGGCAGGGAAAACGCGGACTTACCCCGGTAATGATGCTTGTGTAAATTGGCCGCGACAGTTCGGTGCAACTTGCTGAATCACTTCGAATCGAATGCCTTGATCGCTATTTTTGAGACGACTATCGTCGAGTTTGCATCCACGCAACCGACCTCCCGCTGACATGAACCACCGAATCGCTATCGGCCTTACCCGCGCTGCTGCACGCGCGGCGCGTCCTGCCCGCCGCGGCATGATCCGCGCGTTGCGCCATCATTCCGCGCGCACGCAGGCGCTCACCGAGCAATTGAAGAACGTGCATCCGGTCGACGGCATCCGGTCGTGGTTCCGCGGTTTCTTCTTCAACCTGCGCGTGCGCACGGCTTCGCGCCGCGTGTCGCTGCAGGCGCTGCTGCGCCGTCCGATGCAGTTGCGCGCGCCCGCGCCCAAACCGAAAGCCGCCGCGCTGACGAGCCGCCGCCCGCGCCGCCTGTCGACGAGCAGTGCCGGCTGGTACGCCTTCGCCGCGCGCTAATCGAGCGTCGGATAATCGGTATAGCCGTGCTCGCCGCCGCCGTTGAGCGTGGACGGATCGGCTTCGGCGAGCGGCGCGCTCAATTTCAGCCGCTCCACTAAATCCGGATTCGCGATGAACGCGCGGCCGAATGACACGGCATCGGCGTCGCCGCGTTCTATCCGCGCACTCGCTTCCTCCGCCGTGCCGCCCTCTCCCGACGCGATAATCGCGCCATCGCACGCATCGCGCAGGGCGTGGCGCAGCGCGTCGTCGGCATCGGCGAGATCCACGTAGGCAATGCCGATGCGCTTCAGTTCGCCCGCCAGATACGCCGACGACGCCAGCGCTTCGGCATCTTCGATATCCGCGCCGGTGAACGCCGGCGACAGCCGAATGCCGGTGCGATGCGCGCCGATCACGCCCGCCACCGCCTCCAGCACGTCGACCACGATCCTCATGCGGTTTTCGACGCTGCCGCCGTACGCGTCGGTGCGCCGGTTCGAGCCGGTCGCGATGAACTGATGCAGCAGCCCGCCGTTCGCTGCGTCGATCTCGATCAGGTCGAAATCCGCGCGCGCGGCGCGATGCGCGGCATCGACGAACTCAAGCAAAACATGCGCGATTTCGCCGGTTTCGAGCGCGCGCGGGGCGTCGGCTTCGATGAAACCGTGCGTGCCGTCGTCCCTCATCACGAGCACTTGCGCGTGTTGCGCGCGGATCGCGGACGGCGCGACGGGCGGCGAGCCGTCGTCGCGCAAGCGCCGGTGCGACAGGCGTCCGGCATGCGACAACAGCGCCGCGATGCGCCCGTGCCGCGCATGCACCGCGCCGACAACGCCCTTCCAGCCCGCAGCCTGCGCGTCCGAGTGGATGCCGGGCGCGGCCCAGCCGCCCTGACCTTGCCGCGAAACGTGCGCGGGCTCGGTCACGATCAGCCCCGCGCTCGCGCGCTGCGCATAGTAATGAGCGTTCATTTCGACGGGCACGTCGCCGGGTTGCGACGCGCGATGGCGCGCGAGCGGCGCCATCACGACGCGGTTGCGCAGTTCGAGATTGCAGATAGTGACGGGAGAAAGGAGCGTGTCGTACGACATGGCGGTTCCGCGCGATCGGTTGTGCCGATGCCCTATCCCGCAAGAAATGCGCCGCAAAAAAAACGGCAAGCGCGCGGCTTGCCGTTTTTCTGAATGGCGACGAACGCCGGCGTTAAGCGACGCTCGCGACCGGTTCCGTGCCAGCCGCTTCCGCCAGGACAAGCGCCTTGTCGGTGGCTTCCCACGAAAATTCCGGCTCTTCGCGACCAAAGTGGCCATAAGCCGCCGTCTTTTCGTAGATCGGACGCAGCAGGTCGAGCATCTGAATGATGCCCTTCGGACGCAGATCGAAATGTTCGAGCACGAGCTTCGTGATCTCGGCATCCGACACGCGGCCCGTGCCGAACGTGTTGACCATCACGGAAGTCGGGCGCGCCACGCCGATGGCGTACGAAACCTGAATCAGCGCGCGCGAGGCGAGCCCCGCCGCGACGATGTTCTTCGCGACATAACGGCCGGCGTAGGCCGCCGAGCGGTCGACCTTCGACGGATCCTTGCCCGAGAACGCGCCGCCGCCGTGCGGGGCCGCGCCGCCGTACGTATCGACGATGATCTTGCGGCCCGTCAGACCGCAGTCGCCCTGCGGACCGCCAATAACGAAGCGGCCCGTCGGGTTCACCAGGAACTTGATGTCGCCCTTGATGAGATCCTTCGGCAGCGTCGGCTTGATGACTTCTTCGATCACCGCTTCGCGCAGTTGCGGCAGGTCGATATCCGGCGAATGCTGCGTGGAGAGCACGACCGTGTCGATGGAGTGCGCCTTGCCATCGACGTAACGCACCGTGACTTGCGACTTCGCGTCCGGGCGCAGCCACGGCAGACGGCCGTCGCGGCGCAGGTTCGCCTGGCGCTCGACGAGGCGGTGCGAAAGGTGGATCGGCAGCGGCATCAGCTCGGGCGTTTCGTCGCACGCGTAGCCGAACATCAGGCCCTGGTCGCCCGCGCCCTGATCGAGGTTGTCGTCATGTGCCTTGTTCACGCCTTGCGCGATATCCGGCGATTGCTTGTCGTAAGCGACGAGCACCGCGCAGCCGCGATAATCGATGCCGAAGTCGGTGTTGTCGTAGCCGATGCGCTTGATGGTGTCACGCGCGATCTGGATGTAATCGACATTGGCCGTGGTCGTGATTTCGCCCGCGAGCACGACGAGACCGGTGTTGCAGAGCGTTTCCGCCGCGACGCGCGAATATTTGTCCTGCGACAGAATGGCGTCGAGGATGGCGTCGGAGACTTGATCGGCGACCTTGTCCGGGTGGCCTTCGGAAACAGATTCGGAGGTAAAGAGATAGTCGTTCTTCACGCTTCAGACTCCAGTTGGTTACGGTTTTTATTCACGTAGCCGACTTCGTTTGGAGTCTGAAGCGGCGACGCTTTAGCGGATACCTTCTCCGGTTGGCAGCTTCGTGCTGCCGGCCGGCTTCGCCCCGCAAGTTGTCCATTAACTCGGCGAAGGTTCTATTATACCGGCTTCCCTGAATTTCACAGAATCGACCCTTTTGGCTTATCTGGTCCCGTATCGTTCATCCGCACGCTGGAGCCGCTCATGCTAGGGCGCATCGGCATCGCGCTCGCCATCGGCTTTCTCAAGTTCCTGGCGCTCATTCCGTATGGCATCACCGCCCGTTTCGGCGACGGCCTCGGCTGGCTGCTCTATCAGATCCCGAGCCGCCGCAAGCGCATCGTGCATACGAATCTGAAACTGTGCTTCCCCGAGTGGAGCGACGAAAAGCGCGAGGACATCGCGCAGAAGCACTTCCGCCACGCGATCCGCAGTTACGTGGAGCGCAGCGTGCAATGGTTCGGCTCGGCGAAGAAGCTCGAGAAGCTGATCGAACTGGACAGCGCCGTCGATCTCTCCGATCCCGATCTGCCGCCCACGCTCTTTCTCGGATTTCACTTCGTCGGCATCGAGGCGGGCTCGATCTTTCTCAATTACTCGCTGCACCGGCAGTGCGGCTCGCTGTATCAGCCGTTTTCGAATCCGCAGATCGAAGAACTCGCCAAGACGCAGCGCGCCCGCTTCGGCGCCGACATGGCGAGCCGCGCCGACAGCGCGCGCATCGTGCTGCGCTGGCTGCGCGACCGCAAGCCGGTGATGCTCGGCGCGGACATGGATTACGGCATGCGCAACTCCACATTCGTGCCGTTCTTCGGCATTCCCACTTGCACGCTGACGGCCGTCGGCCGGCTCGCGAAAACGGGCAAGGCGCAGCTCGTTCCGTTCATCGGCGAGGTGCTGCCGAACTACAAGGGGTATCGGCTGAAGATTTTCGAGCCGTGGGACAACTACCCCACCGGCGACGACGAAGCCGACGCGCGCCGCATGAACGCGTTTCTCGAAGAGCAGATTCCGCACATGCCGGAGCAATATTATTGGGTTCACAAGCGCTTCAAGACGCGGCCGCCCGGCGAGCCGGGGTTTTATTGAGGCCCGATCGACGCGCAAGCGGCGCGAAATCGCGCGCCGCAGGTCACATACAATAGCGGCCATGAAACTCAAATTCACCAAGATGCAAGGCGCGGGCAACGACTTCGTCGTGCTCGACGGCTACTCGCAGGCGCTCGATCTCAGCGCGGAACAGGTGCGCGCGCTCGCGAACCGTCATTTCGGCGTTGGCGCGGATCAACTGCTGCTCGTGGAAAAGCCGACGATCGAAGGCGTCGACTTCAAATACCGCATCTTCAATTGCGATGGCGGCGAGGTCGAGCACTGCGGCAACGGCGCGCGCTGCTTCGTGAAGTTCGTGCGCGATCGCGGTCTGACGAACGCATCGAGCGTGCGCGTGCAGGTGCAAAACGGCGTCATCACGCTGTCGGTGCAGGAGAACGGCGAAGTCGTCGTCGACATGAGCACGCCGGTGTTCGATCCGCCGCACGTCCCGTTCGACGCGCAAGCACTCGAAGGGCTTCGGCAGGGCCACGACACGCTCTGGCCGCTCGACGTGAGCGGAGAAACGCGCTGGATTTCGGCCGTCTCGATGGGCAATCCGCACGCCGTGCAGACCGTCGAAGACGTGGAAGCGTATCCGGTGCTGACCGAAGGCCCCTTGATCGAGCGTCACGCGCGCTTTCCGAAGCGCGTGAACGCGGGTTTCATGCAGATCGTCGATCGTCAGACGGTCAAGCTGCGCGTCTACGAGCGCGGCGCGGGCGAAACGCTCGCGTGCGGCACGGGCGCGTGCGCGGCGGTGGCCGCGGGCATCCGCCGCGGTCTGCTCGATTCGCCCGTGCGCGTTCATACGCACGGCGGCACGCTCACGATTTCCTGGGACGGCGCGCGCGACGAATCCGCCGCGCTTTTCATGGCCGGCCCCGCCGCGACCGTGTTCGAAGGCGAAATCGAGCTCGATCGCATCGTTTAAACGCAACCACGTCATCATGAATCCACGCGAAGTCGCCGACTACCTGCTCGACAACCCCGATTTCTTCGCCGAGCACGCGGAACTGCTCGGCGCCATCCGGCTCTCGAATCCGCACGGCAAGGCGGCCGTGTCGCTGCAAGAGCGTCAGATGGAAATGCTGCGCGACAAGAACAAGCAGCTCGAACGCCGTCTTGCCGAACTGCTGCGCTACGGCCACGAAAACGACAGCATCTCGTCCAAGTTCAACCGCTGGACCGTGCGCGTAATCGCGCAGCGCGATCCGTACGCGCTGCCCGCGACGATCAGCAAAGGCCTGTGCGAAGTCTTCGACGTGCCGCATGCCGCGCTGCGCGTGTGGGATATCGACGAAGCGTATCGGCAGGCGGATTTCGCGCGTCAGGTCGGCGAGGAAGTGCGCATTTTCACGAGCAGCCTCGCCGCGCCGTATTGCGGCGTGAACACGGGCTTCGCGGCGGCGCAGTGGCTGGGCGCCGCGAACTCGGCATCGGCGACGGTCGCGCCGAGCGATGGTCCGTCCGACATCGATCGCAAGGTCGAGTCCGTTTCGCTGATCGCGCTGCGCGATCCGCAGGCCGGCCCGGATGCGCCGAGCTTCGGCCTGCTCGTCATGGGCTCGCCCGATCCGCGCCGCTTTCACGACGGCATGGCGACCGACTTCCTCACGCAGATCGGGGCGCTCGCGAGTGCGGCGCTGTCCCGCCTGCTGCCGCACTGAACATGAACGCCGCCGCCGACGCCCCGAAGGTAGTGCCCTCCGCGGATGCGATCGCCGACTATCTCGCGATGCTGGAGCATCAGCGGCATCTGTCGGAGCACACGCTGCGCGGCTACACGCACGAACTCAGCGAGCTGCGCGCGCTCGCGAAAGACCGTCCGCTCGAATCGCTGACCGCGGCGGATATTCGCGGCGCGGTCGTGCGCGCGCATGCGGCAGGGTTGTCGTCGCGCTCGATCGCGCATCGGCTGTCGGCGTGGCGCGCGTTTTATCGATGGCTCGCCGAGCGCATCGAGATGCCGGCGAATCCGGTCGCGACGGTGCGCGCGCCCAAGCGCGAGAAGACGCTGCCGAAGGCGCTTTCCGTCGATCACGCGCAACAACTGATGGACGCGCCGCGCGCCGATACGACCGAAGGGCTGCGCGATCAGGCGATCCTCGAACTGTTCTATTCGTCGGGCTTGCGGCTCGCGGAACTGGTGAGCCTCGACGTTCGCCATTTCGAGAAGTCGGTCAGCTGGCTCGATATCGAGAACGCCGAAGTTCACGTTCGCGGCAAAGGCAGCCGCGAGCGCAAGGTTCCGGTCGGCAGCAAGGCGATCGACGCCTTGCGCGCATGGATCGCGGTGCGCGGCGAGTTCGTCAAGCTCGACGCCCAGGCGCTTTTCCTGTCGGTGCGCGGCAACCGCATGTCGCCCGGCGTGGTGCGCGAGCGCGTGAAACGGCTCGCGCTGCTGGCGGGCATTCCGTCGAACGTGCATCCCCACGTGCTGCGCCATTCGTTCGCCACGCACGTCCTGCAATCGAGCGGCGATCTGCGGGCGGTGCAGGAACTGCTCGGCCACGCGAGCATCACGGCCACGCAGGTGTACACCTCGCTCGATTTTCAACATCTCGCCCGCGTCTACGATGCGGCGCACCCGCGCGCGAAAAAGCGCGATTAACTTGCGCGAGCGCCGTTTTCGGTCTGTCGTCGGCGCCGCTTCCGGATTGCAATGAACACCATCACGCTCAAACCGGCGAAGGACAAGTCGCTCGTTCGCCGCCATCCGTGGATTTACGCCAACGCCATCGCGCGCATCGACGGCGATCCCGCAGCGGGCGCGACCGTCGTCGTGCGCGCCGCCGATGGGCGCTTTCTCGCGCGCGCCTCGTACAGTCCGCACTCGCAGATTCGTGCGCGCGTCTGGTCGTTCGACGAAGCCGAGCCGATCGATCACGCGTTCTTCAAGCGGCGCGTGCAGCGCGCGGTCGCGCACCGGCAGACGATGGTGAAAGGCACCGGCGCCACGCGCCTCGTCTTCGGCGAGGCGGACGGCCTGCCCGGCCTGATCGTCGATTACTACGTCGCGGACGACGGCACGCACGCGCAGCTCGTCTGCCAGTTCATGGCGACGGGCGTCGAAGCGTGGAAAGAGGCCATCGTGCAGGCGCTGATTGCCGCGACCGGCTGCCCGAACGTCTACGAGCGCTCGGATGTCTCGATCCGCCAGAAGGAAGGCCTCGAACAGACGACGGGCGTGCTCGCGGGCGACGCGCCGCCCGAGACGTTCATCGTGGACGAATGCGGCGTGCGGCATCACGTCGATGTGAGAAACGGCCACAAGACGGGCTTTTACGTCGATCAGCGCGACAACCGCGTGCTGGTCGCGCAGTACGCCGCCGGCCGCGACGTGCTGAACTGTTTCTGCTACACGGGCGGTTTTTCGCTCGCCGCGTTGAAAGGCGGCGCGACGCGCGTCGTGTCCGTCGATTCGTCCGGCGATGCGCTCGCGCTCGCGCGCGAAAACGTCAAGGCGAACGGTTTCGACGCGGACAAAGCCGACTGGCTCGACGCCGATGCCTTCAAGACGCTGCGCCGCCTCTACGACGAAGGCCAGCGCTTCGACCTGATCGTGCTCGATCCGCCGAAGTTCGCGCCGTCGAAGGAAACCGTCGATCGCGCCGCGCGCGCCTACAAGGACATCAATCTGAGCGGTTTCAAGCTGCTGCGTCCGGGCGGGCTGCTCTTCACGTATTCGTGCTCAGGCGCGATCGATGCGGATCTGTTCCAGAAGATCGTCGCGGGCGCGGCGGCGGACGCGCGCGTCGATGCGCGGATTCTCAAGCGCCTCGGCGCGGGCGTCGATCATCCGCTGCTGACGGCGTTTCCGGAAGGCGAATACCTGAAAGGGCTGCTGTTGCAAATCGCGTGACTGGCCCAAAGTACGCGGAATTCCCGCGCGAACGGCGCGAGCGGCACCGGCTTGACAAATATGTTTCAATAATCGATTCAGCGCACAGACAAGGACACAGGCGACACCATGATTCCCGTAACCATCCTGACCGGCTTTCTGGGCAGCGGCAAGACCACGCTGCTCAAGCGCATCCTGAACGAGCAGCACGGCCTGAAGATCGCCGTGATCGAGAACGAGTTCGGCGAAGAGAACATCGACAACGAAATCCTCGTGCAGGAAACGAACGAGCAGATCATCCAGATGAGCAACGGCTGCATCTGCTGCACGATCCGCGGCGATCTGGCGCGCGCGCTCGAAGACCTCGCGAACCGCAATAAAGCGGGCACGCTCCAGTTCGACCGCGTGGTGATCGAAACGACCGGTCTTGCGAATCCGGGTCCGGTCGCGCAGACGTTCTTCATGGATAACACCGTCGCCGACGAATTCCTGCTCGACGCGATCATCACCCTGGTCGACGCGAAACACGCCGATTCGCAGCTGGATCAGCACGAAGTCGTGCAACGTCAGGTCGGTTTCGCGGACCGCCTGTTCGTCACGAAGTCCGATCTCGTTTCCGCCGACGAACTCGACGCGCTCAAGCATCGCCTGCTGCACATGAACCCGCGCGCGGCGATCAAGGTCGTGAATTTCGGCGACGCGGACATCAAGGAGATCTTCGATCTGCGCGGCTTCAACCTGAATTCGAAGCTCGAGATCGATCCGGATTTCCTCGCGGAAGACGATCACGATCATGCGCATGGCCACGACCATGAGCACGACCACGATCATTCGACCTGCGGCCACGATCACAGTCACGATCACGAGCACGGGCATCACCATCATCACGCGCATCACGACGACAAGATCAAGTCGTTCGTGTACCGCAGCGACAAGCCGTTCGATCCGAACCGCCTCGAAGACTTCCTCGGCGGCATTCTGCAGATCTATGGCGAGCGCCTCTTGCGCTACAAGGGCGTGCTTTACATGAAGGGCGTCGATCGCAAGGTCGTCTTCCAGGGCGTGCATCAGATGATGGGCAGCGACCTCGCCGGCAAATGGATGCCGATCGAGAAGAAGAACAGCAAGATGGTGTTCATCGGTATCGAGCTGCCGAAAGACCTGATCACCGACGGTCTCGACGCCTGCCTCGTGAAGTAAATCCGGCACGCATCTCGCTTGATTTGTGCGACTCGCGCGGAGCAAAGTCGCACGCAGGAACAAAACGCCGCCGCGAGCCGTTCGTGCGCGGCGTTTTTCACGATCGGACTTTCGATGCGCGTATGTAGCCGCGCCCACGAACCGACATCGCTTTTTGCACGTCCAGGCGTTATATTTTTGAAATTCCGGCGCGAATTGACAGGGTTTTCCGTGGGTTTCGTCGGAAATTGCGGTTCAGTTACAATACAGCCCCACTGGAGAAGGGCAGTTCCGCTGATGGCGCGTCTTCGGGCTCGTCCGCGGGATGTTTAGGAGAAGGGATGTCCCGTCGGGACGATGCCTCGATTTGCCGGGGGAAGGCAAATCAAGTCAAAGCACCGGGGCCGGAAATCCAAGGGCCATGCGAAAACCGCCTGGGCCTTTCCGGAGCATCATCCAATATCGGTTTCCAGAGGAGTTCGGCCCCGCATCGGCGTGTCGCGCAGCACCGCGTACCGATGCGCTGCATGCGGGTAACGCAAGTGCGGGCGTTGCGAAGACATCGCCCTACATTGAAGAAGCAAGCAGATGACAACGAAACTCTTGACCGAAGCCGAAATCCTGAAGATGAGCGAGAAGGACTACATGAACGAGGATCAACTCGCCTTCTTCAAGAACCGGCTCGAACAGTTGCAAGCGGACATTCTGAAGAATGCCGGCCAGACGACCGAAAATCTGCGGGAAACGGTGATCGTGCCGGACCCGGCGGATCGCGCGACCATCGAGGAAGAGCACGCACTGGAACTGCGCACGCGCGACCGCGAGCGCAAGCTTCTGAAGAAGGTGCAGCAGTCTCTCGCGCGCATCGAATCCGGCGACTACGGCTGGTGCGAAGAGACCGGCGAACCGATCGGCATTCCGCGCCTGCTCGCGCGCCCGACGGCCACGCTCTCGCTCGAAGCTCAGGAACGCCGCGAACTGCGTCAGAAGCTGTTCGGCGACTGATCTCGCCGCCGGCCGGCGTCGTGCGGGATCGCCCGCCACGGGGAAGACGCCGCCGCAAAAAGCTGCGCGAAGGCAGTCGCATCAAGGGAAAGGCACACATCGACGTGTGCCTTTTTGCTTTTCTGGCGTGTTTTTCCTGGGCCTCGCGCGAAGCATCGGCGGCCTACGCCTTGATAAATCTTCCATCGCCCTAAAATGAGCCGGACGCGCCCCGCAAAAGCATCCATGCGACGGGCGCGAGCGCGGCGCCGTCCGCCCGAAGCCTTAGGCCGGGCGGAACCCCGCGCCGTGCACTCCATCGAATTCTCGACTGCGCGGCGGACTTTCATCGCCACGCATCGTCTGTTTATCCAAGGAACGCACATGGAACAATTTCACGGCACGACCATCGTCTCCGTGCGCCGCGACGGCAAAGTCGCGCTGGGCGGCGATGGTCAGGTGACGCTCGGCAACATCGTCATGAAAGGGGGCGCGAAGAAAGTGCGCCGCATCTATGGCGGCAAGGTGCTGGTGGGCTTCGCGGGCGGCACCGCCGACGCGTTCTCGCTGCTCGACCGCTTCGAGGCGAAACTCGAAAAGCATCAGGGCAACCTGACGCGCGCCGCCGTCGAACTGGCGAAGGACTGGCGCACGGACCGCATGCTGCGCCGGCTCGAAGCCATGCTGATCACGGCGGACAAGGACACGACGCTCGTCATCACCGGCAACGGCGACGTGCTCGATCCCGAACACGGCATCGCCGCGATCGGCTCGGGCGGCGCGTACGCGCAGGCGGCGGCGCAGGCGCTCATCGAGAACACCGATCTCTCTCCGCGCGATATCGTCGAAAAGGCGCTCACCATCGCCGGCGACATGTGCATCTACACGAACCACAATCGCGTCATCGAGACGATCGAGTAAAGGAACCCAGCGATGACCACCATGACTCCCTCCGAAATCGTCTCCGAACTGGACAAGCACATCATCGGCCAGGGCCGCGCGAAAAAGGCCGTGGCTGTCGCGCTGCGCAACCGCTGGCGTCGTCAGCAGGTCGCCGAGCCGCTGCGCCAGGAAATCACGCCGAAGAACATTCTGATGATCGGGCCGACGGGCGTCGGCAAGACCGAGATCGCGCGGCGTCTCGCGAAGCTCGCGGACGCGCCGTTCATCAAGATCGAAGCCACGAAGTTCACGGAAGTCGGCTATGTGGGCCGCGACGTCGACAGCATCGTGCGCGATCTGATCGAAATTTCGGTCAAGCAGACGCGCGAATCCGAGATGAAGAAGGTGCGCACGAAGGCGGAAGACCGCGCCGAAGACCGGATTCTCGATATCCTGCTGCCGACGGCGCGGCCGGTCGGCTTCAGCGCATCGTCCGACAGCGTGCCGGCTGAAGGCGACAACGCGACGCGCCAGACCTTCCGCAAGCGTCTGCGCGAAGGCGCGCTCGACGACAAGGAAATCGAGCTCGACGTGGAAATGCCGCAGGCCGGCATGGACATCATGGGGCCGCCGGGCATGGAAGACATGACCGAGCAGATTCGCTCGATGTTCGCGAATATCGGCGGTGGCAAGAAGACGCGCCGCAAGGTGAAGGTCAAGGAAGCGCTCAAGCTGCTCACCGACGAAGAAGCCGGCAAGATGCTCAACGACGAAGAGGTCAAGAGCCGCGCGGTGCAGAACGTCGAGCAAAACGGCATCGTGTTCCTGGACGAGATCGACAAGATCGCGTCGCGCAGCGAAACCGGCGGTGCCGAAGTGTCGCGCGCGGGCGTGCAGCGCGACCTGCTGCCGCTCGTCGAAGGCACGACCATCAACACGAAATACGGGATGATCAAGACCGATCACATCCTGTTCATCGCGAGCGGCGCGTTTCATCTCGCCAAGCCGAGCGATCTGATTCCCGAACTGCAAGGGCGTTTCCCGATTCGCGTGGAACTGGATTCGCTGTCGGTCGAGGACTTCGAAGCGATCCTGAATGCGACCGACGCAAGCCTCGTCAAGCAGTACAAGGCGCTGCTCGCGACGGAAGGCGTCGATCTGGATTTCGCGCAGGACGGCATCCGGCGTCTGGCGGAAGTGGCCTACTCGGTCAACGAAAAGACCGAAAACATCGGCGCGCGGCGCCTGTACACGGTGATCGAAAAGTTGCTGGAGGAAGTGTCGTTCGCGGCGGGCAATCATGCGGGCCAGCCGGTGCGCATCGACGCGGCGTACGTGGACCGCGCGCTCGGCGAAGTGGCGCAGGACGAAGACCTGTCCCGCTACGTGCTGTAACGGCCGCAGCAGCGTGCATACGGAACCGGGCGGCGACGCCCGGTTTTTTTACGCCGTCGCGTTTCGTACAGGCGAAAAAAAGCCCGCCTAGGTGGGCGGGCTGAATCCATATCAGGAGGAGACATGGAGGAGACAGTTCCAACTATACACAGGCGCTTGATGCGACGCAATAGAAATTTTAGTAAAAACCCCTATAGCGTCGAGTTGTGGTATCTGCGCGTCACTTTTCGGATTTTGCCTAGCGATGACACCGCAAGAATCGGCGCGTAACCTCGACTGCACGGCTCTACAGTGGTCCCGTACCCAAGAGCCATCGAGGTCGTCATGACAACCGCATCGAACCCCACTTTCGCTTCCGACGAAGGCCGCTGGCAGGCCGTCCAGGACCGCGACCCGCGCGCCGACGGCGCCTTCTTCTTCGCCGTGCGCACGACCGGCGTGTTCTGCCGGCCGTCGTGCGCGTCGCGGGCGCCGCGCCGCGAGAACGTCGAATTCTTCGCGACGACCGATGCCGCCGAGCACGCCGGTTATCGTCCGTGCAAACGCTGCCAGCCGACGAGCCTGCCGCGCGAGCTCGCCATCGTCGAGCGCGCCTGCAAGGTGCTCGACGCCGATCCGCAGCAACGCATGACGCTCGCGCAGTTGAGCGAAGCCGTCCACGTGAGCCCGTTTCATCTGCAACGGCTGTTCTCGCGGATCGTCGGCATTTCGCCGCGGCAGTATCAGGCGGCGCAGCGCGCGGGCGTGCTGCGCGACGCGTTGCAGCGCGGCCGCGACGTCACGCGCGCGACGCACGACGCCGGGTTCGGCTCGCCGTCGCGCATGTACGAAGCGGTGCCCGCCGAGCTTGGCATGACGCCGTCCGAGTACAGGCGCGGGGGCGCGGGCCTCACGGTGCGCTACGCCACCGCCGATACCCCGCTCGGCGCCGTGCTCGTCGCGGCGACGGACAAAGGCGTGTGCAAGATCGCTTTCGGCGACGAAGCGCCCGCGCTCGTCGAGCAGCTTGCCGCCGATTTCGCGCAAGCCAGGCGCGTCGAGGACGCCGCGAGCATGGAGCCGTTCATCGCGCAGGTTCGCGCGTATCTGCAAGGCACGCGCGAGCGCGTCGACTTGCCGCTCGACATCGGCGCGACCGCGTTTCAGCGGCGCGTGTGGGACGCGTTGCGGCGCATCCCGTACGGGCAGACGCGCAGTTACACGGAGATCGCCGAATCGCTCGGCTCGCCGCGCGCGGTGCGGGCGGTCGCGAATGCGTGCGCATCGAATCCGGTCGCGCTCGCGATTCCGTGTCATCGCGTGATCGGCAAGGACGGTGCGATCGCGGGTTATCGCTGGGGCGCGCCGCGTAAGGAAGTGCTGCTCGAAACGGAGCGCGCGCACCGCGAATCCGACAAGGTTGCCTGACGCCCGAACGCTCGCCGTCATCGCGACGCGCGAGCGCTTCCCACCCCTCGCGAGCCGTTCACAGCGGCTCCGGCAAATCTCCCGAAAAGCCCGCAAACCCTTGCTGTTTCTGGGTGCAAGCGCGCCTGACACCGAAATGTTAAAGTGCCCGCTACCCTAAAAATACGATCGCGCGCACGCCGCTCGCGCTCCTCGCAGAACGCTTCAATGTCAAACAAGAATCCCGCTCACCCCAAGGCCGGCGCATTCGAGCGCAGGCTTGCCGCGCTCGCGTCGGGCCCGCACGCCGACGCGTTGCGCCACGGCTTGCGCGGCATCGAAAAAGAAAGCCTGCGCGTGACGCCGCACGGCAAGCTCGCGATGACGCCGCATCCGCGCGCGTTCGGATCGGCGCTGACGCATCCGCTCATCACGACCGATTACTCCGAGGCGCTCGTCGAGCTCATCACGCCGGCCGAATCGGATGTCGCGGTGACGCTCGATTCGCTCGATACGCTGCATCGTTTCGCGTACGCGCACATGGGCGACGAGTTGCTCTGGAATAACTCGATGCCCAATTCGCTGCCGCCGGAGGACGAAATCCCCTTCGGCTATTACGGCACGTCGAATATCGGCACGCTGAAGACGGTGTACCGGCGCGGCCTCGCGCTGCGTTATGGCCGCACGATGCAATGCATCGCCGGCATCCACTACAACTATTCGCTCAACGAAGCGGTGTGGCGCGCGTGGCAGGCGCTCGACAACACGAGCACGCTGTCGGCGCAGGACTTCCAGTCGGAACGCTACTTCGCGCTGATCCGCAATTTCCGCCGCACGAGCTGGCTGCTGATGTATCTGTTCGGCGCGTCGCCGGCGCTGAACAAGCGCTTTGTCGAAGGCAAGGCGCATCATCTCGAATCGTTCGACGCCGACACGTTCTATCTGCCGCACGCGACCAGCCTGCGCATGAGCGATCTCGGCTACACGAACAATCCGGCGCAGGCGGATCTGCTGCCGAGCTACGACGATCTCGACGCCTATCTCGACGTGCTCGCCAAAGCGGTGAGCCAGCCTTACGCGCCCTACGAAGCCATCGGCACGCAGCGCAACGGCGAGTGGGTGCAGATCAACACCAACGTCCTGCAGATCGAAAACGAGTTCTACTCGACGATCCGTCCGAAGCGCATCACGCACTCGGGCGAACGTCCGCTGCATGCGCTCGCCGAGCGCGGCGTGCAGTACATCGAAGTGCGCTGCCTCGACATCGATCCGTTCGTACCGACCGGCATTTCGCTCGAAACCGCGCGCTTTCTCGATGCGTATCTGCTGTATTGCGCGCTCGAAGACAGCCCGCTCTTGCCGCGCGAGGCGAGCATCGAGGCGAATGGCAATTTCAGCGCGGTGGCGAAGGAAGGCCGCAAGCCGGGTCTTGCGCTTCAGCGCGACGGCGCGAGCGTGCCGATGCGGCAATGGGCCGAAGAGCTCTTCGATGCCATCGCGCCCGTCGCGAAGACGCTCGATGCGCTCAACGGCCACGACGACCACTCGCGCGCGCTCGCGGCGCTGCGGCCGCGCATCGCGGATGCGTCGCTCACGCCGTCGGCGCGCGTGCTCCAAATCATGCGCGAGAAGCACCAGTCGTTCGACGACTTCGCGCTCGAACTGAGCATGCGTCACGCGGAAGGCTTTCGCGCGCGTCCGCTTTCCGTCGACGAAGAGCGCGCGATGGAAGAGCTCGCCGCGAAATCGCTTGTCGAGCAGACGGTGGTCGAAAGCCGCGACACCGAAACCTTCGATGCCTTCGTTGCCGCTTATCAGGTCTACAAACTGAACGCCGCGAGCGCCTGACGCAGAATTTTCCGCGCTCGCGGTTTTCGCGAACGGCAAGTTTTTCCGGTTGTGCAACAGTGGGAAACGCACCGCAACATCATCGGCTGAGTGAGGTCAAAATGTTGCCGAGTTTTTCGACGATCGGGGGAGCAATGATTAAGAAGTTCTTCGGCGCGGCCGCGCTGGGGGCCGCGTCGCTCGCAGTGTTGAGCGGCTGCGCGGTGCAGGACCAGGTCAGCAGCACGACGATGGAACAGGCCACCGCGCCGCTCACGTGCATGAGCAAGGCCGAATGCGACGCCTGGTGGGCGCGCGCGCAAGTCTGGGTGACGAACCACTCGGAGTACAAGCTCCAGACCATCACGGATTCGATCATCCAGACGGCGGGACCGTCGAGCGGCAAGCGCGCGCTCGCGTATCAGATCACGAAGACGCCGACCAACGAAGGCACCGCGACCATCGGCTTCGCGGCGCACTGCGAGCACCCGCTCGGCTGCGAGCCGAATCCGTGGCAGGCGGGCGCGGATTTCAAGCAGTTCGTGCGCAACGGTCCGGGGCTTCGCAAGACGGCGACGCCGCAAGCCGGCGTTTCGCCCGTGGCGCCCGCGCCGGCTCCGGGCGGCGTACAGGTCAGCCCGCTCGATCAGCCCGCCCCGCTCAATCTCGAAAGCCAGCCGGGCCAGTCGGTCACGCCGCTCGCGCCGCAGTAACGCCGGATCAATGTCCCATCGAGGCTGACGCGCCCTTCTTCGGCCGCGTCAGCCAGACCATCGCCGCCAGCACGAGAAACGCATAGAAGGAGATGCGGAAGAAGTCGTTGGTCGACATCATGTACGCCTGCGCCGACACGACGCGATCCAGTTGCGCCGTCAGCGCCTGTCCCGACAGCCCCAGTCCCGAAAGCAGATCCGAATAGGCCGTGGTGCCCGCCGAATACGGCGTCACCGATTCGGTGAGACGCGCGTGATGGCGAATCATGCCGTTTTCCCAGAAAGTCGTGCTCACCGCCGTGCCGATCGCGCCCGACAAGGTGCGCAGAAAGTTCGACAGCCCCGCCGCGCCCGCGAGCCGTTCGTCGGAAACGCTGGAGAGCGTGATCGTCGTCATCGGCACGAAGAAGCACGCGACGCCGATGCCCTGAATCAGACGCGGATAGATGATCTCGTGGAACGGCGTGTCGAGCGTGAACGTCGAGTTCCAGTGCGACACGAACGCAAACGTGAGGAACGCGAAACTCGCGATCACCCGCAGATTCAGCCGATGCATGTTCTGCCCGATGAGCGGCGACAGCACCAGCGCGAGAATGCCGACCGGCGCGGTCGCGAGACCCGCGAGCCACGGCGTGTAGCCCAGCACGGTTTGCAGCCAGAGCGGCAGCACGACCACCGAGCCGAAGAACGCGAGAAAGCCGAGCGACGTGATGAGCACGCCCATCGCGAAATTGCGGTCGCGGAACAGCGAGAGGTCGATCACCGGTTCCTTCTCGGTCAGCTCCCACGCGAACATGAAGGCGAGCGACACCGCCGAAACGATCGCCAGCGTCACGATGAGGTTCGAGCTGAACCAGTCGTGATCCTTGCCGAGGTCGAGCATCATCTGCAAACACGCGACGCCGATCACGAGCAGCGCGAGACCGACGGCGTCGATGCGCTGCTGCGTGGTCTTGGTTTCGTGGCCGCGCAGGAGGAAATACGCGATCGCCGCCGAAAACATCCCGATCGGCACGTTGATGTAGAAGATCCACGGCCAGGTGAAGTTATCGGTGATGTAGCCGCCCATCACGGGGCCGAAGATCGGCGCGACGATCACGGTCATCGCCCAGAGACCGAGCGCGAGCCCGCGTTTTTCGGGCGGATAGCTGCGCATGAGGATGGTTTGCGAGAGCGGGACCATCGGGCCGGAGACGAGGCCTTGCAGCAGCCGGAACGCGATCAGCGATTCGAAGTTGTGCGCGAGCCCGCACAGCGCGGAGGCGATCGAGAACAGCAGCACGGAGATCGTGAACAGTTTGACCTCGCCGACCCGCCGCGCGAGCCAGCCGGTCAGCGGCACCGCAATCGCGGACGCGACCGAGTACGACGAAATGACCCACGTGCCTTCGCTCGTCGCGACACCGAGGCTGCCGGAGATGGTCGGCACCGCGACGTTCGCGATCGACGTGTCGAGCACCTCCATGAAGGTGCCGAGGGCGAGGCCCATCGTGAGCAAGGCGAGGATGCCGCCCTTGAGCGGTATCGGTGCGGGCGGCGAGGCGGGCGCGCTCGTCGTGGATGCGGACATGTTCGGTTCTCCGGTGCTCGAAGCGCATTAGGCGCGAGCATTTTCTTGTCGGGGCATTCTCTGCTCAGGCAGTGAAAATGGCGCAAAGAATTGCCTGGTTTCTCGGATTAATCAGATGGTTCTTCGTCTATCCCGCAGGGCGCGCAGTCCGCCATCGGCGTATTGCCGATGATGCGCGCGAGCATCGCGATCAGCAGATCCAGCTCGGCGCGGCTGAAGCCGTGCAACTGCTCGTTGAGCATCGCCGCGCCGATCGCCGGCAGACGGCTCGCCGCATCGCGCCCGCGCGCCGTCAGACTCAGCTCGACGATGCGCCGGTCCGCCTCGCTGCGCGCGCGGCTCACGAAACCCTTCTTCTCGAGCCGGTCGAGCATACGCGTCATCGAGCCGCTGTCGTAGGACATCTCGCGCGACAACTCCAGCGGCGTGCGCGCCCGCCCCGACGCCAGCATCATGATCACGCCGATTTGCGGCGACGTCAGATCGAGCGGTTTGAGCGCCTGATCGGTTCGCATGACGAGCACGTTGCGCGCCTTGGCGAGATAGTAGCCGAGGCTGGTTTCGAGTTGAATCGTGTCGGGATCGTAAAGCGGTTCGCTGTTCATGCCACGTCAATCGTACGGATGATGCGCGCTTGCGACACTCGGTCGCGTTTCGCAAAGGCAACAACTGCTGAAAAGCAATCAGCAGTATCTTGAAAAATAGTTGCTCAGTCAATATTATTCTATGCAACGAGTTACGCGCAAGATGCGCCGCCCGCAACCATGTTCTGATCGCCAGCCGCGTCGTTTCGACGCCCGAAGGACCCACCCATGACCCGCTTTGCCCGCACCGCCCGCCGACGCATCGGCCCTATCGGCAGCATGATCGCCAACGCTTCCCGTCACTTCGTCCCGGCGAAGCTGAGTTCGTGGAAACTCGCGTTGTATGTGATCGTGTTCCTGCTGCCGGGCGGATCGTTCGCGGTGCTGGGCATGGGATGGTTCGAGAACCGGCATCGGCGGCGCAATTCGGCGTCCGCTGCCGGGTCCAAGCAGGCATCCGCGCGGCCGCTGCTCCGCCCGCCGTGCACCGACGGCGCGCCGTAACGCGTCGTAACCGATACGTCCTGCCGCGTAACACCCGCCTTACGGCGAACCCGTTACCCTAACGTCTGCCTGACGCGCGCCTCACATCGGCGCGCGCCGCGTTCCGTTACCATCTCGGCTTCGCCCTCCGTCGCATCGACCGGAGCCGCGCCGACAGGAATTCCGACAAGCAGATGCCGTATCGCCCCGCCCTTCCCGCCTCCGCTCCCGCCGCCATGCGCTGCCTGACTGCCGCCGTGCTCGCGATATTTATCGCCGGCTGCGCCGTCGGGCCCGACTATCAGCGCCCCGCCACCGCCGTTCCGGCCAGCTACAAGGAAGCGCCCGATGGCTGGAAGGTCGCGCAGCCCGCCGACCAGACCGATCGCGGCGCGTGGTGGACCATCTACAACGACACGCGCCTCGACGAGCTCGAAGCGCAATTGAATCAGTCGAACCAGAGCATCGCGCAATTCGCGGCGGCTTACCGGCAGGCGCGCGCGCTCGTCGGCGAAGCGCGCGCGGCCTATTTCCCGGTCATCGGTGCGTCGGCGTCGGCGTCGCGCGCGGGAACGGGCGCGGGCAACCGCTCGACCAGCAGTTCCAGCTTCGGCCAGCAAGGCTCGGTGAACAACCAGTTCAGCCTCGCGCTCGACGCAAGCTGGGAGCCGGACCTGTGGGGCAGCGTCTCGCGCACGGTCGCCGGTCAGAAGGCGGGCCAGCAGGGCGCCGCCGCCGATCTCGCGAACGCGCGTCTCTCCGCGCAGGCCACGCTCGCGCAGAGCTACTTCCAGTTGCGCTCGCTGGACGCCCAGCAAAAGCTCCTCGACGAGACCGTCGCGGCTTACCAGCAGTCGCTCAAGCTCACGCAGAACCAGTACGCGCAGGGCATCGTCGCGCGTTCGGACGTGATTCAGGCGCAAACGCAACTGCAATCCGCGCAGGCATCCGCCATCGACAACGGCGTCGCGCGCGCGCAGTTCGAGCACGCGATCGCGGTGCTCGTCGGTGAGCCGGCGTCGACGTTCTCGATTCCGCCGATCCCGCTCGACGCGACACCGCCCACCGTGCCCGTACAGATGCCGTCGGCGATTCTCGAACGCCGGCCCGATATCGCTTCGGCGGAACGCAAGGCGGCGGCGGCGAACGAGCAGATCGGCATCGAAATGGCCGCGTATTTCCCCACGCTCACCCTCTCGGCGCAAGGCGGCTTCGAAAGCTCGGTGCTGTCGCAATTGCTGCGCGCGCCGTCGCGCTTCTGGACGCTCGGGCCGGACATCGCCGCAACCCTCTTCGACGGCGGCCTGCGCGCCGCGCGCACCGAAGCCGCGCGCGCCGCCTATGACCAGAACGTCGCCACCTACCGGCAGACGGTGCTCACCGCGTTCCAGGACGTCGAAGACAATCTCGCGTCGCTGCGTATTCTGGAGAAGGAAATCGTCGTGCAGCAGCAGGCCGTCGAATCCGCGCAGCAGGCGCTCGCGATCATCAACAATCAGTACAAGGCGGGAACGGTCGCGTTCATCAACGTGCTGACCGCGCAAACCACGGCGTTCACCGCGCAGCAGAAGCTCGCGAATATCGCGGGGCAGCGCATGGTGTCGTCGGTGGGACTCGTGAAGGCGCTCGGCGGCGGCTGGGACGTCGCGCAGATGGATCGCGAGACGGGCGGCGTGGAAGCGCCCGCGCCGGCTTCCGGTCCGGCGCAAACCGCCAGCCGCTGAGTTCTATCGCATGAAGGTGAGCGCGACCGTATCCGGATCGGTGTGACGGCCGAGCAGGTTCAAGAGACCCGCCAGGTTCTCGCGCTGCTCGGGCGCGGCGGTCGCGGTGCCCTGAAACGACGTCGATTCCGGCGCGATCGAACCGTTGCCGCTGAGCATCAGCGGACCTTTGCTCGTCGTCAGATCGATCGTCGCGGATGCGCCCTGCGCCTGCAGCGCGACGCGGTATGAACCGAGCGGCTTCACGCGCGAGACGCGCGAAGCCATGTCGTCGAGCGTGACGACCACTTGTCCGTAAGCGTTGCGGTTCAGCAAACGGAACTCGGTCCACGAGAGCCGCACCGCGCCATCGAAATCCAGCGTGTTGAACGGCGCGCCCAGACCGGCGAGCAGCGTCGCGGGCACCGCGATCTGTCCGGCCGTGAGCGTCGCGCCGCGCGGGCTGGCATCGAGGATCACGGCATCGGGCATGGCGTCCGTCTGGCGCATCGTCATGTGAATGCGGCCGGTGAAAAGCGGCAGGAACGACGTCGTCCATTCGATGCGCCCCGGAAGCAGCGTCGCGCCCGCGCCGTCGCTGCCCGCGGCGAGCATCAGCGTCGCCGAGCCTTGCCAGAGCGATCCCGATGGATCGACGAGATTCACGTGGCCGCCCGTCGCCTTCGAGAACTGCGGCACGATCCACGCGGCGGGCATCATCACGAGCAGCGTGCCCGCGACCGATATCAGCATCACGAAGATCGCCGGCAAGGCGAGCCGGATGCGTCGCGTCCAGTAACTCATTTCGTGCCGGCCGGTTGCAGCGAAGCGGTCAGATCGACCTGGCCATCCTGCTTGAGCGCCGTGACGCGCGCGTCCGACACCTGCACCTTGAACTGCTTGCGCGCGTCGTCGAGCCACATCGTCCAGTTCGGGAACGACGCGTTTTTCAACTGGATCTGCACCGCCGCGCCGATCACCTGAATCTGCGTCGGCTGCATGCCGTTGTCCGCGAGCGACTTCGCGAGCGCATCGCGCAGCGCGCCGCCGGTGGGCATCACGCCTTCCGTGGCGGGCGCGAGCGAGCGCGCTTCGTTGGCCTGCGCGTTCATGGTCGCGAGTTGGCGCTGCATCGCCGGCAAGCTCTGGCGCAGCCGCGCGCGGCCTTCGTACGCAGGCGCCCACAGCACGAGATACACCAGCGCGATGCCGAGCGCGATGCCGCCCCACATCAGCAGCGTCTTTTCGCGCGGTGTGCGCACTTCCCAGAATTCCGACAGCGAACGTCCGATTTCCGCTTTCATTGGCCGCTCCTGATCATCCATTTGCCGGTGTTGCTGTCGATCGACCCGTTCAGGCCATTAGCCGCGAGACGCCTCGAAAGATCGGGATCGACCTTCGTTTCCGGCTTGAAGGTCACTTCAAGATGCCGGTCGCGATAGTCGAGCCCCGCCACGCCGTTCACCGGCACGGGACCGAGCGAGCGCGCGAGGCCATCGGCGAGCGACAGAAAATCGGACGGCGACAACTGGCCCGACGCCACGCGCAGCCGGTCGAGGTTGCGCGCCATCTGATCCGGCGCGTCGAGCACGACGGTCGTCTTCGGGAACGCGTTGAGCAGAAGCTCGGTCATCTGCGCGCTGATGGCGTCCCGCTGGCGCGCGAGCTGCAGCCATTGCACGTTGACGCCGATGACCGACACGATGATCGACGCCGCCACGAGCGCGATCGGCACGCGCAGGCGGCGCACGGTCGCGCGGTCGAGACGCCACGGCTGCGCGGCGAATTCGAACTGGCACAGATCGAAGCGGCTCGCAAGCGCGTTGCGCGCGAGCGCTTCGAAGGCGATCGGCTGCGCGCCGGCGATAGCGGCCGCGGCATTGCGCGAGCCGGACAGACGCGGCTCGTCGCCGGGCAGATCGACGAGCGAATACAGCGTCGCGGGATGATCGCCCGCAAGCGCGGCCAGCGTCGCTTCGATCGAATCGGCGGGCAGCGCGAGGCCTTCGCCGAGCGCCGCGCGTTCGCCGCGCGCAATCGCGATCTCGATGCGCGGCGTGCCGGACGCGGCGGGCGACGGCGCGGCCATCTCGCCGATCAGCGCGGGCGCGGTCGACACGACATGACCGAACAGCCCGGCGATGAACGGCGTCGGCGCCGCGACCGTTTGCTCGCCTTCTTCGGGAGCGCTCGCGGCCGGCACGGGCAGGCAGCGCGTCGCGGGCACGGCCTTGACGTTGCGATGCCCCGCGCCCGAAAACGCGCCGAGCACGAAGCGGAACCAGCCGCGATCGATCACGGCGACCACGCGCTTGCCATCGGCGAGTTCGAGCGGATCGACCGCGATGTGGCACGTCTGCGGATCCTGAATCAACTGATCCTCGACGACGTTCGGCAGCGCCTGGCGCAAGCGCGGACCCTTGAGCGGCGGCACGGACGCGGCAAGCAGCAGCGTGTCGCGCGCGGCGACGATCAGCACGGTCGCACTCGCGCGCGGCAGCAGCCCGAGGGCCGCGCGGCCGGCGCGCTGCGGCTCGCCGCGCTTGTCGAGCAGCAGAAACGGCAGATCCGGCAGATGCCACTCTTCCGAGCGGACCGCGGGATCGCGCGGCGGCAGTAAAACGATCAGTGTGCTCAAAGGCCACTTCCTCTCATCAATGACTGCGGCACGTCGTTACAGGCTGTCGCGCGTGTATACGATGCGTGTCGTGTGCGTCGTCGGATCGCGATACACGAGCGTCGTGCGCTCCAGTTGCGCGCGTTCATGCTCGACGCGTCCGTGAATCACGAAATACCGCGTGGTGACGTCCATTTCGTTCGGGTCCATCGACACCGTCTTGACGCCCGCGCCGGTCAGCGCGAGCTGCACGTTGCCGATGTCGTGAAAAAACACCGTCTCGCGGCGCGCGACGAACGCCTGCGCCTGCGACAGATTCATGCCCGGCACCACGGCCGCGATCACTTCGGCGGGCGCGGTGTTCATGTTCACAGCCGTCGAAGTCGGCAGCACGTTGACGAACGGCCGGAGCTTCGCGACCGCTTCCGCCGAAAACCCCGGCACGTCGAGCAGCGAATCGACGCTGATCATCTGCAAGGGCGCGACGGGCGCGTTGCCGTCGGTGTCCTTGAGGCCGGGATCGTCCGTGAAGTTGCCGCCGCCCGCAGCGCCGCCCTGCGCGAGCGCGGCGATCGTCGCCGCGGTGCTCTGGCCGCCCGCCGCGCCCGTCGCACTCGTCGTACCGCCGACGCCGGTCTGCATCTGAAAACGCGTCGCGGAGCGCGCGAGGCCCGCGCGCATCTGCAACGCCACCGTTTTCGCGAGCGAGCCGTTGATGCCGAGCATCGCGAGCAGCCGCTGAAACGCCTGAATCTGCTCGACGTTGATGGTCAGCACGCCGGGCGTCGGCGTCGATACGAGATTGCGCAGGTTGAACTTCGCCTGCGCGTCTTCGATCGAGCCGGACAGATACGTCGATGCGCCCTGCTGCGCGCGCACTTCGCCGATCTGCCCGAGAAAATCCGAGAGCTTCGTCTTGGCGATCGGCACGCCCCACACGCCGCCGAGATACGTGACCGTCGGCGAGGTATCGGCTTCCGAGCGCAGGATGAGACGCGTCCAGTCGAGCGCGCTGCGCGAAATCCATTGCGCCTGCGCGAGCAGCCGCTGATTTTCGATGCGGCGAATCTGCACTTGCTGGCGCCACAGCATGCCCGACACGAGAATCGCCGCGAGCGACACCACCAGCAACGCGCTGATGATCGCGACGCCGCGTTCCTTCCGGTTCCGGCCGAGCTTTAGCATCGTCATTCTCCGACCAGAAAAACGCGCGTGATCGGCACTTGCAGATTGCGCGCGCCGACCGCGACCTGAATGCCCGAAACCGCGCGCGCGAGCGGCGCGTTGCCCAGTTGCGGCACTTTCAGGTTGTTGTCGTTCTGCCTGATCTGCGAGAGCACGTCGGCCATTCGCGTCGTCCAGCCTTTTTCGGGAATGTAGACGCGCGTCGCGAGCGACGCCACGCCGCCCATCAACGGAATCGCGCTCCAGCCGTCCGCCGAATCGCCCGACGACAACGCGCGCCGCACTTCACCGACGTTTTCGAGCGGCGGCGACGCCGAGCGCACGATCCGCCCGTTCGACAGCCGATAGCGCACCACCTGCAGACGCGGCGCCGTGTTGGGCGCGAACACGCCGCGCACGATCTGCAGCGAGCCGTTGCCGATCTGCACCGCAGGCTGGCCGGCTTCGTCGTCGGTGGCGGCCTGGCGCGCGTCGATGCGCATCTGGTCGAACAACTGCGCGACGATGCGCTCGTCTTCCATCGAATTCTCGATGGTGGCGCGCGCGCGGATCACCGAGTCGAGCCCGCGCCACGACAACACGGCGATCACCGCGAGAATCGCGATCGCGATCAGCATTTCGAGCAGCGTGAAACCGCGCTGCCTTCGATGCGTCCGGTTCCGGTCAGAGCGAGCGATTCGTTTCATTCGCCACCACCGTGACCATTTGCGCCAGATAACCCGAGCGGCCCGGCGTCGTGACGAGCATCTCGACGCGCCGGAAAATCGGGTTCGGCGTTTGGCTCACGCGCTGCGTGCACATGAGCTTCAGATTGCCCTGCGAGCAGTCGAACGTGCGCGAGCCGATCTGCGGAAACTGGCGCGAGAGCCGCAATTGCGCGAGTTCGTTGTCCGCGCTCCAGCCCGCGAGCAGCCGCCGGTGCAAATCCGCTTCGCCCGTCGCGAGCGAGCCGACCGCGCGGATCGACGCCGCGAGCGCCACGCCGATGATCGCCAGCGCCACCAGCACTTCGATCATGGTGAAGCCGCGTTGAGGTGAACGGCGCGCGCGCATCATCGCACCTGAAAGCGGCCGTTGCCGCTGCCGACGATGGTCACGCGGCCCGCCGCCGAGATCAGCGTGATTTCCATCGGCGTGTCGATGGCTTCGGTGCCGAACACCAGCCGGCTCACGGATTTGTCGGAATCGAGAAACTGGATCGTCACGCCGGTCACGCCGCCTTCCCAGCGACGGGCGCGCAACAGGTCGTCGCGCAGCGGACGCCAGCCGTCTTCCGTGCGGATGTCGAAGCGAAAGCCGCCGTCGAGCGGCTGCCACGCGATCGGCCGCGCGCGCACCTGCGCTTCGTCCCCCGCCGATTCGAACAGCAGCGCGAGACGCTGTGCTTCCTCGTTGAGGTCGGTGCGCGGGTTGCGCGTCAGTTGCAGCGACGCGAGCGACACGAGCAGACCCGCGATCACCAGCACGACGAGCATTTCCAGCAGCGTGAAACCTGCCTGACGACGCGCCGATAAATGCCCGTTCACGATTTCCGCAGCCTGCTGCTTACTGCCAGGAGCCGACGTCGGCATCGTTGCCGTCGCCGCCCGCCTTGTTATCCGCGCCGTAGCTGAACACGTCGATCTCGCCGTGCACGCCCGGATTCAGATACTGATACTGTCCGCCCCACGGATCGGCCGGCAGGCGCTCGAGATAGCCGCCGTCCTTCCAGTTGTTCGGCACCGGCTCGGTCGAAGGCTTCTCGACCAGCGCGCGCAGGCCTTGCTCCTGCGTCGGATAGCGGCCGTTATCGAGGCGATACAGCTTCATCGCCTGCATGATCGTGCCGATGTCCTGCTTCGCGGCGACGCGGCGGGCCTCGTCCGGACGGCTCATGATCTTCGGCACGATCAGCGCGGCGAGAATGCCGAGAATCGCGATCACGACCATGATTTCGATCAGCGTGAAGCCGCCCTGGCGGCGTGCCCGATTGGTTTCGATGCGGCGTTGCATCAGTTGCATAACTGCTTACCTCTTGAATTAAAAGTACATTTGCGGGCCTCGTGCCCGCTGTGAACGGAAAAACCGCCGGTCATTCTAGACGCGCGCCCGGCTCGCTACGCGCGAGCGAGTCATCGCGTCGCGCTCAGCGCACCCAGACAGTCGGCCCAGGCGGATTCTGCGGCAGGAACACTTCGGATTTCACGCCATTGCGATCGATGATGATCGAGCGCGCGCGCACTTCCGAGAGCTTCACGCCCTGCGTGAGCGGGCCGCCCAGCGACACGGCCTTCGCCGGTTCGCCGCCGTAGCTCACGATGGCCGCCGCGCCGCCCTGCAGCGCGAGAATGCCGAACAGATGCACGTCCGAATTGGCCTGGCGTTCCAGCCGCCCGCCGAAAATGGTCGCGGCCTGCTCGACCGAGGGCGCGCGCGTCGCGGCCGCGGCGGGCAACGGCGTGGTATCGCGCGACGTCAGCGTGACGATCCAGTACGTCAGCGTCACGCAGAAAAGCGCGAGCGCGGCGAGCGTCAGCAAGCGAGTTTGAAGGACGTTCATCACTGCACCAGATTATTCAGTTCGATGATCGGCAGCATCACCGCGAGCACGATCACGAGCACGACGCCGCCCATTGCGAGAATGAGCAGCGGCTCAAGCAGGCTCGTGAGGAACATCGTGCGGCGTTCCAGTTCGCGCGCTTCGCCTTCGGAGGCGCGGTCGAGCATCGTGGTGACGTCGCCGGTCGCTTCGCCCGAGCGGATCAGATGCACGAGCACCGGCGGAAACGTCCGCGTGTTGCCGAGCGCGCGCGACAGCGACGAGCCTTCGCGCACGCGCACGATGGCGTCGTCGACGTTATTGCGCATCGCCGTGTTCGACAGCGTTTCGCCCGCCGCCTGCAGCGCGCGCAGGATCGGCACGCCGGCCGCCGTGAGAATGGCGAGCGTGCTGGCGAAGCGCACCGTGTTGTAGCCGCGCACCAGCTTGCCGATGAGCGGCGCGGTGAGCAGCCACCGGTCGAAGGACATGCGCGGCCCGGGCCGCGCGAGAATGCTCTTCACGAGCCACGCGAAAATGGCCACGCCGATCAGCACGGCCCACCAGTAGCTTCGGACGAAGGCGGACAGCGCCATCATCATGACGGTGAGAAACGGCAACTGCTGCTTCGTGCTCGCGAACACGTTCACGACCTGCGGCACGACATAGCTCAAGAGGAACGTGACGATGCCAAACGCGATGAGCGTGACGATGCCCGGATACGTGAACGCCAGGATGATCTTCTGCTTGAGCGCGTTGCGCTGCTCGATGTAATCCGCGAGACGCGAAAGCACGAGACCGAGCTTGCCGGTGTGCTCGCCCGCGGCAACCAGCGCGCGATAGATCTCCGGGAAATCCTTCGGATGCTGCGCGAGCGCGTTGGCGAACGAATGGCCGCCGAGCACTTCGGCGCGGATCGCGGCCATCAATTCGCGGATGTAGTCGCGCTCCGACTGTTCGGTCAGCACCGAGAGCGTCTCGCCGAGCGGCAGCCCCGCGATCAAAAGGCTCGCGAGCTGGCGCGTGAGGATCGCCTGTTCGCGCTGCGACAGACGCCGCCCGAGCGAAAGCCGCTGATTGCGCTCGCCGCGCGTGCGCGTGCCCGCCGCCTCGACGACGAGCGGCGTGAGCCCTTGCGTGCGCAACTGACTGCGCGCGGCGCGGGCGCTGTCGGCGTCGAGCACGCCTTTTTGCGTCTTGCCCGCGTGGTCGATCGCTTCGAAACGGAATGCCGGCATACGTTCAGTCCCCGCCCGTCACACGCAGCACTTCTTCCAGCGAACTTACGCCTGCCGCGAGCCAGCGATCGCCGTCCTCGCGCAGCGTACGCATGCCTTGCGCGCGTCCCGCTTCGAGAATCTCGGCATCCGCCGCGTTGCGATGGATCAGCGGGCGGATCGTGTCGTCGATCAGCAGCAGTTCGTAGACGCCGCGACGGCCGACATAGCCCGACTGGCCGCATCGGTCGCAACCGACCGGGTGCCAGTGCTTCGTACCGTCTTCCTCGACGCGCTCTTCCTTGCACACGGGGCACAACTGCCGCACGAGCCGCTGCGCGAGCACGCCGAGCAGCGAGGACGCGAGCAGATACGGCTCCACGCCCATGTCGGTGAGACGCGTGACGGCGGAGGCCGCGTCGTTCGTGTGCAGCGTGGCGAGCACGAGGTGGCCGGTGAGCGATGCCTGCACCGCGATCTGCGCGGTTTCGAGATCGCGGATTTCACCGATCATGATGATGTCCGGATCCTGACGCAGAATCGAACGCAGCGCGCGCGCGAAGGTCATGCCGATGCGCTCGTTCACCTGCGTCTGGCCGATGCCCGAGAGATCGTATTCGATCGGATCTTCCACCGTCATGATGTTGGTGGTCGTCGTTTCGAGCCGCGACATCGACGCGTACAGGGTCGTCGTCTTGCCCGAGCCGGTCGGCCCGGTCACGAGCACGATGCCGTGCGGGCGGCCGATCAGCTTGTCGAAGTTGACGAGCGTGTCGCGCGCCATGCCGAGCTTTTCGAGATTCAAACGCTGCGCGTCTTTTTCGAGCAGACGCAGCACCGCGCGCTCGCCGTGACCGGTCGGCAGCGTGGACACCCGCACGTCGACCGGACGGCCGCCGACGCGCAACGTGATGCGCCCGTCCTGCGGCAGGCGTTTTTCGGCGATATCGAGCTGCGCCATGATCTTGATACGCGAGATCAGCGCGCCGTGCAGCGCCTTTTTCGGACGCACGACGTCGCGCAGCGTGCCATCGACACGAAAGCGCACGACCGAGGCGTTCTCGAACGGCTCGATGTGGATATCGGATGCCTGCTCGCGCGCCGCCTGCGTCAGAAGCGCGTTGATCATGCGGATGATCGGCGCGTCGTCTTCGGATTCGAGCAGATCCTCGACTTCCGGAATGTCCTGCATCAGGCGCGACAGATCGACTTCGCCTTCCACTTCGCCGACGACCTGCGCCGCGCTGCCGTCGTTGCGCGCATACGCCGAATTGATCGCCGCGGCGAGTTCGTCGGCGGGCTTGCGCACGATCGACAGCGCGCCGAAATTGCGCGCGACCTCCGCGAGCGCCGCATCGGTCGTGCGCTCGCTGATCCACACCTCGATGCTGTCCGCGTGCTGATGCGCGAGCAGAATCTGCCCGCTGCGCGCGAAGCCGTAGGGCACGAGCCGGGCCGCCAGCGGCGACGCCGCGCTGCTCGCGCTCTCGACTGCATCGTTGACCGTGCTCACGGCCGCACTCCTTGCTGGGTGTTGGGATACCCGTTGCTGTTCGTCGCGGCGTTGCCGGGCATGGCATTCGTCGCGCCGTTCGCCGGCATGGCGTTGGTCGCGCCGTTCGCGGGCATCGGATACATCGTGCCGCCTTGCGGCACCGGACCGGCCTCAGGATTCTGCGGCAGCGTCGTGCTCGGGCCGGGGCCGCGCGTCGTATTGCTCCAGTCCAGCAGATTCTGGGCCGGCGCGCCGCCGCCTTCGCTCGGACCGAGCGGCTTGGGCGGCATCACCGGCACATTCTGGTCCTTGATGAGACGGTTGTCCGTCGTCGAGCCGTATTGCTGCTGGCGCAGATAGTCGTAGCGCGTGGTGGCGATCTGCGTGGACGTAGCCTGATCGCGCACGATCACCGGACGCAGGAACACCATCAGATTGGTTTTCGTGCGCGTCTTGCTTTCGCTTCTGAACAGGCTGCCGATGAACGGAATGTCGCCGAGCAGCGGAATCTTGCTGTTGTTGTTGTTGTACTGATCCTGCATCAGGCCGCCGAGCACGACGATTTCGCCGTCGTCGGCAAGGATGGTCGATTGCACCGAGCGCGTGTTGATCGTCACGCCGCCCGGATCGTTCTTCGTGCCGTTGTCGACGCTCGAATCTTCCTGATAGATCTGCATCTTCAGCACGCCGCCGTCGGTGATCTGCGGCTTCACGTGCAGCGTCACGCCGACGTCGCGGCGGTCGAAGGTATTGAACGCCGTCACCGAGGTCGCGGCGTTGGCGGTCGGCGTCGCATACGAACCGGTCACGACCGGCACGTTCTGGCCGACGACGATCTTCGCTTCTTCGTTGTCGAGCGTGATCAGGTTCGGCGTGGACAGAATGTTCGCATCCGCCGACGTCGAGAGCGCCTGCAGCAGGCCGCCGAGACCGAAAAGATCGCCGAAGCGGTGCAGAAGACCGATGTTCAGGCCTTGCGCGAGCAGACCGGTCGTGGAAGTGAGCGACGACGGATTCTGCGCAATGGCATTGCCCTGCAAGGTCAGATCGACGATGTTCGTATTGCCGGCGCCGAAGCTCGAACTGCCGTACAGCGCGTTGTTGTGGCTGTTCGAAAGCAGCGCGCCCTGCCATTGAATGCCGAGATTCGCGCCGGTCGTCGCGGAGAGTTCCACGATCAGCGCTTCGATGTAGACCTGCGCGCGGCGCGCGTCGAGCTGGTCGATCACGGAGCGCAGGTTGCGGTACATCGGATCGGGCGCGGTGATGATGAGCGAGTTCGTCGCCGCATCGGCCTGGATCATGCCGCCGCCCTGATCGCTGCCCTGGTCGTTGTCCTTGTTCGACGAAAAGCTCGAATCGCGATTGCCCGAGCCGCCCGTCATCGGATTGTTGCTCGTGCCCGAACTGCCGCCGAGACCGCCCGGCAGCGGCGGCATGCCGGACTGGCCGGTGGACATCGACGAATTGCTGAGGCCGCCGCCGCTTTGTCCGAAATTCGAACTTTGATTGGACGAACCGGACGTGCTGTCCGAGCCGCTGCCCTTGCCGAGCATGCCGCGCAGCGTCTTGGCGAGGCGCGTGGCGTCGGCGTTGCGCAGCGCCACGACGTGCATGTTGCCGGGCTGGCCCGTGGGCGCGTCGAGCTTGTTCGCGAGCGCCTTCGCAGCCGCGAGGCGCGCGCTGCTGGAGGCGCGGAACATCAGGGAGTTGGTGCGCGCATCCGGCGTGACGGTGACTTTGAGCGTCGCGTCGGTGCTGCCGATCGTGCCCGGATCGAGCAGCTTGTTCATCTGCTCGGCGACGTCGATGGCGTTCGCGTTCTTCAGCGTGACGATATCGACCTCGCGGCCCGCCGCGGTATCGATGCCCGCGATGATGCCCGCGATGCGGCGCACGTTGTCGGCGTAATCCGTGACGACGAGCGTGTTGTTCGCCGGGTAGGCGGCGATCGTGTTGTTCGGCGAGATCAGCGGGCGCAGGACCGGCAACAGATTGTTCGCCGATTCGTTACGCAACTGAAAGACCTGCGTGATCACCTGATCGCCGCGCGCGGCCGGCTGGTTGCCGACGTAGGTCGGCACGCCCTGCAGCTTGGCGTCGGCCTCGGGCACGACCTTCAGGACGCCATGATCCTGCACGAGCGTGAAGCCCTGCATGCGCAGCGACGACTGGAGCGTTTTCAGCGCCTGGTCCTCGGGAACCGGATTCTCCGAGACGAGGTTGAGCTGCCCCTTGACGCGGGGATCGACGATGATGGTTTTGCCGGTGGCGGCGCCGATCGCTTTCGCGACCTGGTCGATGTCCGCGTTGACGAAATTCAACGTCACTTGCGCGTGCGCGGCCTGCGCGACGATGAGTCCCGCCGCCAGCAGTGCCGTCGCTCTGCGACGCAGTGCGATAGGTTGTCTTCTCATGGATGTGATGTCAGAGCCGGGTCCTGGAAGAGCCGGCCAAGCCGCGCCGCCGTCAGTCGAGAGCGCCGCCGCCGCAGGGTGAAACGGTCGCCCGGTCCACCGCGGTCATTTTAAAAAATGTGACGATAACAGCTTTATGTAACGAAATTGTGCCAATTCGTTCCGGATCAGACCGCACTTCGGCTGCTCGCACGATACACATTTCCAGCGTGCTCAAGCTTTCGAAAAACTTGCCGATAGACCGTATCTGGGCGGTTTCCAGAATCGGCTGATGGTCGCGGGAGCCGAATTGTACCCCGTCCAGAAGTCTTAATATTCATACATTTAGAACATTGCCGATTGACGCGGCTGTACGATCGCGCGCAAGCGTTCTTCAGCCCGGCTGCCGGACGTATGTCTGATAGCCAACTTTAGGCCTTAATCATCAGCCGGTATGATACGGTCGGTTCCGCAATCCGGGCGTTGCAGAAAGCACGGGTTTTCCCCGAGCAAATTCCGGTCGCGGTGCGTTGATTTGTTGGCGTTGGCGCCAAGGCGCCGCAACGGCGGCAAGACGTTCCGCGCGGGCGGATGGAGTGAAGAAAGATGAAGAAAATCGTGCGACTACTCGCGATATGCGGGCCGCTTCTGGCGGCGGCGTCGGCACACGCGGACTGCTTCGACGAAGCGGCGAAGTATCAGAAGGTCAATCCGCTCATCCTTCGTGCCATCGCCTGGCAGGAATCGCACAACAAGCCCGACGCCGTCAACAAGAACGCCAACGGCTCGACCGACTACGGGCTGATGCAGATCAACTCCATTCATCTCGGCACGCTGGCTCAGTACGGCATTTCGAGCGGCACGCTCATGGAGCCATGCAAGAGCGTCTATGTCGCCGCATGGCATCTGCGCCAGAAGATGAACAAGTATGGCAATTCCTGGCAGGCCGTCGGTGCTTACCATTCCGAAACACCCGCGCTGCGCGACAAGTACTCGTCGCAGATCATTGAGATCCTGCGCCGCTGGAAACTGCTCCAGGCCACACGCTGATCTTCCGGGGCCGCCCCCGCACGCGCGCCGCGTCCGGCGCATTTGATGCAAAATCCCTTATTCGATCATCCGCGCCGCGCCCGTGGCCGCGCGGGTTCGCGCTCGCGCGCCCTCTTCTTCGTCACGCCTCTTCGCAATGAACGACACGCCACTGCCAGTCACCGTGCTATCGGGATTCACCGGCGCGGATAAAGCCTCACTCGTCGATGCGCTGCTTGCCAACGCCGAAGATCTGCGCATCGGCGCGGTGACCTACGGCGAGACCGCGTCCGGCGCGGACCGCGACACGACCGAACTGCCTAACGGCTGCATGCGGATGACGCTCGCCGACCCGTCGATGGACGCACTCGAAAGCGCCATCGCATGGCTTGCGCAGCAGCAGCGATTCGACGCGATCGTGGTCGAAGCGCCGGACCTCGCCGATCCGATGACGATCGCCGAGGAACTCGCGTTCGGCGACGACGACGAGGCGGCGCTCGCAGGCCGCGCGCATCTCGATACCTTCGTCACTGTGATCGATGCCACGAGCTTCGCGCGCGACTACGCCTCGTCGGATTCGCTGGCGGAACGCGGGCTCGCACAGGCAAGCCACGATGACGAAGACGGCAAGACGGTCGTGGAAACACTCGTCGAGCAGATCGAGTTTTGCGATGTCATCGTCATCGACAAGATCGATCTCGCCGGCGCGGACGAAGTGACGCGAATCGCGCACATGCTGCACGCCCTCAACCCGCGCGCGGTTCAGGTGCAGACGCAAGCAGGCGAAGTACGTTGCGCCGACGTGCTGAACACCGGCCGCTTCGACTTCGACGCCACCGCGAGCGCGCCCGGCTGGCTCGCCATTCTCGACAGCGACGCTTCGGCGAGCGACGAAGCAGAATCATCGGATGTCGGTCACTTCGTGTATCGCGCGCGCCGGCCGTTTCATCCGGAACGTTTGTGGAACCTGCTGCATCGGGAATGGCCGGGCGTGCTGCGCGCTAAAGGCTTCTTCTGGCTCGCGACGAGAAGCGAGGTCGGCGGTTCGCTCTCGCAAGCGGGCGGCACGTGCCGGCACGGTCCGGCGGGCGTATGGTGGGCGGCGCAGGATCGCAGCGAATGGCCGACCGACGACCCCGAGCTCGAAGCGGAGATTGTTGCGGAATGGTATGGCGATCCCGACGACAACAGCATCGGCGATCGCCGGCAGGAACTGGTGCTGATCGGCGTCGGTCTCGACCGGTCCGCATGGCAGGACAGCTTCGACGCGTGCCTTCTCACCGACGACGAATGGGCGCTCGGCCCCGACGCATGGCAGCGCTTCGCCGATCCGTTCCCGGCATGGGATATCGACGAACACGATCACGAGCATGACCACGACCACGACCACGGTCCCGACTGTGACTGCGACGACCACAAACATTAAGCGCATGGCCGAAAAAAAACCCGCCAAAGGCGGGTCATGTACAACGGGCTACGTCATGTAGCCGCACAATCGGCAAGATGCTTACCGCTTGTTCACTGCGTCCTTGAATGCCTTGCCAGCCGTAAACTTGACCGTCTTTGCGGCCGGAATCTTGATGGATTCGCCGGTTTTCGGATTGCGGCCGGTGCGCGCTGCGCGCTTTCCCGAGCCGAAGCTGCCGAAGCCGATCAACTGCACTGCGTCACCTTTCGATACGGCCTTCTTGATCACTTCGAGCAACGTGTCCAGCGTTTCGCCGGTTTGAGCCTTGCTGGCGCCGGTCTGAGCGGCTACGGCGTCGATCAATTCCTGTTTGTTCATTAAGGTTCCTTTATCAGTTTAGGTTGACACGAACAGCGCGAACGCGCCGATTATACGTGCGCAAGCCGTGACGTCGAGTAGGGACGGCCTTGTGGCGGGCCTCCCCGACGAATCGGCGTGCTTTCGGCCATGTCACCGGCGTTGCTGCACTTCGTCGCCTTCACGCCGCCTCTATACGCGGCGCTTGGTATGATAGCGCAGCGCAAACCCAATCTGGACAAGGGTTTCAAAGATTTACCCTTAATTTCTTGGGGCTCCCGGCCGTTTTTTGTGGCGTAGAACATCTGGGTCCGATCCATGCTACGCGAGCTGATCATTGAATACGGGCTGCCGTTGGTTTTTGCCAACGTTCTGATGGAGTGCCTCGGCTTGCCGCTCCCAGCCTTGCCCACATTGGCTTTGACGGGTGCCATCACGGTTTCGGCAAGCCTCGTTCCGGACGCTTTTCCGGCGCTGTTTCCATTGACCGCGATCGGTCCGCTCGCCGCGATCGTCGTGACGGCGACCATTGCCGCGCTGATCGGCGACACGCTCTGGTTCTGGCTCGGGCGCCGCTACGGCAGCCGTGTGCTCGCCTTCATGTGCAAGCTCTCCATCTCGCGCGATACCTGCGTCAACCGCAGCGCCGGCTTTTTCGGCCGCTTCGGCGTGCGCATCCTCGCCGTATCGAAGTTCATTCCCGGGCTCTCGACACTGGCGATTCCCGTTGCGGGCGCAACCGGCATCGGCTTCGGCAGCTTCCTGTTCTACGATGCGCTCGGCGCGCTGCTGTGGTCCGGCGCCGGCGTCGCGTTCGGCGCGATCTTCGCGGATCTCGTCGATGCCGCGCTCGCCTGGCTCGACCTGTTCGGACGCGGCGTGATCGCGATCGCCGTCGCCGCGCTCGCGCTCTATCTCGCGGTGCGCTGGTGGCAGCGCGTGTCGCTGTTGCGCCGGCTGCGCATGGCGCGTATCGATATCGCGACATTGCGCGCGCTGCTCGCGGGGGAACCGCCGCCGCTCGTCATCGACGTGCGCCGCCACGAACGCCGCGCGATGGACCCGTATGCAATTCCCGGCGCATTGCTTTTGCATGACGACGCCGCGTCGCAGCTTGCCGGCATCGCGCGCAACCGCAAGCTCGTGACCTACTGCGACTGTCCGAGCGAAGTATCGGCGGCGCTCGCGGCGAAGGAGCTGGCGGCGCACGGCTTCACGGACGTCGCGCCGCTGCTCGGCGGGCTCGAAGCGTGGCGCGCGGCGGGCTACGCGCTGGAGCCGCTGATGATCGAAGGCCTCGCGAGCGCCGCGGCGCGAGGCGTCACCAATTCGTCTTCCGCCTGATCTCACTTCGCGCGCCGGCCCGGGCGCGCGCGCGGCCTCTTCGTTGATCGCATGACCGAATCTCCGTTCTTCACGCCGCACGATCTTCCCGCGCGCTGGCGGCGCAAGCGCGCCTTCACGTTCGTCGACACGACTTTCAGCACTTTCCTCGCGCTCTGGCAACGCTGGCGCGACGACGAAAATCGATGCGACCGGCTGCATATCGTCGCGCTCGCGCATCCTCGCGCGCTCGACACGCCGCCTCTGGCCGATGACCCTTCGCCGCTTGCCGCCGAACTCGAGCGCGCGTGGCCGATGCGCGTGCCCGGCATCCAGCGGCTCGAATTCGATGCGGGGCGCGTCGTGCTGACGCTTGCCATCGGCGACGACATCGAAACGCTGCTGTCCAGACTCTGGCTGCGCGCCGATGCCTTCCATCTCGATCTGACCGCGACCGGCGATCCGCGCAAGCTGTGCAAGACGCTCGCGCGCTTCGCCGGCGACGACGCAACGGTGTGCGCATTCACTGCCGATAAGCAACAACTTGAGCGCGCGTTGCAGGCGTCGGGCTTCGCCTGCGCGCCACACGACGCGCACGTCGATGCGCCCGTCACTGCGCGTTTCGCGCCGCGCTGGCGTGTGCGCCGTCACGAACCGCCGATGCCGTACGAGGCGAACGCGCGAGAGGCCATCGTCATCGGTGCCGGGCTCGCGGGTTGCGCGGTGAGTTCGCGTCTCGCCGGGCGCGGCTGGCGCGTCACGCTGATCGATCGTCACGCGTTGCCCGCGCGCGATGCGTCGGGCAATCCGGCGGGCGTGTTTCATCCGATCGTCTGGCGCGACGACAGCGTCGCCGCACGCCTCACGCGCGCGGGCTTCCTCTACGCGCTGCGCCGCTGGCACGCGCTCGAATCGGCGCATCACGACTTGCAGCGCACGGGCGCGGGCCTGCTGCAGATCGCCGATACGTCCGACGATGCCGAAGCGCTCGCGCACGCCATCGCGCGCTTCGCGTATCCGCCCGCCTACGTGCAGCCGATGACGCGCGATGAAGCGTCGCGCATGGCCGGTGTCGATGTCGAACGCGGCGGCTGGTTCTTCCCGCTTGGCGGCGCCATTTCGCCGGCGGCAGTCTGCGCCGCGCAGCTCGCCGATGCGTCGGCGAACATCACGCCGCGCATGAACACCGACGTGACGCGCATCGCGCACGACGGCCGCGTGTGGCGCGCGTTCGACGCGAGCGGCGCTGAAATCGCGAGCGCGCCCGTGCTGGTGCTTGCCAGCGCGCACGACGCCGCGCGGCTCGCGGGCCTGCATGGCGAACCCACGCGCAGTGTGCGCGGCCAGCTCAGCGTGCTCGATCCATGCGCGCTCGATGCGCTGCGCCTGCCGGTGATCGGCGAAGGCTACGCGGTGCCGCTCGGCAAGGATGGTGTGCTCATCGGCGCGACCTACGACATCGACGACGCCGATGGCGAGATCCGCGCGGACGGACATCGGGAAAACATCGAGCGCGTCGCGGGCATGTTGCCGGCGCTCGCGAACACGTCGCCCGGCATTCGCGCGGGGCGCGTCGCGTTCCGCTGCGTGACGAGCGACCGCATGCCGATGATCGGCCAGTTCGCCGATGAAAACGCCGCGCGCCTCAATGCGCGCGAACTGTCGGGCGCGTGGCCGCTCGACCTGCCGCGCATGCCGGGTCTCTATGGCGCGTTCGCGTTCGGATCGCGCGGGCTCGTCTGGGCGACGCTCGCGGCTGAACTAATCGCATCGCAAATCGAGGGCGAGCCGTGGCCCGTCGAACGCGAACTGGCCGAATCGGTCGATCCAGCCCGTTTTTTGCTACGTCTACTGCGGCACGGCGAATTCGGCGCGGCGTAGTTGTCCACGGCATGCTGTGGATAACGCCTCGGATTGCAGGTGAAAGTCGTGTGCATGCGTTGTGCACGTAAACGGGACAACTCGAACGCATGCCGTGCGCGGCAAAAAGTTGTTCCGTGTTAACCGTGCCGCCCCAACATGTTTACGGCCCGCTTCTGCTTTCTCCAAATGATTGAATGAAAAGACGAAAGTATTGTTATCCACAGAAGCGGCAGGCTCTTGTTAACTACTACTACGTTTATATACAGTAAACCTGTAAACACCTGACGGCGAGGCCGCCGTCGCAGCGGTAAACCAAAAGTCCGAATGCCGTGAAAGCGGCAACCGGTCAGCTTTTCCATTCAGGTCCAGGTTCGGCTGTCGCTTTTACTTCATAAGAATCAAAAGCTTGGACTTTCTGTCAGGGGTTCCGAGGTATGGCACAATCGCGCTTCTTCCTGCGTCGCGCCGTTCAGACGGCGACCGCTTCAATGGAACGATGGGTGCGCGCCAAGAATCTGATCACGAAGCCGCATCGTCGTTTGCTGTGTTCGGCCCGGCCCTCCCGCGGGCGCCGCACGCGTTTGCCGTGTCACACGGAACCTATATCTCCGATGCGACATTGAGCGCGTGCAAGGCGCATCGCCGCCAGCCGGACACGTCGTCTAATTCGTGCACGGCCCGGCCGTGACGCCGTGTTCGTTCGCATTTCGGCATCACCTGAATGAACCCACGCTCGCCTGCCCGGGCGGATGCGCCTCGCCCGCGAGCGCGCGTCGCGGATGCGAGTCCCGCAACGGTACGTGCACGCATCGCACTAGCAGTAACGAAGGAGAAGCCAACACGATGAATTCGGCATTTTCATTTCTGCCCGCCTGGCCGCTCGAACCCGACGCCATTCTCTGGGCCGGTCTTGCGCTCGTCACGGCGGGACTTGCCGGCGAGCTGCTGTGGCGCGCGTGGCGGCTGCCGCGCATCACGGGCTTTGCGATCATCGGTCTGATCGCCGGCAATGCCGGTCTCGGCGTCATCGACGCCAGCGCGGGCGGCCTGTCGCGGCCGCTGCTCGATGTCGCGCTCGGACTCTTGCTGTTCGAACTCGGCGGGCGGCTCGATCTGCGCTGGATTCGCCGCAATCCGTATCTGGTGCTGTCGAGCATCGCGGAATCCACACTGACGTTCGGCCTCGTGCTGATCGCGCTGACATTGCTGAATGTTCCGACGATGCCGTCGATCGTGATCGCGGCCATTGCGATGGCCACCTCGCCCGCGATGGTCATCCAGCTGAAAACCGAGTTGCGCGCGGAAGGTCAGGTCACGCAGCGTCTTCTGACGCTGACCGCGCTGAACAGCATGTACGCGGTGGTCGTCGAAAAGCTCGCGGCGGGCGTGCTGCATCAGGAAATCTACGGCAATGCGCTGGCGACGATTCTGCAGCCGCTGTATCTGTTGATCGGCTCGCTCGTGCTGGCGTTTCTGCTCGCGCGCGCGTGCAATCTGCTGGTTCGGCGCCTGCCCGCGACCGACGAGCATTCGTTCGTCGCGCTCTTCGGGCTCGTGCTGCTGGCCATCGCGGTCGCGCACATCTTCAAGCTGTCGACGATTCTCGCGCTGCTCGCCGCGGGCATCATCGTGAAGAACGCCGACGAGCGGCCGCAGCTCTGGCCGACGCACTTCGGCTCCGCGGGATGGCTGCTCACCGTCATTCTGTTTGCGCTGACGCTGACCTCGTTTCACTGGCGCGATATCGCGCTCGGCGGCGTGGCGGCGCTCGGGCTGATTGTCGCGCGCTTCATCGGCAAGCTGGTCGGCGTGCTGATTTTCGCGAAGCCGAGCGGACTGAACTGGAAACAGGGCGCGGCGCTCGGCGTCGCGCTGACGCCGATGTCGGCGCTCGCATACCTGCTCGTCGACGACATGTACGTGCTCTATCCGGACTACGATCCCACGCTGCGCGCGATCGTGATGTGCTCGATCGTCGTGCTGCAGATCGTGTCGCCCTTCGTCGTCTACCGCAGCCTGTCGGCGGTGGGCGAACGGCGCGAATGAGCGCGCCCGGCTTCGCTCATGTATTGATCATTCAAGAGGCGTCATGGCACTCGAACCTTTCATCAACTCCGAACCGTTCACGTTCGGCGTCGAGCTGGAGATCCAGGTCGTCAACACGCACGACTACGATCTGACCCGCGCCGCGTCGGACCTCATGCGTCTCATCAAGGACGAGAAGATTCCGGGCAACATCACGCCCGAAATCACCGAAAGCATGATCGAGCTTTCGACCGGCATCTGCACGACGCACGAGCAGGCCGTCACCGATCTGCGCAAGATCCGCGACGTGCTCGTTTCCGCTGCCGATCAGCTTAACGTCGGGCTCGCCGGCGGCGGCACGCATGCGTTCCAGCAATGGAGTGACCGGCAGATCTACGACGCGCCGCGCTTTCAGTACATCTCCGAACTGTACGGATACCTTGCCAAACAGTTCACGGTGTTCGGCCAGCACGTGCATATCGGCTGCCCCGATCCGAACAGCGCGCTCTTCCTGCTGCATTCGATGTCGCGTTACATCCCGCATTTCATCGCGCTTTCGGCGTCCTCGCCGTACATTCAGGGCGTCGATACGGGTTTTCATTCGGCTCGCCTGAATTCGGTGTTCGCGTTTCCGCTCTCGGGCCGCGCGCCGTTCGTGCTGACCTGGGACAGCTTCGAGGAATATTTCTCGAAGATGGTGAACACGGGTGTCGTGAACAGCATGAAGGACTTCTACTGGGATATCCGGCCGAAGCCGGGTTTCGGCACTATCGAAGTGCGCGTGATGGACACGCCGCTCTCCGTCGATAAAGCCGCGGCGATCGCCTGCTACATCCAGACGCTGTCGCGCTATCTGCTGCTGGACAAGCCGCTCACGCCGCGCGAGGACGACTATCTCGTGTACACCTTCAACCGCTTCGAGGCATGCCGTTTCGGGCTGGAAGGCACCTGCATCCATCCGCAGACGGGCGAGCGGCGCACCATCGGCGAAGACATTCTCGCGACGCTCGACGTGCTCGCGCCGCACGCCGAAGCGCTCGGCTCGCAGGCCGCGCTCGCGGAAGTGGCCGAGATCGCGCGCGGCACCAACGATGCGACCTGGCTGCGCGGCGTCGTCGACAAGGAAAAATCGCTGCATGAGGCGGTGCGGCAGCAATGCCTGCAGTGGCGCCGGTAAGGACGCGCTTACGCAAAGAAAGCGCCGCGAACAATGACGAAAGGCCGCTTCGATATGCTTCGAAGCGGCCTTTATCTTTGGTCCGTATGAAACACGTGCAGACGAGCGACGAGAATAAAGCCTCCGGTGACAACGTTTGATGAGAATCGATTCGGTCTCTCTAAGGTTTGCTTCGAGAAAGCCGTATACATCCGTAATAGTCGTGAACAAGGGCCTGGGCCTTGCTGTGGACAACGTCGAAAAAAGGTGCGGAGTCAAGGCACTAGCGTGAGGATAAGCACGCGGGCGGCGTGTGCGGCGTAACACGAAGCTGCGGACAGCCGAAAGGCATGCAATGCGCTGCGCAGTGTTATCAAGAATACGTCCATCAACAAGAAGACGCTTTTCCACGGGTTATCCACAGTTCTGCGTGGATAATTAAGGTGTACGTTTGTTCTATGTCGCTTAGAATGGCGACTTTGCAGATGTAGCGTTATAGTCGGCAGGAAAACAGCGCCACGAGCAGGACCAAAAGAAGGCGCATAACGAAGAGGGTTGCAATGTCCCCATTCAGGCACGGTCAATTGGGTTGGCACGCCTGAATTTTGAGACGGTGGGGACCAAGAACGAAGTGCGGTTCGCAAGGGGTTAGAAGTACTTTCTGTGAACGGCGTTTCGAACGAGGTGTTCGCGGCGGTAACGCGAGCGTGCCGTCAAAACACATAAGCGGAACAACAAGCGAAAGACTATGAGTGAAGGCGTTTACGGAGAGCAGGCGACGGGGCGGGTGACCCACGGCCTGCTGCGGCTGAGCACGGCGATGCGCAGCCAGGCATGGGAATGGGCGGAAGGCGCGGGGCTCACGCCTACCCAGGGTGAAATTCTCGTTCTGCTGATGCAGCGCAAGGGGCCGATGCGCCTCGGCGAGATCGCACGTGAAACGGCGCTGACCGCCGCCACGACGAGCGATGCGGTGAGCACGCTCGAAGGCAAGGGTCTCGTCGAGAAGCGTCGCGCGATCGACGACGGCCGCGCGCTCGCGGTGCGTCTGACCGCGCGTGGCCGCACGGCCGCGAAGAAGGCGCTGCAGTGGCCGGACTTCCTCGCGAAGGCGGTCGGCACGCTGAAGGAAGACGAGCAGACGGCGTTCTATCGCACGCTGCTCAAGACCATCCGTCAGCTCGAATCGCAACAGCAGATTCCGGCGCACCGCATGTGCCTGTCCTGCTCGCACTTCGAGGCCAGCAAGAATCCGAAGAAGACGCCGCATCACTGCGCGCTGCTTCAGATCAACATGGCGGACACCGATCTGCGTCTCGACTGTTCGGTATACGAAGAAGCCGACGTCACGACGCAGAAGAAGAGCTGGAAGGTCTTCGCGCAAGTCGCCTGAACGGCAGGCGTATCGGGTAAGGCGCTTTGGCGTCAACTCGCGCTGTGAGGCTGCGGCGAGTCGGTTAGACTGTGCCCGTCGCGCCTCGCCGCGAGGCGCAGCTCGCTCGTCACGATCCGGTGTCGAGCCACGCGCAGTCGACCTACGGAATGCCGCCGATGAAACATGAAGTCCTGGCGATTCGCCACGTCTATTTCGAAGATCTGGGCTGTCTCGAACACGTCCTCGGCGATCGCGGTCATCTCGTGCGCTATCTCGACGTCGGGCGCGGGCGCATCGATGCGCCCAATCCGCTCGATCCGTCGCTGCTCGTCGTGCTCGGCGGGCCGATCGGCGCGTACGAAGACGCCCACTATCCCCATCTCGCGCCGCTGCTCGCGATGCTCGAAAAGCGCATCGCGGCCGGTTTGCCGACGCTCGGCATCTGTCTCGGGTCGCAACTCATCGCGCGGGCGCTCGGCGCGCGGGTGTATCCGTCGGGCAAGCCGGAACTCGGCTGGGCGCCGCTCACGCTGACCGAGGCGGGACGCGCTTCCGCGCTGCGCCATCTCGAAGCGGACGGCGCGCCCGTGCCCGTTTTCCATTGGCACGGCGACACCTTCGATCTCCCCGAAGGCGCGACGCTGCTCGCGTCCACCGACCGGTGCGCGCATCAGGCGTTCACGTGGGGAGAACACGTGCTCGCGCTGCAATGTCATCCGGAAGTGCTCGTGGAGCGCTTCGAGAGCTGGCTCGTCGCGTATCCGGGCGATATCGCGAGGAGCGGCACAACGGTCGCCGCATTGCGCGAGGAAACCGCGCGCCACGGGGCGAATCTCGAACGCGCGGCGCACGCGATGTTCGGCGAGTGGCTCGACGGCTTCAACGGAAAGCGCGACGAAGTGTGATGGTATGAAGCATCGGGCGGGCGTCCCTGCAGGGAAGAAACCGCGGTGCTATTCTCGATCGCTCCTCTTCTAGCGACGAGTCATCGCCATGAGCGCGCTGTTCACTCCCACGACGTTCCGCAGTCTCCAGATCCCCAACCGCATCTTCGTCTCGCCGATGTGCCAGTACTCCGCCGAGCGCGGCGAGGCGACGGCATGGCACATGATCCATCTCGGCCAGCTCGCGCTCTCCGGCGCGGGCATGCTGTTCATCGAGGCGACGGCCGTCGAGCCGGACGGACGCATCACGCCCGGCGATCTCGGTCTTTGGGACGACGTCACCGAAGCCGCGCTGCGACCGGTGCTCGCCGCCATTCGCCAGTATTCGAAGATCGCGGTGACGATGCAGCTCGGGCACGCGGGTCGGAAGGCGTCGAGTCGCAAGCCGTGGGAAGGCGGCCAGTTGATCGACGTTGCCGATGGCGGCTGGATGACATCCGCGCCCTCGGCCATTCCTCACAAGCCCGAGGAAACGCCGCCGCTCGCGCTCGACGCCGCCGGGCTCATCCGCGTGAAGGAAGCGTTCGTCGCGTCGGCGAAGCGTGCGGCGCGGCTCGGCATCGACGGCCTCGAAGTCCATTGCGCGCACGGCTATCTGCTGCATCAGTTTCTTTCGCCGATCGCCAATCAGCGCATCGACGAATACGGCGGCTCGCTCGAAAACCGCATGCGCTATCCGCTCGAAATCTTCGACGCCGTGCGCGCCGCGTTTCCTGCCGACAAGCCGGTCGGCGTGCGCGTTTCCGCGACCGATTGGGTCGAAGGCGGGTGGGGCATCGAAGACACGATCGCGTTTGCTGCGGAGCTGAAGAAACGCGGCGTCGACTGGGTCGATGTGTCGTCGGGCGGCGTGTCGCCGTTGCAGAAGATTCCGCTGTCGTCCGGCTATCAGGTGCCGTTCGCGCAGGCCGTGAAGGAAGCGACCGGCGTGCACACCGTCGCGGTCGGGCTGATCACCGAGGCGAAGGAAGCGGAAGAGATCGTCGCGAGCGGCCGGGCGGATTCCGTCGCCATCGCGCGCGCGATGCTCTACGATCCGCGCTGGCCGTGGCACGCGGCGGCGGAACTCGGCGCGACGGTCGCGGCCCCGCCGCAGTACTGGCGTTCGCAGCCGCGCGATCAGAAGAATCTCTTCGGCGAGATCACCATCGGGCAACGTTGAAATACTGCGGGCATTGTCGAGACGGTTGAGCATACGCGCGCCGGGAGTGTAGGATACCGGTGGTTTGAGCGTATGCGCTCAACCGAGCCAACGCGGCGCCGTCGAGGCCACCGCGTTTTTTTTCATTCCGAAATTCATCCCGAGCACGCGGGAGCGAAGCGTCATTTAAGGATTCGTTCGATGAGTTCACGCAGGGTCACCGTTCGCCGCTCCGGCGTGCATGGAAAGGGCGTATTTGCGGTGAAGCATATCGCCGCGGGCGAGCAGGTGATGGAATACAAGGGCGAGCGCATTTCGTGGAAGGAAGCGCTGCGCCGCCATCCGCATAATCCCGACGAACCGAACCACACGTTCTACTTCGCGCTCGACGACGGCCGCGTGATCGACGGCAAGATCGAAGGCAATAGCGCGAAGTACATCAATCATTCGTGCGCGCCGAATTGCGAGGCCGAGGAAGTCGAAGGGCGCGTGTTCATTCACGCGCTGCGCGACATCGAGCCGGAAGAAGAGTTGAACTACGACTACGGGCTCGTTATCGACGGCCGTATCACGAAGAAGCTCAAGAAGGAATACGAGTGCCGGTGCGGCGCGAAGAAGTGCCGCGGCACGATGCTGGCGGTGAAGAAAGAGAAGAAGAAAAAGTAAGCGCTTCGACGCAAAGACAAAGAGCCACGGCATCGGAAGAAGCCGTGGCTTTTTTTTATTCCGTGGCCGGCTGCGCTTCCTTGAGCGGCATGCGCACGATGAAGCGCGCGCCGCCTTCGGGCGCATCTTCGTAATGCACGCTGCCGCCGTGCAGCACCATGATGTCGTGCACGATCGCAAGCCCGAGGCCCGCGCCGCCTTCCACGTTCTGTCCGTCGCCGCGGAAAAAGCGCTTGAAGAGATCGCCTTGCTGGTCCGGCGGCACGCCCGGCCCGTTGTCCTCCACGACGACCTCGCCGAAGCGGCGGCCGTTCGCGTCGCGCCATTCCGACACGGTCATCGTGATGCGCGCGCCTTCGATGCGAAACGGCGGAATGTACTTGAGCGCGTTGTCGATCAGATTGGCGAGCACTTCGCGGGCGAGCACGACATTGCCGCGCACGATCATCGGATGCTCGTTCTCGGGATCGTCGAGGCGTTGAAAACCGAGATCGACGCTCGCGGCGAGTGCGCGCGGCACCCATTCCGCGCCGGTTTCGAAGGCGAGCGCGGCGAGATCGAAATCGGCAAAGCGCGCGGCCTGCTCGCCCGGCTCGGCGCGCGCGAGCGAAAGCAGTTGATTCGACAGGCGCACCGCGCGATCCGCCGATGCGCGCAGTTCCTTCACCGCTTCGACCGCTTTCGCGGGATCGCGCGAGCTAAGCGCCTGCTCGGCATGCAGCTTGACCGCCGTGAGCGGCGTGCGCAACTGATGCGCGGCGTCGGCGATGAACTTGCGCTGCGCGTCCAGCGCCGTCTGCAGGCGCACGAGCAGAGCGTTCATCGCGCTCGTGAGCGGGCGGATTTCGCTCGGCACGTAGGTTTCGTCGACCGGCTCGAGCGAGATGTGCGTCTGCTGATTGAGCGCGTCGGCGAGATCGGTGAGCGGGTTCAACTGCTGGTTCACGACGCGCCACACGATCACCCAGCCGGCGAGCAGCAGCAACAGCAGCGGCATCATGATCGCGATCAGAAACTCCACCGCGATCCGGTATCGCGAGCCGACCCGCTGCGCCACTTCCACGACGATCGGATTGCCGGTCGGCTGCGGCACGCGCACTTGCGCGGCGCGCACGGAGACGCCCTCGAAGTGCGTCTCGAAGACATACGCGTAATGGATGCGCCGCACGTTGGTGCCGGTGAGCGGCAGATCGGGCTCGCCGGCGATTTCCTCGTCGCCGGTGCTGATGCGGTAGATGAGCTGCTCGACGGGATCGGAGAACATCGCCTGCGCGAGCGGCGGCACGGTGACGGGCGCATCGACGCCCGCGAGCTGGATCTGCTTCGAGATGGCGGTGGCGAGATCGGCGAGCGAGCGGTCGACGACGTGTTGCGTGTATTGCCACGCGAGCCAGTACGCCATCAGGCCGCTCATCAGCGCGAGCAGGGACAGCGGCGCGGCGAGGCGCCGCAGCAGCGTGCGCCGCAGGCTTCGCGGCGTCGGCGTTTCGGCGGGCTTCGAGCGCGCCAGATCGAGCCAGTCTTCGCGGGCGAAACGCTGATCGCCCGCGCGGCGGGTGGGAAATCGCAAGGCGTTCTAGGGCAGAAGCGTTACGCCGCTTGCCGGATCTCCTGGAGCAGATAGCCGAAGCCACGAACCGTCACGATCTCGACGCGCGTGTTTTCGAGCTTCTTGCGCACACGATGCACATACACCTCGATGGCCGTATCGCCGAGATCGCCGCCGAAGTGCGTCAGATGATCCTGCAACTGCGCCTTGCTCACGACGCGGCCGTGGCGCAGCAGCAGCATTTCGAGCACTGCGAATTCACGCGGCGAGAGTTCGAGCGGGCGTTCATCGTTGAAGATGCGGCGATCGACGCCCGACAGGCGCAGGCCGCCCAGCGACACTTCCGGACGCGGCACGTCGCCATGCGGACCGCTGCGACGCATCACGGCCCGAATGCGCGCTTCGAGCTCCTGCGGCTCGAAGGGCTTCAGCATGTAGTCGTCGGCGCCGCTGTTGAGGCCTTGCACGCGGTCGTGCAGTTCGTCGCGCGCGGTGAGGATGATCACCGGCGTATGACGGTTGCTCTGGCGAAAGCGCGAGAGCAGCGTCATGCCGTCGATGCCGGGCAGGCCGAGATCGAGGATCACGAGCTCATGGCGATTCTGCGCGAGCGCCTGCTCGGCGAAAATGCCGTCGTGCACCATGTCGACCGTGAAGCCGGATTGTTCGAGGCTGCTTTGAATGCCGCGCGCGATGGGGCGGTCGTCTTCGATCAGAAGGATTCGCATGGAGTCGCTCAAGTACAATGGGTTGAGCTCTAGCGGGCGGGGCGGTCGGTCCATGCGCAAAGGCATGCACGACGTTTCGGCGCGGGCTTCGAGCCGGTTCAAATCTCACATTTCATGCGGCGGTGCGCGCCTGATTCCGAAAGCCGCGCGCGGCCATACACCGAATGTAATTCTGCGCGGACATGGCTTTCATCCCGATCAACGAACTCGAAGCCGCGATCAATTTCTGGCGCGGCCGGTCCCCGTCTAGCGGCGACGAACTCAGCCTCTGCAAGGAGGCGAGCGCGTTGTCCAGGCCCTATGCGCTGCTGATTGTACAGCGTCAGTCCGGCGTGCCGCCCGAGCACCTGGACGACGAAGCGCGCGCCGCCTGGGAAGCTTACGAGCGTTTCAAGAACGGCATTCGTGACTGAAAGATAGCTTACAAGAAAGCTTTCTGCAGCCTGTTCGAATGCCTTCATTCTTTAGGTTTTCGGCGAAATTACGCCAATTTCGGCTTTCGATGCTGTCATGATTGGTAACACGGACGTTACCTTGTTGGCTGCCGTAAGGAATTCGTTAAATGCGCGCCGAACGTCCCTTTTGCGCGTGGGGTTTGTGAGCGTGCGGGCGTCGATGCGATAAAGTCGCATTCGTCCCGGCTCTAGTGCGTGTCCGCCTCATGCTCGAACTCGATCATTTCGACCTTGCCCTGCTCGACGTGCTTCAACGCTTCGGGCGCGCCACGCATCAGCAGCTAGGCGAGCAGGTGCCGCTCTCGCCGTCGCAGATCGGGCGGCGTCTGCAGCGGCTGGAAGCGACGGGTGTGATCGAAGGATATCGGGTGGTTTTGCGGCCGGAGAAGCTCGGCCTCGGCGTGACGGCGTTCACGAGCCTGAAGCTGAAGCATCATGGCGATTCGATCATCGAGCAGTTTCAGCAGCAGATCGAAACGCTGCCCGAAGTGCTCGAATGCCACGCGACCGTGGGCGACGCGGATTATCTGCTGCGCATCGTCGCGCCCGACCTGAACGCGCTTTCAGGCTTCGTGATGAAAAAGCTGATGCGCGTGCCGGGTGTGGATAGCGTGCGCTCGAACATCGTGCTCACGACCTTCAAGCGCAACGGCCCGCTGCCGCTTTCTCATCTCGCCAGCGACGCTTCCTGATCCGGATTCAGCAGATCCACATACGCGAGCGGCACCAGATCCGCTTCGCCAACGCCCAAGCGCGCAAACACGGCGTGCGCTTCCTGTTCGCCGCCGGCTTCGTCGTCGTCCTGGCCGAGCACGACTTCAAGTTCGATGAAATCGCCGAGGCCATCGACGCGATCCAGATGAATGCGCGTGCGCCCGACGAGATACACGTGCCGCTCCTTCGACACGATGCCGCGCGTCGTGAGCGCCTGCGCGAGCAGCGCGTGCATGGCTTCGGGATTCGTGACCGGACTGCGTGAGTAATACGACACCTTCGGGCCGTCGCGGTCGTCGCGCTGATAGAAGATCAGTTCCGAGGGCGTGCCGTCGTCGAACTGGCGCAGCTTGAGGCGTCCGGTGGGCACGTCGTAGAAGAAGTCCTGCTGGCGGAACACCAGCGGCGCGTCGGGGGCGAGCGCGGCGGCCCGTTCCCTCAATTTCTCGAACTGATGCGCGCGCGCCTTGATTTCGATGTTGCGTGCCATGAAGACTCCCTCTGACCCGGTTGAATGAATGAGCAGGGGATCAGCCTAGCAAACAATCGATGAAGGGCGCTTGAATGCCCCTTTCCGCCGCCTCGGGATTTGCACCGAGATGTCTTGTCAAACCGCCCATTGCGCGTCGATCAGCCGCAGCGCCGCCGCGATCGCCGGTTCTTCGCGACGCTCCGCCAGCGTGACGAACGAAAGCTGCGTCGGCACGGTGACGCCTTCGACGATCGTCAGCGCGTGCGCATGCGCCTCGCCCAGCGCGATCGAATCGCGCACGAGCGAGAGGCCCACGCCCGATTTGACGAGATCGAGCATCGACGGCTCCTGATCCACTTCCGCGACGATCACGGGCATCGCGCCCGCTTCGCGGAAAATGCGCGACAGCAGGCGGTTGTGCGCCGACTCGGGCGGCGTCCAGATCCACGGCAGCTTGGCGAGCGCGGCCCAGTTGCGCTTGCCCTTGTTCACGCGGTTGTGCCAGCCGGCTGGCGCGAGCACGCGATAAACGAACGGCGTGAGCCTGACGGCGTGAAACCGGTCGGCGTCGCGCGTACCGTCGATGGCCGGATCGCCGATGTAATAACCGACGTCGAGTTCGCGCGACTTCACGCGCTCCAGCACCCAACCGGACATGCCATGCCGCAGCGACGTCTCGATGCGCGGATGCGTCTCCACCAGTTGCCGCAGGAAACCCCCGAGCCGCAAAAATTCGGGATCGAGAATGGTCCCGATACGAAGCGTTCCGCTTACTTCGTGGCGCAACGCAGCAGCGGCGCGCTGCACGTCGGCGGCGGCAGCGAGCGCGCGTTCGGCATGCGGCAGCAGCGCTTCGCCATCGCGCGTCAGCAAAAGACCGTGCGACGTGCGCGAGAACAATACGACGCCGAGCATCTCCTGGAGATTCTTGATTTGCAGACTGACCGCCGGCTGCGTGAGATGCAGACGCGCGGCCGCGCGCGTGAGATTGCCTTCGCGAGCGACGGTGAGAAAGGCGCGCAGGAGAATGTAGTCCATCGCCTGATATTAGCGCGTCTTATATCCCAGTTGAACATATCTGATTGGATCGCGAGCCCACACGCAAGTACCCTGCAAGTGACCCATCGCCCGCGCGAAGCGCAGGGGCGGAACGAACCGAAGCCGAACCAGAGACTTTGAACGACTGAAGAGACAGACCGTGCGCGATCCACGCCCGAAAGACCTACGAGAGCACTCGCTATTGCCGGGCCATTAGGCCAATCGCCTGTGCCGCGGCCGGCGTGAAGCACTTTGGATGGGAGAAGCTGCTTTCTTTGCCTACTTTCTTTGCAGCAGCAAAGAAAGTAGGTGCCGCCCCGCACAGGGGCAACGCCAATAGACCGACACGATCACAGGAAACACCACAAAAAAAAGCATCGAATGAGAAAGGAGACAAAAGCCAAATGAAACAAACCGCCCGCAAACTCGAAGGCGAATTCGACTACATCATCGTCGGCGCAGGCACAGCCGGCTGCGTGCTTGCGAATCGCCTCACCGCAGATCCAGACGTGAACGTGCTGCTGCTCGAAGCGGGCGGCAAGGACGACTACCACTGGATCCACATCCCCGTCGGCTATCTGTATTGCATCGGCAATCCACGCACGGACTGGCTCTACAAAACGCAGGCGGAACCGGGCCTCAACGGGCGCAAGCTGTCCTATCCCCGCGGCCGCGTGCTCGGCGGATGCTCGTCGATCAACGGCATGATCTACATGCGCGGCCAGCGCGAAGACTACGACGACTGGGCGCACATCAGCGGCGATCCGAACTGGTCGTGGGATTCGGTGCTGCCCGTCTTCATGCGCAGTGAAGATCATCACGACGGCGGCAATCAATGGCACGGCGCGGGCGGCGAATGGCGCGTCGAAAAACAGCGCCTCAAGTGGAAGATTCTCGAAACCTTCGCGCAAGCCGCGCAGCAAAGCGGCATCCCCGCCACCGATGACTTCAATCGCGGCGACAACACCGGCGTCGGTTATTTCGAAGTGAACCAGCGCGGCGGCATTCGCTGGAACGCGGCGAAAGCCTTTCTGCGCGAAGCGATGAAGCGCCCGAATCTCACGACCATCACCGGCGCGCACACGCAACGGCTCGTATTCGAAGGGGCGCGTTGCGTCGGCGTGGAGTATCGCGGCGGCGATGTGGATTACATCGCGCGCGCACGATGCGAAGTGATTCTCAGCGCGGGCGCGGTGAACTCGCCGCAGATCCTGGAACTGTCGGGCATCGGCAACGGCGCGCGCTTGCAGCGCCTCGGCATCGATGTCGTGAAGAGTCTGCGCGGTGTCGGCGAAAATCTGCAGGACCACTTGCAATTGCGCATGGCCTACAAGGTGAACGGCGTGCGCACGCTCAACACGTTGTCCGCGCACTGGTGGGGCAAGTTATGGATCGGCATGCAATACGCGCTGATGCGAAGCGGCCCGATGTCGATGGCGCCATCGCAACTCGGCGCGTTCGCGAAGTCCAATCCCGACGATGCGTCGATCAAACGGCCCGACGTCGAATATCACGTGCAGCCGTTATCGCTCGAACGCTTCGGCGAACCGCTGCATGCGTTCAACGCGTTCACGGCGTCGGTGTGCAATCTGCGGCCGACATCGCGCGGCAGCGTGCATATCGAATCGCCGGATGCGCACGCCGCGCCGCTGATCGCGCCGAATTATCTGTCGACCGATCGCGACCGCGAAGTCGCCGCCAACTCGCTGCGTCTCACGCGGCGCATCGTATCTGCATCGGCGCTGGCTCAATACTCGCCGGAGGAGATTCTTCCGGGCATCGCGTTTCAGACGCAGGAAGAGCTCGTCGAAGCGGCAGGCCAGGTCGGCACGACGATCTTCCATCCGGTCGGAACGTGTCGCATGGGCACGGACAACGATCCGGGCGCGGTCGTCGATAGCCGCTTGCGTGTGATCGGTGTGCGCGGCCTGCGCGTGGTCGATGCATCGGTCATGCCGACCATCACGTCGGGCAACACGAACTCGCCGACGCTGATGATCGCCGAGCGCGCGAGCGACATGATCCGCGAGGACCGCCGCGGCATCGAAGCGCAGGAAGTGATCGCGACCGCGCTTGCATGACATCCGCATGACGCGTCATACGTTGGGACGACATCGCACGATGTCGTTTCACGTATTGCTTATATGCGCCGCGAATATGCACTTCATGCCCTTATTGCGTGCATGCGTTTCGAATCCAAGCAATTCGTTAGTTAGTGCAAATCCCAATGATTGCGCTGCATCAATGGCGCGACAATGGCCCCGGAACACGCGATGCTCGGCTTATCTCGCGCAGACTTTGTGCGGATGCGATAGCGATGATCGAAGCGAAGCAGTACCGGGATGGAGACAACGTTCGGGTGCGCGCGGAAAGAAAAATTAAAGCGCAGGCGAACACACCGTTGGCCTAGCGCTTCACTTCGCATGGAAGGGGACATGATTCTCGGCGACACCATTCTGGAAACGCGAGGGCTCACCAAGGAATTCAAAGGCTTCACGGCCGTGAATGGCGTGAACCTGCGCGTTCGCCGCGGTTCGATCCATGCACTGATCGGACCGAACGGCGCGGGCAAGACCACTTGCTTCAACCTGCTCACGAAGTTTCTCGAACCCACGGCGGGTCAGATCGTTTTCAACGGCACGGATATCACGCGCGAGCGTCCGGCGCACATCGCGCGGCGCGGCATTATCCGCTCGTTTCAGATTTCGGCGGTATTTCCGCATCTGACCGTGCTGCAAAACGTGCGCATCGGCTTGCAGCGTCAACTGGGGACATCGTTTCACTTCTGGCGCAGCGAGCGCTCGCTCGACGCGCTCAACGACCGCGCGATGGACCTGCTTACGCAAGTCGGTCTAACCGACTTCGCCGACACCAAAACGGTCGAACTTTCCTATGGCCGCAAGCGCGCACTGGAAATCGCGACCACCTTGTCGATGGAACCCGAACTCATGCTGCTCGACGAACCCACGCAAGGCATGGGCCACGAAGACGTCGATCGCGTGACGGCGCTCATCAAGAAAGTGTCGGCGGGACGGACCATTCTGATGGTCGAGCACAACATGAACGTGATCGCGGGCATCTCCGACACCATCACCGTGCTTCAGCGCGGCGAGGTGCTCGCCGAAGGCAGCTACGCGGAAGTGTCGAAGAATCCGCTCGTGATGGAAGCCTACATGGGCAGCGCCGATGCGGCGCTCACCGGAGCGCATGCATGAGTACGACCGTGGAGGAACGCCGCTCGCTCAACGCGAACGGCGGGGCGAACAATGCGCCCGCGCTGGAAATTTCGGGCCTGCAGGCGTGGTACGGGGAATCCCACATCCTGCACGGCGTGGACCTCAAGGTGAACCGCGGCGAAGTAGTCACGCTGCTCGGGCGCAACGGCGCCGGCCGCACGACGACGCTGCGCGCCATCATGGGCCTGACCGGGCGGCGCACGGGATCGATTCGCGTCGCGGGACACGAAACCATCGGCCTCGCCACGCACAAGATCGCGCATCACGGAGTCGGTTATTGCCCGGAGGAGCGCGGCATTTTTTCGAGCCTGTCGTGCGAGGAGAACCTGCTGCTGCCGCCGCTCATCGGCAAGCAGAAGGACGCGATGTCGCTCGATGAAATCTACTCGATGTTCCCGAATCTGAAAGAGCGCCGCGCAAGCCAGGGCACGCGTCTTTCGGGTGGCGAGCAGCAGATGCTGGCCGTCGCGCGCATTCTGCGCACGGGCGCGAACCTGCTGCTGCTCGATGAAATATCGGAAGGCCTCGCGCCGGTCATCGTGCAGACACTCGCGCGCATGATCCTGATGCTGAAGTCGCGCGGCTACACCATCGTCATGGTCGAACAGAATTTTCGTTTCGCGGCGCCGCTCGCGGACCGCTTCTACGTGATGGAGCACGGAAACATCGTCGAGCATTTCGGCGCGGGGGAACTCGAAGCGAAGATGCCGGTGCTGCACGAGCTGCTCGGCGTTTAAACCACGCGCAGCATGCAGGTCCGGCAGGTTGGGAAGGGCAACACCAGTAACACCGCAACAAATCAAAACTCATGGAGACTGGAATGAAAAAGAAGACCCTCGCGCGCCTCTCTACTCTTTGCTTTGCGGCTGCGGCGGCGAGTGTGGCGGTGATGAGCACGAGCGCTTCCGCTGCCGACGGCAACAGCGTGAAGATCGGCTACGTCACCGACTTGTCGGGCCTGTATGCCGACATCGACGGGCCGGGCGGACTCGAAGCGATCCGCATGGCGATCGCGGATTTCGGCGGCAAGGTGAACGGCAAGCCCATCGAGCTCGTCTACGCGGACCACCAGAACAAGGCCGATATCGCGGCGTCGCGCGCGCGTGAATGGATCGACCGCGATGGCGTGAACGTCATCATCGGCGGCACGAACTCGGCCACGGCGCTGTCCACCGCGCAAGTCGCGGCGGAGAAGAAGACGCCGTACATCAACATCGGCGCGGGCGCGGACAACCTGACCAACGAGCAATGCTCGCCCTACACCGTCCACTACGCCTACGACACGATGGCGCTCGCCAAAGGCACCGGTTCCGCGGTGACCAAGCAGGGCGGCAAGACGTGGTACTTCCTGACGGCCGACTACGCGTTCGGCAAGGCGCTCGAAAAGAACACGGCTGACGTCGTGAAGGCGAACGGCGGCCAGGTGCTCGGCGAAGTGCGGCATCCGCTGTCGGCGTCGGACTTCTCGTCGTTCCTGCTGCAGGCGCAGGGATCGAAGGCGCAGGTGCTCGGCCTCGCGAACGCGGGCGGCGACACGATCAACTCGATCAAGGCCGCGAAGGAATTCGGCATCACCAAGTCGATGAAGATCGCCGCGCTGCTCATCTTCATCAACGATATCCACAGCCTCGGGCTCGAGACGACGCAAGGCCTCGTCGCGACGGATAGCTGGTACTGGAACAAGGACGAGAACACGCGCAAGTGGGCGCAGCGCTACTTCGGCAAGATGAAGAAGATGCCGTCGAGCCTGCAAGCCGCGGATTACTCGGCCGTGATGACGTATCTCAACGCAGTGAAGGCCGCCGGCACGACGGACAGCGACAAGGTCATGGCGCAGCTTCACAAGACGAAGATCGACGACTTCTACGCGAAGGGCTATATCCGCGAAGACGGCGCAATGATTCACGACATGTACCTGATGGAAGTGAAGAAGCCGTCGGAATCGAAAGAGCCGTGGGACTACTACAAGATCACCGCGACGATTCCGGGCGATCAGGCGTTCGGCACGAAGGCGGAGTCGCGCTGCAAGCTCTGGAAGTAAGCATTCGGCAGTGATCTAGCGCGTTCGCAACGCAGGCGGCCAGGAAAGCCGCTTGCCGTTGCAACCGCGTCAACACGTTTCTGACGGCAGGTTCAATGGAAATCTTCGGCATCCCGCTCGCCGCAATGATGAGCCAGCTGCTTCTCGGGCTGGTGAACGGCTCGTTCTACGCGATCCTGAGCCTCGGGCTCGCGGTGATCTTCGGCTTGCTCAACGTCATCAACTTCGCGCACGGCGCGCTCTTCATGCTGGGCGCGATGCTCGCATGGATGGGCTACTCGTACTTCGATATCCCCTACTGGCTGATGCTCCTGCTGGCGCCGGTGATCGTCGGCATCTTCGGCGTGATCGTCGAGCGCTCGATGCTGCGCTGGCTCTACAAGCTCGATCACCTTTACGGTCTTTTGCTCACGTTCGGCCTCACGCTCGTGATCGAAGGCGTGTTCCGCTCCATCTACGGGTCGTCGGGGCAGCCTTACGACGTGCCCTCGCTGCTTCAGGGCGCGACCAATGTCGGCTTCATGTTCCTGCCGAACTATCGCGCGTGGGTGGTCGTCGCGTCGCTCGCGGTGTGCTTCGCGACCTGGTTCGTGATCGAGAAGACGCGCATTGGCGCCTATCTGCGCGCGGGCACGGAGAATCCGAAGCTCGTCGAGGCCTTCGGCGTCAACGTGCCGATGATGATCACGCTCACCTACGGCTTCGGCGTCGCGCTGGCGGCGTTCGCGGGCGTGCTGGCCGCGCCCGTCATTCAGGTTTCGCCGCTGATGGGCCAGTCGATGATCATCACCGTGTTCGCGGTCGTCGTGATCGGCGGCATGGGCTCGATCATGGGTTCGATCCTGACGGGCCTGCTGCTCGGCGTGATCGAGGGCTTTACGCGCGTGTTCTATCCGGAAGCGTCCGCGACGGTCGTCTTCGTCATCATGGCGATCGTGTTGATGATTCGCCCGGCAGGACTCTTCGGCAAGGAAAAATGATGCAGAGAAAAGCGCTCTACGGCCTGTTGCTGATTGGCCTGATCGTGGCGCCGTTCGTCGGCGTGTATCCCGTGTTCATGATGAAGGTGCTGTGCTTCGCGCTCTTCGCGGCGGCCTTCAATCTGCTGATCGGCTATACGGGGCTGCTGTCGTTCGGCCACGCGATGTTCCTTGCGACGGCGGGCTATGTCACCGGATATGCGATTCAGACGCTCAACTTCACGCCGGAGCTCGGCGTGATCGCGGGAACGGCGGCGGCGACGCTGCTCGGGCTCGTAGCCGGCCTGCTCGCGATCCGGCGCCAGGGCATCTACTTCGCGATGGTTACGCTGGCGCTCGCGCAGATGGTGTACTTCGTGTTCCTGCAGGCGCCTTTCACGCACGGCGAAGACGGCCTGCAAGGGGTGCCGCGCGGCAGGCTCTTCAACGCCATCGATCTCGGCAGCGACATCACGCTGTATTACGTCGTGCTGGTTGTGATGCTGCTCGCGTTCGCGCTGATCGTGCGCATCGTGCATTCGCCGTTCGGCCAAGTGCTCATCGCGATCAAGGAGAACGAGCCGCGCGCGATTTCGCTCGGTTACGACACCGCGCGCTACAAGCTGCTGGCGTTCGTGCTGTCGGCGGGTCTCGCGGGATTCGCGGGCTCGCTGAAGACGGTCGTGCTCGGCTTCGAAACGCTCGGCGACGCCTATTGGACAATGTCCGGCCTCGTCGTGCTGATGACGCTCGTCGGCGGCATGAGCACGATGTTCGGGCCGTTGCTCGGCGCGGCGATCATCGTCGCGCTGGAAGACCGGCTCGGCGACATCGGCACCGGCATCGCGCGGCTGACGGGCGTGCAGTGGTTCAACTCGCTCGGCGAGTCGGTCACGATCGTGACGGGCGTGATTTTCATCGCATGCGTGCTGGCGTTCAGGCGCGGGATTGTCGGGGAAATCGTCGCGCGGGTCCGGCCGTTGCAAGGCTGAAGGGATTTTGTTTTGAAATCCGAATGAATTCGGTTAATCGGGCAAAATTGCGAGATGCGCGCCGTATTGCAAGAAATACGCCCCGTTGAGGTGCTTTTGTGCACCACTAGGGTAAATGCTAGGTTGTCGCGCAGTATTGCATTCTTTAATATGCGTCCTAGTTCTGTTGCACCCAGATTTTTTGAGGTGGAGAACGAGGAGACATGAGGCACAAAGTGCCCGACCGAAAAGCGCTGTTGGATGAGTCCAACAGCGCTTTTTTATTTGCCCGCCGATAATACGAATAATCCCGCGGCGCATTTTAAGCGGGGTTTTCCCGAGGTAATCGGGATTGGGGCGGGCGCGTTGCCGAAGCAGCGAAAACACAACGCCGAAGCACGCCTGAAACCCTTCAAAATGCTTGCTGCCCGGTGCGTCAGTCCGCTAAACTGCATTTCCCGACCCATTGGTCGGCGATTCGTTTCGAGTGCGGATCAGGCGTGAATCACGGGCATTTTCGCAAGCGGTCCATCAAGCAAGAACACGATTTACGGGGCGCAAATCAATGAAGTTGGCTTTACGCGGTAAGACGGTCGCAATGGCCGTCGCGGGTCTGTGTGTCAGTTTCTCGGCGGCATTCAGCAATCAGGTCATGGCGCAAGTGAAAATCGGCGTAACGGTCTCGGCAACGGGTCCGGCGGCGTCGCTCGGCATTCCGGAAAAGAACACGGTCGCATTGCTGCCGAAGGAAGTCGCGGGGCAGAAGGTGGAATACATCGTCCTCGACGACGCCACCGATTCCACGCAAGCCGTTAAAAACGCGCGCAAGCTGACGAGCGAAGATCACGTCGATGCGCTCGTCGGCTCGACCGTCGTGCCGAACTCGCTCGCGATGATCGACATCGCCGCCGAAACGCATACGCCGATGCTCTCGATGGCCGCGGCCGCGAGCATCGTCGAACCGATGGATAGCAAGCGCGCATGGGTCTTCAAGACGCCGCAGAACGACATTCTCATGGCCACCGCGATCGCGCAGCACATGTCGAATCACGGCGTGAAGACGGTCGCGTTCATCGGCTTTTCCGACGCCTATGGCGAGAGCTGGTTCAAGGAATTCTCGAAAGCGGCCGATCTCGCGAAGCTGAAGGTCGTCGCGAACGAGCGCTTCGCGCGCAACGACGCATCGGTCACGGGCCAGGTGCTCAAGATGATGTCGCAGAACGCGGATGCGGTGCTGATCGCGGGCGCGGGCACGCCGGCGGCGCTGCCGCAGAAGACGCTCAAGGAGCGCGGCTACAAGGGCAAGATCTATCAGACGCACGGCGTCGCCAATAACGATTTCCTGCGCGTGTGCGGCAAGGATTGCGAAGGCACGTTCCTGCCCGCCGGGCCGCTTCTGGTCGCGGAGCAGTTGCCCGACAGCAACCCCGTGAAGCAGGCCGCGCTCACGTACAAGAAAGCGTACGAGGGCGCGTATGGCGCGGGTTCCGTCTCCACGTTCGGCGGTCATGCATGGGACGCGGGCCTCATCCTCCAGCGCGCGATTCCCCTCGCGCTGAAGAAGGGCCAGCCCGGCACGCCCGCATTCCGCGAAGCATTGCGCGCGGCGATCGAAGAGACGAAGAATCTGCCCGCGTCGCACGGCATCTTCAACATGAGCGCGGGCGATCACGCAGGACTCGACCAGCGCGCGCGCGTGATGGTGGAGATCGTCGGCGGCAAGTGGAAGCTCTCGGGCAACTGACGGCAACCGTATGTGAACCGATTCGGAAACCAAAGGCGCGTTGCAAGGTAACGCGCCTTTTTTTCTGTGCTTCGCAGTGAAAGAAGGGCGGCGAAAGAAGAGGGCGCGAAGCCCCGCATGCAGCCGCGCAACAGTCAGGGAAATCCACCCTTGGCACGCAGTGACGCGGTACATAGATTGGGGCGGCCTTCGATTCGCACCCGAAGGCTCGCATCGATAACAGCTCGCAGCAGCGCACCGCACGGGTGCGTGTTGGCATAACAAGCAAGTCGCGTTTGGAGACAAGTAATGAACACGAAGAAGGCATGGATCAGGAGCGGCATCGCGCTCGCCGTCGCGGGCAGCATGTTCGCAGGCGCGGGCGCGGCGTTCGCGCAAGTGAAGATCGGCGTGACGCTTTCGGCGACGGGACCGGCCGCATCGCTCGGGATTCCCGAGAAAAATACCGTCGCGCTATTGCCGAAGGAAATCGGCGGGAAGTCGGTCGAATGGATCGTGCTCGATGACGGTTCGGACACGAGCCGCGCCGTGCAGAACACGCGCAAGCTGATCGACGAAGACAAGGTCGATGCGATCGTCGGCTCGACCGTCACGCCCAACTCGCTCGCGATGATCGATCCGGCCGCCGCAGGCAAGACGCCGATGATCTCGATGGCCGCATCGGCCGCCATCATTTCGCCGATGGACGCGAAGAAGGCGTGGGTCTTCAAGACGCCGCAGAACGACGCGCTGATGGCCGACGCGATCGCGAGCTACATGGAGAAGCACGGCGTGAAGACGGTGGGCTTCATCGGCTTCGCGGATGCCTACGGCGACGGCTGGTACAACGTGTTCAACACGGCGGCGGCAGCGCACAAGCTGAAGATCCTCACGAACGAGCGCTTTAACCGCACGGACACGTCCGTCACGGGTCAGGTACTGAAGACGATGGGCGCGAACCCCGACGCGGTGCTGATCGCGGGCGCGGGCACGCCGTCCGCGCTGCCGGCCAAGGCGCTGAAAGAGCGCGGCTACAAGGGCAAGGTGTATCAGACGCACGGCGTCGCCAATAACGACTTCCTGCGCGTCTGCGGCAAGGATTGCGAGGGCGAGATTCTGCCCGCGGGTCCGGTCCTCGTGACCGAGCAATTGCCGGCGAGCAATCCGGTGAAGAAGTCGTCGGCGGCCTACAAGGACGCGTATGAGAAGGCGTATGGCGCGGGCTCGCTCTCGACGTTCGGCGGCCATGCCTGGGACGCGGGCCAGATGCTTCAGCGCGCGATTCCCGAAGCGCTCAAGAAAGGGCAGCCGGGCACGCCGGAGTTCCGCGAGGCGCTGCGCGCCGCGCTGGAAAACCTGAAGGATCTGCCGGTGTCGCACGGCATCATGAACACAACGCCGACCGATCACAATGGCTTCGACGATCGCGCGCGCGTGATGGTGCAGATCGTCGACGGCAAGTGGAAGCTGCTGAACGACTGATCTTCGCAAGACGCTTTTCGCTTATTTTCAAGACAGACGGCGCACCGGCAACGGCGCGCCGTTTGCCCATGTTTCACCGAAGCTCCGAAGAGGAAGTATGGACTTATCGATTGCGGCGATCCTCGCGCAGGACGGGATCACCACGGGCGCGATCTACGCCTTGCTCGCGCTCGCTCTGGTGCTCGTGTTCTCCGTGACACGCGTCATTTTCATTCCGCAGGGCGAGTTCGTCGCGTACGGCGCGCTCACGCTGGCCGCGCTGCAAACGCAGAAGCTGCCCGCGACCTGTTATCTGCTCATCGCGATGGGCGTGGGCTGCTTCGTCGCCGAGACGTTCGGCGTCGTGCGTGGTCGGGCGAGCGTGCGCTCGCTGCCAGTGCTGGCGGCCAAATATCTGCTGTTTCCCGTCGCTGTGTGGGGCATCACGCAGGCGGCGTTCGCGCAGCCCTTGCCGATGATCGCGCAGATCGCGCTGACGCTCCTGATCGTCGTGCCGATGGGACCGTTCGTCTACCGGCTCGCCTATGAGCCGATCGCGGAGGCGAGCACGCTGCTGCTGCTGATCGTCGCGGTGGCGGTGCATTTTGCGATGGTCGGCCTCGGGCTCGTGATGTTCGGCGCGGAAGGCTCGCGCACGACCGCCTTCTCCGACGCCACGTTCAATCTCGGCGATGTGTCGATCTCGGGGCAGAGCTTGTGGGTCGTCGGCACGGCCGTCGTGCTGATCGTCGCGCTGTATTTCTATTTCGATCGCTCTATCTCCGGCAAGGCGTTGCGCGCGACCTCGGTGAACCGGCTGGGCGCGCGGCTCGTGGGCATTGGCACGACGCAGGCGGGACGCCTCGCGTTCACGCTTGCTGCCGGCCTCGGCGCGCTCTGCGGCGTGCTCGTGGCGCCGATCACGACCATCTACTACGACTCGGGCTTTCTGATCGGCCTGAAGGGCTTCGTGGGCGCGATCGTCGGCGGTCTGGTGAGCTATCCGCTCGCGGCGGCGGGGTCGCTGCTGGTGGGGCTGCTCGAATCGTATTCGTCGTTTTGGGCGAGTGCATACAAGGAGGTGATCGTCTTCACCCTGATCATTCCGGTCTTGCTGTGGCGAAGTCTCGCGAGCCCGCATTCGGATGAGGACGAGGAGTAAGCCGATGAAATTCCGTTCTTTCTGGATCTTCCTGCTGATCGTTTTCGCGCTTCCCGTGCTGCCGGGGCCTGTCGCCGTACCCGAGTACTGGATCACGCTGCTCAACTACATCGGCCTGTATTCCATCGTCGCGATAGGGCTCGTGCTGCTCACGGGCATCGGCGGCATGACGAGCTTCGGGCAGGCTGCGTTCGTCGGCGTGGGCGCCTATGCGACGGCCTTCCTGACGACGCGCTATGGCGTCTCGCCGTGGCTCGCGCTGATTGCGGGCGTCGTGCTGACGGCGTTCATCGCGCTGCTGCTCGGGCTCATCACGATGCGTCTGTCGGGACACTTTTTGCCGCTCGGGACGATCGCGTGGGGGCTGTCGCTGTTCTATCTGTTCGGCAATATGGAACTGCTCGGCAAGTACGACGGCATCAACGGCATTCCCGTGCTCAATCTCTTCGGCTGGGAGTTGGAATCGGGCCGCAGCATCTACTACCTGATCTGGGTCGTGGTGCTGCTTGCGGTGGTTTCTGTTCAGAATCTGCTTAATAGTCGGCCCGGGCGAGCAATTCGCGCGCTGCGCGGCGGCGGCACGATGGCCGAAGCGATGGGCGTCAATACCGCCTGGATGCGCGTGGTCATCTTCATCTACGCAGCGGTGCTGGCGGCTATTTCGGGCTTCCTGTACGCGCATTTGCAGCGCGCGGTGAACCCGACGCCGTTCGGGTTGAATCATGGCATCGAGTTCCTGTTCATGGCCGTGGTCGGCGGCGTATCGCATGTCTGGGGTGCGATTCTCGGCGCGACCATCCTCACCGTTATGCAGGATTATCTGCAGACGCTGCTGCCGAAGCTGATCGGCGCGAACGGTAATTTTGAGATTATCGTTTTCGGTGTCGTGATGGTGCTGTTGCTTCAATATGCGCGGCAGGGCGTCTGGCCGTTCGTCGCGCGTATTTTTCCGCGCGGGCCGCGTGCTCACGTGCCGGATCATGGCGACGCGCTTCCGCAGCGCAGCAAACCGGCGGCGGGCGAGCGCTTGCTCGTCGTCGAAAAGGCGCGCAAGCAGTTCGGCGGACTCGTCGCGGTGAATGATGTGAGCTTCGAGGTGAAGGCGGGGGAGATCATTGGCCTGATCGGGCCGAATGGCGCGGGCAAATCCACGACGTTCAATCTCGTAACAGGCGTGCTCCAGGCGACGAGCGGGGAAATCAGTTTCCACGGCGAACGCATCGAGAAGCTGACTTCGCGTGAGATCGTAAAGCGCGGTATCGGACGGACGTTTCAGCACGTCAAGATGCTTCCGGGCATGACCGTGCTGGAGAACGTCGCGATCGGTGCGCATTTGCGTGGGAACACGGGGGTGTGGCGCAGTATCGCCCGTTTGAATGCGCCGGAGGAAGCGCGTCTCATGTCCGAGGCGGCGAAACAGATCGCACGCGTCGGGCTGGAGAAGCATATCTATAGCGAGGCGGGCAGTCTCGCGCTCGGCCAGCAACGCATTCTGGAAATTGCGCGTGCGCTGTGCTGCGATCCGACGCTCCTTCTGCTCGATGAACCGGCCGCCGGCCTGCGCTATCAAGAGAAGGTGCAGCTTGCCGACCTGCTGCGGAAACTGCGCGCCGAAGGAATGAGCATTTTGTTGGTCGAACATGACATGGACTTCGTCATGAATCTGACGGATCGACTCGTCGTGATGGAGTTCGGCACGAAGATCGCAGAAGGTTTGCCGAAGGACGTTCAGAAAGATCCGGCGGTTCTCGAAGCGTATCTGGGCGGGGTGGAATGATGGCGAAAGAAACGAACGCGGTGCAGGACGCAATCCTGGAGGTGCAAGGGCTGTCGGTGCGTTACGGCAAGGTCGAAGCACTGCATGACGGCAAACTTACGGTCGGCGCGGGGCAGATCGTCTCGGTGATCGGACCGAACGGCGCAGGCAAGTCGACGCTGCTCAATGCAATCATGGGCGCGTTGCCGCAGATCGGTCACGCGAAGGGCCTCGTTCGCTATCTCGGCGAGGATGTGTCCGCGCTGCCGATCGAACGTCGGGTGTCACGCGGCATGTGCCTGGTACCGGAGAAGCGCGAGCTATTCTCGACGATGGCGGTGGAGGATAACCTCGTACTTGGCGCTTATCGAAGGAAGAAGGCAGGCGACCGTAATTTCCTTGATCAACTGGATCACGTCTTCGAACTGTTCCCGCGCCTGAAGGAGCGACGCAAACAGGCGGCGGGTACGCTCTCCGGTGGCGAGCGTCAAATGCTCGCAGTGGGCCGCGCGTTGATGGGCAAGCCGCAATTGCTCATGCTGGACGAGCCGAGCTTGGGCCTCGCGCCGCTGATCGTGAAGGAGATCTTCCATATCGTCAGCGCGCTTCGTCAGACGGGCGTCGCGACATTGCTGATCGAGCAGAACGCGCGTGCGGCCTTGCAAATCTCCGACTACGGCTACGTGCTGGAAACGGGGGAATTCGCTCTGGAGGGCAACGCAGATGCGCTCCAGCACAACCCTCAAGTGATCGAAACCTATCTTGGTCTGACGAAAAAGGTCGCATAAAGCGACCTTGACGTCTCCTCAGAATGGCGTGTTTCACGTGAAACACGCCATTTTTTTCGTCCTTAGCCGATCGGTCGAATTCGAGGCCAGGAAGAAACCGTTATAATTCAAAGCTATTCTCTCTTCAGGTTCGTGTCGTTCGCACACGAAATCTCCAATGCTTTATCCCACAGAATTTGATGTGATCGTCGTTGGTGGCGGTCACGCAGGCACTGAGGCCGCGCTTGCCTCCGCGCGCACGGGCTGCAAAACGCTGCTTTTGACCCACAACATCGAGACGCTGGGCCAAATGAGCTGCAATCCGTCCATCGGCGGAATCGGAAAAGGTCATCTGGTTAAAGAGGTCGATGCCCTCGGCGGCGCCATGGCCGCGGCGACCGATGAATCCGGCATCCAGTTCCGTATCCTGAATTCGTCGAAGGGTCCTGCGGTGCGGGCGACACGCGCGCAGGCAGACCGGCTGCTTTATAAGCAAGCGATTCGTCATCGGCTCGAAAATCAGCCGAATTTGTGGCTCTTCCAGCAGGCCGTCGATGACCTGATGGTGGAGGGCGACCGCGTCGTCGGAGCCGTGACGCAAGTCGGCCTGCGCTTTCGGTCACGCGCTGTCGTGCTTACGGCGGGTACGTTCCTGGACGGCAAGATTCACGTCGGCCTGAATAATTACGTCGGCGGACGAGCGGGCGATCCCGCCGCCGTGTCGCTTTCCGCGCGGCTGAAGGAGTTGAAGCTGCCTCAGGGCCGCCTCAAAACGGGCACGCCACCACGAATCGATGGCCGCACGATCGATTTCTCAAAGCTCGAAGAGCAGCCGGGCGACCTCGATCCGGTGCCCGTGTTCTCCTTCCTTGGTCGGGTAGAGCAGCATCCGCGGCAGATGCCGTGCTGGGTCACGCATACGAACGCGCGGACGCACGACATCATCCGCTCGGGTTTGGACCGGTCGCCGATGTACACAGGCGTGATCGAGGGCGTTGGTCCGCGCTATTGCCCGTCGATCGAGGACAAGATTCATCGTTTTGCGTCGAAAGATGCGCATCAGATCTTCCTGGAACCGGAAGGGCTGACGACGAATGAGTTCTATCCGAACGGCATCTCAACGAGTCTCCCGTTCGATGTGCAGCTCGAGCTTGTCCGATCGATGAACGGTCTGGAGCACGCGCACATTCTTCGCCCCGGATACGCAATCGAGTACGACTATTTCGACCCGCGCGCACTGAAGGCGTCGCTAGAGACGAAGGCTATCAACGGCCTGTTCTTTGCCGGTCAGATTAACGGCACGACGGGCTACGAAGAAGCGGCCGCGCAGGGCCTTCTGGCGGGCATCAATGCGGGCTTGCAGGTGCAGGGGAAGGAGGCATGGTCGCCGCGTCGCGATCAGGCCTATCTGGGCGTGCTCGTGGACGATCTCGTCACGCGGGGCGTGTCCGAGCCGTATCGCATGTTCACGAGCCGCGCCGAGTATCGTCTTTCGCTGCGTGAAGACAATGCCGATATGCGTCTGACGGAGATCGGGCGCGAACTCGGCGTGGTCGACGACGTGCGCTGGGACGCCTTCAGCCGCAAACGTGACGCTGTTTCACGTGAAACACAGCGCCTCCGTTCTACGTGGGTAAATCCGAAGACCCTGCCAGCCGAAGAAGCGACTGCACTGTTGGGCAAGCCAATCGATCACGAATACAGCCTTGCGGATTTGCTGCGGCGCCCTGGCATCTCGTATGACGGCATCTGCGCGCTACGCGAAGGCGCGTGCGGCCCCGAAGCACCGCTCGCAGACGACCCCGTGCTGCTGGCACAGATCAAGGAACAGATCGAGATTGGTGTGAAGTATCAGGGCTACATCGACCGTCAAGCGGACGAAATCGTGCGGAACGGCGCGCAGGAAAACACGCGATTGCCCGAGAGTCTCGACTATAACGACGTTCGCGGCTTGTCCTTCGAGGCGCGCCAAAAGCTGATCCAGCACCGTCCTGAGACGATCGGACAGGCGTCGCGCATTTCGGGCATCACGCCGGCCGCAATCTCGCTGCTAATGGTGCATCTGAAGCGAGGCGCGGGGCGTCGCGGCCGCAATGCGGCAGCCGATGAGTCAGCAACCGGCAACACGACGACGGCTCAATGACCGACCGCAATTCAACCCTTGCGACGACGCTCGAAAAGGGCGTCGACGAACTCGAACTGGCGCTCACATCCGCGCAGACACAAAAACTGCTCGACTACGTCGCGCTGCTTGGCAAATGGAACGGCGTCTATAACCTGACGGCGATCCGCGATCCTAACCAGATGGTGATTCAGCACATCCTGGATTCGCTGGCGATCGTGCCGATGGTCGCGGGCCGCCATCCGCGAACTGTGCTGGATGTCGGCTCGGGAGGCGGATTGCCCGGCATCGTATTGGCGATCGTGCTGCCGGAGTTGCGTGTCACGTTGAACGATATCGTGCACAAGAAAACCGCGTTTCAGTCGCAGGCGAAGGTGCAGTTAGGTCTGAGCAATTTGTCGGTCGTGACCGGTCGCGTCGAAAGTCTGCGTCCCGGCGTCGAAGTGCCGGAAAAATTCGATGTAATCGTGTCGCGCGCATTCGCAGAGCTCTCCGATTTCGTTACACTTTCGCGTCATCTGGTTGCGAACGATGGACGGATTCTGGCGATGAAAGGCGTCAAGCCCGATGCCGAAATCGCCCGTCTCCCCGCAGGTGCGACGGTGCTCGGCATCGAGCGGCTGAATGTGCCGATGCTCGACGCGGAGCGGCATCTCGTTGAAATTGCCGTCGCGCCAGACTGACGGCCCGTACGGTTTCCATCCGACATTCCAGGCACGCTGATCTTCTGACGGCGAGAAAACAAGGACACTAAACGATGGCAAAAATCTTCTGCGTCGCAAATCAGAAGGGCGGCGTTGGAAAGACCACGACAGCGGTCAATCTCGCGGCCAGCCTTGCGGGGCTCGATCAGCGCGTGCTGCTGATCGACCTGGACCCGCAGGGTAACGCGACGATGGGCAGCGGCATCGACAAGTCGGCGTGCGAGAACACCGTCTACGAAGTGCTGGTCGATGGCGTCACATTGTCTGAGGCGCGCACGCGCCCGTCGGCGGTCGGATACGACGTGCTGCCGGCCAATCGCGAACTCGCGGGCGCCGAAGTCGAACTGGTCCAGATGGAGCACCGCGAGCGCATTCTGCGCACCGCGCTCGCCGAAGTAGTCGATGACTATGACTTCGTATTGATCGATTGCCCGCCGGCGCTCTCGTTGCTGACGCTCAATGCGTTGTGCGCGGCGCACGGCGTCATCATTCCGATGCAGTGCGAGTACTTCGCGCTCGAAGGCCTGTCGGATCTCGTGAACACGATCAAGCAGGTCCACGCGAACCTGAACCGCGATCTGAAGGTCATCGGCCTGTTGCGCGTGATGTTCGATCCGCGCATCACCTTGCAGCAACAGGTGTCCGATCAATTGAAGGAACATTTCGGCAGCAAGCTGTTCGATGTGGTGATCCCGCGCAATGTGCGTCTGGCCGAGGCGCCGAGCTACGGGCTGCCGGGGGTCGTATTCGACAAGTCTTCGCGTGGCGCGCAGGCTTACATCCAATTCGGCACTGAGATGATGGAGCGCGTGCGTGCGCTCGAGGTCAGCTAAGCCAACCTATTCGATGCGGCAAGGAACGCCGACGGAGGAACCGAAATGAGCGCTGTAATGAAGAAGAAAGGTTTAGGCCGAGGCCTGGACGCATTGCTCGGCGGCAGCGTCGATATTACGGAAGCCGTCCGCGGCGAGGGTACGCCTTCGGTGCTGTCGCTCGACAAATTGCAGGCCGGCAAGTATCAGCCGCGCACGCGCATGGACGAAGGCGCGCTACAGGAGCTCGCGGCGAGCATTCGCGCGCAAGGCCTGATGCAACCGATTCTCGTGCGCTCGGTGGGCGACGATCACTACGAAATCATCGCGGGCGAGCGACGTTTCCGCGCCGCGCGCCTGGCCGGTCTCGACGAAGTGCCGGTGCTCGTGAAAAACGTGCCGGATCAGGCCGCCGCCGCGATGGCGCTGATCGAAAATATCCAGCGCGAGGATCTCAACCCGCTGGAAGAGGCGCAGGGCATCCAGCGCCTGCTCGACGAATTCAGTTTCACGCACGAGCAGGCTGCCGAATCCGTCGGGCGCTCACGCAGCGCCGTATCGAACCTGCTGCGTCTGCTGAACCTCGCGACGCCCGTCCAGACGATGCTGCTCGCGGGCGATCTCGACATGGGCCACGCGCGCGCGCTCCTGGCCGTCGATGCCGCGACGCAAATCCAGCTCGCCAATCACGTCGTGAATCGCCGCCTGTCGGTGCGTGAAACCGAACGCCTCGTCGCCGCGACGACCAAGGAAGCGCCCGCCACCAAAGCGCGCGTGGCGAACGACGGTGGCCGCGATACGCGCCGGCTGGAGGAAGAACTGTCGGATCTGCTATCGGCGAACGTGAAAATCAAACTGGGCGGAAGAGGGCGCGGCAAGGTGCTGATCGACTTCGGGAATCTGGACGCGCTCGAAGGCATTCTCACGAAGCTGCGCGGCAGCATCGAAACGCCCACGCCCACCGCCTGACCTGAGCATCGCTTGTCCGAATACAACATCAATCGTCCGCGGACCGATCTGTTCGCGCGACTCTGGCGAGCCGTCTCCCGGGAGCCGGTTCTGTCCATTCTCGTCGTCGCGCTCATCGTGCTGCAAATCGCGCACCCGCGGCCGTGGAAGTCGTTACCGGGTCTCGTCGACTGGCAGACGGTGCTCACGCTCGCCGGACTCCTGATCGTCACCAAGGCGATCGAATTATCAGGATTCCTGATGTGGGCCGCGCATCGGCTCGTACATCACATTCACGGCGAGCGCACGCTCGCGCTGCTGCTCGTTGCGCTGGCCGCGGGCCTTTCTACCGTGCTGACCAACGATGTCGCGCTCTTTGCCGTCGTGCCGCTCACGTTATCGCTGCACAAGCTCGCGCCGCTGCCCATCAAGCGGCTCGTCATCGTGATCGCGCTGGCGGTCAATGCAGGCTCGGTGCTGACGCCTCTCGGCAATCCGCAAAACCTCTTTCTCTGGCAGACGAGCGGCGTGGGATTTCCCGCCTTCGTCTGGACGCTGCTGCCGCTGTGCGCCGCGTTGATGGCGCTGCTCGGCGTCGTCACGTTCGCGATGTTTCGCGCCGCGCCGCTCGATCTGTCGGGCGATGTGGAAGAGCATCGCGTCGATCGCGTGTTGTGCGGCGTGAGCGTGCTTGCATTCGCGATATTCGTCGCGCTCGCCGATGCGCATCACGCTGGCCCCGCGCTCGCCGTGCTCGCGCTCGTTTTCCTGCTGTGGCGCCGCGAGGTCGTGTTCAAGATCGACTGGCTGCTGCTGCTCATCTTCGTGTTGATGTTCATCGTGCTGCGTAGCGCGGCCGCGCTGCCGTCGATCCACGCGGCGATCGCGCATATCGGCGTCGGCACGCCGGTGCGCGCCTATGCGGCCGGCGCCGTGCTTTCGCAAGCGATCAGCAACGTGCCCGCCGCGATCGTTCTCGCGGAGTTTTCCAAGGATTGGCGCGCGCTCGCGTTCGGCGTGAGCGTCGGCGGCTTCGGCCTGGCGATCGGCTCGCTGGCCAATCTCATCGCCGTGCGGCTGTCCGGCGAAAAGGGCATGTGGATGCCGTTCCACATCGTGTCGATACCGTTCTGGATCGTGGCGATGCTCATCGGTTGGGCGCTCGTCTGAGGCGTTCCGAGGTCCTCTACATCAACTGAGAATCTCCTTGCAATTGCAAGAAAAGTCTCGCTTTCGAGACCGATTTTTAAGGTTCGTCCGCTTGGCTTTTGACACACCTAAACTATTGAATCCGTGACAACAATCGCTTACAATCGCCCGGATTTATCAGCTAGGCCACCTCGAAAGCGCTGCGAAAGCGCAGGGTGATTTCCCCGGACTTTTGGTTGAAGGTTTGAAGACGGTGCGAGAGGAAAATCGAGCGCCGAACGCTCACGCAACCGGCAATGCGAAGGCCTCCGGAAATCAGCCGCGCAGCTCGTCGAGCGAGTCGTGGGACGCCGAAGCGCAAGATAACAATATCGTTCCGCTCACGCGGGATCAGGCACAGAAGCTGTTTGGGCCCGAGGTGAGTCGTCCATCGCGTGTCACGCCGTATAAGGTGGTGGCAGCGCAAATGGTTTTGTCCCTGGGTGCGACGCTGTTGTGGTGGCTGTTCTACAAGCCGCCGGGCGATGCTGCGCTGTCCGCGTTCCTGGGAGGCGCAATCTGCTGGGTGCCGAGCGCGTTGTTCGCCGCGCGCCTGAAGGCGAAGAGTGGCGCGGAGACGATCATGAGCTGGATGATCGGCGAGGCGATCAAGATGGGAGCGACGATTGCCATGTTCGTGGCCGTCGCGTACTGGTACAAAAGCGCGTTGTGGCTGCCGTTGCTCGTCACGTACATCGTCGCTTTGAAGACTTACTGGGTTGCAATGGCGCTTCGGTGACGATTCTTGACGTCCCAGGTAAGTGCCTGCAGCACGGGTTGCAAGTAGCATCACATATGAACAGGTGCGGACCATGCTCCGCACTCGGGCCTCCCGGTCCGGAGCCGCGACGCGAAGCGCCGGCTCGGACCTGACAGGCGGCGAAAGATTTTTGACAATTTGGGTGGCTTTAACGATATGGCAGCTAGCGAAGGAACGCACGCTCTGGATCCGTCCGAGTACATTGCGCACCACTTACAGAATCTTTCCACCCACGCGCAGACGTCGATTTTCGATATCCACGTCTGGAATCTCGACACGCTGTTCTGGTCGATCGTGTGCGGTCTCCTCACCATCCTGATTCTCGGTCTTGCCGCACGCAAGGCGACGTCCGGCGTGCCCGGCCGTTTCCAGTGCGCAATCGAGATGCTGGTCGAGATGGTCGAAGACCAGTCGAAGTCGATGATCCACGGCAGCCGCCGCTTCATCGCTCCGCTCGCACTGACCGTGTTCGTCTGGGTCGCCCTGATGAACTCGCTCGACTTCATCCCCGTCGATCTGCCTGGCCGCATCATCGGCTGGCTGGGTCTCGAGAACGTGCTCCCGCATCATCGCATCGTGCCGACGGCCGACCTGAACGGCACCATCGGCATCGCGCTCGGCGTGTTCGTGCTGATGATCTACTACAACTTCAAGATCAAGGGCGCCGGCGGCTTCGTGCATGAACTGCTGTCCGCTCCGTTCGGCGCGCATCCGCTGCTGTGGATTCCGAACCTCGCGCTGAACATCATCGAGTTCGTCGCCAAGACGGTTTCGCTCGGCATGCGGCTTTTCGGCAACATGTACGCCGGCGAACTGCTGTTCCTCCTGATCGCCCTCTTGGGCAGCATGTGGACCTTCGCTGCGGACGCATCCGTGCTCGGTTTCATTGGCCATATTGTTGCGGGCACGGTTTGGGCGATCTTCCACATTCTGATCGTGCTGTTGCAGGCGTTCATTTTCATGATGCTGACGCTGGTGTACATCGGCCAGGCGCATGACTCGCACTGACGCTTCGCGGCAGTTCCGCGATCGTTAAGGTTCAAAGGTTTCAAGTTTCAATTTTTATAAATCCAGTTCCAAAGTCTTTAATCAAAGGAGTGATCATGCAAGCTTTCATCGCCAACATCCAAGGTCTGACCGCCATCGGTATCGGCATCATCATCGGCCTGGGTGCAATCGGCGCCTGTATCGGTATCGGTCTGATGGGCGGCAAGTACATTGAAGCGTGCGCCCGCCAGCCGGAACTGATGAACCCGCTGCAGACCAAGATGTTCCTGCTGGCTGGTCTGATCGACGCGGCGTTCCTGATCGGCGTTGGTGTGGCAATGCTGTTTGCGTTCGCGAACCCGCTGCTCTCGAAGCTCGCAGGCTGAGGTTCCTCGGAAGTGCGCGCCTGATCTTTTGACAGGACGCAAAACGGAACGGGTGAGGCGCTGATCGAGCTCAACAAGCCGATGAGCGCCTTTTAACCGTTTCACCTCCGATCAAGCAACGTTTAAGGAAACACCGTGAATCTCAACGCAACCCTGTTTGCGCAAATGGTCGTGTTTCTGATCCTCGCGTGGTTCACGATGAAGTTCGTGTGGCCGCCGTTGATCAACGCCCTCGACGAGCGCTCGAAGAAGATTGCCGACGGCCTCGCCGCCGCCGACAAGGGCAAAGCGGAACTCGAAGCAGCGCACAAGCGCGTCGACCAGGAGCTCGCCCAAGCACGCAACGACGGCCAGCAACGCATCGCCGACGCTGAAAAGCGCGCTGCCGCAGTCGCAGAAGAAATCAAGGCCAACGCGCAAGCCGAAGCCGCACGCATCGTTGCGCAAGCCAAGGCCGACGCCGACCAGCAAATCGTGAAGGCTCGCGAAGCGCTGCGTGGCGAAGTCGCCGCGCTCGCCGTGAAAGGCGCAGAGCAGATTCTGAAGCGCGAAGTCGATCAGAAGGCTCACGCCGATCTGCTGAATCAACTCAAAACCGAGCTCTGATCATGGCCGAACTTGCAACCATCGCTCGTCCTTACGCAGAAGCGCTGTTCCGCGTGGCCGAAACCGGCGATCTCGCGGGCTGGTCCACCTTCGTCGAGGAGCTGGCACAGGTTGCGCGTCTGCCCGAAGTGGAATCGGTCGCTTCGAGCCCGAAGGTGAACCGTCAGCAGATCGTCGATCTCCTGCTCGCCGCAGTGAAGTCGCCGCTCGCGCAGAGCAACGCGCAGGCGAAGAACTTCGTCGGCATGCTGGTCGAGAACCATCGACTGCCGCTGCTGCAGGAAATCGCCATCCAGTTCGACGAGCTGAAAAACGCCCGTGAAGGTGCTGCCGACGCTCATATCGTGAGCGCGTTTCCCCTCGAAGGCGAACAGTTGAACGACCTCGTTGCAAGCCTCGAACGCAAGTTCAAGCGCAAGCTGAAAGCGATCGTTTCCGTCGATCAGTCGCTGATCGGCGGCGTTCGCGTGACGGTTGGCGACGAAGTGCTCGATACCTCGGTCCGCGCGCGCCTTGCCAGCATGCAGACGGCTCTGACCGCCTGACGCTTCAAAGAAGCGCCTAGCTGGCACGCAACAGAATTGACTATCAGGAGCGAATAATGCAACTCAATCCCTCTGAGATCAGCGAGCTGATCAAGAGCCGGATCCAGGGCCTTGAAGCGAGCGCGGACGTTCGCAACCAGGGCACCGTGATCTCCGTGACCGACGGTATCGTGCGCATCCACGGCCTGTCGGACGTGATGCAGGGCGAAATGCTCGAATTCCCGGGCAACACCTTCGGCCTCGCGCTGAACCTCGAACGTGACTCGGTCGGCGCCGTTATTCTCGGCGAGTACGAGCACATCTCGGAAGGCGACATCGTCAAGACGACGGGCCGCATTCTCGAAGTGCCGGTTGGTCCGGAACTCATCGGCCGCGTGGTCGATGCGCTCGGCAACCCGATCGACGGCAAGGGCCCGATCAACGCGAAGGCAACGGACGCAATCGAAAAGATCGCCCCGGGCGTGATCTGGCGTAAGTCGGTGTCGCAGCCGGTGCAAACAGGTCTGAAGTCGATCGACTCGATGGTGCCGATCGGCCGCGGCCAGCGCGAGCTGATCATCGGCGACCGTCAGTGCGGCAAGACCGCGGTGGCCGTCGACGCGATCATCAACCAGAAGGGCAAGGACCTCATTTGTATCTACGTCGCGATCGGCCAGAAGGCATCGTCGATCATGAACGTGGTGCGCAAGCTCGAAGAAACCGGCGCGATGGCGTACACCATCGTCGTGGCGGCTTCGGCTTCGGAATCGGCTGCGATGCAATACCTCGCACCGTACGCCGGCTGCACGATGGGCGAATACTTCCGCGATCGCGGTCAAGACGCGCTGATCGTCTATGACGACTTGACCAAGCAAGCCTGGGCGTATCGCCAGATTTCGCTGCTGCTGCGCCGTCCGCCGGGCCGCGAAGCGTATCCGGGCGACGTGTTCTATCTGCACTCGCGTCTGCTCGAGCGTGCTGCTCGCGTCTCGGAAGAGTACGTCGAAAAGTTCACGAACGGCGAAGTGAAGGGCAAGAGCGGTTCGCTGACGGCGCTGCCGGTCATCGAAACGCAAGCTGGCGACGTGACCGCGTTCGTTCCGACGAACGTGATCTCGATTACCGACGGCCAGATCTTCCTTGAAACCGACCTGTTCAACGCCGGTATCCGTCCCGCGATCAACGCGGGCGTTTCGGTGTCGCGCGTCGGCGGTGCGGCTCAGACCAAGGTCGTGAAGAAGCTGTCGGGCGGTATTCGTACCGACCTCGCGCAGTATCGTGAACTGGCGGCGTTCGCACAGTTCGCATCGGACCTCGACGAAGCCACCCGCAAGCAGCTCGAACGCGGCCGCCGCGTGACGGAACTGCTCAAGCAGCCGCAGTATCAGCCGCTGCAAGTGTGGGAACTGTCGGTTTCGCTGTTCGCGGCGAACAACGGCTATCTGGACGACCTGGAAGTTTCGCAAGTGCTGCCGTTCGAAAAGGGCATGCGCGAATTCCTGAAGACCAGCCACGCCGATCTGATTAAGCGCATCGAAGACAACAAAGACTTGTCGAAGGACGACGAAGGCGCGCTGCATGCCGCGCTGAAGGACTTCAAGAAGTCGGGCGCTTATTGATCGGGATAGAGGAGCAACGCGCGATGCCGGTGTCGAACATGCGACATCGCGCGGCTTCGATCAAGGAGTAAGCAATGGCTGGAATGAAGGAAATTCGCGGCAAGATCAAGAGCGTGCAGAACACGCGCAAGATCACGAAAGCGATGGAAATGGTCGCCGCATCGAAGATGCGCCGCGCCCAGGAGCGCATGCGTTCCGCCCGTCCGTATGCCGACAAGGTCCGCGCGATCGCTTCGCACATGAGCAAGGCGAACCCCGAGTATCGCCATCCGTTCATGGTCGAGAACAAGGGCGTGAATACGGCCGGCCTGATCCTCGTCACGACCGACAAGGGTCTGTGCGGCGGCATGAACACGAACATCCTGCGTGCGTCGCTGAACAAGATCAAGGAACTCGATCAGAGCGGTGTGAAGATCGAAGCGTCGGCGATCGGCGGCAAGGGTTTGGGCTTCCTGAACCGGCTGAAGGCGAATGTCGTGTCGCAAGTGACGCAACTGGGCGACACGCCGCATCTGGAAAAGCTGATCGGCGCGATCAAGGTGCAGCTCGACCTGTATTCGGAAGGCAAGATCAACGCGGTGTACCTGGCGTACACGCGCTTCATCAATACGATGAAGCAGGAAGCGGTGATCGAGCAGCTGCTGCCGCTGTCGGTGGATGATCTCCACGCGAAGGACGAAGAAGGCGCCATGCCGAAGACTTCGTGGGATTACATCTACGAGCCGGACGCGCAAACCGTGGTGGACGAGCTTCTGGTCCGCTACGTCGAAGCGCTCGTCTATCAGGCCGTCGCGGAAAACATGGCGTCGGAGCAGTCCGCGCGCATGGTCGCGATGAAGGCCGCGTCCGACAACGCGAAGACCGTGATCAACGAACTGCAGCTCGTCTACAACAAGAGCCGCCAGGCCGCGATTACGAAAGAATTGTCGGAAATCGTCGGCGGCGCCGCTGCGGTCTGATTTTGCTGACCGCGTGAAAGAACACAGTATCTAAAGGAAATGCGATGAGTACTACTGCTTTGGTAGAAGGCAAGATCGTACAGTGCATCGGCGCCGTTATCGACGTGGAATTTCCGCGTGCGGAAATGCCGAAAATCTACGACGCGCTCATTCTGGAAGGCACCGAACTGACGCTCGAAGTCCAGCAGCAGCTGGGCGACGGCGTGGTGCGCACCATCTGTCTGGGTGCGTCCGACGGTCTGCGCCGCGGCACCGTGGTCAAGAACACGGGCAAGCCCATCAGCGTGCCGGTCGGCAAGCCGACGCTCGGCCGCATCATGGACGTGCTCGGCCGTCCGATCGACGAAGCGGGTCCGATCGCCTCGGAAACCACGCGCTCGATCCATCAGAAGGCGCCTTCGTTCGAAGACCTGTCGCCGTCGACGGAACTGCTCGAAACCGGCATCAAGGTTATCGACCTGATCTGCCCGTTCGCGAAGGGCGGCAAGGTCGGTCTGTTCGGCGGCGCTGGCGTCGGCAAGACCGTGAACATGATGGAACTCATCAACAACATCGCGAAGGAGCACGGCGGTTACTCCGTGTTCGCGGGCGTGGGTGAGCGTACCCGTGAAGGGAACGACTTCTATCACGAAATGAAGGACTCGAACGTTCTCGACAAGGTCGCGCTGGTGTACGGCCAGATGAACGAGCCGCCGGGCAACCGTCTGCGCGTCGCGCTGACCGGTCTGACGATGGCCGAGCACTTCCGTGACGAAGGCCTCGACGTGCTCTTCTTCGTCGACAACATCTACCGTTTCACGCTGGCGGGTACGGAAGTGTCCGCTCTGCTCGGCCGTATGCCTTCGGCAGTGGGCTATCAGCCGACGCTGGCTGAAGAAATGGGCAAGCTGCAAGAGCGTATTACGTCGACCAAGACCGGCTCGATCACGTCGGTTCAGGCCGTGTACGTTCCTGCGGATGACTTGACCGACCCGTCGCCGGCTACGACCTTCGGCCACCTTGACGCAACCGTCGTGTTGTCGCGTGACATCGCTTCGCTGGGTATCTACCCGGCAGTGGACCCGCTCGATTCGACCTCGCGTCAGATCGACCCGCACGTGATTGGCGAAGAGCATTACTCGATCACGCGCGGCGTGCAGCAGACGCTGCAGCGCTACAAGGAACTGCGCGACATTATCGCGATTCTGGGCATGGACGAACTGTCGCCGGAAGACAAGCTGTCGGTCTCGCGCGCGCGTAAGATCCAGCGTTTCCTGTCGCAGCCGTTCCACGTTGCTGAAGTGTTCACGGGCTCGCCGGGCAAGTACGTGCCGCTGAAGGAAACCATCCGCGGCTTCAAGATGATCGTCGAAGGTGAGTGCGATCATCTGCCGGAGCAGGCGTTCTACATGGTCGGCACGATCGACGAAGCCTTCGAAAAGGCCAAGAAGATCCAGTAAAGGTCGGGTGTTTTCAGGCGGACGCCGGTGCATGCGCCGGCGTCCACGAATACACGAGACCCTAGGAGTCGACACATATGGCAACCATCAAGGTAGACGTCGTCAGCGCGGAAGAGGAGATCTTCTCGGGCCAGGCGAAGTTCGTCGCGCTGCCGGGCGAAGCGGGTGAACTGGGCATTCTGCCGGGTCACACGCCGCTCATCACGCGCATTCGTCCGGGCGCGGTGCGCATTGAGGCGGAAGACGGAACGGAAGAGTTCGTGTTCGTCGCTGGCGGGATTCTCGAAATCCAGCCGGGCGTCGTGACCGTGCTCGCCGACACCGCCATCCGCGGCGCCGATCTCGACGAAGCGAAGGCAGAGCAAGCGAAGAAGCGCGCCGAGGAAGCGATTCAGAACAACACCTCGGAGCTCGAGTACGCGACCGCGCAAGCGGAACTCGCCTACGCGACGGCTCAACTCGCGGCGATCCAGCGTCTGCGCAAGGCGCACGCGAAGCATTGAGCGCGCGACGCGCCACGCGGCGTTCAGCAGTAGAAAAAAGCAGCCTTCGGGCTGCTTTTTTTATGCTCCAAATCGGCAAAGCGCGCGCGCATATCTGCATATCGGTTGTGTGACCTGCCCGCCAATTCGTCCCAACGCATTGATTTCATTTTATTTTTCACGCTATCACGAAAACGGCATTGCGGGGAAACACTCAATGTCCGCAGGCGTCTCCGCGATGCACAATGGCCTCCATTTAGCCTTCATCGGGCGGCGATTCACCTTGGCGGAGACCATCGATGGCAATTGAACCGACGCAGGCCGGCGCGCAGATCGAACCGCGCGACGGTATTTCCTATGTTCGCGGCGCGACCGACATTCCTCTGAGCGACGCCACCGTCGCGCGGTTTCTGCTCGAAACCGCCGGTCGCTTTCCGGATCGGCCGGCGGTCGTATTCCGTGAGCAGAATATCCGCTGGACGTGGCGCGAATTCGCGCACGAAGTCGATGTGCTGGCGAGCGGCCTGCTCGCGCTCGGCATCCAGGCGGGCGATCGCGTCGGCATCTGGTCGCCGAACCGCATCGAATGGCTGCTGACGCAGTTCGCCACCGCGCGCATGGGTGCCGTGATGGTGAACATCAATCCGGCGTACCGGCTGGCCGAGCTCGAATACGCGCTCAACAAGGTCGGCTGCAAGGCGATCATCGCGGCCGAGCAATTCAAGACGTCGAAATACCTGGAGATGCTTCAGGCGCTCGCACCCGAACTCGCCGGCGCCGAGCCCAACGCCCTTCACGCCGCAAAGCTCCCTGAGTTGCGCGCCGTCATTCGAATGGGCGAGGGCAAGACGCCCGGCATGCTCAACTTCGACGAGGTGATGCACACCGGCCGCGCGCAAGCGGACAAAACGAAGCTCGACGCACTCGAAGCGAAGTTCGCGCCGGACGATGCCATCAACATTCAGTTCACGAGCGGCACGACGGGCAACCCGAAGGGCGCGACGCTCACGCATCGGAACATCGTCAACAACGCGCGCTATATCGCGATGGCGATGCGCCTCACCGAGCAGGATTCGCTCTGCATCCCGGTGCCGCTGTATCACTGCTTCGGCATGGTGCTGGCGGTGCTCGCGTGCGTGTCGACCGGCTGCGCGATGGTGTTCCCCGGCGAAGCGTTCGACCCTGGCGCGACGCTCGCCGCCGTTCGCGAGGAGCGCTGCACCGCGCTGCACGGCGTGCCGACGATGTTCATCGCCGAACTCGATCACCCCGACTTCGCGAAGTACGACCTGAGCCGCCTGCGCACGGGCATCATGGCCGGCTCGCCGTGTCCGATCGAAACGATGAAGCGCGTCGTGTCGACGATGCACCTGAGTGAAATCACGATTGCCTACGGCATGACCGAGACGAGCCCCGTCTCCTTCCAAAGCTCCACGACCGATCCGCTCGACAAACGCACGACCACTGTCGGACGCATTCAGCCGCATCTCGAAGTGAAGATCGTCGATCCGCTGGGGAAGATCGTGCCCGTCGGCGAGACGGGCGAACTCTGCACGCGCGGTTATTCGGTGATGAAGGGCTATTGGGACGACGAAGCCAAGACGCGCGAGGCGATCGTCGACGGCTGGATGCACACCGGCGACCTCGCGACGCTCGACGCCGAAGGCTATTGCAACATCGTCGGACGGCTGAAGGACATGCTGATCCGCGGCGGCGAAAACATCTATCCGCGCGAGATCGAGGAATTCCTGTTCCGTCATCCGAAGGTGCAATCGGTGCAGGTGTTCGGCGTGCCGGACCAGAAGTATGACGAAGAGGTGTGCGCGTGGATCGTCGTGCGGCCGGGCGAGCAGGCGAGCGAAGAGGAAATTCGCGAGTTCTGTCAGGGGCAGATCGCGCATTACAAGATTCCGCGCTATATCCGCTTCGTCGACGAGTTGCCGATGACCGTTACCGGCAAGGCGCAGAAGTTCGTGATGCGCGCGCGGATGATCGACGAACTGAAGCTCGCCGAGGCGAAGACCGCCTGACGTCTCACCGAAAGCGGACGCAGAAATGACGAAGGGAGCGCCGCGGCGCTCCCTTCTGTCCTGGACCGGGCGTCGTCGCACCGAACGGGCGGCCAACGCAAACGTTTGTCCAGACGAAAAAAAAGCGGGCCTGGAGCCCGCTAAAAACCACACGCTACGGGGTTAGCGCGAGGAGACCAATCGTGGGATGTTCGAATGCCTTTCCATTCGAAGAACGATCCCAACACGGATGCCCCCGGTAAGAGAGCTCGGACCAAAAGTCTGCCACCGGACACGCGGCTTTTGCACAGCGCGCCCGAATACATCCGTGTTGAAACCGTTTGAACAGATTGTGGGCGAATTGATTCCGGGTCGCCGTAACAAAGTGTTTCAGGTTGTAACCCCCGTCCCATAAGGCTGGAGGGAAATTTTCTCCGGATAAATGCGCGATTACCGAAAATATATTGTCTGCTAGTCAGATGATTTATCCGATCGGAATGTCCGGACACAAAAATGCCGCTTTTTCGCACTAGTGCGATTATTCTAAACGCGCACGAAAAAAGAACGGGTGGACGCATGAAATCGAAGCGCAATCGCGTCGCGCCCGCCCATTAGCCCACGAAAGCCATGGAGACACGCATGACCATCGACTCAGCCTTGCTTCGCTACCACCGCGCCATCGCCGAAGCGTTTCCGCTTCTGAAGCCCGGCGCGGATGCGCAAGCAGTGCGAGACCGCTTCAGTCAGATCGCCAAAGCATACGCCCAGCCGCGCGGCGATGCGGTGAGCGCGGAAGATATCGCGATTCCGCTCGCAGGCCGCACGCTCGCCGCGCGCGTCTATAAGCCGAAAGCGGTGCGCGGCCCGCTGCCGCTCCTCGTCTATTTTCACGGCGGCGGATGGGTGGTCGGCGATCTCGACACGCACGATGGCCTGGTCGAACGGCTCGCGCTCGATTCGCAATGCGCGGTGGCGAGCGTGGATTACCGGCTTGCGCCGGAGCATCCGTTTCCCGCGCCGTGCGACGACGCGCTCGATGCGCTCATCTGGTTCGCGGAGCATCGTTCGCGGCTCGGCTTCGCGACCGACCGGCTGGCGGTGGGCGGCGACAGCGCGGGCGCGCATCTGGCGGTCGTCGCCGCGCGTGAGGCGAATCAGCGCGTGGCCGGCCTCGTCGGTTGTCAGTTGCTTCTTTATCCGGTCATGCGCCGCCAGTTCGAAAGCCCGAGTTGCCTCGCGAACGCGAATGGCCCGGGGCTCACGAACGACGAAATGAAATGGTACTGGGCGCAGTTTCTGTCGGGCGTAACGCCGCACGATCACGACGTGCGGGCGTTTCCCCTCGCCGAACCGTTCGAGCGCACGCCCGCGCCCGCGATCGTGGTCGCGGCGGCCCACGACCCGCTCTACGACGACGCCTTCGAACTCGAACGCTTTCTCGCGGCCAATGGCGGCCGTGTCGAACTGATCGACGCCCGCGATATGTCGCACGGATTCGCGCGCGTGCATTCGCAGTCCGATGCGGCGCTCGACTGGCTGCGCCGCATCGGCGAGCGCATGGGTGAATGCGTGCGCGCCGGGCGCTGAGCAGCGGGCGTGGATCCTTACTTCAGCCACTTGTCGTAGACGGCCTGAAACTCGCCCGACGAACGGGCGAGGTGCAGCCATTGATCGACATACTGCTGGAACGGCACGTCTCCGCGCGGTAGCAAATACGCCTTCTCGCCGAACTGGAACGGCTTGTCCGGATGCACCGAGCACAGTCCGGGATTGAGCTTTTGCTGAAGCAAGGTTTCGGAGGCGTCCGTGACCATGACATCGGCCTTGCCTTCGAGGATCTGCTTGAAGATCGTCACGTTGTCCGGATACTCGATCAGTTGCGAATGCGGGAAAAACTGCTTCGCGAAGCGTTCGTTGGTACCGCCCGGATTGACGATCGTGCGCACGTTCGGCTGATCGATCTGCGCGACCGTCTGATACTTCTCGACATCGTCGCAGCGCACGATCGGCGTCTTTCCGTCCTCCATGTAGGGCGCCGTGAAGAAGGCGCGCTTCTGCCGTTCGAGCGTGGTCGACACGCCGCCCACGGCGACATCGCATTTGGCGACGAAATCGTTCATCAGGCTCGACCACGACGTCTTCACGTATTCCGCCTTCGCGCCGAGCGACTTGGCGAGACTCTCCGCGAGATCGATGTCGATGCCCTCGAACTGCCCGTCCGTGCGCAGGAACGAATACGGCTTGTAGTCACCCGTCGTGCAGATGCGCAGTGTCTTGCGCGCGAGGACGTCGTCGAGCCGCGAGGGCGTCACTGCGGGCGTGGGCGCGGCGGGCTTAGTGCCCGCGACACTGCCGGCTTGAATCGTCTGAGCGTGCGCGGCATTCGCGAGCGAAAGGGACAGCGACAGCGACAACGCGATGGCGGTAACGGCAAAAGCAGGTTGCATCGATTCTCCTGGTTCTAGTTGTGTAAGCACATCGATCATAACGATGCGATCCGCCGTCCGACATCCGGCCAAACGGCATAGGCCGCCCTGCGCGAAGCTTTCGAATCGCTGGGATCACTCAAGGAAAACGCCTTGCCGCTCCGGTAGAATGGACGATTCTTCGCCTTCGGCATCGAGCGACGTGGCACACACTCTTCTGAACGACACCTTCCTGCGCGCGCTGCTGCGTCAGCCGACCGATTACACGCCGATCTGGCTCATGCGCCAGGCCGGCCGCTATCTGCCGGAATACAACGCGACGCGCGCCCGCGCGGGCAGTTTTCTCGGCCTCGCGAAGAATCCGGATTACGCGACCGAGGTGACGCTTCAGCCGCTCGAACGCTTTCCGCTCGACGCCGCGATTCTCTTCTCCGACATCCTGACCGTGCCCGACGCAATGGGCCTCGGCCTGAACTTCGTGCAGGGCGAAGGTCCGCGCTTCGAGCGCACGGTGCGCACCGAAGACGACGTGAAACGCCTCGCCGTGCCCGACATCGGCGCCACGCTTTCCTACGTCACCGATGCCGTCAGCCAGATCCGCCGCGCGCTCACCGACGCGCAAGGCCGTCAGAAGGTGCCGCTCATCGGTTTTTCGGGCAGCCCGTGGACGCTCGCGTGCTACATGGTGGAAGGCGGCGGCTCGGACGATCATCGCACCGTCAAGTCGATGGCTTATTCGCGGCCCGATCTGATGCACCGCATCCTCGACGTGAACGCGCAAGCCGTCACCGCCTACCTGAACGCGCAGATCGAAGCGGGCGCGCAAGCCGTGATGATCTTCGACACATGGGGCGGCGCACTCGCCGACGGCGCGTACCAGCGTTTCTCGCTCGACTACATCGCGAAAGTGGTCTCGGGGCTCAAGCGCGAGCACGACGGCGAGCGCGTGCCCGTCATCACGTTCACGAAGGGCGGCGGGTTGTGGATCGAGGAAATCGCCGCGACCGGCGTCGATGCGGTCGGTCTCGACTGGACCATGAATCTGGGCACGGCGCGGGAGAAGGTCGGATCGCGCGTGGCGCTGCAAGGCAATATCGATCCGAGCGTGCTGTTCGCGCCGCCAGCGAACATCCGCACGGAAGCGCGCGCCGTGCTGGAGAGCTTCGGGAATTTTCCCGGCCACGTCTTCAATCTGGGTCACGGCATCTCGCAATTCACGCCGCCCGAGCACGTCGCCGAGCTCGTCGACGAAGTCCATCGTCACAGCCGGGCCATGCGCGCGGCGCAATCCCCCCGCTGAACGCCTGCTGAAACCGGCTTTTCGGCGTGTGCTGCATTGCGGCAACGGCACGCCGGGAGCGGTTGTCAGGGGAGGGAGCATTCCTTCGCAATCCCCCGTCTCTGGCGGCGTCACCCGATGTCAAGACTGACTTATGCACAATTTGTTCGCTGCGACGCGCCATCAGACATATGGCCGCCAGCAACCAATAACGTGTCGCTATGTGTGCTACAAGTCAATGATTCTGAACGGTTTTCAAGAGCTTTACCCGAAATGTGGGCCAGCGCACATAAGGCTTTCGTGACATTGTTTGTCGCGATGGGGGGCGCACTTCTCAACAAAGTTATCCACAGGTCTGTGGAAAGCATCGGAAATCCAAAAATAATCGGCGGTTTACAGACGATTCTGATGTTTCACTTTAACTTCGTCTCGCCTGGGCCCATTGCTGTGTCGAGCGCTCGTGCGCGGGGCCCGGCGCGATGACTGAGGTTTTCGTCCGCGTCGCCGTCGATCAGCCTCTGGCCGTGCTGTTCGACTACCGCTACGCCTTGCCGGACGCGCCTGTCGTCGGCACGCTGGTGCAGGTGCCGTTCGGGCGGCGCGACGTCGTCGGGCTGATCTGCGAAATCGCTTATTCAAGCGACGTGCCTGCCGCCAAACTCCGCAACGTCACATCGATTTGCAACGGCTGCGCGCCGCTTTCCGATGCCTGGATCGCGCTCGCCAGCTTCGCCGCCGATTATTACCAGCGCGGTCTGGGCGAAGTCGCGTTGCCGGCGCTGCCGCAGGCTTTACGCGACGCTTCGCGCTGGGACCGGCTTTTCGCCGTCGAGCCGCGCTATCGGTTGCTGGACCAGGGGCGTGCGCATCTTCCCGGCGCGTTGCCGGCGCGCGCAAGCGCCTTGCGCCGTCTGGCCGATGCGCTGGCCGAAGCGCCGGCGCTCGGTTTGTCCGATGCCCGCGCGCTGCATCCCAAAGCGAGCGCGACCTTCGATGACTGGCTCGCGCGCGGCTGGATCGACCTCGCCGCGCCGGATTTCACGGAAGCGGACACGGGCACGCCCGCGCCGACCGCCAACGCAACGCTTCCCGTTCTGACCGCCGAACAGCGCGATGCCGTCGATGCGATCGCGCAGGCGCAAGGCTTCGCGCCGTTCCTGCTCCACGGCGTGACGGGCAGCGGCAAGACCGAGGTGTATCTGCACGCGCTCGCCGCGCTGCTCGCCGAGCGGCCGGACGCACAGGCGCTCGTGCTCGTCCCCGAAATCAATCTGACGCCGCAGTTCGAAGCCGCGTTTCGCGCGCGCTTCGCCGCGCTGGCGCACGGCTCCATCGTCACGATGCACAGCGGTCTGGCCGAAGGCGAGCGCGCGCGTCACTGGCTTGCGGCGCACACGGGCAGCGCGCGCATCGTGCTGGGCACGCGACTCGCGATTCTCGCGTCGATGCCCAAGCTCGCGATGATCGTCGTGGATGAAGAGCACGATCCCGCGTACAAGCAGCAGGAAGGCTTGCGCTATTCCGCACGCGATCTGGCGGTCTATCGCGCGAAGCAACTCGGCATTCCCGCCGTGCTCGGATCGGCGACGCCGTCGCTCGAAACCTGGTGGCAGGCCGAGCAGGGCCGATACACGCGATTGACGCTCACGCGCCGCGCGGTCGCGGAAGCGGCGTTGCCGACCGTCAAGCTCATCGATCTCGAAGAGGAAAGACGGCGCGGGCGCGCGTCGGTCGAAGGATTGGCGGGGCCGCTCATCGCCGCGCTCAAATCGCGCGTGGAACGCGGCGAGCAAAGTCTCGTGTTCCTCAACCGGCGCGGCTATGCGCCGATCCTGTCCTGCGACGCTTGCGGCTGGGTGGCCGGTTGTCCGCGCTGCAGCGCCTATGCGGTGCTTCACAAGCCGGAGCGCGCGCTGCGTTGTCATCATTGTGGCTGGGAATCGCGCATTCCGAAGTCGTGTCCGGAGTGCGGCAACATCGATATCGCACCGATGGGCCGCGGCACGCAGCGTGTCGAGGAAACGCTCGCGAACGTGGTGCCGGGCGCGCGCGTGCTGCGCATCGACGCCGACAGCACGCGCCGCAAGGGCAGCGCGCAGGCGCTTTTTTCCGACGTCCACGCGGGCGAAGTCGATATCCTGGTCGGCACGCAAATGATCGCGAAGGGGCACGATTTCCGGCGCGTGACGTTCGTCGGCGTGCTCAATGCCGATACCGCGCTGTTTTCGCACGACTTCCGCGCAAGCGAGCGGCTCTTCGCGCAACTGACGCAAGTGAGCGGCCGTGCGGGACGCGCCGGTTTGCCCGGCGAGGTGATGATCCAGACGCGCTATCCGCGTCACGCGCTGTATCAGGCGCTATCGCGGCAGGATTACGTGGGCTTCGCCAACTCGACGCTTTCGGAACGGCGCGACGCCTGTCTGCCGCCGTTCGTCTATCAGGCGATGCTGCGCGCGGAAGGACGGACGCTGGAAGCGGCGCTCGGCTTTCTCGCCGAAGCGGCGGCCGCCTTCGCGCCGTTGCCCGGCGCCGAGCGCGTCACGGTCTACGACGCCGTGCCGCTCACCATCGTGAAAGTGTTCAATGTTCATCGGGCGCAACTGCTGCTCGAAAGCGGGTCGCGCGCGGCGCTTCAGACGGCGCTGCACGCATGGCAGCCGGTGCTGCGCTCGCTCAGGGGCGTGCTGCGCTGGAACGTCGAGGTCGATCCGCTGGACGTCTGATTCACTGGCTGCGCCGCGGCGCAACCCGGCCCTCAGACTTCGGTGCGGGAAGGATCGACGGGCGTCCGCCCGGATTTATCCGAACCCTTTTCGGATCGATGCACGTGCGGCGACGCGCCTCGCACGAACAGCACCACGCACACCGCGAACATCGCCCAAACGCTGGCCACCACAACCCATGTGTTCATGCCCGTTGCTCTCCCAAGCCCGCGGATACGGCGCCTCGAATGGCGCGCGTTTCGTTTATATCGGCCGGTTGCGGTCAATTACTTAGGGGGTATCCAAAAAATTATCGGGTTAGGGAAAATACTAAGGGGGAACCGCCTGCGGCCCACGCGCGGTGCACCGCGGAAAGCCTTGTCGCATAAGGGTTTTGCAATGGTGCAACCCTAGCGAAAATCTCGGTTGCACCTTTTATATCAGCGGGGTACGATTCGCCAACTTTTTGGTCATTGGCCGGGTAGGCACGACCGGCAAACGAAGGAAATATGGCGAGCACAACCTTAGGCGTCAAAGTCGACGATTTGCTGCGTTCCCGGCTGAAGGATGCCGCGACGCGCCTCGAACGCACTCCGCACTGGCTGATCAAGCAGGCGATCTTCGCGTACCTGGAGCGCATCGAGCACGGGCAGCTTCCGCCCGAACTGTCGGGCGCGAACGGCTCGTCCGAGTTGACCGATGCCGCCCCCGTCGATGGCGACGAAGACGGCGCGCCGCATCCCTTCCTCGACTTCGCGCAGAACATTCAGCCGCAATCCGTGCTGCGCGCGGCGATCACGGCGGCGTACCGCCGGCCAGAGCCGGAGTGCGTGCCGTTCCTGATCGGTCAGGCGCGTCTGCCCGCGAACGTCTCCGCCGAAACCGAAAAGCTCGCGACCCGGCTCGTCGAAGCGCTGCGCGCGAAAAGCTCGGGCGGCGGCGTCGAAGGCCTGATCCACGAGTTTTCGCTGTCGAGCCAGGAAGGCGTCGCGTTGATGTGCCTCGCCGAAGCGCTCCTGCGCATTCCCGACCGCGCCACGCGCGACGCGCTCATCCGCGACAAGATCAGCAAGGGCGACTGGAAATCGCATATGGGCCAGGCGCCGTCGCTGTTCGTGAACGCCGCGACCTGGGGCCTCATGATCACCGGCAAGCTCGTGACGACCAACAGCGAAGCGGGCCTGAGCTCCGCGCTGACGCGTCTCATCGGCAAGGGCGGCGAGCCGCTGATCCGCAAGGGTGTCGACATGGCGATGCGCCTGATGGGCGAGCAGTTCGTCACCGGCGAGACCATTTCCGAAGCGCTCGCGAACAGCCGCAAATACGAAGCGCGCGGCTTCCGCTATTCCTACGACATGCTCGGCGAAGCCGCGACGACCGAAGAAGACGCGCAGCGCTACTACGCCTCCTACGAGCAGGCGATCCACGCGATCGGCAAGGCCGCGGGCGGGCGCGGCATCTACGAAGGCCCGGGCATTTCGATCAAGCTCTCCGCGCTGCATCCGCGCTATTCGCGCGCGCAGCAGGAACGCACGATGAACGAACTGCTGCCGCGCGTGCGCTCGCTCGCGCAACTGGCGCGCCGTTACGACATCGGCCTGAATATCGACGCTGAAGAAGCCGATCGCCTCGAACTGTCGCTCGATCTGCTCGAAGCGCTGTGCTTCGATCCGGAACTCGCGGGCTGGAACGGCATTGGTTTCGTGGTGCAGGGTTATCAGAAGCGCTGCCCGTTCGTGATCGACTATCTGATCGATCTCGCGCGCCGCAGCCGTCATCGCTTGATGATCCGCCTCGTGAAGGGCGCGTACTGGGATACTGAAATCAAGCGCGCGCAGGTCGATGGCCTCGAAGGCTATCCGGTCTACACGCGCAAGATCTACACGGACATCTCGTATCTCGCGTGCGCGAAGAAGCTGCTCGGCGCGCCCGATGCCGTGTATCCGCAATTCGCGACGCACAACGCGTTTACGCTGTCGGCGATCTATCACCTCGCGGGCCAGAATTACTATCCCGGCCAGTACGAGTTTCAGTGCCTGCACGGCATGGGCGAGCCGCTCTACGAAGAAGTCACGGGCCGCGACAAGCTGAATCGTCCGTGCCGCGTGTACGCGCCGGTCGGCACGCACGAAACGCTGCTCGCGTATCTCGTGCGCCGCCTGCTCGAGAACGGCGCGAACACGTCGTTCGTGAACCGCATCGCCGACGAGTCGATTCCGGTGAAGGAACTCGTGCGCGATCCGATCGACGAAGCGCAAGCCATCGTGCCGCTCGGCGCGCCGCACGCGAAGATTCCGCTGCCGCGCCAGCTTTACGGCAACGAGCGCCCCAATTCGATGGGCCTCGATCTGTCGAACGAGCATCGTCTGGCGTCGCTGTCGTCGGCGCTGCTGGCGAGCGCGAACCATGCGTGGCGCGCGGAGCCGATGCTCGAAGGCGGTTCCGTCGATAACGGCGCTCCCCGCGATGTGCGCAATCCGTCCGATTCGCGCGATCTCGTCGGAACCGTGGTCGAGGCATCGTCCGAGCAAGTGAGCGCCGCGATCGCCAACGCGGTTGCCGCCGCGCCGATCTGGCAGGCGACGCCCGTCGAAGACCGCGCCGATTGCCTCGCGCGCGCCGGCGATCTGCTCGAAGCGCAGATGCATACGCTGATGGGCCTCATCATCCGCGAGGCGGGCAAGTCGTTGCCGAACGCCATCGCCGAAATTCGCGAGGCGGTGGACTTCCTGCGCTATTACGCGTCGCAGATTCGCGCGGAGTTTTCCAACGACACGCATCGTCCGCTCGGTCCGGTCGTGTGTATCAGCCCGTGGAATTTCCCGCTCGCGATCTTCATGGGCCAGGTGGCCGCCGCGCTCGCCGCGGGCAATCCGGTGCTCGCGAAGCCCGCCGAGCAAACGCCGCTGATCGCCGCGCAAGCCGTGCGCATTCTGCGCGAAGCCGGCGTGCCGGCCGGCGCGGTGCAACTGCTGCCGGGCAATGGCGAAACCGTGGGTGCGGCGCTGGTCGCGGACCCGCGCACGCGCGCCGTGATGTTCACCGGTTCGACGGAAGTCGCGCGCCTCATAAACAAGACGTTGTCCGAACGCCTCGATTCCGATGGCCGTCCGATTCCGCTGATCGCCGAAACCGGCGGCCAGAACGCGATGATCGTCGATTCGTCGGCGCTCGCGGAACAGGTGGTCGCGGACGTGCTGCAGTCGTCGTTCGATTCGGCCGGCCAGCGCTGCTCGGCGCTGCGCGTGCTGTGCCTGCAAGACGACGTCGCCGATCGCACGCTCGAAATGCTGACCGGCGCGATGAACCAGCTCGCGGTCGGCAATCCGGATCGCCTTTCGACGGACGTAGGTCCCGTGATCGACGGCGACGCGAAGCGCGGCATCGATGCGCACATCGCCGGCATGCGCGACAAGGGCCGCAACGTCACGCAACTGCCGTTGCCCGACCACTGCGCGCAAGGCACGTTCGTTCCGCCGACGCTCATCGAGCTCGACAGCATCGACGAGCTCAAGCGCGAAGTGTTCGGCCCGGTGCTCCATGTGGTGCGTTATCGCCGTTCGAACCTTGATAAACTCCTCGACCAAATTCGCTCGACCGGTTACGGCCTTACGCTCGGCATCCATACGCGTATCGACGAAACCATTGCGCATGTAATCTCGCGGGCGCACGTGGGCAACATCTACGTGAACCGCAACGTGATCGGCGCGGTGGTCGGCGTGCAGCCGTTCGGCGGCGAAGGTTTGTCCGGAACGGGGCCGAAGGCGGGCGGCGCGCTGTACTTGCAGCGCTTGCTGGCGAAGCGTCCGACCGGCTTGCCGAAGTCGCTTGCGAGCACGCTGGTGGTCGATCAGTCGGCATCGAAGGACACCCCGTCCGCGTCGCTCACCGCGTTGCGCGACTGGGCGATCGGCGAGCGCGATCCGCAGACGGCCGCGCGCTGCGACGGCTATCTGCAACACGTGATGGCGGGCGCGACGGCCGTGCTGAACGGCCCGACCGGCGAGCGCAACACCTATACGCTCGGCGCGCGCGGCACGGTGCTGTGCGTGGCGGCGACGGCGAGCGGCGCGCGCGCGCAATTCGCCGCGGTGCTCGCGACGGGCAACCGCGCGCTGTTCAGCGGATCGGCGGGCGAGCAACTGGCGGCGTCGCTGCCTGCGTCGCTCAAACCGTACGCGCGGGTCGGCAAAGCAGCGGAAGATTTCGACGCCGTGCTGTTCGAAGGCGATAGCGACGAACTGCTTTCGCTCGTGAAGGAAGTCGCGAAGCGCACCGGGCCGATCGTATCGGTGCAGGGCGTGGCTGCGGGAGCGTTCGCCGACGCTGGCCACGACGGCGAAGACTACGCGCTCGAACGTCTGCTGACGGAACGCTCGGTGAGCGTGAACACGGCGGCGGCGGGCGGCAATGCGAATTTGATGACGATCGGTTGAGACACCCCTCGAACGCTCGATTCAAACGAATTCAAACAAGCGGCAGCGGGCACGGCGATCCCGGCAAGAGCTGCCATCCACACTGGAACAAGGAGAAGCTATGAAGCACACGATGACCAAGCTGGCAGCGGCCATGACGCTCGTCGGCCTGTCGGTCGCGGGGACCGCAGTTGCGCAGCAAGTCGAGGACGTGAAGGTCGGTTACGCCGGACCGCTGACGGGCGCGCAGGCGCACTACGGCAAGGACATGCAGAACGGCATCACGCTCGCCGTCGAAGATTTCAACGCCACGAAGCCGACGATCGGCGGCAAGCAAGTGCGCATCGTGCTGGATTCGGCGGACGATCAGGCGGACCCGCGCACGGGCACGACCGTCGCGCAGCGCCTCGTCGACGAAGGCATCAAGGGCATGCTTGGCCACTTCAACTCGGGCACGACGATTCCCGCATCGCGCATCTACGCGAACGCGGGCATCCCCGAAATCGCGATGGCGACCGCGCCGGAATACACGACGCAAGGCTTCAAGACGGCCTTCCGCATGATGACCTCCGACACGCAGCAAGGCTCGGTCGCGGGTGAATTCGCGGTGAAGAACCTGAAGGTGAAGAAGATCGCGATCGTCGATGACCGCACGGCTTACGGCCAGGGTCTCGCCGACCAGTTCGAGAAGGCCGCGAAGGCGGCGGGCGGCACGATCGTCGTGCGCGAGTTCACGAACGACAAGGCGGTGGACTTCAAGGCGATTCTGACCAAGATCAAGTCGATGAATCCGGACCTCGTGTACTACGGCGGCGCGGATTCGCAAGCCGGCCCGATGGTCAAGCAGATGAAGACGCTCGGCTTCCGCGCGCCGCTGATGGCGGGCGAAATGGTGAAGACCGACACCTTCATCAAGATCGCGGGCGACGCGGCGGACGGCACGGTGGCATCGCTCGCCGGCCTGCCGATGGACGAAATGCCGGGCGGCGCGGATTATTCGGCGAAGTACAAGAAGCGCTTCAACGAAGACGTGCAGACGTACTCGCCGTACGCCTACGACGGCGCAATGGCGATGTTCACGGCAATGAAGGCCGCGAACTCGACGGACCCGGCGAAGTATCTGCCGTTCCTCGCGAAGACGGACATGCAGGGCGTGACGGCGAAGCACCTGTCGTACGACTCGAAGGGCGATCTGAAGAACGGCGGCATTACGCTGTATAAGGTCGTCGGCGGCAGGTGGACGACGCTGCAGAGCGTGGGCGGGAAGTAAGACTCCGGTCTTCTTAAGCCTTCGATCAGAACGGCTCGGTTCGCGTAAGCGGCCGGGCCGTTTTTCGTCGAGGCACACGCCCGCTCAGGTTGTGCGGACTTTCTCGGCCACCGGACCCTTCTGGCCGATGCCCTCCTGAAAACTGACTTCCATGCCCTTGTAGACATCGTCGAAGTCCGCGTCGATCAAGGCGGAGCAATAGAAGAACAGGTTCTCCTTTGCGCCTTCCGGCCGGATGAATCCATAGCCGTTCAGCACGCTGGCGATGGTTCCTGTTTTCCAGTCGTCGTCCCCGGCGCTGAGCGATTGAATCACGTTCTTCTGCCGCTGGAAAAGCGAGTTCAACGCTTCCCGCTCGTCGCCTTGAGCGTTGTCCATCCGGTCGATGACGTCGGACATCATGACCGGATAAGCCACCTCGTTGAAAAGCAACTGGCTCGGCCGCGTGCCCTTTTGCTCGCCCGTGGCGTCTTCATAGGCAAAGGACCAGCCGAGCGCCAATACCGGCATGCCAAGCGCCTTGAGCTTGCGCGCGAGCGGAATGTAGTCGCTGTCGCCAGCGATCAGCACGGCAACATCGAACCGCTTCTCCGCCGCCATTTCGTATGCTTCGAGTGCGAGCCATACGTCGATGCCCTTTTCTTTCCCGGCGAAGTTCATGGGAAGGTAATGGGTCGTGACGTTCTCTTTCATGAGAAAGTCTTCGAACACACGCTCCCTGTACAGCATGTCTAGTCCTTTCTCGACGCTTTGCTGAGCCGAAAACCGTCCGCGAAAATAATGCAATTCGACGAGGTGGCAGTCCTTCGGATTCAGATCGTTTTCGAGGGCGATTTTGTACCGGATGTAATCGTGAAGTCCGCGCACAGATATCCACGCGTTCTTCTTATGCTGATGCATGTAGTACTTTCGCACCACGTCGAGATAGTTGCCGTCATAGAATATGCCGACCCTGAGGAACCGTTTCGTGGCGAGGGGTATTGGAGTTGACACCAATGGACTGCCTCCGTACGTAGGCTGGGCAAGACAGTGTCGTAAGTGTGTCGATGAATATAAAGATGAAAATGCTTAATAATGCCTTTCTATGCGTGCGGTGAAGCAGCTATTTTGAACCGATGGTCAATGAGATTCTTGCCTTTGTGGAAGTTGAATTGACGGTCGTCCATTAACGATTGCCGAAAAGCGACGACAAGCAATCCTGATTGATTCGAGCGCAGTCCGCGCGTGGGCTATCGATCTGGGCGCTTATTACCCGTCACCATCGCGCGAATCAGGTTCTCTCGCGTCCAGAAACTCATCAGTACTGCTGCAACGACATGCACGCACACGCACACCTCGACGGCAATCGACAGCCACGTGTGAATCTCCTGCGGCCAGTCCTCGCCCCAGAACGCATCGAGTCGCATGATCCAGCCCGACACCGCGAGCGCGAGAATCAGAAACCACAGCAAAAGCGCCATCAATCCGCCGAGCGGATTGTGCGATACGTGATGCACCGGCTTGCCCCTTGCAAGCGAGCGCAGATATTCGGAGAGATGTGAAAACGTCGGCCACCACGCGGCAAAGCGCGCATGACGCGAGCCGACGAAGCCCCACGCGATCCGCGCCACGACAAGCCCCGCCGCGACGTAACCGAGCAGGCGATGCGTGGAATCCGTCGGACCGAACAGATTCCACAGCACGATGCCCGCGACGACCCAGTGCGTCAGCCGGACGAAGCCGTCCCAGACTTTCACCGCGCGCGCGTCACTCGACTTCCGACTTCACGACAGCCAGCGTCTTCGTGTCGTAATAAATCTCGACCTTCTTGCCGTCCTTGTCGTGGCCGTAGATCTCGTAGCAGTTTCCATCGACCTTGAATTTGCGAATCTTGTAGCCTTGCGCCTCGAGCTGCGCCTTGGCGTCCGATTCCTTCATCCACTCGCTCTTCGGATGCGCCGTGCAGTCCGCCTTCGCGAACGCCGCGCCCGAAAAACCCAATGCCAACGACAAAGCCAGAACCTTAAGCATCGCTAACTCCCGGTGGTTTCGAACTGGCTACTCTACTGCCACCGGATGCGCGCCGCAAGCAAATCGAAAGTTTGTCCGCTAGCGCTGGCCTTGCTGGCGAATTTGTTCGAGTGTCGCGCCCGGCGTGCTCTGATCCTGCGGAATACGGATTTCGATGACCGCCGGCAGCCCCGAAGCCTGCGCGCGCTCGAACGCGGGCATGAACTGATCGGTCGTCTCGACGAGTTCGCCATGCGCGCCGAACGCGCGTGCGTACGCGACGAAGTCCGGATTCGTGAGCCCCGTGCCATGCACGCGATTCGGATAATGCCGCTCCTGATGCATGCGGATCGTGCCGTACTGCGCGTTGTTCACGACGATGAAAATCACCGCGAGCCCGTACTGCATCGCCGTGGCGATTTCGTTGCTCGACATCATGAAGCAGCCGTCGCCCGCAAACGCGATCACCGTGCGCGCCGGATAAAGCGACTTCGCGGCGATCGCGGCGGGCACGCCGTAGCCCATCGCACCGCTCGTCGGCGCAACCTGCGAGCGGAAATGCCGGTACGAATAGTGCCGATGCAGCCACGTCGCGTAATTGCCCGCGCCGTTCGTGAGGATCGAGTCGGCGGGAATCGTCTCTGCGAGCTGACGCATGATTTCGCCGAGCTGAACGTCGCCGAGCATCGGGCGCGGCGTGCGCCATTCGAGGTACGCCGCGTGCGCCGCTTCGGCGCTGCCGGCCCATGAGACGCTGGTGGGCGGCTCCAGTGAGGCCAGAAGAGAGGCGATTTCGGGCATGCCCGACACGATCGGCAGATCGGCGCTGTACACGCGGCCGAGCTCTTCCGCGCCCTGATGCACGTGGATGAGCGTCTGCTTCGTCTTCGGAATATCGAGCAGCGTGTAGCCGCCGGTCGTCGATTCGCCCATGCGCGGGCCGAGCACGAAGAGCACGTCGGCATCGCGCACGCGCGCGGCGAGCGCCGGATTGATGCCCAGGCCGACATCGCCCGCATAGTTCGCATGCTCGTTGGACAGCGTGTCCTGATAGCGGAACGCGCAGCCCACCGGCAGTTTCCATCGCTCGACGAAGCGCGCGAAGTCCTGCGTCGCCTCGGCGGTCCAGCCGCTGCCGCCCGCGATCACGAACGGCTTCTTGGCGTTCGCGAGCAATTCGCTCAGACGCGTCATCTGCGCCGCCGAAGGCGACGCCGCCACGCGCTGATAACGCGGCGCGGGCGGCGCGGCGTCGACGGCTTCGGTCAGCATGTCTTCGGGCAACGCGAGCACGACCGGCCCCGGACGGCCCGATGTCGCCGTGTGAAACGCATGACTCATGTATTCCGGCACGCGGCGCGGATCGTCGATCTGCGCGACCCACTTTGCCATTTGCCCGAACATGCGCCGGTAGTCGATTTCCTGAAACGCTTCGCGGTCCATGTGCTCCCGCGCGCATTGGCCGATGAGCAGGATCATCGGCGTCGAATCCTGAAACGCGGTGTGCACGCCGATCGACGCGTGCGTCGCGCCCGGCCCGCGCGTGACGATCGCGATGCCCGGCTTGCCCGTCAGCTTGCCGACCGCCTCGGCCATGTTCGCCGCGGCCGCCTCGTGGCGGCAGACGATCGTCTGAATCTGCGAGGTTTCGTCGTGAAGGGAATCGAGGACCGCAAGGAAGCTTTCTCCGGGCACGCAAAACACGCGTTCGACGCCGTGATGCGCGAGCGCATCGACGAGAAGACGCGCACCGGTGGTCTGAATCTGAGCGGGGACAGCGGACGCCATGCGAAGAAGTCTCCTTTTTTGAGTGTCCAGGCAGTCGCGAGCGCGAGCCGGACCGTGAGCGAATTGCCCTAAAGCTTACGCCCACGCGCCGATGTCCGGAACGAAGCGAGGCGGAATCTTTTTCCGGCGACGCGCACGTTTGCGCCGGCCCCGCATGTCCATCAGCCGAAATACCCCTTTTTCTCACCTTTTATCCAGCGATGGGCAAACGCTCAAGTTCGCAATAATGGCTTCACTGAAAAGCGGGCACGGCAATAACGCAGAACGTGCCGCTGGCTAAAGATCGCAGTCTCACACCTCATCGGGGGCAAGTTTGAACATTCGTAAATTCATCGGCGCGAACAGCCGCGACGCATTGCGCCAGGTTCGTGAAGCGCTCGGACCCGATGCCGTGGTGTTGTCCAATCGCACGCTGGATGATGGCTCCGTCGAGATCGTCGGTGTCGCGGACAGCGATATCGCCTCGATCTCGCCCGCCGCGAAGGAACAGGCCGCGCGTTCGTCCGGCACGTCGCGCGCCGCGCTCGCCGCCGCCGCGGCTGCGATGCCGGTCAAGCAGTCCGCCGCCAATCCGTATGCGAGCGGCGACGTGTTCTCGTCGGTCTTCGGCGCGAACACCGATGCCGACGACGAATTTCACGCCGAGCCCGAAGCCCACGCCGACGACGAACCCCCGCGCACGATGGCCGACACGAATCCGTGGCTGATCGAGCACGCGAAGCGCATCGCGCAACAGGCGTCGATGCCGTCGAACCGCCCGCTCACGGCGTCCGCGGCGATCGCGCGCGGCATGGGCGTGCCGGTGCCGGCTTCCGCACAGGAAGCGCGCGCCGCAAAAGCGCCGGAAGCCGGCAAGTACGCGATGCGTCAGCAAGCCAGGCGCGCCGAAGCGGCCGTCGAGCCGAAAGTCGAAACGCCCGAATGGGCGCGCGAAGCCGCGCAAGTCGCCGCGCGCCGCGCCGCGCAGAAGATCAACGCAAGCGCGCCGCACGCCGATGCGCCCGTGGCGAGCCAGGCGAGCGCCACGCCCGAGCACCCGTTCGAAGGCTTGCCCGCGAACGCGGCGGCCGTCGTCACGGAAGCGATCCGTGCGCGCATGGAGCAAGTCGTCAACGACACCGTGATGAACGAGCTCTCGTCGATGCGCACCATGATGGAAGAGCACTTCTCCGGTCTGCTCTGGGGCGAGCGTCAGCGCCGCAACCCGACGGGCAGCGCGCTCACGAAGCGTCTTTTCTCCGCCGGCTTCTCGGCGCAGCTCGTGCGCATGATGGTGGAGAACATGCCGGAGATGGAGAGCGTGGAAGGCGCGCTCGAATGGGTGCAGCAAGTGCTCGAATCGAATATCCCGGTGATGGACAGCGAAGACGCGCTGATGGAGCGCGGCGGTGCGTTCGCGCTGATGGGCCCGACGGGCGTCGGCAAGACCACGACCACCGCGAAGCTCGCGGCGCGCTGCGTGATGCGCTTCGGCGCAAGCAAGGTCGCGCTGCTCACGACCGACAGCTACCGGATCGGCGCGCACGAACAACTGCGCATCTTCGGCAAGATTCTCGGCGTTTCGGTTCACGCGGTGAAGGACGCCGCCGACCTGCAGCTCGCACTGTCCGAACTGCGCAACAAACATATCGTGCTCATCGACACCATCGGCATGAGCCAGCGCGATCGCATGGTGTCCGACCAGATCGCGATGCTGTGCGGCGCGGGTCATCCGGTCCAGCGCATTTTGCTGCTCAACGCGACGAGCCACGGCGACACGCTCAACGAAGTCGTGCAGGCCTACAAGAGCGCGCCGGATCAGCCGCCGCTCGCGGGCTGCATTCTCACGAAGCTCGACGAAGCGACCAATCTCGGCGGCGTGCTCGATACGGTCATCCGCTACAAGCTGCCCGTGCACTACGTTTCGACGGGCCAGAAGGTGCCGGAGAACCTGTACGTCGCGACCAAGCGGTTTCTGATCAAGAGCGCGTTCTGCATTCCGCGCGACGGCTCGCCGTTCGTGCCGCAGGACGAAGAAGTGCCGGCGCTGCTCTCCGCGTTGTCGGCGCGTGCCTCGACCGAAATGCATGGGGTGCACTTTGGATAAGTTCGTGCTCGACCAGGCGGAAGGTCTGCGACGGCTCCTCACCCGCGCCGGTTCGCGCGTGGTGGCGGTCGCGGGCGGTCCGGCGGGCATCGGATGCACGTCGGCGGTGGCGAATCTCGGCGCGGCGCTGTCCGTGCATGGCAAGGACGTGCTCGTGATCGACGAGCATCGCGACGCAGGATCGATCAGCCGTCTCGCGGGCCTCGACGATGCGGGCGCGCTCGCCGCGGTGATGTCCGGCCGCCGCGCGCTCACGGAGGTTGTCGAGCGCACGCCGCTCGGCTTCTCGCTGATGGCCGCGCCGCGCGATGAACGCATCGTTCACGACGCAGCGCAGTGCCGCGCCCTGCTCGACGGTCCCGCGGACATCGTGCTGATCGATGCGCAACTCGATCGCCACGGCGCGCTGTCGACGCTCGCGGCGCAGGCGCATGACTTTCTCGTCGTGACGCGGGTGGCCGCGTCCGCGATCACCGAGGCGTATGCGTGCATGAAGCGCCTGCACTACGCCCATGCGATCGGCCAGTTCCGCGTGCTGATCAATCACGTTCAGAACCCGGCCGACGCGGCGGTCGCGTTCGACAACCTGTCGGGCGTCGCGAGCCGGTATCTGGCCGTGTCGCTCGTGCAGGCGGGATATGTGTCCGAGGATGCGCGCGTCGCTCGGGCGAAGGAACTCTCACGCTGCGCAGTCGAAGCGTTCCCGGCCACGGCCGCGGCGCGCGACTACCGCGCGATCGCGGCGGAGCTCCTGCACTGGCCGATGCGCCCCACGCCGTATCCGGCGAAAGCGGATGGCCAGAAGAACGCGCGCAACCCGGTAGGCGACTCTGACCACGGCTTGCGAGAGGTTTTGTTTTCCGCGCATGCAATGAGCAGCACGGCGTCGATGTGATCAAGATAGGTGACCAAGATGTATAACGCCCAAGGCAAACTCTCACAGTCGGAAGTGCTGACGAAATATGCGCCGCTCGTACGCCGGCTGGGGCTTCAGCTCGTCGCCAAGATGCCGGCGAGCGTCGATCTCGACGATCTGATTCAGGCCGGCATGATCGGCCTCCTGGACGCGGCGAGCCGCTATAAGGAAGATCAGGGCGCGCAGTTCGAAACCTACGCGAGCCAGCGCATTCGCGGCGCGATGCTCGACGAACTGCGCGCGAACGACTGGCTGCCGCGCAGCATGCGCAAGACGTCGCGCGAAGTCGAATCGGCGGTGCACAAGGTCGAGCAGAACCTCGGCCGCTCGGCGAGCGAGACGGAGATCGCGGACCACATGAAGTTGCCGCTCGACGAATATCAGTCGATGCTGCAGGACTTGCACGGCAGCCAGCTGATCTATTACGAAGACTTCGACCGCTCCGCCGACGACGAGCCGTTCCTCGACCGTTATTGCGTCGATCGCTCGGACCCGCTCTCCGCGCTGCTCGATGACAGCCTGCGCGGCGCGCTGATCGAAGCCATCGACAAGCTGCCGGAACGCGAGAAGCTCCTGATGAGCCTCTACTACGAACGCGGCCTGAACCTGCGCGAAATCGGCGCAGTGATGGAAGTGAGCGAATCGCGCGTGTGCCAGTTGCACAGCCAGGCGGTCGCGCGCCTGCGCACGAAGCTGCGCGAGCAGGCGTGGACGAGCGTCGAAGCCTGAGGCTTACTAGCTGGCTTCGAAGTCGCGCGTCTCGGCGAAGACGGTCTTGCCTTCGCCGAGACTTTTCGCGCGATACATGGCGCGATCGGCGGCGCGCAGCACGGCGGTCATACCCGTCTGATGCCCGGCCGTCGCGCTCGACAGCAGACATGCGCCGATGCTCGCCGATACCGACACCGGCCGTTCCTGCACCGACGTGATCGCGCCCAGCACCGAATGGATGCTGTCCGCGACCGCGAGCACCGCGGCGCGATCGCGCACCTGATGCGCGAGCACGACGAACTCGTCGCCGCCCAGACGCGCGGTCATGTCGGTCTTGCGCATGCGCTTGGCGAGCGCGTGCGCGAACGATTGCAGCAACATGTCGCCGACCGCATGCCCGTACGTGTCGTTCACTTCCTTGAAGCCGTCGAGATCGATGAGCAGCAGCGCGGTGGCGGCATCGCCATCGCTGGCGGCTGCGGATGCGGACATCGCGCGATCGACGATCTGTTCGAGCGCGTAACGGTTCGATAGTCCCGTGAGCGGATCGGTCGATGCCTGCCGCGCGAGGTCGCGATTGACGCTGCCGAGCCGGTCGACGAGCACGCTCAGATACACCGACGCGCCCAGCACACTCAGACCCAGCCCGATCGCGGCGGGGATATTCGCATTCCACCACGGCTGCCCGATGCTCAGCGTCACGACGATGACGAGCGCCGTCGCGCACGACACGGCGAGCGTGCGCTTGCCGTAGCGGCATCCCGAGCCGATCAGAAACCAGAACATCACCCAGATGAGCGGCAGCGCCGTGGCGCCGCCCACGGCGAGCGCGAGCCCGAGAATCGACTGATCGGCGATGGTCGTCGCGGTGAGGCGCGTCTGCGATGCCGACGCCGAGCGGCTCACGATAAGCAGCGTGATCGCGCCGTAGGACACGTAAAGCCCGACGATGCGCATGACAAGGAACGCATCGCGCGAAGGATGGAGCCACGAAAAGACGCCGTATGCCACGAGAACCGCTGCGCCCATCCAGACACGCAGCGTGGCCTGCTCGCGTTCGGGATTCCGGTGTCCGGACCATGGAAAGACATAGCCCCGGCGTGCCGGTTGATGCGCCTGCTCCATACTGAACCCCTGGATGGTTTTCTTTCTTTTATCTTGCTGTTATGACCTGCAGCCCCGTCGCATGATGCCGGTGAACGTTGCACCGGCGAGCGATCCGCTATTTTGCAGCTTTTTGCGAAGAGGCTGTGTTTCGTGTAACTACTCCTTTGGCACGACTATTTCGACTTCACCGCGATGCGCGACGAATCTCTTCTTTCTCTCGACGGCGAATGGCTGCCGGTCTGCAACAGCGACGACGTGCCGGACGGCGGCGCGCGCGGGTTCATCGTCGCGGATGAAAGGATCGTCGTGTGGCGCGACAGCCTCGGCGCGGCGCATGTGTGGCGCGATTACTGTCCGCATCGGGGCGCGCAGTTGTCGCTCGGGCAGGTGATGCGCGATCAGATCGTGTGTCCGTATCACGGCTGGCGATACGACATCGAAGGGCAGTGTCTGCGCATTCCGTCGAATCCGTCGCTGCGGCCTTCCAAGCGTGCGTGCGCGACGACTTTCGTCAGCGAGGAGAAGTACGGCGTCGTGTGGATGTGCTTCGGCGAGCCCGCGCATGCGCTCGATTTTTTTCCCGAAGCCGCGATTGCCGGTGGCCGCCGCATCAACCTCGCGCCGCAGACGGTGAAGTCGTCGGCGCCGCGCGTCGTCGAGAATTTTCTGGATATGGCGCACTTCTCGTTCGTGCATGCCGGGATTCTCGGTGAGGAGGCGCACACGGAAGTACCCGACTACGAAGTCGTCGCCACCGATGATGGACTGGAGGCGCGGCAGTGCCGGTACTGGCAGCCCGCCGGGATTCCGGGGCAGGGCGGCGGCGCAATGATCGACTATGTGTATCGCGTCAAGCGGCCCTTGATCGCGACGCTCACGAAGATGGCCGGCGGCGGGCTGGGGGCGTTGCATATCATGCTGGCGGCGTCGCCGGTCACGCAGACGGAGACGCGCGCGTGGCTCGTTTCCGTGCATGAAGACGACGCGGTGCATAGCGATCGAGAGCTCTACGACTTCAATATGGAAATCCTGATGCAGGACACGCCGATCGTCGAATCGCAATGGCCCCCGCTTTTGCCGCTGGCGCTCGATGCGGAGTTGCATCAGCGGGCGGATCGGATGGCGGTGGCTTACAGAAAGTGGTTGGCGGGGATGGCGTTTGGATACGGCACGTTGCTTTAACGGTAGTCGGGCACTCCGTCATATTCTTCTCGTTTTGCGAACAATATCTTCTCCGGAGATGGGATTCCCTCATTGGAAGGAAGGCGTCAGCATTGTCGTCGAGACTTCAGACGTGCAGCGATCGGGCGCAAGACACGCGTTCGATGGCCGATTCGCCGCGAAGTCCATCAACTTTGGACGGAGCTTCTAATGAGCAATCAGGCAATTATCGTAGTGGATATCCAGAACGACTATTTCGCGGGCGGGAAATGGGTATTGGCGGGTGTCGACGCCGTTGCGGACAACGCACAGGCGGTCATCAACGCGGCGCGGAAGAACGGCGACCTCGTCGTTCATGTTCAGCACGTGACGCTGGACGCGAACGCGCCGTTCTTCGCGCCTGATACGGAAGGCGTGCAGCTTCATGCAAAGGCGAAGAACCTGCCGCATGAGCGTGTCGTCGTCAAACACCACATGAATCCGTTTCGCGAAACGGGCTTGCAAGCGATTCTCGAGCGCAACGGCATCGAAAAAGTCGTCGTGGTCGGGAACATGAGCCACATGTGCATCGATGCGGTCACGCGCCATTCGGCCGATCTCGGATACGAAACGACCGTCGTACACGACGCCTGCGCGACGCATGATCTCGAATTCAATGGCGTGCGCGTGCCGGCGGCGCAGGTGCATGCGGCGTTCATGGCGGCGCTGCGGTTCGGGTATGCGAAGGTGGTGTCGGCGGCGGAACTGGTGGGGTAGTTGCCTCTGAGGCAGCCAGTCCGACTGAACCGGCTGCACCAGCATTCCGATCGTTCAGGTGGCGTTATGCCTTGGTGAAAACTCGCCGCAGTCGGTCGAACGCCGAGGACGAGGCGGATTTATCTTCCGTTTCGACGTCGACGAAGCCTTCCGGTTGCTTGAAGTCGCTCGCCGCGAAAGCTTCCTGGTGCGCGAAATTAACTTCGTTGTGCATCACGCGATGCGAACCGTCGACGACCTCGTAGGGCCAAGGCGCATCGATCGCCGCGGGACCTGAAGGATTGAAGAATTTGTCCTGGTGATAGACCGGCACGCCAATCGGCGTGGTGTGCATGACAAAACTGAACCTGCTCCTGGCGATGTCTTTGATCGGTCCGCCGCCGTGTGGCAGTTGCGGATGCCAGATCACCGTGTCGCCGGCCTTGACGTCCAGCATCGTCTTTCGAAGCCCTGCCGCCTCGCCTTGTTCGGCGACTGCCTTCTGATATCGATTCCACAAGGGCTGTGAAAAATCGCTGATTTCCTCGGGCGAAGAGAAGAATTCGCTCGCCATCGCAGGCCGGTCGAGTTCCGGCAATTTATGGCCACCCGCCAACACTTCCAATGCGCCGTTGCTCTCATTGGCGTCTTCGAGCGCGGTCCAAACGCCGAAATAGAAGTATTCCGGCTTCGTGCTGAAAACGGGCGTGTCGCGGTGCAGCGGTTGCGCAGACCCACGCTCATAAAAGAGCGATGTGTACAAGCAAGGCGTTGCTGAAAACAAGGCTGTCTGAACGCGCAACGCCATTTCGTTCTTGGAGAACAAATCGAAAAGCTCCGGCATTGCCGCATGCAAATTGATGATCCGCGGGTAATGCCCGTCTTTGTCGAGATACTTGCCGAACTTGTCCATGTTGGCGTCGGCGAATGCCTTGAATCGTGCAATCAGCCGCTCACATGACCTGCGATCGAATCCGCCTCTGATGATTGTGTAACCGTTTTCGATCAGGCTGATCGCATGGCGTCGGACATCTGGTGCGAGATCTTTGAGCCTGGAATCAACTTGCTCGTCGAGCATGAACCACGGACGGACCTGCTGTGAGACGCTGTTTGTAAGATTCATTTCTTTGTCAATCGGTAAAAATTGCGCTTTTCATTAAAATTTATGCACAATTGTCGCACATTCTTACATTTTGTGGGCGAGCGCTTAATTGACAAAGCAGCGAATTCGCAACGCTACGGCTGCGTAGTTTCGACCTTGGCGTCTCGCGGCGATAAGCGCGAGATCGTATTCGGAGCGCACGTGAGCGTTATGGACGCGCGCGTGCATTTGCACGAAGCCGTACAAATCGACGCCGCGAAGTTTGAATTGCGCTAGAGGATTGAAGCGAAGCTTTATTGGCGCGCCCGGCTGGGATCGAACCAGCAACCCCTGCCTTCGGAGGGCCGGAAGCATCGTTCAAAGCGGATCGAGGAAGTTCGGAAAATAACTCAAGCCACTGATTTGTAATCGTATTTAGTTTGTTGACGTCCATCAAGGTGCACCATAGAATTTCCGTACCGTTTCCGTACGGAATGACATGAGCGACCCGATCCAATCCAAGACTGCACGTGACAAACTTCAAGCGCGCCGCGAACCCTACTTCACTCGGCTGCAGACTGGGCTATACGTCGGCTATCGCAAGCTCGTGCAAGGCGAGGGCAGCTGGATAGCGCGCCGACGTAACGACGAAGGCAAGCAGGACTATCAAAAGCTTGACGGGTGCACCAACTACGACGAGGCGGTGAAGGCGACGCTCGAATGGGCTGCAGCGATCGAGTCAGGTGTTAGATCGAAAGGCATGGTCGTCAAAGAAGCGTGCGAACACTATGTAAAGTACCTTGCGCTCCACAAGGGAGCAAAAAGCAAAGCCGACGCCGAGGGCCGCTTCAAGCGCCTTGTGTACGGGGCGAAGCTCGGAAAAGTCGCGCTATCGAAGTTGCGCACATCGGACCTCAACGCTTGGCTTCTGGCTCAAATCGAACTTGATGAAGATGAAGCTGAGGACGAGGACGACTTGCGGCGCGCCAAGGACAGCGCAAATCGAAACCTCGCGTCATTGAAGGCGGCGCTAAATCTCGCGTTGCGTGACCGACTGGTCGCTACCGACGCGGGTTGGAAAACGGTCACGAAATTCAGGGACGTGGGCCGCAGGCGGCAATCCTTCCTACCTGCCGATCAGCGTAAGGCACTAGTGAACGCGTGCGACACCGACATACGGCAGCTCGTGCTGGCCATGTTGCTCACGGGAGCACGCCCAGGCGAGCTAGCCAACGTGAGCGTAAAGCACTTTGACCGGGAACAAGGCACGCTGGCCCTCCAAGGAAAGACGGGCCACAGGATCGTTTCACTCTCGTCGTCCGCGATTGCATTCTTCGAAGCGCAGACGAAAGACAAGATAGCCAACGCCCCAATCCTGACAACCGCATTCGGCCAGCGCTGGAACAAGGATTCGTGGAAGAAGCCATTCAAGATTGCCGTGGCCGCCGCGAGCCTCCCCTCGTCCGTTGTCATGTACTCGCTCCGGCATACGGCAATCGTAAGCGGCCAGCGAACCCGTCTTGACGGGCGAAGGGCTACGCGACAGACGTGAGAGGCTGCCAGTTATGAGGCAGCAAAGATGCGATATCGCACGCTTTGTGGGCCGGCAAGCGTGTCAGGATGTCTTTCAGATACGCGTGGGGTTCGTGCCCGTTCAGTTGCGCTGAGCGAATGAGGCTCATGATCACAGCCCCACGTTGGCCTGCGCGAAGCGACCCCGCAAACAACCAATTGGTCCTGCCGATGGCCCATGGGCGTATTTGATTTTCGACCCAATTGTTGTCGATTGGTACGTGCCCGTCATCGAGGTAGCGCGTCAGCGCCTCCCAGCGCTTCAGGCTGTAATCCAAAGCCTTCGCAATGGCCGATCCGTCAGAAACGAGTTTCCGCTGTGTGACAAGCCATTCATAGAGCGCGTCGCACACGGGCTTGGCTCGGCTTTTACGAAGTTGGCGTCGAGCTTCGACATCCAAGGTCGCGGCATCGCGCTCGATGTCATAGAGCTCGGTGAAGAACGGTAGCGCCTGCTCAGCAAGCTGGCTGCTGTGATTGGCGTGCAGTTCGAAGAATTTGCGCCTCGCGTGAGCTGCGCAGCCGATTTCGGTGATGCCCTGAAGAAATGAGGCCTTGTAACCGCCGTAGTCATCACACACCAGCTTGCCACGCCAGCCGTCTAAGAACGTACGGGCATGCTCTCCAGCTCGGCTGCCCGCGAAGTCGTACACCACCGCGCGAAGGTGACTGAATTGCGTGGACGTATATGCCCACAGATAAGCCCGATGCGTCTTCCCTTGCCGGGGCTGAGCATCTGCACCGGCGTTTCGTCGGCGTGCAACACGCCTTGCTGCAAGATCTCTCGACGAAGGGCGTCGACCAGTGGCTGCAACTGCGCGCCACATGTGCCCACCCACGCTCCCAGCGTGGATCTCGGTATCGCCAGGCCCGCCCGAGCAAAGATCTGCTCCTGACGGTACAGCGGCAAGTGATCTGCGAATTTGTTGACCAGTACCGACGCTAGAAGTCCGGTGGTTGGGATGCCCTTGTCGATGACGTGCGCGGGCACGGGTGCCTGGATTAGCGTCTCACAGTGGCGACATACCCATTTACCGCGAATGTGTCGCTCCACCTTGAACACGCCCGGCGCGTAATCTAACTTCTCGCTGATGTCTTCGCCGATACGAACACGTTCGCATCCGCATTGGCACACCGTGTTGTCCGGTTCGTGACGGATGTCGACACGCGGCAACTGCGGCGGCAAGGGTGCGCGCTTGGACGGTTCGTGTTGGCGCTTGCGTGAAGGCTCGAGCTCTTCGAGCTCTATCTCAATGGCAGCCAGGTCGCCATCAATCGCCTCGTCAAGCAGGCTCATTTGCTCGCTGTTGAGCTGTTCGCTGCGCCGGCCAAACTGCTGGCGCCTGAGCACGGAGATCTCGTGAGTCAGTTGGTCGATGCGAGTTTGTCGGTAATGCAGCTCCCGTTCTAGCTCACCGAGCTCTCGCCGTTTCTCCGTTACCTCCAGATCCTTGGCGTGGACCTCGGCGAGCAGTTGCGCTGCGAGGGCGCGCAACTGCTCTGGATTGAGGTCGTCGAGGTCGGCCGGCGGGTTCATGCAGACCAGTCTGCCAGAACCCCGCAAACGCGAGAAGCAGAACTGTATACGTCGCCCTTAACGCGTCAGATTATGCGTATCACGCCATCTTGGCCGATGCGCTGCCACGGCAGCCCGAGCACCAAGCCCGCCAGTTGCTCGTGCGTGAGCAACTGCTGCTTGGGTTCGCTGCCAGCGTGCGGCCAGACGAACCGCCCCTCGTTCAGCCGGCGCGCTGCCAACCAGATGCCGATGCCATCGTGGACGAGAACCTTCAGTCGGTTGGCGCGGCGGTTGGTGAACAGATAGGCGTGGTGCGGATGCGCGGCGCCGAACACCTTCACCACGCGCCCCAACGCCGTGTCGAAGCCGGCCCGCATGTCCAGCGGATCGACTGCTAGCCAGATCTCGTCGACACGAATCACCGCAGCCACTCGCGCAGCCACGTCGCGCATTGCGCGGCTTCGGAGACCGGCCAGCTCACGGTTATCGACTGACTGCCCCGGCGAACTTCGACACGGATCTCCGTCGAGGCTACCTCCTTTACTCCCATAGCAACAGGGACGAACGCTGGTAGGGGTGTCGATTGAGCTTCTGCCGGGCCTTCAGACAAACGCTTTGGAAGTTTGCCTTCTGCCTGATCAAGCCAGCGGCGCAATAGATTCGCGTTGAGCCGATGTTCCAGCGCCACGGCCGACACTGACACGCCGGTGCCTTGGCAAGCGGCGACAACGCGCGCCTTGAATTCTTCGGTGTAGCGCCGACGACGGCGACGCGTCGGCAACGCCTCTTCTTCGATAGTGTTCACGTGTCCGCTTATTCGCTTTAGTGGACACGATACTCCCAACTGTTTCAGCTACATTCAAGGTGAGTTGCCGAGCCGCTTACCGGCAATCAGCGAAATGATCGCAAATGGCATCGACAGTTTCGAGGTCGCCCGCATGGCCGGTACATCCACTGAGATGATCGACAAGCACTACGGCCATCTACGGCACGACCGAATGCGCGCAAAACTGGATGCAATCGCAATTGTGTAGTCTCGACCAATATGCTGGCGTCAGGGGATCGCTAAAACGGCAATTCCAATTGGGTTTGCACGACCTGCAAGCGAATCTTCCCTCGGACTACAGCTCGATCGCGATCCAGTTCCACTGTTAGAAGAAACGGAGTTTTTCCCACCCTTGGCATCGGCATTTCAAACGCCAGCCGTTGCTGAAGTTCATGCAATGACGCGATATCTGTCTTGAAGGTAAAAAGCTTTTCTATGCCTCCATCGACATTTCGCATGTCCGGTCGGCGATACCGTGCTTTCGACGGCACGGCCATCGGCTCGGTGATTGCGGGTGCCGACTGATCCTGCAATTCCTCCACTGACAGGTCGCCGCCGGAGCCCTCTCCATTGTGGAGCAGCTTCCCTATAGATTGTGGAGTCGCGGTCTTAAGCAGCATCAGCCCCTTTTCAAACCCGCCCCGCTTTTTTCGCTTCTTGAGTCGTTCCCCATCCAAACTCGCCTGATCGATATTGAGCGCTGCGGCGAGCGCCAGCAGCACCTCTTGGACATCAGCCAGCTCGCCTAACAGCTCATCCCCCGAGCCCGCATCAAGAGCTTCGAAGGCCTCTTCCACGAGCTTCTGTCGGAGGGCGCTGACCAGCGCGTCACCCTTCAGCGCAACGGACTCAACCTTCTCCCCACGGTCCCGGATCATGTCAGGAATGCCATCCCTGACCAACTTGTGAAACTCGACGACTTCTTCGCCTGCTCCAAACAGATCGACGCACTCGACGCGACAACCCTCTCTACTCAACATGTAGTAGGCATGCGAGAGAATCCCGCCGGACAGCTCTACGACGAAGCCAATCTTCTTGGCAAGTTGCGCCAATTCAGCAGCAAAACTCGCATTACGGATCAACTCAGTATCAACGGGAGCCATCACAACGCGCTCGATCGTCTGCCCCCCTTCAATGGAGCTTTTGAGGTGCTCCCAATCGGCCGCGTGTCGAATGACGACATCATGCGACGAGCGCCGTTTTCGCCGAGGGGCGGCCTTAGGTCCGCTCTCAAGGACTGACGGACTATGGAACCACGGCAGGACGCGATGGAGCGTAGCTTCGGGATGATTGTCCACAAACCACATCACGGAAGTAGCCTTAGTGGATCGCTCCGCAACCCGCCGTGTAGTCTGCGCGATTTCAAATATCCATTGCGTCCGCGTAATGCTTCGGGCCCAATCGTGCGCCGCGTCTGTGATCTGCGGAACCCAATGACCCTCCTCATCGGCTGCGATAAATGTGCCCTTGTATCGCAAGCGCTCGCGCAGCCCGTAAGCCAGATCACCGCCAATTTCGGTGTTCCCAATGACCTTGCTGCCGGTATCGACCTCGAACGTGTCGTGCGAATGCCAATAAAGCCCCTCCGGGATACCCCACAACGATTCGATTCTAACGATCGGATTTCCCGGTTCCGCGCGTGCCCACGCGGACGCGACGGACGGAATAAAGTGATGTGCAATCAAGCACAAGCCGGCGTCGGCCAGTTCAGAATCCCGCACAAAACTTGCGAAAGTACCCGTAAGCCAGCTCTTCGCGTCAGCTAGTGAGCGAAGTTCATCACTGCGCGGCAACATCTCGCGCTTCGCGCTCGGAATGCCGGTACCATCGGTTCGAATAATGAACGGTCGCTGAGTTAAAACGCTGAGATCGGCTGCGAGTTCGTCCGTCAGGGCGCCATTGAGCAGCGCGCTGAGGACCGCCTGTTCGTCAAGAACATAGAACGGCGGCATCCGATACCCTAGGTCCGAATACAGTTTTGCGTTACGCAGCTTGCCGTACGTTGCAAACTCCGCTTCTCCCGCAGCGCGAAATGCGTGCAACTCATCGGTCTTAAGCACTGGGATGTGCTTTGGAATGACCGACCTCGGATCGATTCCACCACTGACCGATGCGTCATCGGCCTGAACAAGCCACACTGCGCTACGGTCCCAAACCCATTCCAAGTGCAGGCGGGACGAAAATCGCATAGCCCACGCGCCCACTCGCTTAAGGACGATTCCAATTGCCGTTCGCGCGCTGCATTCCAATCTTGTCGATGTCTCGATCGCTTTCCCACTGCGCCACGTTCTAACCGCCACAGGCTCGGTGCGGCCAAACTCACCATTGGCCGGCTCAAATTCTGCAACCCAATCCCTCGGCTCGTGGCTAAGACGGCGTTCGTTCGACAAATGCCCCTTTTCTGCGACGGCAACGCTTTTTTGCACGACGAGGTGTATCGCTCCTGCTCCCACTGGCGCGATCGTGGCGAGCCGTTGAGTAAGTTCCTTCGCGCGAGTCCATATCTCGCGCGCGACACACTCAACCGAGTCGAGCTGTCCGCGCACGTGCAACGTCTCGGCGACCCCACTCGATCGAATAAATACTGGTGTGTGATCAACGAACTCGACCGAACTGAGCGCCTCTTGAATCGCCTGCGCGATATATTCCTCAGTCGCCCCGTCAACCGGCCCTGTCAGGCAGTCGGCAGAAATGACGAAGAAAGGGGGAACCCACTGTGCTGGCAGGGTGCTGAGGCCAACTGCTTTCCAGCCAACTATCGCCGGTGTGATTTCAGCCGTGTCAAGCGTTCGCAGCCCGCTTGTCGTAATGATTCGAAGCGGGTTGATTGGCGATGGCACGGTGGAATCGGAACGCATCCGATTGGGACGACGATTATTTGCCATCGCCCTTAGCTGGTGTCCCGCTCGGTTTCGATCCTTCGCGAGTACTGAAAATGACTTCGGCGATTTCGGTCATCTTGGCCAACGCCTTGTCGCCGAAGTAGCCCGTAATGAAGCCTAAAGAGAGGAATGCAGGTGCCTTACTCGCGCTGATGGTCAAACCCAGAAAACCCGCATCCATGAGGGTCCCCACCACAAAAGCCAACGACCCCGCGAGCAACGGCGACATCACGCGCCAGAGACACCGGTCTTGATGCCAATAGCCCCTGGCCACCACATGGTACAACCACTTAATTCCGAAGAGCGTCCCGCCCAGCACGCCTCCCAGAAAAAAGTAGCCATATCGGGAAAACACCGGCCGACTGCATATGACACAGCCACTCCACTTCACAAAGAGGCCGCTCCACACGAAAAAAATCATCGCGAGCGATCCCATTGAAATTGCAGCAACGAGGGTAGCCTCGACACGAATTTGACGTCGGGCTTCAATCGGATAGCGAGACTTCCATTCAAGACGGGCCCGTCCGTCCGCTTCGTCGTGCGGGATGACGTCAGGAACTACGGAGGTGTCGCCCGTTCCCTCTTGTGCGTTGGCGTTGGCGTTGGCGTTGGCGTTGGCGTTTGCGTTGGCCTCGCCGGATGCCGAACCCGTGTCGCCATCAACCCCCTCACCATCGGTAGCGGCAGCGCCATTCCCAAATGCCCCGGTCTGCGGCTGTTCGTTATCAGTCGTTCTTTCCGATGTCATAGCGCCTCGGTCTAGGCCGCCGCAGCCGTCAAGCGCTCGCCAGCCAACTCCCCGACTCGCTGCGCCGTTCGTTCGGTTCTGTCGGCAAACGGGAAGAGTCGGTAATCGGACTGCTCCGACACACCGACAGATGCAGCCAAAATTTTGCGGAAAAATTGCGACTCTGGCCGCTTGACGAGCGAGACATAAGACGAGGTCGCGAGCGCTCCGACCGAGTCCGCCATCAACAGATATTCACTGCCCCTCGTCCATCCATCAATATCTCGCGCCGAACCACGAATCCAAGCACGGTCTCGATCGCCTTCAAGGACACATTGAACGAACGAGCCGCTAAACGGCACAAGGTGCAGATGGGCATGATCGGTGCCGCAACCTGTGAGCGAGCCATGCGTCCTGACGCCATGCTCGAATATGACAACTTGCCCGTACGCAGACGACACTACACTTGCAACGTCCGAGGCGAACGCCTCAAACGCTGGCTGACGATAGTCTCCGGAGAGATTGAGCGTGTGGCGTTTCGCACACACAAGCGTCCATCCTTCGACGAATCCGCCGATTGATGCAATCGCGTAGTAGTCGTCAGACTCCATCAACACGCGATCATGGCTGAGGTGAGCCTCCCCCGCCCCAATACGGCAGAAACGGCATTCCGACCCAAGCGATTTCATCCGGTTGCTGGCCATAACGACCTCCCTTCATCAATGGTGCTCATTTTACTACCCGGTGGTCCTAGGTCGACTTCTTCAGCCGACCGACCGAGGGACACGCAACGAGTTCGAGAAGAACATCACCTCGCGCCCCATTCGGGTAGTTCTCGCGTTGTGCAATAGATCAAACCCTCGTGCTTTGATACCACCATACAACGTTCTGATTTGTGGGACGTCATCGTACGACACGACCCATGGCGCGTCGATATCATCGACCGCTGCGCGGACCTTCGCGTGATCGCCGGGACTGTATGCGTTCATATATAGATCTGGCCCTTTTTTAAAATAGGGCGGATCGAGATAGATCAGCTTCTCCCGCCGGTGTCGGCGCAGACGCGACAGGAATGCTAGCGCGTCCAAGTTCGAGAGGTGTATTCGAGACCGATGCTGGCCGACGCGCGCAACGCGCGATGCCAAGTCTGCTTTATTAAAGCGGGCATCGAGCTTCCATTCCCCGCTTTGCGCTTTGCCCCCGATCATTCCACCATTCATGATGCCCGAATGGTTTGTCCGATTGAGGAAAAAGGTGGCGAACCCGAGGTCAAATGGGTCGGCTCGTGGGCCGAGCAAGTAAACATCTCGCTGTCGCTGCCACTCGTCCGGGGTAACCTCGACGGCTGCAATTTGATCAACGAATCGCTGGTTATGTTCCAGTATCGCCGACCAAAACGAATATATAGCGACGTCAAGGTCGTTCAAGTGTATCGCCCCGACCTTGTCCTGAAAAAGCAGGCTAAGTGCAAGAGATGCCCCCCCCGCATAGGGCTCCGCGTAGTCGATCCCCTCCAATCTGTTCGCGGCAATCAAGCGATTAAAGAAAGAGGCGATCCGCCACTTCCCGCCGGGATACCTAAGGGGCGATGCGGTTTTCATTTTGTTCTTGTCTTCCCGAGTTTGGTGAATCGTCCACGACAGCGCGGCCCGAAGTTTACCCGAAGCCAAATCTCCCCGACCGGATCGAAAAAGCCTCTGTGCTGGGCCCTGCTGTTTTGAAACCGGTTGCAAATGGCGTCGCCATCGCCTGAAGTCTACTTAGCCGGCTGTGCTGCTCGACTCTTGGCTCTGAGAATAGACTGTCGGCTTGTGCCAAACTCACGGGCCAACTGCGACACTGTCGCCCCCTCTTCTAGGCGACGGACAATGACCAACTGCTGGTCCTCATTGACCGCCCTTGGCCGACCGAATGTAGTGCCGGCCGAACGCGCACGGCGAATTCCCGCCATCGTGCGTTCCTGCAATAAATCCCGCTCAAACTCTGCTACTGCTGCAAGAACCTGCATGGTCATTCGACCGGCCGCGCTTGTTAGATCGGCGCCGCCTAAAGCTAGGCAATGCACCTTTACTCCAACGTCTGCCAAGCGATCAATCGTCGCACGAACGTCCATCGCGTTTCGTCCGAGGCGATCGAGCTTCGTGACGACGAGCACGTCTCCCTCTTCCAAGCGGTCAACGAGTTTGACGAACATCGGCCTCATGGATGCCGGTACTGCTCCGGAGATGGTCTCCTCGACGACGCGCCGAGGCGCAAGCGCAAATCCTGCGGCGACAATTTCGTTTCGTTGATTCTCGGTAGTCTGGCTGATCGTTGAAACCCGGCAATATGCGAAGACTCTCCCCATTTTCCTATCCTGTCCGAAATAGATGTACGAAACAATAGCAGCGTACAAAAATATGTCAAGCAGACTTTCGGACAGCCCAAATAGGGGTGCCCGAAACGGACCGATTTTGGACGGGGATGGCTCGCCGCCTCGCCTGTTTTCAGAGGAGGGGCAGGCGCGACGTAGTCGCGCCGCTGGCCGCATCAGCCTCTAGCATCCCGGCCGGGTTCGTCTTCAGAAACACGGAAACGCCAGTATCGATCCGGTTTTACCCAGACGACCGTGGTTTCGGTGATTTTGCGAAAGGCAGTAAGAACGTCCTTGCCCACAACTTGATTCCCGTCGGCGTTTTCGGTCAGCAAGTCTTCTCGCTGGGATTTGACGAGATAGTCCACCACGTCATCTTGGTAGATGCACGCTTCTCGCTCAATCTGAGCGAGCATCCACCGCGCGACCGCGTCCGCGTTCATCAATTGGCCTTCGCTTCGACTTTGACCAATTCAAGCGATTCACCCTGAAATTTGCCATCCTCCAGTTTCTTGCCGGCGAACCATTGGCAAACGTACTTTCCGTAGTAACTGCTCCACTCTTGCACCGTCATGTTCGGACCGCCCGATTTCAGTTTGACAATAGCGCCGACCTCGAACTCTTTTCCCGTGCTCATATCTTCTTCCTCTCTTGTAAGGCAAGGATGATCACCCCTGCGGCTGCCAGATGTTGGGGCAGCCTACGGACTTTCAAGCACGTTTCGCTGAAGTTGAGCCGTGGAGTGGAAGTCCGGCAACTGAACCCTTCTTCTTCGCGATGGCTGCCACGAGCAGAGCAAAGACTACGTCCAGGATGAAGCCGGTCAGCGGTTCCATGAAATGCGTCTCCGTATTAGAGATGGTGCAGTGAAAGTGAAACTGTGGCTGGCAGGTCTGACACCAGACACGTGATGACACGGCGAAAATCCCTGCTGTTCCGCGCCGCGTCAGCGGCGGTCGAATTCGTTCTCGCGCACGACGACCCATGGAGGATGCGGGGCATGTTCGAGCAAGTGGACGACATTGCAATCTCGATCAGCGGTCGCGACTCCACCATCAATCGAGAGAGTCCGCGCCCATGTGTCGGACAATGCCTCGGTGGCGAGAAAGGCGGCCCACGCTTTCGGAAAGCGCGCCCGGGTATGAATCAGGGTGTGTGCGCGCTTCGAGACGGGGTATGCGGCCCAAGGTTTTGAGTAATCCTCGTTGTGCAATCCCACGTCGCCGACCGCGCCGGTCACCGAACACGCGCGGCCATAGCGAAGCCAGCCGTTCTGTCGGTAGAAGCGGTTCAGTTGCCAGCCGCGAATGCGAGCACCGCCGCTGAACCCGTTATATGGACGCGTGACGGGCCAGTGCCACTGAGGCAACCGGAACACCGTCTGCGGCTTATCAAAGGCGAGCGTGACGAACTGGAAGCGATGCACGACAGACTCTATGTCGGCGGGAGTGTCCATTTGACAAGACTCGCCATCACTCGTGGCCTGTCGCACGGCGTCATCGGAGCGCGGCTCGGGCGCATGGCTAAACGGACTCAGCTTTGTATTCATGCAGGTAGACGCGTGCAACCAGTTTCAAAAACGACCACAAAACGCGGCCGCTAGTGCATCGCCAGTGTCACGCTTCGGCTAAGGCCGCGCGGGCTTTCGCAGCGATCTGCTCGACCTATTAAGTCCGAGCAGAGCTGCCAGCCCCAACACCAGCCCAGTTTTTCACGGAACAGCCACCTGGGAAGTCAAAGCTTCGACGCAGCCGCGTTTTGCTTGGCGTTACGTTCGTCAAGGAAGGCTTTCATTAAGGGCTTGTACTGAACGAAAACCTCGGATTGATCGATCTGTCCTTGGCGCTGATAGAGCGTGATCTCGACGTTGGCGCCATTCCAGTCGCTCTCTTCCGACGTGAACTCGCCGCCAGCAACCGCTTTCACCACGGATACCGAAGTTTTCATCGGTGGGCCGTACCGGGTTATTAGGAGGTTCTTGACCGTCCCGAAGTCCTGTTCGTTCGCGTCCAGCGTCACTGACGCAACCTTACCGTTGTACATCAGTGCCGAAATGCTTTGGGGAATTCCGAGGTCGGGTCCCCTCCACAGCTTCACGAGGTTCTCATAGATCATCGCGCAGGTGGTCTTAGTGAGCGCTCGTTGAAGGGTGTCAGACGGGCATTCGAGCAGATCGGACGGGAGCGGCTTTCCAAGGTCCAGACCGAGAAACGACGTGGGCTCTTTATCCCAGACGGCCGGCGTCGTCTGCGACGGCTGCCTAGCTGGCGCTTTGGCTGGAGCCGCATGGGCGACACACACCAGAGCAATCCCCAAAACGACGGCACTCGCTCGTGCCTTCACCATCGACGCCATTTTTTCTCCCGTTGTTGTATGGCTGGGCTTCGCCCGTCCCCATAGACAAGCCGTGCAACCAGTTTCAAACCGGCGCGTAGCGTCCACCGTGAGGCGAATGTTGTTAGATGTCACTTATAGTTATCGAGATTAACCTGATAGTGCGTGGACCGCAATAATTCTGGCGGCGATCCTCTGCCTATGAGAAAACCGCCGGTCGAACTAACAGCGAGGGATCTTTTTGCCTCGAACTTGCGGGCGCTGCGGCGCGCGAAGGAAATATCGCAGGAAGAATTGGCGCATTCGGCGGGACTGAGCCGAACCTATGTCAGCTCAGTTGAACGCGGTGATCGAAACGTCTCGATCGACAACATTGGAAAGCTGGCGCTTGCGCTCGGGACCACGCCAATGAATTTGCTGGACCCGGAACTCTCCAAGAGGCTGCGCGGCGAATGATCGCAAGCGGCGAGGTCGCCGCTGCGCTCGCTCATCAGCTTACTTCCAGCTCCCATATCGGCGTAGCGTCGATGCCTAGGTCTTCAATGACCGTGCAAGCCGCGACGAGCAATTCGACTCGATCATGGGTCGGCCGGCTCCATAGGAAGCCTCTCGCGTACAGAGATACCTCGGACAGCGTCGTATCTCCGCATTCCCTCGCCAGCACCGCTCGCGAGCGGACGCTGTCGAGAAATTGTGTGCGCACTTCCGGCGGCACTCGTGCGCTGAGGAAATAGCGGTCCATACCGCGCGTCGTCATTTGCACTCGCCGGAACTCGATTCCCAAGAACTCAAACCCGTCTCGCATATCGACCGGGTCTTTCCAGGCAATTTGCAAAGGCCCCGCAGGATGCCTTTCGAAAAGCTCTCGAAAGAGGCACACTTGTGCTCTCACATCGTCTGGTGACTTCCCCAGCACAAGCAGATTGTCGCCGTACAAAAACACGCGGTCAGGCGGTAACGGCGGCAACCCTGCTTCGATTAGCCAGTAAGCGACAAGGGATGATGAGGCTGCGCCTTGAGGCAGAGCCAGCGAGGTTCCAGATGCAAATGACCCATCACATCTCCGTAGATAATGGTCACGTCTTCTATGTTCTCTTTCTCTTTGGTCGATTGCCTCCTGTGGGTTGATTGCCACCGTTTGTTGAATGACCTTTGGCGAGAGCGGCAGCACATCGTGAGCTGACGCTAGCCTAATGTTGTCGAAGCAGTTTCGGATGTCGACCTCTGCGCAGTGCGTCAGCCGAGCGTCATCCCTAAGCATCCGCGTGACCTCGCCCACGACCACCGACATGCCCCCTCGATAGATGACTTGGTCACGGTACTGGTTGGAAGAAGCAGCGGCTAGCGCCGCACACACCAGGCGCTGACGTGTGGTCCGCGCGATACCGAACGCATAGAACGTTCGCCAGCGACCATCGCCTTTTGACTTCCCACGGCGGTAGAACGGTTCCGAGCAGGCGACCGATGGGTCGAGCGGCCAGGGCAGTCCGACTCCGTTCTGCTGGTCTTTCCACAGTGCGTAGAAGGTCGCCTGACGCTCGGTCAATGTCAGATGTCCACGTGGTCCGTCGCCGTCGAGCCAAGTGTCATGCAGCACATTGAAATGAACCCAAGGCGAGCGCAAAAAGCGCTTCACAGCTCTGTTCAGTCTGCGTCCGGGTCGATCCGTAATTAGCCGCAATGACTTCGCCTGAATCGCCACGATCAGTTCCTCGTGACGGCGAGATCCACGTCGGCGGCATTGCTTGAATTCAGGATCGTAACGGTAGCCATAAACGAGCGGATCAAGGCGGCGATCACTCGTGAGTCGAGGAATAATGCGGGGCGGCTGCCAGGCCGATACGCCGCGCGATTCCTCGCGGGCTGTCGACCACGCGTTGCGTGGATCGGAAGGCGTGGCATTCATTGGCGCCCTCCCGAGAGAGCTTGCGTGTCGTCCTCGGTGCTCTGCCGACTGTCGATCCAGCGGCCGATATCCTCCTGACGCCAAGCAACCGCTCGACGGCCGATTCGGACGGGGGCAGGAAAACTCCCGTCTTTAATCATTGCGTAAATGGAGCTTTTGCGGAGGCCGGTCAGTCCGCAGACGTCAGGTAGCCGGTGAAGGCGCAGTCCGAATTGTTTGCTGTCCATGGGAGTTCATCCGTGTTCGAATGACTCCATTGTGGTTGCGCCTCCGACGGCAAAACGCGTCAGATCAAAATCCTTTCCCGCGAATCTGAAGCATTCCCGCGTCGTCAGGGGCGCTATAAATGCGCCCGCCCGACCAGCCGTTTGCGCACCTCTGCTTGCACAACGCGATCCCCGCCTGCACAGCGTTGCGGCCCGGCAATTCAGCTGCATTCATTCTTAGGACGGTCCTGCAAGCAAACCTCAGCATCTTGTGGAAGCGGCCCTCGCCTCTCGGTAAAGGCCACTCTTTAAACCACTGATGCCAAGCAAACGCTGCCTCGCATGCTAACTCCGTCGCATAGTCAGTTGGCTTACCCGGCTTAGGATCGAATGAAAAGCGGATGAGCTTCCCGTCGAGCGAGAATGTCGCCTCCCCGTCGACCGCGTGGCTTGCGCCGACTAACAGCAGCGAACGCAACTCCCTCTCCACGCGCTCGACATCGGCGGCCAAATAGCGGTGATGGATGTCATGGGTCCGAATCGAACGGATTGCCTCTTGAAGCTGATGCGCGGCGTGTTGAAGCTTCACATACGCTTCGACAAGCGTCCCTGATACAGGCCGTTCAACGCGCCGCAGATACGCGGGTAGATTTTCGACGAAATCAGCGCGGCCCTCTTCAGGAAGACCCAGTCTTTTCGCCTCGTCCGAGAGCGGATTCGAACGCTGAGCGCGATGCGTTCGAGCCAATTTGTCGAGCGTTATCCGTGGCCGCGCCCTAGCGCGGATGTAGGGCAGTTTCTCAGACATAGCGGCCTTGCTCGGTACGGCGAGCCGATCGAGCGCGGTTTGAAACCGGTTGCAAAGCGCAACACCGGCAGCGCCAAAGGTCCACCGACCGCATTTTAGGAATGGAGGGGAAGCGGTAGCGTGTTTCCGTACAATTTCCGTACGAGAAGAACATGAAAGGTGATGTCGCCGCTAAGCACGTGATTTCTAGTCACTTTTTGGCGCGCCCGGCTGGGATCGAACCAGCAACCCCTGCCTTCGGAGGGCAGTACTCTATCCATTGAGCTACGGGCGCATCGGCGGGAGGCCTTGCGAAGCGGAAAAACTAAGCGCCGGACAAGAAGCCGGCTGCAAGGCCCATGCGAATCCAAGAGGATACCTGCTTTCCGTGACTTCGTCCATCGCGCGGCCTTCAAGGCAATGCGCAGAAACAGTCAGAAAGCATCACACGATTCGGGTAAACGCCCGCTCCGCCGCGTCCGCCACCCCGCGCCGACAGTTAAGCGTTCCGTCTATAATCGACCGTGCCTTTCCCCAAGGCGCGCTTGAGCGCAATGCATTGCGGTAGCTGTCACGCTGTCACTGAACCGACTCACACCAAAAAACGGGAGACGAGACAAGCATGAGCGAAGCACCCCACGGAGCCCCGATTAAGACACCCGGCCAACTCATCGCCGCGGTCATCGCGGGTTTCGGCATCCCGGTCGCCATCATCATCCTGCTCGCGGTGTACGTGAACAATTCCACACGCACCGGCGCGGGCACGGACATCGAACAGTCGGTGAAGGAGCGCATCGCGCCCGCCGCACAGGTCGATATCCGCGATGCCAACGCGCCGCGCGTCTACAAAACCGGCGAGGAAGTCTACAAGGCCGTGTGCTCCGCCTGTCACGCGGCAGGCACCGCGGGCGCACCGAAATTCGGCGATGCCGGCGCGTGGTCCGCGCGCATCGGCGAAGGTTACGACACGCTTTTGCACAACGCGCTCAACGGCAAAGGCGCGATGCCCGCACGCGGCGGCACCAGTCCCGACGATTACTCCGACTTCGAGATCGCGCGCGCGGTCGTCTATATGGCGAACGGCAGCGGCGGCAAACTCGCGGAGCCGGCACAACCCGCGCCGGGCGCGGCGGCTTCGGCGCCCGCCGCGGCTTCGGGAGCCGCGGGCGCTGCGGGCGCGCAGGACAATGCGCAGGCGGCGGCAGCCGTCGCGGCGCTCGCATCGGTGCCGCAGACGGCGGCGGCTCCAGCGGGCGGCGGCGCGCAATCCGCCGATGCAGCTCAAGCCGGCAAGGCGCTCTACGAGCAGGTCTGTCAGGCCTGTCACGCGGCCGGCGTGCTCAACGCGCCGAAATTCGGCGACAAAGCCGCCTGGGCGCCGCGCCTCAAGGAGCCGATGGACACCGTCTACAACTACGCGCTGCACGGCAAGGGCGCGATGCCGCCGAAGGGCGGATCGAACGCGCCGGACGCCGATGTCAAGGCAGCCGTCGATTACATGGTGAACGCGTCGAAATAAGCGGGCGCGGGAGGCGATCTCAGTTCTTCTGCAGCATCGCCTTCAACATCGCCATGCGGTCTTTCGGCGACAAAGGCGCTTCTTCCTTGGTCGGCGGCGGGGCGTCGTCGAGCAGCATCTCGGGGATGAAGCGCGACGGCTCGCACACCACCGTCTCCCGCGCGCGCTTGCGCTTCTTGCACCAGTTCAGATGCAGACTGCGCTGTGCCCGCGTGATCGCGACATACATCAGCCGCCGCTCTTCCTCGATGCGCGAATCGTCGACGGGCGCGTCATCGTCCGAACTGCCTCGATGCGGCATGATGCCTTCCTCCACGCCCACCAGAAACACGTGCGGATACTCCAGCCCCTTCGACGCATGCACCGTCGATAGCCGCACCGCGTCCGGATCTTCCTCCTTGCCTTCGAGCATCGACATCAGCGCGACGGTCTGGATCAGGCCGAGCAGGTTTTTGCCTTCGTCGGCGAAACCGTCGGCGGTGTCGTAGCCGGTTTGCTCGACGCCAGGCGCGGCTGCCGGCTTCGTGCCCTTGCGCTTCAGCCATTCGAGGAATTCGAGGACGTTCTGCCATTTCGACTGCGCCTGCCGCTCGTCGTACGCGTCGTAGAGATACGACTCGTAGTGGATGGCTTCCATCATGTCGTCGAGCACTTCGGTCGCGGGATCGCGATCGGCGCGGTCCGACAGACGCCGCATCCACTCGCAGAACGTGCGCAGCGGTTCGACCTGCCGCGCCGACAGCCGCGCCTCGATGCCGCCCATGAACACCGCCTCGAACAGCGATACCTTCGCCGCGCCCGCAAACGCGCCGAGCGCTTCGAGCGTCGTGTTGCCGACACCGCGCCGCGGTGTCGTGATCGCGCGGATGAAGGCGGGATCGTCATCGGGATTGGCGATCAGACGCAGATAGGCGATCAGATCCTTGATCTCGGCCTTGTCGAAGAACGATTGCCCGCCCGAGAGCACATACGGAATGCGCTCGCGCCGCAGCACCTGTTCGAAGATGCGCGCCTGAAAGTTGCCGCGATAGAGAATCGCGTAGTCGCGGAACTGCGTGCGCCGCTCGAACTTGTGCGCGGACAGGCGAAACACGACCGACTCCGCCTCGTGCTCTTCGTCGTTGCAACCGGTGACGGTGATGGTGTCGCCCATGCCGTGTTCCGACCACAGCTTCTTCTCGAACAGCTTCGGATTGTTCGCGATGACGTTGTTCGCCGCCGTCAGAATCCGCACCGTCGAGCGATAGTTCTGCTCCAGCTTGATGACATGCAGCTTCGGAAAATCCTTGCCGAGCTGCGCGAGATTTTCGATGGTCGCGCCGCGCCAGCCGTAGATGGCCTGATCGTCGTCACCCACGGCGGTGAACGCCGCGCGCGGACCGGCCAGCAGCTTCACCAGTTCGTACTGGCACGCGTTGGTGTCCTGATACTCGTCGATGAGCAGATAACGCAAGCGGTTCTGCCACTTGTCGCGCACCTGCTCGTTCTCCGCGAAAAGCTGCGCGGGGCGCAGGATCAGATCGTCGAAATCGAGCGCCTGATACGCGTGCAGCGTCGCGGCATAGCTGCGATACACGATCGCCGCCTGATGCTCGTCCTCATTCGCGGCGAGCACGGACGCCTGATCGGGCGAGACCATCGCGTTCTTCCACAGCGAAATGATCGACTGGATCTTGCGGATCAGACCCTTGTCGGTCGTGCCGAGCTGCTCCTGGACCATGCCGAAGCAGTCGTCCGAATCCATGATGGAGAACTGCGGCTTCAGTCCGACGTGCTCCGCTTCCTGCCGCATGATCTGCACGCCGAGCGAGTGGAACGTGCAGATCGTCAACTGATTGACCGGAATCTTGCGGCCTTCCTTGCCGGGCGTCGTGAGCGTCTTGCCTTCGAGGAGCTTGCCGGTGCGCTCGCGCATTTCGAGCGCGGCCTTGTTCGTGAAGGTGAGCGCGGCGATGTGCTTCGGCTCGAAGCCGCGCCCTTCGATCAGATGCGCGATCTTCTGCGTGATCACGCGCGTCTTGCCGCTGCCCGCGCCGGCGAGCACGAGACAGGGACCATCGAGATAGCGCACGGCTTCGCTTTGCGCGGCGTTCAGACCTGCGGACATCGTGTTGAGCTTGGAAATTTGGCGCGCGCGGCGAGGCCGGCGCATGGAGGAGAGCGCGATGTTAACACGATAGAACCGGCGCGGTTCCGGCCCTCGTTCGTGCCACAATATCCGATCGAATTCACGACAGGACGCTGCCCGCATGAGCACACCACTTAAAGTTGGCGTAATGGGCTATGGCCTCGCCGGCGCGACGTTTCACGCGCCCGTCATCGAGCACTGCGGCCGGGCCGAAGTCGCGGCCATCGCGACGAGCCAGGCCGAGCGCGCGCAGGCGGACTATCCGAACGCACGCATCGTGGCGGATTTCGACGCGCTCGTCGGCATCGACGAAATCGAGGCCGTGGTCATCGCGACGCCGAACGACACGCACTTCGATCTCGCGCATCGTGCGTTGTCGGCGGGCAAGCATGTCGTCGTCGATAAACCCGTGACGCTGTCCGCGCGCGACGCCCGCACGCTCGCCGATCTCGCGCAGCAACGGGGCTTGCTGTTCGCGCCGTTCCACAATCGCCGCTGGGACGGCGATTTCATGACGGTGCGCGCGCTGATCGAGAGCGGGCGGCTCGGGCGCGTCACCCATTACGAATCGCATTTCGACCGGTTTCGCCCGAAGGTGCCGCAGCGCTGGCGCGAGGAGGCGGAGCGCGGCGGTGGCTTGCTGTTCGATCTGGGGCCGCATCTGATCGATCAGGCGCTGACGCTGTTCGGCGCGCCGCAGACGGTCACGGCGTTTGTGAAGGCGCATCGCGATCACGCGCACGCGCCGGATTACGTGCATCTCGTGCTCGGCTACGGCGACAAGGAAGTGATCCTGCACGCGAGCGCGCTCGCGGCGCTGGAGCCGCCGCGTTTCGCGATCCACGGCACGCGCGGCAGTTACGTGAAAAACGGGCTGGATACGCAGGAAGACCAGTTGCGCGCGGGCATGCGGCCGGGCAATCCTGAATTCGCGAAGAATCCGCCGGGCTTGCTGCGCGAAGTCGATGGCGATCTCGATCTGCGCCACGAATTCGCGACGAAAGACGGCGCGTATGTGGAGTTTTATCGCGCGCTGGCGGCGTCGATTCAGGAGGGCAAGCCGTTCCCGGTGTCGCCGCAGGACGCGGTGGATACGATGACGATTATTGAGCTGGCGATTGAGAGTGATCGGGAGGGGAGACGGGTGGTGTTCGAGCGGCTCGGCTGAATCCCTGCCGGCGGGTGCGCGCCGTCCATCGGATGCCCCCGAATCCGTTTGACAACCCGAAATCGGTCGCGTAAATTCTGCCGCACGCGTCGGGAGAGCGCGTGGCCTGTCGTCGCAACGAAAAAGGCCGCGCCGCCGAAGGGGCATACCCGCAAACTCTCAGGCAAAAGGACCGACGGCGTCGAGGAACGAAGTTTTCTCGCACTCTGGAGAGCGGCAGCGGCTTCATCGAAGCCAGTTGCCCACCGAAGGGGCGCGCGATGAATCGCAGCACGACCGTGCACGGTTCGCGCAATCTCTCAGGTACCGAGGACAGAGGGGTCACGCATCGCAACCGCTCGCGGCATGAGCCTTGCGCGCTGCTTCCGGCAGCACGAAGGCGCATCCGATAAGCGAATACTGCGCTGCGTGGCCTTTTTTGTTTCGCGAACCGAGGCCCCGATGACTTCACTTCAACAGACGCCCCTGCACGCCGCCCACCTCGCGCTCAACGCGCGCATGGTCGATTTCGGCGGCTGGGACATGCCCGTCAACTACGGTTCGCAGATCGACGAGCATCGCGCGGTGCGCACCGACGCCGGCATGTTCGACGTGTCTCACATGCGCGTCGTCGATTTCGAAGGCGAGGCCGTCCGCGAATTCTTCAGGTACGCAATCGCCAATAACGTCGATAAGCTCACGACGCCCGGCCGCGCCCTCTATTCGTGCCTGCTCAACGGCAACGGCGGCGTCATCGACGATCTGATCGTCTACTACTTCTCCGAAACGAGTTTCCGCGTCGTCGTGAATGCGGGCACGGCGGAGAAGGACATCGCCTGGTTCGGTCAGTTGAATGCCGAGGGCGAGTTCAATCTTTCCATCACGCCGCGCCGCGATCTCGCGATCATCGCCGTGCAGGGCCCGAACGCGCGCGAAAAAACCTGGCAAGTGCTGCCCGACGCGCGCGCGCAAACGCAGGACATCAAGCCGTTCAACGCCGTCACGGTTCAGTCCGCGACATTCGGCGAACTGATGCTCGCGCGCACCGGTTACACCGGCGAAGACGGTTTCGAGATCGTCGTCCCGGCGACGCATGTCGAAGCCCTGTGGAACGCGCTCGCCGATGCAGGCGTGAAGCCCGCCGGCCTCGGCGCGCGCGACACGCTGCGTCTCGAAGCGGGCATGAATCTCTACGGGCAGGACATGGACGACGACGTATCGCCGCTCGACGCCGGCCTCGCGTGGACCGTCGATCTGAAAACGGAACGCGATTTCGTCGGCCGCAGCGCGCTGGAGGCGAACGGCTCGAAGGCGGGCTTCGTCGGGCTCGTGCTCATCAAGGAAAACGGCAAGGCGGGCGGCGTGCTGCGCGCGCATCAGAAAGTCGTGACGCAACAAGGCGAGGGCGAGATCACGAGCGGCACGTTTTCGCCGTCGATGCAGGAATCGATCGCGTTCGCGCGCGTGCCGACGGGTGTTGCCGCGGGCGACACGGTGCAGGTCGTCATCCGCGACAAACAGCTTCCCGCGCGCGTGGTAAAACTTCCGTTCGTGCGCAACGGCAAGGTTCTGGTCGAACTTTCGTAACGCCGTCGCGCCCGTTCCCTCCTATCAAGAAACTCACGAAAGAACCACGCAAGGAGCATTCAATGAGCATCCCGGCCGATCTGAAATACACCGAATCGCACGAATGGGTCCGCACCGAAGCCGACGGCACGCTGACCGTCGGCATCACCGATCACGCGCAGGAAGCGCTCGGTGACATCGTGTTCGTCGAACTGCCGGCCGCGGGCAAGACCGTCGCGGCGGGCGATGCGATCGCCGTCATCGAATCGGTGAAGGCCGCCTCCGATATCTACGCACCGGTCTCGGGCGAAGTGGTCGCGTCGAACGATGCGCTCACGTCCGCGCCGGATCAGGTCAACGGCGCGCCGTACGAAAGCTGGCTCTTCAAGATCAAGCCGTCGGGCGACGCCGGTCTCGACAAGCTGCTCGACGCCGAAGGCTACGGCAAGTCGATCGGCGAATAATCTATCTCACGGACGAAGGCCGCCGCGCCTTCGTCGTCAGCAGGAATTCACATGAAGCTCGAACACCCGGATCGCCTGATGAACCGCACCCCCTTGTCACTCGCCGCGCTCGAATGCCACGACGCATTCGCCGAGCGGCACATCGGCCCCGATGAAAAAGACCAGCGCGCGATGCTCGATGCGCTTGGCTTCGCGTCGCGCGCGGCCTTCATCGACGCGGTGATTCCTGAATCGATCCGCCGCAAGGAAACGCTGCCGCTCGGCGCGTTCACGCAGCCCAAGAGCGAGGCCGAAGCGCTCGCCTACCTGCGCAAGCTGGCGGACGAGAATCTGGTGTTCCGGACTTACATCGGCCAGGGTTATTACGGCACGCACACGCCGGCGGTGATCCTGCGCAACGTGCTCGAAAATCCGGCGTGGTACACGGCTTATACGCCGTATCAGCCGGAGATTTCGCAAGGGCGTCTCGAAGCGCTCCTGAACTTCCAGCAGATGGTGATGGACCTGACGGGTCTCGCGATGGCGAACGCATCGCTGCTCGACGAAGCCACCGCCGCCGCCGAGGCGATGACGCTGCTGCAGCGCGTCGGCAAGCCGAAATCGAACGTCTTCTATGTGGCGGACGATGTTTTGCCGCAGACCATCGAAGTGGTGCAGACGCGTGCGAAGCCGGCGGGCATCGAAGTGAAGGTCGGACCGGCCGCGGATGCCGCGAGCGCGAACGCGTTCGGCGTGCTGCTGCAATATCCCGGCGCGAACGGCGACGTGCGCGACTATCGCGAACTGGCGGAAAAGATTCACGCGGCGGGCGGTCATGTGGTCGCGGCGGCGGATCTGCTCGCGCTCGCGCTCATCACGCCGCCGGGCGAATGGGGCGCGGATGTGGCCATCGGCAATACGCAGCGGTTCGGCGTGCCGGTCGGCTTCGGCGGCCCGCACGCGGCGTACATGGCCGTGCGCGACGAATTCAAGCGCCAAATGCCGGGCCGTCTCGTCGGCGTGACGGTCGATGCGCAAGGCAATCCCGCGCTGCGTCTCGCGCTGCAAACGCGCGAACAGCACATTCGCCGCGAAAAAGCGACGTCGAATGTCTGCACGGCGCAGGCGCTGCTCGCGATCATGGCGAGCATGTACGCGGTGTATCACGGACCGCGCGGCATCAAGACGATCGCGCTGCGCGTGAACCGCGTCGCGTCGATTTTCGCGGCGGGTCTTCGCAAACTGGGCTACACGATCGCGAACGAAACGTTCTTCGACACGGTCACCGTGCAAAGCGGCGCAAACACGACCGCGCTGCATCAGGCGGCCTATGCGGCGCGCATCAACCTGCGCCGTGTGAGCGCCACGCAAGTGGGCGTGTCACTCGACGAAACCACCACGCGCGACGACCTGCTCAAGCTCTTCGCGCTCTTCGCGGAAGTCGCGGGCAAGACCGAAACGTTCGACATCGACGCGCTGGATGCTTCCGTGAGCGATCCGATTCCCGGCGCATTGAAGCGCGAAAGCGAATATCTCACGCATCCGGTCTTCAATCGCCATCATTCCGAGCACGAAATGCTGCGCTATTTGCGCAGTCTCTCGGACAAGGATCTCGCGCTCGACCGCACGATGATCCCGCTCGGTTCGTGCACGATGAAGCTCAACGCAACCTCGGAAATGCTGCCGGTGACGTGGCCCGAGTTCGCCGCGATTCATCCGTTCGCGCCCGCCGAGCAGACGCTCGGCTATCGCACGATGATCGATCAGCTCGAACAGATGCTCGTCGCATGCACGGGTTACGCGGCGGTGTCGCTGCAGCCGAACGCGGGTTCGCAAGGCGAATACGCGGGCCTGCTCATCATTCACGCGTATCACGAGTCGCGCGGCGAAGGGCATCGCAACGTGTGCCTGATTCCGGCGTCCGCGCACGGCACCAATCCGGCGTCGGCGCAGATGGCGGGCATGCAGGTCGTGGTCGTCGCGTGCGATGCGAACGGCAACGTCGATATCGACGACCTGAAAGCGAAGGCCGAGAAGCATTCGGCGAATCTCGCCGCGATCATGATCACGTATCCGTCGACGCACGGCGTCTTTGAGCGCAACGTCCGCGAAATCTGCGAGATCGTGCATGCGCACGGCGGCCAGGTGTATGTCGATGGCGCGAACATGAACGCGATGGTCGGCCTCTGCGCGCCCGGCCAGTTCGGCGGCGACGTCTCGCACCTGAACCTGCACAAGACGTTCTGCATTCCGCACGGCGGCGGCGGACCGGGCGTCGGTCCGGTCGCGGTCGGCGCGCATCTGGCGAAGTTCCTGCCGAATCAGGCGTCCACCGGTTACAAGCGCGATGAAGCGGGCATCGGCGCGGTGTCGTCGGCGCCGTATGGCTCGGCCGCGATCCTGCCGATCTCGTGGATGTACATCGCGATGATGGGTGCGCAAGGCCTCACCGCCGCGACCGAAAGCGCGATTCTCGCGGCGAACTATGTCGCGAAGCGCCTCGCGCCGCACTATCCGGTGCTGTACAGCGGCGCGGGCGGTCTCGTCGCGCACGAGTGCATTCTCGACGTGCGGCCCATCAAGGAATCGAGCGGCATTTCGGTGGAAGACGTCGCCAAGCGCCTGATCGACTACGGCTTCCATGCGCCGACGATGAGCTTCCCCGTGCCCGGCACGCTGATGGTCGAGCCGACCGAATCGGAATCGAAGGAAGAGCTCGACCGTTTCATCGACGCGATGATCGCGATTCGCGAGGAAATCCGCGCGGTGGAAGAAGGTCGCGCCGATCGCGAAGACAACGTGCTCCGGAACGCGCCGCATACGGCGGCGGAGGTCACGTCGGACGCATGGTCGCACAAGTACACGCGCGAAGCGGCGGCGTATCCGCTGAAGTCGCTGATTGCGCGCAAGTACTGGTCGCCGGTCGGGCGCGCGGACAACGCCTATGGCGATCGCAATCTGATGTGCTCGTGCGTGCCGATCTCTGACTACGCGGAGTAAGCTGACAACGTAAAGCATTGTCGGACGGTATCGCGGCGCGCGTCGAACCGGCTAACATCTCACCCCGGACCAAAGCCAATCAAGGAGTTCGCATGGCGCGGAAGGTGCGAGAGATGAAACAAATAGGCCGATTCACGGCGCTGGCGATACTGTGCGCATGTTCGTTGACGGCGCATGCCGCGATGAATTTCTGCGCCGCGCCCGCGATGCAGACGAGCGAGCGCACCAATGCCGATCCCGGCGTGAAGGCGCTCGTGAAGACGGTGCAATCGCACGTCAACGATCAGCCGAAACCGCGCGCGAAGCTGCACACCGAAGGCACGCTGCCGCACGAAGGTATTTACGACGAGAGCATCGAAGCCGAAAAGGACCTCGGCCTGATGCGCGATGCGGCGCTCGCGTGGCGCGCAACCGGCGACGAGCGCTATCTGCGTCTCGTCGACCGCTTTCTGCTGGCGTGGACCACGACGTATCAGCCGAGCTTCAATCCGATCGACGAGACCCATTTCGAATCGCTGATTCTCGCGTACGACCTCACGGCGAGCGCGTTGCCCGTGAAGACGCGCAACGCGGCGAACGCCTTCATCACGAAGATGGTGACGGGCTACGTCGCCGATATGGACAAGCAACCGCGTCCGCTCACGGGTAATTACCGCAACAACTGGCAGAGCCACCGCGTGAAACTGGTTGCGATGGGCGCGTTCACCATCGACGACCGCAAGCTCATCAACGCGGCGCAGCGGCTGTTCGTCGAGCATATCGGCGACAACATCGCGCCGGACGGATCGACGGTCGATTTCGCCGAACGCGACGCGCTGCGCTACGTCACCTACGATCTTCAGCCGCTCGTGACCGCGGCGCTCGCCGCGCGGCGGCACAATCGCAATTGGCTGCCGGAGCGCGCGCAGTCGGGCGCGACGCTGGCCGTGGCGCTCAACTGGCTCACGCCGTATGCGCTCGGCACGAAGACGCATGACGAATTCGTGAAGTCGTCCGTGGCTTTCGACGCCAAGCGTCGCGAAGCCGGATTGCCGGGCTTTTCGGGGCAGTGGGACCCGAAGAACGCGGCGGAACTCTTTCATCTGGCGGCGCGTCTCGACGGCCGCTACACGCCGGTCGCGCTGCGGCTCGCACCGACGCCGCCCGCCTGGCTCGCGGTGTGTCTGCCGCTGCCGGCGCGTTAAAACTTTCAGGTAGGTGATGTCATGGCAGTCAGCGTATTCGACCTCTTCAAGATCGGCATCGGACCTTCGAGCTCGCACACCGTCGGACCGATGCGCGCCGCGTTGATGTTCGCGCAAGGGCTCGAGCGCGACGGGCTGCTCGCCGCGACGGCGTCGGTGAAATGCGAGTTGTACGGCTCGCTCGGCGCGACAGGCAAGGGCCACGGCACCGACCGCGGCGTGATGCTCGGCCTGATGGGCGACGCGCCCGATACCGTCGATGCCTCGCGCATCGTGCCGCGGCTCGACGCCGTGCGCGCCTCGAAGAAGCTGGCGTTGCTCGGCACGCACGAGATTCCGTTCACGCTGAAAGAATCCATTGTGTTTTATCGGCAAGCGTTGCCGGAGCATCCGAACGGCATGAAGCTCTACGCCTTCGACGCGAACGGCGCGCTGCTGCGTGAAGCGACGTATCTGTCGGTCGGCGGCGGTTTCGTCGTCACGGCGGGCGCGGCGAACACCGCGGTGCTGACCGCGCACGAGCAGTTGCCGTATCCGTTCCAGACCGGCGACGAGCTGATGAAAATGTGCGCGGAGTCGGGCAAATCGATCGCGCAGCTGATGTGGGAAAACGAGCGCGTCTGGCATAGCGAGGAAGCGATTCGCGCCGGGCTGCTGCGCATCTGGGACGTGATGCAAGATTGCGTCGCGCGCGGGTGCGGCATCGGCAATCCGGAGGCGGAAGGTTGTCTGCCCGGGCCGTTTCAGGTGAAACGGCGCGCGCCGCAGTTGTATCGCGCGCTGGCGGGCAAGCCGGAACAGGCGCTGCGGGATCCGTTGTCGATGATCGACTGGATCAATCTCTACGCGATCGCGGTGAACGAAGAGAATGCGATCGGCGGACGGGTCGTGACTGCGCCGACGAACGGCGCGGCGGGGATCATCCCGGCGGTGCTGCATTACTACGACCGGTTCGTGCCGGGTTCGAACACGCAGGGCGTGATCGATTTTCTTTTGACGGCGGCGGCCATCGGCATTCTGTACAAGATGAATGCTTCCATCTCCGGCGCCGAGGTGGGATGTCAGGGCGAAGTCGGCGTCGCGTGCTCGATGGCGGCCGGCGCTTTGGCGGCCGTGCTCGGCGGAACGCCCGCGCAAGTGGAGAATGCCGCGGAAATCGGCATGGAGCATAACCTCGGGCTGACTTGCGATCCGGTCGGCGGCATGGTGCAGATTCCGTGCATCGAGCGCAACGCGATGGGCTCGGTGAAGGCCGTCAACGCCGCGCGCATGGCCATGCGTGGCGACGGGTCGCATTATGTTTCGCTGGATTCCGTCATCAAGACGATGAGGGAGACGGGCGCGGATATGAAGACCAAATATAAAGAGACGTCGCGCGGCGGGTTAGCGGTGAATATTGTGGAGTGTTGAGCCGGCTTATATCGGGCCGCGATGAGGCGCAAGTCGTCCATCCGGCCGATTTCCGGCGCGCGAATCATTGCTTAGGATGACGATATTGTTCATCTCAAGGAATAAGCCATGCTTGGCGTCGTCGGAACAGCACAGTGGCATTGTCTCTCCACCATCAGCGTGCGGTATGAAGGCAACGACGCCGCGTCGCATGAGATTGATCTGAATCAGCTCGGACAATCCATTCGGGGCTTAGCACGCATCTTCGCGTTGTGCTCCAATGCGTTGCTGACGGGCAGACTCAACACGAATCTCGAAGCGCTCGATGTCCGCGTGGTGTGCTCGCCCGTCATGGAACATCGTTGCTTCGAAGTCCTGGCAATGGTGAAAAGCATGGCGACTAGCAAGGAACTATGGTCCGGCGCGTTTGGGGCCGTGCTTGCTGTCGTGGTTCAGTACGTATTGTCTCGACGCGAGCAAGATCAAATGAAATACGTCAACGAAATATTGTCACGGCGCGATCAGGAAATGTCCCGGCGCGACGAGGAATTCGCTCGACGCGATCAGAATCAGACCCAATACGCCAGCGAAAGCCTGCAACACGTCCACGATGCATTGCAGATGGCGTTGCGAAACAATCAGGCGAACACCGAGAGCGTCGTCGGCATGGCTGACAAGCTGGTGTCGCTCATCGACAAACTCGCCGAAATCCTCCGCTCCGCCGCAACCCAGGCGCTCAGTCCAATCGACCGCTCGTGCAGTCAAATCGATCTCTATGCTGAAGGCGACCGGTTCATGACGCTGGACAAGGACCACAAGCGCGCGTTTTCGCGGGCAGCCGTCGTGCCGTCCGAAAGCAGGCAGTATGTCGGCGTGATTTCGGAGTTCGATATGACGACCGGCGCATGCAAGGTCACGCTCGACGGCGACACCGAGCGCGTACCCGCCATCGTGATCGATCCGGCCTTCAATCGGCCCGACAATCGCTACGTGCAGGCGATGCTTTTCGGCGAGGCGCTCCGCTTTTTCGCGAGGGCGGATCTGGACCTGGAAGGCCGTCCCGTCAGGCTGTACATTTCCGGTCCGGCGGAAGATAAAGCGGAATCAGCCGACGCGTAATCACGCCCCGATCAAATTCACCACCTTCACGTTCCGCGTATCCGGCACTTCGGCATAAGAAATCACCTTCAACTGCGGCAAGCTTCTGCGCAGGAACCGCGCGAGCATCGCCCGGAGCGAATGCTGCACGAGCAACACCGGCGGTAAGCCCAGATTCTGCTGACGCATGATCGCGTTTTGCGTCGAGTTCAGCAGCGTTTGCGCGAGGCCCGGCTCCAGACCCGGATTCGCACCCGTCGACAATGCCTGCGACAGCACACGCTCAAGCGTCGGATCGAGGCCCATCACCTGCAGGTCGTCGGCGCCCGGATACCACTGCTGCGTGATCGCACGGCCCAGCGCGAGACGCACCGCTGCGGTGAGATCGTGCGGATCGGACATGCGCGGCGCATGTTCCTGCAACGCGTCGAGGATCGTGCGCATATCGCGAATCGGCACGCTTTCGTCGAGCAGGTTCTGCAACACCTTCTGCAACGTCGTGAGGGACAGCACCTTGGGCACCAGATCGTCCGTGAGCGAAGGCGTGTCCTTGCCGATGCGCTCGATCAGCGCCTGCACTTCCTGACGTCCAAGCAACTCCGCCGCGTGCGTCACGACGAGATGGTTCAAATGCGTCGCGACAACTGTGCTCGCATCGACCACGGTGTAGCCATACACCTGAGCCTGTTCGCGCAAGTTCGTGTCGATCCACACGGCGGGCAGCCCGAACGCCGGGTCGGTCGTCTGGTTGCCCGGCAGCGCGGCCGAAACCTGCCCCGGATTGATCGCGAGCCACTGCCCCGGAAACGCCTCTCCGACGCCCACTTCCACGCCCTTCAGCGCGATGCGATAGCCGTTCGGCCGCAACTCCAGATTGTCGCGAATGTGAATGACTGGCGGCAAAAAGCCGATTTCCTGCGCGAATTTCTTGCGAATACCCTTGATGCGCTTGAGCAGTTCACCATCGCTGTTGCGATCGACGAGCGGAATCAGGCGATAACCCACTTCCAGCCCCAGCGGATCGATGAGCGACACGTCTTCCCAGCTCGCCTCCGCGTTCTCGGCCGTCGCGGCGGCGGCGCTCGCCGCGAGCGGCGTGACATCGGTGACGGCGCTTTTCTTCTTCGCCTCGGCGCGCTTGTTCATCGTGCGCGCGGCGTAGATGAGACCGCCGCCGAGCAGCATGAACGCGAAGTGCGGCATGCCCGGAATCAGGCCCATGATGCCGATGATCACGCCCGTAATCATCAGCACGCGCGGATTCTGGAACAACTGGCCGGTCAACTGCGTGCCGATGTCTTCCTCGGTCGCGACGCGCGACACGATCACGCCCGCCGCCGTCGAGATGATGAGCGACGGAATCTGCGCGACGAGGCCATCGCCGATCGTCAGCAGCGTGTAATTGGTCGCCGCGTGCGCAAAGTCCATGTCGTGCTGGAGCATGCCGACGATCAGCCCGCCCACCACGTTGATGACCATGATCAGCAAGCCCGCGATGGCGTCGCCGCGCACGAATTTTGACGCGCCATCCATCGAACCGTAGAACTCCGCTTCCTGCGCCACGGCCTGGCGGCGCTTCTTCGCGGTCTCTTCGTTGATGAGGCCGGCGTTCAGGTCCGCATCGATGGCCATCTGCTTGCCGGGCATCGCGTCGAGCGTGAAGCGCGCGCCGACTTCCGCGATACGTCCCGCGCCCTTCGTGATCACCATGAAGTTGATGATCATCAGAATCACGAACACGACGATGCCGACCGCGAAGTTTCCGCCGACGAGAAAGTGCCCGAACGATTCGATCACCTGACCGGCGGCATCCGGGCCGGTGTGGCCTTCGAGCAGCACGATACGCGTCGACGCCACGTTCAGCGAAAGGCGCAGCAGCGTGGAAAACAGCAGCACGCTCGGGAACGCCGCGAAATCGAGCGGCTTTTGCGTGTACATGCTGACGAGCAGCACCATCACCGACAGCGCGATGTTGAAGGTGAACAGCAGATCCAGCAAAAACGCGGGCAAGGGCAGAATCATCATGCCCAGGATCATGCAGATCAGGATCGGGCCGGCTAAGGCGCGAAGGTTCTGCGTGCCCAGCGCGTCGGGCCGTTTGGCGAAAAATCCAGCGCGCGCGTTCATGCTGCGGCTCCATTGTCAGTGTTGTCGCCGGTCAGGGCCTCGGCGGCCTCCCGATCGGCGTCGGCGTCGGAAACGCCGCCTTTGTCCAGTTCCTTCGGCACGTCGAGATCGGACGGTTCGTCCGGCTTGATCCCGCCGTCTTCTTTGTAGCGCTTGAGCTGATACACCCACGCCAGCACTTGCGCGACCGCGCCATACAGCGCGCCCGGAATCTCGCGGTTGATCTCGACGTTGTGATACAGCGCACGCGCGAGCGGCGGCGCTTCGAGCAGCGGCACGTTGTGCTCGCGGCCCAGTTCGCGGATGCGCGCCGCGACCAGATTCACGCCCTTCGCGACGACCTTCGGCGCGCGCATCTGGCCGTCGGTGTACTGCAGCGCGACGGCGAAGTGCGTCGGGTTCGTCACGATGACATCGGCGGTCGGAATCGCCTGCATCATCCGGCGACGCGCGGCCGCGCGCTGCTGCTGGCGAATCTTGCCCTTGATGTGCGGATCGCCTTCGCTTTCCTTGTGCTCGCGCTTCACTTCTTCCTTGCTCATGCGCAGCTTCTTCGCGTGCGAGTACAGCTGATACGGCACGTCGACGGCCGCGACGAGAAACAGCCCGGCGATCGCCATGCCGCAGCACACGAAAATCAAATGCATCGCGTCGGCGAGCGCGAGGGAAAGCGGTTTGGTCAGCAGGCCCAGCACTTCGGCCTTGCGACTCCAGATCGCCCAGCCCGCCAGGCCGCCGACGACCACCGTCTTTAGCACCGACATGCCGAGCTGCACCGGCCCCTGCATCGAGAAAATCTTGCCGAGGCCGCTGATCGGATTGAGCCGCCCGAAGTTCGGCGCGAGCGGCTTCGTTGTGATGAGCCAGCCGCCGAGCGCCATCGGTGCGGCGAGCGCGGCGAAACCCGAGAGCAGCAGCACCGGCAGCACGGCGAACAAGCCTTCCTTGCTCGCGTTCGCCGCGCCGATCATCATCTGGCGCGTGTCGAGCACGGTTTCGTGATTGAAGGTGAACGCGCCGCGCAGAATCGACTGCAAGTGCTGGCTGATCGGCCCCGACAGGCCCCACACGCCGAAAAATCCCGCCGCGAGCAGCGCGAAAGAGGCGAGTTCCCGCGAGCGCGCAACCTGGCCTTCCTCCCGCGCCTTTTCCAGGCGCTTGGGAGTCGCTGATTCGGTTTTTTCGAGATCGCTTTCTTCTGCCACCGGACCTTACTCCGTTGCTCGCATCGTTTGCCATTGCAAGCGGCGCGAAGCCGCTTTTTGATGAAAGCGATTATTGCGGAAGGCGTCGAGCGGCCATCGGCGGATAAAGCCGGGGAAAAGGGGGTTATTCGGTAGATGAAAGCGCCGGAAACAAAAGCGGCGCGTGCCTCGCCTGAAGCACGCGCCGTTTCGCCGATGATGTTCCGTGCCGCTCAGCCGCCCGGCACGCGACCGTCCGGGCCGTAGAAGCCGCTTTTCGACGGCGCGACCTGCAATGCGGCGAGCGCCTTGCGGTTGTAGTCCATGCGCGTGCGGATCAGCACGCCGTTGTTGTTGTTGCCCTGCTTCGCGCGACGGGCGGCGGCGGTGAGCAGCGCCCATTGCTCGGCGATCGCGCGGTCGTCCGCGGCTGCGGCTTCCATGCCGACGAAGCCGCCGGGAAAACCGAGTTCGTTCAACTGCGCGTCGCGGGCCTTTTCGAGCACGGCGATGCGCTCGGTCAGCGCGGTCTTGTTCTCGATGATCGAAGGCAGCGCCGGAAGCGGCTGCGCGGCGATCAGCGCTTTTTCCTCTTCGACGAGGAGGTTTTCGAAGGCCTGAACAGCGGCGACTTCTTCGGTGACGGTAGCAAGCAGGGCGTCTTTCATTGCATCGCTCTTAAAGCAGAAGCGGTTTCAAAAAGCCGCCCGGTTTCGCGAACGCTCGCCGTCACGCGCTCGTCGCGCGCCGGGGAAGCGTTCAGCCGCCGGTCGGCGGGGTTCTCGTTTGCAGCAGGTCGCGCGCGGTGCTCAGAATGCCGTCGGCGATCTTGCTCGTGTCGATCTTCAGGCTGCCGTCGCGGATCGCGGCCTTGATCGATTCGACTTTCGCCGTATCGATGTCCGAGCCGTTCGATGCGCGCAGGTCGCTCGACAACGACGACAAGCTCACCGTCGAGTTCTGCGCCGGATTCGCGTCCGACTGTTGCACGTTGCCCGCAGCGCCTTTTGCGTCGTTCTGCGACGCGCGCTGGAGGGTGTCCTGAAGGCTTGCCAGATTGGTGTTGCTATTCGATTCGATTTTCACGATGTCCATTCCCGAACGTGTTGAGTCCTTTATCGGCGGTGGGTCTTGAAAACTTTACCCTGCCCGCGGACTGCCAACTGCCGTTCGATCTGCTTGACGCGCTGAGAGCCTTATCTGGCGGGCTTCGAGCGCATTTGCAACAAAATGAAACAAACGTGGGGGACCGAACACATCGGTTCCTTTACAGCGAAATCTCCACTGTCTGGGCGTCTTTCACGACACCGGTGATGATCTGTCCCGCGGCGGTTTTCACACGAATCTGCTGGCCGGGCGCGGCATTGTTCATCGCGGTGCCTTCGGCGGAAATCGAAAAGCCGGAGCCGCCGGCGACCACGCGCACGCTCTGGCCGATCGCCACGGAAGTCGCGGCGCGCAGCATGTCGGTGCGCAGCGGCAAACCTGCCGGCACGCGCGAGAGCGCCACCGCGCCCACGGCCTGCGCCGGATCGGTGACGATGGCCTGCGGCATCGCGGTGATATCGCCGTCGCGGGCGACGAGATCGGCGTTGGTCAGCACTTCGCCCGGCGCGATCGCGCGCGCGGCCTGATAGTAAGTGGCGTTGATCGACACGCGCGCCTGGACATAGAGCGTCCAGGGCCGCTCGCCGACGCAGCGCACGCCGACGGTCATGCGGCCCCAGAGCCGCGCGCCGGTCGGCATGAACGGATCGAGCGCGGAGCAGGCGGCGAGGCCGCGCGGAAAGACGGGCGTGACGGCGATCTCGACCTTGCCCGGCAAGCCCGCGGCCTGCTGCTGCAGAAAATTGAGCGCGGCGACGCGGATCGATTCGCCGTCCTGCATCGCGGCGCCAGCGCCGGCTGGCTGCGGCAAGGCTGCTGCCGCCGCGGACGGCGTGAAGCTGACACGCTGCATCGGCGATGCGGGGCTGGCCGCGATCGGTTTCGCATTCGTCGCGCGGGCGAGGCCATCGTCGCGCGTCACGACGACGGGCATGACATCGCGCGAGGCCGAAGCGGCGGGCGCTTTCGCGAGCGCGGGCGCGACAGAGGCAACCGACGTCGCGGGCGCGGCAGCGCGCGCAGGCTTCGCATCGCCGGGACCGGGAATGACGATCATGCCGCTTGCGTCGTTCATCGAGTCATCGGCGGCGTCGGCGCGGGCTTCGAGTTCAAGTGCGGCGTTGCGCATCGCGGCGTCGGCGGCTTTCGTCGCGGCGCGATAGCCGGACTGCATCGCCGGGGCGGGTAAAGAGGCGGGCGCGCGCGTTGCCGCCGGAGCCGGAGCCGCGCTCAGCTTCTGCGCCATATCGGCCGCGGCGGCGGGATTGGTCTCCGCGTTGCCCGGAATGACGATCATGCCGTCGCCTGGCTGAGCCTGCGCGCTCAACACGACGCCCATGAACAGCGACGCGCCCAGCGTGCGGCGCGCGAACGTCGCTGCGGCGCGAGCCGTAGGGTTCGATGCACGCTTCGCGGACCTGCTCATCACTTCTCTCCAATTCCTGATTCGATCGAGCCGCGAACACAGTGAAAGCACGCGGCGACTTCTACGAAACGAATTCTAGATATCGGCCGAAACGGGCAAGCGTCGAATAGAGGCCCCGTTTCCCGGTTATTCGTCGGATTAGTTCTTGTGCGCGGCTCCTAAGATGCGTGTCATGCAAAAAGCCCTCGGCCGCGCCGACAGGAGAAACCGCAATGCTAGACAGACTCGACAAGGAATTCGCTTTTGGCCGTGAGGCGCTCGACGTGCGCGCGTACCGGCAGGAATTGCTGTCGTCGAATATCGCCAACGCCGACACGCCCGGCTACAAGGCGCGCGACGTCGATTTCTCCACCGCGCTCGCGGGCGCGCTGAAGCACGGCGGCGGCGCATCGAACAACGCGACGCTGAAGATGGCGCAGCCGGTCAGCGTGAGCGCGAGCGGCGCGATGGCCGTGACGTCGAAGGGCCATATGTCCGGCACCTCGACGCTCACCGCATCGGGCGGCCCGAGCGACGACTACGGCAAGCTCGCCTATCGCGTGCCGAATCAGCCTTCGCTCGACGGCAACACGGTCGATCTCGATGCCGAGCGCGTGCAGTTCGCCGACAACGCGCTGCACTTCGAAGCGGGCATGACGGTGCTGAGCTCGCAGATCAAATCGATGCTTTCGGCGATCACTTCAAATAGCTGAGCGCATTAGGAGAAGAAATGCCCTCTTTGATGAACATCTTCAACGTCGCCGGCTCGGCGATGTCCGCTCAGGCGCAGCGCCTGAACGTCACCGCTTCGAACCTGGCGAACGCGGACAGCACCACCGGCCCGGACGGCCAGCCGTACAAGGCGAAGCAGGTCGTGTTCGCGGTCGATCCGCTCGGCGGCGCGCGCACCGCGTCGGGCCAGCAGGTCGGCGGCGTGCAGGTGAGCGGGGTCATCGACGATCCGAGCCCGATGAAAACCAGCTACGACCCGAGCAACCCCGCGGCGAACGCGGACGGCTACGTGACGCTGCCGAACGTCGATCCGGTGCAGGAAATGGTCAACATGATTTCCGCGTCGCGTTCCTATCAGGCGAACGTCGAAACACTCAACACCGCCAAGCAACTGATGCTCAAGACCCTGACCATCGGCACCTGATTCGGACATTCAAGGAACACAACGTGACGACCAGCACAACCATCGGCAGCAACGGCACGAACGTGTCGAAGACGCTGCTCGACACCATGAACGGCACATCGAGCGCGTCGGCGTCTTCGTCGACCTCGGCGACCGGCGCGCAATCGGCGACGGAACTGCAGAACACTTTTCTCACGCTGCTCGTGACGCAGTTGAAGAATCAGGATCCGACCAATCCCGCCGACAGTTCGCAGATGACTTCGCAGCTCGCGCAGATCAACACGGTGACGGGCATCGGCCAGTTGAACACGTCGCTGTCTTCGCTCGCGACGCAGCTTTCCGCCGGCCAGCAGACGCAGGCCGCGCTGCTCATCGGCTCGAACGTGCTCGCGGCGGGCAATTCGATGACGGTCGCGAGCGGTGCATCGTCGAGCTTCGGCGTGCAACTGGCGAACGACGTGAGCGACCTGCAGATCGTCGTGAAGAACGCGTCGGGCCAGATCGTCAACACGCTCGATCTCGGCGCGCAAGGCGCGGGCGTCGTGCCGGTGACGGGCTGGAAGCCGGTCGATTCGAAGGGCAACACGCTCGCCGACGGCAGCTACACGATCAGCGCGCAAGGCACGATCAACGGCCAGCAGGCGACCGCGACGACCCTTTCGGCTGCTCAGGTCCAGAGCGTCGTGCAGATGCCGGGCGGCGCGCCGGGCCTCAAGCTCTCGAACGGTTCCACGGTGGCGCTCACCGGCGTCGCATCGATTCTTTAAACCCCATTCCCACAGGGCGAGCACGGTCTCGCTGGAGAACGACACATGAGTTATCAACAGGCATTGAGCGGTCTGGGCGCTGCATCGAGCGACCTCGACGTGATCGGCAACAACATCGCGAACGCGAACACCGTTGGCTTCAAGCAGGGCGCGGCGCAATTCGCGGACATGTACGCGAACTCGATGGCCACGGCCGTCAGCAATCAGATCGGTATCGGCACGCGTCTCGCGGAAGTGCAGCAGCAGTTCTCGCAGGGCACGATCACCACGACCAATCAGGCGCTCGACGTCGCGATCAACGGCAACGGCTTCTATCAGTTGTCCAATAACGGTTCGATCGTGTACTCGCGTAACGGCGTGTTCCATCTCGACAACAGCGGCAACATCGTCAACTCGTCGGGCCTGCAATTGATGGGCTACGCGGCGGATTCGGGCGGCGTGGTCAACAGCGCGAGCACGGTGCCGCTGACGGTGCCGACCGCGAACATCGCGCCGACCGCGACCAAGAAGATCACCGCCGCGTTCAACCTGAATTCGCAGGACGACGTGAAGGCCGCCGCCGACTTCGATCCGAGCAACGGCAACACGTACAACGCGTCGACGTCCGTCGATGCGTACGACTCGCTCGGCGGCACGCAGAAAGTGTCGGTGTACTTCACGAAGTCCAGCACGAACACGTGGGAAGCATTCGCGGGCTACGGCGATCCGGTCACGCAGAAGACGGATCTCGGCCCGGTCACGTTCGACGCGTCGGGCAACATGACGAGCGGCAAGACCTTCACGTTCACGATCCCGAACGGCGCGGACCCGACCGCCGGCGCGACGCAATCCCTGACGCTCGATCTCTCCGGCACGACGCAGTACGGCGCGAAGAGCGGCCTCACGAACCTGCATCAGGACGGCAACAGCACGGGCGAATTGACGGGCTTCACGGTCGGCTCGGACGGCATGCTGACGGGCAACTACTCGAACGGCGAAACCAAGGCGCTCGGCCAGATTGCGATCGCCAATTTCAACAACCAGAACGGTTTGCAGAACCTGGGCGGCAACGTGTACGCGCAGACGGCGGCTTCGGGCGCGGCGCAGGTCTCCGTGCCGGGCTCGACCAACCACGGCGTGCTGCAGGGCGGCGCGGTGGAAAACTCGAACGTCGATCTGACCAGCGAGCTCGTGAATCTGATCACCGCGCAGCGCAACTATCAGGCGAACGCGCAAACGATCAAGACGCAGCAGACCGTCGACCAGACGCTGATCAATCTGTAAGCATCGTCCGCAAGCATAGGGAAGGAAGCGATTCATGGACCGTCTGATCTACACCGCGATGACCGGCGCAAGCCAGGCGCTCGAACAGCAGGCCGTCGTGGCGAACAACCTCGCCAACACGTCGACCACGGGTTTCAAGGCGCAGCTCGCGGCGTTCCGCCAGGTGCCGATGTCGTTCGAGAACCAGTCCGCCGATGGCACGACGCGCACTTTCGTGCTCTCCTCGACGCCGAACGCGGACTACTCCGCGGGCCCGATCCAGCAGACCGGCAATCCGCTGGACGTGGCCGTGCAAGGCCCCGGCTGGCTCTCCGTGCAGGCCGCGGACGGCAGCGAGGCGTACACGCGCGCGGGCAACCTGCATGTCGATCAGAACGGTCAGCTCGTCAACGCGAGCAACCTGCCGGTGCTCGGCAGCGGCGGCCCGCTGTCGATTCCGCCGGGCGCGGAAGTCACGATCGGCAAGGACGGCACGATCTCCGCGCTGATCCCGGGCGACCCGCCGACGGCGATCGCGGTCGTGGATCAACTCAAGCTCGTGAATCCCGATCCGGCGAGCCTGACGCGCGGCGACGACGGCCTCTTTCGCACCGCGACCGGCGACCCCGCCGATGCGGACCCGAACGTTGTCGTGGCGGGCGGCGCGCTCGAAGGCAGCAACGTGAATCCGGTTGCCGCGATGGTCTCGATGATCACCAACGCGCGTCAGTTCCAGATGCAGACGAAGCTGATGGAATCGGCGGACCAGAACGAACAATCGGCCAACAAGCTGCTGAACTTCTCCTAAGCGGCGACGCAACAGACACTCAGGAAACGCAAGAACATGAATCGCTCTCTTTACATCGCCGCGACCGGCATGAATGCGCAGCAAGCGCAGATGGACGTGATCTCGAACAACCTCGCCAACGTCGGCACGAACGGCTTCAAGGGTTCGCGCGCGGTGTTCGAGGATCTGCTGTATCAGACCACGCGCCAGCCGGGCGCGAACTCGACGCAGCAGACCGAGCTTGCCTCGGGTGTGCAGCTCGGCACGGGCGTGCAGCAGGTCGCGACGGAGCGCCTGTACACGCAAGGCAATTTGCAGCAGACCGGCAACTCGAAGGACGTCGCGATCAACGGCCAGGGCTTCTTTCAGGTGACGATGCCCGACGGCACGACCGCCTACACGCGCGACGGCTCGTTCCAGACGAACGCGCAGGGCCAGCTCGTCACGTCGAGCGGCTATCAGCTCAATCCGGCGATCACGATTCCGCAGAACGCGACGGGGATCACCATCGGTTCGGACGGCACGGTGTCGATCACGCAGCAGGGCAGCTCGGCCAGCACGACGGTCGGCGCGGTTCAGCTCGCGACCTTCATCAACCCGGCCGGTCTCGAAGCGCGCGGCGAAAACCTCTTCTCCGAAACGGGCAGCTCGGGCGCGCCGAACGTGTCGCAGCCGGGTCTCAATGGCGCGGGCTCGCTGCAACAGGGTTATGTGGAAGCCTCGAACGTGAACGTCGTGCAGGAACTGGTCAACATGATCCAGACCCAGCGCGCGTACGAAATCAACAGCAAGGCCGTTACGACGTCCGACCAGATGCTGCAGACGCTCTCGCAGATGCAGGTTTAACCCTCTATTCGACGGATGGGAATTAAGCGGATGGCGTCACACTGACGCCTCATTCGCTTCAAACGAGTTATCACGATGTCGCTTACTCACATTCTTTCGCGCGCTTCGATCGCGGCGCTCATCGCAGCGACGGCCGCGTGCGGCCTCGTGCCGAAAGAGCCGATCGTCCAGCAGCCGATGACCGCGCGTCCGCCGCAGCCGCCTGTCGGCACGCGCTCGCCCGGCGCGATCTACAACGCGGGCTACGCCGGCCGGCCGCTCTTCGAAGACCAGCGTCCGCGCAACGTGGGCGACATCCTGACCATCGTGATTTCGGAAAACGTCAACGCGACGAAGTCGTCGGCGGCGAACACCAACCGCGCCGGCAACGGCTCGTTCGCGGTGCCGACGACGCCGGGCATTTTCGGCGGCCTCTTCAACAACACGAACCTGTCCGCGACGGGCGCGAACAAGTTCGCCGCGGCGGGCGGCGCGAGCGCGGCCAACACGTTCAGCGGCACGCTGACCGTCACCGTCACGGACGTTCTGCCCAACGGCAACCTGATGGTGAGCGGCGAAAAGCAGATGCTCATCAACCAGGGCAACGAATTCGTGCGCTTCTCGGGCGTCGTCAACCCGACGACCATTTCGGGCACCAATACCGTGTTCTCCACGCAAGTCGCCGACGCGAAGATCGAATACTCGGCGAAGGGTTACATCGACGAAGCGCAGAACATGGGCTGGCTGCAGCGCTTCTTCCTCAACGTCGCGCCGTTCTGATCATGAATCCGCTTCTCCGTTTCGTTTCGTTCTCGCTCGCGGCCGCGCTGGTTGCCATCGGCTCCGCGCCGCACGCTCACGCCGAGCGTCTGAAAGACCTCGTCTCGTTCCAGGGCGTGCGTGACAATCCGCTGATCGGCTACGGCCTCGTCGTCGGTCTCGACGGCACCGGCGACCAGACGATGCAGACGCCGTTCACGACGCAATCGCTCACCAACATGCTCGGCAACCTCGGCATCACGGTGAATTCGGCGACGACGCAGAACATGCAGTTGAAGAACGTCGCGGCCGTGATGGTCACGGCGACGCTGCCGCCGTTCGCGCGCCCCGGCGAGGCGATCGACGTCACCGTTTCGTCGCTCGGCAACGCAAAGAGCCTGCGCGGCGGCACGCTGCTCATGTCGCCGCTCAAGGGCGCGGACGGCCAGGTATACGCGATGGCGCAGGGCAACCTCGTCGTCGGCGGCGCGGGCGCGAGCGCGAACGGCAGCAAGGTGCAGGTCAATCAGCTCGCGGTGGGCCGCATTTCGGCGGGCGCGATCGTCGAGCGCGCGGTGCCTTCGGCGTTGCAGCAGCAAGGCGGCGTCATGCAGATGGAACTGCGCGAGATGGATTTCGACACGACGCAGCGCATTGTCGCGGCGGTGAACAACCAGTTCGGCATGGGCACGGCGCTCGCGCTCGACGGCCGCACCATCCAGCTTCGCGCGCCGCAGGACGCGAGCGAGCAGGTGTCGTTCATGGCGCAGTTGCAGAACATCGACGTGCGTCCGGCGCAGGCCGCCGCCAAGGTGATCCTGAACGCGCGCACCGGCTCCATCGTGATGAACCAGATGGTCACGCTGCAGAACTGCGCCGTTGCGCACGGCAATTTGTCGGTCGTCATCAACACGAAGACGGCGGTGAGCCAGCCGGGCGCGTTCTCGAACGGGCAGACCGTCGCGGCGAAGGAGTCGTCGATCCAACTGAAGCAGGACAGCGGCGCGCTCAAGATGCTCTCCGCCGGTGCAAACCTCGCGGATGTCGTGAAGGCGCTCAATGCGCTCGGCGCGACGCCGGCGGATCTCATCTCGATCCTTCAGTCGATGAAGGCCGCGGGTGCGCTGCGCGCCGACCTCGAAATCATCTAAGAACCTATAAAAACCCATGAACTCGACCACGAACGGAATCGCCGGCACCGCGCTGGCATCGACCGATACGACGAGCGGTTTCTCGGGCCTGTCGAACCGTTTCGCGCTCGATACGCAGGGCTTCGACGCCTTGCGCGCGCAGGCCGGCGCGAATCCGCAGCAAGGGCTGAAGGAAGCGGCGAAGCAGTTCGACGCCGTTTTCACGCAAATGATGTTGAAGAGCATGCGCGACGCGACGCCTTCGGACAGTCCGTTCGAATCGAACGATACGAAGTCGTTCACGTCGATGCTCGATCAGCAGTTGTCGCAGCAGATGTCGTCGAAGGGCATCGGCGTCGCGGACATGATGCTGAAGCAGCTCATGCGCAACGCCGGCGCGCAGACCGGCACGGACTCGAAGGGCGGCGCAGGCGGGCTCGGCACGATGAACGCGATGCAGGCGCTCGGCGGCATGGCGGGCGGCAGCGGCGACCTCGATGCGAACGCCGGCAACCTCGCCGCGATGAACGCGATGGCGAAGGCCTACGCGGCGGCGCAGGCCAACAAGAGCAGCGCGCTGGCGGGCAAGGGCTACACGGCGGCGGATTCGCTGGAGCCGCCCGTGCGCGGCAACGGCTCGGACAAGGTCAACGCGTTCGTCGACCGGCTCGCCGTGCCGGCGCAGTCCGCGAGCGCGGCGACGGGCATTCCGGCGCGCTTCATTATCGGTCAGGCGGCGCTCGAATCGGGCTGGGGCAAGCGCGAGATCAAGCACGCGAACGGTGCGACGAGCCACAACATCTTCGGCATCAAGGCCACGAAAGACTGGGGCGGCAAGACGGTGAATTCCGTCACGACGGAATACGTCAACGGCAGGCCGCAGAAGGTCGTGGAGAAGTTCCGCGCTTACGATTCCTACGAAGAAGCGCTGACCGACTACGCGAGCGTCATCAAGAACAATCCGCGCTATGCGCCGGTGATTCAGGCTTCGCGCGATGTCGCGGGCTTTGCGCACGGCATGCAGAAGGCGGGCTACGCGACCGATCCGCAGTACGCGAAGAAGCTCATCTCGATCATGCGCCAGATCGTCTGACGAAGACGTGCGCGCCGTTTCCCAAACAGCCGATGTTTGCGGCCGCGAATTTGCTGATGACGGCATCGCGGGCGCGTTGCCCGGACGTTTATACGGCAGCAAACGTTTTACGTCGTTCGGGACGGCGCACCACATACTTTTTACGCACGCGGACCCTAAACTTTCAAAGAGGCATGCCGCTAACCTGAATAATCGAAGTGCCGGACCCATGCGGGTTCGGATCGACGCGCGACGTTCGGGGAAGTGGGCGGGCGCGCGGGCACAATGAATACGGCTAGCACCATGAACACCAATCACAAGCATGACGTTGCCGACGACGATATCGCGCCGATCGTGGATTTCGGCCGGCGCAATCCGCTGGAAATCGGCGTGGCGCTGCGCAATCTCGCGAACCGCGGCGATTTTCTGACGGCGCAATATGGCGACGGGCAGATCGTCACGCGTTTGCTCGACGTCGATGTGACGGCGCACCGGTTCACTTTCGACTGGGGCGGCGTGGCGGAGCAGAACCGTGGCGTGCTGGCTTCGCAGAGGCTCATTTTCAACGCGGCGCCGGACGGCGTGCGCGTGGAGTTCACGACGCCCACGCCGCGCGAGACGGCGTTCGACGGGCGTCCGGCGTTCGAGGCCGAGTTTCCGCCGGTGTTGTATTACATGCAGCGGCGCGAGTATTTCCGCGTCGAGGCGCCGGTGCTCGATCCTTACATGTGTACGGGCTCGTTGCCGGATGGCGAGCGGTTCCGCTTCGAAGTGCATGATCTTTCGCTCGGCGGCGTGGCGTTGCGCACGATGGATGAGCGTGTGGCGAATCTCGAGATGGGCATCGTGGTGCAGGACGCTGAGTTGCATTTCAGCGCGAATGGCAGGATTACGGTGGATATGATGCTGGTTTCGCATCGGGAATCGACTACTGCGAAAGGGGATCGTAGGTATACGATCGGGTTCAAGTTTGTTGCTATGCCGGGGTCGGCGGAGAATACTCTCCAGCGGTTGATTACTCAGCTTGAGATGAAGAGGCGGTCTTTGGCGAAGTAAGGGTTTTTTGCTTTTCGTTGGATCCCGTTTTCATGTCGGTCTATTAGCACTGCCCCTCCCCGGGGCGGGGGTAACTTTCTTTGCTGCTGCAAAGAAAGTCACCAAATAAAGCAGCTTCGTCACCGCCCGCGGTCACACGCAGTTTGGCCACTCTTCTCCTCCAAGGCGGCACTCGCCTAAGTGTCGCCCCCATAGGACCCGTCGGGCTTGGATCGCGCACGGTCCGTCACATCGCACCACACAACAAACTGGTACAGCCATTTCAAGCTCCGGCCCGCTTCGCGGCCGACCGGCTTATCGGGTTCGCGTGCGCATTCGTGTCCCGTTGGTTTCCCCCGCATACCCAGCGGCAGCGCGCAGCGCTGTGCCGAAGCAATTTTGTGCTGAACCAGCGCGCTAAAAGTTATGGTTTGTCAGACCGTGCGCGATCCAAGCCCGATTAGTCCTTCGAGGGCACTCTTTAGGCGAGGGCCGTTCCCCGAGGAGAAGAGTGGCCAACGTGCGTGTGACCGCGGGCGGTGAGAAAGCTGCTTTCTTTGGTGACTTTCTTTGCAGCAGCAAAGAAAGTTACCCCCGCCCCGGGGAGGGGCAGTGCTAATAAACCAACACGATTACGGGATCCGGCGAAAAAGGCACCAAAACCCCAGGTATTTCGGCCAATAGCAACCCCCGAACCCGCCCATAATGGCCTCATCGCAACAACCGCCCTAAAAAAACAAACCCCCACCGCGGGGCGCAAACACCTCAACTTCCCCGCAAATCCGCCGATATACGAATCAAGCCAAGCGGCCGCGCCGCCTTCACCAGGATTCACGCATGTCCAATAACATCTTCAGCATTGGTCTTTCCGGTCTGAATGCGGCCCAATGGGGCCTGACGACGACGGGGCAAAACATCAGCAACGCCGCGACGCCGGGCTATACGCTCGAAAAGGTCTCGTACCAGGAAGCATCGGGCCAATTCACGGGCTCGGGCTATCTCGGCAGCGGCGTGCAGGCCGTCACCGTAACGCGCCAGTACAGCCAGTACCTCACGACGCAAGTCAACAACACGCAAGCGTCGAGCAGCGCCGCGAACACGTACTACTCGCTGATCTCGCAACTGAACAACCTCGTCGGCGATCCGACCAAAGGCATCGCGCAAGGCATCACGAATTACTTCTCCGGCCTGCAATCGGTGGCGAATTCGGCGAGCAGCACGGCCGCGCGGCAATCGCTGATGAGCAACGCGCAGACGCTCGCCGATCAGATCAACTCCGCAGGCCAGCAATACGATCAGTTGCGCCAAAGCGTCAACACGCAACTGACGAGCGCCGTCTCGCAGATCAACAGCTACTCGCAGCAAATCGCCGATCTCAACAAGCAGATCAACATCGCCAGCGCGGGCGGCCAGCAGCCGAACCAGTTGCTCGATCAGCGCGATCAACTCGTCTCGAACCTGAGCTCGGTGATCGGCGTGCAGGTCGTGCAGCAGGACGGCAACTACAACGTGTTCATCGGCAACGGGCAGCCGCTCGTCGTCGGCAATACGCAGTACGGGCTGCAGACGGTGCCTTCGGCGTCCGATCCGAGCGAACTTACCGTCGCGTTCCAGAATCGCGATGGCAGCGTGCAAACGCCCGCGACGACGCAATACATCGAGAACTCGGCGCTCACGGGCGGTGTGATCGGTGGTCTCATCGATTTCCGCACGCAAACGCTCGATCCTGCGCAGGCGCAACTCGGCGCCATCGCAACGAGCTTCGCCAATCAGTTGAACGGTCAGAACGCGCTCGGACTCGATCTGAACGGCCAGAAGGGCGGCCAGTTGTTCACGACGAGCAATCCGAACATTCTGGCCAACGCGCGCAACAAGGGTACGCACGTGCCGACGGCGACGATCGTCGACGGCACGCAACCGCCCGCCAACGATTTCACCGTCACGTACGACGGCAGCAAGTTCAACGTGACGGACCCGGCGAGCGGCCAGACGCTCGGCACCATCGATCCGGCGACGGAGACGAACAAGACGATCGGCGGCCTGAACATCGACGTGTCCGCGCTGACCGACGTGGCGAAGGGCGACTCGTTCTCGATCCAGCCCACGCGCGGCGCGCTCGATAACTTCAAGCTCGCGACGAGCAACGGCGCGGCGATCGCGGCGGCATCGCCCGCGGTGACGTCGGCGGCGAGCACGAACACGGGCACGGCAGCGATTTCATCGGCGACGGTGACGAAAAGCCCGCTCGCATCCGACATCAACCTGAAGTACGACGCAACGGCGAACGGCTTCACGTCGGACGTGGACGTCACCGTGAACGGAACGGCCTATACCGCCGGCACGACGATTCCCTACGATGCGTCGAAGGGCATGACCGTTCAGGGCGATGGCGTGTCGGCGACCATCAGCGGCACGCCGAAGGACGGCGACAAGTTCACCATCGCGCAGAACAAGGGCGGCACGAGCGACGGCAGCAACGCGCTCGCCATGGCGAATCTGGTTTCCGCCAAGTCGCTCAGCGGCGGCACCGAAACGCTGACGAGTTCGTACGCGAGCTACATCAACACGATCGGCAACACGACCAACCAGCTCAAGGCGACGAGCACGGCGCAAAACGCGCTGCTCACGCAGGCCACGTCGGCGCAGCAATCGGTTCAGGGCGTGAACCTGAACGAGGAAGCGGCCAATCTGATTCAGTATCAGCAGCTCTATCAAGCGAACAGCAAGGTGATTCAGACCGCCTCGACGCTGTTCCAGTCGCTGCTCGGCATGTTCAACTGAGGCTAAACGCGATGCGTATTTCCAGTTCTCAATACTTCAATCTGAACGTCGCTTCGATGAGCGACCAGCAAAGCACGCTCGCCTCGATGTATCAGCAGATCTCGTCGGGCAAGCGGATTCTCACCGCGTCCGACGATCCGCTCGGCGCGGCGCAGGCCGTGCAACTCACGCTGAAGAGCGGCGCGCTCGCGCAATACGCGACCAACCAGACGACGGCGCTTTCGTCGCTGCAGCAGGAAGATTCGACGTTGAGCGGCGTGAGCGACGTGTTGCAGAGCATCAAGACGCAGATCACGCACGCGGGCGATGGCTCGCTCACCGACTCGGACCGCTCCGCGATCGCGAACGCGATGCAGGGTCTGCGCGATCAGCTTTTCGGCCTCGCCAACACCACGGACAGCAGCGGCAACTACATCTTCTCGGGTCTCAAGGGCGGCACGGCGCCGTTCTCCAACGACCCGTCGGGCGTCGGCGCGAATTACTCCGGGGACTTCGGCCAGCGCACGGTGCAGATCAGCGATGGCCGTTCGATGATCGTGGGCGACACGGGCGTATCGATTTTCCAGAGCGTCTCGCCGATCGAGAGCGATCCGGTGTCGCACGCGGGCGCGGCGAACTCGGGCACGGGGACGATCAGCCCGGTCAGCGTGAGCGATACGACCGACAAGGGCAACGCGAGCCAGTACACGGTCACGTTCTCGGTCTCGCCGACGGACGGCACGACGAGCTATTCGATCACGTCGAACCCGGCCGATGCCACGCTGCCGACGAACGTCGCATACAAGGACAAGGCCGACATCAAGCTCGGCGGCCAGAAGGTGACGATCGCGGGCGCGCCCGCGGATGGCGACACGTTCACCGTGCAGCCCGCGGCGACGGAGAACAACGACATCTTCGCGACGATCGACAATATCGTGAATGCGTTGAAGCAGCCGACAGGATCGCCGCAAGCACAGGCCGCGCTCACGAACGCACTGACGACGGCGGGCACGAAGATCGACAACACGTTCAACAATGTGCTGTCGGCGCAGACGGTGGTGGGCGGACGCGAGCAGGAAGTGCAGTCGACGCAGACCGCGATGGCGACGAGTCAGACGCAGACCGCGAGCGATATCGCGAATTTGACGAGCATCGATCTCGTTTCGTCGATTAGTCAGTATGAGTTGACGCAGAACTCGCTGCAGGCGGCGCAGATGGCATTTTCGCAGATTCAGAAGATGTCGTTGTTTGATTATATTGGGGGGGGGTAAGGGGGGCTTGGGCCTGGGTTTTGCCGCCGGATCCCGTAATCGTGGTGGTTTATTAGCACTGCCCCTCCCCGGGGCGGGGGTAACTTTCTTTGCTGCTGCAAAGAAAGTCACCAAAGAAAGCAGCTTTCTCACCGCCCGCGGTCACACGCACGTTGGCCACTCTTCTCCTCCAAGGCGGCACTCGCCTAAGTGTCGCCCTCACAGGACCAATCGGGCTTGGATCGCGCACGGTCTGACACGCCATAACTTCGAACACACTGGTTCAGCGCGAAATAGCTTCGGCACAGCGCTACGCGCTGCCGTGGGGTATGCGAGGGAAACCAGCGAACACGAATGCACTCGCAGACCCGATTAACTCGTTGGCCGCGAAGCGGGCTGGAGCTTGAAATGGCTGTACCAGTTTGTTAAGCGGTGCGATGTGACGGACCGTGCGCGATCCAAGCCCGATTGGGCTTGTGAGGGCACTCTTTAGGCGAGTGCCGTTCCCCGAGGAGAAGAGTGGCCAACGTGCGTGTGACTGCGGGCGGTGACAAAGCTGCTTTCTTTGGTGACTTTCTTTGCAGCAGCAAAGAAAGTTACCCCCGCCCCGGGGAGGGGCAGTGCTAATAAACCGACAACAAAACGGGATCCAGCGAAAAAAAGAATCAATACATCCCAGCCGCAACCCGCCCCACCTCCCCAATTCCCACCTCGAAGATACGCTGAAAAAACGGCATCAAATTCGGCACCATGAGCTGCAGCAACAGCAACCCGACGAGCATCGTCACAGGAAACCCGACCTGAAAAATCCCGATTTGCGGCGCAGCGCGATTAAGAATCCCGAGCGCGAGATTCGCGATCAACAACGCCGCCACAATCGGCAACGCCAGCAGCAACCCCGTAGAAAACACACTACCGCCATAGCCGACCAAAACCCGCCACCCCTGCGCATGCGACGCCGCCGCCACGACATTCGCCTCGATCGGCACGCTCTGAAACGTCGCGACGAGCGCACTGATGAGCTGCAAATGCCCATCGAAGACGAGAAACGCGAGCATCGCAAGGGTATTGAGGTATCGCGAAACGACCACCGCATTCCCACCAGCGCGCGGATCGTAAAGCATCGCGAAACCCAGGCCCATCTGCTGCCCGATGAACTCGCCCGCCGCATCGACCGCCGCGAACGCAATCTGCATCACCATGCCGATAGCCGCACCGATCAAGAACTGATTGACGATGATCCACACCCCCGCCGCGGAAAACACCGTCGCCTCCGGCATGGCCGGCAAGGTAGGCGCGACGATCAGCGAGATGAACGCGGCGAGCGCAATCTTCACGCGCATCGGAATCGCCATGTGGCTCAGCACGGGCGCGGTCGCAATCAGCGCAAGGATCCGCACGAACGGCCACAGAAACGCCGTGAGCCAGCCGTTCAGTTGCGCGTACGTGACGGAGAACATCAGCCGCTCACGCCCGGCGCGATGGTGAAGACCGAGCGCATGTAGTCGAGCAGCGTCGACAGCATCCACGGACCCGCGATGACGAGCGTCACCGCCACCGCGATCAGCTTCGGGATGAAAGACAAGGTCGATTCGTTGATCTGCGTCGCGGCCTGAAACAGGCTCACGACCAGACCGACCACGAGCGCGACCAGCAACAGCGGCGCGGCAAGCAACAAGGCGACGTACATCGCCTGATGCGCCATCGTCATGACGGATTCTGGCGTCATTTCACACTCTCACGAAATCAGGAAACGAAGCTCTGCGCAAGCGAGCCGATCAGCAACTGCCAGCCATCGACGAGCACGAACAGCATCAGCTTGAACGGCAGCGCGATGGTCGTGGGCGACACCATCATCATGCCCATCGACATCAGCACGCTCGCCACCACCATGTCGATGATGAGAAACGGAATGAAGATCGTGAAGCCGATCTGAAAACCCGTCTTCAGCTCGCTCGTGATGAACGACGGCACGAGCAGCGAGAGCGGCACGTCCTCGGGACCGTTCATCGGCGCGGCCTTCGAAATGCGTGCGAAGAGCGCGAGATCGGATTCGCGCGTCTGCTTCAGCATGAACTGCTTGAACGGCGCGACGCCGCGCGTCACCGCCTGGTCCATCGCGATCTGGCCTTCGGAGAAGGGCTTGTACGCGTCGTTGTAGGCGCGGTCGAGCACGGGCGACATCACGAAGAACGACAGAAACAGCGCGAGTCCTACGAGCACCTGATTCGGCGGCGTGCTCGACGTGCCGAGCGCCTGACGCAGCAGCGACAGCACGATGATGATGCGCGTGAAGCTCGTCATCATCAGCACCATCGCGGGGAGGAACGAGAGCATCGTCAGCAGCAGCATCGTCTGCACGCTGAGCGAGTACGTCGTGCCGCCGTTCGGGCCGGGACTGGTGTTGAAAGCCGGCAAGCCTGCCGTGCTCTGCGCGAAGGCGAGATACGGCATCGAGCCGATGAGAACCGGAAGCGCGAGCTTCGCCACGCGCACGATATGACGACTGACCTGCATTACTTGCTCCCGCCGACGATGCTTGCGAGGGCATCGAGAATGCGCTGACCTTGAATGACGACGAACGTGATAGCCATGAAATCCTGCCTCTTTCGATAGGATGAATTCTCGGCGATCGCGATATCGGACGATGGCGCGAAAAGAGGGGGAAACCCGCGCCAACTCGTTCTATTGGTAAACGGCGGCTGTAAACGCAAATCGGGCGCGGTCCTTTCGAACCGCGCCCGATTTAACGACCCATCCGCCTTACTTGACGAACTTCTGGAGCCGCTTGTTCGCTTCGCCGGCGAGGGCGTCGCGAAATCTCGCGCCGAAGCTGCCGGACGACGCTGCCGGAATGCCGACGCCTTCCACTTCCGCCGATCCCGCGGGCATCGTGTGCAGGAGCCGTACGTTGCCCGGACCCGCGCCGAGCACGAGCCACGTATCGCCGACTTCGACCACCGCGACGCGCTCCTTGTTGCCGAGCGATGCGCCGCCGACCACCTTCACGAGCCCCGAGCGCTTGCCGCCGTGCAAGCCGAACTTGCGCGCGAGCCACGCGCAGCCGAACACGAAGCCGATCACGACGACGAGCCCGACGAGCGTTTGCAGCACCGCGCCGAAGCCGAGCGACGGCACCGCGGTGCCCGCGCCGACGCCCGATGCGATCTGCGCGGCGTGATTCACCGCGTTCATGTCCGCGGCGTGGGCGAGAAGAGGCGCGCAGAAGAGCAGCGCGGCGGCGAAGCGTTTCATCGATTCAATTTCCGGATACGTTCCGACGGCGTGATGATGTCGGTCAGGCGAATGCCGAACTTGTCGTTGACGACGACCACTTCGCCCTGCGCGATGAGACAGCCGTTCACGAGCACGTCCATCGGTTCGCCGGCGAGGCCGTCGAGTTCCACGACCGAACCTTGCGCCAGTTGCAGCAGGTTGCGGATCGCGATCTTCGTGCGCCCGAGTTCCACCGTCATCTGCACGGGGATGTCGAGAATCATGTCGATGTCATTGCGCGTCGACGGCGGCGCGGCCTTCGACAGCGGCTGAAACACGCCGGCGCTCGCCGCGACGGGCACGTCGTTGCCGTTCTGCTCGGCGAGCGCGCTCGCCCAGTCGTCCATCATGAGCTCGTCGCTCTTTTCGTCCGCGCCGGGCGAACCCGGCAGCGTGCCTTCCTGCATCAGGTCACTCATATCCACCTTCCTTCATCGTGTCGGTCGCGCTGATCATCTTCTGTACGCGCAGCGCGTATTGACCATTGAAAATTCCGTAGCCGCATTCCATGACCGGCACGCCATCCACTTTCGCGACGACCTGCTCCGGTATGTCGATCGGCAGCACGTCGCCCGCGCGCATGTTCAAGATCTGCTCGAACGACGAGCGGATCTCGGCAAGATCCACCGACAGTTCGACTTCCGCCGTCTGCACCTGCTGCGACAGCACGCGCACCCAGCGGCGGTCCACTTCGAGCGCTTCGCCCTGGATCGGCGAGGAGAGCACGTCGCGAATCGGCTCGATCATCGAGTACGGCATGCAGATGTGCAGCGTGCCGCCCGTCGAGCCGAATTCGATCGTGAACTGCGTCACGATGACGATCTCGTTCGGCGTCGCCACGTTCGCGAACTGCGTGTGCATCTCCGAGCGCATGTATTCGAACTGCAGCGGCTTCACGCTGCGCCACGACGTCGCGTAGTGCTCGAACACGAGATTGAGCAGCTTGCTGATGATGCGCTGCTCGGTCTGCGTGAACTCGCGGCCTTCGACGCGCGTGTGAAAGCGCCCGTCGCCGCCGAACAGGTTATCGACCACGAAGAACACGAGGTTCGGATCGAACACGAACAGCGACGTGCCGCGCAGGGGCTTCACGTGGACGAGGTTCAGGTTCGTCGGGATCGGCAGATTGCGGGTGAACTCGCTGTATTTCTGCACCTTCACCGGGCCGACGGAAATTTCCGCCGAACGCCGCATGAAGTTGAAGATGCCCACGCGCATGAGGCGCGCGAAGCGGTCGTTAATGATTTCGAGGCCGGGCATCCGGCCGCGGACGATGCGTTCCTGCGTCGCGATGTTGTACGGACGTACGCCGGCGGGTTTTTTCTCGTCAGCTTCCTGATCGATTTCGCCGGTGACGCCTTTGAGGAGGGCATCGACCTCCTCCTGCGACATGAACTCTTCGTGGCCCATGGCTCTTTACTCGTTGATGCGGCCGTTACTGAACGACGAATTCGGTGAACAGCACTTCTTCGATGCGCACCGGTTTTTCCGTGGTGCTCGCCGCCGTCTCGACTGCGGCGCGCAGTTCGCCTGCGAGCTGCCTTTTGCCGTCGACGGATGCGAGATCGTCGGGGCGTTTGCCGGAGAGCAGGAGCAGCACGCGGCTGCGGACTTCGGGCATGTGCTCGGTGACGAGCAACTGGACCTTTTCGTCCTTCAGCTTGAGCGTGAGACCGGCGCGGAGATAGTGCATGGCGCCGTCGTCGGATTGCAGATTCACGGTGAGCGATTCGAGCGGGAAGAACACGGGCGGCGGTTCCGGAGCGGGCTTGGCCGGGCCGTGATTCTTGCCGAGGAAGAAGTAGGCGCCTCCGGCTCCCGCGCCGAGAAGCACGATCGCGCCGACGGCGATGATCAGGATCTTTTTGAGCTTGCCGCTCTTCGCGGGAGCGATGGGTTGCTGGTTTGCAGTCGTGGTAGCCATTTGCTTGCCTCTTTCGATAGGGTGAATTGTTGGCTATCGGGGTGTAAAGCGATGGGTCGAACAGAGGGGGGATTTGGGGTTATTCCAGCTTTTTGCCCTGCGCGGGCTTGGCGTTTTTTGGTTTGGTTTTGGCTTTTTTTTGCCGGATCCCGTATTCGTGGTGGTTTATTAGCACTGCCCCTCCCCGGGGCGGGGGTAACTTTCTTTGCTGCTGCAAAGAAAGTCACCAAAGAAAGCAGCCTTCTCACCGCCCGCGGTCACACGCACGTTGGCCATTTTTCTCCTCCGGGAATGGTCCTCGCCTAAAGAGTGCCCTCGAAGGACTAACCGGGCGTGGATCGCGCACGGTCTGACGAGCTAGTTCCCACAGGGCGCTGGTTCAGCACCAAATAGCTTCGGCACAGCGCTACGCGCTGCCGCTGGGTATGCGAGGGAAACCAGCGAATACGAGTGCACTCGCGTACCCGCTCTTCCCATCGGCCGCGAAGCGGGCTGGAACTTGAAATGACTGTACCGGTTCGTTAAGTGGTGCGATGTGACGGACCGTGCGCGATCCACGCCCGATTGGGCTTGTGAGGGCACTCTTTAGGCGAGGGCCGTTCCCCGAGGAGAAGAGTGGCCAAACTGCGTGTGACCGCGGTCGGTGAGCTGCTTTCTTTGGTGACTTTCTTTGCAGCAGCAAAGAAAGTTACCCCCGCCCCGGGGAGAGGCAGTGCTAATAGACCGACATGAAAACGGGATCCGGCGAATCAAAAAACTCAAGCAAACGTATCGACAAGCCCCACAGTACGCCTCACAGGCACACTCACACTCACACCACCAGCACCAACCGCTCCCGCGACACCACCAATCCCCCGCCCACCAGGGCCAGAGGAAGCAGAAGAACCACCCCGCTCACCCCCATTCTGCTGCCGCGCAAACGCCGACCCATCCGAAACAGAAGCGCTCCCAAGGCTGATGCCATTAGCCTCCATCGCCTCCCGCAGCTTCGGCATGGCGGCCTCGACCGCCTCCCGCACCTGTTGATGCTGCGACACGAACAACGCGTGCGCGTGATTCTCCGAAACCTGCAACGTCACCTGCAACGGCCCGAGATCCTTCGGATTCAGCGTGAGTTCAGCGCTCTGCTGATCCGCCTTCGAAAGAAACACGACCTTCTGACTGAACGCATCGTCCCAGCCCGATGCGCCCACGTGCGGTGCGATCGCCGCGCTCGTCGCCGACGCCATCGCGCCCTGCGGACTCGATACCGCCGCATTCGCCGATGCCGACTGCATCGCCACCGCATGCGCGGCCGCATCGGCGGCCTGCTTGTAGGCGGCGGTCGCGGCGTCCGCCGGTGTCGTGGCTGCGGCCTGCGCGCTTGCGAGCGCGGCTGCGTCGGCGGCTTTGTCGTCGATCTTCGTGTTGGCCACAAGCCCGATCAGGCTCGCGCCCTTTCCGCCCTTGCCCAGGAGACCGCCTTCCTCGTCGCCCTTCACGCCCTCGCGTGCGCTCGATGCCGCGCCATGCACGGGCGCCGGATTGGCCTGCGCATTGTTGAGCGCCGCCAGCGCCGCCTGCAACGCATCCTGCGCGGATTTCGCATCGCCGGGCTTGTGCGTCTCGCCCGTGGACTTCGCGTCATCGGTCGAGGTCGAGGCGTTCGCCGTCACCTGCGCGGCCGCATCGGTCAGATCGGCGAGCGTGGCGTCGGTGTCGTCGGCATTCGCGGCGTCGGCGCGCGCTTTCGCCTGCGCTGCGGCGGCGGCATCGGCGGAAGAATGGGCCGGTTGCGCCGGCGCGGGCTTCGATGCGTCCGCCGTCTCCGGCTTGTCCGTATTCTTCGATGCCTCTTTCGGCGCATCCGCGTGATCGGGCTTCGACGCGGCCTGCGTGTCCTCGCTCGACGACTTCGCCGATGCGCTGTCATCCGGCTTCGGCGCGTCATGCACGCTCGACTTGTCGGACGATGAATCCGCCAGCGCCTGCGCGGCCTGCGCGTCGGCATGGGCCTTGTCAGCGATGTTTTGCAGCGTCATGCCGAACGAAGCGCCCGCGCTCGCCGCGCGTTTGCTTGCGGCCTGAGAAGACGACGCCGCGCCGGAAAGCGCGCCCAGAAGAGAAACGGAGGACATGAAAAGTCTCTTAGCAAAAAATTTGGATTACGACGAAGCCCGCTCGGCGCGCATGCGCAGAATCTTCGCGGCGTGCTCGTCGGACTCGCGCTGCTCGACGCGCGCGGCCTTCTTCGCGAGCATCGCCTCGCCGCGCGCAGCCAGCACTTCGTAGCTGCCGAGCTTCTGTTTCTTGAGACGCCAGTCGGGCTTGGCCGACTCGATGCGCTGGTCCGCCATGATGAGCGCCGTGCGCTGCTGCGCAATCGCGTTATCGAGCGTGTCGACGAACGCCTGGAAATTGCGCAGCGTCTGCGCCGTGGTGCCTTCCTGCGCCGATGCCGTGAACCGCGCGTGATACTCGTCGCGATACGTCACGAGCGAATTGAGCTGCGTCTCGATTTCGTCTCGCTCCTGCTGGAGCTTGCCGAGTCGTTTCGTGGCGGCGTCGAGTTCCTCTTCGGCGAGTTCGATGAGCGTGTTGATCGGCAGATTCTTGGACATGGCGTGGCGGTCCCGTATGGTCTTTATGCTTTCTTGTGACGAATGCTTTGGATACTAGTCGAAAACTATTCGAACAGTTGATTCAACATCGCGATGCTCGGCTCGAACGGCGCCTCTTCGCGAAACCCTTGCTGCAAGAACGACTCCATGCGCGGATACAGCGCGATGGCGCGATCGAGCAGCGCATCGCGGCCGCTCGAATACGCGCCCACGTTGATGAGATCCTTGTTGCGCTGATAGCGCGACAGCATCTGCTTGAAAAGACGCACGCGCTCCAGATGCTTGTCGTCGATGAGCGCGGTCATCGCACGGCTGATCGATTGCTCGATGTCGATGGCCGGATAGTGTCCCGCCTCGGCAAGCGACCGGTTCAGCACGATATGGCCGTCGAGGATCGCGCGCGCCGAGTCAGCGATCGGGTCCTGCTGATCGTCGCCTTCGGTGAGCACGGTGTAGAACGCCGTGATCGAACCGCCGCCTTCCGGGCCGTTGCCGGTGCGCTCGACGAGCGCGGGCAGCTTTGCGAACACCGACGGCGGATAACCCTTCGTCGCGGGCGGCTCGCCGATCGCAAGCGCAATCTCGCGCTGCGCCATCGCGTAACGCGTCAGCGAATCCATCAGCATCAAGACGTGCTTGCCCTGGTCGCGGAAATATTCGGCGAGCGAGGTCGTGTAGGCCGCAGCCTGCATCCGCAGCACGGGCGAAACATCCGCGGGCGCGGCGACGACCACCGAGCGCGCGAGACCGTCCTCGCCCAGAATCTGCTCGATGAACTCCTTCACTTCGCGGCCGCGTTCGCCGATCAGCCCGATCACGATCACTTCCGCGCTCGTGTAGCGCGCCATCGTTCCGAGCAGCACCGACTTGCCCACGCCCGAGCCCGCGAACAAGCCCATGCGCTGACCGCGTCCGACCGTCAGCAGCGAATTGATCGCGCGCACGCCGACATCGAGCACCTTGTGAATCGGCTCGCGGTTCAGCGGATTGATGACCGGCGCGGACAGCGGCGCATCGACTTTCGCGCCGAGCGGGCCGAGGCCGTCGAGCGGGCGGCCCGACGCATCGACCACGCGGCCGAGCATTTCCCAGCCGACGGGCAAACGCTTCGCGCCCGCCATCGGATCGTTGATCGGCGCGCTTTCGAGCGGATAGACGCGCGCGCCGGGCAGCAAGCCGCCCATTTCCGTGGTCGGCATCAGAAAGAGCTTGTCGCCCGCGAAGCCGACGACTTCGGCTTCGGCGGTCGGAATCGCGCTGCCCGGCGGCAGTTCGATCATGCATTCGGCGCCGACGCCCATCTTGAGGCCGACGGCTTCCAGCACGAGACCGGCCGCGCGCGTCAGGCGCCCGCACGGACGCAGCGGCTTCGCGATCGCATTGCGCGAGCGCAGCGCGTCGAGCTTCTCGCGCCACGCGTCGATATGCGGATTGCCGGCGATATCGGCCAGTTCGGCGATGGTGCGCGCAGCAAGCGTGTCGGGCTCGGTGTCGAAGTCGTCGTCGGCGGCGAGCGGGCCGAACGATGCGCGCGCGAGTTCCTGTTCGAGCGCGGAGAGGCCATCCTGCGTGATCCTTTGGTTCACCACGGCTTGTTTCTCCCCAAAGCGGCCACGACGCGCTCCCAGCGCGACACGTTGGTCGAGTCGATCTCGCCGGTCGCGGCGTGCGCCTTGCAGCCGCCGCGCTCGACGATCGGGTCCGGGCGCACGGTCCAGCCCGCGCCTTCGAGTTCGTCTTTCAAGTACGCATCGACGATCGGCATGTCGGCGGGATTGACGACGAGCGTCGGATCGCCCGCCAGCGCCGGTTCCGCGGCGATCACCTCACGCGCCACCGCGACGAGCGCGGTCGGATCGAGCGCGAGATGCTGGCGCACGACCTGCTGCGCGATATCGACGGCGAGTTCCGCAAGCGATTCCGCGATGGCGGCGTCGGCGGCCTGCAACGCGGTCTTGAACGCGTCGGCGATCTCGGCGATACGCGCGGCCTGAGCCAGCGCTTCCTTGCGGCTGTCGTCGAAACCCTTCGCTTGGCCTTGCTCGTAGCCGGCCTGATAGCCGAGCGCCTGGCCCGCGACATGGCCCTTCGCGAGCCCTTGCTGATACGCGTCTTCCTCGACGCGGCGCAGGTGCGCTTCGAGCGCGGCCTGTTCCGCCGCGCCGTCGTCGGCCTTGACTTCGACCGGATCGAACGACGCCATCTCCCAGCGCTGATAAGCCGAGAGCGGCGCCTTCTGGATGCGCGCATCAGACATACGCGTCCTCCGCCTTGCCGCCTAGCTGGATCTGACCGTTTTCCGCGAGATTGCGGACGATCTGCAGGATCTTGCGCTGCTGCTGCTCGACTTCCGACACGCGCACCGGACCGCGCGAATCGAGGTCTTCCGCGAGCAGTTCGGCCGCGCGCTGCGACATGTTCGACAGGAACTTCTGGCGCAGCGCGGGCTGCGCGCCCTTCAGCGAGACGATCAGCGTTTCCGACTCCACTTCCTTCAGCAGCAACTGGATCGCGCGGTCTTCCAGATCGAGCAGGTTCTCGAACACGAACATCTGGTCGATGATCTTCTGCGCGAGTTCCGCGTCGTATTCGCGCACGTTCGAGATGACGCCTTCTTCGTGATTGCTCGACATGAAGTTGAGAATCTCGGCCGCCGTGCGGATACCGCCCATCGGCGCGCGCTTCAGGTTGTCGCTGCCGGAGAGGAGCGTGGTCAGCACGTCGTCGAGCTCGCGCAGCGCCGCGGGCTGAATGCCGTCGAGCGTCGCGATGCGCAGGAGCACGTCGTTGCGCAGGCGGTCGGTCAGCAGCGAAACGATTTCCGACGCCTGATCGCGGTCCAGGTGTACGAGAATCGTCGCGATGATCTGCGGATGCTCGTTCTTGATGAGTTCCGCGACCGCGCCCGAGTCCATCCACTTCAGGCCTTCGATGCCGCTCGTGTCGCTGCCTTGCAGGATACGGTCGATCAGCGCGCCGGCCTTGGTTTCGCCGAGCGCCTTCGTCAGCACCGAGCGGATGTACTCGCTCGAATCGAGCGAGAGCGCGGTGTGCTGCTCCGCCTCGCTGACGAATTCGGTCAGCACGTTGTCGAGCTGCTCGCGGGTGACGTTCTTCAGCGCCGCCATCGTCGCGCCGATCTTCTGCACCTCGCGCGGCGCGAGATACTTGAATACTTCGGCGGCTTCTTCCTCACCGACGGACATCAGGAGGAGAGCGGCTTTGTTCAGGCCTTCAGCGTTCATCGGACACCCAGTTCTTTACGACCGTCGCAACGATTCTCGCGTCCTGACGCGCCACCATGCGCGCGTAGTCGAGATTGCGATCGAATTTGGCTTTCTTGCTTTCATGACCGAGCAGACTCACCTCGGCATCCTTGTCTTCGTCCAGCTTCTTCGCGCCCTCGGCGGCGGGGCCGTCGAGCAGCGAAAGTTCATCCGGCGCGGCGAGCGTCGGCGCGGTTTCGGGCGGCGGCGGGAAGGCGCGCTTCATCGCCGGCTTCACCATGCTGAAGTACAGGAACAGCCCGACGATGCCGATGCCCGCGTACTTCGCCGCCTGCACGCCCCACGCGATCATCTGCGGGGTGCGCCACCACGGCGCTTCGGGCGTCACGTTCAGATCGGCCGAGAAGGCGCTGTTCACGACGTTCACCGAGTCGCCGCGCTTCTCGTCGAAGCCCATCGCGTCCTTGACGAGCTGCTGGACCTGAGCGAGCTTGTCGGCGGCGAGCGGCGTCATCGTCACGTTGCCCTTCGCATCGACCTTCTTTTCGTAATTGACGACCACCGCGACCGAGAGCCGCTTGATGCCGCCCGTCGCCTGCTCGTAGTGACGCACGGTGCGGTCGACTTCGTAGTTCGTGGTCGTGTCCTTGCGCTGGTTCTGCGGCCCGGTCTTCGCGGTGGCGGCGGCGCCCGACGCGGCGGCATCCACCGGCGCGGAAGCCGGCTGCGGCGGCTGGTTCGACAGCGCGCCCGGCACGCCGCCGATGCTGCTGCCGCCGGTTTCGCTCGATTCGCTCGACTGCTGGCTGCGGATCGCCGTGTTCTGCGGGCTGGCGTTCGGGCCGTAGCTCTCGGCGGTCTGCTCCAGCTTCGAGAAGTCGATGTCCGCGCTCACTTGCGAATGCGCGTTGCCCGCGCCGAAGAGCGGCGAGAGGATCGCGTCGATGCGCTTTTGCGTGTTGTGTTCGATCTGCTGCACGTACTTCAGTTGCGACGCGTCGAGGCCGTTCGCGGCGCTCTGGCTCGTGAGCAGGTTGCCGTCCTGATCGACGATATTGACGTTCTTCACCGGCATGTCCGCCACGCCCGAGGCGACCATGTGCGCGATCGCGACGACCTGGCCTTCGTCCAGCACGCGGCCCGGATACAGATTGACCATCACGGAGGCGGTCGGCAGTTCCTTGTCGCGCACGAAGACGGAAGGCTTCGGAATCGCCAGATGCACGCGCGCCGACTTCACCGACGAAATCGAGCCGATCGTGCGCTCCAGCTCGCCTTCGAGCGCGCGCTGATAGTTGATCTGCTCGGCGAACTGGCTGATGCCGAACTTCTGGTTGTCCATCAGCTCGAAGCCGACCGAACCGCTTTTCGGCAGACCCTGGCTCGCAAGGCGCAGACGCGTTTCGTGAACCTGCTCGCCCGGCACGAGAATGGCGCCGCCGCCGTCGGACAACTTATAGGGAATGTTGCCCTGCTGGAGCGCGGCAACGATTGCGCCGCCGTCCCGGTCGGAGAGATTCGAGAACAGCACGCGATAGTCCGGCTGGCGCGACCACATGACGAGGCCGGCGACCACCATCACCAGAATCGCGACCGCCACGATGAGCGGCACGCGCGGATTCGAGCGGAACTGGTTGAGCATCGGCACGCGCTGCGTGAAGCCGCCGAAGTCGGCGCCTCCCGCGAGGCTCGGGCCCGCAGCGGCCGTAGCGGCTGCGCCCGGTTGCGCGCCCGCCAGGCCCATTCTGGCGTCGGGCGTGATCAGTGAGTTGTTGGGCGTATCCATTTAGCGTCGAGGCTCCGAATCTTTGCTTCCCCTGCGGCCGCCCGACTTTTAATAAGCGGCGGTAGAGGACTTTTCACGATGGGGATTATCCGCAGAAGATTGCAAGTCGATTCGGCGAATAGAGCGGGGTTTTCCCCGTTCTTCCGGTGCTTTGAAAATCCGTCCGCTGCTAATCTTTTTCGTACTCGGACACCCTCCCCAAACGCGGCCCGAGCATCAGGTCCCCGCCACGAGCGCGCCGGCTTTTCCCTGTCATCCGGAGTCAACATGAACTTTCCGATCAATCCGCTTTCCGCCGCTCTCTCGGCGATTTCGTCGATGGCGTCGCAAGCCGCCGGCGGCGCCGGCGCGGCCTCGACCGTCGCGTCGGGCGCCATCGCGGACAGAACCGGGACATCGGGCGCGGCGAGCGCCGGCAGCTTCGCCGATGCACTGAAAACGTCGATCGACAAGATCAGCGATACCCAGACCAAGGCGCTCAGCCAGGCCCACGCATTCGAGATCGGCGCGCCGAACGTGTCGCTCAACGACGTGATGGTGGACATGCAGAAGGCGAACGTGGGCCTGCAGTTCGGGCTTCAGGTGCGCAACAAGCTCGTCTCGGCCTACAACGACATCATGCAGATCTCGGTCTGATCCAAGGCTCCCCGCGCGATCCCGCCCTTTAACGCCCCAATGGCGTCTAGAGCCTTGCGTCCTAAAGCTTTTCCGCGTTTCTCCGATAACCCCGATAACGGCACGGCGAACGATGGCTCGCCCGTATGGGCGGGCAGCGCGCTCGCGTGCACCGGCTTTACCGGACCCACACGCATCAGGACGAGAGGCACGGCGTCGGCATGAAGCTCGCGGACGCCGCGGCATCGCACAAGGAGAACCGAGAGATGTATTCGCCAGGACACGCTGGAGCCAGCGCCTACGCACGCGTGGGCGTTCAGACAGGGGTGATGGGCGCGAGCCCGCACCGTCTGATCGTGATGCTGTATCAGGGCGCGCGCCAGGCGATCGCGCAGGCGCGCATGCATCTGCAGCAGAAAAACGTCAGCGCGCGCGGCATGGCGGTCGGCAAGGCCATCAGCATCATCGAGAGCGGATTGCAGCAGGCGCTCAACAAGGATGCGGGCGGCGAGATCGCCGAACGTCTGGACGCGCTCTACACGTATATGTCGCGCCGGCTGCTCGAAGCGAACCTGAAGCAGGACGAGTCGATGCTGGTCGAGGTCGACAACCTGCTCGCGACGCTCGAAGAAGCCTGGGTGGGAATTGGACCGGAAGTGGCGCAAATGACCGCGGCGCCCGTTTGACGGGATTGCGCGTCGACTGCCTCGAAAGTATGAAGACGACACAAGAATATTTCGCCCATTACGAAGCCATCGCGGCGATTTCCGGCCAGATGCTGGCGGCCGCGCACGGCGGCGAATGGAGCGAGCTGAAGACGTTGCAAGGCACTTACCGCGACTTGATCGAGCAGTTGAGGGAAGTGGATTCCGGCTCGGAACTCGACGAGAACGCCCGGGCGCGCAAGCTGGACCTCGTGAAGAAGATTCTCGCCGACGACGCCGCGATCCGCGATCTGAGCTCGCCGAGCCTCGCGCGCCTGTCGGCGCTCTTCACGGTCAACAGTCCCGCGCGCGTACTGAAAAAAATGGTCGGCCTGCGTTAGGCCGTTCGCGCCCGGCCACGCCCGGAGCGCCAATGAGGATGTGGGCATGACTGGACTCGACACCGCGATCGCAACGCTGCTCGCCAGCCGCACCGAGCTCCTCATGTCCGCGATTCGCGCGCCGAACGGCGTCGCCGGCGGCGGCGTGACCGGCGCGAGCGTCGGACAGACGACGACGCAGACGGACACCGCGCAGTTCGTCGGGCCGGCGGCGGGCGGTGCGACGCCGGCGGCATCCGCGCAAACCGAGCTTTCCAGCGTTGCGCGCACGCTCGACGTGATTTCGCGCTTCGGCGGCGCGGCCCCCGCATTGACCGGCGACGCCCCGCTCTGGCCGACTCCGCCGCGTCCCGCGAGCGCTTTCGCCGCGCTCACGACCGGCCTCTTCGATACCGCTTTCTCCGCCAATGCCGCCGCCGTCGCGGCCGCGCGCGCCGCGACGCAGAATCTGCCGCCGCTGCCCGCCGCCGTGCTGGCTGGCGCGCTGGCTAAAACCGTCGGCGAAAGCGGACTCTTCTACGAATCGCATCTGATGCAATGGCTCGCGGGCCAGCGCAGCGCGGCGTCGCTCGCCAGCGAGCCGCAAGCGCGCGCCGACGCCCGCTCGATGGCCCTGCCGCTCGATTTCGCGAACGCCGCAACGAACGGCGACACCGGCCTCGACGACGCCCGCGCCGCGCAACTCGCGCCGGATCCGCCCGATTTGCACGCGGGCGCGCGCGCCGTCGCGACGCCGCAGAATCCGCAGCAGGCCGCGGCGCTGGCGGCATCCGTGCGCGATGCGCCGCCCGCCGCGCTGTCGAATTCGCAAAGCGGCAACCCGACCGGCGCGGGCGCGCAAAGCGCGCAGCCGAGCCAGCACGAATCCGCGCTGCAGGCGTCGATCGCGGCGGGTATTCATCCGGCGACGCTCAATGTCGTGCGCCAGCAACTCGACGTGCTCGCCAATCAGCAGTTCCGATGGCAGGGCGAGGCGTGGCCCGGCACGCGCTTCGAATGGGAAATCGCGCGCGAACCGCGCGATCCGCGCACGATGGCCGACGAAGCCGCCGACGAACGCGCGTGGCGCACGCGCATCACCTTGTCGCTGCCGGCGCTGGGCACGATGGACGCCGAACTGGTCCTGACGGGCGACAAGCTCGTCGCGCGCATCCGGGCCGGCGATTCGGGCGCGCGCCGTCTCGCCGCCGAGGGCGAAGCGTTCGCGCGCCAGCTCGAAGCGGCGGGCATCGCACTGGCGTCGCTTTCCGTGCGTTCCATGGACGGCGTCACCGATCTCGCGCTTACCGGCGACAAACCCGCCGCGAAGAAACCGCTGCGCTCGCCGCTGGAGCATCTTTTCCGCTCACCGGACGGCGACGGAGGCGGAGCATGAGCGCCGATCAACCGCTCTACACGCGCAAGCAGGCGACGGCGCTCGCCTACGAGGCGGGCAATCGCGAGTCGACACCGCGCGTGGTCGCGAAGGGCTACGGCATGGTCGCTGAAATGATCGTGCAGCGCGCGAAGGAAGCGGGGCTGTACGTGCACGAATCGCCCGAAATGGTGTCGCTTCTGATGCAGGTCGATCTGGACGCGCATATTCCGCCCGCCTTGTATCAGGCGGTGGCGGAATTGCTGTCGTGGGTTTACCGGCTGGAAAACGAAGAGCCGATGCGGGAAGCGGGCAGGCTCGCGCGCTAGATCGCGAATGCCCGCGTCACGATCGCCGCATGATCGAAGCGTGCCGGCAGCGTTCCATACACGCGCCCCGTATCGCCGCGCGCATCGCCCAGACGCGTGTCGATGAAGGCATCGGCGACTTCCTGCGGCGCATGCCGCGCAAGCAGCACGCCTTGTGCGCACAACGTCAATTGCTGCGCGATGCGCCGCGCCGACGCTTCACGCGCGGCCGGATCGCCCGTGAGCATGTCCGATAACGACGACAGCGCGCCCGCCAGCGCCGGATGCGCGCCCGCCGTCGTCTTCCAGTCGTCGAAGAGCGCGTGCGCGGCGTCCCGTTCGCGCTCGAACGCGCGCAGCACGTCGAGGCACATGACGTTGCCCGAGCCTTCCCAGATCGAATTGACGGGTGCCTCGCGATAGAAGCGCGCCATCGGCCCCGTTTCGACATAGCCGTTGCCGCCCCAGACTTCCATCGCCTCGCCGGTGAATTCGAGCGCGCGCTTGCAGACCCAGAACTTCGCGGCGGGCGTCACGATGCGCCGCCACGCCCGCTCGGCGAGCGCGCCATCCGGCGCGGCGCTCTGCTCGAACGCGCCCGCGAGGCGCATGAAGAGCACCGTCGCCGCTTCGGATTCGAGCGCCAGATCAGCGAGCACGTTGCGCATCAAGGGCTGATCGACGAGATGCGCGCCGAACGCACTGCGGTGCCGCGCGTGATGAATCGCCTGCGCGAGCGCCGCGCGCATCAGCGCCGCGCTGCCGATCACGCAATCGAGCCGCGTGAAATTCGCCATCTCGATGATCGTCGGCACGCCGCGTCCCTCGTCGCCGATCATCACGCCGTAGGCATCGAGAAACTCCACTTCGCTGCTCGCGTTCGAGCGATTGCCCAGCTTGTCCTTCAGGCGCTGAACCTGGACCGCGTTCTTGCGGCCGTCGGGCGTGAAGCGCGGCACGTAAAAGCACGACAGGCCGCCTTCGTCGGCGGTGCGCGCGAGCACCAGATGGGCGTCGCATTGCGGCGCGGAGAAGAACCACTTGTGCCCGACGAGCCGATACGCGCCGCCGCGCCCCGATGCCGCGCCCGCGATGGCATGCGCGCGCGTGCGGTTGCTGCGCACGTCCGAGCCGCCCTGTTTCTCGGTCATGCCCATGCCGATCAGCATCGAATGCTTGCCGGCCTCCAGCGGAATGTCGCGCGAATCGTGCTCGCGCGACAGCAGCGGATGCGCGATCCGCGCGAACAGATCCGGCTCGTTGCGCAGCACCGGAATGCTCGCGAAGGTCATCGTGATCGGGCACAGCGAGCCCGATTCGAGCTGCCCGTGCAGATAGTAGCCGGCGCAGCGCGCGGCCATCGATCCGGCGCGCGCCGACGGTTCGAACGGCAACGCGTGCAGCCCTTCGTGACGCAGACGCCGCAGCAGTTCGTGCCACGCCGGATGAAACTCCAGCGCATCCACGCGCACGCCGCGCGAGTTGTGCGTCGCGAGTTCCGGCTCGTGCCGGTTGGCGAGATCGGCCAGCGCGACGACATCCGGCTGAGTGAGCGCCATGCCGTCGCGCGATAGTGCTTGCGCGTGCCATTGCGCGCCTTCCCGCCCGAGCGCCGCGACGAGCGCCGGATCGAACGCGAAAGCGTCGTAGCCGACGAGCGGCGGGGCCTGATTCGTGACTTCGTGTGTCTGCCCGAACGGGCGGTCAGCGGGATCGGCCATCGTCGGTCTCCTTTTGACGCGCGCGAAAGGCCGGCGCGCGGTTTTGTCACTGTCGGGCGGGCGCAACGGTCGGTCTGGGCCGATCGGCCATTCCGGCGCCATCTCGAATTCAAGAATCATAGGCCGCACGCGCGTTGGACGGGTAGAGGCATCGTTCTTTTCGGAATCGGGCGTGCTTTTCTTATGCGCAGTCCTAAAGCGCCAATTGCTGAGATAAATCCGATTGTTATTCCCTCCCCGATGACGTGCAGGACCCCGAACCTATAATCGGCACGCCTATTTCTCCGGCAGATGCAACAACGCCTTTCAGGGAAGCAGTCTATGAGCATCAACCTCAATCAACTCGTACAGGGCGCTTTGACAGAAAGCGTGCTGCAGAATATTGCCGGGCGCATCGGCTGTGCGCCGGAATCGGCCATGCGCGTGGTCTCGCTGTGCGGCCCGGCGCTTATCGGCGCGATGATGAACAAGGCGTCGTCGCTCGAAGGCGCGCGCAACCTGTTCGCGTCGATCATGTCGCCGGCGACGAACGCGCACATCGCGGAAGAGTTGCCGCATTTCGCCGCGCACGACGATGGCTTTAGAACGCTCATCGACACGAGCGCGAAAACCGATCAGGCGATCGCCTCGCACGACAGCCTGAACCTGCTCGCCGAGCGTGTCGCGGAATACACGGGCGTGGCGTCGAGCGCCACGCGCACGCTGACCGGCGTGGTCGGCGCGACGCTCTTCGGCGTGCTCAAGCGCTATTTGACGCAGCACAACGGTCATCCCGGCCAGCTCCCGACGCTGCTCGGCCATCAGTTGCCGGTGGTGCGCGCGAACCTCACCGACACGTTCGCGCATGCGCTCGGGCTCGGCTCGGTCGGCGCGTTCCTCGCGGGCGTCGCATCGCGGCTGAAAGCGGTATCCGCGCATCTGGAGCATCCGTCGACGCACGAGGCGGCGGCGTTCCCGCAGCAGGTGGAAACGCACGTCACGCACGAGCAGCCCGTCCAGGAGAAGGCGAGCAAGAAGAAATGGTGGTGGATCGCGCTTGCCGCCGCGCTTGCGCTGCTCGCGATTCTGCTCGGACGCGGTTGCTCGACGGAGAAGACGGAGCAGGAAGCGGCGCCCGCGGCAACGCCTGAAGCGACTTCCGAGGCCGTTTCGGCCGCGGCGGTCGAGTCGAACGCATCGGCTGTATCGGTTGCGTCGGATTCGGCGGCCGCCGCGACGCCGGGCAAGGATTCGACGATGTCCTTCGTCGTGGACGCAGCCGGCATTCCCACGCTGAGCGCCACGGTTCACAGCGAAGCGGAACGTAGCCAGGTGATCGATACGCTCGCGGCGAAGCTCGGCGCGGACAAATTCCACGCGAACATCACCGTCGATCCGGACACGAAGCCGGCCTCGTGGATCGCCAAGCTCGAAGGCCTGCTGCCGGTCATGGCGCTGCCGGGCGCGAAAGTGAGCGTCACGGGCGAGACGATCGATCTCGGCGGAAGCGCCGCCGACGCGAAGCTCGGCTGGCTGGACAGGCTGAAGGCCTTCTTCGGCGCCGGCTGGACGATCGGCTCAAGCGAAAGCACGCCGGCGGCGCGCACGTTGGCTGCGTCCGACGCGCAAGCTGCCGCGGCCTGCGCCGCCGCCGACATCGCCAAGCACATGAACGCGCATCCGATCAACTTCGGCTTTGCATCGAACGCCTTGCCGCGCGCAGCGCTGAACGATCTCGCGGATTCGGCGAAGTCGCTGACGGAGTGCGGCACGGCAGGCACGCCGATCAAGCTGCAGATCGGCGGTTACACGGATAGCACCGGCGACCCGGCAGCGAACCTGCGTATCTCGAAACAGCGCGCGGAGACGGTGCGCAAGTACCTGATCCAGCACGGCGTGAAGGCGGACACGCTCTCGGTGGAAGGTTTCGGCGACGCGCAACCGATCGGCGACAACACGACGCCCGCAGGCCGCGCGGCGAATCGCCGGATCGAGTTCAAGGAAGTGAGCTGATTCGGAAAAGGCCCGCAGGCCGTTTCGAATGACGCGCCGGCCCGCTTATCGCGGGCCGGCGCGTTTTGTTTTGGCGCTCGGCGGGTCATGATTCCGGCTCGCCGCGCCGGGCGCGCGGGAAGCCATCGGCCATGAAATCCTCGTCGAGATTCGCAGGCAGCATTTCGCGCGCGACCTCGATCCACGCGCGCGCCGCGTGCGACAGATAACCGTTGCGCCGCCAGCCGAGCGCCATGTCCCAGTGAATCTCGGGCGCGACGACGCGACGGCAGGTGAACGCGTCGGCGTCGAGGCGGCGGCAATAGGGCGCCGGCAACAGCGCAATGCCGATGCCCGCCTGCACGAGCGCCGCCATGAAATCCCAATGCCCGCTGCGCCCGACGATCGTCGGCGCAAAACCGGCCTCGCGGCACGCGTTGAGCACGACATCGTTCAAGGCGAGGCTCTCGCCGTAGAACACGAACGGCTCGGCGGCGAGATCGGTGAGCGCGACTTCGCGCGCTTGGTCCCAGCGCGAGCCTTTCGGCGCGACGAGCCAGAGCACTTGCCGGCTGACGGGCAACACGTCGAAGACTTCGGTGTTCACGGGCTGCAGCACGCCGCCCAGTTCGAGTTCGCCATCGATCAGCGCGGCCTCGATCGCCTTCGATCCGCGCTCGAACAGCTTGAGCTCGACCTTCGGATAGCGTTGCCGGAACGCGGCGATGGCCGGCGTGAAGAGCGCACCGCCCATCGGCGGAATGCCGATCGTCAGCGTGCCGCGCCCGAACGTGCCGAGATCGTTGAGTTCGGCTTCGAGCCGCGCGTGGGCGGCCAGCACCTCGACGCCGCGCTGATAGACGATCTGCCCCGCATCGGTCAGCACCATCTGACGGCCTTCGCGCAGAAGAAGCGGCGAGCCGACTTCATCCTCCAGCGACTTCACCATTTTGCTGATGGTCGGCTGCGTCACGAACATGTGCTCGGCGGCGGCGGTGAAGCTCTTCTGCTTCACGACCTCGATGAAGTACCGCAAGGCGCGCAATTCCATCGTCGGCTCCGAAATTCCAGTTTGGAATGATTTAGATAAGGTTAAGTCATTTTTATTATGCGAGGGGCGCCCATATACTCGGACTACGGGATAACCCTAATCAATCGCATTCAACGTAGAAGAGCCCACATGTCCGCCGTCCTCTCGACCAAAACGCCTTCCGCTTTCGGACGCTTCGTGCGCATCGCGTCGCAGTCCGCCGTGCTTGCGGCCATCTGGGCGGTGGCCGACTTCGTCGCGCGCAAGCTGGCGCTGCCGTTGCCTGGCGGCGTGATCGGCCTCGTCGCGCTGCTCGCGCTGCTGTTTTGCGGCGGAATCGCGCCGCGCTGGGTGAAGGCCGGCGCCGACTGGCTGCTCTCCGACATGCTGCTGTTTTTTATTCCGGCGGCGGTGGCGGCGGTGCAGTACGGCGGTCTTTTCATGGAAGACGGCTGGCGGCTTGCGCTGGTTGTCGTCGGCGGAACCTTGATGGTGATGGTCGCAGTCGCGTTCGCCGTCGACCGTGCGGCGCGCCTCGAACGCCGGCTCGCGCTGCGCCGCGCGCTCGTGGCGCGGCATGCGGCCCGCGCCTGATTACGCCGTCATGAACCACTTTCTCGATTCCCTTCTCGAAGACGACGCCGCGCGCCTCATCGCGGCGGGCTGCTTCGTGCTGACCGTTGCGCTGTATTTCGCGGCGAAACATCTCTATACGCGTTTCAAACGGCCGTGGCTCACGCCGCTGCTGGCGGTCCCGGCGGTGCTCGCGCTCGTCGTCGTGATGGCGCGCATTCCGTACTCCGTCTATTACGCCGATACGCGCTGGCTGATGTGGCTGCTCGGCCCGGCGACGGTTGCGTTCGCGGTGCCGATCTACGAATACCGCGCGCTCATCAAGCGGCACTGGATTTCGCTGACGGTCGGCGTGACGGTCGGCATTCTGGTCGCGGTCGGCGGATCGCTGATGCTCGCGAAGCTGCTGCATCTGTCGCCGGAATTGCAGCGCAGCCTCGCGACGCGCTCCGTTTCGACGCCTTTCGCGCTCGCCGTCTCCGACAAGATCCACGCGCCGAAAGATCTCACGGCGCTGTTCGTGATCGCGACGGGCGTCTGCGGCATGCTGTTCGGCGAAATCGTCCTGGCGCTCGTGCCGTTGCGCACGCGGCTCGCGCGCGGCGCGTTGTTCGGCGCGGCCGCGCACGGCGTCGGCACGGCGAAGGCGCGCGAACTGGGGAGCGAAGAAGGCGTCGTCGCCAGTCTCACGATGATGATCGCCGGCGTCGCGATGGTGCTGCTCGCGCCGGTGTTGTCGGTGTTGCCGTTCTGATCGCGAGCAGCGAGACTTTGCTACAATCTGCGTTCGCTTCCGAGGAGCGTTGCGACGGCCTTTCAGTACGACAGTACATGGCCGCCAGGCTCGGAAGCTTTCAATCCGGACGGTTCGAAAGCGCCAGAAAAAGCGCCCGCTGAGCCACCGCATTCGAACGGCGCTCACGTCAACATTTCTAGTACTTTTTAGAAAGGAGGGCGTGATGAACGCCGCAGTTCTCGATTCCAAAGATTCCAAGGATTACGTCGTCGCCGACATGTCGCTGGCCGCATGGGGCCGCAAGGAACTCGACATCGCCGAAACGGAAATGCCGGGTCTCATCCAGACGCGCGAAGAGTACAAGGCGCAGCAGCCGCTGAAGGGCGCGCGCGTCGCCGGTTCGCTGCACATGACGATCCAGACGGGCGTGCTGATCGAAACGCTCACCGCGCTCGGCGCCGACGTGCGCTGGGCATCGTGCAACATCTTCTCGACGCAGGATCACGCCGCCGCCGCCATCGCCGCGGGCGGCACGCCGGTGTTCGCGTTCAAGGGCGAGTCGCTCGACGAGTACTGGGAATTCTCGCACCGCATTTTCGAATGGCCGAACGGCGAATTCGCCAACATGATTCTCGATGACGGCGGCGATGCCACGCTGCTGCTCATTCTCGGCGCGAAGGCGGAGAAGGACCGCTCGGTCATCGCCAAGCCGACGAACGAGGAAGAAGTCGCGCTGTACAAGTCCATCGCCAAGCACCTCGACGCCGATCCGAAGTGGTACTCCACGCGCCTCTCGCACATTCAGGGCGTGACGGAAGAAACGACCACGGGCGTGCATCGCCTGTATCAGATGGAGAAGGAAGGGCGTCTGCCGTTCCCGGCCATCAACGTGAACGATTCGGTCACGAAGTCGAAGTTCGACAACCTGTACGGCTGCCGCGAGTCGCTCGTCGACGGCATCAAGCGCGCCACCGACGTGATGATCGCGGGCAAGATCGCGGTCGTCGCGGGTTACGGCGACGTGGGCAAGGGCTGCGCGCAATCGCTGCGCGGCCTGGGCGCGACCGTGTGGGTCACGGAAATCGATCCGATCTGCGCGCTGCAAGCCGCGATGGAAGGCTACCGCGTCGTGACGATGGAATACGCCGCGAGCCGCGCCGACATCTTCGTGACGGCGACGGGCAACTACCACGTCATCAACCACGACCACATGAAGGCGATGCGCAACAACGCGATCGTCTGCAACATCGGTCACTTCGATTCGGAAATCGATATTGCTTCCACGCGCCAGTACACGTGGGACAACATCAAGCCGCAGGTCGACCACATCGTCTTCCCGGACGGCAAGAAGATCATCATTCTGGCTGAAGGGCGTCTGGTGAACCTCGGCTGCGCAACGGGCCATCCGTCGTTCGTGATGTCGAACTCGTTCACGAACCAGACGCTCGCGCAGATCGAACTGTTCACTCAAGGCAAGAAGTACGAGAACAAGGTCTACGTGCTGCCGAAGCATCTCGACGAGAAGGTCGCGCGTCTGCACCTCGGCCGCATCGGCGTGGAACTGACGGTTTTGAGCGACGAGCAGGCCGGTTATATCGGCGTCGACAAGAACGGCCCGTTCAAGCCGAACCACTACCGCTATTAATCGCCTGAGCGGCGGCGTTCGTCCGCACGGGTGCGAACAGTTGAAGATCGCACCCGCGCGGCGCATGCAAGCTGACGCCTCAAACCCGGAGAACCCTCGATGACCTTGCTGCTGACATGGCTGATCAACGCGCTCGCGCTTCTGATCATCACGTATCTGGTGCCGTCGATTCACATTCGCAGTTTCGGCACGGCGCTCATCATCGCGGTGGTGCTCGGACTCATCAATGCAGTGCTGAGGCCGGTGCTTATCATCCTCACGCTGCCGGTGACGGTACTCACGCTCGGACTCTTCATTCTGGTGGTGAACGCGCTCTGCTTCTGGCTGTGCTCATCGCTGCTGAAGGGCTTCGAAGTGTCGGGGTTCTGGTCCGCGTTCTTCGGCTCGATTCTGTACAGCATCGTGTCCTGGCTGTTGTCGGCACTCATATTCGGGAACCGCAACTTCGGCTAGACGGACTGCCGCCGCTCGAGTCCTCATCATCATGAAACCGATCGAACTCTCATTCGAGTTTTTCCCGCCGAAGACGCAGGAAGGCGTGGACAAGCTGCGCGCTTCCCGCGCCGAACTCAAGAAGTTGTCGCCCAAGTTCGTCTCCGTGACGTTCGGCGCGGGTGGCTCCACGCAGCAAGGCACGCTCGACACCGTGCTCGAAATGGCCGCGGAAGGTTTCGAGGCCGCGCCGCATCTGTCGTGCATCGGGTCGTCGAGAGACAACCTGCGCGCGATCCTCGCCAATTACCGCGAGCACGGCATTCGCCATATCGTCGCGTTGCGCGGCGATCTGCCTTCGGGCATGGGCGAAGTCGGCGAGTTGCGCTATGCGTCGGAACTCGTGGCGTTCATCCGCCAGGAGCACGGCGACTGGTTCAACATCGAAGTGGCCGCGTATCCCGAGTTTCATCCGCAATCGAGATCGCCGCGCGCCGATCTCGAAAACTTCGCGCGCAAGGTGAAGGCGGGCGCAAATTCGGCGATCACGCAGTACTTCTTCAACGCGGACTCGTACTTCAAGTTTGTCGAGGAAGCGCGGAAGCTGGGCGTCGACGTGCCGATCGTGCCAGGCATCATGCCGATCACGAACTTCTCGCAACTGATGCGCTTCTCCGACATGTGCGGCGCGGAAGTGCCGAAGTGGGTCGCGCGCCGGCTCGAAAGCTTCGGCGACGACCGCGAGTCGATCCGCGCGTTCGGCGTCGATGTGGTGACGGGTCTGTGCCGCCGTCTCATCGACGAAGGCGCGCCCGGCCTGCATTTCTACACGCTCAACGGCGCCTGGGCGTCGAAGATGATTTGCGAGCGGCTCGGCTTCAAGAGCGTCTGACCTGCATCAATGTTGTTCCCGCGCGGCGCTCGCCGCGCGGTTCTTTCCTCTCCCCTTCAAATTCCGCCCTTTTTGCGCGCTCTCGCGCCCTGACGCGCAATATTTCGTCCTCCGGTCTATCACTTAAACGCATGGCCGATAACGTGCCCTTATCGAAGCGCGGCCGGCGGCAAACGATAGTGGGGAAAACCAAGAACGCATGTCACTTTTGTTCGTGCTAGGGTAGCGCCCACTTCGCGCACACGCTTCCGAAAGAACGAGCGACGCGATCCAGTAAACTCGCGCTACGCCGGCCCGAACGCCGGCATTGACTTGGAGGAAACATGAACAAAAACAGCCTGTTGCGAGCCGTCCGCATGTCGGCGCTCGTGGGCGCCGTGGCCACGGCATCGCTCTTCGCGGCGAGCGCCGCCAACGCCGCCATCCCGAACAAGACGCTCGTCTACTGCTCGGAAGGCAGCCCGGCGGGTTTCGATCCGGCGCAGTACACCACCGGCACCGATTTCACCGCGAACACGTTCACCGTCTATAACCGCCTCGTCGAATTCGAGCGCGGCGGCACGAAGGTCGAGCCGGGTCTCGCCGAGAAGTGGGATGTGTCGTCGGACGGCCTCACCTACACGTTCCATCTGCGTCACGGCGTGAAGTTCCAGACGACCTCGTTCTTCAAGCCGACGCGCGAATTCAACGCGGACGACGTGATCTTCACGTTCAACCGCATGCTCGATCCGAACAATCCGTTCCGCAAGGCGTACAACGTGCAGTTTCCGTATTTCACGGATCTCGGCATGGACAAGCTGATCTCGAAGATCGAGAAGGTCGATCCGTACACCGTGAAGTTCACGCTGAAGGAAGTGAGCGCGCCGTTCATCCAGAACATGGCGATGGAATACGCGTCGATTCTTTCTTCCGAATACGCCGACACGCTGATGAAGGACGGCAAGGCCGCCGACATCAACCAGCAGCCGGTGGGAACGGGCCCGTTCATTTTCCGCAGCTACACGAAGGACGCGACCATCCGCTTCGACGGCAATCCTGATTACTGGAAGCCGAACGCGGTGCAGATCTCGAAGCTGATCTTCTCGATCACGCCGGACGCCGCCGTGCGCGTGCAGAAGCTGAAGAACAACGAATGCCAGGTGATGAGCTATCCGCGTCCGGGCGATATCTCGACACTGAAGTCGGTATCGACCGTCGATACGCCGTCGCAGGCGGGCTTCAACGAAGGTTACGTCGCCTACAACGTGACGAAGAAAGGCCTCGACAACACCGACGTGCGCCGCGCGCTCGACATGGCGATCAACAAGAAGGCGATCATCGATTCCGTGTATCAGGGCGCGGGCCAGCCGGCCACCGCACCGATGCCGCCGACGCAATGGTCGTTCGACAAGAACCTGAAGGGCCAGGCGTACGACACCGCGAAGGCGAAGGACTTGCTCGCGAAGGCGGGCTTCCCGAACGGCATGGAAATCACGCTGTGGGCCATGCCCGTGCAGCGCGCCTACAACCCGAACGCGCGTCTGATGGCGGAAATGATCCAGGCCGACTGGGCCAAGATCGGCGTGAAGGCGAAGATCGTCTCGTACGAGTGGGGCGAGTATCTGAAGCGCGCGCACGCGGGCGAGCATGATGCGCTGCTCATCGGCTGGACCGGCGACAACGGCGATCCCGACAACTGGCTCGGCACGCTGCTCGGCTGCGACGCGGTGAAGGGCAGCAACTTCTCGAAGTGGTGCTACAAGCCGTTCGACGAACTCGTCGTGAAAGGCCGTTCGACGACCGATGTCGCCGCGCGCACGAAGGCTTACACCGACGCGCAGCAGATCTTCGCGCAGCAGCTCCCGTTCTCGCCGATCGCGCACTCGACGGTCTATCAGCCCGTCAGCAAGAAGGTGACGAACATGAAGATCGAGCCGCTCGGCTACGTGCGTTTTGATGGCGTCGGCATGCAATAAAGTTTGTCAGCGGAACGCTTTTTGCACTAAACCATAACTATTCGAATACGCCGGCGGCGCGGGTTCACGAGATCCAAGCCGCCGGACTCACATTCTGTCCTCCCAAAGCACCAAAGGGCGATCATGTTCCGATTCGTTTTGCGACGCATAGGAATGGTGATACCGACGTTCATCGGCATTACGATTCTTGCGTTCGCGCTCATCCATCTGATTCCTGGCGATCCCATCGAAGTGATGATGGGCGAGCGCGGCGTCGACCCGGCGATGCACGCCGAAGCCATGAAGCGCCTGGGGCTGGATCAGCCGCTTCCGCTGCAATATCTGACGTATGTCGGGCACGCGCTCAAGGGCGATCTCGGCACGTCCATCATCACGAATACGAGCGTGATGGGCGAGTTCCTCGCGCGCTTTCCCGCGACCGTCGAACTGTCCATCTGCGCGATGATTTTCGCGCTCGCCGTCGGCTTGCCGGCGGGCGTCGCGGCGGCGCTCCGGCGCGGCACGGTGGTCGATCACGGCGTGATGGGCACTGCGCTCACCGGCTATTCGATGCCGATTTTCTGGTGGGGCTTGATCCTCATCATGTTCTTCTCCGCGAAGCTCGGCTGGACGCCGGTGTCGGGCCGCATCGCGGTGGAATACGACATTCCGCACGTCACGGGCTTCATGCTGATCGATGCGCTCTTCTCCACCGATGAAGGCGCGTTCAGGTCGGCCGTGAGTCACCTGATCCTGCCGACCATCGTGCTCGGCACGATTCCGCTTGCGGTGGTTGCGCGCATGACGCGCTCGTCGATGCTCGAAGTGCTGCGCGAGGACTACATCCGCACCGCGCGCGCGAAGGGTTTGTCGCCGCTGCGCGTGGTGGTCGTGCATGCGCTGCGCAATGCGCTGATTCCGGTCGTGACCGTGATCGGTCTGCAAGTGGGCACGCTGCTCGCGGGCGCGGTGCTGACCGAGACGCTGTTCTCGTGGCCGGGCGTGGGCAAGTGGCTCATCGACGCCATTTCGCGGCGCGATTATCCGGTCGTGCAAGGCGGCATTCTGATGATCGCGACGCTCGTGATCGTCGTGAATCTGGTCGTCGATCTGCTCTACGGCGTGTTGAATCCGCGCATTCGCCATACGAGGTAAGCATGTACCCCCACGCTCACATTTGTTCGCTGCCCCCCGAGGGGGCGCATGCCTCGCTTGAGGCGGCTCGGCGCGAGGCATGAAAAGTTATGGCTGACGTTCAAAACAATCTCCCGCCGGGCGCGCTGACGCCGCCGTCCGGCCGCATGGTCGCCGCGCGCGAGTTCTGGTTCAACTTCTCGCGCAATCGCGGCGCCGTGGTCGCGGGCGCGATCGTGGTCGCGCTGATTCTCGTCGCGCTGCTCGCGCCGCTGATCGCGCCGCATAGCCCGATCGAGCAATACCGCGATTACGTCAAGATCCCGCCCGCGTGGCTCGAAGGCGGCAATCGCATGTTCCTGCTCGGCACCGACGAAGCCGGCCGCGACATTCTTTCGCGCCTCATGTACGGCGCGCGGCTGTCGTTCTGGATCGGCTTCGTGTCGGTGGTGCTCGCGCTGATTCCGGGCGTCGTGCTCGGGCTCATGGCCGCGTTCTTCCACTGGCTCGACACGCCGATCATGCGCGTCATGGACGTGCTGCTCGCGTTGCCGTCGCTGCTGCTGGCGGTTGCGGTCGTCGCGATCATCGGGCCAGGGCTCGTCAACACCATGCTCGCCATCGCGATCGTCGCGCTGCCGGGCTATGTGCGTCTCACGCGCGCGTCGGCGCTCGGCGAGTTGCAGAAGGAATACGTGACGGCATCGCGCGTCGCGGGCGCGGGCACGGTGCGGCTGATGTTCTCGCAAGTGCTGCCGAACTGCGCCGCGCCGCTCATCGTGCAGGCGACGCTCGGCTTTTCTTCCGCGATTCTCGATGCCGCCGCGCTCGGCTTCTTGGGCCTCGGCGTGCAGCCGCCCGCGGCGGAGTGGGGCGCGATGCTCGCATCGGCGCGCGACTACATCGAAAGCGCGTGGTGGATCGTGACGATGCCGGGCCTGTCGATTCTCGTCTCGGTGCTCGTCATCAACCTTCTCGGCGACGGTCTGCGCGACGCGCTCGATCCGAAACTCAAGCGGATGGGCTAAGCGATGAACGATCTTTTGACTATCCGTAATCTGCAGGTGACGTTCGGCGGCACGCAGGCCGTCGATCGCATCGATCTTTCCGTGAAACCGGGCGAAGTTGTCGGCGTGGTCGGCGAATCCGGCTCCGGCAAGAGCGTCACGATGATGGCGCTGATGGGCCTCATCGACGCGCCCGGCAAAGTGACCGCCGATCAGGTCACGTTCGATGGCCGCGACTTGCTGAAGGCGTCGGCGCGCGAGCGTCGCAGAATCATCGGCAAGGATATCGCGATGGTGTTTCAGGACGCGCTGACGAGCCTGAACCCGAGCTATACCGTCGGCTATCAGATCAAGGAAGTGCTGAAGCTGCACGAAGGCTTGCGTGGCGATGCGCTCCACAAGCGCGCCGTCGAACTGCTCGATCAGGTCGGCATTCCGGATGCGAAGAGCCGCATCGAATCGTTTCCGCATCAGATGTCGGGCGGCATGAACCAGCGCGTGATGATCGCGATGGCCGTCGCGTGCAATCCGAAGCTGCTGATCGCCGACGAGCCGACCACGGCGCTCGACGTCACCATTCAGGCGCAGATCATGGAACTGCTCGTGCGCCTGCAGAAAGAACGCGGCATGGCGCTCGTGCTGATTTCGCACGATCTCGCCGTGGTGTCGGAAGTGGCGCAGCGCGTCGCGGTGATGTACGCGGGCGAGATCATCGAAACGAATCATGTGCCGACGATCTTCAGCGAGCCGCATCATCCATACACGGAAGCGCTGCTCGCGGCCATTCCCGAGCATAACCGCGGCACGTCGCGCCTCGCCGCGCTGCCGGGCATGGTGCCGGGCAAGGACGACCGGCCGGGCGGATGCCTCTTCGCGCCGCGCTGCAAGTATGTCGTCGACGATTGCTGGAAGGCGCGGCCGAATCTGTTTCAGCTCGACAAGAACGACCCGGCCGTGCGCGCGCGTTGCATCAAGCCGCTGAATATCGATGTAGTCGTGGAGGGCGCGCGATGAACGCCGTACCGAAGGAAATCAGTCAGGAGATCGTGCTTGCCGCCGACCGGCTCACGAAGCACTACGACGTGAAGCGCAGCGCGTTCAAGCACGGCACGGTGAAGGCGTTGAACGGCGTGTCGTTCGAGCTGAAGCGCGGGCGCACGCTCGCGGTCGTCGGCGAATCGGGCTGCGGCAAGTCGACGCTCGCGCGTCAGTTGACGATGATCGAAGCGCCCACGTCGGGCCGCTTGCTGATCGAAGGCGACGACGTCGCCGGGGCGAGCAAGGCGAAGATCGCCGAGTTGCGTCAGCGCGTGCAGATGGTGTTTCAGAACCCGTTTGCGTCGTTGAATCCGCGCAAGACCGTCGAGCAGACGCTTGGCGAGCCGCTCGCGATCAACACCAAGCTGAGCGCGACCGAGCGCGCCGAGCGCATTGCGCACATGATGCGCACCGTCGGCTTGCGGCCCGAACATGCGTCGCGTTATCCGCACATGTTTTCGGGCGGACAGCGTCAGCGCGTGGCGATCGCGCGCGCGATGATTCTGGACCCGCAGATCGTCGTCGCCGATGAGCCCGTGTCCGCGCTCGATGTATCGATCCAGGCGCAGATTCTGAATCTGTTCATGGATTTGCAGGCGCAGTTCGGCACGAGCTACGTGTTCATCTCGCATAACCTGTCGGTGGTGGAGCATATCGCCGACGACGTGATGGTGATGTACTTCGGCGGCGTCGCCGAGCTCGGCGACAAGAAGACGATTTTCGCGAAGCCGCGTCATCCGTACACGCGCGCGCTGATGTCCGCGACGCCCGCGATCTTCGAGGAAGACCGGAGCATCAAGATCAAGCTGCAGGGCGAAATGCCTTCGCCGCTCAATCCGCCGTCGGGCTGCACGTTTCATCAGCGCTGCCCGTATGCGATCGAGCGATGCCGCGTCGAGGAGCCGAAGCTGCGCGCCGTGGATGGGCGGCAGGTGTCGTGTCATCGCGCCGAGGAGGTGGGAGAAGGCGAAGCCTGAATCTCGGCGGACGCGCGCGACGCGTCATGTGAATGTTTTAAGATGACGGTCGTGCCGGATTCATACGTCAAGCCGCGCTCTTTGCGCGCGGCGCTCGCCCAAACGACAGTCATCGTGCTGTCGTTCGTGCTGTTTACGGCGGGTGTCGCGTGGTGGTCGCCGAGCTTCGCCGTGATCGGAGCACGCACGCCGCAGGCCGCGGGCGATGCCGGTTCCGCCACCGCGCCGTCGAACCCGGCGCCTGCGCCGCCGCGCGCGGATCGTTCGACCGGCACGACCGCGAGCGGTCCGGTGCGCGCGCAGCCGCCGCGTATGCCGTTCTACGTCGCGACCAAGGGCGCGACGACCATCTACGTGCTCGGCACGCTCCATGTGGGTTTCGCGAGCGACTATCCGCCCGAGCAACCGTTTCGCAAGCCGATACTCGCGGCGCTCGATGCTTCGCCGACACTGGCGCTCGAAATCTCTCCCGACGAACTGCTGCTCTCTCAGGAAGACGTGAATCGCTATGGCATGTGCCGCAGCGAGTGTCTCATCGACTATTTGCCCGACGCGATGTGGAAGAAGGTCGAGACGCGCATGCGCAGCAATCCGCAGGCGTTGAAGGAACTGCGGCACACGCGGCCGTGGCTGGCTTCGATGCTGATCGAAACGTACGACACGTTGAAGGCGGGTTTTCAGAGCGAGTATGGGACCGAGGCGCAATTGCAGAACGTGTATCTGCGGGTGCGCGGGAAGATCGTCGGGCTGGAGACGTTGAATGAACAGATATCGACGTTCACGCGGCTCACGTCGGCGCAGCAGCGCGAAATGCTCGCGCAGGATCTCGTGCAGACGCCCGCGGAGAATGTCGCGGACGTGAAGGAGCTGCACCGGTTATGGCGTATCGGCGATGCGGATGCGTTGAAGGCCTGGGACGATGCGAAGAGCTCGAAACTGGCGCGCAACAAGGCGCTGGCCGAGCAGGTGGATAACCGCGTGGTTTATCAGAGAAACCAGCGGTTTGTGCAGAGGATGGTTGCGTTGGCGGCGCCGGATAAGCCGGTTTTTGTCGCGATCGGGGCGCTGCATTTGGGCGGGGCGCGGGGGGTGCTCGAATTGTTGAGGAAGAGAGGGTTTGTGGTGGCGGGGGGCTAGCGACTTGCCTTCCTCGAAAACAGGTTCAGTCCCATATCAAGGAGACCACTGCCGTTCGACAAGCCGTCGAACGCTGAGCGAGCGTCTTACCTCTTGGAAACAACGCCCTGGCGGAGACTGGCTATCTTGAAATGAGCGCGCAAGCACGCGTTGCAGAAAACGCGCGCTCGCCGCCGTTCAAATAAACATCAGCCAGTTCAACAAAAACACATTCGCAATCAAAAGCGTCAACGCCGTCGGCACCTGCACCTTGATCACCGCGTTCTTGTCGGGCAGCTCCAGCAGCGCCGACGGCACGATGTTGAAGTTCGCCGCCATCGGCGTCATGAGCGTGCCGCAGTAGCCGGAGAACATGCCGATCGCGGCCATCGTCGCGGGATTGCCGTGGAACATGCCGACAAGAATCGGCACGCCGACGCCGCCCGTCATCACCGGGAATGCGGCGAAACCGTTGCCCATCACCATCGTGAAGAGCGCCATGCCGACGACATACACCGCCACCGCGACGAACCGATAGTCCATGTTGACGTAAGCCGTCGTCACATGCGCGACCGCCTTGCCGACGCCCGCATCGGAAAATACAAGTCCGAGCATGCCCAGCATTTGCGGCAGCACGGCTGCCCACGAGAGCGCGTCGATGAGCCGGCGCGTTTCACGCATCGACTGGCCGACGGTATCGCGCGTCATCACGCAGGCGATTGCAAGCGCGATCACGCAGCCGATGCCGAAGCCGATCAGCGTCACGTTCTTCGGATCGATGAGCGGCTTGCCGCCGAACACGAGGTGGCTCACGGAAAGGGTGAGGATCACGGTGACGACGGGAATCGTCAGCGCGGGCACGAAGAGTTTGTTGCCGAGCCGCACGGCGCTCTGGCGGCGCGTTTCTTCGGAAAGCATCTTGGGCTTCGCGCCGGTCACGCCGCCAAGGCCCGCGATCAGCGCCATCGCCACGACAAGCACGCCGACCACCGTCACCGGAATCCAGTCGCCGACGAGAAAGATCAGCGCGTAGATGAGCCAGAACACGCCCGCGGAGAGACGCCGCGGATGCGACTTGTCCGTGAGGATCATGCCCGCGACGACCACGAGCACGATGCCGACGAGATAGAAGAGATAGTTGATCGTGAGCGTCATGCCTTCTCTCCCGCGACGTTGCGCGTGAGCGCGCCGAGTTCGCGCGCGAGCCTGCGGTCGAGCAGCCACAGCCGGAAGCCGTGGATCAGGAACGCGCAGATCGCGGTGGGAATGCCCCACACGGCCACATGCATCGGTTCGACGACGATGCCCGCTTCCTTCAGGAACGTGACCATCAGCACGATCGCGCCGAACGCGACGAAGATGTCCTCGCCGAAGAACAGGCCGACGTTGTCGGTCGCGGCGGAATAGGCGCGCAGCTTGTAGCGCGTTTCATCGGAGAGCTTGCCGTAGCGCGCTTCGGTGGCGCCTTCGGCCATCGGCGCGAGCAGCGGCCGCACCATCTGCGGATGGCCGCCGAGTCCCGTCAGACCGACCGCCGCCGTGATTTCACGCACGAACAGATAGACGATCAGGAGACGCCCCGCGGTCGCGGCCTTGATGCTCGAAATCCACATTTGCGCGCGCTCGCGCAGGCCGTGCCGTTCGAGCAGGCCGATCACCGCCAGCGGCAACAGGATGATGAGCGGAATATTGCGCGTCTTGAGAAAGCCGCTGCCGATCGCGGTCAGAATGCGCTCGACCGGAAAATGCGCCGCCAAGCCGGTGATGATTGCCGCGGCCGCGACGATCAGCATCGGATTGAAGCGCAGCACGAACCCCACGATGATGACGGCCACGCCGATGAGCGGCCATAGATTGACTGCATTTGCCATTAGGATCTCCACACTGACAGGAAAAGACGCGCCTCGAACCGGGCGCTTTCTTGCTAAAACGCCCCGGCGTCGCGGGGCGTTGGAACTTGCTGAAAATGACTTCAGGCGTCGGCGTGCGCCGCGCGGACTTCGATGCCCGCATCGGCGAGCGCGCCACGAATGCGGCGCGCGAATTCCAGCGCGTGCGCGCCGTCGCCATGCAGGCAGATCGTCTGCGCATTGAGCGGCACCCATTCGCCCGACACGGCCTGAACGCGCTGCTCGCGCACCATCGCGAGCGTGCGGTCGAGCACGAGGTTTTCGTCGTCGAGCAGCGCGCCCGGCTCCTTGCGCGGCACGAGCGAGCCATCCGCGCGATAGCCGCGGTCCGCGAACACTTCCTCGATCGCGATCAGGCCCGCGCGCCGCGCCGCTTCGACGAGCCCGCTGTTCGCGAGCCCGAACACGAGCAGCGACGGATCGAAGTCGTGCACGGCGGACACGATCGCATCGGCGATGTCGGGGCTTCTCGCCGCCTGGTTGTAGAGCGCGCCGTGCGGCTTCACGTGCGCGATGCGCCCGCCTTCCGCCTGCGCGATCGCCGACAGCGCGCCAAGCTGATACAGCACGCCCGCATAAATTTCCTCGGGCGGCAGATGCATTTCCCTGCGCCCGAAATTCTCCGGATCGTTGAAGCTCGGATGCGCGCCGATGGCGACGCCTTTCTCCACGGCCCAGCGCACGCAGTCGCGCATCGCGGTGGCGCCGCCCGCATGCCAGCCGCACGCGATGTTCGCGGAACTCACGAGATCGAGCAGCGCTTTGTCGGAGCCGCAGCCTTCGCCGAGATCGGCATTGAGATCGATTTCCATGATGTTTTGGTCGTCCCGTTGAATGTTGAGTGTGATGCGCCGCGTCGGCCGCGCGGTCTTCGCTTCAGGAGCCAGCGCGCGCGATGCGTTCTTCGTGCATCGCGATGGCCGTTTCCACCTGGCTCACGTATTGCCGTTCATCGGCGAGCGCGTGGCGCGCTTCTTCCACCGATGTCTCGATGAAGCGCACGCCGCCGTTCAGCTTCACTTGCGCGAGCTTCCACAGATCCGCCTTGATGACCGCACCGATCTTCGGATAGCCGCCCGTCGTCTGCGCGTCGCCCATCAGCACGATCGGCTGGCCGTTCGGCGGCACCTGCACCGTGCCGGGCAAAACCGCGTGCGACAGCAGTTCGATCTTCTCCCTGCGTTCCAGCGCCGTGCCCGCGAGGCGAAAGCCCATGCGGTTGCTGTTCGGCGTGATCGTCCATTCCTCGTTCCAGAAACGCGCCTGCGCCGCGTCGCTGAAACTGTCGTACTCCGGCCCGCGCAGCACGCGGATCGGCACCGCCCACGCGAGGCCCGGGGAATGACGCCCGCGCCGCACGGGTTCGTCGACGAGCACGAACTTGCACCACGCCGGCGCCTTCACGCCGAACGCGGGTTCTTCCGGCGAAAACGCAATGCCCTTGTGCGGCTGCGGCACGCCGACCGGCAAGCGGTCGCCGTCGCGCAGCGCACGCCCGCCGAGGCCGCCGAAGCACGCGGCGAGATCGGTCGAGCGGGAGCCGAGCATCGGCAGGACGTCGATGCCGCCCGCGATCGCCACGTAGCAGCGCATGCCGCGCTTGGCCGCGCGCAGCGTCAGTTCCTGCCCCGCGCGCACCGGCAGGCTCCACCACGAATAGACCGGCTTGTCGTCGAGCGTCGCGCCGAAATCCGTGCCGGTGATCGCCACGCGCGTCGCATGCTTGAAGCGCAGCACGGTCGGCCCGAACGTCACTTCGATGCCCGCCGCATCCGGCTTGTTGCCGACGATGCGATTGCCGATTTCCAGCGACAGCGCATCGAGCGCACCGCCCGCGCTCACGCCCAGATGGCGGTAGCCGCGCCGGCCCAGGTCCTGCACGGACGTGAGCACGCCCGCGCGAATCACGTCGATCATGCGCGCACCTCCAGCGCCGTGAAGCGCACGCGATCGCCGGGCTGCATGAGCGTCGGCGGATTCCTGGCCGGATCGAAGAGCTTCAGTTCCGTGCGCCCGAGCAATTGCCAGCCGCCCGGCGACGCCGCCGGATAGATGCCCGTCTGCGCCCCGCCGATGCCGACCGATCCCGCCGGCACCTCGATGCGCGGTTCGGAGCGGCGCGGCATCGCGAGCGCGGGATCGAGCCCGCCGAGATAGGCGAAGCCCGGCTGAAAGCCCAGAAAGAACACGATGTATTCGGCTTCGGTATGGCGCTTCACGACTTCATCGACGGAAAGGCCGACGTGTTTCGCGAGCGCGGCGAGATCGGGGCCGTCGGCGCCGCCGTAGCGCACGGGAATCTCGATTTCGGCGCTTTCCATGTCGACCGCCTGGGCGGCGTCCCAGCCGGATTCCAGTTGCGCGGCGAGCGTTTCGTAGTCCGCTTCGAGCGGATCGAACACGATCGTCAGATTGTTCATGCCCGGCACCACTTCGACGACGTGCGGCATCAGGCGCGCGTGTTCCGCCAGCGCCCAGACGCGGCGCTGGCAGTCGAGCGTGGCGGGCGGCGCGGCTTCGCACACGAGCGCGGTGTCGCCCAGGGGGTGGATTCGTGGTTTCGTCATGCGTTTGATTGCCTTTGCGGGCGCGAAATATCGTCGGTCGGACCGGCTTCGCGCCATCGCAGAATGTTACATTGTCAATAAATTATCAAGAAATTATCAATTAACGTTTTCGCCGAGGCGTGCTTTCCGCTCACAAATGACGTTGAGCTACACTCCAACGCACTTCATATCGACCACCGCCATGCCGCGCCATCCCACCAAGATCGTTTCGTCCGAGCATCTCGTCTCCGAAGCCAGCGCGGAACTGTCGGAGTTCGAATACGGCCTCATCATGGCCGGTAACGCGTTCAATCGCTGGATGGTGCGCTGCATGTCGGCCGCGGGCGCGAAGGACATGACGGCGGTGGAAGTGTCGCTGCTGCATCACGTGAGCCATCGCGACCGCAAGAAGAAGCTCGCCGACATCTGCTTCGTGCTGAACATCGAGGACACGCACGTTGCCACGTATGCACTGAAGAAACTCGTCGCCCGCGGCTATGTGCAAAGCGAGAAGTCAGGCAAAGAAGTGTTCTTTTCCGCGACGCCGGCGGGGCGCGAGCTCTGCGGCAAGTATCGCGAAGTGCGCGAGGCGTGCCTCATCGAAACGCTGCGCGAAAGCGGACTCACCAACGAGCAGATCGGCGAGGCCGCGCAATTGATGCGCAATGCGTCCGGTCTCTACGATACCGCCGCACGCGCGGCGGCATCGCTCTAATAGATCGCGGATTCGGTGACGATCGCGTCGAGCGGCATGTCGTGCGTCTCGCGCGGCAGCACGCCGCATTTGCCCGATTCGTACGCAATGCCGATCGTCACGGGCCGTTTCGCGTCCGGCCACGCGGCGAGCGTCCGGTCGTAATAGCCGCCGCCGTAGCCCAGGCGATACCGATGGGCATCGAAACCTACGCACGGAATCAGCAGCAATTCCGGCACCACGACGCGCTCTTCGGCGGGCACCGGAATGCGATAGCGGCCTTCCTTCATCGGCATGTGCGCGCTCCATGCGTGAAAGACCATCGGCGCGTGCGGCTTGACGACCACGGGCAGCGCCCCGCCGCGCGCGGCATCGGCGGCGAGCCAGCGGGTCATCGCGGCGCGCGCGTCGAACTCGCCCGCGACCGGCCAGTACAGGCCGACGCATCGCGCGTCGTGCCGCGCGAGCACTTCCTCGATGCGCGCCGCGAGCGCCGCATTCTTCGCGATCTGGCCGGCCTGCTCGCTCTGCGCCTCGCGGGTCGCGAGGAGCGTTGCGCGCAGGGCGCTTTTAGGTTCGCTCTTGGGTTGATCGCAAACGTTGCGTGCTATGCTTTCCTCCGATCTCAGGACCCGGTTCAAGACCATTCGCGCTCCAGAAATAACGATGTCAAAACGCCTCAACCGAGTATATCTCGCGGTCGGCTCGGCCCTTGCCGCGGTGACGCTCGTCGCCTGCGGCACGGCGTCCGCCGTTCGCCCCGACGCTGACTTGTCGCCCGGCCCGGACGACCGCATCTTCCTGCAACTGCGCGATGCCGCGCGCGCGAACGATGCCGGCAAGGCCGCCGCGCTCGCCGCCCAGATTCCCAACTATCCGGCGCCGAGCTACCTCGAATACTTCACGATCAAGCCGCAGCTTTTCGATTCGCAGGGCCACGCGCGCATCGACGCGCCCGACGCGCCCGTGCTCTCGTTCCTGCAGCGCTACGACGGCCAGGCGATTGCAGACCGCATGCGCAACGACTATCTCGTCGTGCTCGGCGGCCGTCACGACTGGAAGAACTTCGAGCAGCAATATTCCCGTTTCGTTCTGAACGACGACACGCAGGTCAAGTGCTATGCGCTCGAAGCTCGCCTGTCGCGCGGCGAGAACGTCGCGGACGCGGCGCGCGCGCTGCTCGTCGAGCCGAAATGGTACGGCGACGGCTGTGTCGATCTGATCGGCGCGCTCGCCGAGTCGGGCCAGTTCACCAGCGACGACATCTGGCAGCAAATCCGTCTCGCCTATGAGCAGAACTACACGACCACGGGCTCGAACATCGTCGAGGCGCTCGGTCAGGAAAAGCCGAAGGGCACGTTGCTGGACGACGCCGTCAACAAGCCGCCGCTCTATCTCGCGCGCGGCGTGATGCCCAATACGCCGGCACATCAGTTGACGCTGCTCGCCATCACGCGCATGGCGCGCAACGATCCGGCGATGGCCGCGGCCACCTTCAGTTCCGTCGCGCCGAGCCTGACGCCCACCGAACGCGCGACCGGCTGGGGAACGATCGGCTATCAGGCGGCGATCAAGCGCATGCCGGCCGCGTCGGACTGGTACCGGCTGTCGGCGAACGCGCAATTGTCGAACCCGGCGTATGAATGGCGCACGCGCAGCGCGCTGCTCGCCGGCGACTGGAACATGGTGCGCTGGTCCATCGAACAGATGCCGCCCACGCTGCGCGCCCAGCCCGCGTGGGTGTACTGGCACGGGCGCGCGCTGAAGCAGGCGGGCGACGCGGCCACGGCGAATCAGGAATTCCAGACCATCGCCGATCAATACAATTTCTACGGCCAGCTCGCGCTCGAAGAACTCGGCCAGAAGATCACGGTGCCGCCGCGCACGACCGTATCGGACGCCGAAATCGCACAGATGCAGTCCGTGCCCGGCTTCGCGCTGTCGCAGCGTTTCTACGCGCTGAACATGCGGCTCGAAGGCAATCGCGAATGGAACTGGCCGCTGCGCACCATGACCGACCGCCAGTTGATCGCCGCCGCGCAGTACGCGAAGCGTATCGAGATGTTCGACCGCACCGTCAACACCGCGGACAAGACGAAGGCCGAGCACGACTTCTCGCTGCGCTATCTCTCGCCGTTCCGCGATATCGTCGAGCGCGACGCGCAGAACACCGGGCTCGATATCGAATGGGCGTACGGGCTGATTCGCCAGGAGTCGCGCTTCATCATCAACGCGCGCTCGGAAGTGGGCGCGGGCGGTCTGATGCAGCTGATGCCCGGCACGGCGCAACTCGTCGCGAAGAAGATCGGACTCGGGCCGGTTTCGCGCGAGCAGATGAACGACATCAACACCAACATTCTGCTCGGCACGAATTACCTGTCGATGATCTACAATCAGTTCGACAACTCGCCCGTGCTCGCCACCGCCGGTTACAACGCGGGGCCGGGCCGGCCGAAGCAGTGGCGTCAGGACTTGCGCGCGCCCGTGGAGGGTGCGATTTTTGCTGAAACGATTCCGTTCACCGAGACTCGCGATTACGTGAAAAACGTGCTGTCGAACACCGTCTATTACGCCGCGCTGTTCGAAGGCCGTCCGCAGTCGTTGAAGACGCGTCTGGGCTACATCGCGCCCTGACCGTCCGCCAGCGAAAGCTCACGCCCGCGCGTCGAATGACAGGACGCGCGGGCGTTTTCATTTTCGGCGCCGCCGTTCTTGACTGACGCCGCATTCTTCAGGCCGCGACCCTAGAGGCGAACCATGCGACACCAACACATAGCGCTGATCGGCGGTTCGGGTTTCATCGGCAGTCATCTCGTCAATGCGCTCGTCGATCTCGGCAAGAACGTGCGCATCGCGACACGGCGGCGCGTCAACGCCGCGCATCTGACGCTCCTGCCGGTCGATGTCATCGAAACCGACGTGCACGATCCCGTGAAGCTCGCCGCGTTCATCGATCAGAGCGACGCGGTGATCAATCTCGTCGGCGTGCTGCAGGGGCGGCGCGACGATCCGTATGGGCCGGAGTTCGCGAAGGCGCATGTGGAACTGCCGCACAAGATCGCGGCGGCGTGCGAGGCGAAGGGTGTGCGGCGTCTGCTGCACATGAGCGCAATCGGCGCCGACCCGCAAGGCCCGAGCATGTACCTGCGTTCGAAGGGCGATGGCGAGAAGATCGTCCGCGAATCGGGACTGGACTGGACCATCTTCCGCAGCTCCGTCGTGTTCGGCCCCGAGGACAATCTGCTCAACCAGTTTGCGTTTCTCGAGCGCGTGTTCCCGGTGATTCCGCTCGCGTGCGCCGACGCCGAGTTCCAGCCGGTGTTCGTCGGCGACGTGGCGAAGGCGATGGTCAACGTGCTCGACCTCGACGCCGCGAACCGCCAGGTCTACGAGCTCGCGGGTCCGAGCGTGTACACGCTCGCGGAGCTCGTGCGCTTCGCGGGCGCGACCATCGGCAAGCATTCGCGCATCATCAAGCTGCCGGAGAGCCTCGGCCGCCTGCAGGCGATGACAATGGAAATGGCCCCCGGCCAGCCGATCATCTCGCGCGACAATCTCGATTCGATGAAGACGCCGAGCATCGCGAGCGGGCCACTTTCGCCGGAACTGGGCATCGACGAGCCCGCGAGCATCGAGACGATTGCGCCGCTGTATCTGACGGGCAACGCGTCGCGCTCGCGCTTCAACGCTTTTCGCGCAACCGCGCATCGTTAAACATTTTTTTGTGATCGCACGAAACTCGCGCATGAAACTAGTAATCGGTGACAAGTTCAATTCTTCCTGGTCGATGCGTCCGTGGGTTCTGCTGAAGCATTTCGGCATCCCGTTCGAAGAGGCGCTGATCCGCCTCGGCCAGCCCGACACGAAGTCGAAGATTCTCGAAGTCTCGCCGTCCGGCAAGGTGCCGTGTCTCGTCACCGATGCGGGCGACGCCGTGTGGGAATCGCTGGCGATCGTCGAGACGATTGCAGAAACGTATCCCGAGCACGCCATGTGGCCGCGCGATGCCGCCGCCCGCGCACATGCCCGCAGCGTCAGCGCGGAAATGCACGCCGGCTTCGCGGATCTGCGTCAGAACATGCCGATGGAAATCACGACGCACGCGCCGGGCACGGGCGCGACGCCGGAGGTGCTGGCGAACATCGCACGCATCGAGGCGATCTGGGCGGAGTGCCTCGCGAAATCGGGCGGGCCGTTTCTGTTCGGTGAATTCGGTATCGCCGACGCGATGTACGCGCCGGTCGTCATGCGCTTCAATACTTATGCGCCGGCGCTGAGCGCGACGTCCCTCGAATATGGCGAGCGCATCACGGCGCTGCCGGCGGTCGCGGCGTGGATCGACGGCGCGCGCGAGGCGGCGCGATGAACATCTACGCAGTCGGCGGCGCGATTCGCGACGAATTGCTTGGCGTGCCGGTGGTCGATCGCGATTATGTCGTCGTGGGCGCGACGCCCGAGCAGATGGTGGCGCAGGGGTATCGGCCGGTCGGCAAGGACTTTCCGGTGTTTTTGCATCCGGAGACGCACGAGGAATATGCGCTCGCGCGCACCGAGCGCAAGACGGCGGCGGGCTATCACGGCTTCCAGTTCTACTATTCGCCGGACGTGACGCTGGAGGAGGATCTCGCGCGGCGCGATCTCACGATCAACGCGATGGCGCGCGAAGTGACGCCCGCGGGCGAGTTGACCGGCGCGGTGATCGATCCGTTCGACGGCCAAGGCGACCTGAAGAACAAGCTGTTCCGGCATGTGGGCGATGCGTTCATCGAAGATCCGGTGCGCATCCTGCGTCTTGCGCGGTTTGCGGCGCGTTTCGCGGATTTCGACGTTGCGCCGGAGACGGCGGCCTTGATGAAGAAGATGGTCGCGGCCGGCGAAGTCGATGCGCTCGTGCCCGAACGCGTATGGCAGGAAGTGTCGCGCGGCCTGATGGAGAAGAAACCGTCGCGCATGTTCGCGGTGTTGCGCGAGTGCGGCGCGCTCGCGCGCATTCTTCCCGAGGTCGATGCATTGTGGGGCGTGCCGCAGCGCGCCGACTATCATCCGGAAGTCGATACCGGCGTGCACGTGATGATGGTGCTGGACTATGCGGCGTCGCAGGGTTTCGCGTTGCCGGTGCGCTTCGCGGCGCTCACGCACGATCTTGGCAAGGCGACGACGCCCGAGGATATCTTGCCTCGTCACGTCGGCCACGAAGGGCGCAGCGTCGATTTGCTGCGGCCGTTGTGCGAGCGCTTGCGCGTGCCGAACGAATGCCGCGATCTGGCGATGCTCGTCGCGCGGGAGCACGGCAATATTCATCGCGTGATGGAGATGGGCGCGGAGGCGCTCGTGCGGCTTTTTGAGCGATCGGACGCGTTGCGGAAACCGGCGCGGTTTGCCGAAGCGCTGCAGGCCTGTTTGGCGGATGCGCGCGGGCGGCTTGGGTTGGAGCAGCAGCCTTATCCGCAGGCTGAGCGGTTGCGGGAGGCTTTGGTCGCTGCGCGGGCTGTCGATGCGGGGGCGGTGGCGCAACAGTTTGCCGATCAGCCTTCGAGGATTAAGGATGCGGTGCATGATGCGAGGGTAAGCGCGGTGAGGGGCGCGCTTGGTGGGTGAGGGTTTTTTTGCCGCCGGATCCCGTAATCGTGGTGGTCTATTAGCACTGCCCCTCCCCGGGGCGGGGGTAACTTTCTTTGCTGCTGCAAAGAAAGTCACCAAAGAAAGCAGCTTTGTCACCGCCCGCGGTCACACGCAGTTTGGCCATGCTTGCCAGCCCACAGTGGCACTCGCCTAAGTGTCGCCCTCACAAGACCCTTCGGGCTTGGATCGCGCACGGTCTGACAAGCCAGTGCGCAAAGCGCGCTGGTTCAGCACGAAATAGCTTCGGCACAGCGCTTCGCGCTGCCGCTGGGTATGCGAGGGAAACCAACGGAAGACGAGCGCGCACGCAAACCCGATTCACCCGTCGGCCGCGAAGCGGGCCGGAGCTTGAAATGGCTGTACCAATAAATTAAGTGGCGCGATGTGACAGACCGTGCGCGATCCAAGCCCGATTGGGCCTATGGGGGCACTCTTTAGGCGAGTGCCGCCTAGGAGGAGAAGAGTGGCCAACGTGCGTGTGACCGCGGGCGGTGACAAAGCTGCTTTCTTTGGTGACTTTCTTTGCAGCAGCAAAGAAAGTTACCCCCGCCCCGGGGAGGGGCAGTGCTAATAAACCAACAACAAAACGGGATCCGGCGAAACAAAAAACCAGTCAAAACACCCGAGCAATCAAAGAAAGCAAAACCGACAACAACAACGTCGACATAAAAGGAAACGAATATTCCTTCCCAAATATCCGCAGAGTGAAGTCGCCAGGCAACCGCCCGATGCCAATCTTCCTAAGCCAGGGCATCGACCCAGAAAGAATCGCGAGCGCGATGAAAGTAGTCAACAGCCAGCGAATCATGATCGAAGAAAATCACAAAGTATGAGAACGGTCGCCGACGGCGAACGCATCAAGGGTACCCGGAATGCCACGCGAAAACGCGATCACCTTGAACAACTCGCCCATCTCGGCTTCGGAAAGCAGCTTCTGCACCGCATTCGCCGCCGGCAAAAAGCGCTTCACATCGGCCGGATCGAGATCGCTCAACACATCGGTGATGCCGGCATTCATCAGAAAGCGCGCCTGAGACGTAAAGCCGAGCAAATCGGCGCCCGTTTCCACGCCCGCTTCCGCGATCCCCGTAAATTCGACGTGCGCCGTGATGTCCTGCAATCCCGGATACAAAAACGGGTCGGCATGCGCGCGATGCCGGTAGTGACACATCAGCGTCCCCGTTGCGCGCTGCGCATGATAGAACTCACGTCGCGGAAAACCATAGTCGATGAAAAACGCCGCACCGCGCGTCAGCATCGTGCACACCGTCTTCGTGAAAGCGAGTGCCGCCTCGTGCGTTTCGGTGACGTATTCCGCGAACGGCTCGTCATTGGCTTCGTCGATGGCGGCATCGATCACTTCGACCTGCGCATCTAGCGCGATCGGCCGGTCGTCGAAGGCAAAGCGGTCGTTGAGCGCCACGACGCCGCGCTCGTGCCACGCGCCGAGCTTGCGCACGACGAGGCGCACCGGCATCGCGTCGAGCACCTCGTTGCCGATCACGACGCCTTCGAAGGCATCGGGCAGCGCGTCGAGCCATTTCACCTTCGCGGCGAGCGCCGGCGCGTGCTTTTCGATGGTCTCGCGCTGGCGCGCACGCAATTCGCCGGAAAGATCGACGATCGCATAGCTGTCGAAAACGACGTCGAGATCGGCGAGCGCGGTCAAAAGGGCCGCCGCCAGCTTGCCGGTGCCCGCGCCGAATTCCATCAGTTGCCGCGTGCCGCTTTGCTGCAAGGCCTGCGCGACAGGGCGCGCGAGCGTTTTCGCGAAAAGCGGGGACAGTTCGGGCGCGGTGACGAAATCGCTGCCGTCTTCGGCGCGGCGGCCGAATTTCATCGCTCCGCCGCTGTAGTAGCCGAGGCCGGGCGCGTAGAGCGCGAGGTCCATGTAGCGGTCGAACGGCAGCCAGCCGCCCGCCGCGGCGATGCGCCCGCGAATCAGGTCTGTCAGCGCTTCCGACTGCGCAAGGGCGTCGGCGCCGGGAACAGGTAAACTATCGGTTTGTCTGGCATTCGAATTCATCCCAGTATTGTAAATGAGCGTCTCCAAGCCGTTTTCTTCCGCTAACTCGCCGTCTTCCGCTTCCGTTTCGCACCGCCGCGCCGTGCTGGTGACGGGCGCGGCGAAGCGCATCGGGCGCGGCGTCGTGCTGGAATTCGCGCGGCAGGGCTGGGATGTGGCCGTGCACTACGGCGCGTCGGAACACGAGGCGCACGCCACCGTCGCGGATATCGAGTCGCTCGGGCGGCGCGCGATTGCGCTGAAGGCGGATCTCGCCGTCGAAGCGGAAGTCGCTCGGCTCGTGCCGGCGTGCGTCGAGGCGTTCGGCGGGCTGAACTGCGTCGTGAACTGCGCGTCGCGCTTCGACGAAGACACGGCCAGCGATTTCGGTTACGCGAAGCTGCTGGAAATGACCGCCGTCAACGTCGCCGCGCCGCTCACGCTCGCGCGCATGCTGCACGAAATCACGCCCGAGGCCGCCGCCGAAGACGACGCATTGCGCGGCGTCGTCATCAACGTGCTGGATCAGAAGCTGTACAACATGAATCCGGATTACCTGTCGTACACGCTGACCAAAGCCGCGCTCGAAAACGCCACCGTCGCGCTCGCGCAGGCGCTCGGGCCGAAGCTGCGCGTGGCCGGGCTCGCGCCGGGTTTGACGCTGATATCCACGGGACAGACGCCCGCGTCGTTCGAGTCGGCGCATCGCGTGACGCCGCTCAACCGCGCATCGACGGTCGATGACGTCGCGCAGGCCGCGTGCTATCTCGCGAACGCGCACGGCGTGACGGGCACGACGCTCGTCGTCGATGGCGGCCAGCATCTCGTGCCGAGCCCGCGCGACGTGATGTACATGATCGGCGCGCAAAAGCCATGAAACGCGCTTACTGAACACGGAAACCAACATGCTTGCCGCTCTTTCGCATCCCCGGCTGACCGATTGCCGGCGGCTTTTTCTGCGCAACTACGAAGTGCGCATCAACATCGGCGTGCATGACTTCGAAAAGCGCGGCGAGCAACGCGTCGTGATCAATGTCGAGCTGTTCGTGCCGCTCGCGCTGTCGACGCCCGTCGAGGACAAGTTGTCCGAAGTCGTCGATTACGACTTCATGCGCTCGACCATCGCCGCGCGCGTGAAGCAGGGCCACATCCATTTGCAGGAAACGCTGTGCGACGACGTCGCCGCCGCGCTGCTTGCGCATCCGAACGTGCGCGCGGTGGCCGTATCGACGGAAAAGCCCGATGTTTATCCCGACTGCGACGCGGTGGGCGTCGAAGTCTTTCGCATCAAAGAGGAACGAGCATGAACGCGCGTGACGCAGTGGAAGCCGTAGCGGACGAAAAGCCCGCGCGCGAGGCATTGACCCGCCGCCAGCAGAAGGAAGCGTACGAGAACAACAAGCTGTTCAAGCGCATCGCGCGGCAGGTCGGCGAGGCGATCGGCGACTTCAACATGATCGAGCAAGGCGACAAGGTCATGGTGTGCCTGTCGGGCGGCAAAGACAGTTACGCGATGCTCGAGATCCTGATGCGCCTGCGCGAGCGCGCGCCGATCGATTTCGATATCGTCGCCGTGAATCTCGATCAGAAACAGCCTGGCTTTCCGGAACACGTGCTGCCCGATTATCTGAGCAAGCTCGATATTCCGTTTCACATCGAAAATCAGGACACGTACAGCATCGTCAAGCGGCTCGTGCCCGAAGGCAAGACCACGTGTTCGCTGTGCTCGCGCCTGCGCCGCGGCATTCTCTATCGCGTGGCGGGCGAACTCGGCGCGACCAAGATCGCGCTCGGGCATCATCGCGACGACATTCTGCAAACGCTTTTGCTCAACATGTTCTACGGCGGCAAGCTGAAGGGCATGCCGCCCAAGCTGCAGTCCGACGACGGCAAAAATGTAGTAATTCGTCCGCTCGCCTACGTAAAAGAGACGGATCTGGAAAAGTACGCCGAACTGCGCGAATTCCCGATCATTCCGTGCAACCTGTGCGGCAGCCAGCCGAACCTGAAGCGCGCCGAGATGAAAGCGTTGATCCGCGAATGGGACAAGCGTTTTCCCGGACGCATCGAGAACATGTTCAACGCGCTGTCGAACGTGGTGCCGTCGCATTTGATGGACAGCAAGCTGTTTCCGTTCGCCGGCCTGCGCGCGACGGGCGAAGCGGACCCGCAGGGCGATATCGCCTTCGACGAGGAACCGTGTGCAAGCGAACCGTCAGGTTCGGCCGGCACGGTTTCAATTGTGCAGTTCGACGATCTGTGACCTTTATTCACTAAGGCGCAGCGTGGTTTACGCCGCACTGCGTCACGGAGCCGTTTGTTATATTGGCGGCTCGTCATACCAGCAAGGCTTCCTGCGATGAACATCGTGATTCTGGCTGCCGGCATGGGCAAGCGCATGCGCTCCGCTCTGCCGAAAGTGCTTCATCCACTGGCGGGCAAGCCGCTGCTCGCGCACGTCCTCGATACGGCGCGCTCGCTGTCGCCGACGCGGCTCGTCGTCGTCGTCGGGCACGGTGCGGACAAGGTGCGCGAGGCGGTCGGCGCGCCCGACGTGCAGTTCGCGCTGCAGGACCGGCAGCTCGGCACGGGACACGCCGTGCAGCAGGCGCTGCCGCTTCTGGATCCTTCGGTTCCGACGCTCGTGCTCTACGGCGACGTGCCGCTCACGCGCGCGAGCTCGCTCAAGCGCCTGATCGATGCCGCGGGCCCGGAGCGTTACGGCGTGCTGACGGTCACGGTCGGCGATCCGACGGGCTACGGGCGCATCGTGCGCGACGCCGCCGGCAAGGTGAAGAAGATCGTCGAGCAGAAGGATGCGAGCGAAGAAGAGCGCCGCATCGCGGAAATCAACACCGGCATCGTCATCACGCCGACGCGCACGCTCGAAACGTGGCTCGCGTCGCTGAAGAACGATAACGCCCAGGGCGAGTTCTATCTGACCGACGTGGTCGAGCGCGCCATCGATTCGGGCGTGGAAGTCGTGACCGCGCAGCCGGACGCCGAATGGGAAACGCTCGGCGTGAACAGCAAGATTCAGCTCGCGGAACTGGAGCGTATTCATCAACGCAACGTGGCGAATGCGCTGCTCGACGCGGGCGTCACGCTGATGGACCCGGCGCGCATCGACGTGCGCGGCACGCTCGAATGCGGCGCGGACGTCTCGATCGACGTGAATTGCGTGTTCGAAGGACGCGTGACGCTCGCCGACAACGTGACGATCGGCCCGAACTGCGTGATCCGCGACGCCACGATCGGCGCGGGCACGCGTATCGACGCCTACACGCATATCGAAGGCGCATCGGCGGGCGCGAATGTCGTGCTCGGGCCGTACGCGCGGCTGCGCCCCGGCACGAAGCTTTCGGACGAAGCGCATGTCGGCAACTTCGTCGAAGTGAAGAACGCGGTGCTCGGACACGGCTCGAAGGCGAACCATCTCACGTATATCGGCGACTCGGATATCGGCGCGCGCGTGAACGTGGGCGCCGGCACGATCACCTGCAACTACGACGGCGCGAACAAGCATCGCACGGTCATCGGCGACGACGTGTTCATCGGCTCGGATACGCAGCTCGTGGCGCCGGTGCGCGTCGGGCGCGGCGTGACGATCGCGGCGGGCACGACGGTATGGAAGGATGTCGAGGAAGACGAATTGGTGCTCAACGAAAAGACCCAGGTGAGCAAGACGGGCTACAAGCGCCCGGTGAAGAAGAAGTCGTAAGGCTGTCGGATAGATTCAGCCCAACGCGCGCGGCGCTCAGTGCCGCGCTTTCGAAAGCAAGTTTCAAAGGATAAACGCCATGTGCGGAATTGTCGGCGCGGTAGCGCAACGTAACATCGTCTCGGTGCTGGTCGAAGGTCTGCGCCGCCTCGAGTATCGCGGCTACGACTCGTGCGGCGTGGCCGTTCTGAGCAACGGCGAGCCGCGCCGCGCGCGCAGCGTCGCGCGCGTGTCCGATCTCGACGCGCAAGTGCGCGATTCGAACCTCGGCGGCATGACCGGCATCGCGCATACGCGCTGGGCGACGCACGGCGCGCCCGTCACGGACAACGCGCACCCGATCTTCTCGCGCGACACGGTGGCGCTCGTGCATAACGGCATCATCGAGAACTACGAGTCATTGCGCGCGATGCTGAAGGACAAAGGCTATGAGTTCGTGTCGCAGACGGACACGGAAGTCATCGCGCATCTGATTCACAGCATGTATCGCGGCGACCTGTTCCAGACCGTGCGCGAGGCGGTGAAGCAGTTGCACGGCGCCTATGCGATCGCGGTGATGCACCGGAACCAGCCGCATACGGTGGTGGGCGCGCGTCAGGGTTCGCCGCTCGTCGTCGGTGTGGGCGAGGGCGAGAACTTCCTCGCGTCCGATGCGCTCGCGCTCGCGGGCAGCACCGACCGCTTCGCGTTCCTCGAAGAGGGCGATGTGGTCGAGATCGCGCTGGACGGCGTGAAGATCGTCGATCGCGAAGGCCTGCCCGCCGAGCGCGAAGTGCGCGTGGTGACGGCATACGGCGGCGCGGTCGAACTCGGGCCGTATCGTCACTTCATGCAGAAGGAAATTTTCGAGCAGCCGCGCGCGATCACCGACACGATCCCGCAGGCCGATCAATTCGATCCGAGCCTTTTTGGCGACAACGCGCGCGACGCGTTCGCGAACATCGACAGCATCCTGATCCTCGCGTGCGGCACGAGCTATTACTCGGGTCTGACGGCGAAATACTGGCTCGAATCGATCGCGAAGATTCCGACGCAGGTCGAGATCGCGAGCGAGTATCGCTATCGCGAGTCGGTGCCGAATCCGAAGGCGCTCGTCGTCACGATCTCGCAGTCGGGCGAAACCGCCGACACGCTCGCCGCGCTGAAGCACGCGCAATCGCTCGGCCACAAGCACACGCTCGCCGTGTGCAACGTCGCGACGAGCGCGATGGTGCGCCAGACCGAGTTCGCGTTTCTCACGCACGCGGGCACGGAGATCGGCGTGGCATCTACGAAGGCGTTCACGACGCAGCTCGTCGGCCTGTTTGTGCTCGCGGTGACGCTCGCGAAGATGCGCGGTCATGTGAATGCCAAGCAGGAAGCCGCGTACTTCACGCAGTTGCGGCACTTGCCGGCGGCGCTGAACAGCGTGCTCGCGCTGGAGCCGCAGATCATCGCGTGGTCGGAGGAGTTCGCGCGCAAGGAAAACGCGCTGTTCCTCGGCCGCGGGCTGCATTATCCGATCGCGCTGGAAGGCGCGTTGAAGCTGAAGGAAATCTCGTACATCCACGCCGAAGCGTATCCGGCGGGCGAACTGAAGCACGGGCCGCTCGCGCTCGTGACCGAAGCGATGCCGGTCGTGACCGTCGCGCCGAACGACACGCTGCTCGAAAAGCTGAAGTCGAACATGCAGGAAGTGCGCGCGCGGGGCGGCGAGCTGTATGTGTTCGCCGATGCGGATACGCGCATCGTCAGCGAGGACGGCATTCATGTGATCCGCATGCCGGAGCACTATGGTGCGCTGTCGCCGATCCTGCACGTGGTGCCGCTGCAATTGCTCGCGTATCACACGGCGTGCGCGCGTGGGACGGACGTGGATAAGCCGCGGAATCTGGCGAAGTCGGTGACGGTGGAGTGAGGGATCGCGGGGGATTGCTGGTCTTTTAGAAAAGCGCCTCTTCGGAGGTAATGCCGTTCAGTTAAGCGACTGGACGGCATTTTATTTTGGTGCGGGAAGTAGTTGTAAACGTTGCGCCGAGCTGTTAACTTTTCGACGCGATGCTTGCCAACCACCTCACCTTCGTAATCGAAGCTCAGGAGCCGACCGATCTGCGACGGTTGGCTGAGCATCTGCCCTACGAGTGGATCAAACGTGCGGTCCAGGCAACTGGCACGGCGAGCATCCGGCGCCGTCGGCTGCCGGCTGAGCAGGTGGTGTGGCTGGTGATTGCGCTGGCGATGTACCGGCACTGGTCAATCAGCGAAGTACTCGACAGTCTCGATCTGGCCTTGCCCGACGAGGCCGCGCCATTTGTCAGCAAGAGCGCCGTGGCGCAGGCACGCCAACGGGTTGGCGAGGCGCCGATGGCATGGCTGTTCGAGCAGACGGCACGGGCGTGGACGACTCAGGACGCGGCCCACCATGCGTTCAAGGGATTAAGTCTTTGGGCGATGGACGGCACCACGTTGCGCGTACCCGACAGTGCGGCCAACCGTGAGCACTTTGGCGCGCAAGGTTATGCCAGTGGCAAGGTAGCCAGTTATCCGCAGGTACGCGCCGTGACGCTCACGGCGATTCCGACGCATCTGGTCGCCGATATCAATTTCGGTCGCTACGACACTAACGAAATGATGTACGCCAAAAGCCTGCTGCCGCAGATTCCGCCAGACTCGCTGACGGTGTTCGACAAGGGCTTTCTGGCTGCAGAAATCCTGTGTGGTCTGACGATGAACGCCTCCAATCGTCACTTCCTGATTCCGGCCAAAGCGAATACCTGCTGGGAAGTGGTCTCGGGTACCGCTGACGATGCGACCGTGCGCATGCGCGTCTCGCCGCAGGCACGCAAGAAGTGTCCGGCTTTGCCCGAATTCTGGAATGCGCGGGCGATCCGAACGATCGACGCGCGTGGACGCGAACGCGTGCTGTTGACTTCGCTCGGGGATCGCCGACGCTTCAAACCCGCCGATATCGTTGCCTGCTACGAGCGCCGCTGGCAGATCGAGACCAGTTACGGGGAGCTCAAGCAATCGATGCTGGGTTCGGAGTTGACTTTGCGCAGCCGCACCGTCGAAGGCGTGTATCAGGAGATATGGGGGGCGTTGATCGCCTACAACCTGATTCGCCGTGAGATCGCCAGCGCCGCATGGGAGGCCAAACTCGCACCGACCGACATCAGCTTCGTGCGCGCCCTCCATACCATCCAGCATGAACTCATGTGGGCCGCCCTCACACCGGCCTATGCAAAGTTGCCTGCATGCCTTCGGCGCCTGCGCGAGCGGCTCAAGTCTCTTCCGAATAAAAAACGACCCGGGCGCATATGCGACCGGGTCGTCAAATCCCGCCCTTCACGTTACTCCGTCCGGTACCTTAGAAAAGACATTAACTGAACGGCATTACCTCTTCGGAGGCGCTTTTTGTTTGAGCCGTCTGTGGCGTAGCGGCCGATTTAACCGGCATGGATTTGCATATTGAGGCTCAAATCTAGACTCAATCGGAATGAATTTGCCGGTTAATCGCGCAGCCTCCGCCGGCATCCTGGCTTCCGAAACTTCACCGCCGACTTCCCCATCGCCCGCTCAACACTCGACAACATAACAAAAGCCGTGCTCGCCAATCAATCGCGAATGACCTGACGCCTGTGGACAACCTTGTTGGCACCTCTCTGCGTTAACTGTTGGCGCTTTCTGAACAACTCAACGTTTCCCTCAGCGACGCCAAAGTTGTCCCAGACTCAATTCGAAACGGGTCGCGCCATACCGGACTTGTTCGATCGGTAAACCTCTGACGTAAAACGCGCATCGCCGGTTATCCACTGATTTGCGGCAAGCTTGTTAACTACTACCACGTATACATACGAACTCTTTTGTTTACTCAAGCAACGTGGGTGCAGTGTTCAAGATTCAGGCAGCGCCATGCACCTGCCTCAATCGTTCACGGCTGTTGCTCAGATGCATGCGCATCGCGGCGCGCGCGTCGTCGGGATCTTGCCGCACGATCGCCTGATAGATCGCTTTGTGCTCCGCGAGCACGTTGCGCAACCGCCCGATCTGATCCAGTTCCGCAATCTCCGCCTTGCCGAGCCGCGTCCGCGGACTGACGCCACGTCCCATCTGGCTCAGCACGTCGTAGAAATATCGGTTGCCGCTCGCCCGCGCAATCTGCAAATGAAATTCGACGTCATGCTGAAGCACGTCGGTGCTGCCGCTCTCCACTTGCTGCTCGAAGCGTTCCAGCGCCGCCGCGATCTGCTTGAGATGCGCGTCCGTGCGCCGTCCGGCAGCCAGCGCAGCAGCCGCGCCTTCCAGGTCGATGCGAAACTCGATGATCGCCATGATGTCGAGCAGACTCGACAAATCGGCATCCGGCAGACGCATCGCCTCGCGATCCTCCGGCGCGCGAATGAAGGTGCCCACGCCGTGCCGCGTCTCGACCACGTTCGCCGCCTGCAGCCGCGACACGGCCTCGCGCACGACCGAACGGCTCACCGACAACTGCTTCATCAGCGCGACTTCGGTCGGAATCTTGTCGCCGGGACGCAAAACGCCGCGTTCGATATCCTCGAACAGGGTGGCGACGACTTTATCGGTGAGGCTGGCCATCTCGATCTCTTCTGATTGTGGTTATGTTGTCGGACGTCTTCGCATCGCCTACGATCGAAGGCGACTGCGGATGTCCGACAACGCATCTTCCTGTCGGCGGCCACTTTCGTCAATTCGCCCATTCCCGGCGCATGAAGCAAGTCAAGAAATAAGACATCGTATAAGTACGACGACATCAATAGAGAGCGAAGTAGCTGAAAATAAAGAAAGTACGGGTATACTCCGCTGTCGTATACGCCTAAATTCGAAGTACTCTGTGTTAAGACGTCCGATGACATGAACCACCGGACGTACCGCTTTCACTCAGATCGCCGTCGTCACAGGGAGGCTTCATGCCGTCATCGTCACCGTATCAACCGCTGCCCAATTCTTTCCGAACGTCGCTGCGCGAGCGCAAGAGGCTGATCGGCTGCTGGATGTCGCTGGCGAGCCCGATCGTGACCGAGCTCGTGGGCGTGGTCGGCTTCGACTGGATGCTGCTCGACGCCGAGCACGCGCCCAACGACGCGCTCACGCTCATCCCGCAACTGATGGCGCTGAAAGACAGCCCGAGCGCGCCCGTCGTGCGCCCGCAGTCGAACGATCCCATCGCGATCAAAAAACTGCTCGACTCCGGCTTCGTGAATTTCCTGATTCCGTTCGTCGACAGCGCCGCCGACGCCGAGCGCGCAGTCGCCGCAACGCGCTATCCTCCTCAGGGTATTCGCGGCGTATCGGTCGGGCATCGCGGGAACCGCTACGGCACGGTGGCGGACTACTTCAAGGTGGCGAACGACAATATCAGCGTCGCGGTGCAGATCGAAAGCCGCGCGGCGGTCGAAGCCATCGACGAGATCATCGCGGTCGAAGGCGTGGATGCGCTGTTCGTCGGCCCGTCGGATCTCGCCGCCGGGTACGGCCATCTCGGTAACGCGAATCACCCGGAGGTGCAGGCCGCCATCGCGCATGTGTTCGAGCGCGCGCACGCAGCGGGCAAGGCAAGCGGCATTCTCGCGCCGGTTCAGGACGACGCGGAGCGCTATCTCGCGCTCGGCAGCACGATGGTCGCGGTGTGCGCCGATCTCGGCATGCTGAGAAACGCCGCGCAGGCCGTGAAGAAACATTTCATCCCGGCATGAGCGCCACGCTCACCGGGCCGACATCGAAAATCGACATCAAGGAGCGATACATGCAAAAGGCAGGCTTTATCGGACTGGGCATCATGGGCAATCCCATGGCGGCCAATCTTCTCAAGAACGGCATCCAGCTCGCGGCGTTCACGCGCAGCGGCGTGTCCGCCGAGCTCACGGGCGCGGGCGCCACGGCGTGCGATTCGCCCGCCGCCGTCGCCGAAAAGGCCGACGTGATCTTCATCATGGTGCCGGACACACCGGACGTCGAGCGCGTGCTGTTCGGCGAGAACGGCGTCGCGAGCAAGCTGAAGAGCGGGCAGATCGTCGTCGACATGAGCTCTATTTCGCCGATCGCCACGCGCGAGTTCGCGGCCAAGGTGCGCGAGAAGGGCGCGGATTATCTCGACGCGCCGGTGTCCGGCGGCGAAGTCGGCGCGAAAGCCGCATCGCTCACGATCATGGTCGGCGGCGCGCAAGCCACGTTCGACAAGGTCAAGCCGCTCTTCGACATGATGGGCAAGAACATCTCGCTGATCGGCGAAGTCGGCGCGGGACAGGTCTGCAAGGTCGCGAATCAGGTGATCGTCGCGGCGACCATCGAAGCGGTCGGCGAGGCGCTGCTGCTCGCGTCGAAGGCCGGCGTCGATGCGGAAAAAGTCCGCACCGCGCTGATGGGCGGCTTCGCCTCGTCGCGCATTCTCGAAGTGCACGGCGAGCGCATGACCAAGCGCACGTTCAATCCGGGCTTTCGCATCGAGCTGCATCAGAAGGATTTGAATCTGGCGCTCGCGACGGCGCAATCGCTCGGCGTCGCGCTGCCGAACACCGCGACCTGCATGCAGTTGTTCAATGCGTGCGCGGCGAATGGCGGCAAGGCGTGGGATCACTCGGGCATGGTGCGCGCGCTCGAAATCATGGCGAACCACGAGATCGGGCAGGAGAAGAAGTAAGCGCGGCCGGCGCCATGCCGGCAGCGTCGTATCAACCCGTCTGCGGCGCAGGCTTCGCGATCCGCGCGAAATGCTCGATCGCGAAGCGCCGCACGTTCTCTACCGCCGGGTCCGTCTGCTCCACGCTCCACGCGAGATCGATGTCCGCGTGCGCGTCCTGCGTCCATAGCGGCCGGAACACGACTTCCTCGAAGCACAATTCCCGCGCCGACGCCGGCACGATCGCCACGCCGATGCCCGCGCGCACCAGCGCGACGATCGTGTGCGTCTGGTCGATGCTCTGGACGTAATCCGCCTGCACGCCGCTTGCCGCGAGCAGGCCGGCGATGCGGTCGTGAAAGTACTTGCCGCCGTCGTGCGAATACATGACGAAGGGCTGGCCGTCGAGATCCTTCGCGGCAATGGCCCGGCGCTTCGCAAGCGGATGCGCCGACGGAACCGCCAACTGCAGCGGCTCGCGCGCGATGCGCTGAAACTCGATGCCATGCATGAAGAACTGCGCCCGCATGATGCCGAGGTCGATCTCGCGCGACTCCAGCGCTTTCATCTGCTGAAGCGACACCATCTCCTTCAACACGATTCTGATGCCCGGCAAGGCGTCGCGCGCGGCCGCAATGAAGCCCGGCACGAGGTGATAGCCCGACACGGCGGTAAATCCCATCGTCACCTGGCCGGCGTCGCCGCGCGCGACGCGCCGCGCCGAATCCGCCGCCTGCGCCGAGAGCCGCAGAATGCGCACGGCGTCCGCGTAGTAAGCGCGGCCCGCGGCGGTCAGCTTCACGCTGCGGCTGTTGCGCTCGAAGAGCACGGCGTCGAGCGCCTGTTCGAGCAACTGGATCTGCCGCGACAGCGGCGGCTGCGTCATGAAAAGCCGCGCGGCGGCGCGCCCGAAGTGCAATTCCTCCGCCACGGCCACAAAACAGCGCAGATGATTCAGCTCGATGATCATGTCAATTTAGGTATTGATCGATGCGGAATATAGCTTAGACCTCAATCGATCGCGTGAATATACTGATTTCCGAGATAAGCCGATCACCTCCAGGAAATCCGAATGTTCGATGTGCTACTGATCAATCCCGTGCTCCCGTCGCTCGATCGCGAGCTGAGCGCCCGCTACACCGTGCATCGCTGGTACGAGCACGCCGACAAAGCCGCTTTCCTGCGCGAACACGCCGAGCGCATCGGCGGCGTGGTGACGGGCGGCGCGACCGGCATCACGAATGAACTGATCGATGCGCTTGCTGCGCTGAAGATCGTCGCGGTCAACGGCATCGGCACCGATGCGGTCGATCTGGAACACGCCCGCGCGCGCGGCATCCACGTCTCGACGACGCCCGGCGTGCTCACCGACGACGTCGCCGATCTCGCCATCGGCCTGCTGATTTCCGCGTGCCGCGGCCTGTGCGTCGGCGACGCCTACGTGCGTGACGGCGAATGGGGCAAAAGCGGCCTGCCGCTCGCGCGCAAGTTCAGCGGCATGAAGGTGGGCATCGTCGGTTTGGGACGCGTGGGGCGTGCGATCGCGTCGCGCGCGGCGGCGTTCGGCTGTCCCGTCGCGTACACCGATTTGCGCGAGATGCCGGACGTGCGCTACCGCTTCGTCGCCGATCTGCGCGAGCTCGCGCGCGATTCCGATGCGCTGATTCTCGCGGCGTCGGCGGACAACGCGGAAGGTATCGTCGACGCCGCCGTGCTCGATGCGCTCGGTCCCGACGGTTATCTCATCAACGTTGCGCGAGGCAAGCTCGTCAACGAAGCGGATCTCGTGCGGGCGCTCGAAGAGAAGCGCGTCGCGGGCGCGGGCCTCGACGTGTTCGTCGACGAGCCGAATGTGCCCGCCGAACTGTTCGCGCTGAAGAACGTCGTGCTGCAGCCGCATCGCGCGAGCGCGACCGTGCAGACCCGCGCCGCGATGGGCGACATCGTGCTCGCGAGCCTCGCGTCGAGCTTTGCGGGCGAGCGGCCCGAAACCAGCGTGACGCCCTGACAGAACGGCGTCGCCCGACATCACAACCATCCCGACGAGATCTGGGAGGAGACACTTGAAGAACCTCGATATCGCCACGTCCGCCGCGAGCGCCAGTCTCGCGAAAGTCGGACATTTCCGCTACGCGATTCTCGCGCTGATTTTCTTCGTGACCGTGCTGAACTACGCGGACCGCGCGACCTTGTCCATTGCGGGCACGTTCGTTTCGAAGGATCTCGGCTTGTCGGCGTCCGCGCTCGGCATTGTGTTTTCCGCGTTCGGCTGGGCCTACGCGCTCGGCCAGATTCCAGGCGGCTGGCTGCTCGACCGCTACGGCGCGAAACGCGTGTATGGCGCGAGCATCGCGTTGTGGTCGATCTTCACGCTGAGCCAGGGCACGGTATCGCTCTTTTCGACGGCCGCGTCCGCGACCGCCGCGCTCTTCGTGATGCGCTTCATGCTCGGGCTGGTCGAATCGCCGGCCTTTCCCGCGAACGCGCGCGTCGTCGCGACCTGGTTTCCGACCAACGAACGCGGCACCGCGAGCGCGCTCTTCAACTCGGCGCAATATCTGGCAGTCGTGGTCTTCACGCCGCTGATGGCGTGGCTCACGCATGCGCTCGGCTGGCATCACGTGTTCTTCTTCATGGGCGGGCTCGGTCTCGTCGTCGCGGTCGTGTGGTTCGCCGTGATGGACGATCCGAAGTCGCACAAACGCATGGGCCGGGCGGAATACGACTACATCGCGAGCAACGGCGCGCTCGTCAGTCTCGACGCGACGGTCGCGACGAGCCGCCGCCGCTTCACGCGCCGCGAACTCTCGACGCTCTTCACGAGCCGCATGCTCTGGGCGATTTACATCGGCCAGTACTGCATCACGGCGCTCACGTACTTTTTCATCACGTGGTTCCCGATCTATCTGATCAAGGAACGCGGCATGAACGTGATGACGGTGGGCTTGGTCGCCGCGCTGCCCGCGATCTGCGGATTCTCGGGCGGCATACTCGGCGGCTTGCTGTCGGACTTTCTGATCCGGCGCGGCGTGCCGGTCTCGCTCGCGCGCAAGACGCCGTTCATGATTGGCATGCTGCTCGCGACTGCCATCATGGCCGCGCCGCTTGCGTCGACCAATACGGCGATCGTCGTCATCATGTCGCTCGCGTTTTTCGGCAAGGGGCTCGCCGCGATCGGCTGGGCCGTGCTGTCGGATGTCGCGCCGCGGGAAATGACGGGGCTGTCGGGCGGCGTGTTCAACGGCATCGGCAATACGGCGGGCATCGTGACGCCGATGGTCATCGGCTTCGTGGTCGCGAGCACCGGTTCGTTCGATCGCGCGTTGTGGTTCGTAGGCGCGCACGGCATTGCGGCGATGCTCGCCTACGGGCTGCTTGCCGGGCCGTTCAAACGCATCCATTTGAAAAGCTGATTTCCGAGGGCAGTGCAGGCAGGACCGACAAAGCCGGCGCGAGCCGGCTTTGTCGCTTCCGGAGCGCGCGCTCGTTCTAGTCATCGGACGTCTTAGTTCGAATCGTCGCGATACGACTCAAAAAGCGGAAAAATCAGCGTGAAGTACCGCCTGATAAGCGTTTGATCGTTAGAGGGTAAACACGTTATTGGCTAGATCGGCGCTTGGCAATACAATGTCATCAGACAACGTACCACATCGTACGAACCGGAGACATCCCTTGAATACAGCTTCCACGAGCCCAGCCGGCGATCTGCTCGAATCGGCCAGCGCCAAGGTCAAGCGCCATGTGCTGCCCTTGTTCCTCATCATGTTCATCGCGAACTACATCGATCGCGTGAACGTCGGTTTCGTGAGTTCGCATCTGCAGACCGATCTGGGCATCGGCGCCGCGGCGTACGGTCTGGGCAGCGGCCTGTTCTTCATCGGCTATGCGCTGTTCGAAGTCCCGTCGAACGTACTGATGCAGAAGTACGGCGCGCGCGCGTGGCTCACGCGGATCATGGGGACGTGGGGCATCGTCGCGGCGATGATGGCGTTCGTGCAGAACGAAACCTCGTTCTACGTGCTGCGCTTTTTGCTCGGCATCGCGGAAGCGGGCTTCTTTCCGGGCGTGGTCTATTACTTCACGCAATGGCTGCCGCAGAAGGAGCGCGGCAAGGCAATCGCGATTTTCCTCGGCGGCTCGGCGTTCGCATCGATTCTTTCAGGCCCGATCACGGGCGCGCTGCTCTCGATTCGCGGTCTCGGCCTGCACGGCTGGCAGTGGATGTTCCTGATCGAAGGCGCGTTCTCTGTGTTCCTGTGCGGCGTGAGCTGGATGCTGCTGAAATCGCGCATCAGCGACGCGCACTGGCTTTCCGCAGGCGAGCAGCGCGCGCTGCAAAACGCGATCGCATCGGAGCAGGCCGAGCGCGAGGCGGCGACCGGCCGCCACGTGCCTGCGGTCAAACTGCTGAAGGATCCGCAGATCCTGCTGTTCTGCTTCATGTACTTCGCGATCCAGCTCACGATCTACGCGGCGACGTTCTGGCTGCCGACGATCATCCGCAAGATGGGCGGCCTCACCGATTTCCAGGTCGGCCTCTACAACACGATTCCGTGGATGATCGCGATCGTCGCGATGTACTGCTTCGCGGTGCTCTCCGCGCGCTGGCGCTTCCAGCAGGCGTGGGTCGCCGTGGCGCTCGTGATTGCGGCATGCGGCCTGTTCGCGTCGACGACCGGCAATCCCGTGCTTTCGTTCGTCGCCATCTGTTTCTCGGCGATCGGCTTCAAGGCGGCGTCGTCGCTGTTCTGGCCGATTCCGCAAGGCTATCTCGATGCGCGCGTCGCGGCGGGCGTCATCGCGCTGATCAACTCGGTCGGAAATCTGGGCGGCTTCTTCGCGCCCGCCACTTTCGGCTATCTTCAACAACACACGGGCTCGGTGTCGGGCGGCTTGTACGGTCTCGGCGTCGCCTCGCTGATCGCGGCGGGCGCGGTCTTCTTCACGCGCAATCGCCGCTCGGACCGCACGCCGAACGGTCACGCCGCGCATCAAAGCGCGCACTAATACGCTTCCCTCTCTCAAGGTCAAGGATCACGCTCATGTCCACGAACGCAGTCAAACCGAACGCCACTCCCAAAGTCACCGAATTGCGCGTCGTGCCGGTCGCCGGCCGCGACAGCATGCTCATGAATCTCTCGGGCGCGCACGGCCCGTTCTTCACGCGCAACATCGTGATCCTGAAGGACAGCGCGGGTAACACGGGCGTCGGCGAAGTGCCGGGCGGCGAGAACATCCGCAAGACCATCGACGATGCGCGCGCGTATGTCGTCGGACAATCCATCGGCAACCTGCAGGCGATCCTGAACCGCGTGCGCACCGCGTTCGCGGATCGCGACGCGGGCGGCCGCGGCCTGCAAACCTTCGATCTGCGCACGACGATCCACGCCGTCACCGCGCTCGAAGCGGCGCTGCTCGATTTGCTCGGCCAGCATCTCGGCGTGCCCGTCGCGGCGTTGCTCGGCGAAGGCCAGCAGCGCGATGAAGTCGAAATGCTCGGCTATCTGTTCTACGTCGGCGATCGCAACAAGACGGATCTGCCGTACGCATCGGGCGCGGAGGGCAAGGACGACTGGGAACGCGTGCGCACCGAAGTCGCGCTGACGCCGGAAGCGGTCGTGCGTCTCGCGGAAGCGGCGCAGGCGCGCTACGGCTTCAACGACTTCAAGCTGAAAGGCGGCGTGCTCGCCGGCGATGCGGAAATCGAGGCGGTGACGGCATTGGCCGAACGCTTCCCGCAAGCGCGCGTGACGCTCGATCCGAACGGCGCGTGGTCGCTCGCCGAAGCGATCCGCCTGTGCCGCGACAAGCACGACGTGCTCGCCTACGCGGAAGATCCGTGCGGCGCGGAAAACGGCTATTCGGGCCGCGAAGTGATGGCCGAATTCCGCCGCGCGACGGGCCTGCCGACCGCGACCAACATGATCGCGACCGACTGGCGCCAGATGGGCCACGCGATCCAGCTGCAATCGGTCGACATCCCACTCGCCGATCCGCATTTCTGGACGATGCAAGGTTCGGTGCGCGTCGCGCAGATGTGCAACGACTGGGGCCTCACGTGGGGTTCGCACTCGAACAATCACTTCGATATTTCGCTCGCGATGTTCACGCACGTCGCCGCCGCCGCGCCGGGCAAGATCACCGCGATCGATACGCACTGGATCTGGCAGGACGGTCAGCGTCTCACGCGCGATCCGTTGCAGATCGTCGGCGGCAAGGTGAAGGTGCCGGAAGTGCCGGGCCTGGGCGTCGAGCTCGATATGGACGAACTCGAGAAGGCGCACGCGCTGTATCAGAAGCACGGCCTCGGCGCGCGCGATGACGGCGTCGCGATGCAATACCTGATCCCGAACTGGAAGTTCGACAACAAGAAGCCGTGTCTCGTGCGTTAGTCCTTCAATCGCTCGATGAGCGCGATCGCAGCAGCCGGATTGCGCTCCTTGAAGCCGCTGATGACATAGACGAACACATCGCGCGATGCCGCTTTCGGCGCAGCCTTGCCGAACGTCTGCACGTCGTCGGGCGAGCCGCCCGTGGCCCAGGCTCGCGCGCGCTCGGCCCAGCGGTCGAGCGCCGTCTTCGCATAGCCTTTCGCTTGCTTGTCCGTCGTGCCCATGATGCGCGCGTAGACGAACGGCGCGGTCACATCGGCGATCTGCGGATATTTCGAATCGCCCGCCATCACGATCGCCACGCGATACTTGCGCGCCAGCGCGATGAACGCCGGATCGCAGAAACTCTCGTGCCGCACTTCGACCGCGTGCCGGATCGCGCGTCCTTCGACTTTCGCGGGCAGCAGTTCGAGAAAGCGTTCGAAGTCTTCCGGATCGAACTTTTTCGTCGCCGCGAATTGCCAGTTGATCGGGCCGAGCTTGTCTTTCAGTTCAAGTACGCCGCTGCCGAAAAAACGCTCGATCGTATCGCCCGCGTCGGCGAGCACGCGGCGATTGGTGGCGTAGCGCGGCGCCTTCAGTGAGAACACGAAGTCATCGGGGGCTTCGTCGCGCCATTTGACGAACGTCTCGGGCTTTTGCGAGCCGTAAAACGTCCCATTCACTTCGATGCTGGTGAGCGCGCGGCTTGCGTATTCGAGCTCGCGCTTCTGCGCTAGGCCTTCCGGATAGAACGTGCCGCGCCACGGCTCGAACGTCCATCCGCCGATGCCGACGCTTATGCGGCCGGTTTTGCTCTTGGCGGTCGCCATCTACTTGCGGCCGACCAGATAGCTGACGCCTTGCGGCCCGTACTGCTCCGAATGCTCGATGTTCGTCGCGAGATGGAAGATGTCGCCCGCGCGATACGTGCTCGCGTCGTCGCCGGTGCGGATCGTGACGTCGCCTTCCAAAATCAGCGCCTTGGCTTCGAACGGATGCGCGTGGACATCGAGCGAACCGTTCGGATCGCGCGAGACCGTGGCGACTTCGTGGAAACCTTCGCTCGAAAGAAGTGCGAGAAATTCGTCGCGGTGCATGTCGGCGGTTCCGTAAAAAGGGAAGGCGCGCCGCTCGTTTCGAGCGGACGCGCCGTGTCGTGCACCTATGCTAGCGCAGCTTTGGAAGCTTCGTTCGCCGTGCTCAGTTGCCGAAGAAGATATTGCATTGCGGCCCGCGCACGCAGGGCTTGGACGATGCGCTGTCCATGCTGCCCATGGTCATGCCGGTTTCGCCGCGGGTCATCGGGGCGCCACCATAGGAGGTGTCGCCCGGCTGGCCCTGCATGGCGCTTTGCTGAGGCGCGCTGGGGTCGGTCCAGGTATCGGCGGTCGTCTGACCCGGTACCTGCGCGGTTCGATAGTAGGTTTGCTGCGCCGAGGCGAGGCCTGCGGCGGTGAGCAACGAAGCGGCGAGCGCCGCCACGGCGATACGTGATTTCATGTCGACTCCTTGATCGGAAGGCGCGCTCGCGTGAACACCGCGTAACGCTGTTCGCTGATTCGGATCGTCGATCCGCACGGAACGTGCCACGTCTGCTTCGTTCGCCATGCGTGGCGCGCCGTCCGGATGGACATCGGCGCCGGTTTCCGGCTTCGCTGCGTTGAGCTGCCGGTGTCCCGAACTCGTTCGTATGCGTTTCGCGCACGGCATCTCGCCGATGCGATGCAGACGGAGCGCCGGTGCGCTTGCCGGCGGAAAGACCGTTTCGGACCCGCGGTCCGCAGAAGACGCATGCCGCGCTGCACACTTCGTTATAGGCCGCCGGCGCGCGAATGAACAGGTCATTTCAACCCGCGCCATGCAAGGGGGCGAGGGCGTGGCGCGAGGCTGGCGGCCACGTCATCGGCGCTTCGGTTCTAGAATGCGAGGCGTGTATTTTCCGTTTCAGACCGCAAGGACCTCGCGACCATGACCGTCACCATCTACCACAACCCGAAGTGCGGAACCTCGCGCAACACGCTCGCGCTGATTCGCAACGCCGGCATCGAACCGACCGTGATCGAATATCTGACGCATCCGCCGAGCCGCGAAGCGCTCGTCGCGCTGATCGCGCGCGCGGGTCTCTCGGTGCGCGAAGCGCTGCGCGAAAAGGGCACGCCGTACGCCGAACTCGGCCTCGACGATCCGGGCCTGACCGACGATCAGCTCATCGACGCGATGCTCGCGCATCCGATTCTCATCAACCGGCCGTTCGTCGATGCGCCGAAGGGCGCGCGGCTGTGCCGCCCGTCGGAGCTCGTGCTCGATCTTCTGCCCGAAGCGCAGAAAGGACCGTTCACGAAGGAAGACGGCGAGGTCGTCATCGACGAAACGGGCAAGCGTGTGCGGTGACGCGCATTCGCTCGACCTGACCGTTACCTGACGTTACCTTTCTGGCAGACCCGTTGCACCTGTATCCGGCACCGCTTTTTAGACTTCACCTGACTCACGGAGCACTCGCGTGCAGGGAGAAGCGGCATGAAAAAGAAACTGCTGGGCACGTTCATCGGGATGGCGGGATTGGCCGCACTGGCGATATCGGCATCGGCGAATGCACACGTCGATGTGGCGGTGGGCGTCGGCGTGCCGGTCTATGCGCAACCCGCGCCGGTCGGCTATTACGGTTATGGCGGTGGTTACGGCGACGGCGGCGGCTATCGCGGCTACGGCTATCGTCACGACGGCTGGCGCGAGCGCGAATGGCGGCGTCACGAATGGCGCGAGCGTCGCTGGCGCCACGAGATGCGCCGCGAGGAACGCTGGCGCGACCGTCACGGCTGGTAACGGTTCAACGGCGGTTCATCTGGACTGCGCATTGCTGGAAAACGCGGCGAGCCGGCAGGCTGCGCCGCGTTTTTTGTTTTTCGGACGCCTGTATCGCGCAGGCGATGCGATCGAGTGCCGCACAGGGGCGCGTTCAAGGTGCGGCCGTTCGTGCCGTAAATACGCTGGCGGCGTGGATACGCGTGCCTCTCTCGCCACTCAGGCGCACGTCGCGGTCTTCGTTCGGCACGAACGGCATCCCCTTCACTTTCAGCGATGTTCAGTCCAGTCAGCATTCTCGTCGTCACCGCGCTATCGAGCATTCTCTCGATACTGGTGCTGATTTCGCTGCGTTCGCACGCGATCGACGGCGTGCCGCGCTGGCTCTGGGCGAACGTGCTCGCGATCGTCTCGCTCGTGCTCTTCGCGGTGCAGAGCATCGTGCCCGCGTGGCTCGGCGTCGTCGCCGCGAACCAGTTGCTTGCCGCGACGATCCTGCTCATCTACGAAGGCTGCAACGATTTCTTCGATGTCCGCATGCGTCCCGCGCAGCGCTGGACCGGCTGGATCATGTGGCTCGGCGTGATGGCGGGCATCGTCTATTTCACCTACGCCGTGCCCGATGCGCACGTGCGCGTGGTGATCGTGTCGGCGTTTCATGCGGCGTGCGATCTCGCGATCGCCGGGCGCGTGCTGATCGAGCGCCCGAAGGAGCGGCCGCGCTACAACTATCTGTTCGTCGCCGGCGCCGCCGCGCTCGGCGCGCTCGGCCATACGATCCGCGGTGCGATCTATGTCGTGCAGCCACCCGCGCAGGCCGCGCTGTTGCAGCCAGGGCCGATGCAGATCACGTTTCTCGCGCTCGGCATTCTCGTGCTGCCCTCGCTGTGCATCGGGCTCGTGATGATGGCGCACGACCGGCTCGCGCAGCGTCTCGAACGCCTCGCGCGCTTCGACGATCTCACCGGCGCGCTGTCGCGCAAGGCGCTGCTCGCGGCGGCGGCGCAACGTCTCTCGCGCGCTTCGCAGACGGGCGCGCGCGAGTACGTCGCGGTCGTCGACGTCGATCATTTCAAGCGCGTGAACGACCGCTACGGCCACGCGGCAGGCGACGAGGTGCTGCGCCATTTCGCCTCGATCGTGCAGGCGCGCATTCGCGATGACGACGCGTTCGGGCGAATCGGCGGCGAAGAGTTCTGTCTGTTCTGCTCGGCGGCGCGCATCGAGGACGTCACGGCGCTCGTCGAGCGCTTGCGCCGCACGGTCGAAGCGACGCCGTGCGGCGTGCCCGGCGGCGTGCTGCATTACACCTTCAGCGCGGGCATCGCGGCATGGGACGGACGCGAGCCGCTCGCCGCACTGATGGCGCGCGCCGACGGCCTGCTCTATGCCGCGAAGGTCGCGGGCCGCAACCGCGTGAAGGCGCCTGCCGCCGACGCGGTTATCTAAAAGCCCGCCGTCTTCGCACGAGGCCGAAACACGCGCGCAATTTTGGCGCGCTAACGTGCCGGTGCCATTCTTACCAACGCACAACGAGGAGACGAAGTGAGCCAGTTGCCCAAATTCACGATGGTCGATGCCGCGCCGACGCCCGTCGGCCCTTTCTCGCACGCGGCCGAAGCCGACGGCTGGGTGTTCCTGACCGGCCAGATGCCGACCGATCCGAACGACGACGGCGCGCCGCTGCCCGAAGGCGTCGCAGCGCAGACGCGCCGCGTGATGGACAACCTGATTCTCGTGTTGAACGGCGTCGGTCTGACGCTCGACAACGTGGTCAGCGTGCGCATCTTCCTGACGGAATTCAAGCGCGATTACGATGCGATGAACGCGGTGTATAAATCGTACTTTCTGCCGAAGCCGCTGCCCGCGCGGACCTGCGTCGGCGTGACGGGACTCGCGCACGATGCGCTCGTGGAGATCGATTTCGTCGCCCGGCGGCCTTGAGCGGTTCTATTTGCGCTTGGACGCATCGACCCAGCGAAACGTGAGATTGATGCGCTCGCCGGTCATGCCCGGCTCCTTCGGCACGCGATGCACCCATTCCTGCTGCGTGCGTCCGCGCATCACGAGCAGGCTGCCGTGCGTGAGGGCGAGCGCGTGCGTCGCGTGCGTGCGCGCGTGACGGAACTCGAAAGTGCGCGTCGTGCCGAGGCTCACCGATGCGATCACCGGCTCGGGTCCAAGCTCGCGCTCCTTGTCGGCGTGCCAGCCCATGCTGTCGAGGCCGCCGCGATAGCGGTTCAGCAGCACGCTGTTGAAGCGCGCGTCGCAGGCGGTTTGCGCGCGCTCGCGGAGTTGCGCGACGGCGGGCGTCCACGGCTGCGGCACGTTGCGGATGCCGGAATACACGTACACCGCGTCCGGCTCGCCTTGCCACGCGGTCAGGCGCGGCAGCGACACGCGGCCGCCGGGCGTGGTCATCGTGTCCTGCTGCCAGCGCACTTCGTCGATGAGCGCGCCCATCAGATCGGACGCTTCGTCGGCGTCGATCCAGTCCGGATGCCACACGATGTCGGGCTTGGGAATGTCGTCGAAGAGATCGAACATGGCGGTGAGGCACGAACGGCAAATGAAGCATTCACGATAGCAGAGCCTTGCGCGCCGTGATTGCCGGCTCATTTTCTGGCACGCACGGACGCTGTGCTACATTTCCCAGGTCATCTCAATAAAGTCGCGCAAGGGCCGGAACACCGCTTCGTCCCGCACCTGCGCGGCGACGATTCGGGGAATCGCATGAACACCACAGCCGTTGCCAGCGGCGGCGAGGCGCGAGGCCGGCGCGTCCTGCTCGTCGACGACAGCGTCGATGCGGCGCTGGCGCTCTCGATGCTGCTGGAAGCGCTCGGCCACGAAGTGCGCACGGAGCACGACGGGCCGCGCGCCCTCGCATCGATCGACGAATTCAATCCCGATGTGATCGTGCTCGATATCGGCCTGCCCGGCATGAGCGGCCTCGACGTCGCGCGCGAGCTGAGAAAGCGCGACGCGTCCCGACACGCGCTGCTGCTGGCGCTGACCGGCTGGGGCGGCGACGCCGACAGACAGCAGACGCTCGACGCGGGCTTCGATCATCATCTGACGAAGCCGGTTTCCATTGCGGATCTCGAAGCGCTGCTCGCTGCGCCGCGCGCCTGAAGCGCGCCTTCACTCCACGCGCAGCCGCGCCATGTACGGCAGGTGATCGGACAGCCAGGCGGTGTCCTGCGTCGGCACGAGCCATTCGACGGGCCGAAGGCCGCGCACGAACATCTTGTCGAGCGCGAGCGCCGGCGAGAACGCCGGAAACGTGCGGCCCGATTCGCCGAGCATCGTCGCGACTTCGCTCATGCCGAGTTCGCCGAAAAGCGGCACTGAATCGTTGCGCCAGTCGTTGAAATCGCCCGCGAGCACGAGCGGGCCTTCCGGCGCTTCCTTCGCGATCCAGTGCGCGATCCAGTTCATCTGACGCAGCCGCGCCTGACGCGTGAGCGCGAGATGCGCGCACAAAAGCGTGATCGCCTGGCCGGAAAACGTTGCGCGCGCCACCAGCAAACCGCGCTTTTCGAAACGATGCGCCGAGATGTCCCAGCGCCCGGAAAGATCGAGCGGATGCGGCGACAGGATCGCGTTGCCGTGCCGCCAGGACGGCTTGAACACGTTCGGCCCGAGGGCGATCTGCAATTCCAGCGCGGTGGCGATTTCGGTCGCCTGACAATGCCAGACATCGTCGAGCGGCGCGTTGAGCGGATTGCCGAAGCCGCTCGCAAGGACCGGCTGCGGCATGCGCCGCGCCATCGCTTCCTGCAGGAAATAGACGTCGGCGTTGGTGGTCTGGACCCACCGCTGCATCGCGTTCCAGGCGCGCAGGCCGAGGGGCGAGCGGCCCTTGTGCAGATTCCAGCTGACCGCCGTGAAATCGGGCGTGGCCGAGCGGGAGGAGGGGCCGGGCGGAAGATGTTCTGGGTTTCGCATGCGTTGTTCGTGTCGAGCGGCGGACTTTGAGTCTATGCCACCGCGATGATCATTGCGCCGCCGTGGCCGCACCGAGGCTCGCGCGCACGCGGTAGGCGAGCGACGGATTGCTTTCGATGATCTGCCATTGCTGCCATTCGCCCGGCTTGAGCACCATGCCCGGGTGCGACGCGCTCACCTGGCGCGGCACGGGCGGCAGCTTGCAGCCGGATGGCGACACGCGCGTGCTGTCGTCCTGCAGGGTTTCCTGCGCGTCGATGGCGAGCGTGATGTCGTCGGCGCTCGCGTGCGTCGGCGAGACCGTGAGCGTGCGTTGCAGGTCGATGTCCCCCGCGGGCTGATCGGCGCAGCCGACGCGATTCTTGACCTTGTTGTGGTGCGTATCGGTGCGCGCCTGGCCGACGTTGGTCGTGGCGGCGAACGAGTCGATCTGCTGGCCGTCGCGCACGACCTGCAACTCCCAGTTCACGGGTTGCGGCGGCGCGATTTGCGCCTGCGCGCCGGCGGCGAAACAGGCGGCCGCGATGAGCGCGGCGTTCAGAAAAGCGGTTCGTATCGTGTTGTGCATTGAAGGCGACTCCTGCGCGCGGACTGTTCGGATGGCGGCACGCGTTGTCGAGCGGCCGCGGGATCGGCGTTCCCGGCGAATTCGTGTGACACGGCGGCGCGCATCCGGTTCAGCACGGCAGAAGAAACAGCATGTTTCGAACCTGCTCGCCGCATCGGTCACGACGATGATACCCGGCCCGCGCGGATCGCGACTTTATCGGCGAAAGGCTTGGTGCGGTTAGCAGCACACGCGTTCGACTGCTCGCTTGCATGGCCTTTTGGCGTCGATACACTGGACTCGTCGACATAAAAAATGACGGGGTGTGACATGACGACGGCCGTGATCAAACAGGAACTCGCGGTGGCATCGTTCAGCAAGGTTTACAGTCTCGACGACGTGGAAACCGCGCTCAACGACCTGTCCGAAGGCGCCAGCGACGCCTTGCGCGCGACGTACGAAAGGATGCTCAAGGTAGGCAATCTGCGCTTTTGCGTGAAGCCGAACCGCATGCCGTCGATCGACGACCTCGCGGCCACGCTGCCGAATTTCGAGGAGCCGCTCGACGATATCCGCAAGCAGATTGCGCTGTGTCTCGAAACCGACGACCGCCTGGAACTCATGCCGATGCTGCTGCTCGGCGAGCCGGGCATCGGCAAGACGCACTTCGCGAAGCAACTGGCGCGGCTGCTCGGTACGAGCTGTCATTACGTCGCGATGAGTTCGCTGACGGCGGGCTGGATTCTGTCGGGGGCGTCGTCGCAATGGCGCAATGCCAAGCCGGGCAAGGTCTTCGACGCGCTCGTGAACGGCAGCTACGCCAACCCCGTGATGACCGTCGATGAAATCGACAAGGCCACCGGCGACGCGCAATACGATCCGCTCGGCGCGCTCTACGCGCTGCTGGAGCACGACACGGCGCAGACGTTCATCGACGAATTCGCCGAAGTGCCGATCAACGCGGGCAACGTCGTGTGGATCGCCACCGCCAACGACGCGCGCGCGATTCCCGAGCCGCTGCTGAACCGCATGAACGTCTATGAGATTCCGGCGCCGGACCGCGAGGGCGCGCGCCGCATCGCGCAGGCGATTTACGCCGAAATTCGCGATGCGCACGCGTGGGGCGCGCGCTTTCCGGAAACGCTCGGCGATGCGCCGCTCGACGCGCTCACGCGGGCGTCGCCGCGCGGCATGCGGCGTGCGATGCTGAACGCGTTCGGCAACGCGCGCATCGACGGCAGGCACCATGTTGAGGCCCGCGACATTCAACTCGACCGGAATTCGCGAAAAAAGGCCATCGGTTTTTGAAAGGCCGTGTTTTCGAAATTGCCAAAAAAGCCGCCAAAACCTGTCATTTTTGACATCTGGCGGCCAGATTCTTGCCTTTTTCTGAATTACACCGGAAAACGAGGGAATCGGCGTGCGTTTGTTGTGTATCTCGCAACAGTCCCGAACGTAAAATAATTGGGAAGAAATCTGCGGCGGGAAGAGACATGGATCGGATCGAGTGTGTGGTAATCGGAGCGGGCGTCATCGGACTGGCGATCGCCCGGGCGCTTGCGATGCGCGGACGCGAAGTCATCGTGCTGGAGTCGGGCGAGGGCATCGGCATCGGTACGAGTTCGCGCAACAGCGAGGTGATCCACGCGGGCATCTATTACCCGCGCGGCTCGCTGAAGGCGGAACTGTGCGTGCGCGGGCGCGACATGCTGTACGCGTTCTGTCAGGCGCATAACGTGCCGCACCGGCAGTGCGGCAAGCTGCTCGTCGCCACGGCGCGCAATCAGGTGCCGCAACTCGCGGCGCTGGAGCAGAAGGGCACCGAGAATCGCGTGAAGGGGCTCGTGCGCATCAGCGGCGCGGAGGCGGCGGAGATGGAGCCGCAACTACAATGCGTCGAGGCGGTGTATTCGCCGCTGACGGGCATTGTCGACAGTCATCAGTACATGCTCGCGCTGCAGGGCGAAGCCGAGAAGCACGGCGCGAACATCGTGTTCCATACGCCGGTCGCGTCCATCGACGCGCGCGAGGGCTGCTTCATCGTCGAGACGGGCGGCGAGTCGCCGGCGCGCTTTCGCGCGTCGTATCTCATCAACAGCGCGGGGCTGCATGCGAACGAAATCGCGCGCAGCATTCGCGGTCTCGACGACCGCCACGTGCCGCCGCTCTACTTCGCGAAGGGCAACTATTTCAGCGTGAGCGGGCGCGCGCCGTTCGAGCGGCTCATCTATCCGATGCCCAATGAAGCAGGCCTCGGCGTGCATCTGACGATCGATCTCGGCGGACAGGCGAAGTTCGGCCCGGACGTCGAATGGGTGCCCGCGCTCAACTATGACGTCGATCCGCGCCGCGCGGAGTCCTTCTACGCCGCGATCCGCGCGTACTGGCCGGGCCTGCCCGACGACGCGTTGCAGCCCGCCTACGCGGGCATCCGTCCGAAGCTGTCCGGGCCCGGGCAGGCGGCGGCGGATTTCATGATTCAGGGCAAGTCGGCGCACGGCGTGCCGGGACTCGTGAATCTGTTCGGCATCGAGTCGCCGGGATTGACCGCGTCGCTGGCGATCGCGGAGCGCGTCGCCGACATGGCGCGCTAACTTACGTGCGACTTTCTAACGCCGCTTATCTCTAACATTTGACGTCGTCGACTCGCTTCCAGGTTGATATGCTCGGACATCGCCGTCGCCAAGAACGGCGCATATCCCCCAATACAACATGGAGTGAGTCACCATGAAGACATCACGTCGCACGTTTCTCATTACCAGCGTGGGCGTCGCCTCGACGTTCGCGCTCGGATCGCGCGTCGCGCTGGCTGCCGACGCCCCCAAGGTCTCCGAAAGCGATTCCACCGCGCAAGCGCTCGGCTACAAGGAAGACGCGAGCAAGGTCGACAAGGCCAAGTTCGCGAAGTACGCCGCCGGCCAGGATTGCGGCAACTGTCAGTTCTATCAGGGCAAGGCCACCGACGCCTACGCGCCGTGCCCGATGTTCCCCGGCAAGCAGGTCGCTTCGAAGGGCTGGTGCAGCGCCTATGTGAAGAAGGCATGACGTAAGACCGGCAAGGCCGGCAACATCCGCATGATCCGGAAAGCGCGCCCGGCCGAAAGGCCCGGCGCGCTTTTCTTCGCGTGTGTTCCTGCGCTTGTAATTAGCTTGCTCAGGAGAAAATCCGTCTTTACACTCGCCAAGGCAAAAAGAGCCGCGCGCGTGAATCTTTACGTCAAGCGCGGACGAGGAGACGAGCGGGCTCGCACACATCACATCGCCGGCCCAGCACGACACCCATGACTTAGGGGAACGCATGCCAGGAAGACCATTGAATCCGCGCGCCGTGACGGCGGCGGTCATCGGCAACGCGCTTGAGTGGTACGACTTCACGGTGTTCGGCTTCATGACGGTGGTCATCGCCCGGCTGTTCTTTCCGAGCGACAGCGACTACTCATCGGTTCTTCTGACCACGGCGACCTTCGGCGTCGCCTTCGTGATGCGGCCGGTCGGCGGCATCGTGCTCGGTCTCTATGCGGATCGCGCGGGGCGCAAGGCGGCGCTCACGCTCGTCATCGGACTGATGACGCTCGGCATTCTCCTGCTCGCGATCGCGCCGCCGTATTCCGCCATCGGCATCGGGGCGCCGCTCGTCATCGTGTTCGCGCGTCTTCTGCAGGGCTTCTCCGCGGGCGGCGAGTTCGGCAGTTCGACGGCGCTTCTGATCGAAGCCGCGCCGTTCTCGAAGCGCGGTTTCTACGGCAGCTTCCAGATGGCGAGCCAGGCGGCCTCGCTATTGCTCGGCGCGATCGTCGGCGCGGCGATTTCGCGCGGCCTCTCGCCCGAGGCGCTCGATTCGTGGGGCTGGCGCGTGCCGTTCATCCTCGGACTGGTCATCGGGCCGATCGGGCTGTATATCCGCCGCAACATGGCCGATACCGAAGCGTTCCTGCACGCGAAGAAAACCGCGCGCCGCGCGACGCTCGGCGAAGTGTTCGGCACGCATAGCCGCGAAGTGCTGTGCGGCCTCGGCTCGGTGATCGCGCTGACGGTGACGGTGTACGTGCTGATCGCCTATCTGCCGACGTTCGCCGTCAAGCAACTGAAGCTGCCGTTCGGGCAGTCGTTCACGGCGCTGATCGTCGGCAATCTCTTGTTGACGGTGCTTTCGCCGATCACGGGCGCGTGGTCGGATCGCATCGGGCGCAAGGGGCTGACGATGTGGTCGCTCGCGATCACGCTCGTCATCATTTATCCGCTTTTCGCGTGGCTCGCGGCGGAGCCGAGCGTGATGCGGCTCGTCATCGTGCAGGCGCTGCTGTCGATCGCGCTCTCGGGCTACTATGGGCCGTTCGGCGCGCTCATCGCCGAGCTGTTTCCGGCGCATGTGCGCTCGACGGGGCTCTCGCTCGCGTACAACATCGCGGTGATGATCTTCGGCGGCTTCGGGCAATTTATCGTGACGTGGCTGATCCGCGTCACGGAATCGCAACTCGCGCCCACCTTCTATGTGATGGGCGGCATCGTGCTTTCGTTGGTCGCGGTGGCGTGGATTCCCTCGACCCGTCACGCGGACGTCGACGAAGCGCGCGATTTCATCCGATAGGCGGCATTCCAATGAAAGTGATCGAAAGCGGCAAGTTCACGGCCGAGCGCGCATGGGGCGCGCTCGATATCTGCGTGATGAACGGCACGTCGTGCCGTCTGCACTGGACCGACCAGCCGTACAAATGGCACGTGAACGACGGCGAGGAGGTGTTTGCCGTGATGCAGGGCGAAGTGCGCATGCATGTGCGCGGCGAGGGCGGCGAGCGCACGCTGACGCTGCGCGCGGGCGACATTTTCCATGCGCAGGCGGGCGACGAACATTTCGCGGAGCCGGTCGGCGAGGCGCGGATTCTGGTGATCGAGAAGGAGGGGAGCGTGTGAGGGCGTTTATTCCTATTCCGTTCGGACAGGTGGCGCAGCGCGGGCGGGGGCGGCGATAATTCGCCCGTCGTTTGTGCGAGTGCGAGGGCGGAAAATGGTTAGGATGGTTGAATTAATCGAGCGTGATTATGATGAGGCGCGGGAGGCGGGGCGGTTGAACGCGTCGCTCGGTGAGAAAGCTTCGCGAGTGCCGCGCACGCGGCATGTCTTGTGAAGCGAACGAAGCAGGCGGAATGATTGTGCGCGAAATTCGGTTCTCACCGACCGCCTGGGACGAATACCATCTTGTGCGCGCGTCAAATCCGAAAGCCTTCAAGAAAATAACGCGCCTCGTTACAGAATGCAGTAGAAGCCCGTTCACCGGCACGGGCAAGCCGCAGCCACGCACCGGGGCGCTGTGGTCGCGTTGGATTGACGAAGAGAATCAGCTTGTCTACGAGGTCCTGGATGAGACTCTAGTCATCGTCCATTGTCGCGGCCACTACGGCGACAAATAACGCCTACCGCTCCAATCCCGCCTTCACCAGCAACTCCGCCAGCGCTTCCGTCATCCCGCCTTCGTGCGCTTCGGCGCGTTCCTTCAACTGCTTGACGAGCTTTTCATCGAGCTTGCAGGCGAACGGCACGAGCCCTTTTGCCTGATCCTGCTTGCGCTGCTCGCGCCGGTCGATTTTCTGCTCATCCGCCGCGCCTGCGCGCGCGCGGCCGCCTTGCTTCAAATCGTTGGCGAGTTTGAAGGCCTTGTTCTGTTCCAGTTGGAATTTGTTCACGCGATGCTCCGGGGCGACGATCAATTAATTGGGAAGGCCCGTATTGTACGGAACCGCCAGCGCGTCGATGTGCGCGCGCATGCGCCGCCAGTGCGAGCCTTCCCAGAACACACGGCGACACACATCGCAGGTGACGAAGCGCGAGTGCCGCTCGCGCACGCCTTCGGGCACGCGGCCGTCGATATCGCCAGGTCCGGCCGGGCGCAGAGGCGCGTTGCACATCAGGCAGAGACGGAACGCGCGGACGTGCGGCGCGAGATCGAAACGCGCCGACACCTCGCGGAACTGTTCGTCCGGCTGCAGCGCGCGCACATAGCAGCCGCGCAGCACGCTGCGGCGTTTGAGCAACTCGCGATCGCGCGTGAGCACGATGCGCGCTTCGTCCTGCGCGAGCTGCTCGATTTCCTCGTCGGGAAAATTGTTGTCGTAACGCGTGTCGAAGCCCGCCAGGCGCAGCAGTTGCGCAAGCCCGCCGAGATGCGCATCCGCGATAAAGCGCAGTCCACCGGCGGGAAGCGGCGGGCGCAGCAGCAGCGCACCGTTCGCCATGCCTTCGGGCGCGTGCCCCGTGGGATAAACCTCGATGAGATCGTTTGCTTCGATCAGCGTGTCGAAGCCGGTGGCAACGCCGTTGCGCACGATCACTTCGACTTCCGTGTGCGGCACGCCGAGCGCTTCGATCATGTGCTTGGTCGACGAAGACTTCGCGCACGCACACGCGAACGTGTGCCCGCGCTGGGATCGAGCGAGGAAATCGTTCAGTTCGCGATGAAAGTGAAAGCGCGCCTTGACCATGCAGGCAGTATCGCATCGCGCGGTCCTGCGCGCTTCGTCCCGATGTGCTCTACTGGCGCTCGGGCCGCGCCCCGAGGCGGCGCGGCGGGCGGACACGGCACAGGAGCACGCGAGCATGGATATCGGTTTCATCGGATTGGGCGAAATGGGCGGCGCGATGGCGAGCAACGCGCTGAAGGCGGGACATACGGTGCGCGTCTGGAACCGCTCGCGCGACAAGACGCGCGCGCTCGCGGATCAGGGCGCGTCCGTGGTCGATACGCCCGAGCAGGCCTTCGCCGGCGACGCCGCGTTCTCCATGCTCGCCGACGACGCCGCGCTGCGCTCCGTGCTCGTCGATGGCGGCCTCGTCAAGCACGCGCCGAAGGGGCTCGTGCACGTCAACATGGCGACGATTTCGGCGGCGCTCGCCGTCGAACTGACGGAACTGCATGCGCAACATGGCGTGGCGTATGTGGCCGCGCCGGTGCTCGGGCGGCCGGACGTCGCGGCGGCGGGCAAGCTCAACATTCTCGCGGCGGGCGCGAGCGAGGCGATCGACCGCGTGCAGCCCGTGCTCGACGTCCTCGGCCAGAAAACCTGGCGCGTCGGCAGCGAGCCGCAGCATGCGAACGTGCTCAAGCTCGCGGCGAATTTCATGCTGGCGTCGGCGATAGAAAGTTTTGGCGAAGCGGCGGCGCTCGTGAGCGGTCACGGCATCGAGACGCAGACCTTGCTCGATGTCATCACGAATTCGCTGTTTCCGGGCCCGGTGTATCAGGGCTATGGAAAGATGATCGCCGAGCGCCGCTATGAGCCCGCGCTGTTCAAGGCGCGGCTGGGCCTCAAGGACGTGCGGCTCGCGATCGCCGCGGGCGATGCCGTGAACGTGCCGCTGCCCGTGGCGAGCGTCGTGCGCGACAACCTCGTCGATGCCCTCGCTCACGGCGACGGCGACAAGGATTTCGCCGTGCTCGGGCAAGTGGCGGCGCGCCGCGCGGGCCGCTGATTCCATACTGGCGTCGTGGCGAAAAGCGCCGTTCCGCCCGAATCGACGCGGGCGGACGGCATAATGCGAGTCCCTCCATTCTCCCCGCCACGCCGCAATGAGCCTGCATCTCTGGTGGCTGTTCGTCGCCACCGTTTTCGTCGTGTCCGCCATTCCCGGTCCCAACATGCTGCTCGTGATGACGCATAGCGCGCGCCACGGCATCCAACGTTCGACGGCCACGATGGCCGGCTGTCTCACGGCGCTCATCGTGATGCTGTCGGTATCGGCGGCGGGGCTTGGCGTGTTTCTCGAAGCGTGGCCGCGTCTCTTCGACACGCTGCGTCTGACCGGCGCGGCGTATCTCGTCTGGCTCGGCGTGAAGAGCTGGCGCGCGAAGGCGAGCGCAATCGATGTCCGCGATGAAAGCGCGGGCGCGCCGTCGGTGAAGCGCGCGACGCTCTTTCGCAACGGATTTCTCGTCGCGAGCAGCAATCCGAAGGCGATTCTCTTCGCGGCGGCGCTGCTGCCGCAGTTCATCGACGCGAGCCGTCCGGTGTTGCCGCAGTTCGCGGTGCTCGTATCGACGTTCGCCGTCATCGAAGTGAGTTGGTATGCGGTCTATGCGGGACTGGGCGCGCGCATCGGCGACAAGCTCAAGAGCGCGAGCGTCGCGCAGGCGTTCAACCGGCTGACGGGCGGCGTGTTCGTCGGCTTCGGCGCGATGATGGCGCTCGTGCGGCACTGAACGCGCCCGTCTAAACGTCTGCATGAACGGGCGCATGACTTGCTGCGTTTGCAGCGCTTCATTCGCTTTCGAACAGACAAGCCCGAGCGGCGGGCGGAAAGTAGCGCTCGTCCAAGGTTCGCCGCAAGATCAAAAAGAACAGCTAAAAGGAGGCGCCCCATGCAGATGACTGGCCGACGCGCCGCGCTTGCGGTGTGTCTCGCGTCCCTTTCCGGCGCGCTGGCGACGACGCCCGCGTACGCCGACGACACCCCGAACCCTTGCGACGCGTTGAAGCGCATCGTGGCTGCCGCGCCGAATTTCGCGTCGCTGTCCGCAATCGATGGCCGCGCCATCGCACTGTCCCATGGCGACGACGTGAAATGCGCGGCTTCGCAGACGAACTATCGATGCACCTGGACGCCGCGCGGCGGTTCCGGCGCCGAAGCGCTGCAAGGCGTCGCGGCGGACATCGCATCGTGTTTGCCGGACGCGACTCACGACCAGAATGCGCCCGCGCGCCAGCATTTCTATCTGGGCGCACGCGGCGCGCGCACGGAGATCAGCGTGGCGCAGGCGGGATCGAACAAGCTGACACTCGAGATTTACGGTTCCCGGTGAGGCTATCGTGACCAAGCGCATCCTCATAGCCGACGACGACGACGATGCGCTCGCCGGCCTAGCGAATCTGCTGAACGGCATGGGCCACGAAGTGGCGCTCGCGGCGAACGGCGCGCAGGCGGTCGAAGTCGCCGGGCAGTTCGATCCCGACGTGGTGATCCTCGATCTCGGCATGCCGATCGTCGATGGTCTGGCGGCAGCCCGCGAGCTGCGCCGCCTGCCGAACGGCCACGCGATGATGCTGGTCGCGCTCACGGGATGGGGCCAGCCGCAACATCGCGACATGACGCAGGCCGCCGGCTTCGACGTGCATCTGGTCAAGCCGATCTCGGCGGATCAGCTGCACTTCATTCTGTCGATGATGCAGCCCTGATTTCTTCGCTCACGCCGTGCGTCAGCCTGCCGCAACGCCGGATGTTGCAACGCACCAAAATTATTGGTATATTTACTCCTGTCTCCTCCATGTCTCCACTGATATGGATTCAGCCCGCCAGCATTGGCGGGCTTTTTTTCGTCTGAACGTTTCGATTCCGCGGTGCAGCGAAAGACATAAAAAAGCCGGCCCGCAGTGAAGCAGGCCGGCCATTCTGGGGTTGCTTTCGCGCCTTAGCGTGCGAGACCCGCGTCTTCGTCCGCGCCGATCGCGAGGTTCATGCACTGAATCGCCGCACCCGACGCACCCTTGCCGAGATTGTCCAGACGCGCGACCGTCACGAAGCGCTCTTCATTGCCGAACACGAAGATATCGACACGATTCGTGTCGTTGCACGCCTGAACGTCGAAGAAGCCGGCGTCGAGATTGCTTTCGGCATCGAAGGGCATCACGCGAACGAACGGCTCGTTGTTGTAGAACTCCGCGAGCATGTCGCGCGCGTCCTGCGGCTTGGCCGGGCGCTTGAGCTGGTCGGGCGAGAAGTAAGTCGTGACCGCGAGGCCCTTCAGGAACGGACCGACGATCGGCGTGAAGATCGGCGCGCGCGCGAGGCCGGTGCGCACCGACATTTCCGGCAGATGCTTGTGCGTCAGGCCGAGCGCGTACGGGCGCGGGCTCATGAGCTTTTCGTCGCCGCCCGCTTCGTACTCCGCGATCATCTTCTTGCCGCCGCCGCTGTAACCGGTGATCGAATAAGCGTGCGCGTGGAAATCGGCGGGAACGAGACCGCCCGCGACGAGCGGCTGCACCGACAGCACGAACGCCGACGCATGGCAGCCCGGCACCGCGATGCGCTTCGCCGTGCGCAGGCGCTCGCGTTGCGCGCGCGACAGTTCGGGCAGGCCGTACGCCCAGTCGTCCTGCGTGCGGAACGCGGTGCTGGCGTCGATCATCACCGTGCGCGTGTTGCCGGGATCGACGAGCGAGACGGATTCGCGCGAGGCGACATCCGGCAGACACAGGAACGTCACGTCCGACGCGTTGATGAGCCGGCGGCGCTCCTCGATGTCCTTGCGCTTCGCTTCCTCGATGCGCAGCACTTCGATGTCACGGCGCTGCGACAGATATTCAAAAATCTTCAGGCCGGTGGTGCCTTCCTGTCCGTCGACGAATACTTTCGTGGTCATCTCGATCTCGCTGGTTCGTGCGGGCGCTCGCCGCAAAACCGCTATTTTAAGGCGATTCCGGGACGGGATCATGTCCGCCGTTTGCGCCGCCCGCTGAAGCAGCGACCCAGCGCGCCGTCACCTCGGCGATGCGCGCGCCGAATACCTTCGCCGTCTCCAGGTCGCCCGGCGGCGGCGCTTCGTCCGGCGAGGCATCCGCGGGCGACTGCGTGAGCAGGCCAGTAAAGCCGCCGACGAAGTTCAGGTCGTTGCGCGTGGCCGCCTTCGTGTTCGACGGCATCATGCCCGTCCCGACCCAGACCATGCCGTGCTGCATCGCCAGCGTGACGAAATACGAGATCGTCAGGAATTTGTCGCCGTTCATGTGCGCGGAGTTGGTGAATCCAGCGGCGATCTTGTCTTTCCATTTCTGCGCAAACCAGGGCTTCGAGCTCGCATCGGCGAACTTTTTGAAGTCGGCTGACGGGCCGCCCATGTAGGTCGGCGCGCCGAAAACGATGGCGTCGGCGGCGTCGAGATCGGCCCAGGCGTTGTCGTCGATATCGGCGACGGCGATCAGCCTGACGCTCGCGCCCGCGTCGACGGCGCCGCCGAGCACGGCTTCCGCGACCTTCTTCGTATGGCCGTAGCCGCTGTGATAAACGATGATGATGTTCGGCATGGTGTCCCCGAGTCTTCCGTGCGCGCGCGGCACACGCCCGAGGCGCGCCTTGCGGACGGTCCGGTCAGTCTAGCAAAGACAATTTTTGACCGACCGGCGCGACCGCACGCTTCGGGCCGCTCGCGGAGAGACCTCACCGGCCGTACGTGAAGGTCATTTGCGCGCTGGCGATCGTCAAAGTGCGGATTTCGTGCTCGAACATCAGCGCGGGCGTACCCTGACGCAGCCGCAGGTCGGCGCTGTTGAGCGCGTAGACGGTCACGATATAGCGATGCGGCTTGCCGGGCGGCGGGCACGGGCCGGCGTAGCCGTCCGTGTCCCAGTCGTTGCGTGCCTCGATCGCGCCGAGCTTGCGCAGTGCGCCCGAGGCGCTCGCGTTGTTCGGCAGATGATCCGTGCTCACCGGGATGCCGGCGACGGCCCAATGCCACCAGCCGCGTCCGGGCGCGTCGGGGTCGAAGATCGTGACGGCGAAGCTGCGGGTGTTCGCGGGCGCGCCGCGCCATGAAATCTGCGGCGAGCGGTTGCCGCCCTTGCAGTCGGACTGGTCGTAGAGCAGATCGCGCCCGACGATTTTGCCCGGCGCGAGATCCGCGCTGGAAACGGCGAAGGCCGGATCGGCCACGGCCTCGCGCGGAGGGGAGAAGACTGCCGCCGCGACGGCGATGAACAGTACTGCTGCGACTTGACCACTCGAACTCACGCGTCGACCGGTGAGGCGCATGGGCTGAACTCCTGTCAGTATCGTCGCGCGATATAGCAGTGTTTCGCTGGCTGCAACGATGTTTTTTGTCTCAGTGATGCGCTTCGCGTCGGGTTGCAGTTTAACATTGCAACAAAGCATTAAAGCTTCAATTCCTTGAGACTTAACCGATGGCGCTTCATCCCCGCTTCGGTTCGGACGTAACGCAGCGCCTTGACGGCGATGACTTCTGACTTTATTGAATGTAAAAATGAGTAATTCGACGCAGATTCGCGCGGCAACTAATCGACCGATATTCAGGAGGAAGTAATGAGCCAGCGAATAAAAGTCATCATCGCCGACGACCACCCGGTAATTCTCTTCGGCGCGACACAGGCGCTCAGCAAGTTTCCGGAGGTCGACGTGGTCGGTCAGGCGCGCCAGTCGACCGAACTGATCCAGCTGCTTCAGAAAGAGGCTTGCGACGTCCTCGTCACCGATCTGGCCATGCCCGGCGGTTCCTACGGCGACGGCATGCCCTTGCTGGGCTATATCGGACGACAGTTTCCGCGGGTGAAGCTCGTGGTGCTGACCATGCTCGAAAATCCGGCATTGCTCAAACGTTTGCGCGAGGTCGGCGTGATGTCCATCATCAACAAGGCCGACGACATGAATCATATCGGCTGGGCGATCCAGCATGTCATGCGCGGGCAGGAGTATCTCGGCCCGTCCGTGAAAGGCGCGCTCGACAGCATGGGCCTCGGCGCGAACGGGCAGCAGCGCAGCGTGATCCTGTCCAAGCGGGAACTCGAAGTCGTGCGGCTCTTCGTCTCGGGCATGACCATCACGGAAATTGCGGGGCAATTGCGGCGCAGTATCAAAACAATCAGCACGCAAAAAAACACGGCAATGAGAAAACTCGGAATTGAGCGCGATTCCGAATTGTTTCAATATGCGCAGAGCAACGGCTTGATGAATCTCTCGGCTTATTCGGGCGACGGTTCACTCGACGGTTCGCTTCCCAATCCGAATTCACTGTAGCCGCATTTTGACGCGCCAAATAAAAAGAGCCGCTGTTTTGAAACAGCGGCTCTTTTCTTGTAATTGCTTCGAGGCGTAATTGCTTATTGCGGTGCAGCCGTCGCGCCGCCATGCGCAGCGGACCATTCGGCCGGCGCGTGCAGGAATTTCTCGACTTCGTCGAGCGTCTTCGTCTCGAAATAGCCCTGTTCCTTGGCGACGCGCAGCACGTCCCACCACGTGGCGAGCGCGTGCAGATCGACGTCGATGTCCTTCAGCACCGACACGCTTTCCTTGAAGATGTTGTAGTGGAAGAGCACGAAGCAGTGGTTCACCGTCGCGCCCGCCGTGCGCAGCGCGTTGATGAAGTTGATCTTGCTGCGGCTGTCGGTGGTCAGGTCTTCCACCAGCAGCACGCGCTGGCCTTCGGTCAGGAGGCCTTCGATCTGCGCGTTGCGCCCGAAACCCTTCGGCTTCTTGCGAACGTATTGCATCGGCACCATCAGACGGTCGGCGATCCACGCCGCGAACGGAATGCCCGCCGTCTCGCCGCCCGCGACCGCGTCGATCTGCTCGTAGCCGACGTCGCGCAGAATCGTGGCTTCGGCCATCTCCATCAGGCCGCGGCGAACGCGCGGGTAGGAGATCAGCTTGCGGCAGTCGATATACACCGGGCTCGCCCAGCCGGACGTGAAGATGTACGGTTTTTCCGCGTTGAAGTGCACCGCCTGCACTTCGAGCAGCATCTTGGCGGTGGTGTCGGAGATCGTCTGGCGATCGAAGCCTGTCATGGGCGAATCCTTGGACTTGTGTGGCGCTTGCAAAAGCGGGAGGCGGCCGCGAGGGCCTTTGGCGCAGGGTTCGATGCAAAACGAGCCGCGTTTTGACGGCGTTCTGGTGTTTCCTGCGCAGCGCAGCCCGACATTTTACCCGACGCCGAGACGGTTTTGTTTCGATGTCGTGAAAGCGCGTAAACTCGCGCGTTGCCCGCGAACCCGCCGTCTCTTTCCGATGACCTCCGTTTCCCGCTCTGCCGCCGCCGATTCCGCGCCTCCGTCCCGTCACGCGCTGCAAGCGCTTCTCGCGTCGGTGCTCGGCTACGCGATGGACGGATTCGATCTGCTCATCCTCGGTTTCATGCTGCCGGCGATTGCCGCCGACCTGCATCTCACGCCCGCGCAGTCCGGCGCACTCGTCACGTGGACGCTCGCCGGTGCGGTCGCGGGCGGCGTCGTGTTCGGCATGCTGTCGGACGCCTTCGGCCGCGTGCGCGTGCTCACCTGGACGATCCTCGTGTTCGCCGTCTTCACGGGCATGTGCGCGCTCGCGCAAGGCTACGGCGATCTGCTGATCTATCGCACCATCGCCGGGATCGGGCTGGGCGGGGAATTCGGCATCGGCATGGCGCTCGTCGCGGAGGCGTGGCCCGCGCGGATGCGGGCGCGCGTGTCGTCATACGTGGGTCTCGGCTGGCAACTGGGCGTGCTCGCCGCCGCGCTGATCACGCCGCTGCTGCTGCCGCTCATCGGCTGGCGCGGGATGTTCGCGGTCGGCCTGCTGCCGGCGGTCGCATCGTTTTTCGTGCGGCGGCGCGTGGCCGAACCCGCGCTCTTCACGCAGCGCCGGGCGGCCGCGGGACGACGCGACATCCCGCTGAAACGGCTCTTCGACGACGCCCGCACCGCGCGCGCGAGCCTCGGCGTCATGATCCTGTGCTCCGTGCAGAACTTCGGCTACTACGGCTTGATGATCTGGCTGCCGACCTATCTCTCGAAAACCTTCGGCTATTCGCTCACGAAATCCGGGCTGTGGACCGCCGTGACCGTGCTCGGCATGGCGCTCGGCATCTGGCTGTTCGGTCTCGCCGCCGATCGCTTCGGGCGCAAACCGGCGTTTCTCGTCTATCAGTTCGGCGCGGTCGCGATGGTCTTCGTCTATTCGAATCTGACGAGCCCGGCGGCGCTTCTCGTCGGCGGCGCGGTAATGGGCGTGTTCGTGAACGGCATGCTCGGCGGCTACGGCGCGTTGATCTCCGAAATCTACCCGACGGAAGCGCGCGCGACCGCTCAAAACGTGCTGTTCAATATCGGGCGCGCCGTGGGCGGCCTCGGGCCGGTCGCGGTCGGGGCGCTGGCGGCACGTTATTCGTTCGCGGTCGCGCTGGCGTTTCTCGCGTCGATCTATCTGCTCGACGTCGTCGCGACGCTATTTCTCATCCCCGAAAAACGCGGCGTCGAGCTCGACTGACCGCCCAGTCATCGGACGAAATTGCGCTGAAACGTTGCATCGCGTCATTTCTCGTGCCCGGTGTACACTGGACGTCCCAAAAAAACCAAGCTCCGTCCGCTCGCGACATCCGTGCGAGCGGCACGCCGCGTTTATCCGACGCTCCGAGCAACCGAAACATGGTCCATCGATTCACATTTCCGCATTCATGCAGCACGGTCGACGGCAGTGTGAACCCTGTTAAAAAATTCCCAAACGTCTCAGGTCAATCATGGACGAACAACTGAAGCAAAGCGCCCTCGCGTATCACCAGAATCCCCGTCCCGGCAAGATTTCGGTCACGCCGACGAAGCCCCTTTCCAACCAGCTCGATCTCTCGCTCGCGTATTCGCCGGGTGTCGCGGCCGCGTGCATGGCGATCTACGACGAACCGCTCGATGCGCAGAAATACACGTCGCGCGCGAACCTCGTGGGCGTCGTGACGAACGGCACGGCCGTGCTCGGGCTCGGCAACATCGGGCCGCTCGCCGCGAAGCCGGTCATGGAAGGCAAGGGGTGTCTCTTCAAGAAGTTCGCGGGCATCGACGTGTTCGATATCGAGTTGGCCGAAACCGATCCGGACAAGCTCGTCGATGCGATCGCGATGCTCGAACCCACGCTCGGCGGCATCAATCTGGAAGACATCAAGGCGCCGGAATGCTTCTATATCGAGAAGAAGCTGCGCGAGCGCATGAAGATCCCCGTTTTCCATGACGATCAGCATGGCACGGCGATCATCGCATCGGCGGCGATTCTCAACGGGCTGAAAGTCGTCGGCAAGAAGCTGGACGAAATCAAGCTCGTGTGCTCCGGCGCGGGCGCGGCGGCCATCGCGTGTCTGGATCTGCTGGTCCACCTCGGCCTGAAGAAGTCGAACACGCTGGTGGTCGATTCGAAAGGCGTGATCTACGAAGGGCGCGGCAATCTGGATGCATCGAAGGAGCGTTATCAGGCGAGCACCGACGCGCGCACGCTCGGCGATGCGATGCACGGCTGCGACGTGTTCCTCGGCTGTTCGAGCGCGGGCGTGCTGAAGGCCGAGATGGTCACGACGATGGCCGACAAGCCGCTGATTCTCGCGCTCGCGAATCCGGAGCCGGAAATCCGCCCGGAAGAGGCAAAGCGCGTGCGACCGGACGCAATCATCGCCACGGGCCGTTCGGACTATCCGAATCAGGTCAACAACGTGCTGTGCTTCCCCTTCATCTTCCGCGGCGCGCTGGATGTCGGCGCGACCACCATCACCGAAGAGATGAAGCTCGCGTGCGTGCGCGCGATCGCGGAGCTCGCGGAAGAAACCGATCAGGGCGATGAAGTCGCGAAGGCCTACGAAGGTCATTCGCTGGAATTCGGTCCGGAGTATCTGATTCCGAAGCCGTTCGATCCGCGTCTGATCATCAAGATCGCGCCGGCCGTCGCGCAAGCCGCGATGGATTCGGGCGTGGCGACGCGTCCGATCAAGGACATGGACGCGTATCGCGAGACGCTCGGCGCGACGGTGTATCGCACGGGCATGGTGATGCGTCCGGTGTTCGCGGCGGCGAAGGCGGCGCCTGCGCGCATCGCGTTCGCGGAAGGCGAGGACGAGCGCGTGCTGCGCGCCGCGCAGTTCGTGCTGCTGGAGAAGATCGCGAAGCCGATCATCATCGGGCGGCCGGCTGTTGTTGAAATGCGTCTGCAGAAGATGGGCTCGAAGCTGAAGCCGGGCGTCGATTTCGAAGTCGTGAATCCGGAAGACGATCCGCGCTATCAGAAGAGCTGGCAGGCATATCACGAAATCGCCGCGCGCGAGGGCGTGACGCCTGAAAGCGCGAAGGCCGCGCTGCGCAAATTCAATACGCTGATCGGCGCGATTCTCGTCCATCTCGGCGATGCCGACGGCATGATCTGCGGTTTGATCGACACGTATCAGGATCATCTGAAGTTCGTCGATCAGGTGCTCGGCAAATCGGCCGATGCGAAGAACTTCGCCGCGATGAATCTGCTGATGCTGCAAGGGCGCAATCTGTTCATCAGCGACACGTACGTCAACGAGACGCCGACGCCCGAGCAGCTCGCCGACATGACGATTCTCGCGGCGCGCGAGATCGAGCGTTTCGGGATTCAGCCGAAGGTTGCGCTCGTGTCGAATTCGAACTTCGGCAGCGTGCCGAGCGCATCGAGCAAGCGCATGGCCGAGGCGCGGAAGCTGATCGCGGAGCGTGCGCCGCATCTCGAGATCGACGGTGAAATGCACGGCGACGCGGCGTTGTCGGAAACGGTGCGAAAGGCGGCGTTCCCCGGCACGACGCTGCATGGCGAAGCGAATCTGCTGATCATGCCGAACGTGGAAGCGGCGAACATCACGTACAACCTGCTCAAGATGGTGAGCGGCGAGGGCGTGACGGTCGGGCCGTTCCTGCTCGGCGCTGCACGGCCGGTGCATATTCTGACGCCCGCGGCGACCGTGCGGCGGATCATCAATATGACGGCGGTGGCGAGCGCCAATGCGGGTGTGGCGAAGGCGAAGTAAGGTTCATTGCTGAAAGCAGAACGGCGATCCGGGAAACTGGATCGCCGTTTTTATTTGGGCGCGGCTTGCCTCGAAGGGGCGTCCGGTTCGACGTTGCGGGGGAGACAGGTTTCTTCGATCTCGAAACGTGCGCTCAGGCCCACGTTCCTTTCCGGGCAACGCGACAGCAACGCAAGCAGTTCGGGCCGCAGCCCATCGCCGCGCCGGGCAACGAGCGGATGAAACGCGAGCAACGGCAGCATGGCGAGACGCCGTCTGGCGATGAACGATTTCACCGCGCAATCAGGCTAACCTGATCGCCAGACAGGAACAGTCCGTTTCTTGCTGCTTCATCAGCCTGGCGCGGGGCATAAAAAAAGGCGATTCGTTTTCGCGAATCGCCTTTCTAAAATCGAGCGCAACGTTATCAGGCCACCGCCCGTTTCTCCCCGCCTTCATTGCTCCGCCACCGCGCCAGCAGCTTTTCCCACTTCAGCTTCGCCGCCTTCACGTTGTTTTCCTTAATGTGCCCGTACCCGCGCATCGAGTCCGGCAGACTCGCGAGTTCGATTGCGAGCGGCAGCTTCTGAGCCGTCAGCCCGCCGATCAACTCACGCACCAGCGCCTCGTACTCGTCGATCAACGCTCGCTCCATCTTCCGCTCTTCCGTCCGCCCGAACGGATCGAGCGCCGTGCCGCGCAGGAACTTGAACCGTGCCAGCACGCGCATCGCGGACATCATCCACGGCCCGTATTGCTTCTTGACGAGATGCCCATGCGCGTCCTTCTTCGACAAGGAAGGCGGCGCAAGATGCATCTTGATCTTCCAGTCGCCTTCAAAGCTCGCGCGCACCTTTTCGATGAACGCCGGATCGGCATACAAACGCGCGACCTCGTATTCATCCTTGTAGGCCATCAGCTTGTGCAGGTTCTTCGCGACGGCTTCGGTCATCGCATACTCGCCAGCGCCGAGTTCCGCCTCGGCAGTGCGCACCGACGCAACCAGCCGCCCATAACGCGCCGCGTACGCCGCGTTCTGATACCGCGCGAGATAGTCGAGCCGCTTGTCGATCATGGCGTCGAGCGCTTTCGGCGTATGCAGCGCGATGACCTTGCTCGCCGCCGCCTCCTGCGTGCCGTGAGCAAGCCGCGTCACGCTGGAGAGGTCGTGCGCCGCCCGCCGTCCCCACTCGAACGCCGCCAGATTCTTCTCGACCTGCACGTTGTTCAGCTCGATCGCGCGGACCAGCGATTCATGCCGCAGCGGCACCCAGCCCTTCTGCCACGCGAAGCCCAGCACGAACGGATTCGTGTAGATCGCGTCGCCCATCAGCGCGACGGCAAAACGGTTCGCATCGACGAGCGCGACATGCTCGCCCGCTGCCGTGCGAATGTCGGCTTCGGCGCTCGCGCCCGGAAAGCTCCAGTTCGGGTTCTTGATGAACTCGGCGGTCGGCGTCTGCGCGCTGTTCACGACGACGCGCGTGTGATCCGGCTGCATCCGCGAGCCGCATTCGTTGCTCGCGGTGACGATCGCATCGCAGCCGATGACGAGATCCGCCTCGCCCATCGCGATGCGCGTCGCGTGGATATCGGCCGGGCGGTTCGCGATCTGCACGTGGCTCATCACGGCGCCGCCTTTCTGCGCGAGGCCGGTGACATCGAGCACCGTGACGCCTTTCTGCTCCAGATGCGCCGCCATGCCGAGCAGCGCGCCGATCGTCACCACGCCCGTCCCGCCGACGCCCGTCACCAGCACGCCATACGGCCGTCCGATTTCGGGAAGCTCCGGCATCGGCACGGCGGGCATGGCGTCGCCGGAAACGCTCGTCGCCTTAGGCTTCTTCAGTTGCCCGCCTTCCACGGTGACAAAACTCGGGCAGAAGCCGTTCAGGCACGAGTAGTCCTTGTTGCATGTCGACTGGTTGATCTGCCGCTTCGTGCCGTACTCGGTGTCGAGCGGCTCGACCGACAGGCAATTCGACTTCACCGAGCAATCCCCGCAGCCTTCGCACACCGCCTCGTTGATGACGACGCGTTTTGCCGGATCGGGGAACGCGCCGCGCTTCCTGCGCCGGCGCTTTTCGGTGGCGCAAGTCTGGTCGTAGATCAGGATCGACGTGCCGGAAATTTCGCGCAACTGGCGCTGAATGTCGTCGAGTTCGTCGCGATGATGCACTTCGATCCCCGGCGCGAGCCCGACATTCGCATCGTACTTTTCAGGCTGGTCCGTCACGATGACGATCTTCGCCGCGCCTTCGGCCGCCAGTTGATGCGTGATCTGCGGCACGGTCAGCACGCCATCGACGGGCTGGCCGCCTGTCATCGCGACCGCGTCGTTATAAAGAATCTTGTAGGTGATGTTCACCTTCGCCGCGATCGCCGCACGGATCGCGAGCAGGCCGGAGTGAAAGTACGTGCCGTCGCCGAGATTGGCAAAGACGTGCTTGTCGTTCGAGAACGGCGACTGGCCCACCCACGCGACGCCTTCGCCGCCCATCTGGCTGAATGTGCTCGTGCTGCGGTCCATCCACACCGTCATGTAGTGACAGCCGATGCCCGCCATCGCGCGCGAGCCTTCCGGCACGTTCGTCGATGTATTGTGCGGACAGCCCGAGCAGAACCACGGTTTGCGCTCCGCCTCGACGCGCGGCCGGGCGAGCGCTTTCTCCTTCGCGTCGATCACGGCGAGTCGCGCGCCGATGCGCGCGCGCACGTCGGCGGGCAAATCGAACTTGTCGAGACGCGTCGCGATCGCCTTCGCGATGATCGCCGGCGACAGCTCGTAGTGCGCGGGAAGCAGCCAGTTGCCCATCGGCACGGACCATTCGCCGCCTTTGCCGTCCTTTTCGTCGAACTTTCCGAAAACGCGCGGACGCTCGGTATCCGGCCAGTTGTACAGCTCTTCCTTGATCGCGTATTCGAGAATCTGGCGCTTTTCCTCGACCACCAGAATTTCTTCCAGTCCGCGCGCGAATTCCTGCGCGCCCTGCGCTTCGAGCGGCCACACGCAGCCGACCTTGTAGAGACGAATGCCGATTTGCGAGCACGTCGCGTCGTCGAGGCCGAGATCGGTGAGCGCCTGACGCACGTCGAGATACGCCTTGCCGCCGGTCATGATGCCGAAGCGCGCGTGCGGCGAATCGATCTCCACGCGATCCAGCTTGTTCGCGCGCACATAGGCGAGCGCGGCGTACCACTTGTAATCGAGCAGACGCGCTTCCTGCACGAGCGGCGGATCGGGCCAGCGAATGTTCAGGCCGCCTTCGGGCATCGCGAAATCGGTCGGAATCACGATCTTCGTGCGATGCGGATCGATATCCACGGAGGCCGACGACTCGACGACATCGGTCACGCACTTCATTGCGACCCAGAGGCCGGAATAGCGGCTCATCGCCCAGCCGTGCAGGCCGAAGTCGAGGTATTCCTGCACATTCGACGGGAATAGCACCGGCAGGCCGCACGCCTTGAACAGATGCTCGGACTGATGCGCGAGCGTCGATGACTTCGCGGCGTGGTCGTCGCCGGCGAGCACCAGAACGCCGCCGTGCGCAGCCGATCCCGCGGAATTGCCGTGCTTGAAGACATCGCCCGAACGGTCGACGCCCGGGCCTTTCCCGTACCACATCGAGAACACGCCGTCGTATTTGGCGCTCGGGTACAGGTTGACTTGTTGCGAGCCCCACACGGCGGTGGCGGCGAGATCTTCGTTCACGCCCGGTTGAAATACGACCTGATGCCCGGCGAGATGTTTCTTCGCCTTCCAGAGCGACTGGTCGAGACCACCGAGGGGAGAACCGCGATAGCCGGAGATGAATCCGGCGGTGTTGAGCCCGGCGGCCTTGTCGCGCTCTTGCTGGAGCATCGGCAGGCGCACCAGGGCCTGGATGCCGCTCATATAGGCGCGGCCGCGTTCGAGCGTGTATTTGTCGTCGAGCGTGACGGATTTCAGCGCGGCTTCTAGGGAAGCTCTTTGTTGTGCGTCTAGCGGGGCGTTCATTATGTGTACTCCTCCACCCGGGATTTTGGGATCACCAAAGCATTTCTCGGGCCGACGCGTCTTGTGAACGCTTGGCCGGGATTCTAAGTTTGCCGGTGCAACCCTGTTTCAGACACTGGTAAATACCCGTTAAAAATTCCTCACTTGCCGATGCTTTGCGTTAATTCCTTGATGATTTGACCGTCATCGAGAGGGTTTTGTTACAGCGTGTAAATTCGACCGGTTTGCGGAACCCTCGCGCTCACGGCTGTCTAAAATGGCGCTTCCGGGAAACCCCGCGCTGTTCTCTTTTGCGCGTTTGGCTCCCGAAAGCAGGCTGTACGCACGTAGTTAGAAGGAGATAACGATGAAACAACGCCACATCCAGAGTGTTCTGATGGTTTCGGCGGCTTTTTTTGCCATCAACGCGCCGGTGGGCGGCGCACGAGCGAATAATGCGACGCCGTTCGGGGCGTCGTCGGTTGCACAGGTCGCGCAAGTGCGCGTTCAGTCCGTTCAGGCTGGCGCTCAGAAGCGCCGCGAATCGGAAAGCAGCGACGACGAGACGGCGGGCTGACCCCGTCATCGCGGCCGTGTTTCGCACATCGGCTGCCGGAAACGAAAAAGGGACATGCGCCGCATGTCCCTTTTTTTATGGCCGCCGCCGGCGTCAGTTGGCCGTCGTGTCTTTCAGCACGCCGCGGCGCATCTGATCCAGTTCGATCGATTCGAAGAGCGCCTTGAAATTGCCTTCGCCGAAGCCCTGATTGCCCTTGCGCTGGATGATCTCGAAGAAGATTGGCCCGATCTGGTTCTCCGTGAAGATCTGCAGCAGGATTTCGTCCTTGGTGCCGTCGATCAAAATCTTGCGCTTTTTCAGTTCCGCGACCGATTCGACGTGGCCCGGCACGCGGCGATCCACGAGTTCGTAATACGTATCGATAGTGTCGAGCAGGGCGATTTTCGCGCCGCGCAGGCCGTCGACCGTGGTGTAGATGTCGTTCGAGCCGAGCGCGATGTGCTGAATGCCCTCGCCGTGATACGCGTCCAGATATTCCTGAATCTGCCCTGCGTTTTCCGAGCCTTCCTCGTTGATCGGAATGCGGATCTTGCCGCACGGCGAGGTCATCGCTTTCGACTTCACCGCCGTCACCTTGCCTTCGATATCGAAATACCGGACTTCGCGGAAATTGAAGAGCCGCTCGTAGAACTCCGCCCATTCGACCATGCGGCCCCGGTGCACGTTGTGCGTCAGGTGGTCGATATAGGTCAGGCCGTGACCGACCGGATTCTGCTCCGCGCCCGGAATCGGCTCGAAGTCGACGTCGTAAATGCTGATGTCGCCGATGCTGCCCGGCTCCGCGCCGTTCTTGCCGCGCCAGCGGTCGACGAAGTAAATCAGCGAATCGCCGATGCCTTTGATCGCCGGGATGTTCAGCTCCATCGGGCCGGTCTTGTTGTCGAAGCCCCACGCGCCGAGTTCGAGCGCGCGCTGGTAGGCCTTTGCCGCATCGGCGACGCGGAACGCGATGGCGCAGATCGACGGTCCGTGGAGGCGCGCAAAGCGCTGTGCGAACGAATCCGGCTCCGCATTGATGATGAAGTTGATCTCGCCCTGGCGATACAGCGTCACGTCCTTGTGACGGTGCTTCGCGATCGCCGTGAAGCCCATTTGCTCGAACAGTTTGCCGAGCGCGACGGGATCGGGCGCGGTGTATTCGATGAACTCGAAACCATCGGTGCCGACGGGATTTTCCCAAGTCGATGCGGTCATGCGTGTCTCCTGATATGAATGCGGCGCTGATTGCGCGACGTGGAGATAGTTTAGACAGGTGGCGCTGGCAAAAACTTGCGAAACAAATCGCGCGTTCCTAAGATTCGGCACGAAGCTGCCAAAATGACGCTTTACGGAGCAAGAAAATGGCCGAGCCGGAACTGGACGCGATCGATCGAAGAATACTTGCGATTCTTCAGGAGAATGGGCGACTGTCGAATCAGGAGATCGCGGATCGCGTGAATCTCTCGCCGAGTCCGTGTCTGCGGCGCATCCGACGTCTGGAGGAAATGGGCGTGATTCGCGGCTACGTCGCGCTACTCGACGCGAAAAAGCTGGGACTCGGCCTGCTTGCGTACATCAACGTGCGTCTGGAGAAGCGCGGCGGCACGCAGGTCGTGGCCGGCACGCCGAAAGCGCCGACGCACGGCGACCTGTTTCGCGAAGCGGTGCGTTCGTGGCCTGAGGTCGTCGCCTGCGACGCGATGACCGGCGAAATGGATTTTCTGCTGCGCGTGCAGGTGCGCGACATGGATGATTTTTCGCGTTTCGTGCAGGACGAGCTGCTGCATCATCCTTCGGTGATCGATGTGCGGTCGAGTTTTTCGCTCGAACGCATCAAGGAAACGACGGTTCTGCCGCTGCGCTAGAAATGGAAAAGGGCGGTCGATGCCGCCCTTCTAGATGCTCACTGCAAAGAGGATTACGCGGCGTCTGCCGTCGGCATGAACGCCTGGAAAACCTGCGACGCGCGGTGCGCTTGGCGCTTGATCGCGTAATCGAACACGGCGGCCTGCTCCTGGAGCAACTCGGCCATGATGCTGCTTTGATCCGCAGGCGTGAGCGAGAGATAAGCGTCTGCTTCGCCGTACGCGTATTCGATCTTCATGCCGGACTTCTTCGCGATATGCATCATCGTCGAATTGCGCGACAGGCAGTGCATGTACAGCACGGAGACGTGCGTGTTGCGGCTGCGCATGGCGGCGCGTTCGAACAGCTTCGAACCGATGCCGCGGCCACGCGCGCTTTCGAGCACGGAGACGCCGAATTCGGCGGTGCGCTTGTCGCCTTCCGCGGGAAGATACGCCAGATGGCCGACGCCGATCAGTTCCAGCGCGCTGCCGAACACGCCGAAGACCTTGTCGTTCGAGAAATTGAGATTGCGCACATAGTTCTCGATGACGTGATCTGGCACGACTTGCCCGAAACGCAGAAGGCGGTCGTCTTCGTCGAGTGCGAGGAAGTGCGTGAGGAGACGTTCGCGATCTGCCGACGACAGTTCACGGACGAGAACCGGCATACGCGCGTCTTTGAGCGGTAGATCGCTCGCGACGATCTGCTCGGCAGTGCGGTTGATGGTCAGTTCCACGGTTGTTCCTCCTTCATTCGTCATGCAGCATGCTGCAAAGCAAAACGAATTTTAGCCGATTACGGAGAAACGAGTACGGGAAAACCCCTAAAAAGCACTAGATCGCACGTTCTAAACAGCTAATGAAAACGATTAGAATCTATAAAAATCAACGGATTATGAAAATTGCGAAAACACAACGAAACACCGACCGGCCGGTTTGTTGTGCTGCATCAAATTAGTCCTTTAGGCCGTTTTCGATCATGTCGACGACCTGCTCGGCGAACTCGCCGTAGCCGAGCTTGCCGCCCGGCTTGAGCCACGTGAACGTCCAGTTGATCATGCCGAACACCATCATCGTGAGCGCGGTCTGGTTGTCCTTCGTCGCCCGCTTCGGATAAGCGCGCGCGAGTTGACGCGCGAACGCGGCCACGATGTCGCGCTGCCGGTCGAGAATGATCGCGCGCTGCGCTTCCTCCAGATATTTCACGTCGTTGAGCAGCGCGACGTGCCGGCTGTGCGAGGTCTCGTACTCCGCGAGAAACGCGCGCACGAGATCGGCGAACGATTCGCGCTCGCCCAGTCCGCGCCGCTGGCTTGCGCCTTCCACTTCCGCGATGATCAGCATCAGTCGCTTCGTGTAGCGGTCGAGGAGATCGAAAAGGATCGCCTCCTTGCTCTCGTAATAGTGATAGAGCCGCGCTTTCGACGTGCCGCTCGCCGCGGCGAGATCGGCCATCGAGGTGCTGGGATAGCTCGTCTGCGCGAATTTCGTGGCGGCGAGTTCGAGAATCTGTTCGCGTTGCGTCTCGTGGTCGGGCGCTTTGGTACGGGCCATGTGTTCGTAGTATGCGTTCTTATAAATTCAGCGGCGTAGCTCGGCCTGACTGATCTCGGACGGCGTGCCGCGAATTTTAAGCCGTCCGGCCGTGACGAGTTCGCGGCAACGCCAAAAAGCGATGGAATCGGAGAGCATGAAGTCGAAGCGCTGACCCATCGCGGCGCCTGCTATCTGGCGCGCAGGCCTCCATTCGGGGCCGGCGAGATCGAGCAGCGCTTCATCGACATCGAGCCAGGTTCCGGAGACGAGCATGTTGTCGCGCAGGCGGCGCGTGTCGGCGCTGGCGTGCTTCGCTTCCTGCCATTCGAGCGCGAGCCGGCTGATGCGCAGCACCGAGATCGGCGCCGCGGTCGGCAGTTTCGCGAGCAGTTGCTTCGGCGAGAACATGCCGACGGCTGTCGCGCGGTCGGCGCGGCCGACGCGTTCCGGACTGCTCTCGTCGCTGGCGATCGTGAGATCGTCGTGCGTGAGTTTTGCTTCGTTCAGGCGCTGCGGCGCGTTGCGCAGATGATAGGCAACGCGCCGCAAGGTCAGTTGATCCGCCGCGCTCTGACCGTGCCACACGACGAGCTGGCCATCGCCGCGCGCGAGGCGGCCAAAGAGCGCCTGCTGTTCTTCGAGTTCGTCCTCGAAGTCGATCGCGCTGTTCAGCACCTGTCGCCAGAACGCCGCGCGTGCAAGCGGCGATTCGTCGATATCCCTGATCGGGCCGACGGCGAGATCGTCGCGCAGCGCGATGACGCGCTCGTCGCGTTCCGCGCGTCGCAGCGCTTCCGTGAGGGATTGGGCCGCGCAATCGCCATTCGTGACGTGAATCATGTTCATCGGTGTCGGGATGCCGGAAAGACAAAAGGACCGCTCGGTCGGGCGGTCCTAGTTTACGCGAATCGAATGACGACCGGCTGTGACCTAGCGCTCGTCGAAACTCACGACCACACGCTCGCTCACCGGATGACACTGACACGTCAGCACGAAACCGTCATCGATCTCATGCTGTTCGAGCGTGTAGTTCTTCTCCATCTTCACTTCGCCTTCGAGCACTTTCGCGCGGCACGTGCAGCACACGCCACCCTTGCACGCATACGGCAACGCGAGGCCCGCTTTGAGACCCACATCGAGCACGCTCACGCCTTCATACGGCAGACGCAGCTTGCGCTTCTTGCCGTCGATGATCAGTTCCAGATCCGCCGCCGGCGTGTTCTCCGTGATCTCGACCGTCGGCGCGCCCGCTTGCGGCAGCGGCGAACCGAAGCGCTCGACGTGAATCTGCTTGGGCGCCACGCCCGAGTCCTTCAATGCCGCTTCGGCCGCATCCATCATCGGGCCGGGGCCGCAGATGAACGCTTCGTCGATTTCCTCGGGCGAGAGCAAGGTCTCCAGAAACGCCTTGCACTTCGCCTGATCCAGCACGCCGTTGAACAACTCGACGTCCTGCAAATCATCGGACAACACGTGATACAGCGAGAACCGGTCCATATACCGGTTCTTCAGATCTTCGAGCTCCTCGGCGAACATGATCGCGTCCACGCTGCGATTGCCGTACACGAGCGTGAAGCGGCTCGTCGGCTCCATGTCGAGCGTCGTCTTGATGATCGCCAGCACCGGCGTGATGCCCGAGCCGCCCGAGAACGCCACGTAATGCTTCGCGTGATCCGCGTTCAGATGCGTGAAGAAACGTCCGTCGGGCGTCATCACATCGATTTCGTGGCCCGGCTGCAAGGTGTCGAACGCGAAGTTCGAGAAGCGCCCGCCGCGCACGCGCTTGATGCCGATGCGCAATTCGCCGTCGCGATCGTAGTCGGTCACGCCCACGCAGATCGAATACGAACGGCGCGTTTCCTCGCCGTCGATATGCGTCTTGAGCGTCACGAACTGACCTTGCGTGAAGCGAAATGCGTCGCGCAGCGCGGGCGGCACGTCGAACGAAACAGTGACCGCATCGGCGGTTTCGGGACGCACGTCGCGGATACGCAGCGGATGGAATTGCGGAGTCGCCATGATGTCGATGATGTGAAGTCGGTTCAGTACGGCTTGAAGTAATCGAACGGCTCGCGGCAATCGATGCAGCGATACAGCGCCTTGCACGCCGTCGAGCCGAATTGCGCCAGCGTCTCGGTGTGCGTCGAGCCGCAGTGCGGGCAGGCGACGACTTCTCGCTTGCGCGGCACGAAGCGGATCGGTTTTTCCGCTGGCACGTTCGCGTTGCTACAAGCGCCCGCCGGCGGCGCGATGCCATAGCGGCGCAGCTTCTCGCGCGCTTCGTCCGTGATCCAGTCGGTGGTCCACGCGGGCGCCAGCACCGCTTCGATGCGATGCGCGCCGAGCGCGGCGCTGTCGATTGCCTGCGCGATATCCTCCGCGATCTGCGACATCGCCGGACACCCCGAGTACGTCGGCGTGATCACCACTTCGAGCACGCCATCGGCGCCGTGACGCACGTCGCGCAGAATGCCCAGTTCGCGAATCGAGACCACCGGGATCTCCGGATCGGGCACCGCTTCGAGCACCGACCACGCGCGCTCGATCGTCGTGTTTGCGTGTGCCGTATTCATTTACCAGCTCGCGCCCGGATGCTGACGCGCAAGACTCTGCATCTCCGCCAGCAGATAACCCATGTGCTCCGAGTGCTCGCCGAGCTTGCCCGTGCTCACGTGCTTGACTGCGGCGGGCGCGGTGAGCGTCGCCTCGTCGAGCGCGGCTTGCACCTGCTCGCGCCACGCCGGTTCGAAGTCGCTCGCGAGCGGCGCGATGCCGGCTTCGGCCACCGCGCGCTCGATGTCATCGGTCGCGAAGAATTCGTGCGTGTACGGCATCAGGTAATCGAGCGCCGCCTGCGTGCGCCGATGCGATTCCTCCGTGCCATCGCCCAGACGCACCAGCCAGTCGTGCGCGTGATGCAGGTGATAGCGCGTCTCCTTGATCGACTTCGCCGCGATCGCCGCGAGTTGCGCATCGTTCGAGGTTTGCAGCGCCGTCCATACTTGCGCCATCAGCGCGGAGTACAGGAAGTTGCGCACGATCGTCACCGCGTAATCGCGCCCGCTGCGCGCCGTGCCCGCGAGCGGGCCGAAGTGCGGCAGCTCCGCGATCGTGTAGTTGCCGAACTCGCGCTCGGTGCGAAAGTACGCGTAATCGTCTTCGGTTTTATTCGAACCTTCGAGCGTTGCTGCGTGCGTATAAAGCAGCCGCGCCTGACCGATCAGATCGAGACTGATGTTCGCGAGCGCGATGTCTTCTTCCAGCGCCGGGCCGTGGCTGCACCATTCGGCATTGCGCTGGCCGAGGATCAGCGCGTTGTCGGCCAGTCGCAGGACGTAAGCGAGATGTTGATGCGCGTGTGTCATGAATCGCGCCTCACATATGATTGATTTCATCGGGCAGCACGAAGAACGTCGGATGCCGGTAGATCTTGTCGACCGCCGGCTCGAACAGTTCGCCCTTGTCCGCCGGGTCCGATGCGGTGATCGCCGCCGACGGCACCACCCAGATGCTCACGCCTTCCTGACGGCGCGTGTACACGTCGCGCGCCATGCGCAACGCCGCGCCCGCATCCGGTGCGTGCAGGCTGCCGCAATGCTTGTGATCCAGTCCCTGCTTGCTGCGCACGAACACTTCCCAGATCGGCCATTCCTTGTTCATCTCTCTCGTCTCCTGAATTACGCCGCTTCGCGATGTGCGCGCGCCTTCTGTTTTTCCGCATAGGCAAGCGCGGCTTCGCGCACCCATGCGCCCTCGTCGTGCGCCTTGACGCGCGTGGCGAGGCGTTCCTTGTTGCAGGGGCCGTCGCCGTTGACCACGCGCCAGAATTCTTCCCAGTCGATCTCGCCGTAGTCGTGCGCGTTGCGCGCCGCGTTCCACTTCAGATCCGGATCGGGCAGCGTGACGCCCAGAATCTTCGCCTGCTCGACAGTGGCATCGACGAACTTCTGGCGCAGGTCGTCGTTCGAAATGCGCTTGATGCCCCACGCGAAGGACTGGCCGCTGTGGATCGAGTCCTTGTCGCTCGGGCCGAACATCATCAGCACCGGCCACCACCAGCGGTTCACCGCCTGCTGCACCAGATCCTTTTGCGCCTGCGTGCCTTTCATCATCGCGAGCAAGGCGTCGAAGCCCTGGCGCTGATGGAACGACTCTTCCTTGCAGATGCGGATCATGGCGCGCGCATACGGACCGTAAGTGCAGCGGCACAGCGGGATTTGATTCATGATCGCCGCGCCATCGACCAGCCAGCCGATCACGCCGACATCGGCCCAGGTGGGCGTCGGATAGTTGAAGATGCTCGAATACTTGGCCTTGCCCGCGTGCAGCGCCGCGACCAGTTGATCGCGCGAGACGCCGAGCGTTTCGGCCGCGCTGTAGAGATAGAGGCCGTGGCCGCCTTCGTCCTGCACTTTTGCAAGCAGAATCGCCTTGCGCTTGAGGCTCGGCGCACGGCTGATCCAGTTGCCCTCGGGCTGCATGCCGATGATCTCCGAATGCGCGTGCTGCGAAATCTGGCGCACCAGCGTCTTGCGATACGCCTCGGGCATCCAGTCCTGCGCTTCGATCTTGCCGTCGGCCTGCATGACCGCGTCGAAACGCGCTTGCTCGGGCGAGGCCGCGGATGGGGACGCCTCGGCTGCGGGTGTGGGACTCGGGAGGTCGAGGGATTGGGTGTACATGGCGGCACTCGCTCTTGGATAGTCGCTGTCCGGCGATTATAAACCGACCGGACGGTCGGTAAATGAGTTTTTGAGACGTACTCGGGTAATTCCGCATAAGACGCGGACTGGCCGCGCGAGATGCGCGCGCTATCTCAATCTAGTGCAGACGGGGGCGGCGTGCCGGACGGCGAAAAAGCGAAAAGAGCGGCGGCGATTGCTCGCCGCCGCTCCGGATGCGGGTGTCAGAGAAAAGGGAAGCGCTCAGCGCGGCTGTTGCGCGGCGAAATCTTCCGCATCGACGTCGTAGCCCGACGGCTCCCAGCGCATGGCGAGCAGTGCGACCAGTCCCGCGAGCGGCGCGACGGCGATGATCCAGAACACTTTCGTGCCGAGCGCCGCCGACAGCACCGGGAACAGGAACAGCGAAACCGTCGAGCTGGCGCGCATCAGCGTTTGATTGAAGCCGACGCCGACGCCGCGCAGCGAAGTCGGATAGCTCAGCGACGCGAACGTCATGCTGTGCGAACCCGGCCCGACGCCTTGCCCGAGCAGGAACGCGGCGAGAAAGGCGATGGCGATGACCACTTCCGCGCCCGTCGACGGCTTTCCGACAATCGCAAGCCCGATCAGCGCCGTCAGTTGAAACGCGTAGCCGACGACCGACAGCTTCCACGCGCCGTACTTCGGCACCGTGCGCACTGAAAACAGCCCGCCCGCGAACGCGAAGCACAGATTCAGCGCGAGCGAGGCAAGAATTGTCGTCAGCATGGACTGCGCGAGAAAGCTCGAGATGATGACCGGCAGGCCGAACGCGACGGCGTTATACGCAAACGACGACGCGATCGCAATGACGGTCGCGAGCACGGTGCGGCGCAAATAGACGCCGCGCAGCAGCGCACCGTAGTTGCTCCACGTCGCGCTGCGCGCCTTGGGCGCGGCGACGGCGGTTTCGTCGACGCGGGCATCGATACCGTACGAGCGCTTGAGGATCGCGGCCGCGCCCTTGAGATCGCCCTGATTCGCCGCCCAGACCGGCGATTCGCTCATGTAGCGGCTGCGAATCGCGATGATCGCAATCGCCGGCACCGCGCCGAAGCCGAGAATCAGCCGCCAGAGCCAGCCGGCGTTATGTTCGGGCAGAACCGCGTACAGACCGAGCACCAATAGGTACGACACGCTGATCGCGGCGTACCAGACCGGACACCACATCGCGACGCGCGCCGCTTTGTTGCCGCGGCCTTGCAGGCGCGAGAATTCCGCAAGGAAGGCCATCGCGACGGGCAAGTCGATGCCGACGCCCAGGCCCATCACGAAACGCGCACCGCCCAGCACCCACGCGTTGGGCGCAAGCGCGCAGGCGATGGCCGCGACGACGAAAAAGAACATGTCGGCCATGAAGACGCGATAACGGCCGACCTTGTCGGTGAGATAGCCGCCGAGAAACGCGCCGATGATCGCGCCGAACGTGATCGCCGAGGCGACGAAGCCGGAGCCTGTCGGCGTGAGCGAGAATTCGCGGGCGATGTCCTTCATGCCGAACGCGAGCGCGCCGAGGTCGTAGGCATCGAGGAAAATGCCGCCGAGCGCGATGGCGACAACGACGCGCGCATCGCTGCCGATCGCGGCGCCGCGATTGACGAGACCGGAAACATCGGCGGCGCTTTTGATGACGGGGCGCGAATCGCTGGCGGCGGGCCGGGCGGAAGCGCGTTCGGGCGCGATAGAAACTGACATGATCGGACGAATCAGTAAAAAGTTGTTGAGGCAACGAATCGCCGGATCGTACTGGCACAGGCGCGGCCGACCAAATTCTTTTTTGTTATTTAATGACTTACGCCGCGTCTACGGTCCTTTTCAGCGCCCGCGCGCGCGATGCGACAATGGCGCTCCGCTTTTTTGGGGTAATCGGGCATGTCGTCAGTTGAAAACATCGGGTCGGTGAATGTCGCGGTCGTCGGTGGCGGGCCGGCCGGGCTCATGGCCGCGGAGGCGCTCTCGGCGGGGGGCGCGCGCGTGGACGTGTTCGACGCGATGCCTTCGGTCGGCCGCAAATTTCTGATGGCCGGCAAGGGCGGCATGAATCTCACGCACTCCGAGCACGCCGACGCGTTTCTGGCGCGTTACGGCGCACGCAGCGCGGACATCGCGCCGCTGCTCGCGCGATTCGGCGCGGGCGCGTTGCGCGACTGGGTGCATGGACTGGGCGTCGAAACTTTCGTCGGCAGTTCGGGGCGCGTCTTTCCCACCGACATGAAAGCCGCGCCGATGCTGCGCGCGTGGCTGCACCGGCTGCGGGCGTCGGGCGTGACGTTTCATATGCGGCATCGCTGGCTCAGCTGGGCGAACGAGGCAGCGTCGATATCGCGTTTCGCGACGCCAGCGGGCGAAAAAGAGGTTCGGCACGACGCGATCGTGCTCGCGCTCGGCGGTGCAAGCTGGCCGCAACTCGGGTCGGACGGCGCAGCGCTACCCGTTCTCGCGGCGCGCGGCGTGCCCGTGCGGCCCTTCGCGCCGTCGAATTGCGGTTTCGACGCCGACTGGAGCGCGCATTTCCGCAGCCGGTTCGCCGGAGAGCCGCTCAAATCCGTCGCGATCGGCGTGCCGCGGGCGGACGGTGCGCGCGACTGGCGCATCGGCGAATGTCTGATCACGGAGCACGGCATCGAGGGCAGCCTGATCTACGCGCTGTCGGCGCCGATTCGCGATCGGATCGCCGAGAGCGACGGGGCGGGCGTAGTCATCGAACTCGATCTCGCGCCGCAGATTTCCGCCGGGCGCGTGCGCGACGAAGTGCTGCATCCGCGTGGCGCGCGCTCGATTTCGAGCCATCTGCAAAGCCGCCTGCATCTGACGGGCGTGAAAGCGGGTTTGCTGCGCGAGTGCCTGAGCAAGGATGAATTCGCCGACCTCGACACGCTCGCCGCGCGCATCAAGGCGCTGCCGCTGCGTTTGCTGCGCCCGCGGCCGATCGCGGAAGTCATCAGTAGCGCGGGCGGCGTCGAATTCGAGGCGCTCGACGCGCGCTCGATGCTCGGCGCGCTGCCCGGCGTGTTCTGCGCGGGCGAGATGCTCGACTGGGAAGCGCCGACGGGCGGCTATCTGCTGACCGCGTGTTTCGCGAGCGGGCTGGTCGCGGGTGAAGGCGCGCTCGCGTGGCTCGCCGAGCGCGCCTGAAGCATCACGCGACGACGAGGCGCCACAACGAAGTCACTTCCTTCGATCGCGCCGCGTGGAGCGGGTCGGTCTTGTCGAGCGCTTTCGAATGACGCGGCTTGATGTCGATGCGCCCATCCACCTTCAGGCCGGCTTTGTCGATCCATTCCTGCAACTGGGCGCGCGTGCGCAGGCCGAGATGCTCCGCGAAATCCGACAGGATGAGCCAGCCTTCGCCGCCCGGCGTCAGATGCGCGGCGAGTCCGTCGAGGAAGCCGCGCAGCATGCGGCTCTCCGGGTCGTAGATGGCATGCTCGATCGCCGCGCTGGGCCGTGCCGGCAGCCACGGCGGATTGCAGACGATCAACGGCGCGCGGCCTTCGGGGAACATGTCCGCTTCGACGACCTTGACCTGACGGCCGAGCGCGAGCTGTTCGATGTTTTCCCGCGCGCAGGCGAGCGCGCGCGCATCGACGTCGGTGGCGACGACGCGCTCGACGCCGCGCCGCGCCAGCACGGCGGCGAGCACACCCGTCCCGGTTCCGATGTCGAACGCCAGGTCGCGCGCCGGCAACGGCTGATTCGCGACGAGATCGATATATTCGCCCCGTACCGGCGAGAAAACACCGTAGTAAGGATGGATCTTCCCGCCCACCGCGTCGATATCGACGCCTTTCTTGCGCCACTCGTGCGCCCCGACCAGGCCCAGGACTTCGCGCAATGACACGACCGATGCGTCATCCGAGGGCGGTCCGTAAGCCTCTTCGCACGCCTGCCGCACGTTCGGCGCGCGGCGCAGTGGGATGGCGTATTCCTCATCGAGCGGCAGCACGAGCATGGCGAGCGTGCGTCCGCGCTGGGATTGCGCGAGACGGTGGAGATTGAACGCATCGATGGGCGACGGCTCGGTCGTCGCCTTCTTCGCCTTGCGCGGCTTGTTGTCGATGCGGCGCGCCATCGCCTGCAACAACTGACGGGCGTTCTGGAAGTCGCCACGCCAGAGAATCGCCGTGCCTTCGCATGCAAGCCGGTAGGCGTGATCGGCCGTCATCTGATCGTGCCCGATCACGACGCGCTTTGGCGGCGGGTTCCCGCTCTCCGATCGCCAGCGGGCGGAGCGGCTTTCGTCGTCTTCGTCCCAGGTCAGTTGCAGCGGTGCGGTGCTTTTCGATTGCATATCTATATAGATGCCTGATTCGATGCTCGGTGCGCGAGTCGTCGCGGCCGGCGGAAGGTGAACTGGCAGCATTGTGAGGCCAATCGGGGGCGCGTCGTTGGCCCGTGTGCATTTTCCAGAGGAGGTCGTGCGGCGCCGATGACACTTCAGGCACAATCGATCTTTTTCCGAACGCCATCGCCGAATGAAACTCCGAGTTTTCGCCGCGATCTGCGCGGCTGCGCTTGTCGCACAGGTCAATTTCGCGCCGCACGCGTTCGCAGCCGAAACCGCTGAGGCGCCGCCCGCGAACGAGCATTGGATCAGCGCGTGGGGTACCGCGCTCCAGTCGATTCCGCAACTCGCGAACTTGCCGCCGCTGTATCGCGCGCCGGAGGTCGCGGGCCGCACCGTCCGCCAGTTGATTTACCCGCAACTGGACGGCAAGCGCATGCGACTGCGGATCAGCAACCTGTATGGCACGGAGCCGCTGGTCGTCGAATCGATGAGCGTGGCGCGCGCGGTCGGAGGCAGCGCCGCCGCGATCCGCGCCGGTAGCGCGCGGCCCGTGGCGTTCGGCGGCCGCAAGAGTGTGACGGTCGCGCCCGGGGCGCAAGCCACGAGCGATCCGGTCGATTTCGACGTCGACGCGCGCGAGCCCGTGGCCGTCAGCATGTTCATGGGGCGGAATCAGAGGCTCGTGGCCTGGCATCGCGTGTCGAGCCAGGTGAACTACATCTCGACACCGGGCGATCACACCGACGATACGTCCGCCGGGGCGTTCCGCACGCGGTTCACGCAATATGCGTGGATCACCAACGTCGCGGTGGATAGTGCGTCGGCGCATGCGGTGGTCGCCATCGGCGATTCGATCACGGATGGCATGCGTTCCTCGCTGAACGCCAACCGCCGCTGGCCCGATGCGCTCGCGACGCAGGTCGCGCGCAAGAGCGGCGGCAAAATCAGCGTGGTGAATGCGGGCATCAGCGGCAATCGACTGCTGAGCAATTCGCCCTGTTACGGCGAGGCGCTCGCGACGCGCTTCGAGCGGGACGCGCTGCGCCAGCCGGGCGTGCGCGCGGTGATCGTGCTGATCGGCATTAACGACATCAACTTCATGGCGATGCCCCCGCACGCTGGCCTCGATTGTGACGCGCCGCATACCGAGGTGAACGCCGATGCGCTGGTGCGCGGGTATCAGCGGCTGATCGCGCAGGCGCATCAGCGCGGCGTCAAGATCTACGGCGCGACACTGACGCCGGCCTCGCTGCCGCCCGAGCGCGAAGCGATCCGCACCGCCGTCAACGAATCGATCCGCACGAGCCGCGCGTTCGACGGCGTGATCGACTTCGATCAGGCCCTGCGCGATCCGGCGCGTCCGGGCGCGCTTCTGCGTCGGTACGACAGTGGCGATCACATCCATCCGAGCGACGCGGGCTACGCGGCCATGGCCGCCGCGGTGCCGATGGAGCTCGTTGCCGGAGCGGCAAAACAGGGGCAGTGACGCGCCGCGAAAAAAGTTTGCTCTAACGGCTTGTCATTTGCGTTTGCTTGGCCTAATATTCGGCCCCTCGTCGCAAGGCGAGGGCTGTCGAGCGAAATGGACGGCCTCCAAAGTCGGCAAATTTTGATGCGAAAGCGAAAAAATAGTGTTGACAAGGAGAAAAAGATTCTTCATAATCTCATTTCTCTGCTGCAGACAACGCAGCGACGCAAGACGGTAGCGAAGTAGAGGGTCTTGCGATGTGCTCTTTAAAAACTAACAGCCGATAAGTGTGGGCGCTTGATAGCGAGTGCGGCTGGTCTTTCGGGATCAGTCATAGCAAAAGTATCAAGAGTCTCACACGAAGTATCAGAGGAAGGTTTTTCTGTTCTAGGACAGAATAATCATCGTCAGTACGTTGAGTGAGCGACCGGTTCTTAACGGAACCGAAAACAGTAACAGGTTTGAACTGAAGAGTTTGATCCTGGCTCAGATTGAACGCTGGCGGCATGCCTTACACATGCAAGTCGAACGGCAGCACGGGGGCAACCCTGGTGGCGAGTGGCGAACGGGTGAGTAATACATCGGAACGTGTCCTGTAGTGGGGGATAGCCCGGCGAAAGCCGGATTAATACCGCATACGACCTAAGGGAGAAAGCGGGGGATCTTCGGACCTCGCGCTATAGGGGCGGCCGATGGCAGATTAGCTAGTTGGTGGGGTAAAGGCCTACCAAGGCGACGATCTGTAGCTGGTCTGAGAGGACGACCAGCCACACTGGGACTGAGACACGGCCCAGACTCCTACGGGAGGCAGCAGTGGGGAATTTTGGACAATGGGGGCAACCCTGATCCAGCAATGCCGCGTGTGTGAAGAAGGCCTTCGGGTTGTAAAGCACTTTTGTCCGGAAAGAAAACTTCGTCCCTAATATGGATGGAGGATGACGGTACCGGAAGAATAAGCACCGGCTAACTACGTGCCAGCAGCCGCGGTAATACGTAGGGTGCGAGCGTTAATCGGAATTACTGGGCGTAAAGCGTGCGCAGGCGGTCTGTTAAGACCGATGTGAAATCCCCGGGCTTAACCTGGGAACTGCATTGGTGACTGGCAGGCTTTGAGTATGGCAGAGGGGGGTAGAATTCCACGTGTAGCAGTGAAATGCGTAGAGATGTGGAGGAATACCGATGGCGAAGGCAGCCCCCTGGGCCAATACTGACGCTCATGCACGAAAGCGTGGGGAGCAAACAGGATTAGATACCCTGGTAGTCCACGCCCTAAACGATGTCAACTAGTTGTTGGGGATTCATTTCCTTAGTAACGTAGCTAACGCGTGAAGTTGACCGCCTGGGGAGTACGGTCGCAAGATTAAAACTCAAAGGAATTGACGGGGACCCGCACAAGCGGTGGATGATGTGGATTAATTCGATGCAACGCGAAAAACCTTACCTACCCTTGACATGGTCGGAACCCTGCTGAAAGGTGGGGGTGCTCGAAAGAGAACCGGCGCACAGGTGCTGCATGGCTGTCGTCAGCTCGTGTCGTGAGATGTTGGGTTAAGTCCCGCAACGAGCGCAACCCTTGTCCTTAGTTGCTACGCAAGAGCACTCTAAGGAGACTGCCGGTGACAAACCGGAGGAAGGTGGGGATGACGTCAAGTCCTCATGGCCCTTATGGGTAGGGCTTCACACGTCATACAATGGTCGGAACAGAGGGGTTGCCAAGCCGCGAGGTGGAGCCAATCCCAGAAAACCGATCGTAGTCCGGATCGCAGTCTGCAACTCGACTGCGTGAAGCTGGAATCGCTAGTAATCGCGGATCAGCATGCCGCGGTGAATACGTTCCCGGGTCTTGTACACACCGCCCGTCACACCATGGGAGTGGGTTTCACCAGAAGTAGGTAGCCTAACCGCAAGGAGGGCGCTTACCACGGTGGGATTCATGACTGGGGTGAAGTCGTAACAAGGTAGCCGTATCGGAAGGTGCGGCTGGATCACCTCCTTTCTCGAGCTTCGCACTTAAAGTTAAGCGCTCACGCTTATCGGCTGTTGTTTAAGACAGGCTTTGGGTCTGTAGCTCAGTCGGTTAGAGCACCGTCTTGATAAGGCGGGGGTCGATGGTTCGAATCCATCCAGACCCACCACGGTCAGGATGAGTCGATCGGATGATCGAGCAGACTCGAGAGACTTGGGGGATTAGCTCAGCTGGGAGAGCACCTGCTTTGCAAGCAGGGGGTCGTCGGTTCGATCCCGTCATCCTCCACCAATCCTCAATGCCTAGTGTTCACTAAGCGTGAACATTAAGCATTGGCGATTGAAGCCAGTTGATGCTGCAGGAGTTGAAGTGATCCTGTCGGCTAAACGTTCTTTAACAATCTGGAAGAAGTAGTAAAGAGACTATCTAAAAGCACTTAGAGATGGGTGCGAGTCGGGTAGTCAGGGTAGTGATTGTATCAAGTATGAAAAGGTGATCGAAAGATTGCTTTGGAATACGGCACAACGCGAATACTCAGCCTATGACGTGGTGAGTCGAGAGACACACTCGTTATAGGGTCAAGCGAACAAGTGCATGTGGTGGATGCCTTGGCGATCACAGGCGATGAAGGACGCGGTAGCCTGCGAAAAGCGGAGGGGAGCTGGCAAACGAGCTTTGATCCTCCGATATCCGAATGGGGAAACCCGGCCCGTATGGGTCACCCGCAACTGAATACATAGGTTGCGTGGAGCGAACGCGGTGAACTGAAACATCTAAGTAACCGCAGGAACAGAAATCAACCGAGATTCCCAAAGTAGTGGCGAGCGAAATGGGACCAGCCTGTACTCTTTATCTATCGTATTAGTCGAACGCTCTGGAAAGTGCGGCCATAGCAGGTGATAGCCCTGTAGACGAAAATAGGATGGAAGAACTAGGGGTACGACAAGTAGGGCGGGACACGTGAAATCCTGTCTGAAGATGGGGGGACCATCCTCCAAGGCTAAATACTCGTGATCGACCGATAGTGAACCAGTACCGTGAGGGAAAGGCGAAAAGAACCCCGGGAGGGGAGTGAAATAGATCCTGAAACCGCATGCATACAAACAGTCGGAGCCTCGCAAGGGGTGACGGCGTACCTTTTGTATAATGGGTCAGCGACTTACGTTCAGTAGCGAGCTTAACTGATTAAGGCAGGCGTAGCGAAAGCGAGTCCGAATAGGGCGATCAGTTGCTGGGCGTAGACCCGAAACCAAGTGATCTATCCATGGCCAGGTTGAAGGTGCGGTAACACGTACTGGAGGACCGAACCCACTAACGTTGAAAAGTTAGGGGATGAGCTGTGGATAGGGGTGAAAGGCTAAACAAACTTGGAAATAGCTGGTTCTCTCCGAAAACTATTTAGGTAGTGCCTCGTGTATCACCTTCGGGGTAGAGCACTGTCATGGTTGTGGGGTCCATTGCGGATTACTACGCCATAGCAAACTCCGAATACCGAAGAGTGCAATCACGGGAGACAGACATCGGGTGCTAACGTCCGGTGTCAAGAGGGAAACAACCCAGACCGCCAGCTAAGGTCCCAAAGATTGGCTAAGTGGGAAACGAAGTGGGAAGGCTAAAACAGTCAGGAGGTTGGCTTAGAAGCAGCCACCCTTTAAAGAAAGCGTAATAGCTCACTGATCGAGTCGTCCTGCGCGGAAGATGTAACGGGGCTCAAGCCAGTCACCGAAGCTGCGGATGCGCACGTAAGTGCGTGTGGTAGGAGAGCGTTCCGTAAGCCTGCGAAGGTGTGTCGAAAGGCATGCTGGAGGTATCGGAAGTGCGAATGCTGACATGAGTAGCGATAAAGGGGGTGAAAAGCCCCCTCGCCGTAAGCCCAAGGTTTCCTACGCAACGTTCATCGGCGTAGGGTGAGTCGGCCCCTAAGGCGAGGCAGAAATGCGTAGCTGATGGGAAGCAGGTCAATATTCCTGCACCATTGTTAGATGCGATGGGGACGGATCGCGGAAGGTTGTCCGGGTGTTGGAAGTCCCGGTCGCTGCATTGGAGAAGGTGCTTAGGCAAATCCGGGCACGTAATTCAAGGGTGTGGCGCGAGCTTCTTCGGAAGCGAAGCAATTGGAAGTGGTTCCAAGAAAAGCCTCTAAGCTTCAGTCTAATAGTGACCGTACCGCAAACCGACACAGGTGGGCGAGATGAGTATTCTAAGGCGCTTGAGAGAACTCGGGAGAAGGAACTCGGCAAATTGGTACCGTAACTTCGGGATAAGGTACGCCCTTGTAGCTTGACTGGCCTGCGCCAGGAGGGTGAAAGGGTTGCAATAAACTGGTGGCTGCGACTGTTTAATAAAAACACAGCACTCTGCAAACACGAAAGTGGACGTATAGGGTGTGACGCCTGCCCGGTGCCGGAAGATTAAATGATGGGGTGCAAGCTCTTGATTGAAGTCCCGGTAAACGGCGGCCGTAACTATAACGGTCCTAAGGTAGCGAAATTCCTTGTCGGGTAAGTTCCGACCTGCACGAATGGCGTAACGATGGCCACACTGTCTCCTCCCGAGACTCAGCGAAGTTGAAGTGTTTGTGATGATGCAATCTCCCGCGGCTAGACGGAAAGACCCCATGAACCTTTACTGTAGCTTTGCATTGGACTTTGAACCGATCTGTGTAGGATAGGTGGGAGGCTATGAAACCAGGACGCTAGTCTTGGTGGAGCCGTCCTTGAAATACCACCCTGGTTTGTTTGAGGTTCTAACCTTGGTCCGTGATCCGGATCGGGGACAGTGCATGGTAGGCAGTTTGACTGGGGCGGTCTCTCCCAAAGTGTAACGGAGGAGTACGAAGGTACGCTAGGTACGGTCGGAAATCGTGCTGATAGTGCAATGGCATAAGCGTGCTTAACTGCGAGACCGACAAGTCGAGCAGGTGCGAAAGCAGGTCATAGTGATCCGGTGGTTCTGTATGGAAGGGCCATCGCTCAACGGATAAAAGGTACTCTGGGGATAACAGGCTGATACCGCCCAAGAGTTCATATCGACGGCGGTGTTTGGCACCTCGATGTCGGCTCATCTCATCCTGGGGCTGTAGCCGGTCCCAAGGGTATGGCTGTTCGCCATTTAAAGAGGTACGTGAGCTGGGTTTAAAACGTCGTGAGACAGTTTGGTCCCTATCTGCCGTGGGCGTTGGATATTTGAAGGGGGCTGCTCCTAGTACGAGAGGACCGGAGTGGACGAACCTCTGGTGTACCGGTTGTGACGCCAGTCGCATCGCCGGGTAGCTATGTTCGGAAGAGATAACCGCTGAAAGCATCTAAGCGGGAAACTCGCCTTAAGATGAGATATCCCCGGGGCTTCGAGCCCCTTGAAGGGTCGTTCCAGACCAGGACGTTGATAGGTCAGGTGTGTAAGTGCAGTAATGCATTGAGCTAACTGATACTAATTGCCCGTAAGGCTTGATCCTATAACCAGTGTGTCTTCCTGGTTGAGTATCGTTGTGCCACGATCACCACCCCAAACACTGCTACTTCTTCCCAGATTGGCTGTCGCGTCCCCAAGACGACACAGCAACAAGTCATGCCTGATGACCATAGCGAGTCGGTACCACCCCTTCCCATCCCGAACAGGACCGTGAAACGACTCCACGCCGATGATAGTGCGGATCCCCGTGTGAAAGTAGGTAATCGTCAGGCTCCTCTCTATGAGATGCAAAAGCCCCGTCTGATCTTCAGATGGGGCTTTTTGCATTTCTCTCACTATAGGTGAGAGCCTCGGTTGCCTCGGGTCGCAAGAAACGCTTGACAACGGCGTGTTGTTACCCCATAATCGATAGTTCTCTGCGGAGGGGTGCCCGAGTGGCTAAAGGGGGCAGACTGTAAATCTGTTGGCTTACGCCTACGTTGGTTCGAATCCAACCTCCTCCACCAGAATTTAAGCGGTAAGGGAATCCAACCCTCGCGGGTGTAGCTCAATGGTAGAGCAGAAGCCTTCCAAGCTTATGACGAGGGTTCGATTCCCTTCGCCCGCTCCAGTGCCGGTTTTGTAGTGCCCATGTGGCTCAGTGGTAGAGCACTCCCTTGGTAAGGGAGAGGTCGGCAGTTCGATCCTGCCCATGGGCACCAGTTGTATCAGTCTAGTAAGTTGCGCGCGGCGCAAGGTGCGAAAATCCTGTTAGGAGTCGAAAATGGCCAAAGGTAAATTCGAGCGGACCAAGCCGCACGTGAACGTGGGCACGATCGGTCACGTTGACCACGGCAAGACCACGCTGACGGCAGCAATCACGACGGTGCTGACCAAGAAGTTCGGCGGCGAAGCCAAGGCGTACGACCAGATCGACGCGGCGCCGGAAGAAAAGGCACGTGGTATCACCATCAACACCGCGCACGTCGAGTACGAAACGGCTAACCGCCACTACGCACACGTCGACTGTCCGGGCCACGCCGACTACGTGAAGAACATGATCACGGGCGCAGCGCAGATGGACGGCGCAATCCTGGTGTGCTCGGCCGCTGACGGCCCGATGCCGCAAACGCGTGAACACATCCTGTTGGCCCGTCAGGTCGGCGTGCCGTACATCATCGTGTTCCTGAACAAGTGCGACATGGTGGACGACGCCGAACTGCTCGAACTCGTCGAAATGGAAGTGCGCGAACTCCTGTCGAAGTACGACTTCCCGGGCGACGACACCCCGATCATCAAGGGTTCGGCGAAGCTGGCGCTGGAAGGCGACACGGGCGAGCTGGGCGAAGTGGCGATCATGAACCTGGCCGACGCACTGGACACGTACATCCCGACGCCGGAGCGCGCTGTTGACGGTTCGTTCCTGATGCCGGTGGAAGACGTGTTCTCGATCTCGGGTCGCGGCACGGTGGTGACGGGTCGTATCGAGCGTGGCCTGGTGAAGGTCGGCGAGGAAATCGAAATCGTCGGTATCAAGCCGACGGTGAAGACGACCTGCACGGGCGTGGAAATGTTCCGCAAGCTGCTGGACCAAGGTCAAGCGGGCGACAACGTCGGTATCCTGCTGCGCGGCACGAAGCGTGAAGACGTGGAGCGCGGCCAGGTTCTGGCCAAGCCGGGTTCGATCACGCCGCACACGCACTTCACGGCTGAAGTGTACGTGCTGAGCAAGGACGAAGGCGGCCGTCACACGCCGTTCTTCAACAACTACCGTCCGCAGTTCTACTTCCGTACGACGGACGTGACGGGCTCGATCGAGCTGCCGAAGGACAAGGAAATGGTGATGCCGGGCGACAACGTGTCGATCACGGTGAAGCTGATCGCCCCGATCGCCATGGAAGAAGGTCTGCGCTTCGCAATTCGCGAAGGCGGCCGTACCGTCGGCGCCGGTGTCGTTGCGAAGATTATCGAGTAAGAGCCAGATATCTTCTCGGTAGTTTGAGGTTTCGGGGTCGGCGAAGTCCGTCGACCCCAAATGGTTTAGGGGTATAGCTCAACTGGCAGAGCGTCGGTCTCCAAAACCGAAGGTTGGGGGTTCGATTCCCTCTGCCCCTGCCAAAATTCTTGCGCCAAGTGGCGCTGTGTTTAAGGTGTTATGGCGAATCCTTCCGTCGAAACTGTTAATACTTCCGGCGACAAGTTGATGTTGGTAGCGGGCGTATTGTTGGTCTTGGCCGGGTTCGTTGGATTCTTCTGGCTCTCTGGCCAAGAATGGTACGTCCGCGGCGCAGCGCTTGCTGTTGGTGTCATCGCGGGTGTCGCAGTCGGCCTTCTCTCTGCGCCGGGCAAAGGTTTCATTGCTTTTGCCAAAGACTCATACAAAGAAGTCCGCAAGGTTGTCTGGCCGACTCGCAAAGAGGCCACGCAAACGACCTTGGTGGTCTTCGCGTTTGTTTTGATCATGGCCATTTTTCTTTGGCTTAGCGATAAGTCAATCGAATGGGTGATTTTCTCGGCGATTCTGGGTTGGAAATGATATGAGCGATACTCCGACCACCCCGAGTGGAAAGCGTTGGTACGTGGTGCACGCCTACTCCGGCATGGAGAAGAGCGTGCAACGTGCGCTTCAGGAGCGCATCGAACGCGCAGGCATGCAAGATCAATTCGGTCAGATTCTCGTGCCGACCGAAGAAGTGGTTGAAGTAAAGGGTGGTCATAAGTCGGTCACCGAGCGTCGTTTCTTCCCGGGCTACGTCCTGGTCGAAATGGAAATGACGGACGAGACGTGGCACTTGGTCAAGAACACGGCCAAAGTGACCGGTTTCGTCGGTGGTGCACGCAATCGCCCGAGCCCCATCTCGCCACGTGAAGTCGAAAAGATCATGTCGCAGATGCAGGAAGGCGTCGAGAAGCCGCGGCCGAAGACGCTTTTCGAGGTGGGCGAGATGGTCCGCGTGAAGGAAGGCCCGTTCACCGACTTCAACGGCAACGTCGAAGAGGTGAACTACGAGAAATCCCGAGTTCGCGTCTCCGTCACGATCTTCGGGCGCTCGACGCCGGTCGAACTAGAGTTCGGTCAGGTCGAAAAGCTTTAAACGAACACATCGCGCGTGGCTTTCGAGTCATCGCGCGATTCGCGCTTACGGTCCGCGTCATGACCGTTGAGGAGCGTCAGTAGCCGGCAACGTCGAACGCGCGCTATCACTCACCGAACGCTCACGCGTTCAGCAGAGGTTTTCAACATGGCAAAGAAAATCATCGGCTTTATCAAGCTGCAGATTCCTGCAGGTAAAGCCAACCCGTCGCCGCCGGTTGGTCCGGCACTGGGCCAGCGTGGCCTGAACATCATGGAGTTCTGCAAGGCGTTCAACGCGCAGACTCAGGGCATGGAGCCGGGTCTGCCGGTGCCGGTCGTCATTACGGCATTCGCGGACAAGAGCTTCACGTTCATCATGAAGACGCCGCCGGCTACCGTTCTGATCAAGAAGGCAGCCGCAGTGCAAAAGGGTTCGAGCAAGCCGCATACCGACAAGGTCGGCAATATCACCCGCGCTCAAGCGGAAGAAATCGCGAAGACCAAGATGCCGGATCTCACGGCAGCCGACCTGGATGCAGCCGTGCGTACGATCGCCGGCAGCGCGCGTTCGATGGGCATCACTGTGGAGGGCGTGTAAATGGCTAAGGTTTCTAAGCGCCTTCAGGCATTCGCGACCAAGGTCGATCGTCAAAAGCTGTACGCGATCGAAGACGCACTGACTCTCGTGAAGGAATGCGCGAGCGCGAAGTTCGACGAGTCGATCGACGTGGCAGTGCAACTCGGCATCGACGCGAAGAAGTCGGATCAAGTGGTTCGCGGTTCGGTCGTTCTGCCGGCAGGCACGGGCAAGTCGGTTCGCGTGGCCGTGTTTGCGCAAGGCGACAAGGCTGAACAAGCTCGCGCCGCTGGTGCGGACGTGGTCGGTATGGAAGACCTGGCCGAGCAAGTCAAGGCCGGCAATCTGAACTTCGACGTCGTGATCGCGTCGCCGGACACGATGCGTGTCGTCGGTACGTTGGGTCAGATCCTCGGCCCGCGCGGCCTGATGCCGAACCCGAAGGTCGGTACCGTTACGCCGGACGTCGCGCAAGCAGTGAAGAACGCGAAGGCTGGTCAGGTGCAGTTCCGCGTCGACAAAGCGGGTATCATCCACGGCACGATCGGTCGTGCGTCGTTCGAGTCGGCATCGCTGCGCCAGAATCTGGCCGCGCTGATCGATGCACTGCAAAAGGCGAAGCCGGCGACGAGCAAGGGCGTGTACCTGCGCAAGATCGCTGTGTCGAGCACGATGGGTGTCGGCGTTCGCGTGGATCAATCCACGCTCGCGCAACAGTAAGCATTCTGGGCGCGGTCGGAAGATCGCGCTACTAAAAGGGCTTTGGGCGGTTGCGAGATTGCAGTTCGGTCGAGCAACCGGTTGTCAAAGACCGTTGGTGGTAGTGCAGCAGGCAGGCGCTGCCTTAATTCAAGCCAACGCAGATGGCGAACCCGAAACAGTTTTGTAGTGGTTGAAGTCGGTTGTCGAGCGTCGCGAGACGGTTCACCAATCGATCGAGATACTCCTAACAGTCGGACGCCGTTGTTGAACGTGGTGCACAAGGGTTTGTGGCCCGAATGCATCGAATCTGGAGGTTTAACCGTGCCACTGAACAAAGAAGATAAGCAGGCAGTCGTCGCTGAAGTCGCCGCGCAAGTCGCGAAGGCTCAGACGATGGTGCTCGCTGAGTATCGTGGGATCACGGTTGGCGATCTGACCAAGCTGCGCGCGAAAGCGCGTGAGCAACAGGTGTATCTGCGCGTGTTGAAGAACACGCTGGCGCGTCGCGCCGTCGAAGGTACGCCGTTCGCTCCGCTGGCTGAGCAGATGACCGGTCCTCTGATCTACGGCATCTCGGAAGATGCCATTGCCGCTGCCAAGGTCGTCAACGACTTCGGTAAGGGCAATGACAAGTTGATCATCAAGGCTGGTTCCTACGAAGGCAAAGTGATGGACAAGGCAGGCGTGCAAGCGCTGGCCAACATCCCGAGCCGCGAAGAACTGCTCTCCAAGCTGCTGTTCGTCATGCAGGCGCCTGTTTCTGGCTTTGCGCGCGCTCTGGCCGCGCTGGCTGAAAAGAAGCAGAGCGAAGCTGCGTAACGGTCGCGCTTGGGCGCTAGTCGCTTAACGTAGGCAAAGCTAGATCGCTAGCTCGATCCGAATTCAATCTAGGAGTATTTCACATGGCAATCGCAAAAGAAGACATCCTCGAAGCCGTTGGCTCGATGTCCGTTCTGGAACTGAACGAGCTGGTCAAGGCGTTCGAAGAGAAGTTCGGCGTGTCGGCTGCTGCTGTTGCAGTCGCTGGCCCGGCCGGCGGCGGCGCTGCAGCTGCTGTCGAAGAGCAAACCGAGTTCACCGTGAACCTGCTCGAAGCAGGCGCGAACAAGGTTTCCGTGATTAAGGCTGTTCGTGAACTGACGGGTCTCGGCCTGAAGGAAGCGAAGGACCTGGTCGATGGCGCACCGAAGCCCATCAAGGAAGCGGTGCCCAAGGCTGCTGCTGAAGAAGCCAAGAAGAAGCTGGAAGACGCTGGCGCGAAGGCTGAAATCAAGTAAGTCGCGTTGCGCTATGCGAAGGCTGGCGGTTTTTCACCGCCGGCCTTTTTGTGCTTTGTGGGGATGCAGTTTTGATGCTTGCGAGCAAGCATAAACGTCCCTGCAGAAGCCAAAGAGAACGGTCGTATCGGTATGAATTTCCGGCAGTTCTCTTTGTCTTCTGAAGCGACTGCAGAAGGCAAGTTTGGTCGGGTAGCGGGAAACACAGGCATCCGCTGCCGTCAGCCAGCGGTTGGTAGCGGCCAACCACCAAGCTTCTAGACTCGCGCGTCCTCCCCGGACACGTGCGCGGGTCTCAGTCGGTGAACACCGGGTCGTGACATCGAGGTATCCCGCCTCGGTAACGCCCGCCGTGATTCGGAGATCGTATGCAATATTCCTTCACCGAGAAGAAGCGTATTCGCAAGAGTTTCGCGAAGCGCCCCATCGTTCACCAAGTTCCCTTCTTGCTGGCGACCCAGCTTGAATCATTCCAGACGTTTCTGCAAGCAGACACGTCTTCTTCGCAGCGCAAGGCAGAAGGCTTGCAGGCTGCGTTCAGCTCAGTTTTCCCGATTGTCTCGCACAACGGCTTCGCGCGGCTCGAGTTCGTCAGCTACATGCTGTCGCCGCCCGCGTTCAACATCAAGGAATGTCAGCAGCGTGGCCTGACGTACTGCTCGGCGCTGCGCGCGAAAGTGCGCCTGGTTCTGCTCGACAAGGAATCGCCGAGCAAGCCGGTCGTCAAGGAAGTGAAGGAACAAGAAGTGTACATGGGCGAAATTCCGCTCATGACGCCGACGGGTTCGTTCGTCATCAACGGCACCGAGCGCGTGATCGTGTCGCAGTTGCACCGTTCGCCTGGCGTGTTCTTCGAGCACGACAAGGGCAAGACGCACAGCTCGGGCAAGCTGCTGTTCTCGGCGCGCATCATCCCTTACCGTGGTTCGTGGCTCGATTTCGAGTTCGATCCTAAGGACGTGCTGTACTTCCGCGTCGACCGTCGTCGCAAGATGCCGGTCACGATTCTGCTGAAGGCCATCGGCATGACGCCGGAGCAGATCCTCGCGAACTTCTTCGTGTTCGACAACTTCGGCCTGATGAGCGAAGGCGCGCAGATGGAATTCGTTCCGGAGCGTCTGCGCGGTGAAGTCGCGCGCTTTGACATTCAGGATCGCGATGGCAACGTCATCGTGACGAAGGACAAGCGCATCAACGCGAAGCACATTCGCGACCTCGAAAACGCCAAGACGAAGTTCATCTCGGTGCCCGAGGAGTACCTGCTCGGCCGCGTGCTGGCGAAGAACGTGATCGATCCGGAAACCGGCGAAGTGATCGCGAACGCCAACGAGGAAATCACCGAAACGGTTCTCGAAAAGCTGCGCGAGGCGAAGGTCAAGGACATCCAGACGCTGTACACGAACGATCTGGATCAGGGTCCGTACATCTCGTCGACGCTGCGTATCGACGAAACCGCCGACAAGATGGCCGCGCGCATCGCGATCTATCGCATGATGCGTCCGGGCGAGCCGCCGACCGAAGAAGCGGTCGAGGCGCTGTTCAACCGTCTGTTCTACAGCGAAGACGCGTACGACCTGTCGAAGGTCGGCCGTATGAAGTTCAACCGCCGCGTGGGTCGCGATGAAATCATCGGACCGATGACGCTGCAGGACGACGACATCCTCGCAACCATCAAGATCCTCGTCGAGTTGCGCAACGGCAAGGGCGAAGTGGACGATATCGACCACCTCGGCAATCGTCGCGTGCGTTGCGTCGGCGAACTCGCGGAGAACCAGTTCCGCGCCGGTCTCGTGCGCGTCGAACGCGCGGTGAAGGAACGCCTCGGCCAGGCCGAAAGCGAAAACCTGATGCCGCACGACCTGATCAACTCGAAGCCGATTTCGTCGGCGATCCGCGAGTTCTTCGGTTCGTCGCAGCTTTCGCAGTTCATGGACCAGACCAACCCGCTGTCGGAAATCACGCACAAGCGTCGCGTGTCCGCACTGGGCCCGGGCGGTCTGACGCGCGAGCGCGCGGGCTTCGAAGTCCGCGACGTGCATCCGACGCACTATGGCCGCGTGTGCCCGATCGAAACGCCGGAAGGGCCGAACATCGGTCTGATCAACTCGCTCGCGCTCTACGCGCACCTGAACGAATACGGCTTCCTCGAAACGCCGTACCGCAAGGTCGTGGACAGCAAGGTGACCGACCAGATCGACTATCTGTCGGCAATCGAAGAAGGCCGCTATGTGATCGCGCAGGCGAACGCCGCGGTGGCCGAAGACGGCACGCTGACCGACGAACTCGTATCGTCGCGTGAAGCGGGCGAAACGCTGATGGTCACGCCGGACCGCATCCAGTACATGGACGTGGCGCCGTCGCAGATCGTGTCGGTGGCCGCATCGCTGATTCCGTTCCTCGAACACGACGACGCGAACCGCGCGTTGATGGGCTCGAACATGCAGCGTCAGGCCGTGCCTTGCCTGCGTCCGGAAAAGCCGGTTGTCGGTACGGGCATCGAGCGCACGGTTGCGGTCGACTCGGGCACGACGGTTCAGGCGCTGCGTGGCGGTGTCGTGGACTACGTCGACGCGGGCCGTATCGTGATTCGCGTGAATGACGATGAAGCCGTGGCCGGCGATGTCGGCGTGGACATCTACAACCTGATCAAGTACACGCGTTCGAACCAGAACACGAACATCAACCAGCGTCCGATCGCGAAGGTCGGCGACAAGGTCGCGCGTGGCGACGTGCTGGCTGACGGCGCATCGACCGATCTGGGCGAACTCGCGCTCGGCCAGAACATGCTGGTCGCGTTCATGCCGTGGAACGGCTACAACTTCGAAGACTCGATCCTGATCTCGGAGAAGGTCGTTGCGGACGATCGCTACACGTCGATCCACATCGAAGAACTGAATGTCGTTGCGCGCGACACGAAGCTCGGACCGGAAGAAATCACGCGCGATATCTCGAACCTCGCGGAAGTGCAGCTTGGCCGTCTGGACGAGTCGGGCATCGTGTACATCGGCGCGGAAGTCGAAGCGGGCGACGTGCTCGTCGGTAAGGTCACGCCGAAGGGCGAAACCCAGCTGACGCCGGAAGAAAAGCTGCTGCGCGCGATCTTCGGCGAGAAGGCATCGGACGTGAAGGACACGTCGTTGCGCGTGCCGTCGGGCATGAGCGGCACGGTCATCGACGTGCAAGTGTTCACGCGCGAAGGCATCACGCGTGACAAGCGCGCGCAACAGATCATCGACGATGAACTGAAGCGTTATCGCCTCGATTTGAACGACCAGTTGCGTATTGTGGAAGGCGACGCGTTCTCGCGTCTCGCACGTATGCTGAACGGCAAGGTCGCGAACGGCGGTCCGAAGAAGCTCGCGAAGGGCACGGCAATCGACCTCGCGTACCTCGAAGATCTCGACCACTACCACTGGTTCGACATCCGCCTCGCGGACGAAGAAGCGGCGGCACAGCTGGAAGCGATCAAGGATTCGATCGAGCAGAAGCGTCACCAGTTCGACCTCGCGTTCGAAGAGAAGCGCAAGAAGCTCACGCAAGGCGACGAACTGCCGCCGGGCGTGCTGAAGATGGTCAAGGTGTATCTCGCGGTCAAGCGTCGTCTGCAGCCTGGCGACAAGATGGCGGGCCGTCACGGCAACAAGGGTGTCGTGTCGAAGATCGTGCCGATCGAAGACATGCCGTACATGGCCGATGGCCGTCCGGCCGACGTCGTGCTGAATCCGCTCGGCGTGCCGTCGCGGATGAACGTGGGTCAGATTCTCGAAGTGCATCTGGGCTGGGCCGCGAAGGGTCTGGGCTGGCGCATCGGCGAAATGCTGCAGCGTCAGACGAAGATCGAAGAACTGCGCATGTTCCTGACGCAGATCTACAACGAGTCCGGCCGCAAGGAAGAGCTGGACAGCTTCTCCGACGACGAGATCCTCGAACTCGCGAAGAATCTGCGCGAAGGCGTGCCGTTCGCCACGCCGGTGTTCGACGGTGCGACCGAAGAGGAAATGGGCCGCGCGCTGGATCTGGCGTACCCGGACGATATCGCCACGAACCTCGGCATGAACCCGTCGAAGAATCAGGTTCAACTGCACGATGGCCGCACGGGCGAACCGTTCGAGCGCAAGGTCACGGTCGGCTACATGCACTACCTGAAGCTGCACCACTTGGTCGACGACAAGATGCACGCGCGTTCGACCGGCCCGTACTCGCTCGTCACGCAGCAGCCGCTGGGTGGTAAGGCGCAGTTCGGCGGCCAGCGCTTCGGTGAGATGGAAGTGTGGGCGCTGGAAGCGTACGGCGCATCGTATGTGCTGCAAGAAATGCTGACGGTCAAGTCGGACGACGTCACCGGCCGGACGAAGGTGTATGAGAACCTCGTCAAGGGCGATCACGTCATCGACGCGGGCATGCCGGAATCCTTCAACGTGTTGGTGAAGGAAATCCGCTCGCTCGGTATTGATATCGATCTGGACCGCAACTAATCGGACTACGGAGAGAAAGCAATGAAAGCTCTGCTCGATCTATTCAAGCAAGTCCAACAAGAAGAAGTTTTTGATGCGATCAAGATCGGCCTCGCGTCGCCCGACAAGATTCGCTCTTGGTCGTTCGGCGAAGTGAAGAAGCCGGAGACCATCAACTACCGCACGTTCAAGCCGGAGCGGGATGGTCTGTTCTGCGCGAAGATTTTTGGTCCGATCAAGGACTACGAATGCCTTTGCGGCAAGTACAAGCGCCTGAAGCATCGTGGCGTGATCTGCGAAAAGTGCGGCGTCGAAGTGACGCTGGCGAAGGTGCGTCGTGAGCGGATGGGTCACATCGAGCTCGCGTCGCCGGTCGCGCACATCTGGTTCCTGAAGTCGCTGCCGTCGCGTCTGGGCATGGTGCTCGACATGACGCTGCGCGACATCGAGCGCGTGCTGTACTTCGAAGCCTATGTGGTCATCGATCCGGGCATGACGCCGCTGAAAGCGCGGCAGATCATGACGGAAGAGGATTACTACAACAAGGTCGAAGAGTACGGTGACGAATTCCGTGCCGAAATGGGCGCGGAAGGCGTGCGCGAACTGCTGCGCGCGATCAACATCGACGAACAGGTCGAGATGCTGCGCACCGAACTCAAGAACACGGGTTCGGAAGCGAAGATCAAGAAGTACGCAAAGCGCCTGAAGGTGCTCGAGGCCTTCCAGCGTTCGGGCATCAAGCCGGACTGGATGGTGCTCGAAGTGCTGCCGGTGCTGCCGCCGGAACTGCGTCCGCTCGTGCCGCTGGACGGCGGCCGTTTCGCGACGTCGGACCTGAACGACCTGTATCGCCGCGTGATCAACCGTAACAACCGGTTGAAGCGTCTGCTCGAACTGAAGGCGCCTGAAATCATCGTCCGCAACGAAAAGCGGATGCTGCAGGAAGCCGTCGATTCGCTGCTCGACAACGGCCGTCGCGGCAAGGCGATGACCGGCGCGAACAAGCGTCCGCTGAAGTCGCTCGCCGACATGATCAAGGGTAAGGGCGGTCGTTTCCGTCAGAACCTGCTCGGTAAGCGCGTGGACTACTCGGGCCGTTCGGTGATCGTGGTCGGCCCGACGCTCAAGCTGCATCAGTGCGGTCTGCCGAAGCTGATGGCGCTCGAACTGTTCAAGCCGTTCATCTTCAACAAGCTGGAAGTGATGGGCGTCGCGACGACCATCAAGGCGGCGAAGAAGGAAGTCGAGAACCAGACGCCGGTGGTGTGGGACATTCTCGAAGAAGTCATTCGCGAACATCCGGTCATGCTGAACCGCGCGCCGACGCTGCACCGTCTCGGCATTCAGGCTTTCGAGCCGGTGCTGATCGAAGGTAAGGCGATTCAGCTGCACCCGCTCGTCTGCGCGGCGTTCAACGCCGACTTCGACGGCGACCAGATGGCCGTTCACGTGCCGCTGTCGCTCGAAGCGCAGATGGAAGCGCGCACGCTGATGCTGGCGTCGAACAACGTCCTGTTCCCGGCTAACGGCGATCCGTCGATCGTGCCGTCGCAGGATATCGTGCTGGGCCTATACTACGCGTCGCGTGAAGCGATCAACGGCAAGGGCGAAGGCATGACGTTCACGGGCGTGTCGGAAGTCATCCGCGCGTACGAGAACAAGGAAGTCGAGCTGGCTTCGCGCGTCAACGTGCGTATCACCGAAATGGTGGCGAACGAAGACCAGAGCGAAGGCGCGCCGAAGTTCGTGCCGAAGATCTCGCTGTACGCGACGACCGTCGGCCGTTCGATCCTGTCGGAGATTCTGCCGCCGGGTCTGCCGTTCACGGTGCTGAACAAGCCGCTGAAGAAGAAGCAGATTTCGCAGCTGATCAACACGGCGTTCCGCAAGTGCGGCCTGCGCGAAACGGTGATCTTCGCCGACCAGCTGATGCAGATGGGTTTCCGTCTCGCCACGCGCGCCGGCATCTCGATCTGCGTGGACGACATGCTCGTGCCGCCGCAGAAAGAAACGATCGTCGGCGACGCCGCGAAGAAGGTGAAGGAGTACGACCGTCAGTACATGTCGGGTCTCGTCACCGCGCAGGAACGCTACAACAACGTGGTCGACATCTGGTCGGCGACGTCGGAAGCGGTCGGCAAGGCGATGATGGAGCAGCTCGCAACCGAACCGGTCGTCGACCGCGACGGTAACGAGACGAAGCAAGAGTCGTTCAACTCCATCTACATGATGGCCGACTCGGGCGCTCGCGGTTCCGCGGTGCAGATTCGTCAGCTGGCCGGTATGCGCGGCCTGATGGCGAAGCCGGACGGTTCGATTATCGAAACGCCGATTACCGCGAACTTCCGCGAAGGCCTGAACGTGTTGCAGTACTTCATCTCGACGCACGGCGCTCGTAAGGGTCTGGCGGATACGGCGTTGAAGACCGCGAACTCGGGTTACCTGACGCGTCGTCTCGTCGACGTGACGCAAGATCTGGTCGTCGTCGAAGATGATTGCGGTACGTCGAACGGCGTGGCGATGAAGGCGCTGGTCGAAGGCGGTGAAGTCGTCGAAGCGCTGCGTGACCGTATTCTCGGCCGCGTCGCGGTGGCGGACGTCGTCAATCCGGAAACGCAGGAAACGCTGTACGCGTCCGGCGATCTGCTCGACGAAGACGCGGTGGAAAGGATCGAAGCCCTCGGCATCGACGAAGTGCGCGTGCGCACGCCGCTGACGTGCGAAACGCGTTATGGCCTGTGCGCCGCGTGCTACGGCCGCGATCTCGGCCGCGGTTCGCGCGTGAACGTCGGTGAGGCAGTCGGCGTGATCGCTGCTCAGTCGATCGGTGAGCCGGGCACGCAGCTGACGATGCGTACCTTCCACATCGGTGGTGCGGCATCGCGTGCGGCGGTTGCTTCGACGGTGGAAGCGAAGTCGAACGGTACCGTGCGCTTCACGGCCACGATGCGTTACGTCACCAACGCGAAGGGCGAGCAGGTCGTCATCTCGCGTTCGGGCGAAGCGATCATCGCGGACGACTTCGGTCGCGAGCGTGAGCGTCACAAAGTGCCGTACGGCGCGACGCTGCTACAGCTCGACGGCGCGCAGATCAAGGCCGGTGCGCAACTGGCGCAATGGGATCCGCTGACGCGTCCGATCATCACCGAGTGGGGCGGTACGGTGAAGTTCGAAAACGTCGAGGAGGGCGTGACGGTCGCCAAGCAGATCGACGACGTGACCGGTCTTTCGACGCTCGTCGTGATCGATGCGAAGCGTCGTGGTTCGCAGGCCGGCAAGAGCGTGCGTCCGCAGGTGAAGCTGCTCGACGCGAACGGCGAGGAAGTGAAGATCCCGAACACCGAGCATTCGGTGCAGATCGGCTTCCAGGTCGGCGCACTGATCACCGTGAAGGATGGTCAGCAAGTGCAGGTCGGTGAAGTGCTGGCACGTATCCCGGTTGAAGCGCAGAAGACGCGTGACATTACCGGCGGTCTGCCGCGCGTGGCCGAACTGTTCGAAGCGCGCTCGCCGAAGGACGCGGGTATTCTCGCGGAAGTCACGGGCACGACGTCGTTCGGTAAGGACACGAAGGGCAAGCAGCGTCTCGTCATCACGGACCTCGAAGGCAATCAGCACGAGTTCCTGATCGCGAAGGAAAAGCAGGTGCTGGTGCACGATGGTCAGGTCGTCAACAAGGGCGAAATGATCGTGGACGGCCCGGCGGATCCGCACGACATCCTGCGTCTGCAGGGTATCGAGGCGCTGTCGCGCTACATCGTGGACGAAGTGCAGGACGTGTACCGTCTGCAGGGCGTGAAGATCAACGACAAGCACATCGAAGTCATCGTGCGTCAGATGTTGCGTCGTGTGCAGATCGTCGATAACGGCGATACGCGCTTCATTCCGGGCGAGCAGGTCGAGCGTTCGGACATGCTGGACGAAAACGACAGCATGACCGCGGACGACAAGCGCCCGGCGACGTACGAAAACGTGCTGCTCGGTATCACGAAGGCATCGCTCTCGACCGATTCGTTCATCTCGGCGGCGTCGTTCCAGGAAACGACTCGCGTGCTGACCGAAGCGGCGATCATGGGCAAGCGCGACGATCTGCGTGGCCTGAAGGAAAACGTGATCGTCGGCCGCCTGATTCCGGCCGGTACGGGTCTCGCGTTCCACAAGGCGCGCAAGGCGAAGGAATCGTCGGATCGCGAACGCTTCGACCAGATCGCTGCCGAAGAGGCATTCGATTTCGGTACGCCGGAAACCCCGGCAGCGGAGCAGCAGCAGCCGCACACCAACGAGTAAGCGTTCTTCGCTCGTAGCAGCATCGAACCGCTCAGCTTCGGCTGGGCGGTTTTTTTTCGCCTGTACGTTTCGCCGCCGCCCTCGTCCGAATGGCTAACGCCGCTTTTGCACGCGAATGCGTTGGTAGAATTCGTTATCTCCCACGTCGCAGTGCGCGCTTTCTCCATGTCCCGGTCGCTCGAAATACTCAACGAAATCTTCGGCTATCCCGCGTTTCGCGGACAACAGGCGGAGATCGTCGAGCACGTCGCGGGCGGCGGCGATTCGCTCGTTCTCATGCCAACGGGCGGCGGCAAGTCGCTGTGCTATCAGATACCGTCGCTCGTGCGGCGCGAGGCGGGGCTTGGCGCGGGAATCGTCGTGTCGCCGCTGATCGCACTGATGCAGGATCAGGTCGCCGCACTGACGGAAGTCGGCGTGCGCGCCGCGTACCTCAATTCGACGCTCTCCGGCGCCGAAGCCGCCGCGACCGAACGCGCGTTGCGCAATGGCGAAATCGATCTGCTGTACGTCGCGCCCGAGCGGCTGATGACGCCGCGCTTCCTGGATTTACTCGACAGCTCGCCGGTCGGGCTCTTCGCGATCGACGAAGCGCATTGCGTGTCCCAATGGGGTCACGATTTTCGCCCCGAATACATTCAGCTTTCGGTGCTGCACGAGCGCTTTCCGAACGTGCCGCGCATCGCGCTCACGGCGACCGCGGATGCAATCACGCGCGATGAAATCGTGCATCGCTTGGCGCTCGACGACGCGCGCATCTTCGTTTCGAGCTTCGACCGGCCGAATATCCGCTATCGAATCGTCGAGAAGGACAACGCGCGCTCGCAGTTGCTCGATTTCATCCGCGCGGAACACACGAACAAGGACGGCACGACCGATGCGGGCGTCGTCTATTGCCTGTCGCGCCGCAAGGTCGAGGAGACCGCGGACTGGCTCAAGGGGCAGGGCGTCCGCGCGCTGCCTTATCACGCGGGCATGGAATTCGAGACGCGCCAGAAGCACCAGGAAATGTTCCAGCGCGAGGAAGGCATCGTCATGTGCGCGACGATCGCCTTCGGCATGGGCATCGACAAGCCGGATGTGCGCTTCGTCGCGCATCTGGATTTGCCGAAGAGCGTCGAGGGCTACTATCAGGAAACCGGGCGCGCAGGCCGTGACGGTCTGCCGGCGAACGCGTGGATGGCCTATGGGCTGGGCGACGTCGTTCAGCAGCGCAAGATGATCGACGAGTCCGAAGCGGACGACGCGCACAAGCGCGTGCAGACCGGCAAGCTCGATGCGTTGCTCGGCCTGTGTGAAGTCGCGTCATGCCGCCGCGTGCGCCTGCTCGCGTACTTCGGCGAGACCAGCACGCCGTGCGGCAATTGCGATACGTGTCTGGAGCCGCCCGCTTCCTTCGATGCCACGCGCGAGGCGCAGATGGCGCTGTCGTGCGTCTATCGGGCGCAAAGGGCGAGCGGATTCCATTTTGGCGCGGGTCATCTCATCGATATTCTTCGCGGCACGCGCAGCGAAAAAGTGCTGCAACGCGGCCACGAAAAGATTTCTACCTTCGGTGTAGGGGCGGCGCTGTCCGAACCTGAATGGCGTGCGGTGTTTCGGCAACTCGTCGCGTTCGGCTTTCTCGCGGTCGATCACGAGGGCTTCGGCTCGCTCGTACTGACCGACGCCAGCAAGCCGGTGCTCAAAGGCGAAGAGCGCGTGACGCTGCGCAAGTACGTGAAGCCAACGCGGGCCCGGTCGTCTTCGAGTCGCACGGGCGAACGCGCCGATCCGACCGCGGGCATGTCGACGCGCGAAAAGTCCCGCTGGGAGCGGCTTCGCGCGTGGCGTGCCGAAACTGCGAAAAGCGACGGCGTGCCGGCGTATGTCATCTTCCACGATGCCACCCTCGCGGAAATCGCGCGTAGCGATCCCGATACCATCGACGATCTGCGCCATATCCCCGGTATCGGCGTGCGCAAGCTCGAACGCTTCGGCGATGAATTGCTCGATGTCGTCGGATCGGATTGACGCCGCGCGGCGAAAACTCGTCGAAATCGTCGCAACGTATTGACCCGATTGCGATTTTCGGAATATCATGCTTGGTTCTCGTTCTTGGTCCGCATTCGGACTCGGCCTAGTGTCGGGTACGGAAAGCGAAATCCATCGGCGAGAATCGTCAAACGCGCAGTTCTTTTCGCTTTGCCCGAGAGAACTGCGTGGATTTTGTTCAATTTCAGGAATAAACGATGCCAACCATCAATCAACTGGTTCGCAAAGGCCGCGCGTCGGAAACGACGAAGAGCAAGTCGCCGGCCCTGCAGGACTGCCCGCAGCGTCGCGGCGTGTGCACCCGCGTGTACACGACGACGCCGAAGAAGCCGAACTCGGCACTCCGTAAGGTCGCCAAGGTTCGCCTGACGAACGGCTTCGAAGTCATTTCGTACATCGGTGGTGAAGGCCACAACCTGCAAGAACACTCGGTCGTGCTGATTCGCGGCGGCCGTGTGAAGGACTTGCCGGGTGTGCGTTACCACATGGTTCGCGGCTCGCTGGATACGCAGGGCGTCAAGGACCGTAAGCAAGCTCGCTCGAAGTACGGTGCGAAGCGTGCCAAGGCTGGCAAGTAAGCTGCCAGTTCGCTGTAGAAGAATCAGGTCGCCGCAAGGCGGTTAAGGCGGTGGTGCCGGAAATGCCGGTGTCATCGAGTAAGTGGTCACCCGGCCAAGCTGGTTTAGTCGAATAGATGTGGATCGGGTTAGTTGGTGACCGCGGAGCAGAAGACGCTCCAACTGAACAAGCAAAGGAAGAATCATGCCGCGTCGTCGCGAAGTCCCCAAGCGGGAAGTGTTGCCGGATCCGAAGTTCGGCAACGTAGATGTAGCCAAGTTCATGAACGTGCTGATGCTCTCCGGCAAGAAGTCGGTTGCCGAGCGTATCGTGTACGGCGCTTTTGAACAGATCCAGACCAAGGGTGGCAAGGACCCGCTGGAAGTGTTCACGGTTGCGCTCAACAACGTGAAGCCGGTGGTCGAAGTGAAGAGCCGTCGCGTTGGTGGTGCCAACTATCAGGTTCCGGTCGAAGTGCGTCCGTCGCGTCGTATGGCATTGGCGATGCGTTGGTTGCGTGAAGCCGCGAAGAAGCGCAGCGAAAAGTCGATGGCCCTGCGTCTCGCAGGTGAACTGCAGGAAGCGGCGGAAGGCCGTGGTGGCGCAATGAAGAAGCGCGACGAAGTTCACCGCATGGCAGAAGCCAACAAGGCATTCTCGCACTTCCGTTTCTAAGCTCCCGCTCACCGGGCAAACGGAAAATCAGGGCGGGTGCGCTAGTTTTGGCGCCTCGCCCGTTTGTGTTAGGGCGCGGCCGGCAGTTCGCCGGCGCGTCGACCGAAAAAGGATCCAAAGTGGCTCGCAAGACACCTATCGAGCGCTACCGCAATATCGGTATCAGCGCTCACATCGACGCCGGCAAAACGACGACGACCGAGCGCATCCTGTTCTACACGGGCGTGAACCACAAGATTGGTGAAGTTCACGACGGCGCAGCAACGATGGACTGGATGGAGCAGGAGCAAGAGCGCGGCATCACCATCACGTCGGCTGCTACCACGGCCTTCTGGAAGGGCATGGGCGGCAACTATCCCGAGCACCGCATCAACATTATCGACACCCCGGGACACGTCGACTTCACGATCGAAGTGGAACGCTCGATGCGCGTTCTCGACGGCGCATGCATGGTTTATTGCGCAGTGGGCGGCGTGCAGCCGCAGTCGGAAACGGTGTGGCGTCAGGCGAACAAGTACAAGGTTCCCCGTCTCGCGTTCGTCAACAAGATGGACCGTACCGGCGCGAACTTCTTCAAGGTCTACGACCAGCTGAAGAACCGCCTGAAGGCGAACCCGGTTCCGGTCGTGGTGCCGATCGGCGCGGAAGAAAACTTCAAGGGCGTCGTCGACCTCCTGAAGATGAAAGCGATCATTTGGGACGAAGCGTCGCAAGGCACGAAGTTCGACTACGTCGACATCCCGGCTGAACTCGTCGATACGTGCAACGAGTGGCGCGAAAAGATGATCGAGTCGGCTGCCGAAGCCAGCGAAGAGCTGATGGAAAAGTACCTCGGCGGCGAAGAGCTGTCGGAAGCGGAAATCGTCAAGGCGATCCGCGACCGGACCATCGCGTGCGAAATCCAGCCGATGCTGTGCGGCACCGCGTTCAAGAACAAGGGCGTGCAGCGCATGCTCGACGCCGTGATCGACTTCCTGCCGTCGCCGGTCGACATTCCCCCGGTTACGGGTGAACTCGAAAGCGGCGAGAAGGGTGAGCGTCGCGCAGCCGACGACGAAAAGTTCGCGGCGCTCGCGTTCAAGATCATGACCGACCCGTTCGTCGGCCAGCTGATCTTCTTCCGCGTGTACTCGGGCATCGTCAATTCGGGCGACACCATCCTGAATGCGACCAAGGACAAGAAGGAGCGTCTGGGCCGTATTCTGCAGATGCACGCGAACCAGCGCGAAGAAATCAAGGAAGTGCGCGCGGGTGACATCGCTGCAGCCGTTGGCCTGAAGGAAGCAACCACGGGCGACACGCTGTGCGATCCGCAAAGCCCGATCGTGCTCGAACGCATGATTTTCCCGGAGCCGGTTATTTCGCAGGCCGTTGAGCCGAAGACGAAGCCCGACCAGGAAAAGATGGGTCTGGCGCTGAACCGCCTGGCACAGGAAGATCCGTCGTTCCGCGTTCAGACTGACGAAGAATCGGGCCAGACCATTATTTCGGGCATGGGCGAGCTCCACCTGGAAATTCTGGTGGACCGTATGAAGCGCGAATTCGGCGTGGAAGCAACTGTCGGCAAGCCGCAGGTTGCGTACCGCGAAACGATCCGCGGTACGGCTGCGGACGTTGACGGCAAGTTCGTCAAGCAGTCGGGTGGTCGCGGCCAGTACGGTCACGCGGTCATCACGCTCGAGCCGAACGAGCAGGGCAAGGGTTACGAGTTCCTGGACGAAATCAAGGGCGGCGTGATCCCGCGCGAGTACATCCCGGCAGTGGACAAGGGTATCCAGGAAACGCTGAAGTCGGGCGTGCTGGCTGGCTTTCCGGTCGTCGACGTGAAGGTTCACCTGACGTTCGGTTCGTACCACGACGTGGACTCGAACGAAAATGCGTTCCGTATGGCCGGCTCGATGGCCTTCAAGGAAGCAATGCGCAAGGCAAGCCCGGTCATCCTCGAACCGATGATGGCTGTGGAAGTCGAAACGCCTGAAGACTATATGGGCAACGTGATGGGCGATCTGTCCAGCCGTCGCGGTATCGTCCAGGGCATGGAAGACATGATCGGCGGTGGCAAGATCGTCCGTGCGGAAGTTCCGCTGTCGGAAATGTTCGGCTACTCGACGTCGCTGCGTTCGGCCACGCAAGGCCGTGCAACGTACACGATGGAGTTCAAGCACTACGCTGAAGCTCCGCGTAACGTCGCCGAGGCGATCATCAACGCCAAGGGCAAGTAATTCGGCGCAAGCCACAAGCTTTAACCGATAACCAAACTTTGAAAGAAGGTAATCATGGCAAAAGGTAAATTCGAGCGGACCAAGCCGCACGTGAACGTGGGCACGATCGGTCACGTTGACCACGGCAAGACCACGCTGACGGCAGCAATCACGACGGTGCTGACCAAGAAGTTCGGCGGCGAAGCCAAGGCGTACGACCAGATCGACGCGGCGCCGGAAGAAAAGGCACGTGGTATCACCATCAACACCGCGCACGTCGAGTACGAAACGGCTAACCGCCACTACGCACACGTCGACTGTCCGGGCCACGCCGACTACGTGAAGAACATGATCACGGGCGCAGCGCAGATGGACGGCGCAATCCTGGTGTGCTCGGCCGCTGACGGCCCGATGCCGCAAACGCGTGAACACATCCTGTTGGCCCGTCAGGTCGGCGTGCCGTACATCATCGTGTTCCTGAACAAGTGCGACATGGTGGACGACGCCGAACTGCTCGAACTCGTCGAAATGGAAGTGCGCGAACTCCTGTCGAAGTACGACTTCCCGGGCGACGACACCCCGATCATCAAGGGTTCGGCGAAGCTGGCGCTGGAAGGCGACACGGGCGAGCTGGGCGAAGTGGCGATCATGAACCTGGCCGACGCACTGGACACGTACATCCCGACGCCGGAGCGCGCTGTTGACGGTTCGTTCCTGATGCCGGTGGAAGACGTGTTCTCGATCTCGGGTCGCGGCACGGTGGTGACGGGTCGTATCGAGCGTGGCCTGGTGAAGGTCGGCGAGGAAATCGAAATCGTCGGTATCAAGCCGACGGTGAAGACGACCTGCACGGGCGTGGAAATGTTCCGCAAGCTGCTGGACCAAGGTCAAGCGGGCGACAACGTCGGTATCCTGCTGCGCGGCACGAAGCGTGAAGACGTGGAGCGCGGCCAGGTTCTGGCCAAGCCGGGTTCGATCACGCCGCACACGCACTTCACGGCTGAAGTGTACGTGCTGAGCAAGGACGAAGGCGGCCGTCACACGCCGTTCTTCAACAACTACCGTCCGCAGTTCTACTTCCGTACGACGGACGTGACGGGCTCGATCGAGCTGCCGAAGGACAAGGAAATGGTGATGCCGGGCGACAACGTGTCGATCACGGTGAAGCTGATCGCCCCGATCGCCATGGAAGAAGGTCTGCGCTTCGCAATTCGCGAAGGCGGCCGTACCGTCGGCGCCGGTGTCGTTGCGAAGATTATCGAGTAAAATCTCGGATTCGCTCGATCTGAAGTAGCAGCACCCGACCGGGTTCGGGCGTGCGCTCTCCGCAAGCGCCCGAACCCACGCTCTTTTGCCCAATCGGCGGTGCAAGACCGCCTCGCTCTTTTAAGGAATCGTCATGCAGAACCAGAAAATCCGTATTCGTCTGAAGGCTTTCGACTATCGCCTGATCGATCAATCGGCAGCCGAGATCGTCGATACGGCGAAGCGGACTGGCGCGATCGTCCGTGGCCCGGTGCCGCTGCCGACGCGTATTCAGCGTTTCGACATCCTGCGTTCGCCGCACGTCAACAAGACGTCGCGCGACCAGCTCGAAATCCGTACGCATCAGCGCCTGATGGACATCGTCGATCCGACGGACAAGACCGTCGACGCGCTGATGAAGCTCGACCTGCCGGCTGGCGTGGACGTCGAGATCAAGCTGCAGTAAGTCCCAAAGGTCCGCTGGCGGCAACAAAGCCGGCAGACGGAGCTAAGTCTTTGATTGCTTGCATGATTCGAAAAGCCTTGTTATACTCCAAGGCTTTTCGCGCCTATGCGCACGAAAAAGACGCAAGAAAGCCGACCCAGTCTCTCGTGACGAAGCCGGCATTTGTAAATCAGCCCCGACCAATCGCAGTTGGGAATGGAGAAAACGATGAGCCTTGGACTCGTAGGTCGCAAGGTTGGCATGACCCGTATCTTCACGCCTGAGGGGGATTCGATCCCCGTCACCGTGCTGGACGTGTCGGACAACCGCGTGACGCAGATCAAGACCGTTGAAACGGATGGTTATACCGCCGTTCAGGTTGCATTCGGCGCTCGCCGCGCATCGCGCGTGACGAAGCCGTTGGCGGGTCACCTCGCCAAAGCCGGCGTTCAAGCCGGTGAAATCCTCAAGGAATTCCATATCGATACGGCCAAGGCAGGTGAACTGTCGAACGGCGCTGTCATCGGTACGGACATTTTCGAAGTGGGCCAGAAGGTCGATGTGCAAGGCACGTCGATCGGTAAGGGCTACGCCGGTACCATCAAGCGCTACAACTTCGCTTCGGGCCGCGCATCGCACGGTAACTCGCGTTCGCACAACGTTCCGGGTTCGATCGGTATGGCGCAGGATCCGGGTCGTGTTTTCCCGGGCAAGCGCATGACGGGTCACCTCGGCGATGACACCGTTACGGTTCAAAACCTCGAAATCGCCCGCATCGACGCTGAGCGCAATCTGCTGCTCGTCCGCGGTGCTGTTCCGGGTGCGAAGGGCGGCAAGGTCTTCGTGACCCCGGCCGTCAAGACGCGTGCTGTGAAAGGAGCGAAATAATGGAACTTAAGCTCCTGAATGCCAATGGTCAGGAAGGCGCTGGCGTGAACGCATCGGACGTCGTGTTCGGTCGCGATTACAACGAAGCCCTGATTCACCAGGTCGTCGTCGCCTATCAGGCGAATGCACGCAGCGGCAACCGCGCTCAGAAGGATCGCGAGCAGGTCAAGCACACCACCAAGAAGCCGTGGCGTCAGAAGGGTACGGGTCGCGCTCGTGCCGGTATGTCGTCGAGCCCGTTGTGGCGTGGCGGTGGTCGCATTTTCCCGAATTCGCCGGAAGAAAACTTCTCGCACAAGGTCAACAAGAAGATGCATCGCGCGGGTCTCCGCTCGATCTTCTCGCAGTTGGCTCGCGAAGGCCGCATCGCTGTTGTCGAAGACTTCGTGCTCGAAGCTCCGAAGACCAAGCTGTTGGCCGAAAAATTCAAGGCAATGGGCCTCGACTCCGTGTTGGTGATCACCGATACGGTCGATGAGAACCTGTACCTCGCGTCGCGCAACCTGGCCCACGTGGCGGTTGTCGAGCCGCGTTACGCCGACCCGCTCTCGCTGATCTACTTCAAGAAAGTGCTGATCACGAAGGCTGCGGTTGCTCAGATCGAGGAGTTGCTGTCATGAGCGAAATCCGCAAAAACGATCATCGTTTGATGCAAGTTCTGCTCGCGCCGGTGATCTCCGAAAAGGCGACGCTGGTTGCCGACAAGAACGAACAAGTTGTGTTCGAAGTCGCACCGGACGCCACGAAGCAGGAAGTCAAGGCTGCTGTCGAGCTGCTGTTCAAGGTCGAAGTCAATTCCGTCAACGTGCTCGTCACGAAGGGCAAAGCAAAGCGCTTTGGCCGCTTCAACGGCAAGCGCAAGGACGTGAAAAAGGCGTACGTCTGCCTGAAGCCCGGCCAGGAAATCAACTTTGAAGCGGAGGCCAAGTAATCATGGCAATCGTGAAAGTTAAGCCGACCTCGCCGGGTCGCCGCGCGATGGTCAAGATCGTCAACAAGGATCTGCACAAGGGCAAGCCGCACGCAGCGCTGCTCGACACGCAATCCAAGTCGGCGGGCCGTAACAACAACGGCCGCATCACCACGCGTCACCAGGGTGGTGGTCACAAGCAGCACTATCGTATCGTCGATTTCCGTCGCAACAAGGACGGCATCCCGGCAAAGGTCGAGCGTCTCGAATACGACCCGAACCGTAGCGCGAACATCGCGCTGGTTCTGTACGCAGATGGCGAGCGCCGCTACATCATCGCGCCGAAGGGCGTGACGGTCGGTACGCAGCTCATGTCCGGTTCGGAAGCGCCGATCCGCGCGGGTAACACCCTGCCGATCCGCAACATCCCGGTCGGTACGACGATCCACTGCATCGAAATGCTGCCGGGCAAGGGCGCGCAAATGGCGCGTTCGGCTGGTACGTCCGCCATGCTGCTGGCTCGCGAAGGCGTCTACGCTCAAGTGCGTCTGCGCTCGGGCGAAATCCGCCGCGTGCACGTCGAGTGCCGCGCGACGATCGGCGAAGTGGGTAACGAAGAGCACAGCCTCCGTCAAATCGGTAAGGCTGGCGCGAACCGCTGGCGCGGTATCCGTCCGACGGTGCGCGGCGTTGCAATGAACCCGGTCGATCACCCGCACGGCGGTGGTGAAGGTAAGACGGCAGCAGGTCGCGATCCGGTGAGCCCGTGGGGCACGCCGACGAAGGGCTATCGCACCCGCAGCAACAAGCGCACGACGACCATGATCGTCCAGCGCCGTCACAAGCGTTAAGGAGTAGGCAATGACACGTTCTGCTAAAAAAGGTCCGTTCTGCGACGCTCATTTGCTGAAGAAAGTTGAGGCGGCTGCGTCCACGCGTGACAAGAAGCCGATCAAGACCTGGTCGCGTCGTTCGACGATTCTGCCGGACTTCATCGGTCTGACGATCGCCGTCCATAACGGCCGTCAGCACGTTCCGGTGTACGTCACGGAAAACATGGTCGGCCACAAGCTTGGCGAGTTCGCACTGACCCGTACGTTCAAGGGTCACGCGGCCGACAAGAAGGCCAAGAAATAAGGGGCAATCAAGATGGAAGTGAAAGCAATTCATCGCGGTGCCCGCATCTCGGCGCAGAAGACGCGCCTTGTGGCTGACCAGATTCGTGGTTTGCCGGTCGACAAGGCGCTGAACGTTCTGACGTTCTCGCCGAAGAAGGCGGCGGGTATCGTCAAGAAGGTCGTGCTGTCTGCGATCGCGAATGCGGAGCACAACGAAGGCGCCGATATCGACGAGCTCAAGATCAAGAGCATCTACGTCGACAAGGCTGCTTCGCTGAAGCGTTTCACCGCACGCGCCAAGGGTCGCGGTAATCGCATCGAGAAGCAATCCTGTCACATCACTGTGACGGTCGGGAATTAAGGAGCCATACGATGGGACAGAAAATTCATCCGACTGGCTTCCGTTTGGCCGTCAGCCGCAATTGGGCTTCGCGCTGGTACGCGAACAACAACAATTTCGCGGCGATGTTGCAGGAAGACATCGGTGTCCGTGAATACCTGAAGAAGAAGCTGAAGAACGCTTCGGTCGGTCGCGTCGTCATCGAGCGTCCGGCGAAGAACGCGCGCATCACTATTTACAGCTCGCGTCCTGGCGTCGTCATCGGCAAGAAGGGTGAAGACATCGAACTGCTGAAGTCCGAGCTGCAAAAGCGCATGGGCGTTCCGGTTCACGTCAACATCGAAGAAATCCGCAAGCCGGAAACCGATGCTCAGCTGATCGCTGACTCCATCACGCAGCAGCTCGAGCGCCGGATCATGTTCCGCCGCGCGATGAAGCGTGCGATGCAGAACGCGATGCGTCTTGGCGCCCAAGGCATCAAGATCATGAGCGCGGGCCGCCTGAACGGTATCGAAATCGCTCGTACCGAGTGGTATCGCGAAGGTCGCGTGCCCCTCCATACGCTGCGTGCGGATATCGACTACGCGACTTCGGAAGCGAAGACGACGTACGGCATCATCGGCGTGAAGGTGTGGGTCTATAAGGGCGACACCCTCGGCCGTAACGAAGCGCCGGTCGTGGAAGAAGTGGCGGAAGAAAAGCGTCCGCGCCGCAACGCACGTCCGGGTGGCGATCGCCGTCCGCGTCGCGATGGTGAAGGCGGTGGCCCGGCAGGTGCACGCCGTGGCGGTCCTCGCCGTGGCGGTGACGCGAAGACTGGAGAATAACGATGCTGCAACCGAAACGCAGAAAGTATCGCAAAGAGCAGAAGGGTCGTAACACCGGCAAGGCGACGCGCGGCAACGCAGTGTCGTTCGGTGAGTACGGTCTGAAGGCTATCGGTCGCGGCCGTTTGACCGCGCGTCAAATCGAAGCGGCGCGTCGTGCAATGACGCGTCACATCAAGCGTGGCGGCCGGATCTGGATCCGTATCTTCCCGGACAAGCCGATTTCGCAAAAGCCGGCCGAAGTGCGTATGGGTAACGGCAAGGGTAATCCTGAGTACTACGTCGCCGAGATTCAGCCGGGCAAGATGCTGTACGAAATGGACGGTGTCACCGAAGAACTGGCGCGCGAAGCGTTCCGTCTGGCTGCAGCCAAACTGCCGCTCAAGACGAACTTCGTGGTCCGTCAGCTCGGCGCCTAAGGAGTAAATATGAAGGCAACTGAACTTCGCCAGAAAGACCAGGACGCGCTCAACAAGGAGTTGTCGGACCTGCTCAAGGCGCAATTTGGCCTGCGCATGCAACTCGCGACCCAGCAGCTCACGAACACGAGCCAGCTGAAGAAGGTTCGTCGCGACATCGCGCGCGTGCGCACCGTCATGACCGAGAAGGCGAACCAGAAATGAACGATAGCGTAAAAACCTCGCTCAAGCGGACGCTGGTCGGCAAGGTCGTCAGCAACAAGATGGACAAGACGGTCACCGTGCTGGTCGAGCACCGCGTGAAGCATCCGATCTACGGCAAGTACGTCGTGCGTTCGAAGAAGTATCACGCGCACGATGACGCGAACACGTACAACGAAGGCGATCTCGTCGAAATCCAGGAAACCCGTCCGATTTCGAAGACGAAAGCCTGGGTTGTGTCGAAGCTGGTTGAAGCGGCTCGCGTGATCTAAAGCCGAAGTAGAAGTAAGGCGATGCAGTAAGTAGTGTCGCAGTAAGTTTCGCTTGCAAGACCGAGATTATTTGTTATAATCTCGGTCTTCCCTCTTTGTGGGAGCCCCGTCGCGGGCGAAATTGGTGGGGGAAGCCGGTTCGGGCGCCAGCCTGAGTCGACAGATTCACCGGATTGCGATGGCGGGTTTCGTCTGCCATTGCTGCCTGTTCTAACCCAAGCAGCCATTTGGCTGACGGGACCAAGACTGACCGGTTGTGCCATGGTGGTGCAATCGGATTAAGTTGGGAAAGATAAACCATGATCCAGACCGAAACTCGGCTTGAAGTGGCCGACAACACGGGTGCGCGTGAAGTCATGTGCATCAAGGTGCTCGGCGGCTCGAAGCGTCGTTACGCAAGCATTGGCGACATCATCAAGGTGACCGTCAAGGAAGCGACGCCGCGCGGACGCGTTAAAAAGGGCGAAATCTACAACGCCGTGGTCGTTCGTACGGCCAAGGGCGTGCGCCGTCAAGATGGCTCGCTCATCAAGTTCGACGGCAATGCCGCCGTACTGCTGAATACGAAGCTCGAGCCGATCGGCACGCGTATTTTCGGGCCGGTGACGCGTGAACTGCGTAGCGAACGATTCATGAAGATCGTTTCGCTCGCGCCGGAAGTGCTGTAAGGAGTCGCGATGAATAAGATTCGCAAGGGTGACGAAGTCATCGTCATCACCGGCAAGGACAAGGGCAAGCGCGGCACCGTGCTGGCCGTTGCGGAAGAGCGTGTCACTGTCGAGGGCATCAACCTCGTCAAGAAGCACGTGAAGCCGAACCCGATGAAGGGTACGACGGGCGGTGTGGAAGCCAAAACGATGCCGCTGCATATTTCGAACGTCGCATTGGTCGACGCGAACGGCAAGGCATCGCGCGTTGGCATCAAGGTCGAAGACGGCAAGAAGGTTCGCTTCTTGAAGTCGACCGGCGCCACGTTGAACGCCTGACGCGGAGTTAAAAAATGGCTCGTCTGCAAGAGATTTATAAAGAAAAGGTTGTGCCGCAACTGGTTGAAAAGTTCGGTTACAAGTCGGTCATGGAAGTGCCGCGTCTCACCAAGATCACCCTGAACATGGGTCTTGGCGAAGCCGTCGCTGACAAGAAGGTTCTTGAGCACGCTGTTGGCGACCTCACGAAGATCGCCGGCCAGAAGCCGGTTATCACGAAGTCGCGTAAGGCAATCGCTGGTTTCAAGATCCGCGAAGGCTACCCGATTGGCACGATGGTTACCCTGCGTGGCAATGCCATGTACGAATTCCTGGACCGTTTCGTGACGGTCGCGCTGCCTCGCGTGCGCGACTTCCGCGGCGTATCGGGCAAGGCATTCGACGGCCGTGGTAACTACAACATCGGTGTGAAAGAGCAGATCATTTTCCCCGAAATCGACTACGACAAGATCGACGCGCTGCGTGGGCTGAACATCAGCATCACGACAACCGCGAAGACCGACGAAGAAGCAAAGGCGCTGCTCGCCGGCTTCAAGTTCCCGTTCAGAAACTGAGGTTACCGTGGCTAAACTGGCACTGATCGAACGTGAAAAGAAGCGCGCGCGCCTGGCAGCCAAGTACGCTCCGAAGCGTGCTGAGCTGAAGGCTGTGATCGACGACGCAAGCAAGTCCGACGAAGAGCGTTACCTCGCACGTCTGGCGCTGCAACAACTGCCGCGTAACTCGAACCCCACTCGCAAGCGTAACCGCTGCGCGATCACGGGTCGCCCGCGTGGCACGTTCCGCAAGTTCGGACTCGCGCGTAGCAAGATTCGTGAAATCGCGTTCCGCGGCGAAATCCCTGGCCTCACCAAGGCGAGCTGGTAATAGGAGAAACATAAATGAGCATGAGTGATCCTATCGCCGATATGCTGACTCGCATCCGCAATGCGCAGATGGTCGAGAAGGTTTCGGTGACTATGCCCTCGTCGAAAGTCAAGGTTGCGATTGCGCAGGTTTTGAAGGACGAAGGTTATATCGACGATTTCGCGGTGAAGGCTGAAGGCGCGAAGATCGAATTGAACATCGCGTTGAAGTACTACGCCGGCCGTCCGGTCATCGAGCGCCTCGAACGCGTCTCGAAGCCTGGCTTGCGCGTGTACCGCGGTCGCAACGACATCCCCGTGGTCATGAACGGCCTGGGCGTTGCAATCGTTTCGACGCCGAAGGGTGTGATGACCGACCGCAAGGCGCGCCAGAACGGCGTCGGCGGCGAAGTCATCTGCTACGTCGCTTAACGCCTAAGGAGAAGAAACATGTCTCGAGTAGGTAAGAGCCCGATCGCGCTGCCGCAAGGCGCCGAAGTGGCCATCAAGGGCGACGTCATCACCGTCAAAGGGCCGCTCGGCACGATCTCGCAACCGGCGAACAAGCTGGTCAGCGTCACGAACGAGAACGGCACGCTGAAGCTGGCTCCGACGGACGAAAGCCGCGAAGCAAACGCGATGTCCGGCACGATGCGCGCCCTGGTGGCGAACATGGTGCAAGGCGTCACCAAGGGTTTCGAGCGCAAGCTGACGCTGGTTGGCGTTGGTTATCGTGCGCAAGCGCAAGGCGACAAGCTGAACCTGTCGCTGGGTTTCTCGCACCCCGTGGTGCACCAGATGCCGGAAGGCGTCAAGGCTGAAACTCCGTCGCAAACCGAAATCGTGATCAAGGGGATCGACAAGCAGAAAGTCGGACAGACCGCAGCAGAAGTGCGCGGCTATCGTCCGCCTGAGCCGTACAAGGGCAAGGGCGTGCGTTATTCCGACGAGGTCGTGATCCTCAAAGAAACGAAGAAGAAGTAAGGGTGCGCAATCATGGATAAGACTCAATCTCGCCTGCGCCGCGCTCGTCAGACGCGTATCAAGATCGCTGAGCTGCAGGTTCCGCGTCTGGCCGTGCATCGCACGAATACGCATATCTACGCGCAAGTGTTCTCGGCATGTGGCACGAAGGTCGTGGCAAGCGCCTCGACGCTGGAAGCCGAAGTCCGCGCTGAACTGGCCGACAAGTCGGGTAAGGGCGGCAACGTCAATGCCGCGACCCTGATCGGCAAGCGTATCGCCGAAAAGGCCAAGGCTGCCGGCATCGAATCCGTCGCCTTTGACCGCTCGGGTTTCCGCTACCACGGCCGCGTGAAGGCGCTGGCTGATGCGGCGCGTGAAGCCGGGCTCAAGTTCTAAGGGAAGAATTCGTCATGGCAAAGATGCAAGCGAAAGTTCAGGCTGACGAACGCGACGACGGCCTGCGCGAAAAGATGATTTCGGTCAACCGCGTGACCAAGGTCGTGAAGGGTGGCCGTATTCTCGGCTTCGCCGCACTGACCGTGGTTGGCGACGGTGATGGCCGTATCGGCATGGGCAAGGGCAAGGCGAAGGAAGTTCCCGTCGCCGTTCAGAAGGCAATGGAACAAGCCCGCCGCAACATGTTCAAGGTGCCCCTGAAGAACGGCACGCTGCAACACGAAGTGCACGGTAAGCACGGCGCATCGGCGGTCCTCCTCGCTCCGGCGAAGGACGGTACCGGCGTGATCGCTGGCGGTCCGATGCGCGCAGTGTTCGACGTGATGGGCGTGCAAAACGTTGTGGCCAAGAGCCACGGTTCGACGAACCCGTACAACCTCGTTCGTGCGACGCTGGACGGTCTGCGCAAGCAGTCGACCCCGGCTGACATCGCGGCGAAGCGTGGTAAGTCCGTCGAAGACATTCTGGGCTAAGGTGGGCACCATGTCTGAAAAAACTGTCAAGGTTCAGCTCGTCAAGAGCCTGATCGGGACCCGCGAATCGCACCGCGCTACGGTGCGTGGCCTCGGCCTGCGTCGCCTGAACTCGGTTTCCGAGCTGCAGGACACGCCGGCAGTGCGCGGGATGATCAACAAGGTTTCGTACCTCGTTAAGGTCATCGCCTAAACGCGACCCAAGGATCCAAGGAGTTGAACATGGAATTGAATAACCTGAAGCCGGCAGAAGGCGCGAAGCACGCAAAGCGTCGCGTTGGTCGCGGTATCGGTTCGGGCCTCGGCAAGACCGCTGGCCGCGGCCACAAGGGTCAGAAATCGCGTTCGGGCGGCTTTCACAAGGTCGGCTTCGAAGGCGGTCAGATGCCTCTGCAGCGTCGTCTGCCGAAGCGTGGCTTCACCTCGCTGACGAAGGAATTCGTCGGTGAAGTGCGTCTGGCTGATCTCGAGAAGCTGCCGGTCGACGAAATCGATCTGTTGGCGTTGAAGCAAGCGGGTCTGGTCGGCGAGCTCATCAAGAGCGCGAAGATCATCAAGACCGGCGAGATCACGCGCAAGGTCACGGTGAAGGGCCTGACGGCAACGAAGGGCGCCCGCGAGGCAATCGAAGCCGCTGGCGGCTCGTTCGCCGAGTAACGCGCCTTCGCCGTTACTAGCACTAGCATCGGAGAAGGTACTTGGCTAACAGCCCGAGTCTCGCAAAAACCGGTCGAAGCGCGGCGAAATTCGGCGATCTGCGTCGGCGTGCAGTGTTCCTGCTGCTGGCGCTGATCGTCTACCGCATTGGTGCGCATATTCCGGTACCCGGCATCGATCCGGATCAACTGGCGAAGCTGTTTCAAAGCCAGTCGGGCGGCATCCTGGGCATGTTCAACATGTTCTCGGGTGGCGCGCTGTCACGGTTCACCATCTTTGCGCTGGGCATCATGCCCTACATTTCGGCGTCGATCATCATGCAGTTGCTGTCGATCGTGTCGCCGCAGATGGAAGCGCTGAAGAAGGAAGGACAGGCGGGCCAGCGGAAGATTACGCAGTACACGCGTATCTTCACGGTGGTTCTGGCGACCTTCCAGGCTTTCGGTATCGCGGTCGCGCTGGAAAACCAGCCGGCTCTGGTGCTGGACCCCGGCATGGTGTTCCGCCTGACGACGGTCGTCACGCTGGTGACGGGCACGATGTTCCTGATGTGGCTCGGTGAGCAGATCACGGAGCGCGGTCTCGGAAACGGCATCTCGATCATCATCTTCGGTGGTATCGCGGCGGGTTTCCCGAACGCAATCGGCGGTCTGTTCGAGCTGGTTCGCACGGGCTCGATGAGCATCATCTCGGCGATCATCATCGTCGTGTTGATCGCGGCGGTCACGTATCTGGTCGTGTTCATCGAACGCGGTCAGCGCAAGATCCTCGTGAACTATGCGAAGCGCCAGGTCGGCAACAAGATTTACGGCGGACAGTCGTCTCATCTGCCGCTGAAGTTGAACATGTCGGGTGTGATTCCGCCGATCTTCGCGTCGTCGATCATCTTGTTCCCGGCAACGATCCTGAACTGGTTCAGTTCGGGTACGCGCACCAACTGGTTCGCAAACACGCTGCACAACGTGGCCGAGGCGCTGAAGCCAGGCCAGCCCGTGTACGTGTTGCTGTATGCGTTGGCGATTGTTTTCTTCTGCTTCTTCTACACCGCACTGGTGTTCAACAGCCGGGAAACAGCCGACAACTTGAAAAAGAGCGGTGCTTTCGTTCCGGGTATCCGTCCGGGCGATCAGACTGCACGGTATATCGACCGCATCCTCACGCGTCTGACGCTGGCTGGTGCGATCTACATCGTATTCGTGTGCCTGCTGCCTGAGTTTCTGGTGTTGCGTTGGAACGTGCCGTTTTATTTTGGTGGAACGTCGCTGCTGATCATTGTCGTCGTCACGATGGACTTCATGGCTCAGGTGCAGTCGTACGTTATGTCGCAACAGTATGAGTCGCTGCTCAAGAAGGCAAACTTCAAGGGCGGCAACGTCCCGATGCGTTAATTAGGACCATGGCCAAAGACGATGTTATCCAGATGCAGGGTGAGGTCATCGAAAACCTCCCCAACGCTACTTTCCGGGTGAAATTGGAAAATGGCCATGTCGTCCTGGGGCATATTTCCGGAAAGATGCGGATGCACTACATCCGCATTCTGCCGGGCGACAAGGTTACGGTTGAATTGACGCCTTACGATCTGTCTCGTGCACGGATCGTGTTCCGGGCGAAGTGATTTGAAAAAAGGGTAATATCATGAAAGTGATGGCATCGGTTAAGCGCATTTGCCGCAATTGCAAGATCATCAAGCGCAAGGGCGTTGTGCGCGTGATTTGCAGCTCTGATCCGCGCCACAAACAGCGTCAAGGCTGAACGCCGCGCTTTTGCTTGCGCTTTTTGTTTGAGGAAAAACAATGGCTCGTATCGCAGGGGTTAACATCCCGAATCACCAGCATACCGAGATCGGCCTGACGGCAATCTTCGGCATCGGACGCACGCGCTCGCGCGGCATTTGCACCGCTGCTGGTGTGGAATTTTCGAAGAAGGTCAAGGACCTCACCGACGCAGACCTCGAAAAGCTGCGTGACGAAGTGGGCAAGTTCATCGTCGAAGGCGACCTGCGCCGTGAAGTGACGATGAACATTAAGCGCCTGATGGACTTGGGTTGCTACCGCGGCATGCGCCATCGCAAGGGCTTGCCCCTGCGCGGCCAGCGTACGCGCACGAATGCCCGTACGCGTAAGGGTCCGCGTCGTGCAGCGCAATCGCTGAAGAAGTAAGCGGAACTGACAGTTACAGGAAAACGTAATGGCTAAGGCTTCGAACAACTCCGCGGCGCAACGCGTTCGCAAGAAGGTCAAGAAGAACGTCGCCGAGGGCGTGGTTCACGTTCACGCGTCGTTCAACAACACCATTATCACGATCACCGATCGTCAAGGTAACGCGCTGGCATGGGCGACCTCGGGCGGTCAGGGCTTCAAGGGCTCGCGTAAGTCGACGCCTTTTGCAGCTCAGGTGGCAGCCGAATCGGCTGGCCGCGTGGCAATGGAATACGGCGTGAAGAACCTCGAAGTGCGGATCAAGGGCCCCGGTCCTGGCCGTGAATCGGCGGTGCGCGCGCTGCATGGTCTTGGCATCAAGATCACCGCGATCTCCGACGTGACGCCGGTCCCGCACAACGGCTGCCGTCCGCCGAAGCGCCGTCGTATCTAATACGCCGACGCTTGCCGCATGTTTCCTGTCGATGCGCGAGTATCGGCGGGTTTCGTGCGTTATGAAGTTTTGACTAAGCCCACCGTTCGGCCCAAAGGGTTCGAACTAGCGCAGACGAAAGTTTGCGTGATCAATATTTAAGGATGCAAAGTGGCACGCTATACCGGTCCCAAAGCAAAACTGTCCCGCCGTGAAGGCACCGATCTGTTCCTGAAGAGCGCTCGCCGCTCGCTCGCCGACAAGTGCAAGCTCGACAGCAAGCCCGGCCAACATGGCCGCACCTCGGGCGCGCGTACGTCCGACTACGGTACCCAGTTGCGCGAAAAGCAGAAAGTGAAGCGTATCTACGGCGTGTTGGAGCGTCAGTTCCGCCGTTACTTCGCTGAAGCCGACCGCCGCAAGGGCCCGACGGGCGAAAACCTGCTGCAGTTGCTTGAGTCGCGTCTCGACAACGTCGTGTATCGCATGGGCTTCGGCTCGACGCGCGCCGAAGCGCGTCAGCTCGTGAGCCACAAGTCGATCCTCGTGAACGGCCAGGTCGCGAACATCCCGTCGCTGCAAGTGAAGTCGGGCGACGTCGTGTCCGTGCGCGAACAGTCGCGCAAGCAGGCTCGTATCGTCGAAGCGCTCTCGCTGGCGCAGCAAGGCGGCATGCCGAGCTGGGTGTCGGTCGACGAGAAGAAGTTCGAAGGCACGTTCAAGTCGATGCCCGAGCGTAGCGACATCGCCGGCGACATCAACGAAAGCCTGATCGTCGAATTGTATTCGCGTTAATTCGCGGCGGTAATGGATGGACAGCCGGGGAGCCTGATTGCTCGTGGCAAGGGGTGGCCTCGGCTGTTTATTTTCAGGTTGTTACCGGTCAGCCTTATCGGTGTAACGAGCCGAGGGTATTGAAAAGGAAAACCTATGCAAACCAGTTTGTTGAAGCCCAAGATCATTGCAGTTGAATCGCTTGGTGAGAACCACGCGAAAGTGGTTATGGAGCCGTTCGAACGCGGCTATGGCCACACCTTGGGCAACGCGCTTCGGCGCGTGCTGTTGTCGTCGATGATCGGCTACGCGCCGACCGAAGTGACGATCGCAGGCGTCGTGCACGAATACTCGACGCTCGACGGTGTGCAAGAGGATGTGGTCAACCTGCTGTTGAACCTGAAGGGCGTTGTCTTCAAGCTGCACAACCGCGACGAAGTCACGGTGACGCTGCGCAAGGAAGGCGAAGGTCTTGTCACGGCCGGCGATATCGAGCTCGCACACGACTGCGAGGTCATCAATCCGGAACACGTGGTCGCGCACCTGTCGAAGGGCGGCAAGCTCGACGTTCAGATCAAGATCGAAAAGGGCCGCGGCTATGTGCCGGGCAACGTGCGTCGTTATGGTGAAGAGTCGGCCAAGATCATCGGCCGTATCGTGCTGGATGCGTCGTTCTCGCCGGTTCGCCGCGTGAGCTACGCCGTGGAAAGCGCGCGTGTCGAACAGCGTACCGACCTCGACAAGCTCGTGATGAACATCGAGACCAACGGCGTCATTTCGCCGGAAGAAGCGATCCGCCAGTCGGCTCGCATTCTGGTCGACCAGTTGTCGGTGTTCGCAGCGCTGGAAGGCACGGAAGCGGCAGCGGAAGCGCCGTCGCGTGCGCCGCAGATCGATCCGATCCTGCTGCGCCCGGTGGACGATCTCGAACTCACGGTTCGTTCCGCGAACTGCCTGAAGGCCGAGAACATCTACTACATCGGCGATCTGATCCAGCGCACCGAAAACGAACTGCTGAAGACGCCGAACCTGGGCCGCAAGTCGCTGAACGAAATCAAGGAAGTGCTGGCTTCGCGCGGTTTGACGCTCGGTATGAAGCTCGAAAACTGGCCGCCGGCTGGTCTCGACAAGTAATACGGCAGAACGAAAGCGTTACTGGCAAAGACGCGGGTTTTCCTTTAGAATCCGCGTCTTGCTTTTTCTCCGACCGGCCCGTGCCCCGAATCAGGGTGCAATAGAAGAGCTGGCTCTAAACTCGTTATAGGAAGCTGAAAAATGCGTCATAAGCACGGTCTGCGGAAACTGAACCGCACGAGCAGCCATCGTCTGGCAATGCTCCGCAATATGTCGAATTCGCTCATCGAGCACGAAGTCATCAAGACGACGCTGCCGAAGGCCAAGGAACTGCGTAAGGTCGTCGAGCCCCTCATCACGCTGGGCAAGAAGCCGTCGCTCGCGAACCGTCGTCTGGCGTTCAACCGCCTGCGCGATCGTGATTCCGTCGCGAAGCTGTTCGACGTTCTCGGCCCGCGCTACGCGAACCGTCCGGGTGGCTACCTGAGCATCCTGAAGTTCGGTTTCCGCGTCGGCGACAACGCGCCGATGGCGCTGGTCCAGTTGATGGATCGCCCGGAAGTCGAAGAGACGGAAGAAGTGCAAGAAGCGGAATAAATTCCGTTTTCGGTTGTTAGCAGAAAGGCCAGGCTCGAAGCTTGGCCTTTTTGCTTTCTGGCTGCGACGTTTCAGCGCATCGAAGCGTAAAAGTGCGTCTCCGCGGCCGATGCTACGATATGCAATTGGCCTGTCGCATCTCCCGGAGTTTCGAGTGAACGTCCCCGTCGTTTTGATGCTCTCCACGCTGCCCGACGCCGCAGCAGCCGATGCGCTCGCGCAAGCCGCGCTCGAAGCACGGCTCGCCGCGTGCGTGACGAACGTCGGCGCGGTGTCGTCGCACTATCACTGGAAGGGCGCGGTGGAGTCGTCGCGGGAAGTGCAGTTGCTTTTCAAGACGAGCGTCGCGCGCTGCGATGAGTTGCAGCGCTTCGTCGAGGCTCGCCATCCCTATGAAACGCCCGAAATTCTCGTCTGGCAGGTGCACGCATCGCCCGCCTACGGTCAGTGGGTCAACGCAGAAACGCAGCGTCCTCTTCATGTTTGAGCTTTCTCGTCTTGTCGCGCGACGGTTTTTCGGCGCGCTTCTGTTTCTCGCGGCGTTCGCGCTGCTATCGGGCGCCGCGCACGCGGCCGACGACTTCCTCGATCCCAACGTCGCGTTCAAATTCAGCGCCACGGAAAAGCCGGGCGAAGTGGACGTGCGCTACAAGATCGCGGACGGTTATTACATGTATCGCGAGCGTTTTGCGTTCGCGGTGAAGAGCGGCGACGCGACCCTCGGCACGGCGCAACTGCCGGCGGGCAAAGTGCACTTCGATCAGACGTTCAATAAGGACGTCGAAACCTATCGCGGGGAGTTGATCATCCGCATTCCGGTGACGAAGGCCAACGGGCCATTCGAGCTTTCGGTGACGTCGCAAGGCTGCGCGGATGGCGGTATCTGCTATCCGCCGATGGAGAAAACGTACCGCGTGCGCGGCGACGCTCTCCAAGCGGCCGGGAGCGTGTCTAGCGCACCGACGCGTGATTCGCAAGCTTCCTGGTTCGAGCGCGCGACGAGCGCGGACTACGCGCAGTCGATGCTGGAAGGCGGCGGATTCCTGACCGTCGTCGGACTGTATTTTCTCGCAGGCATGGTGTTGAGCCTGCTGCCATGCTCGTATCCGATGATCCCGATCCTCTCCGCGATCATCGTGGGCGAAGGCGCGCGCATGACGCGTGCGCGCGGCTTCGCAATGTCCGTGTCCTACGTGATCGGCATGGCGCTCGTGTACACCGTGCTCGGGATCGCCGCCGCGCTCGTCGGGCAGAGCCTCGGCGCGTGGTTACAGAATCCGTGGGTGCTCGGCTTGTTCGGCACGTTGCTGGCTGCGTTCGCCATCGCGCTGATTTCGGGCGTCGATATCGCGTTGCCGCAGCGCTGGCAAAGCGGCGTCAACGAGGCATCGCAAAAACGCAGCGGCGGCAAGTTCGCGGCGGTCGCGGTGATGGGCGCGCTCTCGGCGCTCGTCGTCGGTGCGTGCATGACCGCGCCGCTCTTCGCGGTGCTGGCGTTTATCGCGCATACCGGCAACGCGGTGCTCGGTGGCGCGGCGCTCTTCGCAATGGGCATCGGGCTCGGCGTGCCCTTGCTCGTCATCGGATTGGGCGCGGGTTCTGTCCTACCGCGCGCGGGCACGTGGATGGACGGCGTGAAAGTGTTCTTCGGCGTGGCCTTGCTCGCGGCCGCGCTGTGGATCGTGTGGCCGGTGATCGGCGGCGTCACGCAAATGTTGCTCGCGGCCTTGTGGCTGTTGATCGCGGCGGCTTCGCTCGGTTTGTTCTCGTCGGGCGCGGCTCAGTCGGGCGGTATCTGGAAGCGCCTGGGACGCGGCGTCGGCGCCGCGTTTGCGATCTGGGCCGCAACGGTGCTCGTCGGGCTGGCGGCGGGCTCGACGGACCCGCTCAAACCGCTGGCAGTCCTGGCTGCGCGCAGCGGATCGCAAACCACGACCACGCAGAGCGAAGGACCGACACTCGCGCCGGTGCGCTCATCGGCCGAACTGGACAACGCGCTCAAAGCCGCGGCAAAGCCGGCAATGCTCGATTTTTACGCGGACTGGTGCGTGTCTTGCAAGGAAATGGAGAAGCTGACGTTCTCCGACGCCCGCGTACAGGCGCGTCTCGCGCAGCTCAATCTCCTGCGCGCGGACGTGACCGCCAATAACGCCGACGATCAGGCGCTTCTCAAGCGCTTCAAGTTATTCGGGCCGCCGGGCATCATCTTCTTCGATGCGCAGGGCAACGAGGTCGCGCGCGTTGTCGGCTATGAATCGGCGGATACGTTTTTGAAGAGCCTCGAAAAGCTCGGCCCGTCGAACGGATAAGAAAGAGCGATGCCCCGAAGCATCGCTTTCGACACAACTCAGGAAGCCCGCAGAATCCGCGCTGCGTCCAGCGCGAAGTAGGTCAGCACGCCGTCCGCGCCCGCGCGCTTGAACGCGAGCAGCGCTTCCATCATCACCTTGTCGTGATCGATCCAGCCGTTCTGCGCCGCGGCCTTGATCATCGCGTACTCGCCGCTCACCTGATACGCATACGTCGGAAAGCGGAACTCGTCTTTCACGCGTCGCACGATGTCGAGATACGGCATGCCCGGCTTGACCATCACCATGTCCGCGCCTTCCTCGATATCCATGCGCACTTCGCGCATCGCTTCATCGGAGTTGGACGGGTCCATCTGATACGTCATCTTGTTGCCCTTGCCGAGATTCGCGGCCGAGCCGACGGCGTCGCGGAACGGGCCATAGAACGCCGACGCGTACTTCGCCGCGTACGCCATGATGCGCGTGTGAATGTGGCTTTCGCTTTCGAGCATCTCGCGGATCGCGCCGATGCGGCCGTCCATCATGTCCGAAGGCGCGACGATATCCACGCCCGCCTCGGCCTGCGTGCGCGCCTGCTCGACGAGGATTTCGCTCGTTTCGTCGTTCTTCACGTAGCCTTCTTCGTCGAGCACGCCGTCCTGGCCGTGGCTCGTGTACGGATCGAGCGCGACGTCGGTGAGCACGCCGAGCGTCGGAAAGTTCTTCTTCAGCTCGCGCACCGCGCGCGGAATCAGGCCTTCGGGATTGGTCGCCTCGCGGCCATCGGGCGTCTTGATCGACGGCTCGATCGCGGGGAAGAGCGAGATCACCGGTACGCCCAGCTCGACGCATTGTTCGGCGACTTTCATCAGCAAATCGACCGACGTGCGCTCGACGCCGGGCATCGACGGCACGCTCTGGCGCACATTCGTCCCTTCGACGATGAACACCGGGTAAATGAGGTCGTTCGTAGTGAGGATGTTTTCGCGCATCAGACGGCGCGAGAAGTCATCGCGGCGCATGCGGCGCGGGCGATGGTGAGGATAGAAGCTCATGTCTTGACTCTGAGTTGAGTGGTCTTCCAGGGGGCGTCGAAAACGGGTTTAGCTATGTATAAAGTCTTGCGGAACAAGCACTTGGCCGTGTCTGAAACCGTTTTGAGACAATGGTATATCATACCGATCGAGCGAGGCGCTTGCCGCCGAACTCCCCGCTTCTCCTCCCTGAGCGGGTGCCTGTCGATATTCGATTAGGCTGTTAACCCGCCGTCATGCGGCGGGTTTTTTTATGCCGGAGCACCGTCGCGACGGCTTACTCCGCAGCGTCCTCTTGCGCGTTTTCGCTCGCTTCCGCGGGCATCAGCCAGCTTTCGATCAGTTCGTGCGCCTCTTCGATGCCCGTGCGCTTGAGTGCGGAAAAGAGCTGCACGGTCAGTTCACCGCGATAGCCCGCGTCCTTGTATTCCGCGAACGATTTCTTCGTCGCGCGCAGGGCGTTGGTCATCTCCTGTCGCGTCAATTTGTCGCATTTGGTGAGCAGCGTGTGAATCGGTTTTCCGGTCGGCGCGAACCAGTCGATCATGATGCGATCGAGGTCGGTCAACGGCCTGCGCGAATCCATCATCAGGATCATGCCGCACAGTTGCGCGCGGCTTTGCAGATACGTCGACAGCAGCCGTTGCCAGTGTTCCTTCGCGGCACCCGGCACTTCGGCGTAACCGTATCCGGGAAGATCGACGAGATAGCCTACGGGCGCGTCCTGCGGCCCTACGGAGAAGTAATTGATGTGCTGGGTGCGGCCCGGCGTCTTGCTCGCGAAAGCAAGCCGCTTCTGATTGCACAGGATGTTGATGGCCGTCGATTTACCCGCGTTCGAGCGGCCGCCAAATGCGATTTCAGGCTGCGGCGTAGGCGGCAGATCGCGCAGATGGTTGACGGTGGTGAAGAAGCGGGATTGGTGAAGCAGGAATGACATGGGCGGGCCCAATCGAGTGAACCGCGGAAAAGCGCGGTGAATACCAGAAGCCTTGAGAACCCGGCGAATACTGGGCATGCCCCGACTGGCGTCTTTGCGTGTAGCGGGTTATTGTACAATACGACGGATTTTTAAAGATCAGCACGGGCACGCAAGACCCAGGCCGCAGGCGGCACCCACAGCTTTGCATGGGACCAGAGTAAGGCGCTGAAGCGCTAACTCTGATCGACAGGAGCGAGACAGTTTTCAGAGGCATCTTTTGGGCCTCTTCGTTCAGCGAGTTCGGGTATCTTGCGGCGAAGTTCGATCGCCGTCGTTTTTTGCAGAACCTCACATTCTCACAAGACGAAAAACAGGGTACGCGAATGAACCGACTGTACAGGTCTCTGGTGGTGATTCGAGCAGCGGCGGCTTTCGGTGTGGGTTTCGGTGGACTAGCGGTATCGATGTCAGTGAACGCGGCGGAGCCCGCGCAGCCGGCCAAGCCGGATGTCGCGAGAGGGCAGGCCATCGCGACTCAGGTGTGCGCGGCATGTCACGCGGCGGACGGCAACAGCGCCGGCGCGGCGTTTCCGAAACTGGCGGGCCAGCACGCGGAGTACATCGTCAAGCAATTGAAGGATTACAAGACGCAGCCGGGCGCGAAAGCGCCGGCGCGCAACAATCCGATCATGGCGGGCATTGCGGGCGCGCTATCGGATCAGGACATGGTGAACGTCGCGGCGTACTTCGCGTCGCAGAAAACCAAGCAGGGCTACGCGCGCGACAAGAACGACGTCGCGCTGGGGCAGAAGATCTATCGCGGCGGCATCGCGGACAAGGGCGTGCCGGCGTGCGCCGCGTGTCACGGCGCGACGGGCATGGGCATTCCGGTGCAGTATCCGCGGTTGTCGTGGCAGTGGGGCGATTACACGGTGGCGCAGTTGAACGCCTTCGCATCGGGGCAACGCGCCAACAGCGAGCCGATGCATCAGATTTCCTCGCGCCTGAATGAAGCGGAGATGAAGGCGGTTGCCGACTACATCGCCGGTTTGCATTAAAACGCAGCAGTCAGCGTCCAGCGGTTCCCTGCAACGAAAGCGGGAATCGCCCATACTACGAAGCCGGTCCCGGGAAGATCCGAGAAGACCGGCGCGAAAACAAGAAAAGGGTGGGACGTCGGTCGATAAGACCGCTAGCGTCTCCACCCTTTTTTGCTGTCCAGCCGGAGTTTGAATGAGCGTCACCACATCGGGTTTGCAGTCGAAGTCGAGCCGCCGCGCCGTCAGGCATTTCGTCGAACTCGTCAGTTCGATGCGCTTCGCCATTGCGCTGCTGGTCATTCTGGCGATCGCGAGCATCATCGGCACGGTGCTCACGCAGGACGATCCGTATCCCAACTACGTGAATCAGTTCGGCCCGTTCTGGGCGGACATCTTCCGCGGCCTCAGCATCTACACCGTGTATAGCGCGTGGTGGTTCATGCTGATCCTGATCTTCCTCGTGATTTCGGTGTCGCTGTGCGTCATCCGCAACAGTCCGAAGATGATCGCGGACATCAAGAGCTGGAAGGATCGCGTGCATGAAGGCGGCCTGCGCGCGTTCCATCACAAGGGCGAGTTCACGGTTTCCGCCAACCGCGCGCAGACCGCGGCGACCCTCGAACGCCTCGCGGTGAAAATGGGCTACCGCACCGTCACGCGGCAAACGGATAACGGCGCGACGCTCATCGCGGGCAAACGCGGCGCGATGACGAAGATCGGCTATATCTCGGCGCACATCGCGATCGTCGTGATCTGTATCGGCGGGCTGCTCGACAGCAATCTGCCCATCAAGCTGCAGATGTGGATGTTCAACAAGACGCCCATCAACAGCAACGCCGTCATCAACGACATTCCGGCGGAGCATCGCCTCTCGACGTCGAACCCCACCTTCCGCGGCTACGCGTGGGTGCCGGAAGGACAGTACGTCGGCACGGCGATTCTCAATCAGCAGGACGGCTCGATCATTCAGGATCTGCCGTTTTCGATCGAACTGAACAAGTTCATCGTCGATTACTACTCGACCGGCATGCCGAAGCTCTTCGCGAGCGATATCGTCGTGATCGATCATAAGAGCGGCAAGCGCATTCCGGCGCGCATCGAGGTGAACAAGCCCTTCACCTACGACGGCATCTCGATTTATCAGTCGAGCTTTCAGGACGGCGGCTCGAAACTCGAAATGACCGCCTGGCCGATGACCGGCGGCAGCGCGAAGACCGCGCCCTTCAACGGCGCGATCGGCGGCACGGCGCCCATCGGCACGCAGTTCACGGGCGCGCAGGGCGAAACCATCGAATTCACCGATTTCCGCGCGATCAACGTCGAAAACATGACCGATGGCAGCGGTGCGCCGGATGCACGCGGGGTCGGCAAGAAGGAAACGCTGCGCGACGCGTTCGACGAGCGTCTCGGCTCCGGCGCGAAAACCTCGAAGCCGACGGATCTGCGCAATATCGGCCCGTCGGTGCAATACAAGGTGCGCGGCACGGACGGCCAGGCGCGCGAGTACAGCAACTACATGCTGCCGGTCGATGTCAGCGGCCAGCGCATGTTCCTCGCGGGTATGCGCCTGAGCCCGAACGATTCCTTCCGCTATCTGCGCATTCCCGCCGACGAGCAGGGTACCGTCAAGCAATGGATGGATTTGCGCGCCGCGCTCGCCACGCCCGCGACACGCGTCGAAGCGGCGCACCGGTTCGCGTTGCGCTCGGTGCCGGCGGAAAACGGCGAGTTGCAGAAGCATCTGGAAGAAAGCGCGATCCGCGTGCTGAACCTCTTCGCGGGCGCGGACGAAACGGGCAAGCCCGTGTCGAATCCTCAGGTGATTGGCGGCTTTCAGGGCATCGCGACTTTCATCGATAAATCCGTGCCGAAGGGCGAGCAGGAAAAGGCGGCGGGCTTGCTGATGCGCATGCTGGAAGGCGCGATGTGGGACGTATGGCAGATTTCCCGAGAGCAAAACGGCTTTCCGGCGGCTAAAGTGGATGAGAAGAGCTCCGCGTTCGTGCAGTCGGCCATCAACGCGCTTTCCGACAGCTTTCTGTACGGCTCGCCGGTCTTTCTGCAACTGGACAACTTCAAGCAGGTGCAAGCTTCGGTATTCCAGTTGACGCGCGCGCCGGGTAAAAATCTGGTGTATCTTGGCAGCCTTCTGCTGGTGGTCGGCATCTTCGCGATGTTTTACGTGCGCGAACGCCGCCTCTGGTTCTGGCTCAAGGATTCGGGTCAGGGCGGCGCGAGCGTGCTGATGGCAATGTCCACGGCGCGCCGCACGTTCGATTTCGAAAAAGAGTTCGTGCGCACGCGGGCGCAGATTGCCGCGGCGCTCGGCGTGAAGCCGGCCGAACCGGTTGATCCGTCCCCGACATCCAGCGCACCCACGGCGCAAACGCAATCCGAAGCCACGCGCTCGGAAGTTTCGACACGGTAAGATCATGGACCTCTCTCAAACCTCCTCCCACGCATCCGTCAAGGCGGAGCGTCCGGCGCCCGTCGGGTTGCCCGATGTCGCCGCGTTCGACGACCGTCCCTTTCTGCGCCGCCTCACGCTCGTCGACTGGCTTTTCGCCCTCGCGATGGTCGCGGGCGCGGGCTTCGCGCTGAATCGCTATCACACGTACATGGACGTGTACGACACGGCCGTGCTGATCGGCGCGGTGCCCACGTTCGTCGTGCTCGGCTGGCGCTGGAAGCCGGTGCGCCTGCTTATCGCAATGATCGCGGTGCTGGCGCTGTCGTCGATTCAGCTTTATCAGCATGACCTCGCGCGCGCCGAGACCAATTTCTTCCTCAAGTACTTCCTGTCGAGCCAGTCCGCGATTCTGTGGATGAGCGCGCTGTTCATTCTCGCGACGCTGTTCTACTGGATCGGCCTCGTGTCGCGCTCGCAGACGGGCGGCGCGATCGGTTCGCGCATGACGTGGGTCGCCGTGCTGATGGGTTTCACAGGCCTGATGGTGCGCTGGTACGAGTCGTACATGATCGGCGCGGACATCGGCCATATTCCGATTTCGAACCTCTACGAAGTGTTCGTGCTGTTCTGCCTGATCACGGCGCTCTTCTATCTCTACTACGAACAGCACTATTCGACGCGCGCGATGGGCGCGTTCGTGCTGCTCGTGATCAGCGCGGCGGTCGGCTTTCTGATGTGGTATTCCATCGCCCGCGACGCGCAGCAGATTCAGCCGCTCGTGCCTGCGCTGCAGAGCTGGTGGATGAAGATCCACGTACCGGCGAACTTCATCGGTTACGGCAGTTTCGCACTGTCGGCGATGGTTTCCGTCGCGTATCTCGGGAAGCAGCGCGGTTTCATGTCGGACCGCCTGCCGTCGCTGGAAGTGCTCGACGACGTCATGTACAAGTCGATCGCGGTCGGTTTCGCGTTCTTCACCATCGCGACGATTCTCGGCGCCCTGTGGGCTGCCGAAGCGTGGGGCGGCTACTGGAGCTGGGACCCGAAGGAAACCTGGGCGCTGATCGTGTGGCTGAACTACGCGGCCTGGCTGCACATGCGCCTCATGAAAGGCCTGCGCGGCGCGGCGGCGGCCTGGTGGGCGCTGACGGGCCTGATCGTGACGACGTTCGCCTTCCTCGGCGTGAACATGTTCCTGTCGGGCTTGCACAGTTACGGCAAACTCTAATTAGCCGCGTCGAACCAGAAAAAACCGCCATGCGTTGCGCTGGCGGTTTTTTTTCGTCGCACGATGGAATACGGGCATTCATTCTGCTGTTTCCCCGTATATGAACGAAGGAGTAACGCTTCATGTGGATCAGACGAAATCGCCCTCTCTATGGCGACGACATAGCGGCTCATGAAATCACGCCGCGCGACGTGTTCGAGAACCGGCGGCGCGTGCTGCGCTCGATCGGCGCGATGAGCATGATGAGCGCGACGGGCCTCGCGCACGCGACGATGACATCGCCCGATGCGAAAGGCCAGAAGCTCGCCGCGACGACCAACCCGAAGTTCGTCGCGCTCGACAAGGCCACGTCGCTCAAGGACATCACGACCTACAACAACTTCTACGAATTCGGCACCGACAAGGGCGACCCTGCCGAGCACGCGGGCGCGTTGCGTCCGCGGCCGTGGAAGGTTTCGGTCGAAGGCGCGATCAAGAACCCGAAGGTCTACGACATCGACGAACTCCTCAAGCTCGCGCCGCTCGAAGAACGCGTGTACCGGCTGCGCTGCGTCGAAGGCTGGTCGATGGTGATTCCGTGGATCGGCGTGTCCTTGTCCGAGCTCATCAAGCGCGCCGAGCCGACGGGCAACGCGAAATACGTGCAGTTCATCACGCTCGCGGACCCGTCGCAGATGCCGGGCCTCTCGACGCCGATTCTCGAATGGCCTTATTCCGAGGGACTGCGCATGGACGAAGCGATGAACCCGCTCACGCTTCTCACGGTCGGGCTGTACGGCGAAGTGCTGCCGAATCAGAACGGCGCGCCGGTGCGCATCGTCGTGCCGTGGAAGTACGGCTTCAAGAGCGCGAAGTCGCTCGTGAAGATCCGTTTCGTCGAAAAGCAGCCGCCGACGAGCTGGAACCTGTACGCGCCGAGCGAATATGGTTTCTATTCGAACGTGAATCCGAACGTCGATCATCCGCGCTGGAGTCAGGCGACGGAGCGGCGCATCGGCGAAGACGGTTTCTTCGCTCCGAAGCGCAAGACGCTCATGTTCAACGGATACGGCGATCAGGTCGCGTCGCTGTATTCAGGCATGGATCTGAAGAAGAACTTCTGAGCGATGTCGTCCGCATCTCAGATCAAAAGCGCGCGCGTCGCGTCCGGTCCGCGCTGGATCGTTCCGGCCAAGATCGTCGTCTTCGTGGCGATGCTGTTCCCGCTCGCGCGTCTCATCGTGCTCGGCGTGAACGGCGGCCTCGGCGCGAATCCGATCGAGTTCATCACGCGCTCGACGGGACTTTGGACGCTCGTCTATCTATGTATCACGCTCGCGATCACGCCCGTGCGACGCCTGACCGGCGTGAACGCGCTGGCGCGCTTTCGGCGCATGACCGGCCTCTTCGCGTTCTTCTTCGCCGTGCTGCACTTCACGACGTACATTTGGTTCGACAAATGGTTCGATGTCGCCGAGATGGTGAAGGACATCGGCAAGCGGCCGTTCATCACCGTGGGCTTTGCGGCGTTCGTGCTGCTGATTCCACTGGCGATCACGTCGCCGAAAGCGATGGTGCGCAAGCTCGGGCGCCGCTGGCAGACGCTGCATCGCGCGATCTATCTGATCGCCACGCTCGCCATCCTGCATTTCTGGTGGATGAAGGCAGGCAAGAACGATCTCGAATTGCCGAAGATTTACGGCGCCGTCGTGATCGCGCTGCTCGGCTGGCGCGTGATCGCGTGGCTTCGAACGCGAAGCAAGCGCGCATAAAAAAAGCGACGCCGTTGCCTGAACTGACCCCGCAAAGTTGGACAGTTTTGGGCTAGGCCGCTAAGGGCTGAGTTCTGTACATCACAGGACTCAGCCCTTTCAGCTTCAGCTTGATGCGGTGGTGATTGTAGTAGTGAATGTAGCGTCTGATTCCGGCCTGAAGGGCTTCGATGCTCTCGAAGCGGTTGGGGTAGAAGAACTCCGACTTCAAAGTGCCGAAGAAGCTTTCCATGGTGGCGTTGTCGTGGCAGTTGCCCTTGCGCGACATGCTTTGCGTCAGGGCTCGTTGCGAGAGCAACGCCTGGTAAGCGCCCATCTGATAGTGCCAGCCTTGATCCGAGTGGACCAAGGGGCGATCATCGACTTCCAGCCTTCTGAATGCCTTTTTGATCATGTTGGCGACCATCGCGAATGCCGGACGAGTGGCCGTCTCGTAGGCGATGATCTCGCCGTTATACAGATCCAGCACCGGCGATAGATAAAGCTTTCGCTCGCCCACCCGGAATTCAGTGATATCGGTGACCCACTTCTGGTTCGGCCCCGCGGCATCGAACTGTCTTTGCAGCACGTTCGGCGCAACCCGTCCCACCGTCCCGCGGAAGGCTTGAAACTTCTTCGGGCGCACCAGCGACTTCAGTTTCATGAGGTGCATCAACCGCTGGACGGTCTTGTGATTCACAACCGTGCCCAAATGCCGGACTGCGTGAGTAATGCGTCGATAGCCATAACGCCCTTTGTGCTGCTCGAACACAGAACGAATACGCGCCTTGAGCTGCGCGTGTTTGTCCGCCTTGCGTGAAGCCTTGCATTGGTAGTAGAACGTGCTGCGCGCCAGGCCGGCCACTTTCAGCAGGCCGTCGAGCGCAAACTCATGCCTCAACCCGGCCACTACTTGCGCTTTTTGCGCTGCGCTGTAGGGCTTTCCGAGCGGATCAAGGCATCGAGTTTTTTTAGGTACGCATTCTCCATGCGCAGATAGTTCAGCTCCTTCAGGAGCTCTTCCTTCGTGCGGGCCTCGTCGGGTTTGGACGAAACAGCTGGCGCAGATGACTTGGGTTGCTTCACGGAGCGTCCTCGGGGCGCGGCTCAAGGGCCTGCATACCTCCCGAATCATACCGGCGCTTCCAGACATTAATCGCGCTCGGATTGCGGATATCGAAGATCGCGGCCGTCTCTCGGCACGACAGAGCCTTGGTGTGCATGAACTGCAGCACCTTCAGTTTGAATGGGCCGTCGTAGAAACTGTACTTCTTCTTAAACGCCGCCTCGCCATGCGCCCGCCACGCCGCCACCCATTTATGCACCGTGCCACGGCCCACGCCATGTTGACGCCCCACCTCTCCGAAACCGCCGCGCTCGCCTGATAAATAGTCTTGAACGACTCTGCGCTTGAGTCGTGCGCTGTACTTGCTCATGAAAAAACACCCCAAATCGTTGAACGGGTGTCCAACTTTTGGGGTGCAGTTCATGCCAAGCGTCGCTTTTTTCATTGATGCGCGAAAGTCTCAGTCCGGCAGAATCGATTCCCCGGCGAACAACTGCGCAACCGTTTCGCGCTCGCGCACGAGACGCGCGCGTTCGCCATCGACCATGATTTCGGCGGCGCGCGGACGCGTGTTGTAGTTCGAGCTCATCACGAAGCCGTATGCGCCCGCCGAGCAGATCGCGAGCAGATCGCCCGGCTCGATTGCCAGTTCGCGATCGCGCCCGAGCCAGTCGCCGCTTTCGCATACCGGACCGACCACATCGTATTGGTGCGCGGTGGCGTTGCGCTTCTCGACGGGCACGATGCGATGAAACGCCTCGTACATGGCGGGGCGCGCGAGGTCGTTCATCGCGGCATCGACGATGGCGAAGTTCTTTTCCTCGCCCGGCTTCAGAAACTCGACGCGCGTGAGCAGCACGCCCGCATTGCCGACGAGCGAGCGTCCCGGCTCGAAATACACTTCGCGCTCGCCGTGGCCGCGCTGCTCGATGTGATCGAGCAGCGTCTTCACGAACACGCCGATATCGGGCGGCGTTTCGTCGTCGTAGGTAATGCCGAGACCGCCGCCGACATCGACGTGACGAATGCGCATGCCATCGGCTTCGATCTGCTCGACGAGTTCGAGCAGCTTGTCGACGGCATCGAGATACGGGCTGATTTCCGTGATCTGCGAGCCGATATGGCAATCGATGCCGACGATATCGAGATTGGGCATCGCATGCGCTTCGCGGTACGTGGCACGCGCGTCGCCGAACGCGACGCCGAACTTGTTCGACTTCAGGCCCGTGGAAATATACGGATGCGTTTTCGCATCGACGTCCGGATTCACGCGCAGCGAAACGGGCGCCTTCTTGCCCAGCGACTTCGCGACTTCGTTCAGCGCGTGCAACTCGGGAATCGATTCGACGTTGAAGCACTTCACGCCCGCTTCGAGCGCCTCGCGCATTTCGGCCGCCGTCTTGCCGACGCCGGAAAACACGGTGTTCTCCGCTTTGCCGCCCGCCGCGAGCACGCGCGCGAGTTCGCCCGACGACACGATGTCGAAGCCCGCGCCCATGCGCGCGAACACGTTGAGCACGGCGAGATTGCTGTTCGCCTTCACCGCGACATGCACGGTCGCCTTGCGGCCCGCGCAGGCGTCGGCGTAGGCGTGATACGCGCGCGTGAGCGCATCGCGCGAATAGACGTAAAGCGGTGTGCCGAACTGCTCCGCGAGCGACGCGGCAGAGACGCCCTCGGCGTGCAGCACGCCATCGACGTAGTGGAATGCGGAATCACTCATGCGTGGAATCGAGTTGCGCCAGGAGGCGTTGAGACTAGCGGATCAATAAGCGGACGATGCGGCTTTCGGCGCCGATGCAGCGTTGGGACTCGTCTTGAGGTCCGTCTCAGGCGACAGCGAAAGCGGCTCGCCCGAGGTATCCGGCACGCTGCCCGGAGCGACAGTCGAAGGCGGCGTATTCTGGAGAGAGGCGGGACGTTGAGGTAGCGGCGGCACTGACGGCATATAAAGCGGACCGCGTTGCCCACAACCGCCGAGTGAGACTGTAGCCGCGGCGCTTAAGCTCAAAGCCGCTACAATCGCGCTCATCCTGAAAACGACTCGCATGACCGTCCCTATACGTTTAATCGATGGAGTTTAGCATGACAGACCAGGAATACCTGACGCTGGCGGAGGCCGCGCTGACGGCCATCGAGCGCGCGGTGGACGCAGCCGACGCCGATATCGAATTCGAGCGCAGCGGCAATGTGCTCACGCTCGAATTCGAAAATCGCACGAAAGTGATCGTCAACCTGCAGCCGCCGAAGCACGAAATCTGGCTCGCCGCAAAGGCGGGCGGATTCCACTACAAGTACGTCGATGGCGCCTGGCGCGATACGCGCGACAACAGCGAATTCTTCGCCACGCTGAGCAAGTATTCGACCGAGCAGGCCGGCGAGCCGATCCGCTTCAAGGCGTAAAAAAAGCGAGCGGATCTTTCGACCCGCTCGCTTCGGTTCTTGCCAGGGCGCGCTTACTGCCCCTTGAACAGATTCATGATGTCCTGCTTTTCCTGTTCGCCGACTTCGGGCGCGGGAGCCGTCACGCCGGATACGCCGTCCTGCGGCGGCGCCTGACTTACGCCGATCGTCGCGACGAAGCCGTGGCCCGGCGTCATGTCGTCGTAATACAGTTCGCTGCCAAGCGACGCGATATCGGGCGGCATCATCGGCTTGTATTCGGGCACGCCCTTCAACGCGCGGCCCATGTAATCCATCCACACCGGCAGCGCGAGACCGCCGCCCGTTTCCTTGTCGCCGAGACTGCGCGGGTTGTCGTAGCCGATCCACGCGATCGCCACCAGCGTGCGCTGATAACCGGCGAACCATGCATCGCGCGAATCGTTCGTCGTACCGGTCTTGCCGGCGAGGTCGCCGCGCTTCAACTGATTCGTCTTCGCGCCGGTGCCGTGTTGCGCGACGCTCTGCAACAGGCTGTTCATGACGAACGCGTTGCGCGGCGTGATCGCGAGCGGCGCGCTTTGCTGGGCGACGAGCGGCTGCGGATGCGAGACGACGCGGCCATACGGATCGGTGATATCGGCAATCAGATACGGATTCACGCGATAACCGCCGTTCGCGAACACCGCATAGCCGGCCGCCATCTGCAGCGGCGTGACGAGACCCGCGCCGAGCGCCATCGGCAGATAGGCGGGGTGACGGTCCGCGTCGAAGCCGAAGCGCGTGATGTACTGCTGCGCGTACTTCGTGCCGATATGGTTCAGGATGCGGATCGACACCATGTTCTTCGAGCGCTGCAGGGCCGAGCGCATGCTCATCGGGCCATCGAAGCCGCCGCCGTAGTTCTTCGGCTCCCACGCCTGCCCGCCGGTCTCGGCGGCGCTGAAGAAGAGCGGCCCGTCGTTGATGATTGTCGCAGGCGAAAGTCCCTTCTCGAGCGACGCCGAATAGATGAACGGCTTGAAGCTCGATCCCGGCTGACGCCACGCCTGCGTGACGTGATTGAACTTGTTCTTGTTGAAGTCGAAGCCGCCGACGAGCGCGCGGATCGCGCCGTCCTGCGGGACCATCGAAATGAACGCGCCTTCGACTTGCGGCAGTTGCGTGATGACCCAGTCGCCGCCGTCGTCCTTCATGAGACGCACGATCGCGCCGGGGCGAATGCGCGCGTTCGGCTGCGCTTTCGTACTGAGCGCGAACTGCACGAAGCGCAGATCGTTGCCGGCGATCGTCGCCGTATTGCCGTCGATGAAGCTTGCCTTCACTTCCTTCGGGCTTGCCGACGTCACCACCGCCGCGACGATCTCGCCGTTGTCGGGATGCTCGGCGAGCGCGTCGTCGATGGCTTGCTCGCGGTCGTCGGCATCCGCGGGCAGATCGATGTAGCCTTCCGGCCCACGATAGCCATGCCGGTGCTCGTAATCCATCAAGCCCTTGCGCACTGCACGATACGCGGCGTCCTGATCGCCGGAATCGATCGTCGTCACGACGTTCAGGCCGCGCGTGTACGCTTCTTCGCGATACTGCGCGTACATCATCTGGCGCACCATTTCCGCGACGTACTCCGCGTGCACACTGAACTCGCGGCCCTGTCCCTTCACGACGAGCGCCTGCTTCACCGCCTGCTCGTACTGGTCCTGCGTGATGAAATTCAGCTCGCGCATGCGTTGCAGGATGTACTCCTGCCGCACCTTCGCACGCTTCGGATTGACGACCGGGTTATACGCGGAAGGCGCTTTCGGCAGGCCCGCGAGCATCGCGGCTTCGGCGAGCGAAACGTCCTTCAGATCCTTGCCGAAATAAACACGCGCGGCGCTCGCGAAGCCGTAGGCGCGTTGTCCGAGATAGATCTGATTCATATACACCTCGAGAATCTGATCTTTCGTCAGCGCGCGCTCGATCTTGTACGCGAGCAGCATCTCGTAAATCTTGCGCGTGTAAGTCTTTTCGCTCGACAGGAAGAAGTTGCGCGCGACCTGCATCGTGATCGTGCTCGCGCCCTGCGAGGCGTGGCCGTTGGTCAGCGCGACCGAGCCCGCGCGCAGGATGCCGGTGAGATCGACGCCGCCGTGATCGTAAAAGCGCGCGTCTTCGATCGCGAGGACGGCTTTTTTCAGATGATCGGGCACGTCCTGAATGCGCACGACGCTGCGGCGCTCCTCGCCGAATTCGCCGATCAGAACGTGATCGGCCGTATAGATGCGCAGCGGCACCTTCGGCTTGTAGTCCGTGAGCGCCTCCAGTGAAGGCAGGTTCGGCATCGCGACGACGAGCGCGTAGCCGAGCACGAGACCCGCGCAGACGACGAGGGCGAATACGCTGACGAAAAATCCGAGGAGAAGCCGCGCCCACCACGGGCGCTTGGCTTTCTTCTGCCCTTCGGGCGGCGTGGACGGCGGGTTGGTCGGGGAAGAGGATTGCATAGCACCACCAAAAACAATCTCGCGATTATAGCTGCCCGGGTTTAGGACAATTCCGGTCGGGTTGTGGCGCGCGCGGCCGTCGCGCGTGCCTGCCGTTATCTTCACGATACGCGCGATCCGGCCCGCAAGCATGCGGAACTCGCGAGCGCTGGCCGTTTGGCTGAGTGTTCGCAGCGGATGACGCTCGCGACAATTCTTTCCGATCAGGCGCCCGAACGGTTCGGTGCGCGATTGAATGGAAGGAGTCGGTCATGAGTAAGGAAAACGCGTTGCGCGGCGCGATGCTGACGGTCACGCGGCGCTATGCGGCGGGTATCGACGTGAGCGAGGACGCCGTGCGCATCGCGGTCGTCAGCAGGCGATTGCGCGCGAATGCGACGGTGTGCGTCGAGCATCTGGAATCGGTGGCATTGCCCTCGGGCGCGGTGATCGACGGCGATTTCGTCGATCGCGCGGCCATCGTGAGAGCGTTGCGCGAGGCCTTCGCGCGCCTGCCGGAAAGCGGCGCGTGGCGGGCGCTGCGTTGCGCGATGGGCTTGTCCGCGTCCGCGACGCTGACGACGCGGGTTCCGCTCGCCCGCCTGATGGACGTTCACGATCACTTCGCAGGCAACATCGGCGGCGATCCGCGCGGCCTGCTCGAACCGGCCGTGCTCGCGGAGGCGGAACGCGCGACCGGCATCGAGCGCGGCGCGCTGGCGGTGGACTGGTCCGTGCGGGCCCGCGAGGACGGCGAGGCGCAAATCGCCATCGCGGCCACGGCGCGGCGGCATGTCGAGGCGCGCGTCGAAACGGCGGCGGAAGCGGGCATCGCGCTGTCGGCCATCGACGGAGAGCCGGCCGCCGCCTTGCGCGCGATGCGCCATGCCGCCTCGACCGAACTCGACCCCGACGCGCGCTATCTCGTCTGCTGGCTGGAAAGCACTGGCTTGCACGGCTGGCTCGTCGGCTCGCGCGGCGTCGAAAACGAGATCCGCTACCCGGCGCCGGAGCATCGAAGCATCTCCGATGCGCTGCACGATCTCGTCGGCCAGGACGCGCCGCTCGATTGCATTTACGTGGGCGGGCAGATCGAATTGCTGGCGCACGCGTGCGTTCCGCTGCCCGCGCTCGGCAAGACCTTCGGCTGCCCGGCGCTGCCTTTCGAGGCCGCGCCGTATTGCAACGGCGCGCCCGACGTTTCGTCTGCAAACAAGCATTCGCCGCGTTTCGCCGTGGCGTTCGGCCTTGCTCTGCGCGAGGTGATGCAATGAACGCGGCCATGCTCGACGGATTCAATCTGCTGCCGTATCGCGCGCGGAGACGCCGTGAGATGCGGCGTCAGCGGCTCGCATTGCTCGGCGCGCTGAGCCTGGCCGGTTGCGCGGCCATCGGCGCCGTGGCCGGCTGGGACGCGTTCGAGCGCGCGCGGATGGATGAGCGCCGCGTGGCGCTGGAGACGTCGCTGCGCGCATCGGGCGCGCAACTCGATGAGCACGCGCGGCTCCTGCGCGCCGAAGCCGACCGGCGGCGCGGGCGCGAGGCGGCGCAGCCGCTGGCCTTGCCGCGCGCGCGTTTTCTCGCGCTCCTCGAAGCGCTGGCGGACGCGCCGCCGCAGCGCGGTATCGCGCTGCAACGCGTGTCGCAGCGAACCAACGAGGTCGAACTGGCCGCGTTCGCGCCGGATTCGCGGGCCGCCGCACTCTGGCTCAAGCGCCTGGAGGGGCTGAGCGGCGTGCAATCGGTGGAAGTGATCGAGATGAAGCGCCGCGCGGACGCAGCCGCTTCAGGCAGACGGGTTGCCTCGACGCCCGCCGATGAGCGTCCGGCGCATTTCGAGTTCGTCGCGCTCGTGCGTTACGCGTCGGATCGTTCGCGGGATCAGGCCGCGGTGCGGCAGGCGCGGCCCCTATTGGCGACCGCGCGGGGGAGCCGGCCATGAGCACGATGCTGATGAATCTCCCGGCCGGGAAGCCATCGCGCGGCGCGCACGCCATCATGCGTCCGCTCGACGAATGGTCGTGGCTTCGAACCGCTTGTGTCGCCGTCGCATTGGGCGCGCTCGTGTTCGGCCTCGGGCTGCGAGCGTGGCGCATGACCGACGCGAGCCAGCTCGAAGCGAGCCGCGCCGCGTTGACGGCGGCGCAAGCGAAAGCGCAGGACATGGGTCGCATCGCCGAAGCGCTGCCCGGGTTGCGTGCGCGGGCGGTATCGGGCCGGCTGGAGCCGGAACACTGGAGCGCCGCCGACGCGTTGCGTGCCGTGGCCGATCTCGCCGCGCAGAACGGATTGCGCGTGACGAGCATCGAACCGGTCGCGACCCAGAGCGCCGATCCGAAGGCGCGCGAGCCGTTCCCGGAGCGCGCGCTCAAACTGCGCGCCGACGGCGCCTTCGGGGAAATGCGACGTTTTCTCGACGCGCTCGCCGGCCTGCCACGGCTCGTCGTGCCCGAGAACGTGCAGATCAGGCGGCAGGCCGCCGCGCTCGCCGTCGAAGCGACGCTGCGCATCTACGAGACACTGCCCGCCGTAGCGCCTGCCGCGACGCCACGCGCGAACGCGTTCGTGGTCGATCCGTTCGGCGGCGCGGAGGCGGCCATGCAGGGCGGCGACCTGTTGCTCGTCGGCACCTTCGTCGGACGCCGCCGCGCCATCGCGCTGCTGCAAAGCGGCCGCGATTTCGACGCCTTCGCGCCGGGGCAAAAAATCGGCGACGAATGGCTCGGGCGCGTCGTGCCGCGCGAGGTCGAACTCGCCGGCAACGATGGCGTCGCGCGCAAGCTGAGCTTCGCGGAGGATCGCAAGTGAGCCGGTTCGCGCTGTTTTTACGAAGGGTCGTCGCGCCGGGAGCGGCGGCGCTGTTGCTTGCGCATGCGTCGCTGGCCGCCGAAAACGCCGACTCTGCCGATAACGCCATCGCGCCGCTGCCGCCGCTTCCCGCATTGCTCGATGCGCAGCCTGCGGACCAGCTCGCGATCGACCCGGCTCCGCCGCCGCCCGCGGCGCTGACCGCGGCCGGGAAGCCTGCGGCGGAAGCGGTGTCGGAAGCGGCATCATCGGACGCGCTCGAAGGTCCGCCGGTGCCGCTGCCCAAACCCCAACGCCTGAGCGGCGAGCAGAACGCCACGAACGACGGCAAGCCGATCACGCTCGACCTGAAGAATGCCGACCTGAGTGCCGCGCTGCATGCGTTTGCGCGCTTCACGGGCCTGAATATCGTCGCGAGCGAAAAGGTGCGTGGGCAGGTGTCGATGAATCTCGTCGCCGTGCCGTGGCGGCGCGCCTTCGACACATTGCTCGAAGTCAACGGCCTGGCGATGGAGCAGCGCGGCAACCTGATCTGGGTCGCGCCCGTCGCGGAACTCGCCGCGCGCGAGAAGCTGCGCTTCGAGGCGCACGCGCGCGCGGCGGAGCTCGAACCGCTCGCGAGCCGTACGTTCGTGCTGCGCTATGCGCGCGCGGAAGATCTCCGCAAGATGCTGACGGGCTCGGGCACTCAGCGCGTGCCGTCCAAGCGCGGCTCGGCGATGGCCGATGCGCGCACGAATCTGCTCTTCGTCACCGATCTCGACGCGCGCATCCAGCAGATCGGCGAACTGATCGCGCTGCTCGACAAGCCGATGCCGCAGGTGATGATCGAGGCGAAAATCGTCGAGGGCGAAGCGGGGCTGTCGCGCAATCTCGGCGTGAAACTGGGCGTCGCGGCGCAGGGCGATCCGGCGCGTGGGCTCGCGGGCGTCAAGGACGGTGTGGTATACGATCTGTCGGCGGGGCCGATCAACGGCTTCGACGCGGCGACGGCCGGGCTCACGCTGTTCGTCGCGCAGGCCACGCGGCTGCTCAACATCGAACTGAGCGCGCTGGAGTCGGAAGGGCGCGGGCAGATCGTTTCGCGTCCTCGCGTCGTGACGGCGGACAGGGTGAAGTCGGTCGTCGAGCAGGGCATGGAGGTGCCGTATCAGGCGAAGGTCGGCAACGGCATGTCGGGCGTGCAGTTTCGGCGCGCAACGCTCAAACTGGAGGTCGAGCCGCAGATCACGCCGCATGGCCACGTCATCCTCGATCTCGACATTACGAAAGACAGTCTCGGCGAGCAGACGGCGAACGGCCCGGCCATCCACACCAAGCACGTGCAGACGCGCGTGGAAGTGGAAAACGGCGGGACGGTCGCGATCGGCGGCATTTATTCCGACGACGCGCGCGGCGACGTGACCGGCGTGCCCGGCCTGTCGAAACTGCCGCTGATCGGCTGGCTGTTCCGTCACGACGCGCGGCGCAGCTCGAAAAGCGAGCTCGTCATACTGATTACGCCGCATGTGCTCCCGAGCGGCGGTTGAGCCCGGCCGCACAGGCGGCGCGACTCGACAAAGCGGGCGGTTTGCCCTTAAGCTGCCGCACGAACAAATTGCATCGAACTGGAAGGAAACCGAGTTGCAGGAAGGGCACGCGAACGCGAACATTTTTTTCGTCGGACTCATGGGGGCGGGTAAAACCACCGTGGGCCGCGCGGTTGCGCGCCGTCTGCAGCGCTCGTTCATCGATTCGGATCTGGAGATCGAGGCGCGCACGGGCGCCCGCATCCCGGTGATCTGGGAACTCGAAGGCGAGGCGGGCTTTCGCCAGCGCGAGGCGAACGTCATCGACGAGCTGTCGCAGCGAAACGGCATCGTGCTCGCCACGGGCGGCGGCGCGGTGCTGCGCCCGGAGAACCGCGAACATCTGAAGAATCGCGGCATCGTCATCTATCTGCGCGCGAATCCGCACGATCTCTGGCAGCGCACGCGGCGCGACAAGAATCGCCCGCTGCTGCAGACCGAAGATCCGCGCGGCAAGCTCGAGGCGCTTTTCAAGACGCGCGATCCGCTTTATCACGAATGCGCGCACTTCGTCGTCGAAACGGGGCGGCCGACCGTGAACGCGCTCGTCAACATGGTCCTGATGCAACTGGAGGTGGCCGGCGTCGTCAAGCCGGCCTGAAGATCACATGTCCGCCATGAATACAGTCAGCGTCGAACTGGGCGAGCGCGCCTATCCCATTCATATCGGTGCGGGCCTGATCGGCCGCACGGAACTTTTCGCGCCGCATATCAAGGGCGCCTCCGTGGCGATCGTCACGAATTCCACGGTCGATCCGCTTTACGGCCAACAGTTGCGCGCGGCGCTCGAACCGCTCGGCAAGAAAGTGACGACGGTCGTCCTGCCCGACGGCGAAGCGCACAAGAACTGGGAAACGCTCAACACGATCTTCGATGCGCTCCTGACCGGGCGCGCCGACCGCAAGACGACGCTGATCGCGCTCGGCGGTGGCGTCGTCGGCGATATGACCGGCTTCGCGGCGGCGTGCTACATGCGCGGCGTGCCCTTCATTCAGGTGCCGACCACGCTGCTTTCGCAAGTCGATTCGTCGGTCGGCGGCAAGACGGGCATCAATCATCCGCTCGGCAAGAATATGATCGGCGCGTTCTATCAGCCGCAAGCCGTCATCGCGGATATCGGTGCGCTATCCACGCTGCCGGAGCGCGAACTGGCCGCGGGCATCGCCGAAGTCATCAAGACGGCCGCGATCAAGGACGCCGGTTTCTTCGAATGGATCGAAGCGAATATCGACGCGCTCAATCGTCTCGACGAAGACGCGCTCGCGTACGCGGTGAAGCGCTCGTGCGAGATCAAGGCGTCGGTGGTGGCGTCGGATGAGCGCGAAGGCGGGCAGCGCGCGATCCTCAATTTCGGGCACACGTTCGGCCACGCGATCGAGGCGGGCCTCGGCTACGGCGAATGGCTGCACGGCGAGGCGGTCGGCTGCGGCATGGTGATGGCGGCGGATCTGTCCGTGCGCCTCGGCAAGCTCGACGAAGCCGCGCGCCAGCGTCTCGTGCGCGTGATCGAAGCGGCGAAGCTGCCGGTCACGGCGCCCAGGCTCGGCGACGACCGCTACGTCGATCTGATGAAAGTCGACAAGAAAGCGGAAGCCGGCGAGATCAAATTCATTCTGCTGACCCGCTTCGGCGCGACCGAGATCACGAGCGCGCCCGATCAGGCCGTGCGCGCGACGCTCGCAGCCAGCGTCTGATCCGCGCGAGCGGCGGCCAGAACCACGACGAAGCGGAGCAGCCGGTGAGCGAAAAAGAACAGCAACTTCCGCCAGGCGCGCCGTCATCGCTCGCGCTCGAAGCGCATCTCGCGCCGTATGCCGCGCACTCGTCGCAATCGCGCGGACGGCGCTTTCATGAGTCGCCGCCCGCCGCGCGCACCGAGTTCCAGCGCGACCGCGACCGCATCGTGCATTCGACCGCGTTTCGCCGGCTCGAATACAAGACGCAGGTCTTCGTCAATCATGAAGGCGACCTGTTTCGCACGCGGCTCACGCACAGTCTCGAAGTTGCGCAGATCGCGCGGTCGGTGGCGCGCAATCTGCGGCTGAACGAAGATCTCGTCGAAGCCATTTCGCTCGCGCACGATCTCGGCCACACGCCGTTCGGCCACGCCGGGCAGGACGCGCTGCACGAATGCATGCGCGATCATGGCGGCTTCGAGCACAACCTGCAAAGCCTCGCGGTGGTCGATCAGCTCGAAGAGCACTACGGCGCGTTCAACGGCCTGAACCTGTGTTTCGAAACGCGCGAAGGCATTCTCAAGCATTGCTCGCGCGAAAACGCGCGCCGGCTCGGCGATCTCGGCGAGCGCTTTCTCACGGGCAAACAGCCTTCGCTCGAAGCGCAGATTGCGAATGTCGCGGATGAGATCGCGTACAACAATCACGATGTCGACGACGGCCTGCGCTCCGGACTCATCACGCTCGAACAGCTTTCCGAAGTGAGCCTGTGGCACACGCATTTCGACGCCGCGCGCGCCGATTACCCGAACATCGAAGGGCGCAGGCTGATTCACGAAACGATCCGCCGCATCATCAATACGCTGATCGTCGATCTGATCGAGTCGACGAACCGCAATCTCGAACGCGTCGCGCCGCAATCGCTGGACGACGTGCGCAACGCCCCATCGCTCGTTGCGCACAGCGATGAAGTCGCGGCCCAGGCGGCGCAGCTCAAGCGCTTCCTGTTCAAGAACCTGTACCGGCACTACCGCGTGATGCGCATGGCGAACAAGGCGAAGCGCGTCGTGACGGGCCTTTTCGAAGCCTTCACCGACGACCCGCGCCTCTTGCCGCCGGCGTATCAGGCGCGTTTGCCGGTGGCGGAGGAATCGGCCAACGATGCGCCCTCATTGAGCCACGACAGCTCGCAGGCGCGCCTCATCGCGCATTACATCGCGGGCATGACGGACCGCTATGCATTAAAAGAGTATCAACGCCTGTTTGTCATCGACAACAACTAAGATCGCGCGTTTTGAAGCGCGAATCGTCTAAAAGGAGACTCATCGATGAGCCGCAAGCCCTTGTTCCACTCGATCCCGGCGGCCGCCGTTCTCATGTTCGGCGCGGCCACCGCCGCGCACGCCGCGACGGAAATCCAGTTCTGGCACGCGATGGAAGCCGCGCTCGGCGAGCGCGTGAACGACATCGCCACCGACTTCAACAAGTCCCAGAGCGATTACAAGATCGTTCCCGTGTTCAAGGGCACGTATGACCAGACGCTCGCGGCGGGCATCGCGGCCTATCGCAGCGGCAATGCGCCCGCGATCCTGCAGGTCTACGAAGTCGGCACCGCGACGATGATGCAGGCGAAAAAGGCCGTCATTCCCGTCTCCGATGTCTTCAAGCAGGCGGGCGTGACGCTCGACGAAAAGGCGTTCGTGCCGACCATCGCCGGCTATTACAGCGACGCGAAGACCGGCCATCTCATCTCGATGCCGTTCAATAGCTCGACACCCGTTCTCTACTATAACAAGGACGCGTTCAAGAAGGCCGGTCTCGATCCCAACCAGCCGCCGAAGACCTGGGCCGACGTCGAAGCCGACGCGAAGAAGCTGAAGGCCGCGGGTTACTCGTGCGGTTATTCGTCGGGATGGCAAAGCTGGATTCAGCTCGAAAACTACAGCGCGTGGCATGCCGCGCCGTTCGCAACGAAGAACAACGGCTTCGATGGCCTCGACGCCAAGCTCGAGTTCAACAAGCCGCTGCAGGTCGCGCACATCACGTTCCTGCAGAAGATGGCGAAGGAAGGCAACTTCACATACGTAGGCCGCAAGGACGAGCCGGTGTCGAAGTTCTATAGCGGCGACTGCGGAATCATCACGAACTCGTCGGGCTCGCGTGCGACCATCGCCAAATACGCCAAGTTCGATTACGGTGTCGGCATGATGCCTTACGACGCGAACGTGAAGGGCGCGCCGCAGAACGCGATCATCGGCGGCGCGAGCCTTTGGGTGTTGTCGGGCAAGGATCCGGCCGTCTACAAGGGCGTCGCGAAGTTCCTCGCGTATCTGGCAACGCCGGAAGTCGCCGCGAAATGGCATCAGGACACGGGTTATCTGCCGGTCACGCAGGCCGCGTATGAACTGACGCAGAAGCAGGGCTTCTACGACAAGAATCCGGGCGCGGACATCGCCATCAAGCAGATGATGAACAAGCCGCCGCTGCCGTACACGAAGGGCCTGCGCCTCGGCAACATGCCGCAGATCCGCACCATCGTCGATGAAGAGCTCGAACAGGTCTGGGCGGAAAAGAAGACGCCGCAGCAAGCGCTTGATGCATCGGTGCAGCGCGGCGACGAACTTCTGCGCCGCTTCGAGAAGACCGGCAACTAACACGCGCGCGCCCGCGTTTGCCGCGCGGGCGCCGGTTAAGGATCTAGCGCATGGAAAAACGCTCTCGTTTCGATACGAGCGTCTTGCCGTATCTGCTCGTCGCGCCGCAACTCGCGATCACGGCGCTGTTCTTTCTGTGGCCCGCGGGCGAGGCGCTCTGGCAGGCCACGCAGAGCCAGGATGCGTTCGGCACGTCGAGCGAATTCGTCGGGTTGGCGAACTTCAAACAGCTTTTCGCCGATCCGCTGTATCTGTCGTCGTTCAACACGACGATGATCTTCTGCGCGCTCGTCACCGTGTCGGGGCTCGTGATCTCGCTGCTGCTCGCCGCGTGTGCCGATCGCGTGACGCGCGGGGCGAAGGCGTATCAGACGCTGCTCATCTGGCCGTATGCGGTCGCGCCTGCGATCGCGGCCGTGCTGTGGTCGTTTCTGTTCAATCCGAGCATCGGGCTCGTGACTTACGCGCTCGCGAAGCAGGGCGTTGTCTGGAATCACGCGCTCAACGGCACGCAGGCGATGTTTCTCGTCGTGCTCGCCTCCGTCTGGAAGCAGGTTAGCTACAACTTCCTGTTCTTCTACGCGGGGCTTCAGGCGATCCCGCAATCGCTGATCGAAGCGGCCGCCATCGACGGCGCCGGCCCCGTGCGGCGCTTCTTCGGCATTGCGTTGCCGCTCCTGTCGCCGACGTCTTTCTTTTTGCTCGTCGTGAATCTCGTCTACGCGTTCTTCGATACCTTCCCGGTCATCGATGCCGCGACCGGCGGCGGTCCCGCGCAATCGACCAAGACGCTCATCTACAAGATTTTCGCGGAAGGTTTCCAGGGGCTCGACATCGGCAGTTCGGGCGCGCAGTCCGTCGTGCTCATGGCGATCGTCGTCGGGCTGACGATCGTGCAGTTCCGTTTCGTCGAACGCAGGGTGCAATACTCATGATCGAAAACCGCCGCGGCTTCGATATCTTCTGTCATGCGGTGCTGCTGCTGGGCGTCGCGCTGATCGTGTTTCCCGTGTACGTCGCGTTTTGCGCGGCCTCGATGAACTCGAAGGAAGTATTCAGCGTGCCGCTTTCGCTCGTGCCGAGCTCGCATCTCTTCGAGAACATCGCGCATATCTGGACGCGAGGCAGCGGCAATGCGGCGGCGCCGTTCGGCCTCATGCTGATGAACAGCCTCGTGATGGCGCTCGTGATCTCGATCGGCAAGATCACGGTGTCGATCATCTCCGCGTACGCTATCGTCTTCTTCCGCTTTCCGATGAAGAACCTCGCGTTCTGGCTCATCTTCATCACGCTGATGCTGCCGGTCGAAGTGCGTATCTTCCCGACGGTCGAAGTCGTTTCGTCGATGCATCTGTCGAACACGTATGCCGGGTTGACGCTGCCCTTGATCGCCTCCGCGACCGCCACGTTTCTCTTCCGGCAGTTCTTCATGACGTTGCCCGACGAATTGATGGAAGCGGCGCGCATCGACGGCGCGGGGCCGCTGCGCTTTTTCTGGGACGTCGTGCTGCCGCTTTCGAAGACGAACATTGCGGCGCTTTTCGTCATCACCTTCATCTACGGCTGGAATCAGTATCTCTGGCCGATCCTCATCACCAATCAGGTGTCGCTGCAAACGGCGGTGGTCGGCATCAAGAGCATGATCGCGTCGGGCGATACCGCGACGGAATGGCATTACGTGATGGCCGCGACGCTGCTCGCGATGCTGCCGCCGCTTGCCGTCGTACTGACGATGCAGCGCTGGTTCGTGCGCGGCCTCGTCGATTCCGAGAAATAACACATGGCTGCGTTGAATCTGAAAGGCGTCAAGAAAACGTACGACGGCACGAACTACGTGCTGCACGGCATCGATGTGGCGATCGAAGACGGCGAGTTCGTCGTGATGGTCGGCCCTTCGGGCTGCGGCAAGTCCACGCTGCTGCGCATGGTCGCGGGTCTAGAGTCCGTGTCCGACGGCGCCATCGAAATCGGCGGCAAGGTCGTGAACAAACTGGAGCCGAAGGATCGCGACATCGCGATGGTGTTTCAGAACTACGCGCTCTATCCGCACATGAGTGTCGCGCAGAACATGGCGTACGCGCTCAGAATCGGCGGTTTCGAGAAGAAGATCATCGAGGAACGGGTGACGAACGCCGCGCGCATCCTCGAACTCGAACATCTGCTTGCACGCAAGCCGCGCGAGTTGTCGGGCGGCCAGCGCCAGCGCGTCGCGATGGGCCGCGCGATCGTGCGCGAGCCCGCGGTGTTCCTGTTCGACGAGCCGCTTTCGAATCTCGACGCCAAGCTGCGCGTGCAGATGCGCCTCGAAATTCAGCGCCTGCATGCGCGTCTCGCGACGACGAGCCTGTACGTCACGCACGATCAGATCGAAGCGATGACGCTGGCGCAGCGCGTCATCGTCATGAACAAAGGGCATGCCGAGCAGATCGGCGCGCCGACCGAAGTGTACGAGCGTCCGGCGACGGTGTTCGTCGCGAGTTTCATCGGTTCGCCCGCCATGAATCTGCTCGAAGGGCGCGTGTCGGAAGATGGCTCGGCTTTCGTCGTCGCGGGCGATGGGCCTTCGCTGCCCCTATCCGGCGTCAGCAGCGCATTGCACGGGCGCGAGTGGATCATCGGCATTCGCCCGGAACATATGACGCCAGGCGCGGATGCCGCGGCAAGCGTCACGCTCGATGTCGATTCGGCGGAACTGCTCGGCGCGGACAATCTCGCGCACGGCAAGTGGGGCAAGCACGATGTGGCGGCGCGCTTGCCGCACGAGCACCGGCCGCAGCGCGGCGAGCGCCTGAGCGTGTCATTGCCTGCGCGGCATCTGCATTTCTTCGATCCGTCCACCGGCCTGCGCGCGAACTAAAGCAAAGGAGTCGATGCGATGAGAACCTGGCCTTATCCCGCAATCGTCGCGCATCGCGGCGGCGGCAAGCTCGCGCCCGAGAACACGCTCGAAGCCATCGACGTGGGCGCGCGTTTCGGCCACACGATGATCGAGTTCGACGCGAAGCTCTCCGCCGACGACGTCGTCTTCCTGTTGCACGACGACGCGGTGGATCGCACGTCGAACGGCCGCGGCGCGGCGAAGGCGCTGACCTACGCGCAGTTGTGCGCGCTCGACGCGGGCTCGTGGTTCGGTGCGGAATTCGCGAATGCGCGCATGCCGACGCTCGCCGAAGTCCATGAGCGGTGCATGCAGCATGGGCTTGCGGCGAACATCGAGATCAAGCCGAGTCAGGGTCGCGACGTGGAAACGGGCGTGCTTGTAGCGCGCGAGGCGGCGCGCCTGTGGGCGGATGCCGAAACCGCGCCGCTGTTGTCGTCGTTTTCGTATGCGGCGCTCGAAGCCGCGCGCGATATCGCGCCGACGCTGCCGCGCGGCATGCTTTACGAACGCGTTCCCGAGAACTGGCGCGCGCAGACGGCGGCGCTGGCGTGCGTGTCGCTGCACGCGAGCCATCGCGCGCTCGATGAAGCGCTCGTCGCGCAAATCAAGGATGCGGGCTTGCGTATCCTCGCCTACACGGTGAACGATCCGGCGCGCGCGCGTCTGCTCGCGCAGTGGGGCGTCGATGCAATCTGCACGGATCGCATCGACATCATCGGCGCGGACTTTCTGGATGCGCCGCCGGGCTGAAACGTCAGCGCACGCGCGCGAGCAGCACGCCCGCGACGAGCGCCAGCCCGCCGACGAGCACGATCGTCTGCCAGGGCCTTTCGTGGATGTAGGCGTCGGCGTCTTCGAACACGGCGCCCGCGCGCTGGCGCAGCGCGGCATGCGTGTCGTTCAGTCGTGCGCGCGCGCTGTCGAGGCGTTCGCCGATTTGCGCGCGTAGCGCGGCGGCATCGGCCGATGTTCCTTCGGCCAGCGTGCTCTCGAGTTCGCTCAGGAGCGTACGGAGTTCGGTGCCGATATCCTCGGCTGCTTCACGGCCATGACGCGCCATGCGGCGCGCGCGGCGGCTCGTCGTGCTCCATGAATCTCCGATGGCGTCTCGCGTATTAGGCAGTGCGTTCATAGATCGCTCCGTCGATGGATGAATCGTGGATGGCCCGCACAATGACGGCGGGGAAACTCATCATGCAGCAAATTCGATGCCGACGCTTCGTCATTGCACAATGCCTTATGAGCGCGAACGTGGCGCGCCGTTTCAGATATTGGCACGTAAGAACTGCAAGCTATTTCTTCCCGTGACGGTCACATTTACAAGGCGCGAATACAAAGCGCCGGCATGAATGAATCATGCCGGCGCTTTCTTTCTTTTCGCGCTGGCAACGAATAATCGACGCTAGTTGCCCGCGAAGAATTTCAATTTAGAAGCGATAGCCTACGCGCAAATACGTGACGATCGGGTTGAGCGTGATTTTCGCTTGCGACTGGACATTCAGCGTGCCGACGGGCGTTTGCGCCTGCGTGTTCAACTTCGCCGTGGCCTTCAACGGAATGAACGACACGGAGAAACCGGCGAACCAGTGTTCTGTGAAATTGTACGTCGCGCCGACATTAAACACGGGCGCCCACGAACTATCCGTGTCGACGGTGGTCGGACCATGCAGGACCGAGCCTTCGAACTGCTGGTTCGTGATTTGCGCGTCGGTGAACCAGGTGCGCGTCACGCCAATACCAACGTACGGACGGAACTTCGCCTGAGGAGCATTGAAGAAGTATTTGAACAGCAGCGTCGGGCTCCATTGCTTCGCGCTGCCGAGCGTGCCGAACCGCTCGAGGTTGCCGGTGCCCTTCAGGTCGAAGGTGGGCGGAATGCCCATCTCGAGTTCCGCGGCGATGTGATCGGTGGCGAAGTAACCTACGGTGAAGCCGGCGGTATCAGCGCTGGAAATGCCGGCGCCCGTGCCGGGAACATCGATATTGACCGGAGATCCGCCTACACTTGTTTCTTTGAGCGGACCGCTGCTGTCTTGCGGGGCAAAGTGAAACCAGCCTCCAGTTACGTAGATGGACCCAGCAGATTGCGCATGTGCCGCCGTTGACACACACGCTAATGCCGCGATCCCCGTGATGACTTGTTTTATTTTCAATTTGTGCTCCTCCGAAAAAGCACGCTCATTATGAACACAACATTTCACATTAACCATAGCGGTGCCGTAGAGCATTTTCCCTAGGGCAAAGAGCGGCTTTGGGGCCTCGTTGCACGGCGCTTGCATGTGTTTCGTCCATGCCGCCGCAACGGCTCCGAGAGGCCCCCGAATGGGGTAACACAAACGCGATCAACGGAAAATCCAGAATGGCACGGCTTGCACGACTCTACGTTCCCGAACAGCCGCAGCATGTCATCCTGCGTGGTCTCGACCAGCAACCCGCCTTCGTCGACGACCAGGACTACGAGCTCTTCATCGACTGCTTGAGGACTGCTTCACGTGATCACCACCTCTCCATCCACGCCTATGCGCTGATGCCGCAAGCGGTGCATCTGCTCGTCACGCCACGCGACGAAGCCAGCCTGCCCAAAGCGATGCAGGCGGTCGGGCGTCGCTACGTCGCGCACTTCAATCGCCGATACATGCGGCGCGGCACGCTCTGGGAAGGGCGCTACCGTGCCACGGTCATCGAAGGCGAGCGTTACTTTCTGCTCGCCACGCGCGTCGTCGAAATGGCGCCGGTGCGCGCGCAACTCGTCGCGGTGCCGCAGGACTACAAGTGGTCCAGCTTCCGTCATCATGTCGGGCTCGCGCTCGACGGCCTCATCACCGACCATCCTCTTTTCTGGTCGCTCGGGAACACGCCGTTCGAACGCCAGCATGCCTACAAGGAGTTGTGCGAACAGCCGCTCGACGAGCGCGAGGCCAACCGTCTCCTGCAAGCGACACTCAAAGGCTGGGTGCTCGGCAGCGACGCCTATCGCGAATGGGCGTCGCACGCGGCCAATCGCAGGGTGTCGCCGCTGCCGCGCGGCCGCCCGCGCAAAATTCGCGAAACCCCACAGCCTCAATAGAGGTCTGGGCGGCAAGGCTGCGTCAACAAACGAAACGGCGTCTCGGATTTTGACCGGGCGCCGTTTCTTTTTTACGAAGATTGATGCGTCCCCGTTTAATTGAGACTATTTTGCACCATAACGATAATTAGCGCCAGATCCTCAAGTTTTATTTCCATCTTTTTGATTCGTCGCGTATATTTCGATCTCCGGCAATTGCCGCGGTGCAGCGTGCCGCGCACGACCGTGCTTCGTGACACATCAAGTTGAAAGAATCCGTCGCGGGCAACAAGAAAATGGTTCAACGGCCGAGTTGGCCCCTCACAGTAGAGACGGTGTCCCCATGAACGATCATCAGCAGCCGGTAGCCGGTTCGCTTCCCGCCGCGCAGGGCATGTACGACCCTGCGAACGAACACGACGCGTGCGGCGTCGGCTTCGTCGCCCATATCAAGGGGAAAAAGAGCCACGAGATCATTCAGCAGGGTCTCAAGATTCTGGAGAATCTCGACCACCGCGGCGCGGTCGGCGCCGATCCGCTGATGGGCGACGGCGCCGGCATCCTGATTCAGGTGCCGGACGGCTTCTATCGCGAAGAAATGGCCAAGCAGGGCGTGACGTTACCGCCGGCTGGCGAATACGGCGTCGGCATGATCTTCCTGCCGAAGGAACACGCGTCGCGTCTCGCGTGCGAGCAGGAGCTGGAGCGCACGGTAAAGGCCGAAGGCCAGGTCGTGCTCGGCTGGCGCGATGTGCCCGTCGATTCGAACATGCCCATTTCGCCGACCGTGAAGGCGAGCGAGCCGCTGATCCGCCAGATTTTCATCGGGCGCGGCAAGGACATCGTCGTGACGGACGCGCTGGAGCGCAAGCTGTACATCATCCGCAAGACGGCGAGCCACCGCATTCAGGCGCTCAAGCTCAAGCACGGCAAGGAATACTTCGTGCCGTCGATGTCCTCGCGCACGGTCGTCTACAAGGGTCTGCTGCTGGCGGGTCAGGTCGGCGTGTATTACCGCGATCTGCAGGACGAGCGCGTCGTCTCCGCGCTCGCGCTCGTGCACCAGCGCTTCTCGACCAACACGTTCCCGGCGTGGGAGCTCGCGCACCCGTACCGCATGATCGCGCACAACGGTGAAATCAACACTGTGAAGGGCAACGTCAACTGGCTGAACGCGCGTACTGGCGCGATCGCCTCCTACGTGCTCGGCGACGATCTGCCGAAGCTCTGGCCGCTGATCTACCCGGGCCAGTCGGACACGGCGTCGTTCGACAACTGTCTCGAACTCCTCGTGATGGCCGGCTACCCGCTCGTCCACGCGATGATGATGATGATCCCGGAAGCGTGGGAGCAGCACACGCTGATGGACGACAACCGCCGCGCGTTCTACGAATACCACGCCGCGATGATGGAGCCGTGGGACGGCCCCGCCGCGATCGCGTTCACGGACGGCCGCCAGATCGGCGCGACGCTCGACCGTAACGGCCTGCGTCCGGCGCGCTATCTCGTCACCGACGACGATCTCGTGATCCTCGCATCGGAATCCGGCGTGCTGCCGATTCCCGAATCGAAGATCGTGCAGAAGTGGCGTCTGCAGCCGGGCAAGATGTTCCTGATCGACATGGAGCAGGGCCGCATCATCCAGGACAAGGAACTGAAGGACAACCTGTCCAACGCCAAGCCGTACAAGAGCTGGATCGAAGCCGTGCGCATCAAGCTCGACGAGATCGAGCCGAAGGCGGAAGACGTCGAAACGCAGCGTCGCGAAGCCGCCGCGCTGCTCGACCGTCAGCAGGCGTTCGGCTATACGCAGGAAGACCTCAAGTTCCTGATGGCGCCGATGGCGCAATCGGGCGAAGAGGCCGTCGGCTCGATGGGCAACGACTCGCCGCTCGCGGTCATGTCCAACAAGAACAAGACGCTCTACAACTACTTCAAGCAGTTGTTCGCGCAAGTGACGAACCCGCCGATCGATCCGATCCGCGAGAACCTCGTCATGTCGCTCGTCTCGTTCATCGGCCCGAAGCCGAACCTGCTCGACACGACCAACATCAACCCGACGATGCGCCTCGAAGTGTCGCAGCCCGTGCTCGACTTCAAGGACATCGCGAAGATCCGCGCGATCGATCAGTACACGGGCGGCAAGTTCAGCTCCTATGAACTGAACATCGTCTATCCGGCTTCGTGGGGCAAGGAAGGCATCGAGGCGCGCATCGCGTCGCTGTGCGCGGAAGCCGTCGATGCGGTCAAGTCGGGCTACAACATCCTGATCGTGTCGGACCGCAAGGCGGACCGCGACAACGTCGCGATTCCGGCGCTGCTCGCCACGTCCGCGATTCACTCGCATCTCGTGCAGCACGGCCTGCGCACGAGCACGGGTCTCGTCGTGGAAACGGGCTCGGCGCGCGAGACGCATCACTTCGCGCTGCTCGCGGGTTACGGCGCGGAAGCCGTTCACCCGTACCTCGCGCTCGAAACGCTCGCCAACATGGCCGAAGGCTTGAAGGGCGATCTCTCGGCTGACAAGGTCATCTACAACTTCACAAAGGCGGTCGGCAAGGGCCTCTTGAAGGTCATGTCGAAGATGGGCATTTCGACATACATGTCCTACACCGGCGCGCAGATTTTCGAAGCGGTCGGCCTGTCGTCGGAACTCGTGGAGAAGTATTTCAAGGGCACGGCGTCGAAGGTCGGCGGCATCGGCATCTTCGAAGTGGCGGAAGAAGCGATTCGCCTGCATCGCGATGCGTTCGGCGACAACCCGGTCCTCGCGAACATGCTCGACGCGGGCGGCGAATACGCGTACCGCGTGCGCGGCGAAGAACACATGTGGACGCCGGATGCGATCGCCAAGCTGCAACACTCGGCGCGCAGCAATTCGTATCAGACGTACAAGGAATACGCGCACATCATCAACGACCAGACGAAGCGTCACATGACGTTCCGCGGCCTGTTCGAGTTCAAGGTTGCGCCGACCAAGGCGATTCCGCTCGACGAAGTGGAATCGGCGAAGGAAATCGTCAAGCGCTTTGCGACCGGCGCGATGTCGCTCGGCTCGATTTCGACCGAAGCGCACGCCACGCTGGCCGTCGCGATGAACCGCATCGGCGGCAAGTCGAACACGGGCGAAGGCGGCGAGGACGAAACGCGTTACCGCAACGAACTGCGCGGTATTCCGATCAAGAACGGCGACACGCTGCAATCGATCATCGGCAAGGAAGTCGTGACCGACATTCCGCTGAAAGAGGGCGATTCGCTGCGCTCGAAGATCAAGCAGGTCGCGTCCGGCCGTTTCGGCGTGACGGCGGAGTATCTGTCGTCGGCGGATCAGATCCAGATCAAGATGGCGCAGGGCGCGAAGCCGGGCGAAGGCGGTCAGTTGCCGGGCCACAAGGTGTCGGATTACATCGGCAAGCTGCGTTATTCGGTGCCGGGCGTCGGTCTCATTTCGCCGCCGCCGCACCACGACATCTATTCGATCGAAGATCTGGCGCAGCTCATTCACGATCTGAAGAACGTGAATTCGTCGTCGAGCATTTCGGTGAAGCTGGTGTCGGAAGTGGGTGTCGGCACGGTGGCCGCCGGTGTCGCGAAGGCGAAGGCGGATCACGTCGTGATCGCGGGTCATGACGGCGGCACGGGCGCGTCGCCCCTCTCGTCGCTCAAGCACGCGGGCACGCCGTGGGAACTGGGTCTGGCCGAAACGCAGCAGACGCTCGTGCTCAACCGCCTGCGCGGCCGTATCCGCGTGCAGGCCGACGGTCAGATGAAGACCGGCCGCGATGTCGTGATCGGCGCGCTGCTCGGCGCGGACGAGTTCGGTTTCGCGACCGCGCCGCTCGTCGTCGAAGGCTGCATCATGATGCGCAAGTGCCATCTGAACACGTGCCCGGTCGGCGTCGCGACGCAAGATCCGGTGCTGCGCGCGAAGTTCTCCGGCCAGCCGGAACACGTCGTCAACTTCTTCTTCTTCGTTGCGGAAGAAGTGCGCGAAATCATGGCGCAGTTCGGCATCCGCAAGTTCGACGATCTGATCGGCCGCGTCGATCTGCTCGACATGAAGAAGGGCATCGAGCACTGGAAGGCGAAGGGTCTCGACTTCTCGCGCATCTTCTATCAGGTGCCGGTGGCCGAAGACGTCGCGCGCAAACATGTGGATGTGCAGGACCACGGTCTCGATAAGGCGCTCGATCACGTGCTGATCGAGAAGTCGAAGGCGGCGATCGAGAAGGGCGAGCATGTGTCGTTCATTCAGCCGGTGCGCAACGTGAACCGCACGGTCGGCGCGATGCTGTCCGGCCTGATCGCGAAGAAGCACGGCCACGACGGTCTGCCCGACGACTCGATCCACATCCAGTTGAAGGGCACGGCGGGTCAGAGCTTCGGCGCGTTCCTCGCGAAGGGCGTGACGCTCGATCTCGTCGGCGACGGCAACGACTACGTCGGCAAGGGCCTCTCGGGCGGGCGCATCATCATTCGCCCGACCAACGACTTCCGCGGCAAGTCCGAGGAAAACATCATCTGCGGCAACACGGTGATGTACGGCGCGATCGAAGGCGAATCGTACTTCCGCGGCGTCGCGGGCGAGCGCTTCTGCGTGCGCAACTCGGGCGCGACGGCGGTCGTCGAAGGCACGGGCGATCACGGCTGCGAATACATGACGGGCGGCACGGTGGTCGTGCTCGGCGAGACGGGCCGCAACTTCGCGGCGGGCATGTCGGGCGGTATCGCGTTCGTGTACGACCCGGACGGCGCATTCGCGGGCAAGTGCAACAAGTCGATGGTCGCGCTCGATCCGGTTCTGCAACAGGCGGAACAGGAACGCACGGTGGACCGCGCGCTGTGGCACGCCGGCAAGACGGACGAAGCGCTGTTGAAGGGCCTCGTCGAGCGTCACTTCCAGTTCACCGGCTCGCCGCGCGCGAAGTCGCTGCTCGAAAACTGGGATTCGGCGCGCCGTCAGTTCGTCAAGGTGTTCCCGACCGAGTACAAGCGCGCGCTCACGGAGATGGGCGCGAAGAAGTCCAAGGACGCCATCGCGGCTTAAAGCCGGGTTTAAAAGATAGAAGGCCTTCCCGATGCGAGCGCATCGGGAAGCGAGTCCCTCACTGTACATAGAGAAAGAAATGGGCAAGGCAACCGGTTTTCTCGAGTTCGAACGCCGCCACGAGGCGTACGAAGCACCGCTGACCCGCGTCAAGCATTACAAGGAATTCGTCGCCGCGCTGACCGATGAAGACGCGAAGGTTCAAGGCGCGCGCTGCATGGACTGCGGCATTCCGTTCTGCAACAACGGCTGCCCGGTCAACAACATCATTCCGGACTTCAACGATCTCGTGTTCCAGCAGGACTGGAAGAGCGCGATCAACGTGCTGCACTCGACCAACAACTTCCCCGAGTTCACGGGCCGCATCTGCCCGGCGCCGTGCGAAGCGGCGTGCACGCTCGGCATCAACGACGATCCGGTGGGCATCAAGTCGATCGAGCACGCGATCATCGACAAGGCGTTCGCGGAAGGTTGGGTCGTACCGCAGCCGCCGAAGCACAAGACGGGCAAGAAAGTGGCCGTCGTCGGTTCGGGGCCGGCTGGCCTGGCCGCCGCGCAACAACTCGGGCGTGCGGGTCATGAAGTCGTCGTGTTCGAGAAGAACGATCGCATCGGCGGTCTGCTGCGCTACGGCATCCCCGATTTCAAGCTGGAGAAGTGGCTGATCGATCGCCGCATGCGCCAGATGGAAGCGGAAGGCGTGTCGTTCCGCACCAACGTGTTCATCGGCCGCGATGCGCTGCCGGAATACATCGCCAACACGGCGAAGGAAACCATTACGCCGGAAGAGCTGAAGGAACAGTTCGATGCGGTCGTGATCGCGGGCGGTTCGGAAACGCCGCGCGATCTGCCGGTGCCGGGGCGCGAGCTCGAAGGCATCTATTACGCGATGGAATTCCTGCCGCAGCAGAACAAGGTCAACGCGGGCGACAAGCTCACGGATCAACTGCTGGCGAAGGGCAAGCATGTCGTCGTGATCGGCGGCGGCGATACAGGTTCGGATTGCGTCGGCACGTCGAACCGGCATGGCGCGAAGGGTGTGACGCAGTTCGAGCTGCTCTCGCAGCCGCCCGAGGAAGAGAACAAGCCGCTCGTGTGGCCGTACTGGCCGATCAAGCTGCGCACGTCGTCGTCGCACGAGGAAGGTTGCGAGCGCGACTGGTCGGTCGCGACGAAGCGCTTCGAAGGCAAGAACGGCAAGGTTGAAAAGCTGATCGCGGTGCGCGTCGAGTGGAAGGGCGGCAAGATGGTCGAAGTGCCGAACTCCGAATTCGAAATGAAGGCCGATCTCGTGCTGCTCGCGATGGGCTTCACGCAGCCGGTGTCGCCGGTGCTGGACGCGTTCGGCGTCGAAAAGGATGCGCGCGGCAACGTGCGTGCCGCGACCGAAGGCGACAAGGCGTATTACACGTCGGTGGACAAGGTGTTCACGGCGGGCGATATGCGCCGCGGACAATCGCTCGTGGTGTGGGCGATTCGCGAAGGGCGGCAGTGCGCTCGGTCGGTGGATGCGTATTTGATGGGGTCTAGCGAGTTGCCGCGGTAAGGGGCGGCGCTAAGAAAAGGGCGGATGACTGCGAGGTCATCCGCCCTTTTTGTTTGCGTGAGGCTCACGCTTTCTCCATCTCGCCCACCCCAATCTCCAGCCGCCGATCATGAAACCGCGCGACCGCTTCCCGATGCGCGACGCTCACGATCGCCGCATTGGGCAGCCGTTCGACGATCGTCGTGTAGATGTGTTGTTCGTTCGCGGGGTCGAGCGCGCTGGTCGATTCGTCGAGGAACAGGAAATCCGGCTTGTGCAGCAGCACGCGCGCAGCCGCGAGCCTTTGCTGCTCGCCCGGCGACGGGCAGCGCGCCCAATGCGCGTTTTCACCCAGCCGATCCACATACGCGTCGAGATGACACAGCCGCAGCACGTCGCGCGCTCCGTTGTCGCTGAACGCGCCTTCGGCCGACGGGTAGCACAACGCCGCGCGCAAACTACCGATCGGCAGATAGCTCGTCTGCGGGACGAACATCATCTTCGCGTCGGCGGGAATATCGACGGTACCGCCGCCGAACGGCCATAAGCCTGCCAGCGCGCGCATCAGCGTGCTCTTGCCCGAGCCCGATGGTCCCGTGATCAGCCAGCGCGAGCCCGGTTCGACCGACCCATCCGGAACGCGCGAAAGCAGCGCGCCGGTCGGACGCGCGAGCGTCACGCCGTGTGTCGAGAGCGCGAGCGCCTTCGTCTGATTCAAGGTGATGCCGCCGCGCTGCATCGAATGACGGTGCGCCGCGCTCATCACACTCTGGAAGTCTCGCAGACGATTGATCGTCGCGCGCCATTCGATCAGCGCGCCATAACTGTTGATGAACCACGAGAACGAATCGCTGGCCGTGCCGAACGCGCCCGTGATCTTCATCAGCATGCCGAACGTGAATGCACCGGCGAAATAATGCGGCGTCGCCACGACGAACGGAAAGACGACCGCGACCTGCGCGTAGAAACTCGTCGAGAAAGTGAGGCGCTTGGTGAACTTCATGATGAGCCACCAGTTATCGCGAATGCTGTGGAAGGTCTGCCGCGCGTGTCCCGTCTCCGGTGCGCCGCCGTTGTAGAACGCAATCTGCTCGGCGTTCTCGCGCACGCGAATCAGCCCGAAGCGAAAGTCCGCCTCGACCTTCTGCTGCCGGTAATTGAGGCCCACGAGCGGACGTCCGACCCGCTGGATCAGAAGCGAGCCCGCCTGCGCGTAAATCGCCGCCGCCCACACGAGATAGCCCGGAACGACGAGCGGCTTGCCGAACACGGTGATCGTCAGCGCGCCCGCCAGCGTCCAGAGAATCGTGACGAAGGAAATCAGCGTGACGAGCGTCGAGAGCAAATCGAGCGAGAGCGAAAGCGTCGAATCCGTGAACGATTGGAGATCGTCGCTGATGCGCTGGTCCGGGTTGTCGATCAGTTGGTCGCGCTCGATCCGGTAGAACGCGCGGTCCCCGAACCATTGCTCCAGATACCGGTTCGTGAGCCATTGCCGCCAGCGGAACTGCAGCATTTGCCGCAAATACCGTCCGTAGACGCCGAGCACGATGCTGCAAAAAGCGAGTGCGGAAAAGCTCAGGAGCAGATGCGGAAAGTCGTGGACGTTCTTGTTCTGCAACGCATCGTAGAACCTGCCGTTCCAGTCGTTCAGCCAGACGTTGAGATAAACGATCGTCAGATTGATGACGATGATCGTGACGAGCAGCGCCCACGCGACATGCTTCTCTTCGGACACCCAATAAGGCTTGATGAGTTGCCACGCCGAGAGCTTGACGTGCTCTCTTTCATTGCTTCCGGGTTCGATACGGTTCATGAATTCTTCGGATGGTGCGTCGCGCGCGGGTGCCCGGCGCTCGGGAAACGCGCATCATCTTCGAATTCAGCGAGCTTGCTGACAGGTAATTGGCAAAATTGTCGGCAAATCTGACAAGTTCCTTTGCAGCATGCAAAAAGAAAAGCGGGCCACGCATGGCCCGCTCCTGATTTCTGCCTGCGCCGCCAGCGCGGACGCTTCAAGCCTCCGCCATCGCCCGCTCGATCTCGATCTTGTAGTCATGGAACATCGCCACGGATTCGCGATGCGCCACGCTCAGGATCGCCGCCTTCGGCAGTCGCTCGACGAGCGTGTTGTAGATGTGCAGTTCGTTCTCGGCATCGAGCGCGCTGGTCGCTTCATCGAGGAACACGAAATCCGGCTTGTGCAGCAGCACGCGCGCGGCGGCAAGCCTTTGCTGCTCGCCTGGCGAAAGACTGCGCGCCCAATGCGCGTTTTCTTCCAGCCGGTCCGCATACCCTTCGAGATTGCACAGACGCAACACTTCGCGCGATTCGTCGTCGCTGAACGTGCCGCCCGGCGACGGATACGACAGCGCCGCGCGCAGCGTGCCGATCGGCAGATAGCTCATTTGCGGAATGAACATCATCTTCGCGTCGACGGGCGCGTCGATCGATCCGTCGCCGAACGGCCACAGGCCCGCGAGCGCGCGCATCAGCGTGCTCTTGCCCGATCCCGACGGCCCGACTACCAGCCAGCGCGATCCCGGCTCGATCGATACGTTCGCCACACGCGAGAGCGGCGTGCCGTTCGGCAGCGCGAGCATGAGTCCGTTGGTCGTGAGCGAAGGCGTGCTCGTGTAATGCAGATTGATGCCGCCGTGTTCCGTCGCCGGCGACGTTTCCTCGCGGATATGCGTGGAGCGCATTACGCGCTTGAATTCGCGCAGACGATTCACCGTGGCGCGCCATTCGACCAGTGTCGAATAACTGTTGATGAACCAGGAAAACGAATCGCTGACCGTGCCGAACGCCGACGAAATCTGCATCAGCACGCCAAAGGAGAACGCGCCCGCGAAGTAGCGCGGCGCCGCGACCATGATCGGAAAGATGATCGCGATCTGCCCGTAGAAGCTCAGCACGAAGGTCATGCGCTTCGTGTACTTCATGATCATCCACCAGTTGTCGCGGATGCGCTGGAAGATGGTCTTCGCGTTGGCGGTTTCGGTCGAGATGCCGTCGTAGAAGGCGATCTGCTCGGCGTTCTCGCGCACGCGGATCAGGCCGAAGCGGAAATCCGCCTCCACCTTCTGTTGCTGATAATTGATCGACACGAGCGGATGGCCGACCTTCTGGATGATGAGCGAGCCGAGAATCGCATAGAGCGCGGCGGCCCACACCATATAGCCCGGAATGGTGATCGGCGTGCCGCCGAGCGAAAACGTCAGCGCGCCCGCGATGGTCCAGAGAATCGTGATGAAGGTGACGAGCGTGACGAGCGTCGAAAGCAGGTCGAGGGACAGCGAAAGCGTCGTCGTGGCGAAGGATTGCAGGTCGTCGGAAATACGCTGGTCGGGGTTGTCGGCGAGGCGGTCGCGCTCGATCCGGTAGAACGCCTTGTCGCCGAGCCATTGCTCCAGAAAGCGGTTGGTGAGCCACTGCCGCCAGCGGAACGCGAGCATCTGGCGCAAATATCGGCCGTACACCGCGAGCAGGATGTACGCGAACGCGAGGCCGGTGAAGATCAGCAGCAGATGCGGAAAATCCTTGACGTTCTTGTTTTGCAGCGCGTTGTAGAAGTCGGCGTTCCAGCTGTTGAGCCGCACGTTGATCCACACGACCGTCATGTTGATGGCGATGATCGCGACGAGCAGGCCCCACGCGACGCCTCGCTCCTCCGAAATCCAATAGGGCTTGATGAGGCTCCACGCGGAGACTTCGTCGGCCTTCTGCTGCGTGTTTTCGATTTGAGTGTTGGTCATGAGCTTCCTGCTGATGCGCATCGAGGCGCCCGATTTTTACGTTCGCGGCCGAATGGGACGGCCCATTCCGGCTCGGCAAATTGTTCCGGGATTCTCTTAACGCCCGCTTAATTTCACGCGATGGTTCGGCGAACCGTGTTCGCGGCATTGTGCCAGAGTGCCGCGGGGCACGATAAAAGGCGGGCAATCCCGGTTTGCAGCGGGTTCGGCTTTCATGTTTTAATGATCCTCGACGAAACAGGGGTGCTTCGCGTGCATCGGCGGCCAATATGGCGGTCAGCGCGGCGAGGCTGAGAGAGACCCTTTGCACCCGATCCGGGTAATACCGGCGAGGGAAGTTTCCGGAAATCGCGCACCGTTCGCGCCATTTCTTCCGTCTCTTTCAGTCCTCCCTTTGCGCCCGGCGCGTGCCGAATCACGCCGAGCCGCTTTCTCCGCTGATTTCGTCCTTGTGATGTGGCGCCATGTCCGCACGGTCGAGATCGCGAACGCCGTCTCCTCTTGCCGCACCGGCGCACTAAGGAGACATCGAATTGAACAGGATCGAACAGGGCGCCGCCGCGCGCCGGCCGGAATTCGCCGTCGTGGGCGGCGGGCTCGTCGGGCGGCTCGTCGCCTGGCAGCTCGCGGGCGCGGGGCATGACGTCGCGCTCTACGAACGCGGCGACGCGGCTGGCACGCAGTCGGCGGCGTGGGTCGCCGCCGCGATGCTCGCGCCGCTCGCGGAGGCGGCGAGCGCGGAGCCGCTCGTCGTCGGGCTCGGGGCGGCGTCGCTGGAACGCTGGCCGAAGCTCATCGCGCAATTGCCCGAGCCGGTGTTCTTTCAGCGCAACGGCACGCTCGTCGTCTGGCACGGCGCCGATCGCGCCGAGGCGCCGCTTTTCGAGCGCCGGTTGCGCGCCAATTCGCCGCCCGCTCTGCTCGACGGCGGTTTCATCAAGCTCGCGGGCGCGCAGCTCGCGCAAGCCGAGCCTGCGCTCGGAACGCGTTTTCCGCAAGGCTGGATGTTGCCGAATGAGGGACAGCTCGACAATCGTCAGGCGCTCGCCGCGCTCGCGGCCGGGCTTGCCGCGCGCGGCGTGCGCACGCACTGGAATACGGCCGTCGATGCCATGCCGGACGCGCGCTGGATCATCGATTGCCGGGGGCTCGGCGGCAAGCCCGCGTGGCCCGCGCTGCGCGGCATTCGCGGTGAAGTCGCGCGTGTGCACGCGCCGGGTATCGGGTTGTCGCGGCCTGTGCGGCTGCTGCATCCGCGCTATCCGCTCTATATCGCGCCCAAGGAGAACGATGTGTATGTGATCGGCGCGACGGAGGTCGAAGGCGAAGACATGTCGCCGGTGACGGTGCGTTCCGCGCTCGAACTGCTGAGCGCGGCGTTCGCCGTGCATCCGGGTTTCGGCGAGGCGCGCATTCTCGAGCTGAATGCGCACTGCCGGCCGACCTTGCCCGATCATCGCCCGGCCATTGTCTGGGACGGGGCGCGGACCTTGCGCGTGAACGGCCTGTACCGGCACGGTTTCATGATCGCGCCGGAAGTCGCGGATAGCGCGTGTCACCTGGCGCAGGCGCTCAATTCCGGCGAGGTTGCCGACCACGACGCCTTCACGGCATTTCGAGACGCCGCGCGCTGGCCCGAACTGCTTCACGACGAAACGGCCGTCGCCGCGCTCTAGCACTCAGGAAAGCACCATGAACATCCATATCAATCAGCGCGTTTTCGATTTGCCCGATGCGACCACCGTCACCGAGGCGCTCGCCGCGTTCGGCGCGAAGCCGCCGTTCGCCGTCGCGTTGAACGGCCAGTTCGTCGCGCGCGGCGAGCATGCCACGAAAACGCTCGCGTCCGGCGACAAGCTCGATGTCGTGTCGCCCGTTGCGGGCGGCTGAATCACGAACCGAAGGATCGAACCATGACCATTCCAACCGCCGACCTGCTCACGCTTTACGGCGAAGCGTTTCCGAGCCGCGTGCTGCTCGGCACGTCGCGTTATCCGTCGCTGCAATCGCTGTCCGACTCCATCGACGCCGCGCGGCCAGGCATGGTGACGGTCGCGCTGCGCCGCCAGTCGGAGACGGGCGAAGCCGGCTTCTTCGACGTGCTCAAGCGCCACGGCGTCGCGCTCTTGCCGAATACGGCGGGTTGCCAGAGCGTCGATGAAGTGCTGACCACCGCTCACATGGCGCGCGAAGTGTTCGAGACGCCGTGGATCAAGCTCGAACTGATCGGCGACGACTACACGCTGCAACCCGACCCCATCGGGCTCGTCGAAGCGGCGGGCAAGCTGATCCGCGACGGCTTCAAAGTGCTGCCGTACTGCACGGAAGATCTCGTGATCGGCCGGCGTCTGCTCGATGCCGGTTGCGAGGCGCTGATGCCGTGGGGCGCGCCGATCGGCACCGGCAAAGGCGTGACGAATCCGTACGGCTTGCGCACGCTGCGCGAGCGGCTGCCGGACGTGCCGCTGATCGTCGATGCGGGTCTCGGCGTGCCGTCGCACGCGTGTCAGGTGATGGAATGGGGCTTCGACGGCGTGCTGCTCAATACGGCCGTATCGCAGGCGACGTTTCCGCCGCAGATGGCGCGCGCCTTCGCGCTCGGCGTCGAAGCGGGGCGCATGGCGTTCCTCGCCGGACCGATGGCAGAGCGCGACAGCGCGCAGGCGAGCACGCCGGTCGTCGGCATGCCGTTCTGGCATCAGGACGGAGGCGCGGCATGAGCATGCTGAATCGCGAAGTGTTCTGGCCGCCCGCCGATGAACTGACCGAAGTCGCCGAACGGATTCGCGCGCGCCTGGGCGCGTGGCCCGCGGCGGAAACGCGCTGGCGCGTTTGCCTGACCGCGCCGGAAGCGCCGTCGGCGACCGATCTGATCGTTTTCACCGAAGCGCATGACGCCGATACGGCGCGTCTCGCGAAAAGCGGCGCGGCGGTGCTGGACGCGCACGGCGGGCGCGTGACGCTGCGCCGCGGCGGCGAAATTTTCGCGCTGGAGGGCGAATGGTCGGATGATTGGCTGGCTGCGCTCGCCGCGTTCCTCGACTGCAACTTCGAGCCGCACGACGCGCTCACGCTGGCGCTCGCCTGGCGCGCGGGCGATGAGAACAAGGCCGACGCGTGGCCCGTCGATTTCGCGACGTTCCCGCGCGTGGCCGATCTGCCCGCGGCGCTCGAAGGACGTTTCCCCGTGTGCCCGGACCGGCTCGGGCTGTATCCGGTGCTGCCGAGCGCCGAATGGGTCGAACGCGTGCTCGATCTCGGCGTGTGTACCGCGCAATTGCGCCGCAAGACCGCCGATGCCGCCGACCTGCAACGCGAAATCGCACGCTCGGTCGAAGCGGGGCGGCGACACGACGCGCAGTTGTTCATCAACGATCACTGGCGCGAGGCGATCGCCGCGGGCGCTTACGGCGTGCATCTCGGTCAGGAAGACGTGCAGACGGCCGATCTGGCCGCGATCGCGAAGGCCGGTCTGCGGCTCGGCCTGTCGACGCACGGCTACTTCGAAATGCTGCGCGCGCTGCATTTCAGGCCGAGCTATCTCGCGCTCGGCGCTGTCTATCCGACCACGACGAAAGTCATGCCGACCAAGCCGCAAGGCCTTGAGCGGCTCGCCCGTTACGTGCAACTGCTGTCGGGCCGCGTGCCGCTCGTCGCGATCGGAGGAATCGACGCCAAAGTCATGCCCGACGTGCTCGCGACGGGTGTCGGCAGCGCGGCGGTCGTGCGCGCGGTGACCGAAGCGCCGGACACGGCCTCGGCGGTTTCCTCGTTGCGACAGATGTTTGCATGTCAACGGTGAAAATTCCGAAATGTAAGGGAGCGCAGGCTTAGGCAAAGCACCGATTGCGCGCAGGCCCTATAATTCGCGGTCTTGCGTCAACGGAATCTCTTACCCAGTGCCTGCTTCCTCCGAGACTCTGCTGGAGCTACGCGACGTCGATTTCGGCTACGGCGACCGGCTCGTTCTGTCGAATCTGAACATGCGTTTCACGCGTGGGCGGGTCGTCGCGGTCATGGGCGGCTCCGGCTGCGGCAAAACCACGACCTTGCGCCTCGTCGGCGGCCTCGTGAAAGCGAGCCGCGGTCAGGTGCTGTTCGGCGCAAAGGACGTCGGCGCGCAAACGCGCGAAGGCCTGTACGCGCTGCGCCGCAAGATGGGCATGCTGTTCCAGTTCGGCGCGCTCTTCACGGACCAGACCGTGTTCGAAAACGTGGCTTTTCCGCTGCGTGAACATACGGACCTGCCGGAAGCGCTGATCCGCGATCTCGTGCTGATGAAGCTCAATGCCGTCGGTCTGCGCGGTGCGCGCGATCTCGCGCCGTCGGAAATTTCGGGCGGCATGGCGCGCCGTGTGGCGCTCGCACGCGCCATCGCACTCGATCCCGAACTCATGATGTACGACGAGCCGTTCGCCGGCCTCGATCCCATTTCGCTCGGCATCACGGCGCAGCTCATCCGCACGATCAACGACGCGCTCGGCGCCACCTCCATTCTCGTTACGCACGACGTGCCCGAATCGTTCGCGATCGCGGATTACGTGTACTTCATCGCGAATGGCGGCATTCACGCCGAAGGCACGCCCGCGCAACTGCGCGCATCGGAAGACCCGACCGTGCGGCAGTTCATCGACGGCACGCCGGACGGCCCCTTCAAGTTTCACTACGCGAGCACGCCGCTCGCCGCGGATTTCGGCATCGGAGGGCAGGCATGATCAGCGCGCTCGGACGCTGGGTGCTCGACGGTTTCGGCACCGCAGGCTACGCGACGCGCATGTTCCTGCGCCTCGTGTTCGAATTTTTTTCGCTGTTGCGCCGCCCGCGCCTCGTCACGAAACAGATCCATTTCGTCGGCAACTATTCGCTCGTCATCATCGCGGTGTCGGGTCTGTTCGTCGGGTTCGTGCTTGGGCTTCAGGGCTATTACACGCTGAGCCGCTATGGTTCCGAACAGGCGCTCGGCCTGCTCGTCGCGCTCTCGCTCGTGCGCGAACTCGGCCCGGTGGTCACGGCGCTGCTTTTCGCCGGTCGCGCGGGCACTTCGCTGACAGCCGAAATCGGCCTCATGAAAGCGGGCGAGCAGCTCACCGCAATGGAAATGATGGCGGTCGATCCGCTGAAAGTCGTCGTCGCGCCGCGCATGTGGGCGGGCATCGTCGCCATGCCGGTGCTGGCCGCCATTTTCAGCGCGGTCGGCATCGTCGGCGGCTATGTCGTCGGTGTGATCCTGATCGGCGTCGATCCGGGCGCGTTCTGGTCGCAGATGCAAGGCGGCGTGGACGTGTGGCGCGATGTCGGCAACGGCGTCATCAAGAGTATCGTGTTCGGCTTCGCGGTGACGTTCATCGCGTTGTTCCAGGGCTATGAGGCGAGGCCGACGCCGGAAGGCGTGTCGCGCGCGACGACCAAAACCGTCGTCTACGCGTCGCTCGCCGTGCTCGGGCTCGATTTCCTGCTGACCGCACTGATGTTCAGCTAATGGACCGCGCGTCAAGCGCCAGGTAACGGCGCGGCGTGGTGAGCGGCACAGACCGCCACGCGCCATCTGCGCAAAGATTCTCTTTGGGAAGACGATGAAAAAGACTGCTCTCGACTTTTGGGTCGGCCTCTTCGTGGTGCTCGGTTTCGTGGCGCTGCTGTTTCTCGCGCTGAAGGCGGGCAATATGAGCTCGCTGTCGTTCCAGAAAACCTACGCGGTGAAACTCAAGTTCGACAACATCGGCGGGCTGAAGGCGCGTGCGCCGGTGAAGAGCGCGGGCGTGACCGTGGGGCGCGTCGGCGGCATCGGCTTCGATTCGAATACGTATCAGGCCGTCGTGACGATCGATATCGATCAGGAGTATCAGTTTCCGAAAGATTCGTCCGCGAAGATCCTGACTTCGGGTCTGCTTGGCGAGCAGTACATCGGTCTTGAGCCGGGCGGCGACGATCAGATGCTCAAGAACGGCGACACCATCACGATGACGCAATCGGCCGTGGTGCTCGAAAACCTGATTGGCCAGTTCCTCTACAACAAGGCGGCGGATTCGGGCGCGTCGAAGTCGTCGTCGGCGCCGGCAACGCCTGCCGCACCGGCGCCCGCGTTTCCGGGCGCGGCGAGCGCGATGGGCGCTGCGGGCGCTGCGGGCGCTTCGGGCGCGGCTCAATAAGGAGAAGACACATGCAGGCGATCGGGATTCGGCGTGCAGTCCTCATGGCGAGCGTCGTTGCGCTCGCCGGTTGCGCGACGGTGACGACGCCCACCAAGGGCGACCCGTTCGAGAGCTACAACCGGACGATGTTCACGATCAACGACAAGGTTGATCAGTACGCGTTGAAGCCGGTGGCGCAGGGTTACGTGTGGGCCGTGCCGGAGCCGGTGCGCAACAGCGTGACCAACTTCTTCTCGAATATCGGCGACGTGTACATCGCCGCGAACAATCTGCTGCAGTTGAAGATTGCGGACGGCGTGTCGGACATCATGCGCGTCGCGATCAATACGCTATTCGGCGTCGGCGGCCTGTTCGACGTCGCAACGGTCGCGAAGCTGCCAAAGCACGCCGGCGATTTTGGCCTGACGCTCGGCCACTATGGCGTGCCGTCCGGTCCGTACCTCGTGCTGCCGCTGCTTGGGCCGAGCACGGTACGCGATTCCTCGGGTCTCGTCGTCGATTATTTCGGCAACCCGCTGACTTACGTGAGTCCGGATTCTGTGAGCTGGGCGCTGTATGGCGTGAATCTTATTAACGTGCGCGCGAATCTTCTGGGCGCAACCGATGTGCTTTCCGACGCCGCGCTCGACAAATATTCGTTCGTGCGCAATGCGTATTTGCAACGCCGTCAATATCTGATCAGCGGCGGCGATGACAACGCGCCGGATTACGGCGAAGCGCCGCTGCCGAATTACGGCGACGCGGACGGCGCGGCGACACCGGAAGGCGCATCCGCGACGGCTCCGGTGGCGCCAGCTTCAGGCGCTGCGGCGCCCGCGCCGGCGAGCGGATCGGGCCATACGGTGCCGGGCAATCAGTACGTTCCGCCATCGGGATTCCCTTCATTCCGCTTGCGTTGAGCGGGTTTTTCCTAACGCGCGGTAACATATCTAACGACATTTCTTACGCTTTGGCTGCTGTTCCGCCTGAACTCGCTTCAGGCGGCGCGCTCAAACCGAAGCCTCTACTTTTGCAGGATCTGTGATGAAAAAACTTTTGCTTCTTCCCCTCTTTGCGATGTTCATGGCGGTTTGCGGCGCGGCGTCGGCGCAAGCCGTCGATAGCAGCGCGCCCGACGTGCTGATCAAGACGGTCACGCAGCAAGTCCTCGACGAGATCAAGTCGGACAAGAAGATCCAGTCGGGCGACATTCAGAAGATCACCGAACTCGTCAACCAAAAGATCCTGCCGTACACCGACTTCACGCGCACGACGCGCCTCGTGATGGGTCGCAACTGGAATTCGGCTACGCCGGAACAGCAAAAGCAGATCGTCGAGCAATTCAAGATTCTGCTGATTCGCACGTACTCGGGCGCGCTCGCGCAGGTGCGCAACCAGACGGTTCAATACAAGCCGTTCCGTGCGAGTCCGGACGACACCGACGTCGTGGTTCGCTCCGTCGTCATGAACAACGGTCAGCCGGTCGAGCTCGACTACCGCCTGTACAAGACGGCGCAAGGCTGGCGCGTGTACGACATCAACGTGCTCGGCGCGTGGCTGATCCAGGCGTATCAGCAGCAGTTCAACGAGCAGATCTCGCAGAACGGCGTGGGCGGTTTGCTGCAATTCCTGACGCAGCGTAACCAGCAACTCGCGGGCGCCAAGGCATCGTGAGCACGCAAGCCACAGGCGGCCGTTTCCAGACGGCCGCGACCCTGACCCACGAGAGCGCGAAGGCCGCGCTCGACGCGGGTCTGTCGCGCATCGCGGCAGGCGCGACCGAAGTCGATTGCGCGCCGCTCACGCAATTCGACTCCTCCGCGCTCGCCGTGCTGCTCGCATGGCAGCGCGCCGCATCCGCGCGCGGCGCTGCGTTCGGCGTCGTCAACCTTCCTTCCGGGCTTGCGAGTCTCGCGCGAGCCTACGGCGTCGATACGCTCCTCACCTTCCGACATTGATGCTGCTCTGACCGCAGCGCAGAAGGCGGCGACGCGCGCCGCCGCTGCAATCGGGATCACTCCGAAGTCGGCGTCAAGCGCTTTGTCCTATAATCAAACGTTTTTTTCGCGGCCGTACCCGGCCCTTTTTGTCTGAGCCGGGATCGTCACGCGAATCTCCGCACAATCGAGGCGCGGCCGTGCGAGGCGCGCGCACTGTCCACATGTCAGCCATAGAAATCCGAAACGTCAGGAAGCGCTACAAGGATCTCCAGGCGCTCAAAGGCGTGAGCCTCACGGTGGAAGAGGGCGAGTTCTTCGGCTTGCTCGGTCCCAACGGCGCCGGCAAAACCACGTTGATCAGCATTCTGGCCGGCCTGGCGCGCGCCGATAGCGGCACGATCTCCGTGCGCGGCCACGATGTCGTCAGCGACTTCCGGGCGGCGCGGCGCGCGCTCGGCGTCGTGCCGCAGGAGCTCGTCTTCGATCCGTTCTTCACCGTGCGCGAGTCGCTGCGCATCCAGTCGGGCTACTTCGGCTTGCGCAACAACGACGACTGGATCGACGAAGTCATGGCCAATCTCGATCTCACCGAGAAAGCCGACGTCAACACGCGCGCGCTTTCCGGCGGGATGAAGCGCCGCGTGCTCGTGGCGCAGGCGCTGGTGCATCGGCCGCCTGTGATCGTGCTCGACGAGCCCACCGCCGGCGTCGATGTCGAACTGCGCCAGACGCTCTGGAAGTTCATCTCGCGCCTGAATTGCGAAGGCCACACGATCGTGCTGACAACGCACTATCTGGAAGAAGCCGAATCGCTGTGCGACCGCCTCGCGATGCTCCGTCGCGGCGAAGTCGTGGCGCTGGAGCGCACGAGCGCGTTGCTGCAGCGGTTCTCGGGCATGCAGTTATATTTGCGGCTGTCGAACGGCGCGCTGCCCGCCGAGCTGCGTTCGCTCGAAGTCGATCCGCACGCGGTGTCGGGCACGCAGCATTTGTTGCGTCTCGCGACCTACGACGATGTCGAGCCGATTCTCGCGAAATGCCGCGCGGCCGGCTGCACGTTCGACGAAATCGAAGTGCGCAAGGCCGATCTCGAAGACGTATTCGTGCAGGTGATGAACGAGCCGGAAGTGGTCGAGGGACTTTCATGAGCGGTTTCCAGACGTTGTTCTACAAGGAGCTGTTGCGCTTCTGGAAGGTCTCGTTTCAGACAGTGCTCGCGCCGGTGGTCACGGCGCTGCTGTATCTCACCATCTTCGGCCACGCGCTGTCGGGGCACGTGCAGGTGTATCCGGGTGTCGGCTACACGAGCTTCCTCGTGCCGGGCCTGGTGATGATGAGCGTGCTGCAGAACGCGTTCGCGAATAGCTCGTCGTCGCTGATCCAGTCGAAGATCACGGGCAATCTCGTGTTCGTGCTGCTGCCGCCCATCGCGCACTGGGAAATGTTTTTCGCGTATGTGCTGGCGTCGGTCGTGCGCGGGCTGAGTGTCGGTCTCGGCGTGTTCATCGTGACGATATGGTTCATCCCGATGTCTTTTTCCGCGCCGTTCTACATCATTGCGTTCGCGATCCTCGGTTCGGGCATTCTCGGCACGCTCGGTTTGATCGCGGGCATCTGGGCGGACAAATTCGATCAGCTGGCCGCGTTTCAAAACTTCCTGATCATGCCGCTCACGTTTCTTTCCGGCGTGTTCTACTCGACGCATACGCTGCCGCCGCTGTGGCGCGCGGTGTCGCATCTGAATCCGTTCTTCTACATGATCGACGGCTTCCGTTACGGCTTTTTCGGCCTGTCCGACGTCAATCCGCTGGTGAGCCTCGGCATCGTCGGCGGATTTCTCGCGGTGCTGGCGTTGATCGCCGTGCGTTTGCTCGCGAGCGGCTACAAGCTGCGTCACTAATATTCAAGGAGACTTTCATGTTGCCGACTCCGGAGCAAGTGAAGGACTACATCGCCAAAGGTCTCGCCTGCCAGCATCTCGAAGTGGAAGGCGACGGCCAGCATTTTTTCGCGACCATCGTGAGCGACGCGTTCGTCGGCAAGCGGCTGATCGCGCGTCATCAACTGGTTTATGCAGCGCTCGGCGAGCGCATGCGCGAGGAGATTCATGCGCTCAGCATGAAAACCCTCACCCCCGACGAGTGGAAAGCGGCCTGAGTCCACCCGGCGAAGCCAATCAGGTCATACGACTCATCTTCAGCAACATCCGGCATCACCGGTAGACAAAGGCAGTAAAGAGTGCGATTCATTCAAGACAACGGCGGCGCCCAGAACGGCACCGCAGGCAGCTCGGTAGAAGGACAAGCAAGCATGGATAAACTGGTCATCACGGGGGGCGCGAAGCTCTCTGGCGAAATCACCGTCTCGGGCGCGAAGAACGCGGCTCTGCCCATTCTTTGCGCGAGCCTTCTCACCGCCGACGACGTCCATCTGTCGAACGTGCCGAATCTCCAGGACGTGCGCACGATGCTCAAGCTGCTGCGCCAGATGGGCGTGCAGTGCGAAGTGTCCGGCGACGGGCGCGTCACGCTGAATGCGTCGAAGGTCGACAAGCTGGTCGCGCCTTACGAAATGGTGAAGACCATGCGCGCGTCGATTCTCGTGCTCGGGCCGCTCGTCGCGCGCTTCGGCGAGGCGAAGGTGTCGCTGCCCGGCGGCTGCGCGATCGGCGCGCGTCCGGTCGATCAGCACATCAAGGGCCTGCAGGCGATGGGCGCCGAGATCAACATCGAGCACGGCTTCATCGAGGCGCGTGCGAAGCGTCTGAAGGGCGCGCGCATCATCACGGACATGATCACCGTCACCGGCACGGAAAATCTGCTGATGGCGGCGGTGCTGGCCGAAGGCGAAACCGTCATCGAGAACGCGGCGCGCGAGCCGGAAGTCTCCGACCTCGCGCATCTGCTCGTGAAGATGGGCGCGAAGATCGACGGCATCGGCACGGATCGTCTGGTGATTCAGGGCGTGGACAAGCTGCACGGCGCGAAGCACGACGTCGTGCCGGACCGCATCGAGGCGGGCACGTTCCTGTGCGCGGTCGCGGCGGCGGGCGGCGATGTCATGCTGCGCCGTGTGAGCTCGCATCTGCTCGACGCCGTGACGGCCAAGCTGCGCGAAGCGGGCGTGAGCATCGAGGAAGGCGACGACTGGATGCGCGTGCGCATGAGCAAGCGCGCCGAAGCGGTGAACATCCGCACGTCGGAATATCCGGCGTTCCCGACCGACATGCAGGCGCAGTTCATGGCGCTCAACACGATCGCGAGCGGCACGTCGCAAGTCGTCGAGACGATCTTCGAGAACCGCTTCATGCACGTGCAGGAGCTGAACCGTCTGGGCGCGCGCATCACCATCGACGGCAACACCGCGCTCGTGTCGGGCGTCGAGATGCTCTCCGGCGCGAAAGTCATGGCGACGGATCTGCGCGCATCGGCAAGCCTCGTGATCGCGGCAATGTGCGCCGACGGCGAAACGCTCATCGACCGTATCTACCATCTGGACCGCGGTTACGACCGCATGGAAGCGAAGCTGACCGCCGTGGGCGCGAACGTACGCCGCATCAAGGGCAGCGGGAGCGAGCAATGAGTTCGCTGCCGCAGACGTCGTCGTCGGTGGAGCCGCGCGCTCCGCTCACGCTCGCGCTGTCGAAAGGGCGTATCTTCGAGGAAACGCTGCCGCTGCTCGCGGCGGCCGGCGTGCAGGTGGCCGAAGATCCGGAAAGCTCGCGCAAGCTGATTCTGCCGACCACGAACCCGAACCTGCGCGTGATCATCGTGCGCGCAACCGATGTCCCGACCTACGTCGAATACGGCGCGGCGGATTTCGGGGTCGCGGGCAAGGACGTGCTGATCGAGCATGGCGGCGGCGGCTTGTATCAGCCGATCGATCTGGACATCGCGCGTTGCCGGATGTCGGTGGCCGTGAAGGCCGGTTTCGATTACGCGAACGCGGTGCGCCAGGGCGCGCGCCTCAAGGTCGCGACGAAGTACACCGAGGTGGCGCGCCAGCATTTCGCGTCGAAGGGTGTGCACGTCGACCTGATCAAGCTGTACGGTTCGATGGAGCTCGCGCCGCTCGTCGGACTGGCCGATGCAATCGTCGATCTGGTGAGCTCAGGCGGCACGCTGCGGGCGAATAACCTCGTCGAAGTCGAAGAGATCATGCAGATTTCGTCGCGCCTCGTCGTGAATCAGGCGGCGCTCAAGCTGAAGCGGGCGGCGCTCACGCCCTACCTCGACGCCTTCGAGCGCGCCACGGCCCAGAGAGCCGGCACAGGCAATTAGGCGAGCCGCACACTGCGGCGCGCCACAAGCAAAACGGAAAACCAGCATGTCCATCAAGATTCGCAAACTCGATTCCAGCACCGATGGTTTCCAAAAGGCGCTGCGCGCGGTCCTCGCATTCGAGGCGAGCGAAGACGAAGCGATCGAGCGCTCGGTCGCGCAGATTCTCGCCGATGTCAAAGCGCGCGGCGATGAGGCCGTGCTCGAATACACCAACAAGTTCGATCGCCTGAAGGCTGCGAGCGTCGCGGCGCTCGAACTGCCGCTGTCCGAAATGGAAGCCGCGCTCGAAGGGCTCGAACCCAAACGGCGCGCGGCGCTCGAAGCGGCTGCGGCGCGCGTGCGCGGTTATCACGAAAAGCAGCGTATCGAGTGCGGCAGCCATAGCTGGCACTACACCGAAGCAGACGGGACCGTGCTCGGCCAGAAGGTTACGCCGCTCGATCGCGCGGGCATCTACGTGCCGGGCGGCAAGGCGGCGTATCCGTCGTCGGTGCTGATGAATGCGATTCCGGCGCGCGTCGCAGGCGTGAAGGAAATCGTGATGGTCGTGCCGACGCCCGACGGCGTGAAGAATCCGCTCGTGCTCGCGGCGGCGCTGCTCGGCGGCGTGGATCGCGTGTTCACGATCGGCGGCGCGCAGGCCGTGGCCGCGCTCGCGTACGGCACGCAAACCGTGCCCGCCGTCGACAAGATCTGCGGCCCGGGCAATGCGTATGTCGCGTCGGCGAAGCGCCGCGTGTTCGGAACGGTCGGCATCGACATGATCGCCGGTCCGTCCGAAATCCTCGTGATTTGCGACGCCACCACAGATCCGCGCTGGGTCGCGATGGACCTCTTTTCTCAAGCCGAGCATGACGAGCTCGCGCAATCCATCCTGCTGTGCCCCGACGACAACTTCATTCAGCGCGTCGAAGATGCGATCGTCGAGCTGCTGCCCGCGATGCCGCGCCGCGAAGTCATTCAGCGCTCCCTCGAAGATCGCGGCGCGCTCATCAAGGTGAAGGACATGGCTGAAGCCTGCGCGATCGCCAACGATATCGCGCCGGAGCATCTGGAGATTTCCGCGCTCGATCCGCATCAGTGGGCCTCGCAGATCCACAACGCGGGCGCGATGTTCCTCGGCCGCTATACGAGCGAAAGCCTCGGCGATTACTGCGCGGGCCCGAATCACGTGCTGCCTACGTCGCGTACGGCGCGCTTCTCGTCGCCGCTCGGCGTGTACGACTTCATGAAGCGTTCGAGCGTGATCGAAGTGAGCGCGGACGGCGCGCAGACGCTCGGCGAAATCGCGGCGGAACTCGCGTACGGCGAAGGCTTGCAGGCGCATGCGAAGAGCGCCGAATACCGAATGAAAAACATCGGCTGAGATAAAGCCGACTCCACGGAACGAGGCGGCCTGAGAGCCGCCATTGAAAACCGGCGGGAGAGCGCCGGGAAATCATGACGACAGCCCAAGACATCATTCGTCCCGACGTACTCGCGATGACGAGCTATCCCGTGCCCGATTCAACGGGCCTGATCAAGCTCGACGCGATGGAAAATCCCTACACGCTGCCCGCCGATCTCGCCGAACGCCTGGGCGCCCATCTCGCCGGCGTCGCACTGAATCGGTATCCGGCGCCGCGCCCCGCGGAACTGCTCGCCAAGATCAAACGCGCGATGCACGTGCCCGACGCCTGCGACGTTTTGCTCGGCAACGGCTCCGACGAGTTGATCACCATGATGTCGGTCGCGTGCTCGACGCCGGGCGCGAAGGTCGTGGCGCCGGTGCCGGGCTTCGTGATGTACGAAATGTCGGCGAAGTTCGCGCACCTCGAATTCATCGGCGTGCCGCTGAAGGCCGACTTCACGCTCGACGCCGATGCGCTCATTGCCGCCATCGACGAGCACGCGCCCGCGCTCGTCTATCTCGCGTATCCGAACAATCCGACCGGTACGCTCTACGACGACGCCGATATCGAACGCGTGATCGCGGCGGCACGAAAAAGTCTCGTCGTGATCGACGAGGCGTATCAGCCGTTCGCGGAAAAGACCTGGTTGCCGCGCGCGGCGGATTTCGACAATGTCGTCGTGATGCGCACCGTCTCGAAGCTCGGCCTCGCGGGCATCCGGCTAGGCTATATGGCCGGTCGGCCCGCGTGGATCATGCAGTTCGACAAGGTGCGCCCGCCCTACAACATCAACGTGCTGACGCAGGCCACCGCCGATTTCCTGCTCGATCACCTCGACGTGCTCGACGCGCAAGCAGCCGAACTGCGCGCGCAACGCACGAAACTCGCGCGCGACCTGGCCGCGCTGCCCGGCATGACCGTCTATCCGAGCGCGGGCAATTTCCTGCTCGTGCGCGTGCCGGACGCCGCCGTTGCTTTCGAAACCCTTCTGACTTCGCGGGTTTTGATAAAAAACGTGGGTAAAATGCATCCATTGCTCACTAACTGCGTGCGTTTGACGGTCGGCACGGCCGAGGAAAACGAGCAGATGGTCGCGGCGCTGAAAAAGCTCGCACCGAACTGACCCCCACTTTTCGAAAAGTCTCAAGGAATCACCATGCGCATTGCGGAAGTCGTTCGCAACACCAGCGAAACGCAGATCCGTGTGAAGCTCGATCTGGACGGCACCGGCAAGCAGAAGCTCGCCACCGGCGTCCCGTTCCTCGATCACATGCTCGACCAGATCGCCCGTCACGGGCTCATCGATCTCGACATCGAAGCGCACGGCGACCTCCATATCGACGATCACCACACGGTCGAAGACACCGGCATCACGCTCGGAATGGCCATCGCGAAGGCTATCGGCGACCGCAAGGGCATTCGCCGCTACGGGCATTCGTATGTTCCGCTGGACGAGGCGCTGTCGCGCGTCGTGATCGATTTTTCCGGCCGGCCCGGGCTCGAATTCCATGTGCCTTTCACGCGCGCGCGTATCGGCACGTTCGACGTCGATCTCACCATCGAATTTTTCCGCGGCTTCGTGAATCACGCGGGCGTGACGCTGCACATCGACAACCTGCGCGGCATCAACGCGCATCATCAGGTCGAAACCGTGTTCAAGGCGTTCGGCCGCGCGCTGCGCATGGCCTGCGAAGTCGATGAACGCGCGGCGGGGCAGATTCCGTCGACCAAAGGCAGTCTCTGAACGGCGCTCGGCGCTTTCGCTGTTTCAAGCACGCGCGTCGGGATCACGATGGATCTGTTCAAGTCGTTCATATCGCTGCTCGCGCTGATCAACCCGATCGGCGCGATACCGTTTTTTCTCAGCCTGACCTCGCAGCAATCCGACATCGAGCGGCGCAACACGATTCGCGTCGCGTCCATTTCGGTGTTCTGCGTGATCGCCGTGACCGCGCTGCTCGGGCAGCAGATCATCGCGTTCTTCGGCATTTCGGTCGGGTCGTTCGAAGTGGGCGGCGGCATCATCATGCTGCTCATGGCGATCAGCATGTTGAACGCGCAGGTCGGCAACGCGCGCTCGACGCCGGAAGAACGCATGGAGGCCGAGGAGCGCAACAGCGTCGCGGTCGTGCCGCTCGCGATTCCGCTGCTTACCGGCCCCGGCTCGATCAGCACGGTGATCGTCTATGCGGCCAATGCGCAGCACTGGTATGACCGTTTCGGGCTCGTCGTGCTGGGCGCGATCATCGCGGGGCTGTGCTTCGGCGCGCTGAATCTCGCCGAGCCGATCGCCCGCGTGGTCGGGCGCACCGGGATCAATATCGGCACGCGTCTCATGGGTTTGATGTTGTCCGCGCTGGCGGTGGAGTTCATCGTCGACGGGTTGAAGGCCTTGATGCCATCTTTGAAATGAATACTTCGATTGCGATTGTTGATTACGGAATGGGCAACCTGCGCTCGGTCTACCAGGCGCTGAAAAAGGCTGCACCCGACGCGAACGTGGCGATCGTCGATCAGCCGCAGGGCATTCACGCCGCGGATCGCGTCGTGCTGCCGGGCCAGGGGGCGATGCGCGACTGCATGAGCCATCTCACCGAATCCGGCCTGCAGGAAGCGGTGATGCAGGCGGCGCGCGAAAAGCCGATGCTCGGCGTATGCGTCGGCGAGCAGATGCTCTTCGACTGGAGCGAGGAAGGCGACACGAAAGGCCTCGGCCTGCTGCCGGGCAAGGTCGTGCGCTTCCAGCTCGACGGTCTGCTTCAGGACGACGGATCTCGCTTCAAGGTGCCGCAGATGGGCTGGAACCGCGTGCGCCAGACGCAGGCGCATCCGATCTGGGACGGCGTCGCGGACGGCGCGTTCTTCTACTTCGTGCACAGCTATTACGTGGTGCCGGCGAATCCGGCGCACACGTCCGGCGAAACCGTGTACGGTGGCGCATTCACATCGGCGGTGGCGCGCGACAATATCTTCGCGACCCAATTTCACCCCGAAAAGAGCGCGGATGCCGGATTGCGCCTGTACCGCAATTTCGTGCACTGGAACCCGTGAAACGGCGCGCCCGCTAGCGTTTTCGCCTATTACGACCGGCGCATGACCGTTGCAAGACTTGTACTACACTAGCGAGACGGCGCGAAGGGCGCGTAACACCGCGCGTGCGCCGTTTTGATCAACTCCACCCAGAAACTACGCGATACCTATGCTGCTCATTCCGGCCATCGATCTTAAGGACGGTCAGTGCGTGCGCCTCAAGCAGGGCGATATGGACCAGGCGACCATTTTTTCAGAAGATCCTGCGGCAATGGCCCGACATTGGGTCGATCGCGGCGCGAGACGACTGCATCTGGTCGATCTGAACGGCGCGTTCGCCGGCAAACCGCGAAATGGCGATGCGATCCGCTCGATCATCGAAGAAGTGGGTAGCGAGATTCCCGTGCAGTTGGGCGGCGGCATCCGCGATCTGGAAACTATCGAGCGCTATCTGGACGACGGTTTGTCGTTCGTGATCATCGGCACCGCGGCGGTGAAGAATCCGGGCTTCCTGCGGGACGCGTGCAGCGCGTTCGGCGGGCATATCATCGTCGGGCTGGACGCAAAGGACGGCAAGGTCGCCACCGACGGCTGGAGCAAGCTGACGGGCCACGAAGTCGTGGATCTCGCCCGCAAGTTCGAGGACTACGGCTGCGAATCGATCATCTACACCGACATCGGGCGCGACGGCATGCTTCAGGGCATCAACATCGACGCGACCGTGCGCCTCGCGCAGGCGGTGAAGATTCCGGTGATCGCGAGCGGCGGGCTGTCGAACATCGCGGACATCGAATCGCTCTGCGAGGTCGAGGGCGAGGGCATCGAAGGCGTGATCTGCGGCCGCGCGATCTACTCCGGCGATCTCGATTTCACGGCCGCCCAGACGCGTGCCGACGCGCTGCGCGAACCGGACGGCGCTTAACTATTCTCGCGGCGCGAGCATGGCCGGGCACGCCCGGCTGCTTCTACTTCGTGACACCACAGAAAATGGCTCTCGCTAAACGCATCATTCCCTGTCTCGACGTGACCGCTGGCCGCGTCGTGAAGGGCGTCAATTTCGTCGAATTGCGCGACGCGGGCGATCCCGTCGAAATCGCGCGGCGCTACGACGATCAGGGCGCGGACGAACTCACTTTCCTCGACATCACCGCAACCTCCGATCAACGCGATCTGATTCTGCCGATTATCGAGTCGGTGGCGTCGCAGGTGTTCATTCCGCTGACGGTCGGCGGTGGCGTGCGCGCGGTCGAAGACGTACGGCGGCTGCTCAACGCGGGCGCGGACAAGATCAGCATGAATTCGTCGGCGGTCGCGAATCCGCAGCTCGTGCGCGACGCGTCGGACAAGCACGGTTCGCAATGCATCGTCGTCGCGATCGACGCGAAGCGCGTGTCGGGCGAAGGCGAAACGCCGCGCTGGGAAGTCTTCACGCACGGCGGCCGCAAGGCGACCGGCATCGATGCGATCGAGTGGGCGTGCAAGATGGCCGAATACGGCGCGGGCGAAATCCTGCTCACCAGCATGGACCGCGACGGCACCAAATCCGGCTTCGATCTCGCCCTGACGCGCGCCGTGTCGGACGCGGTGCCGGTGCCGGTGATCGCATCGGGCGGCGTCGGGTCGCTCCAGCATCTGGCGGACGGCATCGTCGAAGGTCACGCGGACGCGGTGCTCGCCGCGAGCATCTTCCACTACGGCGAGCACACGGTCGGCGAAGCCAAGCGCTTCATGGCCGATCACGGCATTTCGGTAAGGACGTAAGCCGATGAACGCAGAAGCCGGCTGGCTCGACAAAGTGAAGTGGGACGCGAACGGCCTTGTGCCAGTGATCGCGCAGGAACACACGACCAACGACGTGCTCATGTTCGCGTGGATGAATCGCGAGGCGCTCGCGAAAACCATCGAACTGAAACGCGCGGTGTATTTTTCACGCTCGCGCCAGCGCCTGTGGTTCAAGGGCGAGGAATCGGGCCACGTGCAGCACGTGCACGACGTGCGCCTCGATTGCGACGAAGACGTCGTGCTGCTCAAGGTCGAACAGGTCTCGGGTATCGCGTGCCACACGGGCCGCCATTCCTGCTTTTTCCAGAAATTCGAAGGCACGGCCGAGAGCGGCGAGTGGGTTGCGGTCGAACCCGTGCTGAAAGACCCAGAAAGCATCTACAAATGACGCAAGACACCACGCTGGACACGCTGTTGCGACTCGCTTCCATCATCGACAGCCGCAAGGGCGGCGATCCGGAACAATCCTACGTTTCCCGACTCTTTCATAAAGGTGACGACGCGATCCTGAAGAAGATCGGCGAGGAAGCGACGGAAGTCGTGCTCGCCGCGAAGGACGCGCGTCACGGCGGCGCACCGAAGGCACTGGTCAGCGAGGTCGCCGATTTGTGGTTTCATTGTCTCGTGACGCTGTCGCATTTCGATCTGAGTCCCGCCGACGTCATCGCCGAACTCGAACGTCGTGAAGGCTTGTCGGGAATCGAAGAGAAAGCGCTGCGCAAGTCGCGCGAGCGCGAGCAGAACGGCGGCTGACGAGCGTCTCGCATTTGCGAAGGAGGTCAAGCATGAACCGGCCGTACGAACCTTATCCGCCTGTCATTCAGAATTCGACCGATCCGGAACGTCTGCGCAATATTCGCACGTTCACCCATGTGCTTTATGCGCTGTACGCCGTCTATTGGCTGACGGGCGGGCTCACCGGCCTCGTCGCCATCATCCTCAACTACGTCAAGCGCAGCGATGCCGTCGGCACGCCGTGCGAAGATCATTTCACGTGGCAGATCCGCACGTTCTGGTGGTCGCTGCTCGGGCACGTCGTCGGTTTCGCCCTGATCTGGGTGCTCGGCCTCGGCTTTCTGGTCATCGGTGCGACCTGGATCTGGACGCTTTATCGGATCATCAAGGGCTGGCTGTTCCTCTACGAGGGCAAGACGCTCGACGCGACCGCGTGGTTCTAATCACATCCGACAACGAAAACCGTCAAGTCCATGAGCCAAGACACCTGTATTTTTTGCCGGATCGCTTCCGGACAGCTTCCGAGCACAAAAGTCTACGAAGACGATGAATTTGTCGCGTTCAACGACATCAATCCTGCTGCGCCGGTGCACGTGCTGGTGATTCCGCGGAAGCATATTGAAACACTTTCTCATTGCACAGAAAGTGACAGTCCGCTGCTTGGTAGAATGGTGAGTCTCGTCGGAAGGTTGGCGAAAGACCTGGGTGTGTCCTACACGGGGGGCGACACGGGCTTTCGCACGGTAATTAATACCGGACCGGGCGGCGGGCAGGAGGTGTATCACATCCACGCGCATTTGTTAGCCGGCGAGCGCCCGTGGCGCCGAATGGGGTAAGCCGCATTCTTTGTCGGCATTCTCCTTTCCAATGAAATATTGGGCGAGCAAAATCGATAGTTGAAGCTGAGGCGATCTGCCTCGGCTCGGTCGAAAGGCCGATCTTCCGTCCCCGGTACCCAATTCGGGGCGGAATCACGGAGAGTTTTCATCATGGGTTCGTTAAGCATTTGGCATTGGTTGATCGTTCTGTTGATCGTGGCGCTCGTCTTCGGCACGAAGAAGTTGCGCAATATCGGCGGCGATCTGGGCGGCGCGGTGAAGGGTTTCAAGGACGGCATGCGCGAGGGCGAAACGCCGGCCGATCGGGCGAACGCAGCCGACCAGCGCGAACTGCCGCGTAACGGCGCGGTGGACGTCGAGGCAAAGGACAAGTCCCGCTCGGGCGACTACCGTTAATTCGGCCGCCGACCGCAACCATCCACTTCTCGTTCAATGCTCGATCTCGGTCTGACCAAAATGGCGGTCATCGGCGTCGTGGCGCTGGTGGTCCTCGGGCCGGAGCGCCTGCCGGGCGTCGCGCGCACGGCGGGTGCGCTCTTTGGGCGCGCTCAGCGCTACATCAACGACGTCAAGTCGGAAGTCGCGCGCGAAATGGAACTCGATGAGCTGAAGAAAATGCGCACCGAGTTCGAAACGGCGGCGACGAACGTGCAGTCGTCGATTCACGACACGCTCAAGCGCCACGAGTCGGAGTTGAACGATGCGTTCAAGGAAGGCTCGTCGGTCACGCCGAGCATTGCGGGCGGCGAGGCGGATTCCGCCGGCGGCGCCGCATCGGACAAGCCTTGGGCCAGCACGTCGACCTCGACGCCAGTGAAGCGCAAGAACTGGCGCGTCAAGCAAAGCGCGCTGCCCAACTGGTACAAGCGCACGACCGCGCGCCGCACCCGGGTCCAGTCGGGCGCGGCGCGCGTCGCGCGTCACACGCCCGCCACGTTGCGCCGGCAGACGAAGTTCTTTTGAGCGAGCCGCGCTTCCATCCCCATTTCCTTCCATGAATAACCGAGGGCCGGCGTGAGCGACCCGCAATTACCCAAAGAAGAGCCCGTCGAAGAGACGTTCATATCGCATCTGGTCGAATTGCGCGACCGCATCATTCGCGCGGGCGCTGCGGTCATCGTCGTGTTCGTCTCGCTGGTGTACTGGGCGCCGGACATCTTCAAGCTGCTGGCCCGCCCGCTGATGCAGAACCTGCCGGCCGACGGCAAGATGATCGTCACCGACGTCACCGGCTCGTTCTTCGTGCCGATGAAGGTCACGATGCTCGTCGCGTTCGTCATCGCGCTGCCGATCGTGCTGTATCAGATCTGGGCGTTCGTCGCGCCGGGCTTGTATCAGCACGAAAAGAAGCTCGTCGCGCCGCTCGTGTTCAGCAGCTATTCGCTGTTCCTGTGCGGCATGGCGTTCGCGTATTTCGTCGTGTTCCCGACGATCTTCCGAGTGATGGCGCACTACAACGCGCCGCTCGGCGCGGAAATGACGACGGATATCGACAATTACCTGAGCTTCGTCCTGACGATGTTCATCGCGTTTGGCGTGACCTTCGAAGTGCCGATCGTCGTCGTGCTGCTCGCGCGCATGGGCGTCGTGTCGATCGCGAAATTGAAGCAGGTCCGTCCTTACGTGATCGTCGGCGCGTTTGTCATTTCCGCGGTCGTCACGCCGCCCGATGTTTTCTCGCAGCTCATTCTCGCGATTCCGCTCGTCATTCTTTATGAGCTGGGCATCATCGCGGCGCGGCTGGTGGTCGGCAAGGAAGAGATCAAAAGCGGGGAAGCCGCGGCGGAATAGCGGCCTTGGGTGCGGCTAATCGTCGCGCCGAGCGGCATGAATTCGGCATGAAAAAAGGCAGCTTCGAGCGATCGAAGCTGCCTTTTTGTTTTACCGGACTCGCGGATTACTCGTCGTTCTGGTCGCCCTGATCGCCGTCGTCTTCCGGCATCTGCGGTGCGCGCGGCGGCGCGGGACGCTTGCCGATCATCACGTTGACGTCGAGCTCCTTGTTCTTGCGCATCAGATGAACCTTCACGGACGTGCCCGGCTTGATCTGCGCCACGACGTTCAGAAGACGCGTCGTATCGGTGATCGTGTCATCGTTGATCGACACGAGGATATCGCCCGGCTTGATGCCCGCTTTGTCCGCCGGGCCGCCTTGCAGCACGCCCGCGACGATCGCGCCGGATTTCTGGTCCAGCCCGAACGACTCGGCAATTTCCGGCGTCACGTCCTGCGGTTCCACGCCGATCCAGCCGCGCGTCACCGTGCCGGTCGTGATGATGCTTTCCAGCACGCTGCGCGCGGTCGACACGGGAATCGCGAAGCCGATGCCGAGCGAGCCGCCGCTGCGCGAGTAAATCGCGGTGTTGATGCCGAGGAGGTTGCCGTTCACGTCCACCAGTGCACCGCCGGAGTTGCCGGGGTTGATGGCGGCGTCGGTCTGGATGAAGTTTTCGAACGTGTTGATGCCGAGGTGATTGCGCCCGAGCGCGCTCACGATGCCCATCGTGACCGTCTGGCCGACGCCGAACGGATTGCCGATCGCGAGCACGACATCGCCCACACGCGTCTGGTCCATTCGCCCGAGCGTGATGCTCGGCAGGTTGGTCATGTTGATTTTGAGCACGGCGAGGTCGGTTTCGGGATCGACGCCGATCACCTTGGCGCTCGACGTGCGGCCATCGGCCAGGGCGACTTCGATTTGATCCGCACCGTCGACCACATGCTGGTTCGTTAGAATGTAACCTTCCGAGCTGACGATGACACCGGAGCCGAGATTCGACGCCGGCGGCTCGTCGCTCTTGCGTTTGTTCTTGTCACCGAAGAAGTAGCGGAATAGCGGGTCTTTCGCACGCGGATCGGGCGGCAGATTGCCGTCCTTGCTGGAGAACACGTTCACAACGGCCGGCATCGCCTTTTGCGCGCCTTCCGAAAAGGACGACTGGAGCGGTCGCGAGCCTATGCTCGGCGCCACTTCCTGCAACGCGACGATCGGCTCGGCAAGCTGCTTGCCGAATTGACCTTGACGTTGAAGCCACTGCGGTTTCAAGGTCGCGATGATGAACATCAGGGCCAAAAGCACGGTGACCGCTTGGGCAAAAAATAGCCAGAAGCGTCTAAGCATTTGAAGGGATAGAGGATTTCATGGATCGGATCGAACTCGAATTGTATCTGAACAATCTGCTGGAAATCGGCCGCTTCAAGGACTATTGCCCTAATGGCCTGCAGGTTGAAGGCGCGCGCCGCGTGCGGAAGATCGCGACCGGCGTGACGGCGTCGCTCGCCTTTCTGGAAGCCGCGGCGGAGTGGGGCGCGGACACCGCGCTCGTGCATCACGGCTACTTCTGGCGCAACGAAGCGCCGCAGATTACAGGGCGCAAGCATCGGCGATTGCGCACGCTGATTGCGAACGACATCAATCTTTTTGCCTACCATCTCCCGCTCGACTCGCATCCGGAACTCGGCAACAACGCGCAGATCGGCGCGCGGCTCGGGTTGATCGCGGACAGCCGTTTCGCCGATCAGGATCTCGGCTGGGTCGCGACGCTCGGCATGCCGCTTCCGCTCGAACACTTCAGCGCGATGGTCGAGAACGCGCTCGGTCGCAAGCCGCTCGTGTTCGGCGATACGGACAAGGAACTGCGGCGCGTGGCGTGGTGCACGGGCGGCGCGCAAGGTTATTTCGAAGACGCCATCGCGGCCGGCGCGGACGTGTATCTCAGCGGCGAAGTCTCCGAGCAGACCATGCATATCGCGGCGGAATCGGGTGTCGCGTACATCGCGGCCGGACATCACGCGACTGAGCGCTATGGCGTGCAGGCAGTGGGCGCGCATCTGTCCGAGCAATTCGATCTCGAACATGTTTTTATCGATATCGATAATCCGGTTTAATGCACTATTAAGGCCTGTCGGCGATTATTGTCGTGTGCGGCTGGCTTAAATGAACGTTTCACGAGATTGCGCGAAAAACGTGGGGAAAACCCTGAAGCATCAATCACTTCGAGTGATTTTTGCTATTCGGCCCTTGTAAATGCCAACTCCATTCGCGCACACTAGCGGCGGAACGACTGATGTGACGGTATAAATCCAACTCAGAAGTGGGGCGTGTGATGCGAGACAAGGAAGAAAAACGCGTCGACGGCGGCCGCCGTACCTGGCTGATTGCGACGACCGTAACAGGTGGTATCGGAGGTGTGGCGACGCTGGTTCCGTTCGTAGGTTCGTTTGCGCCGTCCGCGAAGGCCAAGGCGGCGGGCGCGCCGGTCGAGGTCGATATCAGCGGACTCAAGCCCGGCGACATGATGACCGTCGCCTGGCGCGGCAAGCCGGTGTGGATCGTGAACCGCACCGACGAGATGCTGGCTGACGTCAAGAAGGCCGACAACGAAGTGGCCGACCCGCAGTCGAAGATGGAATTTTCGATGCCGTTGCCGGAGTACTGCAACAACGAGTTCCGGTCGCGCGCCGATCACAAGAACATTTTCGTGGCGGTTGCCGTGTGCACGCATCTGGGCTGCACGCCGACGCCGCGCTTCACCGAAGGTCCTCAACCCAATCTCCCCGATAACTGGCCGGGCGGCTTCCTGTGCCCGTGCCACGGCTCGACCTACGACATGGCCGGCCGCGTCTTCAAGAACAAGCCCGCGCCGCAGAACCTGGACATTCCTCCGTTCATGTTCACCTCCGCGACGCAACTCGTGATCGGCAAGGACGAAAAGGGAGAGGCGTAAATGGCGACCGCAGAAAAGGAAGTCGAGACGACGGGGCTGGTCGGCTGGATCGACCGCCGGTTCCCGATGACGTCGACGTGGAAGAAACACGTATCCGAATACTACGCGCCGAAGAACTTCAACTTCTGGTACTTCTTCGGCTCGCTCGCGCTGCTGGTGCTGGTGAATCAGATCGTCACGGGCATTTTCCTGACGATGAACTACAAGCCCGACGCGACGCTCGCGTTCGCATCGGTCGAGTACATCATGCGCGAGGTGCCGTGGGGCTGGCTCATCCGCTACATGCACTCCACGGGCGCGTCGATGTTCTTCGTGGTCGTCTATCTGCACATGTTCCGCGGGCTGATGTACGGGTCGTATCGCAAGCCGCGCGAGCTCGTGTGGATTTTCGGCTGCGCGATCTTCCTGTGCCTCATGGCCGAAGCGTTCTTCGGCTATCTGCTGCCGTGGGGGCAGATGTCGTTCTGGGGCGCGCAGGTGATCGTGAACCTGTTCTCGGCGATTCCGTTCATCGGACCGGATCTGTCGCTGTGGATTCGCGGCGATTATGTCGTGTCGGACGTGACGCTGAACCGCTTCTTTGCGTTCCACGTGATCGCGATTCCGCTGGTGCTGATCGGTCTCGTGGTCGCGCATCTGGTCGCGCTGCATGAGGTCGGCTCGAACAATCCGGACGGCATCGAGATCAAGGCGAAGAAGGACGCGAACGGCATTCCGCTCGACGGCATTCCGTTTCACCCGTACTACTCGGTGCACGACTTCCTGGGCGTGTGCGTGTTCCTGCTGATCTTCGCGGCGATCATTTTCTTCGCGCCGGAGATGGGCGGTTACTTCCTCGAAGCGAACAACTTCGTGCCGGCGAATCCGCTGCAAACGCCGCCGGAAATCGCACCCGTGTGGTACTTCACGGCGTTCTACGCGATGCTTCGCGCGACCACCGATCCGTTCAAGATCGTGTTGATGATCGTGATCGCGGCGCTCGCGCTGCTCGCGCTTTTGCGCGCGCGCGGCAAGTGGCGTCTCGGCCTGCCGGTGCTCGCGGTGCTCGTGCTGATTTTCATGGCGCTGACGGAATCGAAGTTCTGGGGCGTGGTCGTGATGGGCACGGCGGTCGTTTCGCTGTTCTTCCTGCCGTGGCTGGACAGGAGCCCGGTGAAGTCGATTCGTTACCGGCCGCTTTTCCACAAAGTCTTCTATGCGATTTTCGTGTTCGCGTTCCTGTTGCTCGGATTCCTCGGCACGCGACCGCCATCGCCAGCCGCGACGCTGATCGCGCAGATATGCGCGCTGATCTACTTCGCATTCTTCCTCGGCATGCCTTTCTGGACGCCGCGCGGCAAGTTCAAGACGCCGCCTGAGCGCGTGCACTACAAACCTCACTGAGCGCACGTCCGGAGACAAATACGATGAAAAAATGGCTCTCTACAATATCGATGATCGCCGCGGTGCTGTTCGCGTTCGCGGCGGCGCCCGTGCACGCGGAGGAAGAAGCGGTGCTCGATCGTGCGCCCGATAGCTCGGACAATCTCGCGTCCTTGCAGCACGGCGCTCAAATCTTTGTAAACTACTGCCTGAACTGCCACAGTGCGAATCTGATGCGGTACAACCGGCTGACCGATATCGGCATCAGCGAAAAGCAGATCCAGGAAAATCTGCTGTTTTCGACCGACAAGGTCGGCAACACGATGTCGATCGCGATGCGCCCGGAAGATGCGAAAGCATGGTTTGGTGCATCGCCGCCGGATTTGTCGGTGGAAGCGCGGGCGCGCGGCAAGGACTGGCTCTATACGTATTTGCGGAGTTTCTACCGGGATCCGGCGCGGCCGACCGGCTGGAACAATCGCGTGTACGAAAATGTCGGAATGCCGCATGTACTGTGGACGCTCCAGGGTATCCGCGACGCCAAATTCGAGACGGATACGGACGAGCACACCGGCGAAAAGGTAAGAAGATTCGTGGGTTACACGCAGGTTACACCTGGTGCCATGTCATCCGTGGATTATGATTCAAGTGTGGCCGATCTCGTTTCGTACATGTCGTGGATGTCGGAACCCGCGCAGCAGACGCGCAAGCGGCTCGGCGTCTGGGTTCTGCTGTTCCTGGCGCTCTTGAGCTTCCTCGCGTGGCGCCTGAACGCGGCATACTGGAAAGATATCAAATAGCGCGCCCTCGACGGCGTGGGTCGGCGCGACGGCGTTCCCCGGAAGGGAGCGTCGCGGCCGGCCCTTCGAGTTTACTGAAGGAACTTTAAAAACATGATGGTTCTGTATTCCGGCACTACTTGCCCCTTCTCCCAGCGCTGCCGGCTGGTGTTGTTCGAAAAGGGCATGGATTTCGAGATCCGCGACGTCGATCTGTTCAACAAGCCGGAAGACATCGCGGTAATGAACCCTTACGGACAGGTGCCGATTCTCGTCGAGCGTGACCTGATCCTGTACGAGTCGAATATCATCAACGAATATATCGACGAGCGCTTCCCGCATCCGCAACTCATGCCGGCAGATCCGGTGCAGCGCGCCCGCGCGCGCCTGTTCCTGCTGAACTTCGAGAAGGAACTGTTCGTTCATGTCGGCACGCTCGAGAACGAGAAGGGCAAGGCCGCCGAGAAGAATCACGAGAAAGCGCGTGGCGCGATCCGCGATCGCCTGACGCAGCTTGCGCCGATCTTCCTGAAGAACAAGTACATGCTGGGCGAAGAGTTTTCGATGCTCGACGTCGCGATCGCGCCGCTCCTGTGGCGTCTGGATCACTATGGCATAGAGTTGTCGAAGAATGCTGCGCCGTTGATGAAGTACGCCGAGCGGATCTTCAGCCGCCCGGCTTATATTGAAGCGCTGACGCCTTCCGAGAAGGTGATGCGTCGATAGTTTGCATGCGTTGGGAGGCGGCTGCGCCGTTTCGCGCGGTCGCGTTCCGACAGAGGAAAGTTGATGCAAGAGATTTCCACCAAGCCGTATTTGTTGCGCGCGCTGTATGAGTGGTGCACGGACAATGGCTTTACGCCCCACATCGCCGTGCGCGTCGATGCGGCCACGCGCGTGCCGCGACAGTTCGTGCGCAACGACGAGATCGTGTTGAACATCAGTTTCGAGGCGACGAGCCAACTGCAGATGGGCAACGAGTGGATCGAGTTCAGCGCGCGCTTTTCGGGCAAGTCCCACAAGATCGAAGTGCAGGTTGCAAACGTGCTCGCCATTTATGCGCGCGAGAACGGACAGGGCATGGCGTTCCCGGTCGAGCCGGCGTCGCATTCGGGTGCGGATTTGGGGAGCGCTCCCGTCGGGTCGCGGCCGGTCGAGCGTGATCGGCAGATCGAGGAGTCCGCTGCCGGTGCGGCGGATTCCGGTTCGGCCGCACAGGATGACTCTCAGGAGAACGCCGAGGACGATTCTTCGAAATCGCCCGCGAGGTCTCACCTGAAAGTCGTCAAATGAAGTAGAATCTCGTGCTTCGCCGGCTTAGCTCATCTGGTAGAGCAGTTGATTTGTAATCATCAGGTGGCGGGTTCGAGTCCTGCAGCCGGCACCAAGACTGATGTCGACGGGTCGTGCGATGTTTGCACGACCCGTTTGCTTTGCGGTCGGTAGGAAGATGTAGATAGTCGGCAAGAAAACTTCGAAATTCTTGTTGACAGTAACTGAAGCGGTGTTCATAATCTCGTTTCTCTGCTGCAGACAACGCAGCGACGCAAGACGGTAGCGAAGTAGAGGATCTTGCGATGTGCTCTTTAAAAACTAACAGCCGATAAGTGTGGGCGCTTGATAGCGAGTGCGGCTGGTCTTTCGGGATCAGTAATAGCAAAAGTATCAAGAGTCTCACACGAAGTATCAGAGGAAGGTTTTTCTGTTCTAGGACAGAATAATCATCGTCAGTACGTTGAGTGAGCGACCGGTTCTTAACGGAACCGAAAACAGTAACAGGTTTGAACTGAAGAGTTTGATCCTGGCTCAGATTGAACGCTGGCGGCATGCCTTACACATGCAAGTCGAACGGCAGCACGGGGGCAACCCTGGTGGCGAGTGGCGAACGGGTGAGTAATACATCGGAACGTGTCCTGTAGTGGGGGATAGCCCGGCGAAAGCCGGATTAATACCGCATACGACCTAAGGGAGAAAGCGGGGGATCTTCGGACCTCGCGCTATAGGGGCGGCCGATGGCAGATTAGCTAGTTGGTGGGGTAAAGGCCTACCAAGGCGACGATCTGTAGCTGGTCTGAGAGGACGACCAGCCACACTGGGACTGAGACACGGCCCAGACTCCTACGGGAGGCAGCAGTGGGGAATTTTGGACAATGGGGGCAACCCTGATCCAGCAATGCCGCGTGTGTGAAGAAGGCCTTCGGGTTGTAAAGCACTTTTGTCCGGAAAGAAAACCATCGCCCTAATATGGTGGTGGGATGACGGTACCGGAAGAATAAGCACCGGCTAACTACGTGCCAGCAGCCGCGGTAATACGTAGGGTGCGAGCGTTAATCGGAATTACTGGGCGTAAAGCGTGCGCAGGCGGTCTGTTAAGACCGATGTGAAATCCCCGGGCTTAACCTGGGAACTGCATTGGTGACTGGCAGGCTTTGAGTGTGGCAGAGGGGGGTAGAATTCCACGTGTAGCAGTGAAATGCGTAGAGATGTGGAGGAATACCGATGGCGAAGGCAGCCCCCTGGGCCAACACTGACGCTCATGCACGAAAGCGTGGGGAGCAAACAGGATTAGATACCCTGGTAGTCCACGCCCTAAACGATGTCAACTAGTTGTTGGGGATTCATTTCCTTAGTAACGTAGCTAACGCGTGAAGTTGACCGCCTGGGGAGTACGGTCGCAAGATTAAAACTCAAAGGAATTGACGGGGACCCGCACAAGCGGTGGATGATGTGGATTAATTCGATGCAACGCGAAAAACCTTACCTACCCTTGACATGGTCGGAACCCTGCTGAAAGGTGGGGGTGCTCGAAAGAGAACCGGCGCACAGGTGCTGCATGGCTGTCGTCAGCTCGTGTCGTGAGATGTTGGGTTAAGTCCCGCAACGAGCGCAACCCTTGTCCTTAGTTGCTACGCAAGAGCACTCTAAGGAGACTGCCGGTGACAAACCGGAGGAAGGTGGGGATGACGTCAAGTCCTCATGGCCCTTATGGGTAGGGCTTCACACGTCATACAATGGTCGGAACAGAGGGTTGCCAAGCCGCGAGGTGGAGCCAATCCCAGAAAACCGATCGTAGTCCGGATCGCAGTCTGCAACTCGACTGCGTGAAGCTGGAATCGCTAGTAATCGCGGATCAGCATGCCGCGGTGAATACGTTCCCGGGTCTTGTACACACCGCCCGTCACACCATGGGAGTGGGTTTCACCAGAAGTAGGTAGCCTAACCGCAAGGAGGGCGCTTACCACGGTGGGATTCATGACTGGGGTCGAAGTCGTAACAAGGTAGCCGTATCGGAAGGTGCGGCTGGATCACCTCCTTTCTCGAGCTTCGCACTTAAAGTTAAGCGCTCACGCTTATCGGCTGTTGTTTAAGACAGGCTTTGGGTCTGTAGCTCAGTCGGTTAGAGCACCGTCTTGATAAGGCGGGGGTCGATGGTTCGAATCCATCCAGACCCACCACGGTCAGGATGAGTCGATCGCGTGATCGAGCAGACTCGAGAGACTTGGGGGATTAGCTCAGCTGGGAGAGCACCTGCTTTGCAAGCAGGGGTCGTCGGTTCGATCCCGTCATCCTCCACCAATCCTCAATGCACAGTGTTTCGTGAAGCACTGCGCATTGGCGATTGAAGCCAGTTGATGCTGCAGGAATTGAAGTGATCCTGTCGGCTAAACGTTCTTTAACAATCTGGAAGAAGTAGTAAAGAGACTATCTAAAAGCACTTAGAGATGGGTGCGAGTCGGGTAGTCAGGGTAGTGATTGTATCAAGTATGAAAAGGTGATCGAAAGATTGCTTTGGAATACGGCACAACGCGAATACTCAGCCTATGACGTGGTGAGTCGAGAGACACACTCGTTATAGGGTCAAGCGAACAAGTGCATGTGGTGGATGCCTTGGCGATCACAGGCGATGAAGGACGCGGTAGCCTGCGAAAAGCGGAGGGGAGCTGGCAAACGAGCTTTGATCCTCCGATATCCGAATGGGGAAACCCACTCCTTATGGAGTACCCATGACTGAATACATAGGTCATGTGGAGCGAACGCGGTGAACTGAAACATCTAAGTAACCGCAGGAACAGAAATCAACCGAGATTCCCAAAGTAGTGGCGAGCGAAATGGGACCAGCCTGTACTCTTTATCTATCGTATTAGTCGAACGCTCTGGAAAGTGCGGCCATAGCAGGTGATAGCCCTGTAGACGAAAATAGGATGGAAGAACTAGGGGTACGACAAGTAGGGCGGGACACGTGAAATCCTGTCTGAAGATGGGGGGACCATCCTCCAAGGCTAAATACTCGTGATCGACCGATAGTGAACCAGTACCGTGAGGGAAAGGCGAAAAGAACCCCGGGAGGGGAGTGAAATAGATCCTGAAACCGCATGCATACAAACAGTCGGAGCCTCGTAAGGGGTGACGGCGTACCTTTTGTATAATGGGTCAGCGACTTACGTTCAGTAGCGAGCTTAACTGATTAAGGCAGGCGTAGCGAAAGCGAGTCCGAATAGGGCGATCAGTTGCTGGGCGTAGACCCGAAACCAAGTGATCTATCCATGGCCAGGTTGAAGGTGCGGTAACACGTACTGGAGGACCGAACCCACTAACGTTGAAAAGTTAGGGGATGAGCTGTGGATAGGGGTGAAAGGCTAAACAAACTTGGAAATAGCTGGTTCTCTCCGAAAACTATTTAGGTAGTGCCTCGTGTATCACCTTCGGGGGTAGAGCACTGTCATGGTTGTGGGGTCCATTGCGGATTACTACGCCATAGCAAACTCCGAATACCGAAGAGTGCAATCACGGGAGACAGACATCGGGTGCTAACGTCCGGTGTCAAGAGGGGAAACAACCCAGACCGCCAGCTAAGGTCCCAAAGATTGGCTAAGTGGGAAACGAAGTGGGAAGGCTAAAACAGTCAGGAGGTTGGCTTAGAAGCAGCCACCCTTTAAAGAAAGCGTAATAGCTCACTGATCGAGTCGTCCTGCGCGGAAGATGTAACGGGGCTCAAGCCAGTCACCGAAGCTGCGGATGCGCACGTAAGTGCGTGTGGTAGGAGAGCGTTCCGTAAGCCTGCGAAGGTGTGTCGAAAGGCATGCTGGAGGTATCGGAAGTGCGAATGCTGACATGAGTAGCGATAAAGGGGGTGAAAAGCCCCCTCGCCGTAAGCCCAAGGTTTCCTACGCAACGTTCATCGGCGTAGGGTGAGTCGGCCCCTAAGGCGAGGCAGAAATGCGTAGCTGATGGGAAGCAGGTCAATATTCCTGCACCATTGTTAGATGCGATGGGGACGGATCGCGGAAGGTTGTCCGGGTGTTGGAAGTCCCGGTCGCTGCATTGGAGAAGGTGCTTAGGCAAATCCGGGCACGTAATTCAAGGGTGTGGCGCGAGCTTCTTCGGAAGCGAAGCAATTGGAAGTGGTTCCAAGAAAAGCCTCTAAGCTTCAGTCTAATAGTGACCGTACCGCAAACCGACACAGGTGGGCGAGATGAGTATTCTAAGGCGCTTGAGAGAACTCGGGAGAAGGAACTCGGCAAATTGGTACCGTAACTTCGGGATAAGGTACGCCCTTGTAGCTTGACTGGCCTGCGCCAGGAGGGTGAAAGGGTTGCAATAAACTGGTGGCTGCGACTGTTTAATAAAAACACAGCACTCTGCAAACACGAAAGTGGACGTATAGGGGTGTGACGCCTGCCCGGTGCCGGAAGATTAAATGATGGGGTGCAAGCTCTTGATTGAAGTCCCGGTAAACGGCGGCCGTAACTATAACGGTCCTAAGGTAGCGAAATTCCTTGTCGGGTAAGTTCCGACCTGCACGAATGGCGTAACGATGGCCACACTGTCTCCTCCCGAGACTCAGCGAAGTTGAAGTGTTTGTGATGATGCAATCTCCCCGCGGCTAGACGGAAAGACCCCATGAACCTTTACTGTAGCTTTGCATTGGACTTTGAACCGATCTGTGTAGGATAGGTGGGAGGCTATGAAACCAGGACGCTAGTCTTGGTGGAGCCGTCCTTGAAATACCACCCTGGTTTGTTTGAGGTTCTAACCTTGGTCCGTGATCCGGATCGGGGACAGTGCATGGTAGGCAGTTTGACTGGGGCGGTCTCCTCCCAAAGTGTAACGGAGGAGTACGAAGGTACGCTAGGTACGGTCGGAAATCGTGCTGATAGTGCAATGGCATAAGCGTGCTTAACTGCGAGACCGACAAGTCGAGCAGGTGCGAAAGCAGGTCATAGTGATCCGGTGGTTCTGTATGGAAGGGCCATCGCTCAACGGATAAAAGGTACTCTGGGGATAACAGGCTGATACCGCCCAAGAGTTCATATCGACGGCGGTGTTTGGCACCTCGATGTCGGCTCATCTCATCCTGGGGCTGTAGCCGGTCCCAAGGGTATGGCTGTTCGCCATTTAAAGAGGTACGTGAGCTGGGTTTAAAACGTCGTGAGACAGTTTGGTCCCTATCTGCCGTGGGCGTTGGATATTTGAAGGGGGCTGCTCCTAGTACGAGAGGACCGGAGTGGACGAACCTCTGGTGTACCGGTTGTGACGCCAGTCGCATCGCCGGGTAGCTATGTTCGGAAGAGATAACCGCTGAAAGCATCTAAGCGGGAAACTCGCCTTAAGATGAGATATCCCCGGGGCTTCGAGCCCCTTGAAGGGTCGTTCCAGACCAGGACGTTGATAGGTCAGGTGTGTAAGTGCAGTAATGCATTGAGCTAACTGATACTAATTGCCCGTAAGGCTTGATCCTATAACCAGTGTGTCTTCCTGGTTGAGTATCGTTGTGCCACGATCACCACCCCAAACACTGCTACTTCTTCCCAGATTGGCTGTCGCGTCCCCAAGACGACACAGCAACAAGTCATGCCTGATGACCATAGCGAGTCGGTACCACCCCTTCCCATCCCGAACAGGACCGTGAAACGACTCCACGCCGATGATAGTGCGGATACCCGTGTGAAAGTAGGTAATCGTCAGGCTCCTCATGCCGCAAAACAAAAACCCCGCCCCGCAAAGGTGGGGTTTTTGCGTTCAGGCGCGCCAAGCGTACCCAAGCGTCGAAGCCTGTTCCGCTCAAGCGCTAAAATCCGTGTACGTATTCCCACAAGGACGGCTGACGCCGTCGAGTTCCCGATGCTACGTCTAAGCGAAATCAAGCTCCCGCTCGATCATCCCGAATCGGCTATCGAACCTGCGGTTCTCGCGCGTCTCGCGGAGATCGGCGTCGAAGCCAGCCAACTCGTGCGCTTTCACGTATTTCGCCGCGCACACGACGCCCGCAAGCGCGCCGATATCAAGCTCAATTACATCATCGATGTGGAGTTGAATGACGAAGCGTCCGTCCTGAAGCGTCTTGAGTCGAGCCCGCAATCGCACTGTGGCGTCACGCCTGACATGACGTATCGCTTCGTCGCGCAAGCGCCCGCGCATTCGGCACAGCCGCGCCCCGTGGTCATCGGCATGGGACCGTGTGGTCTTTTCGCCGGACTGATCCTCGCGCAAATGGGATTTCGCCCGATCATCCTCGAACGCGGTAAGGCCGTGCGCGAACGGACCAAGGACACGTGGGGACTCTGGCGACGCAACGAACTGAATCCCGAGTCGAACGTGCAGTTCGGCGAAGGCGGCGCTGGCACGTTCTCGGATGGCAAGCTCTACAGCCAGATCAAGGACCCGAAGCATTACGGCCGCAAAGTTCTGGACGAATTCGTCAAAGCCGGCGCGCCCGAAGACATTCTGTATTTGAGCCGCCCGCATATCGGCACATTCAGGCTCGTCAGCATGGTCGAGAAGATGCGCGCAGAGATTCACCAGCTCGGCGGCGAGGTGCGATTTCAGCAGCGCGTCGAAGATATCGACATCGATAACGGCAAGGTGCGCGGCCTGCGCCTGTCGACGGGCGAAACGCTGCGCTGCGATCACGTCGTGCTGGCCATCGGCCACAGCGCGCGCGATACGTTCCAGATGCTGCACGATCGCGGCGTCTACATGGAAGCCAAGCCGTTCTCGCTCGGCTTTCGCATCGAGCATCCGCAGGGTGTGATTGATCGGAGCCGCTTCGGCAAGTTCGCCGGCCACGAGCGGCTGGGCGCAGCCGACTACAAAGTGGTTCATCACAGCAGCAACGGGCGCGCGGTCTACAGCTTCTGCATGTGCCCGGGCGGCACGGTGGTCGCGGCGACGTCGGAGCCGGGGCGTGTCGTGACCAATGGCATGAGTCAGTATTCGCGTGCCGAGCGCAACGCGAATGCCGGTATCGTCGTCGGCATTACGCCGGACGACTATCCGGGCGGTCCGCTCGCCGGTATCGCGTTCCAGCGCAAGTGGGAAGAGCGCGCGTTCGAGCTGGGCGGCGGCGATTATTCCGCGCCGGGCCAACTCGTCGGCGATTTCATCGCCGGGCGAGCATCGACGTCGCTCGGTTCGGTCGTGCCTTCATACAAGCCGGGCGTGAAGCCGACCGACTTGAGCACCGCGCTTCCCGACTACGTCATCGAGGCGATTCGGGAAGCCCTGCCCGAGCTCGACAAGAAAATCAAAGGTTTCGCGATGCACGACGCCGTGCTGACCGGCGTCGAAACGCGCACGTCGTCGCCGTTGCGTGTGCGCCGCAAGGACGATTATCAGAGCGTCAATGTCGAGGGTCTGTACCCGGCGGGCGAGGGCGCGGGTTATGCAGGCGGCATCTATTCGGCGGCGATCGATGGCATCGAAGTCGCGGAAGCCGTCGCATTGAAGATGATGAGCGAGCACGCGGCAATCGCATAAAAAAGGCGCGCCGGGACACGGCGCGCCTTTATTCGATTCAAGCCAACGGCTTCAAGTCACCACGCCCACCTGCCACGGCACGAATTCACTCTGGCCGTACCCATGCACTTCACTCTTCGACGCCACGCCTGACGCGCAGTCGAGCATCATCTGAAAGATCTGCTCGCCGAGTTGCTCGATGGTAGCGGAGCCGTCGATCACGCCGCCGCAGTTGATATCCATGTCCTCTTCCTGGCGCTCCCACAACGCGGTGTTCGTCGCGAGCTTGAGCGAAGGCGAGGGCGCGCATCCATACGCCGAGCCGCGGCCCGTCGTGAAGCAGATCAGATTCGCGCCCGACGCGACCTGACCCGTCGCCGACATCGGATCGTAACCGGGCGAATCCATGAAGACGAAGCCCTTCGCGTCGATCCGCTGCGCGTATTCGTACACTTCGACGAGATTCGTCGTGCCGCCCTTCGCGACCGCGCCGAGCGATTTTTCGAGGATCGTCGTCAATCCGCCGACCTTGTTGCCCGCCGACGGATTGTTGTCCATCGCCGCGCCGTTGCGCGCGCAGTATTCTTCCCACCACTTGATGCGCGTCAGCAGCTTTTCGCCGACTTCGCGGCTCACCGCGCGACGCGTCAGCAGATGCTCGGCGCCATAAACCTCCGGCGTCTCCGACAGAATCGCCGTGCCGCCATGCGCGACGAGCTTATCCACCGCCGCGCCGAGCGCCGGATTCGCGGAGATGCCCGAGTAACCGTCCGATCCACCGCACTGCAAGCCAACGATCAGATGCGATGCCGGCACCGGTTCGCGCTGCACGCGATTCGCATCCGAGAGCATGTCCTTGACCAGCGCGATGCCGTGCTCGATCGTCTTGCGCGTGCCGCCGCTGTCCTGAATCGTGAAGCTGCGCAGCTTCTCGCCGTCCTTGAGCCCGCTCGATTCGAGCACGCCCGAAATCTGGTTCGTTTCGCATCCGAGACCCACGAACAGCACCGAATGAAAGTTCGGATGCACCGCGTAGCCCGCGAGCGTGCGGCGCAAAATGCCGAGTCCTTCGCCCTGCATGTCGATACCGCATCCGAGACCGTGCGTCAGCGCGATCACGCCATCGACATTCGGATAATCCGCGAGCGCTTCCGGATGCACGTCGCGCCGGAAGTGATCGGCGATCGCGCGCGCGACCGTCGCCGAGCAGTTCACGCTCGTCAGCACGCCGACGAAATTGCGCGTCGCCACGCGGCCGTCGTCGCGGCGAATGCCCATGAACGTCGCGGGCGCATCGACGAACGGCGTCGGATGCATATCGACGCCGAATTCGTGCTCGCGCGCGAAATCGGCCATCGACAGGTTTTGCGTGTGCACGTGCTGTCCGCGCGAGATCGCCTCGCGCGCCACACCGATGATCTGGTTGTAACGCTTCACGGGCGCGCCCGCGGCGATATCGCGCGTCGCGATCTTGTGGCCCGGCGGAATCAGGCCGGCGACGACGAGATCCTCCGACGCGATCCGCGCGCCGGAGAGCAACTGACGCGTCGCGATCACGACATCGTCGTTGGGATGCAGCCGGATGACCGCATGGTCGGTGGATGTGGTGGACATGGTTTTATTCTCAGACCGTGGAAGGCGCGCGACCGTCGTCGCGGCGGGTTTGCTCTTCGTCGGCGCGATTGAGCGGTTCGATTTTGCCGACAATCACAAGATAGCTGAATGCACCGAGGAAGCAGAAACCGCCCGCGACGCACAGCGGAATCACGAACGAACCCTTGGTGATCGAGAGCATCACGCCGGTGAAGGTCGTGATGACGATGCCCGCCAGATTCGACGCGAAGTTCTGAATGCCGCCGATCGACGCGACGTGATCCGGCGTCGGTGCGACGTCGCTCGGCAGCGACCAGATCGACGCCGCGGCGAACGCAAGGCTGGCGTACGCGATGCCGAAGAACGCGAGCATCAGATAAATGTTGGTCACGAACGCGCAGAGCGTGATGACGGACGACATCAGCATGCCACCGACCATGCAGGTCTTGCGCGCCGCGGTGAGGCTCCAGCCGCGCTTGAAGAGCGAGTCGGACACGAAGCCGCCCAGCCAGCCGCCGGGAATCGACATCAGCGCGGGAATCGTGCCGAGCGTGCCGAGCGACTTGAGCGAGAAGCCGTGCGCCTGCACGAGATAGCTCGGAAACCACGTGATGAAGAAGTAGATCACGAAGTTCAGGCAGAAGAAGCCGAGCATCATGCCCCACAGCGTGCGGTACTTGAAGAGCGAGCCCCACGAGACCTTGTTCTTCGGCGCGACCGGCACCGGCGCGACGTCCGTTTCGCCCGTCAGATCGCCCTTCGACTTGTTACGGTAGATCAGGAACCAGCCGAGAATCCACACGAAGCCGATCACGCCGGTGATGACGAACGACGCCTCCCAGCCGAACGAACTGATGATGAACGCGACGACCGGAATCGACAGCGCCGAACCCACACGCGAGCCGGAGTCGAAGATGCTCGTTGCGAACGCGCGTTGCGATTTCGTGAACCATTGCGACACGAGCTTCGCGCACGACGGGTACGCACCGGCTTCGCCGACGCCCAGCATCAGGCGGCAGCCGAACATGCCGACCACACTCGTCGCGGCGGAGGTGAGCGCCGTGAATACCGACCACCAGCCCACCGCGAGCGGCAGCGCGATGCGCGCGCCGACGCGATCGACGAACCAGCCGAACGGCATCTGCATGAGCGCGTAGCTCCAGAAGAAGCCGCTCAGGATGAAGCCCATTTCGGCCGGGCCGATATTGAGCGCTTTTTCGATCTGCGGCGCGGCGACCGCCAGGTTCGCACGATCGATGTAATTGATCGCGATTGCCAGAAAGGCCAGAAATATCACTACCCAACGCATTTTGCGCATCGTTTGTCTCCTCAATGGGGCGGCACTTCATTCATTCCGGCCCGATCCGCGATGCCGGCGCGGCGAGCCGTGATTCAAAAAGGGTCTTCCGCTCTTCAGGCGGATTCGAGCGCGTCGCGCAGACGCGTCTGTTCGATGTCGAGCTTAAGTTCGCGCGCGAGATCGATCACAGGCTGAAAGCGCCGAATCTTCTTCTCGTCGTGATTGCGCGCGATATCCGCGAGCCGATGCACGAGGAACGGGTTCTCGAAACGGTCGCGTACGCTCGCCAGATATTCGGTCGCGACGTCGCGCTTGCCGAGCGCCGCGAACACCGGCAGCACTTCATCGCGCCACGTCGCTTCGAGCGGATCGCGATAGGCCGGATCGCGCATGGCGTCGAGCACGGTCATGTCGGGCGAACCGTCGCGACTGCGCCAGATCTGCGCGAGCATCGTGTGGCCGAGGTTCAGCAGCAGCAACTTGAGACGCTCGTAATGCGCGAGATCGTCGGTAACGACGATGTCTTCGTGCTCGCACGGCAGCAGCATGCCCGCCTGCCGTTCGATCGCCCACAACGCGTACGGCTCGGCGATCGCGCCAACCGGCTGGATCGGCTCCGAAACGATGCGGTCCACGAGCGAGTTCACCCACACGCAGTCTTTCGTCAGATAGCCGATGAACGCATCGCCGGCGTTCCATCCGCGCGCCACGCCGACCACCAGATCGCGCAGCGTGTCGCCGTTACGCGAAACCAGTTCGCAGGGCAAAAGCGTGATCGGCTCGGCGCCTGCCTGAAAGCGCGCATGCAGCAGCACGGCGAGCTTGGCCGCGAAACCGCGCGGCGTGCGCTGGCCGTCGAGCAGATCGGCGGTGTCTTCGTCGAAGAGCGCGTAGCCGGCATCCGCCGTGTTCGACACGATCACTTTGACGTCGCGCTTCACGCGCTCGATCAGTAGAGGCCAGTCTTCGCTCGTGTGCAGCGCTTCGGTGATCGAATCGCACTCGACGGTCGTGTCGACGGTTTCGTCGCGGCGGCGTCCGCGAATGCGCACCGGATAGCGTCCGGCCGAGCGCAATGCGTCGATGCGCGCGCGGCTGTCGCTGCTTGCCGTGGTCTGAACGACGGTGATCTTGCCAAGCGCCAACGCCGGATCGCGGCGCGCCGCGACGGCTACGAAGAAATCGACGTGCGCCTGCAGGAAACGGCTGGTGCCGAATTGGAGAATCGGATTGCTCATCGTCGGGCGCGTCGTGATGTATTCGGTGGGAACGGTTCCAGCTGACCGAAAAAAAATTGGCCACCTGGCCTTACCGGATTGCATACTAGTGGCTTGAAATAGAATTGGTCAAGCCACTTGTAAGCGGCTGTGAAACGGCCGACGCCCGCCGCGCGGTGCGTCAGCGCTTCCGCTGATTACAATCCACGTTTTCCCCGAGACAAAATCAGGAGCCAGCACGTGAGCGTGAAACCAGCCGAGACGCGCCGCCTCTATCTGCAGATCGCCGACAAGCTGCGCGGGCTGATCGAGCACCAGGATTTCGCGCCCAACGGCCGACTGCCGTCCGAACGCGAGCTTGCGCAGACGCTCGGCGTGTCGCGGCCGTCGGTGCGCGAGGCGCTCGTTGCGCTGGAACTGGAAGGCCGCGTCGAGATTCGCATGGGTTCGGGCGTGTATATCGTCGCCGCGCCCGCCGCCAAGCCCGCGACGGCCGAAGCGGAACTGGGCGAGAGCCCGATCGAGATCATGAACGCGCGCAGCGTGATCGAAGGCGCGATCGCGGCGAGCGTCGCGCCGTTCGCGAAGCCGAAGGAGCTGAAGACGCTGCGCGCCGTGTACGAGACGATGGCGCGCGAAGTCGAACACGGCCAGGTGCCGATGGCCGCGGATCGCGCGTTTCACATTGCGATTGCGCAGATGACGGGCAACGACGTTCTGGTGCGCACGGTCGGCAGCCTGTACGACGAACGGCACAGCCCGCTGTCATCGACGCTGCGTGGGCACTTCGAAGGGGAGGAAACGTGGGCGGCGGCGCTCGGCGAGCATCGCGAGATTCTGGAGGCGCTGGAAGCGCGCGATGCCATTCAGGCGCAGGCCGCCATGCAGCGGCACATGCGTCATTCCGCGGCGCGGCTCATGACGAGGCGCAAAGCCTGAGCGCGGCGCGCGCTCGGAACGCGCGCCGGTTTGAGAAACGTGACCGCGCTAGCCCGGATAGGCTTCATCGACCTTCAGACCCGCTAGCTTGAAGATCACGCGCAGCGTTTGCGGCGCGATCTCACGGCGCGAGGCGAGCGTCGTCAGGACGAAGTCCATCACTTTGGCGTACTTCAGCATCGTCAGGCACGTTTCGATGTCGGTGGAGCCGTCGCGCATCGATTCGGCGAGGCGCAACATCTCCACGGAAATCTCTCGGGCCATTTCGAGTTCGAGTTGCTGCTTTTCACTCCACGCGGGCATCGCGGTCAGTGCCGCGAGCATCTCCTGAAATTGTTTCTCTGCCTTCTTGTCCGGGATCGCATCCATCGCCGTCCTCTCATGTTCATGGCGCCGGCGAGTCGCATTCGCCGCGCTGTGCGTTAGGTGTTACGTAACAATGACCGGGCGCGGGTGACGACGCTCACGTGTCGAGGCGCGGGATTGTTACCAGCTTGTTGCTCCTGCTTGCTGCATCGGTACGTGGCCCCGAAGCCACGCGTGTCGTCTTTTCCAATGGCCTCATTGTCGGGACGATGCACAAACCGTTCCATGCGTTTGCCTCGGCGCATTCGCCGATAAGCGGTGACGGAACAAAGAGCGTCTTTGCGCTTTTGGGTAAACTTCCCCTTTTGAGACGGCAGAACCAGCGGTTAGCGCACATTCGGCGCGAACATGCTCCGCTTTTTTATTCGACATACCTCCACGATGACCAGGAAGTCTTCCGCGTCGGCTCCGGGCACACCCGACCCCTCCACCAAACACGACATCCGTCCAGGCCAGTCGATCGAACTGCTGAAGGAACTCCACATCCTTACGCGCGACGGCAAAATGAACCAGGACAGCCGTCGCAAACTGAAACAGGTGTATCACCTCTATCAGTTCATCGAACCGCTTCTCTCCGACGTGCATGCGAGCCAAGGGGCCGTATCACTCGTGGATCATGGAGCGGGCAAATCCTATCTTGGGTTTATTCTCTACGATCTCTTCTTCAAGACTCTGCGCGATCGGTCACACATCTTTGGAATCGAGACGCGCGAAGAGCTCGTAAAAAAATCCGAGGAATTGGCGCAGCGTCTCGGATTTGACGGGATGTCGTTCCTGAATCTGTCGGTGGCCGAATCAATCGGTTCGGATCGTTTGCCGGAATCGATCGATATCGTCACGGCGCTGCACGCGTGCAACACCGCCACCGACGACGCCATCCACTTCGCTCTGCAAAAGAAGGCGAAGTACATCGTCGTGGTGCCGTGCTGTCAGGCGGAAGTGGCGTCCGTGCTGCGCAAGAACAAGGGCCATTCGCTCTCGAAGAACGTGCTGACGGAAATGTGGCGGCACCCGCTGCACACGCGCGAATTCGGCAGCCAGATCACGAACGTGCTGCGCTGCCTGCAACTGGAGTCGCACGGTTATCAGGTGAGCGTGACGGAACTCGTCGGCTGGGAGCACTCGATGAAGAACGAGCTGATCATCGCGCAATTCAAGGATCTGCCGCGCGGACGGCCCGCGCAAAGGCTCTCCGACGTGCTCGAAACCTTGGGACTCGACGAATTGCGCGAGCGCTTCTTCACGCCCGCGCACTGATCAGCTTTTGTTCATCCACGCCTTGAAGCCGTCGTGTCCGAGGCGGCGCAGCGTTTCGATATTGCGTTCGTAGATATCGGACGCGTCGGGGAACGCGGCGACCGCCCGATCGATGCTCGCTTCGCGAATCAGGTGAAACGTCGGATACGGCGCGCGGTTCGTGTAGTTGTCGATATCGTCGGGCGCGGTGCCTTCGAAGCGATAGTCCGGATGGAAGCTCGCGATCTGCAGTTCGCCCGCGAGCCCCAACTGGTCGAGCAGCCGTTCGGCGAAAAAGAGGGCGTCGTTGTAATCGGCGAAATCGGCGAATGCGTGCGGCGTGATGAAAAGCGTCGTGTCGATGGATTCCGGATCGGTGTCACGCAGAAGTCGAAGCTCGTCGGTCAGTTCTACGACCAGATCGTCGACGCCGCGCGCTTCGCTCACCACGTAGCGAATCTGCTCCTTCACATGCACGCTCTTCGCGAACGGGCATAGATTCAGGCCGATCACCGCGCGGGTGAGCCAGTGCCGGGTCGCCGCGATCACCTCGTCGCGGGTGCTGCTGTCAGTCATGAATCTTCCTGTTTGCGAAGCGCGGGGCACGCCGCCGCGATCAAGGTTCGCGCGATGCGCGGCGCCGCGAGCAGCGGGCCGGAGCCGGGACCGTAAGTCTGACTTGTCGCGTAAATGCCGTCGACCAGAAGCGCAAGCGATTCGGCCAGTTCCGTGGGATTATCCGCGCCGGCCGCCGTCGAAATCTCGACCAGACGCGTCATCAGATAGCTTTTGTTGCGATCGACCGATTGCCGCGCGGGATGCGCCGGATCGCCGAATTCGCACGCGATGTTCACGAACGGGCAGCCGCGATAGTCCGGCTGGGACGCCCGCTGCACCAGATCTTCCAGCGCCTGAACCATCTGCTTCGCCGGCTCTTCCGGGTGTTTCGCGATGCTCGCCTCGAAACGCCGCCGGAAACCCTCGTCCATGCGGTCCAGATACGCGACGACGAGCTCGTCCTTCGACGCGAACCGCCGATACAGACTCATCTTGTTGACGCCCGCGCGCTCCACCACGGCATCGACGCCGATCGCGCGGATGCCGTCGCGATAGAACAACTCCTGCGCGGCGTCGAGCAGTTGCTCCTGGGCCGTCGCGCCGTCGGTGCGGACACTGCGGCGGGTGCGGGTTTTCGGCGGGTCGCTCGTTGATCGTGTCAAAGTCGGTTCCTCGGATTTCTGCTGCATGCTTGACATGTTACCGATCGGTAACTAAGCTCGCAACTCTGATGTGACAGAGCGGTAACGTCGCGGGACAAAAATCAACGGAACGGAGCAGCAATGAATTGGGTAGCGAGACGGCTGAATGGCCGCGTGCATTACGGCTGGATCGCGGTGGGCGTCGTGTTTTTCGTGTTGCTCGCCGCGGCGGGCACGCGCGCGACGCCGAGCGTCATGATGTTGCCGCTCGAAAAGCAGTTCGGCTGGTCGCGCGGCACGATCTCGCTCGCCATTTCGATCAACCTGGCGCTGTACGGCCTCGCGGGTCCGTTCGCCGCGGCGGCGATGCAGCGCTTCGGCGTGCGTCCGACGGTGCTCACCGCGCTCGCCACGCTGGCGGCGGGCGTCGGCATTTCGTCGATGATGACCGAGCCGTGGCAGATGGTGCTCGTCTGGGGCGTGATGGTCGGGAGCGCGACGGGCGTGGCGGCGCTCACGCTCTCAGCGACGATCGTGAACCGCTGGTTTTCCACGCATCGCGGCCTCGCCATGGGCATTCTTACCGCGAGTTCCGCAACCGGTCAGCTCGTGTTCCTGCCGTTCCTCGCATCCATTTCCGAGCGCTTCGGCTGGCGGCCGGTCGTGTTGCTCGTCGCAGCAGCTGCGGCGATCGTGTTGCCGCTCGTCGCGTGGCTCCTGCCCGAGCGGCCGGCGGATCTTTCCCTGCGTCCCGTGGGCGAACAGGCCGATCTGCCGCCCGCCGCGATTGCGCCGCCGAAAAATCCCATCAAGCTGGCGTTCGGCACGCTCGCGTCGGCCAGCAAGACGCGCGATTTCTGGCTGCTCTTCTTCAGCTTCTTTATCTGCGGCGCGAGCACGAACGGCTACGTCGGCACGCATCTGATCGCCATGTGCTCCGACTACGGCATGACGCAAGTGCAAGGCGCGACGCTGCTCGCGGTAATGGGCATCTTCGACCTCTTCGGCACGACCTTGTCGGGCTGGCTCTCGGACCGCTTCAATGCGCGCGTGCTGCTGTTCTGGTACTACGGCCTGCGCGGGCTGTCCCTGATTTATCTGCCGTACGCGTTCGGCATCGATTTCTTCGGCCTGCCGCTCTTCGCCGTGTTCTACGGTCTCGACTGGATCGCCACCGTGCCGCCGACCGTGCGCCTCGCGACCGATGTCTACGGCAAGGATTCGGCGCCGATCGTGTTCGGCTGGGTCGTCGCGGGCCATCAGCTCGGCGCGGCGTTCGCGGCTCTCGGCGGCGGGATGCTCCGATCGAGCCTCGGCAGCTACACCGTCGCGACGATGATCTCGGGCGGCCTGTGCCTCGTGGCGGCAGTCACCGTACTGCGCATCAACCGCGCGGGACGGACGATGGGCGTCGCCGCGACTTGACGATCTGCAAACGGGCGCGGGCTTGTTTATCCTTGTCGTTCATTTATTCATCGAACGAGGAAACGCTTCATGTCCGCCAAGCCCGCTCCGACCGATGTCGACATCCATGAACTGATCGCCGGCCGCTGGAGCCCGCGCGCCTTCTCCAGTGCGCCCGTCGAGCGCGCGCAGTTGCACCGCGTGCTGGAAGCGGCGCGCTGGTCGCCGTCGTCGAACAATCAGCAGCCGTGGCGTTTCATCGTGTTCGACCGTCATCGCGACGAAGCCGCGTTCCAGCGCGCATTCGACACGCTCATGCCCGGCAATCAGAAGTGGAACGTGACGGTGCCGGTGCTCGTCTGCGTGACGGCTTTCACGCTCACGCCGAAGGGCGACACGAACCGCACCGCCAGCTACGACACCGGCGCGGCCGCGCTTGCGCTCACCCTTCAGGCGCACGCGCTCGGCCTGGCGACGCACCAGATGGGCGGCTTCGACCGCGATGCCTTCCGCCAGGCGTTCTCGATTCCCGCGGACGTCGAAATCATCGCGATGATGGCGATCGGCCATCACGGCGACGCGAGTCAGCTCGACGAGACGTTGCGCGAGCGTGAAGCCGCGCCGCGCGCGCGCCGAACGCTGGGCGAAACGGTCTTCGAAGGCGCTTGGGAGAAACGCTTCGAATAAGCGCTTCGAATAAGCGCTTCGAATAAGCGCTCACGGCTCGTCCGCCGCCGAAAGCGGACGAGCGACATCTTCGAGCGACTTTCGCTCGGCCGCCACGCCCCAGATTCCGGCGACGACCGCCGCCGCGATCATCAGAAACGATCCGATCAGATAGCCCGCGAATACCGGACCGCGCTGATGCGTATCGATCAGTTGACCGAACAGCGTGGGCCCGATGATGCCGCCGAGCGCCGTGCCGAACGCGTAGAACACGGCGATCGCGAGCGCGCGAATTTCCAGCGGAAAGGTTTCGCTCACCGTCAGATACGCGGAGCTCGCCGCCGCCGACGCGAAGAAGAAAATCACCATCCACGCAATGGTCTGCGTCGTCACAGTGAGCATGCCGTGCATGAACATCCAGCCGCTGATCGTCAGCAGCACGCCGGACATCGCGTAGGTGAACGCGATCATCCTGCGACGTCCGAGCACGTCGAAGAGCCTGCCAAGCAGCAACGGACCGAGGAAATTGCCCGCCGCGAAAGGCAGCACGTACCAGCCGATATGATCGCCGGGCACGTGATAGAAGTCCGTCAGCACGAGCGCGTAGGTGAAGAAGATCGCGTTGTAGAAGAACGCCTGCGCGGTCATCAGCGTCAGTCCGACGAGCGAGCGGCTGCGATGCGCCTTGAAAAGCGTATGAAACACCTCGCGCAGCGGCGTTGCTTCACGCGCATGCAGGCGCAGCGGCTTGACCGGCGCATTCGGAATCTCGACGCCGTGCTGCCGGAAATGCGCTTCGATCTCTTCGACGATGCGCCTCGCTTCGTCCGCGCGATTGTGCGTGATGAGCCAGCGCGGGCTTTCCGGCACCCACATGCGCATGAGGAGAATCGTCAGCCCGAGCAATGCGCCGATGAGAAAACAGGCGCGCCACCCCCAATCGGGCGGAAGCAGGCCGGGATCGAGCAGCACGATCGAGCCCGCCGCGCCGATTCCCGCGCCGACCCAAAACGTGCCATTGATCGCGAGATCGGTCCAGCCGCGCAGCCGGGCCGGCGTGAACTCCTGAATCGTCGAGTTGATCGCCGTGTATTCGCCGCCGATGCCCGCGCCGGTCAGAAAGCGAAACAGCACGAAGGTCGCGAGATTCCACGAAAACGCGGTGGCGGCGGTGGCGGCCACGTAGAGAAAGAGCGTGATGAAAAACAGTTTGCGGCGACCCAGCCGGTCGGTGAGCCAGCCGAAACCCAGCGCGCCGAGCACCGCGCCGGCGATATACGCGCTGCCCGCGATACCGACATCGGCATTGGAAAACTGCAGCGTCGGGCTCGACTTGAGCGCGCTCGCGACCGCGCCCGCAAGCGTTACTTCGAGCCCGTCGAGCAGCCAGGTGATGCCCAGCGCGAGCACGATCAACGTGTGAAAGCGTCCCCACGGCAAGCGGTCGAGGCGGCCGGGCAAATCGGTCTCGATAATGCCCGGGCGCGCGCTGGCGTTTTCGCTCAAACGGTTCTCCTGATTCGCAGCGGTTTCGCTCATGGTCCGAAGCGTGCTCTACTGCTACCACACACGCAAAAAAGTGAAGAGATTGCCGGCGGTCGAGCAAACCGCATTCCGCTTTTCGGAAATAAACCTTGTGGTTTAACTTTATCTCAAACGCGGTTGATGCACGTGCCGGAACATGTTAAAAACGCCGTCCACATTAGATTGCGGCGTCCAGCGCGACGCCGCCGATGCCTATGACTTATTGCGCGATCGATTTCGGCACATCGAATTCCGCCGTTGCGCTGCCGGACGGCCTGTCGGTCCGGCTGGCGCCGGTGGAAGGCGAGGCGACCACGCTGCCCACCGCGGTTTTCTTCAACACCGACGAGAATAACCAGTCCTACGGCCGCGCGGCGCTCGAAGCGTACATCGACGGTTTCGATGGCCGCCTGATGCGCTCGATGAAAAGCATTCTCGGCTCGCCGCTCGCGGACAACAGCACCGACCTCGGCGACGGCTCGGCGATCAAGTACACCGACGTCATCACGCTCTTTCTGCAGCATTTGAAGCAGAAGGCGCAGGCGATCGCCCCCGAGCCGCTCACGCGCGCGGTGCTCGGCCGTCCGGTCTTTTTCGTCGATGACGATCCGCGCGCGGACCATCTGGCGCAAAAGCAGCTCGAAGCCTGCGCGCACGCGGTCGGTCTGCGCGAGATCCATTTCCAGTACGAGCCGATCGCCGCGGCGTTCGACTACGAAGCCGGCCTGACGAAAGAAGGGCTCGTGCTGGTCGCGGATATCGGCGGCGGTACATCGGACTTTTCGCTCGTGCGCGTCGGGCCGGAGCGCGCGCGTCATCTGGAGCGCAAGGGCGATGTGCTTGCGCATCACGGCGTGCATGTCGCGGGAACGGACTTCGATCGTCGCGTCGAACTCGTGACGGTGTTGCGCGAGCTCGGCTACCAGTCGCTCGATCCGAAAGGGCGCGAGCTGCCTAGCCCCGTCTACTTCGATCTCGCGACGTGGCATCTGATCAATACCGTCTACACGCCCAAGCGCGTGAGCGAATTGCAACTGATACGCCATCTCTACACGGACCTGCGTCATCACGACCGGCTGATGCGCGTCGTGGACCGCCGTCTCGGGCACGCGCTGACGGCGCACGCGGAAGAAGCGAAGATCGACGTCGCGGCGGGCGGCACGACGGAAATCGACATGGAAGAGGTGGAAGAAGCGCTGCGCGTGGCGTTCGACGAATCGCAACTGATCGCGGCGGGCGCGGACGAAACGCGGCGCATCGTCGAGGCGGCAGAGGAAACGCTCAGGCGCGCGGGCGTCGCGTCCGCCGACGTGAACGCCGTCTATTTCACCGGCGGCACGACCGGGCTGCGGTTTCTATCGGAAGCGCTGTCGGCGGCCTTTCCCGGCGCGCAGCCGGTCTTCGGCGACCGCCTCGCCAGCGTGGCGAAGGGGCTTGGCATCTACGCGCAACGCGTCTTTGCGTGACGCCCGCGCGGCAACCGAAGCCAAAAACAAAAAACCCCGCGTGAGCGGGGTTTTTCATACGAATTCTAGCGGTGCGTGAAGCTTAGACCGGCTTGATGTTCGCAGCTTGCTTGCCCTTCGGGCCAGTCTTCACTTCGTAGGAAACCTTTTGGTTTTCCTGAAGCGTCTTGAAGCCTTCGATGCGGATTTCCGAGAAGTGCGCGAACAGATCTTCGCCGCCGCCATCCGGAGTGATGAAGCCAAAGCCCTTTGCGTCATTGAACCACTTGACGGTACCGGTTTCCATGTTACTTGTTCCAAAAAAATGATGAATAAGGCCGAAGCCCAGGGGTGCGGAAAATCAAGGAAGGGGCAATGGGACCAACCGGAGTACCGTGATGGCGAACTCGAAAGAACCAATTCACTCGCCACTTGAAATCCTGCAAGAAGGTTTATACGGCGAAACAGTATCCCGGTCAATTAATTTCCGACAAGTCTGAGGGGATATTTTCGAGATGCGTAAGCAAACATTACAAAACTTGCAATTCGCATTTCGATTGACCTCAAAAAGCTGAATTTTCAGTCATTTTCTTCCCAGCACGCACGGCATTCGAAAGGTGCAACCGTTACACTACGCGCCGACCCAAAAGGTTGCACCGGCATGGCCGGATGTCAGACACGTTTGTTGCTCTCCCACGCGGCGCGGCTGCGAAAGCGGCTCCGGTTCTGCGATGCGAGACATATGGAGGAAGATGTGACAGAGAAGTCGATTCAACGAAATATCGGTCCGTGGGCGCTGATGCTGACGGGGCTCGGGTCCATCATCGGATCGGGATGGCTGTTCGGCGCGTGGAAGGCGTCGCAGATTGCCGGGCCCGCCGCGATTTGCGCGTGGGTCATCGGTGCGGTGGTTATTCTGGCGATCGCGCTGACCTACGCCGAACTCGGCGCGACGTTCCCGGAATCCGGCGGCATGGTGCGCTACGCGCGCTATTCGCATGGCGCGCTCGTCGGATTCATCAGCGCGTGGGCGAACTGGATCGCGATTGTCTCGGTTATTCCGATCGAAGCGGAAGCGTCCATCCAGTACATGAGCACCTGGCCGTACGAGTGGGCGCATAACCTGTTCGTCGGTCATACGCTGACGACCATGGGGCTGGTGCTCTCGGCGTTGCTCGTCATCGTTTATTTCCTGCTGAACTATTGGGGCGTGAAGCTTTTCGCCCGCGCGAACTCGATCATCACGATCTTCAAGTTTCTGATTCCGGGCCTGACGATCGCCGGTCTCGTGTTTTCCGGCTTCCATTCGGAGAACTTCGGCACGGCGTCGAATTTCGCGCCGTTCGGATGGTCCGCGGTGCTCACCGCCGTGGCGACGAGCGGCATCGTGTTCAGCTTCAACGGTTTCCAGAGCCCGGTGAATCTGGCGGGCGAGGCGCGCCATCCTTCGACGAGCATTCCGTTCGCGGTTATCGGCTCGATCCTGATCGCGCTCGTGATCTACGTGCTGCTTCAGATCGCGTATATCGGCGCGGTGAATCCGGCCGACGTGGCAAAGGGCTGGCAGCATTTCAATTTCGCTTCGCCGTTTGCCGAACTCGCCATCGCGCTCAATCTGAACTGGCTCGCGATCCTGCTGTATATCGACGCGTTCGTCAGTCCGAGCGGCACCGGCACGACCTATATGGCGACGACCACGCGCATGATTTACGCGATGGAGCGCAACAACACCATGCCGAAGATTTTCGGCAATGTGCATCCGTTCTACGGCGTGCCGCGTCAGGCGATGTGGTTCAACCTGTTCGTGTCCTTCGTGTTCCTGTTCTTCTTCCGCGGCTGGGGCACGCTCGCGGCGGTTATTTCCGTCGCGACGGTCATCTCGTATCTGACGGGCCCGGTCAGCCTGATGTCCTTGCGCCGCGCCGCGCCGGATCTGGACCGCCCGGTCAATATTCCGCTGATGGGCCTGGTCGCGCCGTTCGCGTTCGTCTGCGCATCGCTCGTGCTGTACTGGGCGAAGTGGCCGCTGACCGGCGAAATCATTCTGCTGATGGTCGTGGCGCTGCCGGTCTATTTCTACTTCCAGGGCAAGACCGGATTCGCGGGTTGGGGGAAAGATCTGAAGGCAGCGTGGTGGCTCATCGCGTATTTGCCGTCGATGGCGGTGCTGTCGCTGATCGGCAGCAAGGACTTCGGCGGCAACGGGCTTCTGCCGCACGGCTGGGACATGGCCGCCGTCGCCGTGCTCGCGCTGATTTTCTACTACTGGGGCGTGCACACGGGCTATCGCACGAGCTATCTCGACGAACGCGAAAGCCGCGACGACATTCTTCACGAAATCGGCGCCTGAGCGTCCGTTTCCAGCAAGCGATGAAACCGCCTGAGCGATCAGGCGGTTTTTTTTCGCTCAGGCGTCCGCGAACACGTAGTTCGTCATGGCGAGCGCGCGCTGGAACGTGCCAAGCGACTGCACCGCGAGTTCGTAGTCGTCCGCCGCCGCGCCGAGCGCGCTGAACACCGGCAGCAGATGTTCGTCGGTCGGATGCATCAGCGCGGCGTGCGGCGCGCGGGCGCGATAGTCGAGCAGGGCGTCGATATCGCGTTCGGCCATGCGCCCTTCGAACCAATCGGTGAACTCGGTCACGCGCGGATCGGCATCTTCCGGGCGCGCGCTGAAATCGGCCATGCGCAGGTTGTGCGTGATTTGCCCCGAACCGACGATCATCACGCCGTCATCGCGCAATTCGCGCAGCGCCCGCCCGATGCGGAAGTGATGCGCGGCGTCGAGTCGCGGCTGAATCGAAAGTTGCGCGACCGGAATATCGGCGTCGGGGAACATCAGCAGCATCGGCACCCACGCGCCGTGATCGAGCCCGTGGTCGGTGGTCGTCGCGGGAATGCCCTGCTCGCCGAGCAGCGCCGCGGCGCGCTTCGCGAGATCCGGCGCGCCGGGCGCCGGGTAGCGCAATTCGTAGAGCGCGCGCGGGAAGCCGTAAAAGTCATGAATCGTTTCCGGCTGCTCGGCTGTGCTCGCGATGGGCTGCGCCGTGCCCCAGTGGGCGGACAGCATCAAAATGGCGCGCGGGCGCGGAAGCGTTCGCCCCAACGAGGCGAATTCGGAAGAAGGCATGGACGGGTCGATCGGCAGCGTGGGCGCGCCGTGGGAAATGAAAACGGTAGGCAGTCTGGTCATGGCGGCAAATTCCGGTGGATTTACCATCCAATGTAGAGCCGTGAGCCGCGTTGATAAACGGCTGGCCGGGCAACGAATTGTGTCGCCGCTGTTGCTAATCCGCCGCTTCGCTACGCAGACCGCGCCACGCCGCTGCGACCGGCTGTGCAAAGCCAAAAAGATCGATAACCCGTGCGACCGTGTGATCGACCATCTCGTCGATGCTCGCGGGCTTTTGATAGAACGCCGGCAGCGGCGGGAAGATCACGCCACCCATTTCGGTGACGGCGGTCATATTGCGCAGATGCGCGAGATTGAGCGGCGTTTCGCGCACGAGCAGCACGAGACGGCGGCGCTCTTTGAGCACGACGTCGGCGGCGCGGATGATGAGCGTGTCGGAAAGACCGTGCGCGACGCTCGCGAGCGTGCGCATGGAGCAGGGCGCGATGACCATGCCGTCGGTCGCGAAGGAGCCCGAGGCAATGCTCGCGCCGACGTCGCGCACGCTATGGACGACATCGGCCAGCGCGTGGACGGCGGCCTTGTCGAGATCGAGTTCGTGCTGGATATTGAGCCAGCCGGCGCTGGAAACGAGCAGATGCGTCTCGACGCCGCCCAGCTTGCGCAGCGTCTCGAGCAGACGCACGCCGTAAATGGCGCCCGTTGCGCCGGTAATCGCGACGATGAGTCGTCGATTTGCGGCGGCGGGCGCGCTCACGTGCGGTAGAAGCTCAGGCTGCGGCGAAGAGCTGTTGCAGTTCGCCCGATTGATACATCTCCATCATGATGTCCGAGCCGCCGATGAACTCGCCGTTCACGTAAAGTTGCGGAATGGTCGGCCAGTTGGAGAATTCCTTGATGCCTTGGCGGATCTCGTCGTCTTCCAGGACGTTCACCGTCTTGATCTGATCGACGCCGCATGCCTTGAGCACTTGAATGGCGCGGCCGGAGAAGCCGCACATCGGGAATTGCGCCGTGCCCTTCATGAACAGGACGACCGCGTTTTGATCGACGATTTGCTTGATGCGTTCTTGCGTATCCATGACGTTCCTGCGCTTGAGATTTCGGTGAGAGTTCTGGAAATGATAGCGGATTTCGATTGCGCGGGCGGAGGCCGGCTCACGCGGCGAAAACACCGCCCGAGCAGCGTTCGATGCCGGCTAGATCGCGCATCGAGCGGACATCGGTGAAGTCGCGGGCGTTCAGCAGGCCGCGCACGGCGTCGGCCTGATCGTAGCCGTGCTCCAGCCACAACGCGCCGCGGTTCGCGAAGAGAGACGGCGCGGTTTCGATGATGGTGCGAATCGCCGACAAACCGTCGGCGTCGTCGGTGAGCGCGCCGCGCGGCTCGAAGCACAAATCGCCTTGTTCGAGATGCGGATCGTCGCTCGCGATGTACGGCGGATTGCTGACGATCACGTCGAACCGCAGCGACGGATCGATGTTCGCCGTCCAGTCGCTTTGCATGAACGTCACCGCGTTTTTAGTCAGAAGGCGCGCGCCGTTTCCTCGCGCGATCTGCAAGGCAGCGTCCGAGCGATCCACCGCCCACACGCGTGCATCGGGCCGTGCATGCGCAATCGACACCGCGATCGCGCCCGTGCCCGTGCCGAGATCGAGCACGCGCGCGTTCGGCGTATCGGCGATGACTTCGAGCGCGAGTTCCACGAGCAATTCGGTTTCCGGGCGCGGAATCAGCACATCCGGCGTGACGTCGAATTCGAGACCGAAGAATTCGCGCTTGCCGGTGAGCTGCGCGATCGGCTCGCCCGCCATACGCCGCGCCGACAGCGCGCCGAATCGCGCGACCGCGTCTTCCGAAAGCGGCAGAAGATCGCGCGTAATGAGTTCCGTGCGCCGCCAGCCGAGTACGTGCATCAACAGAATGCGCGCTTCGAGTGGCGGCAGCGGCGACGCGCGCAGCAAATCGGCAACCGTCACTCCGCTTCCCCAAGCGCCGCCAACTGCTCCGCCTGATGCTCGGACACTAGCGCGCCGATGAGTTCGTCAATATCGCCGTCCATGATGTATTCGAGCTTGTAGAGCGTCAGATTGATGCGGTGATCCGTCATGCGCCCTTGCGGGAAGTTGTACGTGCGGATGCGCTCCGAGCGGTCGCCCGAGCCGATCAGGCTCTTGCGCGTCGCGGCTTCCTTCGCGTGCTGCTCGTGATACTGCTTGTCCTTGATGCGCGCGGCGAGCACCTTGAGCGCGCGGTCCTTGTTCTTGTGCTGCGAACGGTCGTCCTGACACTCGACGACGATGCCCGTGGGCAAGTGCGTCACGCGCACGGCGGAATCCGTCTTGTTGATGTGCTGCCCGCCCGCGCCCGACGCGCGGAACGTGTCGATACGCAAATCCGCCGGATTGATCACGACTTCGCTGATTTCATCGGCTTCAGGCATGACGGCGACCGTGCACGCGGACGTGTGGATGCGCCCCTGCGTTTCCGTCGCCGGGACGCGCTGCACGCGATGCCCACCCGATTCGAACTTGAGCCGCGAATACGCGCCTTGTCCGGCGATACGAACGATCACTTCCTTGTAGCCGCCGAGATCGGAGACGCTCTCCGACATCGTTTCGGCCGTCCAGCGATTGCGTTCCGCGTAGCGCAGATACATGCGCAGCAGATCGCCCGCGAACAGCGCCGATTCGTCGCCGCCCGTGCCCGCGCGAATTTCGATGAAGATGTTGCGTTCGTCGTTCGGATCTTTCGGCAGCAGCATGGTCTGCAGATCGCTTTCGATCTTCGTCATGCGCTCTCGCGCCTCGCCGATTTCCTCTTCGGCGAAATCGCGCATGGACGGATCGGCGAGCAGGTCCTGCGCGGTCGCTTCATCGGTGAGCGCCTGACGCCAGAGCGCGTATTGATCAACGATCGGGCTGATTTCCGCGTGCTCGCGCGTGAGCTTGCGATATTGGTCCATATCGGACGTCACATCTTCGCGGCTCAACAAATCGTTGAGATCGACCTGCCGTTTTGCAAGCTGGTCGAGCTTGCTTTGCATGCTCGTTTTCATCGGGCGGAGAAGGAGCTCGGTGCTCCTGAGAAACTGCGAATTCGAAGGACGCCGCCGCGCTAGTCGCGCGTGGCATTGGAGAATAGCAAAGAGAAGGCCGCTAACGTTCCGACGAATCGGACGGCGAGCCGTGGCGATAGAAGCCGCTCATCAGGTCGATGAGCTGGCCGCGCTCCTCGCGCGTCGCGCGGTTGAGCGCATGCGTCGGGCCGTGAATCAGCTTGTTCGTGAGCGATTGCGACAGCGCTTCCAGAACGGCCGCGGGGTCGTCGCCGCGCGCGAGCATCTTGCGCGCGCGTTCGAGTTCGGCACGGCGCAGCGAGTCGGCCTGCGTGTGCATGTGGCGAATGACCGGCACGATGCTGCGCGCGTCGAGCCACTGCATGAAATTGGCGACGCGCGTCTCGATGATCGCCTCGGCCTGCGCGACCGCGGCCTGACGCGACGCGTTGCCTTCGCGCACGATCGCGCCGAGATCGTCGACGGTGTAGAGGAACACGTCTTTCAGATCGCCGACTTCCGGCTCGATGTCGCGCGGCACGGCGAGATCGACCATGAAGATCGGCCGATGACGGCGCGCCCGCACCGCACGCTCGACCGCGCCGAGCCCGATGATCGGCAGCGTCGACGCCGTGCACGACACGATGATGTCGAACTCGTGCATGCGCGCGGGCAGTTCGGAGAGCGGAATCGCGCGGCCATTGAAGCGCCCGGCGAGCTTTTCTCCGCGTTCGGCGGTGCGGTTCGCGATGACCAGTTCACGCGGATTCTGCGCGGCGAAGTGCGTGGCGCACAGCTCGATCATTTCGCCCGCGCCGATGAACAGCACGCGCTGGCTTGCGACGTCTTCAAAGATGCGCTGCGCGAGACGCACGGCGGCGGCGGCCATCGACACGGACTGCGCGCCGATTTCGGTCGTCGTGCGCACTTCCTTCGCGACGGCGAAGGTGCGCTGGAACAACTGATTGAGATACGTGCCGAGCGCGCCGGCTTCGGACGCCGTGCGCACGGCATCCTTCATTTGTCCGACGATTTGCGTTTCGCCGAGGACCATCGAATCCAGTCCCGACGCGACGCGGAACGCGTGGCGCACCGCTTCCGACTGCGGCAGCGCATACACGTGCGGCGCGAGTTCGGGAACGGGAATGTGGTGATACTTCGAGAGCCACTGGATCGCGGCTTCGCGGGCGGCGGAGTCGTCGGTGGCGCAGTAGAGTTCGGTGCGGTTGCAGGTCGAAAGAATCGCCGCCTCGGGCGATACCTTCGCAAGCGGCCCCAGCCAGATGTCCTTGAGCGCGCCGAGGGCGGGTTTGAGCTGCTCGACCGGAAACGCCACGCGTTCGCGCAAGGCGACAGGCGCAGTGTGGTGATTGATTCCGATCGTGAGGAGCTGCATTGTTTTGGACGATGCTTTGGGCCTAAGCCGATGGCCTTTCAGATAGCCCAATATTATAGCCTTTTGCGTATTTCTTCATTTATAGGTGGCATTTGGGGCGCGAGCAGCGCGAGAGCCCGCGCCGCGGGGCACTCGGCGGCTGCGGCAAACCGCTGCCTGCGGCCTGTGACAGTAGGCCGCGGCGCGGTTTTCAGCGGAAATACTTCGACAATTCGACGGCGCGCGCTTCCAGTTCGCCGATCGTGACATCGCCCGTTCGAAAGGCGCGCTGGCGGTTCCTTGCGATATCTTCTTCGTCGAACGACTGCTCGCGCGACGCGGAATCGTGATTCAAATGGAAAAGTGCGGCATGCGGGTCGCCGAACGAATGCCAGCGCACGCCGAGCCGTCCGGCGCGGAGCAGCAGATCGTCGTCTTCGCCGCCCCATCCGACAACAACAGGGTCGAGGCCGCCGACGCGAATGAATTCCGCGCGCCTGAAGAGATTGATCGCGCCCGGTGTGCTGATGTACAGCGTACTGATATTGGCGGGCGGTTCACCATCGAGAAACGGCGCCAACTGGCTGAAATCGCCCGATTCGATGAACGACTCGCGCAGGCCGCCCGACACGTTCAGCACGCGCATGAACGGGCAGAGCACGTCGCTTTTGTCGTCGTCCATGAGCGCGTTGATCGCGGCGCTGAAGTAAAACGGATTGGCGATCATATCGGCGTCGTGCATGCAGATAATCGGGCTCTTCGCCATGAGCGCGCCGAGATTGACGAGCCGCGCTTTCGGAAAAGGGCCGGTGTCATGCACGAAGACATGCCTGATCTTCGGATCGCCGAATTCGGACCAATTGAACGTGGGCGCGGCGTCGGCCTCGATCAGCCAGATCTGGTAATCCGAGTACGTGCGGTTCAGATGCCGCAGAACGCCGCGCAAGTTATCGCGCCTCTCCTCGCTGCGACCGCGATACGAAATGATCAGTTCGAGGCCGCGCAGCGATATCAGATGGGTTGCTGTCATATGAAATCGAACGTGTGATGTTGCCGGCGTTTGAAGGTAGCAGGCGAAGGAATTCGCGAAAATCGGAAAAATCATAGATCGATTGCCAACGCCGACGGGTTCGTGTCGAAGGCAAACCGCCTGGCGGCAGGCAAAGGTGCGAGCCTTGCCATCGCCAAATCCGGCCCCTAAACTCATCCGCTAGTCGCGTTACCGAGATTCCAAGCCATGCCTGTCACCCGAAGTGTTCCGCTCAGCAGCAAATCGAATTTGCCGGAGTTCCGCCGCTGATGGGCTGGATCGGGTTGATTTTTCTCGGCGCGGTCATCGGTGCGGCGGGCTGGTGGCTGCATCCGCTGCGCCGCGCGGGCCGCGTCGCGCGCGGTCCGGCTGGCCGCATCTGGACGGCCGTCGCGGCTGGCATACTGGCGACGGTCGTCGCGCGCATGCTGGGTAATATCGTCGATGTGTATCACGACGGCGATACGCTCGAATGGCTGGCGTGCGCGGTCTTCGCGCTCATCGTCGTAACGGCGACGGTCGGGCTGGCGGCGCGCCGCTGAACTCTTTATCTGGCGGGCGGTGAGCGATCCTCGCCGCCCGCGTGCTCTTCGCGCCCCACGCGGGCTTTCAAGCAGGTGATTTCATGAACGATCGCATCGCAGATTCAGCCATTCCCGAACCCGCTATGTTCGCGCGACGCATCGAGTCGCTGCGCGGCCAGATGGCGCGCGACAAGCTCGCCGCCGTGCTCATTCCGTCCGCGGACCCGCATCTTTCCGAATATCTGCCCGAACGCTGGCAGGGACGCCAATGGCTTTCGGGCTTCACCGGCTCGGTCGGCACGCTCGTGGTGACGGCGGATTTCGCGGGCGTCTGGGTGGACAGCCGTTACTGGATGCAGGCCGATACGCAACTCGCCGGCACCGGCATCGAATTGATGAAGATGATGGGCGGCCAGCAGACCGCGCCGCATATCGACTGGCTTGCGGAAAACGTGTCGGCGGGCGCGACCGTCGCGGTCGATGGCGCCGTGCTCGGCGTCGCGGCGGCGCGCGCCTTGTCCGATGCACTGAGCGCGCGCGGCATCGTGTTGCGCACCGACCTCGATGTGCTGGATGCCGTGTGGCCGGCGCGCCCCGGATTGCCGGAAGCGCCCGTCTACGAGCACGCCGCGCCGCATGCGAGCGTCGCGCGTGCCGCGAAGCTCGCGACCGTGCGCGAGACGATGCGCGCAAAAGGCGCGCAATGGCACTTCGTGTCCACGCTCGACGATCTCGCCTGGCTTTTCAACCTGCGCGGCGGCGACGTGAGCTACAACCCGGTGTTCGTCGCGCATGCGCTCATCGGGCTCGACGACGCGACACTCTTCGTCGCCGATGGCAAGGTTCCAGCCGCGCTCGTCGAATCGCTCGCGCGCGATGGCGTCCGCGTCGCCGCATACGCCGGCGCGCCCGAAGCGCTTGCGTCGCTGCCGGCGGGCTCGACGCTTTTGATCGACCCGCGCCGCATCACGCACGGCCTGCTGGAGGAAGTGCCCGCGACGGTGAAAATCGTCGAGGCGGTGAATCCGTCGACGTTCGCGAAATCGCGCAAAACGGCGGCGGAAGCGGAGCATATTCGCGCGACGATGGAGCAGGACGGCGCCGCGCTCGCCGAATTCTTCGCGTGGTTCGAAGAGGCGCTCGGCCGCGAACGCATTACCGAACTGACCATCGACGAGAAGCTGACCGCAGCGCGCGCGCGCCGGCCGGGCTTCGTCACGCTGAGCTTCGGCACGATTGCCGGTTTCAACGCGAACGGCGCGATGCCGCATTACCGCGCGACTGCGGCGTCGCACGCGGTGATCGAAGGCAACGGCTTGCTGCTGATCGATTCCGGCGGCCAGTATCTGAGCGGCACGACGGATATCACGCGCGTCGTGCCCATCGGCGAGATCGGCGCGGAACACCGGCGCGATTTCACGACCGTGCTCAAAGGCACCATCGCGCTGTCGCGCGCGCGCTTTCCGCGCGGCATCCGTTCGCCGATGCTCGATTCGATCGCGCGCGCGCCGATCTGGGAAGCGGGCGCGGACTACGGTCACGGCACGGGGCACGGCGTCGGCTACTTTTTGAACGTGCACGAAGGGCCGCAAGTGATTTCGCACTACGCGCCCGCCGAACCGTGGACCGCGATGGAAGAGGGCATGATCACGTCGATCGAGCCGGGCATCTATCGGCCGGGCAAGTGGGGCATCCGCATTGAAAATCTGGTGATGAACCAGCCGGCCGGCAAAACCGAGTTCGGCGATTTCCTCGAATTCGAAACGCTGACGCTGTGTCCGATCGATACTCGCTGCATCGACCTGTCGCTGATGCGTGAGGACGAGCGCACGTGGCTCAACGCGTATCACGCGACGGTGCGCGCGCGCGTGTCGCCACATGTGTCGGGCAAGGCGCTCGCCTGGCTCGAAGCGCGGACGCAGGCGGTTTGATCATGGCGAGACCCGCAGTTGTCGTGATCGACGTGCAGGAGATGTTTTTCGGCGGATCGAAGCCTGCGTATCGCGCGGGCGATGTCATCGACGGCATCAATCAACTCACGGCGGCCGCGCGCCGTGCGAATGCGCCGGTCTTCTTCGTGCAGCACGAGAGCGATGCAAACGGGCCGCTGGCGCGCGGCAGCGACGCGTGGCGTTCGCCCGCGTCGCTCGTGCGCGAACCCGGCGACGAATCGATTCATAAGACCGTCGGGGATTCGTTTCAGGGCACGCGGCTGGCCGAGCGGCTTCAGCGTCTCGAAATCGATTCCTTGCTGCTCTGCGGCTACGCCACGGAGTTCTGCGTCAACGCGACCGCGCGGCGCGCGGAGCTGCTCGGGCTGCGCACCACGATCGTTTCGGATCTGCATACGACGTCGGACAAGGCGCATTTGCGGGCCGACAAAATCGTCGAGCACCAAAATTACGTCTGGTCGAATTCGTCAATGACCGGCAACGGCGTGAAGGTGTCCGCACTTTCCGACACCCTGCAAACGGAGCTCGCATGACCATCAAAGCAGTCGTGTTCGATTTCGGCGGCGTGCTCATCGACTGGAATCGCGAGTATCTCTACAAGCAGCTGATTCCTGACGAAACCGAGCGCCGCTGGTTTCTCGACAACGTCTGCAAGATGGAATGGGTCGTGCAGCAGGACGGCGGGCAGACCATCGAGGAAGGCACCGCTGAGCTGATCGCGCTTCACCCCGGACACGAAGCGCTGATCCGCGCGTTCTATGCGCGCTGGCCGGAGATGGTGTCGGGCGAGCTCGAAGAGGGTGTGGCGCTCGTCGATCGGCTGGAGGCTGCGCGCGTGCCGCTTTTCGGGCTGACGAACTGGTCGGCTGAGACGTTTCCGTACGCGTGGGAACGCTTCGACGTGCTGCGCAAGTTTCGCGAGATCGTCGTGTCGGGGCGCGTCGGTCTCGTCAAGCCCGATCCGCGGATTTTCGGCCTGATGCACGCGGAGATCGAACGGCATCTGCCGGGCATCCAGCCGCAGGAACTCGTTTTCATCGACGACAACGTGAAAAACGCGCAAGCCGCGACCGCGCTCGGCTGGCACGGCGTTCACTACACCGGCGCGCTGGAAACGGAGACGAAGCTGCGGGAACTGGCGCTGCCGCTCTGAGGCGCGCTACTGCCCCAACAGATTCTTCAGCGCGTTGCCGATGCCCCGCACCGTATCGCCGGCGCCGCGCGCGACGCCTTCCGCGCTCACGCCAAGCGCCTTCGCAAAACCCGCCGCGAGCTTCTTCGACAGACTTTCGTTGAGCGAGAACTTCGGATCGCGCAAATCGCCGTCGAGCACGAAATCGAGCTTGATCTGTTCCTTGCGATTACTCAGCGCGGCGATCGCGGCCTTGGTCGGAATCGAGAGGAAGGTGTCGAGCGGATTGCCCGTATCGCTGATCTGCAGGTGATTCAGCGTGAGCGTGCCCGGCGCGTGGATGCGGTAGTCCTTCACGGTGGCGTCGACGACCAGATCGATGGTGCCGCCCGTCACCGCCGCTTTCGCGCCCGCTTTCTTCAGCAGATACGGATCGAGCGTCGCGACATCGACATTGCGCAGGGTCGCGCGCGTCTGCGAGTCCTTGTTCGCAATCACCATCCAGCCGCCCCAGGTCACGGTGCCCGTGTGCGACGGGCCTTTGATGGAGCCGGTCATCGTGAGTTCGGTGCGGTCGGTGAGGGCGGGCAGGCGAATATGCTCGACCGTGGCGCGCGCATCGCCGATCAGCACGCGGTACGGCGGATTCTGCACGGTGCTGTCGTAGAACTCCATCGAACCGCGCTCGAACGACACGCGATCGATCAGCTTTTCTTCTTGCGCGTGCTTTTCGCGTTCCGTGTTTCCGGGCCTGGCATCGGCTTCGCTCGCCGTTTCCTTGAGGCCCGGCAGCATGCGCACGCGCCCATCGGCCGAGCGGACGATCGAAAGATAATAATTGTCGACGCTCACGCTGCGCAGATGAATCGGTCTGGATATGAGCGAGCGCATATCGACGTCGAGCACGATGCGTTCGGCGCGCATCGCGTCGTTAGTCGGCCAGTCTTTCGGGCCGCGCAGGCGCACGCGCGAGAGCGTCACATGACCGAAGCCGACATCGATTTCCTCGACCGAACCGTTCGGGCCGAGCGTCTCGATGATGCGCTCCTTCATCTGATGCACGACGAAGAGCCAGCCGCCGATGCTTAATACGGCGAGCGCCACGACGATCCCGATTGCCCAAAGCGCTCCCCGCTGCGCGCTCGATCCCGCCATCTGCGTGTGTCTCCTCTTATCGATGTCCGCTCGAAAAAAAAGCGGCGACTGCGTCGTACACAGTCGCCACTTTTGTGCCTGATGTCGGTGCGCGCGCCCGCATAGGCCTTTTCTTCAGAGCTTAGCGCGTGATCGGCTTGTAGCGCAGACGCTTCGGCTTCGCGGCCTCTTCGCCGAGACGCTTGCGCTTGTCGGCCTCGTATTCCTGATAGTTGCCATCGAAGAATTCGACGTGCGAATCGCCTTCGAACGCGAGGATGTGCGTCGCGATGCGGTCGAGGAACCAGCGATCGTGCGAAATCACCATCACCGAGCCGGCGAATTCGAGCAGCGCGTCTTCGAGCGCGCGCAGCGTTTCGACGTCGAGATCGTTTGACGGCTCGTCGAGCAGCAGCATGTTGCCGCCCGCGATCAGCGTCTTCGCGAGATGCAGCCGCCCGCGCTCACCGCCCGACAGATTCCCGACGAGCTTTTGCTGATCGCTGCCCTTGAAGTTGAAGCGGCCGATATACGCGCGCGACGGCGTTTCGTACTTGCCGACCGTGAGGACATCCGCCCCGCCGGAGATCTCTTCGAAGACGGTTTTATCGCCGCCGAGCGCGTCGCGGCTCTGATCGACGTACGCGAGCTTGACCGTCGGTCCTTTGACGATTTCGCCCGAATCCGGCTGCTCCTTGCCGGTCAGCATGCGGAACAGCGTGGACTTACCCGCGCCGTTCGGCCCGATGATGCCGACGATCGCGCCTGCCGGAATCTTCATGCTGAGATTGTCGATGAGCAGGCGATCGCCATACGCCTTGCTGACGTTCTTGAACTCGATGACTTCATTGCCGAGCCGGTCGCCGACCGGAATGAAGATTTCCTGCGTTTCGTTGCGCTTCTGATATTCCTGGCTGTTGAGCTCTTCGAATCGCGCGATACGCGCCTTCGATTTCGCCTGACGTCCCTTCGGATTCTGGCGCACCCATTCGAGTTCTTTCTTGATGGCTTTCTGACGCGCGGATTCGCTCGCTTCTTCCTGCTTCAGGCGGTCTTCTTTCTGATCGAGCCAGCTCGAATAATTGCCCTTCCACGGAATGCCGTGGCCGCGGTCGAGTTCGAGAATCCATTCGGCGGCGTTATCGAGGAAGTAGCGATCGTGCGTGACCGCGACGACCGTGCCCGGATAGCGCGTCAGGAACTGTTCGAGCCACTCGACGGATTCGGCGTCGAGGTGGTTGGTCGGTTCGTCCAGCAGCAGCATGTCGGGCTTTTGCAGCAGCAGCTTGCAGAGCGCGACGCGGCGCTTTTCACCGCCCGACAGGTGTTCGATTTTCGCGTCCCACGCGGGCAGGCGCAGCGCGTCCGCGGCGACTTCGAGCTGTTGCTCGGGGCTGCCGCCGTCGCTGGTCGCGAGAATGGCTTCGTATTTCGCCTGTTCGGCGGCGAGCTTGTCGAAGTCTGCGTCGGGTTCGGCGTAGGCGGCGTAGATTTCGTCGAGTTTTTTCTGCGCTTCGAAGACATCGCCGAGACCTTGTTCGACGGCTTCACGCACGGTCTGCTGCGGATCGAGCTGCGGTTCCTGCGGCAGATAGCCGATGTTCAGGTTGGGCATCGGCGTGGCTTCGCCTTCGATGTCCTTGTCGACGCCGGCCATGATGCGGATCAGCGTGGATTTGCCCGAACCGTTCAGGCCGAGCAGGCCGATCTTCGCGCCGGGGAAGAACGAGAGGGAGATGTCTTTCAGGATCTGACGCTTCGGCGGGACGATCTTGCCGACGCGGTTCATGGTGAAGACGTATTGGGCCATGTCCAGTGTCTGTGATGGTGTGATGGAGGGTGCGAACGTCCTGCGTTCGATGCGAGTCGGTGGCGCGGTCTGGCGCGCATTCCCGAGGCGGCGTCAGGCGGCGCGGGCGGGATCAAGTCGCATTGTACTTCGCGGTGCGGCCGGTCACTTATCGGTCACTGCCAGCTCGCTACGCCGCCGTGGCGCGAGCATGTGCCGCTGTGGTGCTGGCTGAAGCTGTAGGTGCCGTCGCGGCACTGGGCGCTCGCGCCTTGCGGAACGGCGCCGGAGCGGGAGTGCGCGGGCGAGTGGACGGAGTTGCCGTCGCGGTTGATGTAGTGGCCGTGGGAATCGAGGTCGGATTCGTCGGGTTGGGGTTGATACTGGTAGGCGTTGCCGCGATAAGCGAACGCGTCGGGTGTCCACGCGGCGTTGGCCACGACGAGCGCGGCGATTGCGAAGGCGCGCAGTGCGCGCATCGGGGTGAGTCTCTTCATTTTTGTTGTTCTCTCTTTGTTTTTCTGAAGCGCGGTGTTGCGCTGCCTCGTCCGCATAAGAAAAAAGCGGAGTGCCTATGAAAAGACACTCCGCTTTGCGAGACAAGCAGCTTTGACGCTTGTTATGTCGAACGTCAGACGTTAAACAAAAAGTTCATCACATCCCCGTCATGCACGACATATTCCTTCCCTTCCGCCCGCATCTTCCCGGCCTCTTTAGCCCCTTGTTCGCCCTTATACGCGACATAGTCATCGAACGAAATCGTCTGCGCGCGAATGAACCCGCGCTCGAAGTCCGTATGAATCGCACCAGCCGCTTGCGGCGCCGTATCGCCGATATGAATCGTCCACGCGCGCACTTCCTTCACGCCCGCCGTGAAATACGTCTGTAGCCCGAGCAGCTTGAAACCCGCGCGAATCACGCGGTTCAGACCCGGCTCGTCCATGCCCATATCGGCGAGGAATTCCTGCTTGTCGGCATCGTCGAGATCGGCGATTTCCGCTTCGATCGCCGCGCACACCGCGACCACCGGCGCATTCTCCGCTTCCGCATGCTTGCGCACCGCGTCGAGATACGGATTGTTCTGGAAGCCGTCGTCCTTCACGTTCGCGACGTACATCGTCGGCTTCGACGTGATCAGGCAAAGCGGCTTGATCGTCAACTGTTCTTCGTCCGTGAGCGAAAGGCCGCGCACCGGCTTCGCCTGGTCGAGCTGCGCGCGCACTTTTTCGAGCACGGCGACGAGCTTCGCGGCTTCCTTGTCGTTGCCCGACTTCGCCGCCTTCGAATAACGCGTGTACGCCTTCTCGACAGTCGCGAGATCGGCGAGCGCGAGTTCGGTGTTGATGACTTCGATATCCGCGATCGGGTCGATCTTGCCCGCGACGTGGATCACGTTCTCGTCTTCGAAGCAGCGCACGACGTGCGTGATCGCATCCGTTTCGCGGATGTTCGCGAGGAACTGATTGCCGAGGCCTTCACCCTTCGACGCGCCCGCGACCAGACCTGCGATATCGACGAATTCGACCACCGCCGGCAGAATGCGCTCGGGCTTCACGATCTCGGCCAGCGCGGTCAGACGCGCGTCCGGCACTTCGACCACGCCGACATTCGGCTCGATCGTGCAGAACGGATAATTCTCGGCGGCGATGCCCGCCTTGGTCAAAGCATTGAAAAGCGTGGACTTGCCGACGTTAGGCAAGCCGACGATGCCGCATTGGAGGCTCATGGAATCCTTCGAACTGGTGTCACGGCGCTGCGCCGCGCGGGTTTCGTCAAAATGGTGCGCGATGGGTCGGCAAAAAATTCCGCCCATGCGGCGGCCGCGTCCCGCGGCCAGGCAAACCGCTATTGTACCGCCGCGCATACGCGTGCAAGCGTCGTCCGCTGCCGCCAATCCCGTCCGAACCCCACGGCTATAATGCCCGCATGACTCCGCATCCCCTTAAATTTCACGCCGTGGTCGTCGGTGGCGGGCTCGTCGGCAAGACGGCCGCGCTCGCGCTTGCGCAATCCGGGCTGCGCACCGCGCTCGTCGCATCGCGCGTGGCCGGCCTGCCGCCGGGCGCCGCGTTCGATTCGCGCATCTACGCGCTGTCGTCGAGTTCGCAGACGCTGCTGGAACGACTGCGCGTCTGGCAAGCGCTCGATCGCTCGCGTCTCGGCCCCGTGTTCGACATGCGGGTGTTCGGCGACGCCCACGCGGAACTGCATTTCTCGGCGTTCCAGGCGTCGGTGTCGCAGCTCGCGTGGATCGTGGAATCGTCGCTGATCGAGCAATCGCTCGATACCGCGCTGCGCTTTCAGCCGAGCCTCTCGTGGTTCGAATCGCGCGCGCAGGGCATGACGGTCGAGTCCGACGCTGCGCACGTCGCGCTCGCAAGCGGCGAGATGCTCGAAACGGATCTGATCATCGGCGCGGACGGCGCGCATTCCTGGGTGCGCGCGCAAATGGGCGCGAAGATGAACCGGCGCGATTACCGGCAAACGGGCGTCGTCGCGAACTTCAAGGTCGAAAAGCCGCACGGCGAGACGGCGTATCAATGGTTTCGCGACACCGAAATCATCGCGCTGCTGCCGTTGCCGGGCGATCACGTGTCGCTCGTCTGGTCGGCGCGCACGGAGCACGCGGACGAACTGCTCGCGCTCGATCCCGCGCAACTCGCCGCGCAAGTCGAGCACGCGACGCAAAACATGCTCGGCGCGCTCGACTGCGTCACGCCCGCGCAGGGTTTTCCGCTCGGGCTGCAGACCGTCGACAAGCTGGTCGCGCCGCGCGTCGCGCTCGTCGGCGATGCCGCTCACCTGATTCATCCGCTCGCGGGGCAGGGCATGAACCTCGGCCTGCGCGACGTCGCCGCGCTCGCGGATGTCATCGCGAACAAGGAGTCGTTCCGCGATCTCGGCGATCCCATTTTGCTGCGCCGCTACGAACGCGCGCGCCGCGAAGACATTCAGAAGCTCATGTTCGCAACCGATGGCCTGCAGCGTCTCTTCGCCGTGCCGGGCACGCTCGCGCGCGCAGTCCGCAACACGGGCATGGCGTTCGTCGGCGCGCAGCCGCTCGTCAAGCGCTGGCTGGTGTCGGCGGCGCTTGGCTGAAAACACACACTCGCGGGCGCGACGCCGCGCGAAACATAGCGACCCACAGGAAACCGCATGAAAACCATTTCCCGCTTTGCCCTCGCGACGGCCGCCGCATTCGCCGTGACGCTCGGCCTGGGCTGCTCGGCGCAGGCCGACCAGACCACCGACAAACTCAAATCGACGCTGGAATCGCGCATGGGCGACGCCACCGTCAAGAGCATCCAGAAGACCGAGATTCCGGGCCTCTACGAAGTGAATCTCGGCTCGCAGATCGTCTATAGCGATGCGACCGGCAACTACGTGCTGATTGGCGATCTCGTCGATACGCGCAGCAGCCGGAATCTCACCGAAGCGCGGCTCGCGGAAACCAACAAGATCGATTTCGCGAAGCTGCCGCTCGAAAACGCGGTGAAGGTCGTGAAGGGCAACGGCAGCCGCAAGATCGCGGTGTTTTCCGATCCGAATTGCCCGTACTGCAAGCAGCTCGAATCGACGCTGAAGTCCATCGACAACGTGACCGTCTACACCTTCCTGTATCCGGTCCTCTCGCCCGATTCGACGGCCAAGTCGAAGTCGATCTGGTGCTCGAAGGATCGCGGCATGACGTGGGAAAGCTGGATGCTCGATCACAAGGCGCCGAGCATGGCGGCATCGTGCGACACGACCGCCATCGACAAGAATCTGAAGCTCGGCCGCTCGATGAACGTCACCGGCACGCCAACCGTGTTTCTCGCCGATGGCCGGCGTCTGCCGGGCGCCGTGCCCGCCGACCGGCTCGAAAAAGAACTGTCCGCCGTGCGCTGAGCGCGAGGCGAAACGAGGAAGGGAGGCGCGTCATGCGCCTTCTCTGTTTTTACGGCCTTGCTTTTGCGAAAGCGCAGCGTAAAGAAGCAAGGCGCCGGACGCGCTCGTTCACGTTCATTCTCGAGCGCACGTCCAGAACAAGAACAAGGACATCGAGATGACATCGCTCATGCAAGCCGCGCAGCCCGTGCGCTACAGCATCGTTCCGAAAAATCCCGCCGCGCATCTCTTCGAAGTGACGCTGACGGTCGCCGAGCCCGATCCCGCCGGCCAGCGTTTCATGCTGCCGGTCTGGATTCCGGGCAGCTACATGATCCGCGAGTTCGCGCGCAATATCGTGACGCTGCAGGCGTTCAACGCGGCCGGCCGCAAGATCGCCATCGAAAAAATCGACAAGCACGCGTGGCAGGCCGCGGCAACCGACGGTCCGATCATGCTGCGCTACGAGGTCTACGCGTGGGACATGTCGGTGCGTGCCGCGCATCTCGACGATACCGTCGGCTTCTTCAACGCCACGAGCACGTTCCTCGCCGTGGAAGGGCAGTCGGGCGCGCCATGCATCGTCGATATCCAGCCGCCGCAGGGCGGGGCGTACCGCAACTGGCGCGTCGCCACCGCCTTGCCGGAAGCGCGCGGCACGAAGCGCTACGGCTTCGGCGCGTATGAAGCGGCGAACTACGACGAACTCGCCGATCATCCCGTCACGCTCGGCGAATTCGCGCTCGGCAGCTTCAGCGCGCACGGCGTGAAGCACGACATCGTGATCTCGGGGCGCGTGGTCAGTCTCGACATGAACCGTCTCGCGGCGGATCTCAAGCGCGTGTGCGAAGCGCAGATTGCGCTTTTCGAGCCGCGCACGAAGAAAGCGCCGATGGACCGCTACGTGTTCATGACCGTCGCCGTGAGCGATGGCTACGGCGGCCTGGAGCATCGCGCATCGACGGCGCTGATCTGCAATCGCACGGATCTTCCGGTGCAGGGCCGGCCGGAAATGACCGACGGTTATCGGACGTATCTCGGCCTGTGCAGCCATGAGTATTTCCATACGTGGAACGTGAAGCGCATCAAGCCGGCGGCGTTCGCGCCCTACGATCTGTCGCAGGAAAATTACACGACGCTGCTGTGGCTCTTCGAAGGCTTCACGTCGTACTACGACGATCTGATGCTCGTGCGCAGCGGCCTGATTTCGACGGGCGATTACTTCAGCCTGCTTGGGAAGACGATCGGCGGTGTTCTGCGCGGCAGCGGGCGGCTCAAGCAATCCGTCGCGCAAAGCTCATTCGACGCGTGGGTGAAGTACTACCGCGCCGACGAAAACGCGCCGAACGCGATCGTCAGCTATTACCAGAAGGGCTCGCTCGTCGCGCTCGCATTCGATCTCTCGATTCGCGCCCAAACCGACAACCGCAAATCGCTCGACGACGTGATGCGCCTTCTGTGGCAGCGCTACGGCCGCGATTTTTATCACGGCAAGCCGCGCGGCGTGCGGGAGGAAGACATCGAGGCGCTTTTCGCCGAAGCGACGGGCGCGGACCTGCGCTCGCTTTTCCGCGAAGGCGTGCGCGGCACGCGCGATTTGCCGCTCGACGCATTGTTCGAGCCGTTCGGCATTGCGCTCGCCCCGGATTTGCCGGGCAACGGTGCGTCGCTGAAACCGACGCTCGGCGCGCGCGTGCGCGGCGGCGCGGATTGCACGCTGGCGGTCGTCCACGAGGGCAGCGCGGCGCAGAAGGCGGGATTGTCGGCGGGCGACGTGCTCGTCGCTATCGACGGGCTGCGCGTCACCGGATCGAATCTCGACGCGCTGCTGTCGCGCTACGTGCCGGGCGCGAAGGTGGAAGTGCATGCCTTCCGCCGCGACGAACTGCGCCGCACCGAACTGAAGCTCGATGGTCCTGAAATCGCGCGTTATGCGCTCACGGCCATCGACGGGCGCGGACCGTCGAAACAATGGCGCGAGCGCTGGCTGAAAGGCTGAGCGGGGGAAGGTGGCGGATTGTTCCACCAGTGCAACGATCCGTCACAATCGGATGGCTTTTTCCCGAGGGTCGAAATGAGAAGAATGCTTCCTAAGCCGGACGCCTGAGGCGCCCGAAACCTCACAGAGATAGGAAGCCATCATGACGACGATTCTGCAAATCAACTCCGCCGCCCGTTCGCAAGGCGCTCAATCGACGCTGCTCGCCGACGAACTGACCGCGAAACTGCAACAAAGCAATCCGGGCTCGAAGGTGGTCGTGCGCAATCTGCTGGGCGACGCGATCCCTCACCTGGACGACGCCACGCTCGGCGCGTTCTTCACGCCCGCCGATCAGCGCACCGCGGAACAAGCCGCGATCAACGCGAAGAGCGAAGCGCTGATCGCCGAGCTGCAAGCTGCGGATATCGTCGTGATCGCCGCGCCGCTTTACAACTTCGGCATTTCGTCGCAACTGAAGACGTATTTCGACTGGATCGCGCGTGCCGGCATCACGTTCAGCTACACCGCGAACGGCCCGGAAGGTCTCGTTAAGGGTAAGAAGGTGCACGTCGTGTCGGCGCGCGGTGGCAAGTACGCGGGTACCCCGAACGATTCGCAAACGCCCTTCCTCAAGACGTTCCTCGGCTTCCTCGGCATGACCGACGTGAACTTCATCTACGCCGAAGGCCTGAACATGGGGCCGGAAGCGGCAGGCGCGGCGCTGGCGTCGGCGCGTGAGGCGATCGCGGCGGTTTAAGCGGTTCTGTTCCAGCAAAAAACCCCGCGTGTGAACTGCACCCCAAAAGTTGGACACCCGTTCAACGATTTGGGGTGTTTTTTCATGAGGGCGGGGTTTTTTGCGTTTTTAGGCCAGCAATTCGGGCGCGGCGGGCAATCGCCAGTCGATCGGTTCGCGGCCGCATTTCGTCAGATAGTCGTTCGCGAGCGCGAAATGTCCGCAACCGAAGAATCCGCGATACGCCGACAGCGGGGACGGATGCGCCGACTCCAGCACGCAATGCGATTTCGCGGTTCCATCGATCAGCCCGCGCTTCGCTTGCGCGTGCGCGCCCCAAAGCATGAACACGAGCCCGTCGTGACGCATCGCCATTTCGTGGATGAGCGTATCGGTGCATTGCTCCCAGCCACGCTTCGCATGGCTTCCCGCCTTGTCGCGCTCGACGGTCAGCGACGTGTTGAGCAGCAGCACGCCTTGCTTCGCCCACGAATCGAGACAACCGTGCGCGGGCGCGGGAAAGCCCAGGCTCGCGTGAATTTCCTTGAAGATATTGCGCAGCGACGGCGGCGGGCGCACCGGCGCGGGCACCGAAAACGCGAGTCCGTGCGCTTGCGGCGCGCCCTTGTCCTCGCCGTGATACGGGTCCTGGCCGAGGATCACGACTTTGACGTCGGCGGGATTCGTGAGACGCAGCGCGCGAAAGACATCGGCGGGATAGACCGTTTTGCCGGCGGCGCGCTCGGCATCGACAAATGCGCACAGCGCTGCGTAATGCGTGCCGCCGATGAACGGCTTCAGATGCTTGCGCCAGTCGGCGGGCAGCGCGTCGAACTGGCTTTCGAGCGTCGGAACGTTCGACGGTGCGCTCGCGGCTTCGTTATCCGCGAAGAGCGAAGGCTGTCGGCTCATGCTCAGGCGTCGCGTGTCTTGCCGGCGGGCTGCTCGCGCAGCAGATAGCCGCGCTGCGCCTTGCTCTGATCTTCGGGCGTGAGTTCGGGGAACGCACCGCGCAGTTCCGCCGCGAGCATCGAGAGCGCGCTTTCTTCGCCCGATTTCAATTCCAGTTCGAGTTCGCTGATTTCCGCGCGACGCGTCTTGCCGTCGACTTCGGCGGTGATCTCGCCGAGATCGAGCGCCACTTCGATCTGCGAGCCCTCGCGTTCGATATCCCACACGATGCGGCGAACGTTCGTCTTGAAGAGCGCGATGAGATCGGGCGCGGCGCGTTCCAGCGCATCGCACGCATCCTCGCTTTCGCAGGCGGCGAGCAGCGCGTCGATGTCGAGCGCTTCGCCCGCGACCGGCAATTCCCACTCGTGCCGGCTGCTCAGGCCGCCGACCGTCTTGCCGAGCGTCTTGTACGTCTGCAGCCATTCATCCGGCGTGCGGCGCAGGCGCAGCGCGGCTTTCGCCTTCGCGAGCGCGCAGTCCGGCGTATCGAAATAGACGTTGGCGAGCTCGATCGGCTTGCCCGCGCCGGTGCGTTCGTCGAAGAAGCGCGCGATGTCGTCGTGCTGCGACGGCGCGAGCGCGAGCTTGAGTTCCCGTTCGATACCCAAAATACGGTCCTTTCGATGAATTCAGAAGAACATGCGCGCAAGCTCGGCGCCCGGATCGTCGGCGCGCATGAACGCCTCGCCGACGAGGAACGAGTGCACGCGCATGGCGCGCAGCCGGTCCACGTCGACACGCGACAGAATGCCCGACTCCGTCACGACGATGCGGTCGTCCGGAACGCTTTCCAGCATGCCGATGGTCGTCTCGATCGTCGTTTCGAAGGTGCGCAGGTTGCGGTTGTTGATGCCGATGAGCGGCGTCTTGAGCGTGAGCGCGTCGCGCAGTTCGTCGGCGTCGTGCACTTCGACCAGCACCGCGAGGCCGAGCGAATGCGCGTAGGCTTCGAGATCCTGCATTTGCGAGAGTTCGAGCGCGGCGGCGATCAGCAGGATGCAGTCCGCGCCCATCGCGCGCGCCTCGATGATCTGATACGGATCGATGATGAAGTCCTTGCGCAGCACCGGCAGGCTGCACGCGGCGCGCGCTTCCTCCAGATACGCGACGCTGCCTTTGAAGAACTGCACGTCGGTGAGCACCGAAAGACAGGCGGCGCCGCCCTTTTCGTACGAACGCGCGATGTCGGCGGGCACGAAATGCTCGCGCAGCACGCCCTTCGACGGGCTCGCTTTCTTCACTTCCGCGATGACGGCGGCCTGATTCGCCGCATGCTTCGCGCGCAACGCGCCGACGAAATCGCGCAGGTCGCGCGAACTGGCTTCGAGCTTCAGCTCTTCGAGCGGCGCGCTTTGCTCCGCGGCCCGAATTTCCTCGCGCTTGACCGCGATGATGCGATCCAGAATGTCACTCATGTTGGCTTCCGTTATTTCTTCGCGAATTGCTGCGTGAATTTCACGAGCACGTCGATCTTCTCGCGCGCCGCGCCGCTTTCGATCGCTTCGCGCGCGGCGGCCATGCCGGCTTCGATCGTATCGACGACATCCGCGGCATAAAGCGCCGTGCCCGCATTCAATGTGACGATTTCGCGCGCCACGCCCGCCTTGTTGTTCAGCGCGCCGAGCAGCATGGCCTTCGACTCCTGCGCGTCCTGCACTTTCAGCGTGCGATTCGACACCATCTGCAGGCCGAAATCCTCGGGGTGGATCTCGTACTCCGTGACTTCACCGTTCTTCAGCTCGCCGACCTTGGTGGCTGCGCCGAGCGAGACTTCGTCCATACCGTCCTTGCCGTACACGACGAGCACGTGTTTCGCGCCGAGACGCTGCATCACGCGCACCTGTATGCCGACCAGATCTTCGTGGAACACGCCCTGAAGCTGATTCGGCGCGCCCGCCGGGTTCGTGAGTGGCCCGAGGATATTGAAGATGGTGCGCACGCCGAGTTCGCGGCGCACCGGCGCGATGTTCTTCATCGCCGGATGATGATTCGGCGCGAACATGAAGCCCATGCCGGTTTCGGCAATCGACGCGGCCACTTGTTCCGGTGTCAGATCGATGTTGACGCCGAGCGCTTCGAGCACGTCCGCGCTGCCGGATTTGCTCGACACGCCGCGATTGCCGTGCTTCGCGACCTTCGCGCCTGCCGCTGCCGCCACGAACATCGACGCGGTGGAAATGTTGAAAGTATGCGAGCCGTCGCCGCCGGTTCCGACGATATCGACGAAATTCGAGTTGTCCTCGACTTCGACATGATTCGCGAACTCGCGCATCACGGTGGCGGCCGCGGCGATCTCGCCGATGGTTTCCTTCTTGACGCGCAAGCCGGTGATGATCGCGGCGGCCATCACGGGCGACATCTCGCCGCGCATGATCTGGCGCATCAAGTGCAGCATTTCGTCGTGGAATATCTCGCGATGCTCGATCGTGCGCTGCAGCGCTTCCTGTGCGGTGATCATGTTTACGCTCGCTTTCCGGTCGTGGTGTTCTTGACGAAGTTTTCGAGCAGCGCGTGGCCGTGCTCGGAAAGAATCGATTCCGGATGGAACTGCACGCCTTCCACTTCCAGTTCACGGTGACGAACACCCATGATTTCACCATCCGGCGTCCATGCGGACACTTCGAGACAGTCGGGCAAAGACTCGCGCTCGATTGCGAGGGAGTGATAGCGCGTCACGTTGAAGTGTTTGGGCAAATCGGAGAACACGCCTTTACAGTCGGTTTCGATCTGGCTCACCTTGCCGTGCATGATGGTCTGCGCGCGCACGACGCGGCCGCCGAATGCTTCGCCGATCGCCTGATGGCCGAGGCACACGCCGAGAATCGGCAGCTTGCCGGAGAACTCGCGCAGCACGTCGAGCGTGATGCCCGCGTGTTGGGGATTGCTCGGTCCGGGCGAAAGGCAAATGCGCTCGGGATTCAGCTTCGCGATGTCATCGAGCGTGATTTCGTCGTTGCGATACGTGTGCACGTCGCAGCCGAGTTCGCCGAAGTACTGGACCAGGTTGTAGGTGAAGGAATCGTAGTTGTCGATCATCAGCAGCATGGTCTTGTCTCCTCAGAAGTCGCTGTCGAGGCCGTCTTGCACTTGCTCGGCGGCGCGCAGCACGGCGCGCGCTTTATTCTCGGTTTCTTGCCATTCGGATTCCGGCACGGAGTCCGCCACGACGCCCGCCGCTGCCTGAACGTAGAGATTGCCCTTGTGGATGAGGCCGGTGCGGATCGCGATGGCCAGGTCCATCTCGCCGCTGAACGAGAGATAGCCGACTGCGCCGCCGTACAGTCCGCGCTTGACCGGCTCCAGTTCGTCGATCAGTTCCATCGCGCGGACCTTCGGCGCGCCGGACAGCGTGCCGGCCGGGAACGTCGCGCGCAGCACGTCGAAGTTGCTCATGCCGTCCTTCAACTTGCCTTCGACCGAACTCACGATGTGCTGAACGTGCGAATACTTTTCGATGATCATCTTGTCCGTCACCGAAACCGAACCCGTCTGCGCGATGCGGCCCACGTCGTTGCGCGCGAGGTCGATCAGCATCACGTGCTCGGCAACTTCCTTCGGATCGTTCAGCAGTTCGGTGGCAAGTTCCGCGTCGCGTTCCGGCGTATTGCCGCGCGGGCGCGTGCCGGCGAGCGGGCGGATCGTCACGATGCGATCTTCCGCGCGCTTTTCCTGCCGCACGAGAATTTCCGGCGATGCGCCGACCACGTGAACATCGCCGCCGAAGTTGTAGTAGTACATGTACGGCGACGGATTCAGCGAACGCAGCGCGCGATACAGCGAAAGCGGGTTGTCGCGGAACGGCTTGATGAGACGCTGGCCGACCTGCACTTGCATCAGCTCGCCTGCGGCGATGTATTCCTTCGCCTTGCGCACGGCGTTCAGATAGTCGTCCTTCTTGAACTCGCGGAACGTCTCGGTGCGCACGCTCGACGATGTCACCGGCGGCTGCACGGTGACACGCAGACGCGCGCGCAGTTCGCGCAGACGATGCTTCGCCTTGGCATACGCTTCGGGCTTCGTCGGATCGGCGTAGACGATCAGATAGAGCTTGCCCGCGAGGTTGTCGATGACCGCGACTTCTTCGGTGAGCAGCAACTGGATGTCGGGAAGATTGAGATCGTCGGGCGGCGCCGTGTGCGCGAGCTTCTTCTCGATATAGCGCACGGCGTCGTAGCCGAAATAACCGGCGAGACCGCCGCAAAAACGCGGCAGGCCGGGCCGCGTCGCGACCTTGAAGCGCTTCTGATAGCGCTCGATGAACGCGAGCGGATCGCCTTCGTCCGTTTCGACGACGTTGCCGTCCGTGAGCACCTGCGACTTGCCGTTCTGCACGCTGACGATCGTGCGCGCCGGCAAGCCGATGAACGAGTAGCGCCCGAAGCGCTCGCCGCCCACGACGGATTCGAGCAGAAACGAGTTGGCGCCATTGCGCTCGGTTTGCGCGAGCTTGAGATACAGCGAGAGCGGCGTTTCGAGGTCGGCGAGGGCTTCGGCAATGAGCGGAATGCGGTTGTAGCCTTCGTTCGCCAGCGATTGGAATTCGAGTTCGGTCATGTTGCGATCCTTTATCGACACGCGCGTTCTTGGGCGGCGCGGCATCGGGGAGAGCTGGGGACGCTGCGGTCGGCCGTATCCCGTGATGATCGCACACGAAGGCCTCGCCGCTTCAGATCAGCGGCTGACCTGAGACGGAGCGGCGCACGCACGAGCGAAGCTCGACGGGTTGCGATTCGACGGAAACGGCGCAGAGAGATGCGCAGCGAAACAAAAAACGGATGCTGAAGCGCGATCGGAAGATGGCTTCAGCGCACCTCGGGCGAGGTTAGCGCGACCAGCGACGCCAGGGCCAGGCTCCCCGGTCGATGCTGCTCAGACTCCGTTTTCTGTTGAGAAACATGTGGATGGACTTATTCAGTCAGTGTGGTGTCCGGCGGCGCCAATGTGGCGGCAATCGCCAGTGCTGCAGTGCGCAGCGAGGAAACTATACCATCGGATTTCACCGACTGTACAGGCTTCCCATGGTTGTAACCGTACGGAACCGTCAAGGTTGCGAGGCCTGCCGCACGCCCCGCGAGCGCATCGTTCTCCGAATCGCCGACCGCCACCGTTTCGCGCGGCAATACGTCCAGCCGTTCGCATGCGGTGAGCATGGGCAGCGGATCGGGCTTCTTCGCGGGAAGGGAGTCGCCGCCCAGAATCACCTTGAAGAAATCCGCGATGCCGAAGTGCGCGAGCAACTCCACGGCGAACCGATGCGGCTTGTTGGTCACGCACGCGAGCGCGATGCCGCTTTCGCGCATCGCGACGAGACCTTCCTTCACTTCGGGAAAGAGCGCCGAATGCTTGCCGTTGACCTTCGCGTATTCGCTTTGATAGATCGCGAGCGCATCGTCGAACTGCGCCGCCGCCTGGGACGGCGACAGGCGCACCGCCAGCACGCTGCGAATCAGATTTTCCGAGCCCTTGCCGACATAGTCCGTGACTTCCTCGCGTGTGACGTGCTGTTCGATGCCGATGCGCGCGAGCATGGCGTTCAGCGCGGCGACGAAATCGTCCGCGGTATCGACCATGGTGCCGTCGAGATCGATGATCGCCGCGCGGATCGGACGGTTCACGAAAGGCGGCTGCGCCGCTGCGATCTCGCTCATGCTTTCGCTCCCGATTCGGCTTTCGCCAGTTCCGCGCGCATCGCGTCGATGACCTGCTTGTAGTCGGGCTTGCCGAAAATGGCCGAGCCGGCGACGAACGAGTCGGCGCCGGCCGCCGCGATTTCCGCGATGTTGTCGGCCTTCACGCCGCCGTCGACTTCGAGATGGATCTCGCGGCCCGTGCGATCGCGATACGCATTGATGCGCGCGCGCGCCTCGCGCAGCTTGTTGAGCGCTTCGGGAATGAACGACTGTCCGCCGAAACCCGGGTTGACCGACATGATCAGCACGAGATCGACCTTGTCCATCACGTGATCCAGATAATTGAGCGGCGTCGCGGGATTGAACACGAGCCCCGCCTTGCAGCCGTGATCGCGGATCAGCGACAGCGTGCGGTCGATGTGATCCGAACCTTCCGGATGAAAACTGATCACATTGGCGCCGGCTTTCGCGAAATCGGGCACGATGCGGTCAACCGGACGCACCATCAGATGCACGTCGATGGGAACGTCGACGTGCGGGCGGATGGCCTCGCACACCATCGGGCCGATCGTGAGATTCGGCACGTAGTGGTTGTCCATGACGTCGAAGTGGATCCAGTCGGCGCCAGCGGCGACGACGTTGCGGACTTCCTCGCCAAGGCGGGAGAAATCGGCGGACAGGATGCTGGGAGCGATGTGGAATTGCGCCATGGACGTATGCGGGTAGCGGCCTAAAGCCGTGATTTTAACCCGCGTTTTTAGATCGGGTCGCTCGTCCGAACGGCCAACGGGCGAGCGCGGATGTGGCGTCTCGCCGCCAAGCGTGTTGCGGGCGCGGCCTGCATCAAGCAGAATGCCAGACGAAATAGCGGCGCGCCCGCGTCAGCCGGCGCAGCGGCCAATCGAATGGGAATTGGAACAACGATGAGCCAGTACGAATTCAGCGTTTCCGTGGAGACGCGGTATTTGCCGGAACAGTCCGACCCGGATAGCCGCCAGTATGCGTTCGCCTACACGCTGACGATTCGCAACACCGGCCAGGTCGCGGCGCAACTGATTTCGCGGCACTGGATCATCACCGACAGCAACAATCACGTGCAGGACGTGAAGGGGCTCGGCGTTGTTGGACATCAGCCGCTCTTGCCGCCGGGCGAACAGTTCGAATACACGAGCTGGGCCGTGATCGCGACGCCGGTCGGCACGATGCGCGGCGAGTATTTCTGCGTGGCGGAAGATGGCGAGCGCTTCGAAGCGCCCATAGCGGAATTTGCGTTGCATATGCCGCGCACGCTCCACTGAGCGAAGACTCGCGGCACGCGGCGCAACTCAGCGCCGATTGGCTGGATCGTTCGAGCGGTTCTGGTTTTTCTTCTTGCCCGATGCCGTCCACACGACGATGAAGATCAGCAAGGCGAGCGCCACGAGCGACTCGAGCGCAAAAATAAGCATTGGATATTCGTCGAACAGATCAGACATGGCGGTTCCCATCAAGAACGAGCATTGTATGCGTTTCGCGCGGCCGACCGCGCGTGTGGCGGCCTGGGCCGCATCGATTGCAACCGCTGTCCTGCTGGCCTCGTGCGGCGGCGGCAGCTACGTGAAGCCTGGCCCCGCCACCGCGACGAGCACGCCGATTACCACCGGCCAGCGCGCCGCGTCGCGGCTGACGGCGGTAAGCTGGCAGCAGGTGCCGGGCTGGCAGGACGATTCGCTGATCGGCGCAACGGCCGCGCTGCGTCAGAACTGCAGCCGGCTCGCGCGTCAGACCAACTGGCAGAGGGCGTGCGCGGCGGCGCTGCGGCTCGATGACCTCGACATGTCGGCGGCGCGCAGCTTCTTCGAAACGTACTTCACGCCATTTCAGCTTGCCAATACCGACGGCACGCTCGACGGTCTCGTGACCGGCTATTACGAGCCGCTTCTGCGCGGCTCGCGCACGCGTCACGGCATATATCAGTACGCGCTTTATCGCTGGCCGTACAAGTACAAGCCGGGTTCGGCGTTGCCCGTGCGGGCGCAGCTCGAACGTTCGGGCGTCTTGAACGGCAACGAGCTCGTGTGGGTGGACGATCCGATCGAAGCGTTCTTCCTGCAGGTGCAGGGTTCGGGACGCGTCACGATGGAAGACGGCAGCGTGATGCGCGTTGGCTTCGGCGGTACGAACAATCAGCCGTATCGATCCATCGGCAAGGAACTGCTCGATCGCGGCGAACTGACGCCCGCGCAGGCGACGATGCAGGGCATCAAGGCATGGGCGAAGGCGAACCCGGCGCGCGTCGATGCGCTGCTCGATGTGAATCCGCGCTTCGTGTTTTTCCGCGAGATGCCCGCGAACGACACGGTCACGGCAAGTCTCGGCGATGGCCCGGTGGGCGCGCTCGGTGTGCCGTTGACGCCCGAGCGTTCGATCGCCGTCGATCCCTCGGCGATTCCGCTCGGCACGCCGGTGTTCCTGCAGACGACGCGTCCGCTCAGCAATCAGCCGATGAACCGCCTCGTGTTCGCACAGGACACCGGTTCAGCGATCAAGGGCGGTGTGCGCGCGGACTACTTCTGGGGTCTCGGCGACGATGCGGGCGATCTCGCAGGCCGCATGAAGCAGGGCGGCAGAATGTGGTTGCTGATGCCGAATTCCTGATTCGGTCTGGTGATTTTCCGAAAAGCTCGCGGCCCGCAAGGTCCGCGAGCTTTTTTGATGCTATTTATTGCGCCGGTCGATCACGCGCCGCGCCTTGCCGACCGAACGTTCGATGCCGTTCACCGCGAGCACGTTCACCACGGCGCTTACGCCGATCAACGCCTTGATGTCGTAGGCGAGCGCGGCCTTCGCGCTGTCGAGCGCGGCGAGATCGGGCGCCGACTCCGGGCAAGGTTCCACGTTCAGGGTCAAAACGTCGAGCGGACCTTCCTTCGTGAGTACGATCTGATAATGCGGCGCGAGCACCGGACGCTTCAGCAGCAATTCTTCGATCTGGGTCGGGAACACGTTGACGCCGCGAACGATCATCATGTCGTCTGAGCGGCCGGTGATCTTTTCCATACGGCGCATCGTGCGCGCGGTGCCGGGCAGAAGGCGCGTCAGATCGCGCGTGCGATAGCGGATGATCGGCAGCGCTTCCTTCGTGAGCGACGTGAAGACGAGCTCGCCGAATTCGCCGTCGGGCAACACTTCGCCGGTTTCGGGATTGATGATCTCCGGATAGAAGTGATCTTCCCAGATCGTCGGGCCGTCCTTGGTTTCGGCGCATTCCGACGCGACGCCCGGGCCCATCACTTCGGAGAGTCCGTAGATATCGACCGCGTCGATGCCCATGCGCGTTTCGATTGCGCGTCGCATGTCGTTCGTCCATGGCTCCGCGCCAAAAATGCCGATCCGCAGCGAGCAGGCCGCCGGATCGAGACCTTGACGCTCCAGTTCGTCCGCGATCGACAACATGTAGCTCGGCGTGACCATGATGATGTCAGGCCGGAAGTCCTGGATCAGTTGCACCTGCTTCTCGGTCTGCCCGCCGCCGAAAGGAATGACCGTGAGCCCCGCACGCTCCGCGCCGTAGTGCGCGCCGAGACCGCCGGTGAAGAGCCCGTATCCATAGCTCACGTGGACCTTGTCCCCGCGGCGTGCGCCGGCGGCTCGAATGGAGCGCGCCACGAGATTCGCCCAGTTGTCGAGATCCTGCGTCGTGTAGCCGACGACCGTTGGCTTGCCCGTCGTGCCGGACGATGCGTGAATGCGCGAGACGCGCTCCTGCGGCACCGCGAACATGCCGAAGGGATAGTTGTCGCGCAGGTCTTTCTTGGTCGTGAAGGGAAAGCGCGCCAGATCCGAAAGCGACGTGACTTCATCCGGATGGACGCCGGCTTCGTCGAACTTGCGCCGGTACACCGGCGAATTGTCATAGGCGTGTTTGAGCGACCATTTGAGGCGCTCCAGCTGCAGCGCCGCGAGTTCGTCGCGGCTCGCCTTCTCGATCGGATCGAGCGGCAGCGGTGTGGTCATTACTGTCTCCTTGATGCTGACTTCTCGGCGCGGCCTTTGCATGCCGCGTCCGTTATATGAACGAGCCCGTCACGCGGGGATCACGGTGCCTCGAATCTGAGCGGACTTGCCGCGGAACATCGCGACCGCTTCGCCTTCCCGGTTCGTCACGCGGATATCGTAAATGCCGGTGCGCCCGCTCAACGTCTGCTCGATCGCTTCCGCGGTCAGACGGTCGCCGCCTTGCACGGGGCGCAGAAATTCGATCGAGCAGCCCGCCGCAACGGTGCTGATGTTGTACGAGTTGCAGGCGAAAGCGAACGCGGAGTCCGCCAGCGTGAACATGAGACCGCCGTGGCAAATCGCATGACCGTTGAGAAAATCCGGGCGAACGTCCATTTGCAGCCGCGCGTAGCCCGGCCGCACTTCGATCAATTCGATGCCGAGCGCGCGCGAGCAGGCGTCGGATTCGTACATGGCCTTGGCCGTGGCTTCCGCGAGTTGTTGTGGCGTCACGGGTGTCTCCGGATTTGGTTGATTCTCACAGACCTTCGAAGCGCGGCGCGCGCTTTTCCTTGAATGCGGCCACGCCTTCGATGTAGTCGGGCGACGCGCCCAGTTCGCGTTGCAGATCGCGTTCGAGGTCGAGTTGCTGGTCGAACGTCTTGTTGGCGCTCGCGCGGATGGCCTGCTTGATCGCGACGACGGCGCGCGCGGGCTGTTGCGCGAGTTGGGCGGCGAGTTGCGCCGCCGCTTGCTGCAGTTCGCCGTCCTCGACGACGCGCCATACAATTCCCCAGGCCTCCGCCTTTTCAGCGCTGAGTTTTTCGCCTGTCAGCGCGAGGCCGAGCGCGCGCGCCTCGCCCATGCGGCGCGGCAGGAGCCACGTTCCGCCCGAGTCGGGCACGAGGCCGATCTTCACGAATGCCTGGATGAAACTCGCGGATCGCGCCGCGACGACGAGATCGCACGCCATGGCGAGGTTCGCGCCGGCGCCGGCGGCCGTGCCGTTCACGGCTGCGATGATCGGCAGGCGCATGGCCTGCAGCCTGCGAACCAGCGGATTGAAGAACTCGTCGATGAGATCGCCGAGATCCGACATCGAACCGGGCGTGAAATCGAGATCCGCCAGGTCTTGGCCCGCGCAGAAACCGCGGCCCGCGCCAGTAATGACCAGCGCCCGCGCGTTGCCGGCCTCGATTTCAGTGAGCGCCTCGTTCAACTCGCGATGCATCGCGCGCGTGAAGCTGTTCAGCTTGTCCGGACGATTGAGCGTGAGCGTCGCGACACGCGTCTCGCTATCGATGCGGAACAACACGGACTTCTCTGTCATTGCTTCTCCTATGTCGCCGAGTCCAGCCGCGACGGCTGCTGCCGACCGGTTTCTCTACCTTCCGATACTAGCCGCGCGGCGGACTGCTTTCCATTCGGCCGAAGGGCATAAGCCGTTTGCACGGCGTTCGCCCTTCGTGCTCTCGTCGTCGCTTGGGCTTATGCCGTTTGGCCAGCTTCCGCCGGCGCGGCCATCGGCGCAACATGGACCCGGCTCTGCACCACGCGGAAGCGGTTCGCGACGAAAGCGGCGTCGGAGAGCGCGGCGTTCGCCGCCGGGTTCGCGCCCGTGCCGTGGAAGTCCGAGAAGGCTGCGGTCTGATTGACGAACACGCCGCCCGTGAGATTGATCGAGAGTGCCACGCCGCCCTCGATGGCCGCTTCGTGCGCGGCTTCGATCACCTTGTCGTCGGTACTGTAGGCAGCGAACGTCAATGCGCCGTGCGTGCGCGCGATCGAGCCGGCGAGGTCGAGCGATTGCGCGGTCGAGTCGGTGGCGACGATGAACGAAATCGGGCCGAACCATTCCTTCGTGAACTTGGCTTCGTCGGTTTTCGCGTCGAGCTTGAGAATGAGCGGCGTAAGCACGCGTGCTTCAGGAAACGCCGGGTGCGCGAGGGATTGGCTATCGAGCAGGATCTCGCCGAGCGCCCGGGCTTCGTCGAGGCGGCTCGCCACGCCGTCGTTCTGAATCGCGCCCGTGAGTTCGACGGCACGCGCCGGATCGGATGCCAGCTTCCCGACGGCGCCCGCGATGGATTTCGCGACATCGTCGAAACTGAGATGGCCTTCGGCCGTGCGGATGCCGTCGCGCGGCACGTAGATGTTCTGCGGCGCCGTGCACATCTGGCCGGAATAAAGCGCGAGCGAGAAGGCGATGTTGCGCGCGGCGGCTTTCATGTCATCCACGGAATCGATGACGATCTGATTCACGCCCGCCTTCTCGGTGTAGACCTGCGCCTGATGCGCATTGCGTTCGAGCCAGTTGCCGTTTTGGGTGCTGCCCGTGAAGTCGATCAGCTTGATTTCCGGACGGACGGCCAGCGCCTGAACGAGTGCGCCGTCGTTGGGTTCGGTCGCGAGCAGGGTGACAACGTTCGGATCGAAGCCGGCTTCGCGAAGCACGTCGCGCGCGATGCGCACGGTGATGGCGAGCGGCAGGATCGCGCCCGGATGCGGTTTGACGATGACGGCGTTGCCGGTCGCGAGATCGGCGAACATGCCCGGATAGCCGTTCCACGTCGGAAACGTGCAGCAGCCGAGCACGAGCCCGGTGCCGCGCGGGACGATGGCAAAGCGCTTTTGCATCGCGAGCGGCGGGTTCTTGCCTTGCGGCTTTTCCCAATGCGCTTCAGCGGGGATGCGGCGCAACTGGTCCCACGCATAGACCACGGCTTCGAGCGCGCGGTCCTGCGCGTGCGGGCCGCCGGCCTGGAACGCCATCATGAAGGCCTGGCCGGTCGTATGCATGACGCTGTAGGCGATCTCGAAACTGGCGTGATTCAGACGCGACAGGATTTCGAGACTGACGCCAACCCACGCCTTCGGGCCGGCGGCGCGCCAGCCAGCCTGCGCAGCGCCAGCGGCTTTGATGAGGGCGTCGGGATCGGCTTTCGGATAGCGGATGTCGAGCGCGATGCCGAACGGCGAGCGTTCCTTGCCGACGGTGTCGCCCGTCGAAGGCTGATCGAGTTCGAACGTCTTGCCGAAGTGCGCCTTGAACGCGGCTTCGCCGTCGGCGTTGGCCGTTTCCCCGTACACTTTGGGACTCGGCATTTCGGCAAACGGGCTCCAGTAGCCGCGCGTTTCGATGGCTGCGAGCGCTTTGTCGAGCGTCGCTTCGTGCTTCGTGAATAGCGGATGTGTCATGGTCGCGAGAAGAGTAGGGGAAAAGGTGCCGGGCCTAATAATTAACCGACCGGTTGGTTGGTGATGGTAGCATTATCGAGATGCTGTGACGATGTCTTTTCATTAGGGCTTACCTGAGGGTAGAGAGGGGGAGTGAATGGCTTACGAGAATCTGCTGGTCGAAACGCGTGATCGGGTTGGACTCATCACGCTCAACCGCCCGAAAGCGCTCAACGCACTGAACGACGCGCTCATGGACGAACTGGGTGCAGCGCTCAAGGCGTTCGACGCCGACGAAAACATCGGCGCGATCGTGTTGACCGGTAGCGAAAAGGCGTTCGCCGCGGGGGCGGACATCGGCATGATGGCGAGCTATTCCTATATGGATGTCTATAGGGGCGACTACATCACGCGCAACTGGGAGGCGATCCGCACGATTCGCAAACCGGTCATTGCCGCAGTGGCCGGCTTCGCGCTGGGCGGCGGTTGCGAGCTTGCGATGATGTGCGACATCGTCATTGCCGCCGACACCGCCAAATTCGGCCAGCCGGAGATCAAGCTCGGCGTGATTCCGGGTGCGGGCGGCACGCAGCGTCTGCCGCGCGCCGTTTCGAAGGCCAAGGCGATGGACATGTGTCTGACCGCGCGGATGATGGATGCCAGCGAAGCCGAGCGCGCTGGACTGGTGTCGCGTATCGTCGGGGCGGATCGTCTGCTCGATGAGGCCATCGAAGCCGCGACGATCATCGCCGAATTCTCCTTGCCGGCCGTGATGATGGCCAAGGAGGCCGTCAACCGCGCGTACGAGACGACGTTGGCGGAAGGCGTGCATTTCGAGAGGCGTCTGTTCCATTCGTTGTTCGCCACCGAGGATCAGAAGGAAGGCATGGCGGCCTTCGTCGAGAAGCGCAAGCCTGTTTTCAAGCATCGGTGATTTCTATCGAGAAAGCGCTTGCGCTTGTCGATCTCACTCACTAGAATTCCGTTCCTTCGCGATTCGATGAACGCGAAGGAACGGGAGAGCGGTATCGGTTGGTGTGCCTTTTAGGTGGTTTGAGGCGCAGTCAGTCAGCGAGAAAACTTCGAAATTCTTGTTGACAGTAACCGAAGCGGTGTTCATAATCTCGTTTCTCTGCTGCAGACAACGCAGCGACGCAAGACGGTAGCGAAGTAGAGGGTCTTGCGATGTGCTCTTTAAAAACTAACAGCCGATAAGTGTGGGCGCTTGATAGCGAGTGCGGCTGGTCTTTCGGGATCAGTAATAGCAAAAGTATCAAGAGTCTCACACGAAGTATCAGAGGAAGGTTTTTCTGTTCTAGGACAGAATAATCATCGTCAGTACGTTGAGTGAGCGACCGGTTCTTAACGGAACCGAAAACAGTAACAGGTTTGAACTGAAGAGTTTGATCCTGGCTCAGATTGAACGCTGGCGGCATGCCTTACACATGCAAGTCGAACGGCAGCACGGGGGCAACCCTGGTGGCGAGTGGCGAACGGGTGAGTAATACATCGGAACGTGTCCTGTAGTGGGGGATAGCCCGGCGAAAGCCGGATTAATACCGCATACGACCTAAGGGAGAAAGCGGGGGATCTTCGGACCTCGCGCTATAGGGGCGGCCGATGGCAGATTAGCTAGTTGGTGGGGTAAAGGCCTACCAAGGCGACGATCTGTAGCTGGTCTGAGAGGACGACCAGCCACACTGGGACTGAGACACGGCCCAGACTCCTACGGGAGGCGCAGCAGTGGGGAATTTTGGACAATGGGGGCAACCCTGATCCAGCAATGCCGCGTGTGTGAAGAAGGCCTTCGGGTTGTAAAGCACTTTTGTCCGGAAAGAAAACCATCGCCCTAATATGGTGGTGGGATGACGGTACCGGAAGAATAAGCACCGGCTAACTACGTGCCAGCAGCCGCGGTAATACGTAGGGTGCGAGCGTTAATCGGAATTACTGGGCGTAAAGCGTGCGCAGGCGGTCTGTTAAGACCGATGTGAAATCCCCGGGCTTAACCTGGGAACTGCATTGGTGACTGGCAGGCTTTGAGTGTGGCAGAGGGGGGTAGAATTCCACGTGTAGCAGTGAAATGCGTAGAGATGTGGAGGAATACCGATGGCGAAGGCAGCCCCCTGGGCCAACACTGACGCTCATGCACGAAAGCGTGGGGAGCAAACAGGATTAGATACCCTGGTAGTCCACGCCCTAAACGATGTCAACTAGTTGTTGGGGATTCATTTCCTTAGTAACGTAGCTAACGCGTGAAGTTGACCGCCTGGGGAGTACGGTCGCAAGATTAAAACTCAAAGGAATTGACGGGGACCCGCACAAGCGGTGGATGATGTGGATTAATTCGATGCAACGCGAAAAACCTTACCTACCCTTGACATGGTCGGAACCCTGCTGAAAGGTGGGGGTGCTCGAAAGAGAACCGGCGCACAGGTGCTGCATGGCTGTCGTCAGCTCGTGTCGTGAGATGTTGGGTTAAGTCCCGCAACGAGCGCAACCCTTGTCCTTAGTTGCTACGCAAGAGCACTCTAAGGAGACTGCCGGTGACAAACCGGAGGAAGGTGGGGATGACGTCAAGTCCTCATGGCCCTTATGGGTAGGGCTTCACACGTCATACAATGGTCGGAACAGAGGGTTGCCAAGCCGCGAGGTGGAGCCAATCCCAGAAAACCGATCGTAGTCCGGATCGCAGTCTGCAACTCGACTGCGTGAAGCTGGAATCGCTAGTAATCGCGGATCAGCATGCCGCGGTGAATACGTTCCCGGGTCTTGTACACACCGCCCGTCACACCATGGGAGTGGGTTTCACCAGAAGTAGGTAGCCTAACCGCAAGGAGGGCGCTTACCACGGTGGGATTCATGACTGGGGTGAAGTCGTAACAAGGTAGCCGTATCGGAAGGTGCGGCTGGATCACCTCCTTTCTCGAGCTTCGCACTTAAAGTTAAGCGCTCACGCTTATCGGCTGTTGTTTAAGACAGGCTTTGGGTCTGTAGCTCAGTCGGTTAGAGCACCGTCTTGATAAGGCGGGGGTCGATGGTTCGAATCCATCCAGACCCACCACGGTCAGGATGAGTCGATCGGATGATCGAGCAGACTCGAGAGACTTGGGGGATTAGCTCAGCTGGGAGAGCACCTGCTTTGCAAGCAGGGGGTCGTCGGTTCGATCCCGTCATCCTCCACCAATCCTCAATGCCTAGTGTTCACTAAGCGTGAACATTAAGCATTGGCGATTGAAGCCAGTTGATGCTGCAGGAGTTGAAGTGATCCTGTCGGCTAAACGTTCTTTAACAATCTGGAAGAAGTAGTAAAGAGACTATCTAAAAGCACTTAGAGATGGGTGCGAGTCGGGTAGTCAGGGTAGTGATTGTATCAAGTATGAAAAGGTGATCGAAAGATTGCTTTGGAATACGGCACAACGCGAATACTCAGCCTATGACGTGGTGAGTCGAGAGACACACTCGTTATAGGGTCAAGCGAACAAGTGCATGTGGTGGATGCCTTGGCGATCACAGGCGATGAAGGACGCGGTAGCCTGCGAAAAGCGGAGGGGAGCTGGCAAACGAGCTTTGATCCTCCGATATCCGAATGGGGAAACCCGGCCCGTATGGGTCACCCGCAACTGAATACATAGGTTGCGTGGAGCGAACGCGGTGAACTGAAACATCTAAGTAACCGCAGGAACAGAAATCAACCGAGATTCCCAAAGTAGTGGCGAGCGAAATGGGACCAGACTGTAATATTTATATATCGTATTAGTCGAACGCTCTGGAAAGTGCGGCCATAGCAGGTGATAGCCCTGTAGACGAAAATAGGATGGAAGAACTAGGGGTACGACAAGTAGGGCGGGACACGTGAAATCCTGTCTGAAGATGGGGGGACCATCCTCCAAGGCTAAATACTCGTGATCGACCGATAGTGAACCAGTACCGTGAGGGAAAGGCGAAAAGAACCCCGGGAGGGGAGTGAAATAGATCCTGAAACCGCATGCATACAAACAGTCGGAGCCTCGCAAGGGGTGACGGCGTACCTTTTGTATAATGGGTCAGCGACTTACGTTCAGTAGCGAGCTTAACTGATTAAGGCAGGCGTAGCGAAAGCGAGTCCGAATAGGGCGATCAGTTGCTGGGCGTAGACCCGAAACCAAGTGATCTATCCATGGCCAGGTTGAAGGTGCGGTAACACGTACTGAGGACCGAACCCACTAACGTTGAAAAGTTAGGGGATGAGCTGTGGATAGGGGTGAAAGGCTAAACAAACTTGGAAATAGCTGGTTCTCTCCGAAAACTATTTAGGTAGTGCCTCGTGTATCACCTTCGGGGTAGAGCACTGTCATGGTTGTGGGGTCCATTGCGGATTACTACGCCATAGCAAACTCCGAATACCGAAGAGTGCAATCACGGGAGACAGACATCGGGTGCTAACGTCCGGTGTCAAGAGGGAAACAACCCAGACCGCCAGCTAAGGTCCCAAAGATTGGCTAAGTGGGAAACGAAGTGGGAAGGCTAAAACAGTCAGGAGGTTGGCTTAGAAGCAGCCACCCTTTAAAGAAAGCGTAATAGCTCACTGATCGAGTCGTCCTGCGCGGAAGATGTAACGGGGCTCAAGCCAGTCACCGAAGCTGCGGATGCGCACGTAAGTGCGTGTGGTAGGAGAGCGTTCCGTAAGCCTGCGAAGGTGTGTCGAAAGGCATGCTGGAGGTATCGGAAGTGCGAATGCTGACATGAGTAGCGATAAAGGGGGTGAAAAGCCCCCTCGCCGTAAGCCCAAGGTTTCCTACGCAACGTTCATCGGCGTAGGGTGAGTCGGCCCCTAAGGCGAGGCAGAAATGCGTAGCTGATGGGAAGCAGGTCAATATTCCTGCACCATTGTTAGATGCGATGGGGACGGATCGCGGAAGGTTGTCCGGGTGTTGGAAGTCCCGGTCGCTGCATTGGAGAAGGTGCTTAGGCAAATCCGGGCACGTAATTCAAGGGTGTGGCGCGAGCTTCTTCGGAAGCGAAGCAATTGGAAGTGGTTCCAAGAAAAGCCTCTAAGCTTCAGTCTAATAGTGACCGTACCGCAAACCGACACAGGTGGGCGAGATGAGTATTCTAAGGCGCTTGAGAGAACTCGGGAGAAGGAACTCGGCAAATTGGTACCGTAACTTCGGGATAAGGTACGCCCTTGTAGCTTGACTGGCCTGCGCCAGGAGGGTGAAAGGGTTGCAATAAACTGGTGGCTGCGACTGTTTAATAAAAACACAGCACTCTGCAAACACGAAAGTGGACGTATAGGGTGTGACGCCTGCCCGGTGCCGGAAGATTAAATGATGGGGTGCAAGCTCTTGATTGAAGTCCCGGTAAACGGCGGCCGTAACTATAACGGTCCTAAGGTAGCGAAATTCCTTGTCGGGTAAGTTCCGACCTGCACGAATGGCGTAACGATGGCCACACTGTCTCCTCCCGAGACTCAGCGAAGTTGAAGTGTTTGTGATGATGCAATCTCCCGCGGCTAGACGGAAAGACCCCATGAACCTTTACTGTAGCTTTGCATTGGACTTTGAACCGATCTGTGTAGGATAGGTGGGAGGCTATGAAACCAGGACGCTAGTCTTGGTGGAGCCGTCCTTGAAATACCACCCTGGTTTGTTTGAGGTTCTAACCTTGGTCCGTGATCCGGATCGGGGACAGTGCATGGTAGGCAGTTTGACTGGGGCGGTCTCCTCCCAAAGTGTAACGGAGGAGTACGAAGGTACGCTAGGTACGGTCGGAAATCGTGCTGATAGTGCAATGGCATAAGCGTGCTTAACTGCGAGACCGACAAGTCGAGCAGGTGCGAAAGCAGGTCATAGTGATCCGGTGGTTCTGTATGGAAGGGCCATCGCTCAACGGATAAAAGGTACTCTGGGGATAACAGGCTGATACCGCCCAAGAGTTCATATCGACGGCGGTGTTTGGCACCTCGATGTCGGCTCATCTCATCCTGGGGCTGTAGCCGGTCCCAAGGGTATGGCTGTTCGCCATTTAAAGAGGTACGTGAGCTGGGTTTAAAACGTCGTGAGACAGTTTGGTCCCTATCTGCCGTGGGCGTTGGATATTTGAAGGGGGCTGCTCCTAGTACGAGAGGACCGGAGTGGACGAACCTCTGGTGTACCGGTTGTGACGCCAGTCGCATCGCCGGGTAGCTATGTTCGGAAGAGATAACCGCTGAAAGCATCTAAGCGGGAAACTCGCCTTAAGATGAGATATCCCCGGGGCTTCGAGCCCCTTGAAGGGTCGTTCCAGACCAGGACGTTGATAGGTCAGGTGTGTAAGTGCAGTAATGCATTGAGCTAACTGATACTAATTGCCCGTAAGGCTTGATCCTATAACCAGTGTGTCTTCCTGGTTGAGTATCGTTGTGCCACGATCACCACCCCAAACACTGCTACTTCTTCCCAGATTGGCTGTCGCGTCCCCAAGACGACACAGCAACAAGTCATGCCTGATGACCATAGCGAGTCGGTACCACCCCTTCCCATCCCGAACAGGACCGTGAAACGACTCCACGCCGATGATAGTGCGGATCACCCGTGTGAAAGTAGGTAATCGTCAGGCTCCTCATGCCGCAAATAAAAACCCCACCCCGCAAAGGTGGGGTTTTTGCATTTCGGCGCGCCCTAGCGATTCAAAACGCTCCGTGTGACCATCGGAAGCCGCAGCAACCATCCACGCTGCTACGCTTTCAGCGCGCCATAAAGCGTTCAGCCAAACGTACCCAATAAGTCGATCCGATCGACAGCAGATCATCGTTGAAGTCATAGCTGGCGTTATGCAACATGCATGGCCCGGCACCATGGCCGTGTTCGCGATGTCCGCCATCGCCATTGCCCAGAAAGGCATAGCATCCAGGCCTTTCGAGAAGCATGAACGAAAAGTCCTCCGCGCCCATCGTCGGTTCGACGGCGTCATCGACTTTTTCCTTCCCTACGACCTCTGCCATGACTTCCGCCGCGAATCTCGCTTCCTCAGGCGCGTTGATCGTCGGCGGATAATTCCTGTTGAAGTGCACTTCCACGTCGCAGTCATAGGCGGCAGCCGTCGCTTCGACAATCTTGCGCATGCGCTCTTCGATCAGATCGAGCGTTTGCACAGTGAAGGTGCGCACGGTCCCGCCAAGCCAGGCTCGATCCGGAACGACGTTCGCCGCCTCGCCAGCGTGGATCTGAGTGATCGAGAGGACCGCCGTATCGATCGGCTTCTTGTTTCGCGTAATGATGCTCTGAAGCCCGTTGGCGATTTGAACCGCGGTAAACACAGGATCGCGCCCATTGTGAGGCAGGGCCGCGTGCGAACCGGTACCGCAGATCGTGATGCGAAACTCGTTACTCGACGCCATGATCGGCCCTTCGGTCACACCGAAATGACCAGCGGGGATGCCGGGCCAATTGTGAATGCCAAACACCGCATCCACCGGAAAGCGATCGAAAAGACCATCTTCGATCATGGCCTTCGCGCCCGCGCCGCCTTCTTCAGCCGGCTGAAAGATGAAAACGACAGTCCCGTCGAACGTACCGTGCTCGGCCAGATGCTTCGCAGCGCCGAGCAGCATCGCCGTATGCCCGTCGTGGCCGCACGCGTGCATGCGACCGTCGTTTGTCGATCGATGCCCGAACGTGTTCATCTCCTGAATAGGCAGTGCGTCCATATCCGCGCGAAGTCCAATCGACTTTGCGCCAGAGCCGCGCTTCAGCACGCCCACGACTCCCGTTTTGCCCACTCCCCGATGGACTTCGATTCCCCATCGTTCGAGGTTATCGGCGACCAGCTTCGCCGTGCCAACCTCCTCGTAGCGCAATTCCGGGTGAGCGTGGATCGTTCGTCGGAGCGTTTTGATTTCCTCGTGCGATGCTTCCATTTCCGGGATCAGATTCATTTGAACTGCTCTCTCGATTGAATTCGGATTGTGCGTTTGGACCGCGCCTGGTTCTTCATTCTACGTCGCCACTATTTCCCGTACCGGACGGTCGATCGCATAGTTCGCGTAATAGAATTCCATCATTTGCCGCCCTTTATTCTGATTTACCGGACTTTTCGATGAACGCTCCAGCCGAGTTTGCCCGAGCCGTTTGCCCGCACGATTGCCCCGACACATGCGCGATGCGCGTAGCGGTCAAGGACGGCAAAGCGGTCAAGATCAGCGGTGATCCCGATCACCCACCGACGCAAGGCGTGTTGTGCACCAAGGTCACACGCTACGCCGAGCGCACGCATCACAAGGATCGGCTGCTGACGCCACTGCGGCGCGTCGGAAAAAAGGGCGAGGGCCGATTCGAACCGATCGGCTGGGACGAGGCATTGCAGCTTGCCGCCGAACGTCTGGAAACGGTGGCCCGGCGAGCGCCGGAAGCCATCGTTCCGTATAGCTACGCCGGCACGATGGGCCTGGTGCAAGGCGAAAGCATCGCTGCCCGGTTCTTCAACGTCTTGGGCGCATCGCGCCTTGAGCGCACCATTTGCGCCGCCGCGGGCGCGGCCGGCCTGCGCTACACGTATGGCGCGAGCATCGGCATGCATAGCGAGTTTTACGAAGAAAGCGAGCTGATTCTGATCTGGGGCTCGAACCCGATCGCATCGAGCCTGCACTTCTGGACGCGTGCGCAGGAGGCCAAGCGACGCGGTGCGAAACTGATCGCGATCGACCCGTATAGATCGTTGACGGCGGAGAAATGCCATCAGCACATCGCGCTGCGCCCGGGCACCGATGCCGCGCTCGCGCTCGGCATGATCGAAGTGCTCATCCGCGAAAATCTGATCGACCACGACTATGTGAGCGCACATACCGTAGGTTTCGACGAACTCGCGGCGCGTGCCGCGCAGTACCCGCCCGCGCGCGCAGCGCAGGTCTGCGGCATCGAGGAAAGCGAGATCGTCGAGCTCGCGCGCGCTTTCGGGGCAACGAAAAAGGCCGCGATCCGCCTCAACTACGGCATGCAGCGCGTGCGCGGTGGCGGCAATGCCGTCCGCGCGATCGCCTGCCTGCCATCGTTGACGGGCGCGTGGCGCGAGCGTGCCGGCGGTTTGTTGCTCTCGTCGTCGGGTTGGGCGCCCATCGACGGCAGCGCACTCGAGCGCCCGGATTTGTTGCCCGACGGGCCGTCGAAGATGCCCCGGGCGATCAACATGAATGCGATCGGCGACGCGCTGCTGCATCCGGGCGATGAAACCTTCGGGCCGAAAATCGAAGCGCTGATCGTCTACAACTCGAACCCGGTCGCGGTTGCGCCCGATTCGGCGAAGGTCGCGGCGGGTTTCGCGCGCGAGGATCTGTTCACAATCGTGCTCGAACACTTCCAGACAGACACCGCTGACTATGCCGATCTGATCTTCCCCGCGACGACACAGCTCGAACACCTCGACGTCCACAAGTCATACGGGCACACGCACGTCATGGCGAATCTGCCGGCGATCGAACCCGTCGGCGAAGCGCGCCCGAACACGGAAATCTTCCGCGGTCTCGCGCGCGCGATGCGGCTCACCGAGCCGGCGCTTTTCGAGACCGACGAGCAGATCGCATCGCAAGCCTTTCGCTGGGACGACCGCACGCTCGAAGGGCAGAGTTGGGAGACGCTGAAGGCCTCGGGCTGGCTGAAGCTCGATATCGCCGACGCACCGCTCGCCGACGGCGCGTTTCGCACGCCGTCGGGCAAATGCGAGTTCTATAGCGAGCGTCTGGCGCGCGAAGGCCTCGATCCGCTGCCGGATTATTTGCCGCCGTACGAATCCGTCGATGGTTCGCCGGAACTGGCCGCCCGCTATCCGCTCGCGATGATCTCGCCGCCCGCACGCAATTTTCTAAACAGCAGCTTCGTGAACATCGAGAGTTTGCGCGCCGCGGAGCGCGAACCGCATCTGGACATTCATCCCGACGACGCCGAAGCGCGCGGTATCTCCGACGGCGCGTTCGTGCGAATTTTCAACGACCGCGGCTCGATGCAGGCACGCGCTCGCCTGACGCCGCGCGCGCGCGAAGGCGTGGTCGTCGGTCTGTCGATCTGGTGGAAGAAGTTATCGCCGGACGGCTGCAACGCCAATCAAGTCACGAGCCAGGCATTGACCGACCTCGGCCGGTCGGCAACCTTCTACGACTGCCTGGTCGAAGTGGAGCGGATGCATTGACCCGTATCGGAACGGCGGGCTCGGACGAGTCTGAGGCATGGCGTCTAACCCAGTTGTCGGAGACGTGTCGAAAAGCTAGGATCTCGTTTCCGCACGACCATTCTAAAATCTTATAAAGGAGACGCCGTATGGAGAAACCCTGGCTGAAATCCTATCCGGCCGGCGTGCCTGCCGAGATCGACGCATCCGCGTATCGGTCGGTTTCCGAGTTGCTCGAAGACAGTTTCCGCGCGAACCGCGATCGCCGCGCGTTCGTATGCATGGGCCAGTCGATCACCTATGGCGAGCTCGACGCGATGTCGAAAAAGCTGGCCGCGTGGTTCCAGCGGCGAGGCATGAAGCCGGGCGCACGCGTCGCGCTGATGATGCCGAACGTCCTGCAGTATCCCGTTGCGATCGCGGCGGTGCTGCGCGCCGGCTACATCGTCGTCAACGTGAATCCGCTTTATACGCCGCGCGAACTCGAGCATCAGCTCAAGGACTGCGGCGCGGAAGCGATCGTCATTCTCGAGAATTTCGCGGCCACGCTCCAGGCCGTCGTCAAGAATACAGCGATCAAGCATGTGGTCGTCGCGTCGATGGGCGATCTTATGGGCATGAAGGGGCTCCTGGTGAACTTGGTCGTGCGGCACGTGAAGAAAATGGTGCCCGAATGGTCCATCCCCGGCAGCGTCCGTTTCAATGACGCGCTCGCGGATGGCGCACGCATCACGCTGCAGTCGGTCGCGCAGACGCCCGACGACATCGCGTTCCTGCAATACACAGGCGGTACGACGGGTGTGGCCAAGGGCGCGACGCTCACGCATCGCAATGTGATCGCAAACACGCTGCAATCCGAAGTCTGGCTCGATCCGGCCCGCAAGCGCCGACCGGATATCGACCAGTTCGTCTGCGTGGTCGCGCTGCCGCTTTATCACATCTTCGCGCTGACGGTGTGCGGCATGCTGACGATCCGCACTGGCGGCCTCGGCGTGCTCATACCGAATCCGCGCGATATTGCGGGAACGATCAAGGAGTTGAAGGGCATTCCGATCAACACGTTCCCGGCTGTCAACACGCTCTATAACGCGCTGTTGAATCATCCGGACTTCGGCAAGCTCGATTTTTCCAAGCTCATCGCGGCGAACGGCGGCGGCATGGCGGTCCAGGAGGCCGTGGCCAAACGGTGGTTCGCCGCGACCGGCGTGCCGATCGTGGAAGGCTACGGCCTTTCCGAAACTTCGCCGTGCGTGACCTGCAACCCGGTCACGGCGACCGAATACACGGGCACCATCGGCTTGCCGCTTCCGTCGACAGAAATCTCCATTCGTGACGATGACAACAACGAGGTGCCGCTCGGCCAGCCCGGCGAGATCTGCATTCGCGGTCCTCAGGTTATGGCAGGCTACTGGAACCGGCCCGACGAAACCGCGAAGGTCATGACCGACGACGGCTTTTTCCGTTCGGGCGATGTCGGCGTGTTGGATGATCGAGGGTTCGTGAAGATCGTCGATCGCAAGAAGGACATGATCCTCGTGTCGGGTTTCAACGTGTATCCGAACGAGATCGAGGACGTCGTGGCCATGTTGCCGGGCGTGTTCGAAGTTGCGGCGGTCGGCGTGAAGGATCAGGCGTCCGGCGAGGCGGTGAAGCTTTTTATCGTGCGCAAGGATCAGAGTCTGACCGAAGCCGACGTCATGGCCTATTGCAAGGAGCGGCTCACGGGCTACAAGCGTCCGCGGACGATCGAGTTCCGCAACGATCTGCCGAAGAGCAATGTCGGCAAGATCCTGCGGCGCGAACTGCGCGACGGCCGCGCGTAGCCGTCAGGCCGCCGCCCGCAGATAGAAAGCCGTCGCGTCGTGAGACGCGACGGCTTTTTGTTGGCCGGACGTGACGCGCCTTTCGCCGTCAGGACGAAAAAAAGGCGCCCGAAGGCGCCTTTCAGAGCGTACTGCTTTGTTACGACCTTATTAGAACTTGTGACGGATGCCGACGACAGCAGCAACCTGGTTCGACGTCGACGACGGCGACAGACCGTTGATGTTTGCCACAGCCGTACGGTTCGTCGAATCCGTGCCGCTTGCGTGCTGGTACACGCCGTCGATGTACACGTCCGTGCGCTTCGACAGGAAGTAGTCCGCGCCGAGCATTGCCTGATGGTACTTGGCGTCACCCAGGCCGTAGCCCTTCGTGTAGTCGTACGCCACGCCCAGCAGCAGAGCCGGGGTCAACTGATACTTGAAGTTGATTTCGGCGTTGTGGAACTTGCCCGTGCCGCCCGTGAAGCCGCCCGTCGGCGTCAGGCCCGTGCCCGGCTCCGAACCGAGATCCTTGAACTGCGTGTTGCTATACGTTGCGCCGACAGTCGCCGCGCCGAACGTGTAAGCACCGCCAGCCGAGATCACTTGCTGCGTCTTGGCCGAAGCGTAACCGTTGATCACGCGGCTCGAACCGAAGTTCGACGTCGTCGCGCCCGCGGTCGTCGCCGTGCGGCTGTTCGGGGTGTTGCCGAAGAACGAGTAGTTCGGGTCCTTGACGTTCAAGTAGCCCGCGCCCAACTGCAGGGGGCCTTGCGAGTAGCCGAGACCAACCGACCAGATCTGGTTACGGTTGAACTGGCCAGCGTTGCCGCCCAGGCTGTACAGGCCGCCGAACGTGAAGCCAGCGTAGTTCGCGCTCGTGAACTTGATCGCGTTGTTCACGCGATTCGAGTTGTTCATGTTGTCCAGGTCACCCGGGTGCGCGCCGAAGTACGAAGCCCACTGGCTACCGACTTCGAATGCGCCGGTGAAGTCGACCACGGAGTCGTACTGGCGACCCAGCGTGACCGTGCCGAACTGCGAGCCGAGACCGACATACGCCTGACGGCCGAATTCAGCGCCGCCCTGACCAAGCTGGCCATTGAACACGTTGAAGCCGTTTTCCAACACGAAGATGGCCTTCAGACCGCCACCGAGGTCTTCCGTGCCACGCAGGCCCCAACGACTGCCCTGCAGGTTGCCGCTGTTCATTGCATACAGCTTTTGGCCGTTGCTGTTGTTGTTGTACGCGAAGCCTGCGTCGATGATGCCGTACAGCGTCACGCTGCTCTGCGCATGTGCGGCGCCAGCGAAAGCGCCCAATGCAGCGAGAGCGAGAAGCGACTTTTTCATTGATTAGATCTCCAGGGAGTGTTTGCGACTTGGTTGGCAAGGCCACTGTTCTAGCGCCAGTGTGTTGACGGTCCCTGCCGGGCTTCTTAACGAAGTTGAGACGTAATGTAACAAAGAGCCTTTGACGGACAAAGGAAAAGGGGGCGGTCCGCCCGACACATGTGACGTTTACGCAACAGGCGCTAAGATGTTGGTTTTGCTGGATTTTTGCGACCCGTATTTGCCCTAATTATCAAAACGGATGCTTAGTAACTGTTGTTTCGTGCCCCGTCGTTGGCCTATCGAGGCCGTGTTCGGAACCGAGGGGCGGGCGTCGCTCGCGTCGATGTGCGCTAGAATCCGCGATTTGCGCGAAACGCCAGCTTGCTGATTGTTCCGTACCGACAGGCGACGACGGGCGGAGAATATGAATTGCTGCAGTAGCCCGCGTTGTGCCGGCGACCATGAAGAGAGGTGACAACATGACGCTCGATGAAGTCATCAGCGAGTTCGATCGGGGTTTGCGCTCCATGACTGGAATAAGCCGCATGTCGCGCCCCATGCCCGAATCGGCGATATCCGGTTCCGATCTCCAGAACGATCCCCTCTCCGAAGAGTTGCAGCTCACCGAAAAAGAGCGCGCCCACTCGGCCGGGCTGATGCGCGTGAATCATGTCGGCGAGGTCTGCGCGCAGGCGCTTTATCAGGCGCAAAAGCTCGCCACGAATTCGCCCGAACTGAAGGCGAGCTTCGAACAGGCGGCTCGCGAAGAAGAAGATCATTTGGCGTGGACGTCGAAACGCCTGAACGATCTGGATGCGCGGCCGAGCCTGCTCAATCCGCTCTGGTACGCGGGCGCGCTTGCCATCGGTTTCGTTGCGGGTCGTTTCGGCGATCGCGCGAGTCTCGGCTTCATGGCGGAAACCGAGCGGCAGGTCGAGCAGCACCTCGACGGTCACATGAAAACTTTGCCCGCGAACGATCACGCATCGCGCGCGATCGTCGAGCAAATGCGTCTCGATGAGAGCGCGCATGCCGCCGCCGCCATCGGCGCAGGGGGAACTGAAGTGCCGTTTCCGGTTCGTGCATTGATGCGCGCGGCTTCGAAAGTCATGACGCGCACCGCCTATTACATATAGCGCACCGATCGCCCGGCCGGATCCATAGCGATACGGCCGGTAACTCGCGGCCGCATCCCACCTGCGGCCCACAAATCGGGCAAAAAGACCGTTACATTTCCCTCATTTCAGCAGCAGATTTCACGTACTACCTTCACATCCCTCAGTAGCTCTCTAATTCATAACGCTTTTCTCTTTTGTCGCCACTTCAAGCTCCTGCGCTAAGTCCTTGTTCTAGCAAATAAAAAGCACTCGAAAAAAAGGCGCGCGTCTTGACCGAGGAAATGCGTTCCTCTAAAGTGGGAGACAGTGTGAGAAAGTGGTCTTTTGTGTGATTCACAGGCCATTTTCGATCAAAACGGAGTGGGGGCAGGCGTCATGGTGGGCGTCTGGAACGGGGAGAGCACAAGTGTTCCAAGGGGCGTCGGCGCTGACGCTCGATGCGAAAGGACGGATGTCGATTCCGTCGCGCTATCGGGAGGCGCTGCAAGGGCAGGCGGAAGGCCGGGTGACGCTCACGAAGAGCCCGGATGGATGTTTGTTGCTGTTTCCCCGCCCCGAGTGGGAAGTCTTTCGCGCCAAGGTTGCGGCGCTTCCTATGGATGCCATGTGGTGGCGGCGCATCTTTCTCGGCAATGCAATGGATCTCGACCTCGACAGCGCCGGGCGCGTACTGGTTTCGCCCGAACTGCGCGCAGCCGCGTCGCTGGAAAAAGACGTGACGCTGCTCGGCATGGGCGCGCATTTCGAGTTGTGGGATTCGCAGACGTACGCGGCGAAGGAAGCCGCGGCGATGGCGCAGGGCATGCCCGAAGCGCTGAAGAACTTCACTTTCTGACGCGGCGCTGAAGAGCATGGCGAATTCGTCGGGAAACGAACTGCAGCATCGCACGGTGCTGCTGCAGGAAGCGGTGGATGGACTGATCACGCGCACGGACGGCGTCTATATAGACGGCACGTTCGGGCGCGGCGGTCATAGCCGGGCGATTTTGCAGCGCTTGGGGGATGCGGGGCGGCTCATCGCTTTCGACAAGGATCCTCTCGCAATCGCCACGGCGCAACAGATTCAGGACTCGCGCTTTTCGATCGTGCATGACAGCTTCGCGGCGTTGCGCGATGCGGCGAGCGAGCGAGGGGTAGGGCGGGTGTCGGGCGTATTGCTCGACCTTGGCGTGTCGTCGCCGCAAGTGGACGACCCGGAGCGCGGCTTCAGCTTCCGCGCGCAAGGTCCGCTCGACATGAGGATGGACCCGACTCGCGGCGAGTCGGCAGCAGAGTGGCTCGCGCGAGCCACGGTGCAGGAACTGACGGAGGTCATCAGAGATTATGGGGAAGAACGGTTTGCTTTTCAGATTGCAAAGGCGCTTGTTGCTCGCAGGGCAGAGTCCGACCGTCTTGGGCCTCTCGACAGCACGCGCGAGCTTGCCGAAATCGTGGGTAACGTCGTCAAAACCCGTGAAAAGGGCAAGGACCCGGCAACTCGCACCTTTCAGGCTATACGGATTCACGTCAATCAAGAGCTTGCGGAGCTGCAAGTAGTACTCGAGTCGGCATTGGCATTGTTGGAGCAAGGGGGGCGGCTGGTCGTGATCAGCTTTCATTCACTCGAAGACCGGATCGTCAAGCGGTTCATGCAGGCGCACGCGAGCGCGCCGGCGGTTGACCGTCGCTTGCCGATCCGCGCGGTCGACCTGCCCAGCCCGCCGCTGCGCGTGGTCGGTCGCGTGTTTCCGAGTGAAGCCGAAGTGGCCGCCAACCCGCGCGCCCGATCCGCGGTGATGCGTATCGCGGAGCGGATCGCGCCATGAACCGCCTCAATATTTTCCTGCTGATCATCGTGCTCGGGTGCGCGCTGTCGGTCGTCAGCTCGACCAACCAGCAGCGGGAAATCTTCATCGAGTTGCAGCGGGCGCAATCGCAAGAGCGCCAGCTTCAACAGGATTACGCGCAGTTGCAATACCAGCAGAGCGCGCTGTCGAAGACCTCGCGCATCGAGCAGTTGGCCACCAACTCGCTGAAGATGCAGCCCGTGACGACCGGCCGCACGCAATATCTCACCTACGACACGGCCGCCAACAAGGCCGCCGACGCACCCATGCCGCCGCCGCTGCCCGCGTCGGCGCCGCCTGCACGCGGAGCCAAGCGATGAAAAAATCCGCGAAGCAGAAAGACATCGCTCATACGCCCAATCCGCTCCTCGCCGTGCGCCTGCCGATGTGGCGCTCGAAGTTCGTCGTGTTCCTGCTGTTCATGGCGTTCGTCGCGCTCGCTGCACGCGCATTCTGGATTCAGGGACCGGGCAACGCCTTCTTCAAGAAGCAGGGCGAAAGCCGCTATCAGCGCACGCTCGAACTGCCGGCCACGCGCGGCCAGATTCGCGACCGCAACGGCCTCGTGCTTGCGACCAGCCTGCCGGTGAAGGCCATCTGGGCCATTCCCGAAGCCGTGCCGAACGATCTCGGCGCGGAGAAGTTCGCGCAATTGTCCAAGCTGCTCGAGATGCCGGAGAAAGAACTCCGCGCCAAGCTCTCGATGGACAAGACCTTCGTCTACGTGAAGCGCCAGGTCTCGCTCGAAACCGCGCAGAAAGTCGCCGCGCTTGACATTCCGGGCATTTATTCGCGCGGCGAATACAAGCGTTTCTATCCCGAAGGCGAAATCACCGCGCACCTGATCGGCTTTACTAATATTGAAGACAAGGGACAGGAAGGCGTCGAACTCGGCGACCAGCATGTCCTCGCTGGCACGCCGGGCATGCGTCGCGTCATCCGGGACCGCATGGGCAATATCGTCGAGGACGTCGACGAGCAAATCGTGCCGCACAATGGTACGGACGTCGAACTCTCGATCGACAGCAAGATTCAGTACATCGCGTACACGAACCTGAAGGCCGCCGTCGAGAAATCGAAGGCGAAGGCAGGCGCGGCGATCGTGATCGACACGAAGACGGGCGAGGTGCTCGCGCTCGTCAACTATCCCACTTACAACCCGAACGACCGTTCGCGCATGACCGGCGAACAGTTGCGCAACCGCATTCTCACGGACACTTTCGAGCCCGGCTCGATCATGAAGCCGTTCACTGTTTCGCTCGCGCTCGATCTGCATCGCGTGACGCCGAACACGCTCGTGGAAACCGGCGGCGGCGTATTCGTGCTCGACGGCGCGCGCATCACGGACGACGCCGGCTTCGGCACGCTCACCGTCGGCGGCGTGATTCAGAAGTCGAGCAATATCGGCGCGACCAAAATTGCGATGCAATTGCGGGCCGAAGAAATGTGGAACATGTACACGAGCCTCGGACTCGGGCAGGCGCCGAAAGTCGGCTTTCCGGGCGCGGTAACGGGGCGTTTGCGGCCGTGGAAGAGCTGGCGGCGCATCGAGCAGGCAACGATGTCGTACGGCTACGGCCTGTCCGCGTCGCTGTTCCAGCTTGCGCGCGCGTACACCGCGATCGCGCACGATGGCGAGGTCATGCCGGTGTCCATTTTCCGCACGCCGGGCGATCAGCCGGTCGTCGGTCAGCAGGTTTTCTCGCCGACCACTGCGCGTCAAGTGCGCGCGATGCTCGAAACCGTGACGGCGAAGGGCGGCACGTCGCCGGATGCGGCGGTGCCGGGGTATCGCGTCGGCGGCAAGTCGGGCACGGCGTACAAGCACGCGGGGCGCGGCTATGACCACTCGAAGTACCGCGCCTCGTTCGTCGGCATGGCGCCGATGCCGAATCCGCGCATCGTCGTGGCGGTATCGGTCGACGAGCCGACGGTCGGCAGCCACTTCGGCGGCCAGGTGTCGGGGCCGGTGTTTTCGGGCATCGTCGGCGACACGCTGCGCGCGCTCAACGTGCCGCCCGACATGCCGGTCAAGCAGATGGTCGTGACGGACGATTCGAACTCCGCCGCGCAAGCCGCCGCGCAGCCGCCGGTGAACAGAAACAACGCGAACACCGCGAAGAAAGTCGCGGTGTCGAGCAATATGAAGACGCACCCGGGAGTCGTGCGATGAGCGCGCAAGCCCGTCAGAGCAAGATGCAAAAGGACGTATCACACGCCATTCAATGGCTGCGCGCGCATGCGCAGCCCGACGCGCAATTGCACGCCGACACGCGCTCGCTCAAAAGCGGCGACGTGTTCCTCGCCTATGCGGTCGAGGGCGCGGACAACCGTCCGTATCTCGACGCCGCGCTTGCGGCGGGCGCGGCTGCGGCGCTCTATCAGCCGGAGCATTTCGCGGGCAAGCCGGATGCATCGAAGGCGCTTGCCGTGAAGGCGCTCGACGAACTCGCCGGTCCGATCGCGTCCGCATGGTACGGCGAGCCGACGGCATCGATGCTCACGATCGGCGTGACGGGCACGAACGGCAAGACCTCGTGCAGCCAGTGGATCGCGACCGCGCTGACCGCGCTCGGCCGTCCGTGCGCCATCGTCGGCACGCTCGGCATCGGCATGCCGGGCAAGCTCGTGCATAGCGGTTTCACCACGCCCGATGCGGCGCAACTTCAGCGCAGTCTCGCGCAACTGAAGGCCAAGGGCGCGGAAGGTGTGGCGATGGAAGTGTCGTCGCATGCGCTGCATCAGGGACGCGTAAATGGCGTCGATTTCGACATCGCCATTTTCACGAATCTCACGCAGGATCATCTCGATTACCACGGCACGTTCGACGCGTACGAAGCGGCGAAGGCGCGCCTCTTCGCGTGGCCGTCGTTGAAAACGGCGATCGTCAATCGCGACGACGCGGCCGGCGAGCGGCTGATCGAATCGCTGCGCGGCAAGGTGCGCACGATCGCGTACGGCGTCGAAATGCGCGCCGATGCCGCCCCCAGCGCCGACGCCATGCTGCTCGCAAGCCAGGTCCGCGCCACCGCGACGGGCACCGCGTTCCATCTGTCGTCCGACTGGGGCGAAGCCGATGTCGAAGTCGGCACGCTCGGCACGTTCAACGTGAGCAATCTGCTTTCCGTGCTCGCCGTGCTGCTCGAAGTCGGCGTGCCGTTCAATACCGCGATCGGGCATATCGCCAAGCTCGAATCGGTCAATGGCCGCATGGAGCGCCTGGGCGGGCGCATCCAGAGCGACGAGCCGCTCGTCGTGATCGATTACGCCCACACGCCCGACGCGCTCGACAAGACGCTCACCGCGCTGCGCCCGATCGCACAGGCGCGCGGCGGCGATCTTGTCTGCATGTTCGGATGCGGCGGCGACCGCGACGCGACCAAGCGTCCGCTCATGGGCGCGATCGCCGAACGTCTCGCGGACCAGGTCGTCATCACGAGCGACAACCCGCGCAGCGAAGAGCCGCAATCCATCATCGACCAGATCGCGGCCGGCATGAGCGACGCCGCGAAGGCGCGCCGCATCGAAGACCGCGCGAGCGCGATTTTGCAAGCAATCCGAAGCGCCGCGCGTGAGGATGTCGTCGTGCTCGCCGGAAAAGGGCACGAAGCCACGCAGGAAATCATGGGCAAGAAGCGCGCGTTCTCGGATCAGGATCACGCGCGCCTCGCGCTTGCCGCGCGCGCCACGCAACAGCGCGGAGGCAGCGAATGACGATGTTCACGCTTCGCGAAGCCGCCGCGATGATTCCCGGCGCCGTCCTGAAGGGCGATGAAAACGTGGCGATCGATCGCGTCGTGACGGACAGCCGCGGCGTTCAGGCCGGCGATCTTTTCGTCGCGGTGAAGGGCGATCGCTTCGATGCGCATGACTTCCTTGAGCAGGTTGCGAAGAGCGGCGCGGCTGCGGCGCTCGTGTCACGCGAACCGAGCAACTCCGGTGCCTGGCCTCTTCCTGTCATCAAGGTAAAGGACACGCGCGCCGCGCTCGGTGCGCTGGCGCACGGCTGGCGCAAGCGCTTCACGATGCCGCTCGTCGCCGTAACCGGCAGCAACGGCAAGACGACGGTCAAGGAGATGATCGCGTCGATTTTCACGGCCGCGGTGGGCGAAGACGCACGGCTCGCGACGGCGGGCAACTTCAACAACGACATCGGCTTGCCGCTCACGCTGTTCCGTCTGAACGCGTCGCACAAGCTCGCTGTCGTCGAGCTCGGCATGAATCATCCGGGCGAAACAGAAGTGCTCGGCAAGATCGCCGCGCCGGACGTCGCCGTGGTCAACAACGCGCAGCGCGAGCATCAGGAATTCATGGCGACGGTAGAAGCCGTCGCGCTCGAACATGCGTCGGTCATTCATGCGCTGGGCGAAACGGGCACCGCCGTGTTTCCCGCCGACGATCAATACGCCGTCTTCTGGCGCACGGCCGCGACGGGCAACCCGATCGTCGACTTCGCACTGACCGACGACGCCTCGAAAGCCGCCGTCACCGGCACGCTGAAAGGCACGACGGTCACGATGCGCACGCCGCAGGGCGAGATCGATGTCGCGCTCAACGTGCTCGGCGAGCACAACGCGCGCAACGCACTCGCGGCGGCCTCGGCGGCGCTGGCGGCGGGCATGTCGCTCGACGTGGTCAGGCGCGGTCTCGAAGCGTTCCAGCCGGTGAAGGGCCGCCTGCAAGTGAAGCGCGCCGTGCTTGGTGCGCTCGCGGGCGCGACCGTCATCGACGACACCTACAACTCGAATCCCGATTCGATGCGCGCCGCCATCGACGTGCTCGCCTCGCAGCCCGCGCCGCGCGTGCTCGTGATGGGCGACATGGGCGAAGTCGGCGAGGAAGGTCCGGCGTTTCATCGCGAAGTCGGCGCATATGCGGCCGAGCGCGGCATCGAAGCGCTCTTCGCGCTCGGCGACGCAAGCCTCGATTCGGTGAACGCATTCAACGCGAAGGCATCGAAGCAGACCGCGAACCATTTTGATGACTTCATCAAAATGGTCGCAGCGCTTCAAAGTTCCGGCTACGGCGACAAAGCCACGTATCTCGCAAAAGGCTCGCGCTTCATGAAGATGGAGCGCGTGGTGGACGCCTTGACGAGCCCACAACAACCCGCCGCGGGCAGCACGCCCGCGGCTCATTGATTCACTGAAGAGAAGGACCGGTATGCTACTCGCACTCGCGCAATGGCTCCAGAATGACGCCAGTTTCATGCGCGTGTTCACCTACATCACGTTTCGCGCGGTCGGCGCAACGGCGACGGCGATGCTGATCGGCCTCGTCTGCGGGCCGTGGGTCATCCGCAAGCTGACCTTGCTCAAGGTCGGCCAGGCCGTGCGCAAGGACGGCCCGCAGACGCACCTCGTCAAGTCCGGCACGCCCACCATGGGCGGCGTACTCATCCTCATCGGCATCGCTGTGTCCACGTTGCTGTGGGCCGATCTCACGAACCGCTTCGTGTGGATCGTGATGCTCGTCACCTTCGGCTATGGCGTGATCGGCTGGGTAGACGACTATCGCAAGGTCGTGCACAAGGACCCGCGCGGCATGTCCTCGCGCGAGAAGTATTTCTGGCAGTCGGTCATCGGCATTTTCGCGGCGGTGTATCTCGCGTTTTCCGTCTCCGAAGCGAACAACGCGCGCGTGTTCGACCTCTTCATGGCGTGGGTGCGCAGCGGTCTGTCGATGGGCCTGCCCGCGCGCGCCGACCTCATGCTGCCGTTTCTCAAGTCGATCACGTATCCGCTCGGCGTGTGGGGCTTCATCGCGATGACGTACTTCGTGATCGTCGGGTCGAGCAACGCGGTCAATCTCACCGACGGTCTCGACGGTCTCGTCATCATGCCCGTGGTGCTCGTGGGCGCGTCGCTGGGTGCATTCGCGTATGTCATGGGTTCGTCGGTCTATTCGAAGTATCTGCTGTTCCCGCACATTCCCGGCGCGGGCGAACTGCTGATCTTCTGCTCCGCGATGGGTGGCGCGGGACTCGCGTTTCTCTGGTACAACACGCACCCCGCGCAGGTCTTCATGGGCGATGTGGGCGCGCTCGCGCTCGGCGGCGCGCTCGGCACGATCGCGGTGATCGTCCGTCAGGAAGTCGTGCTGTTCATCATGGGCGGCGTGTTCGTGGCGGAAACGCTCTCGGTGATGCTGCAGGTCTTCTGGTTCAAGTTCACGAAGCGCCGTTACGGCGAAGGCCGCCGCTTCTTCAAGATGGCGCCGCTGCATCATCACTACGAATTGTCGGGCTGGACGGAGACGCAAGTGGTCGTGCGCTTCTGGATCATCACGCTGATGTTGTGCCTCTTCGGTTTGTCGACGCTCAAGCTGCGTTGATCTTTTTGCATTCGTGCGGTTCTTCAGGTTTTCGGGAAAGGTAAAGCGATGTTTGGCGAGAAGTTTGTCGGTCGGCAAAGTCCGATGGTGCTCGTGCTGGGACTGGGTGAATCCGGTCTGGCGATGGCGCGCTGGTGCGCCAGGCACGGTTGCCGCCTGCGGATCGCCGACACGCGCGAAGCACCGCCGAATCTGTCCGAACTCGCCATTCACAAGATCGATGCGGACTTCGTCGGCGGCGCGTTCACGCCGGCGTTGCTCGATGGCGGGATCGAACTCGTCGCGATCAGCCCGGGACTGTCTCCGCTCGCCGACGACCTCGCGCCGCTGATCGCCGCGGCGAAGGAGCGCGGCATTCCGGTCTGGGGCGAACTCGAACTGTTCGCGCAGGCGCTCGCCGGGCTCGGCGCGAACGGCTACGCGCCGAAGGTCATCGCGATCACCGGCACGAACGGCAAGACCACGACGACCGCGCTCACCGGGCTTCTGTGCGAGCGCGCGGGCAAGACGGTGGCGGTCGCGGGCAACATTAGCCCGGCCATGCTCGACAAGCTGACCGAAGCCATCGATCAAACCGCGCTGCCCGATGTCTGGGTGCTCGAACTGTCGAGCTTCCAGCTCGAAACTGCGCACACTTTCGCGCCCGATGCCGCCGCGGTGCTCAACATCACGCAGGATCATCTCGACTGGCACGGCGGCCTCGACGCCTACGCCGCCGCGAAAGGCCGCATCTTCGGCCCGCGCACGACGCGCGTGCTGAACCGCGACGACAACCGCACCATGAAGCTCGCGGCGTACGTCGCGCAAGACCGCGTCGTGACGTTCGGCCTGAACGAGCCGTTGCACGTCGGCGATTACGGTCTGCTGCGTGATAACGGCATGTCGTGGCTGGCCGCGGGCGTCGATCAGGACGCGTCGGACGAAGCGCCGTCGCGCCGTCGCAAGAAGGACGAAACCGCGCCGACCGTCGTGTCGAAGCGGCTGATGCCGTCGGACGCGCTGCGCATCCGCGGCCTGCACAACGCCGCGAACGCGCTCGCAGCGCTCGCGCTCACACGCGCGATCGATCTGCCGCTCGCGGCGCTCCTGCATGGCTTGCGCGAGTATCGCGGCGAGCCGCATCGCGTGGAAGTGATCGCGCAGATCGACGGCGTCGATTATGTCGATGACAGCAAAGGCACGAACGTCGGCGCAACCGTCGCCGCGCTCGACGGCCTCGCGCAACGCGTCGTGCTGATCGCCGGCGGCGACGGCAAGGGCCAGGACTTTTCGCCGCTCGAAGCGCCCGTCGCGCGTTGGGCGCGCGCGGTGATGCTGATCGGCCGCGATGCGCCGCGCATTCGCGAGACGCTCGCAGCGACGAACGTGCCGCTCGAAGATCACGCGACGCTCGAAGCCGCGACGAACGCCGCCGCGCGCATCGCGGAAGCCGGCGACGCCGTGCTGCTCTCGCCCGCGTGCGCGAGCCTCGACATGTTCAGGAACTACGCACATCGCGCCGACGTGTTTCGCGGCGCGGTCGAAGATATCGCCGCCGCGCGGGGAGTGATGCTATGAGCTGGTCGGAACGCTTCGGATCCAAACTGACCGGACAGCGCAACGCGGTTCCGAACGACACGCTCGCCGGGCGCGGCCACGGCGGTGCGCGCGGCGGCATTTCGAGCGCGGTGAACGGCGTGCGTCCCGCGCGCTCGCGCATGCTCGACTACGACTATTCGCTGCTGTGGGTGATGATCGCGCTGCTCGGTCTGGGCATCGTGATGGTGTACTCGGCGTCGATCGCCATGCCCGATTCGCCGAAGTACGCGAGCTACCGCGACTATCACTTTCTCGTGCGCCATCTGATCTCGATCACGACGGCGCTCGTCGGCGCGACCATCGCGTTCAAGATTCCCATCAAGATGTGGGAAAAGTATGCGCCGAAGTTTTTTCTCGTCGCGCTGGTGCTGCTCGTCATCGTGCTGATTCCGCACGTCGGCAAAGGCGTGAACGGCGCGCGCCGCTGGATTCCGCTCGGCATCACGAACATGCAGCCGTCGGAAATCATGAAGCTCGCGGTGACGATCTACGCGGCGAACTACACCGTGCGCAAGCAGGAATTCATGCACAGCTTCGGCAAGGGCTTTCTGCCGATGGCGGTCGCGGTGGGCGCGGTGGGCGCGCTGCTGCTGCTCGAACCCGACATGGGCGCGTTCATGGTGATCGCCGCGATCGCCATGGGCGTGCTGTTCCTCGGTGGCGTGAACGGCAAGCTGTTCGGCGGCCTGGTTGCGACGGCGGTCGGCACGTTCGCGCTGCTCGTGTGGGCGTCGCCGTGGCGCCGTGAACGGATCTTCGCGTACCTCGATCCGTGGGACGACCGCTACGCGCAAGGCAAGGCATATCAGTTGACGCACTCGCTGATCGCGTTCGGGCGCGGCGAATGGTTCGGCGTGGGCCTGGGCGGCAGTGTCGAAAAACTCAACTATCTGCCGGAAGCGCATACCGACTTCATTCTTGCCGTGATCGGTGAGGAGCTCGGTTTCATCGGCGTGATCTGCGTGATTCTGCTGTTCTACTGGATCGTGCGCCGCGCGTTCGAAATCGGCCGCCAGGCGCTCGCGCTCGATCGCACGTTCGCCGGTCTGATGGCCAAGGGCGTCGGCATCTGGTTCGGCGCGCAGACGTTCATCAACATGGGCGTGAATCTGGGCCTCTTGCCGACCAAAGGTCTTACGTTGCCGCTGGTTTCCTACGGCGGCTCGGGCATCTTGCTGAACTGCGTCGCGCTGGCCGTTTTGCTGCGTGTCGATTACGAGAATCGTGTCTTGATGCGCGGAGGAAAAGTATGACCGCGCAACGCGATCGCACCTTGATGGTGATGGCGGGCGGCACCGGAGGCCACGTGTTTCCGGGGCTCGCGGTCGCGCACTGGATGCAGGCGCATGGCTGGCGCGTGGTGTGGCTCGGCAACGCGAGCGGCATGGAAGCGACGCTCGTGCCGAAGCACGGCATTCCGATGGAATGCGTGCGCTTCGGCGGCGTGCGCGGCAAGGGCATCAAGACCAAGCTGATGTTGCCGGTCAATCTCTTGCGCGCGTGCTCGCAAAGCCTCGCCGCGTTGCGTCGCGTGAAGCCGGACGTCGTGCTCGGCATGGGCGGCTATATCACGTTTCCGGCGGGCATCATGACGAAGCTCGCCGGCTGCCCGCTCGTGCTGCACGAACAAAATTCGATCGCGGGTCTCGCAAACAAGGTGCTCGCGCGTCTCGCGAAGCGCGTGCTGGTCGCGTTTCCGAATGCGCTGCCGAATGCCGAATGGACCGGTAATCCGATCCGCGCGGAACTAACGCGCGCATTGCCACCCAAAGAACGCTACGCCGCGCGTTCGGGACGCCTGAACGTGCTCGTCGTTGGTGGAAGTCTGGGCGCTGCCGCGTTGAACGAAACGGTGCCGAAAGCGCTCGCGATGCTGTCGCCGCAAGAGCGTCCGTGCATCGTGCATCAGGCGGGCGCGAAGCATATCGAAGCACTCGAAGCGAATTACGCGGCGGCGGGTTTCGCGCCGGGCGCGGACGTGCAGCTCGTGCCGTTCATCGAGGACATGGCGAATGCGTACGCGTCGGCGGATCTCGTGATTTGCCGCTCGGGCGCGATGACCGTCTCGGAAATCGCGGCGGTCGGCGTGGCCGCGCTCTTCGTGCCGTTCCCGTTCGCCGTCGACGATCACCAGACGACCAACGGCGCGTTCCTCGCGAAGAACGGCGCGGCTGAACTGATACAACAACGCGATTTGTCGGCGCAAAAGCTCGCCGACTGGTTACGTGCGCAGACGCGCGACACGCTCGCGGCCATGGCCGAGCGCTCGCGCGCGCTGGCAAAACCGGATGCGACCGAAAAAGTCGCGAGCATTTGCGCCGACGTGGCCGGCGCGCGTTTCGACGCGCAAGCTCGGGAGGCACATTAAATGAAGCACATCGTCAAACATATTCATTTCGTCGGGATCGGCGGCGCGGGCATGAGCGGCATCGCCGAAGTGCTGCTGAATCTCGGCTATCACGTGAGCGGCTCGGATCTCTCGAACGGCGCCGTCACCGAGCGCTTGCGGGCGCTCGGCGCGCGCGTCGAGATCGGCCATCACGAGCAGAACATCGAAGGCGCGAATGCGGTCGTCGTATCGACGGCCGTGCGTCCGGACAATCCCGAAGTGCTGGCCGCGCGCCATCGCCGCGTGCCGATCGTGCCGCGCGCCGTCATGCTCGCGGAACTCATGCGGCTGAAGCAGGGCATCGCGATCGCGGGCACGCACGGCAAGACCACGACGACCTCGCTCGTCGCGAGCGTGCTGGCGGCGGGCGGGCTCGATCCGACCTTCGTCATCGGCGGTCGGCTGAACAGCGCGGGCGCGAACGCGCGGCTCGGCACGGGCGATTTCATCGTCGCGGAAGCGGACGAATCCGATGCGTCGTTCCTCAATCTTTTCCCGGTGATCGAAGTCATCACGAACATCGACGCCGATCACATGGACACCTACGGCCACGACTTCGCGCGGCTCAAGCAGGCGTTCATCGAGTTCACGCACCGGCTGCCGTTCTATGGCATCGCCGTGCTGTGCGTCGACGATCCGAACGTGCGCGAAATCCTGCCGTTCGTGTCGAAGCCGATCATCCGCTACGGTCTCGGCGCGGAAGCGCAGGTGCGCGCGGTGAATGTTGAGGCGCGCGACGGCCGCATGCATTTCACGACCCTGCGCGAAGACGCGCCGGCGCTCGACATCGTGCTGAACCTGCCGGGCACGCACAACGTGCAGAACGCGCTGGCGGCCATCGCGATCGCGACCGAACTCGAAGTCGCCGATGCCGATATCCAGCGTGCGCTCGCGGAATTCAACGGCGTGGGCCGGCGCTTCCAGCGTTACGGCGAAGTGAGCACGACGAGCGACGAAGGCGCGTACACGCTGATCGACGATTACGGTCATCACCCGGTCGAAATGGCCGCGACGATCGCGGCGGCGCGCGGTGCGTTCCCCGACCGGCGTCTCGTGCTCGCGTTCCAGCCGCATCGCTATACGCGCACACGCGACTGCTTCGAAGATTTCGTGAAAGTGCTGTCGACGGTCGATGCCCTCGTCCTCACCGATGTCTATGCGGCCGGCGAAGCGCCCATCGTCGCGGCGGATGGCCGTGCGCTCGCGCGTGCGATCCGCGTCGCGGGCAAGGTCGAGCCGGTGTTCGTCGAAACGGTGGATGAAGTGCCCGACGCGGTCACGACCATCGCGCGCAACGGCGACGTGGTGATCGCGATGGGCGCGGGGTCCATCGGCGGCGTGTGCGGAAAGCTGGCTAACCCCCAGCCTCAGTAAGAGCAAGACAATGAGCAACCAAGTGAATCAAATCGATCCGGCCGTATTCGGCAAAGTCGCGGTGCTGCTGGGCGGGAATTCCGCCGAGCGCGAGGTCTCGCTCAATTCGGGGCGTCTCGTGCTCGAAGGCCTGCGCGAAGCAGGTATCGACGCGCACGCGTTCGATCCGGCGCGGCGTCCGCTTTCGGATCTGAAGGCCGAAGGCTTCGTGCGCGCGTTCATCGCGCTGCATGGCGGCTATGGCGAGAACGGCCAGTTGCAAGGCGCGCTCGACTTCTACGGCATCCGTTACACGGGCAGCGGCGTGCTCGGTTCGGCGCTCGGCATGGACAAGCTGCGCACGAAGCTCGTGTGGCAGCAGACCGGCATCCCCACGCCGCCGTTCGAAACCGTCTTCCGCGGCGAAGACTACGCGGCGCGCGCGCAGGACATCGTCGCGAAGCTGGGGCTGCCGCTCTTCGTGAAGCCGGCGAGCGAAGGGTCGAGCGTCGCGGTCATCAAGGTGAAGAGCGCGGAAACGCTCGTGCCGGCGCTCGAAGAAGCAGTCAAGTACGACAAGATCGTGATCGTCGAGAAGAGCATCGAAGGCGGCGGCGAGTACACGTGCTGCATCGCGGGCGATCTCGACTTGCCGGTCATCAAGATCGTGCCGGCGGGCGAGTTCTACGACTATCACGCGAAGTACGTCGCCAACGACACGCAATACCTGATTCCGTGCGGTCTCACAGACGCCGAAGAAACGCGCATGAAGGCGCTGACCAAGCGCTCCTTCGAGATTCTCGGCTGCACCGACTGGGGCCGCGCCGACTTCATGCTCGATGCAAACGGCAACCCGTACTTCCTCGAAGTGAACACGGCGCCCGGCATGACGGACCACTCGCTGCCACCGAAGGCCGCGCGCGCGGTCGGTATCAGCTACAAGGATCTCGTCGTGAAAGTGCTCTCGCTCACGCTGAAGAATTAGGTCGAACACACACCGGACACGAATAAGCGAAACCATGTGGAACAACGTTCGCCAACTCAACCTCGCCGCCAATGCGCTGCACGTCGTGCTCGTGCTGCTGCTGCTGGCCGCCGCGGGTTACTGGGCGATCCAGCGTCCCGAGTTTCGCCTGCGCGAACTTCAGATCGACGGCGATACGACGCACATCAGTTCGCCGGTCGTGCGCGCGAGCGTGGTCGGTCATTTGAAGGGCAATTTTTTCACGGTGGATCTGGACGCGGCGCGCACCGCGTTCGAGCAGGTGCCGTGGGTGCGTCATGCGAGCGTGCGGCGCGTATGGCCGAACGCGCTCGCGGTGACGCTGGAGGAGTACAAGCCGCTTGGTACCTGGGGCAACGATCAGCTGGTGAGCGTCGACGGCGAACTCTTCACCGCGAATCAGGGCGAGCTCGACGACGACTTGCCCGCGTTCGACGGTCCCGAAGGCACGGCGAAGGAAGTGGTTGCGCGGTATCACGATTTCCAGAAGTGGTTCGCGCCGCTCGACGCGCAGCCGGACGAAGTGACGCTGTCGCCGCGCTTCGCGTGGACGGTCAAGCTCTCGAACGGCACGCAGATCGAGCTCGGCCGCGAGCGCAATCAGGACACGCTGAACGAGCGCTGCAAGCGTTTCGTCGCGTCGTGGCCGTCCGTGACGGGAAGATGGGGGAAGGACATCGAATATGCGGATTTGCGTTACCCGAACGGCTTCGCGATACGCGCAGCGAACATGCGTTTCATCAACGACACCGACAAGGCCAAGAAGTAAGCAGACATCACGGGCAATGAGCACGCTATGAGCAAAGACTACAAAGACCTGCTGGTTTCCCTCGACATCGGAACGTCGAAGGTGGTCGCGATCGTCGCCGAACTGAAGGGCGAAGGCCACTACGAGGTGATCGGACTCGGTCAGAGCGACTCGAAGGGGTTGAAGAAGGGCGTCGTGGTCAACATCGAGGCCACGGTGCAATCCATCCAGCGCGCGCTCGAAGAAGCCGAGCTGATGGCGGACTGCAAGATCACGAACGTTTTCACGGGCATCGCGGGCAGCCATATCCGCAGCTTCAATTCGAGCGGCATGGTCGCGATCAAGGACAAGGAAGTCACGCAGGCGGATGTCGCGCGCGTGATCGAAACGGCCAAGGCGATCAACATTCCGACCGATCAGCAGGTGCTGCACATCCTGACGCAGGAATTCATCATCGACGGGCAGGAGGACGTGCGCGAGCCGATCGGCATGAGCGGCATCCGTCTCGAAGTGAAGGTGCATATCGTGACGGGCGCGGTGAGCGCGGCGCAGAACATCGTCAAGTGCGTGCGCCGCTGCGGGCTCGAAGTGAACGACCTCATTCTGCAACCGCTCGCGTCGTCGCTCGCGGTGCTGACCGAGGACGAGAAGGAACTGGGCGTGGTGCTGGTCGATATCGGCGGCGGCACGACGGACATCGCCATCTTCAGTGAAGGCGCGATCCGTCATACGGCCGTGATCCCCATCGCCGGCGATCAGATCACGAGCGACGTCGCCATGGCGCTGCGCACGCCGACGCCCGACGCGGAAGACATCAAGGTGAGCTACGGCATCGCGAAGCAGGCGCTCGCCGATCCGGACGAAATGATCGAAGTGCCGGGTCTCGGCGAACGCGGTCCGCGCACGCTGTCGCGCCAGGCGCTGGCCGCGGTCGTGGAACCGCGCGTCGAAGAGTTGTTCTCACTCGTGCAGCAAGTCGTGCGCGAGTCGGGCTACGAAGAGTTGTTGTCGAGCGGCGTCGTGCTGACCGGCGGCGCGGCGATGATGCCCGGCATGGTCGAGCTCGGTGAAGACATCTTCCTGAAGCCGGTGCGCATCGGCGTGCCGGAATACGCGGGCGGCCTCGCGGACGTGGTGCGCAATCCGCGCTACTCCACTGCCATGGGCCTGCTTGCCGAAGGACGCTCGCAACGCATGCGCGGCCGCAAGGTCGCGGTGCAGAACGGATCGATGGGACAAGTGTTCACGAGGATGAAGGACTGGTTCCTCGGGAATTTCTAAGAAGAAGCATCACAAGAACTTCGCGCTGGTACCGGCGGCTGGCGCGCGATGTGAGGTTGCCCGATCTCTCATCGAATAACGCCGATCTTCATTCTTGACGGAGGCAACATGGATTTCGAAATGCTGGAAACGGAAACCAACGGAACGATCATCAAGGTCGTCGGTGTTGGTGGTGCGGGTGGCAACGCGGTGCAGCACATGATCACGCGCGGCGTGCAGGGCGTGGACTTCATCGTGATGAACACCGACGCGCAAGCGCTCGCTCGTTCGCGCGCCCCGACGGTGCTGCAGCTCGGCATGACCGGTCTCGGCGCGGGTGCGAAGCCGGACAAGGGCAAGGAAGCAGCGGAAGACGCACGCGAGCGTATCGCTGACGCACTGCGCGGCGCGCACATGGTGTTCATCACCGCGGGCATGGGCGGTGGCACGGGCACGGGCGCGGCGCCGGTCGTGGCGCAGATCGCGAAGGAAATGGGCATTCTGACCGTTGGCGTCGTGAGCAAGCCGTTCGAGTTCGAAGGCGGCCGCCGCATGCGCGTGGCCGAAGCCGGCTCGCAACAACTGGAGGATCACGTCGACTCGCTGATCGTCGTGCTGAACGACAAGCTGTTCGAGGTGATGGGCGATGACGCCGAGATGGACAAGTGCTTCCAGTGCGCGGACGACGTGCTGAACAACGCTGTGGCCGGTATCGCGGAAATCATCAACGTCGATGGCCTCGTGAACGTCGACTTCGAAGACGTGAAAACGGTGATGGGCGAGCAGGGCAAGGCGATGATGGGCACGGCAACCGTTGCCGGCGTCGATCGCGCGCGTCTCGCTGCGGAACAGGCGGTGGCGAGCCCGCTGCTCGAAGGCGTGGATCTGTCGGGTGCGCGTGGCGTGCTGGTGAACATCACGTCGAGCCGTTCGCTGCGTTTGTCGGAAACGCGTGAAGTGATGAACACCATCAAGTCGTATGCAGCCGACGACGCCACGGTGATCTTCGGCGCGGTGTACGACGACGCGATGGGCGACGCACTGCGCGTGACGGTGGTCGCAACGGGCCTGGGCCGCGCGGCGAAGAAGCAGCAGCAAGCGCCGATGACCCTGCTGCGCACGGGCACCGACAACCAGCCGGTCGCGCATGCGCATCACGCTCCGCACAATTCGTACGGCACGCAGCATGGCCAGGGCACGACCGATTACGGTCAGCTCGACACGCCGGCCGTATGGCGTTCGACGCGTGAGACGGCGGCATCGCACGTTCAGGCGCTGCAGGAAAAGGGCGTCGATACGTACGACATTCCGGCGTTCCTGCGCAAGCAAGCGGACTAAGCGCACGCACGGTATTTGCTGCTGAGTTCGTCATGACGACGCAGCCCACCGCGTGCACGCGCTGAACGACCGGCGCGGATGATGCTGGCTTCGCGTGGGGCGACTGTCCAAGGCCGCGTCCTGATTTAAATGGACGCCGGGCCGTGGCCAGCCGACCCCCACGAATTTGCCCCTGACGTCAAGGAAGGCAGGTTGAAGCCGGGATCGCCGCAACGCAGTTCGGCAACGCCGCGGGACGATGCGATCGCGAGAATGTCGCGAGCACTGATGAGGGAAGGACCGAGCATGATCAAAGTGGGTGAAACGTTGCCGGATGTCAGCATTTTCGAGTTCATCGAAGAGGCAACCGAAGGCTGCGCCGTGGGACCGAATGCGTTCCCGGTGCGCGAGCGGTGCGCAGGCAAACGCGTGGTGATCTTCGGATTGCCGGGCGCGTTCACGCCGACGTGCTCCGCCAGACACGTGCCCGGTTATGTCGAAGCGGCGGCGGACCTGTCCGCGGCCGGCATCGACGAAGTCTGGTGCGTTTCCGTCAACGACACGTTCGTGATGAGCGCGTGGGGACGCGATCTTCAAACCTCGGGCAAGGTGAGGATGATCGCGGACGGCAGTGCGCGTTTTACCCAGGCACTCGGACTGGATCAGGATTTGTCCGCGCGTGGCATGGGAATCCGTTCCCAGCGCTACGCCATGGTGGTAGACGACGGCGTGGTCAAGACGCTGTCCGTCGAAGCGCCCGGCAAGTTCGAAGTCAGCGACGCTCAAAGCATCCTGGCGACGTTGCGCTGAGTGCAGCGGCGCTGCGTTGCCCGCGCGCAACGCTCAAAGCGCCCTCGTACCAGGCCGCAACTTGGGGCCGATGACCGGAAATGCCTCCATTCCGGGCATCGGCCCGTTCTACTTCACTTTGACGCCGATTCCGCGTAACACAGGGAAACAGTTGATACTCCCCGGATCAGGACGGCGCGCGATGAATGGAGTATAATTCGAGCTATTAGTGTTTAATGAGCGATTGATTTCCTTTATAGGAAAAACACATCGGAAGAACATCATGTTGAAGCAGCGAACAATCAAGACCGTCGTCAAGACCGTGGGTATCGGGCTCCATTCCGGCCGCAAGGTCGACTTGACCCTGCGTCCTGCGCCCATTGGCACGGGCATCGTGTTTTCGCGTGTCGATCTGGCCGAGCCGGTCGATATTCCCGCGTCCGCGATGTCGATCGGCGACACCCGTCTCGCGTCCGTGCTGCAGAAAGACGGCGCGCGCGTGTCCACCATCGAGCACTTGATGTCGGCGTGCGCGGGCCTCGGCATCGACAATCTGTATGTCGATGTCACCGCCGAAGAAATCCCGATCATGGACGGCAGCGCGGCTTCGTTCGTGTTCCTGATTCAGTCGGCGGGTATCGAGGAACAGAACGCGCCGAAGAAGTTCATCAAGGTGACGAAGCCGGTCGAAGTGCGTGACGGCGACAAATTCGCGCGCCTCGAACCGTATTTCGGCTTCAAACTGAGCTTTACCATCGATTTTCGCCATCCGGCTGTCGACAAGACCGGTCAGGCGCTGGAAGTGGATTTCGCCACGACGTCGTATGTGCGTGAAATCGCGCGCGCGCGCACCTTCGGTTTCGCTCACGAAGTCGAAATGATGCGCGAGCTCGGTCTCGCGCGCGGCGGCAGCATGGACAACGCGATCGTGCTGGACGAATACCGCATCCTGAACAACGACGGCCTGCGGTACGACGACGAGTTCGTGAAGCACAAGATGCTCGACGCAATCGGCGATCTGTACGTGGTCGGTCATCCGTTGCTGGCGTCGTACAACGCGTACAAGGGCGGCCATGCGATGAACAACATGCTGCTGCGCGAATTGCTTGCGAACGAAGACGCGTACGAGATCGTCACGTTCGAGGACACGCAGAAGGCGCCGCGCGGTTTCGGATTCGATACGCAAACGGCGTTTGCCTGATAGCAGGCGTCCACGGAGCAGTGAGGAATGAGCGGCAGCGAAAGCGCCGCTCATTTTTTTTGCGCGTGACGCGTATCAACGGCCGTTTGCGCCGATCGCCGATCGCCGAAGCGTCGCGCGTTCGCCGGCGCCGCGTCATTTCCGCGATCTGCCAGCTAGCCAGCGCAATGCAGCCGAAGACCGTTTCCCGCATGCGCTTGATGAGCGGCAGCGCAATCGCCGCGTCCATCGGCACACCGAATAGGGTCGCGAACGCCAGCACGGCTGCTTCCTGCACGACGAGCCCGGCGGGCACCATGAACGCGGCGTGCCGAACCGCCTGCGTCAGCGCTTCGATCGCGAGCGCCTCGCCGGCGCTCACCGGCGCGCCGAGCAGAGCCAGCGCCCAATAGACTTCGAGCGCGCCGAGCATGTAACCGGCGAGTTGCCATCCGAACGCGCTTAGCAGCATGCCGGGGCGGCGCATGAGCGCATCGAGCGCGGTATCGAGATGCGCGCCGCCGATGCCTTGCGTCAAAGGATGCGACGCGCCGAACATCCGCGCCGCGAAACGCTCGATCGCCTGGAACCATCCGCCTTTTCTGACGAGGGCGAAGGCGAGCACGGGCAGAGGCAGCGACAACATCAGGCCGAGCCCGATCGACTCGATGCCCGCGCCGCGCCGTGAAGTCAGTGCGAGCACAATGCCGAGCGCCGAAAAGGCGTACTGAACGCCCATCGTCACCAGCACTTCCACGATCACCGACGCGCTCACGGCCGTCGCGTCACGCACGCGCCATCGGGCGAGCCGCATGCCGACCACTTCGCCGCCGATGCTCGCAACGGGCAGCAGCCGGCTCACCGCTTCGCGCACGGCCGCGACCCACCACAGAAAGCCGAGCGACGCGCGGCCGCCCAGCAGCACGCGCCAGCCTTGCGCGTCGAGCAGCAGCGGCAGCGCATGAAAGGGCACGAGCCACAGCAGCGCCCGCCCGGCTTTGTCGATGGCAGCGGCGACGTCGTGTACGCCCTGATGCAGCACGAATGCAATCAACGCGACGATGCCGACGGGCAGCGTCGCCCAGCGCAGCAGGCGTTTCATGTCTCGGAAGGAAAGAGATCTGCGAACCCGCCGCAAATCGCACCGGATGAGGCGATAGCCGACGCGACGCGCGGCGAGAGCAACGCGTCGAGTTCGTCGGCGTGACGATAGTCGCGCATTGATTCGGTGATCGGCGCATCGGCGTGCGTCGCGGGATGGCAGTAGATTTCCGTGACGCCGGGTGGCAGATGCGCAAGCGCGCGAAGTATCGCGGCGGTGTCCATCGCGCCGCTCGCCATCATGCCGAACACGTGATCGTTATGCGCAATGCCCGCGCGCGCGAGCCGTGCGCGCATCAGCGCGATCCACGGACGAAGCGCGAGCGGCGCGCCGCTGTCGAACGGCAGGCGCATCGCGCGCATGCCGAAGTCCCGCCCGATGTCGAGAATCAGCGACAGCACCGTCGGATGCAAATGGAAATGCTTGTGCGTATTGACGTGATCGAGCGTGAGTCCGGTCGCGGCGAACGCCTCGAATTGGGCGCGGATTTCCCGCGCCAGCTGGTGGCGCACGTCGGGCAGAAAGAAGAAGCGAAAGCCGTCGCGCACCATGCGATCCGCGAAGCGGCCGTTCTCATCGACGAGCGCGGGAATGCGGGCGGGCGGCAAGACCGCATGACCGTCCGCGAGCACGATATGCAGGCCGACGCGCAAACGCGGATGCGCTCGCGCGACCTCGACGGCATCGCGGGCGGCGCGCGCGCCGACCATCAGGCTCGCGCACGTGAGCACGCCTTCGCGATGCGCGCGCGCGACCGCATCATTCACGCGCTCATGCAGGCCAAAGTCATCTGCGGTGACGATCAGGCCGCGCACTGCATCACGCCTCGTGCGCGCGCAGGAAACGGAAGAATTCGACGCCTTCGCGCAGGCGCCGCTTCATCATGTCCCAGCTCGTGAGCATCTCGCACACGATCTCCCAGATCTTCGACGGACGGAAATAGAAGCGCTTATAGAAGCGTTCGAGCTCGTGATAAATCTCGTCACGCGACAGATGCGGGTAGCCGATCGCGGCCAGTTGCACGCCTTCCTTGCTGACGAGATTGATCGCCTTGTTCTCTTCGAGCCAGCCGTTCTCGACGGCCTGGTTATAGAGCGTCGTGCCGGGATAAGGCGCGGCCAGCGAAATCTGAATCGTGTGCGGATTGATTTCCTTGGCGTAACGAACCGTCTTTTCGATCGTCTCTTTCGTCTCACCCGGCAAGCCGAGAATGAACGTGCCATGCACCTTGATGCCGAGTGTGCGGCAATCGTCGGCGAAGCGTCGCGCGATATCCGTGCGCAAGCCCTTCTTGATGTTCAGCAGGATCTGATCGTCGCCGGATTCGTAGCCGACCAGCAAAAGACGCAGCCCGTTTTCCTTCATGATCTTGAGCGTCGAGTAAGGCACGTTGGCCTTCGCGTTGCACGACCACGTGACGCCGAGCTTGCCGAGCCCGCGCGCGATTTCCTCGACGCGCGGCTTGAAGTCGGTGAAGGTGTCGTCGTCGAACATGATTTCCTTGACTTCAGGCATGTTGTCGCGAATCCACTTCACTTCTTCGAGCACATTCTCGACCGAACGCACGCGATAGCGATGCCCGCCCACCGTCTGCGGCCACAGGCAGAACGTGCAGCGCGAACGGCAACCGCGTCCCGTGTAGATCGACACGTACGGATAGTTCAGATAGCCGATGAAGTAGTTCTTCAGGTTCAGATCGCGCTTGTAGACCGGCGCGACGAACGGCAACTCGTCCATGTTCTCGAGAATCGGACGCGCTGCGTTGTGCTCGATCGAGCCGTCTTTCGCGCGATAGCTCAGGCCCTGGATTTCGGCAAACGGCCGGCCCTCGGCAATGTCCTTGCAGGTGTAGTCGAATTCCTCGCGGCACACGAAGTCGATCGCATCGCTCGCCGTGAGCGAATTGTGCGGATCGACCGCCACTTTCGCGCCGACCACGCCGATGAGAATCGAAGGCGCGCGCTGTTTCAGATGCTCGGCGAAGAGCGCATCGGACGGAAACGAGGGCGTGCTCGTGTGGATGACGACGAGTTCGTATTGCGCGGCGATATCGAGCGTCGCTTCGACGGTCAGGCTATCGGCGGGGGCATCGAGCACGCGGCTATCGGCGATGAGCGCGGCGGGCTGCGCGAGCCACGTCGGATACCAGAACGAGCGGATCTCGCGCTTCGCCTGATAACGCGAACCGGCGCCGCCGTCGAAGCCGTCGAACGACGGCGCCTGAAGAAAGAGCGTCTTCATGAAAGGTCCGGCAAAGTATGTTGCGATGAAAAATGGAATGAAATGCGCGCGCCTGGCCGACGCGCCGCGCGGGAAATCGCGGGTCTAACGTCGCGACGGCATCGAGGCCGACGCTTCGGGCAGCACGCCGCCTTCAACGGGCAACTGCACGCCCCGCCAGACGACGCTCGAACCGAACGCGGCCGCGAGCCATTCGAGCGCCAGCAGGCCGTCGCGCAGCGGCACGAGCGCCAGGTCGCGCCAGAACGAACGCGCGTGGCGCGACTCGCGCGCGTGAAGCGCGAGCCGCGCGGCGCTGCCGGCGCATGACGCAACGAGCAGCGGCATGGCCACGGGCGACGTCGAGTCCGCCAGCGCGAGCGCCGCGCCGGCGACCATCCACGGAAAGGTGAACGTGATGAACAGAAACGCGAAGCCCGCGCGATTGATCGAGCGGATCGTGCGCAGCCAGCGCGTTTCACGCTGCCACAACGCGGACAGGCTCGACTCGGCCACGTCGGTGCCGACGATCATCGGCGCGAGCACCGTGCGCAGTCCGAGGCGGCGCGGATACTCGGCCAGGTAATAGTCGTCCGCGAGGCAGTCTTTGAGCGCGTGGAATCCGCCGATTGCGTCGAGGGTCGCGCGGGTGAGCGCGAGCGTCGCGCCGAAGCCATAGCGCCGCGAGCCGCCGCCATGCGCGATGCGCACGGACGGGGCGAACCACTCGTTGACGAAAAGCGAGCCGACGCGCGACCAGAAGGCTGCAACCGGGCCCGCGCGATAGAGACACGTGACGACGCCGGCTGTCGGATCGGCAAGCGGCGCGGTGACGGTACGCAGATAGCGCGGCGTCACGGCGATATCGCTGTCGGCCACGACGAAGATGCCGTGGCGCGCGTGCTGCGCCGCATTGATGAGATTGCCGACCTTGAGATTACGGCCATATACGCGCGAATCGACCACGAGGCGAATCGCGCAATTCGGATAAGCGGCCTGCAGGCGGCGAACGGTTTCGATGGCCGCGTCGTTCGGCGAAGCAACGCTGCAAATCAGTTCGAACTCGCGATGCGATTGCTCGCAAAATGTCGCGAGGTTTTCGAACAAGCGCGGCTCCGCGCCGCAAAGCGGTTTGAGCACGCTGATGCCGTGGTCGTCGACTGCATTTTTGGATGTCTTCGCAATACGCCGTTCGAACCGCGGCATCGCCAATGCGGCGACGATCGAATAAGCCGCGGCGACAAATACGAGACAGGAGATAAGGGCGTCGATTGAGACAATACTTAACATTGCGAAGCCAGTCATTGCTCGGCGGGAAAATCCGAGAAGCAAATGCCCTATCGCAGCGTTCAAGCGTGCGTAAGCCTCCAGCCGCTTGAGAATGACCGGATTTCATGCCGGGAGGCTTACTACGATTGACTGACGCGGATAGCGAGCGGCGGGGCTAGAAGAACGAGAGTTCGCTGAATTCTAGCAATGAGGATAAATGCGATGTGATAAAAATTGTGCGCGCCTAAACGATTATCAACGAATACCGAGATTATTTTCGCGCAATTATTTTTTGCATTTTTGCGGATCGATATTCGCGATTGACGGCGGACGGATTTACGGAAATCTCGATGCGTCCACGCCCGAATCCGGGCGATGTCACTTCTTGTCTTTTCCCGCCTGATGACGCGCGGCCATGCGCGCGAGCGCTTCCTTCAGCGGCGAAGGTTCGAGCGTCTCGGCCAGTTCCTGAAGCGCCGAGGCGCCCGCAGGCGACATCCGCGCCTGCTTCGGCGGGGCGGCTTCTTTCATCGGCTGCGGGCGCACGCGGATTCTCAGCGCATCGACGGCCCAGCCGCGCTGCTGGAGATCGGCGAGCAGGCGCGGCTCCAGATGCCGCAATCGCGCCGCGAGCGCATTGTGAGCGGCAAAAAGCGCGAGCACGCCATCTTTGATGAAACCCGGCTCCACGTTCGACGCCAGATAATCCGGCAACAGCGCGCTCAGGTCTCGCTGCAGCGCTGCCACCTGCTCGACGCCCGCACGCAGCGCGAGAAAGGCATCCGTGCGATCGAGCACGTCCGAGACGGCCTGCGGCCGGCGCGGATCGAAGCGTGACCTTGAATTTGTAGAAAAGCGGCTCATTTTCGTTGAGGCGAACGCCCGATGGAACGTTTGATTGTACGCGAGGCGGATCATTGTCCGGCGGCCGGCGGTCTTTCCGGAGGCTGCTTCCAGCCAAGCTTTCAACCCGTTGACTGTCGCGCCGCGCCGACGCCCGGGCGGGCACGCCGACACAAGGTCTGACAAACTCGCGTGCTAAAATTCCCGATTCGATTTCACCCTATGGACTTAAGTCGCCGAGGTTCTCCGAGGCCGGACGCAGCCTGGCGCTGCCGCCCGTCCGAAGCCGCGACGCAGACACTGATCCGATGACGACCGGTTTCCTTCAGAAGATTTTTGGCAGCCGCAATCAGCGGCTGGTCAAGCAGTATCAAAAGACCGTTGCGGCGATCAATGCCCTCGAGCCGACCGTCGAGAAGTATTCGGACGACCAGCTGCGCGCCAAGACCGACGAGTTCCGCCAGCGCGTCGCGGGCGGCGAATCGCTCGACGTGATCCTGCCGGAGGCTTTCGCGGTTTGCCGCGAGGCGAGCAAGCGCATCCTGAAGATGCGCCACTTCGACGTTCAGCTCATCGGCGGCATGGTCCTGCACTACGGCAAGATCGCCGAAATGCGCACCGGCGAGGGCAAGACGCTCGTTGCGACGCTCGCGGCGTATCTCAACGCGCTGTCGGGCCGCGGCGTGCATGTCGTCACGGTGAACGACTACCTCGCCCAGCGCGACGCCGAATGGATGGCGCGCCTCTACAACTTCCTCGGCCTGTCGTGCGGCGTGAACCTGTCGCAGATGGAGCACGGGCAGAAACAGGAAGCGTACGCGGCGGACATCACCTACGGCACGAACAACGAGTTCGGCTTCGACTATCTGCGCGACAACATGGTCTACGAGACCAACTCGCGCGTGCAGCGGCCGCTCAATTTCGCGATCGTCGACGAAGTGGACTCGATCCTCATCGACGAGGCGCGCACGCCGCTCATCATCTCCGGCCAGGCGGAAGATCACACCGACCTCTACGTGCGCATGAACGCGCTGCCGCCGCTGCTCGAACAGCAGATCGGCGAGGAGAAGGCGGACGGCACCGGCGTCGAGAAGCCGGGCGACTACACGCTCGATGAAAAAGCGCGCCAGGTGTTCCTGACGGAATCGGGGCACGAAAAGGCCGAGCGCCTGCTCGCCGAGTGGGGTTTGATCGGCGAGGGCGAAAGCCTCTATGCGCCGCAGAACATCACGCTGATGCACCACATCTATGCCGCGTTGCGCGCGCATACGCTCTTCCTGCGCGATCAGCATTACGTGGTGCAGAACGGCGAAGTCGTGATCGTCGACGAATTCACGGGCCGCATGATGACGGGCCGCCGCTGGTCGGACGGTCTGCATCAGGCAGTTGAGGCGAAGGAGCACGTCCAGATTCAGGCCGAGAACCAGACGCTCGCCTCCATCACGCTGCAGAATTATTTCCGCATGTACGCGAAGCTGTCCGGCATGACCGGCACGGCGGACACGGAAGCCTACGAATTCCAGGAAATCTACGGCCTCGAAACGGTCGTGATTCCGACCAACCGTCCGCCGAAGCGCGTCGACAAGCAGGATCAGATCTACAAGACCTCGAAAGAGCGTTACGACGCGGTGATTCGCGACATCCGCGATTGCGTCGAACGTGGCCAGCCGACGCTCGTCGGCACGACGTCGATCGAAGCGTCCGAGCTGCTCTCCAGCCTGCTGGGCCAGCAGGGCGTGAAGCATGAAGTGCTCAACGCAAAGCAGCACGCGCGCGAAGCGGCGATCGTTGCCGAAGCGGGCCGTCCGGGCGTCGTCACGATCGCGACCAACATGGCCGGCCGCGGCACCGACATCGTGCTCGGCGGCAATGTCGAGAAGCAGGCGTCGTTCATCGAAGCGGATCTGTCGATTCCCGAGAACGAGAAGGCCACGCGCATCCAGAAGCTGCACGACGAATGGCAGGCGCTGCACGATCACGTGAAGGCGGCGGGCGGTCTGCATATCATCGGCACCGAGCGTCACGAGTCGCGCCGTATCGACAATCAGCTGCGCGGCCGCGCGGGCCGTCAGGGCGATCCGGGCTCGTCGCGTTTCTATCTGTCGCTGGACGATCCTTTGCTGCGCATCTTCGCGGGCGATCGCGTGCGCTCCATCATGGATCGCCTGAAGATGCCCGAAGGCGAGCCGATCGAGGCGGGCATGGTCACGCGCTCGATCGAAGGCGCGCAGCGCAAGGTGGAAGCGCGCAACTTCGACATCCGCAAGCAACTGCTCGAATACGACGACGTCTCGAACGATCAGCGCAAGGTGATCTACCAGCAGCGCAACGAACTGCTCGAAGCGAACGACGTGCAGGAAACCATCGCCGCGATGCGTCAGAGCGTGATCGGCGACGTGGTGCGCACGTTCGTGCCGGCGGGCAGCATCGAAGAGCAGTGGGAAGCGCCGGAACTGGAAGAAGTGCTGCGCAACGACTGGTCGCTCGATCTAGCCGTGCAGGAAATGATCAACGAGTCGAACTCGATCGACGCCGAGGAAATCTGCGAAGCCGTGCTCGCCGCCGCCGACGAAGCCTACGAGGCGAAGGTCGCGATGGTGGGCCGCGAATCGTTCAGCGCGTTCGAGCGTTCGATCATGCTGCAGACGCTCGACAGCCGCTGGCGCGAGCATCTCGCCGCGCTCGATCATCTGCGTCAGGGTATCCATCTGCGTGGTTACGCGCAGAAGAATCCGAAGCAGGAATACAAGCGCGAGGCGTTCGAACTGTTCGCCGCCATGCTCGATGCCGTGAAGCAGGAAGTCACGCGCGTCGTGATGAACGTGCAGATCCAGTCACCCGAGCAACTCGAAGAGGCCGCCGAGCAGTACGAAGAGAAGGGCAGCCACTTGGAGAACGTGTCGTTCACGCACGCGGACTTCAACGCACCGGCGGCGGACCCGACGCCGGCGGTGGCAGCGGCGAGCGCCACCGCGCAGATGGTCAGCCAGGCGATGGCCTCCGGCGACGACATCAGCGTGGCGACGCGCCCTTCCGACGAAGTGCCGAAGGTCGGCCGCAACGATCCCTGCCCGTGCGGCAGCGGCAAGAAGTACAAAAACTGTCACGGCAAGCTGGCGTAATCGGCTGCTGACCAGAACCAAGCGACGCAGCGATGCGTCGTTTGTCTTTGCAGGACCCATCATTCACGGCGCCGAATTCGTTCCGCGAAGCGGCGTCAGTCTTTCATAGCGTGCCGGTGGTTCTTGCCGGCACTCGCCACCATCAGCGAGACGCGAACATGGCCGTCAATTTCCCCTCGATCGATCCCGCAGCGCTTCATCCCGTCGCCGGCGTCACGCTAGGCTGGGCCGAGGCGAACATTCGCAAGCCCAATCGCAAAGACGTGCTCGTCATTCGGGTCGACGAAGGCGCGAGCGTCGCGGGCGTGTTCACGCAGAACCGCTTCTGCGCCGCGCCGGTGACCGTCAGCCGCGAGCATCTCGCCGCCGTGAGCGAAGGAGGCAAGGGCATTCGCGCGCTGGTCGTCAATACCGGCAACGCGAACGCGGGCACGGGCGAGCCGGGCATGGCGCACGCGCGCGAAACCTGCGCGGAGCTCGCGCGTCTCGCGGGCGTCGATGCGCAACAGATTCTGCCGTTCTCGACCGGCGTGATCCTCGAACCGCTGCCGATCGACCGCCTGAAGGCCGGTTTGCCCGCCGCGCTCGCGAATCAGAAGGCCGCGCACTGGTTCGACGCGGCGCAAGCCATCATGACGACGGACACGCTGCCGAAGGCGTCCTCGCGTCAGGTCACGATCGACGGGCATGTGGTCACGCTGTCGGGCATCAGCAAGGGCGCGGGTATGATCAAGCCGAACATGGCGACGATGCTCGGCTTCCTCGCCTTCGACGCGAACGTCGCGCAGCCGGTGCTCGATCAGCTCGTGAAGCACGTCGCCGATCGCTCGTTCAACTGCATCACGATCGACGGCGATACGTCGACGAACGATTCCTTCATCCTGATCGCATCGGGCAAATCGAGCCTGCCCGCGATCACGTCGACGGATTCGCCCGCCTACGCCGCATTGCGCGATGCCGTGACGGAAGTCGCGCAGGAACTCGCGCAACTCATCGTGCGCGATGGCGAGGGCGCGACCAAGTTCATGACGGTGACGATCGAAGGCGGCACGGACGCGGCGGAGTGCCGCCAGATTGCGTACGCAATCGGCCATTCGCCGCTCGTGAAGACCGCGTTTTACGCGTCGGACCCGAACCTGGGCCGCATTCTCGCGGCCATCGGCTACGCGGGCGTGACGGATCTCGACGTCGGCAAAATCGATCTGTATCTCGATGACGTGCTCGTCGCGAAAGCGGGCGGCCGCAATCCGGCCTACAAGGAAGAGGACGGCCAGCGCGTGATGAAGAAGAGTGAGATTCTGATCCGCGTCGTGCTCGGACGAGGCAACGCGACGGCGACCGTCTGGACGTGCGATCTTTCGCACGATTACGTGAGCATCAACGCCGACTACCGTTCGTAACGCGGGCGCGCACCGAAGAGACAATGGACAAACTCGAACAATTTCTCACGCGCGCCGAGGCGGTGCTGGCGCGTATCGAAGGGATGTTGCCGCCAGCGACGCCCGATATCGACTGGCAATCCGCGGTGGCGTTCCGCTGGCGCAAGCGTCAGGGGCGCGGTTTCCTGCAACCCGTCGCGGCCATTTCGAACATCTCGCTCGATGACCTTCAGAACATCGATCGGCAGAAAGGCCTGATCCAGCAGAACACGATGCAATTCGTGAAGAAGCTGCCCGCGAACAACGTGTTGTTGACGGGCGCGCGCGGCACCGGCAAGTCGTCGCTCATCAAGGCGTGTCTGAACGCGTGGTCGAAGGACGGCCTGCGCCTGATCGAAGTCGACAAGGACGATCTGCACGATCTCGGCGATATCGTCGATTTGATCTCGGCGCGGCCCGAGCGCTTCATCGTGTTCTGCGACGATCTTTCCTTCGAGGAAGGCGAGTCGGGCTACAAGGCGCTGAAGGTCGCGCTCGACGGGTCCGTTACGGCGCAATCCGACAATGTGCTGATCTACGCAACGTCGAACCGCCGCCATTTGCTGCCCGAATACATGAGCGACAACGAGACGTACAAGCATACGTCCGATGGCGAAATTCACCCCGGCGAAGTGGTCGAGGAGAAGATTTCGCTGTCCGAGCGCTTCGGGCTGTGGGTCAGCTTCTATCCGTTCAAGCAGGACGACTATCTGTCGATCGTCGGCCACTGGCTGAAGCATTTCGGCTGCGACGCCACGGAGATCGAAAGCGCGCGCGGCGATGCGCTCGTCTGGGCGCTCGAACGCGGATCGCGCTCGGGCCGCGTCGCCTGGCAATTCGCGCGCGACTGGTCGGGACGCAAGCAATGACCGATTCGACGAGCGACATCGCACCCGATGGTCGCAAGGTGACCGAAGTGGCCGTCGGCGTGATGGTGCAGCACGACGGACGCTATCTGCTCGCGCAGCGGCCGGAAGGCAAACCGTACGAAGGTTACTGGGAATTTCCCGGCGGCAAGCTGGAAGCGGGCGAAAGCGTCGAGGCGGCGCTCGGACGCGAACTGCATGAGGAACTGGGCATCGACGTCACCGCGTGCCAGCTCTGGCGCACGCTCGAACACGACTATCCGCACGCCTACGTGCGTCTGTTCTTCTGCAAGGTGACGGACTGGAAGGGCACGCCGCGCGGGCGCGAAGGTCAGGCGATCGCATGGCAGACGCTTCCGGTGGAAGTCGCGCCCCTGCTGCCCGCCGCCCTTCCGATTCTCGAATGGCTCGAAGAGGAAGAGCGCGAATAAAGATTCGCGCTTAGTTCAGGCCGCCGTGCGAGTCGTCGTCCGGCGGCGTTTCCTGCGAATTTCCCGATATTTTGTACTTTTCGGCCGCCCACGCGCCGAGATCGATCTGCTTGCAGCGTTCCGAGCAGAACGGCCGAAAACGGTTTTCAGGGACCCAGCGGACTTCCTTGCTGCAGGTCGGGCATTTGACGACAGTGATCATGACAGTTGCGAATCGAGCCTGGAACGGACTAACGAACGATATTTGACCATATGAGGCCAAACCGTTCCCGGTTCAAAGGCTGCAAAGCGTCAGATGAAAGGGCACGTCGACATCGACGGCGCGCGGTTTCAGGTCGCCGTCCTGCACCGTGAAACGTACCCACAGCATGTACTTGTTCGCGCTGGCCTCGGGAATCACGCGCGTGTCCGGCGAAACGCGCACCTGCATCAACTGATAGGTGCGGCCGGACAACATCTGCTGATAGCTGCCCTGCATCGCCATGACTTTCGATGCCTGACCCGATTCGCGCGCGAGACGCAGCACGATGGTGGCCGCGTCGCGCAGTGCGAGCATCGGCGTGACCCATTGCGCGATGTCCTGCCGGCGTTCTTCCACCGGCAACTGCTGCCACGCGTAGTACGACGGCAAATCAAACTTGCAGGTGCCGCCGGGAATGATCGTGCGGCTGCGGATACTCGCGAGCCATTCGTTGTCGGCGAGATGCTGGCCGGTCTTGCCGTGCATGTCGGTGAGTCCGGCGAGCGTCTGCTCGATTTCGCCTAGCACGGCTTCCAGCGCTTCCTGCTCGATCCCCGGATTGCCGCGGAATGGCGCGAGCGTTTGCCGCTGCCGCTCCAGTTCCTTCATGAGATCGGCCTTGAGATCCGTGCGGCCTGCGACTTCGGCGATCTCGAAGAGCGTCGTGAGCGCGACGTGATGTTCTCGCGCGTCTTCCTGAGTCAGAAAGAACGTGAAGCGCTCGAACAGATCTTCGAGCCGCAGCAGCGTCCGGATACGCTCGTTGAAGGGATACTCGTAAAGGATCAAGCGCTCGCCTCGGCGTGGGTCGGTTGCTTCCATGAGCGGAAGTGAGCACATTCTAATGCCGCATCCTCACCCTAGCAAATCGGGGCCTGTTTGTGCGACAAACCGCGTGTTTCGGTGCCGAACTGGGAACTTTTCGGGCATTTCGCCGACTCAGGCGGACGCGTTTTCTTAGGCGGACGCCAAAGACAGATAGCGCGCGTGCAACGCGTCGACTTGCTGCCCGAGCGCGGCGAGCGTGGCGCTTTCGTCGTTGACGACGATGTCATCCGCTGCGGCGAGGCGGGCTTCGCGCGTTGTCTGTTTTGCGACGATCGCAAGCACCTGTTCGCGTGAGAAGCCGTTGCGCCGCATGACGCGCGCGATCTGCGTCTCGACCGGACAATCCACGACCAGCACGCGCGACACCCGCGCTGCCCATTCGCCCGATTCGACGAGCAGCGGCACGACGACGATGTGATACGGCCCCGGCGCCGCATTGCGCTGACGCTCCGTTTCGGCGCGAATCAGCGGATGCACGATGGCTTCGAGACGCGCTTTGGCGGTGTCGTCGGCGAAGACGAGCGCGCGCATCTTCGCGCGGTCGAGCGAACCGTCCGCCGCGATGAAATCGTCGCCGAACTCGCTCGCGATGAGCGGCATCGCGACGCCGCCCGTCGCCGTGATCCGATGCGCGATCAGATCGGTGTCGACGAGCGTGACGCCGCGCGCCGCGAAAAGATCCGCGACCGTGCTCTTGCCGCTGCCGATTCCGCCGGTGAGACCAATGCTGAACATCCGTCGCGCTCCTTCATCCGAACAATGCGTAAAGCGGCGTGCCGACGAAAAGCGTGATGGCGCCGCCCGCCGCGAGAAACGGCCCGAAAGGCAAGGGCTCTTCGAAACGCATGCGCTTCTTCCATGTCGCGACGATGCCGAACGCCGCGCCCGCGACCGCCGCGATCAGGAGGACTTGCGCGAGCGACGCCCAGCCGAGCCACGCGCCGATTGCAGCGAGCAGCTTGAAGTCGCCGTATCCCATGCCTTCCACGCCGCGCACGAGTTTGAAAAGCCAGTAGACGCACCACAGGAACAGATAGCCCGCGATCGCGCCCGTGACAGCATCGTGCAGCGTCGCAAACCCGCCCTCGCCGAAATTGACGATGAGTCCGGCCCACAGCAGCGGCAGTGTCAGCACATCGGGAAGATAGCGCGTGTCGTAGTCGATGAGGCCAGCCGCGAGCAGGGTCGCGCACAGGCCGAACGCCGCGAAAGCGGGCCAGGACGGGCCGAAAGCATAGAGCGAGAGCGCCGCCAGCGCGCCGGTTGCCAGTTCGATCAGCGGATAACGCGGGCTCACGCGTGCGCCGCATGCCGAGCAACGGCCGCGCAGCGCGAGATAGCTGATGACGGGAATGTTCTCCCACGCGCGCAGCACGTGCTTGCAATGCGGACATGCGCTGCGGGGCACGGCGAGATTGAAGCGCTCGGGATACGGGTCGGCGGCGGGTTTGGGCAGATCGGCCGCGTCCGGCATCGCGGCTTCGACTTCGGCGCGCCACGCGCGTTCGAGCAGCACGGGCAGGCGATGCACGACGACCGTGAGAAAACTGCCGATCACGAGGCCGAACACCACGGCGAAGCCATACTGCATGGCGAAGGGAAGCGCCGCGAACGCCGACACGTAGCGGCTCGCGAAGTGCGCGGCGGATGGATCAAACGAAGGCTGCATGATGAACGAACGATGGCTCTGGCCCGCGATGCTACACCACGTTGCCGAGCTGAATGATAGGAAGATACATCGCGATGACAAGTCCGCCCACGAGCGCGCCCAGCACCGTGATGACGACCGGCTCGCACAGGCTCGCGAAGCCGCCGATGCGCTCGTCCACTTGCCGGTCGGCGAGCGTGGCGAGATCGAGCAGCATCGAATCGAGCGAGCCCGATTCTTCCGCGACCGCGATCGGCTGCACCACGTCTTGCGGGAAGCATCCGGCGGCACGCATTGCGGCGGCGAGGCGCTCGCCGTTGCGCAGGCGCGCGGCGATCTCCACGGTCGCGCGGTCGAATACGCGGTTCCCCGTGGCCTGCGCGAGCGAGTCGAAGGCGTCGGCAAGCGGTGTGCCGGCGGCGAGCAAGGTGCCGAGCGCGCGGCTCCATCGGGCGACGGCGAGCGAGCGTAGCAGCTTGCCCGCGAGCGGCAGGCGCAGCGCGGCGCGATCGGCGGATTCGCGTGCGTCGGGAGAGCGCTTCATCCAGCGCAGCAGGACGACGCCCACGGCCGAACACGCGATGACCAGCGGCACGCCAACGCTGCCGACGCCATCCGAAAGCGCGAGCACGAAACGCGTCGGCGCGGGTAGCGCCGCGCCGAAACCGTCGAAGATGGTCTTGAAGGTCGGCACGACGCCGATCAGCAAACCCGCCGTGATCGCGAGCGACAGCAGCAGCACCATGACCGGATAGGTGAGGGCCGCGCGTAGCCGGGCGCGCTGCGAGGCGGCTCGCTCGCGATCGTCCGCGAGACGGGTGAGCACGGCCGGCAACGCGCCCGCCGTTTCTCCGACCGAGACTAGCTGGCAGTAGAGCGCGCCGAACGCCGCAGGATGTTGCGCAAGCGCCGCGGAGAAGGGCACGCCGCGCGTGATATCGCGGCCCACGGCGCCGACGACGCGCGGAAGTCCGCCGCCCGTTGCGCTGCCCGAAAGCAGTTCGAGCGCGCCCGCGAGCGGCAGTCCCGCGTTCAGCAATCCCGCGAGCTGGCGCGTGAAAAGCGTGACTTCGGCGGCCTTCGTCTTGGGCGGCGGCGCGACGCCGAGCGTCTCGAGCGCGACCACGATGACGCCTTCACGCCGCAACGTCGCGCGTGCTGCGGGCGCATCGGCGGCGATGATCTTTCAGCGTTTCTCCTGGCCTTCGGCGTCCATGCCGCGCCACTCAAAGCGAATCTCCGACGAAACCTCGCGCATCATTCGATCTCCGTGGCATCCGCGGCTTCGGCGACGCTGGTCACGCCCTCGCGCACGCGTGCGAAGGCCGCATCGCGCAACGCGGGCATGCCTTGCGTCTGCGCCGTGCGCGCGATCGCATGAGTCGCCGCGCGCGACACGATCAGCTCGCGTATGTCATCCGAAACCGGCATCACCTGATGCACCCCGGCACGTCCGCGATACCCAATGCCGTGACACGCCGGACAACCGCGCGGCTCGAACGGATGAAAACCGTCGGCGAGCGGCAGCGCGGAGGGCGCGCGGCAAACCTCGCACAGCTTGCGCACGAGCCGCTGCGCCGTGACCAGCCGCAGCGCGGAGGCGAGGTTATAAGGCGCCACGCCGATGTCGATGAGACGTGCGATCGCGGCGGGCGCACCGTTGGTGTGCAGGGTCGAAAGCACGAGGTGTCCCGTCTGCGCGGCCTTCACCGCGACGTCGGCGGTCTGGGCGTCGCGGATCTCGCCGACCATGATGACGTCCGGGTCCTGGCGCATGAACGCGCGCAGCGCCATGGCGAACGTCAGCCCGGCCTTTTCACGCACGCTCACCTGATTGATGCCCGCGAGCTGGATTTCGACCGGATCTTCGACCGAGCACACGTTGCGCGCTTCGGCGTTGAGCATTTGCAGGAAGCAGTAGAGCGACAGGGTCTTGCCGCTGCCGGTCGGACCTGTCACGAGCACCAGACCGTGCGGCGCGCGAATCGCCGATTCGACCGTGCGGCTTTGCGCGTCATCGAGGCCGAGCGCGCCGAGCGACAGGTCTGGCGGCAGTGTGTCGAGCCGGCGCAGGACGAGCTTTTCGCCGAAGAGCGTCGGCAACGAATTGACGCGATAGTCGCCGGTGCGCCCGCCCGGCAGACTCAGACGCAGCCGGCCGTCCTGCGGCACGCGCCGCTCCGCGATATCCATGCGCGACAGCACCTTGATGCGCGTGACGAACGCGTCGCGCAAGTGCGGCGGCGGGCGCCTGAGCACATGCAATGCGCCATCGACGCGCAGCCGGATGCGCCAGTCGTGTTCGGCCGGTTCGACGTGAATGTCGGATGCGCCGCGCTCAGCGGCTTCGCGCAGCGTTTCGGCGAGCAGCGAGACGGCGGGCGTATCGTGTTCGGACACGGCTTCCGCCGTAGCGCCGGGCGGGCGAGCGGGGCGCGTGAAAGTATCGAAGGCGTCGCGGGAAGGGGAGATCATGGGCGTCGTGCGGTCGGGGTCGAGATGATCCGATCATCCCGCCCGCGAAGGCCTTCGCCCAGTCGTCCGAATGGCTAACGCAGCGCGCGTTTCGGCGGCCCGTCCGGATGAAAGATCTTCACCGTGCGAATCGCCTGGTCGTCGCTGCGCATGACTTCGAAGGTCACGTTGGCGATGCGCATCGAAATATCGCCGTCAGGAATGTCTTCGAGCGTTTCGAGAATCAGGCCGTTGAGCGTTTTCGGTCCGTCCGTCGGCAACGTCAGATGCAGCCAGCGGTTGAGTTCGCGCAGCGGCATGCTGCCCGCGACGATGCACTCGCCGTTCTCGTCCCAGCCGCCTCGCGAGCCCGCGCCGCGCGGAATCGTCGTCGTGAATTCGCCGATCAGTTCCTCGATGATGTCTTCCGGCGTGACGAGGCCCTGCAACTCGCCGTACTCGTCGACCACGATCGCGATGCGGTGGCCGCTTTCCTGGAAGAACTGCAATTGCTGGAAGACGGGCGTCCCGGCCGGCACGAAATACGGTTCGGCGAGCAACTCGCGCAACGTGTCGCGCTCCAGTTCCTGGTTATGCAGCGCGGAGAGCGTCTTGCGCACGTGCAGGACGCCGAGCACGCGGTCGATGTCGCCCTGAAACACCACCAGCTTGTTGTGATAGCAGGTTTCGAGTTGATGCAGGATCTGCTCGAACGGCGCGTCGAAATCGAGCGCTTCGATGCGGCGGCGCGGAATCATCACGTCATCGACGGTGATGTTCTCCAGATCGAACAGATTGAGCAGGATGCTGCGGTGCTTGGTCGGCATGAAGCTGCCGGTTTCCAGCACGATGGTGCGCAGTTCTTCGGGCGAGAGGCGCTGATCGCTCTTGGTTCGGGTGTTGATGTGCAGCGCCGCCAGAATCGCATTCGCGAACAGATTGACGAACCAGATGAGCGGCCGCCCGATGCGCATGAGCGGCGCGAGCACGAGACTCGCGGGCAGCGCGACTTTCTCCGGATACGTCGCGCCGACGATCTTCGGCGCGATCTCCGCGAACACGATGATCAGAAACGCGATGACGCCCGTGGTGATCGACAGGACCAGATTGTTATGGCCGAACGTGCGCAGCGCGATCGACGTGGTGAGCACCGGGATGATCGTGTTGATCAGGTTGTTGCCGATCAGGATCACGGAAAGAAGCTGGTCGGTCTTCGCGAGCAGTCCTTGCGTGGTGCGGGCGCGCAGCGATCCCTGGCTAGCCAGATATTTCAGCCGATGGCGATTGAGCGCCATCATCGACGTTTCGGAGATCGAGAAGAAGCCGGAAAGGAAAAGAAGCAGAAAAATGGCGCAAATTTGCGCCCATAAGGGAAGGGTGTCCACGCGATGGTCGGATAGGGGCGGAGATGGGAGGCAATATAGCAGACGGGACGCGGCGCTTGCCCTAGGCCTTTCGGCCAGCGGACGCGCTTTCGTGCGCAAAAATAAAAAACCCGCATGGCGGACCATGCGGGTTTTTGCAATTCTGGTCGGGGTGAGAGGATTCGAACCTCCGGCCTCTACGTCCCGAACGTAGCGCTCTACCAGGCTAAGCTACACCCCGAATTCGACCAACTTGTACTCGATCTGTACTGCTTCGCCGTTTCAGTCTCGTTTAAGACTGTCTCGACGTCGAGTAAGAACATAATTCTAACAGGCTTTCTTTGAAAATGGAATCAGGAAACGAAGAAATTGCTTTCGCTGCCGCTTCGGCTTCTTTCCGCGCGCACTTCAGCGTGTGATCGAGCGCGCCGGAAGTCGTGATCGCGTAGAAGATCGTATCGAAACGATCCGTGCCGCCTTGCTCGATCGCCTCGCGCGCGAGCGCCGCCTGCTCGGCGGTGCCGTGCTCCATCAAATAGATGAGCGGCAGCGTGGGCTTGCCTTCGCGCAGATCGTCGCCGGCGTTCTTGCCCATCGATTCCGGCGTGCCGGTGTAGTCGAGCCAGTCGTCCATGATCTGGAACGCCGTGCCGATGCGCCGGCCGAACTCCGCCGCCGCCGCTTCGGTGCGCGCATCCGCGCCCGAGAGCACCGCGCCCAGTTGCGCCGCCGCCTCGAACAGCTTCGCCGTCTTGTAGCGGATCACCTGCATGTAACGCGCTTCATCGACGTCCGGGTCGTGCATGTTGAGCAACTGCAGCACTTCGCCTTCGGAAATGATGTTGGTCGCGACCGAGAGAATCTCCATCACGCGCATCTTGCCGACGCTCACCATCATCTCGAACGAGCGCGAATAGAGGAAGTCGCCGACCAGCACGCTTGCCGCATTGCCGAATAGCGCGTTCGCGGTCTTGCGGCCACGGCGCAGGTCGGATTCGTCGACGACGTCGTCATGCAGGAGCGTCGCCGTGTGGATGAATTCCACCACCGCCGCGAGTTCGTGCCGATGTCCGGTCGTGTCGCCGAGCGCGCCCGACACCAGCAGCAGGAGCGCCGGACGCAGCCGCTTGCCGCCCGCGCCGATGATGTACTCCGAAATCTGGTTGATCAGCATCACTTCTGATGCCAGGCGCTGCCGGATGACGCGATTGACCTGCTGCATGTCCTCGGCGATCGGGGCAAGCAGCGCGGCGGCGTTGGGAGAGGAAGTGGCGGTGGACGACATGATCGGCATTAAGGGTAATCCGGCGGATTATAAGGCGAATCCGACAGCCGACGGGTGTTCGGGGTGTCGAATCGCGCCGTGTCGCTGAAAATCGCGCGTGGTTCGACGGGTTTTCGCCGAGGATCGCGCCGGCCGCACGCCCGCGCCGGGCAGGCTATTGCGCTTTGACGTCAAGCGTAACTCTATGTATAATCGCGTGTTTTCCCCCGCGTGGTGCGTGGGAAATTTGAAGTTTCCCGCGCGAGCGGGAAGAATTCTGAGTGAGGTTCTCAATGTACGCGGTCATAAAAACCGGCGGCAAGCAGTACAAAGTTGCCGTTGGCGAAAAATTGAAAGTAGAACAGATACCGGCAGACATTGACGCTGAAATCACGCTCGACCAGGTTCTCGCAGTAGGCGAAGGCGAATCGATTAAGTTCGGTACGCCGCTGGTCAGTGGGGCTTCCGTCAAGGCTACCGTCGTGTCGCAAGGTCGTCACAAGAAAGTGACCATCTTCAAGATGCGTCGCCGGAAGCACTACCAAAAGCACGCTGGCCATCGCCAGAACTACACCGAACTGCGCATCGACGCGATCAACGCGTAAGCGCACCGGTAAGGAGCTAAGCAAATGGCACACAAAAAAGCAGGCGGGTCTTCCCGCAACGGCCGCGACTCCGAGAGCAAACGACTCGGCGTGAAGGTGTACGGCGGCCAGGCAATCAATGCAGGCGGCATCATCGTTCGCCAGCGCGGCACGCGCATGCACCCGGGCGAGAACGTCGGCATCGGCAAGGATCACACCTTGTTCGCGCTGGCTGACGGCCACGTCAAGTTCGTGACCAAGGGCGCAGCACGCAAGCATACGGTCGTCGTCGTCCCGGCAGCGTAAGTTCTTACGCACGGGCTTCAGGACCGGAAAAATGGCCCCGCGAAGTTTGCGGGGCCATTTTTATTTGGTGCGTCAAATCGAATCATGAGTGACCGGGAAAGTCGGTCACGGCAAAATACAGCAAACACGGGACGGAGCAACGCATGAAGTTCATTGACGAAGCGAGGATTGAAGTCATCGCCGGCGACGGGGGAGATGGCAGCGCGTCGATGCGCCGCGAAAAGTTCGTCCCGTTCGGCGGACCGGACGGCGGTGACGGCGGCCGCGGCGGCAGCGTCTATGCCATCGGCGATCGCAATATCAACACGCTGATCGATTACCGGTTCTCCAAGAAGCATCAGGCGCGCAACGGCGAAAACGGCCGCGGCGCGGATTGCTACGGCAAGGGCGGCGACGACATCACGCTGCGCATGCCGGTCGGCACGATCATTTCGGATCAGGAAACCGGCGAGATCATCGCGGACCTGACCGAGCACAATCAGCAGGTGCAGATTGCACAGGGCGGCGCGGGCGGCCTCGGCAACCTGCACTTCAAGTCGAGCACGAATCGCGCGCCGCGTCAGAAAACCGACGGCAAGCCGGGCGAGCGCCGCATGCTCAAGCTCGAACTGAAAGTGCTCGCCGATGTCGGCCTGCTCGGCATGCCGAACGCGGGCAAGTCCACCTTCATCTCGTCGGTGTCGAACGCGCGGCCGAAGATCGCGGATTACCCGTTCACGACGCTCGCGCCGAATCTCGGCGTGGTGCGTGTCGGGCCGAGCAAGAGCTTCGTCATCGCCGATATTCCGGGTCTGATCGAAGGCGCGGCGGAAGGCGCCGGGCTCGGGCATCGCTTTCTGCGGCACTTGCAGCGCACGGGCGTCCTGCTGCATCTCGTCGACATGGCGCCGTTCGATGAAAACGTCGATCCGGCCGCGGAAGCGAAGGCGATCGTCAACGAATTGCGCAAGTACGACGAGACGCTCTACGAGAAGCCGCGCTGGCTCGTGCTGAACAAGCTCGACATGGTGCCGGAAGACGAGCGCGAAGCGCGCATCGCCGATTTCGTCGAGCGCTTCGAGTGGGACGGCCCGGTCTTCGAGATTTCCGCGCTGACGGGCCAGGGCTGCGAAGCGTTGACCTACGCGATCTACGACTATATTTCCCAGCATTCGGACGCGTCGCGCGCGGCGGAAGCGGAAGATCTGGCCGCCGACGTGCGCTTTCGGGACGAAGCGCGCGGCGACGCAACGAAGGAATAAGAGCAACCACGAGGAGAAAGCGCACGATGCGTTCGGTCATCGCCGCTGCGAAGCGAATCGTAGTGAAAGTAGGGTCCAGCCTCGTCACCAACGACGGGCGCGGGCTCGACCATGCAGCCATTTCTCGTTGGGCGGCGCAGATCGCGGCGCTGCGCGAGCAGGGCAAGGAAGTCGTGCTCGTGAGTTCGGGCGCGATCGCGGAAGGCATTCACCGGCTCGGCTGGACCAAGCGTCCGCGCGAGATCGACGAATTGCAGGCCGCCGCCGCGGTCGGTCAGATGGGGCTCGCGCAGGTGTATGAAAGCAGCTTCGGCGCGCATGGCATCCGCACCGCGCAGATTCTGCTGACCCACGCGGACCTCGCCGATCGCGAACGTTATCTGAACGCGCGCTCGACGCTGCTCACGCTGCTGCGCCTGGGCGCGGTGCCGATCATCAACGAAAACGACACCGTCATCACCGATGAAATCAAGTTCGGCGACAACGACACGCTCGGCGCGCTGGTCGCGAATCTGATTGAAGGCGATGCGCTAGTCATCCTCACCGATCAGCGCGGCCTGTTCACCGCCGATCCGCGCAAGGACCCGAACGCGACGCTCGTCGAGCAGGCCGACGCCGGCACGCCGGAGCTGGAGCAGATGGCAGGCGGCGCGGGTTCGAGCCTCGGGCGCGGCGGCATGCTGACCAAGATTCTCGCGGCGAAGCGCGCGGCGCATAGCGGCGCGAACACGGTGATTGCGAGCGGCCGCGAAGCCGACGTGCTGACGCGGCTCGCGTCGGGCGAATTGATCGGCACGCAACTCATCGCGCGCATGGCGCGCATGGCTGCACGCAAGCAGTGGATGGCGGATCACTTGCAGGTGCGCGGGCACGTCGTGATCGACGAAGGCGCGGTCAACAAGCTCACCGCAGACGGCAAGAGTCTGCTGCCGATCGGCGTGATCGACGTGAAGGGCGCGTTCGATCGCGGCGAGGTGATCGCCTGCATCGACAATCAGGGGCGTGAGGTCGCGCGCGGCATCACGAACTACAGCAGTTCGGAAGCGCGGCTGATTCATCGGCGGCCGAGCGGGGAGATCGAAACCGTGCTCGGCTACATGCTGGAGCCCGAGCTGATCCATCGAGACAATCTCGTGCTCGTCTGAGCCGAAAAACGAAAACGCCCGCTGAAGTCCAGCGGGCGTTGTGCTTTGGGCGCGGTGAAAATCAGCGCGAGTTGATCGAACTCTGCGTGCGCTTGTACTGAATGTTGTTGACGATCTGTTTCGCCGTACCGACCGGCAGCTTGCTCGCGCAGAAATAATCCTGATAAAGCGCGGCCTGATACGCGTTCAGCTCGCCATTCTCGATGCGCTTGAAATCGAAGGCGACGCCCTGATCCCAGCCGTTCTGATCGTCGTTGATGCTCGCGTAGCGGCGCCATTCGTAGGTATCGCAACGAATGCCTTCATAGTTGACGTTGCGCGCGCCCGCCGGACTCGTCACGACGACCACGTAGCGCACGACGCCGTCCTTGCCGACCGTGAGCGAAGTCTTGTCGACGGAGAAGGTGAGCGGCGTGTTCTGCGAAACGTTGAACGCAAGCAGATTCGACGCTTGCGGCAAAGGCGGCAGCGTCTCGATCTTTTCCTCGGTCCAGTTCGGCTTGCGATCGAGCAGATAGGTGAACACGCCGTCGTCTTGCGTGGACGGCGCTTTGTTGCTGGAGCAGCCGGCGAGCACGGCCAGCGCTGCCGCGGATGCCGCGATTACCGCGAGTGTGGCGTTCACTTTCAATTGGGTCTTCCCGGAAACATGCGCGCGGCCCTCGAAAAGCCGGCCCGCGAAACAAAGCGAGATGGCACGGCGAGAAGTTCGCCGTGCCATCGATCGCAATCGAGTTGAGTGTCAAAGTGTGCGAGGAACCGCCGCGACCGCTCTCACGACGAGCGGTGGACGATCACATGCACTTCTTCGCTGACCGTGCATTCTGCCTGAACCGCCGCGCCGGAGGCAGTGACAGCAGGTGCTTCGATCGTCATCGTCTGGAGCACGCGCGGGTAGCGCGGCCCATGATGCGCGGCGCGCTCGCCGCGTTCTCCGCGGGAGTTGGTGCGCCGCAGGAAGCGGGACAGCTCGGTGAGAGCCATTTGATAAACGTCGCGCTTGAACTCGATAACCGCGTCCAGCGGCACCCAATACTCGTTCCAGCGCCAGGCATCGAACTCCGGATGGTCCGTCGCGCGCAGACAGATGTCGCAATCGCGGCCTACCATGCGCAGCAGAAACCAGATCTGTTTCTGACCGCGATAATGACCGCGCACCTCGCGCTTGATGAACTTGTCCGGCACCTCATAACGCAGCCAGTCGCGTGTGCGACCGACAACTTTCACGTGCTCCGGAAGCAGACCGGTTTCTTCGTGTAACTCCCGATACATGGCTTGCACGGGGGTCTCGCCGTATTTGATGCCCCCTTGCGGAAACTGCCAGGAATGTTCACGCAGTCGTTTGCCCCAAAACACTTCGTTGCGCGCGTTCAAGAGGATGATGCCGACGTTCGGGCGAAAGCCTTCACGATCCAGCATACAGCCACCTTCAAATCCTTTAAAATTGCTTTGATTATAAACAGATAACGGACCCCGCGCATCGGTTCGAACCCGCGGCGCGCACCCCGGCGGCGGGGCATGAATTTCCGCGCCGGGTTTGCGGCTCTTTGCCAGGGTTTCCGGAAGACGGCAAAATCTTCTTCTTCATGCAAAGCCGTCGACCGTTTCAGTCGTTCACCTTGATACGCCAGCTCCGGCGCCACACAGGCTCCGCAGCGCGCGCCGCTTTTGGAAAATTTGAATGAAAGCATCCCGTTTCTTCATCGGCACCCTGAAAGAAGCTCCCGCCGACGCCGAAATTGTCAGCCACAAGCTGATGATGCGCGCCGGCATGATCCGCCGTGTCGCGGGCGGCATCTACGATTACATGCCGATCGGCCTGCGCTCGGTGCGCAAGGTCGAAGCCATCGTGCGTGAAGAGATGAACCGCGCGGGCGCGCTCGAATTGCTGATGCCCGCCGTGCAGCCCGCCGAACTGTGGCAGGAATCGGGCCGCTGGGAGCAGTACGGCCCGGAACTGCTGCGCTTCAAGGATCGTCACGAGCGCGATTTCGTCGTCGGCCCGACGCACGAGGAAGTCGTGACGGACATCGCGCGGCGCGACATCAAGAGCTATCGCCAGTTGCCGGTGAACTTCTACCAGATCCAGACGAAGTTCCGCGACGAAATTCGTCCGCGCTTCGGCGTGATGCGCGGTCGCGAGTTCATCATGAAGGACGCCTATTCCTTCGATAAGGACCTCGACGGCCTCGCCGAGTCGTATCGCAAGATGTACGAGGCGTACGTGCGCATCTTCACGCGCATCGGCCTGGAGTTCCGCGCGGTCGCGGCGGATAACGGCTCGATCGGCGGCAGCGGCTCGCACGAGTTCCACGTGATCGCCGATACGGGCGAGGACGACATCGCATATTGCCCGACCTCGGACTTCGCGGCGAATGTCGAGGCCGCCGACGCGCTTCCGCTCATCGCAGAACGCGCCGCGCCCACGGAAGAACTGAAGAAGACGCCGACGCCCGGCGCGGCGAAATGCGAGGCGGTCGCGCAGCTTCTGAGCATTCCGCTCGAGAAGACCATCAAGTCGATCGTGCTCGCCACGGAGAACGAAGGCGCCGAACCGACCATCTGGTTGCTGATGCTGCGCGGCGATCATTCGCTCAACGACATCAAGACGGGCAAGCTGCCGGGTCTTGCGGGCTATCGTTTCGCGACGGAAGCCGAGATCATCGAATGGTTCGGCACGCCGCCGGGCTATCTCGGCCCGATCGGCACGAAGAAGCCGGTGCGCGTCATTGCAGACCGCACGGTCGCGAACATGAGCGATTTCGTGGTCGGCACGAACGAGGTCGATTACCACACCACCGGCGTGAACTGGGGCCGCGATCTGCCGGAACCGGAAGTGGCGGATATCCGCAATGTCGTCGCGGGCGATCCGTCGCCGGACGGCAAGGGTGCGCTCGAAATCTGCCGCGGCATCGAAGTGGGCCACGTGTTCCAGCTGGGCACGAAGTATTCCGATTCGATGGGCGCGACCTTCCTCGACGAAAACGGCAAGCCCGCACCGATGCAGATGGGCTGCTATGGCATCGGCGTCACGCGCGTGCTGGGCGCGGCGATCGAACAGAACTTCGATGACCGCGGCATCATCTGGCCGGAAGCCATCGCGCCGTTCGAAGTCGTGATCTGCCCGATGGGCTACGACCGCAGCGACGCCGTGCGCGAGCAGGCCGACAAGCTGTACGCCACGCTGCAGCAACAGGGCATCGACGTGATTCTCGACGATCGCGGCGAGCGCCCGGGCGTGATGTTCGCAGACTGGGAACTGATCGGCGTGCCGCATCGCATCGTGATCGGCGATCGCGGGCTGAAGGAAGGCAAGCTCGAATATCAGGGCCGCCGCGATGCCGAAGCCACGCTGCTGCCGGTCGATGAAGCCGCTAACGTCGTAATCGGAAAAGTGCGGACCGCGCTCGGGAAGTAATGCAGTACAACTTTCTGTCGGCGACGATCCTGCTGCTGCTGATCACCGATCCGCTCGGCAATATCCCGATCTTCATCAACGCGTTGCGCGGCGTCGCGAAGGAGCGTCGCCGCGTCGTGATCCTGCGGGAAGTCGCGATCGCGTTCGGGATCCTGCTGGTGTTCATGATGGCGGGCGACCGCTTTTTGCGCGCGATGAACCTCACGGATTTGTCGTTGCGCATCGCCGGCGGGATCGTGTTGTTTCTGATCGCGCTGCGCATGATCTTCCCGCATCCGGACGGCGCGATGGGCGGCGACTCGCGCGGCGGCGAGCCGCTAATCGTGCCGCTCGCGATTCCGGCGCTGGCCGGGCCCTCGGCGCTCGCAACCGTGATGCTGCTGACCTCGCAAGCGCCCGGCAAGATGCTGGAGTGGGTCGGCGCGCTCACGGTCACGATGATCGTCTGCGCGACCGTGCTGATTCTTGCGGAGAAGATTCAGCAGTGGCTCGGCGAGCGTGTCGTCACGGCGTTCGAGCGCTTGATGGGTCTGGTGCTCGTCGCGATTTCCGTCGAGATGATACTGACGGGGATACGCACCTTCGTGCATCAGCTTCAATGAAAAAAGCGGCCGGTTGGCCGCTTTTTTTGACTTACGCCCCTTCGGTCAACGCCCGAATCGTCGGCAAATTCCGCCAATACCCTTTGGCGTCCATCCCGCATCCGAAAACATACCGGTCCGGCACCTCGAATCCACAGAAATCCGGTCGCAGCGGCTTCGCCTTCGGAATGATCTTCTCGCACAGCACCGCCGACAGGAACGTCTTCGCGCCCATCGCCATGATGCGGTCGCGGATGGCGGCCATCGTTTCGCCTTCGTCGAGGATGTCGTCGAGCACGAGCACCACGCGATCCTTCACCGATTCCGCCGGCGCCACGCGCCACTGCATCTCGCTGCCGCCCTTGATGGCGTTGCGATAGCGTGTCAGGTGGATGTAATCGAACTCCAGCGGGAAATCCAGATGCGGCAGCAGCATGCCCGTGAACACGGCCGCGCCCCCCATCACCGAAAGTACGAGCGGGAAGTCGTCCTGCGTCGCCGCCTTGATGGCCGAGGCCATCTTGCCGATCGATGCGTTGACTTCGTCAGCCGTCACGATCTCTTCCGAGTGGCTGAAAATATGGAGGGCTTCTTCGCGATTCATAGGGAAAGCGGGGAAAGGCAGACTACTTAGTGTGGAAAAAAACGGCGGCGTGCGCCATATGATAAACCCGCGCTTCGTTCGAGTCGGACGCCCGAAGAGAACGCGGGTTCAATAAAAATGCGGTTCAGCGCATGCCGGGCAGCATGCCCTTCATGCCGCGCATCATTTTCTGAAGGTTGCCGCCCTTCAGCTTCTTCATCATGCCGCGCATCTGCTCGTACTGATTGAGCATGCGGTTCACTTCCTGAACGTGCACGCCCGCGCCCGCGGCGATGCGGCGTTTGCGCGCCGCCTTGATTAGTTCGGGCTTCGCGCGCTCCTTGATGGTCATGGAGTTGATGATGCCTTCCATGCGGCGCATCTGCTTCTCGGCGTTGTTCATGTCCGCGCCTTGCGCCGCCTGCTGGAACTGCGCCGGCAATTTATCCATGAGCGACGACAACCCGCCCATGTTCTTCATCTGCGCGAGCTGGGCCTTGAAGTCGTTCAGGTCGAAGTCGCCGCCTTTCTTGACCTTGTCGGCGAGCTTCTGTGCGGCGGCGGTATCCACGCCGCGCTGCGCTTCCTCGACGAGCGCGAGAATGTCGCCCATGCCGAGAATCCGGTTCGCCATGCGGTCCGGATGGAACACTTCGAGGCCGTCCAGCTTTTCCGCGACGCCGACGAACTTGATTGGCTTGCCCGTGACGTGACGCACGGAGAGCGCCGCACCGCCGCGCGAATCGCCGTCGAGCTTGGTGAGCACGACGCCGGTGAGCGGCAGCGCGTCGTTGAACGCCTTGGCCGTGTTGACCGCGTCCTGACCCAGCATGGCATCGACGACGAAGAGCGTTTCGGCGGGCTTCAGCAAGCCATGCAGCTCGCTGATTTCCTTCATCATCGCTTCGTCGATACCGAGGCGGCCGGCCGTATCGACGATCACGACGTCGTGATAATGGCGCTTGGCCCAGTCGATCGCCGCGCGGGCGATGTCGGCGGGCTTCTGGTTCGGCTCGGACGGGAAGAAGTCCGCGCCGACCTGCTCCGTCACCGTCTGCAACTGGCGGATCGCGGCGGGGCGATACACGTCGACGGAAACCGTGAGCACTTTCTTCTTGCTCTTCTCGCGCAGCAGCTTGGCGAGCTTGCCGGTGGTCGTGGTTTTACCCGCGCCCTGCAGGCCGGCCATGAGGATGACGGCGGGCGGCGCGACGGCGAGATTCAGTTCCGCGGCCTTGCCTTCGTAATCGCCGCCGATCACGGCCGTCAGTTCTTTCTGCACGACGCCGACGAGCGCCTGACCCGGCGAGAGGCTCGACAGCACTTCCTCGCCGAGCGCCTTTTCCTTCACCTTTGCGATGAACTCGCGCACGACGGGCAGCGCCACGTCCGCTTCGAGCAGCGCGAGGCGCACTTCCCGCAACATCTCTTGCGTGTTGGCCTCGGTGAGCCGAGCCTCGCCGCGCAGCGTCTTGACGACGCGCGCCATCCGTTGAGTCAGGTTATCGAGCATGGGGAAACGGTAGAGAATGCGGCCCTTTTTCGACGTAAAACGACGTGCCGCCCCGCGCTGGCGCAAGGGGGAAAACGTCGCGGATCAAGGGCCTAGTGTAAACTTCGAACATGGATATTGTACTGTATGCCCTCACTGCGCTTCTCTACGGCGGACTCGCCGTGGCGGGCTGGCGCGCGCATCGCCACACGGCCGTGGAGCCGGCGCTGGCCGGCGTGCCCACGGGCATCGCGCCGGCCGCCGCGCCCAGGAAACCGGCCGACATGGGCAACCTCGGCCGCGCTCTATTATTAGTAGCGCTGCTCGTGCACGGCCTGCTTCTGCACGCCACGATCTTTCCCCAGAACGCGATGGTCTTCGGCTTCGCGTTCGCGCTCTCCGCGATGTTCTGGCTCGGCGCGGGCATCTACTGGATCGAAAGCTTCTTCTTCCCGCTCGACGGCTTGCGCCTGCTCGTGCTGCCGCTCGCGTGCGTTGCGTCGCTGCTGCCACTTCTTTTCGGCGGCGTGCGCGTGCTGTCGTATTCCGCCGCGCCGATGTTCAAGCTGCATTTCCTGATCGCGAACATCGCCTACGGGCTCTTCGCGATCGCCGCGCTGCACGCGGTGCTCATGCTCATGCTCGAACGCCGCCTGCAACGCATGCGCGGCATGGCGACGCGTCACGCCGGCAACGGCTGGCTCGCGAGCTGGCTCGACACGCTGCCGCCGCTCCTGACGCTCGAAAAACTGCTGTTCCGCCTGATCGTGGCGGGCTTCGTGCTGCTCACGCTCACGCTCGTGTCGGGCATCGCGTTCAACGAACAACTGGTCGATCGCGCGTTGCGTCTCGATCACAAAACCGTGTTCGCCTTCGTCTCCTGGCTGATGTTCGGCGCGTTGCTTACCGCCCGCCGCATTTCCGGATGGCGCGGACGCGCCGCGTTGCGCTGGGTGCTCGCTTCGTTCGCCGCGCTGTTGCTCGCGTATGTCGGCAGCCGCTTCGTGTTCGAAGTGCTGCTGCATCGCGCGGTCGTCTGAGCGCGGGAAGCGCGCACTCTTTACCGGCATTGAATCGATGCGAAATTTCATCTTCCTGATCGTCCTCTTCTTCGTGTGCCAATGGCTCCTGAAGAAACTGCGCCGCGCGAACGAGCGCGCGCAGCAAGGCGACGCACAAGCGGGCGGGGCGACCGCCGGCGGCGCGTTCGGCGCGCGCCGGGCGAGAAACGGCAACGGCAACGGCGCCGCGCCGCACGATGCACCGCAACTCGCCGATCCGCTCATCCGCTGCGCGCAATGCGGCGTGCATACGCCGCGCAGCGAATCGATCGTCGTCGCGGGCGAGCGCTTCTGTTGTGCCGATCACGCGCGCCATTACGCGGCCCGTCCCACCGGCCGCGACGCGCGATGAACGCTCACGCCGCATCGAAGCGCGATCCGCACATCGACGCGCAAGGCTGGCTCACGGACGCGACGCGCCTGCCGTCGCCGAACTTCGAGGCGCGTCCGGACGGCGCGGTGCCGACGCTCATCGTCGTGCACAACATCAGCCTGCCGCCCGACGATTTCACGACCGACGCGATCGCCGAGTTCTTCCTCAACACGCTCGATCACGATGCGCATCCGTACTTCGATCAGTTGCGCGGCATGCGCGTGTCGGCCCACTTCGTGATCCGCCGCGACGGCGAAATCCGGCAATTCGTTTCCTGCGACGAACGTGCGTGGCACGCGGGCGTCTCGTCGTTCTGCGGACGCGAGCGCTGCAACGATTTCTCGATCGGCATCGAGTTGGAAGGCAGCGACCGCCTGCCGTTCGAGGACGCGCAATACACAGCGCTTACGCGGCTGGCGCGCATCATCGTGAAGCGCTATCCGATCGATGCGGTGGCGGGCCATTCCGATATCGCGCCCGGCCGCAAGACCGATCCCGGTCCCCACTTCGACTGGCAGCGCCTGCGTCATGACAGCGCGTTGCCGCCGTCGTTCTTCCCCTTTCTGTCCAGCATCTGACGCCGCGTAAGGTCTTTCTCGCTGCGGCGCAACAGGGTCGCGCGGGAGGCCTTGTCGTGCTTCGCCATAGCAAAAGTCAACCCCGCAGCGGCATGTCGAAGGCAAATAAAACTTTTTGAGACTGCGCGGATGTCCACTATACTTGGTGCCGAAAGACGTACTTGGCACTAGATCTTGTGTTGTTGTGGCGGCGCCCGCTCAGTAGAGCCGGCGCCGTCGGCTTTCCGGCGTAGAAGAAGTTTGGCTGGCCCGGGGCGATGCGCTAGGCGGTTCTCTCAGCGAGGGAGGGGCGCCGGGTGCATCGGGCGCCAGCGAGCAGCACCGTGAAGAGGCAAGCAAGCGAGCGCGAGTTGCGTCGACCGACACCGCGCGCCAACGCGGGCACCGCATGAGACGCCAAGAACAATGCGGGCCGTAAGCGCCGCGATTCGTGTTATCTGGCCTGCTGCATTCACAGCCCGGCTATACCGCCAAAACACCGCGCGAGCGTCGTGAAGTTCTCGCGAAGCGCGGCATAAGTGATAAATCCGCGGACCATCCGCACCATTCGAACACCAGGAGTTTTGCACATGCAAACCACCGAGAACGCCACGACTTCCTTCGAAGGCGCCTCCGCACAGCCGATGGGCGGCGCGCAAGCCGTGGGCGCAGAGGCGCTTGCGCCGAACACGACGTTTGCCGACTACAAGGTCATCCGTCGCAACGGAAGCGTGGTGTCGTTCGAGCCGACGAAAATCGCGATCGCCGTGACGAAGGCGTTCATCGCCGTGAACGGCGGCCAGGGCGCAGCCTCCGCGCGCGTGCGCGAACTCGTCGAGCAACTGACGCAAGCAGTCGTGCGCGCGCTCGTGCGCAGCCGTCCGCACGGCGGCACGTTCCATATCGAAGACATTCAGGATCAGGTCGAGCTCGCGCTGATGCGCGGCGGCGAGCACAACGTCGCGCGCGCCTACGTGCTGTATCGCGAGAAGCGCTCGCAGCAGCGCACGCAAGAGCGCTCGGCCGGAGAGCACGCGCAGGCGCACGAAGGCGGCGCTATCAACGTGACGGACAACGGCGTCACGCATCCGCTCGACATGGACGCGCTGAAGGCGCTGATCGTCTCCGCCTGCGCCAATCTGGGCGATGCGGTGTCCGCCGATCCGATCGTCGCGGAAACGGTGAAGAACCTGTACGACGGCGTGCCGATGTCGCAGGTCTACGACTCGGCGATCCTCGCCGCGCGCACGATGATCGAGAAGGACCCGGCGTACAGCCAGGTCACGTCGCGCATCCTGCTGCACACGATCCGCCGCGAAATTCTCGAAGGCGAAGTGACGCAAGCCGAAATGGGCGAGCGCTACGCCGAGTACTTCCCGCTGTTCATCAAGCGCGGCGTGGAAGCCGGCCTGCTCGACGACAAGCTGCAACAGTTCGACCTGAAGCGCCTCGGCGCCGCGCTCGACGCGAACCGCGATCTGCAATTCGGCTACCTCGGTCTGCAAACGCTGTACGACCGCTACTTCCTGCACGTTGAAGGCACGCGCATCGAGTTGCCGCAGGCATTCTTCATGCGTGTCGCGATGGGCCTGTCGCTCAACGAAATCGACCGCGAAGCGCGCGCCATCGAGTTCTACAACGTGCTGTCGTCGTTCGACTTCATGTCGTCGACGCCGACGCTGTTCAACTCGGGCACGCACCGCTCGCAGTTGTCGTCGTGCTATCTGACGACGGTGTCCGACGACCTCGACGGTATCTACGAAGCGCTCAAGGAAAACGCGCTGCTCTCGAAGTTCGCGGGCGGTCTCGGCAACGACTGGACGCGCGTGCGCGCTCTCGGCTCGCACATCAAGGGCACGAACGGCAAGTCGCAAGGCGTGGTGCCGTTCCTGAAGGTCGTGAACGACACGGCCGTCGCGGTGAACCAGGGCGGCAAGCGCAAGGGCGCGGTGTGCGCGTATCTGGAGTCGTGGCACCTCGACATCGAGGAATTCCTCGAACTGCGCAAGAACACAGGCGATGACCGTCGCCGCACGCACGACATGAACACGGCGAACTGGATTCCCGACCTGTTCATGAAGCGCGTCGTCGAAGGCGGCGACTGGACGCTGTTCTCGCCGTCGACCTGCCCGGACCTGCACGATCTGTTCGGCGCGGACTTCGAGAAGGCCTACGTCGCTTACGAAGAGAAAGCCGCGCGCGGCGAGATCAAGCTGTTCAAGAAGCTGCCGGCGGCGCAACTGTGGCGCAAGATGCTGGGCATGCTGTTCGAGACCGGCCATCCGTGGATCACGTTCAAGGACCCGTGCAACGTGCGCTCGCCGCAGCAGCACGTGGGCGTCGTGCATTCGTCGAACCTGTGCACGGAAATCACGCTGAACACGAGCGAGACGGAAATCGCCGTGTGTAACCTCGGCTCGGTGAACCTCGTCGCGCACATGGTCAAGCAGGCTGATGGCACGTACGCGCTGGATCACGCGAAGCTCAAGCGCACCATTAGCGTCGCGATGCGCATGCTCGACAACGTCATCGACATCAACTACTACGCGGTGCCGAAGGCGCGTAACTCGAACCTGAAGCATCGTCCGGTGGGCATGGGCATCATGGGCTTCCAGGACTGCCTGCACTTGCTGCGCACGCCGTACGCGTCGGGCGACGCGGTCGAGTTCGCGGATCGCTCGATGGAAGCCGTCTGCTACTACGCCTACTACGCATCGACGGAGCTGGCGGAAGAGCGCGGCCGTTACGCGACGTATCGCGGCTCGCTGTGGGATCGCGGCATTCTTCCGCAGGATTCGCTCAAGCTGCTGGCTGACGCGCGCGGCGGTTACGTGGAAGTGGATTCGTCCGAATCGATGGACTGGCCCGCGCTGCGTTCGCGCATCTCGCAGTACGGCATGCGCAACTCGAACTGCGTGGCGATCGCACCGACGGCGACGATTTCGAACATCATCGGCGTGTCGGCGTGTATCGAGCCGACGTTCCAGAACCTGTACGTGAAGTCGAATCTGTCGGGTGAATTCACGGTCGTGAACGATTACCTCGTGCGTGACCTGAAGGCGCGCGGCCTGTGGGACGAAGTGATGGTGTCGGATCTGAAGTACTTCGACGGCACGCTCTCGCGCATCGACCGCATTCCGGCCGATCTGCGCGCGATCTACGCGACCGCGTTCGAAGTCGATCCGAAGTGGCTGGTCGAGGCGGCGTCGCGCCGTCAGAAGTGGATCGACCAGGCGCAGTCGCTGAACATCTACATGGCGGGCGCGTCGGGCAAGAAGCTCGACGAGGTCTACAAGCTGGCGTGGATTCGCGGCCTCAAGACAACGTACTACCTCCGCACGATGGCGGCGACGCACGTCGAGAAGTCGACGGTGGCGCATGGTGCGTTGAATGCGGTGCCTTCGGGTGATGGCGGTTCCGGCGCGGCTGGCGGCTTTGGTGGTGGCGTAGGCGGTGGTGCTGCGGCAGCTGGCAATGGCGGCTTTAACGCGGCGGCGAGCGCACCGGCGGCCGAAGCGGCTCCCGAGGCGGACGGTCCCGTGTGCATGATGCGTCCGGGGGATCCGGGGTTCGACGAGTGCGAGGCTTGTCAGTAAGGTTCGACTGAGTGAGTCGGAGCGGGCCGGTATCGGGGCAGGGTTGTGCTTGCTTTCGGTGTCGGTCCGTTTTGCTTTTTTTTCGCTGGATCCCGTTTTCTTGGTGGTCTATTGGCTCTGCCCCTCCCCGGGGCGGGGGTAACTTTCTTTGCTGCTGCAAAGAAAGTCACCAAAGAAAGCAGCTTTCTCACCGCCCGCGGTCACACGCAGTTTGGCCATTCTTCTCCTCGGGGAACGGCCCTCGCCTAAGTGTCGCCCTCAAGAATCAACCGGGCTTGGATCGCGCACGGTCTGACTCGCCATCACTTCGAGCGCGCTGGTTCAGCACGAAATAGCTTCGGCACAGCGCTACGCGCTGCCGCTGAGTATGCGAGGGAAACCAGTGGGACACGAAGGCGCTCGCAAACCCGCGCTTCCCGTCGGCCGCGGAGCGGGCCGGAACTTGGAATGGCTGTACCAGTTCGTTGCGTGGTGCGATGTGACGGACCGTGCGCGATCCAAGCCCGATGGGCCTATGGGGGCACTCTTTAGGCGAGGGCCGTTCCCCGAGGAGAAGAGTGGCCAACGTGCGTGTGACCGCGGGCCTGAACGAGCTGCTTTCTTTGGTGACTTTCTTTGCAGCAGCAAAGAAAGTTACCCCTCCGCCGGGGAGGCGGTTACTGAGCAAGGGGCAAGAAGCCAGCAGAAGCAAGAAGGCAGCAAACAACCCTCACCCCCGCGTGCCGCGGGAAATCTCAGTCCCCGCATCATGCGCAAGCCGCGCCGTAATCGGCATGGAAAGAAACGAGAAAAACCCAACAACAACAAACGCAGGCCAGAAATCCGACCATTGCACACTCGCATGACCGTTCAGATATTGCGAGAGTTCGAGCGTGATCCCCGCGACGGTCACGCCGAGCCCCAGCGACACCTGCTGCACAAAGCTCGCGAGACTGGTCGCACGGCCGACATCGCGTGTTTCGATCTCCGCATACGCGAGCGAATTGAGGCTCGTGAACTGCAACGCGGGAAAGAAGCCGCCGAGCAGCACGACAGCCCAGATCACCCACGTCGGCGTGCCGGGAAAGAACGCGCCGCACGCCGCGATGGCGATGCCCGACAGCGCCGCGTTGTAGAAGAGCGTCTGCCGGAAGCCGAAGCGATGCAGCACGCGCGATGCGAGCGAGCGCATGAACATGCCGCCGAACGCGGACGCGCAGGTAATCGCGCCGGACTTGAACGCGGTCATGCCGAGGCCTTCCTGCAGCGCGAGCGGCAGAAGAAACGGCACCGCGCCGAGCCCGATGCGAAACATCGAGCCGCCCAGCACGCTCGCCTGGAAGGTCGGCACACGGAAGAAGCGCAAATCGAGCAGCGGCTTTTCCGCGCGCCGCGCGTGCACGCAGTACAGCACGACCATCAGCGCGCCGGCGGCGCACATCGCGTAGGCGGTGCCTTGCGGAATCAGTTCGCCGCCGACGAGCGAGAGCCCGAGCAAGAGCAGCACGCCCGCGCCCGCCGAGAGGAAAAAGCCGAACCAGTCGAGCCGGCCCGGATGCTCCTCGTGCGAGTTGGCGATGTAGCGGTTGGTCAAATAGATGCCGATGATGCCGATCGGGATGTTGATGAAGAAGATCAGGCGCCAGTGCAGATAGGTCGTGATGAAGCCGCCGAGCAGCGGCCCGACCGCGGGTCCGAGCATTGCGGGCACGGAGAGATAGTTCATCGCGCGAATGAACTCCGAGCGGCGCACCGAGCGAAAGATGATGATGCGGCCGACGGGCACCATCATCGCGCCGCCGACACCCTGAATGAAGCGCGCGACGGTGAACGGTCCGAGCGATGTCGATGCCGCGCAGAGCAGCGAGCCGACGACGAACACGCCGATGGCCGCGCGGAATACGGCGCGTGCGCCGAAACGGTCGGCGACCCAGCCGACCCTGAATGAAGCGCGCGACGGTGAACGGTCCGAGCGATGTCGATGCCGCGCAGAGCAGCGAGCCGACGACGAACACGCCGATGGCCGCGCGGAATACGGCGCGTGCGCCGAAACGGTCGGCGACCCAGCCGCAGATCGGAATGAAGACGCCGAGCCCGAGCACGTAGCTCGTGACCGCAACCTTCAACGTAACGGGATCGCGCCCGAAGGCGCGCGCCATTTCGGGAATCGCGGTGACGATCACATTCGCGTCGACGCTTTCCATGAACATCGCGCACGCGACGATGAGAGGGGCGATGAAAGCTTTGACGGCGAGCGGCATGGTGAATCGCGATCGACACTTGGCGGCAAGAGCGGCGATTATGGCACCGATATGGAGCGGTCGCTGAGCGATCGAAGCGTGCTACGTGCCGCGATGAACATTGAACGAGGAGTGAAGAAGCGATGGACCCGCAGGATCTGCAACGGCTCGTCACGCAGACGATGCCTTACGGCAAGTACAAGGATCGCGTGCTCGCCGATCTGCCCGGCCACTATCTCGCGTGGTTCGCGCGTGAGGGTTTTCCACAGGGCAAGCTCGGTGCGCTGCTCGCGTTGATGCACGAGATCGACCATAACAATCTGCGCTCGCTGCTCGATCCTCTGCGTGGCAGATGAGCGCTTTTGCCGTGAAAAGCATCGTCGCGTAAACACGCTATAGGTTGTAGAAATGGTATTTGCAAGCACAAGATATTGTGGAAATTAGAGACGCAGAATGCTAGACTTCGGCAACGGTTTTCGAGGCGCGCGGCTGGCAACGGAGCGTGATGCGAGACGCCCGCGCGAGCATGTTTGAAGTGAAGCAAGGCGCGTTCGACGGCATGCATCGAAGCGCATCGAAGCGCGGGCAAATCGATCACTCGTTGAGCCATGTTTCGCATCGCATCGAGTGTGGTCGCGAAGACATCGGTCGATGAGCAAAGTGAGAGCGCTTGCGAAGCGTTCGTTATCGAACGCATCAACGCGCCGATGTTCGCAGCGAAGCACGGCGCGCGTTGCGGGGGCACACGGAGCACCGGCCGCAACGCCTTGCGCGGCGCGGCTTTCAGGGCATCGATACGAAGCGCTCGAAGCACATCGCGAAGCATTCGACATCACTCGATCAGGACCGCTTCACACACGATTCGAGACGCAGGGCATCGAGCTTCGAACATGAAGCGAAGAGCCAAGTGTTGTATGCAGGTAGCAACGCCGAATCTAAATCGCATGAAAACGAGAATTTTCATGAGCAAACTCTTTTATCGCTCATGAAAAGATGGTACAAACCGATCTAAATTGATGGTGAGAATTTATGCTCAACTGGGATGACGAGACCACTGCCGTAGCTCCCTCGAGCGCTTCGCAACCGAACGCGTTGCGTCACGCTCAAGGCACGACTTTCGGTACGCAGGCAGCGCAAGCTGCGGCTCATCAAGCTGCCCATCACACTGCTCAGGCGAACAACATCTTTTCCGATGGCTTCGTTCCGCCCGCAGCCGCAATTCCATCCGCCGGCGCGATCGCCGCGCAGAGCGAAGCGCGCGTCAATGTCGCCGACAAGCGCATCATCAACGGCCAGACCGACGTCAATCAGCTCGTTCCGTTCAAGTACAAGTGGGCGTGGGAGAAGTACCTCGCCGGTTGCGCGAACCACTGGATGCCGCAGGAAGTGAACATGTCGCGCGACATCGCCCTGTGGAAAGACCCGAACGGTCTCTCGGACGACGAGCGCCGCATCGTCAAGCGCAATCTCGGCTTCTTCGTCACGGCGGACTCGCTCGCCGCGAACAACATCGTGCTCGGCACGTACCGTCACATCACCGCTCCGGAGTGCCGCCAGTTCCTGCTGCGCCAGGCGTTCGAAGAGGCGATCCACACGCACGCGTACCAGTACATCGTCGAATCGCTGGGCCTCGACGAGAGCGAGATCTTCAACGCGTATCACGAAGTGAAGTCGATCCGCGACAAGGACGAGTTCCTCATTCCGTTCATCAATACGCTGACAGACCCGGCCTTCACCACCGGCACGCTGGAAGCGGACCAGAAATTGCTGAAGTCGTTGATCGTGTTCGCCTGCATCATGGAAGGGCTGTTCTTCTATGTGGGCTTCACGCAGATTCTGGCGCTGGGTCGCCAGAACAAGATGACGGGCGCGGCGGAGCAGTACCAGTACATCCTCCGCGACGAGTCGATGCACTGCAACTTTGGCATCGACCTCATCAACCAGATCAAGCTGGAAGAGCCGCAACTGTGGACCGCCGAATTCAAGGCGGAGATTCGCGAGCTCTTCAAGCAGGCTGTCGATCTCGAATATCGCTACGCTGAAGACACCATGCCGCGCGGGGTGCTCGGCCTGAATGCGTCGATGTTCAAGAGCTATTTGCGCTTCATCTGCAACCGGCGTTGCCAGCAGATCGGGCTTGACCCGCTCTTCCCGAACGAGGAAAACCCGTTCCCGTGGATGAGCGAAATGATCGACTTGAAGAAGGAACGCAACTTCTTCGAGACACGCGTGATTGAGTATCAAACCGGCGGCGCGCTGACCTGGGAATAATAAAAATCCAGGACGTGTTGCAGACGAAATCGATGGGATGGACGGGCAGCAGCGTGTCGCTCACGCGCGCCCGGCCGACAAGGTTTAGGAGAACGGTCGCCTGATGCAAAGTGCGCCTACTGACTTAGCGGGCCAAGTGGCTCGAATAGAAGACAGGCGTTTTGCGTTCCCTGCAAAGGGATGGGCAAACTTCCCCCCGGAAAATGCCAGCGGCAAGCTCGCTGGCTCGATCAAGCGATGGCCGGCGCCGCGAAGAAGCGGTGCTGACTTAATTTGGCGCGCGGTGCCTCGGGGCACGGCGCGCCTTGCCGTATTCATTAGCGTAAGCAGGTGGGATCAGCGTACGCCGATGAATAATCCGCTTCGTAGCGTGCGTTATCGAGAAGGCGACACGTGGGAAGCGGGTTTTGACGAAGGGTGTTGTTTGAACTGACTCTCATCTGAAAACCTGAAGGAGAAAATCATGGCAGTTGCCAAGAAAAAACCCGCCGCGAAAAAGGCTGCAGCAAAGAAAGTCACCGCCAAGAAGGCCGCTCCGGCGAAGAAGGTTGCCGCTAAGAAGGTCGCTGTGAAGAAGGTTGCAGCGAAGAAAGTAGCAGCGAAGAAGGTCGCGGCCAAGAAGGTCGCAGCGAAGAAAGTGGCAACCAAGAAAGTCGCTGCAAAGAAGGTAGCGGCGAAGAAGGTTGCGGCGAAGAAGGTCGCGGCGAAGAAGGTCGCAGCCAAGAAGGCGCCGGCGAAAAAGGCCGCAGCAAAGAAAGTCGCGACCAAGAAGGTAGCGGCGAAGAAGGCTGCAGCGAAGAAAGCGCCTGCGAAGAAGGCCGCGGCGAAGAAGGCGCCCGCGAAGAAGGCCGCAGCGAAGAAGGCCGCTGCGAAAAAAGCCCCCGCGAAAAAGGCTGCTGCGAAGACCGCAGCCGCTGCCCCTGCGCCTGCTCCTGCTGCGAAGAAGGCCCCCGCGAAGAAGGCTCCGGCCAAGAAGGCCGCTGCTGCGAAGAAGACCACGGCTGCCGCTCCTGCAACGACGGCAACGACCGTATCGGCGCCTGCTCCGGCTCCGGCCGCTGCGGTCAAGACGGCGTTGAACCCGGCAGCGGCATGGCCGTTCCCGACGGGCAGCCGTCCGTAACGTCTCGCGGTACGCGACACCCAGGCACACTTCGCTGTGCCCTTAGCCGGGTAGGCCTACCCGGCCCGAACCCGTCGCCGGAGAAATCCGGCGGCGGGTTTTTCACTTCGGCCAACGAATCACATCGAGCTTCGGCCGCGCGCTTTTGCGCGGCAAACAAAAAGCGCATGCATCTTTCGATACATGCGCTTTGTTGAGCGAGGCGCTCGCCGGCGGCGGCGCCTATTCCTCGGTTGAATGCCTCAGTGAGTCACGCGCGTGACGCCGCCGCTCGACAGCAGACGCACCCGCTCGCCCGCCTGAAAGACTTCGCCGTTCGCCGTCTGCGTGATCGCGCGAAGATCGCCGTTATCGAGGCGTACGGTGATCTCCAGACCGTTCTTCATCGCGACGCTGTTCTCGACCGCGTTGCCCGCCACGGCGCCCGCCAGGCCGCCGATGATGCCCGCGATGATCGAGCCATTGCCGCCGCCGATCGCGCTCGCCGCCGCGACGCCGCCAAGCGCGCCGCCGCCGATGGTGCCGAGACCGGTCGGCTGGCCGTTGTTCGAGCTGATCTTCACGCCGCGCACGCTTTCGACGGTCGCCATGCGCACCGTTTCCTCGCGCTGCGCCTGGGACGCCGTGTAGACGTCCGAAGAACTGCTGTTGTAGGCGCAGCCGGTCAGCGCCACCGAGCCGACGAGCGCCATTCCCAGCGCGATACGACTTACCGTTTTCATTCCTTTACTCCAATCATTCAGAACAGGCTGCTTCCGAAGGCCTGCTTGAAACGCTCTTCGATTTCGGCGCGCGTCGGCGCGTAGGTTTGCGGCCCCTGATGTTCGATTTTCAGCGAACCCATCAGACTCGCGAGACGACCCGTTTTCTCCCAGCCAAGCTTGTTTTCGATGCCGTACAGCAGGCCGCCGCGAAATGCGTCGCCGCAACCGGTCGGATCGACCACCTGAGCCGCTTTCACGACGGGAATCTCGAGCACGCCACCTTCATGATAGATCTGCGCGCCGTGTTCGCCACGTGTGATCACGAGGGCTTCGACGCGGCTTTTGATGTCTTCGATCGACCAGCCGGTCTTGTTGCTCAGCAACTTGGCTTCGTAATCGTTGACCGCCACGTAGGTGGCGAGTTCAATCATGCGACAAAGTTCCACGCCTTCGAGAATCGGCAATCCCTGGCCCGGGTCGAACACGAACGGCACGCCCGCGCGCGCCAGGCCTTCGGCGTGCTCACGCATGCCTTGTGCCCCATCGGGCGCGACGATGCCGAGCGAGATGCCTTGTGCCTCGTCGGCACGGTTGAGGTGCGATTCCATCATCGCGCCGGGGTGGAACGCGGTGATCTGATTGTTGGCGAGATCGGTCGTGATGAAGCACTGCGCCGAGTGCTGATCGGCCAGCACGCGCACGTAGTCCTTCGACAGACCGAGCGCGTCGAGCCGGTCGATATAGAGCTGCGAATCGGCCGCGCCGAGCGTCGCCATGATCTTCGGGTCGCCGCCGAGCAGCTTCAGCGCATACGCGATGTTGCCCGCGCAGCCGCCGAAGTTGCGCCGCATCGTCGGCACCAGGAAGCTGATGTTCAGCATATGCACCTGGTCCGGCAGGATGTGGTCGCCGAAGCGGCCCTGGAAAGTCATGATGTTGTCGTAGGCGAGCGAGCCGCAGATGAGCGTAGCCAAGGCGAACGTCCTTTATGAATGGAAGAGGCGCAGACGGCGCGCGGCGAAGGGTTCACCGCGCCTCGTATGCGCGGACCGCTCCGCATGCGGGCGGTCCATCGCAAAACTTACTTCAGTGCGGCGAGCGCGGCGTCGTAGTTCGGTTCCTGCTTGATTTCGGTCACGAGCTCCGAATGCAGAACCTTGTTGTTCTCGTCCAGCACGACGACCGCGCGGGCCGTCAGGCCTTTGAGCGGGCCGCTCGTCACGTCGACGCCATAGGCCTGCGCGAATTCGTGGCCGCGGAAGGTCGACGCCGTCACGCAGTTTTCGATGCCTTCCGTGGTGCAGAAGCGCTTCGCCGCGAACGGCAGATCGCCCGAGACCACGAGGACGACCGTGTTGTCGAGCTTCGTTGCCGCTTCGTTGAATTTGCGCGTCGAGGTGGCGCAGGTCGGCGTGTCGAGGCTCGGCACGATGTTCAGCACCTTGCGCTTGCCCGCGAAGTTCGCGAGCTTGATGTCGCCGAGATCCGTGCCGACGAGCGTGAATTCGGGCGCCTGCTGGCCCGCGCCCGGAAACGTGCCGCCGACGTCGATGGGATTGCCGCCGAGGGTAACTTGACTCATGTTGCGCTCCAGAGAATTGTCAGATGCTGACGGGAAAATCGCGCGTGCGAAGCCTTGAGGCAGCGACGCGCGTCGTGCGGCACGGGATTCAGCCCTTTGCGCGACGGACAACGCGGCATCGAAGCCGCGCTGCCTGTCGCGAAATCAGGGATAAAAGACCTGAACCCGGTAATTCGCGGCAACCGCATCGCCCGTATCGAGCCGGACGATGACCGGTTGCGCACTCTGCGGCGCGAGGCCGACGGCGAATATCGTACCCGGTCGCGCGTAATCCTGCGGCCAGAGGACGCGCCGGATGGCGACGTTGTTCTTGTCGTCGAGCAGCGTGAGTTCGAGCGCCGGATACGCGAGCGCCACGTCCAGACGGTTGCGCAGCGACAGCTTCAGTTCGAGCTTGTGCGGGCCGTCCACCTGACGCAGCCCCGAGCTCTCGATTTGCAAGCCGTCGATATCGCGCGGCAGCGAGATCGTGCAGCCGATCTGATCGCAGACATTCGAGTAGAGCATGTGCGAGCCGGGCACGAGCACCATCACGCTTTCGCGCTGCCACCATGCGAGTTGCACGAGGAGCAGCAGCGCCAGCAGCACTGCGGCGATGATGCCCGCGATGCGCTTGCCCTTGCTCGCGGCCGCGCGCGCCGGCGGGTGGAATTCGCGCGGCTGGCTGGCCGCGCGCGATTCGCGAATGACCGGAAACTTCTCGTTCGCACTCGAGCGGCGCGGCGCGGCGGGCGGCTCGTCGGCGAAGGCGGGCTCGGCGTCGTCGCGCCACGCGGGTGACGCGGGCGGCTCCGGCGCAGGGCGGGGAGGCGGCGCATCCACTCGGGGCGCGGGTCCGATGAACGGCTCCGCGCGATCTTTCAGCGGATCGAACGGCGGGGCGGGCAACTCGCCGGGCGGCGGCGCATCGGCGCCGGTTCGGGCCGAATTGGCCGCTTCGGGATGGGCCGCGCCCACGCGCACGAATTGTTTGATCGGCCCCGGTTCGGCGGGCAGCGCGGAAGGCTCGTTCGCCGCGCCGTGCGACGCCTCGGCGCGCGGCGGCGCGGTCCGCGTTTGCCCGGGCGCGCCCGCGAAGGAGGGCGCGTTCGCGTAGAGCGTGCGCTCGTCCTGCTCGCCAGGAGCGGCGCTGGCTGACGGAGTTGGCGTATCAGGGAGCTTTGCCGCGCCGAGTTCCAGGTTGCGCGGTGCGAAGGGCTTCGGCTTCAGCGGCGGTTCGGGGACGGTTGCAGCATGCGCGGGCAGTTCCGGCGCGCGAACGGGACCGGCGCCCGAACTGGTCGCGGGACCGACGGCGACGTCGTCGTCGATGATCGCGGCATGTTGCGCGGCGCCTGCCGCAGCTGGCTCGTCGGGAAGCTCGAAGCGATGATGCGCGGCATCGAATACTTCCTGGCAATGTCCGCAGCGCACGCGGCCGTCATGCGGCGCGAGCAGATGCGGGTCCAGCTTGAATACGGTTTCGCAGTGGGGGCAGCGGGTTGCCAGCGCCATATAAGAAGTGCCGTAGGCCTGACGGCCTGATCGTGGAAGATGGCGCTATTTTAAAGGCTTTCGCGCCGCGTTCCCGCGAGGCACACCCAGCCTTCGTGCTCGCGCCAGACGCCGATATCGATCCACTGCGCGTAGACCGCCGCGACTTCGTCGGCCTGCCGCGCAAGCACGCCCGACAGCGCGATCCTGCCGCCCGGCTTCACCTTCGCGGCGAGCATCGACGCCATCAGCTTGAGGGGATTCGAAAGAATATTCGCGACGACGATATCGAACTCGCCATCGGGACAGGCATCCGGCAAGCCGTAGGTCACGTCCGCGCGATTGCGTTCGCTGTTCTGGCGCGCCGACTCGACCGCCTGCGGGTCGATGTCGATGCCGACCACGGGATTCGCGCCGCACTTCTTCGCGAGAATGGCGAGGATGCCGGAGCCGCAGCCGTAATCGAGCAGCGATTGCCCCGGCTTCACCGACTGCTCCAGCCACTCCATGCAAAGACGCGTGGTCGGATGGCTGCCCGTGCCGAAGGCAAGGCCCGGATCGAGTTCGAGCACGAGTGCGTCGGGATCGGGCGCGTCGTGCCACGAGGGCACGACCCAGATGCGCTCGCCAATGGAAATCGGATCGAACTGCGCCTGCGTGAGACGCACCCAGTCCTGCTCCTCGACGTCGCGCACGGTGAACGCGGGCGCGTGCTGCAAGCCGATTTCGTTCGCGGCGGCCGTGAGCAGCACGGCCGGATCGGCGTCTTCGGCGAGCAAGGCGACCACGCGCGAATGCTTCCACGCGCTCTTTTCGGGCACGAGTCCCGGTTCGCCGAAGAGCGGCTGCTCGTCGGGCGTGTCGGCGTCGGCGTCTTCGACGGACACCGAGAGCGCGCCGACTTCAAGCAGCGCATCCGACAGCGCTTCGGCGTGCTCGCGATCCAGCTCGGCGATCAGTTCCCGGTAACTCATGCTCGTGTCTCTCGTCCTTGCTTACGACTCTTCCGCCACCGCGGCCTGGCGCGCGGCCAGCTTGTTCTCGAGATAGTGGATGCTCGTTCCACCCTCGACGAACTTCGCATCGATCATCATCTCGCGATGCAGCGGAATGTTGGTCGAGATGCCTTCCACGACCATTTCCGACAACGCGATGCGCATGCGGTTGATCGCCTGCTCGCGCGTCGCGCCGTAGGCAATCAGCTTGCCGATCATCGAATCGTAGTTCGGCGGGACGAAGTAATTGGCGTAAGCGTGCGAATCGACGCGAATGCCCGGACCGCCCGCCGTGTGCCACGACGTGATGCGCCCCGGCGACGGCGTGAACTTGAACGGATCTTCCGCGTTGATCCGGCATTCGATCGCGTGTCCCTTGAACTGGATGTCCTTCTGGCGGATCGCGAGCTTCTCGCCCGCCGCGATGCGAATCTGTTCCTGCACGATATCGACGCCCGTGATGAGTTCCGTCACCGGATGCTCGACCTGCACGCGCGTGTTCATTTCGATGAAGTAGAACTCGTTGTTCTCGTACAGGAATTCGAACGTGCCCGCGCCGAGATAGCCCATCTTCTTGCACGCGTCCGCGCAGCGGTCGCCGATGCGCTCGATCAGACGGCGCGCGATGCCCGGCGCCGGCGCTTCCTCGATCACCTTCTGGTGACGGCGCTGCATCGAGCAGTCGCGCTCGCCGAGCCAGATCGCGTTGCGAAACGAGTCCGACAACACCTGAATCTCGATGTGGCGCGGGTTCTCGAGAAACTTCTCCATGTACACCTGCGGGTTGCCGAAGGCGCGGCCCGCTTCCTCGCGCGTCATGTTGACCGCGTTCACGAGCGCCGCTTCCGTATGCACCACGCGCATGCCGCGCCCGCCGCCGCCGCCCGCCGCCTTGATGATGACGGGGTAGCCGATCGTGCGCGCAATCTTCACGATCTCGCGCGGATCGTCCGGCAATGCGCCTTCCGAACCCGGCACGCAAGGCACGCCGGTCTTGATCATCGTCTGCTTGGCGGTGACTTTGTCGCCCATCAGCCGGATGGTTTCGGGACGCGGGCCGATGAAGGTGAAACCCGATTGCTCGACGCGTTCGGCGAAATCGGCGTTTTCAGAGAGGAAGCCGTAGCCGGGGTGGATGGCTTCGGCGTCGGTGACTTCGGCCGCGCTGATGAGCGCCGGCATGTTCAGATAGGAGAGATTCGAAGGCGCCGGTCCGATACACACGGCTTCGTCGGCCAGTTTGACGTACTTCGCTTCCTTGTCGGCTTCGGAATAGACGACGACTGTCTTGACGCCCAGTTCGCGGCACGCGCGCTGGATGCGAAGCGCGATTTCGCCGCGGTTCGCAATGAGAATTTTTTCAAACATAGTGGGTCGGCTCATCAACGGGCACGCGCGAGCGGCCCTCGGGGATCGAATCGGCGGCGCGCTTCTCGACACATTTCTCGACGAATCGAGGTCGTTCGGGCGCCGGCGCGGTGAAGCCGGCGGCGGCTGCGCGAAGCATCCGCGGCACGGCCCGGCGCGCCTTTAGTCGCCGATCACGAAGAGCGGCTGGCCGTACTCGACCGCCTGGCCGTTCTCGACGAGGATTTCCTTCACGACGCCAGCCTTGTCCGCTTCGATCTCGTTCAAGAGCTTCATCGCTTCGATGATGCAGATCGTCTGGCCTTCCTTCACCGTATCGCCGACCTGGATGAACGGGTCCGCGCCCGGCGATGGCGCGCGGTAGAACGAGCCGACCATCGGCGAGGTCACGATATGGCCCTGCGGCGCGGATGCCGCGGGCGTGGCGGGTGCCGGCGCGCCCGCTTCGCCCGTGGCGGCGAATTGCGGCGCTGCCGATGCCTGCACTTGCGGCGCGTACTGCTGCGGCGCCTGCATGTAGACGGGCGCGGCGTTCTTGACGATGCGAACCTTGCCTTCGCCTTCCGTCACTTCCAGCTCCGAGATGCCGGATTCCGAGACGAGGTCGATCAGCGTTTTGAGTTTACGAAGGTCCATCGAAAAATCCCCTTTCAATACTTGGAGACCGGGAATCGGCCCGGCACTTGACTTGATTTGTGGGTGTTCTAACTTCAGCGGCGAGCCAGCGCGGCCAACCGTTCAGCGCGCGCAGACGCGTGGCGCAGTGTCGCGCCCGTGCATGCGCCGCCGGGAAAATCGACGGCAGAATCGATCGACACGCCGGATACGTTCGAATCGAACGCATCGGCATGGTCGCTTTGAAGCGCGCGCCCGAACCGCACACGCATGACTGCTGGCGACGCCTCGCGACGGCCGGCACCGGTTTCACGGTAGCCGGACTCGACGGCGAGCTTGCCTTTTGGCGCCAGCGGTGTAGTCATAGTCGCTTCGGGTTGTGCGGAATTGGGCGCACTTTAGCGCCGTTTAGAGAATTTTGTCTAGTTTTACTGTGCGGTCCCGTCTGAAACGGCGGGACAAATTACCGCGCGGTTTCGCCCGATATGGCGAATTTTCCGCAAGTTCCGTGTAAAGCCCGCTAACTCACAGCTTACTTCACGCAACTCGCTGTCTATCGGCTGCGAATTTTTACAGGTTGTCGAGCGTGTGGCGCAGCTCGGCCGGATCGACTTCGCCGAGTTTCGTGGAGCGGATCTCGCCCTTCGAATCGATCACCACCGTGAAAGGCAGGCCACCGGCATTATTGCCGAAGCTGCGCGCAAGGTCCGCGCCGCCGAAACCCGTCACGTAGACGGGATAGGCGACGGGCACTTTGTGCAGGAAGTCGTTGACGTTCTTCTCGCTATCGACGCCAAGTCCGATGAACGTGATGCCTTTCTTCTCGTATTCGCGCTGCATCGCGGAGAGCGTGGGCATTTCCTTCACGCACGGACCGCACCACGACGCCCAGAAGTTGACGACGACCGGCTTGCCTTTGAACGACGAAAGCGGCTGAGCCGTGCCGGACGCGCCGGGCGGCGTGGCCTTCCAAAGTTGATCAACGGCGTTGCCGCCCGGCTGGGTTGTCGCGGCGACGGTGTCGCTGCCGGTGAACACGTGGCCCGCGTAGAAGCCGCCGATAGTCGCGGCGACCGCGACCACTAGAGCCGCAAGAATGCGTGTGCTTTTCATGAGCGTCCGGAAGATAGATCAGCCGCCGATTTCGAGCGACGGGGCGTCGGGATGGTCGAGCAGCGCGCGCACCGCCGCCGTATTCGCGCGCGCGAGGCGTCCGCGGCCGTCCGCGCGCACGGCGCCGCGCAGGTCATCGGGGCCATAGAGCGCGATATGCACGCCGACCGGCTCCTCGCCGCGCGTCCGATGCAGAAAACTCAGCGTCTCCACGTAGCCGCGCCCGGCGAAATGCCGAGTCTCCGACACGTCGTACTGTATGTTCGCGTTCAACAGGTAAATCGCGACTTCCTTCGGATTGTCGCAGAAGCATTGCAAATGGATGTCGGAATGCTCGCCCGCCGTGCCGTTGAGCACCGCGCCCGTCAGATACGGATCGAAGGGCTTGAGACGCTCCATCCAGTCGAGCGCGATCTCGCGCATGCGGCGCAGCACGGCCGGCTGGCTGTCGCTCTGGAAAATCGCCTGATATTCGCGGATTTCCTCTTCGATCTGATCGTTGTCGGGCAGGAATTCGCCGCCGATCTTCGTCTCGCCGACCACGAGCTTAGCGGCCTTGCGCTTGGCGGTGGAGTAGTCGAGGCCGTCTTCGGCGATCATCCGCGCAGCCGCGATCGCGATTTCCTCGCGCACGCGTTGCGGATCGAAATGTGATTTGCGAACCATGCCGGAATGATACTAGATAACCTCGGGCGGCCCTTTTGCGGACCGGGTGCGGCGGGCTTGCGCAGGCGGCGGAAGGCTTAGCCCGCTCGGTTACAATATGCGCCTTCAGGCGCCTTTCTGCACGGGTTTGCCCTTAGGTTGCTCTTAGCTGCACGCAACGGCGCCGTCCCTGATTCGCATCTCAATCGCCCGCGCGGCGCGACACGTTTTATGCATATCCACATCCTCGGCATCTGCGGCACCTTCATGGGCGGACTCGCGGTTCTGGCGCGCGAAGCGGGCCACAAGGTCACTGGCTGCGACGCGGGCGTTTACCCGCCGATGAGCACGCAGCTCGAAGCGCAGGGCATCGAGTTGATCGAAGGCTATGGCGTCGAGCAGCTTTCGCTCGAACCGGATCTGTTCGTCATCGGCAATGTGGTGACGCGCGGCAATCCGCTGATGGAGGCCATTCTCGATCGCGGGCTGCCGTACACGTCCGGCCCGCAGTGGCTCGGCGAACATGTGCTGAACGGCAAGTGGGTGCTCGCGGTCGCGGGCACGCATGGCAAGACCACGACGAGCTCCATGCTGGCGTGGCTGCTCGAAGACGCCGGCATGAATCCGGGCTTTCTCATCGGCGGGGTGCCGCTCAACTTCGGCATTTCCGCGCGCCTGACCGATTCGAGCTTCTTCGTCATCGAGGCCGACGAATACGACACTGCGTTCTTCGACAAGCGCTCGAAGTTCGTCCACTATCGCCCGCGCACGGCCGTGCTCAACAATCTCGAATTCGATCACGCCGACATCTTCCCCGATCTCGCGGCCATCGAAACGCAATTCCATCATCTCGTGCGCACGGTGCCGGGCATCGGCCGCATCGTGACAAACGGGCGCGAAGCCGCGCTCGAACGCGTGCTGACGCGTGGCTGCTGGTCGGGCGTGGAGCGCTTCGGCGTCGAGGGCGGCTGGCAGGCGCTGCCCGCGGAAGAAGGCGCGCGCGCCGACGAGCAGTTCGCCGTGTACTGGGAAGGCGTGCGGCAGGGCGTCGTCGACTGGCAGGTGCAGGGTGAGCACAATCGCATGAACGCGCTCGCGGCGATCGCGGCGGCGCGCTCGGTCGGCGTGCCGGCGGCGCAGTCGGTGAAATCGCTCGCCGCGTTTCGCAACGTCAAGCGGCGCATGGAAGTGAAAGGCGGCGTCGACGGCGTCACGGTCTACGACGACTTCGCGCATCATCCGACCGCCATCGAAACGACGGTCGCCGGTTTGCGCACGCGCATCGGCAAGTCGGACAACACGCGCATTCTCGCCGTGCTCGAACCGCGCTCGAACACGATGAAGCTCGGCACGATGAAAGCGCAGTTGCCCGCGAGTCTCGCCGACGCCGATCTGGTATTCGGCTATGGCGCGCGCGAAGGCCGCGACAAGCTCAGCTGGGACCTTGCCGAAGCGCTGTCCCCGCTCGGCGACAAGGCGCGGGCGTTCAACGAAATCGAACCTCTGGTGAAGGCGGTCACGGCCGCCGCGCGCCCCGGCGACCACGTGCTCGTGATGAGCAATGGCGGCTTTGGCGGCGTGCATCAGAAACTGCTCGACGCGCTTTCGGCGCGTGGCGCAGGAGGACATTCGTGATTCTCTATCTGCACGGCTTTCGCTCGTCTCCCCAGTCGTTCAAGGCGCGCGTCATGCACGCGCGGCTCGCGGAACTCGGGCGGCTTGGCGAATGGCAGTGCCCGACGCTGCCGGTGTCGCCGTTCGAGGCCGTCGCGCTGGCGGAATCGCTCGCGGCGGGCACCGAGGCGCGCGATGTCACCGTCGTCGGCAGTTCGCTCGGCGGCTACTACGCCACGCATCTCGCGGAAAAGCACGGCTGGCGCGCCGTGCTGCTCAACCCCGCCGTGGTGCCGGATCGCGATCTGAGCCACTATCTCGGCGAGCAGCCGCTCTGGCATGGCGACGGCAGCATCACCGTATTGCCGCGTCATCTCGACGAACTGCGCGCGCTCGCGGTCGAAACGATCACGCGGCCCGAGCGCTACTATCTGATCGCGGCGACCGGCGACGAAGTGCTCGATTACCGCACCATGCTCGACCACTATCCCGGCGTGCGGACCACGCTGATTCAGGGCGGCGATCACGCGATCAGCGACTTTCCGGCCTATCTCGCCGATGTCATCGCGTTCTGCGATCAGACGCCGCCGCCGCTCGCGACACCCGCGGCAGCCTGACACCATTCAACCACCGGCGCGAACGACGCGACCCGGTCCACCGTCTTACGAGAGTATTGAGTGAACGTTTTCTTCGAGGAATCGGGTAGTTTCAAGGCCGGATCGGTGCTGTCCAAACAGGGCGACGCGTTCCAGGTCGAGTTGCCGGGCGGGCGGCGCGCGAAGGTGCGCGCGAAAGACGTGCTGATCGAATTCGAGAAACCCGCCGCCGGCGACCTGATGCAGGAAGCCGACGCCATCGCGCAGGAGATCGATCTCGACTTTCTGTGGGAATGCGCGCCCGACGACGAGTTTCCGTTCGCCGCGCTCGGCGCGGATTATTTCGGCGACAAATTCGGCCCCTCCGAACGCGCTGCGCTGGTGTTGCGCATGCACGGCGCGCCGGTGTATTTCCGCCGCAAGGGGCGCGGGCAGTATCAGCGCGCGCCGCAGGAGCAATTGCAGATGGCGCTCGCCGGCCTCGAACGCAAGCGTCAGCAGGCGCTCGTGCAGCAAGGCTACGAAGACGAGCTGAAGGCGGGCAAACTGCCCGAGGCGCTCAAGGGCAAGGCGCTCGGCCTGCTCACGAAGCCCGACAAGAATTCCATCGAATACAAGGCGCTCGAAGCGGCGGCCGCCGCGCGCGGTATTTCGCAGGCGCGGCTGATGCTCGAATGCGGCGGCATCGCGTCGCCGCGGGCGCTGCACGAAGCGCGCTTTTTGTCGGAGTACTTTCCGCACGGCATCGGCTTTCCGTCGGTGCAGCCGGGGCCACTGCCGGAGGATCTGCCCGAAGCGAACGTGCAGGCGTTCTCCATCGACGACGTCACCACGACCGAAATCGACGACGCCTTCTCTGTCGAGGATCTTTCCGATGGCCGCGTGCGTATCGGCATTCACATCGCGGCGCCGGCGCTCGGCATCGCGCGCGGCGACGCCATCGACGCGATCGCGCGCGGGCGTCTGTCGACCGTCTACATGCCCGGCGACAAGATCACGATGCTGCCGGATAACATCGTCGATGTATTCACGCTCGGCGAAGGCGGATTGCGCCCGGCGCTGTCGCTCTACATCATCGTGAATCGCGAGACGCAGGATATCGTCGCGACCGAAACGCGCGCCGAACGCGTGTTCGTGAAAAGCAACCTGCGCCACAACCATCTCGACGAGCACGTCACCGAGGAAAGCCTCGCCGCCGGCACGGGCGATTATCCGCACAAGGAAGACATCGCCGTGCTGTGGCCGCTCGCGCAGGCGCTCTTCGAAAAGCGCCAGCAGGCGCGTGCCACGTATGGCCTGAAGCGCGAAGTGCAGCGCAACAACGACTTCAATTTTTACGTGGATGGCGAGCACATCACTATCACGCCGCGCCGCCGCGGTTCGCCGCTCGATCTGATCGTCGCGGAGCTGGCGATTCTTGCGAATTCGTCGTGGGGCGCGTTCCTCAACGATCACGGCGTGCCGGGCATCTACCGTTCGCAGCGCGGTTTCGGCGGTCCGGGCCCGAAGCGCACGCGCATGCAGACGACGCCCGCGCCGCACGAAGGGCTCGGCGTCGCGCAATATGCGTGGAGCACGTCGCCGCTGCGCCGCTATGTCGATCTCGTCAATCAATGGCAACTGATCGCGTGCGCGCAGCACGGCGTGACCGCGAAGCTCGCCGCGCCGTTCAAGCCGAAGGACGCCGACCTCTTCGCCGTGGTGCAAGGCTTCGACGATACCTACACCGCGTACGCCGATCATCAGCGCCGCATGGAGTATTTCTGGTGTCTGCGCTGGCTGAAGCAGGAAAACAAGCGGCACGTTCCGGCATCGGTCATCAAGGACGATCTCGTGCGTCTCGAAGAGATTCCGCTGATCCTGCACGTGCCCGGCCTGGGCGTGCATGCGCGCGGCACGCGTGTGATGCTCGAAGTCGTATCCATCGATGAACTCACCGTCGAAGCGTCGTGCCGTCTGCTGAACGTGATCGATGCGCCGGGCGCGGCGGTCGAGGAAGACGAGGCGGAAGAAGAAATCATCGAGGCCGACGATCTCTCCGCCGAAAGCGAAGCCGAAGCGCAGGCGGAAGCATCGACGGCCCAACCCTCCGAAACGCCCGGCAACGCGCAGGAACCGACGCCATGAAAGATCAATACGCGGTGATCGGCAATCCGATCGAGCACAGCAAGTCGCCTTGGATCCACGCGAAATTCGCCGCGCAGACCGGCGAGCCGGTCGAATACGGGCGCATTCTCGGACCGCTCGGCGGCTTCGAGCGTGAAGTCAGGCAATTCATCGCGTCGGGCGGGCGCGGCATGAACGTCACCGTGCCGTTCAAGCTCGACGCGCACGCGTTCGCGGATTCGCTGTCGCCGCGCGCGGCGGCGGCGGGTGCGGTGAACACGCTGGCATTCGGTCCCGACGGCGTGCGCGGCGACAACACCGACGGCGTCGGGCTCGTGCGCGACATCGAAGTGAATCTGGGCGTGAGTCTGAAGGGCGCGCGTATTTTGCTGCTCGGCGCGGGCGGCGCTGCCCGCGGCGTCGTGCTGCCGATCTTCGATCGCGCACCGGCGGCGCTCACCATCGTCAACCGGACGGCGGCGAAGGCACATCAGCTCGTCGATCAGTTCGCGCAGAACGCGGCCGACTGCGGCGTGCGCTTCTCGGGCGGCGGCGCGGACAGCGCCGGAATCGTCGATAGCGCGTGCTACGACGTGATCGTCAACGCGACCGCGGGCAGCCTCGACGCCGCCTTGCCCGATTGCGACGACGGCGCGTTCGGCGCGAACACGCTCGCCTACGACATGATGTACGGCGCGCAGCCCACGGTTTTCATGCAGCATGCAACGAAGCTCGGCGCGCGCGCGTCGGACGGTCTCGGCATGCTGGTCGAGCAGGCGGCCGAATCGTTTTTCATCTGGCGCGGCGTGCGCCCGGACGGCGGCGCGGTGTTGCGCGAATTGCGCCAGATGCTCGCAGCCAAAGCCTGAAAATGACCACCGCGCCTATCGGCAGCCGCGACCACCGCACGCCGCGCGCGCACAAGGCGGTGCGGCTCGGGCCGGCGCGCTGGATCGCGTATGGCGTGTCGGTGCTGGGCATTGCGTTCATCGCCACGCAGCTTTATTTCTTCGCGCAGATCGGTGTATGGACGGTCGTGAACCCCGGTCCGACCGCGTTCATGCGCGCCGACGCCTGGACGCTCGCGAAGACGCATCCCGGCGTTGCGCTGCAGCGCACGTGGGTGCCGTATGACCAGATTTCGCGCAATCTGAAGCGCGCGATCATCGCATCGGAAGACGCCAACTTCGTCAACAACAACGGCTACGAGACCGACGCGATTCTGCAGGCGTGGGAGAAGAACAAGGCGCGCGGGAAGATCGTCGCGGGCGGTTCGACCATTTCGCAGCAGCTCGCGCGCAATCTCTTCCTCTCGCGCGAAAAGAGTTATGTGCGCAAGGCGCAGGAGCTCGCCATCACATGGATGCTCGAATTCTGGATGGACAAGGAACGCATCTTCGAGATCTATCTGAATTCGGTCGAGTGGGGCAACGGCGTGTACGGCGCGGAGGCGGCGGCGCATTACTACTACAAAACCTCGGCGGCGAAACTTACCGCGTGGCAAGGCGCGCGCCTCGCCGTGATGCTGCCGCGCCCGAAGTATTTCGACGATCACCGGAACGCGCCGTATCTGTCGCAGCGCGCGGGTGTGATCGCGCGCCGGATGGGCGCGGCGGAACTGCCTCAATGAAATTTAGTTCGCCGCGCTAAACAATATAAAGCCCTGATTTTTCAGGGCTTTTTTGTTTTGCGAAAGCTGTCGGTGGTCAGCTTTATTCCCATTATGTGAGCGGTGCGGTCACATATTGAATAAATCAAAGAGCCGGAACTACAATCCGACCAAAGCCTGAACGGCATAGTCGTGCGACGGCCCGAAACCCATCGGCGCGTATGACCAGAACAATGGAGACACCGTCATGCATCCGATTGCCTGCCCGCACGCGCGGGCCACTTCGCTCGACTTGCACGCCCGATCCGCACCCGCGTGCGCGGACCGGCGCGCATCGTGACAGCCGGGAGACCCGCGCCATGACCAAGTTCCAGAACCCGGAAACCGACGCCGAAGCGCAAGCCGCGCATACGAGCGGTCCTCGCGTGAAGCCCGTCGGCACGAGCGCGCCGAAGCACGCGCCCGATCCCGACGCGATCGCACTGCCCAGCGCGCTCGTCGACATCACGCCGCAGCAGGCCGGCACCCAGACGCTGCTGCGCGGTCTCGCGATTCTCGAAGCCGCCGCGAACGGCGCGCGCGATCTGCGCTCGTTCGGCGCTGCGCTCGGCACGACGCGCAGCACGACGCACCGGCTGGTCAGCTCGCTCGTGCAGGCGCGCTATCTGCGGCAAGTGCAGGGCGGCTATCTGCTCGGGCCGAAGCTGATCGAACTGGGCACGATCGCGCTCGAACAAATGCCGCTCACCGCCGTTGCGCGCCCGCATCTGCAGGCGCTCGCCGATCACACGCACGACACGATTCACCTCGGCGTGCGCGATGGCGACGACGTCCTCTACATCGACAAGATTCCCGGCACGCGCGGGCTGGAAATGCGCTCGCGCGTCGGGCATCGCATGCCGCTCGCGTCGACGGGCATCGGCAAGGCGATGATGCTCGACCTCGAATCGGTCGCGTGGAAGCGGCTGCTCGAAGCGTCGCATCGCGCGCTCGCGAAGACGAGTTTCAAGCCCGATAATCGCCCCGACTTCGACACGTTCAACCAGCGCATGACGCGTTATGCGCAGGGCGGCTTCACCTTCGACCTCGAAGAGAACGAAGCGTCGATCCGCTGCGTCGCCGCGCCCGTGCGCGATGCGTCGGGTGCGATCGTCGCGGCGCTGTCGGTGGCGAGCACGATTCCCTATATGCCCCACGAGCGCATGGAAGAACTGATCCCGGTCGTGCAGCGCGAGGCACGCTCGATTTCCGAGGAACTCGGCTGGCGGGCTCCGCAGCCCGCCCGCAGGATCAAGCGATGACTTCATCCGGATCGAACCCCGCACTCATCGCGCTCGACTGGGGCACGACGTCCCTGCGCGCCTATCTGCTCGGCAGCGACGGCCTTGCGCTCGATACGCGCACGTCGGCGGCGGGCATTATGAATCTGCCCGCGGGCGGCTTCGATCAGGCGTTCGAGGACACTTGCGGCATGTGGCTCGACGCGCATGCGCGGCTACCCGTCATCGCGGCGGGCATGGTCGGCAGCGCGCAGGGTTGGGTCGAGGCGCCGTATGTCGAGACGCCCGCCAATGCCGATGCGCTCGTCGCCGGCATCGTCACGGTGAAAACGGCGCGCGGCGTGACTTTGCATGTCGTGCCGGGCGTGCTGCAGCAAGGCGCGCTGCCCAATGTAATGCGCGGCGAGGAAACGCAGATCTTCGGCGCGCTGTCGAGCGATGCGTCGCTGAACGCAGCCGAAGGCGCGCTGATCGGCCTGCCGGGCACGCATGCGAAATGGGCATTCGTCGCCGATGCGCGCATCGAACGTTTCTACACCTTCATGACGGGCGAGACCTTCGGCGCGCTGCGCGATCACACGATTCTCGGTCGCACGATGCATCCGAGCGCGACGCACGACGAGCCGGCGTTTCTGCGCGGCGTCGATACGGCGCGCGATGCCGGTCATCCCGGGCTTCTCGCGACGATCTTCAGCACGCGCACGCTCGGCCTGACCGGCCAGCTTTCGGCGGAACAGCAGCCGGATTATCTGTCCGGACTTCTGATCGGCCACGAGTTGCGCGGACTGAACGAAGTGCTCGCGCGCCAGCAGTCGTCGCTTTCGGGCAGGACGCTGCGCTTGATCGGCAACGACGCGCTGTGCAACCGCTATCGCGCGGCGCTCGCGCGCTTCGGCTGCCACGATGCCCCGACGGTCGCGCACGCCACCGAGCACGGCCTTCACCGAATCGCCGCACGAGCGGGCCTGATCGCCGCGCCCGCCCGCGCAGCCTGACAAGGAGCCAACACGATGCAGCCCCCCATCAATCTGCCCGCGCCGTACGGCATGCACGACGGTCTCGCGAAGGCGTTCGCCGCGTGCCCGCTGATCGCGATCCTGCGCGGCGTCACGCCGGCCGAAGCCGCCGGTCATGGCCGCGCGCTGTACGAAGCGGGCTTTCGCATCGTCGAGGTGCCGCTCAATTCGCCGCAGCCGTTCGACAGCATCGCGGCCATCCGCCAGGCGCTGCCGCGCGACGCGATCGTCGGCGCGGGAACGGTGCTGCATCCGAGTTACGTCGATAGCGTGAAGGCCGCGGGCGGCGAGCTCATCGTCATGCCGCACAGCGATGCCGATGTCGTACGCGCAGCGAAAGCGCAAGGTCTTGCGTGCGCGCCGGGCGTCGCGACGCCGAACGAGGCGTTTCTCGCACTGAAGAACGGCGCGGACGTGCTGAAGATGTTTCCCGCCGAGCAGCTTGGCCCGGCGATCACGAAGGCATGGCGCGCGGTGATCGCGAAGGACGTGCCTCTCGTGCCGGTCGGCGGCATTGCGCCGGACAACATGGGACCGTTTCTCGCCGCGGGCGCGAACGGTTTCGGCCTCGGTTCCGCGCTGTACAAGCCGGGCCAGAGCGCGGATGTCACGGCGTCGCACGCGAAGGCGTTCATCGACGGGCTGGCGCTGGCGCGAGGCGAGGCGAAATGAACCGCCTGGCCGGCAAAGTCGCGATGGTCACGGGCGCGGGACGCGGCATCGGCGCGGCGATCGCGCTGGCGTTCGCGCGCGAGGGCGCGTGCGTCGCGCTGGCGGAACTGGACATCGCGGCGGCGCGTGAAACGGCGGAACGCATCGGACACGAAACCGGCGCGGCGAACGTGATCGCGCTCGAAACCGACGTCACGCAGAGCGCATCGGTGCAAGCAGCGGTGACGCAGACCGAAGCGCGGTTCGGCCCGCTCGACGTGCTCGTGAACAACGCGGGCATCAACGTGTTCTGCGACCCGCTCACGATGACCGACGAAGACTGGCGCCGCTGCTTCGCCGTCGATCTCGACGGCGTGTGGAACGGCTGCCGCGCGGTGCTGCCCGGCATGGTCGATCGCGGGCGCGGCAGCATCGTGAATATCGCGTCGACGCACAGCTTCAGGATCATTCCGGGCTGCTTTCCGTATCCGGTGGCCAAGCACGGCGTGATCGGCCTGACGCGCGCGCTCGGCATCGAATACGCGCCGAACAACGTGCGGGTGAATGCGATCGCGCCGGGTTACATCGAAACGCAATTGACGCTCGACTGGTGGGATGCGCAAGCGGACCCGAAAGCCGCGCGCCAGGCGACGCTCGATCTGCAGCCGATGAAGCGCATCGGCCAGCCGCAGGAAGTGGCGATGACGGCGGTGTTTCTCGCATCGGACGAGGCGCCGTTCATCAACGCGAGTTGCATCACGGTCGATGGCGGGCGCTCGGCGCTGTACCACGACTGAAAGACCTGAACGAGAACCAGCAAAAGAATGACGACGCACTGGCCGCGGTGCGCCTCATAAATACAAGACACGGCCACCACCTTCGTAGCGCCCGCGCGCGGGCATTTTTCGACATCGGAAAAAGTCGGGAGACAAAAAATGAAACGCAGACTGTTCCTCACGCTGATCGCCGCCGCCACGGCAACGAGCGCTTCCATGATCGCGGCGCCCGTCGCGCAGGCGGCCGACGAAGTCAAGATCGGCTTCCTCGTGAAGCAGCCGGAAGAACCGTGGTTCCAGGACGAATGGAAGTTCGCCGAAATCGCCGCCAAGAACAAGGGCTTCACGCTCGTGAAGATCGGCGCGCCGTCGGGTGAAAAGGTGATGAGCGCCATCGACAACCTCGCCGCGCAGAAGGCGCAGGGCTTCATCATCTGCACGCCGGACGTGAAGCTCGGACCGGGCATCGTCGCCAAGGCGAAGGCCGACAAGCTCAAGATGATGACAGTCGATGACCGCCTCGTCGACGGTTCCGGCAAGCCGATCGAATCCGTGCCGCACATGGGCATTTCCGCCTATAACATCGGCAAGCAGGTAGGCGACGGCATTGCCGCCGAGATCAAGAAGCGCGGCTGGGACATGAAGGATGTCGGCGCGATCGACGTGACCTACGAACAGTTGCCGACCGCGCATGACCGCACGGCCGGCGCGACCGACGCGCTCGTCGCGGCGGGCTTCCCGAAGGCGAACATCATCGCCGCGCCGCAAGCGAAGACCGATACGGAAAACGCGTTCAACGCCGCGAACATCGCGCTCACGAAAAATCCGCAATTCAAGCACTGGGTCGCCTATGCGCTCAACGACGAAGGCGTGCTCGGCGCAGTGCGCGCGGCGGAAGGCCGCGGCTTCAAGGCGGACAACATGATCGGCATCGGCATCGGCGGTTCGGACTCGGCGCTGAACGAATTCAAGAAGCCGAATCCGACGGGCTTCTTCGGCACCGTCATCATCAGCCCGAAGCGCCACGGCGAAGAGACGTCCGAGCTGATGTACGCGTGGATCAAGGACGGCAAGGCGCCGCCGCCGCTCACGCTCACGACCGGCATGCTGGCGACGCGCGAGAACGTCGCGTCGGTGCGTCAGCAGATGGGCCTGGCGTCGAACTAAAGGTGCAATGGCGGGCCGCTCGCATGCGCGCGGCCCGCGCATGAAAAGGAGGCGATGTGTCAGCGACGCTGCGTTTTGACAATATCGGCAAGGTGTTTCCAGGCGTGCGCGCGCTCGACGGCGTGTCGTTCGACGTCAACGCCGGCGAAGTTCACGGCCTGATGGGCGAGAACGGCGCGGGTAAATCGACCTTGCTCAAGATTCTCGGCGGCGAGTACCAGCCCGATTCGGGGCGCGTGCTCATCGATGAAAAAGAAGTGCATTTCGCGAGCGCGGCGGCTTCGATCGCGTCGGGCATCGCGGTGATTCATCAGGAATTGCAGTACGTGCCGGATCTGACCGTGTCCGAGAATCTGCTGCTCGGCGCGCTGCCGAACCGGCTCGGCTGGGTCAACAAGCGCGCGGCGAAAGCGCATGTGCGCGAGCGGCTCGCGGCAATGGGCGTCGATCTCGATCCGAACGCCAAGCTGCGCAAGCTCTCGATCGCACAACGCCAGATGGTCGAAATCTGCAAGGCGCTGCTGCGCAACGCGCGCGTGATCGCGCTCGACGAGCCGACTTCGTCGCTGTCGCATCGCGAGACGGAAGTGCTCTTCAAGCTCGTGCGCGATCTGAAGGCGGACAACCGCGCGCTGATCTACATCTCACACCGCATGGACGAGATTTACGAACTGTGCGACGCGTGCACGATTTTCCGCGACGGCCGCAAGATCGCGTCGCATCTGGCGCTCGCCGAGGTGCCGCGCGACACGCTCGTGCAGGAGATGGTCGGCCGCGAAATTAGCGACATTTACGACTATCGCGCGCGTCCGCTGGGCGAAACGCGGTTCTCGGTGAAGAACGTCGAAGGCGATGCCTTGAGCGCGCCCGCGAGCTTCGATGTGAAGCGCGGCGAGATCGTCGGATTTTTCGGTCTGGTCGGCGCGGGCCGCAGCGAGCTGATGCATCTCGTCTACGGCGCGGACAAGAAGAAGCACGGGGAGATTGTGCTCGACGGCCAGCCGATCAAGGTGCGCAGCACGGGCGAAGCGATTCGCCACGGCATCGTGCTGTGCCCGGAGGATCGCAAGGAAGAGGGCATCGTCGCGATGGCGACGGTCGCGGAGAACATCAACATCTCGTGCCGCCGTCATTATTTGCGCGGCGGCCTGTTTCTCGACCGCAAGAAGGAATCGCAGACGGCCGACCGCTTCATCCAGTTGCTGAAGATCAAGACGCCGAGCCGCAAGCAGCGCATCCGCTTTCTGTCGGGCGGCAATCAGCAGAAGGCGATTCTGTCGCGCTGGCTTGCGGAGCCGGATCTGAAGGTCGTGATTCTCGACGAACCGACGCGCGGCATCGACGTCGGCGCCAAACACGAGATTTATAACGTGATCTATCAGCTTGCGGAGCGCGGCTGCGCGATCGTGATGATTTCGTCGGAATTGCCTGAAGTGCTCGGCGTGTCCGATCGCATCGTCGTGATGCGGCAGGGGCGGATCGCGGGCGAGCTGCCGCGTGAGAAGGCGAGCGAACAGGCGGTGCTGAGTCTCGCGCTGCCGCAGAGCGAGAGCGTCGCGCAGGCGGCATAAAGACAAGAGGAGCGAATCATGGAAGCAAGAGAAAACATCGTGGGTCAGGCGACGGAAAGCGTCGCGAACGCGCTGATCCCGCAAAAGAGCGACAAACAGAAGTGGTGGCAGCAGATCACGGAGTACAGCCTGATCGTGATCTTCATCGTGATGTTCGTGACGATGTCGCTGTCCGTCGATCACTTCTTCTCGATCGAGAACATGCTGGGTCTCGCGCTGTCGATCTCGCAGATCGGCATGGTCGCGTGCACGATGATGTTCTGTCTCGCGTCGCGCGACTTCGACTTGTCGGTCGGCTCGACGATTGCCTTCGCCGGCGTGCTTTGCGCGATGGTGCTGAACGCCACGGACAACACGTTCATTGCGATCATCGCGGCGGTGGCGGCGGGCGCGGTGATCGGTTTCGTGAACGGCGCGGTGATCGCTTATCTGCGCATCAATGCGTTGATTACTACGCTGGCCACGATGGAAATCGTGCGCGGGCTTGGCTTCATCGTGTCGCATGGACAGGCGGTGGGCGTGTCGTCGGATACCTTCATCGCGCTTGGCGGTCTGTCGATGCTGGGGATTTCCCTGCCTATCTGGGTGACGCTTGCGTGTTTCATCGTTTTTGGCGTATTGCTCAACCAGACGGTGTATGGACGTAATACATTGGCGATCGGCGGGAATCCTGAAGCCTCGCGGCTGGCGGGGATCAATGTCGAGCGCACCCGGGTGTGGATCTTTTTGATTCAGGGCGCTGTCACCGCGCTGGCGGGTGTGATTCTCGCCTCGCGGATTACTTCGGGGCAGCCGAATGCTGCTCAGGGGTTTGAGCTCAATGTGATTTCGGCTTGTGTGTTGGGTGGGGTTTCGCTGCTCGGCGGCAGGGCTACGATTTCGGGTGTCGTGATTGGCGTGCTCATCATGGGTACTGTTGAGAACGTCATGAATCTTCTCAATATCGATGCGTTTTATCAGTACCTTGTCAGAGGGGCTATTCTGCTCGCTGCTGTGTTGCTCGATCAGTTGAAGAATCGTGGGGCGCGGGATTAGGATTTTTTCGTGAGCTCGGGCTGTTTGTGGGTCTTCTTGGGGCTTCGTGGAATCCTGTTTTCTTGGCGGTCTATTAGCACTGCCCCTCCCCGGGGCGGGGGTAACTTTCTTTGCTGCTGCAAAGAAAGTCACCAAAGAAAGCAGCTCTCCCCAGCCTAAGCACTTCACGCCGGCCGCGGCACAGGCGATTGGTTGAATGGAACCCAGAGTAGCGAGTGTTCCCGTTGCCGTGCCGGGTTTGGACCGCGCACGGTCTGAGGAGCCAGAACGTTTAGCACGCTGGTTCAGCACGAAATAGATCCGGCACAGCGCTACGCGCTGCCGCCGGGTCTGCGAGGGAAACCGGCAGGAACGAAGCGCGGGCGCCCGCGCACCCGCGCACCTGATTCACCGGTCGGCCGCGAAGCGGGCCGGAACTTGAAATGGCTGTACCGGTTTGTCGTGCGGTGCGATGTGACGGATCGTGCGCGATCCAAGCCCGGTTAGGCTTATGGGGTCACTCTTTAGGCGAGTGCCGTTCCCGAGGAGAAGAGTGGCCAACGTGCGTGTGACCGCGGGCGGTGAGAAAGCTGCTTTCTTTGGTGACTTTCTTTGCAGCAGCAAAGAAAGTTACCCCCGCCCCGGGGAGGGGCAGAGCCAATAGACCGACGTGAAATCAGGATTCCACGACAAAAGCGCAAGCAAAGAGAAAGAGAGAAAATAGACACATGGCACCCATCAGCAAGTCACTAGCAAGCTACCCCAGCCTGGAAGGCAAAACCGTACTGATAACCGGCGGCGCCACCGGCATCGGCGAGGCCTTCGTCGAGCACTTCTTCGACCAGAACGCGAAGGTCGCCTTCTTCGACATCGACACGAACGCGGGCGAAGCGCTCGCCGACCGCCTGGGCGCAAATCTCGCGCCGGGCAAATCGCGACCGATGTTCCTCAACGTCGACCTCACGGACATCGACGCATTGAGAAAAGGCATCCAAGATGTACGAGCCGCGCTAGGCGCGATCACCGTGCTCGTCAACAACGCCGCCAACGACAAGCGCCACGCGATCGAAGACGTCACGCCCGAGTCCTACGATGCGGGCATCGCGGTCAACATCCGGCATCAGTTCTTCGCGGCGCAGGCCGTGATCGACGACATGAAGCGCGCAGGCGGCGGCTCGATCATCAATCTCGGCTCGATCAGCTGGATGCTCAAGCAAGGCAACTTCCCTGTCTACACGACGTCGAAATCCGCGGTGCAAGGCATGACGCGCGGCCTTGCGCGCGATCTCGGCAAGTTCGGCATCCGCGTGAATACGCTCGTGCCGGGATGGGTCATGACCGAGAAGCAAAAGCGTCTCTGGCTCGACGACGCCGGCCGCGAAGCCATCAAGCAAGGCCAGTGCATCGACGCGGAACTGATGCCCGCGCATCTCGCGCGCGCCGCGCTCTTTCTGGCATCGGACGACAGCAGCATGATCACCGCGCAGGACATGATCGTCGATGGAGGATGGGTCTGATGAACAAGCCAGGCGCCACGTTGTTGATCGACAGCCAGTGCTCGCTCGGCGAAGGCGCGACGTGGTGCGCCGCGAGCGGCCAGTTCTGGTGGACCGATATCGAAGGCAAGAAGCTGTGGCGCCACGATCCGCGCGACGGCTCGACCGATTCGTTCGCCATGCCCGAACGCCTCGCGTGCTTCACGCCCTGCGCCGATGCGCGCTTCCTGCTGCTCGGGCTCGCGTCGCGGCTCGCGTTCTATGAAATCACGACGGGCACGATCGAGACCATCATGGAAGTCGAAGCCGATCTGCCGACGCGCCTGAACGACGGCCGCTGCGACCGCGAAGGGCGCTTCGTGTTCGGCACCAAGCATGATGTGGACGACGCGCAAGCCATCGGCGGGTTCTATCGGCTGAACCGCGATCTCTCGCTCGAACGCCTGCCGCTGGGCAATTGCGCGATTTCGAACAGCATCGGCTTCAGCCCGGACGGCAAGACGATGTACTACTGCGATTCGCCGACGCGCCAGATTCGCGTCTGCGATTACCCGACGTTCGCGAACGATCGCGTGTTCGCCGAACTGTCCGATGCGACGGGCGTGCCCGACGGTTCCATCGTCGATGCCGAAGGCGGCCTGTGGAATGCGCAGTGGGGCGGCGCGCGCGTCGTGCGCTACGCACCCGACGGCCGCGAGACGGCGCGTATCGGGATGCCCACCGCGCAGCCGAGTTGCGCCGCGTTCGGCGGCGCTGATCTGAGCACCTTGTACATCACGACGGCGCGCATCGGCCTCGATGAAACCGATGCACACGCGGGCGGCGTGTTCGTCGCGACGCCGGGCGCGCGTGGCATCGCCGAAGCCGTATTCGCCGGAAAAGCCTGACAACACGAGGCGGTGCGCAACGACGCGCCGTCCGACCGACACCGGCCGCGCCGGGTTCTTCGCCTCTCGATGGAGCACGAGTCATGACTGTTGCGCGCACAGAGCAAAGACCGAATCCTGCATCGACGTCCACGGCGCAGGCGAACGCCCGCCGATCGCGGCTGGCCGCCGCGGCCGAACCGCCGATACGCCCCGGCCCGGGCACGGCGGCCGTGGCGATCGGCGGGGCGAATGCCGAAGGCTGCATCACGCTCTCGAACGCGCATCTGCGGCTCGAACTCGCGCCGTCGCTCGGCGGCGGCATCACGCGGTTCGACTGGCGGGACGACGGCGCGCTGGTGCCGATCTTCCGGCCGTGCGTTGCGCCCGGTCCGGACACCGATCCGAATCAACTCGCGTGCTATCCGCTTTTGCCGTATTCGAACCGCATCGGCAACGGGCATTTTCAGTTTTCGGGACGCTCCATCGACGTGCCGCGCAACCGCGCCTGCGAACCGCTGCCGCTGCACGGCGACGGCTGGCTCGGCGCGTGGGAGGTCGAAGAGGAAACGGCGGGGCGCGCGCGGTTCACGCTGGATCGCAGCGACGGCGAGCCGTACGCGTTTCGCGCCGCGCAGACTTATGCGCTCGAGGATGCCACGCTCGTCGTGACGCTCGACGTGCAGAACACCGGCGTCGACGCGCTGCCGTTCGGCCTCGGGCTGCATCCCTTTCTGATGCGCGAGGCGGACACGGAGCTTTCCGCGGCGGCGGGCGGCGTGTGGCTGTGCGGCGACGACTGGCTGCCGGTGCGGCATGTGCCGACGCCGCCGGCGTGGCAGTTCGGCGTCGCGTATCCGATGCCGTCCGAGATGGTGAACAACGCGTTCACCGGATGGAGCGGCCGCACGAGCGTGCTGTGGCCGAAACGCCGGCTGTCGCTGACGATCGCCGCCGATACCGACTATTACGTGCTGTACGTGCCGCCCGGCGAGAGCTTCTTTTGCTTCGAGCCGGTCGATCATCCGATCAACGCGGTGAACCTGCCGGGCGGCGGCGAAGCGCACGGCATGACGGTGCTCGCGCCCGGCGAGCGGCTGTCGCGCCAGTTCCGCTTCACCGTCGAGCGCACCGGCGAAGCCGCGCGGCGTGCGAGGCCCAAGGCAAGGGCGAGAGCGGCGGCGCGCTGACGCCACAGGAAACCCGATGCCCGCACGTTAAAATGCGTGGCATCGACGTTCAACGAAATCCCGCCATGTCCTTCATCGAATCGCTCAACGCCGCGTGGTCGCGGACTCAATCGCTTTTGTGCGTCGGCCTCGATCCCGAGCCGTCGAAATTTCCCGGCGCGCTCAACGGCCGCGCCGATGCGATCTTCGAGTTCTGCAAGACCATCGCGGATGCAACCGCGCCCTTTGCGTCGTCGTTCAAGCCGCAGATCGCGTACTTCGCGGCGCATCGCGCGGAAGATCAGCTCGAAGCGTTGATTGCGCATATCCACGAGAAGCATCCCGGCATTCCGGTGATTCTCGATGCCAAGCGCGGCGATATCGGCAGCACGGCCGAGCAATACGCGAAGGAAGCGTTCGAGCGCTATAAGGCCGACGCCGTCACGGTGAATCCGTACATGGGCTTCGATTCGATCGAGCCGTATCTCGCGCACGAAGGCAAAGGCGTGATCGTGCTGTGCCGCACGTCGAACGCGGGCGGCTCGGACCTGCAATTTCTGACGACGTCCGATGGCACGCCGCTGTATCAGGTCGTCGCGCGGCTCGCGGCGCAGAAGTGGAACGACAAGGGCCAGCTCGGGCTGGTCGTCGGCGCGACGTTCCCGAAGGAAATCGAAACGGTGCGCGGCATCGTCGGCGAGATGCCGTTGCTGATTCCGGGCATCGGCGCGCAGGGCGGCGATGTCGAAGCGACCGTGCGCGCGGGCCGCACCGCGAACGGCACGGGCATGCTGATCAACTCGTCGCGCGCGATCATCTACGCAAGCAAGGGCGATGACTACGCGCCGGCCGCGGCGGAAGCGGCGAAGAAGACGCGTGACGCGATCAACGCGTACCGGTAACGCGCTTCAGTCGGGGATCGGCGCAAACAGCGCGTCGATGTCCTCCGCGGAGAACTTCGAAACGGCCTGCGCGTCCTCGGACAGAATGCCTGCCGCGAGCGCGGCCTTGCGCTCCTGCATGTCGAGAATCTTTTCTTCGATGCTGCCCGCCGCCACCAGCTTGTACACGAACACAGGTTTGTCCTGTCCGATGCGGTGCGCGCGATCTGTCGCCTGATTCTCGGCAGCCGGGTTCCACCACGGATCGTAGTGAATGACGGTATCGGCGGCGGTCAGATTCAGGCCCACGCCTCCCGCCTTCAGGCTGATCAGGAAAACGGGCACTTCGCCGGCCTGAAAGCGCGTCACGGGCGTTTTTCGGTCGGTCGTTTCGCCCGTTAGCATGACACGGGCGATGTTCGCATCGTCGAGCGCGCCGGCGATGATCGCTAGCATGCTCGTGAACTGCGAGAACACCAGCACGCGCCGTCCTTCTTCGATGAGATCGGGCAGCATCTCCAGCAGCAGGGCGAGCTTGGCCGAATCCTGCGCTTTTTTCGCGCCGGGCAGCTTGACGAGCGAAGGATCGCAACACACCTGCCGCAGCTTCAGAAGCGCGTCGAGCATCACGATATGGCTGCGCGCGAAACCCTGCTCCGAAATGGCGTCGCGCACTTTCTTCTGCATTGAGGCGCGCACGGTTTCATAGAGATCGCGCTGCCCACCTTCCAGCGCGACGCTGCGCACGATCGTGGTTTTCGGCGGCAATTCCTTGGCGACATCGTCCTTGCGGCGGCGAAGCATGAACGGACGAATCCGGCGCGCGAGCAGATCGCGGCGCGTCATGTCGTTTTGCTTCTCGATCGGCTTGCGCCAGCGGGCCGCGAAGTCTTTCTGTGTGCCGAGAAAGCCCGGCAGCAGAAAATCGAACTGCGACCAGAGCTCGCCGAGATGGTTCTCGAGCGGCGTGCCCGTAAGACATAGCCGATGCCGCACCCGCAACTTGCGGATGACGCCCGCCGCCTTGCTCGATGCGTTTTTCACGTTCTGTGCTTCGTCGAGCACGAGCAGATGATAGTCGTGCTGCGCGAGCGCCTCGTGATCGCGCCAGATCAGCGGATAGGTCGTGACAATCAGGTCGTTCGAAGCGATCGCGGCAAAGCGCTCGTGACGCTTCGGTCCGTGCAGATCGAGGATTTTCAGTTTCGGCGCGAACCGTCGCGCCTCATCCTGCCAGTTCGCGACGAGCGTGGTCGGCACGACGATCAGCGCCGGCTGCGTGAGCCGGCCCGCTTCCTTCTCGACCAGAATATGCGCGAGCGTCTGCACGGTCTTGCCGAGGCCCATGTCGTCGGCGAGCACGCCGGCGAGACCGTGTTCGCGCAGAAACTGCATCCAGTCGACGCCCTCACGTTGATATTCCCGCAGCGTCGCCTTCAGTCCGCGCGGTGGCTCGATCTTGCGCGGCGCATCGGCGTGACGCAGCCGCCGCGCCAGATTGATGATCGACGCATCGCCGTTGAACTGCCAGCGCAGTTTTTCATCTTCGGTGAGACGACCGGCTTCGAGCGTCGACATGCGCAACGTCGTATCGGCGTGCGGGTCGATGCGATCGAACAGGTCGATCAAGGTGCGCACGAGCGGTTTGATGCGCGCGGCGCGCAGCACGAAACGCCGGCCTTCTTGGCTGCGGAATTCGACAGCGACGGCGTCGTCGATGGTGTCGAGCGAGCCGTCGAGCCAGCGCCTGTCGCGCGCGAAAAGATCGGCGAGAAGCGGTTCGAGACGCACGCGCTCTGCGTCCACCGTGATACCCAGTTCGAGATCGAACCAGCCGTTATCGGTGGCGTGCGCGAGTGTATCGATGGTCTCGATTTCCACGCTGTCGAAGCGCGAATTCGGCGTGATCTGGATGCGCCATCCGGCATCGCGCAACGCGGGAATCTCATTGCTGACGAACGCGGGCCATGCGTCGCGCTCCGGCATGATGAAACCGCCCGCGAAGGGCGATTCGTCGCGGTTGACCGACGCCTCGAATATCCGTTTCAGCCCGCACCCGGCGAGGCGTTCGATGCATGCGGCTTCCAGATCGGCGCGGCGGATGATCCGCGCCAGTTCGCTGTCGGCGAGCCGGGTCAGCACTTCGGGGCTGCCAGCCGGAATCGTGATCGCGCCGTAGTCGAAGTCGAGCAGGGCGAGGTCGAGCTCCAGCGCGCTCGCATTCAGCTTGCGAGGCGTATCCATTGGCAGCGTGTCGAGCGTGAGCACCGGCGTCGGCGCAACGTCGATCGTGCGCAGGCCCGTGTCGCCCTCCGCGGGTGGCGCGGGCAGCGACGGTGCGAATTCCTGCAGTGCCGCCCCCACGATGGCCGCCTCGCCGAGCGTGAGCACCGGCATCTTCAGGTAGTCGGCGAGCAACTCGTCAGGCATCGGCGCGTCGACGGCTCCTGTCTCGTTCGCCATGACATCGACGTACCACGGCGGCTCGATCGGCAGCACGAGACCGGAATCGGGTTCGGTCTCGAGCGACGCGAAAATCATGTCGTCGCCGTGCGGAATCCACTCGATATTGGCACGACGCCGCTCACCTTCGCGCAAGGGACGCTCGAATCTCATGGCGCGGAGGTCCGGTTCGAAGTAGAGCGCGCCGGTTGCGAGCATCATCTGCCAGACTGCGGCACCTTTTCTGCCTGTCAGCAGAAAGCGACTGCCCGAGAAGTTGAGTTCGCTTTTGAGCGCGCGGACGATCGCTGCGTCGTCCGCGGAAACGAACTTGGGCGGATTGTTCCAGGCTGCGTAATTCGGCGTCCAGGCGTCCGCCGCGCGGATCGCGCCATCCACGCCGAGCCGCGCCTTCATCGTCACGAGCTCGAACGACGCGTCCTCGTAAGCGGAAGGCGTGAGCACATATACGATCCGATACGTTGCGCCGGTCGCGGGCTTCGCCGCCCGGGCCTGCGCCTGCCGCGCCTGCTGAACGCGCGTGCGGAAGCTCGACAGCCACCATTCGACTTCCGGGCGCACGCCGGTCTGGGATGCCGAAGTTTCGTGCGATAAATTCGCCAGAAGCGCAGCCGCGACATGCTTGCAGTCGTATCCGACCGGGCACGAGCAATAGCCGTGCGGGCGACCCTTCTGGAAATTGACTTCGACCGCGTACGCCTTAGGCTGCGTTCCCTTCACGCTTGCGACGAGCACGCCGTCGATCCAGCGAAGCCGATCGACGGCGCGGACATAGCCGAGTGCTTTGTCGAAGGTCTTCGTGCCCATCCATCGGGCAACGTGATCCTGGGTGTACTTGAGTGAAGCTGTAGACACAATGGGATTCGAACTCACCGCTCGCGCTGATCCAGAAACTCCAGCAATGCCCTCAGCGCATGCGCCGCGGCCTGCGAGCGCACCTGCTCGCGGTCGCCCTTGAAGTGCTGCGTTTCCACGCCGGTATGCAGTCGGTTGCTCCACGCGAACGACACCGTGCCGACCGGCTTCGCCTCGCTGCCGCCCGCCGGGCCCGCGACGCCCGTGATCGCCACCGACACCTGCGCGCGGCTGTTGCGCAGCGCGCCTTCGGCCATCGCTTTCGCGACCGGTTCGCTCACCGCGCCGTGCTGCTCGATGAGCGCGGCCGGCACGCCGATCATCTCGATCTTCGCCAGATTCGAATAGGTGACGAAGCCGCGCTCGAACCACGCGCTGCTGCCCGAAATATCCGTGATGGCGGTCGCGACCATGCCGCCCGTGCACGATTCGGCGGTCGCGAGCATCAGCCGTTCGTCGCGCAGCTTGTTGCCGACGCGAATCGCGAGTTGGTGAACGACAGTGTCGGTTGGCATGGCGGTGTTCTCGAAGGGAAGGAAGAAATCAGACGGTCATGCGCCAGAGCGCGATTACGAGCAGCGTGAAGAACGCCGCGACGAGATCATCGAACATGATGCCGAAGCCGCCTTTCAAACGGCGATCGAAATAGCGGATCGGCGGCGGTTTCACCATATCGAAGAAGCGGAACACGATGAACGCCCACAACTGGCCGGTGAAGGTCGCGGGCGTGACGAGCAGCAGCACGAGCCAGAACGCGACGATTTCGTCCCACACGACCGGCGACGGATCGGAAATGCCCATTTTCTTCGCGGTGAAGCCGGTGAACCAGCATCCGGCGATGAAGCCGGCCACGATCAGCGCGCCCCATTCCGCAACCGTCAGATGCGGATTGAACACGACGAACGACACCCAGGCGAAGAGGGTGCCGACGGTGCCGGGCGCGACGGGCGAAAGCCCGCTGCCGAAGCCGAGCGACAGAATGTGCAGCGGATGGTCGAGCATGAAACGCGCGCTCGCCTTGCGCGGCTTGGGATTTTGCGGCGAAGCGTTACCCGCAAGCGTGGGGTCAGTCTGCATGAAAATGATCGAAGCCTTGCAACGTCAGGGAGAGCGGAGCGCCCGCGGCATCGCGCCAGGCAATGGCCGGCGCACCGGATGATTCGATTGTACCGATGCGCGTGAGCGGCACATTCACGCTCGTCGCGATATTCGCGAGCGTTTTTCGCGCCGCGACGGGCGCGGTGAAGCACAGTTCGTAGTCGTCGCCGCCCGCGAGCGTGCACTGGCGGCGCGCGGCCTCGGGCAGCGCGCGCACGGCGTTCGAGCACGGCACGGCGTCGGCGTCGACGATCGCGCGCATGCCCGAGCGCTTCAGGATGTGCATGAGGTCACCCGCGAGGCCATCGGAGATATCGAGCGCCGCGTGCGCGACGCCGCGCAACGCGAGCCCCAGCGCGACGCGCGGTTCCGGGCGCTCGAGCGCGCGCCGCCAGTCCGAACCTTCCGGCGCGGGCCACTCGCTGCGGATCGCGCCGAGGCCCGCGCGCGCATCGCCCAACGCGCCGGACACGTAAATGTCGTCGCCGGGCTGTGCGGCGTCGCGGCGCAAGGCCGCGCCGTTGGGAACGTCGCCGAACACGGTGATGCAGATATTAAGCGGCCCGCTCGTCGTGTCGCCGCCGACGAGCGCGCAATCGTGACGTTCGGCGAGCGCGAAGAGGCCGTCGCTGAACGCTTCGAGCCACGTTTCGTCGGCGCGCGGCAAGGCGAGCGCGAGCGTGAACGCGTGCGGCTTTGCGCCCATCGCCGCGAGATCCGATAAATTCACCGCCAGCGCCTTGTGGCCGAGCGCGTAAGGATCGACATCGGGGAAGAAATGGCGGCCTTCGACCAGCATATCCGTCGAAATGGCGAGTTGATGGCCGGCGGGCGGCGCAATAAGCGCGCAGTCGTCGCCGATGCCAAGGGGCGTCGCGGCCTCGTCCTCATTGCGCGGCGCGGGCGCCGACGCGCGGCGGGCGAAGAAACGGTCGATCAATGAAAACTCGGAGAGCATGCGTCGGCGAATGAAGTTGGATTGTTGCGATGCAACGATGAAAACGGCGCGCAGAAAAACCCGCGCGGCATCCCAAAAATAAGCGGCTCTCGCCCGCGAAGGCTTGCCGCACGGACCGATCAGGCCTTTTCCAGTCACGGCACTTGTAGCCGAAATGCATGGGCCGCGGCCCGAAACCGCCTTGGATTGGCGCTACAATGCGTTCGAACTTCCATTCTAATTCCCGCACCGCTAGCCCGCCTTATGACGACTGACGCCAATACCAAGTTGCGCGAAGCCGCGCTCGACTATCACGAATTTCCCGTCCCCGGAAAGATCGCGATCGCGCCGACGAAGCAGATGATCAACCAGCGCGACCTAGCGCTCGCCTACTCGCCGGGCGTCGCATTCGCGTGCGAGGCGATCGTCGAAGATCCGCTCAACGCCGCGCGTTTCACCGCGCGCAGCAACCTCGTGGGTGTCGTGAGCAATGGCACGGCCGTGCTGGGCCTCGGCAATATCGGACCGCTCGCGTCGAAGCCGGTCATGGAAGGCAAGGCCGTGTTGTTCAAGAAGTTCGCCGGCATCGACGTGTTCGATATCGAGCTGAACGAAACCGATCCGCACAAGCTCGTCGACGTGATCGCCGCGCTGGAGCCGACCTTCGGCGGCATCAATCTGGAAGACATCAAGGCGCCGGATTGCTTCATCGTCGAGCGCGAGTGCCGCAAGCGCATGAAGATTCCCGTTTTCCACGACGACCAGCACGGCACGGCCATCGTCGTCGCGGCGGCGATCACCAATGGTCTGAAGGTGGTCGGCAAGAATATCGGCGAAGTGAAACTGGTCGCCTCGGGTGCGGGTGCTGCGGCGCTCGCCTGCCTGAACCTGCTCGTCGATCTCGGCATGAAGCGCGAGAACATTTTCGTGACGGACCTGGCCGGCGTGGTCTACAAGGGCCGCACGGAACTGATGGACCCGGACAAGGAACTGTTCGCCCGCGAAACCAGCGCGCGCACGCTCGCCGAAGTGATCGACGGCGCGGACGTGTTCCTCGGCCTTTCGGCCGGCGGCGTGCTCAAGCAGGACATGGTCAAGGGCATGGCCGCGAAGCCGCTGATTCTCGCGCTCGCGAACCCGACGCCGGAAATCCTGCCGGAACTCGCACTCGAAGTGCGCCCGGACGCGGTGCTCGCCACCGGCCGCACGGACTATCCGAATCAGGTCAACAACGTTCTGTGCTTCCCGTTCATCTTCCGCGGCGCGCTCGATGTTGGAGCTACCGTCATCACGAAGGAAATGGAAATCGCGGCGGTCAACGCGATCGCGGAACTGGCGCGTCAGGAGCAAAGCGATATCGTCGCGACGGCTTATGGCATTCAGGATCTGTCGTTCGGTCCGGAATATCTGATTCCGAAGCCGTTCGATCCGCGTCTCATCGTCAAGATCGCGCCGGCGGTGGCGAAGGCCGCGATGGAATGCGGCGTCGCGACGCGTCCGATCGAGGACATGGAAGCGTACGAGCAGCATCTGCAGCAGTTCGTCTACCACAGCGGCACGACGATGAAGCCCGTGTTCCAGCTCGCGCGCAGCGTCGAGCCGGAGAAAAAGCGCATCGTGTTCGCGGAAGGCGAGGAAGAGCGCGTGCTGCGCGCGGTGCAGATCGCCGTCGATGAAAAAATCGCCAAGCCGATTCTCATCGGCCGTCCGGCGGTCATCGAGCAGCGCATCCAGAAGTTCGGCCTGCGTCTCACGCCGGGCACGGATTTCACGGTCGTCGATACGGATCACGACGAGCGCTACCGCGACTTCTGGCAGACCTATTACAAGATGATGGCGCGCAAGGGCATCAGCGAGCAGATGGCCAAGCTCGAAATGCGCCGCCGCACGACGCTGATCGGCTCGATGCTCGTCAAGAAGGGCGAAGCGGACGGCATGATTTGCGGCACGGTGAGCACGACGCATCGCCATTTGCACTTCATCGATCAGGTGATCGGCAAGAAGGAAGGCGCGAAGGTCTACGCGGCGATGAACGCGCTGGTGCTGCCAGGCCGCCAGATCTTTATCGTCGATACGCACGTGAACGTCGATCCGACGCCCGAGCAACTCGCCGAGATCACGATCATGGCGGCCGAAGAGGTGAAGCGCTTCGGCATCATGCCGAAGATCGCGCTCCTGTCGCATTCGAACTTCGGCACGAGCAACGCGCCGACGGCGCAGAAGATGCGCGACGTGCTCGCGATCCTGAAGGAACGCGCGCCGGATCTCGACGTGGATGGCGAAATGCACGGCGACGTCGCGCTCGACGCGCGCCTGCGCAAGGACGTGCTGCCTGAATCGACGCTCGAAGGCGATGCGAATCTGCTGATCCTGCCGAACATCGATGCGGCGAACATCTCATACAACCTGCTGAAGACGGCGGCGGGCAACAACATCGCCATCGGGCCGATCCTGCTCGGCGCGGCGCAGCCGGTGCACGTGCTGACGTCGTCGGCAACGGTGCGGCGCATCGTCAATATGACGGCGCTGCTGGTGGCGGATGCATCGGCGGCACGCTGATCGCGGAGTTGGTCCGACGAAAGCGGCGGATTCTCTCGCCGCTTTTTTCTTTGTCCGGGCAAAAAAGAGCGTGCCGTGTGACCACGGCACGCTTGCGAGAAGCAGGAACTAGTCTGCTAATAACCGCATAAAGGCAGAACCGGCGGCAGAGCGCGCTGCCGTGAAGCTGACGACGGGTGAGGCAACCCGCCCAGAGGCCTCAAGATTCCACAGCGAAATTATTATCTCGGGCAAGATAAAAATCTCTCAGATCTGGGCTAAATCGTTAAAGCAAACTCCGTTCGGAATTGCATAACAGACCAAAATTGAGAAAAAAATTCCGATTTTCCGCGCAACGTTGCTTCGCTCTGTCATTAGCGATACCCTTACATCTTTCATGGTCGCCGGATTCTGGTGTAACGCGAGGACAACCGCTTGGTGATACGCGCGAGGGCACTCGCCTCTATCGTCGCCCTGAGCGTCTTTCTGGGCGCGTGCGGCAAGGACGAGCCTCGAAGCGTCGGGGAGCCGGTTGCTTCGGCGAGTCAGTTGCCGGTTTCGCAGGCGGAGTCGGTCCAGGAGCCGCAGGTGCGGCAGCCGGGAGCGACCGGCGGGCCGGTTGACGGGCTGGCCACCGTCCACATTGCGCAGTTGCCCAGGCAGGCGGTCGCGACATTGCGGCTGATCGAAGCGGGCGGCCCTTTCCCTTACGAGAAGGACGGCGTCGTGTTCGGCAATCGCGAGCGTTTGCTTCCGCGGCATCCACGCGGCTACTACCACGAATACACCGTTCCCACGCCTCGCGCGAGGGATCGCGGCGCGCGCCGGATCGTGTGCGGCGGCCCGAAGAGACAGACCGGTGATTGCTACTACTCGGACGACCACTACTCCAGTTTCAAACGTATTGCGGATTAATTACGGGATTAACGGCATGAGCGACAACATCTACGCGCACGACCACAGCGTCGCGAGTGATCTTTTCGCCACCGGCGATGGCAACCTGTTCCAGCGAGTATTGCGGCTACGCATGACAGAACACGACAACAGACCCGACGACGAGACCAGGCCTGAGGAGTCCCATCTGCAAGAGGGTGATCCGGAAGCGCTGTTCGCGACGGTGCGGCCGAACATCGTGCAGTCGATACGCGCGTTCCGCGTGCAGGAGCTCGCGGACGAAGCCAGCCGCCTCGGTCAGCATTTTCTCTACGCGTATCTCGGCCAGGCGCAGAGCAAGCAGGAAGTGCTCGAGACCATCGCACTCTCGTTTCTCTTTCCCAAGCATTTCGGCAAGAACTACGACGCGCTGTACGATTCGCTCACCGATCTCGTTCAGCAGGCGGGCTCGCAGCCTGGCTTCGTGATCGTGCTCGAACAACTGCCGATTGCGCAGAAGTTCGATAAGGAAGGCCGCGAAGTCCTGCTCGATGTGTTTCGGGACGCCGCGGAGTTCTGGGCCGAACGGAAAGTGGCCTTCCGCGTGTTCTATTCGTTCGTCTGACGGCGGCCACGCTCAAAAAAGCCCGATGGCACGGTCCATCGGGCTTTTTCGTTTCGGGCGACGCGAAACTTACCAGCCGCCCCAGCGCGCGGCCAATGCCGCGAGCACCGCGATGCCCGCCGTCTCGGTGCGCAGCACGCGCGGGCCGAGTCCGAGCGCGGCGAAACCCGCATCGACGATCGCGCTTTCTTCCGCCGGCGAAAAGCCCGCTTCGGGGCCGATGAGCAACGTCACCGGGCCGTGCGGCGCATCGGCGGGCAAGGACGCGAAATTCACTTCGGCGCGCGGCGACAGCAAGAGCCGCCATTCGCCATCGATAGCGGTGGGCAGGTCGGCGAGCCAGGCGTCGAGATCGCGCGGCGGTGCGACGTCGGGCACGCGGTTGCGTCCGCATTGCTCGCAGGCCGCGCGCGTGAGCGCCTGCCAGTGCGCCTGACGCCGCAGCGCGCGCTCCCCGGCGAGCCGCACGACGCCGCGCTCCGCCGTGATCGGCGCAATGCCGGCGACGCCGAGTTCCACCGCCTTTTCGATCAGCCAGTCCATCTTGTCGCCACCCGCCACGCCTTGTGCGAGCGTCACGCGATAGGGCGGCTCGGCCTCGCGATCGCTGTGCTCGTCGAGGCGCGCCGTCGCCGCGCGTTTCGCGATATCGACGAGCGTGCCGCGATATTCGCCGCCGGCGCCATCGAAGAGCGTGATCGGATCGCCCGTTTGCAGGCGCAGGACGTGCACGTGGCGCACGACGTCGTCGGGAAGGGCTAAGGTTTGACCCACGGAGAGCGGGCCGTCGACATGAAATCGTGGCATGTAGGTTCGATCGCGGACCGGTTGTCCGCGGATAGTGAAATTGCCTGAAACTCAGCGTAGATGTCGCGCAATCGCCCAGCGATAACCGTCCGGATCTTCGATCTGCGCGAATCGGTCGCCCCAGAACTGATCCTGCGGCTCGATGAGCGCTTTCGCGCCGACAGCGAGCGCTTTGTGGAAGATCGCGTCGACGTCGTCCACGTAGAGATAGAACGACTGCGGCGCCATCTGCCCCGCGCTTTTCGGCGTGCGCGCCTGCGAGCCGTACGCGCCTTCGGGCGCGAACATCACGATCAACTGCCCGCGATAGGTCATCTCGACGTGGATGATCGTGCCGTCGTCGTTCACGCTGTCGCGCACCGCGAAGCCTAGCGCCTTCTCATAGAACGCGATGCTCACACGCGCATCGCGCACGGTGAGGTACGGAGTGAGCCAGGGCACGTCGGCGGGGCGAGGGTCGGTCATCGAAAACACTCCTTGAAGCCTTGCTGCACGTTGACAAACATTTTGCCACGAAGCCGTACGAACATTCGCCGCCACGTCGAGGACGGATTTCGCCGAATGTACGTCCGCTGGCGGCGTACAGGATCGTGTAAGGTGGCGTTTTGCCGGCTTTCGCTGCACGGAACGTGCCCGCGCGAGGCGCGCCGATGCGTTCGGGGGCCGCCCGCCGGCGGGTGTCAATCGGACTGGTCTGCTAGAATGACGGGCTCACGATCCTCGTCGTTTCTCGTCGTTCCGGTCCTGAAAGCGTTGTGTGCCGCGGGTCCGGCGCCTTACTTACGACGGTCAGTTACGACGCTCGGATTCACCACGCATCATTCCAGTTCCAGCCCGAAGCACTCGATACGACATGACGACCCCGACTTCCAGCCAAACCGCCCTCATGGCCAACGCAATCCGCGCGCTCGCCATGGACGCCGTTCAACAAGCCAATTCCGGACACCCGGGCATGCCCATGGGCATGGCGGAAATCGGCGTCGCGCTGTGGTCGCGTCATCTGAAGCACAATCCGACGAATCCGCACTGGTTCGATCGCGACCGTTTCGTTCTGTCGAACGGTCATGGTTCTATGTTGCTGTATTCGCTGCTGCACCTCACCGGCTATGACCTGCCGATGAGCGAACTGAAGAATTTCCGCCAGTTGCACTCGAAGACGCCGGGGCATCCGGAAGTCGGCATGACGCCGGGCGTCGAAACCACCACCGGCCCGCTCGGCCAGGGCGTGGGCAATGCGGTCGGCATGGCGCTCGCCGAAGCGCTGCTCGCCGCCGAGTTCAACAAGGCGGACGCGAAGATAGTCGATCACCACACGTACGTGTTCCTCGGCGACGGCTGCCTGATGGAAGGCATCTCGCACGAAGCCTGCTCGCTCGCGGGCACGCTGAAGCTGAACAAGCTGATCGCGCTCTACGACGACAACGGCATTTCGATCGACGGCCACGTCGAGCACTGGTTCCACGACGACACGCCGAAGCGCTTCGAAGCGTATGGCTGGAACGTGATCCGCGCGGTGGACGGCCATAGCGTCGAAGCGGTGGATGCGGCGATCGCGCAAGCGAAGCAATCCGACAAGCCGACGCTGATTTGCTGCCGCACGGTCATCGGCAAGGGCGCGCCGACCAAGGCGGGCGGTCACGACGCGCACGGCGCGCCGCTCGGCGATAAGGAAATCGCGGCAACGCGCGCGGCGATCGGCTGGAACTATGGTCCGTTCGAGATTCCGCAGGAAGTGTACGCGGCGTGGGACGCGAAGGAACAAGGCAAGCACGTCGAAACCGAGTGGAACGCGGCGTTCGACGCCTATCGCGCGAAGTATGCGGCCGAAGCCGCCGAATTCACGCGCCGCATGAAGGGCGAATTGCCCGCAGACTGGGCGCAAGCCGCCGCCAAGATCATCGAGGACGCGAATCAGAAGGCCGAGACCGTCGCGACGCGCAAGGCATCGCAGAACACGATCGAAGGTCTCGCGGCCGCGCTGCCGGAACTGCTCGGCGGTTCGGCCGACCTGACCGGCTCGAACCTCACCAACTGGAAGGCATCGAAGGCCGTTCGCGCGGCGGGCGACGCGGAAAACGCGAACCCGGCGCACGCGGGCATCCAGTGGGGCAATCACATCAATTACGGCGTGCGCGAATTCGGCATGAGCGCGGCCATCAACGGTATTGCGCTGCATGGCGGCTATCGTCCGTTCGGCGGCACGTTCCTGACGTTCTCCGACTACAGCCGCAACGCGCTGCGCGTGGCCGCGCTGATGAAGTCGCGCTCGATCTTCGTGTTCACGCACGATTCCATCGGCCTCGGCGAAGACGGCCCGACGCACCAGTCGGTCGAACATGTTTCGAGCCTGCGCCTGATTCCGAATCTGCAGACGTGGCGCCCGGCCGATACGGTCGAAACGGCCGTTGCGTGGACGCATGCGATCGCGCACCAGGGTCCGTCGACGCTGATCTTCAGCCGCCAGAATCTGCAATTCTCGGCGCGCAACGACGTGCAGATCGCCAACATCGCGAAGGGCGGCTACGTGCTGCGCGACTGGAACGACGACATCCCCGCGCGCAAGATCATCCTCCTCGCGACCGGCTCGGAAGTGCAGCTCGCGATGGAAGCCGTGGAGGCGCTCGCGAAGGAAGGCATCGGCGCACGCGTCGTGTCGATGCCCTGCACGAATGTCTTCGACAAGCAGGACGCCGAATACCGCGAGCGCGTGCTGCCGAAGGGCGTGGCGCGCGTGGCGATCGAGGCGGGCGTGACCGATTTCTGGCGCAAGTACGTGGGCCTGGAAGGCGGCGTGGTCGGCATCGACACGTTCGGCGAGTCGGCCCCGGCGGGCGCGCTGTTCAAGCACTTCGGATTCACGGTGGAACATGTTGTCGCGACGGCCAAGTCCGTCCTCGCCGCGGCGTAAAATCCGCGGTCAGCGAAGCAGGTTTTTTTAAGCCAAGGAGATAGACCATGACGATTCGCGTTGCAATCAACGGCTACGGCCGGATCGGCCGCAACACGCTGCGCGCCTTCTACGAGAACGGCAAGAAGCATGACATCGAGATCGTCGCCATCAACGACCTCGGCGACGCCAAGACCAACGCGCACCTCACGCAGTACGACACGGCGCACGGCAAGTTCCCGGGCGAAGTGTCGGTGGACGGCGATTACCTCGTCGTCAACGGCGACAAGATCCGCGTGCTGGCGAACCGCAACCCGGCCGAGCTGCCGTGGGGCGAGCTGAAGGTCGACGTGGTGCTGGAGTGCACGGGCTTTTTCACGACGAAGGAAAAGGCCAGCGCGCACATCAAGGGCGGCGCCAAGAAGGTCATCATCTCGGCGCCGGGCGGCAAGGACGTGGACGCGACCATCGTGTACGGCGTGAACCACAACGTGCTGAAGGCATCGGACACGGTGATCTCGAACGCATCGTGCACGACGAACTGCCTCGCGCCGCTCGTCAAGCCGCTGAACGACAAGATCGGTCTCGTGAACGGTCTGATGACCACGATCCACGCCTACACGAACGACCAGGTTCTGACGGACGTGTATCACGAAGACCTGCGCCGCGCGCGCTCGGCCACGCACAGCCAGATCCCGACGAAGACGGGCGCGGCTTCCGCGGTCGGCCTCGTGCTGCCGGAACTGAACGGCAAGCTGGACGGTTACGCAATCCGCGTCCCGACGATCAACGTGTCGGTTGTCGATCTGTCGTTCATCGCCGCGCGCGATACGTCGGTCGAAGAAATCAACAAGATCATGAAGGAAGCGTCGGAAGGCGAACTGAAGGGCGTGCTCGGCTACAACGACGCGCCGCTGGTCTCGATCGACTACAACCACAACCCGGCTTCGTCGACGTTCGATTCGACGCTCACCAAGGTGTCGGGCCGTCTCGTGAAGGTGTCGAGCTGGTACGACAACGAGTGGGGTTTCTCGAACCGCATGCTGGACACGGCCGTGGCGCTCGCGAACGCGAAGTAAGTTTCGCTGCGTTCAAGCTGTGCATGAAGCCGCTCTTCGGAGCGGCTTTTTTCATGCCTTGTTCGGAACGGGAAAGTGGACGCCCGCGCGCTGCGCGGCATTCACGATATGGCCTTCGATCGCGCGTCCCGCCTTTTCGCCGTCGCGCGCCTTCAATGCTTCGATGATCACCGCGTGTTCGTGGTACGTCGAGAGCACCAGCTCACGCCGATAGAACGGCAGGCGCTGGCTTTCCTTCATGATGTCGGCGCTGCCGCGCAGAATCGATTCGATCGCCGCATTGCCCGCGAGACTCACGATACGCATGTGGAACGCGAAATCCAGTTGCGCGGCTTCTTCGAGCGCGGATTCCGTCAACGCGCCATGCAGCGAATCGAGATTGTCGTCGAGCCAGTCGATATCCGCATCGCCGATGGAATGCGCCGCGAGCCGCGCGACGAATCCTTCCAGCGCAAAACGCATCTGATACGTATCGGGCAACGACGCCTGATCCGCGAAACGCCACGGGTGCGCGTTGCTCGCCTGCGCGCTGCTCACGTACACGCCTTTGCCCGGACGGATATGCAGCATGCCGAGCGCTTCGAGCGTGGAAAGCGCCTCGCGCAGCGACGCCCGGCTGATCGCCAGTTCCTCCGATAGCTGCCGCTGCGCCGGCAGCAGGCTCCCGACCGGATACACGCTCGATTCGATGCGCTCGCGAATCGTGGCGATCGCGGCGTCGGTCACGGTGTGAGGAACGTTTTTCATAAGAAGAAAACTGTATTGGCCGGTCTGACCGCCATTGTATGCGCGTCCCGCGCGCCCGTGTGAACCACCGTCTGGCGTGCATTTCCGTGCCTGCTTTAGACAGGGTAAACCGTTACGACGACTTCCTTGACTGGGTTATATCGGCTTTCTAATATTCCCCATCACAGCACTGGTCCGACCAGTCGGAACAGTTGCTCTGATCCTGGGACATTACACGAGGAGACGGTCGTGTTGAGATTTCTGAATTCGCTGTTCGGCAGAGTGATGATCGCGCTGGTCATCGGCGTGGTGGTAGGCGCGTTGTTTCCGCATTTCGGCCAGTCGTTGCGGCCATTGGGCGACGGTTTTCTGAAGCTCATCAAGATGGTGATCGCACCGATCGTGTTCTGCGTCGTCGTGAGCGGCATGGCGAGCGCGGGCGATCTCAAGAAGGTCGGGCGCGTCGGGCTGAAGGCCGTGATCTACTTCGAGATCATGACCACGCTTGCGCTCGTCATCGGCGCGATTCTCGCGTGGGTCACGCGGCCGGGCGTCGGCATGAACATCGATCTGCATACGCTCAATGCGGCGTCGCTCACGACCTACACGGAGCACGCGAAGAGCCTGAAGGACACGGCGGGCTTCCTGCTGAAGATCATTCCGGACACCGCGATCGATGCCTTCGCGAAAGGCGACATTCTTCAGGTGCTCGTGTTCGCGATCCTGTTTGGCGCGGCGCTCTCGATGCTCGGCGAGAAGGCGCAGCGCGTGACGGTTTTTATCGACGAACTGTCGAACGTGTTCTTCCGCATCATGGCGTTCATCATCAAGCTCGCGCCGCTCGGCGTGCTCGGCGCGATTGCGTTCACCACCGGCCAGTACGGCGTGGCGTCGCTCAAGCAACTGGGCCTGCTCGTGATGGTGTTCTACGCGAGCTGCTTCCTGTTCGTGTTCGTCGTGCTGGCGATCGTGATGCGCCTCGCGGGCTTCTCGATCTTCAAGCTCGTGCGGTATCTGCGCGAGGAACTGTCGATCGTGCTCGGCACGGCTTCGTCGGATGCGGTGCTGCCGCAGATCATGCGCAAGCTCGAATGGATGGGCGTGAAGGATTCAACCGTCGGTCTCGTGATTCCGACCGGCTACTCGTTCAACCTCGACGGCTTTTCGATCTATCTCACGCTCGCGGTGATCTTCATTGCGCAGGCGACCAACACGCCGTTGTCGATGCATGACCTGATCGTCGTCGTGCTCGTCTCGCTGGTGACGTCGAAGGGCGCGCACGGCATTCCCGGCTCGGCGATCGTCATTCTTGCTGCAACGCTTTCGGCGATTCCCGCGATTCCCGTGCTCGGCCTCGTGCTGATCCTGCCGGTCGACTGGTTCGTCGGCATTGCGCGGGCCGTCACCAATCTGATCGGCAACTGCGTGGCGACGGTGGTCGTCGCCGTGTGGGAAAACGACATCGACCGGGCGCGCGCCAAACGCGTGCTCGACCAGGACGCCGATTACCGCTTCGTGCCCGCCGCGCCGGAACCCGCGCACGGCAACGAACATGCACACGCAATCTGATCACCCGTCAATCACTGAGAGACACGCAAAATGGCCAACCCGATTCTCGACGCAGACGCTCCCGCTTTCGCCCGCCGCTACATGAATCTCGCGGACCCGCGGCTCGGCGCGCAGGCGCTTTTCGCCACCGACGAATTCTTCGCACCGAAAGACCGCATGCTGGAGCCGCAGCCCGCCGTGTTCATCCCCGGCAAGTACGACGAGCACGGCAAGTGGATGGACGGCTGGGAAACGCGTCGCAAGCGCACGACGGGCTACGACTACTGCATCGTCAAACTGGCGCGCGCGGGCGTGATTCACGGCATCGACATCGATACGAGCCACTTCACCGGCAACTTCCCGCCGGCGGCGTCGATCGACGCGTGCTATAGCGAAAGCGCGAATCCTCAGGACGACGGCGACTGGCGCGAGATCGTGCCCTCGACGACCTTGCAGGGCAATCATCATCACTATCTCGAGATCGCCGATACGCGCGCCTACACGCATCTGCGCGTGAACATTTATCCCGATGGCGGCATCGCGCGGCTGCGCGTCTACGGCCAGCCGAAGACGGATTTTTCGCGCGTCGAACGCGGCACGCTGCTCGATCTCGCGGCGATCGAGAACGGCGCGTATCTCGTCGCGGCGAACAATCAGCACTTCGGCCCCGCATCGCAAATGCTGATGCCCGGACGCGGCGTGAACATGGGCGACGGCTGGGAAACGCGCCGGCGTCGCGAGCCCGGCAACGATTGGGCGATCGTCGCGCTGGCGAATCCCGGCGTGATCCGCGCCATCGAAGTCGATACCGCGCACTTCAAGGGCAACTATCCGGACCGCTGCTCGCTGCAGGCGGCGCGCGTCGAGGGCGGCACGGACGAATCGCTCGTCACGCAGGCGATGTTCTGGCCTGTCCTGCTCGATGAGCAGAAGCTCTCGATGGACAACGTGCATCGCTTCGAGAAGGAGATTGCCGCGCTCGGGCCCGTCACGCACGTGCGCTTCAACATCTATCCGGACGGCGGCGTATCGCGGCTGCGCATTTTCGGGGAACTCGAATGAAATCGCTCAGATTGGAACCGCTCACGCGCGAAGCCTTCGCCCCGTTCGGCGATGTCATCGAACTCGAAGGCGCGCGCCATTTTCCGATCAACGCGGGCACGACCGAACGCTTTCACGATCTCGCGAACGTGGATGTCGGCTTCGAAAGCGGCGGGCGGCCGCTCATCAACGTGTTTCGAGGACAGCCGCGCGCGCAGCCGGTCGTGATCTCGATGATGGAGCGGCATCCGCTCGGCAGCCAGGCCTTCGTGCCGCTCGGCGACGTGCGCTATCTCATCGTCGTGGCGCCGGCGGGCGAGTTCGATGCGACCGGCCTGCGCGCGTTCCAGGCGCACGGCTGGCAGGGCGTGAACTATGCGCGCGGCGTGTGGCATCACCCGCTCGTCGTGCTCGATACGGCGGGCGATTTCATCGTCGTGGATCGCGGCGGCGATCTGCCGAATTGCGACGAGATCGACTTGCCCGAACGCTATACGCTGATCGACTCGTCGGCGGCGCGCGCGGCGTAATACGCGAATCGAAATGCGACTGCGAATCGGTTGCAGACGCAAGAACGTAAGGGCGAAACGAAACCGCCGTCCATCGCGAGATGGACGGCGGTTTTCTTTCGAGCCGATAAAACCGGCGCGCGACGCTCAGTGCTTGCGGTGCGGACAGTTTTCCTTCGTGCACGTGCCGTACAGCGCGAGCGCATGCTCGTGGAGCTTGAAGCCGCGTTCCTTCGCGATCGATTGCTGGCGGCGTTCGATCTCGGCATCGAAGAACTCTTCGACACGGCCGCAGTCGATGCACACGAGGTGATCATGATGCGATCCCTCGTTGAGCTCGAATACGGCCTTGCCCGATTCGAAATTGCTTCGCGAAAGCAGGCCGGCTTGCTCGAACTGCGTAAGCACGCGATAAACCGTGGCGAGACCGATATCCAGCTCTTCGTTGAGCAGGCTTCGATACACGTCTTCGGCGGTCAGATGGCGCACCGGACTATGCTGAAAAATTTCGAGAATCTTGAGGCGGGGCAGGGTCGCCTTGAGCCCGATATTTTTGAGATCGGCGGGATTGGTCATGGCTAGGCATCCCTAGAGTACAATTCAAGGTTCTCATAGTAATGCGTTTTTCCAATTCCTGACATCCCGTGAGGAGTCAAGGCGAATCGGACGAAAGGGGCGCGGCCTCGGCGCGTCTCGCGTGAAAGGTCAAATGTTTTCAAAATCTTTATCGAATTGCAGGGAGAGCCGTCGCATGCGGGGAACCGTGATTGCAGCAACCTTGGCCGCATTGCTCGCCGGCTGTTCGGCGTACGACAGCGTTACGCAGAAGATCGCGCAAAGCATCACACCGTATCGGATCACGGTCGTGCAGGGCAACTTCGTTTCGCAGGAAGCGGCCAGTCAGATGCAGGTCGGCATGTCGCGCGACCAGGTGAAGCAACTGCTCGGCACGCCGCTTTTGACCGACATGTTTCACGCGGACCGCTGGGACTACGTCTTCTACTTCAAGCGCGGATCGACGTCCATCGTGCAGCAGCGTGATTTCGTCGTGAACTTCGCGAGCGACCGGGTCGTGAGCTGGTCGGGCGGCGAGAACCTTCCGTCGAACCTGGAGCTGCTCGCGGAAATCGACGGCGACAAGGGCGTCAAGGTCGCGAAGCCGGTTCCCGCGGCGTCGCCCGCGTCGTCGTCGGTGGCCGTGACCGCGCCGGTCGGCGAGCCGTCCACGCAGCCGAACGCTTCCGCGGCCTTCGCAGGCGACGCCAATCAGGAAGCCGCGCAGGCCGCCAACCGCGCGACGGCGCAAGTGGACATGCCCACCGGCCGTCAGCGTTCGTCCGCGTTCAGCAATGCGCCGACGACCTCCGGCGGCGCGCCCGGATCGAACAGCAGTTCCGGCAGCAATTCGCAGATTCAATTGCAGCGCCGGCCGCAGACGATCAACATTCCGGACAGCAGCGCGGTGGGGCCGGCGAGCACGTCGCCGACACCGGCCAACGCGAGCGGTCAGACGCAGTTCACCATGCCGCAATAAACCCGGCTCTCCGGCCGCGAAGCGCGTCCCTCACGGCGCGCTTCGCGCCAGAAGGGCACATCCGCATCATTCGCCGCGCGTTCGTCGCGCGACTCATCGAGAGACAGCCATGAAGATCGCCATCGCCGGCGCATCGGGCCGCATGGGCCGGATGCTGATCGAAACCGTTCTCAACGATCCGGACGCGCAACTCGCCGGCGCACTCGACCGGCCGGGCGTGCCGCAGCTCGGGCAAGATGCGGGCGCGTTCCTCGGCAAGACCACGGGCGTGCTGCTGACCGACGACATCGAGCGCGTCTTTGCCGATGCCGATTATCTGATCGACTTCACGCGCCCCGAAGGCACGATCGCGCATCTCGAAGCGGCGCTGCGCCACGGCGTGAAGATGATCGTCGGCACGACCGGTTTCTCCGACGAACAAAAGGCGCAACTCCACAAGGCGGGCGAGAAGATCGGCGTCGTATTCGCGCCGAACATGAGCGTTGGCGTGAACGTCACGCTCAAGCTGCTCGAATTCGCCGCGAAGCACTTCGCGCAGGGCTACGACATCGAGGTGATCGAGGCGCATCACCGGCACAAGGTCGATGCGCCGTCGGGCACGGCGCTCGCGATGGGCGAAGTCATCGCCCATGCGCTCGGCCGCGATCTGAAGGACTGCGCCGTGTACGCGCGCGAAGGCGTGACGGGCGAGCGCGATCCGTCCACGATCGGCTTTTCCGCGATTCGCGGCGGCGATATCGTCGGCGATCACACGGTGCTCTTCGCGGGCATCGGCGAGCGTGTCGAGATCACGCACAAGTCGGCGAACCGCCTGTCGTACGCACAGGGCGCGCTGCGCGCCGCGCGTTTCCTGCAAGGGCACGACAAGGGCTTCTTCGACATGCAGGACGTGCTCGGCCTGCGCTGATCGCTGCTTTCGACGATGGCCGCAACGGGCGTTATCCACTATCTGCAATCCGGCGATGCCGTCACGCACGCGGTCGCCGGCTTGCTGCTCGCCATGTCGCTCGCGAGCTGGTGTTTCCTGCTCGTGAAGGCGTGGATTCTCGCGCGCGCGAAGTGGCAAGGCCCGCGCGCCTTGCAGCGCTTCTGGCAGGCGGCGAACCTGAAAGACGGCATCGGCGCCTTGCAGCGCGCGGATCGCGAGCGTGTGTTCCTGCCGCTCGCCGAAGCCGCATGGCGCGCGTCCGAAGCCGAGATGCCCGGCGCCATGCTCGCGCGCGTCGAGCGTAGCGAACGCGTGCTGCGCGCACTGCGCCACGCGTTGCTGCGTTCGCAACGAAGGCTCGAATTCGGTCAGGTTCTGCTCGCATCGGTGGGCAGCACGGCGCCGTTCGTCGGCTTGCTCGGCACCGTGTGGGGCATCTATCACGCGCTCAGCAGCATCGCGTCGAGCGGGCAGGCGATGATCGAAAACGTCGCAGGGCCGGTCGGCGAGGCGCTCATCATGACGGCGTTCGGGCTCGTGGTCGCAATCCCCGCCGTGCTCGCGTACAACGTGCTTGGGCGCTACGTCCGGCAGATTTCCGAGGAGCTCGACGGCTTCGCGCACGATCTGCACGCGTTCGTCTGCGGCCCGGCGGAGTAGGAGCGCGCAGCGATGGCCTTCGGCGGACTCGACAAGCAATCCAACGGCCAGCCGATGGCGGACATCAACATGACGCCGCTCATCGACGTCATGCTCGTTCTGCTCGTCATCTTCATCATCACCGCGCCGCTCTTTACGCACGCGATCCGGCTGGATTTGCCCAAGGTCGCGTCGCAGCCCGTGCGCGAAACGCCGCAGACCATCACACTTTCCATCGACGACGCCGGCAAGCTTTTCTGGAACGATTCGCCGGTCAGTCTCGATCAGATGCGCGCGCGTTTCGCCGAGGCGGGGAAGGCGGCGCAGAAGCCGGAGCTGCATGTGCGCGCATCGGGCGCGACGCGTTATGACGTCATCGCTCAGGTGATGGGCGCGGCGCAGGGTGCGGGGTTGGAACGCATCGGTTTCGTCACGCAGCCAGTTCGGCCGCCGGCAAAAAGCCAGGCGCAGGCCCCGGCGCAATAAGCGCGCGAGTTGCCGCGCATCGAACGGTATAATCGCGATTTCCCTGTTCGGCGGGCTTGGCTACAGCCAGCAGGCCCGAATTCCGACGCCGCGCCGTGTCAGCAATGCCGCAGCGCTTGGACTCGTCGCCCGACGCCCTGAAGCGAAAGCGGCCGGTCCCGAGGTCCGTTCCCAGCATTTGCCGAAAGCCAAACCACACCATGCACGATAAATACGTACCCGCCGACGTCGAATCCGCCGCGCAGAGCAACTGGCGCGCGAACGACGTCTACCGGACGACCGAGACGTCGGCCAAGCCCAAGTTCTACTGCGTCTCGATGCTGCCGTATCCGTCGGGCAAGTTGCATATGGGGCACGTGCGCAACTACACCATCAACGACGTGATGTACCGCTATCTGCGCATGAACGGTTACAACACGCTGATGCCGATGGGCTGGGACGCGTTCGGCATGCCCGCGGAAAACGCGGCGATGGCCAACCACGTGCCGCCGGCGAAGTGGACGTACGAGAACATCGCGTACATGAAGAAGCAGATGCAGTCGATGGGCCTCGCCATCGACTGGTCGCGCGAAGTCGCCACCTGCTCGCCGGATTACTACAAGTGGAACCAGTGGCTGTTCCTCAAGATGCTCGAAAAGGGCATCGCGTACAAGAAAACGGGCACGGTGAACTGGGACCCGGTCGATCAGACCGTGCTGGCGAACGAACAGGTCATCGACGGGCGCGGCTGGCGCTCGGGCGCGCTCGTCGAAAAGCGCGAAATCCCGATGTACTACCTGCGCATCACCGATTACGCGGATCAACTGCTCGACGATCTCGAAGGGCTCGGCTGGCCCGAGCGCGTCAAGATCATGCAGCAGAACTGGATCGGCAAGAGTTTCGGCGTGAACTTCGGCTTCCCGTATGAATCCGACGGCGAAGCGAAACTGCTGCGCGTCTTTACTACGCGCGCCGACACGATCATGGGCGTCACCTTCGCGGCGGTCGCGGCAGAGCATCCGCTCGCCACGCGCCTTGCGCGCGACAACGCGGACCTGCAGGCGTTCATCGACGAATGCAAGCGCGGCGGCGTCGCTGAAGCCGACGTCGCGACGATGGAAAAGAAGGGCGTGCCGACCGGCTTTTTCGTTACGCATCCGCTGACGGGCGCGCAGGTCGAAGTGTGGATCGGCAATTACGTGCTCATGTCCTATGGCGAAGGCGCGGTCATGGGCGTGCCGTCGCACGACGAGCGCGACTTCGCGTTTGCGAAGAAGTACGGCTTGCCGATCAATCAGGTCATCGAGATCGAAGGCAAGACGTATTCGACCGACGCATGGGAAGAGTGGTACGGCGACAAGACCGCGGGCAAGCTCATCAACAGCGGCAAGTACGACGGCATGACCACGGAAGAAGCGATCAACGCCATCGCCGCGGACCTGAAAGCGAAGGATCTCGGCGACAAGCAGGTCACGTGGCGTCTACGCGACTGGGGCATCTCGCGCCAGCGTTACTGGGGCACGCCGATTCCGATCATCCACTGCCCGAGCTGCGGCGACGTGCCGGTGCCGGAGAAGGATTTGCCCGTCGTCTTGCCGGAAGATCTCGTGCCGGACGGCACGGGCAATCCGCTTGCGAAGTCCGAAGCGTTCCTGAACTGCGCGTGCCCGAAGTGCGGCGCGGCGGCCAAACGCGAAACCGACACGATGGACACCTTCGTCGATTCGTCCTGGTACTTCTCGCGCTACAGCGCGCCGGACGCCAAGACGATGGTCGACGAGCGCACCGACTACTGGATGCCGATGGATCAGTACATCGGCGGCATCGAGCACGCGATTCTGCACTTGCTGTACTCGCGCTTCTGGACCAAGGTCATGCGCGACATGGGCCTCGTCAAGTTCGGCGAACCGGCGAAGAACCTGCTCACGCAGGGCATGGTGCTGAACGAAACGTTCTATCGTGAAGACGCGTCGGGCAAGAAGACCTGGTACAACCCGCTCGATGTCACCGTCACGCACGACGACAAGGGCCGTCCGACCGGCGCGACGCTGAACGCCGATGGTCAGCCGGTCGTGCTCGGCGGCGTCGAGAAGATGTCGAAGTCGAAGAACAACGGGGTCGATCCGCAGACGCTGATCGATCAATACGGCGCGGACACCGCGCGCCTGTTCGTGATGTTCGCGGCCCCGCCGGAGCAATCGCTCGAATGGTCGGGTGCGGGCGTGGAAGGCGCGAGCCGTTTCCTGCGCCGCGTGTGGCACTTCGCTCACGGCAATGCCGAGGTGCTGCGCCATCACGCGAAGCTCGATGCGTCGAAGCTCGACGACGCCGGCCGTGCGCTGCGCCGCGAAATCTACACCGTGCTGAAACAGGCCGATTTCGACTACGGCCGCCTTCAGTACAACACGGTCGTCTCCGCGGCGATGAAGATGCTCAACGCGCTCGAAGGCGCGAAGAGCGCGGGCGAAGGCCTGCTGAATGAAACCTTCGGCGTGCTGCTGCGCGTGCTGTATCCGGTCGTGCCGCATCTGACGTTCCAGTTGTGGTCCGAACTCGGCTACGAGAAGGAATTCGGTCCGCTGCTCGACGCGCCCTGGCCGAAAGTCGACGAAGCCGCGCTGGAGCAATCGGAGATCGAGCTTGTGCTGCAGGTCAACGGCAAGGTGCGTGGCGCGCTGACGGTCGCGAAGGATGCGTCGCGTGAGAGCATCGAACAGGCCGCCATCGCGCATGAAATGTTCGAAAAGTTCTCGGAAGGCCGCGCGCCGAAAAAGGTCGTCGTGGTGCCGGGACGTCTCGTGAACGTGGTCGTCTGATGCGCAAGATCAGGGGAGTCGATGTGAATCGTGAAGCCGGCATGAGCAGACGCTCGTTTCTGGCGCTGCTGGGCGGCGCGGCGGCGCTGTCCGCGTGCGGCTTCCAGTTGCGCGGCCAGCAGGATTACGCGTTCAAGCGGCTCGCGATCGCGGGCGGCACGCCGCAGATGGTCGCGCGCCTCGAACGCATGGTTCAGGGCGGCAGCGACACGGTGATCGTCCGGCCGTCCGAGAAGCCCGAAGCAACGCTCAATCTGTCGGAAGGCCAGGGCTCCCGTACGCTCAGCCTGAACGCGCAAGGCGTGGTGCAGGAATACGAACTGGTCTACAACCTGAGCTATTTTCTGACCGGCGCCGACGGCACGGTGCTGATTCCGCCGAGCGCCATCGCGCTGAATCGCTCGATGACGTATAGCGATCAGTACACGCTCGCGAAATCGCAGGAGGCGACGCTGCTCTACAACGACATGCGCAACGACGCCGTCGATCAGTTGACGCGCCGGCTCGCCACGGTGCGCTCGCTGCATCCGGCGCCGGGCGAGCAGACGCCGGGCGTCGCGCCACGTGCGCCGCTGCCGGTACCACCGCTCTGATCGACCGCATTCGACTGGCACATGCAACTGAAGCTCGACGCGCTCGAAGCGCACCTTGCGAAAGGCCTGAAGGGTCTATACGTCGTCTACGGCGACGAGCATCTGCTCGCGCAGGAAGCGTGCGACCGCATCCGGGCGGCGGCGCGCGCGGGCGGTTTCACCGACCGCGCGGTATTCACCGTCGAGCGTGGTTTCGACTGGAGCACGCTTATCGGCGCGACGCAGTCGATGTCGCTTTTCGGCGACCGGCAACTGATCGAACTGCGCATTCCGACGGGCAAGCCGGGCAAGGAAGGCGGCGAAGCGCTGAAGATGCTCGCCGCCGCCGACAACCCCGACGTGGTCACGCTCGTCACCCTGCCGCGCGTGGACGGCGCGACGCAGAAAACCGCGTGGTTCACGGCGTTGACCGGCGCGGGCGTCGCGTTGAAGATCGATCCGATCGAACGTGCGCAGTTACCGATGTGGGTCGGCCAGCGCCTCGCGCAGCAAGGCCAGCGCGTCGCGCCGGGCGAAGAAGGGCGGCGCGCGCTGTCGTTCATCGCGGAACGGGTGGAAGGCAATCTGCTTGCCGCGCATCAGGAAATTCAGAAGCTCGGGCTGCTGTATCCCGAAGGCGTGCTCACCTTCGAGCAGATCCACGACGCCGTGCTGAACGTCGCGCGCTACGACGTCTTCAAGCTCAACGAGGCCATGCTGACGGGCGATATCGGCCGGCTCGCGCGCATGCTCGATGGCCTGAAGGGCGAGGGCGAGGCCGCGGTGCTCGTGTTGTGGGCGCTCGTCGAGGAAGTGCGTACGCTCTTGCGCATCAAGCGCGGCGTCGCGGCGGGCAAGCCGCTTGCCACGCTCCTGCGCGAGAACCGCGTCTGGGGGCCGCGCGAACGGCTGATCGGCCCGGCGCTCGCGCGTGTGACCGATGACGCGCTGGAAAAAGCGCTGTCGCTCGCGGCGCGGCTGGATCGGCAGGTGAAAGGCCTGTCGGGCAGCACGGGCAAGCGCGGCAGCGAACCGCCGCCCGATCCGTGGGCCGGCATGTTCGAACTGGCGATGGCCGTCGCGGGCGGCAAGCCAGCGCAGGCGGCGACCGCGCCGCGACCGCGTCGCTAGGACGCTTTGTTGCAGGCTGTTGCAATTCGCGCAACGGCTTAGAATCATCTTCCTGGGTGTCGGTATTCGCATCGAAACGGATGCCGCCCGAAACGCGCTGAGAACCCCACGATGAACATCGATCAATACATGACCGACCTCGGCCGCCGCGCACGTGCGGCGTCGCGCGCGATGGCGCGTGCGTCGACGGCCGCGAAGAACGCCGCGCTGCTGGCGGTCGCCGAAGCGATCGAACGCGAGCGTGAGGCGCTCAAGCAGGCGAACGCGCGCGATCTCGCCCGCGCCCGCGAAAAGGGCCACGACGCAGCCTTCATCGACCGCCTGACGCTTTCCGACAAGGCGCTGAACACGATGATCGAAGGCTTGCGCCAGGTCGCCGCGCTCGCCGATCCGATCGGCGAGATCAGCGGGCTCAAGTTCCGTCCGAGCGGCATCCAGGTCGGGCAGATGCGCGTGCCGCTCGGGGTCATCGGCATCATTTACGAATCGCGTCCGAACGTGACGATCGATGCTGCCGCGCTGTGTCTCAAGTCCGGCAACGCCACCATTTTGCGCGGCGGCTCCGAGGCGCTCGAATGCAACACCGCGCTCGCGAAGCTGATCGGCGTCGGGCTGAGCGCGGCCGGGTTGCCGCAGGACGCGGTGCAGGTCGTGGAGACGGCGGATCGCGCGGCGGTCGGCAAACTCATCACCATGACCGAATTCGTCGACGTGATCGTGCCGCGCGGCGGCAAGAGCCTGATCGCGCGCCTGATGGAAGAATCGCGCGTGCCGATGATCAAGCACCTCGACGGCATCTGTCACGTCTACGTCGACGACCGCGCGGATCTCGCGAAGGCCGCGGCCATTTGCGACAACGCGAAGACGCATCGCTACGGCACCTGCAACACGATGGAAACGTTGCTGGTCGCGCGCGGGATCGCGCAGCAGGCCTTGCCGCAACTCGCGCAGGCATTTCAGGCGAAAGACGTCGAATTGCGCGTCGATGCTGAGGCGCGCGCGGTGCTGGAAGCGGCGAACGTCGGCTCGCTCGTCGACGCGACCGAGGAAGACTGGAGCACGGAATATCTTGCACCGGTGTTGTCGATCAAGATCGTCGGCGGCCTCGACGAGGCGATCGAGCACATCAGCACATACGGCTCGCATCACACGGACGCGATCGTCACCGAAGATCACGACCGCGCCATGCGTTTCCTGCGCGAAGTCGATTCGGCGAGCGTGATGGTCAACGCGTCGACGCGCTTCGCGGACGGGTTCGAATTCGGCCTGGGCGCGGAAATCGGCATTTCGAACGACAAGCTGCACGCACGCGGGCCGGTCGGGCTGGAAGGCCTGACATCGCTCAAATACGTGGTGCTGGGACGCGGCGAGATTCGCCAATAAGGCGTTAGTGAGCCGCCAATAACAATCGAGAACGATGCTCTGGATCAAATCGCTGCATATCGTGCTGATCGCCTCGTGGTTCGCGGGGCTCTTTTATCTGCCGCGAATCTTCGTGAATCTGGCGATGGAAACCGATCCGGCGGCCACCGCGCGTCTGCTGTTGATGGCGAAGAAACTCTTTCGCTTCATGACGTTCATCGCGGTGCCCGCGCTCGCGTGCGGACTGTGGCTGTGGCTCGTCGTCGGAATCGGCGCCGGGCAGGGGTGGCTGCATGCGAAGCTTGGCATCGTCGTGCTTTTGATCGCTTACCACGCGTACTGCGGCCGCTTATTGCGTACGTTCCAGCGCGGCGAGAACACGCGCTCGGATAAGTGGTACCGGATGTACAACGAGCTGCCCGTGCTCGGTTTGCTCGGCGCGACGCTGCTGGTGGTGATCAAGCCGTTTTGAGCTACGCCCCGACCCGCCGCTTCTCCAGCACGTCTTTCGCCTCGGCGAGCCTCTCCGCCAACGCCGGACCGCGCGCCAGCGCCAGCCCCACCGCCAGAATGTCGCCGATCGCAAGATGCGAAACGCGTGATGTCATCGGCGAAAAAATATCCGTGTCTTCATCGACATTTGCAAACAGGCCGACCGTCGCCAGTCGTGCGAGCGGCGAAGTGCCGTGCGTGATCGCGATAACCTTCGCGCCCCTGTCGAGCGCCGATTTGCACGCATCCAGAATGTCTTTCGTGCGTCCCGTATTGGAGATGGCGACGACCACGTCGCCCGTGCCGAGCAGCGCCGCGGAAGTCGTGTAGGTGTGCGGATCCGAGTAGGCGACGGACGGCACGCCCAGTTTGAAGAACTTGTGCTGCATGTCGAGTGCGGCAATGCCTGAGCCGCCTGCGCCATAGAACTCAATACGCCGCGCTTCGGCGAGGATCGCGATAGCCGCGGCGACGCTGTCCGACGACAGACTGTTGCGCACCGCGATCAGCGCACCTATGGTCCGGTCAAGCACCTTCGCCGTGACCCCCGCCGGCGGTTCGTCGCTTTTCACGTCTCGATAAACCGTGGGCACATCTCCTGCGACCCCTTGCGCCAGGCGAATCTTGAATTCGCGGAAGCCGGAAAAGCCAAGCGCCTGACAGAATCGCGCGATGGTGGGCTGGCTCACGCCGGCGCGCGCGGCGAAATCCGTCATGGAAAGGTCGAGCACTTCGCGCGGCGCCTCCAGCACGTAGTCTGCCAGCTTGCGCTCGGACGGCCGCAGTTGTTCGCGCATCGCTTCGACTTGGGACAGCAACATCGGAAATCTCGCCTATGCTGAAAATTGCTTGGGACTATAGCCGATGACCGAGCTTGTACAAATACTACATTTTCGAACGCGCCAAAGCCTCAGGGATTTCCCTGATTCGCGCGTACGTAAGGGTTTCAAGCTATGCGGTCGCTTAATGAGATAGCGTCGTTACGCCGTTGTCATCGTGTAGTTTTTCTACTAATATGCCCGTACACGGCCAAATAGAAGATCAAGCGCCGTCCCTCGCAGTGATCAACCCAACCTCGACGGCAGGCGCGCCGGGAGTGAGACGAAGGAGCTTCGATGGTTTCCCCGCATTCGCAACTCAAAAAAGTCACCGATCGCATCATCGAGCGCAGCAAGCCGACGCGCGCGGCCTATCTTGCGCGCATCGACGCGGCGCACGGCATGTTCCCCGCGCGCGGCGCACTGTCATGCGCGAATCTCGCGCACGGCTTTGCCGGACTCGAAGACAAGGAAAAGTTCGCGATCAAGGCGGTGCGCGAGCCGAACATCGGCATCGTTTCGTCTTATAACGAGATGCTTTCGGCCCACGCGCCCTACAAGAGTTTTCCGGACATCATCAAGCAGGCGGCGCGCGAGCACGGTGGCATCGCGCAGTTCGCGGGCGGCGTGCCCGCCATGTGCGACGGCATCACGCAGGGCAACGCGGGCATGGAGCTCTCGCTGTTCTCGCGTGAAGTCATCGCGATGAGCACGGCCGTCGCGCTCACGCACAATATGTTCGACGCGGCGCTATGCCTCGGCGTGTGCGACAAGATCGTGCCGGGCCTGGCGATCGGCGCACTGCAGTTCGGCCATCTGCCGACGATCTTCGTGCCCGCCGGCCCCATGACGAGCGGCCTCACGAACGACGAAAAAGCCAAGGTCCGCCAGGAATTCGCGACCGGCAAATGCGACCGCGGCGCGCTGCTCGAAGCGGAAGCGGCGGCTTATCACAGTCACGGCACCTGCACGTTCTACGGCACGGCCAACAGCAATCAGATGCTGATGGAAGTGATGGGCCTGCACCTGCCGAGCGCGGCGTTCGTGCATCCGCACACGCCGCTGCGCGATGCGCTCACCGCCGAGGCGGCGCGCCGTGTGCTCGATCTGACGATGGAGCGCGGCAACTACACGCCGATCGGCCATGTCGTCGATGAAAAAGCGATTGTGAACGGCATCGTTGCGCTGCTGGCAACGGGCGGCTCGACCAATCACACGCTGCATCTGGTCGCGATTGCGCGCGCGGCGGGCATCGTGATCGACTGGAACGATTTCGACGAACTCTCGCAAGTGGTGCCGCTGCTCGCGAAGATTTATCCGAACGGCAAGGCCGACGTGAATCACTTTCACGCAGCGGGCGGCGTCGCGTTTCTCGTGCGCAATCTGCTCGAAGGCGGGCTGCTGCACGAAGACGTGCAGACGGTCGCAGGCCGGGGACTTTCGCACTATACGAAGGAGCCGAAGCTCATCGACGGCAAGCTGCAATGGGTCGATGGCGCGCCGGAAAGTCACGACACGAAAGTGCTGCGCCACATCGGCGAGCCGTTCCAGCCGGACGGCGGCCTGCGCCTGATGCAGGGCAAGCTCGGCCGCGGTGTCATCAAGATTTCGGCGGTCGCGCCGGAGCATCGCGTGGTGAAGGCGCCGGCCATCGTGTTCGATTCGCAAGAGCAAGTGCAGGAGGCTTTCGACAAGGGCGAGCTGAAGCGGGATTTCGTCGCCGTCGTGCGCTTCCAGGGCGCGCGCGCGAACGGCATGCCGGAGCTGCATCGTTTGACGCCGCTGCTTGGCGTGTTGCAGGATCAGGGCTTCCACGTCGCGCTCGTTACCGATGGGCGCATGTCGGGCGCATCGGGCAAGGTGCCGGCGGTCATTCACGTATCGCCTGAGGCGTTGTTGCAAGGGCCGCTCGGCAAGGTGCGCACGGGCGACATGCTCGTGATCGACGCGCCCGCGGGCGTGCTCGACATCGAGATCGACGCGAAGGAATGGGACGCTCGCGACGTGCAGGCGCCGCTGCATCAGGCGGAGAACGAAGTGGGTTTCGGGCGCGAGCTGTTCGGCGTGTTCCGTAGCGCGGCGCTGCCGGCGGAAGAGGGCGCGTCGGTGTTCGGCGCGCTGATCGGCGCGATGTCGCCGCACGACGGCCACGCCCACGCCACGGCGCCCGGGCACGAACGCAATCCGCTGCGCGAAAACGCGCGCGCGGCGGCATCGGCGTTGAACAAGGCGCATGCCACGCGTCACTGAGCGGCATCCATCAGGCACAGACAAGGAGCATCAATGAAAACGGTAAGTGAAATCGTGCGTCTCGGGCCGGTCATTCCGGTTCTGGCTTTCGATTCGGTCGAGCAGGGCGAAAACGTGTCGCGCGCGTTGCATGCGGGCGGCGTGAAAGTGCTGGAGATTACGCTGCGCACCCCGGCGGGCATCGCCGCGATCGAGCGCGCGAATCAATTGGCGGACGATATCGTCGTTGGCGTGGGCACCATTACGAAGCCGGAGCACTGCGCGCAGGCGAAGAAAGCGGGCGCGCAATTCGGCGTGTCGCCCGGCCTGACGAAGGACATGCACAAGGCCGCGCAGGACGCCGGATTGCCGCTGTTGCCGGGCGTCATGACGCCGAGCGACATCATCACGGCGATGGAACTGGGCTACGAGATCGTCAAGTTCTTCCCGGCGCAGCAGGCGGGCGGCATTCCGATGCTGCAAGCCTTCTATGGTCCGTTTCCGAATCTGAAAATCTGTCCGACGGGCGGCATCACGGCCGAAACCGCGACGAGCTTTCTCGCGCAACCGAACGTGGTGTGCGTCGGCGGTTCGTGGCTGACGCCGAAAGCGGCGCTCGCCGCGCAGGACTGGGCGGAAGTCACGCGGCTCGCACGAGCTGCAAGTGAACTCGCGCCGCATCAGTGACCATCGGGCGGGGGGCGGTCAGGCGTATATCGGTGTAGCCGAAGCGCTGGCGTTCGAGGCGATGAAATGGCCCACGCCGAAGGGCACGCCCTCGGTTCCGGTCATGCGATTGCTTCAACGCTGCGCCGTCCACGTCATTCCGTTCGTCTGTCGTCCGTGATTTGCGCATTGCCGAAGTCGTGGGAAGCGCGGCCTGCCGCTATGTGACGCTGCTGGTGCGTTCACCGTAGCGGGCTGCGACGACGGCGGTCACGACGACGCGAAGTGCTTTCTCGCGGATGCGCCGATGCCGCTCACGCCCGAGCGCACCGTTTCGCGCCCGCTTTCCCAGCTTACAAGTAAAATTCCGTTGCCCAGCGCCGTGTTTGCGCTTGCCGGACATTGCCGCGGTGTGCAGTGCAGCGACGGCAAACGCATACATAGCGCAAAAACCTCAACAAAATCAAAGGAGGCGTTATGCCAGCCGTCCACGGGAGCATGCTCTTGCTCTACGCGGTGATCGCGATCGCAGTTCTGATCCTGATGATCGCGCGCTATAAGGTTTACCCGTTCCTCGTCCTCATGATTGTGTCCGTGCTGCTCGCGCTCGCGGTCGGCATGCCGATGGACAAAATCGTGAAGTCGTTCGAAACCGGCAACGGCAACACGCTCGGCCATATTGCCGTGGTCGTCGGCCTCGGCACGATGCTCGGCAAGATGATGGCGGAATCGGGCGGCGCAGAGCGCATCGCCAATACGCTGATCCATCTGTTCGGCGAGAAGAACATCCATTGGGCGATGATGGTCGTCGCGATCATCGTCGGCTTGCCGGTGTTCTTCGAGGTCGGCTTCGTGCTGCTGATTCCGATCGCGTTCAACGTCGCCAAGCGCACGGGCAAGTCTCTGCTGCTGATCGGTCTGCCGATGGTCGCCGGTCTCTCGGTCGTGCACGGTCTGATCCCGCCGCACCCGGCCGCGTTGCTTGCAGTGCAGCAATATCACGCGGATATCGGCAAGACGATTGCCTATGGTCTGATCGTCGGCGTGCCGACCGCGATCGTCGCGGGCCCGCTGTTCGCGCTCCTGATCCACAAGTACATCAAGCTGCCGGATGCCAACGCGCTCGCCGACCAGTTCACCGAAAAGCACGGCGATACCTCGGTCAAACGCGAATTGCCGAGCTTCGGCATCACGCTGTTCACGATTCTGCTGCCGGTTATTCTGATGCTCGTCGGAAGCTGGGCGGATCTGGTCTTCACGCCGAAAACCCTGCCGAACGACTTGCTGCGTTTCATCGGCCAATCGGACATGGCGCTGCTTATTGCCGTGCTTGTCAGCTTCTGGACCTTCGGCGCGGCGCGCGGCTTCAACCGCGATCAGATCCAGAAGTTCTGCGGCGAATGTCTCGCGCCGATCGCGGGCATTACGCTGATCGTCGGTGCGGGCGGTGGTTTCGGGCAGGTATTGCGCGACAGCGGCATTTCCCAGCAGATCGTCGCTACCGCTTCGCAGGCGCATCTGTCGCCGCTGTTGCTCGGCTGGTTCGTCGCCGCGCTGATTCGTCTGGCGACCGGTTCCGCGACCGTAGCGATGACGACCGCGTGCGGCATCGTCGCGCCGATCGCCGCGGCGGCGGGAGGCCACACGAGCCCCGAATTGCTGGTGCTCGCCACCGGCTCGGGCTCGCTCATTTTCTCGCACGTGAACGATGGCGGCTTCTGGCTGATCAAAGAGTATTTCGGGATGACGGTCGGCCAGACGTTCAAGACATGGTCGTTGCTCGAAACCATCATTTCCTTGATGGGCCTCGGTCTGACGTTCGTGCTTGCGGCGTTCGTGTAAGGAGAAATCGATGATTCTGATCGCAATGGGTGTGTCGGGCGCCGGCAAATCGCTCATCGGCGAGATGCTGGCGGAACGCCTGAACTGCGCGTTCACCGATGGCGACGCGTTTCACAGCGCCGCGAACAAGGAGAAGATGCACAAGGGCATTCCGCTGACCGACGAAGATCGCTGGCCGTGGCTGAAGACGATCCGCGCGGCGATCGAGGAGAAGCAGCGGGCGGGGGAGACGGCGGTGTTCACGTGTTCGTCGCTCAAGCGCTCGTATCGCGAAATCCTGCGCGACGGCGACCGGGACGTGTGCTTCGTCTATCTGCACGGCACGATGGAGATCCTGCGCGAACGGCTCGGCTCGCGCACGGGCCATTTCTTCGATCCGTCGCTGCTGCAGAGTCAGCTGGACACGCTCGAAGAGCCGGGCGAGGACGAAGCGATCACGGAGAGCATCGAGCTCACGCCGGAGCAGATTGTCGATAACGTGCTTGAAAAGCTGAAGACGCGTAAGTAACCGTCGTTAAGCGACAGTAAGCGCCAAGAAAAAAGCCCCGGTTTTCCGGGGCTTTTCAACTTAGGCGATGCGTTTCGCCAGCTCGACCGCCTTGCCGATATACGACGCCGGCGTCATCTCCAGCAGCAGCTTCTTCGCCTCGGCGGGAATCGCCAGTCCGCCGATGAACGTCTGCAGTGCCTCGCGCGTGATGCCCTTGCCGCGCGTCAGTTCCTTCAACTGCTCGTACGGATTCTCGATGCCGTAACGGCGCATCACCGTCTGCACCGGCTCGGCGAGCACTTCCCACGTATTGTCGAGGTCTTCGTTCAGACGCGCCGCGTTCACTTCGAGCTTGTCCAGACCGCGGATCAGCGCGTCGTACGCGAGCAGCGAATAGCCGAACGCCACGCCGATATTGCGCAGCACCGTCGAGTCCGTCAGGTCGCGCTGCCAGCGCGAGACCGGCAGCTTGTCGGCGAGATGGCGCAGCGTCGCGTTGGCGAGACCGAGATTGCCTTCCGAGTTTTCGAAGTCGATCGGGTTGACCTTGTGCGGCATCGTCGACGAGCCGATTTCGCCGGCCTTCGTCCTCTGCTTGAAGTAGCCGAGCGAGATGTAGCCCCAGACGTCGCGGTCGAGGTCGAGAAGAATGGTGTTCGCGCGCGCGACTGCATCGAACAGTTCGGCCATGTAGTCGTGCGGCTCGATCTGGATCGTGTACGGATTGAACGTCAGCTTCAGGCGATTTTCGACGACATCCTTCGAGAACGCTTCCCAGTCGAACTCCGGATACGCCGACAGATGTGCGTTGTAGTTGCCGACCGCGCCATTCATCTTGCCGAGCAGCGGCACACTGGCGACACGCTCGATCGCGCGCGACAGACGCGCCGCCACGTTCGCGATTTCCTTGCCGAGCGTCGTCGGGCTGGCGGGCTGGCCATGCGTGCGCGAGAGCATCGGCTGTTCCGCGTGCATGTGCGCGAGCTTCACGAGACGCTCATGCACCGAGCGCAGTGCGGGCAGGATCACGCGTTCGCGCGCGCCGGCGAGCATCAGCCCGTGCGACGTGTTGTTGATGTCTTCCGACGTGCACGCGAAGTGGATGAACTCGCTTGCGCGTTCCAGTTCCGGCTGACCCTTGACCGATTCCTTGAGCCAGTATTCGACGGCCTTGACGTCGTGATTCGTGACGCGCTCGATGTCTTTGATGCGCGCGGCGTCGCGCGCGGTGAAGCGCTCGGCCAGATCGAGCAGGAATTTTTCCGACGCATCGGAGAAGCGCGGCACTTCGTCGAAGCCCGCGCGCGACAACGCGATCAGCCAGTGGATCTCGACCGTCACGCGATGACGCATGAACGCTGCTTCGGAAAGCCAGTCGCGCAGCGCTTCGGTCTTGGCGGCGTAGCGGCCGTCGAGCGGCGAGAGCGCGGTGAGCGCAAAGAGGGTATCGGGACGGATATCGGACATGATTGAGGCGCAGCCGGAAGGAAAAGACGGGAGAACCGCGCATTTTACCATCGGATGCGTCCCAATCCCCGACGCTCAGCGGCTTCGCAGTTCGTTGTCCAGCGCCTGCAATTGCGCGGGCGTGCCGACGTTTTCCCAGCGGCCCGCGTAGAGTTCGCCGCTAGCACGCCCGGCCGCGATGGTTTCGCGATAGTAGGGCGTGAGCGCGCGGCGCGTGCCGGGGGCGAGATCGCGGAACATGCGCGTGTCGTAAAGACCGATGTTGCCGAAGGTGAAGCGCGGCTCGCCATCGAGCGCGAGCGAGCCGTCGTCGCGCAGGGCGAAGTCGCCTTTGGCGTGAAATGGCGGGTTCGGCACCATCACGAGATGCATGCCGGGTTCATCGAGCGCCGACAGGGCGGCCGCGCGGTCGCGAAGCGCGGCGTAATCGAAATCGCAGAACACGTCGCCGCTCACCGCGATGAACACGCCATCGCCGATCAGATGCAGCGCCTTCGCGATGCCGCCCGCCGTTTCCAGCGCCTCGGACTCCGGCGAATAGCGCAATGCGACGCCCCAGCGCGAACCATCGCCGAGCGTGGATTCGATCTGCGCCCCGAGCCACGCATGATTGATGACGATCGTCTCGACGCCCGCCGCCGCCAGCCGCTCGATCTGCCAGACGATGAGCGGCTTTTCGCCCGCTTCGAGCAGGGGCTTCGGACAGGTATCTGTGAGCGGGCGCATGCGTTCGCCGCGTCCGGCGGCGAAGATCATCGCCGTCTTGATCGAATGATTCATGCGCCGTCAGAACGTGTAGCCGACTTCGATCGCGCGGCCTTCGAGCGAATCGAGCAGGCGCGCGAACGGCCACAGCGGCGCGTAGCGCTCTGCGACCTTGCGCGCATAGCCGATGAAGCGCGGCAAGTCGGAGAGATAGCGCGGCTTGCCGTCTCGGTAGTGGATGCGCGCGAACAGTCCCAGCACTTTGATGTGCCGCTGCAGGCCCATCCATTCGAGCTGGCGGTAGAACTCGCCGAAATCCGCATCGACGGGCAGGCCGGCCTTTCGCGCGCGCTCCCAGTAATACGCGAAGCAGTCGAGCTGAAACTCCTCGTCCCAGCTGATGAACGCGTCGCGCAACAGCGAGGCCATGTCGTAGGTGATCGGGCCGTAGACGGCGTCCTGAAAGTCCAGCACGCCCGGATTGGGCTCGCAGACCATCAGATTGCGGGGCATGAAGTCGCGCAGCATGAACGTCTGCGGCTGATTCAGCGCGCTGCCGACGAGCAGCGTGAACGTGTCGTCGAGCGTCTTGCGCTCTTCGGCGGTGACGTCGCGGCCGAGATGCCGGCCGATGAACCACTCGGGCATCAGCTCCATCTCGCGGCGCAGGAACGCCTCGTCGAACGGCGGCAGCACGCCTTCGCGCGCGGTTTGCTGGAAGCGGATCAGCGTGTCGATCGCGGCGCGCATCAGCGGGCGCGCGTTCTTCTCGTCGAGCACGGAAATGTAGGTCGTCGTGCCGAGATCGGTCACGAGCATGAAGCCGGATTCGAAATCGGCTTCGAGGATTGTCGGCACATGAACGCCCGCCGCGTCCAGCAAGCCTGCGACCTGCACGAACTCGCGGCATTTTTCCGGCGGCGGCGCATCGACGGCGATGAGCGTCTTGCCGTGCGCCGAGTCGCTTTCGAGCCGGAAATAGCGGCGAAAGCTGGCATCCGCCGAGGCGGGCGCGAGACTCGCGAGGTTCAGCCGGTACGGTCCGGCGATGTTTTCAAGCCACGAGCGGAGTTGATCGAAACGGGCGTCGGAAGGAATGTGCGTCATAAATTCGAGAGGCAAAACATCTTGCCATATAATACCCCACGACTTTTTTAAGCGATCCGTTTCACGCCTGGCGCCAGGCTCCCGACGACTGCGAGCGTCACCGCTTAAGCAACGGACCGTCAAGTTCGGCTGCGCAGGAGCGCGGCTGTCTGCTTCGCGACATCGAGCGCGTGGGACGCGAACGGGATCGAACCGCCACCCATACATGCCGCCACGACAGTTTCCCGTATCGAAAATCCAAGGCGACGACAAGCCACGCAGGCGGCGGCTCGTTGCCGCGCTTCTGTCCGTTCCGGGTCTGATGCCCGCTCTCGCGCATGCCCAGCTCGTGGGCGACGCCGCGTATCCCCAGCCGCTCGACGGCCCCGGCAGCCTGCGCCTCGCGCCGCAACTCGAAGAGCGCCCGCTGCAAGGCGGCCAGCAGCCTTCGACCTTCCTGCTGAGCGACAAGGCCACGGGCACGTCCGACGAAGACATGGCGGCGAAAGGCGCGGCGGAAATCCGGCGCACGGTGACGGTCATCAAGGGCGACGCGCTGCATTACGATCAGGATACGGACATGGCCGATGCTTTCGGCAATGTCAGGCTGATAAACAACGGCGTATCGTTCATCGGTCCGGAAGCGCATCTGAAGGTCGAGGCCAACGAAGGGTTCATGACGAACCCGAAGTACCACTTCAACCTGACGGGCGGCTCGGGCAGCGCCGAGCGCATCGACATGATCGACAACGAGCGCACGCGCGTCGATCACGGCACGTACACCGCGTGCCAGTGCGAATCCGATCCGGCGTGGTACATCAAGGGCACGTCGTTCGACTTCGATACCGGCGCCGATGACGGTATCGCGCACAACGGCGTGCTGTTCTTCCAGGGCGTGCCGGTGTTCGCGAGCCCGTGGCTGTCGTTTCCGCTCACGAGCGGCCGTCGCAGCGGCCTCTTGCCGCCGACCTTCTCGGTCAGTTCCACGACGGGCGTCGAACTGACGGTCCCGTACTATTTCAATATCGCGCCGAATCGCGATCTGACCATCACGCCGCGCATCATGACGCGCCGCGGCGTGCTCATGGAGGGCAATTACCGCTATCTGTCGCCGACGTATTCGGGCTCGCTCGACGTCAACTATCTGCCGAACGACCGTGAGACGCATACGAACCGCTATGCGATCTTCTGGCAGCACCGGCAGAATTTCGGCGGCGGCTTCGGCGGCTACGTCAATTACAACAAGGTCTCGGACGATCAATATCCGGAAGACCTGGGCAACGCGTCGAATCAGTTCCTGAACGGCACGCAGCTGCTGTATCAGCAGGAAGCGGGGCTCACGTACAACGACGGCCCGTGGTCCGTACTCGCGCGCGAGCAGCGCTGGCAGACGCTGCAGCCATCGACGCCGCCGTACGCGCGCGAGCCGCAGGTGAACGTTCAGTACAACAAGTACAACGTCGGCGGCTTCGATTACGGCTTCGAGGCGGACGCCACGCGCTTCACGATCACCACCGAAGGCGCGACCGACGGCAACCGGCTGTATTTCAACCCGTACCTGAGCTACGGAATCAATGCGCCGGGCTATTTCGTCACGCCGAAGGTGCAGTGGCACTTCGCGTCGTACGACCTGAGCCACATCGCGACGAGCCAGGTCGCGGGCTCGTCGCCGCCGGTGACGGGGCAGCCGAAGAATTTCACCGAGTCGATTCCGACCATCAGCTTCGATACGGGGCTCGTGTTCGACCGCTCGGTGCGCCTTTTCGGTCAGGATTACATCCAGACGCTGGAGCCGCGGCTCTACTACGTCTACACGCCGTATCACAATCAGGACTTCGCACCGATCTTCGATACGGCCGAAGCCGACTTCGGTCTGGCCGAGATCTACACGCCGAACACGTTCGTCGGCAACGACCGGATCGCCGACGCGAACCGCCTCACCGCCGGCCTGACGACGCGCTTCATCAACCCGGCGACGGGCGACGAGCGCGCGCGTTTCGTCATCGCGCAGCAGTATTATTTCCAGAGCCAGCGCGTCACGATCACGCCGGGCCAGGAGCCCGGCCAGGCGAAGCACTCGGACCTGATCGCGGGCGCGGCCATCAAGCTGGGCGCTGGTTTCGCTTCGGAAACTGCGTTCCAATATAATGTGGACAACAACCAGCTCGTGCGTTCGAGCATCGGTTTCGCGTTCAGCCCCGGCGAGCGCAGGGTCGTCAACGTCGGCTATCGCTACACGCGTTCGAACCAGACCACGCTCGCAAACGAGCCGATCAACCAGATTCTGTTGTCCGGCGAGTGGCCGCTCACGAATCGCCTCTACGCCGTTGGCCGCGTAAATTATGATCTCGCGAGCCATCGTCTCGTCGACGGGCTCGTGGGCTTCCAGTACGATGCCGACTGCTGGGCGTTCGGCTTCGGCATGCAGCGTTACGCGAACGGCGTGAATACCTCCGGCCAGCCTGCTTCGGGCACGCGCGTGCTCGCGCAGTTGACGTTCAAGGGCCTGTCGAACGTCGATAACGGCCTCGTCAGCGCTTTCCGCGCGAGCGTGCAGGGTTATCAGCCGCCACCGCCGGCGGCGCCGCCGCTCTCCCGGTACAGCGATTACGAGTAAGGCCGGGCCGGGCGTTCGCGCACGGCAGGCGGCGCGGGGCGGCAGAGCGCCGCGCCGGTGGCCGCGCGGCGGCATACACAAGCAGGACACGAACGGGTGCAGCCCGTATTTGATGGAGTATCTGTGGCAAACGTGAATAAGTTTCGATCGATGGCAATTGCAGCGGGCGCACTCGCTGCCGCGCTGATTCTGAATTCGCCGGCCGGTGCGCAGGCGTTGTCGAACCGCAATGCGCAGCTCGCTGATTCCGTCGTCGCGGTCGTGAACGACGGCGTCATCACGCAGCGCGAACTGCAAGAGCGCACGGCGCTCATCGCCAAGCGTCTGCAGCAGCAGAACGCGCCGGTGCCGCCCGCGGACCAGTTGCAGCGTCAGGTGCTCGATCAGATGGTGCTCGAACGCATCCAGTTGCAGCGCGCGAAGGAAGACGGCATCGTCATCGACGACGCCACCGTCAACCGTACGCTCTCGCGTCTCGCGCAGCAAAACCAGATGACGCTCGACGTCTACCGCTCGCGCATCGAGGCACAGGGCGTGCCCTGGTCGACCTTCGTGCGCGACGCGCGCACGGAGCTCACGCTCTCCAAGCTGCGCGAGAAGGAAGTGGACAGCAAGGTCACCGTGTCCGACGGCGAAGTGGCGAACTACATTGCGAGCCAGCGCGGTCCGGGCGCGCGCAATGCGAGCGATCTGCGTTTGCAGCACATCATGTTCAAGCTCCCGTCCGACGCCCCCGAGGCCCAGGTTCAGGCCGTCCAGGCGAAGGCCGACGCGGTGCTGAAGCAGGCGCAAGGCGGCGCCGATTTCGCGAAGCTCGCGAAGGACAATTCGCAGGACACCGACGCCAGCAAGGGCGGCGATCTCGGCTTCCGCGCGCCGGGCACGCTGCCGGCGGGCATCGTGACGGCCGTCACGCCGCTGCGTCCGGGCCAGGTCGTGCCCACGCTTTTGCGCACCGACGGCGGCTTCGAGATCATCAAACTGGTGGATCGCCGCGCGAGCCAGGGCACGCCGGGCGATGCGCCGAAGCTCGTGCAGACGCACGTGCGTCACATTCTTCTGCGCGTGTCGGACGGCATGTCGGAACAGTCGGCGCGCCAGAAACTGCTCGACATCAAGCAGCAAGTCGCGAACGGCGGCGACTTCGCCAACTTCGCGCGCACGTATTCGCAGGACGGCTCGGCCTCGCAGGGCGGCGATCTCGGCTGGATCAGCCCGGGCGAAACCGTGCCCGAATTCGAGCGCGCGATGAACAATCTCCAGGACGGCGCCGTCAGCGATCCCGTGCGCAGCGAGTACGGCTATCACCTGATTCAGGTGCTCGGCCGCCGCGATGCCGAAGGCTCCGCGTCGCAGCAACTGGATATCGCGCGTCAGGCGATCGGCCAGCGCAAGGCTGAGCAGGCGTATTCGGACTGGCTGCGCGAACTGCGCGACACCGCCTACGTGCAGTACAAGGGCATCGCTGCCCAACAGCAGTAACGCCATGAGCGCCGCCGCCGGTTCCGCTTCCGACCGACCGCTCGCCATTGCCATCACGACTGGCGAGCCGGGCGGCGTCGGTCCGGAACTCACGGCGGCCGCGCTCGCAGCGGCGCGCGAGCGCTGGCCGTCGGCGCACTTCACGGTGCTCGGCGATCGCGACCTGCTGACCGCGCGCGCGGGCGGCGCATGGCCCGCGGCGATCGAGATCGAACATCACGGGCTCGCCGTGCCCGCGCAAGCCGGCAAGCTGAATGCGGCGAACGGGCGCTACGTGCTCGGCCTGCTCGATGCCGCCATCGACGGCGCGGTATCGGGCCGCTTCGACGCCATCGTCACGGCGCCCCTGCAAAAAAGCACGATCAACGATGCCGGCGTGCCTTTCACCGGCCACACCGAATATCTCGCCGAGCGCACGAACACCCCGCGCGTCGTCATGATGCTGGCGGGCTCGGGCGAGCGTCCGTTGCGCGTCGCGCTCGCGACCACGCATTTGCCGCTGAAGGACGTGCCGGCGGCGCTCAGCATCGACGGGCTCGTCGAAACGCTGACCATCGTCGATCACGATCTGCGCGCGCATTTCGGGCTCGCCGCGCCGCGCATCCTCGTGACCGGTCTCAATCCGCACGCGGGCGAAAACGGCTATCTGGGCCGCGAGGAAATCGACGTCATCACGCCCGCGCTCGAACGCGCCCGCGCGCGCGGCATCGACGCACCCGGTCCGTATCCGGCCGATACGCTGTTCCAGCCGCGCTATCTCAAAGACGCCGACTGCGTGCTCGCGATGTTCCACGATCAGGGCTTGCCCGTGCTGAAGTACGCGACATTCGGCGAAGGCATCAACGTGACGCTCGGCTTGCCGATCATCCGCACGTCGGTGGATCACGGCACTGCGCTCGATCTCGCGGGCACGGGCCGCGCCGATCCGGGCAGCATGATCGCCGCGATCGACGCCGCCGTCACGATGGCGCGCCACAAGCGCAGCGCCTGAACGCGCGCGCATTCATCCGAACCAGTATGTCGACCAAACACCAAGGCCATTTCGCGCGCAAGCGCTTCGGGCAGAACTTTCTCGTCGATCAGGGCGTGATCGAATCCATCGTCGATGCCATCGCGCCCCGGCGCGGCGAGCGCATGGTGGAAATCGGGCCGGGGCTCGCGGCGCTCACCGAGCCGCTGATCGAGCGGCTCGCGACGCCCGCATCGCCGCTGCATGCGGTGGAGCTGGACCGCGACCTGATTGGCCGGCTGCAGAAGCGTTTCGGCGACAGGCTCGTCGTGCATTCGGCGGACGCGCTCGATTTCGACTTCGCCACGCTCGCGCTCGACGGCGACAAGCCGACGCTGCGTATCGTCGGCAATCTGCCGTACAACATTTCGAGCCCGCTGCTTTTCCATCTGACGACGTTCGCGCACAAGGTCGTCGATCAGCATTTCATGCTGCAGGACGAAGTGGTCGAGCGCATGATCGCGGAGCCCGCGAGCAATGACTACGGGCGTCTTTCGGTGATGCTGCAATACCGCTACGTGATGGACAAGCTGATCGACGTGCCGCCCGAGTCGTTCAATCCGCCGCCGAAGGTGAATTCCGCGATCGTGCGCATGATTCCGTTTACGCCGCACGAGTTGCCGGAAGTCGACGAAGCCGTGCTGAGCGACGTGGTGAAGGCCGCGTTCGCGCAACGTCGCAAGGTATTGCGCAACAACCTGAGCGCGTATCGCGACACGATCGATTTCGACGCCCTCGGCTTCGATCTCGCGCGCCGCGCCGAGGAAGTGCCGGTTGCGGAATTCGTCGCGCTCGCGCAGGCCATTCAGCGCTCGAAGGCCTGAACGCAGCCGGCATCCGAGAGCAGCTTCATCAGCCGTTCCAGTCGCGCGCGCTGCTCGCGCTGCAAACCGCGCGTTGCGCTCACCTGCCGCACGCGCGTGCGCCAGTAAGTCTGGCCGAACAGCGAGTTGGCGCCTTCCGCCGAGAGCACGCGCTCCAGATGCCCGATCGCGGCATCGACATTCCGCGGCGTGTACGGGCTCGTGATCGTGGCCGCTGGTTCCCGTGGTCGTTCGAGTGTTGCATTCATCGTAATGGCCTCGTGTCGCGTTGATTCCGAGCGATGAATTCTGCGTGCAAGGCGGGACATAACACGTCTCGAAGCGTCGTCCGAAACCGGGACGCGATGTGTCCGAATCGGCTGATATGATCGTCGTCCCCATCGATGCGGGGCGCGAAGACATCTACAAAGGGAGGCAGTGCATGCGCTTCATACACGCGGCGGACATTCATCTCGACAGCCCGTTGCACGGCCTTTCCGCCTACGCCGACGCACCCGCCGACATGCTGCGTCAGGCCACGCGCGAGGCGTTCTCGAAGCTCGTGTCGGTGGCGGTGGACGAACGCGTCGATTTCATGGTGATCGCCGGCGATCTCTACGACGGCACCTGGCGCGATCACAACACGGGCATCTTCTTCTGCCGTGAGATGGGACGCCTGCGCCGCGCGGGCATTCCGGTCTACGTGCTGTTCGGCAATCACGACGCCGAAAGCGAAATGACGAGCCAGCTTCAGTTGCCCGACAACGTCCACACGTTTTCGACGAGAAAGCCGCAGACGTTTCGCATCGACGCGCTGAAGGTCGCGCTGCACGGCCACAGCTTCAAGGAGAAAGCGGTCACCACGAATCTCGTGACCGCGTATCCGCCGCCCGTGGCGGGCTATTTCAATATCGGCGTGCTGCATACCGCGCTGGAAGGCGGCTCGATGCACGCGAGTTACGCGCCGTGCTCCGTCGCTGAACTCCACGCGAAGGAATATCACTACTGGGCGCTCGGCCACGTGCACGATTACGCGATCTGGCAGGACGCATCGACGATAGTGTTTCCTGGCAATCTGCAGGGCCGCAACATCCGCGAGACGGGCCGGCGCGGCGCGGTGATCGTCACCGTGTCGGAGGCGGAAACGGTCAGTGTCGAGCGGCTTTTTATCGACGTGCTGCGCTGGGAGTCCGTCACCGTCGATGCGTCGCAGGCGAACACGCTCGACGAAGTCGCGCGCGCGGTCGGGCGTGCGCTCGAAGCGCTGGTCGAATCGTCGGCGTCGCTTGTGCCGCATGCGGTGCGCGTGACGATCATCGGCGCGACCGGCGCGCATGGCGAGCTTTTCGGTCTGGAAGCGCAACTGCGCGCGGAAGTGCTCGCGCAGATCGCGGCGATCAGCCACGACCGGCTGTGGCTGGAAAGAGTGAAGATCGCGACCGTGCCGCTCGTTCACGGCGAACCGGCAAGCGGCCGCGCCGATGCGCTCGCCGATCTGCACGGCCTGTTGATGGAAGCCGAGTCGGACCCGGAATTCCTGAGCATGCTGAAGGACAAACTCATCGCGCTGGCGTCGCAGGCGCCGAGTGAATTGCAGAAGTTCGTGCCCGAACTGGAGCACGTGCGCAACGGCGAACTCGCGAAGCTCGTGGGCGACGTGCGCTCCGGTCTGATCGCGCAGCTTGCGGACGCGGAGTAAGGCAATGCGCATCGGCACGCTCGAACTCATCCGCTATGGCAAGTTCACCGACCACGCCGTGGAGTTTCCGGCGGCGGAGCACGACTTTCATTTCGTCGTCGGGCCGAACGAGGCCGGTAAATCGACCATCCGGAATGCGATTTCCGAATTGCTTTTCGGCATGCCGCACAGCTCGCCGCTCGCGTTCGTGCATCCGCAAAGCGACTTGCGGCTCGGCGCGTCGATCGAAACGGGTGGCGAGACGCTGGCGTTTCATCGCTCGAAAAGCCGCAAGGCGCCGCTCGCCATGCCCAACGGCGACGCGCTGCCCGCCGACGCGCTCGCCGCTTTTCTCGGCGCCGCCGACAAGGGTTTTTTCGAGCAGATGTACTGCCTCGATCACGACGCGCTGCGCCGTGGCGGGGAAGCCATTCTCGATGCGTCGAGCGATGTCGGGCAGGTGCTGTTTCAGTCGGCCGCGGGCATTGCCAGTCTCGGCGACGTGCGCCAGCGTCTCGCGGACGAAGCCGATCGTCTTTGGGCGAAGCGCAAGTCGGGCGATCGCGCGTATTACGTCGGTTTGAAGCAGTACGACGAAGCCACCGCCGAACTCAAGGCGGCGAGCGTGAGAACGGCGCAATGGCGTCGCGCGCATGTTGCCGTCGAGGAGGCCGAGGAGCGGAGCCGCGAGCAGGACGCGCGCCGTGCAGAACTCGAAGCGCAACGCGGCAAGCTAGAACGCGTGAGGCGCGTGGCGCCGTATTTGAACGTGTGGCGCGAGAAGGCGGCGGATTTGCGTGAACTCGGCGATGTCGTCGATCTGCCCGCGAACGCCGAGGCGACGCTGCACAGCGCGCTCACGCGCCTCGCGGCCGCGCAAACCGCACTGGACCTGCATGCCCGAACGGCTGACCAGTTGCAGGCGGACCTGAACGCAGTGCACATCGAGCAAGACCTCCTGGCCGCGCAATCGCGCATCCGTGCGCTCGACGCCGCGCGGCAGCGCTGCGCGAATCACGCGAGCGATATCGCGCGGCTCGAACTGGAAGTCGAGATGTGTGTGCGGCACATTGCGCACGACGCCGCGCAACTTGGCTGGCAGCCGGACGAAGCGGGCGCACGCCGCGCGATGCCCGGCGCGCTCGCGCTTCAGACGGTTACGAGCCTGATGCTCGAACGCGGCGAACTCGAACTCGCCGCGCGCAATGCGCAGCAGGCCGCCGATGGCTGCGCGACGCAGATCGACATGCTGAAGGCGAGACTTGCGTCGATCGCGAGCGGCGAAGTGCCGCCGGGATTGCGCGCGGCGTGGCGTGCCGCGCAGAAGTATCGCGACGCGGGCGCGGCGCTGCAGCGTTTGGAGGACGCGAGGCGCGACGCGAAGCACACGCTCGACGCAGGTCTCGCATCGCTCGGACGATGGTCGCGCCCGATCGACGAGTTGAAGTCGATGACGCTGCCTGCGGCCGAGCGCATCGCGGCATTGCGCGCGGAACGTCAGGATCTCGTGTCGCGCCTGTCGCTCGCCGCCGATCGCGTCCAGGAGGCGCAGGACACGCTGCACGCGACGCGCACCGAACTCGACGATCTCGTCGAAACGCACGATGTCGTCACCGCCGATCAGGTTCGCGATGCCCGCACGACGCGCGATGCCGCGTGGCGCGCGATCCGAGCCGGCGATATTGCGCTCGATCGGGGCGCGCCCTGCTTCGAAACGGCGATGCACGCGGCGGATGGCCTCGCCGATCGTCAGCTTGGCTCGGTCGGTCACGCGACCCAGCTCGCCGCGCTGAAGCGGCGCATCGCGAGCGAGGAGGCGATGCTCGTTCGGCGCGAGCAGGCGGTGCGCGAAGCCGAATCGGCGCTGCAAAAGTTCGATGAAGCGTGGCACGCGCTCGCGGAGCAATCGCATATCGCAGGGATTTCGCTCGACGATGCGCCGTCGTGGATCGCATCACGCGAAAAGGTGCTGACCGCGGCGCAAGCGCTCGATGCACGCACCGAGGAATGCTTGCGCGATTCGGCCGATGCCGCCGTGCGGCGCGACGCACTTGCGCGGCATCTGCAAGAAGCCGATGCGCGCGCCGATCTCGATACGCTGTGCGGCACGGCCGAGGCGCATATCGCCGCGATCGACGAAGCCGCGGTCACGCGCCGCAACGTTTCGGCGCAACTCGACGAAGCGCAAGCCGAACACATCGCGCGCCGAAGCGCGGCGAAAGCGGCGCGTGACGCATTCGAGTGCTGGCAACGCGAGTGGTCGGCGGCGATCGCGAAGGCGGGCCTCGCGAACGCGGCGGATTCGCAGGCGGCGGCGGAAGTGGCCATCGACATCGTGAAGCGCATCGGCGAGCAGTTGACGCAGATCGATACGATGCGCGCCGGCCAGATCGCCGCGATGCGCGCGGCGCTCGACGCACTCGACGCCGATGCGTCGCAGCTCGCGCGCGAACTCGACGATTCGCTCGCCACGCTCGATGCCGAAGCGAAGGCGACGGCGCTCTCGGCGCGCCTCGATCGCGCATGCGCGGCACATGCCGAACGCGAGCGCTTGAAGAAGGCGCACGCGGCCGCGAGCGAGCAGGTGAAGCGAGCCGGTGCCGACGTGGAAGAGGCGAAGGCGACGCTGCGACCGCTCTACGAGCTGGCCGGCGTCGATGCGCCCGACGTGCTTCAGGCGCTGATCGCGCAATCGCAGAGAAAGCGCGAGCTAAGCGCCGCCGCGGACGATGCGCGCGCCGCGCTCATCAAGGGCGGCGACGGTCTGGCGCTCGACGAGCTCGTCGCCGAAGTGGAGGGCGCGGACATGGCGAACGTGCAGGCGGAACTTTCGCGCATCGGCGCGGTGTTGTCGGAGTCGGTGCGCATCGCGACCGAGACGGCCACTGCGCTCGATGCCGCGCGTCGCGAACTCGATGCCATTTCGGGCGAAGCGAACGCCGCGCGCGCCGAAGCGAAGCGCCAGGAAGCGCTCGCCGCGATGTCCGATGCCGCCGAGCGTTTCGTGAAGGTCGAGACGGCATCGACGCTGCTCAAATGGGCGATCGATCGCTATCGCGAGCGCCGGCAGGGCCCGATGCTCTCACGCGCGAGCACGATTTTCTCGACGCTCACGCTCGGCACGTTCTCGCGGCTCATCGTCGATTACGACCGGCAGCCGATGGCGCTGTCCGCGATCCGGGCGAGCGGCGAGCACGTCGATATTTCCTGGATGAGCGAAGGCACGCGCGACCAGTTGTACCTCGCGCTACGGCTCGCGGCGCTGGAAGAGCATGGCGAGAAGGCCCCGGCGCTGCCGTTCGTCGCCGACGATCTCTTCATCAATTTCGACGATGGCCGCGCGCGCGCCGGCCTCGCCGTGCTCGCGCAGATCGCGAAACGCACGCAGGTGATCTTTCTGAGCCACCACGATCATCTTGTCGATATCGTTCGTGAGGTGTTCGGGCCGCGGGTCAACGTGCGCTACATGCGCTGACGAGCGGCGGCGTGCGTTACGCGTGCATCTGACCGTAGCGGCTCGCGAGCTTGCGATAGTCATCCGCGAATTCGTCGCGCAAGGCTTTTGGCGCGAGGATTTCGACGCCCGCGCCGAGCGCGCGCAGCCACCAGCGCAGTTTCAGGCTTGGCGTTACGGTGCCGGTGACTTTCATGCGGCCATCGGGCAGCGTGTCGATGTGCTGATCCTTCGACATCGGCGATTCGCGCAGCTGATTGCCCGCGTTGTCTTCGAAGGCGAGTTCGAGCAGCACGGGCGGTTCGGGCAGAAAGTCGAACACCTGCTGCGTCTCGATGTACTTGCGCAGCTTGAAGTCTTCCGGGTACGTGAAGGATTCGCCCGACTCCGTGACCGAGCGGATGCGATCGAGCCGGTAGAGCGTGCGCATCCACTCCGTTTCGCCCTTTTCCGGACGCGGCGCGCGACTCGGGTCTTGCGCGACCATGTACATCACGCCGGCGGATTCGACGAGCGCGAGCGGCCAGAGCTTGCGCGTCTTCTGGGAATCGCCGCTGTCGTTCTTGTATGCGGCGCGGTACTGCACGAGCAGTTCGCGTTCGAAGAACGTGGCGGTCGCCACGGTCTGGAAGATTTCGGGACGCAGCTTCGGGCGGATCAGCGTGAAGGCGCCATCGACGGAATCGATCTTGTCCGCCCACGCGCGATAGATGCGGCTGTCCGCTTTTTCCTGCGACAGCCGCGACTCGGCCGCCTTGAAGAGCGGATCGATGTCGCGCGTGACCGCATTGGGAAGCTTGTTGCCCGCGAAGCGCTGAAGGATGTGAAACGCGACCGCCTCCGACGCGCTCATCAGACCGCTGACGCCTTCCTGTAACCCATGCAGCCACGGCTTGCGCTGCCAGAGGAGTTCGCGTCCATTGAGCATCGACACCACGCGTGCGTCGGCTTCGAGCGCGGTCAGATGGCGCTGCACTTTCTTCGTATAGCCAACGCGATGACCGCGCTCTTCGAGCCGCTTGCGTATTTCGGGCGTCGAAAGCCAGGCGGTTGCGTCACGCTCGGTGGGCAGCACGCGGAGGATGGCTTCGTCGAGGCTGGAGGTCATGGGGACGTCATGCGAAAGCGATACGCCGATTATAAGAAGTATCGGGACAAAAGATGTCTTGATAGAGGCATCGCCCGATGCATCGGCGAGATCCGTGCGCAAATCCGCTCTGCGAGTCGTGAGTTCGGCGTGAACCGTCCAAGTTATACTTACAAAATTGCATAAAAAGACGGGCTCGCACGCTTCGAGTGCCTGCATCCGTCAGAAGCACGGACGTCCCGTTATTCGCGGCGCTCCCGGCTCATTTCATGCCCGATGGAACCCGACCTGGTTCGCCAGTTCGCCCCTGCGAACGGAAGCCGGGCGTGCTGGCGATTTCGATCGGCGGCTTGAGCAGCACTTTTATCGACGTCATTTTGCTCATCGGCTATCCGTCGGAGAGGGGGAAGGTTCAGATGACCATGAAACTCGATCAAGCACGACTAACGGCCATTCGCAGCCGGCTGATCCGCATGCACTACGAAAGTGGCGTGGGCCACATCGGCGGGAATCTGTCTTCGATCGACGCATTGTCCTTGCTGTTCAACGAGCGCATGGAGGAGCACGACAGGTTCGTTCTGTCCAAGGGACATTCGGCCGGCGCGCTCTATGCAGCGCTCTGGAGCGCCGGACGATTGTCGGATGAGGACCTGACGACCTTCCATCGCGACGACACGTTGCTTCCGGGGCACCCGCCCGCGCGTGGCATCGCGGACATCATGTTCGCCACGGGAAGTCTCGGGCACGGTTTGTCGCTTGCGTCGGGCACGGCGCTGGCATTTCGCTTCCAGCGCTCCCGCGCCCATGTGTATTGCCTGATGTCCGATGGCGAGTGGCAGGAGGGGTCGAGCTGGGAAGCGCTGATCTTCGCGTGCCATCACCGGCTGAACAATCTCACCGTGATGATCGACCATAACGGTTTGCAAGGCTTCGGCCGAACCGGCGACATTGCGTCGATGCATCCACTTTTCGAGCGCCTGCAGGGCTTCGAGGTCGACCTTCATGTCATACCCGGCCATGATCTCGACGCCATGCGCACCGCGCTCGATGCGGCGTCAGAACGGCTGAAGGTCATCGTCATGCAAACCGTGAAGGGCAAGGGCGTTTCGTTCATGGAAGATCGCATGGAGTGGCATTATCTGCCGCTCAAGGAAACGGAGTATCAGCAGGCATTGCTGGAGTTGAGCAACCCATGAGAAAGCAGTTGTGTGACGCGTTGCTGGCCCGTTCCAGCGATCCGGCGATGGTCTTCCTGACGGGCGATCTCGGATTCATGGCGCTCGAATCGCTACAGGCGGCGATGGGTGAGCGGTTCATCAACGCGGGCGTGGCGGAACAGAACATGGTATCCGTGGCGGCCGGCCTGTCTCGTCAAGGTTTCGATGCATGGGTCTACAGCATCGCGCCGTTCTGCTATGCGCGTCCGTTCGAACAGATACGCAACGACATAACGTTCCACCAGCTCCCGGTGCATCTGATCGGAAACGGCGGCGGATATGGCTATGGCGTCATGGGGCCGACGCACCACGCCATCGAGGACTACGGCATCCTGCTGACGCTACCGAACATGAAGGTATTCGTTCCCGTCTTCGATGAAGACGTCGAGCACGTCGTCGCCAAAACGGGCAAGGACACGCACTCGACCTATCTTCGGCTTGGCCGTGGCGAGCCGCCCGCCGGCTATGTCGTGCCCGGGTACGCGCCGTGGCGAAAGCTTTTGTCCGGAAACGGCCCGGTGGTGATCGCGGTCGGTCCGCTCGCGGGCACGTATATCGAAGCGCTGCGCGCCATGCCCGAGGACGTGCGCCCCGAATTCTGGGCGGTCTCCGAACTGCCGCTCGCGCTCACGCCGCCGCCGGTCGAAGTCATGAAGCGGGTGGCCGCGCATGGCCGTCTCTGCATTGCTGAAGAGCACGTCGCGCATGGCAGCTTTGCTTCGGAGTTCGCGCTATACATGCTCGGGCAAGGTGTTTTCGCGAGAATGCAGCACCTGTGCGCTCGCGCTCATCAGTACTCCAGGTATGGTTCGCAGAACTATCTCCGGGCCCAGTCCGGCCTGGATCCCCGGAGTCTCCTCAGTGCCCTTGCGGCTGGCTAAAACGATATGAGCGATTTGAACCAGCACATTCGGGCGCTTCGCGGGCCCATTGTGGTGACGGGCGGCGGCGGCTTCGTCGGAGCCAATCTGGCACTGAAGCTTCTTGCGGTTCGACAGGACGTGTACGTCGTCGTGCAGAATGCAAGAAACTGGCGTCTGGAAGGCGTGGCGGATCCGAACATCGTGGCCGCCAACGTCAACGATCCCGCCGCGCTCAGGCACATGATCGATCAGATCGATCCACAGACAGTGTTCGATTGCGTCGCCTACGGCGCCTATTCGTTCGAGCAGGATCCTCGCCTGATCTACGACACCAACTTTCAGTCGCTGGTGAGCTTGACGAGCCTTCTTGCGGGACGTTCGATCGCCGCCTTCGTGCATGCCGGCAGTTCGTCGGAATACGGCACCAACAGCGCTGCGCCCGCCGAAGACGCGCCTTGCGATCCCAACAGCCATTACGCGGTTTCGAAGGTCGCGGGCGCGGAGTACCTGCGATACATGGGCAAGCATCACCGCTTTCCCTGCGTGAATTTGCGCCTGTATTCGGTCTTCGGGCCGTTGGAGGACAGTTCTCGCCTGATTCCGAATCTGCTGAGCAAGGCGCTTTCCGGAACGCTGCCGCCGTTCGTCGATCCGGAAACGTCACGCGATTTCGTTTATATCGACGACGTATGCGCCGCATTCGTGTACGCCGCGGCCCGGATGAACCCCGATATCTACGGTGAGAGCTTCAATATCGGCTCGGGCCGCAAGACGACCATCAGGGAACTGGCCGGCGTGACCAGCACGTTGTTCGGCATCGAGGAAACGCCGCAATTCGGCTCGATGACCGGGCGCTCGTGGGATCTCGCGCAGTGGTACGCCGATCCATCGAAGGCGCTCGCGGCGCTCGGCTGGCGCGCGGAGGTCACGCTCGAAGAAGGGCTGAAGGAGACGGCGAAGTGGGTGGCCACGCTGACGCCGGAGGAACTGGCGCGGCGCTCGAAGCGTCTGACCGACAAGAAGCGTCGCAGCATCTCCGCCATCATCGCGTGTTACAAGGACGAGCCGGCCATTCCGATCATGTACCGGCGGTTGAAGGACACCTTCGCGAAACTCGGCATCGATCACGAGATCATCTTCGTCAACGACTGCAGCCCCGATGCAAGCGCCGAAGCGATTCGCGCGCTTTCGCTGTCCGATCCCGCGGTCATCGGCATTTCCCATTCGCGCAACTTCGGGTCTCAGATGGCGTTTCGCAGTGGCATGGAGCTCGCGTCGAAAGACGCGGTCGTGCTGCTCGACGGCGATCTCCAGGACCCGCCCGAACTGATCGAAGCCTTCTTCGAGAAATGGGAAGAAGGCTATGACGTGGTCTACGGCAGACGCGTGCAGAGGGAGATGCCCTTGCGTTGGGGCTTGCTTTACAAGGCGTTCTACCGGGTCTTCAAGGCTTTCAGCTACGTCGACATACCGCTCGATGCCGGCGACTTCTCTCTGATCGATCGCAATGTGGTGCGCTGGCTTCTGACGTGTCCCGAGCGCGACTTGTTCCTGCGCGGTCTGCGTGCCTATGTCGGCTTCAGGCAGGTGGGCGTGGACTACGTGCGTCCCGAGCGCATGTTCGGTCACACGACAAATACGCTGTCGAAGAACATCGGATGGGCCAAGAAGGGCATTTTCTCGTTCAGCAATGTACCGCTGACCTTGCTCACCACGGCCGGCCTGGCGCTTCTCGGACTTTCGATGATCGCAGCCGTCGTGGTCGCCATATTGCGGATCGCATGGCCCGACATCGCACCGCGCGGCGCCACGACCCTGCTGATCGCCATTCTTGCGTTCGGCTCGCTGAATCTGTTCGGCATCGGGCTCGTCGGCGAGTACATCGGGAAGATCATGATCGAAGTAAAGGGGCGTCCGCGACTGATCCGGGCCGCACTGATCCGTCATGGCGTCGTGACCGTTCAGACGGCAGGCCCCGGCCAGTCCTGAAGCGCAGCGTTTCCTGCAATGAACGAGGCGTGTCCGGGCTGCGTCGCTTTTGCGCCCGGACTCGTTTCACCGTTTCCCGGATTTCCGAATGCCGACCGAAATTTCTGATCGTCCAGCGCAAATGTCGGATCGGATGGAGCGCACGTGTCCCGTGTGCCGCGCATCCGCTTCGGATGCCGATGCATTCCTGGACGAGCGTGTGGACCCGTCCACGCTGGATAGCTTCAGCTTCGCCTCTCGAAAGGAGCCGGAGTTCTTCAACTACCGGATGGTGCGTTGCCGGAAATGCGATGTCGTGTACGTCGACCGGCCTCCGTCTCAACAGGCGCTCGCGCAGGCTTATCACGAGGCGGACTTCGATAGCGTCGAGGAAGCGAACGACGCGGCGACAGCCTATCTGCGCGAACTCGCGCCGGCGCTGCGTCGGGTGGAGCGCAACAGCGCGCTGGAGATCGGGACAGGCACGGGCGTCTTGCTGGAAGGACTCGTCGAGCGCGGCTTTGCGCGCGTCGTCGGTATCGAGCCGTCGCCAGCCGCCATCGCGGCGGCGCCGGCGAACCGGCGCGCCTGGATTCGCGAAGGCATCTTTCAGGAGCACGATTACGAGCCGGCATCGTTCGATCTGGTCTGTTGCTTCATGACGCTCGAGCACGTTCGTGAGCCGCTGGAGATAGCGGAATCGGTGCTTCGCCTGCTCAAGCCGGGCGGCGCCTTCGTAACGGTTACGCACGACTACCGAAGCGCGGTGAATCGCCTGCTCGGGCGGCGTTCTCCGATCATCGATATCGAGCACATGCAACTGTTCTCGCAATCGAGCATCGCGGCGCTGCTCGGCAACGCTGGCTATGTCGACGTCGCCGTGAAGCCGTTTGTCAACCGCTACGCAATCAGCTACTGGACGCGCCTGTTGCCTTTGAATTCCGCGATGAAGCAGGGCGCGATGCGGCTGCTGTCGTCGAGCGGGCTGGGCCGGCTCAAGGCGTCCTTCAACGTCGGCAACACCGTCGCGGTGGGTTATCGGCCGCACGAGAGCAAAGGAACCGACGCGTGATCGACAAAGCGCGGTTCGTACGCTTCGTGCTGGTGGGAATTCTGAACACCGCTTTCGGATTCGGTGCGTATGCCGCTCTGATCTATCTTGGCGCGCCGGTCTGGGCCGCGCTGATCGGCGGCAACGTTGCGGGCATTCTCTTCAACTTCTTCACCACCGGCGCGATGGTGTTCTCGGAGGTTTCGTTGTCCCGCCTGCCGCGATTCGCCAGCGTTTATCTTTTCTGCTACCTGTCGAACTATCTGGCGATCAAGGCGCTGCTTTCGCTGCATCTGAACGCGATCGAGAGTCAGGCGCTGATTTCGCCAGTCGTTGCCGTGATGTCGTTCGTGCTGATGTCGCGATGGGTCTTCGCCCGCAAGCTTGCCTGATGCACGTCCTTTTTCTGACACGCTCGCTTGCTGTCGCGAGCAAGACGCAGAGCAACATCCATAAACGAAGATGAATAACGATCAGTTGCCTTTCCGGCTTTCGCGTGCGGTCATTCTCGGCGTCGTGATCGTCGTGGCGATGTTCGTCTGGGAGGGACATCAAGGCTTCAGTCTTTGGGACGAAGGCTACCTGTGGTATGGCGTTCAACGCGTGATGGCGGGCGAGGTGCCCATCCGCGACTTTCAGGCCTATGACCCAGGTCGATACTACTTCAGTGCGTCGCTCATGACGCTGACGGGCTCGCAGGGCATCATGGCCGTTCGCACGACCGTGGTCGTTCTTCAGGCGCTCGCGCTGGCGGCCGCGCTGGGGTTTCTCGCTGCGATCGATCGCAAGCGCGCCGACTTGCCATCGATCCTGATGTTCGGGCTCGCGCTGGTCGTGTGGATGGTGCCTCGTCACAAGGTGTTCGACATTTCGATTTCGATCGCGCTGATCTGCGCGTTCGCATTCTTTCTGCAGCGAATCACGCATTTTCGTGCATTCATCGCGGGACTCGTGCTCGGCGTCGTGGCCTTCTTCGGACGGAATCACGGCGTGTACGGCCTTCTCGCCGGCGCGGGCGTATTTCTCTACCTTGCCGTGCGCTGCGAGAGCTGGCGGATATGGTGGATGAACGCGCTCAGCTTCGCGGCGGGCATCGTGGTCGGCTATCTGCCGCTCATCGGAATGCTGCTCACGGTGAAGGGTTTCGCACCAGCCTTTATCGAAAGCATCAAGTTTCTTTTCGATATCAAGGCGACCAACTTGCCGCTTCCGGTGCCCTGGCCGTGGAAGGTGCAAGCGAGCCAGCTTCCGCTTGCCGAAGCGGCGCGCCAGATTCTGAGCGGCCTCTTCTTCCTTTCGACGCTCGTATTCGGCTGCGCGTCCATGCTTTACGTACTGATCCGCAAGGCGCGCGGTATGCCGACTGCGCCGCCGCTCTTCGTGGCGTGCGCGTTTTCGGCGATTCCTTACGCGCACTATGCGTTCTCCAGAGCTGATCCGGGGCACCTCGCACAGGGCATTTTCCCGACCCTGATCGGCATGCTCGCATGGGCCGCGTCGCGCGACGCGCTGACGCGCTATTCGGCGGCTGCTCTGCTCTGCGCCGCCGGCTGGATCGCCATGATCGGTCAGCATCCCGGCTGGCAATGCGGCAGTTCCGGCGTCTGCCAGCGCGTGACGATCGGCGACGATCATCTGCTGGCGGATCCGGGCACCGCGAGCGATGTCGCACTGCTCAGAGCGCTCGACGAACGTTTCGCCGGGCAAGGCCGGAGCTTTTTCGCCGCGCCGTTCTGGCCCGGCGCCTATGCGTTGCTCGGCGAGAAGGCGCCAAACTGGGAAATCTACACGGCCTGGAACAGAAGCGATGCATTTCAACGCGAGGAGATCGCCCGGCTCGAAACGGCACGGCCGGGCTTCGCGGTCATCTTCGATTTTCCGTTGGATGGCCGCGACGAGCTGCGTTATCGAAACTCGCATCCGCTCATCGATCAATACATCCGGTCGAATTTCATACCCGTCGATGGCATGACGGCAAATCCCGCCTATCAGATATTCCGTGCCAAGGACGCAAAGTGAGTCCGGCGCCTGGAAGTCGTCCGCAGCGACTTCAGGCGCGCACCGCCCGCACGAAGTATCCCAGCGGATCTTCCGCGGCGCCCGCGCCGGTCATGTCGGCGACGTGTGCGGCGAGAAGAAACAGTGCCGTGACAGGCGCGACCAGGACGAAAAAGGGCAACGTCAAGAGTGAGCGGAGCTTCGGCCTGGGTGCGAGCCGCAGACTCAACACGACCAGTTTGCTCGCGATCGCGCCGATGTCGTTGCCGCGTTCGGCGATCTCGATCTGCGTGAAGCCATGCGCGGCCAGCAGCGCCTCCAGCCGTTCGCGCGTGAATCGATGAAAGTCGTAGGGAATATGGTGCCGCCGTGCGGACCACGGCACGGTCACGATAAACGGAGCGCGCGCCTTGAGGCATCGGGCGACCTCGGCGACCAGGAGATCGGGTTGCTCGACATGTTCGAGCACTTCGATGCAGATCGCGGCGTCGAAAGTGGCGTCCGCGAATGGAATGGTCCGTCCATCGTAGTACGTGATGTCGCGTCGGGCGCCATGCATGCCGAATTCTTCGGCGTTCCCGATATCGATGCCGTGATAACTGGCCTTGGGCGATAACCACTCGCGCCACGGCGACTCGCCGGCGCCTACGTCCAATACCTTGCCATTGAGCGTTGCCATCGCTGGTTTCAGATGATGCACGATCGACTTGAGCTGAAGGTCGAGCAGGCATCTGATCCAAAACAGTGTCTTGTTCGATGAAGGCGCTTTGACTGAGATTGGTTTGAAGGCTTCTTGCTGCATGTCAGATCCGAATACGGGTGGCCACTGTGCGCGGGTTATCGGGGCCGATCGGCGAGCGGCACATAGCGGATTGCGTAGTAGGTGCCGAAATCGAGCCGCCTGTCTCGACGATACACCGCGTCATAGTCCGAAAGAAACGAAGCGGCGTCGTAGTTCGCGCTGATGAGCAGCCAGCCGGGCCGTGTGAGCCTGTCCGCCGTGCTGGCGAGAAACTGTCTGCGCAGAGCGGAAGGCAAGTAGACGAAATTCTCCGGGCCGTGACAGGCGCTCCACGGAACGCCTGCGTTTGAGGCGTCCAGATTGATTGCGGCGTCCAGAACGGTCACAGGTTCGTCGAACTGCTTCACGATGGTCCGCATGCCGCGGTCTGCATCGTCGGAAGCGGTCGCTGCAAGACTTGAACCCGCAGTATTCGCCTGTTGGCCCCTCGGCGAAGTGTAAGTGAAATTCGAGACGGTCGCTCGCGGTCGGAATTCGAACAGTCGGCCGGACTGCGCCAGGCTTGTCCACGAATTCCAGCCGAACAGAACGGGATAGCTGATCAATGCGGCTATCGCCGCGCACGACACGAAGCGCGCGAGGCGCGAGTCGCTAATTTCACGTACTGCGAGCAGCAGAAGCAGGAAAAAGACGGAGACATTCAGAAGATTGTTGTCGTGGCTTCGTCCAAGGTAATAAGAGGCGGCACCGAACGATGCCAGCGCGAACACGACCAGGTTCTGCGTCCGATGATCGTCCGGCGCCCGGCGCAACTGGCGGCGCACGCTCACGATGCCGGCCAGCCCTGCCAGACCGAAGAACCAGATTGCGCCCCACGGGTTGATCGGGAGCGGGCCAGGCGGGTACATCACGTAAGCGAGGTAGGTAGTCAGGCTCGGGAACACGCCATACGCGATCCGATAGATAAGGATGAAGGCGACGAAGGTCGCGATCAGCCAGCAAGCCAGGCGGACATTCGCATGCAAGACGTTCCGGCCGCTTCGAGCGCAACGCCATACGTAATACGGCCACCAGACGACTGTGACCTGGGCCGCGCTTTCTGGCGACCAGAGAACGCCGGCCAGCCAGATCAGATGGATGTATTCGGACGGCGGTTTTGTAGACCGGCGATCATCGCGTTGCGTAATGACTGCGATCAGCAGCGCGAGCGGGAGGAAGCGTAGACCCGAGACGGACGGCGTGACCGCCGGGGATCCGACGTTTGGCGGATAGGCCGTCCAAAGATACACCGTAAGCGGTCCGTTGTCGGCGTCCTTCCCGCGCGATGAGTGATAGGCGATGCTGGTGTCCACTTCAACTTTCAAGTGGACACTACCCATGGCAGAGGACAGGAATCTGAAGGAGCGGCTGGTAAGGGGCTTTGAGCGTGATGGCAAGCGCCGTTGCTTTGACGAACAGGCCAAGCGTGAGCTGGTGCTGGCCTGTCTGCGACCAGGGGTGTCCGTCGCCGGGATGGCGCTGGAATACGGCCTGAACGCCAACCTGTTGCGTAAATGGATTCGTCAGTATCAAAGCGATGCTACCAGTGAGGGGGCGCCGAACGGCGTGGCCAAGGCAATGCCGACGTTCATCCCGGTTGTTCAGCCGGGACATGCCGATGTTACGGCATGCGAGGCTCATGCGGCACCGGTTGCGCTCGCACGGCAGGCGCAACGCGTCACGCTGCCGTCGCAACTGATTGCCGAACTGCCTAACGGTGTCAAGCTCATCCTTGAATGTGCCGGCGACGATTCAAGCCTGGTGATGACGATGATCGAGACGCTGGGAAGGTGCCATGTTCCGGTTCGACGCTGATCTGAAGGTTTACGTTCACCGCGATGCCGTCGATTTCCGCAAGGGCATTACGGGCCTTTCGACGATCGTGGAGCAGGCACTGGGACTCGATCCGTTCGCACGGGCGGTCTACGTGTTCCGCAACCGGCGTGCCGATCGCCTGAAGCTTCTGCTATGGGAGCGTAACGGGTTCTGGTTGATGCTGCGCCGCCTGGAGGCTGACCGCTTTGCCTGCCGCCGCGCAGCGAACCAGTACTGGAACTGAGCGTCGAGCAACTGCATTGGCTGCTGGAGGGCATTGATCTGACAGCGATGCGCAAGCACCCGGCGCGATACTATGCACGCGTGAGCTGAGGAGGATGTATCGCTGTCGCGCGAGCGCGGCGCGCGCACAACAATTTGCGCGGTGACGTAAACCCATTTCGCAGCGCAAGCCGGTATGGTTGTGGC